>NZ_PYCN01000009.1 GCF_003062295.1 Bradyrhizobium algeriense | reverse complement strand
CGCGGGTACAGGACGTGTTCATGCCGGAACGGCTGACGCGCGTTCCCCTGTCGTCGGCGGAGATCGCCGGCGTGCTCAACCTGCGCGGCCGCATCGTCACCGTGGTCGACATGCGCGCCCGCCTCGGCCTGCCGAAGAACGACGACGGCAAGCCGCCGATGGCGGTCGGCGTCGATCTGCGCGGCGAGTCCTACGGCCTCTTGATCGACCAGATCGGCGAGGTCTTGAAACTCCACGATAACGGCCGCGAGGAAAACCCCGTCAATCTCGACCCCCGCATGGCCAAGCTTGCCGGCGGTGTTCACCGTCTCGACGGCCAGCTCATGGTCGTCCTCGACGTCGATCGCGTTCTCGAAATCGTGCCGGACCTGATGGCGGCATGAAGACCGAAGCTGGAATGAAAACGTCCCTCTTGGGATTTGGTGTAATTGGAGGCCTAAAATGAAAACATGTCTGGTCGTCGATGACTCGAGCGTCATCCGAAAAGTCGCACGCCGCATCCTCGAAGGTCTCGACTTTCAGATCGTCGAAGCCGAGGACGGCCAAAAGGCGCTTGAAGTCTGCAAGCGCGCCATGCCCGAAGCGGTTCTGCTCGACTGGAACATGCCGGTGATGGACGGCTACGAATTCCTCGGCAATCTGCGCCGCATGCCCGGCGGCGACGCGCCCAAGGTGGTGTTCTGCACCACCGAAAACGACGTTGCACACATTGCGCGGGCGCTGCATGCCGGCGCCAATGAGTACATCATGAAGCCGTTCGACAAGGACATCGTTACCGCGAAGTTCCAGGAAGTCGGCCTGCTCTGATTTCGAGCAGGTGATCCCGGCGGCTCGACGGCCTTCGGCGTTGTTTTGTAAGTGTGCCGCTTGAGTTGGGGTCGGGTGAATTAATGAGTGTTGCGTTAACGAGGTCTCCACCGCCAATCTCGACACGGCAAGACAAGCTGCGCGTCATGGTGGTCGACGACTCCGTCGTGATCCGCGGGATGATCTCGCGCTGGATCGGCGCCGAGCCGGACATGGAGGTCTCGGCCTCCCTGCGCACCGGTCTCGACGCCGTCAACCAGATCGAACGCATCAAGCCCGACGTTGCCGTGCTCGATATCGAAATGCCGGAGCTCGACGGCATTTCGGCGCTGCCGCAACTCCTGGCGAAAAAACGCGACCTCGTCATCATCATGGCGTCGACGCTGACCCGCCGCAATGCGGAGATCAGCTTCAAGGCGCTTTCGCTCGGCGCGTCCGACTACATTCCAAAGCCGGAGAGCACGCGCGAGGCCACTGCGGCCGAGACCTTCCACCACGATCTGATTCAGAAGATCCGTCATCTAGGCGCCAGGGCCCGCCGGCGCGCGCAGCCTGCCGCGAGCCCATCGATGGCGCCGGCCCCTGAGCGGGCACGCGGAGTATTGGCCCAGCCGGCCGCCGCGCCGGTTGCGCAGCTGCAGCTGGCGCGCCAGCCCTTCAGCATGCTGGCGCCGCGGGTGCTGCTGATCGGCTCGTCGACCGGTGGCCCGCAGGCCCTGATGACGCTGGTTGCCGACATCGGCCCGGTGATCGATCGTTTTCCGGTGCTGATCACCCAGCACATGCCGCCGACCTTCACCACGATTCTCGCCGAGCATCTGGCGCGCGCGAGCCGCCGGCCGGCGCATGAAGCCGTCGATGGCGAGATCGTCAAGCCCGGCCGGATCTATCTTGCGCCGGGCGGCCGCCACATGCGCGTGGTGCGCCATGGCGCCGAGACTGCGATCGCGCTCGACGACGGGCCGCCGGTGAATTTCTGCAAACCCGCGGTGGACCCGCTGTTCAACTCCGCCATCGACGTCTGGCAGGGCGGCATCATGTCGGTGATTCTGACCGGCATGGGCTCCGACGGCATGCGCGGCGGCAAGGACATCGTCGCCGCCGGCGGCAGCGTGATTGCCCAGGACGAAGCGACCAGCGTGGTGTGGGGTATGCCGGGCGCGGCCACCAATGCAGGTATTTGTGCGGCAGTTCTGCCGCTCAATCAGATCGCGCCAAAACTGGTTCGGTTGTTTTCGGGAGATCGTTCGTGACGCCTTCAGACTATGAGTATCTGCGTAAGCTTCTGAAAGAGCGCTCCGGGCTCGATCTTTCGGCCGACAAGCAATATCTGGTCGAAAGCCGGCTGTTGCCGCTGGCGCGCAAGTCCAGCCTGCCGGGCATTTCCGAACTCGTCGAGAAGATGAAGGGCGGAGCCAACGTGCTGACGGCGGAGGTGGTCGAAGCGATGACCACCAACGAGACGTTCTTCTTCCGCGACAAGATCCCGTTCGATCATTTGCGGGAGACGATCATCCCCGCGATGGCGCAGGCGCGTGCGGCCCGCCGGTCCCTGCGCATCTGGTGCGCGGCTTCCTCCACCGGGCAGGAGCCGTATTCGATCGCGATGTGCCTGAAGGAAGCAGGTCCACTGCTGTCGGGCTGGCGCACCGAGATTGTCGCGACCGACCTGTCGCAGGCAGTGCTGGAAAAGTCGAAGGCCGGAATCTTCAGCCAGTTCGAGGTGCAGCGCGGATTGCCGATCGGGTTGCTGGTGAAATATTTCACCCAGAACGGCGAACTCTGGCAGATCAATGCCGAGCTCCGCGGCATGGTGCAGCATCGTCAGCTCAACCTGCTGCAGGACTTCTCCCATCTCGGCGTGTTCGACATCGTCTTCTGCCGTAACGTGCTGATCTATTTCGATCAGAATACCAAGACCAACATCTTCGAGCGGCTCTCCCGGATGCTGGAGCCCGATGGCGTGCTGGCGCTGGGCGCGGCCGAATCCGTTGTCGGCATCACCAACACCTTCAAGCCCTATCCGGAGCGGCGCGGACTTTATCGTCCGAACATCGCGCCGGTGATACGGGTGGGGGCGTCGACGCTGGTGCCGCAAACCCTGCGGGCCGTCGCCGCGGCGCGCTGAGCCTGGTCTTCACCTCGTCCGCTTGCCATGCCGCGCTACACGATCGCGTGCGGCAGGAAGCGTGATGTGTTGCCGGTGATCGGGTTCGCGTCCTCGCGGATCGACAGGCCGCATGGCGTATGATCGACCAGCCAGCTTCCAATCACCGGGTATTGCTCGGTGAAGCTCGGCAGCGGCGCCAAAGCCTGCCGGATGAATCCTTCCGCTCCGTACGGGCCTTGCTGTTCCATCAGCGTGGTGCCGGCGCTGACGAGCGCGACATTGGCGCCTTCGCGCGAATAGAGCGGCTTGCGCACGAACGAGGAGCCGAGCATCGACGCCTTCGGATCGTCCTCGAAATAGGCCGGCAGCAAATGGGGGTGTTTTGGAAACATCTCCCATAGCAGCGGTAGAATACCCTTGTTGGAAAGGATCGCTTTCCAGGGCGGCTCGATCCAGCGCGTCGGCGCGGTCGCGAGCTTCGCGCCGAATGCGTCCTGAAACATCCATTCCCAGGGGTAGAGCTTGAAGGCGAGCTCGATTGCACGATCGTCGAGATCGACGAAGCGGCCATCACCGCCCAGTCCGACATCTTTGATATCCATCAGCGTGGTCTTCAATCCGGCCTGGGTTGCGGTGTCCTGCAGATAGGCCAGCGTGCCGGCATCCTCGGTATTGTCGGTCATCCCGGCGAGGTGCAGATGCTTGGCGCCGCCGTGTTTCTTCCAGGCGTCGATCAGGCGCTCATGGATTGAATTGAACTGGTCGGCGCGCTTCGGGATGATGTTGCGCTCCATCGCCTGTTCGAGCCAGGTCCACTGAAAAACCGCCGCTTCGAAGATCGAGGTCGGTGTATCCGCATTGTACTCCAGCAGTTTCGCCGGGCTCCAGCCGTCGTAGCTCAGGTCCAGCCGGCCATAGAGGCTGGCGTCCCGGCGGCGCCAGCTCTCGGACAGCAGCGGCCAGAAGGCTTCGGGTATTTTCAACCGGCGCAGATATTTTTCGTCCTTGATCGCGCGGCCGACCAGTTCGAGGCACATCGCATCGATCTCGCCGGTAGGCGCCTCGATCCGCCGTTCGATCTCGTTCAGCGTGAAGGCGTAATAGGCGCTTTCGTCCCAATAGCGCTCGCCGTTGATGGTGTGAAAAGTGAACCCGACGCCTTCGGCGGTGGCACGCCAGTCGTCGCGTTCGGGGCAGGGGATGCGCTGCATGAATTCAGCCGCCGGAGAAGCCGACGGCGTGGCCGAACGAGCCGAAGCCGCCGCGCTGCGCGCTGTGCGAGCCGGAATCGGAAGTGCCCGAGGATGAATGGCTCGAGGACGAATCGCTTGAGTAGTAGCTGCTGCGCGACGAGCTGCCGCTGGAGCCGCTACTGGATGAAGAGCTGCGCGACGAGCACTCGGTATTGCTTTGCTGGTACGACGGCGAAGCCGCATTCGGCGATGGCTCGCAGTTGCGGCTCGGCATCAGCGTGTAGGCGGCGCTGCCGACCGCGAACGTGCCCATCAGCAGCAGCGCAACGTGGCCCGAACGCTTCGCCGGCGGCGGAGCGGGCCGTGGCGATGCCGGCACCGAGACCGGTTTGCGCTTGCCGAAATCCTGGTCTGGTTTGTTGGTCATGGTCAGTAGATCATGCAGGCGGCGTTGATGGCGCCGGCGGCGAGCGAAGCCAGCCCGAGCCAGATCGCGGCGGCGAGCTCGCCGGCCGCAATCCGCTTCGACAGGTTCGGCACGGGAACCCTGACGAGAAAATAGACTGTTATCTGCACGATCAGGGCGATCGCGGCCCAGATCATGCAATCCCAGACATTGGCGGAATGGGCGATGGCGCTGACCAGCGGCAGCACGAAGCCGAGCAGGCTCAAGCCCAGCGCGATGGCGGCTGCCGGCTCGTTGGCGCGGATCAGGTCGAACTCATTGTGCGCCGTGACGCGGGTATAGACGAAGAGGTAGGCCACTACGGCTACGATCGCCGTACAGAAATACACCAGGAACGCCGGCAGCCCGGCGAGCGATTGCAGGATCATTGACGACGCCCCAACTCATGCGTCCCGACAGGTTCGCACGATCTATCAGTCGGTGCATAGGAGCAGGCGGTTCAATCCCAATAAAAACTCTGCCCAAACAAAAACCCCGCCATTTCGGGCGGGGTTCACAAAATCTTCCATGGCGGCCTTGACGCAGTCGGTTATTCCCTAACCTCGATCTTGCCCTTCATTGCCGGGTGCAGGCCGCAGATGTAATCGTAGATTCCTGCATCGGCGAGGGTCAGCTGGGTGGTCTGGCCTTTCAGCGCGATCGACGAGCGCTGCGCCTTGGGGCCGGTGATCGTCACCTGGTGCGGCGAGGAATCAGTATTGTGCCAGGTGATGGTCTGGCCCTTGCTGACCACGACGGTCTCCGGCCCGAACTTGAAGTCGGAGATCGAGATCACGCCGGGGCCCGGCGTGGGCTTTGCCATGGCGCCTTCGGGCGTGCCCTTCAGGCCCGCCAGTGAGATAACAAAATCCTGTCCGGCATGCGGCTTGTGGCAGGTGAAGCAGGTCGTCAAATTGGCCTTGTCGTTGACCTTCCTGTCCGGGCCAAACGCCTGATACTCCCATTCGCCGTTCCGAATGTCATCCTTGTACTCGGTGCCCCAGCCGTCGCGCTTTTCCATCACCGTGTAGGCGACGAGGTCGCCCTTCTGGAAACGGCCGTTGGCATCCTTGAGAGGCTCGCCGGCCGCATCGAGCTGCGCCTTGTACTGCACCAGCGTCAGCACCGTGCCGCTCGGGATCGGCTGCCCCTTGCGCACCGCATCGACTGCCGCCGGAGTCGCATAGAGCTCGCGATACTGCTTGCTGTCGTAACGATCGACCGTGGCATAGAGCGTGCCCTTGTCGAAATTCTCTGGGAAGGCGACCTTGTCGCCGCCGGCGAGCGCCGAATAGCCGATAAGCGCGCACGATGCCGATCCGAGCGCGACAGCGGCAACCAGCCTGACGTTTTTCATGGCTTCCCCCTCGTTTGACGATAATTCGGTCAGCTACGGGACGGACGGGATCGGGTTTCAATCGGTGGAAGTGAATTAAATCATCGGGAGGAATGCGCCTTCTGGTCCGCTTTAGACCCTGATCAGGCGGGGATGCGCTCGTCCGCCTCGTGCGGCTCGCACCGCACGTAGCCGCGGCCTGCGCAGGCGGTCAAGCGTGCTCATCAGTCTATCCAACCGACCATTTCTTGGGGCTTGCGAATTAGATAAGTGTGTGCTTATGTGTCGGCATGATCCAGAACGACATCTTCAAGGCTCTGGCCGATCCGACCCGCTGTGCGATCTTCGAGAAACTGGCGAATGGCAGCATGAACGCCAGTGCCTTGCGGGAGGGTATGACGATCAGCCAACCAGCCATGTCCCAACACCTCTCGGTTCTGCGCAACGCAAGACTGGTGCGGGAACAGCGGCAGGGCCGTTTCGTGAACTACGAGGTCGATCCAGACGGCTTGGCGCTCATAGCCGGATGGCTGGCGAAGTATCGCTCCTACTGGCCCGCGCGCATCGACGCTTTGAAAGCCTTGCTGAAGGATATGGACCAATGAACGACATGGAGGCCGAGGGGCAGACGAAAGACCTGGTGCTCGAATACGAACTCGACGCGCCACCTGAAAAAGTCTGGCGGGCGATTAGCATTCCCGCGTTTCGTGAGAAATGGCTGCCGAAAGGAGAACTGGCTGATACCGAACCAGTCTCTTCGGCGCCGGGTGAGGAAATTTGCTACATAATGCGGGACGACGAACCGCCCTTTCTCGAAAGCGTGGTGACGTTTCAGGTCACGCCTAATGCCGTGGGCGGCACCAGGCTGAAAATTATTCACGGGCTGGCAGACGCACGACTGGAGCGTCATCTGCCAAGGGCGGCGAACAACAACTGGACCCGCCTCATGCTCGCCGCCTGACGCCTCCGCCCCGCCAAAGACATTTCTGGAAGAAAAGGAATTCGCCGATGCGCGAAGCGATGCAACTCGTCCCTATGGTTATCGAGCAATCCAGCCGTGGCGAGCGTTCTTTCGATATCTATTCTCGCTTGCTTCGCGAGAGGATCATCTTCGTGAACGGTGAGGTGAACGACACTGTGTCTGCTCTGGTCTGCGCGCAGTTGTTGTTCTTGGAGGCCGAAAATCCCAAGAAACCGATCCAACTCTATATCAATTCGCCCGGTGGTGTCGTTACCAGCGGGCTCGCGATGTACGATACTATGCAATATATCCGCGCGCCGGTTCATACGCTCTGCATGGGGACGGCCCGCTCAATGGGGTCGTTCCTGTTGATGGCAGGCGAACCCGGCGAGCGTGCCGCCTTGCCCAACGCTAGCATCCTTGTCCACCAACCGTCGGGCGGTTTCCAGGGGCAGGCGTCGGACATGCTCATCCATGCCGAAGAAATCCTGCGAACCAAGCAGCGTATGACGCGGCTCTACGCCGAGCATTGCAGACGGACCTATGAGGAGTTCGAGCGTGCGATGGACCGCGACCGTTTCATGACGGCGGAAGAAGCTTTGGAATGGGGTCTGATCGACCGGCTTCTTACGAAGCGGGAGGCCAGCACCGAGCGCGAGGTCAGCGCTTGAGTCCCCGGTTGCGCCGCAGGGCCAACAACACAACCGCCTTCGCGGGACCTTCTCAGTGCAGAGTTCCACACTGCTATCGGGAGATTGGTTCTGCGAGAAAATCTCCGCGCGTTACAGGAGGTCAGGAGGGTGCGTCGGTTACAAGCGGGCGCTTGATGGCATAGCCCCAAGCGCACGGTCCTTTAGGTTCGCGCATTCCAATGGCCGCGTTGATCCAGACACTGGCGGTCTCGGAGTATCTGAACTTCCGCCACGCAGCTAATGCGCTCGGATCATTCCCGCCAGGCCACCAGAGCCAACTGCCCAAACAAAAACCCCGCCGTTTCGGGCGGGGTTCGGTCGGGAGCAGCAAGCCTTTCGACTCGCCATAAAACCCTGGTGTCAGGCGGGGATGCGCTCGTCCGCCTCGTGCGGCTCGCGCAGCACGTAGCCGCGGCCCCACACGGTTTCGATGAAGTTGCGGCCTTCGGAGGCGTTCGCGAGCTTCTTGCGCAGCTTGCAGATGAAGACGTCGATGATCTTCAGTTCGGGCTCGTCCATGCCGCCATAGAGATGGTTGAGGAACATTTCCTTGGTCAGGGTGGTTCCCTTGCGGAGCGAGAGCAGCTCCAGCATCTGGTATTCCTTGCCCGTCAGGTGCACGCGCTGGCCGCCGACTTCGACCGTCTTGGTGTCGAGATTGACGACGAGATCGCCGGTCTGGATGACCGACTGGGCGTGGCCCTTGGAACGGCGCACGATCGCATGGATGCGGGCAACCAGTTCGTCCTTGTGGAAGGGCTTGGTCATGTAGTCATCGGCGCCGACGCCGAGGCCCTTGACCTTATCCTCGATGCCGGCGAGGCCGGAGAGGATCAGAATGGGGGTCTTGATCTTCGAAACCCGGAGCTGCTTGAGCACGTCGTAGCCGGACATGTCGGGCAGGTTGAGGTCGAGAAGGATAATGTCGTAGTCATAGAGCTTACCGAGGTCGACGCCTTCTTCCCCGAGGTCCGTCGTATAGACGTTGAAACTCTCGGATTTGAGCATCAACTCGATCGACTGCGCGACAGCGCTGTCATCTTCAATCAGCAAAACGCGCATGCCAGTCCCCTTTAGTCGCCGCTCCGGGCGTCAGGTCGGCCGCACTTGCGGCACTCAAAACGCCTTTGAACAACTGATTCGGATCCTGACAGACACATGGTTAACAAATCCTGATTCCGGTTCGCAAGGTCTTTAAGTGCAATTTTTATCGAATCGCCCTAAGATATTGCGTCGAAGCAGCTTTTCCCTACCGTGCCTGCTCAAGTTCCTTATTAAGAGACGGGCCTAACCGACTCCCGCGATTCGTCCTTCTTCTGACGGGCGAGCGCTCTCAGTCACCAAAGACAGTGACGCAATGATTAACGATGCGGGTAAACACGAGGTTAAGCGCCTCCGGCTAAAACGCGGAAACTTAAGGTTTTCGCAATGAAGGCGCTCGCGGAGCAGATCGGCGATATCGACGGCGTCAATATATATGGCCGTGTTGTGGGCGTGCGCGGACTGATGGTGGAGATCGCGGGGCCCATTCATGCGATGTCGGTCGGTGCGAGGATCGTCATCGATACCGGCGGGGGCCGCTTCATCCCGGCCGAAGTGATCGGCTTTTCCGGCAGCAATGCGGTCGTGATGCCATTCGGTGGGCTCGACGGTGTCAGGCGTGGTTGCCGCGCGGTCATTGCCACCGCGGCCAGCCAGGTGCGGCCGTCACCGGCCTGGCTCGGCCGCGTCATCAACGCCATGGGAGAACCAATCGACGGCAAGGGGCCGCTGGCGCAGGGGCCGTCACCGATGCAATACCGTAACTCGCCGCCGCCGGCGCATTCGCGCAAGCGCGTAGGCGCGCCCCTCGATCTGGGCGTCCGTGCGCTCAACACGTTCCTGACCTGCTGCCGCGGCCAGCGGCTCGGCATCTTCGCCGGTTCCGGCGTCGGCAAATCGGTCTTGTTGTCGATGCTGGCCCGCAATGTCGATGCCGACATTACGGTTATCGGCCTGATCGGCGAACGCGGCCGCGAGGTGCAGGAATTTCTGCAGGAGGATCTCGGCGACGAGGGTCTTGCGCGCTCGGTCGTGGTGGTGGCGACATCGGATGAGCCCGCTTTGATGCGGCGGCAGGCGGCCTATCTGACACTGGCGATTGCGGAGTATTTCCGCGACGAGGACAAGGACGTGCTGTGCCTGATGGACTCGGTCACGCGCTTTGCGATGGCGCAACGTGAGATCGGGTTGTCGGCCGGCGAGCCGCCGACGGCCAAGGGCTATACGCCGACCGTGTTCACCGAATTGCCGAAACTTCTGGAGCGGGCAGGGCCGGGCACCGGCGTTGGCACCATCACCGGCATTTTCACCGTGCTGGTCGACGGCGACGACCATAACGAGCCGATTGCGGACGCGGTCCGCGGCATTCTGGACGGCCACGTCGTGATGCAACGCTCGATTGCGGAGCGCGGGCGGTTTCCCGCGATCAATATCCTCAAATCGGTCTCCCGCACCATGCCGAGATCGGCCAACCCGGACTATCTGTCCGTGATCATGCGAGGCCGCCAGGTGATGGCGACCTACGCCGACATGGAGGAACTGATCCGGCTCGGCGCCTATCGGGCGGGTTCAAGCCCCGAGGTCGACGAGGCGATCCGGCTGCACGAGCCGCTGGAAGCCTTCCTGCGCCAGGCCAAGGACGAAAAATCGAGTCTCGATGACGGCTATCGCCAGTTGGCGCAAATCCTCGCCAATTTGGAAACGGAACGCTAACTTTGTCAGGCCATCATCCCCGGCACATGATTAATGAGGCCGGTGGGGCCCCCCGAGGGAGCCGGCTCCGTCCCGCGTTCAGATTGGGACTTCTGGGGAGTATGAGTCGATGAAGTCACGCGAAACGCTGATCCGCCTGAAGAAATTTCAGGTCGACGAGAAGCGCCGAAGGGTTACCCAGATCGAAGGCATGATCGCCGACTTCCAGCGCATGTCGGTCGATCTCGAGCGCGAAATCCAGACCGAGCAGGAGCGGGCCGGGATCAACGATCCCTCCCATTTCGCCTACCCGACCTACGCCAAGGCCGCGATCCAGCGCCGGGAGAACCTGACCCGTTCCGCCGACGAACTGCGCATCCAGCTCGAGGACGCCAAGAGCCTGCTCAGCGAAGCGTTCGAGGAGCTGAAGAAGGTGGAACTGCTCGACGAGCGCGACCAGGCGCGCGAGCGCGCCGAGGAGAGCGCCCGGGAGCAGGCCGACATGGACTCCATCGGCCTGATGCGCGCCCGGCTTGGCGTCGCCTGACGCCTCTCACCCTCATCGGTTGCACGATCAAAACCCCCGGGCGGCAAGGCCCGGGGTTTTTCTGTTCCTGAATCCCCGAAACCGGCGACTTGGTGGCCCCCTTATCGCAGGGTATGCTACGAAACTTCTCGATTGCTCCGGCGTAAGACGCGATGGAGAAAATCGCGATTTGGGGGACGCTGAATGCTGACGCCAGCGGAGCTGGTCTGGCTGATTGCCGCGGTTGCGAAGGGGGATGAGGCTGCTTTTGAGCGCCTTTACGCCGCCACGCGCGCGAAACTCTTCGGCGTCGTGCTCCGTATCTTGCGCCGTCAGGACCTCGCGGAGGAGGTCATTCAGGAGGCTTACGTCAAGATCTGGAAAAGCGCCGGACAGTTCAACCCGGCGCTAGCCTCGCCGATTACCTGGATGGCGTCGATCGCGCGCAATCGGGCGATCGACGTGGTGCGCAAGAAGAGCGAAATCTCGATCGAGGAGGAGCCGACCGCGATGGAAGTCGCGGCCGATTCGCCCGATCCGCTGGCACGGCGCGAGATGACGGAAGAGTTGAAGCGGTTGCTGGAATGCGTCGGCCGTCTCGAGCCGGATCGGCAGAAACTGGTGCTCTTGGCCTATTACAACGGCTGGAGCCGCGAGCAACTCGCCGCCAAGTTCGAGACGCCGGTGAATACGGTGAAGACGTGGCTGCGCCGCAGCATGATGGACATAAGGGAGTGTCTCGGGCTTTGATGCCCGGATCTTGAACGATGGCCTATAGCGAAGACCATATCGCGCTCGCCGCGGAATATGCGCTCGGCACCCTCGATGCCGGTGAGCGCGCGCAGGTCGAGACCATGATGGCCGTCGACGCCGAATACACCGCGCTGGTCCATGCCTGGGAATACCGGCTCGGCGTCTTGAACCAGATGGTCGGCTCGGTCGAGCCGCGGCCGATCGTGTGGGAGAACATCAAGGCCGCGATCGGACATTCCACCGAAGCGCAGGCGCCGCTGGTGCTGCCCGAGGCGCCGCCGCCTCCGGAGCCTGCACCGCCACCGGCCGAGGAGTCTGTGGTCGCCGCGGCGCCTCCCGTCGCCGTCGACCATGTGAGCGACAATTCGAACGTCATCCAGTTGGCGGGCCGGGTCCGGCGCTTGCGCAGCGTCGCGTCGATGGCCACCGGACTTGCCGCAGCCCTGGTCGCGATGCTGGCGGTGCAGGTCTATCGGCCGGAATTGCTGCCGGAAGCGCTGCGGCCGAAGCCGCGCATCCAGACGGTCGAGGTCAAGACGCCGGCGCCACAGCCTGTGCCCTCGGCGCAATATGTTGCGCTATTGCAGCGTGACGGCGGCTCGCCCGCCTTCATCCTGACGGTCGACGCCGCGACCAAAAATTTCACCGTCCGCAAAGTCGGCGCCGATGCCGAGCCTGGAAAGAGTTTTGAGCTCTGGCTGATCTCCGACAAGCTGCCGCAGCCGCGCTCGCTCGGCGTGATCGGCGGCAGCGATTTCACCGCGCGTCCAATGCTCGCCGACTACGACGCCGGTACGATCAATGCAGCGACCTACGCGGTGACCGTGGAGCCGGCCGGCGGATCGCCGACCGGCAAGCCGACTTCGGCGCCGATCTATGTCGGCAAACTGATCGAGACGGTGCCGGCTACCCGCTAGCCGCGCCTCATGGTGAGGAGGCGCGAAAGCCCGTAGCCCGGGTGAAGCGAAGCGAAACCCGGGACCGCCGCCGAATGTCGCAAGAATCCCGGATTACGCTTCGCTCCATCCGGGCTACGAACTGAGGTTTGTGGGTGTGGTGGCGGACTCCGCGACAGCCCCGACAAAAAGAAAACGCCCGTGGGGAGCGGGCGTTTTCGTAGTCAACTTGGGGGTAGTTGGGGTCTTAATTATCCACGTGGCCTTTGGGGGCTGTAAAGAGCCGCGTGAATTCCGTGAATTCTCCTTTAGCGTACGACAGAGTTGCCTGAACTCGTAATCACAACCGGCTTACCGGCCTTCATGACGCGCGTGCTCGCGGTCTGGGTCAGGCCTTCATCCGAGGTTGTACGCGCGGAGATGCTGAAACCGGCGACCACGACACCCGCAACCAGAGCCACGACCACGATCTTGAGATGGGTCGTGCGATCTGCGCTGTAGATCGAGTGGTTCATGGAAGTCTCCTGCCGCCTTCCGTCCTGTAAATTCGTCGATGCCGTTCACAGGGCGGTTCAACGTCTCGCGTCAGGAAACGTAGGAATCCGGAGATTAGTTCCCAAGTGGCGATCACAAGGCGGTGAAAAGACTTGAACGGCCGCGATCAAAGGGTCGCTCCGCGAGGGCAAAAACAGAAAATTTACTAAATACTACAATAACTTAAGATGTCACCCGCGGCGCGCGCGGCAAATGCCTGCCGATTGGTGCGATGTTAACAAATTGTTTGCATGTGACGAAAAGGCTTCGCCTTTTTCGCCGCTGATTTGTGCCGCGCGCAGGCTTCCGGCCTACACGCTGCCCACCGTCTTCAGCCGCGCGCGCGGGTGAATTTCGGCCTGAGATAATACGGTGGTCTGCGAGCGGAAGCGCTCGACCAGCGAGCGGACGAACGGGCGGATCGCAGCCGAGGTGACCAGCACCGGCGCCTCGCCTTCGCGGGCGGCCTGCTCGAAGGCGTTGCGGACCGAGGTCATGAACTCCGACAGTTTTGAGGGCTGCATGGCAAGGCTGCGGTCCTCGCCGGTGCCCACGATCGATTCCGCAAACGCCATCTCCCAGCGCGCCGACAGCGCGATCAGCGGCAGGTAGCCGTTGTAGGTGGTGTTCTGCGCGCAAATCTGCCGCGCCAGCCGGGCGCGGACGTGCTCGACCATGGTGGCGGGATGGCGCGAGAAGGCGAGCGCGTCGGCGATGCCTTCGAGAATGGTGGAGAGATCGCGGATCGAGATCCGCTCGGCCAGGAGCAATTGCAGCACGCGCTGGATGCCCGAGACCGTGACAGAACTCGGCACGATATCCTTGACCAGTTCGCCCTGTTCCTTCGGCAGGTCCTTCAACAGCTTCTGCACCTCGCCGTAGGACAAGAGGTCGCTCATGTTGTTCTTGAGCAGCTCGGTCAGGTGCGTCGACAGCACGGTGGCGGCATCGACCACCGTGTAGCCCTTCAGCGATGCTTCTTCCTTAAGCGCGGCGTCGACCCAGGTTGCAGGGAGACCAAAGGTCGGCTCGACGGTGTGGATGCCGGGCACGCCGACCTGGTTGCCGGCGGGATCCATGACCATGAACTGGTTCGGCCAGATCTTGCCGGAGCCGGCGTCCACTTCCTTGATCTTGATGACATAGGTGTTGGCCTCGAGCTGGACGTTGTCGAGGATGCGCACCGCCGGCATCACAAAGCCCATTTCGATCGCAAGCGAGCGGCGCAGCGCCTTGATCTGCTCGGTGAGCCGGTCGGTGCCGTCGGGGCCGTTGACCAGCGGCAGCAGCGCGTAGCCGAGTTCGATCTTGAGGTCGTCGATCTTGAGCGCGGTGGCGATCGGCTCTTCGGCTGAGGCCTGGGCGGCTGCGGCCGCCAGTTCGGGCGCCGCGGCTGCGGCCGCTTCCACCGCCTTGGCGGCGCCGTTGCGGTTCTTCGCCTTCCAGGCCAGCACGGCGGCGCCGCCGCCGAGCGCGAGGAAGGGCAGCATTGGAATGCCCGGCAACAGCGCCAGCACCAGCATCACGCCGGCCGACATGCCGAGCGCCTGCGGGTAACCGGAGAGCTGCTTCATCATCGCCTTGTCGGCCGAACCGGTGATGCCGGCTTTCGAGACCAACAGGCCCGCCGCGGTGGAGACGATCAGCGCCGGCACCTGCGTTACCAGGCCGTCGCCGACCGTCAGGATGGTGTAGGTGCGGGCGGCGTCGCCAAAGCTCATGCCCTGCTGCGCCACGCCGATAATGATGCCGCCGATGACGTTGATGAAGACGATCAAAAGCCCCGCGATGGCGTCGCCGCGGACGAATTTCGAGGCGCCGTCCATCGCGCCGAAGAAGCCGCTTTCGTCCTCCAGCGCCTTGCGGCGTGCCTTGGCGGTGGCTTCGTCGATCAGGCCGGCGGAAAGATCAGCGTCGATCGCCATCTGCTTGCCGGGCATCGAGTCCAACTGGAAGCGCGCGGCGACTTCGGCGATGCGGCCCGAACCCTTGGTGATGACGACGAAGTTCACGATCACCAGGATCGCGAACACGATAATTCCGATGACGAAATTACCGCTCATCACGAAATTGCCGAAGGCCTCGATGACGTGGCCGGCCGCGGCCGTGCCCTCATGGCCGTGCGACAGGATCAGCCGGGTGGAGGCCATGTTCAGCGACAGCCGCAGCATAGTCGAGATCAAGAGCACGGTCGGAAACGCCGAGAATTCCAGCGGCGCCTGGATGAACAACGACGTCATCAGGATCAGGATCGACACCGTGATCGAGATCGCCAGGAACAGATCCAGCACGATCGCGGGCAGCGGCAGGATCAGCACCACCAGGATGGTGAGAACGCCGAACGCCAGCGCCAGATCGCCGCGCCTCAGCATATCGCCGATTTCGCTTAAGGATGGAAACTTGCCGCTGGCGCCTGCGCCGCCCTGACCCGCCGTGACATCGACCATGGTAGCCGCATCCCCCCGCGATTGACGCCCGCGGGCGCCAAACGTCTGCGCGGCGGCCGAAGGGCCGCCGGTCCGAAAGTGAGGCACCGCACTGGCGTCCACGGGGATTCCTCCCTCATCTAACGCGGCCGACGACACTCGACTTCACTCGGCAATTCTTGCCGGGTGTATGGTTAGCAAAGGGTTAACGGGGGAAGCTCAGACCCGTCATTCCGGCGGCGCGAGGCGTCGAACTACGATGTGCAAGCGCACATCGGAGAATCTCGCGCCACACCCCCCACCGTCATACCCGCGAAGGCGGGTATCCAGTACGCCGTGGCCTCTCGGCTCAATCACCGCCGTCTCTGGAATACTGGATCGTTCGCCCCAGTGCGCAATTGCGCACAAGGCGGACGATGACAGCCGAACACATTCCCGCGGCGCGTATCGCCCGGGCTTTGCCAACCGCCCCGACATTCCCCGGTCATTTGATTTGAAAAACATTTGAAGCTCCGACATGAATTAAATGTGTCAACGGATTGTGCAGTTTGGCTGCTTTTTGCCTTGTTTTCAGGCCCACGGCAGTCTTGTTTTCAGGCCCTCGGCAGTTATGATCGAGGTGCATTGCTAGACATTTATTGAGGGGCCTTAAATGAATACGAAGGCTATTAAATCCACGCGATCTTCGGCCTCCTGCCCGAGCCCTCCACCGAGCCAATGATGATCCTCGGTTTCGCTGGTGTTGGCTTCATGGCGTATCGCCGCCGCAATAGGACCGCGCTTACTGCGGCCTGATCGTCAGAAAAATTGGAAGTGCAAAAATGATTTTACGAACGGGTGCAGTTGCGCTGGTGTTTCTTGCGAGTATGACGTTGAGTTCGATCGCAGCAATCACCGAATACACAGCGAGCGCGGATTTCGCCGCGGCCGCTTCTGGAACGACAACCGAGAATTTCGACAGTGTCAGCGCCGACACACAGTTCAGAACAAACTCCGTTACCGTAGGCGAACTAACGCTAACTGGTTTCGGTCCAAATCAGAGCTCCTTCAACGTTATCAATCCGACCCCCTCCGGGCCGGGCAATTCAATCTACAACGTCAACGGATCGTCGTTCATTAATGGTATCACCGACGTCGATACGGGCTTCAAGATAACATTCAACTCGGCAATCACGGCTTTCGGAGCAGATTTTCGCGGCTTCAATAATCTGCACTCGTCGACTACCCGCTCGTTTGTTGTCGTGAATGGCGAAGAGCTCTCACCAGCCGTGGTTCCCGCTAACGCCGATGCATCATTCTTTGGGTTCATCTCTGACACTCCTTTTACAGAGATTACCTTCGTTCGTAATCCGGCCTTAGCGGTCGGAAACATGGATGCTTTCGGTATGGACAATGTCGTCTTTGGCATTGGGGCCGTCCCTGAGCCATCGACCTGGGCCTTGATGATCCTCGGCTTTGCGGGTGTTGGCTTCATGGCCTATCGCCGGAAGTCGAAATCAGCATTAGCGGTCGCTTGATTGCAATCATCAGAAATACGGTGACGGCGCGTGGGATGGGTAGAGCGGAGCGAAACCCATCATCTTTGTTGATTGGAATGTAGAGGACAGGTTTCGTTTTCGCTCCACCGATCCTGCGCGCTACCTGGGACTGCGCTCATGGCCATCCCGGCACGACCTGTCGCGAAGCATGATCTTACTGATTTGCGAGCACCGCTAGCGAATGAGCCTCCTTTTCGCGTATGGGATCCCAATCGACCGCAATCTCCATGCGGTTTCGCGTTCCTCGGCTTGAAGCCGTCGCCGCGGCCGAGCTCACAGCAACAGTATTTGAACTGGAACGATGTCCGGACCGGAGAACTACGGGGGATTTTCGTCGCCTACCTGGCACCCTGCTTGCTCTACGCAGGAATGGGCGTGAGCGCGTCCTAAAACTGACCGGCGGAGGCCACCAATGGCAAACTCATCTCTGATTGAAACGCTTCGGGCAACCGCAGCGGCGAACAGGTTTCAAATCGCGACACTGATCGAAAGCCTATCGCGATCGGTCGAGCTGCTCACCGTTGACATCGAGCACGAAGAGACGCGCGCGGGTGTTCGCGACTTGTCTGAACCAGCGTACCCGGTGTTGGCGCGGAGCCTCAGGTCGCGGAGAGATAACATTCGGGCTACCTTGGCATCGTTGGGGGCGGTGGTTCATGCATCCGAGGCGGCCTAAGACTACGTAACGGCAGTCGCTCAAGCAGTTCGCAGGATAGGTAGAGCCAACGGGTCCGGCCTTCGGCCGGCCCGATGATAAACTCCGCGAAACCCATCATCTTTTGTTGATTGGAATGCAAGGACGGGTTTCGCTTTCGCTCCACCGATTCTACACGCCACTTGGGACTGCGCTCATGGCCATCACGGCAAGACCCGTTGCAACGCATGATCTCAAACTGATTTGCGAGCACCGCGAGCGAATGTTCGCCGCGTCCGGCCGCTCGCGCGAAGCCTTGCGGCCGATGACCGCGGCTTTCGAGCAATGGCTTTCGCCGCGACTGGCAGACGGCAGCTATTTCGGCTGGATGCTCGAGGAGGCCGGCGTCGTGATCGCGGGCCTCGGCATGATGGTGATCGACTGGCCGCCGCATCCGAGCCATCCGGCCAACCATCGCCGCGCCTGCATCCTCAACGTCTTCGTGGAGCCTGAGCACCGGAGCAAGGGACTGGCCAAGCGGTTGATGGCGCTGGCCGAAGAGAGGGCCCGCGAACTCGGCATTTCCTATGCAATCCTTCATGCGACCCGGCAGGGCCGCCCGCTGTATGAAAAGCTTGGGTGGCAGCCGACGAGCGAGATGGCGATACGCTGGGATTAAGTGCAAAGGCCGCAATAACGCCGGCTCATGTGTTGTGGTGCGCATTGATATTCCTGTCCGTCGAAGTGCGGATGCGACAAAGTGCCCGAGGCCATGGACGAAAAGTATTTTCAGGAACGGCGACGATTATTGAATCATTTTTCGAACAGTCGCGGCGGCGCGCGTTTGCATTGATCGTCCGCATTCGCTGCTGCCATCGATAACTGGAACTTCGACTTGCGAAAAGAATCACACGCACGCAATGCGTGAGCGGAAACCGCGCAATCTGGAGGAATTCTAGTAACCACCCATCGAACTCCGAAGAAGCCTGCATTAGAGCGAGGCACGAAAAATCATACCGGCCAAGCCGGCAGGCTTCGGGATACAGCGTGACACCAACAGAGTTCCATTCGCTTTTCGCCACTCGACTTCAACTGATACCAATGATCTGCCTCGGGGCAGTCAGCGGACTTGCACTCTCCCTTCCGACTGGCGTCGCGCTGGCGCAGTCATCGCTTCCTGCGGTCACCGTGGACGCGCCGCAAGAGCGCGCGCGTCCGTCCGCAGCCCGACCGTCCCGCCGTGCTGCAACCACACGCGCCGCGCGCGCCAATCGCGCAGGCCGCGTGCCGCAGGCGGCGCCGGCTGCGGCGGCATCGGGCCCCGGCGCCGGCGAGCGCGCCAATGGTCCGGTGCGCGGATTCGTCGCGACCCGCACCGGCACCGCGACCAAGACCGACACGCCGATCATCGAAACTCCGCAGTCGATTTCAGTCGTTACCACCGACCAGATCAGAAACCAGGGTGCGGAGACGGTCGGAGCTGCGCTGCGCTATACTGCGGGCGTCAGCGGCGACGTCAACGGCGGCTCCGACACGCGGTTCGGGGGCTTGCAGATCCGCGGGTTCGACATGACCATGCCGGGCCTCTATCTCGACGGCCTCCGGCTGCCGAGCAGCAACTACGTGCACTTCCTCGGCCTCGAGGCCTACGGCGCCGAGCGTCTCGAAGTGCTGAAGGGGCCGTCCTCGGTGATGTACGGCGGCAGCGGCACCGGCGGCATTCTCAATTATGTCAGCAAGCTTCCTACGGCCTACCAGTTCGGCGAGATGTCGGTGTCCGGCGGCAGCTTCAATCGCTACCAGGGCCAGTTCGACGTTGGCGGTCCCGCCAACAAGGAAGGCACCGTGTTGTGGCGCCTGACCGGCGTCGTCCGCGACGGCGAAACCCAGGTCGATTTCACCAAGGACAACCGCGTTTTCATCGCACCCGCAGTGACGTTCAAGCCGAACGACGACACCACCATCACGCTGCTGGCCAACTATCAAAAAGACACGACCGGCTGGGGCCTGCAGTTCCTGCCGGCATCAGGCACGGCGTTCGCCAATAACGGCCGCTTCATCCGGAATACCTTTTTCGGCGGTGAGCCGAACTTCAACCAGTTCAACACCGAACTGGCTTCCGCCGGATACCTGCTGTCGCACGATATCAACGAAGCCCTCACCTTCCGGCAGAACCTGCGCTATTCGTGGATGCACAACGAACAGCGCAGCTTCTACGGCACCGGCTACGCCTCGCCGGCCGACGAAGCCGCAGGCCTGATGTCGCGCTATGGCGCAGGCGGTGCATCGACCATCAACTCCTTTGCGGTCGACAACCAGCTCCAGGGCAAGTTCGTCACCGGCATCCTGAGCCACACCACGCTATTCGGCATCGACTACCGCAACACCTCGTTCCGGGACGCTGCTTCAGGGTACAGCACCGGCAAGATCAACGTGTTTGCGCCTGTTTACACCAACACATGGACCAATGATGGCCCGTACGACGACAAGGGCATCAAGCAGTCGCAGATGGGACTCTACGCACAGGACCAGATCAAACTTGGCCGGCTCTCGTTCCTGCTGGGCGGCCGGCAGGACTTCGTGACGACCGATCTCGACGACCGTTTCAACAAGTCTTTCGCCACGACGGACGCTTCGGCATTCACCAGTCGTGCGGCTGTGATGTACAATTTCGACAACGGGATCGCGCCGTATTTCAGCTACGCCGAATCATTCCTGCCGGTGCTCAACACCAACGCGGCGGGCGAGTTGCTGAAGCCGGAAACCGGCGTTCAGTATGAAGTCGGCGTGAAGTATCAACCGGTCGGGATCAATGCGCTGATCACGCTGGCGGCCTTCGACCTGACACGAGCCAATGTCGTCACCTTCGGGGCGCCGCCGTTGTACATTCCCGAGCAGACCGGACAGGTGAAGTCGCGCGGCATCGAACTCGAGGGCACGGCCACACTGATGGAAGGCCTCAACGTCCGTGGCGCCTACTCCTACATCGACGCGGTGGTTACGCAGGATCCGGTGAACGTCGGCAAGGCGCCGACCACGGTGCCGCTCAATCGGTTCTCGCTGTGGACTGATTACACCCTGCAGAGTGGCCCGCTCACCGGCGTGCAGGTCGGCGGCGGCATTCGCTATGTCGGCTCGACCTTCGGCGACGATGCCAACACCTTCAAGGTACAGGCGTCGACTGCGGTCGACGCGCTGCTCGCGTACACCAGGGACAATTATCGCCTGGCGCTGAACGTCACCAACATCGCCGACACCCGCTATGTCGCGGCCTGCTACGGCTACACGAGCTGCTTCTATGCCGAAGGGCGCAAGGCGATCGCGAAGCTGACCTACCGATGGTAATCATGATTAAGTCACCACACACTGCGACAGATGTTTGATAATTGAGGCAACCCCAACAGCACGGGCGAAGACCATGAGATCGATCTTCGGGCGGCTCCATCGCTGGGCCGGACTCCTCACCGCCGGCTTTCTGTTTTTTTCGGGCGTCACCGGCGCGATCATCTCCTGGGATCACGAGATCGACGACTTGCTGAACAAGCAGTTGTTCGACGTGACCACCTTCGGGCCTGCGATTCCCTCTGTCGATCTCGTCAAGCTGGTCGAGCAGCGCGATCCGCGCGCGCGCGTCGTCCACATGTTCATGACGCCGGAGAAGGACCATTCGCTGTGGTTCTTCGTGCTGCCGCGGATCGATCCGGCCACCGGAAAGCGATTTAGCCTCGATTACAATCAGATCTTCCTCGATCCCAATACCGGCGCGGAGCTCGGGCGGCGCTACTGGGGCGCGGTGTGGCCGGTGACGCGCGAGAACTTCGTCTCGTTCCTCTACAAGCTGCACTACACCATGCACATCCCGGAGTTCTGGGGCAGCGATCGCTGGGGCATGCGCGTGCTTGGCGTCATCGCCATCATCTGGACCATCGATTGCTTCGTCGGCTTTTATTTGACGCTGCCCTCCCGTCGCCGCGCCAGGGCAGGGCGAGCACCTGCCGTTGCGCGCGAACTCGGTCGTGGTTTTTGGGCGCGCTGGGCGCCGGCCTGGAAGATCAAGACCTCGGGCAGCACTTATCGAATCAATTTCGATATCCACCGCGCCTTCAGCCTGTGGACCTGGGCGCTGTTGTTCGTGATCGCCTTCACGGCGTTCTCGCTCAACCTGTATTTCGAGGTGTTCTCGCCGCTGATGAAGACGGTGTCGGACTACACCCCGACGCCGTATGAACAGCGTCCTTATCGGCATCTCGACGATCCGATCGAACCCAAGGTCACGTTTGCCGACATCGCCGCGCGTGCCGCGGCCGACGGCAAGACCCGCGGCTGGACCACGCCCGTCGGCTCGATCAACTATGGCCCGGCCCACGGCGTGTATGCCGCAGCGTTCTTCCACCCCGGCGACGATCATGGCGCCGGCGGCGTCGGCCCGGCGCAGCTTTATTACGACAGCGAGGACGGCCGCCCGATCGGTCAGAGACTGCCGTGGGTCGGGACCGCCGCGGATATCTTCGTGCAGGCGCAATTCCCGCTGCACTCTGGCCGTATCGTAGGATTACCCGGCCGCATCCTGATCTCGATCATGGGGCTGGTCGTTGCAGCGCTGTCGGTGACCGGCGTCGTGATCTGGTGGCGCAAGCGCCGTGCCCGCGTCCGGGTGCGCGGGACCAACGCAATAGGCTCAGGCGGACAGCTTGCGCCCGCGGAATAGTCCCTCGCGGAAAAGTCCTGGCGAGCGTGTCGGACTCGGGGTCAGGCGGACCAGGGATCAGGCGTTACGCGCGGCAACGTTGCCGCCACCGGCAGGAGGGCGACGTCGACTGCCGCGCCAACGTTCTATTCTTCAGCGTCACGATCGATAGCGCCGCAGGAATGCGCGGGGCCTTGTCGCTCGGCGGGTTCGCTGGCAGGTGTGCTGCCGCGGCGGTCCTTTATGGTCTGGGGGGTGCTTTGCTTCCGCGTGGATGCGCGCGGTTCTTTGGGTGAGGTGAGTTTGGTTGATAGGCGAAGGCATTGTGGTTGTCCTTCAGGAACGGATCGCGGAAGCAGTCACCGCCGATACCCATCGACATCGCATTGCATTGCTCCATCGTGTCAAATCCGCAGCTGGTCATGTGGCCGGTGACATCCTGCCGGCAAAACTCCTTTGCGTTTGCCTGATCTCCGGTCATCGCGCCAAGCGCAACAATGGCGAATATTGCTGCAACAGGCGCGCCGACTTTCAAGAATGCTTTCATTATCGTCTCTTCATGCTGTTGGTTTGGCGTAGCCCCTGGCCGCGAGCTATGTCGTCAGAGACGGTTGTGCGAGTGCGTTCAACGGGTCTTGAAGGCATGACAGTCATGTGAAGCGTCGCTCGCGAGAGCCGTAGCCCGGATGGAGCGCAGCGCAATCCGGGGGCAATCTATCAGCGGATGGACTTATCCCGGATTGCGCTGCGCTCCATCCGGGCTACGAAGAGGCGTGTCTCGCCGCCTTCACGGATTCCATCCGCCGCTGCCGTACGGGCGGGTGATGATTTCGAGGAGGTGACCGTTGAGATCCTCGAAGTAGACGCCGCGTCCGCCGTCGTGGTGATTGATCTCGCCCGGTTGCTTCCGCGCCGGATCTGCCCACCAGGCCAGCTTGCGTTCCCGAACGCGGCCAAAAATCTCGTCGAATTCAGCTTCGCTCACCAGAAAGGCGTAATGCTGCGGCGCGATTTCGTCGGTGTCCATGTAATCGAGATAGGCCCCGTTCTCGGTGACGACCATCTCGAATGGCCCCCAGTGCTTCGGGGCCGGAAGGTTCAATATCTCGGTCAGGAATTTCGCCGAGGCCTTGCTGTCGCGTGCCGACAGGATCGTGTGGTTGAAATGGACCGCCATGTCGCTTCTCCCTGGATAAGCGTTCTCGCCCAACGGCTCCAACGCTTAACCAGCGCAACTTCGGTTGAGTTCCATTTTTTTGGAAATGCACTCAAATCGCTTTCGGCTGCCGGGCAGTCGCGGAATTTCCGGGACGCGATCAGAGACTCACTCGATCCGCGCGATCTTCGCCTCGTCGATCACCTTCGACCATTTTGCGATCTCGGAGCGGATCAGGACACGCATTTGCTCCGGCGTGCTGCCGCGCACTTCGCCGCCGGTCGCGGTTTCCAGGGCCTTCTTCACCGCGGGATCCGCGAGCATCGAGGCGGTTTCCGCGTTCAGCTTCTGCACGATGTCGGCCGGCGTGCCTTTCGGGGCGACAATTCCGGCCCAGGTGCGGACGTCGTATCCCTTGAGTCCGGCTTCCTCGGCCGAAGGCACGTTCGGCAGCAAGGGCGTGCGGGTGGGCGAGGTCACCGCGAGGCCGCGGATGGCGCCGCTTTCGATCTGGCCTGCGAGCAGCACCGTGGTGCCGACGATCACAGGCACGTCGCCGCCGAGCAGCGACGTCACGCTCGGCGCGTCGCCGCGGTAGGGGACGTGGACCATCTTGATTCCGGCGGTGGTGGTCAACAATTCGCCGGCGAGATGATGGGTGCTGCCGAAACCGACCGAGCCGAAAGACAGCTCGTTCGGCTTCGCCTTCGCCATCGCGATCAGGTCTGGCAGCGTCTTCGCAGGCGAATCCGCGCGCACGGCAATGACGAGGGCGTAGTAGACCAGCGTCGAAACCATCTCGAAACTGTCGGTCGGCTCGTAAGCCAGCTTCTTGTAGAGCGTGCCCGAGATCGCGTGTGCGCCGGTCACGAGCCCGAGCGTATAGCCGTCGGGCGCCGCATTGGCGATCGCTGCGGCGGCGATGTTTCCGCCGGCGCCCGGCTTGGCTTCCACGATGACCGGTTGTCCCAACCGCTTCGAAAGGCCGTCGGAAACAATGCGGGCGAGCGCGTCGGCGGCGCCTCCGGGCGAAAATCCGTGCAGCAAACGTATCGGGCGGTTCGGATAGGTTTGCGCATCCGCCAGCGACGGCGCGAGAGCGAACAGGGCTGCGATTGCAAACAGCGCCGATCGCCCCCATCGACCTCTCGATTGACCGGAAATCCCAGGCATCGTGTTTCTCTCCCTCTGTTTTGTTTTTTGCGTGTTTTTTATGAGCGCCGCGCTCAGGGCGGCTTCACCGCGCCGCGCATTTCCGGAGAAAATTCCAGCGCCGCCTTGTCGGGCCCGACGCCCCAGACGTCGCGCGGCAGGCCGACCCACGTTTTCGGCCGCTGCGGACGGTCACGGTGCCAGGGTCTTGGTTCGAAATAGCCGAGCTCTTCGTCGGCCATCATGTCCATGTCGTAGAACAATTCGATCAGGCAGCCGTCCGGACTGCGGTGATAGACCGCGACGTTGTGGCCCGGACCATGCCGCACCGGTCCCCACAGGATCGGAATCTTTCGGCGGCCGAGCAGGTCGCAGGCCTGGTGCATGTGCGAGGCATCGCGCAGCTCGAACGCCAGATGATGCAGCCGGCCGTCGGTGCCGCGGGCGAAATTCATCGAATGGTGCTCGAAGCCGCAGCGCATGAAGACGAAATTCTCCTCGATGCGGTCGGAGACCCGAAAGCCGAGGACGTCCTGATAGAACCGCGCGGTCGCTTGCGGGTCGGGCGCGCGCAGCGCGACGTGGCCGAGCTTGTTGACGACAAGGCCACGGAGCGGATCGATCGATTTGCAGAACTGCCACTGTGCAAACAGGTCGATGCGATGTCCGTCCGGATCGTTGAAGGTCAGCGTCTTTGGAACACCGGGCAGGCTGTCGCTTCTGATTTCCGATGCGATACCGCGATCGGCCAGCGAGCGCTGCAATTCGGCGAGGTCGGAATCGGGCGCAACTTCGAACGCGATCGCGCCGAGATGGTTATCGGTGGCCTGCTCGATGACCGTGGTGAGCTGGTCGGAGTCGCTGCCGAGATAGACACGCTTGCCGTCGCGGTTGATGACGCCGAGCCCGATCACGGATTGATAATATTCCAGCAGGTGCTCCAGATCGGAGGTTGCCAGCGCCGTGTGCCTGACCCGCTTCACCCTGATCATCGCGTCCCCCTCTCGATCGAAATGACTGCTTGTCGGCTAGAGCAGCAATGCTATCAGCGCTGGCCGTCGTGCACGGAGATATCTGAGGCGGCCAATCCGCCGATGCGCGCATGCGAACGCCCGCCGGTCGCCATCACAAGACCGAACGCGATCTCGTCGCGCCGCGGCGCGTCCCACACCGTCATCTCGGCGGTGCCGAAATGGCTGCGCACATAGGCCGCGTGGATGTGGCCGAGCGGCACCATCAGCCGCGTGCCGGGTCCGCCGATGGTTTTCGACGCCGGCACGATGGCCTTGGGATTGCCGAGCGCCTCGCGCGCCGCCCAGCCGCCGGCTTCGTGCCACACCGCGCCATGCTCGAGCTCGCCATCCTCGCCGACCACGATGCCCTTGCCATAGGCCTCGATCTTGTCCGCACCGCCCAGCCGCGCAATGAGCGCGGCCGCGAGTTCGCGCCCAAGCTCGCGCAACGAAGCCTGGAACGGCATCAAGTCTGCCTCGTAGCGTCCCGCAAAGGGGTTGCGGATCACGGCGATGGACGTGCCGACGAGCAGGGGAGTAGCCAGCCGCGGCCCGCGCTCGTGCCAGACCGTCTCGACGGTCAGCGCGGTCTTGCGAATGTCGTAAGCGGACATCTGGCGCCTCACTCGTCGACGACGGGATTGCGCAGCACGCCGATATTCTCGATCTCGACCTCGACGACGTCGCCTGGCTTGAGAAACTCGGGCGGCTTGCGCGTGAAGCCAACGCCGGCCGGCGTTCCCGTCGCGATCACGTCGCCCGGCACCAGGTCGAAAATGGTCGAGCAGTAATTGATCAGCCGCGGGATCGAGAAAATCAGCATCGAGGTGTCGGACTTCTGCTCGACCTTGCCGTTGACGCGGGTCTCGAGCCTGAGTTTCGTCGGATCGCCGATCTCGTCCGGCGTCACCAGCCACGGACCGAACGGACCGGTGCCGACGAAATTCTTGCCGGAAGCGATCTGCTGGGCGTGGCGTTGCCAGTCGCGAACGCTGACGTCGTTGTAGATCGAATAGCCGGCGACGTGGTCGAACGCTGCCGCTTCCGGAATATGCCGGCCGCCTTTTCCGATCACGACCGCGAGTTCGCCTTCCCAATCGAGATTATCGGAAACCTTCGGCCGCACCACCGGCGCGTTGTGGGCGACCTGGGACCGCCAGACGCGCAGGAAGATTGGCGGAAATTCGGTGATCTCGCGCTTCATGCCGAACGCCACCGCCTCGTTGTGGTGGTCGAGATAGTTGCGCACCGCGCAGATGATCTTTTCCGGACGCGGAATGACGGGGAGAAAAGTTATGTCGGCCAGCTTCGGGCCCGGCTTTTCGCCAGCTGCGAGCGCATCCCGGCGGGCGAAATCGGCACTCCCGACGAAGTCCGCCAGCGACGGATATTGCGGCAAGGCGCGGCCGAGGTCGGCGACGCGGTCGCCGACCACCGCCCCCCAGCTTTCCCGACCATCCATAGCGAACGACAACAGCTTCATGCGCGGGCTCCCTCCGGAACGTTGGAATCTTTTCGATAAAACTACTATTTTCGAAAATTTACGAAAATGCAAGCCGCCTGTTCAGGGAAACGATCAGGATTCGGAAAGGCCGGCCGGAGGGAGGCGTTGCTGCCGTCAATCGTTGACGCGCGGATGGGCTGTGTATTTCCTCGTGCGTTCGGTGGTGGTGCCGCGCGATCGATTTCGCAGCGAGATCGCTGTTGCGCGCGACGCCGCCGGCATGATCGCGCGGGGTTCACTGGCCTTGTCGCGAGATCAGGGCGAACCAACTCCGCTATTGCAATAAATTTCGCAAACAATAATATTTTCGAAAATATGGAGGAATCGCATGACCACGCTGATGAAAACCGTTCTCGTTCGCCAGGTCGGCGGCCCCGAAGCCCTTGAATATGTCGACGTGCCGCGTCCGGATCCGGGCCCGCACGACGTCGTGATCCGCGCCGAGGCGTTCGGCGTCGGCCAACCGGATGTCCTGATCCGCCGCGGCGTCTACAAATGGATGCCGCCGCTGCCCGTGAACCCCGGCAACGATGTCGCCGGCATCGTGCACGCGGTCGGATCCGAGGTGAGCGGGATCGCAACCGGCCGGAAGGTGTTGCTGAGCGCCCGCGACCTCGCCCAGCGCGGCGGCTGTTACTCCGAGTTCGTCGCGGCGCCGGCCGATGCGGTGCATCTGCTCGCCGACAGCGTCGATCTGCAGGAAGCGGTGTGCCTCGCCAACTACCAGGTCGCCTGGGCGTTGCTGCATCAATGCGCGTCGACGCAGCGGCCGGACAGCGCGCTGGTGATCGGCGCGGCCGGCGGCGTCGGCACGGCGCTGGTGCAACTCGGAAAGCTGGCCGGGATGACCGTCATCGGCACGGTCAGCTCTGAAGAGAAAGCGGGGTTCGCGCGCCGCAATGGCGCCGACCACGTCATCCATTATCGCAACGAAGACGTCATCGCCCGCACCCGCGAGCTGACGGAGGGGCGCGGCGTCGGTCTCGTCCTCGACCATGTCGGCGGGCCCGATTTCGTCGGCTATATCCGCGCGCTCGGCAAGTGGGGCACGCTGGTGTCCTACAATGCCTTCGCCGGCCTGCCGCAGGAGAACCTGGTGGCGGCGATGCGCGATCATCTCGACACCTGCCCGGCGGTGCGCTGCTTCTCGTTCCACATTTATGACCACGACCGCGAAGGCCGCCGCGCGCTGATGCGCGAAGTGATCGGCGCGCTCGAGCGCGGCGCGATCCGCCCGGCCATCTCGGCGCGGTTGAAGCTTGCCGACGTCCGCAAGGCGCATTCCCTGCTCGAACAGGGATCGGCGCTGGGCAAGATCGTGATGATGCCGTGAGGACGCGCCGGGATTTCGCCGCGCCCTGTCCGTGCTGCGCGCTGATCGAGGATTACTCGCAGCGCGTAGTCGCGTAGGATGGGTAGAGCGAAGCGAAACCCATCAATCGCGTGTGCGAAGGGGCGATGGGTATCGCTGCGCTCCACCCATCCTACGTACCGCAATCAGCGGCACCGACTCCGCGCCATGCCGGCGGCTTAATCGCAGTAGACCGACCTGCCATAGCCGTCGTCGCATCGTGCGCGCGCACGGTAGGGCACGGGCAGCGGCGGCCTCGGCGCGTATTCCGGCGCATAGTCGTATTCCTGCGCGTAGTAGCGTTCCCGAGCGTAGGGATAGGGCGCGCGTTCGACATAGGCCGGCTGTGCGGCGTAGGCAGGTCCGTACTCGCCATAGACAGCTGCCGGGGCCGGCGTTCCGTAATAGGACGGTTGCCGATAGCCGTAACCGGGTTCCGCGTAGGGCGGTTGCCGATACGCCGGTCCCGGACGCACATAGACGTTTGCTGAAGGCGCGTAGATTCCGCCCGGCGCCACGTAGACGGATGACAAGTCGCTGGCCGCGCCGGCCGCCGAGTACAGCACGACAAAGGCCAGCGTGAGCGATGATCGGTACATGTGTGTCGCCTCCAACAATGCAGCCCCGCAGCAGCATATGATTAATTTTCGCTAAACAATTCGCACGGCGCAATGATATTCTGCGCGAAGAAGTGTGCCATTTCTGGACTGCTCACAGCGCATTCGCATCGTGAGTTGAGGAACTGCAGAGCGCAATTGCAGTCCTGCTGTTTGTCATAAAGCGGCGTCATTGCGAGCGAAGCGAAGCAATCCATCTTTCCGCGCACGAGGATAGATGGATTGCTCCGCCTTCGCTCTTCGAGCTACGGCGGACAAGTCGTCGCTTCGTGACGGCTGGAGGATCGTAATGAAGACCTTCACAATACGGCCGATGCGGCCGGACGAAATCTCACTGGCCGTGGACTGGGCCGCGGCTGAAGGCTGGAATCCGGGGCTTGCCGACGACGCATGCTTTGCTTCCGTCGATCCGGGCGGCTTCTTCATCGCAGAGATCGATGGCGCGCCTGCCGCGACGGTTTCCTGCGTCAATTACGGCGCGAGCTTTTCCTTTCTCGGCTTTTACATGGTGCGGGCGGATCTGCGCGGCCATGGCTACGGCCTGCGCATATGGAATGCGGCCATCGCGCACGCCGGCCCGCGCGTGATCGGGCTCGATGGCGTGACGGCGCAGCAGGAGAACTACAGGAAGTCCGGCTTTCAGCTTGCTTACGCCAATGTCCGTTACGGCGGCACAGTTGCCGCGCCCGCCGTGCCGCGGGCTGAAGTCATAGCGTTGTCCGATGTCCCGATAGCGGCAGTGGAAGCGGACGACGCCACCGTGTTTCCGGCGCGGCGGCCCGCGTTCCTGCGGGCCTGGATCGGCGCGCCCGGCCATGTCGGTTGCGCGGTCGTGCGGGATGGCAGGCCCGCCGGCTGGGGCGTGATCCGTCCATGCCGGAAGGGTTTCAAGATCGGCCCGCTGGTGGCAGACGACCGCGTCACCGCCGAAGCGGTGCTGTCCGCCTTGCTCGCCAGGGTGGGCGGCGGCGAGATTTTTCTGGATGTGCCCGGCATCAACCGCGAGGCGATCGCGCTGGCGGAAGATTTGGGATTGGCGCCGGTGTTCGAGACGGCCCGCATGTACACCGGCGTGATTCCACCGTTGCGGCTGGAGCGGGTGTTCGGCGTCACCAGTTTTGAGCTGGGGTAGGATGGGTACAGCGAAGCGAAACCCATCAATAGGCTGCCAACGGCGTGAATGATGGGTTTCGCTTCGCTCTACCCGTCCTACGGATTTGCGTCTCCAGCCGGCTCGTCCCGCCGTGATACGGCGAATATCTCCCAGCTCACCATGAACATCGCGGCAATCAACGGGCCGATGACAAAGCCGTTGAGGCCGAACGCTTCGATGCCGCCGAGCGTCGAGATCAGCACGATGTAGTCCGGCAGCTTGGAGCCCTTGCCGACCAGGAAGGGACGCAGCAGATTGTCGACCAATCCGATGACGAGCACGCCATAGACGATCAGCCCGATGCCCTGCCAGATCGCGCCGGTGGCCAGGAAGTAGATCGCGACCGGAAGCCAGACCAGCGCGGCGCCGACGGCAGGGATCAGCGACAGGAACGCCATCAGCACGGCCCATAGCAGGGCTGCGTGGATTCCCAAGAACCAGAACGCGATGCCGCCGAGCATGCCTTGCGCCATCGCGACGAGGATGCCGCCCTTCACGGTGGCGCGGACGACGTCGGCGAACCGGATGAACAGCGCCGCCTTCTGCTCGCCGCGCAGCGGAATGGCCTCCCTGATCCGTTCGGCCAGCGCCCTGCCGTCACGCAACAGGAAGAACAACAAATAAAGCATGATGCCGAGGCGGATCACGAAATCGAACGTGTTCATGCCGATGCTGAGCGCCTGCGGGGCGAGAACCTGCCCGCCCGTCATGAGGCCGGAAGCGAGCTTTTCGCGCAGGGCCGAAAAATCGGTGACGTTGAGCCGCTCGAGCAATCCGGTTGCCCAGGCCGGCAGGGCGTCGAATATCCGCTGCAGATAGCTGCCGAAATTATACTCTCCGGACTGGATTTTCGCGAACAGGCTTGACGCTTCCTGCGCCAGCGAAGCCGCGATCATCGCCAGCGGCAAGAGGACGATGGCGATGATGATCAGGACGGTGACGGCGGCCGCGAGGCTTGGCCTGCCCTGCATCGATTGCAGCAGCCTTCGATAGACGGGTGCGAAAAGCACCGCCACGACGACGGCCCAGAGAACAGCGCCATAGAACGGATACAGCACCCAGGCAAACGCCAGCGTGACGGCGACAAGCAGCAGCAGGAAGCCTTGGTGTTCGATCCTTTGCACGGCGGTCTCGCTTTCCCAGCTTTCGGATTGGGCCCGGTTGTAGTGGATCGGGGCCGACGAAAACAGGAAACTTTTGCGCAGCTTGCCGCCTTCGCTTTACCTATGGCTCATTTCACCGGGACCTATTTCACCAAGACTTACTTCACCAAGACCTTATTTCACCAGGACTTTATTTTACCAAGACTTGGCCGACCATGCCGGCCTCGCGATGGCCGGGGATCAGGCACGAATATTCGAACGTGCCGGCGTGAGTGAACTTCCAGAGGATCTCGGCCGATTTCTTCGGTGCAAGCCGAACGCCGTTCGGTTCGTCATGCTCCATATGCGGGTTCTCCATCATCGCCTTGGCGTGTTTCAGATTTTCTGCCGTGGTGGCGAGCAGGAATTCGTGATCGTCGGCGCCGGTGTTGCGGATCACAAAGCGGATCTGTTCGCCGCGGTTCACCTCGATGCGGGCGGGCGCGTAGGCCATCTCGCTCATCCCGACCTCGATGGTGCGGGAAGGTTTTTTGGGGTCGCCGGGCTCGCCCGCGGCATAGCTTTGGTGGGCGTGCTGCTCATGGCTGTGCGCTAGAGGCGGCAGGGCTGAAAGCGCTGATAGCGCCAGCAGGATTGTCACAATGGTTTTCATTCGATGTTCCTTCTCGTGTTTTCGAAATGCGCTGTGCATGGCGCGAGACGCCGCAAACTGCGCAGACATGATTGAGTTCTCCGACGACCACGGGCATGCGCGCTCGTGGCGCGGCTGCCCATGTCGTTACGTCAGAGATCAGGCGATGGGGGGACGATAGAGCAGCGGGGGCGCCTTGCCCGGCAGACGCTGAAAGTTCTCGGAGACGCAGAGCGAGATCGGCGGCGAGGGCTTTGCGATGGCGGGCAGATCGGCCGCGATCGCCGAAACGCAGAGCATGGCGCAGCACGGTCCTATAGCGCCCTTGCCGTCGTGCTGATGCTTGGCCGGCTCGGGCATAGCGTGACCGGCATCGGCCTGATGCACAGCATGCTCATCCGCCTGCATCTCATGATGCCGGTGCGAGGCGGCATGCTCCGGCTGCGCGTCCTCATGGACATGCGCAGCGGTAGCCGTTCCGGGCTGATGCATGAGACACGATGCGGCATCGCCAAGCGCCAGCGCCACGCCGGGCGCAAGCACGCAAAACAGATAAAGCAGGGCGACAAACCACCCCGCCTTGGCGCGCATCGGCCTCGTCAAGCGAACGAACATGGCGGGGAAACTAATACCCGCGGCCGATTCAGCCAAGGTGCCGACAGGCGCTGCCCCATCACATCTGCATGCCCAATATCGCGGCAATGTGGCTTGACGTTAGGCAAATAGCCTACGAAGTTGTGCCCGCCGTGGCAATTTCCTCTGAACTTACCGGAGATTCCGACCTGTTCGTTCCCGACTCGCGTCGGGCATGGATCCGGCTTGCCGTAGCCGTCCTGATCGGCTCGCTCGGCAGCGTCGGCATGTGGTCGGTGGTGGTCGCACTTCCCGTGGTGCAGACCGAGTTCGCCGCGAGCCGCGGCACCGCCTCGCTGGCGTTCACGATGATCATGCTCGGATTCGGTTCCGGCGGGGTGCTGACCGGCAAGATCACCGACCGCTACGGCATCGTCACCGCCATCGGGCTCGGCATCGGCATTTTGGGCTTGGGCTATGTCGTCGCGGGAATGTCATCCTCGATCTGGCAATTCATCCTGGTGCATTTCGCGATCGGGCTTTCCTCCTCGGCCACTTTCGGCCCGCTGATGGCGGAGGCCTCGCACTGGTTCGACCGCTACCGCGGGCTCGCGGTCGCCATCGCCGCCAGCGGCAATTACATCGGCGGTGCGATCTGGCCGCCGCTGGTGAACTGGGGCATCCAGACCTATCAGTGGCGCGCCACCCACATCGCGATCGGCATCTTCACGGCGCTGGCGATGGCCCTGGCGCTGATCGCCTTGCGGATGCTGATGGGGGCCGGCGCGCAGCGCGACCACGAGAATGCGTCCCCGCCGCGCGTCGACCTGCGCCTTTCCACCAATGCGCTGACCGCGATCCTGGGGCTCGCCGGCATTGCTTGCTGCGTGGCAATGGCGATGCCGCAGGTTCATATCGTGGCCTATTGCGGCGATCTCGGCTATGGCGTGGCGCGCGGCGCCGAAATGCTGTCGCTGATGCTGGGCTTCGGTATCATCAGCCGGATCGGCTCGGGCTTCCTCGCCGACAAGATCGGCGGCATCCGCACGCTGCTGATCGGCTCGGTGGCGCAGGGCACCGTGCTGCTGTTCTATTTGTTCTTCGACGGCCTGACCTCGCTCTACATCATCTCTGCGATGTTCGGCCTGTTCCAGGGCGGCATCGTGCCGAGCTACGCCATCATCGTGCGCGAGGCGATGCCGGCCTCCGAGGCCGCGACCCGCGTAGGCATCGTGATCTTCGCTTCCGTGTTGGGCATGTCGTTCGGCGGATGGATCTCGGGCGCGATCTTTGACGCCTACGGCTCCTACGGCGCGGCCTTCGCCAACGGGCTGGCGTGGAACGCGCTGAATATCGGCATCATGCTGCTGCTGTTGATGCGCGCCCGGCAGCGGCTGGCGGTGGCGTGAGGGCCGATCCCGGAAACTTGGCAGGGCAATCATGCCGTTCGCGATCAAAGCCGAAATCCACGATCCGCGCGCCAAGTCGTTCTCGTTCATCGCGCAAAAGACGATGTATGGCGGCAAACATATCGCCGAAGGCGACACGGTCTTTGTGTTCGCAAGCGAGAACGAGGGCGGGCGAGGCCTCATCGCGCGCGGCATTGTCACCTCAGCCCAGGCGATTGCAAAGAGGCGCGGCATAGTCAGGCAAACTCCGCGTGTGAGCATCGCCATCAGACGCACCGCCCTCGCGAAGCGGCCGCTCGGGCGGAGCGAACTCAAACGATTCAGCGACTGGGATGACGGTCGACCCCAGACCGAACTCAGCTTCAAATTCTATCGTCAGGCAACGAACAAGATCGTCGGCGTCTCGGACCAGGCCGCGGAGTTCCTGGACGAATTCTTCTAGCGATGGAGATCAGGCCGACTGCCCGGCCTTCAGCAGTGAACATCCCGTAATCTTCAAACTGCCGTCCGGCTGCTGCTCCAGCGTGTACATCGCCTCCCACGCCTCGCCATTGTCGTCGACGATATGAACGCGCTGCGCGATCCGGCCGCCGGCCGCGCGCGCCTCGCCGAATTCGAAACTCTTGTGGCGATAGACCGGCGGGTAGGCTTGCTGGACCATCTGCAGGAAGATGTCGGCCTGCGGGAAGAGCTGTTTGATCTCGGGGGCGGCATGCGAATAGGCCGCTGCGGCATCGTCGCGGCTGAATGCCTGCTCCTGCGCGCGGATCACGCCTTGCGCGGCGGAAACGTCGTCGGCTGTGGCGGGCGCGGCGAGGCCGAACAGAAACACGAGAAGCAGGATGATGGCGCGCATGGGTTGCTCCGTTGTCGATGCCCACGAGCTACGTTTTACATCGCAACTGGTTTCCTGTCCGGGCTATTCTCGCTACGAAGCCCGGGCATGCCATATCACCCGGCCGTCCGCCGGCCTTATGCGCAGTGGCGTCGCACGCCTTGGAAGGCTCGCGAAGGAAAAAGGCCGCCCGATGGCGGCTCTCAATTCGATGACCGTGGATCAGGCGGCCATCAATGCAGCTTTCGACTTCCGGCGATACGCCGTGAAGCCGATGCCTGCGAAGCCGAGAACAAGCATGGCCCAGGTGGAAGGTTCGGGGACGCCAGATACCGGAGGAGACGATCTGTAATCCGTTCCGCTGAGAAAGCTAAGGCTCCCCCCGGTGTGAGCACATCAATTGTCAGGCGACCGGTATGGCTCAAGTCCGCCAAGGCGGAGGGATAGAAGCTATATCTGTCGGTTATAGAACGGGCCTCCGCTTGCATCGACCAATCGAAAACGTAAGTCGCGCCGGCTTGAAGCGTCAGGTCATAGCTGAACGAGGAAACCGGATTGCCCGAGTATATGAATAGCTTCTTGTCGTAGACAACGAATTGACGTGTGCTGAGGTTGAGTAAGTCGAAGTGGCCGTAACCAGCCGCTACACCGCCAAGTAGCGTACCGCTGATGGACGACTCGAAGTGAACGTTAAGAGAAGTTGGCCCCACCGTGAACCCATCGAGGAAGCCGATGTCGGCCTGCGCGTACGCAGCAGTGTTTATCCCCGTGTCCCAAGTAGTAAACGACGAAGTGAACATTTTTACTGTGCCGAAGGTCCCTGTGGCGCTCGCAAATCCTCCAATGCCCGGCCCTCCGCCAGACGCACCAACGGACACTCCCGTGCTGTTTTCCTGGGTAAGGAGCGGAGTTGCAGTCTGGTTCATTTGCCCCGTGGAATAGCCCGTTACGGACGCAGCCCCGCAGATAGAAGCCGCGCCGGAAAATCCGGCCAAGATACAGGACGCGGCGGCTTGCGTTGTCGGAAGCAGGAGCACCGCGGCGGAGAACAAAAGCGCTCGAGGTTGCACTATCATTTTATCGAGATCCTTTTCGGAAAGAACAAAACCGCAAACGGCTGGATGCGAAAGCCATCGACCCCGCTGTGCGCCGGCTCTAGTGCGACATCATGTCGAGAAACGGCGTATCGTTGGTGCTGACATAGAAGATGACGACCTTGGTCATCTCGGTGGCGCTGCGGTTATAGCCGGTCATCGGCACCTTGGGCGGCTCCACCATCGCTTCGCCGGCCTTGACCGTGAGCGGCGGGCGGCCCTCGAGTTCGAGGGTGAATGCGCCTTCCAGCACATAGACCGTCACCGGAAAACGGTGGCTGTGATAGACGGTCTTGTCGCCCGGCTTGAACGTTGCCGTCATGACCCGCACGGTCTGCTTGTTGTCGGTGGGCAATCCCTCGACGACCTGCTGCAGCACCATATTGGGCTTGGCGGTACCGGGCACGGCGGCGCCGTGCTGTTGCGCCCATGCCAGATCGCCGGCGCCGAGACCGGCAAGCAGGGCGATGCCCGGGACGAGATTGCTGCGCATTTTGTTGCTCCCTGTGCTGGCCAGTCGCCACGCGGTTTCGACGCCAATAGCCTAGGCGGCGCAGCCCCGCCGCGGGAGCCGCAGGATTGCGCGGGCCCGCTCCAGAAGTGCATAATGGGTGCATGTTCGACTGGAATGATTTGAAGCATTTCCTCGCCGTTGCGCGCCATGGCAGCACGATTGCCGCCGGCAAGGCGCTCGGCACCAGCCAATCGACCGTGCACCGCCGGCTCGAGGAGCTCGAGCGCCGGCTCGGGCAGGCGCTGGCGACCCGGCAGGCGAGCGGCTATCGCCTGACCGAATACGGCACCACGCTGTTACCCTTTGCCGAACGCATCGAGGCCGCGGTCGGGGATTTTGAGCGGCGGGCAACCGATGTCGAGCAGGACATGAAGGGCGCGATCCGCGTCACCTGTCCGGAGCCGATCGTCATCCGCATGACGCAGTCGGGCCTGATAGAGCGGTTTCACGCCCGCTATCCGCATCTGCGCGTCGAATTCATCACCAGCGACCGCTATCTCGACCTGTCGAAGGGGGAGGTGGACATAGCCTTCCGCTCCGGCGATACCGACGACGAGCTGATCGGCCGCAAGATCGCGGATTCCCTCTGGGCCGTCTATGCCAGCCGCGACTATATCGAGCGCCACGGCAAGCCCGACCGCGTCGAAGACTTGTCGCAACATCTTCTCATCGGCTTCGACGAGACGCTGGCCGGTCACCGCGCCGCGAAGTGGCTGAAGGACGTCGCACCCAAGGCCAGGATGCCCGTGCGCAACAACAGCGTGCTCGGCCTGGTCTCCGCGGTGAAATCCGGCGCAGGGTTAGGGCCGCTGCCGACGGCGCTCGGCGATGCGGAGCCGGATCTGGTCCGCGTGCTCGGCCCGGTTCCGGAGCTGACGCGAAGCTGGCGGCTGTTGACGCATCCCGATATCCGCCGCGTGCCGCGTATTGCCGCGTTCTTCGATTACATCATCGAACAGCGCGATGCGCTGAAATCGATTTTGACCGGATGAAGATTCAAGGCGTGCGCCGCGCCTGGCGGATCGATCCACCCGACCCTCGGGCAGGGTGAAACGCGGTCCCCGCCGTTTAAGTCGCATGCCCTTACGTTTGGGTTCAGGTGCCGTCCTGGTAAGAAGCCGCGTTACAGATCGATCGTAATCTCGATGGTCGCCACGTCGCCGAACCGCGCGCGGACATGCTGGCCGGCGCGGATCGGCAGCATGCCCGTCATCGAGCCGGTGGAGATCGTCTCGCCGGCGCGAAGTCCGTCGCCCCATTGGCGGCGCTGCTCGGCCAGCCACCATAGCGGCCGCAGCGGATCGCCCATGACGTCGGCGCCGATGCCCTCGCAGCGCAGCGCGCCGTCGACCTCAAGCCGCACGGGGACGGACGCAAGTCCCTCGCGCCAGGTCTCGATGCGATCACCAAAGACGTAGCGTCCGGACGCGCTGCCATCAGCGAGAATGCCGGGCAGCGGCGGCAGGGCCTTTCGCGGATAGCGGCATTCCGCCACTTCGATGCCCGCATGAACCTCGGCGATCGCCTCGATGGTTTCGGGAAACGTCCAGGGCGCGTCTCTCGGCGGCAGGTCGCGCGCGAGCGTGACGAAGAACTCGCATTCGAGCAGCGGGTCGAGCAACTCGGCGGCCTTGAAACGCGCAGGCGAAGCGCAGGCAAAGCGGCGGAACGTCCTGCCGTAGATCGGTCCCTCCAGTTGGAGCTTGCCGCGCACCGCGTCCGTCGTGCCGGCGATCTTCCAGCCCAGCGGCTCCCAGCCGAGACGTTCCGCCACGGTCTGGTTCACGGCATAGGCTTCAAGGGCCGTATCCGGCACGAGATCATCGGGCAGGGAGAATTGGCTGACGTTGCGCCGCGCCTGCACGAGCAGGTTCGCCAGTTCCTCTTGTTTTCCGGAGGTCGATTTCACGTTCGTCTCACCGTCCCTGAAACACCGCGGCACGCCGCTCGATGAAGGATTGAATGCCCTCGCGGGCGTCGGCGCTGTTCAATACGCGTTCGCGCACGGTCGGAATGTAGGCGATGGCGGCCTTCTCGCCATGCTCGACATATTTCGCGGCAGCCTCCTTGGTGACCTGAATGCCGAGCGGCGCATTTTTTGCAATGATCGCAGCGAGCGCCATCGCGCGTTCGACCTGCTGGCCGGCCGGCACCACCTCCTGGACCAGCCCGATCTCGCGGGCGCGGGCCGCCGTGAATTCATCGCACAGGAACAGATGATACATCGCGTTGCCCCAGCCGGTGCGCGACAGGAAGCGGAAATGCGCGCCGCCGAACGGCGCAATGCCGCGTTTGGATTCCATCTGGCAGAAGCGCGCGTCATCGGCGGCCACGACGATGTCGCCCGCCAGCATCAGTTCGATGCCGATGGTGAAGACGATGCCTTGGACTGCGGTGACGATCGGCTTTTTGCAGCGCTTTTGCAGGCCGAATACGTCGACATTGCCTTCTTTGAAGTTTCGCTTCTCGGCGTTGGGGCCGAAGAATTTCGGCATGTCGAGGCCGGCGGTGAAATCCTTGCCCTCGGCGCAGATGACGCCGACCCAAAGGCTGTCGTTGTTGTGCAGTTCGGTCAGCGCATCCGACAATTGCTCCATCATGGCGGGCGAGAACGCGTTCTTCTTCGCGGGGTTGTCGATGATGATCTTGAAAATGCGATCATGCGTCTCGGTGCGGATTGTTCCTTCGGCACTCATGATTGGTTTCCTCTGTCCAGGATGTCTCAAATGCTACCGCGCGGTTATCGCTCGTATTTGACGGCAAGCGCGGTGCGGATCGCAGCAGTGCGTTCCGGCGAAAAGTGCGATGCGCCGTGTTCGAGCAGATCGAGGAACGACAGCACGCCGCCGCGCGAGCCCCAGCTTCCTTCCTCGATGATACGGAAATTGATCCACCAGCCCGGCGAGGGCGCCTTCATCCCGCAGGCCTCAGTGAGCGCCGTATGGATGTTGCGGATGACGGTCGCGCGGTCCTCGCGCGTCCAGCAACAGTCCATCACCACCACATCGAGCAGCATGACGTCGCTTGGCCTGTCCGAAAGCAGTTCGCCGCCGTGCGCGATCATGTCGAGCGGGCGCTCGGCGAAATGCACCTGATAGCCGCGGCGGGCCTCCGGCGTGAGCTTGCCGACCTCCGGCACCAGCACGGCATCGGTCAGGGTTTTCGCCAGCACGCGGCGCTGATCGGCAGTCAGTCGCCCCTGCGGCGTCATCACATGGATAAACGTCATCGATCGTTACCTCCCGCTGCCGATTATGACGATTGGCATAGTGCGAGCAGGCTGGCTATGTCAAGCGTCATATTCTATGGTGGGGCGACTCAAGGGGAGTTCCGATGTCGTCCAATACCCGCGCAAAAATGGTGGCAGGCGCCGCCGACCTGATGAGCCGGCGTGGCGTCAATGCCACCAGCATGCGCGACGTGGTGCGCCATACCGGCACGCCGCGCGGCTCGATCGGCCATCATTTTCCGCGCGGCAAGCAGCAACTGATCGAGGACGCGCTGGTGTTTGCAGGCAGCCAGGTCAGCGGACCGCTCAGGCATCTGACGCAGGAACACGGCGCGATCAGCGGGCTCCGCGCCTTCATCGCCCTGTGGCGGCAGACGCTGGAGCGATCGAAATTCCAGGCCGGCTGCCCGGTGCTGGCGGTCGCGGTCGAGCAGTATGTCAACGATGCGACAGAGAAAGACGGCAAACGGGATGAAGCGGCGCAGAAGCGTTTGCTCGATCTGGCTGAAGGCGTGTTCGCCGACTGGCAAGGAATCATGATCGCGGCGATGCGGCGCGAAGGCGTTACCGCCGCGCGCGCGCGGCGGCTTGCGGCACTCGTTATCGCGTCGCTGGAAGGCACAGTCGCGATGTGCCGGGCCGCGCGCAGCGTCCAGCCGCTCGAAGATGTCAGGCAGGAGCTGGAGCTGGTGCTTTCCGGCGCGCTGGCGAAGTAGCGCCGCCGTTCACGCGGACGCGGCGAGCACCTGCCGCATCTCGGCTGGCGTGGCCGGCTTGCCGCCGTGCTCGCGCACCATTCTCACCGCCTCTTCAACCAGTTCGAGGTTGCTCGCCTTGATGCTGAGCGGCGCATCCTCGAGGCCGACGCGAACATGGCCGCCGCGCCTGGCCGTCTCGGCGATCAGGGGACGAACATCGGCGCTGACGCCGGCAATCATCCAGGGCGCACCGGGCGCTTCCTCCTCCAGCAGCGACAGGTAAGCCGCGAGCGCATACGGCCTTGGCGGAAAGCCGACCGCATGCAGGTTGCAGAACATCAGGCGGTAGATCGGAGTCTTGGCGCCGGCCGCGCGGAAAAATCGAGCGCATAGCGGACGTGGTCTTCGGGATTCATGTAGGTGCCGGCCGCTTGTGCCGCTATTGCGGCTTCAACTGACTGATGACGGCAGGCCCTTCTGCTGCATCGATTTGATAGAGGGGCAGCACCAGAAAAGCCTGCCATAAGCGGGGACGTAGCCGGCATTTGTCGTCCGGTGCTGCCAGCGACCGCCTGATTGAGAAGATTTTGACCGGGCGCAGACACCTGCGGTGTCCCGACGCCGAAATAGTAGGTTCGTCCACCCTCAATTTCTATTTCGGTTTCATAATCCATAGAGATCGGATTCACGCAGGCGATCCGGTACCGTCCGGGCGGTCTGTCTGAAAAGAAATACAATCCTTTGGCTACCGAACCAACCGGCTTGCCATCGATCTTGATTCCAACTTCAGTGCCAACAAGTCCCTTCTCGCGCAGAAAATACAATCTCGCGAGCCGCGTATCCCGCGGCTTGGATTGAGGCTGATTAGATTGAGGCTGAGATTCAAGCGCCACTTCGGAAACCGTCGAGGATTTGCATCCACCGAACTGAGCAACAAGGCAGAGTACCAAAGCCCACGATACAAAACGCCGCATAACAAACCCAATTTACAACGAACAGTGACAAGAACCACAAGTTGCAAACTTGCGCAATTGTAATTTCGCTACATCTGCGGTTGGCGGTTCAAGTCGCGAGGTTCATGTCCGCCGACCTGGTGAATTCGCAACCATATCGCGCGCTATTCAAGCGCAGCGGATTTGTAAGAATACGCTTGCTCCCTCAGAACGTCGGCGGCGTGCAGGCCGAGATCACTTCGCAGGCTTTGCCCCCGACGCAGCGAAAGCGGTGCGAGCGGCGGCTCTCGAAATAATAGGCGTCGCCGGGGTCGAGAATACGGCGCTCGTCGTCGACGGTCACCTCGAGCCGGCCCGAGACCACGATGCCGCCTTCCTCGCCGTCATGGGTCAGCGGCACCCGGCCGGTGTCGCTGCCGGGCTCATAGCGTTCTTTCAGGATTTGCAAGCTGCGGCCGAACAGATTGTCGCCGACCTGGCGGAAGGAGATCGGCTTCTTGCCGATCTCGGTCAGTTCGTCGGACCGGTAGAACGCCTTGCGCGGCCGCTCCGGCTCGATCGCGAAGAACTCGGCGAGCCCCATCGGCAGCCCGTCGAGGATGCGCTTGAGGGCGCCGACGGAGGGGTTCATCTGGTTGGATTCGATCAGCGAGATCGTCGAATTGGTCACGCCGGAGCGCTTCGCCAGCTCGCGCTGCGACAGCTTGTGCCGGGCGCGAACGAAGCGGAGTCGCCCACCGATATCGACACTCATCGAAAATCCCTGTTGCAAGTGTTTCGGATCGAACAAATATGCCCCAACGGGGCTAGCAAAATCAATGGGTTGCAGGAGCGAAGAAAAGGACTTGTTGTGCCTTCCCGAGCGTGGCCCGGTGGTACCTTGAGCTGCCAGCACAGGAGCTACCCGTGACCCTTCATCAGAAGCCGAACACCCTGCAAACCGATTCGTTCTGGATGCCGTTCACGGCCAACCGGCAGTTCAAGAAAGCGCCGCGGCTGTTCGCTTCCGCCGAGGGCATGCACTACACGACCGTCGACGGCCGCAAGGTGATCGACGCCTCGGCCGGCCTCTGGTGCGTCAATGCCGGCCATGGCCGCCGCCAGATTGCAACGGCCGTCGAACGGCAGTTGATGAATCTCGACTTCGCGCCCTCGTTCAACATGGGCCATCCGCTGGCGTTCGATTTTGCCGAGCGGCTCGCCGAGATCGCGCCGAAGGGGATCGATCGCATCTTCTTCACCAATTCGGGTTCGGAGTCGGTCGACACTGCGCTGAAGATCGCGCTCGCCTATCAGCGCGCCATCGGACAGGGGACGCGGACGCGCCTGATCGGCCGCGAGCGCGGCTATCACGGCGTCGGCTTCGGCGGCATGTCGGTCGGCGGCATGGTGGCGAACCGCCGCGCCTTTGCGACCCATCTGCCTGGCGTCGACCACATCCGTCACACCCATGATCTCGCCCGCAACGCCTTTGCAAAGGATCAGCCGGAGCACGGCGCCGAACTCGCCGACGATGTTGAGCGGATGGTGGCGCTGCATGGTGCTGACACCATCGCCGCCGTCATTGTCGAGCCGGTGCCGGGTTCGACCGCGGTGCTGCCGCCGCCGAAGGGCTATCTGCAGCGGCTGCGCGAGCTCTGCACCAAGCACGGCATCCTCTTGATCTTCGACGAGGTCATCACCGGCTTCGGCCGCCTCGGCGCGCCGTTCGCGGCGGATTATTTCGGCGTCACGCCTGATATGATGACGACGGCCAAGGGCATCACCAACGGCACCGTGCCCTGCGGCGCGGTTTTCGCCAGCCGCAAGATCCATGACGCGCTGATGAACGGCCCCGAGGGCACGATCGAGCTGTTCCACGGCTACACTTATTCCGCGCATCCGGTCGCCTGCGCGGCGGGCCTTGCGACGCTTGACATCTACAAGGACGAGGGGCTGCTCACGCGTGGAGCGTCACTGGCTGAATATTGGCGCGATGCGCTGCATTCGCTCAAGGGCCTGCCGAACGTCATCGACATCCGCAATGTCGGCCTGATGGGCGCAATCGAGCTGTCGCCGCGCAACGACGGCGTCGGCGCACGCGGTTATGACGTGATGGTGGATTGCTTCAATCGCGGGCTTTATTTCCGCATGAGCGGCGACTCCTTCGCGATGTCGCCGCCCTTGATTGTCGAGAAAAGCCATATCGACGACATGGTTTCGATCCTCGGCGACGCCATCAAGCGCGTGGCCTGATCCTTGCTCGCAAGGAAGCCATAGCGTTTTCAAGCGAAGTGGACCCCCGGTTCGCGTGAAGAAAACGCGTCAAGACATAAACCTGGAGCACGGTTCCGATTCAATCGGAGCCGGGCTTCAGAGCGGGCCGCGGCGCGAACGCCGCGGCGAATTGCGTGAGGGATCGTGAAAGTCATCGTTCTCGGCAGTGGCGTCATCGGCGTCACGACAGCCTATTATCTGGCACGCGCCGGCCATGAGGTAACGGTCGTCGACCGCCAGTCCGAGCCCGCGCAGGAAACCTCTTTCGCCAATGCCGGCGAAGTGTCACCCGGCTATTCCTCGCCCTGGGCCGGCCCCGGCGTGCCGGTGAAAGCCATCAAATGGCTGTTGATGCGGCACGGGCCGCTGGTGATCTGGCCCAAGCTCGATCCCGTGATGTGGATCTGGGGCATGAAGATGCTGCGCAACTGCACGGCAGAGCGCTACGCCGTCAACAAGCGTCGGATGATCCCGATCGCCGAATACAGCCGCGATTCCTTGCGCGCGCTGCGCGCCGAGATCGGTATCAAATATGACGAGCGCAGCCAGGGCACGCTGCAGCTGTTCCGCAAGCAGAAGCAGCTCGACAGTACCGGCGGCGATATCGCGGTGCTCAAGCAATATGGTGTCCCTTACGAGGTGCTCGATCGCGAAGGTTGCATCGGTGCGGAGCCGGCGCTGGCGGCGGTGAAGGAAAGATTCGTCGGCGGACTGCGGCTGCCGCAGGACGAGACCGGCGATTGCCATATGTTTACGCAGGCGCTCGCCAAGGAAGCAGCAAAGCTCGGCGTGCAGTTCAGGTTCAATACCAGCATCGATCGCGTGGTCGCGGACGGCGACAGGATTACGGGCGTCGTCACCAGCGTCGGGCTGTTGCAAGCCGATGCCTACGTCGCGGCACTCGGCAGCTGGACGCCGCGGTTGCTCAAGCCCATCGGTATTCCGGTTCCTGTCTATCCTGTGAAGGGCTATTCGATCACGGTCCCGGTCATCGATGACGCCGGCGCGCCTGTATCCACCGTGATGGACGAAAGCTACAAGGTTGCGATCACGCGGCTCGGCGACCGCATCCGCGTCGGCGGCACCGCGGAAATCTCAGGCTATTCGAACCGGCTCGATGCGGCGCGGCGCGCGACGCTCGACCATTCCCTCACCGACATGTTTCCACGCGGCGGTGACCTCGGCAAGGCGACGTTCTGGAGCGGCCTGCGCCCGATGACGCCGGACGGGCCGCCGGTCATCGGCGCCACGCGCTACAACAATCTGCATCTCAACACCGGCCACGGCACGCTTGGCTGGACCATGGCCTGTGGCTCGGGGAGGGTGCTGGCGGACCTGATGTCGGGGCGGAAGCCTGAGATCGACGTGAGCGAACTCACGGTGAGCCGCTACGATCACCGGTTTGGGTGACGGGCGGACGAGCACAACTGGCAGGAGGCGCGGGACGCGCCGAGTTTCACTCAGTGCAGTGCTTGTTCGCGGGCGCTTAGCGCCGTCTTCATCAGCTTCGGCAAGGTCCTGGCGTAGACCTCAATGAATGTGGCGTCGCCATTGGAGCGAGGGGCGCGCGCGGCCTGCGCGGCGATACGTGCGGCCTTGGCTTCGCACTTCGCGAACAGGTGCCAGAACCATTCCGGCTCTTTGTCCATGGGCTCTTTGTGCAGCTTGATGACGGCGGCGCCTACTGCCGCCATGGCATTTACGGCGCCCGCGCTCATGGTGCTTAAGGCCGCCGAGCTCATGATATCTTCTCTGGTCTCGGCGGCTGCGGCTCGTGCTTTCCCGTGTTTCCCTCGGTTCGGCATGCTCAGCTCCTGACGTATCCATACGAACTCCTGGGAAGCGTAGACCTCGGGTGTTGACGGCGTCTGAATCGACAGTCCTAAGTTCGGATTTTCGATTTCATTCGGGTATGTCTAAATTCTTTCACGATGTTCCCCGGTGCGCGGGACAGCCGGTATGCGGGTGTCGTCGTTGCCTCTGCATCAATCCTGCTCGGGAGGATCAAAGGCGCGGATGGCGGGCAGCGCTCCCGTATATTTCTCGCACTCGACCACCGTCACCTGACCGCAGCAGCCTTGCGCGAGCCGCGATGTGCCGATGTCGCGGGCGAGCACGTTCGGATTGCCGTGGACGCAGAGCGGATGTTCGGCCACACCTGCTTGCGGATCGTACCAGGCGCCGGTGGACAATTGCACCACGCCGGGCATGACGTCGTCTGTAATAACGGCGGCAGCCAGGCAGGCGCCCCGATCGTTGAACAGGCGGACGATGTCGCCGTCGGCGATGCCGCGGCGCGCCGCATCAACAGGGTTGAGACGGACGGGTTCGCGGCCGGCAATTTTTTTCGACTGGCTGTAGGCGCCGAAGTCGAGCTGGCTGTGCAGCCTCGTCGCCGGCTGGTTGGCGATCAGCGTCAACGGGTGGCGTGCATCCGGCGGTTCGGTTGAGGGTAGCCAGGCCGGGTGGGCTAGGCAATCGTCGTAACCGAAGCCCGCGATGGTTTTCGAATAGATCTCGATCTTGCCGCTTGGCGTCGGCAGCTTGTTGTTGAGGGGATCGTTGCGGAAGGCGCGCAGAAAGCCGCCGTCATCGGGGGCCGACGGCAGCGCGAGTTCGCCGCGCTGCCAGAACTCTTCGAAATCAGGCGCATCGCAGCCGGCCTCGGCAAGCGCCTTCCGCGTCGGCTCGTAAAGATGCGCCAGCCATTGCCTGGTGTCGCGTCCTTCCGTAAAAGCATGTTCGACGCCCAATCGCCGCGACAGCGCGGCAAAAATATCGAAATCGTCGCGCGCTTCGCCGACTGGGTCCATGGCCCTGCGCATTGCGATCAGCCTTGGATCGGTGCCCGCGGCGCCGATATCGTCGCGTTCCAGCGTCATCGTCGCCGGCAGCACGATGTCGGCAAATTTCGCCATCGGCGTCCAGGCGCTTTCGTGCACGACGATGGTTTGCGGAACATTGAAGGCGCGCCGCAGCCGGTTGATGTCCTGGTGATGATGGAAAGGGTTGCCGCCCGCCCAATAGACCAGCTTGATGTCGGGATACCGCATCGACCGGCCGTTGTATTCGAAGCTCTCGCCCGGATTGAGCAGCATGTCGGCAACGCGCGCGACCGGGATGAATTCGCTGACGCTATTCTTGCCTTGCGACAGCGTCGGAATCGGAACCGCGTTGAAGCGGCGGCCGGTGTGGCCGAGCGCACCGAGCGCGTAATTATATCCGCCGCCGGGCAGGCCGATCTGGCCGAGCATGGCCGCGAGCACCGCGCCCATCCACACCGGCTGCTCGCCATATTGCGCGCGCTGCAGTGAATGCGAGACCGTGATCAAGGTGCGCCCGCGCGGCAGCCGGCGGGCGAGGTCGACGATGGTGGCGGCGGGAATGCCGGTGATGCCGGCCGCCCATGCTGCGTCCTTTGGCGTGTTGTCGTCGCGGCCGAGCAGATAGCGTTCGAAGATGTCGAAGCCGGTGCAGTAGCGCGCGACAAACGCGCTGTCCCACAGGTTTTCGACGAGCAGCGTGTGCGCGAGCGCCAGCATCAGCGCCACGTCGGTGCCGACCTTGATCGGCAACCACCGGGCACCGGCTTCTTCCGGCAGGTCATCGCGCAACGGCGCGATGCCGTAGAAGACCGCGCCGCGGCGCGCGGCCTTTTGCATCGCGTCGCGCTCGATATGGCAGCTGATGCCGCCGCTTGCGACGTCCGAGTTCTTCAGCGCCATGCCGCCGAACGCCAGCACCGTATCGGTATGCTCGGCGACCTGATCCCACGTTACGTTTCGGCGCGAGACGTCTTCGTAGCCGCCGAGGACATGAGGCAGGATCACGGCCGACGCGCCGGCGCTGTAGCTGTTCACCGAACGCACATAGCCGCCGAATGCCATGTTCAGGAAGCGATGGACCTGGCTCTGCGCGTGGTGGAAACGTCCGGCGCTGGACCAGCCATAGGAGCCGCCGTAGACCGCGGCGGCGCCATATTCGGTTCGGACCCGCGACAATTCATTCGCAAGCAAATCGAGAACTTCGTCCCAGGGGCAAGCGACGAATTTCTGGTCGAAGGTGCGCTCAACGGATGCGCTCCGGTCCAGCCATGCCTTGCGCACCATCGGCCGCAGGATGCGGGCCTTGTGGCGCATCGCGGTGGTGAAGTTCTGTAAAATCGAGGAGGGCGCAGGATCCTCCTCGTAAGGCCTGATATCCAGTGTCGCGCCGTTCCATCGCGCGGAAAATGCGCCCCAATGTGCGCTGTGCGGGCTCCAATCATCCCGGGCTTGATCCATTCGTTGTTCCAGACCGTCGCTCATGACGCCGCCGTTATGCAGTTCACCCACAGCACGACCGCTTTCGCATCTTCCGCCGGATTTGAAAAGCGGTGAGGGCGGCGGCTGGCGAAGCGAAAACTGTCCCCTCGCTTGAGGGACCAGGTCTCGGCATCCACGGTCAGCGTCATCTCGCCTTCCAGCACCAGGCCGGCCTCTTCGCCGTCATGGGTGTAGAGTTCGTCGCCGGTGTTGCCGCCGGGCTCCAGGTGCACGAGAAACAGGTTGAGGCGGCTTTCCGTTCCGGCCGGACTCAGCAATTGCTTTGAAATGCCGGTGCGCCACAGTTTCAGTTCGGCGCGCTGCAACTGGCGCGTCACCACGCCGCCTGAAGCCGCATCGTCGCTGGGCCGCGAGCCGAACAGCGCAGCGATGCCGACACCGAGCACGTCCGCCAGCGTTGCGAGCACGCGCAGCGAAGGCGATGACAGGCCGCGCTCGATCTGGCTGAGGAAGCCGATCGACAGATCGGTGCGCGCGGCGATCGTCTCCAGCGACAGTTTGTGTTCACGGCGTAGGTCGCGAATGCGCCGGCCGACGGCGAGGTCCATCGCGGGTTCGGCCGGCCTCGCGACAGCCTTCGCCTTCGGCCTGCGCGCCGTCTTTGCCGCGGCCCTTGCCTTGGCTTTGGGCGCCGGCTTTTTAATTCTCTTGCCACCGCTCACGTCAGACCTGCTTCCTTCATGTGCATGAAAATCGCTTGCAATGCCGCGGCAAGTGTGACCACAATTTCATAATGGTGAAAATAGGCCGGAACGGCGTTTCCCGCAACTCTTTGGTCTGACGCGGGCGGCGGTGTTCGATCCAGGAGTGGTGCCATGGCTCTCAAACGTCTCGTCCAGGCCGCGATGGCGGCTGTTGTTCTGACCGCCGCGATGCCGGCATCCGCGCAAAAGGTGCTGAAAGTGGGCTCGACCCCGACCGGCGTGCCCTTCACCTTCCTCGAGACCAAGACCAACAGCATTCAGGGCATCATGGTCGATCTCATCACCGAGATCGGCAAGGATGCCGGCTTCCAGGTTCAGATCGAGCCGATGCAGTTCTCGACGCTGATCGCCTCGCTCACCTCGAACAAGATCGACATCATCTCGGCGGCGATGTTCGTTACGCCAGCACGCAAGGAAGTGATCGATTTCTCCGAACCGTTCTACAGCTATGGCGAGGGACTTCTGGTGCCGAAGAGCGACACCAGGACCTATGCCAAGCAGGACGATCTGAAGGGCGAGGTGGTCGGTGCGCAGGTCGGAACGGCGTTCGTCGATGCGCTGAAGAAGTCCGGACTGTTCAGTGAGGTGAAGGCCTACGACACGATCCCGGATATTCTGCGCGACGTCAACGCCGGACGGCTCAAGGCCGGCTTCGCCGACTACCCGATCCTTGCCTACAACCTCAAGCAGGGCGGTTTCTCCGAGGCGCGCATCGTCGAGAGCTACAAGCCGACCACCATAGGCGCGGTCGGAATCGGCGTGCGCAAGGGCGATATCGAACTGCTCGCCAAGATCAACACCTCGCTGGCGAAGCTGAAGGCGAACGGCACGGTGGAAAAGATCCTCGATAAATGGGGCCTGAAGGCGCAGGGGACCTGATGCAGGCCTTCTGGCGCGATACTGTCGAGTTCCTGCCGATCCTGATGAGCGGTGTGGCGCTGACGATTATCGTCACGCTGGGATCGTTGGTCTTGTCGACCATGCTCGGCCTGGTCTGGGCGCTGATGCGCGTATCGGGTATCGGCTTTCTCACGGGACTCAGCGCCGGCGTGATCAACGTGATCCGCGGCATCCCGATCATCGTGCTGCTGTTCTATCTCTACTTCGTGATGCCGGAATTCGGCCTGACGATGACGGCGCTGCAGGCGGCGATTCTCGGTCTCGGCATCGCTTACTCGGCCTACCAGGCCGAGAATTTTCGCGCCGGCATCGAAGCCATCGACAAGGGCCAGATTGAGGCGGCGCAGGCGATCGGCATGAGCTGGTGGCTGACCATGCGCCGCGTGGTGTTGCCGCAGGCGGTTAGAATCGTGCTGCCGCCCTATGGCAACGTGATGATCATGATGCTGAAGGATTCGTCCCAGGCCTCGACCATCACGGTCGCCGAACTCGCCTTGCAAGGCAAGCTGATCGCGTCCTCCACCTTCAAGAACACCAGCGTGTTCACGCTTGTTGCGCTGATGTATCTCACCATGAGCATCCCGCTCATCCTTCTGGTCCGTCACTTCGAAAAGCGGGCAGGCCAGAAATGATCGAGCTCTCCAACGTCCACAAGAGTTTTGGCAAGGTCGAGGTGCTCAAGGGCATCACGGCGTCGGTCGAGAAGGGCGAGGTGGTCTGCATCATCGGTCCCTCGGGCTCGGGTAAATCCACCATCCTGCGCTGTATCAACGGACTGGAAAGCTATGACAGCGGCGACATCCTTGTCGAAGGCGCGAAGGTCGATCGCAATGCGCCTTCGATCGTTTCGGTCCGCACCCAGGTCTCGATGGTGTTCCAGCGCTTCAACCTGTTTCCGCACCGGACCGCGCTCGAGAACGTCATCGAAGGCCCCGTTTATGTGAAGAAGGAGCCGCGCGCCGAGGCGCTGGAGCGCGGCCGCGCGCTGCTGGCGCGGGTTGGGCTGGCGGAGAAAGCCGATGTCCACCCGCCGCAACTGTCGGGCGGACAGCAACAGCGCGTCGCTATTGCGCGTGCGCTCGCGATGCAGCCGAAGGCGATATTATTTGACGAGCCGACCTCGGCGCTCGATCCCGAACTGGTCGGCGATGTGTTGGGCGTGATGCGAAAACTCGCCGATGACGGCATGACCATGGTCGTCGTCACCCATGAAATGGCATTTGCCAAGGACGTCGCCGACCGCGTGCTGTTCATCGACGGCGGCGTGATCGTCGAGCAGGGGCCGGCGAAGTCAGTCCTCAACCAGCCGCAGCATGCGCGCACGCAGGACTTTCTACGGCGCGTGCTGCATCCGCTCTAAACTCCGGTCGTTTGTCCATGAGTTCACCTGTCTCGCTGCCACTGCCGCCAAGCCTCTATGCCGATACGGCCGTGACGCCGACGCCTGCGCCGCCGCTCGATGCGGACAAAAATGTCTCGGTCGCGATCATCGGCGGCGGTTTTACCGGGCTGTCGACGGCGCTGCATCTGGCCGAGCAGGGCGTGAACGCAATCGTGCTGGAAGCGCAGCAGCCGGGCTGGGGCGCGTCGGGCAACAATGGCGGGCAGGTCAATCCGGGGCTGAAGCACGACCCTGACCAGATCGAGGCGGATTTCGGCACTGAGCTCGGCGGCCGCATGATCGCGTTTTCCTACGGCACCACCAACTACACGTTCGACCTGATCCGCCGCTACCAGATCCCCTGCGAGGCGCGGCAGAACGGCACGCTGCGCGCGGCTTACAATGAAGCAAGCGCGGCGGGAATCGAAAACACCGCAAAACAATGCATCCGCCGCGGCATGCCGGTGACGCTGCTGAACCGCGAACAGATGCGGGAGATGACCGGGACCGACCGCTATCTCTGCGCCATGCTGGACAATCGCGGCGGCGACCTGCATCCGCTGAGCTACGCGCGCGGTCTGGCGCGCGCCGCGATCGCGGCGGGCGCGGTCGTTCATGGCGAGACGCCGGCGCTCTCTCTGTCGCGTGAAGGCGCCGGCTGGCACATTGAGACGCCGCGTGGAATCGTGCGCGCCGAAAAGGTGCTGCTGGCGACCAATGGCTTCACCGATGATCTGTGGCCGGGCCTGCGCCGCACCATCGTTCCGGTGTTCTCCTCGATCGCCGCCACCGCACCTTTGCCCGAGGAGGTGGCGCGCGCGATCATGCCGACGCGTTCTGTTCTGTACGAGAGCGGCCACATCACCGTCTATTACCGCATCGATGCGCACAATCGCTTGTTGATGGGCGGTCGCGGGCCAATGCGCTGGATCAGCAAGCCTGCCGATGTCGCCTATCTCATCCGCTACGCGGAACGCCTATGGCCGGGCGTGAAAGGCGCCACATGGACGCACGGCTGGAACAGCCGGCTCGCGATCACGCCCGATCACTATCCCCATGTGCACGAGCCGGCGGAAAATCTCCTGATCTCGCTCGGCTGCAACGGCCGCGGCGTCGCGCTCTCGACCGCGATGGGCGCGCAGCTCGCACGTCGTCTCGTCGGCGGCAAGAATGCCGCGATCGACATGCCCGTTACTGGTATCAAGCCGATGCCGCTGCACGCGTTCTGGCCGATCGGCGTCACTGCCGCTGTCGTGGCAGGGCGGATGCGGGACCGGCTGGGCATGTAGCGGCGCGGCGGCCGCTAACCTTCGATCGACTAAAGAGTCATACCACTCGCCTCGGACGGAACTCGCCTTGGACGGAACCTTCCATCCCCGGCCAGCGTTCGCTTGCGCAGGGCCAAGTTTGAGGAGGTCAGGATGCGCAAGCAGCTATTGTTGTCGACTGGAATTGTTTGCCTGATGCTGGCACCGGGTCTGTCGTATGGGCAGGCCCCAACGGGAAGAAGCGAGGAGCCGAAGCAGATGCAGCCGAGCGGCGCCGGCAAAGGTGCTGCATCGCAAGAACGCGGCGCCGAGCGCGCGCAAGAACGCGCGAAGGGTGGGGAACAGAAGGCTCAAGGCGCGATGGGTCGCGAAGAAAGGGGAACCGGTTCCCGGCAGGCCGGGGAAAAGGGCAAGGCTGCGACGCCCGGGGCGGATCGTCCGACGGCCGCGAGCGATGACAGCAAGCGTGGACGCGGTGAAGACGCACGGCCAGCAGCGCGCGCGCAGGACTCACGTCAAGGAGGTCGAGAAGGCAAGGACGCCAAGGGCAGCGCCGAGATGAAGCGCGACGGTACCGGCGGCAAGTCCAGCGTCGAATCCGAGAAGACCAAGGGCGGAACTGCGGCGTCGCAGAAGGAGCGCGAGGGCACGACCACCACGCAGAAAGAGCCGAGCCGCGATCAGCGTGGCGAACCCTCAAAGGATGCTGCTCAGCAGAGCAAGGATCGGCCGGCCGCCGCGAGTGAAACCACGCGCACACAGACCCAGACCAGCCAGACGCAGAGCCAGCAGTCGGGGATCTCGACCGACAGGCAGGTTCGCATTTCCGAGACGTTGACTCGCGAGCGGCTCGCGCCGCCGCAGCGCAATCTCAACGTCGCGATCCGGGTCGGCGAACGGATTCCGCGGAACGTGCGTGTCCAACGGCTGCCGGCTGCCATCGTCGCGATTGAGCCGGCGTACCGCGGTTATGATTACTTCACGACCGAAGAGGAAATCGTGATCATCGAACCCGGCACGCAGCGGATCGTAAGCCATGTCCCGCGAGACGCGTCGCGCATTCGCGCCGCGGGCGGTGAGACCGGCAGTGGACGTGCGGCCGACGCTATGGCCCAGGCCGGCGGTGCGCCTTGCCGTATCATGCGCCGGGATACCGCGGGCAATGTCACCGAAGTCTCGCCCACGACAGTTGGTTCGACCGCACCGCAGGATTCGATCAGCGTCACCGTTCGTGCGCCGGGCGGCGGCGGGGCAACGAACCCGATCGCATTGGGTGCATCCGATGGACAAATCGTGGTCGCAATGCAAGGCGGCGACTGCACCGTAACGATCGAGCCGCAGCCACGGTAGACACGTGCGTTCAGCCTCTCGGGAGGCGGCCGCGTCAGGTGTAGATACGATATGAACGGAAAGTGCGGCGTCCTGATTGCCGCACTTTCCTCTTCAACCACATTGCCGTCTCGCAAATGGCCGTCTCACCCCTCCGCCACCGCCTCGCTCCACGGCTGGAACACCTCGGTCGCGCCGCTGTTGGTGTCGCCGTCGCGCAGCACGATGCTGGGGCAGGCGAATTTCATCGGCAGGGTCTGGATGCGGGCTTCCTCGTAGTCGAAGCGCGCGCGCAACGCTTCGCGTGCGGCCTGCGGCAGGCGCACATCGCCGATCACGACGGCGCCTTCGCTGGCGTCGATGCGGGGCTGGTGAATCGCCGCATCGAGGTCCATGCCGTAATCCATCACAAAGGACAGCAGCTGGCTCACCGCCGGCAGGATGCGCCGGCCGCCGGACGCGCCGATGGCAGCGCGGCGGCCATCACTAGCCTGCGCCAGCACCGGTGTGTAATTGGTCAGGCAGCGCTTGCCGGGCGCCAGCGAGTTCGGCGCGCCCGGGCTCGGGTCGAACCACATGATGCCGTTGTTCATGGTGATACCGGTCTGGCTGGATACGAATTTGGAGCCGAAGGACGAGAGCAGCGTCTGCGTCACCGCGGCCATGTTGCCGTCGCGATCGACCGCCGAGAAATGCGTGGTGCAGGCCGGCGCCAGCGCTTCCGCGCCGAGCGAATGCCTGCCGTCTTCATCGCCCATGCCCTTCAGCCGCTCACGATAGGCCGCCTGCAGCGCCGAGGCATAGGCGACATAGGCTGCCGCATCCGGTCCGCCGCGCGCGGGCTTGAGATCGTTCTGCAACAGACCGAGCGTGCGCGAAAGCGTTGGACCTGCGGTGAGTTCTGGTGTCGCGAACACCTTGCCGCCGCGATACGGGATCGCCAGTGGCTCACGCAGATGCGCGCGGAACGGCTTGAGGTCTTCGACCGACAGCGCGCCGCCAGCGGCCTGGATGTCGGCGGCGAGGTTTTGCGCCAGATCGCCCTCGTAGAAGTCGCGCGGGCCGGCGCTGGCGAGTTGCGCCATCGTGGCCTTGAGCCGGTCCTGCGGCATGCGAACTTTGGCCTTGATGGCCCATTGCGGATTCGGCGGCAGGCCATCCTGCAGATAGGCGGCGGCGCTGGCGGGATAACGCCGCAGATCCGCAGCCGCGCTCGAAATCATCAGCGTGGTCCACCAGTCGACGGCAAGGCCCGCATCGGCGAGCTTGACGCTCGGCGCCAGCAATTCCTTCCACGGCAGTTTGGCGTGGCGGCGGTGCGCTTCCTCCATGCCGGCCACCACGCCGGGCACGGCAATCGAGCCGGGACCATGGATATTGCGGTCGTCCTTCACCCGCGGCCAAGGGAAAATATCCGACGCCGCGCCGTCGCCGGTCAGCGGATAATCCTCCAGCCGGAGGCTGACGGGCGCGCGCATGCCGTAGTCGATCACTTCATAGCGGTCTTCCCGCGCCCGGTAGAGCACCATCGCGCCGCCGCCGCCGAGCCCGCTCATCCAGGGCTCCAGCACGCCCAGCGCAAAGGTGGTCGCGATGACAGCGTCGACGCAGTCGCCGCCCGCGGCCAGCACCTCGGCGCCGACTTGCGCCGCCCTGCCAGATTGTGCGGCGACGATACCGCCCTTGGAGGTGATTGCGGGCTTGCGGATCGCTTGCGTGTTGGAGAACTGGTCGCGCATCGGATGGCCTTCGATATCGGGGGGAAGTTTTGCGGGGGGCGGGGTCGGGGTGAGCTTCATTACACCCTAAAAATCCCGGGCGAGCCATGACAGAATAACATGCAAGGGGACCACATTCGTTCGTCTTCACGGTTGGCGCCGGAAGGCCGACAATGGCACATTGCAGAGAATTGTCGCATCGCCAAAGGAGCATGCCGGCTTGACCGCGGACGCATTCATTCATTTGCCCGAGCTTCGAACCCGGGTGACGCATCCGGAGAAATCGCGGCTGCGGCTGACGCCCGAGATGTTTGCGATGTGGGAGCAGCGTGTGCGGGAAGCGGGATGGCCCGCAGACTGGCGGCTGTCGGACGAGGTGATCGAGGCGTCGCGGCTGGCGGTGCTCGGCGATCACGGCGCGGGCTGCGACCTCTGGATCTATTGCTACGGCTCGCTGATGTGGGATCCAGGATTTCATTTCGCCGAAGTCCGGCTTGCCGACGTCGAGGGCTATCAGCGCCGCTTCACGCTCAAGATCAATCTCGGCCGGGGCTCGCATGACTATCCGGCGCTGATGCTTTCGCTGGAGCCGCAGCAAGGACGTTGCCACGGGCTGGCGTTCCGCATCGCCGCCGATTCGGTTCATGCTGAAACTGCGATCCTGTGGCGCCGCGAAATGCTGCGCGGCGGCTATGCGCCGGCGGTGGTGCCGATGCTGACGCCGCAAGGGCCGATCGAGGCGCTTGCCTTTGTCTCGAACCCTTCGCATCCGAGCTATGTCGGCGAACTGCCGTTGGCGGAGACCGTGCGCCTGATCGCGAGCGGGAAGGGCATCCTCGGCACCAACAGGGAATACCTCGTGCAACTGGCGACGCAACTCGATGCGCTGGGGATACAAGATCCCTATGTCGAGCAGCTGCTTGCACAGATAGCTGCTGCCACGAGCGGCTGACGTGCCTGGTATTGACCGAGCTTTCGATCCCGAACGTAACCAGCAAGGTATCCCGAAAAATTCTGCCTATGGACCCGCAACGCCGCTTGTTGTGTTGATCGCGCTACAGAGTGCTTGGTTGAGCAGCACGAACAGCTCGCCGGAAAGCGCGTCGTTTTCCCGCTGATCGTCTCCGTCGAATCCGAGGTCGTTCCAGGTGCCCATTCCGCCGAAGACCCAAGCGGCCTGAACCGCTCCGAGAAGCTGTTTTGCCTCGAGCGGCATTGCCGGCGTGGGGGCGAGATCAGAATGATACGTCTCGGCGAGCGGGTGGTCTGAAGACAAAAGACCCCTCGCTTTTCGAAACACACCGGCAAAGTGTTCCAGTTTCTGCCTGGCCGCAAAAGCCTCGATCTTCGACAGTACCGTCATGAGATCCTGTCGAAGTGCCGTCAGGCTCTTTGTTCGCAAGGGAATATGCGAGCGGCCCTGGTCGATCCGGAAATAGGCAACTTCCCAGATCTTTTGATCGGGATCGTCCTTGTTTACGACCTGCCATCTGGCCTGCCACACGTCGGACACCCGCGCCTGTTGGGTCTCAATGAGCCATCGTCCGCCGCCTCCGACAAAGCCGACAGACATTCGATCACTGATCCCAGGATCGTTGTGGGCGACCGCGTGGAGGCGCAGACCGGTCGTGCCTTCGTCCCTCAGCCTTGCGATCCATTGCATCGGATCTTCCGCGAACGGGCGCTCCGTCGGCTTGGTTGCCTCGCCGCTCAGCGCGACAAACCTTACGGCTTTGCAGAATTTGAATACGGTCGAAGCCGGCCAGAAATTCTCCCGTGAATATCCGCGAAGAATGTCATTGCCGAAAATCGCAAGTGCGGCGGCCTGGGCAATTGTTCCTTGCAAGATTTATGATCCCGGTTTGACGCGTGAAGAGTATCGTTCGGCGCCCCATCATCGTCAACGTTGCGGCGCGACCGGGCGTCCGGAACGGGCCAATTTTCACCGCTATCTGGTTTCGCAACGCAGATCGGCTTGCTGACGCAAGTGCAAGGCTTGGATAATTGCTATAGTGCGGTCCGATCGCGCAGAAATCGTCGACGCCAAAAACAATAAATGGGGAAGCCGCGCATGACCGGGGACATCAAGCCGCATTACGAGGTCGTCGTCGTTGGCGCGGGCGTGTCGGGCATTTACCAGATCAAGCGGCTGGCCGACCTCGGGGTGGATGCTCTGGTGCTGGATGCCGCTCCCGATCTCGGCGGCACCTGGTACTGGAACCGCTACCCGGGCGCGCGCTTCGATTCCGAGAGCTACACCTACGGTTATTCCTTCTCGAAAGAGCTGCTCAACGAGTGGCACTGGAAGGAACGGTTTTCGGCGCAGCCGGAGAACCTCCGCTACCTCAACTACGTCGCCGACAAGTTCGATCTGCGCAAGTATATGCGGTTCAATCTTAAGGTGGAGGCGGCGGCCTTCGACGAGGCAAATCATCTGTGGCGGCTCAGGCTCGACGACGGCTTTGAGCTGACCTGCCGGTTCGTCATTCTTGCGGTCGGGTTGCTGGCGATACCGACGCTGCCGCGGCTGGAAGGCATGGAGACGTTCAAGGGGCGCTCGTTCCACACGTTTTATTGGCCGCATGAGCCGGTCGAACTGGCCGGCAAGAAGGTCGGCATCATCGGCACCGGCGCCACCGCAATCCAGGTGATCGGCGAGATCGCCGACAAGGTCGGCGAACTCACGGTGTTTCAGCGCCGTCCGAACTGGAGCGCGCCGCTCAACAACAGCCCGATCTCCGAAGCTGATATGGCCGACATTCGCGCGCGCTACGATGAGATTTTCGCGGCCTGCAAGCGCACGCCCGGCGGGTTCGAGCATGAGCCGGATCGGCGCGGCTTCTATGAGGTCACGGCTGAGGAGCGGATCGCGCTGTGGGACAATCTCTATGACGAGCCCGGCTTCGGCATTTGGCTGAGTAATTTCCGCGAGATTTTTACCGACGAGGCGGCCAACGCCGAGTTTTCCGCCTACATCGCCGGCCGTATCCGCCGGCGCGTCAAGGACCCGGTGACGGCGGAGAAACTTATTCCGAAGGATCACGGCTTTGGCGTGCAGCGGGTGCCGCTGGAGACCAATTACTTCGAGGCCTATAACCGCGACAATGTGCACCTCGTCGACATCAGCGAGACCCCGATCGAGCGGGTGACCGAAGCCGGCCTGCGCACCAGCGCGCGCGACTACGAGCTCGATATCCTCGTCTATTCCACCGGCTTCGATGCCATCACCGGCTCATTCGACGCGATCGACATCACTGGCGTTGGCGGAATGAAGCTGGCCGACCAATGGCGCGACGGACCCTCGACCTTTCTCGGCATGATGGCCCATGGTTTTCCGAACCTGTTGATGCCGACCGGCCCGCAGAGCGGCTCGGCCTCGACGAATTTTCCGCGCGGCATCGAGAACGGTGTCGGCTGGTGCATGGGACTGCTTGAGCACATCTGGCGCCGCGGCTATACGCGGGCGGAGCCAACGGCCGAAGCGCAGGCGCGCTGGACCGCGCATGTGACGAAGATGTACGCCATCATGCTGATGCGCAAAGCCAAGTCATGGTTCACTGGCTACAATTCCAACATCCCCGGCCATGAACACGGCAAGACGCGATATCTCGTTTATAATGGCGGTACGCCGAAGTATGTCGCGGCCATCACCGACGTTGCCGAGAGGGGCTATGAGGGCATCGTGTTCGATGCGGGTGCGCAGGTTTCGGCGAGGCCGGCGACCGTCGCCGAGTAAGGCGCGTGGAGGCCCCAGCGCCCTTGCACCACTCAGTGTGTCCGCAGCAGGCGCCTGGGATGAACGCCGTCGACATATCCCATGAACGGCGGATGGATCGAGTAGCCGATCAGCTCGCGGGCGCGCTCCGGCAATTGGCTCGCCACTTCGGCGGGGACGGCGAGCGCCATGTTCTCGAGTTGCCGCACCCAGCCCACGCAATATTGCGGCGTGACGATCAGGCGCGGCCGGTCTGACCGGTTGGCGCCGCCGCGGTGCCACAGCGTTCCCTTGGTGATCGCCAGCGATCCCGATGGCATGATTAGCTTGACGGCATCGGCCCTGTTGCCCTCATCGTGATCGGCTGTGTTGGTGAAATGAGCAGGCTGCAGCGCGCCCTCGATATATTGCCCGTCCCACAGATGGCTTCCCGGAATGATTTCGGTGGCACCGTTCTGGTCGGTCGTGTCGTCGATCGCCCAGAACGTAGAGATGCCAAGCGCGGGGCGGGGCCGCGGGATCTTGACGCCGCCGTCGTCGAAGTGCCAGGGCTGCACCGTCTCGCCGGGATGCAGATTGATCGCGAGCATGGCGGATAATAGGCAGCTCTCGCCGAGTTCAGCTTCGGCAAAGGCCATGGCGAGCGGATGGATCGCGAGTTCTGCAAAGACCGGCGATTTCGCCAGCAGGGCATAGACCCGGTTGGTCCTGGTGCCTTCGAAATCGTTGCGGCCGAGCAGATCGCGCGCCAGGTGCGGCGCCAGCGCCGCGCGGATTTCAGCGACGCGATCGGGCGCAAGAACGCGTTCGAAGATCAGGTAACCGCTGCGGTCGAACTCTTCCCTTAAGGAGGCGAATGAGCGTCCCTTGAGCCAGGGCGATGCTTGCTCCGCTGTCGTTGCCATCGGCGCTCTCCCTTGCGAGCCCGGTCAAGCCGGGTTTCTTGGAGGACATCATACTCGATTGAGAGCGTTTTTCACGAAGCAATTACGTTCGCGGCGCGAACCTGTAGCGGAACGTGCAGCTCGGCGCGCCCTGCATCAGGGTCTGGTCGCGCGTGAGGTCGACGTCGCTGCCGCCGGCCGCGACGATATCGAAATCGGTGGCGCAGACCAGCAGCGCGCCAAGCTCCGGCTCGCCGAGCGCGCGAAAGAATTCCGCGAACCGGCAATGCGTGACGTCGAATTCCAGCGCCTCCTCGTCGTGACGGCGCATCTCCACCGTCACTTCCCGTTCGGTGACTTCGGCGAGTGCGGTGTGCATCGCCGCCCATTTACGCCGCGCGCTGCCCTGAACGCTTTCGCCCACGGCGGCGAATAGTTGCTTCGACCAGTCGCGCAGCGCGTCCTTTACGATCGCATCGGCCCTTTCCTTGCCCAGTTCAGCGCGCAACGCCCGCAGCACGGGCACCAGGACCTGGGCCTGGATCCGCGTCTTGTCCAGGAGGGACAGGCGGGAATCGATCATGTAATCGTCGAGTACGTTCATCGCGGGGCTCCTTCCATGTCGCGACGTGGCTGCGGCGGACTATTCCCGCATCTCGGTCATGAAGACCTTTTGCGCGATCTGCCAGCGGCCGTCGATCTTCAACAGCGACAGTTGATCGGTAAAGAAGCGCGGCGGGATCGCGCATTTGAGCTTGACGTAGGCCATCGTCGGACCGACGAGATCGATCGACAGCACCTGATCGTGGCGCGGCAGCCCGCGCTGCTTCGGCGATGGCCTGTTCCGGACGTTGTTCAGCCAGACGTCGCGGGGCGTGATCGCCAGTTCGCCCGCCTCCGAGATGCTGGTCAGCGCGTTGGTCGGATGAAAGGCGCTGGCAATCTTGTCAGCGTCACCCTCGTGGAGACCGTCGAGGTAGGACTGGATCACGCTTTCGATAGCTTGTGTATCGTCTGTACCGGTCATGAGGTCTGAATTTCCGATGCTTTCGTTTTACTGGGAGATCGTGGGCGATCCTGGCAGGATAGTGCTGATGTCTCGGCGATAATAAGCGAAATTCATTGAGCGATTGACGTAGAAAATCTATTGCATGACAGTCTGCCGGGCCCTTGGCATCGGTGGCGGTGAATGAAACGCAAGCGGGATTGAGCATGGTTGCCAGCGAAACCTATGCCGAGTTCCTGCGCGAGCAGCTCGCGCCGCTCGGCCGCGTCACCCTGCGGGGCATGTTCGGCAAGACCGGCGTGTTCTGCGACGGGGTGATGCTGGGGGTGGTGACGGAGAACACGCTCTATTTCCGGGTGGATGATGAGAACCGGGAGGCGTTCAGGGAAGCGGAGGCGTTTCCGCCGCTCAACTACGCTAAGAAGGGCCAGATCATAGACCTCGCATTCTGGCGCGTGCCGGAACGGCTGTTCGACGAGCCCGATGAACTCATCGTGTGGGCGCGCGCAGCGCTGGCGGCGGCACACCGGGTTGCGGCGAAGCGGCCGGCGCCGAAGAAGCCCAACGCGTCAAGGCAACACAAGCGCGCATGAGCAACCAGAGCTGCGAGATACTCAGATCAGTTGCCAGCCATGCCTGCCTTGCGCGCTACCCTGCGGCAGCGTTCACCGCGATCGGCGAGGCATCCTCGCCACCCGCTTCAAACTTCCGGGGTAGCCCCGCAAAGCCGCGCAGGGCTTCAGCCATTTTCGCACGTCCGCTGACGCCGGTGATCACCACATCCACCATCATCAGGGATGTGTGGATGTGGCCACGCGCCTGCAATTGCTCGACCGGGACACCGGCGGCAGCCAGCGCCTCGGCATATTCGATGCCCTCGTCGCGCAGCGGATCGAACTCGCAGGTCGCCACGAACGCCGGGGGCAGATTAGCCAGATTGCCGCGCAGCGGTGAGACGCGCGGATCGGTGCGGTCGGCGGGCGAGCAATAGATGTCCCAGAACCAGAACATCAGCGATCGCGTCAGGAAATAACCGACCGCATTGTCGGTGTAGGACGGGCGGTCGAACCTGCAATCGGTGACCGGGCATATCAGGAGCTGGCCCGCGATTGGCGGGCCGCCGCGGTCGCGCGCCAACTGACAGGTGACGGCGGCGATGTTGGCGCCGGCGCTCCAGCCCGCGACCAGCACCGGTCCCGGCCTGCCGCCAAGTTCGGCTGCATGTTCGGCGACCCAGCGCGTCGCCGCATAGCCATCATCGGCCGCCGCCGGGAAGCGATGCTCGGGCGCATGGCGGTAGCCGACGCTGACGACGATCATGCCGCTGCGGCGGCAGATGTCGCGGCAGAACGGATCGTCGGATTGCTCGTCGCCGAATACCCAGCCGCCGCCGTGGAAATAGACCACGATCGGGTGCGGCCCCGGCGTTGCCGGCCGATAGAGACGGTAGGACAATAGACCATCGGCGCCGTGCAGCACGCCGTCGCCGACCTCGCCGACCGGGCGGCCGGCGGGACGACCCTTGTTGAATTCGGTAACGAAATCGCGCGCGCCTTGCGCTCCAAGTGATTCGATTTGCGGCAGGTTCATCTCTGCCAGCATGCCCAGCACCAGCCGCACGTCCGGCTGCAGGCGGACCACTTCGCCGTCGTTGCATTGCTCGGCAACATTGGGGCCGGTGAGCTTGAAACCCAGCATGCCGCGGCCGACGACTTCGTTGCAGATGCTGCGGTAGGGGCCGACGCCGCCGGTATAGGGCATCACGCCCTGCGCCTTGCCGGGAACGTTGGCGCCCGTGTACCAGGTGTTGGCGAGCCGATGCAGAGTGATCATCGAGCAGTCGGCCATGTGCCGCGCCCAGCCGGCTTGCGCCGTTTCGGTCGCGTCGATGGTCGTGAAGCCGGCCTCGCGCATCGCCGCCAGCCGTTCCACCACCCAGTCGACGTGTTGCTCGATCGAGACCGCCATGTTCGACAGCACCGACGGGCTGCCCGGGCCCGTGATCAGGAACAGGTTCGGGAAGCCCGAGACAGTAAGCCCGAGATAGGTCTGCGGGCCGTTGGCCCAGACGTCCGACAGCGATTTGCCATCGCGGCCCGTGATCGGATGCACCGCCTTGATGGCGCCGGTCATGGCGTCGAAGCCGGTGGCGAACACGATCACGTCGACGTCGAACGTGCGCTTGCCGGTGGTGATGCCGGTGGCCGTGATCTCAGTGATCGGCTCCTGCCGCAGGTTCACCAGCGTGACGTTGGGGCGGTTGTAGGTGGCGTAGTAGTTGGTATCAAGGCAGGGACGCTTGGCGCCGAACGGATGGTCGTGCGGGGTCAACGCTTCAGCTATCTCCGGGTCCTTGACGATGTTGCGGATTTTCTCGCGGATCAGATCCGCGAGCAGCGCATTGCCGTCGACGTCGACGCCCTGATCGGCCCAAAGCTGGGTCAGGATGTAGACGAGATCGCCGGTGGCCCAGGCCTGCTCGAACCGCTCGCGGCGCTCGGCATCGCTCAATTGCCAGCTCACCGCCATCTGTTGCGGATAGGGGACGCCCGCAAGCGACCAGCGCGCCTGCTCGCGGTAGCCGGTGCGGTCGCCTTCCAGCATCGCGCGGCGGTCCGCCGGTGCAGCACCATTATGCGCGGGCAAAGCGAAGTTCGGGGTGCGCTGGAAAACGGTGAGATGCGCCGCCTGCTCCGCAAGCAACGGGATCGACTGGATGCCTGATGATCCCGTGCCGATGACGGCGATGCGCTTGCCGGCCAGCTTGACCTCTTCATGCGGCCAGCGGCCGGTGAAATAGATCTCGCCCTTGAAATCCTTGACGCCATCGATCTCCGGCGGTTTTGGCGCAGAGAGGCAGCCGGTCGCCATGATGTAGTGGCGGCAGGAAACGCCAGCGCCATTGTCGGTCGTGAGCCGCCAGCGTTCTGCGCTCTGATCCCAATTCGCCGCCGTGACTTTTGTGCCAAAGCGGATGTCACGCCGCAGCTCGTACCTGTCGGCGACGAAGCCGAGATAGCGCAGGATTTCGGGTTGGGTGGCGTATTTCTCCGACCATTGCCACGCGCTCTCCAGTTCGGAATCGAACGTGTAGCTGTAGTCGATGGTCTGGATGTCGCAGCGTGCGCCGGGATAGCGGTTCCAGTACCAGGTGCCGCCGACATCGCCGGCCTCCTCGATCACGACAGCGGTGAAGCCGGCCTTGCGCAAGCGATGCAGGAGATAGAGGCCGGCAAATCCGGCGCCGACGACGGCAACATCGACCTGTTGCGTCGTGCCATCGTTTGTCGTCTCAGAAGAACGTGCTGCGACCGCTGCGTCTGGCATGCCACTCCTCCCATGTGTTTTATATTTTGGGGTAGGCTACTGCCGGGTGTCCGGTTTGTCATCAGGACAAATGCAATCGCTGGATGTTCCTTCGAGATACGATCTGCGGAGGCGTCCGATCCGCGATTTCTCGAATTCTTCGTGTGAAGCAGCGAGTTACCCGTGACGCTCCCGCGCGGGCATGACAAATCGTAGGATGGGTGGAGCGAAGCGATACCCATCATTCGTGAGGCGGGCTCGCGTGATGGGTTTCGCTTCGCTCTACCGATCCTACTGGACCGCTCATTCTTTTCGCTACACGCGCTTGCGCCGTTCGCTGGTGCGGCGGCGATCGCTTCCCGTGCCCGCCCAGTTCGGGCTGAAATCCAGCGTGAAGTCGCGAAAGCTCTCCACTGCCGGCGAAAGCGATGCGCTGTTTCGCACGAACATCGCGATCTCCATTTGACGGCTGGCTGCAGCAGCGGCAGGAACGTCAGCCCGAAGCCGCGTACCAGCGGCTCCGCCATCGAGGGGCAGATCACGGCGCCTTGTCTGACCCGCAGCATCGACAGCGCGGTGTTTACCCGATGCACCGGCACCAATTCTTTTGGATGATGCCGGGACGGGACGTTGCTCAACACGTTGATGGCGATGTTGGGCATGTAGTTGAGCAGCGGCCGCTCGCGCAAATCCTTCCAGCTGACCGACTTGGCCTTTGTCAGCGGGTCATCGCTGCGCAATGCCACAAAGAGTGGATCGGCGCAGATCATGTGCACTTCGACCGATTGGTCCGGAACGACGCCGGCCGGGCCGAAGCCGATGTCGGTAGAGCCGTTCTGCAGGCCCGCCAGCACCTCCTGGATCGGCACGTCGTCGAAGCGGACGTCCACGCCCGGATGGCTGTTGTTGTATCCGGCGATCAGTTCCGGCAGCAGCGTGCAGGATAGCGTTTCGGGGGCAGCTACTCGCACCAGCCCGCGGCGAAGCTCCTTGAGATTGGTCAAATTGTCGAGCGCCTCGTCCAGGTTTGAGAGCACGCGCCGCGCCATCGGTGCAAAGGTCTCGCCGACCGCAGACGCCGAAACTTTTCGCGTCGTGCGGTCCAGCAGGCGGACGCCGACGCGGTTCTCCAGCTCCTTGATCAGGCCCGAGAGCGCCGCCTGCGACAGGTGCATGGCCTTGGCGGCTTCCGAGAAGCTCGCGCTCTCCAGCACGGCCACGTAGGCGCGCAACTGCCGTAGGGTCACATCCATCGCCATGTCGCACCTCCGGAACGTCTCCGTTCGGTATTCATAGGCCAGGCTTATCAATCGGTCAAAAAATACACATTGTTCGATAGAAGTCGCCTCTCTATCGTTGGCCTCGACAAGACGAAGGCCCGGCGATCCAGCAACGCGATCGTACCAACGCGGCCCGATGAAAACGGGACGGACTAGCCGCCACTCCAGGCGGCGCTTCTTCCCAGGAGGCATTCATGAAAGTCACACGCCGAGCCCTGCTGGGGACCATCGCCGCCGGCTTCGCCGCAGCTCCGCACTTTCCTGCGTCCGCCGAGGGCGATTGGCCGTCGCGGGTCGTGCGGCTGGTGTCGCCCTACGGGGCGGGCGGGGCGAGCGACATTTCGTTGCGTATCCTGGCCGAGCAGTTCGGGCGCAGCCTCAACCAGCAGTTCATCGTCGAGAACAAGCCGGGCGCGGGCACCCGCGTCGCCAACGAGCAGGTCTCGCGCGCAACGCCGGATGGATATACCTTCCTTTATGCGGCCGCGCCGTTTGCGACGGCTGAAGCCCTGTTCGAGAAACTGAACTACAACCGCAAGGATCTGCAGCCGGTGGCGATGGCCATGATGGCGCCGTTGTTCCTGGTGGTGAACGCGCAGGCCCCCTTCAAGACCCTTCAGGAAATGATCGACTACGGCAGGTCGAAGCCCGAGGGCCTGACCTTCGGTTCGCCGGGTGCAGGCTCGCAGCCTCACCTGGCCGCCGAATTGCTGTTCAGGGATGCCGGCGTCAAGGGCCTCATCGTTCCCTTCCGCGGCGACAACATGGCCTACACGGAGCTGCTGGCGAGCCGTCTCGACGCCACGTTGACCGCGATCAGCACGGCCCTGCCGCACCTCCAGAGCGGCGCGTTGCGTGTGCTGGGTGTGGCGTCGGCCGAGCGCAGCCCGATTTATCCCGAGGCTTTCACCTTGGTTGAGCAGGGCCTTTCCAAGGTGATCGCCTCCGGCTGGTACGGCTTCATGGCGCCGGCGGCAACGCCGCAGCCGATCGTCGATCGCTTGCAGGGGGAGGTCATTCGCGTGCTCGCCGATCCCGAGGTGAAGCAGAAACTGCTCGCACAGGGACTGGAAGCACGCCCCGGCACGGCCGCCGAGTTCGGCAAGTTCATCGACGACGAGACGCGCAAATGGGGCGAGGTAATCCGCGCCGCAGGCCTCAAGGGAGAATAAGATTCAGTTCGCGTACAGGCCCTCGACGATCGGCAGTCGCGCGGCCCGCAGCGCCGGAAACAATCCGCCGATCAGGCCCACGATCAGCGCAAGCGCAACGCCCTCGGCGATCAGCCAGGGACTGAGCTTGAAGTCGAACACCACCTGCGTGAAGTTGCCGCCAAGGGTCGAGGCAGTGACGCCGTCGAATATCAGATAGGTGGCGGCGGCACCTAACACGCCGCCGATGACGGCGAGCAACAGCGATTCGGCCAGCGTTCCGACAAAAGCGGGGAAGCCGCCGAAGCCGATGGCGCGCAACGTTGCGATTTCCGTCGCACGCGCTGCTACCGACGAATACATCGTGTTGAGCGCGCCGGCGACCGCACCCAGCGCCATCGCGATCGCGAGCGGCCAGCCGAGTTTCTGGATCAGGTCCGAGGTCTGCGAGGCCTGCTCGGCGAAGTAGGCCGCTTCGGATTTGACATCGAGCTTCAGCCGCGGATCGTTGTCGCTATAGCTTTTGAGCTCGTTCAGTGCGGCCGGCCCGGTGAGGCGCGCACGCACGGTCTGGACGATGTTGTTGCGGTTGAACAGGCTTTGCACCACGTTGAGATCGGCCCAGATCTCGGATTCGAACACGCTGCCGCCGGCCTCGAATACACCGACGACGTTCCAGCGCGTGGCGCCGAACGACACGGTAGAGCCGAGGTCGAATCCCTCGAACTGGCGCTGCAATGCCTTGCCGACCACTACCTCGTTGCTGCCGCGGTTGAACATGCGGCCTGCGGTGATGACGATATCCTTGCGCAACGTGGAGCCCTGCTCGCCGATCCCGCGCAGCGGCAGGTTCGCCTTGGTCTTGGTCGAGCGTTTGATGCCGTCGACGACCAGATAGAGCTCCGGCGAGATCAGCGGCTTGCCGTCGCTGCCGCGGGCGATGCCGGGCCCGTCCTCGATCAGCCGCACTTGGTCGCGGCTCACCGTGCTGTTGATTTCGGCCTGCGAGCCGGCCCGCAGCACGATCGCGATGTCATCGGCGCCGGCCCCCGCGATGGTGCGCTGGAAGCCGTTGGCCATCGCCAGGAATGCGAGCAGCACGATTACCACGAGTGCGATCGCGATCACGGTCGAAAGCGAGAGCCAGCGCCGCTGCCCAATGCTCCTGAGATTGATGGCGGTGACCGCCGCGACTTGAAGCCAGAGCGAACGCATGCCTATCCCCGTCCGAGCGCGGTTGCAATTCTAAGCCGCATGGCGTTGAGCGCCGGGATGATCCCCGTGATCAGCCCCAGCGCGATCATCAGCGCCAGCCCTTGCAGGATGATGGTCGGCGATACCGCAAAAGCGGGCGCGATGCTGGCGAGGCTGTTGCGAAGCGCCATGGCGATCAGCGCCGCAATCGCCAGCCCGGGAATGCCGCCGAGCAGCGCCAGCAGCACGGATTCGCCAAGCACCATTTTAAGAATCCGCGGGCCCGAAAAGCCGAGCGTCTTCAGCACGCCGATTTCGCGGGTGCGCTCCCGGATCGACAGCGCCATGGTATTGCCGACGATCATCAGGATGGTGACGAAGGCCGCGCCCACCACCAGCAATACGATCAGGGCGATGTTGCCGAATTGAGCGGCGAACGCCTTGCCGAACGCCTTTTCGGTGTCGGTCGAGGTTTCGGCGGTGGAATTGGCGAACATCGCGTCGATCGTCTTGGCTACGCGATCGTTGTTTTCCGGCGAGGTGGTCTGCAGGATCATCCAGCCAATGGTGTCCTTGCCGAAGCTGCGAGTTTCGTCGAAATAGGGGTACTGGAACAGGAGAAAGTTGGTGTCGACGTGCTCGGCCTTGCCCTTGACGATGCCGGCAATGGTGAGGTCCCAGGTATGTCCGCCGCTCTTCTGGCTGAAGATGTTGCTATTGAGAGGGATGCGATCGCCGATCTTCCAGCCCCACTTCTGCGCAAGGCTTTCGCCGACCACCGCGCTGCCGCGGTCGCGGGTGAAGGCCTGAAGTTGGTCGGGCGGAACCTCGAATTCGCTACGGTACACGTCGAAATAGGTGTTCGGCTCGATCGCGAGCGCCATGATGAAGTTCTTCGGATCCTGATAATAGCCGCCGAACCAGTTGGCGAAGGTCACCTGCCGTACCCCTTCCACCGCGCGCACGCGAGTGAAGTAGGCGATCGGCATCGGCTGGGTAAAGTTGATCTTGTTGACGGTGATCATTCTATCAGCGGCGGCGGCATCCTCGCCGGCCGTGAAGGCGCGGTAGAATCCGGCGAGCACGCCGAAGATCATGAAGGCGATCAGGATCGACACGATCATCAGGCTGGCGCGCAATTTGCGGCGGAACAGGTTTTTCCGGACCAGGTCGAAGTCGTTCACGCGGCAAGCTCCCGTTCGACGAAACGGCCCTTGTCGAGATGCAGAACACGCTTGGCGTAGTTTGCTGCGGCGGGGTCATGCGTCACCATCACGATGGTTTTGCCGAGTTCGCCGTTGAGCAGTTGCAGGATCGAGAGAATCTCGTCGGCGGATTGCCGGTCGAGATCGCCGGTCGGCTCGTCGCACAGCAACAGGTTCGGATCGGAGACGATGGCGCGCGCAATGGCGACGCGCTGCTGCTGGCCGCCCGACATTTCGCGCGGACGGTGCTTGATGCGGTCGGCGAGCCCGACCACGGAAAGCGCGGTGTGAACACGCTCGGCGCGCTCCTTGCTCCGCAATTTGGTGAGCAACAGCGGCAGTTCGACGTTCTGCGCCGCGGTCAGCATCGGCATCAGATTGTAGAACTGGAAGATGAAGCCGATATTGGCGGCGCGCCAGGCGGCGAGTTCACCCTCGGAGAGACCGTCGATGCGGTGGTCCGCAACCGCAATCTCGCCGGCGTCGGCGCGATCGATACCGCCCAGCAAATTGAGCAGCGTCGTCTTGCCCGAACCGGACGGCCCCATGACGGCAATGAAATCACCTCGGGGGATCGCAAGATCAAGATGATCGAAGATCGAGATCGTTTCCTTGCCCTTGGTGAAACGCTTAGCTACGCCGGTAAGGCGAACCATCGGATGCTCGGCTGTCACGCTTGTCTCCTCCAGGGATTCCGGCTGGATGCTAGTTCGCGGCGGTGGTTTCAGCGGCGCCCTTTGTCTTGGCATCGCCTAGGAAGTTCACCTTCACCGCCATGTCGGGCAGGATGCGGGGGTCTTTCTTTTCGAAGCGGATGCGAACCTTCACCGTGGCCTTCTCGCGGTTCGCAGTCGGCACGATCGCGATGACAGAGGCGGGAATGGTCCAGTCCGGATAGGCATCCAGCATCGCGTTCACGGCGCCGCCGGGAGCGACGCGGCCGATGAAGGCCTCGTTGACGTCGACTTCGATTTCGATCGAATCCATGTCGACGATGGTGCAGATACCGGTGCGGGTGTAGCCGCCGACCGACATCGGTGAAATCATCTCGCCGGGCTGCGCGCTGCGGTCGATGACGACGCCGGCGAACGGCGCGCGGATCTGATGCTTGTCGAGCATCGAGGCGCTGCGCTTGGCGTCGATCCTGGCGGTCTCGAATTGCGACTGCGCCTGGCGCAATTGCGCGCTGAGCACGCCGACCCGGGCCTGTGCCTTGGTCAGGTCGGCCTCGGTCGCGAAATTTTTTTGCGACAGGGTTTGCACGCGCGACATGATCCGGGTCGCATCCTCCAGATCGGCGGTGATCGCGGCGACCGCGGCATCGGCCGTCTCGACGCGAGAGCGGGCCAGCTCATAATCCCTTTCGGCAAGCACGCTATCGAGCCGGGCGACGACCTGACCGTCGGTCACCGTCATGCCTTCGTCGATGAAGACCTCGACCACCTTGCCGGTGATTTCGGCCGCAACGGTCGCCTTGCGGCGCGCCACCACATAGCCGGAAGCCGCCAGATTGCCGGTCGCCTTGTTATTCGGTGCAGGCGGCTGAGGTGTCTGTGGCTGCGCGGCGGACTGCTGTGCGATCTGTGGTGCGGTCTCCTTTGGCGGGTCCTGCCTGCGGAACTCGTAGGCGCCAAAGGCCGCGAATGCGACGACGCAGGCGACAATCGCAGCCGAGATCGGCAGCCAGCGGCTTTTCGGCCGCTCCACCTTGCTGGCGCTTCGATCGATGGTCAGCGATCTCAGCAATTTGCTCTTGTCGTCGGTCATCTTCATTTCCATCCGGCTGCTCGCTGCAACTTCCGCGCGGGCGGCATCATTTCTCGCGCTGGTGGTCTCGCTTACAGCCGGTTCACATGTCTCGCCATAGAAGGGGGCAGGCCTCAAGCTTTCCGTAAGGCTGCGAGCCCAGCTCGGTTGTAATCCCGTTGAGCTCTCGCGAGCGCCAGGCGGCGCCCGTTTTCGACGAGGCGAATTGACACGTATTTAAAGCCTAATGGTGACGGAGGCAATTCCTGGAACCAGCAAGAGTTGTACAGGCCGTGCTGCCAGTTGTGGCCATAAGCATCGGGGATTGATCCCCGAATGCGCTCAAAACCCGGCAAAATCTTGCGGCGGAACCAGTCGCAGGAATTGGCTGTCGATGACGAAATGTCGCGGTCAGCCGATCTCGATCGCCACCTTCCCGAAATGCGCGCCGCTCTCCATATGGGCAAACGCCTGTTTCACCTGATCGAACGAAAAAATCTTGTCGACCACCGGCTTCATCCGATGAACCGCGATGGCATTCGCCATCGCCTGGAGGTCCTCGACCGATCCGACGGTGACGCCCTGTAGCCGCTGCTGTTGCATGACCATCAATGGCAGCCGCAGGTCTGACGGCGGCGGGCCGGCGAGCACGCCGATAAAGGCGATCGTGCCGCCGATCCTGGTCGCCCTGATCGATTCGTTCAGCGTCCCGACCCCGCCCACCTCGACGACCAGGTCGACGCCGTGGCCGCTCCATTCGCGGGCTTTCTTTCCCCAGTCGGGTGCCGCCTTGTAGTTCAATGTAAAGTCTGCGCCGAGCTGCTTGAGACGTTCGATCTTGGCATCGCTGGACGAGGTTGCGATGGCGCGCGCGCCGCACATTTTCGCAAACTGAATGGCAAACAGGGATACCCCGCCGGTGCCTTGTGTCAGAACGGTCTGGCCGGGTTTCAAGCCGCCGAGCTTGACGACCGCGCTCCAGGCCGTGAGCCCGGCGCAGGGGAGCGCGGCGGCTTCGACGTCGCTGAGGTGCTCCGGCGTTCTGACCAGCGCGTGCTTCGGAAATATCCGATATTCGGTGAGGACGCCTTCCACCGAGCCGCCGAGGGCTGCGCGCATCTTTGCTTCGCTCGGTTCGCCGCCGATCCAGCTTTCGAAGAAACTGCCGATGACGCGGTCGCCGGCCGCGAATTCCCGCACGCCCGGGCCGACCCGTTCGACGACGCCCGCACCGTCGGACACCGGCACAAGCGGAAATTTCTGACGCGAACCGTAACCGCCCTTGACGGTGAGAAGATCGCGATAGTTCAGCGTTGCCGCCCTGAGCCGCACCAGCACCTCATTCTCACCGGGTGCCGGCACGGGCTTGTCGACGACGGCAAGTCCATCGATTCCGCTCGGTCCCTGTAGCTCGTAGCACTTCAACGGGGTTCTCCTTCGGCGCAGCCGGGTAAGCGACTATAGCCGCAAATGTTCCGGTTCCGCCAAGCCTAAGGATCAGAATCGCGCGGCCAGCTCGGCCAGCCGCCGATGTGCGCCTTCGCGTGCGGTGCGGATCGGTTCGAGCGGCCCGGTGGTCGGTCCGATCGGCACGAAACGCACGTCGCTTATGCCGATGAAGCGGAGCGCCTCGCGCAGATAGGGTGTCGCCATGTCGATGCGGCCGCGATTCATGCCGGTGATGAAATCGCTGCCACTCGCCAGGATCACGATTGTCGGCCTGTCCTTGAATAGCGGCAGGTACCCTTGCGCCGGATCGTAGCGGAACGCCAGCCCGGGCTGCGTGATGACGTCGATCCATTGTTTCAGCTTGTAGGGAATGCCAAAATTCCACATCGGTGTCGAAATTAGAACACGGTCGGCGAGCGCGAACCGAAGCGCGATGCGCTCCGTGATCGCAAACGCGTCGCGCTGCGAATCCGTGAACGCCCGCCCGCCGAGGCGGGCATATTTGGCCTCCAGTACATAACCCTCGAATTCCGGCATGTGATCCCGCCACAGGTTCATCACGTCGATGTCCCAGTCCGGCCGTGCTTGATGGAAGCGGTCAACAAAGATGCGCGCGCCGGCGGAGGATTCCGAGTCTGCGCGCGGCGAGCAGCTCAGGTGAAAGAGTTTTGGCATGGCCGCGCTCTGTTCATCCCAATCCCCTGATGACCGCATCGGCGTTGGTGACGACGGCAACGTTCTGCATCGCAAAATTGATGGAGGCGTTGTGCCAGTCGGCGTTCATGGTCGAGCAGCAGTCTTCCGGCACGATCATGAAGTAGCCCTTGTCGGCGCCGGTGCGCGCGGTGTGCTCGATCGACATGTTGGTCCAGGCGCCGGTGTTGATGATCATGTCACGGCCGGTCGCCTTGAGGATGGTCTCCAGCCGCGTGCCTTCCCAGGCGCTCATCCGCATCTTCTCGACGATGAAATCGCCGGCGCGCGGCTCGAGCCCTGGAACCGGGGCCGCGCCCCAGCTTCCGCGCACCATCGCATTACTATCGACCAGCCCTTCGAACAGCGGCGCGTTGAGCGTGACGCCGGGCGCGCCCGGCTCGACGATGAACCAGACATGGATGATGATGACGCCGCGCGCCCGCGCCGCCTCGGCGAGGCGGCGGACATTATCGACCACCCGCTGCTGGCGCGCGTGCGCAGGCGAGCCGGAATCGGCGAACGCGCCGCCTTCCATGATCACGTCGTTCTGCAGATCCTGAATGATCATCGCGCAGCGACGCGGATCGAGCTGCATGTCGCCACTAGCCAATTGAGGCGCGGCAGGCGGGGCGGAGCCGGTCTCGGGGCCGGTCGAAGCGCGGCCGCTCATATAGGGTTCGTGGCGCGGTCCGGCCTTGACCGGGATCGCATAAACCGAGTGGGTGGCGGTCAAGTAGAGCGTGCGAAAGTCAGCGCCGCCCCAGGCGAGATTGGCGACGAGTTCGGGCACGCGCACCTTGCCGAGCAATTCGCCGGCGGGAGAATATACCCAGACGCCGCCGGGCGCGGTGACCCAGACATTGCCGCGCTGGTCGCACTTCATCCCGTCGGGCAGGCCGGGCTCGAGCTCGGAGCGAATGCCGCTGGCGAAAACGCGCGCATTGGTGAGCGATCCATCGGCCTCGACATCGAAGACGCGGATCAGCGCCTGCGTGGTGTCGTTGACGTGAAGCAGGCGTTCATCAGGCGAGAAGCATAGGCCGTTCGGCTGATCGAACAGATGGCGGTCGACGACAAGTTTCGGTGGACCGCCGCCGGGCGGGACGCGGTAGACACCCTGGAAGCCGAGCTGGCGTGGCCGTTCGACGCCGTAGACCGGCATGCGGCCATACCAGGGATCGCTGAAATAGATCGCGCCGTTCGAATGCACGCAGACATCGTTCGGGCTGTTGAGTTCCTGATTTTCGAAATGCGAGGCGATCACCTCGCGCCTTCCGTCGGGCCGCTCGCGGATCAATGATGAGGTGGCGTGCTCGCAGACAATGAGATTGAGCTCCGCGTCATAGGTCATGCCGTTGCATTTGTTCGACGGACGCTTGACCTCGACGACGCCGCGCTTGGCGTCCCATCGCCGGCGCACATCGGCCGGCATGTCGGAGAATAGCAGATAGTGATGGATCGGATGCCAGATCGGGCCCTCCGTGAAGTCAAAACCCGTGCCGACCTGGCCGACCGGCGCATAGGGGTCGATCAGGGTTTCGAAGTCCGGGCGCAGCGTGACATGCGTCATCGGTCCGTCCTTTCAGCGCTCAGGCCGGGAACCAGTTGCGCTGGGGCAGGCTCTGAACCACGGGGCCGGGCACCTGGTCGTGCAGCCGGCCGACCACCATGCCGCCTTCGATCTTGGCCGGCCGGTCGTGGACCGGGAGCAGGTAGCGTGAGTTGCTCAGGAGTTTTTTGATCGCCGCTTTTTCGGCGCGCTTGCTGGTGCCGTGATTGCCGGTCGTGCGCGGCTCGGCGTCGTGGATCTCGTTGAAGGGCGTGACGATCTGGTCATTGAAATCGTAGATCACGTCGCCGCAGATGGTGGCGATGCCGTCGGCGGTGTGAACGTGTATGTTCATCGAGCCTTCGGTGTGGGCGTTGGCGGCTTCGCAATGGACGCCGGGCATCAGCTCGATCGGGCCGGTCACTTCGAGATCGAGGAAACGCAGCGCGCTCCTGGTGTGCAGGCGATCGATCAGGTGCTTGATGTCGGGCGCCGGATACTGCGGATGCATCAATCCGGACACGGAATATTCCAGCTCCTTGCGGTTGAGCACGACCGTCGTGTTCATCGGAAACAGATCGTCCTTGCCGGCGTGGTCGATATGCAGATGGGTGTGGCAGACATAGCGGACGTCGCCCATGCGCACGCCGTGGCGCGCGAGCTGGTTCTCGATCATGTTCTCATGAAACTGAAGCCCGCGCATGCCCAGCGTTTCCATGATTTGATTGGAGCGGTAACCAGTGTCGACCACGACGGGATAGGGGCCGCCAACGATCAAAAAGCCTAGCGTCAGGACACGGCGGGTGCGGCCGCAATCACGGCCGAGCACGAGAAAACTCGATTCCAGTTCGATATCGCCATAGTCCAAAATCTTGATTTCAAGCGGCATATGTCTCTCTCCCCGAATTCTCTTGTTCGCTTAAATTCCCAGCCGATAAACGCGCATCGCGGTTGTTCGCAGAACGGCATCGCGCTGGTCCGCGCGAAGATGTGCGGTCGCGGCGAGATAGGCGTCCACCAGTTCGCGATAGCTGGTCCAAAGTTTTTCGATCGGAAAATTGGAGCCGAACAGGCAGCGATCGGCACCGAAGATCGTCACCGTGTCGGCGAGGACGCCGGCGACGTGGGCCGGATCGTTGCGGTGGATGAAGGTGCCGAGGCCGGAAAGCTTTGAGACGACATTCGGGCAGGCCGCAAGCCGCATCATTCCACCGCGCCAGGCGGATTGGCCCTGCGGCGAAAGGTCTTCCAGCATGCCGGCATGCTGCAGGATGAAGGTCACGTCAGGACAGGCTTCGGCAAGTCTGGCCGCATCGGCCATCTGCAGCGCGAACACCTGCAGGTCGAAGCTGAAACCATAGTCGGCGAGCCGCGCGACGTTGCGCCGGATGTTTGGATCGGCGCAGAGGTCAGGCCGGGCCGCGAAGCGATAGAGAGGGTTTTCGTGCCAGTGCAGCTGCATGCGCACGCCGCGCACCAAGGGATAGTGCGCCAGACGATCCAGTTGCGGACGGACGTCGTCGACGTTGAAGTCGGCATAGGAGACAATGGCGTGCGGCCAGCCATGATCCTTCGCGGTCTCCTGCACCCAGGCGGTTTCGTCCTCGAAACGATCGTTGGCCCAGTTGGTTTGCACATAGACCGACCGCGTCACGCCGGAGCCTGCGAGATCATCGAGATACTCCTGGATCGGATAGTCGCGCCGGATCGGCTCATAGGGACCGAAGATGCGCGGCTGCATCGGGCCGCTCAGCCAGGGCAGATCGGCCTGACGCCAGATATGATGATGGGCATCGACGATTTCGGTCACGCGGCCTTCCTTTGTCCAAGCGAGAGAACGTGCGAAACGATCGCGGCTGACGATCCGCCGTCGACCAGATCATCCACGAAGCGCCTTATCGCGATCAGCGCTTCGGTCTGCGGCTGAAAGCCGGGACCGGCGGCGAGCGGTGTCAGCCAGCTCAGGCGCCAGGCGCGTCGCGACAATTTTGCGACGGCGTCACGCAACGCAGAAGGATCGCCGCGCTCCAGGCCGTCGGAGACGATGACGACCGCGGCGCCGCGCGCATAGCTGCCGAATCTTGGCACCGCCAGGAACGCCTGCAGCGCATCGCCGATCCGGGTACCGCCGTCCCAATCGCTGACCAGATGCGCGGCCGCCGACAGCGCCTGCTCGCGGCGCTTGAGGCGGAGCGCGCGGGTGACGCGGGTGAGGCGGGTACCGAAGGTGAACACCTCGACATTGGGAGCCGCGTGCGACAGCGCATGCGCGAGCTTCATATTGTCGTCGGTGCGCCCCTTCATCGAGCCGGAGACGTCGATCAGCAACAACACCTTGCGCGGCCGAGCGCGCCGTTTCAGCCGCCCGAGCCGCAGCACCTCGCCGTCGTTGCGCACGCTCTCGCGCAGGGTGCGGCGCAGATCGGCCCAGGGGCCGCGGCGGGCGCGCATGCGCCGGTGGCCGCGCCGCCGTGGCAGTCGGGCAGGGGCCTCGCGCGAGAGCCGGCGCAGGGCATCGGCGGTTTGGCTCGGCGCGAAGCGGCGTTCGACCAGCGCCTCGGCGCGGGCGGCGGCAAGTCCGGACTCTTTGGCTTCGTCGGCGAGCAATGTTTCGTCCTCGCCGCGTCCTTCCTCCTGCAGGCGAACGACTTCCTCGTCTTGCGCGCCCGCATGATCGATCGCTTCACTGCCGAGGAAATGGAGGTCGAACAGCCGATCATAGGTCGCGTGCCGCTCGGGCGGCGGCGCGAGCGTCGCCAATCCGGCCTCCCTGATAGATTCGAGGCTGCGCGGACCCAGCAGTTCGATCGCCGCAAGGAACGCCGTCGTCTGTTCCGGCGCCACGGCAAAACCGTTGGCGCGAAGCAGTGCGACAAAGGATACGAACACGCGGGCCGCGTGGGGTAGCTGAAGTTCGTCGCTCACGCGGCCGCCTCCGCAATCAGGGCGTCGAGCCGGCCGGAGATGAAGGTGAGATCCTCCTCGTCCTTCAGCGCAACGCCGATCGAGCGCTTGAAGGCATCGGGCCAGCGCGCGCCGCGCTCGTGCAGCAGCGTGGCGGCTTCGGCCCAGTCCACCGCTTCGGCGATGCCCGGCGCCTTGCTGAGCGGTTCGCGCCGTAGCTTGCCGACAGCGGCGACGACGGCGCGTGCGGTGGATTCGGCAACACTCGATGCCCGCATCATGATGATGCGCGCCTCACGCTCGGCAGTGGGATATTCGATCCAGTGATAGACGCAGCGGCGGCGCAACGCCTCGTGCAGGTCTCGGGTGCGGTTCGAGGTCAGCACGACGACGGGGCGTTCGGTCGCGCGAACTGTGCCGCGCTCGGGAATCGAAATCTGGAAGTCGGAGAGGAACTCGAGCAGGAACGCCTCGAACTCCTGGTCAGCGCGGTCGATTTCGTCGATCAGCAGGACGGTGGAGTCAGGCGCGCGCAAGGACGCGAGCATCGGCCGTTCGATCAGAAAAGCCTCGCCATAGATGTCGATGCTCTCTTCGCCGGCCTGGCGGATCGCGAGCATCTGGCGCGGATAGTTCCACTCATAGAGCGCGGCGGATGCGTCGATGCCCTCATAACATTGCAGGCGGATCAGGCGGCGGCCGAGCACGGCGGCAATGGCTTTCGCGGCTTCGGTCTTGCCGACGCCCGGCGCGCCTTCCAGTAGCAGCGGCTTGCCGAGCGCAAGGCCAAGATAGGCAGCGGTCGCGAGGCCATCGTCTGCAAGGTAATACGCCGTCCGTAACGCCCGTTCGAGCGCCTCCGGGCTGTCGATGCCGACAATGTTACCGCGAACCGTCATGGAAAGACCTCAGCGCCTCGCTTGCGGCCGCGGGCCGCCCTGGGCTTTGATCGCCCGCAAGACTTTTTCCGGGGTGATCGGCAGTTCATCCATCCGCACGCCGACGGCATTGAAGATGGCGTTGGCGACCGCAGGCAGCACCGGATTGGCGCACATCTCGCCCGGTCCTTTGGCACCGAACGGTCCATCGGCCGCGGGGCGTTCCAGCACCGCGATATCGTGCGGGCAGATGTCTCCGGGACCGGGCATTAGATATTCGACGAAGTCGCGGGGGCCGTGCGCCGGGTCGGGATAATAGGGCTCGGGCGTTTCAAACAGCGCGTGGCTGATCCCCATCCACGCGCCGCCGACGAGCTGCTGCTCCACCAGCCGCGGATTGAGCGCACGGCCCAATTCATACGCGCTGTCCATGCGCACCATCGCGACCTCGCCGGTCTCGTCGTCGACCTCGACCTCGGCAACGAGGCACGCGTGGGCGTAACAGGTGGCAGGCGACATTTCGCCGGTCTCGGGATTGACCTCGGACAGCGGCACCAGAAAGATGCCGCGCCCCGATATCGTCTTGCCTTGCTTGAACTGCGCGGCAATGGCGACGTCCTTGGTGGAGATCGAGCGGTGCGGCGCGCCCTTGACGTGGATGTTGCCGCGCCCGTCGGTGTCGAGATCGGCGGCGTTGACCTCCAGTTCCTCGGCGGCCGCCTCCATCATGACGCCGCGCGCTTCCTTGGCCGCCGCCATGACAGCATTGCCGACGCGATGGGTGCCGCGCGAGGCGAACGAACCCATGCAGTGCGGGCCGGTGTCGGAGTCAGCCGTGTCGACATAGACGTCTTCGACCGGCACGCCGAGCGTCTCCGCGCAGATCTGCCGCGTCACTGACTTCATGCCCTGGCCGAGGTCGATCGACGACAGGGACACCGTGAATTTGCCGCTGGGGTTGGAATGAACCAGCGCCTGACTGGGGTCGCCGCCGAGGTTCATGCCGATGGGATAGTTGATCGAGGCGATGCCGCGTCCGCGATGCTTGGCCATGGTCAGCGCCTCCTGGTGCCGAAGACGGAGGAGAAGCGGGTAGCGCCATGCGAGGGCGATGGCGGCCTTGGGGGAGGTGGCGCCGGCGTGGGGGGCGGCGGTTGCTGGGTCGTTGCAGCGGGCGCACGATCGTAAGTGGTTCGCTGCTGCGATGCCGCGGCGCGTTGCGGAACAGGTTCAAGCGGCGTCGGCGATATCGCCGCCCGGCTGCCGCCGCCGTCCGTGCGCGAGGACATGCGCTTGACCTCTTCGCGAAGCGGCCATTTGGCCTTTTCGGCCGCGACCTGGACGCATTCGATCAGTGCAGTGTTCTTGGCCTCACGCCGGTGTGCCTTCATGTCGCCGTCGCGATAGGCGTTGAGAATCCGAAACTCCATCGGGTCGATGCTGACGAGATGAGCGAGCTTGTCCATCTGGCATTCGAGCGCAAAGTCCATCGCGGTGACGCCGAAGCCGCGCATCGCGGTCGCGGGCGTGCGGTTGGTGAACACGCAGTAGACGTCGCCATGGACGTTCGGGATCGTGTAGGGGCCGGGCAGGTGGGCGACGCATTTGACGACGGCGTAACTTGAAAGCCTTGTATAGGCGCCGCTGTCGAAATAGGCGCGGATCTTGCGCGCGACGATGCGGCCGTCGCGCATCACGCCGTCCTTGATATAGATCCGCTCGGCGCCGCGTGGCGAGCCGAACTGCATCTCCTCCTCGCGGCCGAGCTGATAACGCACCGGGCGCCCGGTCAGCATCGCGCCGAGAATGGCGAGCGGCTCGGTGAGCGTGTCCACCTTGCCGCCAAAACCGCCGCCGACGGTCCCGCCGATGAAGTGGAAGGTGTTGGAGGGCACATCGAGGATTTTCGCGCAGGTATCGAGCGAGAAGAACAACGCCTGCGTCGAGGTGTAGACGACATAGCGCCCGTTGGTATCGGGGGCCGCGATCGAGCCGTTGGTTTCGGTCGGCGCATGCTCGATCGGCGACATCTGGTAGCGCTGTTCGAGCACATGATCGGCCTCGGCGAAACCGCGCTCGACGTCGCCGAAGCGCAGCTTCTGGTGATCGTAGACGTCGTGATAGGTGAAGGTGTTCTTGGGGTAGGTCTCGTTGACGACAGGCGCGCCGGGTTTCAGCGCCTCCTCGACGTCGAACACCGCTGGGAGCGGATCATAATCGACCCGCACTTTCGCGAGCGCCTCATAGGCCTCCCGCGGGCTGTCGGCGACGACAGCGACGATCGGCTCGCCCTTGTAGCGCACCTTGTCGACCGCCAGCGATGGCTCATCGTCCTTGCCGAAGTTGATCAGGCTCAGCAACGTGTTGAGATTGACCGGCACATCGGCACCGCGGATGATGCGCCGCACGCCGGGGGCACGTTCCGCCTCCATAGTGTCGATCCGGCGCAGGCGGGCATGAGCGTGCGGGCTGCGCAGCACCTTGAGATGGAGCATGCCCTGCAGCTTGTGATCGTCGAAATAGGTCGAGGTGCCCGTGACATGGCCGAGCATGTCCTGGCGCTGCGTGCCTTTTCCGATCTCTTTTAAGTTATCGTCGCGCTCGTCGGCGAAGATGTCCTTGCGCAATTCCAGCATGGCGGTTTCCTCTAGGCGCGGGCGCGTCCGCTCGTGGCGGCGGCGAGGATGGCGTTGATGATCGGCTCGTAGCCGGTGCAGCGGCAGATATTGCCCGAGATTGCTTCGATGATTTCGGCGCGGGTCGGCAAGGGATTGCGATCGAGCAGCGCCTTCGCTGCCATCAGCATGCCCGGCGTGCAGTAGCCGCACTGTGCCGCGAATTGCTCCATGAAGGCGCGCTGCAGCGGATGCAGGTTGGGACCGTCTTTCATTCCGTCGAGCGTCTCGATCGAGCGGCCGCTGACGGTTTCCGCCAGCGTCAGGCAGGAGAGATGCAGTTCGCCGTCGATCAGCACGCTGCAGGCGCCGCAGCCACCCTGGCCGCAGCCGAATTTCGGCGTCATGTCGCCGATCAATTCGCGGAGGGCGACCAGGAGATTGACGCCGCCGTCCACGAACACAGCGACGTCGCGGCCGTTATGACGAAACTGGAGCGGGGTCTTGGTCATGACGTGCTTACTCCAGGCCGGACAGCAGGCGGCGAAGATGGACGCCGACGATCTCGCGGCGATACCAGGCGCTGCCAAGGGCGTTGTCCGCAGGTGATGCGCCCTCCGTTGCGGCCGCAGCCGCAGCGCTGATCGCCGCATCGTCGAGTGCGCGTCCCTCCAGCGCGCGTTCGGCGGCCCGTGCGCGAATCTGCGTCGCGGCCATCGAGCCAAGCGCGATGCGGGCTCCCGATATGCGGCCGCCGCTAACGGGCAGGTAAGCGGCAATCGTGATCACCGAGCCGCCCTTCGGTTTGATGCGGGCGATCTTGCGATAGCGGAAGGCGTCGGCGCTCGCGGGCTGTGCACAGGAGACGGCCAGCACCAGCGCGCCGCTCTGGCGTTCGCGGGATTGGAGGAACTCCTCGATTGGCATGTCGCGCGCGCCGAGCCCACCCTGGACGGAGATGGTCGCGTCGAGCGCCAGCAGCGCGACGGTGAAATCGCCGTAGGGGCTAAGTGCAAACAGATTGCCACCCACCGTGCCCATATTGCGGACTGCCGGTCCGCCGATCGAACGTGCCGGTGCGTGCAGAAACGCTAGATGGCGTTCGGCCAGGATCCTGGCGAAGGTGACACCGGCGCCGATCGTGATCCGCGAACTCGCCACGTCGATGCGGGATAGCGCCTGATCGGTCGCACGCACCACCGTCGAGATCGAGATATCGCCCTCGTTGAGGGCGCGCATCACCAGCGTACCGCCGCCGAGATAGCGCGCGCTGCGGTCGGACGACAATGCCGATGCCGCCTCGCCAGAACTCGCGAATGTCTTCACCGTCACGGGCATGGCTTCGCCTCCACGTTCATGCGGCCTCCTTCAGGTGCCGGCGAATGGAATCGAAGCCGGCTTGATAGATCTGTTCCGCGACCATCTGCGTCAGCCGCTCGGTATCCGCGGGCCGCGTGGTGAACCTGGATTCCCAATGCCAGAAGGTGCGGTCGCCGTCGGTGACCGGCAGCAGGCGGATATGGGCGACATAGTTGAACATCGGGATCGGTGTATCGAGCAGGCAATAGCTGAAGGTCTGTTCGAGGTCCGAAAGGGCCAGCAGTTGCTCGCGCAGCTCCGAGCCGTCCTGTAGCTTGAAGCGGCGCACGCAGCCGATCTTGTCGGAAGCCTGCGCGCGCTCGATGGTGCTGGTTGCCACCGCGGGATGCCAGCGGTCGTGGCCGTTGAAATCGCGCAGCACATTCCAGACCGCGCCGGTCGGCGCGTCGAGAATGGTGCTTTTGACGATATGCGGCACGCTAGCCTCCGAAAGCACGCTTGAGCGCATCGAAGCCGCCCTGGAATACGCCGGTCCCGATATTGCTGACGAGTTCGTTCTCGCGCTCGGGCGCACAGTCGAACTCGGCGGTCCATTCGAGGAAGGTCTGGTCGCCGTCGGTCACCGGCGTTAGCCGCAGGGTCGCGACGTAGTTCTCCACGCCCATCGGCGACTCCAGGATGGAGTAGGTGCAGAACATGTCGTAGTCGGAGAGGCCGAGTAGCTTTTCGCGAATGCGGTCGCCGTTGCGCAGGCGAAAGTCGCGCACGCATCCGATCTTGTCCGCGGGCTCGCCGCCCTCGATGCGGCTCTCCGCGATAGCGGGATGCCAGTTCGGCATCCCGTTGAAGTCGCGCACGCGCGCCCAGACGCGGTCGTTGCGGGCGTTGACGACGGTGGAAACGTAGACCCGTGCCATAGCGTGCTCTTACCCTTTCTTGCGCGGTCCGCGCTCGGGGGCGGGCTCGCCGGGGGTGGCAGGCGGCGCGTCGGGCTTGCTCGGACCGCCCTTGCGCGTGGCTTCCTTGATGCCCTGCATGTCGCGCGCCTCGCGAATGAGGCCGGGCATCCTGGCAAGGCTTCCGCCCTCGACGCCGATATCGGCCAGGAGCGAGTCGATCAGCGGCGCCTGCACCCGGTAACGCAGCGCCGAGTCGATCACCTCGTCGGTGGCGCTGCGGCCGCCATTGCCCCCGCCGCCACCGCCGTTGAGTCCGTCCACCTGAAGGATGCGGATGCCCTCGATCTTCTCCATCGGCTTGACGCTCTCGCGCACGATGCCCTCGATGCGGTCGAGCAGCTTGCGGCGGAACAGCGAGTAGCGTGCCTGGTCGGTGAGCACGTTCTCGGCTTCGTTGAGCAGCCGCTGTGCTTCGGCCTCGACGGCGGCGCGCACGCGCTCGGCCTCGGCCCCGATACGGGTTTCCTCGGCTCGCTTCTCCGCCAGCAGCACCTCGATGGTCTTCTGGCGCTTGGCGATCTCGCTGTCGCGGGCGGTGACGACGCGCTCGGCTGCCTCGGTTGCCCCCGCGCGCGCATCCTCGGCTGCCACCTTGGCGGCCGATTCCTCGAGAGATTTCTGGTAAAGGGCGATGGCCTTTTCCATCAGCGCCGTTTCGACTTCCTTCTCGCGATTGACCTCCAGCTTGCGCAGGTCGCGCTCGCGGCCGATGCGCGCTTCGTCAAGGCCGCGGTCGGAGGCGATGCGCGCCCGCTCGACTTCCTCGCGGGAGGCGATCTCGGCTTCCTGCAGCGCCTGGACGCGGGCGACCTCGAGCTGTTCGATCGCGCGCCGGCGAGCGAGCCGCGCGGCTTCGAGGGCCTGTTCGCGGGAGACATCGGTAGTCTCGACTTCCTTGCGCGCGATGATCTCGGCCTGCTTGACCTGGCGGTCGGCATCGATCCGTTCGGAGCGCTTGGCGGCGAGCGCGATCACGCGCTCCTCGTCGGCGATCTCGACCGCCTTCTTCTGGTCGATATTGAGCACCTCGCGGGTCTTTGACGAGGCGATACGCTCGGCCTCCAACGCCAGTTCGACCTCGACGCGCCGCCGTTCGATCGCATCACGCCGCTTGAGTTCGGCGGCCTCGATCGATTCGGTGCGGTCGATCTCGAGCCCCCTGGTTTCCTTCTCGGCCCGGATGCGCTGGGCGGCGATCACCTTTTCCTGGGCAATGCGTGCCGCCTCGATCGCTTCGCGTGAGGCGATATCGGCTTCTTCGACAGCGCGGTTCCGCGCGATTTCGAGCGAGCGAACGCGCTCTTCCTGGGCAATACGTGAGGCTTCCGTTGCTTCACGCGCCGTGATGCCCGCGATTTCCAGCGCCTGGTTGCGCTCGATTTCCAGTTTGCGCGTAGCGTGCTCGGCGCCGATCCGCTCCGCCGCCAGCATCCGCTCGCGGGCGATCCGCGCGGCTTCCACGGCCTTTTGCGCCTCGATCTCCGCTTCCTGAATGGTGCGAACCTGCGCAATTTCCAGCGACCGGGTGCGCTCGTCGGAGGCGATACGCTCGACATTGACGATCGTGGTCTGGGCGATGCGCGCCTTTTCAGTGGCCTCGCGCGCCGCGATCTCGGCTTCCTCGACTGCGCGGGTGCGCTCGATCTCGCGCCTTCGGGTTTCCTCCTCGTTGGCGATCCGCGCGTCCGTGATCGAACGATCCTGCTGGATGCGCGCCTTCTCGACCGCTTCGCGTGCCGTGATCTCGGCTTCCTCGACCGACCGCGTGCGCTCGATGTCGCGCTGCCGCACCTCGCGCTCGGAGGCGATGCGGGCAGTATCCACCGCGCGCTGGTTGGCGATCTTGGCCTTTTCGATATCCTCGCGCGCCAGCAGTTCCTTTTCTTCTACCGCGCGGGTGCGCTCGATCTCGCGGTGACGGGTCTCGCGTTCTGAGGAGATGCGGGCTTCGGCAATCGACTGTTCGTTGGCGATGCGCGCCTTCTCAATTGTTTCGCGGGCGGAAATCTGCGCCTGTTCGGCCTCGGTTTCGCGCAGCGCGCGCTCGCGCGCTACCTCGGTGCGCTGCAGCGCGCGGCGCATCTCGATGTCGCGTTCCTGTTCGAGGCGGGCGGTCTCGCTCTCGCGCTCGATCTCCAGCGCCTGGCGCTCGGCATCGAGGTTGCGGGTGCGGATCTTGATCATCGAATCCTGTTCGATGTCGTTGCGCAGCTTGCGCTTGGCCTCGATGTCCTCCATCAGGCGGGTCAGGCCCTCGGCGTCGAACCGGTTCGATGGATTAAAGTATTCCAGATCGGTCTGGTCGAGGTCGGTGATGGCGACGGATTCGAGTTCGAGGCCGTTCTGGGCCAACGCCTCGGCGGCGGCGGCCTTGAGCCGCGTGACGTATTCGCCGCGCTGCTCGTGCATTTGCTCCATGGTCATTTCGGCGGCCACTGAACGTATGGCGGAGACGAACTTGCCGGAGAGCAGGGCGTGCAACTGCTCAGGCTCGAGCGTGCGCCGCCCGAGCGTGGCGGCGGCGATCGCGACGGCCTCGCGGGTCGGCTGCACGCGCACGTAAAAGTCTGCCTCGATGTCGATACGCATGCGGTCGCGGGTAATCACGGCGTCATGCTTGGCCCGCACGATGCCCATCGGCAACACGTTCATGTTGACGGGCGTAAAGTCGTGAATGAAGGGCAGCACAAAGGCGCCGCCATTGATCACGACGCGCTCGCCGAGCAGACCGGTTCGCACAAAGGACACTTCCTTCGACGAACGGTGGTAGAGCCAGTTCACGATATAGACGACGATGGCGATCACGACGATCGCAACGATCAGCCAGAGAATCAATTCGCCAACCAGAGTCCCCGACATCTTTTCCTCCCTTTGCTCCCGGCGTTTACCGCGCGCCGATCGCCTTGAATTTACGAACCTGTTCCGTCAGCGCCCGCTCCACCGGCAGGCGCTCCATCGAGGAGGCGCCGTAGAAGCCGTGGCACTTGCGCGTGTGTTTCATGATGAAGTCGGCATCATCAGGCTCGGCGATGGGACCGCCATGGGCTAGCACCAATATGTCCGGATTGACGCAGAGCGCCGCCGCCGCCCAGGTGTCGATCTGTTCCGGGCAGTCTTCGAGCCTTAGCGCGGTCTGCGCGCCGATCGCACCGCCGGTGGTCAGGCCGAGATGGCAGACGATGATGTCGGCGCCAGCGATCGCCATCGCGGTCGCCTGGCTTTCGCTGAATACATAAGGCGTCGTCAACATGTCCTTGTCACGCGCCTTGGCGATCATGTCGATCTCCAGCGCATAGGACATTCCGGTCTCCTCGAGATTGGCGCGAAATACGCCGTCGATCAGCCCGACGGTTGGAAAGTTCTGCACACCGGCAAAACCCAGCGCCTTCAACTGGTCCAGGAAAAGGTCCATGTCGCGGAATGGGTCGGTGCCGTTGACGCCGGCCAGCACCGGCGTCTTCGTGACGACTGGAAGCACTTCGCCGGCCATCTCCACGACGATCGCGTTGGCATCGCCATAAGGCATCATTCCGGCAAGCGAGCCGCGGCCGGCCATGCGGTAGCGGCCGGAATTATAGATGACGATCAGGTCGACGCCGCCGGCTTCCTCGCATTTGGCTGACAGTCCAGTGCCGGCGCCGCCGCCGACGATCGGCTCGCCCTTGGCGGCCATGGTGCGAAACTTCTTCAGGATGGCTGAACGTTCGAACTTCGCCATGGTCACCTCGCGACTTTCCGACGGGTCCCCGGGCGGCCGACCAGAGGACGGAGCGCGTTGACGATGGCGGATGCAAATTCGGGTTCGTTGATGTGGCGCTTGACGCGGATGAGCTGACGGTTGCTGGTCTGGCGCACGCTGCGTTCCAGCGCGGTGAACAGTGCAGCGTCGGCCTCCGGATCCCAGAACGGCTGACCGGGCGCGTCGAGCGCGGAGACGCCGCCTTCCGGAAGGAAGAAGCGCACCGGCCCATCCATCCGGTTGAGCTTGTCGCCGATCCAGCGCCCGATGCGCTCGTTCTCCTCCGGCGTGGTGCGCATCAAGGTCACCTGCGGATTGTGAACGTGGAACTTACGCTGGCCATAGCGCTCGGGGATGGTGTCGGGCGCGCCGAAATTGACCATGTCCAGCGCGCCGGCAGAGCCGATGAAGGGCAGGCGGCTGCGGATGATCGCGCCGAAGCGGTCGTCGGTGGCGGGAAACACGCCGCCCATCAGGAGATCGCAGACTTCTGTCGTCGTGAGATCGATGACGGCGGCGAGCATTCCGGAATCGACCAGCTTTTCCATCGAGCGGCCGCCGACGCCGGTGGCGTGGAAGACTAGGCATTCGAAATCGTTGCGCAGGTCGGCCGCGATCTTCTGCACGGCCGGCGTCGTCACGCCGAACATGGTGATGCCGACCGCCGGCAGATCGGCCGGCGCGTTGCGTTCGGTTTTGGCCTGATTGTCCAGACGCGCCTTCACCATGCCGGCGATGGCGTTGGCGCCATTGGCAAGCACGGCGCGCGAGATCGAATTGAGGCCCTGCACGTCCGTGACCGAATACATCATCGTGATATCGGCTGGCCCCACATAGGGACCGACATCTCCGGAAGCGACCGATGAGATAATGAGTTTCGGCACACCGACGGGAAGCGCGCGCATGGCGGGCGCGACCAGCGAAGCACCGCCGGAGCCGCCTGCCGAAATGATGCCTGCGACATTGCCCTGGCGGCGCAGCCAGTTGGCGAACGCGTCCGCCATCGCCGTCACCGACGCGCCGCGGTCGGACCCGAACACAGCAGACCCGCCGCGGCCGTGATTCAGCGCGATTTCCTGGGCGGAGACGTCGCAGGTGGAGAGCTTGCCGCTGGTTGATACGTCGACCAGACGCGTCCGCAAGCCCTGTCCGGCGATCACGTCGCGAATGAAGCGCAGCTCCTCGCCCTTGGTATCGAGCGTGCCGGCGACGAGGACGACGGGTGGCCCGGATGCGCCTTGTACAGAAGCGCCGGCCGGGCGTCTTTGCCGGGCAACGTCTTCGATCCGCGTAACGCCCGTCGAAAGCGTGCGCGCTGCGGCCTCGATGCGCGCAATCGGCGCCGGCTGCGACCACCGCGTCGGCAGGGTGGGATTGGAGATATAGACGCGGATTGGGGCTGTGCCCGCGGCGCGCGGCGGCGCCGGACGCGCCTCAGCCGCGGTGCTCGCATCGGCGGCTTCGATATCCGTGTCCAGCTCGGCGTGGACTCCAACGACGCCAACACCAAGCAGCCGTTGCTGCAGCTCGCGGTCGGCCGCCAGGCGCGCGGAGTCGATGATGCGATTGACGCGGCCGTTGACCATGATCGCGACTTTTTTCGAGATCGCGGTGGCGACGCCGATATTCTGCTCGATCACAAGCACCGACATATCGCCGTCCTCGCCGAGGCGCACCAGCATTTCCTCGACCTGGGCGACGATAACAGGCGCAAGCCCTTCGGTTGGCTCATCCATGATGAGCAGATGCGGATTGGTGAGAAGCGCGCGCGAAATCGCCAGCATTTGCTGTTCGCCGCCCGAGAGCTGGCCGCCACCATGGTCCTTGCGTTCGGCAAGGCGGGGAAACGTCTCGTAGATGCGATCGATGGTCCACGGCCCGCGCCGCATTCCGGCGGCGAGGCTCAAATGCTCGGAAACGCTGAGCGAGCGCCACAGCCGTCTGCCTTGCGGAACATAGCCGACGCCTGCCTTCGCGATCCGCGCCGAGCTGAGGCGGGTGATGTCCTCGCCGCGAACGCGAACCGAACCGCCGCTTGCCCGCAACAGGCCCATGATGGTCTTGCACAGCGTGGTCTTGCCCATGCCGTTGCGGCCGACCACCGAGAACACGCCTGAGTCCAAAGTCAGGTCGACGCCCTGCAGGGCATGGGAATGGCCGTAATAGACGTCGAGGCCCCTGACTTCGAGGGCAGGCGCGGCGCGGCGGACCTCACTCATGACCGGCCCCCAGATAGAGTTCCTGGACCTCGGGGTCGGCTTCGATCTCGTGCGGCAGGCCTTCCTTGAAGACGCGGCCGTTGTGCATCATCGTGACGCTTTCGACGACGCGCAACGCGACATCCATGTCGTGCTCGATGATGATGTAGCCGATATGGGCAGGCAGCGACGTCAGGATCTCGATCAGTTCGCGCCGCTCGGTGGGGGATAGGCCCGCGGCCGGTTCGTCGAACAGGATGAAGCGCGGGGCGCCGGCGAGCGCGAGCGCGATCTCGAGCTGCCGCTGCTGGCCATGCGCCAGTTCCGCGACCAACTGTTCCCGGACCGCCGCCAGATGCACCGCCTGGATCAGCGCCTCGGCCGCATGCATGAGGGCGTCGTTCGCGCCCGGACGCAGCGGAGAAAATCGCCCGCGGGAGACGCCGCGGCAGGCGAGGTAGACATTGTCCCGCACCGTCAGACCGGGAAACAGCGCCGATATCTGGTAGGTTCGGCGCAGGCCGCGCCTGATGCGTTCGTAAGGCGGGAAGTGAGTGATGTCCTCGCCGAAGAAGCGGATGGTGCCGGAGGAGGGCGGAAAGTCGCCGGTCACGCAATTGAACAGCGTGGTCTTGCCGGCGCCGTTGGAGCCGAGCACGGCGCGGCGTTCTCCCGGGCGAACCGTGATGGTGACGTCGGTCAGCGCCGCGAGCGCGCCGAACAGCCGCGTCACGCCGCGCAGCTCGAGCGCGGCGCCGGAACCGACCGCTGAAAAGCGTGGCGCGGCGCTATCCATGACCGTGGCCTCCGCTTGCGCGTTTGTCGGGCGCGGTTGCGCGGCGGCGCCATCGCTCCCAGAGTCCAATCACACCGTCCGACGACCAGAACACGATGGCGAGGAATCCGAGACCGATCAGCAGCCGGAAGCGGTTGCCGTCGAGCCCGAACTTGACCAGCAGATCGAGCGCGAAGGTGCGCAGGATGACGAAGATGAAGGCGCCGATGAAAGGGCCGATGGGACGGGTGATGCCGCCGACCACGGCGATGATCAGGATATCGATACAGGCGCCGACGCTGACCGAGCCGGGCGAGATCTGCCGGTAGTTCCAGACCTGCAGCACACCGCCGAGCGCGGCGATAAAGGATGCGAAGGCGTAGGCTGCCACGCGGTGTGCGTTGACATTGAAGCCGAGCGCCGCCATGCGGCGGGGATTGTCCCGCACGCCCTGCAGTGCGAGGCCGAACGGGGCGCGCGAGACATATTGAACGGCGAAATAGCAAAACGCCGCGACGCCCAGCGTGACGTAGTAGTAGGGGACGTCGGCGCGCCAGTCGACACCCCAGAATTTCGGCGTGGCGATGGTGTTGATGCCGGTGTGGCCGCCGAAGATCGGCCAGTTCTGATTGGTGAAATAGTAGAAGGCCGCACCGATCGCGAGCGTGATCATGATGGTGTAGATGCCCTCGGTGCGCACCGCGAGCGCACCACCGAGCGTGCCGAAGATGGTCGCGAGCACCAGCGCCATCGGTGTTGCGAGCCACCACGGCCAGCCGAGGCTGATATTGGTGTTGGCGCTCATGCCGAACACCGCGACCATGTAGGCGGCAAAGCCGGCGATGGTGAGCTGCATCAGGCTGACCATGCCGCCATAGCCCGCCAGGAACATCAGGCTCAGCGCGATGGTCCCGAGGATCAGCGTCGTGGCGAAGATCTCGATCAGGAAGAAGCCGCTGGCGATGAACGGCATGATCAGGAGGATCACCGCCACCAACCAGACGGCCGGCTTGTTGAATTCCGGCCACGCCAGCAACGCCGCCCGCGCTGATGCTACCCGACTGGTCTCTTGATGCGCGCCCTGGACCAGCGACATGTCAGCGCCTCGCCAATAGGCCCTGCGGCCGCAGCGCCAGCACCAGCACCATGATGAGGAAAGTCACCACGATCGCGTAGGTCGGGATGTAGACGGAGCCAAGCTGCTCGGCGAGGCCGATGATAACGGCGCCGAGCGCCGCTCCCGGGATCGATCCCATGCCGCCGACGATGACGACGACGAGGGAAGCCAGCAGGAAGCGGGTATCTTCGCCGGGCGAAAGCGACTGAAAGGTTCCGCCGACGACGCCCGCGATGCCGGCAAGCCCGGCACCGAGCGCGAACACGACGACGAAGACGAGCTGGATCGGCACGCCGGTCGCGGCCAGCATGTCGCGATCATCGACGCCGGCGCGCACCATCATCCCGACGCGGGTTCGATTGAGCGCCAGCCACATCCCGATGCCGATCACCACCGCTGCGACGAAGATCACGAGCCGCACCATCGGATAGCGCAGATAGACCGCCTCGCCCGACGATTTGACCGCGGTGACTAGCGGCAATTCGATCGGGCCGACCAGCCAGTTCGGGGTCTGGATCTGATAGAAATCGCCGCCGAATACCCACAGCATCAGGTCCGCAAATACGATCGAAAGCCCGATCGTGACCATGGTCTGGCGCAGATCCTCGCCCTCCATGCGGCGGAAGACGACGATTTGCAGGACGACGCCGACCAGCGCCACACCGATAAACGCGATGATGAAACCGAGCACCCAGGAGCCGGTCCAGGTGCTGATGGCGTAACCGATGTAGCCGCCGAACAGATAGAGCGAACCATGCGCCAGATTGACGTTGCGCATCAGGCCGAAAATCAGGGTGAAGCCGCTGGCCACCAGGAAGTAGAGGCTGCCGAGCGTGATGCCGTTGAAGACGGCGTTGAGAAAGACCCGCTTCCTGCCGATCGCCTCTTCGAGGCCGGGCGGCCACACGGCAAGGATCAGCCACAGCATCACCGCGACCGCGATCAGCAGGATCAGCGCCCATGCCGGATGGCGTTCGATGAATCCTGTCACGGTAAAAGCCCGGCCGTCGCCATACCGTCCTCCCAGACGCCGCGGCCGTTTCGGCTCGCGTTTTCAGGGCATCCTAACGGCGCCGCAAACCTTGCACTTGATTGTCAGTATCTTTTCGCGCCTGATACGCTCAGGGACGCAAGACTTTGGCGGCGCGGCGGTATTCCGTCGGCGCCATCCCGACATTGGCGGCGAAGAAGCGCGTGAAACCGCTCTGGGAAGAGAAGCCAAGATCGAAGCCGATATCGGCGATCGGCACCTCGGTCGCGACCAAGGCGTCCAGTGCCTGTTCCATGATCAGTGTATTGAGATAGAGGTTCGGGGTGACACCGGTCTGGGTGCGGAACAGCCGGTAGAAATGCGGACGCGACAGGCCGGCCTCCCGTGCGATCGAATCCAGTTCGATCTCCGCGCCCGGGCTTTCGGACATCAGCTTGATGGATTTGCGGACGCGAAAATCAGTGACGGCGGCGGCGGTGCGCGTCTCCTGCACCGGCTCGGAACTCTGCCAGCTCTCGTCATGGCAACCGTCGATCAACTGCCTTAGTTCGCAATCGAGGCTGCTTAACGACGGTGCGCCGCAGACCAGCGCGGCGGTTCGCCTGATATGTCGGTCGAGGGCAACCGTACGCTTGAAACAGGTGCGGCCGAACCGCAGGCTGTGGGCCCGCGCCGCATCGGGAGCGAACCATTCGGCGTTGACGTAGAGCACGAAGAAGATTGCCCCGTTCTCCATATCCGTCGGAACAAAATTGTGTGGTTCCCAAGGGTTGATCGCAACAATGGAGTCTTCTGTGAGAAGCCATCGCTCATCGCACACATCAATGCGGGCTGGCGTTCCACCGACATGAAAAATCAGATGCCCTTCGCGATGCGCGTGCATGTTGAAGGGGCGGTTCAACTGATAGACCGTCGCGCGACCGAACCGGCCGTGGAAGACGGCCAGAGCCTTGCTCATGCCTTCCCTCCCGCGGGATGTTCTTGTCTTTTCGACCAGCGTTCAACATCCACCGCGAGAATGCAAGGGAAGATCACAATCCGCCGGATCCCGTCCGGACCCCGGCGCGTGGCCGGGGCCCGTTCGCAAATGCGAAGAACTCAGTACTTCTTGCACTCCGGAACCGTTCGGCTTGGAAGGCCGATCTTGGAGAAGACCGCCGGGTCGTAACCCAGGGTCTGATTCACGTTCGGGATCACCTTCACGACCTTGCTGAACAAGGCGCCCTTGCCGTCATCCACCACTTCGGTGACGAAGTTGGTTCCGATCGCCTGACGGTTGGAGTCGAGCTTGATCTTGCCGTTGGGCGCGTCGAGCTCGATCTTGGCGAGGGCTTCCTTGAGTTTCGCCTGGTTGTTGCTGAGATCGCCGTTGACCTGACGCAGCCCAAGGATCAGCGCCATCGTCGAGTTGTAGTAGTTGGTGGCGAGCAGCGAGGGGCTCGGGAACCGCTTGTTCGGCGGGAAAGCATCCTGATAGGCCTTCACGAACTTCTGCCAGCCTGGATCCTCCCAGGTATCGGCCTGGCCGCTCGCCGCGATGGTGCCGAGCAGCGCATTCTTGGCGTTGCCCTTGGCGGAGAGGATGGTCTGGTCGACCATGATCGAGCCGCCCATCAGATGCGCCTTGCCGCCGGCCTGTTGATACTGGTTCAGGAAGTTGACGGCGTCCGCACCGCCGAGGCCGAGATAGATCGCATCGACATCGTCGGGCAGCGCGGCAATGACGGACGCAAAGTCCTTGGTACCGAGCGGCACCCATTGCCGATTGGTGACCTGTCCGCCGGCGCCGCAGAACTCCAGTACCAGTCCGAACACCTGGGTGTAGATGAACGAATAGTCTTCGCCGACGGTTGCGATCTTTCGGTAACGCTTGGTGTCGTAAGCGTATTTGCCGAGGCCGACCTGCCACTGGGCGCCGTCCATATTGTAGCGGAAGAAGTTCGGCGCCGGGTCGACATAAGTCGTTTCCTGCGCGCCGGAGGCGGCATTCACAAAGGTCAACTCGGGGCGCGTCTTGGCAAAGTTCTTGACCGCGATGCCTTCGTCGCCGGACAAGGGTGAAAGCAGGATCTGGACCTTGTCCTGTTCAATCAGCTTGCGCACGGCGCGAACCGCGGAGTCGGGCGTGGCATCGGTCGATGCGATAATGAATTCGATTTCCTTGTCGCCGACCTTCTTGCCGAGCGTATTGATCGCCGTCTGATGGCCGCGTATTCCGTCCTCGCCGAGCACCGTATAGGTGCCTTCGAGCGTCGCGGTGACGCCGACCTTGATCTTCTCTTGAGCTAAGGCGGCGCCGGAAAGCAACAGACTGCTCAGCGCGACCAATCCCGCACAGCTTTTAATCATCGAACCCCTCCCTTGTATCGCCGGTTTTTGTATTGCCAGATTTTGTATCGGTAGGTCCTGTATCGTCAGGTCGTTCCAGGAATCGCCATGCGGTCGATGCCGGCTGCGTGTCGTGTAGCCGGATTGCATTGCGATCGGAACCGCCGGACGAAAACCTAGCTGATGACAGGGCCGGCGCGCGCAACTTCACCCTCCGCAACTTGACCGGTAGTCTCATTTTGCATGCTGCGCCGCGACGAGACTTGCAGTGATTTGCGAGCGCTGATTCAGCAGCGCAAGCTGTGAAGACGAAGCAATAAGTCTCTGATTTCGCTGACGAGTGCCGCAGGACTCAAACCCGTGACCGGAATGCGGCTCGAGTGCCAGCTTGAACCTCTGCAAGAGCAGTCATCTCGACGGGTCCGCTCGCGACCTCGATCCAAACGGTGACGAGCTTTGCCGTTTCCGTGGTGCGGCCTTGCACTCGGAAAGTTTGCCTTTCCGCAAAAACGAACGAATGTTTGAAGAGAAGAGCATCTTCGATGCGGAACCGCGGAGGCATCGTCATGGCCGATCTGCACAGGACGAGACGCCGGCCTATCGGAATGGGCCGTGGTACGGCCCGCGCGATTATCAGGATATTTATGGCAACCGCCCTGACCTGGTGCGCCGGCACCGTGGCCGCCGCGGGAGCTGATCTTTATCGTGCGAAGGTCACCGTGACGGGCCAGGGCGAGGCGAACCGCATTTTTGGCTTTGCCGTCTGTCTGGAGGACGTCCTCATCAAGGCGTCAGGCGCACTGAAGCTCAGTGGCGATCCGCGATTGGCAGCCTACAAATCGAAAGCAAAAAGTTTCGTCACGGGCTTCAGCTATCGCGACCAGTTTTCTGGCAAGCCCATTCGGGACGAGCAGGGTACCCGCGACCGGCCCTACGATCTCACCGTGGAGTTCGAGGAAAGCAAGATCGACGACATTCTCAAGACGCTTGGCCTCAAGCCCTGGCTTTCACATCGTCCGCGCCTTGCCGTCTTTGTCGAGATGGAACAAGGCGCAAGGAACTATATCGTGACAACAGATGGAACCCAGTCCGACCTGCAGCGCGACGCGTTGCTCGCCGCGGCTGACAAGCGCGGCATGGACATTGTGCTGCCGGGCACGGCGGCGTTGGCGAAGTCGAACATCACGGGCGCGGAGCTCAGGACGGCGCCATTCCCGGCGCTGGCGCCGATTGCGGCCGAGCAGGGTGGCGAAGTCGTTCTGGTTGGGCGATTGGTCTGGAACGATCGGGATCTCGGCTGGGCCACGCAGTGGCAGATGGACTGGGGCGGCCAGCCGCACCGTTGGCAGGTTCGCGGCGTCACCTTCGATGAGGCGTTCCGGCGCGGCATCGGCGGCGCGGCCCAGGTCTTGTCCGGCAACGGCGATCCGGTAACCCGGTCGTCGGCGGCGGGAGGAAACAAGCTTCATTGATTCCCGTAGGTGCCTGATTAGCCGGCGAGAAAGCCGCCATCGATTGCGACCACCGTTCCGGTCGCATATTGCGACGCCGGCATGCAGAGGAAAGCCACGGCGCCGGCAACATCTTCCGGCTGCCCCCATCGTTTGAAGGCGGTGCGGTCGGCAATGCGCTGGTAATGCGCGCGGTCGGATCGGCCGGCGGCATTGATCGAGGTCTCGATATAGCCCGGCGCCACGGCATTGACGCGGATGCCTTCCTCGGCCCAGGCCAGAGCGAGCGCCTTGGTCAGCATCACGACGCCGCCTTTGCTGGCGCAATAGGCGGGAATGCGCGGCAGCGCCAGCGTTGCGTTCATCGAGGCGATGTTGACGATCGAGCCCTTGCTCTTGGCCAGCAGCGGGCGGAAAGCCATGCAGGTCCGGAACGTGCCGGTCAGATTGACGTCGAGCACCTTGGTGAAGGTTTCGATCTCAAATTCCTTGTCGCGCGCCAAAATGCCGGCGCAATTGACCAGCGCGTCAACGCGACCATGCCGGTGCGCAAGCGCCGCGACCGCATCGTCGTCGGTGACGTCAAGCGTCGTCAGCTCAAGTCCTGCCTGAGGCTGCAGCGGCGTCCGGGCAAGATCGGCATCATTGACGGCGGTGGCGGTGACCGTCGCGCCGAGCTCGCGGAACAAGCTGCTGATGGCGGCGCCGATATCGCCGGCGCCGCCGATCACAACGGCATGAAAACCATGGGCCAGCGAGAAGGTGGAGGTCATCGTGATCGTCCGTGTCGTTTCAGGGGTGCAGGCGGGGCCGTCGACTCGCGAACGACGAGCGAGTAGTCGATTTCGTGATGCATGATGGCCTGTTCGCCGGCCAGCCGCCGGACCAGATATTCGCCGGCGCGCTGCCAGGTCTCGCCGGTGGGGACATGAATGGTGGTCAGGCTCGGCCGCAAATGCCGGCTCCAGTCGAGATCGTCGAAGCCGACGACGGAGAGGTCACGCGGCACCGAGAAGCCGCTGCGCTCAGCTTCCAGCAGCACGCCGTAGGCGATGACGTCGTTGCCGCAGACCACCGCGGTCGGGCGGTCATCTAGGCTGAGCAGATAGCGCGCTGCCTCGCGCGCATCGTCGAGCGTATAGGGCACCTCGACATGCCATTTATCCGGCAGTTCGACGCCGCTCTCGGCAAGGGCGCGGCGGAATCCGGCAACGCGGGCGCTGGCGCGGTCGTTGTTGCGCTGGAGCGCGGAGACGACCCCGATCCTGACATGTCCGAGTTCAACGACATGCGCGGCGGCGCGGTAGGCCGCGGCCTCGTTGTCGGTGCCGACGCAGGGGTAGGGACGATCGGGCCGATAGATGCCGACATTGATGAAGGGCACAGAATTGTCGGCGAGCATCTTGCGCAAGGCGTCGTGATGGCAATCGCCGCGCAGCACCAGGCCATCGACGCCGCGACTGATCAGGTTGCGCGCCTGCTCCAGCTCGGCGTCGAGGTCGTAGCCGCTGGTGGTCAGCAGCAGCATGTAACCGACCGAGGAAAGATATTTCTGCAGCGCGGCGATACCGCGCGCGAACATGGTGTTGTCGATGGTCGGCACGATCGCGCCGAGCGTGCGCGAGCGGCGCGACGACAGGATGCGCGCCGGCGCATGCGGGATGTAGCCGACCGCATCGATCGCTTGCGAGATGCGTGCGCGCAAGTCGGGGCTCACCGCTTCGGGATTGTTGATCGCGCGCGAGACAGATGCCGTCGATACGCCGGCCCGCGCCGCGACGGCACGAATGCCTTGTTTCAATGATCTGGTGGCGGGCGGGTTCATGGCGTGATGGATGTAACGTTACACAAATGGCTGACCAACAAAATACGCAAGTTTGGAAATTCTGCAAATTCATCGATGGATTGTCCATTCTCTTGACAGGCGAGAGGTGGCGCTTAGGATGTAAACGGTTTCAGAATGGCGCTGCCGAGCAGGCGGGACAAGCCAGGTCAGGGAGGAGTTCAATGAACGCCAGGATGTTTGCGGCGCGCGTCGCGTTGCCGGTTCTCGCGGTGGTCGCCGTCAGCGCACAGGCAAATGCGGCCGACTTCGACTGGAAGAAGTTCCAGGGCAAGACCGTCACATTCCTCGCCAACAACAATCCCGTGGGGCAGGCGCTGCTGACCTACAAGGCCGATTTCGAGAAGCTCACGGGGATAACGCTCAAGGTCGACGGCTACCAGGAGCAGCAGATGCGCCAGCGGCTGGTCACCGTCATGAATGCGCGCAGCGACGAGGTCGACGTGTTCATGACGCTACCGTCGCGCGAGGGAGAGCAGTTCGCCGTCTCCGGCTGGTATGCCGATCTCTCCGCCATGTCGAAGAACGAGGTGGCTACGGACTACGATCTTGCCGGCCTGAGCCAGGCGCTGCTCAAGGCCGGGACGTTCAACGGCAAGCTGACCAGCATGCCCATGAACATCGAGGGGCCCATTCTTTATTACCGCACCGACATCCTCAAGAAGTGCGGCGTCGAGAAGCCGGCGACCATCAAGGATCTCGAAGCCGCAGCACAGAAGATCAAGGCCTGCGACAGTACCATCACGCCGTTCGTCTCGCGCGGGCTGAAGCCCGCGGTCGCCTACACCTTCAGCAACATGCTGCACAATATCGGCGGCACTTACATGGCCAACGGAAAATCCAATCTTTGCTCGGCGAAGGGCAAGGAGACGCTGGATACCTACAGCCGGCTGCTGCGCGAATATGGCCCGCCCGGCGTGGTCAACTACAGCTTCCAGCAGATATCGGCGCTCTATCGCGGCGGCCGCGCCGCGATGTCGTTCGAATCCTCCAATGAACTGCGCACCGTGATGGACGGCGGCGAGCGGCTCAAGGATACCGGCCTGACGCCGTTCCCGGCGGGCGAGGCCGGTCAGGTGCCGACTGCGATCGGCTGGGGCATGGCGGTGTCCGCCTACAGCAAGGAGCCGAGTGCGGCCTGGTACTTCGTGCAATGGGCCACGAGTCCGGAGATTCAGAAGCGCACGGCGCTGCAGGGGATCGCGCCGCCGCGGCCGGCGGTCGCCAACGATCCTGAATACCGCAAGTGGATCGATGCCGAGCCGGTGCGCAAGGAATGGCAGGCCGCGCTCGACGTGCTCGCCACCAAGGGATCCTCCGAGGTCGGCTACCCGATCGTCGCCAATCCGCAATCGCGCGAATTCATCGGCCAGGCGGTGCAGGATCTGATCCTGAAGCAGAAGACCGTCGATCAGGCCTGTGCCGATGCGGACAAGGCGCTCGATGCGCTGATCGCGCAAAAGTAGCGGTCGACGTCACATCGACGACTGCAATCTGAAAGGAAGCACAAGCATGTCGGATGCCGCTGCGACATTGACGCAGGACCGGCAAAAGCTGGAACTGTCGGCGCTCTCGGCGCCGGCGGTGATCTTCACTGTCGCGATGATCGCGTTCCCGGTCGTCTACACGATCTGGCTCGGCTTCCAGAGCTTTTCGTCGACCGGTCAGCAGTCCTTTGCGGGCCTTTCGAACTACGCCAAGCTCGCCTCCGATTACGAGTTCTGGCACGGGCTGTGGGTCACCATCGCGCTCTATGTGCTCTCGCTGGTCCTGCAGCTCGTGTTCGGCGTCTGGCTGGCGCTGGTTCTGTTTCACGCCAAGCGCCTGCCCGGGATCGTGCGGTCGATGTTCATCTCGCCCTTCATGATGCCGCCGGTGGTCGCCGGCATGATGTGGCTCGTGATCCTCGATCCGTCGCTCGGGGCGGCAAACTACATCCTGCAGTCGCTCGGCCTGCCGCCATCGGAGTGGCTGGCTTCGCCGAGGTGGGTCATTCCGACCGTCGCGCTGATCGACAGCTGGCAGTGGACGCCCTATGTCGCGCTGATCGTGCTTGGTGGGCTGCAGTCGTTGCCGCCGAGCGTCTATGAAGCCGCCCAGATCGACGGCGCTTCGGCGTTCAAGACCTTCCAGCGCATCACGCTGCCGCTCCTGCTGCCGACCATCGTCACCGCAGCCATCCTGCGCAGCGTCGATCTCTTGCGCTTCTTCGACATCATCTACATCACGACCCAGGGTGGTCCCGGCAACGCCTCGAACACGCTCAACATCTACGGCTTCCGGGTCGGGTTTGAGTTCTTCAACATTGGCTATGCCAGCGCATTGATGCTGACGCTGACCGCGATCGTGTTCGGCGCGGTGCTCGCGTTCAACCGCCTGCGCGGCGCGGTCGCCTGGTAGATGCCGCGATGACCGACGCACCGACCACCGATCGCTGGATCCGCCACCTCAACCTGCTGCAGCTCGTGCTCGCGGGCATCATCATCATGACGCCAACGGTATGGATGGTGCTGTCGTCGCTAAAGCCTTCGTTCGAGGTGACGGCCTATCCGCCGACGCTTGTTTTCTCACCGACGCTGGAGAACTACGTCGAGCTGATGAAGACGACGCCGTTCGTCAGCTATGCGGTCAACAGCCTGATCGTCACCATCGGCTCGACCAGCCTCGGGCTCTTGTTCGGAATCCCCGCGGCCTTCGCCGTGTCATGGACCCGGATTTCGTGGCCGGCCATCCTGACGCTGGCGGCGCGCATGGCGCCCGGCACGCTGTTCCTGCTGCCGTGGTACGTCATGTTCCGCCAGGTCGGCATGATCGGCTCCTATACGGCGCTCATTCTCAGCCACGCCGTCATCACGCTGCCGATCGTGATCTGGGTGCTGCTGCCGTCCTTCGATGGCATCCCGCGCAGCGTGTTCGAAGCAGCTCAGGTCGACGGTTGCAGCATCACGCGCATTCTCTGGCGCATCGCGCTCCCGCTGGTCGGCTCGGGCATCGCGGTTGCTGCGATCCTGGCCTTCGTATTTTCCTGGAACTATTTCCTGTTCGCGCTGGTGCTGTCGAACGGCGACAGCAAGACGCTGATCGCGGCGGCCTTCAACTTCATCGGCGAAGGCTCGACGCAATGGGGCGCGCTGATGGCGGCGGCGACGCTGATCGCGCTGCCGCCGCTCGTTCTTGCCGCGCTGGTTCAGCGCTGGCTGGTCTCCGGGCTGACGCTCGGCGCGGTAAAGGGTTAGGTGCTCCGATGAATGTCTCTCCATCAGCCAATTCGATCATGAGTGCCGCCGTCTTCCACGGCCATGAACGCATCACCATCGAGCGCGTGGCGATGCCGGAAGTGGCTGTTGGCGAGGTGCTGGTGCGCATCTCGCGCACGGCGCTATGCGGCTCCGACTTCAAGCTCTGGCACAAGGGCGCGGAATTCACGGCTGGCCACGAAATCTTCGGCGTGGTCGAGCAGCCGGGCCATCGCCTGCATGGCCGTCGCTGCGCCGTCTATATCCCGTTGCATTGCGACCGTTGCGCCGCCTGCAAGCGCGGCGACACGCAGATGTGCCTGGAAGTGTCGAGCCTGATCGGCTGGAACCGGCCGGGCGGCTACGCCGAATATGTGCCGGTGCCGGAGAACTGCCTGCTGGAGGTCCCCGACGACATCGAGGATAGTATCGCGCCGCTGCTGCTTGACGTGATCGGCACCTCGGGCCACGCCGTGCGGTTCGTCAGCCGCGTGGTGCCGCCGCAGGAGGCTGGCCCTGTTCTGGTGATGGGCGCGGGGCCGGTCGGGCTTGGCGTCGTGCTGGCGCTGCGCAGCCTCGGCTATGACGACATCCATGTCTCCGATCCGAACGCGACACGGCTTGCCATCGCGCAATCCTTCGGCGCAAGAGCGCACCCGGTCGGCGACACCTCGAAACGCTTTGCGCTGATCATGGAGTGCTCGGGCGCGCATGCGGCGCGCAACCTCGGCATCGAGCTCGTCCTGCCTCGCGGCGCGCTGGTGCTGGTCGGCGAGAACGCCGCGCCCTGGACCATCGAGGAAGGCAAGGTATTCCGCCGCAAGGACTTTTATATGATCCGCACCTTTTATTTCCCGATCGCCGATTTCGAGCCGAACGTGGCGCTGCTGCGCCGCTACAAGGACGAATACCGCGTCCTCGTCGACGGCGAGTTCGACCTTTCGAGTTTGCCGGAAAATTTCGCACGCTTCGCCAAAGGCGAGTTGATCAAGCCCGTGCTGGCGTTGGACTGACGATCATGGCCTCTATCTCGATCCGCAATCTCGTCAAGCGCTACGGCAACTTTGCCGTGATCCCCGATCTCAACCTCGAGATATCAGATCACGAGTTTGTCGTTTTTGTCGGCCCTTCCGGTTGCGGCAAGTCCACGCTTCTCCGCATCATCGCAGGGCTCGAGCCGATCACGGCGGGCGAGGTCTATATCGGCGACAAACGCGTCAACGGCATCCCGGCGGCGCAGCGCGATATCGCCATGGTGTTCCAGGACTACGCGCTCTATCCGCATATGCGCGTCTACGAAAACATGTCCTTTGCGCTCGAACTGCGGGGGACGCCGAAGGCCGAGATCGACGCGCGGGTGAAGCACGCCGCGGCGCTGCTGCATATCGAACCCTATCTCGACCGCAAACCGAAGGAATTGTCCGGCGGCCAGCGCCAGCGCGTGGCGATGGGGCGCGCCATCGTGCGCAATCCCAAGGCTTTTCTGTTCGATGAGCCGCTTTCCAATCTCGACGCAAAGCTGCGCGGGCAGGTGCGGGCCGAAATCAAGGCATTGTCGCAGCAGCTGAAGACCACGATGGTCTTCGTCACCCATGACCAGATCGAGGCCATGACCATGGCCGACCGCATCGTAGTTTTGCAGAGCGGCGCGGTGCAGCAATACGACACGCCGGAGGCGGTCTATGAGCGGCCGGCCAACCAGTTCGTGGCAGGCTTCATCGGCTCGCCGACGATGAATTTCTTTCCGGTCGAGTGGCGCGCCGACGGCGTGGTGTTTTCGAAAGACGGCGCGGCGGTGCCGCTCGGCGCGGAGAGTTGCGGTCCGCTGCGCAATGCCGGCAATGGCGTGCTCGGAATCCGTCCCGAGCACTTCGCACTGGCGGCGGATCCGGCCGACGGCATGGCGGTGACGATCAAGCTGGTCGAGCCGCTCGGCTCGGATACGCTGATCCATTTCGACCTCGCAGGTGCGTCGGCGATTGCGCGTGTCGATCCATCGCTGCGGCCGAAGGTCGGCGAGATCCTCAGCCTTCGCCCGCAGCCGGGAAAGACCCATCTGTTCGACAGCACCGACGGCCGGGTGCTGCAGTGACCGCGCGCGAGGCGACCGAAGATCGGGAGGCGATCGCGGATATCGCGTCGAGCGCGGAGCGGGTCCGTATCGTCTGCCTCGGGCTCTCCGCGCTTGATCAGGTCTGGCGCGTCGACCGGTTATTTTTAGGCCAGAGCGAGAAGATCAGGAGCCTGGACTATGCGACGCTCGGTGGCGGAATGGCGGCAAACGCCGCCGTGACGGGTGCGCGGCTCGGCGGCTCCATCGCGTTCTGGGGCCGCGCTGGAGACGATGCCGCAGGGCGCGAAATGCGGTCGGCGCTGGCTTCCGAAGGGATCGACGTCGCAAACTTCAGATTATTTCCGGATGGACGCTCCTCGGTCTCGGGGATCATCGTCGACAGATCAGGTGAGCGGCAGATCGTGAATTTTCGCGGGGCCTTTCCCGAGGCGGCCGATTGGCTGCCGCTGGATGAAGTGGGGCAGACGTCCGCGGTGCTTGCCGATCCGCGCTGGGTCGAAGGGGCAATCGCGCTGTTCGGCAAGGCGCGCGCGCTTGGCATCCCGACTGTGCTCGATGGCGATGTCGCCGACGCCGAGGTGTTCGAGCGCCTGCTGCCGCTCACCGATCACGCTGTTTTCTCCGAGCCTGCGCTCGCCTCCTTTGCCGGATCGGCGGATGATGCGGCCCTGAACAAGCTGGCGCGGTTCAATTGCCGTGTCGTCGCCGTCACGCGCGGCAGCGAAGGGGTGAGCTGGCACGAGAACGGCCGCCTGCAGCGGCGCGCCGCATATCCCGTTTCCGTCGTCGATACGACAGGCGCCGGCGACGTCTTCCACGGCGCCTATGTCTTTGCAATCGGCGCGGGCCTTAAGGTGCAGGATGCCATGGCGTTCGCCGCTGCGGCCGCCGCGCTGAAATGCACCCGTTCGGGCGGTCGCGCCGGAATTCCTTCCATCAATGACTGTCTTGCCTTCATGAGGACGCACCAATGAGAACGATCGGAAAAAACCGGGGCATCGCGCGCCTGGCGGATGCGGATGGCCACTTTCGCATGGTTGCGCTGGACCAGCGGCCGCCACTGTTCGACGCCATCGCGCAGGCAAAGGGCATCACGCGCGACCAGGTCGAATATTCCGACGTGACTGCCGCCAAGCGGCTGCTGGTGGAAAATCTCTCGCCGCATTGCAGCTCGATGCTGTTCGATCCGAACTTTGCGGTGCCCGCCGCCATCGACCTGCTGCCCGCGCGCTGCGGTCTCATCATGACGCTTGAGGAGCACCGCGTCGAGGAGACCGCGGGCGGCCGCAAGTCCCGCGCCATTGCCAACTGGAGCGTGGAGAAGATCCGTGCGATTGGCGGTGACGCGGTCAAGGTGCTTGCCTGGTACCGGCCCGATGCCGACGCTGGTGTCAACGAACATCAGAGGCGGTTCGTGTGCGAGATCGGACAGGAATGTGCGCGCTACGACATTCCCTATGTGCTGGAGCTTTTGGTCTATCCGTTCCTCGGTAGCGCCAATCATACCGCTGATTATGTGGAATCGCCCGGCAAGCTGCCCGGACTTGTGATCGACAGCGTGCGCGAGTTCGCCAAGCCGGAATATGGCGTCGACCTGCTGAAGCTGGAGAGCCCGCTCGCCGCCAACAGCCTGCCGCCGCGGGATGGCAGCGCGGCGGCGCAAGCCGCGCAGAAGGAGTTCGACGCCATCGGCGTGATCTGCCGCGAGCGGAACATTCCCTGGGTGCTGCTGTCGGGTGGTGCTGCGCCAGAGAAATTCGAGCGGGTGCTGGAGTTTGCCTATGCGGCGGGCGCCGGCGGCTTTCTTGCGGGACGCACGATCTGGCTTGACGCCGTTCGCAAGCATTTCCCGGATCGCGCGGCGGTCGCGGCAAGCCTGCGCAAGGACGGCGTTGCGGTGCTGGAAAGCCTCAATGCGCTGACGAAGGCAAAGGGCACACGATGGAAGGCGCGTTTTCCCGCCTTTGGCGAGATCAAGCAGGAAGGCGATTTCGCGCGCGCATACTAACCGCGTCGTGACCTGATCGTTACCAAGTAAAATCGCTGGATCCAAAGATGGCCTTCTCCGTTCGCACAATCCAGGCGTTTTGCTACCGCTACCCCCTGTCGACGCCGGTGGTGACCTCGTTCGGCCGCATGCTGAACCGTCCCGCTGTGTTCATTCGCGCCGAAGACGAAGACGGCGTTGTCGGCTGGGGCGAGGTATGGTCGAACTTTCCTTCGACGGGCGCCGAACATCGGGCGCGGCTCGTCAATGAGGTGCTCGCGCCTGCGCTGATCGGGCGCGAGCTCGATGGTCCCGCGCAGGCTTTCGAGACCCTGACGCAGGGCACTTCGGTGCTGGCGCTGCAGTGCGGGGAGCCCGGGCCGTTCGCCCAGGCCATCGCAGGAGTTGATCTTGCGCTGTGGGATCTCCATGCGCGCCGGCACAGGCAGCCGCTGTGGCGGTTGCTGGGCGGCCGTTCCGGCGGGATCAAGGTGTACGCCAGCGGTATCAATCCCGGCGGGGCGCGGCAGACCGCCGAGGCGGCCGTGAGGCGCGGGCATCGCGCGCTGAAGCTCAAGATCGGCTTCGATGTGGCGGCGGATCGCGCCAATCTGGCCGCGCTGCGCGCCGTCGTTGGCGAGGGTATGCTGGCGGCGGATGTCAATCAGGGCTGGTCGATCGATCAGGCGCTGGAGATCGTGCCGCGGCTCGGCGAGTTCGGTCTGCGCTGGCTGGAAGAACCGCTTCGTGCCGATCGTCCCCGGCAGGAGTGGCGGAGGCTGCGCACAAGCGCCGGCATGCCGCTTGCGGCCGGCGAGAACATTGCAAGCTGCGAAGCCTTCGAACAGGTTCTTGCAGAGGACGTGCTTGATGTCGTCCAGCCGGATATCGCCAAATGGGGCGGGCTGACGATTTGCCGTGGACTGGCGGACGACATCCTGAAAGCGGGCAAGACCTTTTGCCCGCATTACCTCGGTGGCGGAATAGGATTGCTTGCGTCCGCACATCTGCTTGCCGGCGCCGGAGGCGACGGCTGGCTGGAAGTAGACGTCAACGACAATCCGCTCCGCGATCAATTCTGTGGACCGGTGTTCGACGTGTCCGAGGGCCTGGTCGCTCTGACCGAGGAGCCGGGCCTTGGAATAGCGCCCGATTTTTCATCGATCGAGCGCTACCGCACGCTATAGGGCGCTCAGGAGACTGCGGGTGCCGCCGGACCCGCTGGGTGCGTCAAGACCCGATCGGGCAAGCACCTGAACGCGAACGGAATCCTGTCAGCGTTGTAATGATCCGATCGCGCAATCGTGTGCGGCCAGGCGGCGCGCCGGACCTAGCTTTAAGTGCAGGTCGTTGCAACGCGTGGAGTGTGAACTATGAAACCACTTTCGCTTCTCTTGTTCGCCGTTTGCCTTGTGCTCTCGGATGCCGCGTTTGCCCGTGGCGGCATGGGATCGCACATGTCGATGCCGATGACAGGCGGCGGAGCGCTCGGCACGAGTGCTGCTGCACCGGGGACGAATTCTCTGGGTACCGCGCTGCCATCGTCCGGCATTGCCGGCCACGTCATGAAGGGGCCGTTACTTGGTACAGACCCCACCATCGACAAGGAAGACGCGCGGCTCGAGAAGATGCTTCAAGGATCAATCTGCCGCGGTTGTTGAGGACGGCCGCCAGCCAGCGAACAGTCAGTTGTCAAAACGTCTCGGTAATCTTGCTCAAGCGAGGGGGACGATCCGGGTCAAATCCGCGAGCGCGCGCCGTCTGCTCGATCATCCGATAGGCCGGAACGAGCATGGTGATCGGGTCGGTGGCGGGGTCATCCTCGGCCAACCAGGGCAGCGAGCCACGCGGTCCGCCGCATAGATGCAGCGCGATCTTTTGCTCGCGCAATTCTTCCGCCAGCGCGTCAACCGTGGCCGCCGTTTCATCCATGAGGCGCATCATGACAACCGGCGTGCGCGATGATAGCGCGGCGCGCGGCCCATGCTGCAGCTCGGCGGCGCTCAGACCGATGGAAGGCAGGCGCAGGATTTCCGAAAGTTTGAGCGCGATCTCCCGCGCCGAGCCCAGGCCCAGGCCCCGCGCCGCCACAAACACGGCTGACGCCTTGGCGAGATCATCGGCAATCCCGGACCAGTCGAGCGCCAGCGCGCGGTGCAGGCGCTCGGGCAGCCTGTCGAGGGCTGACCGCAGCGCACGATCTCCCGCCAGTTCGGCAACAAGTCCGGCGCCAGCGGCCATCGAGCCGATCACGGTCTTGGTCGCCGCTACGGAGTGCTCTTGGCCGGCCTCGATCGGAACGACGAACTCCGCTTCGTTGGCCACCGGCGACGACGTCGCATTGACGATGGCGACGGTGCGGGCGCCCGCGGCGCGCGCCGACCTGGTCGCCGCGACAAGATCCGGGCTGCGCCCGGATTGCGAGATCACGATGAACAGTGCATGGCGCAACATCAACGGCGTGCGAAATGCCGTGATCACCGAAGGAGCGCTGGCTGAAACGGGAAGGCGAAGCCGCGTCTCGACAAGGTATCTTAAGAAAACCCCGGCATGCCCGGAGCTTCCCCGGCCGCACACGACGCACAGGGGAGCGGAGCCAATCGCAACTCGCTGTGCGATGTCGCGCGTGGCGGGGCGGTTACGAACAATTTTGGCGACAACATCCGCGCTTTCCCCGATTTCGCTCGCCATCGCGGATGTCGTCACGGCTCAACCGCTCCGCCTTGCTTGCGCGCCGCCGCTCCCTTGGGATGCCGGTCACGATGCGAGTCACGATCCCCGGCGAGCTCGGCAAACACGCGCCGAAGGTTGCCGTCACAGTTTCTCAGAATGGTCTCGGCATCAACCCTGTCGAGACCCAACGCCAGAAGGCTTGCCGTCTTGATGTCTCCCTCGGCCTGCTCAAGCCAGCGTGCCGCGTCTGGCGGATCACAGTGCGCGATTTGCGCCACCATGGCCTCGGCGCGCCGCTTCAGCTTGGCGTTGGTCGGCGGCATGTTCACCATCATGCCGCGGTACACCCGGCCAAGGCGCAGCATGATCCCTGAGGAGATCAGGTTGAGCACTACCTTCTGCGCGGTGCCCGCCTTCATCCGCGTGGAGCCGGCGATCAGCTCGCGGCCGGTCTCGATCAAGATCGGAAACTTTGCCGACGCCAGCAGTGCGGTGCCGGGATTGTTGGCAACACCGATCGTCACTGCACCGAAAGAGCCTGCCTGCTGCAGCGCCGCGACCGTGAATGGCGTTGTCCCGCTGGCGGCAACCGCGATCACCACATCGTGCGCGGTGAGCTGCGCGGCATTGATCTGCATGACCGCATCATCGACATCATCCTCCGCGCCCTCGATGCTGGTGACGAACGCGCTGTCGCCGCCGGCGACGATGAAGCGGACGCGCTCGCTGGGCCAGGCGAAAGTCGGCGTCAGCTCGGCACCGTCCTGGACCGCCACGCGGGCCGAGGTGCCGGCGCCGACATACACAATGCGTCCGTGATCACCCAGCGCCGCTTTGGCCGCTTCGGTCGCCGCAGTGATCGCGGGAAGGGCATGGCCGATCGCCGCGACTGCCGCAACCTGGCCTTCCCACATCGCTTCCATCGCTGACGTCAGCGACCATGCATCAAGATCGGCAAAGCGGGGATCGACTTCTTCGGTGGCCATATAGTTGATCCATGCGCCATCAAACGCGGAACTTTGAAGCCTGTTCATGGTCAGTTTCTCTCTTGGGCAGCTCAAGCCGCCCTCGCGCCACCAGTAACGCCCCGGCGGCCGCGTCGGCGTCAGGACACCTCAGGCGGGCGCGCAGGTCAGGCGTCAGCCAGGGCGTAATGGCATCCGCCAGCCCGCCCACCAGCGAGAGCCGGTCAATTCCTCTCGCCAGGAACAGATCGAGCAGATCGCCAATGGCATCGGCCGCGCGTTCCACAATGCGACGGCCGACCGGATCGCCCTGATTGGCGTGCCGCATCACGATCGGCGCGAACGCAGCGTAGTCTGCGGCCCTGGCTTCTTCAGACCAGGCCACCGCCTGATAGGGATCATGATCGAATGCGCCCAGCACCTCTGAAAGTAATGGGGTCAGCTCGCCGCGGCGATCCGCGGCCCGCAGCGCCAGTCGAACAACCTGCAGGCCGATGTCGGCACCGCTGCCTTCGTCCGACACGGGAAAGCCGTAACCGGCGAGACGGATTTCGCGGCCGTCGATCAGGCCGACACCCACCGAGCCTGTGCCGGCTACCACGATGGCCCCGTCCGCGCCGCTGTGGGCGCCGAGACAGGCCGCCAGGCCGTCGCTGATGAAGATGACGGACGCAAAGGGATGCGCGATCTTGTTGAGCGCCGCTTCCGCACCCCGGCGACCGAGACCGGCCAGGCCAATTCCGGCGTGCATCCGCGCGAAATCCTCGCGCGTCAGCCCGGCCTGCGCGGCTGCCGCTTCAGTGGCCTCCATGATGGACCGCCAAGCCTTCTCGAAGCCAATCCGCGTCGTGGCAGGCCCCGAGCTCGCTTCACCGAGCACCCTGCCGTTTTCGTCCTCGATCCGGGCGCGGCAGCGGGTTCCGCCGCCATCAATGCCGAGATACGTGGTACCTTTTGTTGCCATGGAAAGTTAACGCCAAGGGTTCGCTCCGGGTCCTCCCAAAGCTCCTTGGTGTACATATGAAGTCCTGCACGGGACTCAGCCTCACGAGTCCGTGACTGCTATTCTCGGATCAATACTGATGGGCGACGCTAATCCTTCCTCTCTCACAATTGCCGCGCAGCACATCTTTGACGGTGCCGCCATGCGCGGGCCGGGATCGGTCAGGATCTCGCAGGGGCGGATTGAAAGCATGACCTTCGGCGAGGCGGAGGCGCGCGCCTCAATCCGCCTTCCCGCAGACGCGATCCTTGCACCCGGATTCATCGACATCCAGGTGAACGGAGGTGGGGGCGTTCTTCTCAACGACCAGCCCACGGAGGCTGGCGTTCGACGCATCGTTGAGGCGCACCGCAAGGCGGGGACCACGGGCTGCTTGCCGACCCTCATCACCGATCGCAGCGAGGTCATCGAGCGATTGGCTGCAGTCGCCCAGGATTGTCTGAAGATTCCCGGCGTTCTCGGCTTTCATCTGGAAGGACCGGCCCTCAACAGGTCTCGCAAGGGCATTCATCCGGAAGCCGAGATACGCGTGCCCGATCGGCGCGATCTCGCCGCGATCAAAAGTTTTGGGGGCCGCGGCCGCTCCATTGTGACCTTGGCCCCGGAATGCGTGCCCGCGTCCATGATCGATGAACTGATCGGCGCCGGATTGCGTATCGCGGCCGGCCACAGCGACGCCACCGCAGCCGAAATCGGGCAGGCGGTCGATCGCGGTGTCTTGGGGGTGACCCATCTGTTCAATGCCATGTCGCAGTTGAACGCCCGGGAGCCGGGCCTGGTCGGCGCCGCGCTGGGCGATGACCGGCTGTTTGCAGGGATCATCTGCGACGGCATCCACGTTGACCGCGCCGGTTTGCGTGTTGCCTTCCGCTGCAAGGGACGCGATCGATTGATGCTGGTCACCGATGCCATGCCATTGGTGGGCACGAACGACCGGCAATTCATGCTGCAGGGAAGGCCGATCACGTTGCACGAAAATCGCCTGACTGGCCCCGATGGCACCCTCGCGGGCGCTCACCTCACCATGATCAAGGCGGTGCGCAACGCCGTTGCGCTGCTCGGAATCTCCCTTGCAGATGCCCTCATTATGGCCTCGCGGACATCAGCGGCATTTCTGGGCCTTGAGTCCGAGCTTGGACGGATCGCGCCCGGGTACCGCGCGGACCTTGTCGCCTTCAATCCGAACTTTGAAGTCGTCGGCACATGGATCGGCGGTGCCGGTTCGATGGGCGAGGCGAGCGAGGCTTCTCACCGAGGTTAGATGCGCAACCATCTCATCATCGTTCAAAAATACGGCGGTGTCTGTCTTGAAACACCGGCGAAAATTCGCGCGGTTGCGCGCAGCCTCGCCGATCTGCATGGCCGTGGTCATCGTGTCGTGGCGATCGTCTCCGCCATGGGCAAGACCACCGACCAATTGATCGAGATGGCTTATCAGGTAAGCCCTGCTCCCAATCGCCGTGAACTTGACATGCTGCTAACGACCGGTGAGCGCATCAGCATGTCCCTGATGAGCATGGCGCTTGCCGATCTCGGCGTGCCCGCGATCAGCTTCACCGGCAGCCAGGCCGGCGTGATGACCGACGACTCCCATTCCTCCGCACGCATCTTGGATGTACGGCCCATTCGCGTGCGCGAGGAACTTGATCGTGGGCGCGTGGTGGTGCTGGCAGGATTTCAGGGCGTGAACCCGGTGACCAGGGAAATCACCACGCTTGGCCGGGGCGGCAGCGACACCACGGCCGTTGCGATGGCCGCGGCGCTGAAGGCAGAACGCTGTGAAATCATCAAAGAGGTCGACGGAATTTGTTCGGCCGATCCGCGCATCGTGCCTGACGCAAAGCCCCTGCGGCGAGTGGACTTCGCATCCCTGTCCGAAATGTGCTTCTGGGGTGCAAAAATCCTGCATTTTCGCAGCGTAGAGCTGGCGCAAAGTCAGGATGTGCCTCTGGTTCTCAAGCAGTGGGGTCGCGTTAAACACGGCACGCAAGTGATGAAAGAGGTTGCAGGCATGGAAAACGGAAAGGTTCTGGCCGTCAACTCGATGGCTCGCATTGAGCATGTGGAAATCGATTCCAACGATCTCAATCACGGTTTCGAGAAATTCGCGCAGCATCTCAAGCAAAACAGCCTGTCCTGGCCGCAGCTCCTCGCCTCGAGCTACGTCGCGGGAAGAACCAGCATGACCGTGGCCTGCGATTCAGAGTGGCTCGACGCCCTGTTGCGCACGCTGGAGCAAAGCCAGGATCTGCGCAAGCAGCGCGACGCTTCAAGCTCGGTCAGTCTCACCTGCTTCGGCGGCGTTTCGTCGGAGTTGCCGTTCAGGGCGTTGCAGGTTCTCGGACATCACGGGATTGTCCCCGACAAGTACGTGTTGTCGCCGCATTCGGTCAGTCTGTTTGTCCCTGTGGAGAACCGGGAGGCCGCGGTCAGGGCGTTGCATTCGCTTGTCCTGCAAACGTAGGTTCGAGGAGCGGCAGGGATCGCTTTCGCATACGTAGTTCGCGTCTCCGGATATCTGGTCGCCTGCTCATGGTTGAGAGTGAGGGAGGCCACCACTTGATTTGTTGGTGGGCCCGGCATCCTGGCGAGCCTTGGCAACGAGTCCGGCCTAGCTGGCTTGCACGCGCTTCTCGATAGTGACCTCCAATTCTCGCGTCTTTTCATCGAGTTCACGCTGCTTCCGCAACGTTTCCGCGTGGGCCTGTTGGGCCTCGGCGAGCTTGGCGTTTGCGCGCTTCCAAGAGCCGCTTGCCCTCAGCCAACTCACGGCAAGTTGATGGTCTTTTTCAAGAGGAGCTCGAGGCGATCGCCGCGATCTGACCTTGGTGTCCGAGTACTTCAAGCGCGTCGGAATCTCTCAAGCATGGCGAGGGAAACATGCCTGCACCAGCCAACTATTCTCTCGTGTTTGCAGACGAATTTACTGGGCTGAGTATTTCCAACACCACGACGGCAACCGCCAATTGGTACACCGCTCAGCCTTGGGGCGGCGGCTTTGGCAGCGCTTCGTTCTTGCCTGTTGGCAGCGGTAGTTCTCCGTTCTCGATCGTGCAACAGGGCGGCGAGAGTGCCCTGCAGATCGAAATGACGCGGAATGCGGCAGGCCAACTCCAGAGCGGCCTCATCTCGAACACGTTTCCGGACGGAACCAGCACCACTCCGCAGGATGGTGATCCGTATGGGTACTACGAGGTCAGAATGTGGTTGCCCGCAGGCCAGGGCGTGTGGCCCGCCTTCTGGGCCATTGAGGAAGAGCGTCTCTCGACGACAAGAGACCATGTCTTTGAGATCGACGTGATGGAGCAGCACGGTATCGCACTGGTCGATCGATATTCAAGCTCTTTGCACGACTGGAATTGGAACGGAACGGTCCTGGAAGGCCACACGAACCAATCCCATCAAAACCTGGTCGGTCAAGGTGTGCTGACGACAGGATGGCATACCTTCGGCGTCGAAATCAGACCAGATACCATGACGTTTTCCATGGACGGCCACGCCCACTTTTCGCTGCCCACGCCTGCCACGCTCAACACGGATCTGATGTTCATGATCGATCTGGCCGCAGGTGGCGGCTGGCCGATTGATCCAGCGCTCGATCATCAGATGCTGTATGTAGATTATTTTCGTGCCTATGAATTGGACAGTCTGGTGCCCGGCCCCGGTCCGGTGCTCGTCGGAACGAATGGCAACGACACTTTCGTCGTTGATATCGCGACCACTGGAATACACGAACAGCCCGGAGGCGGGTTCGATACCGTCAATGCAACGGTATCCTATACCCTACCCGAGAACGTCGAAAAGCTGCGTCTTTCTGGTTCAGGCCCCCTCGACGCGACCGGAAACAGCGGAAACAATCAGCTCTATGGCAATGGAAACGCCAATGCGCTGTCGGGTCTGGCCGGCGATGATTATCTGTACGGCGATGCCGGCAATGACAGGCTGCTTGGAGGGAGTGGGAACGATAAGCTCTACGGTGGAAACGGGACCGATCTGCTGACAGGTGGTCTTGGTATCGATCGGTTGGACGGCGAAGGCGGGGCGGACACGTTCCGTTTCGAGAGTATCGCGGAAAGCCCGTATTCTGCGCGGGACACCATTATCGCGTTTTCAGGGGCCGCAGGAGATCGCATCGACTTTAGTGCTGTTGATGCCAACGCGCTGGTCAGTGGCAATCAAGCTTTTACCTTCATAGGATCGGATCCCTTTACCGCAGCAGGACAGCTTCGATTGAGCAACGGGATTCTGTCAGCCGACGTCAACGGCGATCACATGGCCGACTTTGGTGTGGTCATTGGCTCGGCGCATCTGGGTCCTGATTACTTCATCCTCTGAGGCTTTAATTGTTGCGCATGGACGGCGGTTTGCTGCGCTGTCGCCTTCGAGGTGAGGCAGCGGAAAGGCGCCATGGTCACGACCATCAATAAGCATCCTCACATTTCGATGGGCCCACAGCAGCAACGCTAAGGACCATGCGAGGCCTTCTCTTTCCCCACGATCGCGGCGTCGTGCTCGTAGATCCATGCGGCGGCCCTGAACGACCAATCGGTTGATCCGGCGGTCATCTCGGCGTCGCGCTGTCGCTGCTCCGGGCCATCATGGAGGTGGAAGCGCGTCTTGTTGTCCGCCGACTGTGCTTGGAGGCGCGACGTTCGCGAAATACGCAGCCTCTCATAGTGGCGCAGAGACTCGGCGATGTCCGTTCCCGCCTCGGCGAGACACGCCGTCAGCGTCGCTCCGTCCTCGATGGCTTGGGCGGCTCCTTGACCCATAAAAGGCAGCATCGCGTGGCATGCGTCGCCGAGCAGCGTCACCCGCCCTGCGGACCAGCGCTCGAGTGGAGCACGGTCGAACAGCGCCCAAATGAACGTCTCGTCGACGGCTCCCAGGATCGACCGGACTTGCGGATGCCAGCCCTCGAAAGCCGCAAGCGCCGCCGCGACTTCCCCGCGGTCGGTCCATGACTCGCGTCTCCACGTTTCCTGCTCGACGACGGCGACGAAGTTAACCAGACGACAGCTGCGTACGAAATAGTGGACGAAGTGCCGGCCAGGGCCCATCCAGACCTGCGCCGTCACCTCGAGCTCCAGTTCGCGCAACCGCTCGGTCGGTATCAGCCCGCGGTAGGCGACGCAGCCCGTGAAGCGGGGGCGTTCGGGTCCGAACAGAATTCGGCGCACCTGCGAGTGGATTCCATCGGCACCCACCAGGACATCGAAATGTGCACGGACGCCGTTGGCGAAACGTGCCTCGACGCGATCCCCGTGATCCCTCAGATCGACGAGGCGATGAGCGAGATGCACGCGCTCGCCTGGCACCGCGCCGGCCAGCGCAGCTAACAGGTCGGCGCGATGTATCTGGTAGTGAGGGAAGCCGAACGCCGCTTCGAGAGGCTCCCCGAGCGGCGTGCGCAGGAGGGTCCGGCCATTTTCCCAGCGACGCTGATGCCAGGCCAGTGGTCGTACACCCGCCCTCGCGAGCTCCTCGGCTAGACCGAGTCGATGCAGGATGCGCGAGGCGTTCGGACTGATCTGAACACCGGCGCCGACCTCGCCCAAGGCCGACGCCTGCTCGTAGACGTGGACGTCGAAGTCGCCGCGAAGCAGCGACAATGCCGCAGCAAGACCGCCAATGCCTCCGCCGACGACGCCGATCGAAGCTCGTTTTCGCCCGCGTAGCGCCGAACGCCCCCGGTGCTGCGTGGCGGCCGCCGGCAACGCGTCGTTTCGGTGACGATCATGAGCTCGCACCGCCGCCTCCTTATGGTTTGCGGCCGATCACGGCGCCGTTCGCGGCGGGTGCGTCGAACCAGACCGTCTCGATGTGCCGGAAGCCGGCTTCCTCGAGCCACGCTGAATATTCGGTCGGCGTGTAGTTTCGTCCTTCCGTCTCGATCAGCATGTTGAGGCTCATCAGCGCGGCCGGCGCCGGCCCGGTCTTTTCGTCATTGACGAGAAGCTCGCTGATGACGACTGCGCCGCCGCTCGGCAAAGCCTCGAAGGACCGGCGCAGCAGCGCGCGGTTCTTCGCCTCATCCCAATCGTGCAGGATCATCGACAGGAGATGCACGTCGTGATCCTCGGGAAGCTGTTCGAAGAAGTTGCCGCCGGCGGTCTCGATGCGGCCGGTCAAGCCGGCCTCGGTAATTTTTCCCGCGGCGATCGCGGCCACGTGCGGCAGATCAAATACGGTCGCGCGCAGCTCCCCGTACAGTTTGCAAAGCTCGATGTCGTACGCGCCCGATCCGCCGCCGATGTCCAGAAGGCGGCGGAAATGATTGAGATCCACGGCTTCGCCGAGCTTGCGCGCGGTCATCGTGGAGACCGAATGCATCGCCTCCCAGAAGAGTGCCAGCATCGTCGGATCCTCGCCGTCGAATATCGAGGATTGCACTGCCGGGTCCCACGTGGTTGGCCGGTTCGTGCGCAGCGCTTCGGTAAGTTTGCCCCAGCCCGCGTAGAGCCGCTTGTCGGCCATCTGCACGAAGCCGCCGAAGTAATACGGCTTCCCGCGCACGAGAAAGGCTTCGCTTAAGGGCGTATTGCGATAACGGCCGTCCGTTTTCTCCAGAAGCCCGAGTGCAGCGCAGCCGGTCAACAGCATCTCGGCCGGGCGTGGATGCAGACCGAGCGCTTCCGCCAGCTCCGCAACCGTGGTGCCGGCGCCGCCTGCAAGGTGACTGAACAGGCCCTCCTCGTGTGCTGCAGCCAGGGTCTTGAAAGCCCAGAAGCCGGTCGAAAGTGCCATTAGCGGGACGGCGGAAGGAAGCTCCTGCGTGGTGACGATCGGTTGATCGGCCGCGCGCAGCCTTGTCTCGCCCGAGATCGAACCGGGCTGGCGGGCAAGCGTTGTCCTGTGCGCAGCAGCGCGCTGATGGTTGGGCATAGTGCTCTCCTCAGGTGTTGACGGTTAATTCGCAGCTCTTAAGCCGAGCGGGGGTATGCGCGCCGAGGCCGACCCACGATAAGGCGGTCGTTCTTCTGCAAAAGCTTGATGTGCATCACCTAATCTCCTTCAGCTCGATCATCGGGACGCTGCTCGCGGGCTGCTCCCTGTCTTTCGGCGGTGGCGAGAATGCGTTGGAGCGCGAATGCGCTGGCGAGCCCGAGCAGAGCGGCCGGTGCCAGGATGGCCGGCGCGGGGCCTGCCAGTCAGACGATGCGGGCGCATAGCGAAGCTCCCAGGGCCATCAGGAGAATCCCGGTGAGCCTGTTGAACCGATCCAGCGCGGCTTTCTGCAGGCTCCGAAACATGGTGTTCGTACTGAGGGCGAGGAAGAGATACCAGGATGCACTGCCCAGCATCACACCGATGGGCGTTGCCAGCGCGCGATCCATGATCAGCGGTTCGCCGGTTTCCAGCGCGGACGTGACGCCCAGGTACGGCAGTATCGTCATCGGGTTGGCGGCCGCGATCAACAGGGTCGATGTATAGGCCGAAAGCAAATCTCCGCATGTCGCGTCTCCGCATGTCCAGCCGTGCGCCGCGCCCGTGGACACGAGAATGGTTCTGAGGCCCATCAAAATCAGGACGATCCCTCCAGCGATGCGCAGCGGCGTGTGCAGGGCGAGCGTCATCTGCGTCAACACGGTCCCGCTCATCGTGGCCAGGCAACTGAACATGCCGTGCGCTGTTGCCGCACCCATGCCGCTCGCGATCCCAAACCGGATTCCGAATGCCAGCGTCCGCTGCACGCACATCAAGCCAATCGGGCCGAACGGGATAGCGACGCACAGGCCCAGCGCCGCCGCCGGCAGCAAGTGCGCGATGAACGGCGTCATTTCCAGAACGGCTTGGCCGCTTCGGCCATTGCCTCTTGCCGCGTCTTGCCGATGTCCTTGAGATGGTGGTCATCGAGCTCCGCCAGGGCTTGCCGCTGCCGCGACCGCTCCGAACACTGGGCACACCAGCTCAAGAATCGTGTTCCCCATCCAAGTCGACGTGTCTCGGCGCTGTCGTGACGGCTGGACGCCGCGGCTGCTTTCCGACTCGTGAACGAATTGCCGCCTGCGATTGCAAAAATCATCGGATGCTTCATGCGAAACCTCCTGTTCGATTCGATAGGTCAGCGTGCAGTGGCTGATTAGGTCGAGCTGCGACTCGTGGCCGTGAATTGCTTCACAACTCACGCGCTCGTGTCTCCAAGTTGTGAGTTCGCGATTTTGCAGGTCGGCGGACGTCCGCTTTAATGCGATCTGCGGTGATGATTGATCTGCGATTTAGAAAGTGCGTGCGGGTGCGAAATGGAACGCGCCCGCCCTGCATCGGTTCGTCGACCTTTTCAACGGTCCGACACTAGAAAGCGAAGCGGTATGACGGAAGGTCCAATTTCTGGATATTCAATCAGTCCAATTCATGCGGCGTATCGTGCAATCGCGCTTTCGCCGCGTGCCGTCACCTCAAGCGACATTGCTCATGCCGCTTTCGAGCGTCGAGATATACGTTCATCGAAGCATCTGCGCAGCCGCCTCAGCCCTTCGGCAATCTGCGCTGTCTCGATCGCCCCATATCCCAGCATGATGCCGACCTGAGGCTCTCCCTCCAGCGGGAAGGATTGAACGGCAACGCCGAGATCAAACGCTCGCAATGCAATCGCATTGATATCATCAACCGACGCTCTTCGCGCGTAGGCGGCGATATGCAGCCCGGTGCTCGATGGAACAAGGTCGAGGTAATCGCTGAAGTTCCTCTTGATCTCTGCGGTCAGTATCTCATGCCGTTCGCTATAGGTGCGGCTCACCCGGCGAATGTGGCGCGCAAACGCGCCCTCGTCGATGAACTGCGCCAGCGCGCTCTGCGCTACTGTCGCTGTATGCCAATCGGTGACGAACTTCGCCTTGTGCGCCGCCTCTCGCAGTGACGGCGGCACAACCATGAAGGCCAGCCGGAGAGCCGGCAGCAATGTCTTTGAGAACGTGCCGACATACACAACGCGTCCGGTCGAATCGATGGTCTGAAGCGGCTCGAGCGGACGTCCGCCGAAGCGAAACTCGCTGTCATAGTCGTCCTCGACGACAATCGCGTTGTTGCGGTCGGCCCAGGCAAGCAGCGCACGTCGACGCGACAGGCTCATGGCCATGCCGAGGGGAAACTGATGCGAGGGCGTCACGTGGACGATCCTGGCCTCGGCTGGTAGCGCCGCCACGACGAGACCTTCGCTGTCGACCGGCACACCGATCACGCGCGCGCCTAGCGCCTTGAACAAGTCCCTTGGAGGCCGATAGCCTGGTTTCTCCACCGCAACGACATCGCCGGGCTCGAGAAGCACGCGGGCGATGATGTCGAGGGCCTGTTGGGTGCCATTCGTCACGATGATGTCGTCGGGCGATCCGGAAACGCTTCGTGAGATGCCGATGTGGCGAGCGATCGCCGCGCGCAGGTCCCAATTGCCCGCAGGATTCTCGTAGACGCCTGCCGCCATCTCGCCCGAGCGCAGCGCATGGGCGACGACCCGCCGCCAGGCTCGGTGTGGGAACAACGAAGCGTCCGGAAGCCCGGCTCTGAAGTCGAAACGCGCCGCGCGGAGAAAGAATGTCGGAAGCGGTATTGTCTCCCAAACTCCACGCACCCGAATTGCGCGGACCGTCGATCGCCTTGTTTTCGATGCCGGACGTTTCGTCTCAAGATGATGGCTGACGAACGTCCCGGAGCCGGTATGGGATGTCGCAAATCCTTCTGCGAGAAGGCTTTCATACGCGACCGTCACAGTCGATCGTGAGACCCTCAGCGCGGTGGCCAGTTCTCGCGTGGGTGGCAAACGCTCTCCAGCTCGAAGGCGCCGGTCCAGAATTGCTTGCCGGATCTGACGGTAGATCTCGCCGCTGAGGTCAGTTCGACCAACAAGACTGACGTGAAAAGCCACGATCCTGGTCCATCTTCCATTGCAATGGACCAGCAACCCTGCACAACGGTGAACGTTCCATCATACCGCTTCACAGATGTGGAGATCGCAACCGAAGGTTCCTTGAGCGTGAAGCTTATCAGTCAAGGGCAGGGGCCGGTGTTCGTGGAATGCGTGGTCGTGGAACGCCCGCTCCCGACGCAAGGCGGTCTATCGCGAAACATGGTCGACCGTTGACGGGCCGTACGATGAACAAATCGAGCAGTGCGGTTTCGCCTGTTTGTGCGACATTGCCGCCAAGTCTACGAGGAGAGAGCATGGCCCGATCGAACATTTTTCGGAATAAGGTGTGAAGGCGGCATGAGCTCGGGGACTCGCTTCCTTCCCTCCGTTGGCGCGATCCTCAAGGACCTTGCGCCGGAGCCGGGCAGTGAAGTTCTGCTTCTCGTCAACGGGTTCGGCGCAACGCCGCTGATCGAGCTTTATTTGATGGTCAACAGCGCCAAGCGAATTCTGGAAGGTGCGGGGGTCACGGCAGCGCGGTTCCTGACCGGATCCTACGTCACATCCCTCGACATGGCTGGCGTGTCTATCACCGTGTCCGTGCTCGATGGCCAAACAAAGGAATTGTGGGATGCTCCCGTCCACACCGCGGCGCTGCGCTGGGGCACATGATCACCTCTCGCGGCATAGTTTTTCGTTGCAACCGAAGAGCTGCGCGTCGTGAGTGCTTTTGGCGTTGGATCTAGCCGCGCCTTACACGTCGCTGAGGCTTGTCCACATGCTCTGATTGTCACTCGATCGGACCGCGGCGGCGATGAATTCCATTCCTTCAATTCCGTCAGCGAGCGACGGCAGGTCGGGACAGGCAGTGTCTCCGGAGCGGATCAGCTGAGCAAACTGACTATAAAGTGTGGCGAACGCCTCGAGATAACCTTCGGGGTGCCCGCTCGGCAGTCGAACCTGAATCGGAGGGGTGTCACCGGAAATCGCGCCGCCTCGCGTAAGAAGTTGCTTGGGCCTGCCAAATTCGGTGAACCACATCTGGTTTGGATTGTCCTGGCGCCACTCAAGCCCGGCCTTTTCGCCGTAAACGCGCAGCTGCAGACCGTTTTCGCAGCCTACGGCAACTTGGCTGGCCCACAGCATCCCGCGTGCATTGCCTTCGAAACGCAGCAGTATGTGCACGTTGTCGTCGAGCCGTCTGCCCTCCACGAAAGTCGACAGGTCCGCACTTACGGCCGCCGTTTTTAAGCCCGTGACAAATCGTGCAAGGTTATAGGCGTGCGTACCGATGTCTCCGATAGCACCGCCCGGTCCTGAACGAGCAGGATCCGTGCGCCAATCCGCCTGCTTGTTTGAAAGAGGGCGAGTTAGCCAATCTTGCGGATACTCGACTTGAACCACCCGAATCTTGCCCAGGTCACCATTCGCCACCATGGCACGCGCCTGTCGTACCAAGGGATAACCGGTGTAATTGTGCGTCAGCAGAAACTTCGCGCCGTTCTTGGGCTTGATTTTGGCCAGCGCACGAGCCTCATCGAGCGTTGACGTAAGGGGCTTGTCGCAAATCACATGAATTCCAGCCTCAAGAAATGCCTTGGCCGGCGCAAAATGCAGGTGATTTGGCGTGACGATTGAGACGGCCTGAATGCCGTCTTCGCGGGCGGCCTCTTTAGCCGCCATCTCGGCAAAGCCGGTATATATCCGGTCTTCGGCCAGCCCAATCTTTCTACCGGATTCCTGAGCCAGGGCAGGATCGGAGGATAGCGCTCCCGCAACCAGTTCGTAATCGTCGTCAATTCGCGATGCAATTCGGTGCACGTAGCCGATGAAGGCTCCGATCCCACCACCGACCATTCCCAATCGGATGCGCGATGCCTCGCTGTCTCTCATGACATGCCCTCATCTGACCGCAGACCAAGCATTCTCAGATTTGCTTCCCTATTTGTGCCGGAGCCCGCAAAGTCGTCAAAAGCTCGCTCGGTTACCCGTATGATGTAATCGGAGATCAACCGGGCTCCTTCCCGAGCGCCATCTTCCGGATGCTTTAGTGCGCATTCCCACTCCAGCACGGCCCACCCCGCGTAATCGTAGGCCGTGAGCTTCGAAAAAATTGATCGAAAATCAACCTGACCGTCTCCGATCGATCGGAAACGTCCGGCGCGGTTGACCCACGACTGAAAACCTCCGTAGACACCTTGCCTGCCGGTTGGATTGAATTCGGCATCCTTGACGTGGAACGCCTTGATGCGCTGGTGATAGATATCGATGAAATCGAGATACTTGAGTTGCTGCAGCACAAAATGACTTGGGTCGTAAAGAATATTGGCGCGAACGTGGTTCTTCACTTGATCGAGGAACATTTCGAAAGTTGCACCGTCATGCAGATCTTCGCCCGGATGTAACTCATAGCAAACGTCTACGCCGTAGTGATCGAACTCATCCAGAATTGGTAACCATCGGCGGCCAAGCTCACTAAAGGCATCGTCGATCAGGCCCTCGGGGCGTTGGGGCCAGGGGTAGATGAAAGGCCACGCAAACGCGCCCGAAAAAGTTGCATGGGCGTTCAGACCAAGGTTGCTCGAAGCCCTTGCGGCCCATTTCAATTGTTGAATGGCCCACGCCGTCCGAGCGGAGGAATTGCCATGGACTGCAACCGGCGCGAAACCATCAAAAGCACTGGAGTAGGCCGGATGCACAGCGACCAGTTGGCCCTGAAGGTGTGTCGACAATTCGGAAATCTCGAGTCCATGACGATTGACTGTGCCATGCAGTTCATCCGCATATGTTTTCGACGTCGCAGCCTTTTCCAGGTCAATAAAGCTGGAAACCCAGCTAGGTATCTGCACGCCCTTGTATCCAAGATCCGCTGCCCAGGCGCATATGTTATCCAAGGTATCAAACGGAGCAGCTTCAGCGGCGAACTGAGCCAGGAATATTGCCGGTCCCTTGATGGTGCGCACAATTAATCTCCTCTCTCTTGTCTTCGAAGGGCCTGGGCCCGACGGCTCTGGACCCCACCGCAGTTCTGCTTCTTACGCCACGGCGCGACGTGGTCACGGTTGCAGGGATCGCGCTGCACCTCTTCTCCGTCTACATCGTGACGGCGAGATATTTCGCCTCCATGAACTCGGCGATGCCATGCCCCCGTCCGCCTTCGCGTCCAATGCCGCTCTGCTTGACGCCGCCGAACGGGCGGCCGGATCCGACATGAGGCCGCGATTGAGCGCGATCATACCAGCTTCAATCTTCGCAGCTACACGCATGCCGCGGGCAAGATCGCGGGTGTAGATGTAAACAGCGAGCCCGTATTCCGTATCGTTCGCCCGCTCGATCGCCTCGCTCTCCTGTTCGAAGCGCGAGATCGGCGCCACAGGACCGAAGATTTCCTCCTGCGCCATCGCGGCGTCGGCCGGCACGTCGCAAAGGACTGTCGGAGGATAGTAAAATCCCGTCCCGCTCCCGACCGAGCCCCCGCACAGAACGCGCGCACCACGCGCGACGGCGTTCTGAACCAGCCGATCGATCTTATCGACGGCCTGCTTCGTGATCATCGGACCGCATTCGGTGGCGGCTTCGACGCCCGCGCCCACTTTGAGCGCCGTCATGCGCTTTCGAAGTCCTTCGGCGAAGGCGTCGTGGATGCCGGATTGCACATAGAAGCGGTTTGCGGCGGTGCAGGCTTCGCCGGCGTTGCGCATTTTCGCTACCATCGCGCCGTCGAGCGCAGCCTCGAGATCGGCGTCGTCGAAGACGATGAACGGCGCGTTGCCGCCGAGTTCCATCGAGCACGAGATGACGTGCTTGGCCGCTTCGGCGAGGAGGAGGCGGCCAACTCCGGTCGAGCCGGTGAACGACAGTTTCCGCACCCGTGGATCCGCCAGCATGGCGGCGGTGGCCGGAGCAGGATTGGAAACTGTAAGGACGTTGACGACGCCCGGGGGAACGCCGGCTTCTTCATACAGCGCAGCGAGCGCGTAGGCCGTGAGAGGCGTCTCGCTCGCGGGCTTGAGCACAACCGTGCAGCCCGCTGCCAGGGCGGGAGCGATCTTGCGCGTCGCCATGGCCGCCGGGAAGTTCCAGGGCGTGATCAAAACGCAGACGCCGATCGGCTGATAGTCAACGATGATGCGGTTCGCGCCCGAAGGAGCGAGGCCAAATTCGCCGATGATTCGCACGGCTTCCTCGGCGTTCCAGCGGAAGAACTCGGCGGCATAGGCGACCTCGGCGCGCGCATCGCGCAAAGCCTTGCCGTTCTCGATCGATATCAGCTCGGCGAGCGTTTCCGAACGCTGGGTCATCAATTCGAAGCAGCGCCTCAAAATTTCGGATCGCTTGCGCGGCGGCGTCTCCCTCCAGCCGGCCGCTGCCCGGGCGGCGGCCTCCACCGCTGCCTCGACGTCGACCAAGGCCGCGTCGGGAACCTCGGCGATCACGCGCTCGGTGGACGGATCGACCACCTCGATAAGCCGGCGGTCAGCGGCCTGCCGCCATTGGCCGTCGATATAGAGGCCGCGCGAATAAGCGCGGAGGTCGAGGGTTTCGTGGTCGGTCTTCAATGTGTGCTGGGGCATGTCCATGATGGGGGCCTGTGAGCTCAGATGGCGCTGCCGGCGAGATCGCCGTCGTAGGCGGCTTTCACCAGTCGTTTCATCGCGGGAAGGTCGAACGGGCGGGGATTGTTCTTGATCAGCCGATCGATGCCGAGGGCGAGTTCGGCGGTCCAATCAATCTTGTCGGAGGGAAGTCCAAGACCGGCCAATGTTGGAGTGATCCCAATCGCCGCGAACATGCGGCTGATTTCTTCAATCGTCGCGCGGGCCATCTCGCCGTCGCTCCGGCTCGATCGCTCGAGGCCGAGAGCGACTCCGACTTTGGCGATTTCGGTTGTCGCCGCGGAGCAATTATAATTCATCACATAAGGCAGCATGGTCGCGACGCCGAGCCCGTGCGGCGTGTGGGTTAAGGCGCCGATCGGATATTGCACCGCGTGCGCGGCTGCTGTTCCCGCGGTTCCGAACGCGCAGCCGGCCGCCAGAGCGCCCATCATCACATCCGCCCGCGCGTCCTCGTCGGCGCCATCGCGGCAGGCCTTCTCGAGACTGCGTCCCAGGAGCTTGATGGCGAGCAGGGCGAAGTGATCGGTAAGCGCCGTCTTGCCGATGAAAACATGTTTCTGCGGCAGGTCGGAAGCGACATCGCGTCTAACCGCAGTGAAGGCCTCGATCGCGTGGGTCAAGGCGTCGGCCCCTGCAATTGCCGTCAGGGACGGCGGACACGTCATCGTCAGTTCCGGGTCGCAGATCGCAGCGGTGGCAATCAGGTGCGGGCTCGAAATGCCGATCTTCAAAATTCGATCAGGATCGGAGATCACCGCGACCGGCGTCACTTCCGAACCGGTGCCCGCTGTGGTCGGCACGGCGATCACTGGCAGGATCGGACCCGGCACCTTGAACTCACCATAGTAGTCCTGAAGCTTGCCGCCATGGCTGATCAGCAAGGCCGCACATTTCGCAAGATCGAGACAGCTGCCGCCGCCGATGCCGATCACCATATCGGGCATGAAGCTCCGCGCCTCCTCAACGCAGACGCCGACCGTGTCGACCGGCACGTCCGGCTGCACGCGATCATGAACGAAAATCTCAACCGACGACGCTTTTAAGCCCGCGACGATTTCGGAAAAAACGGCCGTGCCGGCGAACCGCTCGTCGGTGCACAGGAGCGCTCGACGCCCATGTTTGGCTGCGACGGTGGAAAGCGCGTGGCGCTGACCCTTGCCGAATAAAATCTCGCGGGGCAGCCTCAGGGCGGCGAACAGGGTCATAATGCATATCCTCTGGCGACGGACGAATTGGATTGTGCGCGACCGAGTTCGCTCCAGAGGCGAGGTTCAATCTCAAAGCCGTTCTCGAGCGCCTCGGCGCGACGGCGGGCCGCGCTGCCGCCAGGACTGCCGACAGGCGCGTCGGCCTTCAAGGGCGGCGCAGCGCGAACCAGATCCATATAGCCGGAGAGTCTCGGTACCGATTCCGGAGCGGAGCCCAGATCTATCGCAAGGATGACGTCACCCTTGCAGGTGGCGTCGGATCGCCAGCGCCCGACGCTGCGCGTGCGGGATTCGATCAAACCGCGTTGAACACGATGGAGTTGTTGCAGGCCATGCGACGGGTGCCCCGTCAGTTCGGCATCAAAGAGCACGTCGGCTTGGTGAAATTCATTTTCTTCCAAAGCATCACGCTCCATGAGCAAGCCCACGCCTGCGCCCGAGTTTGCACCGTTCAATCTTCGCCGATTAAATCCTATATGATATAGGATTGAATATTGCGCAAGATCCTGCTAGAACCGACTTGTGTCAAGAGGCAGGCCGAAATCGATGAACGTCACCAATCCTTCTCAAACCAATCCTTCTCAAACCGGGGCCGCCAGCGGGCAGATCGATCGCCCGACCAGTCTGGCCGGCGACGTGTATGAGGCGATTTTTGCGCAGCTCATGTCGCTCAAGATCGCGCCCGGCGCCCGCATCACGGTCGATAGCCTGGTCCGCGAATTCAACGTGTCGCAAACGCCCATCCGTGAGGCGCTAGGTCGGCTCGAGGGTGAAGGGTTGGTGCTGAAGACGCACTTGATCGGGTATCGCGCGGCGCCGCAGATCACGAAGCGCCAGCTTGACGAAATCTATGAGCTTCGATTGCGTCTCGAGCCCTACAGCGCCGCGAAGGCGGCGGCGCGTATGGACGACACGAAGCTGGCGATGCTTCGCGAAGCGGCCGGCATGATGGCCCGCCGGGAAGGCAAGGACGAACGCCTGCGGTATTCGAACTTCGCGCGGCAGGACGCCGACTTTCACGACAAGATCTTGGCCTGCGCTGAGAACGAACTCATTCGTCAAGCCATCGCTTTCCAGCACACCCACTTTCACATTTTTCGTCTCATGTTCCATTCGCGTGTCACCGAAGAGGCTCTCGACGAGCACGAAGCCATACTGGCAGCCTTCGCGGCTGCGGATCCCCTGGCCGCCGAAGAAGCGATGCGCGTTCATATTGAACGCTCTCGCGATCGCCTGCTGTTAGCGTTCGATTGAGCCGCCCCCAGATGTCGATGAACGTCACAACGGACAGAGTAAAAGTGGTCGTGCGGCTCGGAAGCGGCGAAGCGAAGGCAGTTGAGCCTGTCCTGCAGGCGACGAACCTCTCGAAGCAACACGGCTCAGTGACCGTGCTTGCGGAGGTTACGCTCGGCGGTGGTCTGGGAGATGGCAATGGGGCAGTCTGAGAAATCTGCACTGCGTTTGACAAATGTAAGCAAGTCATACGGCCGCGTGCGGGCCCTTGAAAACCTGTCCTTCAGGGTGGCGGAAGGTCGTTTCTTCGTATTGTTTGGGCCGAGCTCAGTTGGCAAGACGACGACGCTTCGCACGATCGCTGGTCTCATCGCTCCCGAACGCGGGCACGTCGAGATTTTTGGCAAGGATTGGACGCATGAGCCGATTGCGGGCCGGGGCGTGTCAATGGTGTTCCAGTCCTTCGCGCTCTATCCGCACCTCACCGTTTACGACAACCTCGCCTATCCGCTGATCGAAGAAAAGCGCCCGCGTGAGGAGGTCGATCGCCGCGTGAAGGAGACGGCGGCGATGCTCCGGCTCGACACGAAGGTCAATCGAAAGCCCAATACGCTTTCGGGTGGCGAACAGCAGCGCGTGGCCTTGGGTCGCTCCTTGATACGCCGCCCCAGGATCCTGTTGCTGGACGAGCCTTTGACCAATCTCGACGCGAAGCTCCGCCATGAGATGCGGGCGGAACTGAAGCGCCTTCACCGCCAGTTTGGTCTTACCATCGTCTACGCCACACCCGATGAGCTCGAAGCCCTCTCGATGGGTGAGGAAATCGCAGTGATGCGCGACGGCGGCGTGGTGCAGATCGGAACGCCGGACGAACTCTTCGAAGCGCCGTGTGATCTGTATGTGGCAAGCAAGATCGGCTCGCCCCACATGAACATGATCAAAGGCAGGCTGGCCACAGACAGCTCCGCCCTCGAATCTGCAATCGGGCCATTACCTTTCGTGAAAAAGCTGCAAGCCGCAGAAGCAGGCGAAGCGGCCGTGGTCGGCATCCGCCCGAGCGACGTGCGCTTTGCCGGGAAAGGCGAGCAAGGCCTCAAGACCAATATTTCCATGCTTGAGCCGCTGGGGGACGTCACGATCGTGTCCGTGGAAACCAGCGGCGAAACGCTGCGCATGGTGTTGCCGGAATCTGCCGCCTCGGGTTTGCAGCCCGGCCAACAGGCGGCAGTTATTCTCGATCCAAGCAAATTCTACATCTTCCGCGCTTCGAGTGGACGGACGATGGCCTGAGGCGAGCGATTCAAAGAAAAAATGAAACCCAAACGGAGGAAACCAGGATGACCGCGACAAGGGAGATCAACAGGATAGTGATGGCGGCCGGGCTTGCCGCTTCGCTGGTGCTGGGAACGACATTTGCTTTCGCCGGTGATGTGACGCTGACGATGGCTGTGCCGGATTGGCCACCAACGCGCATCATGAAGAAGTTTTTCGACGAGCAGTACAAGCCAAAGTCCGGCAACACGGTGAAGCTCCAGGTGGATTTCATTCCGTGGCCAGACTTCTATACCCGCGTGAATGCGTCGCTCACATCAGGCGAAAAGAAGTATAACTTCATCGTGTCGGACTCGCAGTGGCTGGGCGCGTTCGTCGAGGGCGGCTATTTCCGGAAGGTCAACGATCTGCTCAACGCAGATCCCGAGTTCATGAAGACGTTCAAGGATATCCATCCGAACGCACTGAACTCCTACTCAACTTATCCGCACAAGTCGGAAAATTACTACGGCTTTCCGCAGTTTCCCGATGTGCTGGTGAACTTCGCGCGAAAGGACATTATCTGCCACGAAGCAGAACAGAAGAGCTTCATGGCGAAATTCAACAAGAAACTTCCCTGCACGGGCGAAGAGCTCGACGCCATGACCTGGGACGACTTCAAGAACGTCGGCGAATTCCTTCGCCGCAAGAAGGGCGAGATGCTGGCCGGCAAGCCTGCCGAAGACGATTTTTACGGCATCGCGTTTCAGGCGGGCAAGAGCTACGACTTCTCGTCTATGCAGATCAACGGCTTTATTTGGCAAATGGGTGGTGACATCTGGGATGAGACCCAGGCACCCACCAGCAAAGCGGAAGGCGTTGTGAACTCGCCGGCAGCCGTGAAGGCGCTGGAGAAATATCTGAGCCTGATCGCATACATGCCGCCTCTCGCGAGGACGGGCACGATGGACATCTTCAAGTCGGATGAGCTGTTCCGCCAGGGTAAGGTGGCCATGAGCATCAACTGGATCGGCCTTGCCGAAGCCTCGCTTGATCCGAAAACTTCGAAGGTCTCAGACAGCCTGGTGTTCGGCATGATGCCGGGAACCAAAGGTGCTGACGGCAAGCTGGTCCGCTGGTCCAATATTGGCGGCCAGCCCTTCGTCCTGACCACCTGGACGACCGACGCACAGATCAAGGAGGCCGTGGAATTCGTGAAGTGGTGGCTGTCGTCGAACATCCAGCACCAGTTTGCGGCGGCCGGCGGTCAGTCTGCCATTAAGTCCGTGTACTCGGATCCGAAGTACGTAACTTACCGCCCCTGGAACAGGGCCTGGGCTCCTTCGCTGGATTGGCAGAAGGACGTGTGGCACGTGCCGCAGTTCTTCGAGTTACTGACCCAGCAGCAAGACCAGTACGATCTCGCCATCACTGGCAGGCAGGATGCCAAGACGACCTCGGACAATATCGCCAGGTTCCAGCAGCGCCTGCTCAAGGAGGTGGGGCTGATTAAGTGACATGACGCGTGAGCTCTGCGAGCGGCGGCAATGGCGAGGCCTGGCCGGGGAAGAGACTTTGTCCTCCTTCCCCGGCCAATTGAAAGACATGGCCAGACGCCGACCGCGGTCGCAGCACGAGGCCGCTCAGCAATGCACGGGAATTGCTTTTCCACGGAAGCTTCATGCAACTGATGTCAACCATACAATCGGTCAAGACCGCACCGGCTCTACTTGAGCTTTCAGCCGACAATTGGCGGCTTGCAATTCTCGCGGGGCTTGTTGTCTCCGCGCTTGCGGTGGTGACGCTGCCAGCGTCCGGTTCCTTCTGGGTCGTTGGCGCCATGTCGGCTTTGGTCGCCGCGGCATTCGCGGTGAATGCCTACCGCCGTCGCTATTATGGCGGGCTCCTGGTCGCGCCCGCCATCGCCGTTCTATTCGTGATGAACATCTTTCCGCTGCTTTGGTCCCTGGGGCTTTCATTTTTTGCCTACCAGTCGAACCTGCAGTCCATCCGCTTCGTCGGCCTCAACAACTACATCAAGGTTCTGACCGACGAGGTCGCGGCGCCGGCCAACTGGAACGCCCTCATCAACACTGCCATGTTCGCGGTGTGCACAGTTTCTGTACAGATGATCGTGGGGTTTCTCCTGGCGATGCTTTTTGCCAAGCAGTTCCCGCTGCGGAAATATCTGCTGATTCTGGTTCTCACACCGATGATGCTGTCGGTCGTGGCCTCAGGTGTCTTCTTCACCTACTATTATGATCCCACCTTCGGCATCCTGAGCTATGTGATCAATAGCGTCGCGGGCGGCCAGTTCATCGTCATGGACAGCAAGGCGGGCGCTGTGGCCGGTATCGTTTTTGCCGACGCCTGGATGTGGTCGCCCTTCGTCATGCTACTCGTGCTGGCGGGCCTCGTGTCCGTGCCGAAATATCTCTACGAGGCAGCGGCCATCGACCGGGTCTCCGCCTGGCGGCGCTTCTGGAGCATCACCTTCCCCTATATCCGCGGGCTCCTGATGTTGGCGCTGCTGTTCCGCACCATCGAAGCTTTCAAGCTGGCAGACCTTGTGATCGTGCTGACCAAGGGCGGAAACGACACAATGACGATCTCCTACCACTTGATCCGCATTGCCAACGAACAGAACAAGACAAGCGAGGGAGCCGCCATCTCCTACATCATCCTCTTCATAGTGATCGTGCTCACGAACCTTTATCTCTACGTTGCCAATCCCAAGAACAGGGAGGCCTGAGCCATGACAGACAGAGTTTCTTTCTGGGAGCGGATTGGCTTTCGTAGCGTCGGCGGCATCGCGGAGGCGGGTTGGGGCCGCACGCTCGTCGTGGCGGTTGTTAGCTTCATCTACTTCCTGCCGGTCCTCTTCATCATCTTCACGGCTATAAAGCCGCAGGGGCTGGCGCTTTCAGTGCCGCCAACGCTTTCGCCTACCTCATTCTTTGGTCTCATCCCCGATCAGTTTGTCTTCACACCGACATTGGACAACTTTGCCTCGGTCTTTTCCCGCGTCATGACGGCGGGTGGCCAGCCGGAGTCCACCGGGTTTGACCGATTCTTCTTCAACTCCATCGTGATCGCGTCGGCATCCGTCCTGCTTGCCCTCGTTATCGGCACGTTGGCCGCCTATGGCTTCTCGCGCTATCCGCTCAAGGGCAACGATACCTATCTCTTCATCATTTTGACGACCCGTATGCTGCCTGCGATCGTCGTCATCATTCCGGTGATCCTGATGTTCCGCGCCGTGGGCCTTTCTGGATCCTATCTCGGCATCATCATGCTCTATACGGCTTTCAATCTCGCATTTACCGTCTGGATGATGAAGAGCTTCTTCGATGAGTTGTCGACAGACGTCGAGGATGCAGCCCGTATCGATGGGTCGTCAGAAATCAAAGTGTTTTTCAAGATCTGCCTGCCGCAGGTTGTCGCGGGTCTTGCCGCAACATTCGTTTTCGGCCTCATCCTCACCTGGAACGAATTCCTGTTCGCGCTACTCCTGACGGGCCCTGATACACGCACCGTGCCTGTCGCCATGAACCAGGCCGTGTCTTCCGGCGGGCGCGGAACGGACTGGACGCTGCTGGCTGCCATTGAAACCCTGTTTCTTGTTCCCGTTTTCCTTGCCACCTTCTTTTTGCAGGATCACCTGCTGCGTGGCGTCACGTTCGGAACGGTCAGGAAGTGATCATGTCGACCATCGAAATACGTGACCTCACCAAGAAGTTCGGCGCATTTGTCGCCGTCAAGGATGCCAACCTTTCCGTTGCTGCAGGTGAAATTGTTTGTCTGCTCGGTCCTTCGGGCTGCGGCAAGACGACTACGCTGCGCACGATTGCCGGCCTCGAACGCGCCACGGCAGGGGACGTCGTCATTGCAGGGCAGCGCGTGAATAATCTGCCGCCGGAGAAGCGCGACATCGCAATGGTCTTCCAGTTCTATGCTCTCTATCCGGCACTGAGCGTTGGGCAGAACATTGCAATGCCGCTTCACCGCGAAGCAGTTGGGAGCACGGAAGTGGCAGCTCGCGTCAGGAAGGTGGCTGACATCCTGCATCTTCGCGATATCCTGGACCGACTGCCGGGACAGATTTCGGAGGGCGAGAAGCAACGCGCCGCCGTTGCCCGCGCCATTGTTCGGGATCCCAAATGCTTTCTGTTCGACGAACCTCTCTCGCGGCTCGATGTGGAGCTGCGTCACTCCATGCGCGGCCAGATCAAGGCCGTGCTGTCAAATCTCACGAAAGCTACTGTCATAGTCACCCACGACCAGCTTGAGGCCCTGACCATGGCAGACCGTATTGCCATCATGCGCGACGGGCTCATCGAGCAGGTGGGGAGCCCGCACGAGGTCTTCGCAAAACCCGCCAACGTCTTTGTTGCGAGCTTCATCGGCACGCCGCAGATGAACCTGATCGACGCACAATTCAAGAGCTACGGCAATGGCAAGGCGAAAGTGGTCTTCGACGAGCAGGATGTCGATCTGAGCGTCCATCCCGCGGTCGCAAACCTGAAGGCTGGAAAGGTCACCGTGGGAATTCGCCCGCGAGCTTTCACCGTTGTCTCCGAGGACACCAGGGACACGATCGACGCCATGGCCGAGCTCATTGAGCCAATGGGTGCCGAAACGCTTATTCACGCGCGCACCAAGACGGGCAGCGACATCCGGGTCGTCGTGCCGCGTGACAAAAGGGTGAAGATTGGCGAGGCGCTCCACCTCGTTCCAGATCCCGCGCAAACCCACGTGTTTGCAGACGACGGAAAGGCGGTGCGCGCATGAGAAATGGCGAGCAAGGCAATGGCGGACTGACGCCGACGGCGGCGCGGACGCTGGAATACAGCATCATCGGGCTTGGCGTATTCGCGCTTCTGATGATTTTTCAGCCGTTCAACATCTCGCTTTTCACAGTTGGCTGCGCGCTGATCGTTTTGGCTGGGCTGGTCAACAACGTCCTGCCTCTGGCGCAACCTGGTGTGCCCAGGCGCTCGCTGGTAACGGTGGCCATGGTCGTCGCCATGATCTTCTGCATTGTGCTGCTCGCTTCCATCGTTGTCGCACATCTCTACGGCGCATTCTTCCTCAGGCCGCCGGATCCCAACACCGTGCTGGGCAGAGTTCAGCTCAACGCAACGCCTTGGTACATGCATGGCTTCACATGGACTGTTGCGGTTATCGCTGCTGCTTTAGCTGGCCTCATCACGCTGCAGAGTCGCCGCAAGGAGTGAAGCCTGTACCGTCAAGACATCCACGGATTCTATGCCTGCCGATAAAACGCTTTCAATCAACAGACCCGTGCATTTAGGGCGGATCGTTTTCTGATACCTTTAGTCGCGAATGTGCCAATCAACCTCGTTCAGGAGCATGAAAGATGAGCGCGTCTCCGCAAGCCACGGCCTTCAACCGCATGCAGCAGCTAATGTCCTCTTCGCCGGTCCCATCTATTTCGACGGAATTGTTGGTGACGGCTGACGGCGAGTTGAATCGGGAGCTCAAGAGCTTCCTGCTTGATCCGCCCACAAATCCAGGTCTGCTCAAGGACAAGCGCATCGCCATCTGCTGCACCAATGGCGTGGAGGAAGTGGAGATTCTGGGTGCTCATCGCTGGCTCACCGAACACGGCGCCACCGTTCATGTTGTCTCGCCCCGCATAGGTGAGTTTGATCCGACGCTCGGCCTCCGCTTCCCGCCGCAATGCGCCACCCATGTCCTCGCCATCCGCCTCATGGAAAATGCAGGTTGGCTGAAGATCGACCGCTACACGGACGAAGCCAGGGCGGAGGATTACGACGCCATGCTTCTGCCGGGCGGATGCTGGAACCCTGATGCGCTGCGCATGGACCAGCATGCGCGCGCGTTTGTGAGCGCCATGTATGAAGCGGGTAAACCCACATGCGCCATCTGTCATGGCCAATGGGTTATGGTGAGTGCCAAGATCCTCAAAGGCAAGCGCGCCACGGCTGTGTGGAACATACAGATCGACCTCGAAAACGCTGGCGCTACGGTCCTGGACGAACCCTGCGTGGTCGACGGCAACCTGATTACGGCCCGCTTCCCTTATGACCTCCCGCGCCTGATTGACGCGATGGTGAAGCAACTGGTGCCTGCAAAGGGCTAAGCCGCGGAACTGGCCCCGGATCGCCTGCTGTAGGAGAGCTCAATGGGAAGGCGCGGATGAAGTACGGATTCAATCTGCTGCTCTGGACAGGGCATGTCACCGACGAACACGCGCCTGTGCTGAAGGCGCTCAAGAGGACGGGTTATGACAGCGTGGAGGTTCCGGTCTTCGAAGGCACGATCGATTCCTACGCAAGGCTCGGAGAGCAACTTGCCAAGATGGATCTCGACGTCACAACCGTGAGCGTGCTGGGGGCGGGGCACAATCCACTCTCGGACGACAAGATGGAGCGGCAGGCCGCGGTCGAACGGACCAATTGGGTCATCGACTGCACCAAGGCGCTTGGAGGATCGATCATCGCCGGCCCGATGCACTCCGAACTCGGTCGCTTCACTGGCAGGGGGCCCACGGCGGATGAGCGCAAGCGCGGGGTCGAATTTCATCGCCGCGTTGGCGACCATGCCGGAACGCACGGCATGAGCTTTGCCCTTGAGGCGGTGAACCGCTTCGAATGCTACTTCCTCAGCACGATGGATCAGTTGGCCAGCTATCTGGACGAAGTCGATCATCCCGCAATCAAAGGGATGTACGATACATTCCATGCCAACATCGAGGAGAAGGACCCGGTCGCCGCCATAAATACAATCAAGCGACACATGATCCATGTCCATATCTCTGAGAATGATCGCGGCACCCCGGGGAAGGGCCATGTGCCGTGGGGTCCCACTTATAAGGCGCTGAGGGCCGCAAAATATGATGGCAGGTTGACGATCGAAGCCTTCGGCCGCGCCGTTCCGGCGCTCGCCGCCGCCACCCGCGTGTGGCGCGACTTCTCCCCCAACGAGGAGGAGGTTTATGAGTTCGGGCTCAAGGGCATGCGGCAAGGCTGGGCCGAGGCCGGGTCCTGAATGTCAAGGTCTACCCCATCGGCACCTGTGACCGCTGACAAAAGCCCGAAGCGTCAGCTTCGCTGAATCTATCGGGCGGACCATTTTCTCAGCAATGGTGCCGAAGCGCTTCGTGGACCAAGCGGACATAGATCCTTTTCCTCGGGAGATCGAATGGGTCGAGATGTGAGGGCTTTGCCGAGTTTTTCGGGATCGATCCCGATCTCGTGGAGGCGGCGGCCGGAAGAGTTGTTCGATCGCATCGAATTATATTTTCTGGCGGGTGGCGGCTCCCGTGGGGTCGAAGCATGCAGACGTCCCGCGCGAAGCGGCGGGCTGTTGTCATTTGTTCGGCGCCGATACCATGAGCGGCAAGAAGCTGATAAGGTTGCAGGCTCGCTTACGAAGGAGAGCGTGATGCAGCTATCGAAGCAAGCGGTCGGCGAAGCGGCCTTCATCCAGCGATTGTCCGGTCGGCGGACGGCTCATGCGCCGTCCTTGCCGCTCGTGACGGACGACTTCATCTATCGTTCGGCAGACCGACAGAACATCTTTCTGCGTACGACCATCGACGACGAAATCTCCGCAGTGTTTGGCAGGTTCGAACTCGATCGACCGGCGATCGTCCACCTGCAGCCCGGCTCACGTTTCCTTTTGACATTCTACCTGACCGGCAACATCGCCGGCGAGGCGATTGGGCGACGCTCGAAGCCGCTGGATCTCAGAACGGGATACGCGCATCTGCGCGCTTCCAACGAACGAGGGGGCTTCCTCGTTGGGCTCCCGGCAGGTCCAGCTTCGTTCTTTCAGATCAGGCTGACGCCGGGCGCCTTGATGCGTGTTGCCCGTGACCTGCAGCTCGACCTCGACAGTGAATGGCCGCCCGCCCTCGGTGCGCATGATGGGAGCGTCATCGTCAATGCGCCGTGGTCGGGGCGGGAGCAGTCGATCCTGGAGGGCTTCGCGCCTTGGGAAGCCAGTGAACGGATGATGCTCCGCACGCTTGCCGGCCGCGGCACCGAACTCACCTGCGCGTTCATGCGCCACACCTTTCACGATATCGTTGCTGACACGCGTCCGGGATCCGCCGAGTTGTTCCAGCGTATTCTCGCGGGGCGATCCGCTTCTGCCGTTCCCGCTCGTCTCAAGGCCGTGGAGGATAAGACCGGACTTGCGCGCTCGACCTTGTGGCGGGCCAGCAAGGCCCGGCATGGAGAGTCGCCGGCACGAATAATGCGCAACCGGCGGCTCGATCGGGCATTCCTGGCCCTGCAATCGACCGATGACACGGTCGCTGCCATTGCCCTCGATGCGGGATGGGCCTGCCCGTCCAAATTTGCCGCCGCGTTCCGCCGGCAGTTCGGACGGTCGCCCGGTGCGACGCGACGTGCTCTGGCTGTGCAACAAAAGGCCTGAACGTCCGCAACGTTCGGCACCGCGAGCGGCTTCGGCGGACGCTAAGCTTTCCCTCATCGTAAGGAGGGTATGATGAACCGCCGTCAATTCGTCGCTGCGATGATCGGCTCGGTCGCCGCGGGATCGGCGGCGCGTGCCCAGACCTATCCAGCCCGTCCCATCACCTTCATCGTTCCCTATTCAGCGGGCGGTCCGCTGGACGCGACCGCGCGTTTGGTCGGCGAGGGGATGTCCCGACGCGTCGGACAGACCGTGGTCGTGGAGAACCGGACCGGCGCGAGCGGTATGCTTGGCGCGAACGCGGTCGCCAAAGCGCAACCCGACGGCTACACGCTTTTGTTCACGGTCATCGACACGCAAGTCAACAATGTCGCGCTGTTCAAGACCATCGCCTATGATCCCGTGAAGGATTTTGCACCAATAACCCAGGCCTTCCTGGCGCCGATGATTTTGGTGGCAGGCGGGAAGTTCAGTGCGCGCACGCCTCAAGAATTTGCCGAACAGGTCAAGACCCCAGGTCAGCCGCTCGCTTACGGGTCGTGGGGCATCGGCGGATCGGCCCATCTCGCCGGCGAAGCATTATGGAACCGGCATTTCAAGCTTGGTATGACGCACGTTCCCTATCGGGGTGAGGCGCCGATCGTCAACGATCTGCTCAGCGGCCAGATTCCGGTATCGTTCGCATCCATCGCCAATACGCGGCAGCATATCGAGACTGGCACGCTGAAGGCGCTTGCTGTCTCCGGAACCAAGAGATCGTCGGCGCTGCCTGACCTGCCGACCCTGACCGAGCTTGGCTTCGCTGATCCGGTGTTCAAGATCGGCGTTTGGCTCGGCGCGTTCGCCCCCGGACAAACGCCTCCGCCGATCGTCGACCGGCTATCCCAGGAGATGCGGGCGGTGGTCCGCAGTCCCGAAGTCTCGGACAGAATGGTGCGGCTCGGCTTCGAGCCGGTCGCGTCGACGCCGGAGGAGTTTGCCCGCAATCTGGAAACCGAGATTGCCACGATCAAGGCCGTCTTCCGCGACCTCGGGCTCGAACAGCAGTGAACGATCCGCTCGATGCGCTTCTGGATCATGCCTTTTCCGTCGATGCAGCGAAAATCCCGACGGAGACGATGAATTTCCAACTGCGTCGCGTTCTCGACAATCTTGGCTGTCTCGTCGCTGGCTATGATCAAGCCGGCACAAGCGTGGCATTATCGCTCGCACGGCGCTGGAGCGGTGCGCGCGAGGCTACGGTAATCGGATCGACCGAAAAACTTGCCGCGCCCCAGGCGGCCTTTGTCAATGCGGTGAGGGCGCGAGCCCTTGATTTCTGCGATGTGCTGTCGCCCGGATGGCATCCGAGTTCGTCGGATGTGCCGGTCGCTCTCGCTGCGGCGGAAATGTCCGGTGCCGGCGGCGAAGCAGTGCTTGCCGCCCTGGCCGTCGGACAGGATGTGGGCCAGAGGATCAATCGGGCCGCGCAGGCAAACGGCTTCTTTTATCGAGGGTTCGACAGCAACGTGCTTGGGCTGTTTTCGGGCGCCATCATCGCGAGCCGGCTCCTTGGGCTGACACGCGCGCAGATGAGCGACGCCATCGGGCTTGCCTTCGATTTCGGTATCGGCACGTTCCAGCACTATCAAGACAAGGTACTTGCCGTGAGGATCAGTCAAGGACTCGTGGCCCGCCACGCGCTTGAGGCCGTGTTCCTGGCTCAATCGGGGATCAGCGGACCGAAGCGGGCCCTTGCGGGTGAATGCGGCTTCTTTCGGCTCTACGGGCCCGCAGAGCCGGATCTGACGCTTCTCGGCGAAAACCTAGGAGAGAGGTTTTTTGGCGAGGAGGCCACCTGCGTCAAGCTCTACCCAAGCTGCGGAGTGACCCTGGCGCTGACCGAGGCGTTGCTTGCCGCACGAGGGCGCGGCGAGATCGCGTTCAACCAGACCGCCGGCCTGTCGCTGCGCATTTCGCCGGCCATGAACGTAATCTGCGGCGGCCCCTACGCACCGGCGGAGACACCCGAAGTCGATGCGCAGTTCAACGTCCGCTACGTCGCCGCCAATGCCATATTACGCGGCCGCGCAACGCTGGACGAGTTCACTGCAAGCGCTGCGACTGCGCCAGACATTGTAGCCTTTGCGCAGCGCATCGATGTCGCAGAAGAACCTGCTTTCGGTCATTTCGATCAGTGTGAGGCAATCATCTCCAACAAGGACGGCGCCAGGCGCGTCATCCCGGCGCAGTTCGGACGAGGCTGGCCTGAGAACCCGCCAACACAGAACGATCTCATTGCGAAATTTCTCCAGTGTGCGGCCTTTTCAGGAAGGCCTGGCTGGCGTGACGGTGACGCCCTGATTGCGGCGATCAAGACTCTGCGCTCGGCACCATCAGTCGAACCGCTTATCGCGGCTTTTGCTGCATGAGAGCCCATCGCACTGAGCTGATCGGCCTCGTCGGCGGCATGACGTGGCATTCGACCGCTCGATATTATCGTATGCTGAATGAGCGGGGCGAGGCCTTGCGGGGCGCACGCTCGACGCCGGAAAGTCTCGTCGTGACGCTCGATTTTGCGCCGTTGTTTCAGATGGCCCTGAAGGACGAATGGCAGGCGATCGCAGACCGGCTCGTGGGCGCTGTCGCAACGCTTGCCGCTGGCGGTGCGGGCCTGGTCGCGCTCACAGCCGTGACCGCGCACCGGGTGTTTGCATCCATCGCTGCCAGCACGAGCCTTCCGTGCATTCACGTCCTCGATCCGGCCGGGGTGCTTCTGCAGCGACGCGGAGTGAAACGCATCGGCGTGTTGGCAACGCGTTTCGCCGCCAGCCAGGATTTCATCGACGCGCGTCTTGAGCGGGCCGGCGTGACCGGTGTCTTGCGGCCCGATGCTGCCGGCCAGGCCGCGGTCGATGCGATTATCGAGGATCAGCTCGCGCACGGCATGATCACGCCCGCCGCACGCCGCAAGATTGACGATATAGCCGACGGTCTGCGGCGTCGCGGTGCCGACGCACTGCTCCTGGCATGCACGGAGCTGCCGTTGCTCTACCCGAACGGCAACATGCCGAACGATGTTGTCGATGCCGTCACCCTGCACGTTGATGCGCTTCTAGATCATGATCGAGGGACACCGTGACTGAAAACCCCGTTAAAGCCATCGATCATCTGCTCACTTTCGTCCACGATCTGGATGAGGCCGCCCGCTTTTATGATCGGCTTGGCTTCACGTTGACGCCCGAGAGCCGAATTGAGGCCATGGGCATCGTCAACCGGCTAATCCTGTTTCCCGACGCGAGCGAAGGGTCGGCGAACTTCATTGAGTTGATGAGCGTATTCGATACGGACCGGCTGCCTCCGGCTATGGCCGCGCTGCTGTCCGGTGACGAAGGAATCAAGTCGATGGTTCTTTCGCTCGGTGATGTCGAGGGGGCCCGCGCTCATTTCGTCGAGCTCGGCTGTCCGTTCGGCCCGCCCATGCATGTCCGGCGCGAGTGGAGGCTCTCCGCCACCGAGTCCGTCTGGCCGGAATTCGACGTGTTGCTGCCGGTCGACGATGTCGTAACCTTCAACGGTTGCCGATACTACAATGTCGAGCTGTACCGCCTTCCTGCTTGGACCACGCATCGCAACGGCGCTCGTGCGTTCGACCGGATCGACTGCGCTGCTGCGGATCCGCAAACTGCCGCATCCCGCTTGGCGAATGTTCTCGGTACGACGGCGACCGGCGGTACCGTTGCGCATCGCGACATGACGATAGATATCCGCCGCGATGGCGCCGCCGCGACCTGGCCGATCCGTATCGCGGGATATCGCGTAACCGGGCTCAACGAAAATTATCTGGCGCAAGCACTGAGTACCCACCGCGACATCGGGCAAGCAAATCAGGTCACGGCTTTCGGGCAAACAATCGAGCTTTCATCCCAAGCGCCACGCGCGTCATGAGCCGCGAAGCCCAGCAATCTCAATGGATTGTTGGGCTTTGTTTTTGATGTTGGAATCCACGTCAATACCATCAAAGACTTAGCTTGTAAGTTCAAATCACCCGCAACCAAGTGTCGTGGTGCAGGCCGTGCGGTGAACCACAACGATTGCGCATTCCGTCGTCTCAAGGACGTGATCCTGAGGGAAACCATCGCCGGATACACCAAATCCCAACAGATGCCGCGCGACAGGCAATGGAATGGTCGTCGTTTTGCTGCTTCTGTATCTGAAATGAGGGTGGTGGCACAACTTTTGCTCGTGACACGGAAGCGATAAAGGCAGATAGCGAGGGCTGAACTTGAAGAACGTTCTGATCCACCGTGTGAGCAATTGGTGTGCGAAAGTCTGGCGCGAAATAAGGGACTCCGTAAAGCATGCGCCAATGCACTAGCTAGAGGTGGACCACATGCAGTGCAGCTAGTAGCTCGGAGCAGCTTGCACTTCTGGCTGCAAATAGTTCGGTCCACTTGGGTGTTTTCCGCCGATCTTCTTCGATTGCTTGTCTCGTACCTCTCCTGCGGCGATTGGTTCTGGGTTAGGCGGTACCTTTCAGGCGTTTCGCTCGGGACAAGATCAATCCTTGAACCATATAGAAATCCGTCGAAGCGCATAGTTTCTTTTGATTTCTGCTCCGAGCAAAGGCTCTTTAAACTTTTAGTCGCGCGCGGGCCGGCGTTACGCAGGGTTGCGTGTACTTCACTTCGGGGAAAATCTGCACATCTGGGATCATTGAGAGCATTTCATCCGTGCGATACTTCGGACGGTGCTGATTGGTTTCGAGGCGATGCCTGACTTCTGTGCGAACAGATATGAAAGCGCGGCCATGACGTCTCCCACCATCTATTTCCTGAACGGCCCCAATGCCAATCTCTACGGGCTCGACAAGAGCGGCACCTATGGCCGCGAGAGTTTCGGCTCGATCAAGAAGCGCTGTGAGGATCACGCTGCGTCGCTCGGGCTGGTGATTGAATTCCGTCAGTCCAATCATGAAGGTGTTCTGGTTGACTGGATACAGGAGGCGAGGGAGAAGGCGGAGGGGATCGTCATCAATGCTGCCGGGCTCACTTACACCTCCATTGCGATCCTCGACGCGCTACTCGCTTTCGAGGGGCCGATCATTGAGGCGCACATGAGCAATATCTGGAAGCGCGAGCCGTTTCGCCATCACTCTTACGTCTCGCGCGCAGCCACGGGCGTGGTCGCAGGTCTCGGCGCGCTCGGCTACGAACTCGCATTGACAGCGGTGTCGCGTCTGATCTCTGAACGGGCCGCTCAATGACGTCGGAGGTCATGGCGTTCTATAGCGCCTTCGATGACTTCGAGACGTGGCGCGCTGCCCTTGCAGTCGAGGGGATCGATCTTCGCCAGGCGGATGACATCGGCGATCCGGATATCGTGCGGCAAGCGCTGGTCTGGAAGCCGCCCCAAGGGTTTTTCGCGCGCTACTCAAATCTCGGGCTCGTCGTCAATCTCGGCGCCGGCGTCGACGCGCTGGTCGGACGCGATGATCTGCCGGACGTGCCGATCACCCGCCTGTCCGACCCGAAGATGGCGCGGATGATGGCCGGCTATGTGCTGTTCGCGGTGACGCGTCACGCCCGCGATATTTCGGCCTTCGAGCGTGCGCAGCGTGAGCGCCGCTGGCACTATATCCATCCGCGCGATCCCGAGACCATCCGGGTCGGCGTGCTCGGTCTCGGTGAGTTGGGGTTGACCGCGGCGCTGGAATGCGCGCGGCAGGGCTATCGGGTGCGCGGCTGGTCCAACACATTGAAGTCAGTGGATGGCATCGAGACCTCTGCCGGCCTGCCGGCATTGGCGGAGATCCTGGGGGAGAGCGATATTCTCGTCTGCATGCTGCCGCAGACGCCGCGGACCTGTGGCCTGCTCGATGCCGAGCGCCTGGCGCAGATGAAGCGGGGCGCGGCCTTCATCAATGTCTCCCGCGGCAGCATCATCGATGAACCGGCTTTGATCGAAGCGCTCCGCTCGGGTCATATCGCGGAAGCGACGCTGGATGTGTTTGCCTCCGAACCTTTGTCGCCGGAGAGTCCCTTATGGGCGATGGACAATGTTCTGGTGACGCCGCATCTGGCCTCGGTCGCGCTACCGGGATCTGCGGCGCGACAGATCGGCGAGAATGTGCGCCGGCTTCGTGCCGGGCAGCCGCTGCTAAGCTGCGTCGATCCCGGCCGGGGCTATTGAGCCGGGCGCGAACTGACCGCCAACGGCAAAGGCCTCGCGCGCGTAATCGGCAAATGTCTGCACCGCCGGCCGCAGCGCATGGCGCTTCAGGCGGAGCGCCATGACATGCGTTGGCGGCAGCCGTTCGGTGATGGGCACCACGGCGACGCGGCTTCCGTCATAGCCGATGGTGGTGCGCGGAACGGCATTATGGATGGAGTATCCCTGCCTATGCCCGATCAGCCCGCGGATCATTTCGGATGACCGGGTGCGGAACGAGATGCGCGGCTCGATGCCGGATGCCGTGAAAAGGCTGGCGAAGTAATCGCGCGAATGCGGCAAATCCAGCAGGATGAATGGCTCGTCGCGCATTTCGGTCAGGCTGATCGAAGACCGGGTCGCCAAAGGATGATCGGCCGACAGCATGAGATAGGGCGGCAGTTCGCAGAACTTTTCACCGACGATCTCGTCAGGAACGGCAAAGGAATAGGACAGTGCCAGTTCCGTACGCCCGGAAATTAAGGCGTCGATGATCTCCTGCTGGTCGCCTTCTTCCAGTTTTACCGAGATGCCCGGTTGGCGCTCGCGAAAGCCTGACAGCAGCCCCGGCATGAAGCGCGTGGCAAGCGTCAGGAAGCTGCCAACCACGATCTCGCCGTGCAAGGTGCTGCCGAGCGACTGGGCGCTTTGGGCGAAATCGCGGGCATGGTTGAGCAGCAGTCTCGCGTCATTCACCAGCCGCTGGCCGGCCGGGGACAGTGTCACGCCTTTGGCGAGATGGCGGACGAATATCTGGACGCCGAGTTCCGCCTCCAGCTGGCTGACCGCGGCCGAGATCGAGGGCTGGGAGACATTCAGCCGCTTGGCCGCCTCCGTCACGCTGCCCGCGTCGGCCGTCTCAACCACGTAACGCAACGCCCGGAGCGAGAACCTCATCGCATTTTCCTATGCATCTCCAAACATAAAAATATTTTCCTTATGATAGGCGCTCCGGCACCCTGTCGTCCAGTCGAACAGGAGCCAATGAATGATCCGCACGGGTGAAGAGTACAAACAGGGCATTCGCGATGGCCGCGAGGTTTGGGTCGATGGCGAGCGCGTCAAGGACGTGACCAGTCACCCGGCGCTGAAGCCGATCATCGATATCAAGGCCCGCATTTACGACATGGCGCATGAAGAGCGCTACAGCGGCGATCTAACCTATGTCGAAGGCAATGAGCGGCATTCGACCTTCTATCGGCCGCCGCAGGAACAGAAGGACTGGCGTGACAAGATCAAGGCCGTCGATCACGTGATGAAGGATATCGGTGGCGTCGTCACCCGCGTGGGCGACGAGACCATCGGGGAGATGTGGTCGCTCACCGATGGTCGCGACGTGCTGGCGGAGATCGATCCGCGCTTCGCCGCCAATATCGACCGGCATATCCGCGCCGTGATCGAGAAGGACATCTTCCACGTGTCGGCCAATACCGACCCGAAGGGTGATCGCTCGCTGCCGCCGCAGCAGCAGGATCCCGACCTGATGGTCCACGTCACCCGTGAGACCGATGCCGGCATCATCATCCGTGGCGCAAAATATGAGACCGCGGCGGCTTACGCCGATCAGGCCTATCTGAAGCCAACCGTCGGCGCCTGGGCCAATGAAAAATTGTCCGACTATGCGGTGGGCTGTATCGTCAAGATGGGCGCGCCCGGCGTCAAACATATCTGCCGTGGTGGCTTCGCCAACCGCAGCAGTGCCAGGGATTATCCGCTCGCAAACCGCTTCGACGAAGTCGAGGCGCTGGTCGTGTTGGACGACGTTCTGATCCCTTGGGAAGACGTGTTCTTCTATCGCCATACCCGCGCGGCACAATTCGTGCGCTCGACGCTGCATCGCTATTCGGCATTCCCTTACGTTCTGCGCCTGCTCTACACCGCGGACATGATGATCGGCGCGGCGATGTGGAACGCCAAGCAGACCGGTCTAGATAAGCTGCAGTCGGTGCGTGAGAAGCTGGCCGATCTCGTTTGCTACCGCGAAGGCATCAACGCACATCTCACCGCCTCGATCGCTATGGCGGAGAAGAGCCCGGGCGGCCTTCTGATGCCGCAACAGTCGATGCTTTATGCCGGCCGCGTGTTCGCCTGTTCGCAGCTTCCTGCGATGATGCATATCGCCCGCGAACTCTGCGGCGGCCAGATCTGCATTACGCCGAACGCGGATGCATTCGATGCCGAGGGCAGCGGCAAATGGCTGAACAAGTTCTATTCGCTCAATGACCAGTGGCAGGCCGACGATCGCCGCAAGCTGCTCGCATTTGCGCGCGATTTGTTGAACTCTGATTATGCCGGTCATCGCCTGACCTTCGTGCAGTTCGCACAGGCGCCGCACTTCAATCATCTGGCGGCCGTCTATAACAGCTTCGACTTTGCCGGCCCGCTGGACTTTGTGAAGAAGTCGGCCGGATTGTCGGACCGTATCGACGGGGCGAAGTCGTGAGCACAGCGGCGCATCCCCTGGTCGAGGTCGATACCTTCCGCGACGCCATGCGGATGACGGCCTCGGGCGTGGCGGTGGTAACCACGGATGGCGAGGCGGGGCGCGCGGGTATCACGGTGTCGTCGCTGTGTTCACTGTCGATGGAGCCGCCATCGGTGGTGTTCAGCGTTCACCGCGACAATCGCGGGCTCGAAAAGCTGCTCGCCAATGGCGTGTTCGTCGCCAACGTCCTGTCCGATGCGCAGGAGCGTGTCGCCAGCAGCTTCGCCGGGCTGATCCCCGAATTGCGTGACAACCGCTTTCTCGCCGGCGACTGGTCGGAACTGCTCACCGGCGCGCCAGCGCTCGACGGCGCGCTGTGCAATTTCGATTGCCGTGTCGCCAGCGTGTTCGATTTCGGCTCGCATCGCATCGTCGCGGGGGAGGTGCTGAATGTTCGCAACCAAGCTGCACTGCCCTTGATCTTCTCCGATCGCACATTCCGTCGTCTCGCCGCCTGAGGATCTGCTCTATGATCACCCACCAGCGTTTCCGCAAGTTCAACACCAAGGATGCCTATCCCGAGCAGTCGCTCGACAACGACGTCTGCATGGTCGTGCGCGCGAACAACACCGTTTATGTGCGCGGCCAGACGGCGATGGATCTCGAGGGCAAAATCGTCGGCATCGGCGATGCTGCCGCGCAGACTGAAAATGCCATGGCTTGCGCCAAGGTGCTCTTAGAAGAGGCAGGTTCATCCCTGCAGGATGTGGTGAAGATCGTCATCTACATCACTGACCGCGCCTATCGCGAGCCTGTCTATCGTGTCGTCGGCAAATGGTTGAAGGGCGTCTATCCGGTTTCGACCGGGATCATCGTTCAGGGACTCGCCAAGCCTGAATACATGATGGAAATCGACATCATCGCAGAAATTCCGGCGTAATACCGCGCCGGTTTTCGACGTCGAAGGTTAACTGCGATCACTCTGGAGTCAGACCTTTCGAACGGAAGGTCAATGAAGCTTCATGTGCCGTAAATACTTGAAAAATATCGCTAAATTCGTCCGCTTGGCATGATGCTTGCTTTTCTTTCGATGTCATAATCCTTGTGAGGTTTCGAGATGAAGCGCGCCTTGAAGTTTACAGCCTTGATGTTGCTATCGACGCTCGCGATCGGCGGGCAGGCATCTGCCCAGGAGAAGCTGGTCGTCAGCACCTGGGGTGGAAGTTTCCGCGATCTGATTGATGAAGCGATCGCGAAGAAGTTCACCGCCGAGACCGGCGTGAAAGTCGAGTACATCACCGGCGGCACGATTGATCGCCTCAATCAGGCCAAGCTCGCCGCCGCCAAGCCCGAGAGCGATGTCACCTTCACGACGGCCCATGTCGGTTGGCTCTATGCCAACGACAATCTGTTCGAGAAGCTCGACATGGCGAAGATTTCGAACGCCAGCCATCTGGTCGAGCAGGCCAAGATCAGCCCGTATCACATTGGCGCCTGGGCTTATGTCTACACCATCGGCTATCTGCCCGATCGTCTGCCCAAGGGCGTCAGCTTCGACAGCTGGGAAGGCCTGTGGAATCCCGCGCTCAAGGGCATGATCTCGTCGCCCGATTTCGATCCGAGCCATGTCATGGTCGTGGCCGCCAAGCTGTCCGGTGGCGACGCTGCGAATTGGGAAGTCGGCGAAGCCAAGCTGAAGGCGCTGAAGGCGAACTACAAGGCGTTCTACACCAACGACGCCAACAGTCAGCAGCTGTTCGCCACCGGTGAAACGCCGGTTCAGGTCGTGCTGTCAATGAATGCCTATTACATGCAGGCCCAGGGCGTGCCGATCAAGCTCGTCATCCCGAAGGAGGGCGCGGTGCTCGGTGTCGATACGATGGGTATCACCAAGGGCTCGACCAAGGCCGAACTGGCCTACAAGTTCATGAACATGGCCCTCGATCCGGACGTACAGGCGAAGATCGCTGAACTGAAGAAGGGTAGCCCGGTGGTCGACAACGCCAAGCTCAAGCCCGAGATTGCAGCATTGCCTGGCGTCTTCTCCACGCCGGATCAGTGGGCGAAGCAATCTCTGGTGATCGACGCCAAGCTGCGGGCCGAGAAGACCGGCACCTGGCGCAAGTGGTTCACCGAGAACATCATGGCTCCGTAACATAGTCGGGGTCGCGATCCGGTCGATACCGCCGGATCGCGCTCGATTGCGCCAAGTTTTCCCAACTCGAGTTTGTCCATGAACGCGCGTCCATTCCTGGGATGGTTCGTTTCGCCGGCCGGCCTCGTCGCCGTGGGGCTGCTCGCGGCGATGCTTGCCGTGTTCCAGTACAGCGTGCGGGCCTATATCCCTGGTACGCTGGAGGTCGGTGGGTACACTTGGGCGAATTTCGAGGCCATGCTGCGGCCGCTCTATGCCCTGGCATTCTGGAATACGGTGCTCATCTGTTTCGAAACGGCGGTGTTCACACTGCTTCTAGCCTATCCGCTGGCCTATGCGTTGACGCGCACCAGCAACTCGGCGCTGCGCTCCTTCATCCTGATCGTGTCGGTCACGCCGCTGTTTCTGGGAGAGGTGGTGCGGACCTATTCCTGGATGATCGTGCTCGGCAATAACGGCTTCTTGAATACGCTGCTGCTCAAGCTCGGCGTACTGGATCGCCCGGTACAGATGATGTTCACCGGCGGCGGCGTGGTCGCCGCACTGGTGCATGTGACGATGCCGATCATGGTCATCATGCTGGCGGCGGCGCTGTCGCATATCGACCGCAACTACGAGAAGGCCGCCGAAAGCCTCGGCGCCGGCCCGATCCGCATCTTCATGACCATCACGCTGCCGCTATCGATGCCCGGAATTGTTGCCGGCTTCTCGACGGCATTCGCCTGGACCTTCAGCGCCTTCGCGACACCGCAGCTGATTGGCGGTGGCCGCGTCAGTACGGTGTCGACGCTGATCTATCAGCTCGGCTTCTCGTCGTTCAATTTCCCCTTCGCCGCCAGCCTCTCCATCATCGGCCTCGCGCTGTCGCTGGCCGTGATCGCGCTGCTTAAGAAGGCCGCGAGCCCACTCGAGCGCATGGCGGGCACGACGTGAAGCGCTCGCCCGGTACCTTGCTGTTGCGATGGTCGGGACGCGTCCTCGTCGCCGCCATTCTTCTGTTCGTTCTGCTGCCGGGCGTCGTGGTGGCGATCTCGGCCTTCAACGATCGCGCGATCCTGCAATTTCCGCCGCAGTCCTGGTCGCTGCGCTGGTTCTGGCGCGCCTTCTCCTATGCCGATTTCGCCAAGGGCTTCTGGAACGGCCTGACGGTGACTGTGTGGGCGTCGAGCATTGCCGCCGTGGTGGGCTCGGCCTTTGCCTTCGCCATTCATCGCTACAAATTCGTGCTCAGGGATTTTCTCGAAGGCATTCTGCTGTCTCCGCTGATCATTCCGCATTACACGATCGGTCTTGGCGTGCTCATCCTCGCCTCGCAGACGGGTATCGGACGTGGCTTTCCGCTCGTCATCTTCGCCCACGTGGTAATGGTGCTGCCCTTCGTGATGCGCAGCACGTATATTTCACTGGAGAATCTCGACACCCGGCTCGAACTGGCGGCGTCCAGCCTTGGCGCGACGCCGCTGCGGATCCTGTTCACCGTGACGATTCCGCTCCTGATTCCGGGCCTGCTGAGCGGCTGGCTATTCGCGGCAATCCTGTCGTTCAACGAATTCACGGCAACTTTGTTCGTAAGCAGCCAGGCCACCCAGACGCTGCCGGTCGCCATGTACAATTACGTCCGCGAATTCGCGGATCCGACCCTCGCCGCACTGTCGGTCATTTACATCGTTGTGACCGCAACTTTGCTCACGATTGCCAATTCCTTCCTGGGCCTCGGAAAAATTCTGAATGTTGATGCGCACTGATCAGAAGACTGCGAGCACGCCAGCCCCGGCAAGCGACAAGATCCGGCCGGCCGTGCAGCTCGATGGCGTCACCAAGCGCTTCGGCGATTCCGTCGCGCTGCATGAGGCCTGGCTCAAGATCCAACCGAGCGAGTTCATGACCTTGCTGGGTCCGTCCGGCTGCGGAAAGACGACGCTGCTCAATCTCGTCGCCGGTTTTCTTGAAGCCGACAATGGCGAGATCTTCATCGAAGGCGCTCTGGTGACCGAGACCCCCGCGCATATGCGCGAGATCGGCATTGTTTTCCAGAACTATGCGCTGTTTCCGCATATGAACGTCGCCCACAACGTCGCTTACGGCTTGAAGACCCGCGGCATCGAGAAGAAGGAAATCGCGCGCCGGGTCGACGAGGCGCTTGCGCTCGTCAAGCTCACAGGCTTCGCCGACCGCAAGCCAAGACAGCTGTCTGGCGGCCAGCAGCAGCGCGTCGCGCTCGCACGCGCGCTCGTGATCAAGCCGAAAGTCCTGCTGCTTGATGAACCGTTCTCGGCCCTCGACAAGAACCTTCGCGGTTCCATGCAGGTCGAGCTCAAGCAGATCCAGCGCGAGCTCGGCGTCACTACGATCTTCGTCACCCACGATCAGGGCGAGGCGCTGTCGATGTCAGATCGCATCGCAGTGATGTCGGCCGGGCGCATTCGCCAGATCGCCGCACCGGACGATATCTATCGTCGGCCCGCCGATCGCTTCGTCGCCTGCTTCGTCGGTGATGCTAATCTTCTCAACGGTCGGCTCGTTGAGCGGCGCGGCGATGTCGCGATGGTCTCGATTGGTGATGTGTGCGCCAGTGTTCCTGCAGCGTCCATTGCTGAAATATCTGTTGGCGATGTCGTGGACGTCTTCGTACGGCCGGAACATCTTTCCGTGACGTCGCGCGGAGCCTCCAGTTCGCTGCCTGGTACGGTGATGACACAGGTCTTTCAGGGCGGTCATGTGGATCTCTATATCGACGCGCCGGGAAGCGCGCATGATCGCATTCTGGTGCGCGTGCCGGGAATTGCCGCGTTGTCGTCGTGTCCCGTCGGAGCCGAGATCGGACTGACGATTGGTTCCGACGATATCGTGGCATTTCCGCCGGGCGAGGCGCGGTGAGGCGAGCCCGTTTAGAAAGATGGCGCTGCGCCCGGATTCATCGCGCGTGCGATATAGTCTTTCTGCTGCGGCCGGTAGCGTTCCCACAGCGCGCGCAATTCGCCGATCGGCGCATCGTGCCAGTCGACACGCAGATCGACCACCGGCCAATCGAAGATGTGAGCCACATGCAGGCCTGCGGCATGTTCGTCGTCGGTTTCGCCGCCGGCATCGAGGCCGGCTTCCAGCGCCGACATCAATCGCTCCGCCAGCAACTGGCCGGCGGTTTCCTCAAAACGTGCGATCATCACGCTGGGCACCTTCTCATCAACAAGCAGATTGCCGAGCGCGAGGCAGCCGGTGCCTTGTGCGATCGCTGCGGTTGGCAGCGCCTGCGTGCCGGAATGCCATGCCACCTGACCATAGCGGTCGATCACGCCGACCTGCCGCCACGTCGGCTGCGGCGTACCGAGCGTCAAGTTGTTGAGCACTGCAGCCGCACCAAAACCCTGACGCAACTGCGCGAGACCGGTCGGGCCAAGCGCCGGGTCGGTCGCATTCTGCGACACCACGAGGCCCAGAGGTCCTACCCAGGCGCAACGCGCCGGCACGGCAATGCTGGACGAGGTGATGGCAATGCCGAACGCGCCGGTCTCCGGACAGCGCGCCGAGATGGAATAGGTCATCGTGATGCTCCCGCAATTGTAAAAGTATTGGGACTATAGATGATCGATAAGGTAGCTCAAATACTTTGCGAGCTGATCAGTATTGAAAGTATAAGTGCGAATTCGAATCTCGATATCATCGCATATATCGACAAGATACTTGCGCCGTCCGGTGTGTCCGCGCGGTGTGTGCTATCGTCCGATGGACGCAAGGCGTCGTTGCTCGCGACCATTGGTCCGGCGGATAGGCCGGGACTTGTTCTCTCAGCGCATACGGATGCGGTGCCGGTGGAGGGCCCGGCCTGGACCGTGTCGCCATTCGCGGGCGTCATTCGCGATCAACGCATCTATGGCCGCGGCGCCACCGATATGAAGGGCTTTCTGGCGGTGGTGCTCGCCAACGTGCCGCGTGACGTTTCTGGTGCGAAACTGGTGCGGTCCGCGCACGTCGCTCGGGTGGCCGGTCCTCTGAAGGGTTTCGGATGCCGGCCGCCGAAACACGCGGTGCCATCTCCCAAGTGGCCGGCGTCCGAAACACCTCACACAAGTGGCCATTCAGCAATGGGCCATCCAGTCAGACCTATGCTCTCAATTGAGCAAGCAACGCTTTGGCATCTTTCAGGTCGGCTGTGTCGAAGCCCTCGGTGAACCAGCCATAGACAGGCGCAAGTAGATCACGGGCTTCAACATGCCTCCCCTGGTCGCGCCATAGCCGCGCGAGGCTCGTGGCGGCGCGAAGCTCAAACATCCTGGCGCCCTGCGCACGGCTCACGTCCAGCGCCCTACCAAAACACTCTTCCACATCGGTCAACGAATGTCCCGCGGCGCGCCGCACCTCGCCCTCATTCCGGTGAAGCTCCGCCTCCCAAATGTATTGTTCGGAGCGCTGTGATCTTTCTCGCGCATCGATGCACAGTGCCAAAGCTGACTGGAAGTCGCCAGCGCGACCACGAACCTGGGCCAACAGGCTCGTGAAGAGCGGAACAAGAAATGTCAGATTCTTGGCGTCGACATCGGCAATGCCCTTTTGCATCAGAGAAATGCCGCTCTCCGGTCCACTAGTCCATGAGAGGGCCCAGCCCTCAAAAATGATCCCACTGCTCCGCCATGCCAACACGCCGTGCTCCGTCGCAAGAGCATTCAAGGTTTGCGTATGAGTTAGCACTGCGGCTGCATTTCCGAAAAGCTGCTCAAGCGCGGCTCCCGCTAAAAAGTGGACGAAACCAATTGTGTTGACGTGATTGAGTTCGGTAGCGCAGCTGAGAGCTCGTATCTGCATTTTTGCTGCACGATCGGGGAAGCCTGAAATCCATGCGACTGACGCTAGCAACGCTAATGCAGACGCGAATGGATCAGTGATGTACCGGGCCGCAAGGGATCGGTCACGCTCGGGATCGTACAGCGCAAGAGACTGCTCGAGTTCTTTCCGAGCCAGTCCAAGTTTTCCAAGCTGATACAACACAATCCCGGTTCCACGATGTGCCATCAGCTGCATCACCCGGTCGCCTTGGCGGATGCCTAGCGTCTGGCAGCGTTCTGCGAATTCCAGCGCCTTGTAAGTGCTGCCGGTCGTATTGCAGTAAGAGAACTGGGCATAGAGCGACGCAAACAGGTGTCCGACATTATCCAGCTTCTCGGAGAGGAGAATTGCGCGCTCGCTCGCAGCCCCGACCTCAGGACTTGAGTATCCACTCACTGCCACCAACGGTGTGCCTAAGGTGATCTGGAAATCGAGCTCATGGCGATCGCGGTCCTCCGACTCCGGGAGCGTCCTCAGAAGCGCCAATCCCCGTCCAAGATGGCGGACTGCTTCCTGATCAGCCGAGCGCTCGGTGGCGCGTTGACCCGCCTTGAACCAATGGCCGATCGCCTCCGTCGCAAGCTCGGCCTCGGTGAAATGATGGGCGACGGTCTCGGGCAGGGTTTCGGTCACCACCGGGAACTGCTCGACCAGCACTTTGGCGATGCTCGCATGCAGTTGCCGCCGCCGACTCTTGAGCATCGTGGCGTAGGCGGCGTCCTGCACCAGCGCGTGCTTGAAGGCGTAGGTCGCGATCGGCGGCGTTCCGCGGCGGCAGATGAGACCGGAGACCGCCAGCCGCTCGAGCGCCGCGTCGAGGTCCTCCGGACTCAAAGATGCCACAGCGCTAATCAGTTCATGGGAGAACTCTCGTCCGATCGCGGCGCCGATCTGCGCCACACCCTTGACCGAGGCGAGGCGATCGAGGCGCGCCACCAGCGAGGCCCGGAGCGTCGTCGGGATCGCGAGCGGCAACAGCGGTCCGTCGAGCACGTAGCGGTCCGCAGTCTCACGCAACAGCCCGCTCTCCAGCAGAGCGCTCATCAGCTCCTCGATGAACAGCGGCACACCATCGGCGCGTGCAAGCACCTGCTCGACGACCGCATCAGGCAGCGCCTTGCCCTTGGTGACGCCGACAATGATGCCGGCGCTATCGCGACGGCCGAGGCGGCTCAGGGGCAGCGTCGTCACATGGGGCTGGTCGACCCAGGTCGGCTGGAATTCCGGCCGGAAGGTGACGACCAGCAGCACCGGCATGGTAGCGGCACGGGCAATCAGTCGATCGAGCAGGTCGAGCGATGTCGGATCAATCCAGTGGATGTCCTCGAACAGGATCAGGACGGGGCGCAGCGCCGCTGCGCCGTCGAGCTGGTCGAGAAGCGCCGTGAACGTCATCTCTCGCTTCTTCTGCGGGCTGACTGCCAACGCGGGGTACCGCTCGTCGGCCGGCAGCGCCAACAGCTCGGCGATCAGCGCCACATCGCGCGGTACATTTTTAGCCGTTGGCTTGAGCAAGGCCTCTAGCTTGTCGAGCTTCGTTCTGTCGCTATTCCCCGGTTCGAAGCCCGCGGCCCGCTCGAGCTGCGCAATCAGCGGGTAGAGCGGGCTGTGCGTATGGTGCGGCGAGCAGAAATAGCGAAAGCGTGCATACGGCTCGCCCTCGCGCGTGGCCAGGCTTTCAGCAATTCGCGACTTGCCGATGCCGGGCTCGCCCGAAAGCAGCACGACGCGACCCTCACCGAGCTTGGCTTGATCCCAGCGGCGCAGCAGCAGCTCAATCTCTTCCTGCCGGCCAACGAGCGGGGTCAGCGCGCCCGCGCGCCGCACCTCGAAGCGGCTAACGCCGGCCGTCTCGCCGCGCACCTGCCACGCCTCCATCGGTTGCGGCAGCCCCTTCACGTCGATAGCAGCAAGCGCGCGGCAGTCGAACATCCGCCCCGCCAGCCGATGCGTGCCGGCGGCGATCACGACCTCGCCGGGCGCTGCCGCGGCCTGCAGCTGCGCTGCCAAGTTTGGCGCCTCGCCGATCGCAACGCACTGCTGTGTGTCGCCGGTCCCTGACCGCTCGCCGATGACAACGAGCCCGGTGGCGATGCCAACGCTCACCTGAACAGTCACGCGTGGAGACGCTTTCAACGTGCCGATCGTGTCAAGGATGGCAAGGCCCGCACGCATGGATTGCTCGGCGTCATGCTCGCCAGCAGCGGGGTAGCCAAAATAGACGAGCACGCCATCGCCCAGGTACTGGGCGACAAATCCATCGAAGCGCGAAACAACATCGGCGACCGATTTGTGGAAGGCGGCGATGAGATCGTGCATGTCTTCAGGGTCGAGGCGCGCCGAAAGCGGCATCGACCCGACCATATTGCAAACCATGATCGTCAGCTGTCGCCGCTCGGGGCTTCCGGAGTCGACTGCCACCGCAGACGATGCTTCATCGCCGTCCGCTGCGGGATTGTCGGCGTTCTCGTGGTCTCTCATATTGCCAAAGGGCAACGCCACAATCGATGACCGGTCGGGCTGCGGCAGCGCGGGCCTGGCGATCTCCCTTTCAGCGGACGACCTGCCCGGCGGCTCCGTGGCGCGAAGCTCGGCGGCGAGCGATCTGGTCGCAGCATCGGGCTCCGTGTTCAGTTCGCGCTTGAGCAGCGCAACGAGGTCCTGGTAGTGCTTGAGAGCCTCGGCCTTGCGTCCCGTAGCGGCCAGCGCCCGTACCATCAACCGGTGGGCGTCCTCGCGCATGTTGTTGAGCGCGATGGCGCGCTGGCCGGCCTTCAGCGCCTGTTCGGCACGGCCAGCGGCCAGATCTTGTTCGCCGAGCCCCATCATGGCGCCAAGGGCAAGATCCAGCAATCTCTCGCGTTCACCAGTCAGCCATTCGTTCCAGCCCTCCTCGCCTACGCTAACGTCGTCGATCAGCCGACCCCGGTAGAGATCGGCTGCCGCGCTCAACGCATCCCGGCTACCGTCACGGACCAGGGCCTCGAACTGGCTGACGTCGCATCGGACGGCCGCCGCATTGAGCGATACGACCTCACCATCGCTCTCCAGAGCGTCCTCGCCGAGCACTTTGCGCAGCCGGAACAAAGCCTGGCGCAGGTTCTGCCTGGCCTGCGCGTCGAAGCGGGAGCCCCACAACAGGGCCGACAGCTTCTCACGCGACTGCGGCCGGGGCGCGTTGCAGGCCAGATAGGCCAACAAGCCTGCAAGCTTCTTGCTCGGCAGGTCGACCACGCCATCCGGTCCGGTCAGCTCAAAGCCTCCCAGCAGCGAAAGACCAAATTTTGGAAAAAGCACGCCGTCCATTGGCGCACGCGGAATTTGCACGATGAAGCTCCTCCTAGGACACAATTTCTACGCTTTTCTTGGCCCTCCGAGCAAGATTAACGCCGTTGTCACGCCGAACTGACGCCGGTGACGACGGCGGCAGGGCTCAATTGGCGAGGTACCGGGCATACCGGCCGCCAGAATCGGAGGACCACCATGCGCTCCGTCGGGATCATTGCATCCCTCGGCGCACTATCGAGTGGCGCTGCCAGGGAGGGCTCTACGTGATCGGTTTGGACGGTGTCTCCGCCCAGCAGCTATCCGACACAATCGGCGCGATCTACGACTGCGCGCTCGATCCGCATCAGTGGCCAGACACTTGCCGGGAAATTGCCGATCTGTGTGAAAGCACAGCGGGCGGAATATGCGTTCACGACATGCGGCACGTGCAAAATGATCAGTTATTCGTGTTCGGATACCGGCCGGAATTCCTTGAAAAGCTGGGAAGCCACTATGCACAAAGTCCAATGGCAGCAGCGGATATCGTCTCGAAGATCGGTGACGTTAGTGCTCTCTCTATGATGCGCCTCGAATTGTTGGGAAGCCGTTTCGCTCGAGAAGTGCTGGAGCCGTTCGGACTACTGGACATAATCTGGTTCCCGGCGTTGCGGACTGGCGGTCGCATGGCCTCCATGCATGCCTCACGGAGCGAGAAGGCGCCGCATTACCAACAGCTCGAGATCGGCCTGCTCAAGCTTCTTTCCCCGCACGTCTGCCGTGCCCTCGCCATCTCGGATGCGCTCGATATCAGGGCGCTGAGGTCGGAGATGTTGGAAAAGACGCTTGATGCGCTTGTCACAGGTGTTTTCCTCACGTCACGCGATGGCCGCGTCGTCTATATGAATGCCGCTGCCGAGAGGCAGGTCAAAACCGGCAGCTCCATTCGCATCGTGAACAACCGGATTTCTCCCACCGATCCCGCCACGCGCGCTGCGCTGTCGAAGGCCATTGACAAGGCGTCGCGCGACGATATCGACCTGGATACAAGCGAGCATTCCCTTGCGATCCCCGATGTCGATGGCGCCGGCTATGTCGCAACCCTCCTTCCGGTCGATCGCGGTCAGCGCAGCGGCATTATCGCGCCGTTTGCAGCATCGGTAGCTGTGTTCACAAAGGATCCTGCTGAGGCGCCGCTGATGCCGGGTGAGGCTTTTGCCAGGCTTTACAGGCTGACCGGCGGCGAACTCCGCGTGCTGCTGGCGCTTACTCAGGGGTTGGGCGCCAAGGAGGCAGCCGACATGCTCGGCATCAGCGAGCCGACCGCGCGCACCCACCTGCAGCACATCTTCTCCAAGACCGATACGACCCGGCAGGCCGATCTCCTGCACCTGTTGCAGAACTCGACGCCTCAGGTTCGGGCCCCACAGTAGCCGGTTCATTAATTCCTGAGGCGGCCTGCCTCTTGATCGGCACCGCGTCCTATGGGCGACGGGACCGGCGCAATTGCGATCTGGGCTGGGGCCGACGGGCCCGGGCAGACGATCGGAAGGCAGCACACAACAGCAGTACCAGCCTCATTGGTTCCGATGATGCGGCGGCGGCGGTCGATTGCATAACATCAAGCATCGCCAATCCCAGGCACGTGCAACCGAAGGAACCGTCATGCGCGCACATCCCGTTGTCGCGGTCGCCACACTTATCCTGGTCGGGGTCGGGGTGAAGCTCACCTTCTTTTCCGCGCCGATGGCTGCGGCAGACGTACGCTCCTCCAAAAGCGCGAGCATCGACGTCGCCGAGATACATCGAGAGATCAAAGATCTTCCGGTGGAGAATTTTCACGACATGACGTTCGCATTTCCAGTGGCGATTGATCGCACGATCTAGCGCCTCCGAGACGCGGGCGTTGCCTTTCTTCTTAATACTCACACCCGGAGCGGCAATCGATATTGAGCAGTGAATCTTTAAGCGCCTTCTTTTCAAAAAAAATCATCGCGGACCAAACTGCCTCAGGAGGTTTTCTTGCAAATTTACAGAAATAAACTTGGTCACGCCGACCATGCCATTGCGCGGCTGCCTTTGACATGGTGGGAGCGCGCCTGCTTCCGGTCAAAGCTGCGCACGGATATGAGGGACAGATCTGATTTTCTACGCGATATCGGCATCGACGCGCTTGAAGCGCATGCTGAAGCGTGCCGCTTTTTCTGGCAACCGATCACGCTGAAGCGCCTGCCAATCCTGGATTATGCCCCTGCAACTGCCGCCATCGCGCGGTCAGCCGTCGAGGCCATTGGTTCCAGATTTTGTGCTGACAGCGCATCAAATCATCAGGCTGCCGTGGTGTCCTGATAATGAAAAACACTTCGCACTCTTCGGCCGTACTGCCGCCTCTCGCTTCGTTTCACGTTTTATCACGTCGGCGCTGCACAGCTCACGGCGCCTCCAGGCGGGTCGAATCCTGCGTCAATACGAACACTTGATCGCGCCTTCCGAGCAATCCGCTCCACGCCAATCTAGCCAGGATTCCGAAACTCGGGAAATGCTCGTCACCAGCAGGCCGGCTCAACCGAGAGGTCGTTTCCTTGGATAGCCTGATCGCAATCTACATCGCATGGATCGTTGCCCAGACCGGTTTGTCGGCTCCCGATCATCCGCCGATCCACTTCGTGACACCGACGGAAATGGCAATGCGACATAGCTCGCCGGAAAATAGCGGGCTGGAGTTGCAGGCGCTCTATAATCGCAACAAGGGCTCAATTTACCTGCCGCAGGAGTGGCGACCCAATGATCTGCGGCAGAAGAGCGCCCTGTTGCATGAATTGGTGCATCATGTGCAGCGGTTCAACAAGATGGAGTTGCCTTGTCTCGCCGCGCTTGAGCGCCAGGCCTACGACCTACAAATCAAATGGCTGCGCGAACAAGGGGTGGACGATCCTTATGATCTGATCAAGACAAACGAGCTCACCGTCTACTTGGTGAGCACTTGTCGTGACGGATCATAGTCGCTTGCGACAAGAGCTGGTTCTCAACGGTTTCGGCAGGGTGAATTGAGTGATCGACCGCGCGCCGGTGCAACTTCGATTGTCCGGATTTTGCCTGCAATCGGCCGAACAGCCCTTTGTCGGGCAGGGCCAGGGGCGTTTTACAAATGGCGCAATGATCTAGTAGTGCCCCTGATTTGCCCGACGTGTCAAAATGTTTTCGCGGAGTTCGCTCAAAGCATCCATGCCGGCGGCCACCATGCTACTTTGCATGGGGTTGTTTTCGATATTTTGGGCGGGAGCGGCACCAGTCCGCCTTCGCCCTTACAGGCATCTTGAGTCGATTCGAAAATCACGCTGGATGTTGAGTGTTGAGCCTCGACGGTCCTACTAGATGTCGCCACCCACCAGCGCCGGTCGACTGCAGAGGATGCAGTCCAAAAGCTTCATTTCACCAGGCGTTTGGAAGCTCGCCGTCCTTGTGCGCACCTATCCAGACGTCCTGTTCGAGATTCGGCTTTTCCAGTCCGAGGGCCGCAAACGTTTCGTTCGGCATCATCTGCAGGGCGCCGAACACCGCCAGCCGGTGAGTGCCGTCGATGGGGCTCAATCCTTCGGGTCGGCGGATGATGATGATCGGCGCCACCGGGAACGTGCCGGCGTTCAGCGTGTAGTGAAAAATGTTGTCCCAGCGACGTTTGGTGCTCTCACTTGGCGCGCCGCCTGATATCGTTGCGGATCTCCATTACGTTCGCCTGCGCTCTCGGTGACACGGAACGTTGACCGAGCGGCCGCCCCAAACGATGGTGGCCGTATAGTTCGGCCGGCGGCCATCCCATGCCTGCGTCGTTCGCAAGCTCGATCAACCATCGATCACACGGGCTGGCGTGACGGCATGTCGCGGCTGAGTCAGGGCCTTGGCTCACCAAACGGCGTCGCGGAGCGCGTCAATCAAGCTCTTAGCGGCAATGTGTGATGCACGAGGCACTGCGGGGCATCCTAGCGCGGTAACGCTGTAGGCCAATGTTCGGCTGAACGGGCGCGCGAATACGCGCGGTGGGGGACTTCACTCCCCGTGGCCTCTTCCGGTTTCTGCTAAATTATCTGCGGGGCCGTCAGTCAGGTTGGACGGAGCAAGCCCCCTCGCGTAGGGCGTGGTCATGGCGTCGTAGTTACTCGCGAGACGCAACAGACGTTTCTTGATGAAGGGGTCGGCTTCTTTGGCAAGTTGCCTGATATGCTGGGCTCGCTCTCTATAAAACGCGTCGTCCATCAAGATCCCCAAAATGTGGCACGTCCTGAATCCGGCGGGCAGTGGCTTAGCGCCGGTTAGCAGACCCTGGAAAACGCTGGTGTGAACGAGATCACAAGGGCATGCAAAATGATCGATTGGTGCAATTTTGGCGGCTCGGCACGAATTTTCGTCGCACGAAATGGAGTTGGTTCAAGCTGAATAGCAAAGGTACAACGGACCATCGGGCGCAACGGCAGCTTCTGGCGCTAAGCGGGCATTGACCTGTGGATGTTCGATTTGGCCAACTCACGCTTGAAGAATCCAAAACCAGCTTGCTCATGATAGCTGGGACAAGTCAGCGAGGAAGCGTGCGTATCTCAGCCTCAATGCGCATTGCCGCGTGCAGCAACATCCAGTCCCGTCTCCTTCGTGCGATGATCTGAATACCAAACGGAAGGCCGCTACGATCGTGCCCGCAGGGAACTGTAATTGCGGGCAAGCGCGCATGATTGACGAAAGGCGTGAAGGCGGCGTGAGCCCGAGGGCTTACTTCCTTGCCATCGACCATTTTGGGGCCCAGTTGTACAAGAGGCCAGGCAACACAGGGAACGGTCGGGGCGAGCAGCAGGTCGAACTCGCAAAAGAATGCGGCGAACGCGGCTCTGATTGCGGCACTTGCGCCGAGGGCGGCAGTTACCTCCACTCCGCGCAAGGAGAGACCGCGTTCGATCTGCCTGGCCACGTCGGGGTCGAATTGCGCCGGATCTTTTTGGAAGGCCGCGCCGTAGAGCCCGGCAAGTCCCACATGCTGCAGAGGCATCAGCGCCTCCTCGGTTGCGCCTTGCGGCCAGACTGGGTCTCGACGGACAATTCGCAGTCCCTTTTCGCCGAGATGCTCGACGATGGCCTCGAGCCTTTCGGTGATGACGGGATCGACGGGGATATCCAGCGCGAGCTTTGGCGAGAACGCGATGCGTAACTCCGACGATTCTGCATCTGCGGACTCAACCAGCGCGGAAGCAGAATCGCGGACATCGGGGCCGGCCATCACCTCGAATGCGAGCGCTGTGTCCGCGACGTTGCGAGCGATCGGTGCGATCACGGATATGTCGAAGAACGGCTCGGCGAACCCCGGGCCATATGGAATGGCACCATATGACGGCTTGAAGCCGACAACGCCGACATGGGCGGGAGGGCGCCGGCTCGAGCCGCCAGCGTCGGTGCCGATTGCCAGCGGTACAAGGTCGGCTGCGACAGCCGTTGCCGGGCCGCCCGACGAGCCACCGGGTGTCAATTCCGGATTGAGCGGATGCCGTGTTGGCCCGAACAGCAACGACGTCGTTACGCCTTTGCAGGCGAATTCAGACGTGGCGCCCATGCCCACAACGATAGCTCCCGCCTTCTTCAATCGCTCGACGGCAATGGCGTCGCAGGGCGCCACAAAATCGGTAAAAAGCCGAGACCCCTGCGTCACCCGCCAGCCGTCGACCCAGATATTGTCCTTGATGACAACAGGGACGCCGGCAAGAGGCATGCTTTCACCGAGCTGCAGGCGACGATCTATCGTGGCCGCGTCCGACAGCGACCGCTCGGTGTCCACGGTCACGACAGCGTTGAGCGCTTTGGCGGCAGCGATGCGATCCAGCGCGGCGCGAACGATTTCGACAGCTGAGGCGCGCTTGCTCGAGACTGTGGCGACGATTTCGTGCGCATTCATCGTGCGCCTCCCCGGATGAGTGCTGCCGTTCCACCAAACGCGAGGATCGCGAGGCCGACGAACGCGCTGGCAAGGCCGGCGAGGGCCTCAACGGCTGACATCAGGACCGGCGTCACCAACAAGCCGGCATACGAAGCTGTCAGCACAGCTCCAGTCGTCTCGCCGATGCGGTCTTGCGGTGCAAGCCGGGCGACCTCCGCGAGAAAGATACCGTTCCAGCCGCTGGCCGTGAGACCAAAGGCAGCGGCGAGCACATATTGTCCCGATTTGCTGAGCATGTCGCCCCATAGCCCGAATACGGCTGCACAAGCGGCCATTCCCAGCCCGAGGCTGATCAATACCAATCGCACGGAGCTGACACGCATCGCCAGGAGGCCCCACCCGAGGCGTCCCAGCAAGCCGCCGGCTTGCGCGCAGGCAAGCGCGGCCCCCGCTTCGAGATGGCTGAGCCCGAGTTCGCGTACACCGAGCGAGACAAAGTAGGTGTTGAGGGCGAGCTGCATTCCGCTAAAGGGCATCGAAGCCGCCGCGAGGGCAGCGATACGCCGGTCAGAGCTTACCAACGCCAACCGTGCGCGCATACCGAGTTGCGGAGGCGCTCGCGCCAACCCTTCATATCGGGGGCGTAACCACTCGAATACGATAATCCCGCCGATGGCACAGACGCCTACCGTTGCAAAGGACCACTGCGGGGCAAGCCAGATAGCGATAGCGGGCAACGCAAGCGAGCCGCAGACCGCACCAATCTGATTGCCGGTCTGGCGCACCGAGAAAACCAGGGGACGCCGCTCATCGGTAACCAGGTTGCCCAACAGTGCCGTGCTGGCCGGGGTCTCTGGACCAAAGGCGAGCCCGAGGCAAAGCCCTGCGACAAGCAGTGCAGGACCTGTTCCTAGCGCAGCGAATGACATGCTGGCGACCACCGCGCCGGCGCAGAGGCTTGCCATGCGAAGAGACCCGATGCGGTTGATCAGGCCACCCGTCCAAGAAGATGTGACCACGCCGACGGCGAATACGGCCGTAGAGAATATCGAAAGGCTGGGAATATCGAGATGGGTGGAGGGGGCGACAGCTCCCGGTGCAAACAGCGCGAGCGCCACGAGCGCCTGGAGCCACGTCATGGCCACTAGTGCTGGCAAGAGTGCTGGCTGACCGGCCGTTGGTGCGTGTATCATCTGCCAGTGCCTGGCAGACAGGGGACCAAGGGGCAGGAGCGAAAATGGCCGGCGGAATATCCATTCATGCAGTCGATGTCGCAAGCGGGCGTCCGGCCCAGGGCTTGCGTGTCGAGATATGGCGCATCGAACCCGCGCCTACGCGGATCGCTGAAGGTCGACTTGGCTCGAACGGCCAGCTCGATCATCCAGTAGTAAGCGGATCGGGAATCAAGGCTGGTGAATACGAGGTTCACTTTCACCTTGGTGAATTCTTCGCGGGTAGCGCTGGCGCCAGTTTCCTCACCACCGCGCCTTTCCGTTTCAGGATTGAGGAGGTGGATGAGCATTTTCATCTGCCAATGAAGTTCACCCGCTGGGGCTATTCCCTGTTTCGGGGAGCGTGAGGCGCGCGTCAGCTGGTCAAACGCTTCGAGAGGCCGGTGACACGCTCCATGATCGCCATGAGCGCCACCGTAGCGATGATCAGAACACCGGACAATGCGGCGATCGTGACGTCGAGTTTGCCTTCAAGATCCTGCCACATCCGGATCGGCAGCATGTCGGTGGCAGCGTCGCGCAGGAACAGCGAGACAGGCACATTGTCGAACGAGGACATGAAGGCGATGAACGCACCGGCAATCACCCCAGGGCGGATCAGGGGCAATACAATCCTCCGAAAGGTGTAAAAACGGCTGGCGCCGAGAATGGCTGAACTTTCCAGCAAGGTCGTCTCCAGTTGGGCGAGCGCCGCCACCGTGTTGCGCACCACATAGGGAACGCAAACAACGGTGTGGCCGATGACCAGCGTGAGCGCGGATACCGGCAGGCCTACCAGCGAGAACAGCATCAGGGCGGAGAGCCCAAAGGCGAGCGCGGGAAGCACCAGCGGCGACATGAACAGCGAGTCCAGTACGCGTGCCGATAGCGTAGGCGAGCGTGCAATGGCCAGTGCTGCGGCAACACCGAGCACGATGGACAGGCCAGTCGACCACATTGCGACGACAAAGCTGTTCTTTGCGGCAAAATGCAATTGCCATGCGTCCCACAGCTCGCCGTACCATCGCGCCGAATAGCCCGGCGGCGGGAATTTGAGCGAGAATCCGTTGGTGAATGAGACGATCAGGACGACAAGCGAGGGCGCGATGATGACGATCAGTGCGATCAGCGCGACCGCCGTCATGACGACTTCGAAGCTGATGGCCTCCCAAGTGCGTTTCCGGCCGCCCATCGGTCAGGCTCCACCATATCCGCGCGACAGCCGGCCTAGCATGCCGAATACGGTCACGACGGCGAGAACCGCAAGAAGAAAGATGATCGAGATCGCGGACGCAAATGGCCAGTTCTGCAGTGTCGAGGCCTGCTGGTAGAGATACATCGGCATGAAGAGCATTTGTCCGCCGCCGACGAGAGACTGCGTGATGAAAGCCGTGATGGCAGCGGCGTAGGTGAGGGTGCAGCCGGCGATGACGCCGGGCAGCGACAACGGCAGGACTACCCTCCAAAAGGTACGCCAGCTTCCGGCACCGAGGGAGCAGGACGCATCCTCGAGGTTCATGTCAATTCGCCCGAGCGCGGTGATGAGCGGCAACGTCATCAACGGCATTTGCACCTGGGCGAGAGCAAGCACCACCCCGGCCTGGGTATAGAGAAGGCGAATTGGTGTGTCGATTGCACCGATCGAAAGCAGCGTCGAGTTGATGATGCCCTGACGGCCCAGTATGACGATCCACGCAAAGGTACGTACGACGACACTCGTCAGGAGGGGCAGCAAGACGATGAGGATGATGAGCGTCTGGGCTCGCGATCCGACCCGGTGGTAGAGCCATGCGATGGGAAAGCCCAGCACAAGGCACAAGGCGGTCACTTCCGCGCCCAGGAGCAGCGTCGAGCCGAGTACGCTCAGGCTGAATGGATCGGTCAGGAAATGAACGTACTGGCCGATGCCCCAGACGACACCGGCCGCATCGTTGTGCAGCGACAGAACGAACAGCTGCACCAATGGCGCGACAAAGAAGAACAGGAAGAATAGAGCCAGCGGTGCGGCCAGCCCTATGCCGTATGATGTGACGTCGCGCGGCACCGATGCGGCAGCCATCGTCGTGGTCCTCAGAGCTTGATTTCGCGATTGAACCGTTCAATCCAGGCGGAACGCTGCTCGTTGATCTTCTTCCAGTCCTGGAAGACGAACTTCTTCTTCAATTCCGCCGTGTCTTTCGCCAGCACGCGGGCGATCTCGCCGCCCATCGGGACCTTGGAATTCGTCGGCACGATCAGATACGGCGATTTCATCAGCGTCGTCTGTACCTCCGGCGAGAGGGAGGCTTCGATGAGCTTGAAGGCGAACTCCTTGTTCGGCGAGTTCTTGACGACATGGATCGTGGTCTTGAAAGCGATCGCGCCTTCCTTGGGTGCCACGAATTCAACGGGAACGCCGCGCGCCTTGAGGATTTGGATGGCATTGAAATTACCGGGCGAGATATCGATCTGCCCCTGCTGGAACAACGTCGCCAATGCACCCGGATTGGCTGCGACCGCGGCCAGATTTGGCTTCAGCGCTTCCAATGCCTTGAAGGCCGGGTCGACATTGGCTTCCGAGCCCCCATGCATCTTGGCGATTTCGACAAGCCATCCGGTGCCGAGCGTCGAGTTTAGATTGGTGATGCCGACTTTTCCCTTGAACTCCGGCTTCCAGAGATCGGCCCACGAGGTAGGCGGAGTTTTGACCGTGTCGGGATTGTAGGTGAGCCCGACGACCTGGAAGAACGGTGCCGGCCCCGTCGGCTCCTGTGCTTCGGCAATGAGGTCCTTGTAGTAAGTACTCTTCTCGACCGGGAACGCTTCGACGAGGTCCTGCCCGATCGCAACAAGGGCCGGACCGGGATCATGCAGCATCACATCGATCGGCGGATTGGCACGCGCCGCGTTCACTTTTGCGATCTGGTCGACGGACAGCATCGGGTCGAGCACGATCGATGCATCGGCGTTCGCCTTGCGGAAGGCTGGCACCAGCACCGCTTTGTGGGCCTCCTCCCAGCTACCCGTGAACGTTGCAAAAACCAGCGGGCGGGCCTGGGCATAGCTTAGTCCCGGGAATGCCTTCATGGCCCCGAGCGTCAATGCGGTCGTTAGAAGTGTTCTGCGATTGATCATGAGGTTTTACTCCCGTTGTAGTCTGACGCGGTTCTCAAAGTGATGCCGGAAAAGCGGTAGCGAGAGCAGCAGCGAGCGGTGCAACACGCACCGCAACGCCACTCTCCAGCAGGCGTGTATCGCCGAACCGCGCCTGGGATATTTTCACGCCCGAACCATCGGCCGTTGTTACTTCATGTACGACAGTGGCGCCGAGCGGCAGGGCCATTCCGACCACGCCGGCGAAGCCGGAATCGTCGGTCACGAACTGCAAATGCTCCGGTCGAATGCAAACCGTGACACGGCCGCCTTCCGCCATCGACTTTGACGCGGGTCTCGCGATGATGTCGGCACCGGCGTCGAGGCGAACTTTCGCGCCGGTCGGATCGGCCGACACCAGTGTGCCGGGCATGCGGTTGGTGGAGCCGACAAACGTGTTCACGAACAGGGTTTGCGGACGGTCATAGACGTCGGACGGCGATCCGAACTGTTCGAGCCGGCCCTGGCTGAGAACCGCGACGCGGTCGGCCATCGACAACGCCTCTTCCTGGTCGTGCGTCACAATGAGTGTCGTAATGCCTGACACCCGCTGCAATCGCTTGACTTCGATCTGCATATCGAGCCGCAGATTCTTGTCGAGCGCCGCAAAGGGCTCGTCGAGCAGCAAGATCGATGGCTGGATCGCCAGTGCGCGCGCCAATGCCACGCGCTGTTGCTGGCCTCCGGAGAGCTGGCGCGGCAAACGTTCGGCCATCGCGGGAAGCTGGACAAGTTCGAGCAGGCGCTGCGCTTCGCGCCGACGTGTTGCCGTGTCGACGCCGCGGGCAGCGAGGCCATAGGCGACGTTCTCGGCGATCGTCAGATGCGGAAACAGGGCGTAATTCTGGAAGACGATGCCGACGGCGCGCCTGTTGGGTGGCAACCTGTCGACGATGTCGTCGCCGATAATGATCCGCCCCTGGGTTTGAGCGATAAAGCCGGCGACGATGCGCAGCAGCGTGGTCTTGCCGCAGCCGGACGGGCCGAGCAATGCGATGATTTCGCCGCCCTTCACGTCGAGATTGATATTTTCCACTGCGATCGCGCCACCGGGATAGCGGTGCGTGATCGCGTCCAGTACGAGCGAACGACCGCCCTTTGCTTCAGCCATGGGGCATTCCTCCCGACATTGGTGGGAAAGCAAATCCCATGCCTGCGCTATCGTCATTTCCGCGGAGTTCGTGCATTCTTGCGCCATGACAATTGAAGCCAATCCTTGCGAATTGACGGCCGCTGCTCTGGCCAAGGCTTTGACACGGCGTGAGATCTCCGCGCGTGCTGTGCTGGAGGCCCATCTCGCGCGCATTACCGCGCGCGACGCCCAGCTTTCGGCCTTCATTACGGTCGATGCCGACGGTGCGCGCCGTCAGGCCGATGCATGCGACGCGGCAGGCGCGCCGATGGGCCCCCTGCATGGTCTGCCAATCGCCGTGAAGGATCTGACGAATACCAGGGGATTGCGCACGACGTGTGGATCGCTGCTGTTCCAACACAATGTCCCCGAGCAAGACGAGCTTGTGGTCGCGAGGCTTCGACAGGCAGGCGCTGTGATTATCGGCAAGACCAACACGCCGGAGTTCGGCTTTGGCGCGGTCTGCACAAATCGGCTGCGCGGGCCAACGCGGAATCCCTTCGACCTCGCGTTGACTTCCGGTGGCTCTTCGGGCGGTTCTGCTGTCGCTGTCGCAACGGGAATGGTTCCTCTCGCTCACGGCACCGATTTCGGCGGCTCCGTGAGAACGCCGGCAAGTTTCTGCGATGTGGCCTCGATCCGCCCGACACCCGGCCGGATACCGGTTCCTGCGCGCGCCCTTGGCTGGGACATGCTCGCTACGCACGGTCTTCTGGCGCGCAGCGTTGACGATCTCGAACTTGCGCTCTCCGCCTGCGTTGGCCCCGATGTTCGTGACCCGCTGTCGATCGGCACTGAGCCTCACATTGGGTCTGACGCGGGACGGCCGCAGCTCGCGGTCACGGCTGATTTCGGAGTCGCACCGATTGCGAAGGAAGTTCGCTCGCGCTTTGCTGTGGCTTGCGATGCGCTGTCGCAGATCGCCGATGTCGAAGAGGTCTCTCCCGACTGTGGGGGCGCCATCGAAGCTTTCCGTACGCTGCGGGCCGCCCATGTTGCTGACAGCTATGGCACACTGCTGCGCGACCGGCGGGCCGAACTCACGCCGACTGTCATTTGGAACATCGAGGCGGGCGCCCAACTCACGGCGCAGGATTATCTCGCCGCCGAGCGGCGGCGCACGGTGGTCTTCCGCAGTTTTCGCGGCTTGTTTTCCCGCAAGGACTTCCTTGTCGTGCCCGCGGCATCGGTTCTTCCTTGGAAGAACGACGAGAGCGATGTGATGCTGATCGACGATATGCGCCTCGAAACGCCGATCGACTATCTCGCCGTCACCTTCATCGTCTCGCTGGTCGGCTTCCCGGTGCTGACCTTGCCGACGCCGAGACACCCGGATCAGAAGCCGTTCGGCGTTCAGATCATTGCCGCCCCGGGGGAGGAGTCCAAATTGTTCGCATTCGGCCGTCGGATCGAAGAGCAATTGGGCTTTTGTCATCGTCCGCCACCCATCTGATCAAGTGTCGCGATGTTCGAGGCGGGCGGCGAGCGGAGTTGCGAGGCCGCTCGACGGTTTCGCGTCGGGCCGGCGAAATGTCCCCGCGCTCGCTTTTCGCAGCCGGAGCGCGTGCAGGGCTTCGACCTGTTTCACAGCTGCAACGACCTGATCGATGACAGGCACCGGAATTCGATCGGCGACCCGCTCGGCCAGTCCCGACAAGGGCGCGCCGGCTAGGATAAGGACGTCGGCTTCATCCTCCTCCACGGCGCGCTTCGCGAGTTCGACCAGAAGGTCTTCCTTTTCGGCCCCCACCTCGGCGATCTCACGGAACGGGTCATCGAGCATGCGGATGCCCGCACATCGTTCCCAGAGCCCGTGGGAACGAACGCATTCCTCGAACCAGGGGCCCAGCGCCCGGGCGAATGTCACAAGGCCAAATCGACGCCCAGCCATGCATGCCGTGAGCATCGCGGCCTCGGCCATGCCGACGACGGGAATGTCGAACAGTTCCCTGGCTGCAAACAGTCCGGGGTCGCCGAAGGCCGCGATGATCGCACCGTCAAATTCCCGGTGTCGTTCCGCGAGCATTTCCAGCGCTACGGCGCCACCGATCTGAGCTTCGGCGCGCGTCGATATGTAGGGCACGCCGCGCGGCGCGGTGAGAGGTATCAACGATGTTCCCGGTGCAGCGGCACGCTGTCCAACCTTCAGCATGAGGTCGGTGATATCTGCGCGTGTGTTCGGATTAAGCAGCAGGATATTCATCGTCAGGCCGCCGGTCTGCTGATCGGGGTTTTGGGCAGAACCTCCAATAGCGCCGTGCCAGTGCGTTGCACATGCGCCGAGAGGAGGCGCCCTGCCGCTTCGCCATCGCGAGCCTCGAGTGCCGCAAGAATGGCCGCATGTTCCTCAACGGAATTGCTCCAGCGCCGCTCCGCACCGAGCGCTAGATAGCGGGCGCGCTCTGCCCTCGACAGCAATGTCTCGTGCGCCTCGCGCAGCGGCGCATTCCGTGCCGCACGAACGATCAGGCCGTGTATCTCGCCATTGATGGCGAAATAATCGTCGAGCTTGCCATCCCGGTGATAGTTCTCCATGCGCGTCTGCAGGAGGCGCAGACGTTGCAAGTCGCGCTCGGTGGCACGTTGGGCCGCAAGTTCAGCCGCGAGCCGCTCGATGCCGGCGAGCGCTTCGAACAGCTCGAGTATGCGATCTCTCTCGATCTCGGCGATCCGCGGGCTGCGGTTCGGTCTTAATTCCACCAGTCCTTCGGCGGCCAACAGCTTCATGGCTTCACGCAACGGCGTTCGGGAAACGCCAAGCGCCTCTGACAGCCTGGTTTCCTGCATCGACGATCCGGGCTCCAATTCTCCGCGGATGATCATGTCGCGCATCCGCGCCGCGGCGCGCTCATGCAGGCCTGTCCGCTTGAGCTTGACTGTCTTTCGACCCGTACCGACGTCCGATTTTTTCCGCACGTGTCCCGCCTCATTGAATTCGAGATTAGCCGTTTTGGGGCTCATGTCCTGCCCAAAGTATCGGCGTATATAGATGAAAACAATAGCATATCGAATAAATTGTATGCAGTGTGCAAAATCACCATTGCACTGGCGTACGCACGGAAGGATGATCGCAAATCGCGGCGTCGCAGGCGCCACCAACGGAGCGCAATGATGGCGAAGCCTTTCCACCGAGCCTTTCTTCTGATCGCAGTGACGCTGGCGGGAACGATGTTTGCCGCCGCGCAAACGCCGAAGATCAAACTCGGTTTTGCGAAGTGCGCGCACTGTTTACCGATGTCGCTGACCCCTGGCCTCGCCAAGGGCGTCGAGATCGAGGCCACCGGGTTCAATTCCGGCAATGACGTTCTGACTGCACTGGTGTCGAAGAGTATCGACGTCGCACAGGTGACTTACCTTCACTATGTGACGGCGCTCGACAAAGGCTTCGACGTCGTCGCGGTCTCCGGCCAGATCAATGGCGGTTCGGAGTGCCTCTCATCCAACAAGCTCGCGCTGGCGGGCGAGGATTGGGTCGCCTTCAAGAGCATCGTCGCAAAAGCAAAGTCCGACGGACAGCCCCTGAAAATTGCAGCCTCCCGAGGTAACGCGCAGGACATTCACATGCGCGGCGCATTCCTCAAACAAGGTGTCGATCCCAACAAGGACATTCAATTCGTCAATATTCCGAACCCTGCCGATCATTTCGCCGCCCTGCAGCGCGGGGAAATCGACATGGTCTGCTCCGTGGAGCCGTTCGCCTCGCAGATCAGGCTTGCCGGGGCCGGCAAGCATTTCGTTTTCCCCTATGACCAGGCGGCCGGCAACCTCACGAACCTGATCGTCACCCGTTCGGACGTCGTCGCGAGCCAGCGTGCCGGCGTCCAGGGCGTGGTCGGCGCCGTTGTCGCGCTCAATGACAAACTGTCAGTCGAAAATGGTCCCTGGATCGACGTCATCAACAAGCTGACCGGGCTCGACAAGACCGTTGCCATGGAGGCACTGAAAAACGCGTCGCCGGATGCGGCTATTCACCGTCCGCAAACGCTCGCCATCGCGACCATGATGCGCGACCTCAAGTACATCTCGAAGGATGTTTCCGCTGAAGCGGAAAAGAACATGGACTATTCGTTCCTGGAGCAGGCGACCGGCAAGGCGAAAAATGACCTCGGTTATTGAGATTTCACCGGCAAAACCGGTTGCGCGCACGGTTCGCGCATCTCAAGCCTTGGAGCGCTTCGTCGTTCCCGCGCTCCTGATCGCAGGCTGGGAAGCTTTCGCCCGATCCGGCTATCTGCCTCCGGCGCTGCTGCCTGCGCCAAGCGCGGTGCTGCACGCGCTGGGCGACTGGGTTTTCGGTTTCGACGAGACAACGCAGACCTATTCCGGTCACTGGATACGCGACGCCTGGGCCAGCGGCCTGCGCGTTTTCGGTGGCTTCGCTCTGGCGAGCGTATTGGGCATCCTGGCTGGCGTCGCCATCGGCTGGTCCCGTCTCTTTGAAAAGGCCCTTGAACCGACGTTGCAGATGTTGCGGCCCATTCCACCCGTCTCCTGGATACCACTGGCCATCATCTGGTTTGGTATCGCCGACAAGCCGGCGATATTCCTGGTCTTTCTCGGCGCGTTCTTTCCGGTCCTCATGAACACGATCCATGGCGTGAAAACGGTCGACCACAATCTCGTGCGCGCCGCCGCAATGATGGGCGCTACCGAGCGGCAGTTGCTGGCCGGCATTGTCTTTCCCGCGGCGCTGCCTTCGATTTTCTCCGGTCTGCGTATCGCGATCGGCTCGGCCTGGATGCTGACCGTCACGGCCGAGATGGTCGCGGTCAAGAGCGGCCTCGGCTACGTGCTATGGGATTCCTATTACTTTCTTCGCTACGATCTGGTCCTTGCCGCCATGATCTCGATCGGCCTGCTCGGATATCTGTCCGACCTCGGTCTCAAGGCCATCATGGCGCGCGTGCTTCACTGGCAGAGCGCAACGACCGTGCAGGGGAGGGCCGGCTGATGGCTGCGATTGAACTTCGCAATGTCGTCAAGATATTTGCCGACCCCAAGCGCGGTCGCGAACTTCTGACGCTGGACAATATCGACCTCGACATCGATGCGAACGATTTCGTTTGCCTGCTGGGCCCGTCGGGTTGCGGCAAGTCGACCTTGCTCAACATCATCGCCGGGTTCGAAAATTCGACTTCCGGACAAGCTCTGGTCGACGGCAGGATCGTTGAAAGACCGGGTTCTGATCGTGGCGTGGTCTTCCAGCAGCCGACGTTAATGCCCTGGCTGACCGCGATCGACAATGTTGCCTTCTCTCTGAAGCTCAAAGGCGTTGCGAAGCAGGAGCGCCAGCGGAGGGCCATGGAGTTTATCGATCTCGTCGGCTTGACGGGATTTGAGCATCACCATCCCGCCGAATTGTCGGGCGGTATGAACCAGCGCGTCGGCATCGCACGCGCGCTTTTGATGAACCCGCGCGTTATCTTGATGGATGAGCCGTTTGCCGCGCTCGATGCGCAGACCAAGCTCGAAATGCAGGAAGAACTCGTGGCGATCTGGCAGAAGCACCGCTGCACGATTGTGTTCGTCACGCATAGCGTCGATGAGGCGCTCGTGCTGGGCAACAAGATCGTCGTCATGACCCGAAGGCCGGGTCGCATTCGTGAATCCGTCACCTTCGACCTGCCGCGGCCACGCGACATCACTAGCCCCGAATTCAACGACGCCAAGCGCCGCGTCCTCGCGCTTATCCGCGAGGAATCGACGCGCGGTGCTCATGTGGCCTAGCCATAGAGGTGATCGCGCCAAATCTCCCGGCCTGGGATTTACCGGGAAGCCTTCTTGGGCACGGCATTGCGTTGATCGCCATGGTCGGCCACAACATGGACCGATGGTGAATGCAATGCGAACGCGCCTTGGGATGCTTACGCCATCGTCGAATTCGGTTCTCGAACCGGTGACCTGCGCCATGCTCGCTGGAGCCCCCGGGATCAGCGCGCACTTCTCCCGCTTCCGGGTGACCGAGATCGCATTGGATGCCCAGGCGCTCGATCAGTTCGATCCATCCAGGATGTTGCCGGCGGCAGATTTGCTTGCCGACGCCAAGGTCGATGCCATGGCCTGGAACGGCACTTCGGCCAGCTGGGTTGGAATCGAGCGCGACCGGAGCCTTTGCGAAGCGATCGGTGCGCGTACTGGAAAGCCTGCCACGACGTCGACACTGGCCTGCATTGATGCGGTGCGGTCGAGTGGCGCGCAAAGGGTTGGCTTCGTGACGCCCTATACCGACGATGTGCAACTGCGCATCGGCAAGGTTTGGGCGGGTGAAGGTATTGCCTGTCATGCCGAGCGACATCTCAGGCTGCGCGATAATTTCTCGTTCGGAGAGGTAACTCCTGCCGAGATAGCTGACATGATCCGTGCCGTTGCTGCGGAGGGCTGCGACGCGATCGTCGTCCTGTGCACGAACATGGACGGGGCTGCCATTACGGAGGCCCTGGAGCGTGAACTGAATGTCTTGATTCTCGATTCCGTCGCAGTCACGCTGTGGCGAACGATGTTGCTTGCCAATGCAGACCCGAGAATATTGTCAGGGTGGGGACGGCTGTTTCAGTCCCCATTCACCTAGAAGCGACCGGAGGCATTTCACTTGGTACAGCTTGACCTCGCCATCCGCGGCGGCACTATCGTAACGGCCAGCGACGAATTCCGGGCTGATATCGGCGTTCGTGATGGCCGCATCGTAAGCATCGCCGACCGTATTGATGGGGCATCGCGGGAGATCGATGCAACCGGCTTGCTGGCTTTGCCCGGTGGCATCGACAGCCACGTCCACATTTCGCAACCGTCAGGCCCTGACGTCGTGATGGCCGACGATTTTGCCTCGGCTACTCGCGCCGCCGCGGCCGGCGGCAATACCACGATCCTGCCATTCGCATTGCAAATCAAAGGTTCATCGCTGCGCGCATGCGTCGAGGAATACCGAAAACTCGCCGAAGGCGAATGCTACATCGACACATCGTTTCATCTGATCATATCTGACCCGACGGCGGTCGTTCTCGGTCAGGAACTGCCGGCGCTCGTCAAGGATGGTTACACGTCCTTCAAAGTCTTCATGACTTATGAAGACCTTGTTCTAAGCGACAAGCAGTTGCTCGAGGTTTTCGAGGTGGCCCGCCGCGAGCAGGCGCTCGTAATGGTGCATTGTGAAGGGTACGATGCCATCCGTCACCTGACCGAAAGACTGGAACGTGAAGGGCATATCGCGCCATATTTTCACGGAACTTCGCGGCCTCAGATTGTTGAAAGGGAAGCGACGCACCGCGCGATCAGTCATGCCGAGATTGTTGGCGTCCCGATCATGATCGTTCACGTGTCGGGCAGGGAGGCTATGGAGCAGGTACGCTGGGCTCAGCAGCGGGGCTTGCCCGTGCACGCGGAGACCTGCCCGCAATATATCACCCTGACCGCCGACGATATGAAGGGCCTGAATATGGACATGAGCGGTGCGAAATATGTGTGCTCGCCGCCGCCGCGCGACAAGGAGAGCCAGGACGCGATCTGGGAAGGTATCACCGGGGGCGTCTTTCAGACCTTTTCATCCGATCATTGTCCATTTCGGTATGACGATCCGAAGGGCAAGCTGACGCCGAACTCGCGCACTTCGTTTCGCTGGGTGCCAAACGGGATTCCCGGAGTGGAAACGCGTCTGCCGATCTTCTTCTCGGAAGGGGTGTCGAAGGGACGGATAAGTCTTCAGAAATTTGTGGAACTGACGTCGACCAATCAAGCGCGGATCTATGGCCTTTATCCACGCAAGGGCTCGATTGGCGTCGGCTTCGACGCCGACATCGTCCTGTGGGACCCGAAGCTCAAGAAAACGATCCGGCAGTCCGATCTACATCACGGCTCTGATTATACACCGTGGGAAGGATTTGAGGTAGTAGGCTGGCCGGTGATGACCATCGCCCGGGGCAGGTCGTTGCGGACAATGGTAAGATCGTCGGGACCAAAGGCGCCGGCGAAGTGCTGAGCCGCGGCAAGTCGAGCTTGGTCTGAACTGCCGCCCCTCCAGCTCTAATGGTAGCTAGGGTAAAATGTCGTCAGTACTTCTCTCCGTTTTGAATGCTTGCAGCAGGGACGAGTTCGTCGCGGCTCTCGGCAATGTCTTCGAGTATTCGCCCTGGATCGCCGAACACGCTGCTATCGCAAGGCCTTTTGCGGGCGTGCAGCAACTGTTCGAGGCGATGAAGACTGTCGTCGAACAAACAGCACCGGACCGCCGGCTTGCTCTCATCAGGGGTCATCCAGATCTCGCCAACAAGACGCAGCGTGCCGCCGGCCTCACCGCGGAGTCTAGCGCTGAACAGAACGGCGCTGGACTCGATCGGTTGTCGGATGCCGAATTCAAGGCATTTGAGCGGGTCAACAGCGCCTACCGCACCAAGTTTGGTTTTCCCTACATTGTATGCGCACGTCGCCACACCAAGGGTTCCATCCTGCGTGACTTCGAACGCCGCCTGCCGAACGATACCGCGACCGAGGTACAGAACTCGATCAATGAAATATACCGGATTGCGGCGCTGCGTGTTGCCGAGCTTGTGGTGTCAGACGATCGGCTCGGGGTGTACGGGCGTTTGTCGACCCATGTACTCGACGCTCACAGCGGTAGGCCAGCAGAGGGCGTTGCGGTCGAACTGGTTGAGTTGTCGGACCTCGGCGCAAGTCGCGTCGTGACCCGTACGATCACGAACGCGGACGGCCGAACCGATCCGCCGCTGATCTACCACCGGCCGGTCCCGATCGGCTGTTACGAATTGACGTTCAGTGTGGGAGACTATTTTGCCGGACAGCAAGTAGCGACATCCGATCCGCCGTTTCTTGACCAAATTCCCCTGCGCTTTTCCGTGAGCGAGCCGGAAAGCCATCTCCACGTGCCGCTCCTGGTGACGCCCTGGAGCTACACGACCTATCGGGGTAGCTGAGCAGGCCATCCCGATCGCGCCACGCAGATGAGGACGCGCTCGAGCGGCCTCGAGTTGGGCGGATGTGCGCACCAGGCGGCGTGCTAAACCTACTGAGGCGGATTTAACTGAGGGCTCAGTTCGCGAGATGAGCGGTTATCGAATGACTACTTTGGCGCAAAGCGGACGTCAACGGAACGACTGCGAGCAATCTTGCCGTGACATGACCGGCTCGATGAGCGATCTGCTCACGTGTACAATTGGCCGTTCGGCAACTAAATATCCATTTCCGTCAGCGCAAACTTCTTATGTCTACCTAGAGCCGGCCATCTGCATTCAGACAACGGATCATGGACAGGCCGTCCGGACTGGACGAGGGGGGAGGTATCTGCTCGGCCCGCCCCGGTGGTGAATTGCGACTATGCCGATATCGACGCGCGCTGTTCTACAGGCTGCGCCAGGACGTCTGTCAGACGAAAAAGCACCAACTGCTTCTCCGGCTTCCGCCACGCCTGTTTGCTCCAGAAGGGCGCTGGAAACGATTCGGCATCGCCCGCGACGCGGTAAGGGGGAACAGCAGGCCGGTAGCGTCGATGCAGAATTCTTTTACGTCGGCAGCACAGTCCGTGAGGTCGATTGCCGCATCATGTCGGACAGTTGTCGGATCAATAGCGTCACTGACCCCATCGATCGCAAACATCAGTTGCTCGAAATGCCGGTTTCTTTGATGAGAGTTCGCCATTTGATGACCTCAGATGAGATCAAGGCTTTGAATTCAGCCTGGGTCGTGTAGATCGGGTCGGCGCCGATATCGACCATCCGCTTCTGCACCGTCGGATCAGACATGATCTTCACCACCTCTTGGTGCAATCGATCAATAATCGGTTTCGGCGTTCCCTTCGGCACGAGCAGACCGAACCATGCGAAGGATTCCAGATCCGAAATGCCCGATTCCGCCATCGTGGGGACATTCGGAAGTGCCTTGCTGCGTTGCTTGCTGGTTACCGCGAGGGGCCGCAGCTTACCGGCCTGAAGTTGGCCCGCGATGTTGGGTATGAGTTGAAAGCTTGCCGGGACGTCGCCAGAGACAAGATCCAGTGCGAGTGGGCCCGCGGCGCGGTAGGGGATATGACGCAGACGCGTTCCCGTCCGGCGCTCGAACAGCACGCCTGCAAGATGCTGCGAACTTCCGTTGCCGATCGACGAATACATGACCTCGTCAGGCCGCGCTTTTGCAAAATCGATAAATTCCTGAACATTGTTCGCGGGGATCTTTGACGGATTGACCACAAGAACGTTGGGCATTGTGGAGATCAATGAGATCGGCTCGAAATCGTTCTCTGGATCGTAAGGGAGGTTGGTTGTGAGCGTCTTGTTGACGGCGAGCGGACCTGAAGAGCTCAGCAAAAGGGTGTAGCCATCCGGAGCAGCCCTCGACACGTTATGCGTGCCGATATTACCGCCGGCGCCTCCCTTGTTTTCGACCACGATGGTGCCGCCCAACGCCTCTCCCAGTTTCTCCGCTAGAATACGGGTGACTGCGTCGCTTGCGCCGCCTGCGGGGAAAGGTACCACCAATGTAATCGGACGGGAGGGATAGTTATCTGCAATTGCCGAAGGGCTATATCCAGCCAGAGCCGAGAATATGCATAGGCCAATCGCGGTAAAGCGGAACAGCATTTTGGGGTCCTCAGAGATCGGTTTCCTCGCGGGCCGTAGCCGCTCCGAGGGTCTGCAGCTGCAGGACCTCGGGCTCGACCTCTTATCGCGTGCTCTTAACGCCGCTGAACTACGATTTTGAACCTATGGCTGATCTGTCTCGATCCCGCGGAGTCTCGCGACTTACCAAGGGGTCTCAAAAATTGCGGAGAGAGCAGAATGCGTCCGTGCCCTACCGAACGGCACAGGATTCGGCGCCTTGCCTTGCGCATTCAAGTGAAATCGAAGGCGTCCCGATGGCGAAACGTCAGTTGCGGGAGCGCGTCGAGCGATGGGGCGCCCAGTTGCCCCATTGCGGTTTCAAGTTCTTCCTTTAGAAGACCTGCGACGTAGCCGGCGCCTCGCTCGCCGAGTGCACCGAGCCCGAGAAGGAAAGCGCGGCCGGCAAATGTGCCGCGAGCTCCGAGCGTGATGGCGCGCGCAACGTCCAGACCCGATCGGATGCCGCTGTCGAACAGGACGGTGGCTCTGGTGCCGACGGTTGCTGCGATCGCGGGAAGGACATCGATCGCCGCCGGAGCGGCGTCGAGCTGTCGGCCGCCATGGTTCGAGACTAGGATCCCGTCGACTCCCACGGCAATCGCTTGCTCGGCATCAGCAGGATGCAAAACACCTTTCACAACCAGCGCCCCGGACCATGCATCGCGTATTCGTTTAACGCTATCCCAGGAAAACGTGCCCTTAATCTGGCTCTGCACAAAGCCGGCCGTCTTCGCCAGCGTCGCCGGCTTCTCGACATAGCGTTCCATATTGCGAAAGGCCGGTGTGCCCGCTCTCGCGAGCGCCAGCAGCCAGAGCGGCGACGAAGCGACGTCGAAGATGGTCTTTGCGGTAGGGCGGAACGGGACCACCAGGCCGTTGCGCAGGTCGCGCGGCCGTTTGGAGCGAACCGGAGCATCCAGTGTTGCGGCGAGGACGTGCACGCCGGCCGCGCCGGCCCGTCTGACCAGATCGAAGGTGACGGAATGGTCGTCTGCGGGCAGTCCGTAGAGTTGAAACCACCCATACGGGCCAGCGAGCTCCGCAACTTCCTCAATTGAGGCGGTTGCGAGGGTGCCGGCGATATACGGAATTCGCAGCTTGCCGGCAGCCGCCGCAAAGATCCGGGTGGCGCCCGGCCAGACGATGCCATCGACTCCCACAGGCGAAATGCCGATTGGCATCGCGCAATTGATACCGAACAGCTCGACCTCGGTACGAACGGGAGCAGGCATGCCATAGCGCGGCACCAACTGCACGGCATCCAGAGCCTGCCGATTGCGCAGCGTGTTCAGATCGTTTCCCGTGCCGCCCTCAAGGAAGTCGAAGGCAAAGCGCGGAATACGGCGACGGGCGCGACGCTCAATGTCGTCCAGGGTCGACAGGCGTCGACGCAGGCGCGCCTCGGGGCCCGTTCCGCTGCCGGCGCCCCAGGCCTGCGCATGCGGCGAGAAGCTGCGGCCAAGATTGCCCAACATGAGAAGCGTCCCTTGATTGCATAGCGGGACTTCTCTTAGGGCGCGGGCGAACATCAGCGCAAATAATTACGAATGATGACATTGATAGCTCTTGATGATTGGTCAGGGTCGCGCAGATCGTGATTTGGGGCGCGGTGTCCTGCGTCTTGAAGCAGCTGCGGTACCCGGCTGCACATAGTTGCTGGCCGATCTCGCCGCCTCGACCAGGTCGCTGCGTATGATATCAAGCACCGCTCTTGCCGCGGCGGATACCATCCGGCGTGGGTGATGGACCCAGGCGATGGAGCGGGAAATTCCCGATTCGTCGAAACGATGCGCTCTCACCTTGCCGTTCGCCAGCGATTGCTGCAGCGCGATCGTCGGCAGCGCCGTGACGAGATTCGTGGTGGCAACCACCTCGCAAAGTGCAGGCAAGGTGTCGAGCTCCAGCCTCGGCTTCAACTCGATACCAGCTGTGGCGGCGTGCTCCTCAAGAATCATTCGCAGGCCATGCCGTTTCGACGGCAGCACCAGATCGAAATCCGCCAGATGCTCGAACCGCAGCGTTGCCGGCAGCTTGATCGATGCGTCCTTCTGACAGGCGAATACCATCTCCTCTTCCATCACGTGGTGGGTCGTCAGCGAGATGCGCCTGCGCGGCACGTTGATCAACGCAAAATCGAGCTGCCCGGAGTTCACCCAGTCGGTCAGGGTTTCGGTGTAGCCTTCGCATGCCGAGAGCGTGATCTCAGGATATAGATTCGCGACCGTTGCGGAAGAGCTTGCCATCGTGCTCTGCGCTACCGAAGTAATGAGTCCGACAGATACCTTGCCTGAAAGGCGGCCGTTAAGCCCTGCCATCTCCTGCTTGGCGTATTCAACGTCGCGCAGGATAGGGCTCACCAGCCGGGATAGAGCTTCGCCGGCGACGGTCAGTGTCATTCCGTGGCTGCTGCGGTCGAACAGCTTTTGACCAAGCTCGGCCTCGAGCTTGGCGATCTGCATACTCAGTGCAGGCTGCACGATGTTCAACTGACGGGCAGCGCGTGTAACGTTCTTTTCTTCCGCGAGGCAAAGGAAGTACTGCATCAGCCTGAATTCCATCGCGTCCCTCCTGTTCCTCGGCCGCCTCGCTATCATTTCAGATGATCAATATGATAATCAATCATTATTTGTTTTGATGCTGGCTTCCCCCTACGATTGCTTCAAATCCTGATGGTTCGAGCCGCGAACGTCGGGCCGGAACGCCCCGCTCCACGAAAGAAGGGTTCGGGATCGCCGTAATTTGCTGCCGATAGATGATGTCGCAGCAGCGAGAGGGAGCGCCGTCGAAAGGCCATGCAGGATCGGCTGCCACAACGGTTGATAATCGGCATCTCGGGTGCCTCGGGCGTGATCTATGGCGTGCGGTTGCTGCAACTGCTGCGCAACGCCGGCGTCGAGACACATCTCGTGATGTCGAAGACGGCCGAGCTGACCTTCGCCTATGAAACCGACCTGAAGATTGCCGAGGTCAGGGCGCTCGCCAACTTCAACCATCCCATCGGCGACATGGCAGCCTCGATCTCCAGCGGTTCCTTTCGCACGGCCGGAATGATCGTCGCCCCCTGTTCGATGCGGTCGATGTCGGAAATTGCTTCCGGCGTCACCACCACGCTGCTGACGCGGGCAGCCGATGTCGCATTGAAGGAGCGGAGACGGCTGGTGCTGATGGTGCGCGAGACCCCGCTGCACACCGGTCATCTGCGTACCATGACAGCGCTTTCGGAGATCGGCGCCATCATCGCGCCGCCGGTGCCGGCTTTCTACGCCAAGCCGGACAGCCTGGACGACATGGTCGAGCACACGGTCGGACGCGTGCTAGATCTGTTCGGCATCGACATCGGCGTGGTTCGCCGCTGGGGTGAAGACGAAGCCTTGAAGCGTCGTTCGCTGAAGAAAATCGCGCCCTAATGGTTGAAGAAAGCCGGGGAAAGGATCTCAACATGCGGACCGAAAACCTGACAGAATCCGCCGCAGCGGACACGCCAAAGGATTTGCGCTCCTGGCTCGCTCATCTTGCCGAGCACGGCAAGCTGGCCGTCGCCCGCGAGGGAATCGACCTTGCCGATGAACTCGCGGCCGTATCGAAGCGGCTCGAACGTGATCGTGCCGTGCTGTTCCCAAAGCCCGGCGGACATGACATTCCCGTCGTCGCCAATCTGTTTGCCGCGCGCGACTGGGTCGCGGACGCGATCGGGATCAGCGAGGATCAATTGCTGCCTCGCTTTATTGCAGCGGCGCGCACGCCGCTTCCGACCCGGGAGGTGGCAAGCGGGCCGGTGCAGGAAGTCGTTCACAGCGAGGTCGATCTACTCAAGCAATTGCCGATCCCCAAACACAATGAACGCGACAGCGGACCCTACATCACCGCGGGTCTGTTGATCGCCCGCAATCCGCGTACCGGAATCCAGAACGTCTCGATCCATCGCTGCCAGATCAGCGGGCCGAATCGGATAGGCGTTCTCCTGCTGCCGCGTCATACGCTCGCCTACTTTCGAATGGCGGAAGAAACGGGCGGGGCGCTGGAGATTGCCATCGTGATCGGGGTGCATCCCGCCCTGATGCTGGCGTCGCAGGCGATTGCAGCGCTGGACGAAGACGAGATGGAGATTGCCGGCGCGCTGCTCGGCTATCCGGTCGATGTCGTCAAATGCAAGACCAACTCGGTTCGCGTTCCCGCGCATGCGGAGATCGTGATCGAGGGGCGAATCCTTCCTGGAGTCCGCGAGCCCGAAGGGCCGTTCGGCGAGTTTCCCCAATATTACGGGCCACGCGCCAATCGCGAGGTGATCGAGGTCGATTTGGTGACGCACCGCGCCCAGCCGATTTTTCACACCATCGTCGGCGGCAGCTACGAACACCTCGTTCTCGGCGGGGTGCCGCGCGAGGCGACGCTGCTGCAGCACCTGTGGCGGAGCTTTCCCAACGTGCTCGATGTGCGCCTCACGCGCGGCGGGGTCTGCCGCTATCACCTGGCGGTGCAGATCGACAAGACGGCCGACGGCGAGCCGAAGAACATCATCATGTCCGCCTTTGGCGCGCATTACGACATCAAGCAGGTAGTCATCGTCGACAAGGACGTCAACATCAGCGACCCCGAGGAGATTGAATGGGCTATCGCCACGCGTTTCCAGTGCGATCGCGACCTCCTCGTTATCTCCGGGGCGCTTGGATCCAAGCTTGATCCGACCACCAAAAACGGTATCAGCGCAAAGATGGGTCTGGATGCGACGGTGCCGATCGATGCACCCGAACTCGATTTCAAGCGCATTCATGTCAAGGGCGAGGAGCAAGTCGATCTCGCCTCGGTGCTGCAGAAGGATTCCAGTGCCGCGTTCTACCGTATTCTAAGAGGTGAATAACGACCGATGTTGACGACCTCAGGCCTGCGTAGCGGCGGCGAAATTCTTATTGACGCGTTGAAGATCCACGGCGTGGATACGGTATTCTGCCTTCCGGGCGAAAGCTTCCTGTCGGCGATCGATGCGCTGGCCGGCGCCGACGATACGATCCGGACAATCGTGACGCGGCATGAGGGGGGCGCGGCGCACATGGCCGAGGCTTATGGAAAGCTGACGGGCCAGCCCGGGATTTGCTTTGTCACGCGAGGCCCGGGCGCGAGCCATGCGACAATCGGCGTTCACACCGCCTCGCAGGATTCCACCCCGATGATCCTGTTCATCGGGCAGGTCGCCCGCGGCATGCTGGGACGGGAAGCGTGGCAGGAAGTCGACTTTCGGCAGATGTTCTCAGGCATGGCCAAATGGGTAGTCGAGATAGATCGCACCGAGCGGATCCCCGAGCTGGTCAGCCGCGCATTCCACGTCGCGACGTCGGGCCGGCCTGGGCCGGTCGTGGTCTCGCTGCCGGAGGACATGCTCGCCGAACGAGCCGTCGTTGCGGATGCCGGACTTTACGTGCGCGCCGCAGCGCATCCCGGCGCTGCCCAACTATCTCGCCTTGTCGAGATGATCGATTCTGCCGAACGGCCGCTCGTGATGGTTGGCGGCGGTGGTTGGAATACCCGTGCCTGTTCGGATCTCAAAAGCTTCATCGAGACCTTCAGCCTGCCTGTCGTCGCGGGCTTCCGGCGGCAGGACATTCTCGACAATCGCCATTCGAGCTATATCGGGCACGCCGGCCTCGGCCCCAGCCCAAAGCTGATCCAACGCATTCGCAGCGCCGACCTGGTCATAGCCATTGGCGGACGCCTGGGTGAGACCACGACGTCGGGCTATACGTTATTTGAGGTTCCCCGGCCGGCCCAGCGCTTTGTTCACGTGCATGCCGATCCGAACGAGCTCGGCCGCATCTATCAAACCGATCTTTCCATCAACGCCGGCATGCCTGAAGTCGCCGCGGCGCTGGCACGGCTGCGGCCCTCGGAAGGATACAAGCCGGAGGCGCAAACGCGGCGAAAAGCGTGGATCGCTGCAGCGCGTGATGAATTGGTTGCCGATCAGTTACCAGGATCTATGCCGGGTTCGGTTGATCTCGGAGCGGTGATGTTACACTTGCGCGAAGCGCTGCCGGATGACGCGATCATTTCGAACGGCGCGGGCAATTACGCAATCTGGGTCCACAAGTTTCACCGCTATGGCGGCTTCGGGACGCAGCTTGCGCCCACTTCCGGATCGATGGGATATGGCCTGCCGGCGGCGATCGCGGCCAAGCTGGTCCATCCTGATCGTACCGCGATCTGCTTTGCCGGAGACGGTTGCTTTCTGATGAGCGCCAACGAACTTGCGACCGCGGCACAGCATGGGCTCGGCGTGATTGCCATTGTCGTCAATAACGGCATCTTCGGATCGATCCGTATGCACCAGGAGAAGGAATATCCGGGCCGCGTTCACGCCACGGCGCTCGAGAATCCGGATTTTGCGCTGCTCGCCCGTGCCTTCGGCGGCTATGGCGAACAGGTGCTGGAAACTGGGACGTTTGCCGCGGCGTTTGCGCGGGCAAAGGCTTTTGCAGACGAAAGAAGCATGCCGGCGGTGCTCGAACTGAAGATCGATCCGGAAGCAATCACGCCGACTGCCACGTTGACGCAGTTGCGCCAGCGCGCGGTTGCATCGCGTGACGTGACCCGGTCCTCGCACTGAACGGCATACCTTGTGGTGGTAGAACAGGGAAAAAGCATCTGAAGGGAGAACGGCATGTCGACAGCTTTGCGGATTGCTCATGGCGCCTTCGGAAGGGTTGCACTCCTGGATATGGACCGCTCGTTGGTGCGTCACGCGCACCCGCATTGCCACGTCCTGCTGAAGGTTGAAGGCGCTGACACGCAATTTCTGGTGGGAGATCGGGTATGTCCGCTTACTGACACCAACGCGGTGCTGGTCGATGCCTGGAAACCGCACGCCTATGTGCACGATTCGGCGCAGCCGCGGACCCTCATTCTCGCGCTCTACGTCGAGCCGCATTGGCTAAAGGAGTTTCGCCCAGGCTGGGCTGCCAGCGGTGCACCGGGCTTTTTCGACCGGCCTTCGGGTGAGGTCTCGCCGCGGATCCACCAGCTCACCCGGCAGCTCGCGACCGATATGATAGAGCGTCCGGATTGTCTACGCGCCCATGAACAGGCGCTCTCGGACCTGATGATCGCGGTGATCGAGCGCTTCACACCCTGGCGCAGCTTCCCAAGTTCAGTCCGCGGCATGAACGCGATGACCTGCGACTGGCGGATCAAGCGGATAACGCAAGCGATGCGCGCCCAAGAGGGTGCATGCGCCAGTGTCGATCAATTCGCGAAAGGCGCGGGGCTATCGCGTGCGCAGTTCTTTCGCCTGTTCGAGTCCTCGCTCGGCGTGTCGCCAAAGATTTACTTGAACGTGATGCGCATCGAGCGGGTACTCGATGCGGTGATCCACCAGGACACACCGTTTAGTGAACTCAGCGAACGCTTCGGGTTTCCGGAGCCCGCGCATTTCACGCGCTTCTTCCGTGACCATGCCGGTGTCAGTCCGCGCGAGTTCCGCAATGTCGCGCGACTCGCGGCCTGACTACGGCCCACCCGCAGCTGCAAATGAGACGATTTGATAACTGGTGAGAGCAGGCGGTATGGCCGGTGCCCGCCACTTTTTTGACAACTGATGGGCGTCGCGTCGAAGAGGGCGACGAGGAGGAATGTCGGAATGGCGCCGGCCGCGTTTCGATCAGCATCTATGGTCGACCAGGACGCTTCGGCGATACCGCCGTGGGTCGGCCGTTCGATCGAGCGCGTCGAGGACGCTGCGCTCTTGAGCGGTGGCGGCCGGTTCATCGATGACCTCGGCACGCTGCCAGGCACACTGCACGCCGCAATCCTTCGCTCGCCACATGCGCACGCTGAAATTCTCTCGATCGAGGCGGAGGCGGCGAGGCGGGCACCGGGCGTCGCGGCCGTTCTCACGGGCGAGCAAGTCAAGGCGTTGACCGCGAGCCTGGTCGTGGGCGTGAAGGCACCCGTTGAGTGCTGGCCGATTGCAACCGAGCGCGTTCGCTATGTCGGTGAGCCCGTCGCCATTGTCATCGCGACCGATCGTGCGCGGGCCGAAGACGCCGCCGAACTCATTCATGTCGAGTATCGGGCGTGCGCCGCTGTGCTCGATCCGCTGGCGGCGCTCGCAGCCGATGCGGCGGTCCTGCATGACGGCTTTCCCGGCAATCTCGCCAGCGACCGCAGTTTCCGTTACGGCGATCCGGAGCAGGCATTCGCAGACGCTGCACATCACGTTTCGATCGATATCCGATATCCGCGCAATTCCTGCACGCCGATCGAAACCTATGGCGTGATCGCGTCCTATGACGCCGGCGAAGATGCCTTCGATGTTCTCGCCAATTTCCAAGGCCCGTTCAGCATTCACACCGTGCTTTCGCGCGCGCTGAAAGTTCCCGGCAATCGGCTGCGACTGCGCACGCCGCCGGATTCGGGCGGCAGCTTTGGCGTCAAACAGGGTGTATTTCCCTATATCGTGCTGATCGGCGCAGCGGCGCGCGCCGTCGGACGGCCGGTGAAATGGATCGAGGATCGGCTCGAACATCTCACCGCCTCGGTCTCGGCGACCAACCGCGCGACGACGCTCGCCGCCGCCGTCGCCGCGGATGGAAAAATCCTCGCGCTCGATTGGGACCAGGTCGAGGACTGCGGCGCTCATTTGCGCGCGCCGGAGCCGGCCACGCTCTACCGCATGCACGGCAATCTCAGCGGTGCCTACGACATTCGCCACATGAGGGTGCGCAATCGCGTCGTCGTCACCAACAAGACGCCGAGCGGCCTCAATCGCGGCTTTGGCGGACCCCAGGTATATTATGCACTGGAACGGCTGGTGCAGCGGATCGCGATCAGTCTGGGGCTGGATCCGCTTGAAGTCATCAAGCGCAATCTCGTCCCTGCGAATGCCTTTCCCTATCGCACGGCGACCGGCGCCTTGCTCGATTCCGGCAACTACCAGGAAGCTGTCGCCAGAGCCGTCGGGCATGGGAAACTGGAAGAGCTAAAGGCTCGCCGCGACGAAGCGCGTGCGCAAGGCCGCCTCTATGGCATCGGGCTTACCGCGGTTGTTGAGCCCAGCGTCTCCAATATGGGCTATATCACCACCGTTCTCACGGCTGCCGAGCGGCGCAAGGCGGGGCCGAAGAACGGTGCGCAGGCGACCGCGACGGTCGCGCTCGATCCGGTCGGCGGGGTTACGGTTCACGTCGCATCGGTGCCGCAAGGGCAGGGCCATCGCACGGTGCTGTCACAGGTGGTGGCCGATGTGTTCGGCCTCAAGCCGCAGGACGTGCGCGTCAACACCGAAATCGATACCGCCAAGGACGCCTGGTCGATTGCCTCGGGCAACTATGCGAGCCGTTTTGCAGCGGCCGTGGCCGGTACGGCAAAACTGGCCGCCGAGCGCATCGCGGCCCGCCTCGCGCGTATTGCCGCCAGCCAGCTGAATGTCGAGCCGGGTGACATCGTGTTCGGCAGCGGCTTTGTGGCATCGAAACACAATCCCGAGAACCGGGTCGCATTCTCCCGGCTCGCTGCGCTGGGCCACTGGTCGCCTGGCTCGGTGCCCGATGATGCCGGACAGACCATTCGCGAGACCGTGTTCTGGACGCCGCCCGAGCTGACCGCGCCCGATGACGAGGACCGCATCAACTCCTCGCTTTGCCATGGCTTCATCTTCGACTTCTGCGGCGTCGAAATCGACCGTACGACGTTCGAAACCCGCATCGACCGCTACGTGACCATGCATGATTGCGGCACCATCCTGCATCCGGGCATGGTGGACGGCCAGATCCGCGGCGGCTTTGCGCAAGGCCTGGGGGCAGCGCTCTACGAAGAATATGCCTATGCCGCCGACGGCAGCTTTCTGACCGGAACGTTCGCGGACTACCTGCTGCCGACCACGGCCGAAGTCCCCGAGCCACAAATCATTCACATGGAAACGCCGTCGCCGTTCACCCCGCTAGGGGCAAAGGGCGTCGGTGAAGGCAATTGCATGTCCACGCCGGTGTGCATCGCCAATGCGGTCGCCGACGCGCTGGGGCTCGCCGACGTCACGCTGCCGCTGCTGCCGGCAAAGCTCGCCGAATTGGTGCGCGGTCCGGAGCCGGAACCGCCGACGGGGCAATCGAGGGCCGCGCCTGCGCGCGAAGGAGACCGCCGTCTGCACGGCGAGGGCGGTGCGACCGTCAACGCGGCGCCGGAGCAGGTGTGGACGATGCTGCTCGATCCCCGGACATTGCAAGCGGTGATCCCCGGATGCCAGCGCGTGGACAAGATTTCCGAGACGCATTTCCGCGCTGATGTAACGCTCGGCATCGGGCCGGTCAGCGGACGTTATCGCGCCGACGTAGAGCTGTTCGATCTCGATCCACCGCATGCAGTGACGCTGCGAGGCAAAGCGGAGGGTGCGCTCGGCTTCGGCGGCGCCGAGGGACGCATCACGCTCGATCCCGACGGCAAAGGCGGCACCCGGCTGCGCTACAGCTATGACGCTGCGATCGGCGGCAAGGTGGCCAGCATCGGCGGCCGGCTGCTCGATGGTGCCATGCGGGTGATCATCGGGCAGTTTTTTGCGGCGCTGGCGCGCGAGGCCGGCGGTGGCGCGCCGGCAAGCGACTTCTCATCCTTCGCGTGGCTCCAGAAGTTCGCGGCATTATTTGGAGGGCGACGATGAAGCCCGCCGCCTTCGACTATATCCGAGCCGAATCCGTCGGCGAGGTGCTCGATGGGCTCGCGCAAGAGGGCGGCGATGCGCGCGTGCTCGCCGGCGGGCAATCGCTGATGGCGATGCTCAATATGCGGCTCGCCAAGCCAAAGCTCCTGATCGACATCATGCGGCTGAGCGAGCTGGGGCGGATCGAGCAATCGGCGGAGGTGGTGACGATCGGAGCGGGGGTGCGCCAGGCCGCCTTGCTCGCCTGGCCAGCGCTCGCCGGGACCCTGCCGCTGCTCGCGCTGGCGCTGCCATGGGTAGGACATGTGCAGACCCGCAGCTGCGGCACTGTCTGCGGTTCGCTCGCGCATGCCGACCCGAGCGCGGAGATGCCGCTTGTGCTGGTGGCGCTCGGCGGTGAGGTCCATTTGCGTAGCGCGAAGCGGCGCCGGCGCCTGGCAGCAAACGACTTTTTCCTTGGGATGATGCTGACCGCACGGGCGGAAGATGAGCTTATCGAAGCCGTCTCGTTCCCAGCCCAAGGCAGAGGTCGATGCGCTTTCCGCGAAGTAGCCCGCCGCCATGGCGACTTCGCCATCGTGGCCTGTGCGGCGGTCGCGACGTCGAAAGGCGTCCGCTTCGCCGTCGGCGGCGTCGGCGATGTCCCGCTGGTGCGCGACTGGCCGCGCCTGGACGGCAGTGCGCTCGACGATGCGCTGAACGGCTTTGCCTACGAGCTCGACGCGCGCAGCGACGTGCACGCGACCGCGCGTTATCGACGGGATCTGGTGCGCATGATTGGCCGCGATCTGGTGCGCGAGGTGCTGCAATGACGCGTCTGAGCGCCGAGAGCCGTCATGCCATCCGTTTCACCCTGAACGGCCGGCCGGTAGAAGCTGAGGCCGAGCCGCGCACGCTGCTCTCGGACTTCCTGCGCCAGCAGATCGGCGCGACCGGGACCCATGTCGGCTGCGAGCACGGCGTGTGCGGCGCGTGCACGATTGTCGTCGACGGCATGCTTGCGAGGTCATGCCTGACCCTGGCAGCCCAGGTCGAAGGCTGCGACGTGCGCACGATCGAAGGCCTCGCCCCATCACCCGATCGACTCGGCATTCTGCAACAGGCCTTCCGCCGCAACCACGCTTTGCAATGTGGCTTCTGCACCGCCGGCATCCTGATGTCGCTCGATCATTACCTGCTGGACCATCGGGCGCCGAGCGAAAGCGATATCCGCGATCTCCTCAGCGGCCATCTATGCCGCTGCACCGGCTACACGTCGATCGTCAAGGCGGCGCTCGAGGCCGCTGCCGAGCTTGCGGAAACCAGCAAAGAGAAGACAGATGCTTGATCTCGGCAGCAGCTTTATTGCGAGTGTCGCGCGCGATCCCGACGCCACTGCACTGGTCGACGGCGAGATCCGCCTCACCTATCGACAGTGGTACTACAGGATTTCGTCGCTGGTGGCGTCCTTCGATCGTATCGGACTCAAGCCCGGCGATCACATTGTCACCGCGCTGCAGAACCGCTGGGAGGCGGCGACCCTGCATTGGGCCTGCCAACTCGCAGGACTCGTCATCACGCCCATCAACTGGCGCGCCAAGGCCGACGAACTCGATTTCTGCATCGAGAATTCCGAGGCCTGTGCTGTGTTCTATGAGGACGTTTCTGCCGAAGCCGTGAACAATTCCACACGCGCGGCCGGGCTACAGCGTGTATCGATCGGCCTGCGGACCGGCGACGCGATGGCGTTTGCCGACCTGATCGAGGGCAGCGCGCCGGATGCGTCGCCTCGCGCCAGTGCCGATGCCTGGTCGATTATGCTCTACACGTCGGGCACGACATCCAGGCCGAAGGGCGTGCCGCGCCGCCATCGCGCCGAGCGCGCGGCGGCGATCGCGCATGTTGCGCAAAATCTCTATGGCCGCAGCGAGCGGACGCTCGGCGTGATGCCGCTCTATCACACCATGGGTGTCCGCTCCTTGCTGGCGATGTCGCTGATCGGCGGCGCCTTCGTCTGTCTGCCACGCTATGATAGCCGCCAGGCACTCAAGCTGATCGAGCGCGAGAAGATCACCAATCTCTACCTGGTGCCGACGCTCTATCATGATCTTGTCCACCACGAAGCGTTCCCCTCGGCGCAGGTATCAAGCGTGCGAAAGCTCGGCTTTGCCGGCGCCTCGATGACCGACGGATTGCTCAAGAAGCTCAACGAGGTCTTCAAGCCGGATCTGTTCGTCAATCATTACGGCAGCTCGGAAATCTACACCTTTACGATCGATCAGAACGCCCCGGCGAAACCAGGTTCGGCGGGCAAGGCCGGGATCAACCAGCACGTCAAGGTGGTCCGGATGAACGCCCGCTCGGCGGCAGAAGTCGCCGCGCCGGGTGAGGAGGGCGAAATCATCGCGTCGCTTGCCGGCGACGAGGCCTTCGAAGGCTATTGGCGGCGCCCCGATGCCGATTTGAAATCGCTGCGTGAGGGTTGGTACTTTACCGGCGATACCGGTTTTGTCGACGGCGACGGCGATTTGTTTGTAACGGGACGTGTCGACGACATGATTATCACGGGCGGTGAGAATGTTTCGCCCGTTGAGATCGAAAGTTGCCTTTCCCTTCACCCCGCGGTTGCGGAGGTTGCGGTCGTCGGTCTTGCCGATGAGAAATGGGGCAAGATCGTCGCGGCTTTCGTGAAGCGGAGTGCGCCGGTCAGTGAAGCCGAACTCGAATCATTCTGCCGCGACTCCGGGCTGACCAACTTCAAACGTCCTCGCCGCTTCGTCTTCGTCGATGCCATTCCGAAGTCCCCCGTAGGAAAACTGCTGAGACGGCTGCTCGTCGCGGGTGAATACGAATCCGAAAGTCGTCCGCCACCAACCGCAGCTTAGTTCAATCATCAAGAGGAAAACGAAAATGCCATCACCTTTCAAATTCGCCGACCCGCGTCTCGGCAAGCTCGACGGCTTCCAGGTGGAAATCGACGAGGCGCACGAACGGGCCGACATCGTCCTCAACCGGCCTCCCTACAACATCGTAGCGATGCCGCAGCGCGACCAGCTTCGGCTGGTGTTCGAGACTCTGGACGAGGATCCGCGCGTCAGGGTCATTGTCGTGCGGTCAATCGGCGAACATTTCTCGAGCGGCGGGAATATCGGAGGCTTCATGGAAGCGACGCCGGAGCACGTGTCGAAGCTCGCCTGGAATATCGCCTCGCCGGCGCGTTGCGCCAAGCCGGTGATCGTTGCCAACCGCGGATATTGTTTCGGGGTCGGGTTCGAACTCTCTCTGGCGTGCGACTTCAGGATCGCATCTGAGACGACATTTTACGCTTTGCCGGAGCAGAAACTCGGACAGATTCCCGGTTCGGGCGGATCCGCGCGCCTGCAGAAAATGATCGGCATCACCCGCACCAAGGATATCGTCATGCGTTCGAAGCGGATTTCCGGAAAGCAGGCGCAGGAATGGGGAATTGCGACCGAGTGCGTGCCTGATGGTGAACTGGAAAAGGCGACCGACAAGCTCGTGGACGAGCTTCGCACGTTCTCGCCGTTGGCTCAGCGCACGGCAAAGAAGCTCCTCAACGATACCGAGGATTCGACGCTGGCCATCGCGATCGAACTCGAGGGCCATTGTTACAGCCGTCTGCGTCAATCGGCGGATTTCAAGGAAGGTGTCGAGGCCTTCAACGCCAAACGCGCTCCGAATTTTACCGGGCTCTAGGGCTGTAAGGCCAGCATCGAACGTGACCCGGCAGAAGGACTCCCACTCGCCGGGTCACGTCGTGCTGTGCGCTTCGCAAGCAAACTCCAGGATCAGCATTTTATGACATCAACGCAGGCTCGCAATCTCATCGACGGTCTTTGGCAACCCGCTCAATCCGGACGGACGGTGCCGAGCATCGACCCGTCGACCCAGCATATCCTGGGACGTTATGCAGCAAGCGGGCGCGCGGATGCAGAAGCGGCCGTTGCCGCGGCACGCCGCGCTTTTGACCGTCCCGAGTGGGCGCAGAATGCACGACTCCGCCAACTTGTGATGCTGCAATGGGCCGATCTGATGGAGAGCCGCGGCGAGCAATTGGCGCATCTCCTTACGTTGGAGAATGGAAAGCCGCTCGCGCACTCGCGGGGCGAGATCGCCGGCAGCGTATCGGAGATCCGCTACTATGCCGGCTTGACGCGCTACATTCCCGGCCACGTGTTCGAGGTCGAACCCGGAGCATATTCGACCCTGCTGAAGGAACCGGCCGGTGTCGCCGGGCTCATCATCCCGTGGAATGCGCCCGCAGTGCTCTTAATTCGCGCACTTACGCCTGCGCTTTGCGCGGGCTGCACCGTGGTTATCAAACCTGCGCCGCAAACCGCGTTGATTACCGCCGAGCTTGTAAAATGCCTCCACGAGGTACGAGGCTTGCCTAATGGAGTTGTCAATCTTCTCTCGGAAGACGGCCATGACGTTGCGCAATATCTCGTCACCTCACCCGAGGTGGACGTCATAAGCTTCACCGGTTCAAACGCCACGGGCCAGCGCATTATGGCAGCGGCGGCCCCGACCATGAAGAAGCTGTCGCGTGAGCTGGGCGGGAAATCGGCCTGCCTTGTGTTCGAAGATGCGGACGTGGCTGGCGTCGCTCCGAAGCTCGCCGCGGCGGCTACGATCATCGCCGGGCAGCAATGCACCGCAGCCCGCCGCGTACTGGTCCACGCTTCGCGTTACGATGAAATGAAGAGCGCACTCGGGTCCGCTCTCGCACGCGTCAAGGTTGGAGCAGGCACAGAAACCGCAGCGGAGATGGGACCCCTGATCGACGCGGCCTCTCTGGAGAGCGTCTCCAGGCGAATTGCAGAAACTATGGACGTTGCCGACGAGGTTGTCCTGTGCGGGGGACGGCCGGACGGCGATCTTTCTCGGGGGTTCTTTCTCACGCCCACGCTTGTCGCGCACCACGACACCGCTGCATTCTTTATCCAGGAGGAAATCTTCGGCCCGTTGGTGGTGATTGAGAAATTTGAAGATGAGAAGGAGGCCGTCGCCAGGGCAAATCACAACGAGTATGGGCTCTCAGCCAGTGTATGGACCAACGACGGCGCACGCGCGATGCGGGTGGCGCGCGCGCTGCGGAATGGCACAGTCTGGATCAACGACCACAACAAGCTGTTTGCCGAAGCCGAAACGGGCGGCTACCGCCGCAGCGGTCTTGGCCGCCTTCATGGCTACGAGGCGCTGAACGATTTTGTCGAGATCAAGCACGTCTATCAGAATTGCGGTGTGGTGTAGAGGTGGTCGATCTCCTTCTGTAACGGTCCCGTCAAGTCCTTGTCAGTTCAGCTACGCCTTGCGTCGCCGATAAAGATTGGCCGGCGCTGCCTTCGATCTTGAGCTTGCGCTCCATGAAATCGAGAAACGCGCGCAAGCGTCGCGATTCCTTTCGCTTGCCGAGAAATGTTGCGCTGACCTGCAGTGACGGACTTTCCCAGTCGGTGAGCACGCGAATCAGCCGTTTGGCTCTTACATCGTTCTGACACATGATGTTTGGGAGGATGCCAAGTCCGACCCCGCCGATCACAAGCTCACGTGCCACTCCGATGTGATTCACGGAGATCCGTCCGACGACGTCGATTACCTTGACACCAAGCCCGCTGCGAAAATTCCAGACGCCTTCGGCACGCTGATGTTCGGTCACGATGCAATCGAAGCGTTCGAAATCGTCTACGCTGAGGGGAACTCCCTTTCTTTCGAGGAACGACGGGCTCGCATAAACGCCGCGCGTAATGCTTGCCAGGTGGCGGATGCCGCCGTGCGTCTCCGGAAGAGTGCCCAGTTGCACAGCGACATCGTAGGGTTCGACCGATACATCGATCCAGCGGCTGTTGGCGTCGATCACGAGATGGATATCGGGATAACTGACGGCGAATGCGGCGATTGCGCTGCTTAACCAACCGGTGCCGAAATCCACGGGCATGCTGACCCGGAGCATTCCCCGCAGTTCCGTTTGCATGCGCGTCGTGCCGAGACCCGCTTCCTCTATTTCGGCGGCGATGCGTTCGCAGTGCTCGTAAAGCGCCTGACCGATATCGGTGACGGCAAGTTTGCGGCCTCCTTTCTTGAACAGGACCGCGCCGAGCTGATCTTCCAGAAACATCAGCTTACGGCTGACGGTGGATTTTGGAATCTCGAGCTTTTTCGACGCGCTGCTGATGCTGCGGGCATTGACGACCTCGAAAAACAGCAGGAGCGCGTTCAGGTCCAGTTTTCTCGCCACCGCGTGGACTCCCTGATTGAATTCGTCCCATTTTTGGGCCGATGGGGGTCTGAAAATGCGCTATCGTCCCGACTTTGGCAAGTTTAGGGTCAATTTAAGCTTTGGAATCCTGATCGGCTTCGAATTGCCGGACCGGGTCGTAGCGAAGCCAAAAGCAAGAAAAGACGCGGACCACGCAGCGATTCCGGGAGGAGAAAATGGCGCACTTCACAAGGCGGAACTTACTCGCCGCTGCGGCCGCGAGCTCATTTGCGTTGCCATCGTCCATCCGGCATGCGCTGGCAGCGGCGGATATTCGGGTGCGATGGGCATCGCTGCAGCCGGGTTTTACCGTATTGCCGGTTCAGTACATTCTCGCGAACGATCTCGGCGGCAAGAACGGTCTCTCCTTTCCTGATCCGGCCCCGTATACGGCGGTGTCGACCTACTACAACGACTTCGTCGCCGGAAATTACGACGTCTGCATCGGTAGTTGGGACACCTTCGCTGCCCGGTACCAGGCCGGCGTGCCCATCAAGTACCTCTGTACAATCACCGACGCCAACATGATCGCGCTGTTGGCGCCCAAGGGCGGCGTCGACAACGTGTCGCAGCTCAAAGGCAAGACGATCGCGGCCCTGCAGTCGACCGGTACCTATCGCATGGTCAGGGCCCTCATCAACGAGGCGTTCCGTTTCGACATCGAAAAAGAGGCGACGATCCAGAACGTCGACAATCCTGCCGCGTCGGTGACGCTGCTGATGGCCGATCGGGCCGATGCGGCCTTGTCGTGGGAGCCAAACATAACGACGGGTCTGATGAAGAAGCCCGACTTACGTGTGATCCTGAAGGCGGGCGACGTCTACAAAAGGCTCTCGGGAGGGCTGGAGCTACCCTATTTTGGCGTGGCGATCCGGAAGGAATTGGCCGACGCCAATCCTGGCATCGCAGCGAAGGTCAGCAAGGTCTTCGAAGATTGCATCAGCGGCATCAATGTGGATACGGCGAAGGCCGTCGATCTATTTGGCAGCAAGACCGGCGTTGCGCCAGACACGCTCAAGGAGGCCATGAGTTCGAAGCGCCTCGCTTTCAACTACCGGCCCATGAGCGATGAACTTTCGAGATCGTCGATACTGTTTGCGAGCGAGTTTCTGGCGCGCAACGGCCTGCTGACCAAGCCGGTCGATCAAAATTTCTTTGCTTCCTGATCGATCATGACGGAAAGACCCATGTCCATTGCGGTAGGAACCGATCGAACGTCGCGTCCGGAGCGCTCAGTCGCCGCGGAACTCGTTAAGCCCCTGACCGGAGTGATAGCGGCTCGGAAGAATCCCGAGGGTAGACGCGATATCTTCGCGACGTGCGTCGTGGTCGTTGTCCTTCTTGCGGCAATGGAAATCACCAGCCGCTTCGTGCCGGACTATATCATGCCGTCGCCCGTGATCGTCTGGAACGCGGCGCGGGAGCTGTTCTTCTCGGATCCCTACCACGTTGTGGTCACTCTCGTGCGCCTGGCCATTTCCGTCATGATTGCGATGGTTGCGGGGGTGTTGATCGGTCTCGCGATGGGAATGTTTCCTTCCGTTCGCCCATATCTGAAGGCCATCGTCGTTATCGATACCGGCATTCCCGCGCTGTCGTGGATGCTGATTGCGGTGTTTTGGTTCAAAAATCCGGAATCGCGAATTTTCTTCATTCTGCTCGTCATCCTGCTGCCGTTCTACGCTCTCAATGTCTACGAAGGCGTACGGGCGTTACCGAAGGAACTCGTCGACATGATCGAGAGCTTCCGCCCGTCGCGCTGGCAGGTGCTTCGCTACCTCATTCTCCCGCACATCGTGGCCTACATCTTCCTCACCACGAAATCGGTGATCGGCTACGCGATCCGCATGGTGATCTTCGCCGAACTCGTTGCATCCGCAGTCGGTATCGGCGCGCGCATGAACCTCGCCCAATCGACGTTTCGGATCGATCAGGTGCTGGCATGGACCTCCTTCCTCGTCATCCTGAACCTGCTGCTGCAGGCATTCGTGAACGGTCTGGAGAAAATCTCTCTGAAATGGCGCGCGGAGGCGACGGTAAGATGACCGAAGAAAACCTTATTGAGGTCCGCGACGTCACCAAGACGTTCGGCACCTATCTGGCAGTCGATAATCTTTCGATGAGTGTCCGCCGCGGTGAGATTGTGGTTCTCCTCGGGCAGACCGGCGCCGGGAAAAGCACGGTCTTGAATCTGATCATGGGTACGACGTGCCCGAACTCCGGCCAGATTCGGGTGGCCGGCTTCGATCCCTACGCGTCCTTCAAAGCCCTCAAGGGACGGCTTTCGGTCAGCTTCCAGACCGACAGGCTGTTGCCGTGGCGTACGGCAGTCGAAAACGTCGAGCTTGGACTGCTCATTCTTGGAAAATCCAGGTCACAGGCACGGACGCGCGCCAGGGAATGGCTTGCGCGCGTACGTCTTGAGGGTGCCGACGACAAATATGTCCATGAGCTCTCGGGAGGCATGCGGCAGCGCGTATCGCTTGCCCGCGCACTCGCCATCGATCCCGAAATCGTGTTCCTCGACGAGTCGTTCAGTCAACTCGACCATGTCACGTCAAAAACGTTGCGCCGGGACTTCCTTCAGATCGCGCGGGAATTTCAAAAGACCTGCCTGCTGATTACTCACCGGATTGATGATGCACTCGAAATGGCCGACCGCGCGCTGGTATTGAGCCCCCCGGCCAAGGTCGCTCTCGAAATCAGGATCGACGACGAAGCGAGGTCCGACCCACGCAGGATCGCCGAACTTCACGCTCAGATCGCAGCCGCCATGGGCGGCGAATCCCAAACCGAACATTGAAATCATCGGAGACGAAGACAGATGAATTACCAGGACGTTATCCTCAACCGGGAAAATGGGTGGGTCGAAATCACGATCAACCGGCCTGACAAGCTGAATTCGCTTCGAGAACAGACGGCCGACGAGATCCTCGCGATCCTCAATGAAGTCGAGCACGACAGGAGCGTACGGGCGGTCATTCTGCTTGGCAGTGACAAGGCATTTTGTACTGGTATCGACACCAGCGAATTCCAGATCGAGGAAAACGGCTATTTCGATTTCTACCGATTCCGGAAGAGGACCCGGAAGGTGAATCGGCTCTTTAAGGACATCGGTGGTTTTACCAAGCCGCTGATAGCCGCTATCGAGGGTTTTGCGTTGGGCGGAGGCCTTGAGCTTGCGCTCGTCGGAGACATCATTGTCGCCGGCGCGAACGCAAGATTCGGACTGCCCGAGATCAAGCTGGGAATGATGCCGGGCGGCGGCGGCACCCAGACGCTTCCAAGGCTGATAGGCAAGCCGCTCGCAAAAGAACTGATGTGGACAGGCCGGCGGATCACCGCCGCGGAAGCCGAGCGATACCGCATCCTCAATCATGTCACGGAGCAGGGGAAGGCACTCGAAAAGGCTCGCGAGATCGCGAAAAGCATCAGCGACAACGCACCGATCCCGGTGATGATGACGAAGTCCGTGATCGACCGAGGCATCGACATGTCGCTGGCTGACGGCTTCGACGCCGAGGGCGACGCATCCTTCCTGCTCTACTTCACCAAGGATCGCGACGAAGGGCTGAAGGCCTTTCGTGAAAAGCGGTCGCCAGAGTTCCGCGGGGAATAAAAATGACTGCGAAGAAACGCGACGTTGTTATCGCCGGCTATTCGGAGACGGCGATTGACTTCAAGACGGGACGCAGCGCGTTTGACCTCGGAGGCGAGGCCTTGGCCAAGCTTCTCGCCGCAACCGGCATTTCAAAGGATACCATCGACGGCCTCTCCGTGACGACTCCTCTAAGCGAATGTCCCAATCCGTTCTTTGCCGTCTACATGACCGAAGCGTTGGGCCTTACGCCGACCTGGCTCAATTACGGCGGAACTGGCGGATGCTCGGCGACTGGAGGCGTTGCCCGCGCGGCCTCCGCCATTCGCGACGGACATTGCGAGGTCGTCGTCGTTCTGTCCGCTGATGCTCCAAGCACCGCGTGGCGCGCAAACTACGGAGCTTACCGTTCGGAATTCCAGGATCCGCCCGGCGTCCAGGGGCCGCCGGCAACGTTCGGGCTTCTGATGAGCAGGTACAACCATCAGTTTGGCATCAAGTCGCAAGCGCTAGGAAAAATCGCCATCACGCAGCGAGAGCATGCTCTTCATAACGAGAACGCCTACGCGAAGTTCAAGACACCGATCACGATGGCGGACTACGAAAAGTCGCGCGTCATTGCGGATCCACTGCGCCTCCTCGACTGCGTCATGTTCTGCGACGGCGCAAACGCGTTTCTCGTAACAACAGAGGAGAAGGCTCGCAGCCTCGGGATCACCAAGATGGTGTTTCCCACGGCCTATGCCGAAGTGACGAATTTCAACGGCAATCAACCGCTCTCGGAGATCACTGAAACCGGCTTTTCGGCGATAGCGCCGAAGGTGTTCAAGCAATCAGGCCTGACAGCGAAGGACATTAGCATGTTCCAGCCTTATGACGACTTCACCATCGCCGTCATGATGAAGTTCGAGGACTTCGGTTTCTGCAAACGCGGTCAAGGCAGCGATTTTACCCTCGATACCGATCTCTCGCACAAGGGAACGCTGCCGCTCAACACGGGAGGAGGCCAGATCTCGGCCGGTCAACCCGGACTTGCCAGTGGGGGCCTCAATCTTGCCGAGGCCGTTCGACAACTGTTCGGGGAAGGCGGCGGACGCCAGGTGCCAAATCCGAAGAACGCGCTGGTGACCGGCATCGGCGTTATTCCTTATGCGCGGAACTGGGGTACCAGCGCTGCTATGATTTTGGAGGCATAAAATGGCTGAAGAAAAGGTGGGACGTCCCATCCCGAAACCTTCGGTTTACGTGGACACCAAGCCGTTTTGGGATGGCGCCAAGGCAGGCAGGCTGGTGCTGCAGTACTGCAAGGACACCGGACAGTTTCAGCACTATCCGCGTCCGGTAAGCATCTTCACCGGCAGCCGGAATCTGGAATGGCGCGAGGTAGCGGGCAAGGGCACGATCTATGCCTGCACCGTGATCCGCGTTCCTGGCCCCGGTCTCGACGGGCGGCTTCCCCTTTCGGTCGCAACCATCCAGCTCGACGAAGGCGTTCGCATCCTTGGTAACATCCTGAACAAGGACGCCGATACGGTCAAAATCGGCCAACGCGTCGAGGTGGCGTGGGATCGTCTTTCTGACGAAGTACAGTATCCAGCATTTAACGTGGTCTGAGGCCCGACATGCGTCTGGAAACCATACTCAGCGCGCAAGCCGTGCGTCACCCTGACAAGATTGCCCTGGTCTGTGGCGACGAACGGCTTACCTATCTGGAACTCGATAGTAGAATCCGTTGCGTCGCGAGCGGTCTTAGGACGCAAGGCGTTGGTCCGGGTGATCGGATTGTCGTGTTTGTGTCCAACGGCGTTGAGATCGTCGAACTATACTACGCGGCGTTCTCGCTAGGAGCGATCGTGATCCCGGTCACGACGCGGCTAACGTCCCACGAGCTGCAGCATATCTGTTCCGACAGCCAACCCCTTGCGATTGTTTTCGAAGGAAATGGGGTGCCTATCTCTGAAGTGCTGCAGGCAAATCCGGATGCGGTCTGGATCACCACAGGAAGGGACGTAGATGGCGCAGTCGAGTATGCGGAGCTAAGAAAGGCCGAGCCCGATCTGTTACCGCGGCTGTCGATCGAGTCGGATGACGCAATCATAATGTACACTTCGGGGACGACCGGGAAACCGAAGGGAGCCATTATAACCCACTCGAACGTGGTCGTTCAGCATTGTTTCATAAACGCCGTCGAATGGGGAATTTCGAGCGAAGACCACTATCTCGTGACTACGCCGCTCGCCCATCGCACGGGATTCGCGCGGCTTGCCAATTCGCTCACGCTCGGCGGCACGCTCGTCGTCATGAAGAAGTTCGATCCGCGTGAGACCGTCGACACGATCGCGAAGGAAAAGATCACCGTCGTCGGCATGGTCCCAACAGTGTGTCGCATGCTGCTTCCCGAGATCAATGCCGATCCCTCGCGCTGCGCCTCGCTTAGGCGCATCGTCGTGACGGGTGAAGCGTTTCCGGTCGAGCTGAAGCGGCAGTTTCTCGAGCTGCTTCCGGACGTACGGCTTGTGTCGTTCTTCGCGATGACCGAGGTAGGCGGCGTTACCTCGCTTTCACACGACGAGCAATTCGATCATGCCTCATCGATCGGCCGGCCGACGCCCGGCGTCGAGGTTCAGATCGTCGATGATGCGGGTATCGAGGTGAAGACGGGCGAGCCAGGCGAACTGCTCGTGCGCGTGGGGCAACCCGGCCGGTATTCGGTGATGCGCGGCTACTACAACCGGCCCGACGAGACAGCGAAGACCATCAAGGATGGTTGGATACATACCGGTGACGTCGCCAAGGCGGACGAAGACGGCTACCTCTACATTGTCGATCGCAAGAAGGACATGGTGCTCAGCGGCGGCTTCAATATCTACACCAAGGAAGTCGAGCAGGCCCTTCTGCAGAATCCCCACGTCGCAGACGCCGCGGTGATTGGGGTGCCCGATGCCGTCTTCGGAGAGGCGGTCGCGGCCTTTATCGAGCGGGAGAAAGGAGCCGCTCCCACGCCGGCCTCAGTTGTCGAGCACGTCCGCAACCTGGTCGCCGGCTACAAGAAGCCAAAATACATATTCATCGTCGACGCGCTACCGCGAAATTCGCTCGGTAAGGTTCTCAAGCGCGAACTACGCGATCAGGCGATCGACCTCGTCGAAAGCGCGCAGCTCCTTGATAAGAGCGCCTATTCGTCATTATAAAATGGAACAAGAACGGAGGATGTTGCGTTCGGGACACTGAGCAGCTTGGCTTTCGGCGGATGCTCTTACGTGGCTGGAAGGGGTCGCGCTACTGTTGCCGCCGCTCTCTGCTCAGGTCCAAATACCCGGCTGCGACCGAGATGGAGCAGGCGCCGCCGCGACCCTGATAGTGGCCGACCTGCCGATCGAGTAGCGTGCGCGACAATGGCGCTGCCCGAGTTCCCGGCACGCATTGCGCTGTTGATAGGCAGACCAAAAAAAACCGCGGCGATCAACCGCGGTTTTTAGGCGACGACGCCTTGCGTGACGATGCCCTCGTGCTGGAGCGCGATCGACTACTAAACAAAGCCCGCGCGCCCGCGCTCTAGGCGGGCTTTTTTTCATCTGGCTAGGCAATGCCACTTCAATGAGTTGCGGGTCCCATCGCGAGCACCGCGTCTCGTCCAAACGCGATGGTTTGATTTCAAGTAGCGACCGTATCGGCCAGGGTGCGGCTCTTGGAATTGGCGATGTGCTGGCGCATTGCCTGCCGGGCGCGGTCGGGGTCTTCTTCCAAGATGGCGCGGTAGATCTGCACGTGCTCGTCCTGCACCATGCGCAGCCGCGCATGGGTGCTGCTCAAAGCCAAGCTGCGCATCACGCGCATGAAGTCGAAGATCTGCGTCGACAGGGCCTGCAGGCAGTTGGCGAACAGATCGTTGCGGCAGGCTACAGCCACGGCCTGGTGGAAGCGCAGGTCGGCCGCGTGGCCGATCTGGCGCGTCTCGATGGCTTGAGCCAGTTCGTCCAGCGCGGCCCGCATTTCTTCCAGGTCTTCATCGGTCCGTCGGCTGGCCGCGAGGTAGGCTGCGTCGCCTTCGATGGCGCTGCGCAGCTCCATGCAGCGCAGCAGTTCTGGGAGCCCGCCGATGGGCGCGAGTTTGAACAACTCCGCGTCGCGGCGCAGCCGCACAAATGAGCCCGCGCCGCGCTGGGTTTCGACCACGCCGTCCGCGTGCAGCCGTGACATGGCCTCTCGCACGACCGGGCGCGATACGCCGAAGGCCTCGCACATCTCCGCCTCCAGCTCAAGGTCGAGCCGCGCGCTTACACCCCCGCCGAGTACAAGGCGTGGCTGGCGGATCAGGCAGTAGCTTGGGCAAAGCTGATCAAGGACGCGGGCATCAAGCTCGAGTGATGGCCGCAGGCGAAGCACACACCCAGAGGAACTGGCCAGCATGATTGATGTGTACGCATGGGGGACCACGAACGGTCTCCGCGCAACGCTCGCGATGGCCGAGTGCGGGCTCGCGCACCAGGTGATCCCGGTCGACCTAAGCCGCAAGGCGCACAAGACGCCGGAGTATCTGGCGATCAACCCTGCCGGCCAGATCCCGACCATCGTCGACCACGGCGCGCCGGGAGGGCCGCGGGTGCTGGCGCAATCGGGCGCCATCGTGCTGTACGCATGCAACAAGGCCGGCCGCCACATCCCGACGGACGAGGCGACCCACTACACGGCGATGCAATGGTGCATGCAGGCCGCCACCGACATCGGCGGTGCCAGCGCCGGCCTGCAGCAGGTGGCGGTGGTCGCGCCCGAGAAGGTGCAGAGCACGGTCGACCTGTTCGAGCAGCGCTTCATTCGATACTTCGGCTACGTGGACCAGCAGCTGCAGGGCTACGATTTCCTTGCCGGCGACTTCTCGTTCGCCGACATCATGCTGTACCCCAATTACGTGCTGCGCCGCGCGCTGATCGAGCGATTGGCCGATCTGCCCCGCCTGCGCGCCTGGGCCAAGCGCATCGCGCAGCGGCCCGGCGTGCAGGCCGGCATGCAGTTGCTGGAGGCGTGAGGTGAACGGCGCCGAATCGCTGGTGCGACGCTGGTGGCCTGCGGTGTGTCGACCTGGATCGGCCGCACGCGGTCAGTATGCTCGGGCGGTGCGCGCAGGCTGCGACGCCGGTAGCGCATCAAGCCGCAGGTCCTTTCGAATCCCGGCATCCACCAAGCCGGCGGGCGCAAATCGGCGAAGTAATCGCAGGCGGTTCGCGAGTTTGCCGGCCGCGTATCGGATTTTCGGGTGCGTCGCGTTGGCCGCCTTCAGGACCGTGTCGGCCACGACGCCAGGCTGTACGGCCGTTGCCATCACCTCGTTCACTCTCTGGGTCACGCCTTCGCGTGCCTCGCGATACGCATCGAGCTTGGCATCCGGCTCCATGAAGTTCGCGTCGAACGGCGTCTTCGTGTACGCGGGTTCGATGACCGAGACCCGGATGCCCCTGGTGCGCAGCTCATGGTCGAGCGATTCCGAATAGCCTTCCACTGCGTGCTTAGTTGCGGCATAGAGCGCGCCATAAGGCATCGGCAGAAAGCCCAGCACGGAGCCGATGTTGATGATGCGGCCATTCCCCTGGCGTCGCATGTGAGGCACGACGGCGCGCGTCATCCGGACCAGTCCGAAAAAGTTCGTCTCGAAAATCGCTCGGGCCTGATCCATCGAGCTCTCTTCCGCCCCGGCAGGGGCAACACCGAAGCCGGCGTTGTTCACGAGCAGGTCAATGCGGCCGTCGCGCCGCATCACTTCGGCGACGGCGGCTCGTGCTCGTCCGGGCGGTGAACGATCTCAAGCTATCGGACGACATTCTTCGCGCGACCAGGAACCGGTTGGGCGACTGACTGCTCATCGCAAACGCAGACCGACAAGATGGCTCTGCTGTGGGTCGGGTAGGTAGGAAACACGTCGATCGCTAATGGGGCCGTTCGATCAAAGTTGTTCGGCGGTTAGTGCGATATCACCGCCGATCTACGATCAAGAAGGAGACCCTATCCTATCAGCGAGCCGACGAAGGGAAAGTCTCGTCCTCATCTCTCCGTGAGCGTCTGGGCCGGCGTCCCGCCAAGACGGTGCTGCTCAAGTCTGTTGGCCGTATCTCTCGGTTACCGCCGCCGCGACGAACTTTCTGCGTCCGGCGCTGCCCGGGCTTGTGCCATGGGCGGCGCACCAGTCCGGGAATGTGGCGGGGTCGATGTAAACACGCAGCACGACGTGTCCATAGGCCTTGAGCCCTTGCTCCATTTCCTCGGCCATCTTCAGCCACTCTTTCCAGCTCGGCGGCATCTTGTCGCCATCGTCGAAGATTTTCAGCAATGTCGGATAATCTTCCTCCTTGATCCAATAGGCCCCGACCGCGGGAGGCGGTTTATCCTCGAAGTTGTTCATAGGTGTTCTCCCTGCAGATGCTGCCTGTCACGAATACGATCGAGGCGGGTCGCGACATGCTGAGGCCCCTGCCTACGCGCCGTTCAGGCGCTCGGAGGTCTTACGGCTGGCGCGAGACGTGATCTTCACTCCAGAAATCATCCAGCTTGGCGGCTTTGTTACGTATCGCGGCGCTTCGGCGTGGTGTAGCGAGCGGAATATCCTGCCTATTGTGGAATTAAAGAAGGGAGGTTGGAAGCTCTATCCACGTGCTCAGGTGGAAGCACCGTTTATCGGGCCGCCGTAGCTTGCAACGTGAACTACACGACGGCAAAGGCGTGGGTCAGATCACGACACTGTAAAAAATCAGCTGATTGAGCGTCAATTTATTCAGTCTGGTGTTGAAGCAATTTCTTGACGTGTGGAACTAGCCAAGAACTACTATCCTCGTCGGTGTGCCGGGCACGAGGCCGAGTTCTTGGGCGGCTGACCGCTCATCCACCAAGACCTTGATGCCGTCACGACGACTGATGGCCGCAAGCACAGCGGCGTAATCCGGCGGAACGAGAACGCCTTTTTCGAAACGCGGGACATCGTAGAGGGCCCGGCTAATCCGTCTCACGAGATTCTGCGCTTCCAGCCTGTGGAGGGCAACATCGACGGCCGTTCTTGTGCCGAGATCGATGAAATCACGTGGGGTCCAGACTCGCGAGGGGGGTCTCGTTTCATCCGCGCAAGAATCTTGAAACTAACGCTTTCAGTTGCCTTGGCCATTGCCGACATGCCTGCGCTGCCCAGCTCACGGAGCTTGCAAGCTAATCTGCTAAGCTGCTGATTCGCATCGCAAAAAAATCTCGCTTAGGGCAAAATCGACTCGCATTTCGTTGGAAAGCCGCGGAGACCGAATCTCCTTTCTTTGGAATCGGCTCGCTCTTAATTGGGCTCGACACTTCGCGAGCGAAGGCTGGTGGGCCCGGCAGGACTCGAACCTGCAACCAGACCGTTATGAGCGGCGGAATATCGATCAGGTTCGTTGATTTTGCTGCGGTTTCGTTTGATTTCGATCGTGTTTGTTCTGGTTTGTTCAGGTAGTTTCTGGTGCGAAACTGGTGCGGTGATAAAACGTTTAGGGGATTTGGGATCGCGCACCAGATTATCGCCCTTAGACCCTGCTGACTCTTAATCAGCGGGTCCCAGGTTCGAGCCCTGATGCGCCAACCAATCCTTCAATAAAGTCAATGGATTGCTTGGCCCTTGCGGAGGTCCTCTCGCTCGCGTAGGGCTTGGGTCACATCTGGGTCATAGCCCGCACCGCGCTCCGCGAATGAACGCGCGAAAAAGATCGTCGATGCGAAGCTGCAGTCGAGCGCAAGCCGGCGCCAAGTCCGGCCGGGATCGTTCAGCACGGTCGAGCCCGCCTTGAATGTCGAAGACCCGGGGATGGCCCTTGTTGAGAACGGGAAAGGACAGCCACCAACAGTTGCTAGGCGGCCCTTCACCAGTATAACGGGCTACGGGGTGTAGGCGGCCGAGCCAACAATTCTCCCCTCCCAATTCGGATGTCCCCACTGGAGAGGCGCAGTTGAACGACAGGATGGCCTTAAGTCTTCTGGCCGAAGTGATGGGCTGGCCGGAGGACGATCAAAGGATCGCCACTGACGAATATGCCTGGCTGCGCATGATGTCAGCGGTCAAGTACGATGGCTACTCGTATTTCCGCGCTGGCGTTCGCTTCCTCGAGACACTGGCGACCTGGCTCAAGCAATTCGACGCGGCCGACCGACAGGCGGCATACGATTTCATCAAGCGGCGGCTGGTCTACATATCTCTCGCCGAGATGCAGTGTCTGGTCGAAACGTTCGTACCGGAGGTTGTGACGCCGCACTTGCGCCGGATGGTCGCGTCGCGGCTCGGTATCAAGGCCTATGAGGTTTGGGCAGACAAAAAGGGAGCGGATGAATTCAAGCGGAGCTTGCGCAAGACCCTTTTTGTCGGAATGAGCGACGGCAGCCGGATCGATATGCTCCGGCGCGCGAACGCAGGTCGGATCTCGACCGAGCAGGTCATCCCTATGATGAACGTGGACCGGGAGAAGTGGCTCGACCTCAGCAAAAACCTCAGGGAGGCGCCAGGCATGTCACCTTCCGAGAAGTTTGATTGCGTTTATCTCATCGACGACTTCACAGCGTCAGGTACCACGTTCATCCGTCGAAACGAGAAAGGCGAATGGAAGGGCAAGCTGAAGAAATTCAACGACCTTATCCGGTCCGCACGCGTCGACCTGAATGAACACTTCCCCATCTCAGCGGACTACGAGCTGCGTATACACCACTACATATCGAGCGCTCAGGCGCGACTGGCTCTGGTCGAACGCTTGGAACTCGCAAAGGCGGAATGGAGCGAATGGACGTGTTCGGCGTACACGGCCACGGAGAGCCTTCTGCTGCCGGACTCTCTGCCTTTGACGCGCTCCCTCGATGGTCCGATGTTGGACTTGGGTGACAAGTACTACGACCACGAGATCTTCAAACGCGCCGAGAGGCATTGCCGCGAGGCCGGCCAGACCGATATGAAGCTCGGATACGCGAATTGCGCCCTGCCTGTCGTCCTCGAGCACAACACGCCGAACAACAGCATTCCGTTGTTGTGGGCAGAAACGGCGGGGAAGGGCGGTGCACACAAGATGCGCCCGTTGTTCCAGCGGCGTGACCGGCACGGATCCCTGCAATGACCAATCCCTTCCTCAGGCGGGCGACGGAATACATCCGGGACGATTCCGCCTTTCTAGCGATCGTCAGCCCGGAGCCGCTGACCACGTTCGTCGCCAAACACAAGAAGCGCGAGCTTCTCTTCGACTATCCGGTCCGGGTCATCGGGACTCCGGGAAGCGGCAAGACCATGATGGCCAGCTTGGTCGAGTTTCGGCTCATCGAGTCGATCCTCCGCGACCAGAGTAGCGAGAACAACCGCTCGCTTGCCTCAGTCCTTGCACGCTGTGGCTTCACGCACGACGAGCGGCCCCGTGTCGCGGGCGTCAGGATCCCGATGGAATCGGAATATCGCGATTTTTGGGAGCTTCCTTACGAGCCGGCGGTGAAGACCAAGCTAGTCTTGGCCCTCATTCAGGCTCGCACGATCCTAGAACTCGTGCGAAATCTCACTTCCAATCGGCGGCGCGCGATCAATGAGATAAGGTTCATTCCGCGCGACGGCGCGGGGGCGCAACTCGAGCAGATCGGCGGCGCTGACGCCGAGAGCATCGTCGCACGCGCCCGCAGCGTCGAACGCGCGGTCTATTCCATCGGAGCAAGTCTTCTCCCTCCATCGCTCGATAACATCCCGGAGGAGGCGCGCGAGCCGTATCAGCCGTTCGAGGCCATTCAGGAAATCGAGATCGAATGGAGCGGTACGCCGTGCCGCCTTCGCCCCATGACCATCCTGGATGACGTGCACACGCTGCATCCAGATCAGTTCGAGGCGCTCTTCAGAGCTCTCGCGCGACGCGAGATCCGATTCGCGCGTTGGTTGATGATGAGGATGGATGCCCTCTCGCCCAGCGCAGTCTTCCGATCGGCGGGCGCGGATGCCCTGCCCGGGCTGAAGGTCGAACGCGATTATCTCGATATCTTCATGCAGACCGACAGCGCCCGCTCCGACGAGCGCCGTCAGTTCCGCAAGATGGCGACTGACATGGCGGATCGCTACCTCCGTCTCGTGCAACCGCTCCGCGATCGAAACTACACCCGCTTCAAAGATCTCCTCGGCGAAGAGCCGCCGAGCCTCTCGGCCGGCCAGATGAACGAGTTGCGGGCGCTGATCGATCGCGAGCAGAAGAGCCTCAGGATCTCGCAGGACCGGCAGCACAAGATCCGGCAGATCGTCGACCGTTACGTAAAAGGAGCGAAATCGCTCGACCTCGGCGAAGACGTCCGCTTGATGATGTTTCGCGTACTACTGCACCGCTACGTGGTCCGCACCACGGGCCAGACCAGCGATCTCTTCGCCGACGACCCCGAGCCCCGGCAGCCGCTCAGGGTCAAAAGCACGATTGCCGATGCGGCTCGCCTGATCCTGAATCACAAGTTCAATCGGGCGTTCCACTTCGGACTAGACGTTCTTTGCGATGCAAGCAACGAAAACGCGGAGGTTTTTCTGCAGCTCGCAGGCGCGCTCGTGGAGCGAATGGAAACGAAGGCGATCCGGAATCAGGATCCGGCATTGACACCCGCGCAGCAGCAGAGCGCGCTCCGCGACAAATCCAAGGAAATGTTGAAGGAGTGGCGATTTCCCTTCGCAAGAAAGGTGCGCGCCTTGATCGATCGGTTCGCGCAGGACTGTCTGGAAGTCTCTGCCGAGCCCAACGCGTCTCTCGGAGCCGGAGCAAATGCCGTGGGCATTCCGGAGACAGAGATGCAGGATCTGCTCGCTGGCGACAGCGAAATCGCTCTCGTGCTCAAGTATGCGATCGCGTACCAGGCCATCGTCGCCATCCGTGACTACGGTCAGGGAGGAAAGAATTGGTGCCTTCTCGAGCTGTCCGGTCCGGTATGTCTCGCATACGGCTTGACCTTGAATCGCGGCGGGTTCCTCGAGCGTCGCGTTCCAGACCTCGTCTTGGCCGAAGAGAAGGTCTGACGATCATGCGCCGCCACTGGGAGAACTGCATCACTCACTTCGACAAGGACGTCTCCGGCTTCATCGACGACTACTTTTCTCAGACGTCCCGTCGCTGCGTTCTCGTGGCGGGAGCGGGCTTCGACCCACGAGCCAAAAGCATCGCCCACCGGCTTGCCGCCACCATGGGAGACCGCGTACACGGTCTCTTCATTCGAGAGGATCGCGGCGACCCGGCGGTTAACCTCCAGCAGCTCGCCGACGAGAACGAAGCGCGCCTCAAGTGCATCATTGCCGACTGCAAGGTCTCCCTCGTGCAGATCTTCTCGGCGGATGACGGGGCACCCATCGGAGGCCATGGCGCGCGCTCCGTTCTCGAGAAATACGATTGGCCCGCCGAGGTAACCGATATCGTCCTCGACATGAGCGCGCTGTCCACGGGCGTCGGCTTTCCTCTGGCAAGGATGCTGCTCGAATACGCCGAAGCAAAGGCAGGTCTGAGCCTGCACGTGATGGTCGTATCGAATCCCGAGCTTGACGATCGGATCGTCGGAGAACCTTCGATGCAGGTCCAAGCGGTTCGTGGGTACTCGGGCCCCTCCGGAGGTTACGAATCGCTTCCGGTGGCTAGAATCTGGCTGCCTCAGCTCGGACGCGGCCGTGTCGAGACATTGCGAAGAATCCGGACGACGCTGGACAACGTGTACAAGGTATGCCCCGTCGTTCCCTTCCCGGCGCGCAACCCGCGACGCGCCGACGAGCTCCTGGCCGAGTATCAGGCGCCGTTGCTGAACGAATGGCAGGTCGATGCGCGCGATCTCATCTACGTGTCGGAACGCAACCCGCTCGACTGCTACCGCACGATCTCGATCCTGAAATCGCGATATGACGAGACGGTGAAGGACGTATTCTTCCCGCAAATCATCCTGTCACCGTTCGGCAGTAAAGTGATCGCCGTCGGTGCGATGATGGCTGCGATCGAACACAATCTTTCGGTACAATACGTCGAGACACTGCGGTACGAATTCGAGCCCGCAGCGCTGAATGAATCCGAGGCGCCTCCGGACATGGCGGTTCACGTTTGGCTCCACGGTCCCATCTACGGCAGCTACGATCTGGAATCGGAGGCAGTGGCCGGGTAGCTCGGAAAGCAGCCAACGGTCCCGCGCCGGACCGAGGTCTCCAGAATGACGTTACGGATATGGAGAGGTTCGGCTCTCGTACCGCGGATCATCTCACGGCTGAAGGACGCGATAGACCAATGACCACTGTCTTCTCCGTCAAGGTGAACGGACTTCTGAATACCGTCTCTGAGGCATCCGGAAGCGAACTTGGCATCCTTGTCGAGGCGCTCGAACGCGCTGCCGACTACCCCGTCGCGGCGGTCGGAAGCGGAGGCTCCGCCGTCTCCGCCGAGTTCCTGTCGTCCTGCAGGACGTGGCTGCAGCACTCCGCCACGGCGGTGACAACGCCGATGGCGTTCGCCCTCGACCCGGTGTTGCCGAAATGGGGCGTATGGCTTTTCACCGCGGGGGGCGAGAACGCGGACATCCGCGCGGCGTTTCAGACCGCCGTCAACGAGCATGCCCGCCGCATCGACGTGGTGACCGCACGCGGGAAAAACTTGGTCGCCGGCGTGGGTGCCGAAATTGCCAGACTACACATGGTGCCGGTAGCCGATGAGAGGGATGGGTTTCTGGCGACGCACTCGCTCACTTCGACGTTAACGTCGCTGCTGCTAGCGAGCGATCAGGTCGCGGGACATCGCGGGAAGGAGAGATGCGATAAGGTTCGGGCGAGGTCTGAGAACATCCTGTCCGCGGCGAATCGAACTCGTGATATCGAGGCGATTGCAGGCGCTTGGAACGTCGAGCGCGACACGCTGATCATCCTGCACGATCCCGCGCTGACCGCTGCGGCCGTCATGATCGAGACCAGCTGCTGGGAGGCGGGTCTTTGCAAGGTGCAGCGCACCGATTTCCGCAACTTCGCCCATGGTCGGCACGTCTGGCTCGACCGATATGCCGACAGGACCGTTTTGCTGGCGCTCACCTGCGATCGCAGTCTTCCGTTCTGGGAGACCATCCGATCATGCATTCCGTCGATGATCCGCAGCGTGCATTTCGCCTTCGGCGCACCCGGGCGACACACCCTTTTCGACGCCGTTCTGAAATCGTTCGGCATCGTCGAAGGCATCGGCGCGGTGAGGGGCATCGATCCGGGCAAACCCGGAGTCGCAGACTTCGGTCGTTTGATCTACGACAGCCGGGATCTCCTCGTCGCCGTCGAATCCGAAGATGCAGCCACGCGCCGTAAACGGAGATCCGAGCAGAGAGCCGATGAACCGGACAGAGCGGGGCGGGCTTGGAGCTCCCGGCGCGACGAGTTCATCGAGCGCCTCGAAGCCGCCCAGTTCGGCGCGCTTATCCTGGACTACGACGGGACGATGGTCGCTACGAACAGGCGAGGCAAGCCGCCCACCGAGCCAATCATGGAGGGCTTGCGAAGACTTCTGGAGGGCGGCGTCGCGATCGCGCTTGCGACAGGCAGAGGTGGATCGGTCGGTGAGGAGTTGCGGAGCTGCCTTTCGCCGGAGCACTGCGAACGGGTGCTGGTCGGCTACTACAACGGTGCGCACATCGTCCCGCTGTCCGTCGATATCCGAACCACACCCCTGGAGCCGGACCCCGCTATCCTGGATGCTTTCGGTCGCATTCAAGCCGAAGCCACGATGTTCCGGAACGGCTGGCTCCCGAAGGTAAGCCCATTTCAGATCACGATTAGCCTCGACGAGCTCGTGTCGGCGGCGGACGGTGTTGGGAAACTCCGAGAGATCGTCGATGCCTGTTCGGGGCTGAGGATGGTCCGGTCCGGGCACTCGATCGACATCTGTCCGGAATGGGCCGCTAAGCCGCGTGTCTTCGAGGCGGTTCGAGGCAAGATGGTCGACGACAAGCTTCAAATGCTGGCCGTCGGCGACAGCGGTGATAGGCACGGCAACGACTACGAGCTGCTCGGAGGCGAATTCGGGCTCAGCGTCGATCAGGTCTGCGAGCGCGAGATTTCCTGTTGGAATCTGCTGCCCAGTCACGTTTCCGGGCCTGAAGGCCTGTTAAGGATACTTGGCGGCATGCGCCTAGCGGGTGCTGGACGAGCGCAATTGGACGTTTCCATGTTGCGGCGCCCTTGATAGAATGTTCACGGTATGGTCCAATCCGATTCCAGACATGCGAGGCTCCCCCCGGCACGACCCGCGGTCGCGGGCACTGGTCTGACTGCCGTCGACAGGATCTACTCCGACGCCCATACAAGTCCGAAGGAGGCTCTCGGCGGCTCGTGCGGCAACGTTCTGCTGTCGCTTGCCATGCTCGGTCACCCGGTCTTTCCCGTCGTCAATCTCGGTGACGACGACCACGGTCGTTTCCTGTTCGGCGAGTTCGAGAGGGCAGGGTGCGAGACCCGATACGTCTCGATCGCGGATACCGGAAGCTCTCCTGTCATCGTGCAGATCCTCGATACGGCGAGTGCAACCCACCGGTTCACTTCGACGTGTCCACAGACGTTCGTCCGCTTTCCCAAGTGGCGCTCGATCGATCACGAACACGTCTACAAAGCTGCCGAAACATTGAAGTCGGTTTCTGTTTTCTACGCCGATCGGGTGTCGGAATCGATCATCCTGGCGATGGAGGAGGCAAAGCGAGCCGGGGCTCTCGTCTTCTTCGAGCCCGCCAGCGCCGACGATCCATTATTCGCGCGGGCCATGCGCTGCGCTACCGTGGTCAAGCTGTCCGACGAAACCGCGGGGAAACACATCGCCGACGACGGCCTCGACCCCGAAACGATCGTGATCCGAACGCACGGTGGCTGCGGACTGACGGTATCGAACGGCAAAGTCCGACGGCATTTCCCGGCCAGCCTCGCTCCGCAAGTGGTGGACACATGCGGTTCGGGCGATATGGTGACGACAGGGTTGCTCGACCTTGTCTTGAAGCGTTGGCGTCGCGAGGGATACTGGAAATTCGAGGATATATTCGACGGAGTCGCCGTCGGTCAGCGCCTGGCAGCGCTGAATTGCGCGTTTACCGGTGCTCGAGGGCTCTTCCAAGCGGCCGGTGCCGGTCACGTCCGCGAGATGCTCGATAGGGGCGTCGACGAAGTGTGCAGCGCGTTCGTCACGTCGCTCGAAAGCCGAAGTCGCTGAAATTTTATTCGGCAGCCTGCATCGCGACCTTACGGCGTCGCTTGGTGCCGCTCCTCTGGGCCAGATGCTGACGGACCTCCATCAGCATGATTCCCAGCATGTTCTTGCCCCCTTTGCCGGGCACCTCTCCCCACAGCCTATTCACTGCACTGTCCACGGTCGCAGTCTCGATCAGCACGGCATCCTTGGTCTCGAGGAGAATGGCCGCTAGGTCAGCGTGCTGAGTGAACTTCGCCATGAGCACGCCCCTCATGCGGTCGAACTTCACCTTCGACCAGTCGGGAACGATGTCCCACTGGTAGAGACCGTGCGCCGCCATCGCGAGTAACGCCGGCGAAGGTGCTGCCATGAGCCACTCCCGCACTTCTTCCTTGCGGGCTTTCCCGGCCTGGTAGGCATGTTCGGACGTTGGAAAGATGCGTCCCTCGAACGTGATCGCACGCCTGTAAAGGTTGCTGAACACACCGTACGGCTTTTCGCTCGCACGATAGAACCGGATTTCCTTCATGGCCGACCTCTTGTGTGAACATCGAATTTCTGCATTATTGCATAATTATGGCGCGCAGAAAAGGCAAAAATCGAGGGTCTGCAGGACGGCCGGTTAGCCCCGAGGAGGGGGCCTTGGAGGCGGTCGCGCTCGTGCAAAGCTTCAAAAGATCAAGAAAACTAAGCGATAAGGCGTTAGGAGATCTGGTGGACGTGAATCAATCGAGCGTCCACCGCGCGCTGAGCCGTAAACCGCCCCGACTCACACCAACACTGCAGAAATTATGCGGTTATGCAAAAAAGGGAACGCGGATCGATGCCGGGCGCCAGGCCGAAAGTGCCAAGCAGCAGCTCGCTACTGCGGTCGAAGGTGTCTGGGACGGTTCCCCTGAAGGGCTGAACAAGCTTCTGGTGCTGCTTAGGGACCTGGGAACGCTAGTTTCGCGAAGCTGAGCAGCAGGCGAGGAGCTCAGCCGAAGGCTGCCGGACCTCGCTGGACTTTTTTTTGAGTGTGAGCTCGTCTTCGGGCCGCCTAATATTTGATTAGGGCCTTCATGACGCGGCTCGTTCCGCTGCTCCTGAGTCCACCGGAGATCACATCTGCACGACGGTTGCATCCTCGGGAATTGACGTGCGCAGCCGCGGCGATTGAAGAACGCCACCTTCTTAGCTACGAGGAGGCTTATGCCGGATCCGCCCATCGCCGATCTGCACGTTCCGCTCGCAGGTCCTCAACCGTCGAGAAACTGTTCCGACCACAGAAGTGCAAGCCGCTGCTCAATTTCCAATTGCGAAAATGCCGCCGAATCTACGATCGCGTGGAGAGGTCGTAGTCAGATCGAAGCCAGAGAAGTAGGTTGAGGACTGCGGAAACATCAGCGGGCGCAACGATGCAGGGGCATTTCTGGTGCGGTGACCAACCGGTCGTGAAATGAAAACCGGCTAAGTGATTGACTTACTGGTGGGCCCGGCAGGACTCGAACCTGCAACCAGACCGTTATGAGCGGCGGAAACTCGCACTATTCCCACTAGAAGTGCCCATTTTCATTGAATTTTGACTACGTTCGTTTTCTTCCTTTCGGCTGGTTTCTGAGGCGAAGCTGAGGCGGTAGGTTTGGCCGTCATCTTGGCGACGGCGTCCTTTAGGTGGTCAGGGTGGTGGTGCCCGTACACGCGCAACAACGTTTCGACGCTCATGCCGAGATACCCGGCGGCTTGCCATGGGTCGGTACCGTTCTGCATCAACCACGTTGCCGCGGTGTGCCGTAACGTATGCGGCGAAACGCCGGGCCCGAGCTTGGCCAGCGTCACCGCATGCTTGAACGCGGTCTTCACGGAAGATACACCTTCGCCGTTGAACTCGACAAAGTGCCGCGCAATAATCTTGCGCTCCTTCCAGCGTCGCAGGTGTGCCAGCAGGCGCGGTGGGATCGGCATCGGCGGCTGCCTTTTGTTAGTCTCCTGCTTCCCCTGGGCGCGTCGGTAGTAGACGCCACGTTCAAGGTCGACAAAGGACCGCCCGATAGCCGCGGTCGGCGAAGCTGACGCAATGGCGCCCGCGCGCGTCCCGCTATAGACCCCGATAAGGATGAACCGGGCGAGATGGCGAAGGGGCCGCTTATTCGTTTCAACCTGCTGTCCTTTATTGGGTCCGCGGTGCATGGTCTGTATCTCGCGGGCGCGCCAACACGTCCAGATTAGGTGGGCGGCTTCATCGCGAGTCAGCCATCGATCGCGGGCAGGGCCCTTCTTGGGAAGCGTGACCTTCACAATGCCACGGTGCAGCCCTTCCGCCGCATGGTTGGCGATGGCTGCCCTGAGATCCTCCAGATCTCGGCGGGCACCGCCTTTATTGCCACGGTGTTGTTGGTACTCACGGCACTTGGTCCGGGTTACCTCCGACAACATGAGCTTTCCCCAAAACTCTTTGAGGCGCCCGATGCGATTGAGATACTTCTGAGCGTCGGAGTTCTCGACGTAAAGGTCGGGGCGGTCGTCAATGAAAATCGAAAGCACGTCGGCGACGGGAATTTTCTCTAAGTCTTGTTCCTTGCGCGTCGGCGCGTATTTTTTTGCAATATAGTCCTTGAGGACTTGCTCAGCCGCTGCAACTTCGCGTTCAGCGCATCCAGTGGCGTAATATCCCGTGCCGTCCCGGATGACCCAAGTGGCTTGATGGGTGAGCTTTCCGGCCCTGTAGCGGGCTGGTCTGAGGTGGAGACGGGCACCCTTACTTCTACGCGGCATCGGCCACGCATCCTTTCAATTTCATTGAGAGTCGTAAACACCTTGCCTGCAATAATCTCGACCGTAAGTCGCCCGCGCTTGGCTTCTCGTCTCAAGCTGTTCTCGGAAATGGTCTGATCCGGAAACGCGATTGCGGCTGCTACGGACAGCCTGAGCGGTGTATCAGGTCCTATATTCTCCAACGATGTTAGCGCCGGTTTGCGCACGGGTCATCTCACAAATGATTCAACCGAGCAACAAAAACCTTCGACACACTTCGATGGCTTTGTGACCGCACATCAAGGAGCCCCGCGCTGATCTAAAGGAAGCGCCGACGCCGGCGAGCTGCTTGCATGCAAAGTTCCGCGAGAGCCGTGGAATTACTCCGCTACGAGGTTTCCAAGTGAAAACGTTCAGGCGAAGAAGCGCGGCATGTGCTCGGAACACCCTCTGTCGCATTGCCAGGCGATCCTGGAGCTGGAAGCCGGAGTGGCTTTCGATCGTTGATTTACATGAATCAACACAAGCGCACTTTTGTTCGTCGCTCAACTGCAAGCAAAGGAAGCTCGCCACATCAAAACGCTAGGTCACGAAAGCCCGTCTCACTTCATATGGTTTGGTCGCAGGTTGAGCAATGCGATCATATTTTTGTAATCAATCTCATTCCAATGCTGCGGAATTGGTGTGGTATGTGCGCATTGACACATTCAACCCTCAGCTATCTCGGTCCAATAGCACCAAAGACATTCTGGCTTTCATCACGCTCGATATTCACTCCTGCCGTGTCACACTCGCGACACTTGCCGACTCTTAGTCTGTCGGTCCAGTGATGGATTGGATCGAGAGTTTAATTCTTTCAATTGGTTAGAACGCGGCGTGTGTACGATGTGTGCACCGCGAGATCAAAGAAAATCTCACGAGCCAACAGAAGCAACCTCGTAAAGCAACCTCATTGGCGTTCGATGCCGGCTTCCTTCGTAAGCGCTGACCAAAGCTCGATGTCGGCCGTAACGCGTTCGGAGATTTTCTTGGGGGCGACCCATTGCGCCTCGAAGCTGATCTCGACGTGACACTCGCCGAGAGCTTGTAATGACCTCCGGTGGCGTGCCGTTGGACGCGAACAGCCCTATCCATTTCAAGAGGTTCCGAAAGTCCGGGCCCCTGTTCTTGTGCCGAAGGAGGTTAGGAAAATAGCGCGCTACGGTTCTGTGTGGTCGTCCCGGGTCCAAAAAAGCTGTTGCGATAACCTAGAGTTGTAGTCAGAATTGTAGCTCCCATTAAGGGGCTGCGTGACACTTAAGCCAGGTACGAAACGGCGCACAGGTCGAAACGGATCGATTCGGATCAAGGTTCTTCCGAAGGACCCGCTCCTCGCACGCACCCGAAATTTGTGGCCGGTTGAAGCGACGATCGAGTGTGCTACCGTCGGCGACGGCCCGACCAGCGCGCGCGTCGCGATCGTGGACTATAACGCTGACCTCGATACACGGTTTACGCCGGCCAGACTCTTGGCGGACCGCTCAGGATTCGTCGGCATTGCAGGCTTGAAGAACGAGCGGATTCTCGACAACTTCAACTTTCACCAAGTGAACGTCTGGGCGATAATCGAACAGGTCCTGACGGTGTTAGAGGACGATACAGCCTTGGGCCGACCGGTGCCTTGGGCGTCGGGCCTCGGACGCCTGTTGGTGTTGCCGCATGCTGGCTACGATGACAACGCGTTTTACGATCGCGATACCGGCGCGCTGCACTTTTGCTATTTCGAAGGCCCCGACGGCAAGCCGGTCCATACCTGCCTGTCGCATGACATCGTCGCGCATGAACTCGGCCACACAGTACTCGATGGGCTGAAGCCTGGGTACAACGAGGTTTCTTCACCGGAGACCGCAGGGTTTCACGAGTATTTTGGCGATGCGATAGCTATGCTGGCAAGTCTGAAAATCGCGAAATTGCCAAGCTAGTAACGACAGGAGCGCCGGCGCTCCTGTCGGCCAAAAATGTCGTCTCGGCTATCGCCAGCGAATTCGGTGCGGCGATCCATGGCCTAGCCAAGCAGGACTATCTGCGAGGCGCCTGGAACAAACGCAAAATGAGCGATTTGCGCGGCACTTACGAGGAGCACGGCTGGTCCGAGATCCTGACCGGGGTCTATTACGATCTGTTGCAGTATCTCTACATCCGCAATCTCATAGGAGGTTTCCCGTGAGGCGGGCGGGAGGAAGCGCGACCAACAGCAGGCGATCCAGGCGCTGTTTCGCGCCGCCGACCAAACCGCCAACGTGATGCTCCGGGCCATCGACTACTGCCCGCCGGTGGATTTACGCTACGATGAATATGCGCGCGCCCTGCTGCGCGCCGACGAAGTCGCTTATCCCGATGATTCCTACGGAATCAGATCAGAACTCAAACGCATTTTCCGCCGGCGCGGACTCAAGCCGATGCAAGAGGATCGGCGTGTCAGGAGAGATATCGTTCACGCTTTGCGCGAGGCCAAGACATCGAAGCGATCACCGCCACGCCGGCCGACGCCTATCGGTTCCTCGACGAATTCCGCGAGCTCTTCCAGATTCCCTTCGACGCCAACCTCACCATTGTTTCCGTCTATCACACCAAGAAGCGCGCGCGAAGCGGCTACTGGCCGCCCAAAGAGCGGGTGATCGAATTCGCGTGGAGTGAAGACGTCGAGCTCAAAGGCCGCGCGCTCGGCAAGCTCACCAACACATTGCTGCCGCTCTATTGCGGTGGAACGTTGGTTTTTGACGGCAACGGTAACTTCCTGCATCTGGCGATGGTTCTGCCTACGAAAGATCGGCGGAAGACGCTAGTGCAATATGCCCGTTACCTCATTCGCTCCGGTAGCATGGGAGTGAGCGACGGGATCCGCGGATTGGGCGCGCCCGATGGTGGAAATTTTCGTATCCGCGCCACGATCGAGGGAAGACGACTCCGGCTTCAGCGCAATGCCGCGATGCGGCACGCCCGGCCCAATAACGACCACTATGCTGGAGGGCACTGATGACAGGTACGATTCAGATCCGTGGTTACGTCGTAGGGTTCGGCGACTGCATCCTGCTCAGCCTGCCTGATGGCGCCGAAACCCGCCATATCTTAATCGATTTCGGCCGCGCTCCCAACGATCCGTCTAGCCTGGTGCGCTTCCCGGACATCGCGCCGACATCGAGAAGCAGTGCAATGGAAAGATTGATCTTCTGATTGTCACCCACGAGCATCTCGACCACCTGGAAGGCTTCTATCGCGAGCGAGAGATCTTCAACCGCATGGAAATCGAGCGGGTCTGGATGGGCCTGCCGAGCCATCCGGACTACTACCGGGACTTTCCCAAGGCGAAGCTGCAGAAGAGACTCCGCGACGGTCTGGCTGGATTCGCGCGCGACGTCCGCCGCAACGGGATGGTGCTGCACCCCGCCTTCCGTTCGCTCCTCGAAAACAACTTGGCCAACAAGGACCGGATCGACTACCTGCGCAAGCTCGGCAAGCAACCGATTGCCTACCTGGCGCGCGGCAAGGCGAAAGAATCTTCGACGTTCAAGAACATCAAGATCCGGGTGCTCGCGCCCGAACCGGACGTTAGCGTGTACTACACGACGAGTGCCCGAGAGCGGGCCTTGACAACAGCGCTTGCGGCGGTCGGCACCGGCCACGAGAAGCAGGTGCGTGGCGGCGATGAAGGCTTCGATTGGGACTTTCCCGCGGTGGCGCGCGCCGGTGCTGCGGAGCGCGGCGGCATATCGGCCAGCGATTTCGAGCGGCTTCGGCGCGCCATTCGCGAACACGGAGTGACGGCCGCACGGTTCATCGACAAGGCGCAGAACAATACGTCACTGTGCCTGCTCATCGAAGCCGCCGGCAAGCGACTCCTGCTGCCCGGTGATGCCGAACTCGAAAGCTGGGAAATGATCGAAAAGAAATGCGCCTCCGAACTCGAGCCGGTGGATTTCCTCAAAGTGGCGCATCACGGCAGCCACAACGGTACGCCGCTGCAATTGCTCGACCGCCTGCTACCCGTCAAGCGCAAGGCACATGCTCAGGTACTTGTCTCAACCAAGCAGCAAGTCTACGGGACCAAGAACCCAGTCCCCGATGGGTCGCTCTTGAAGGAGCTGAGATCGCGCTGCCACAAGCTGGTGACCACCGACGGCGCGGCTGGCACCGCGGTCGCGCTGTCGTTGTAATACATGCTGGATTCGAAAATTCCCGAATGTTTGCGGGGTCTAAAACAGCTTTGCGCACAACTTTCCGTAGCAAATTGAAGTTGTTCAGTTAATTCCGTTTGATAAACCGATGATTGGCGGGATCTATTCCAGTCCGGCCCGCGATGACTGGGCTTGGTGTTGGTGTGGAGACGGCGCCGAAAAAGCGATAGCGGTCACGGCTGCCCCGTGGCACCTAGTCCCGGTCTTCGAGCCTCGCAGGGAATATTTTATTCTCCGAGTTGCAGGGCCATTGACATACACCCATTTTGAAACGAAAGTTGGATCTTTAGTGATATTCAACCAAAGCGTTGGCTGGGGGTTATATCAATGGCTGCTGATACCGCACATTCAACAAATCCGCTCAACTCCAAATATCCGGAAATCATCACCGAGACGGAATCGGAGAAGCGCGCGGAATCCACGGAAGAGCAGAAGCTGACCTACGAGTCAGGAGCGCCGCGCGGCACGTCGATTATCAAGAAGGTCACCACGACCAAAACCAAAATCCGCACTACGACTCCTTACACTGGCACCGTCTAGCTCGTTAAACGAGACAAGTGAGTGCAACGTCAAAAGGAACATGGATTAGCGAGGCGAGGGTGCCGTTCGTCGCGCTAATCCGCACGGCGTTGCGGGATGCAGGTATTGTCGTGCTGGTCGACACAAGTGGGGCAGGTACGCGCTCCACTGCGCTGGCAGCGGCCCACGGCATTGCCAACCATGAAGTTGTCACATCAAATGGCTCATGGCTGCACGGCGGTTATCTCGCCGGATTTGAAGAGCTGTGTCTTGACCTGATAAAGCAATGCGAGGCCGCCACGCCGCGGCTTCTAGCCAAATACGAGCAAACCTTAAAGAGGCTATGGCCTTTTCGTAGTTCCGCAGCCTTCTTAGTGCCGCGCGATTTGACGAATACGGCAAACCGGGAAGAGCGTACCCGATTTTACCATCACGAGTATCAAAACAAACTTCTGGTGGGCCTTGGTGAATTCATATTGCAAGCGCTCAAAACATCTAACCGCGAAGTCGTTCTCATTATCGACAACTGCCAAGCTCTTTGCGCTACTTCGCGGAGCCTGTTGGAAATTCTCCTAAGACTTCAGGAGAAGTGCAAACGAATTCGATTCGTGATTCTGGACCGCGAGGGCGCATTGCTGATTGCAAATGCGCCGCGATTCGTTCTCCCACCTCTCACCCAACTGGACTTTGAAAGTCAACTTGATGTTGAGAGTCTTGCTTCGGCGCAAAAGGACCTCCTATTCACGCGATCAAATGGCAATCTCGACGTGGGTGCCGCGTTGCTCAAATGCATGGGAAGAGGCCTGGATGCTACTAACCGGTTGAGCGCTCTTGCCATCGTGGATCTGTTTTTAGCCTCTATCCCGCAAGAGCGGCGGGTCGAAATGGCCACTGCATTTGTCGAGGACGGACTTGTTGGCGATTTGATCAATCGCCGAAATGCCGAAACATTGCCTTGTGGTGTGCTAGATCGGCTCAATAGCGAAGCGCACATTCGACGATTGACACAATATAGATCAGGATCAGCTCCGCTGATCCTTGCCCACGCCGTCGCGCTCAGCAACAAGTTCGAGAGGGTCGAAGCGCTGGTCCAGCCCTGTGAAATCCTCATGGGGATCGGGCTTTATGATACCTGGTTCGAATTCTTCGCTGCAAATTATTCAGATCCTGAGTTGCAGAAGCACGGGTCGGGTGATGACCCGATAAACGGGCTCTTTATCAATGCTGCATTCGTTTTGTATGCAATGGGGTATTCCTCTTCCTCACTACCGTTTCTGGAAGCATTCTTGCGGCAGTTTCCACTAAGCCGCTTTGTTCCTACCGCCCTGTACGCACAGTCGATGACCTATGGTCGATACCAGGTGCCCGTAGATATTCCTCGTGCCGAGGCCTGTGCGGTTGCCAACCTGCGGTTAATCGAGGAGAAGTTCGCAAATCATCCACGCTATCAATACATCAAAGTATTTGCGGAGAATGCGTACGCCTACATTAAGGCGCGACAAGGCGACTTCAATAGTGCATTAGCACTTTGCGAGCACGGACTCTCAGAGATTGTCGAAGCATACGGCGAAGGCGCCTTTCTGCTTCATCGATCAATCCTTGTTTACAATACAAGCCAAGTTTATGAGCTGGCCGGAGATGTTGTTCGAGCTGAGGCGCGTCTGCGGGATGCTATTGAGCTCGATCCCTACTATGCCGAGTATTACAATGACCTCGGTAACCTATTGGCCCGCATAGCGGGTCGCGAACGCGAGGCGCTCGATGCCTATGCGCGAGCGATAGAACTTTCACCACCATACTATGAAGCATATTTGAACCGTGGCATTTTGCGCGCTCAAGGTGTCGATGTGACAGGCGCGGAAGCGGATTTTCAGCGTGCATTGGAGATCAAGCCGTCAGAATGGCGAGCGATGCGCGAGCTCGGAAATCTCAATCTGGGACGAGGAGATGCTGCTCTGGCGCTGGCCGCATACGATCGGGCTCTAAGACATGAAGCTCACGACCCGGATTTGAACGCCAACGCTGGCGTTGCTGCGTCCGAGCTCGGATTTACGGAACGCGCAATCGCGCTGGCTCAGGTTGCCATTAGTTCGAATCCGCACCACGCGGCAGCACATAACAATTTGGCGGCCGAATTCTTAAAGCTTGGTCGCTTCGAGCAAGCTCTGGAGCACGCTCTTCTGGCCGTTGAACACGGGAATGATCCCGATTTCGAGGCCAATTTGGGCGTCGTTGAACGCCTGGGCTCGAACGCGAAACCCAGCGCTCTTTCAGCAGAAACGTAAGCACGCAGTGCCTCACAAAAAGAACGAATTAACGTCGATGACAAAAAAATTCCCGAGCCAAGCCTTCGAGCAAGCTGGAGTGGACTCGTCGCGTCAGCAGCGTTGTTTTTGCGTACTACCACATTCCTCTTTAGCCGCGGTCGAAACGCCAAGCAAAAGAGCGGCAACGATTAACCCGAGGTCCGAATGAGACCTGAAGTTGCACCATTCGCTGCCGAGTCCGACTTGCGCAAGGCGAAGATCACCGGAGGGAAAGTCTTCGCTAGCGATTTTCGGGTGAAGGATATCGCTCAGCAGCTTGGTTGGCCTGATGAATGTGCCCATGCACTGATTATCCGTACAGCCTTCATTGACCGTCCCTTCGTCCGCCTGAACGTTGAACGCCTTGGCCCACAGAATCAGCCTTTTCGCACGATCACAGCTGATACCCTGGCGGAGCACGGTTTGGACAACACAGCCGGCACGGCAACGGGCGCAGGAATGTTGCAGCTATGCCCGCCGAACCGAGTACCGCAGTACCTAAGCCAGCCTCTGGCGATTCTTCTGTTTCAAGATTTCCTGACCTTCCGTAGAGCAGCACAGGAATTGCGGGAGGACCGCGGCATCGTAAGCTACGGTACCCCAACTCCAATTGCCGATGAACGGTCGACTGCGGAGCTGTTAACAGACTGGCGATTGTTGATTGCCCCCGCAATACTATCGACGCAGCACTACCTGCTGTCTCTCTCACAACATCAACTATCAAGTCAGTTCGACCACGGGCACCTTCGGCTCGAGAAAGACCAATTTACTCGGGCGGACGTGCATGATCCGGTCGCCAATGCGATATACGAAGAACTGTTGAAAATGGCGCCCGGAGAATTCTGCGTTGAGACGACGACCTTCACGCAGCAAGTTGATCCTGCTTTCCTCGAACCGGAGACTGGCCTAGCGGGGGTCCAAAACGGCACACTTACAATGCTGGTTGGGACCCAAGCGCCTTATGCTGATTTAAAAGACATTCGCAAGGCTGTTGCTGCCGGCCTAGACAATCCTGCTATACGCGATGTCAAAATCCTCAGTGTCGACCTCGGGGGCGGCTTCGGCGGCCGTGATAAGTCGCCGTTCGTTGTCCAATTGGCCTTTGCCGCAGCTTTATCAGATCGCCCCGTCAGGCTGGCATATGACAGGTTCGAGCAATTTCAGGCCGGGTTAAAACGGCATGGCTCCGGCGTTCACACGTTGATATCAGCCAAGCCAGATGGCTCGCTTGATCGAGCGCTTGTTCACTTTGTATTCGAAGGTGGTGCTGAGCTTAATCTCAGCACGCCTGTGATGCAGTTAGGGGCCCTTCACGCGACGGGATTCTACAGATTCAACAAAGTCAGTGCGAATGGTGTAGTTACACGACGCCCCGTTCCTATCGTAGGCTCGATGCGAGGCTTCGGAATTCCACAGGTCGTTTTCAACATTGAAACGGCCATCGACAAGCTTGCTACTCTAAAGCTCAATCGCGATCCTATCGGCGTTCGCCGTCAGAATGTTCTGCAATACGATTCGGATCCGCAAAAAGCAGATCGCGACATAGCAGGTACCCCGCTCTGCTTCCATGTCGCCAATGCGGAAGTCTGTGACAGAGCTGCCGAACACCACCTGTGGAAGAATCGTGACGAAATCCGAAGAGAAGGAGCGGCAAGAGGCCTCTATTGTGGCGTCGGCTTTGCCGGTTGCATGGAAGCCTACGGAACAAGCGGAGATAGCCAATATGCTGCAGTGCAGCTCGAACTCGACGGGCAGATAACGGTCTGGAGCCAATCTGTAGACCTAGGTCAAGGAGCACGCCGGTCTCTAGGAAAAGTCGCCGCTGACACATTCCGGGCTCCCGCCGATGTGTCGCTGGGCAACGCAGAGCCTTTCGTTTCCTTCGCAGAACAGCTGATCGCGAAGGGGACGACTTATGGCCATCAGGCTACGGCTGCATCGAAGACCGCATTTTTCCATGTTCACGTCTTGCGCCAAGCCTGCGACGCATTGATCAGGCTCAAGATCTTTCCCGGGATACGCGAACTGGTTAACTTCGATACTTCGGACGAAGACCTCTTCGATGCTTGGCGTTCGGATGGCTTCCACGTCGGCGAAGGCAAGCCCGTGTCGCTCAGTACGATCGCCGCACACCTTGATAGGACTAGCGCCCCGCGTTTCGCAATTGCGCATGGTTACTTCTCGAACGGCTGGTCTCGGGCCACTTTCATGGACGGGGAGCGGTCTTTCACATCTTTTATTGATGCCCTTGGCTTTGCCAAGGAAGCGACCTGCCAAGCCACCCTGGTGCCAACTCAAGGCGATCCAATTTTCCCGCCAGCGCACTCGGCTGTTGGAAAGACACGAGTCCCCCGTTCGGCGTACGCAGCCGGCGGCCACCTAGTGGTCGTGCAAATTGACCCAAAGTCGGAAAGTTTGCGGGTTACGGCTGCGGTCTCATTCCTGGATGCTGGCGATGCAATCACGGCGACGATCCTCCACGGCCAGGTTGAAGGTGGATTCCAAATGGGACTGGCTCATGCACTTTTTGAGCAGTTGCCGCCAGCAAGCGGTCAGGACCGGTTTGTAAACTTTGATCGATACATGGTTCCTCGAGCATCGGATGTTATTGCGATAGATCTAGAAACGGTTCTGTTACCTCTTCCTGAAGGCGGTGCGCTGAACGAGCTGCAGGCTAACATTCGCCATAAGGGGGCCGGTGAAATTACGATGACGACAGTCGCTCCGGCGATCGCAAACGCAATAGGGCACGCTCTGGGACATCACGATGAAGACGCTTGGCCTTCTGCGCTACCGATCAGATACAAAGACCTGAAAATCCGGAGCCGTCCAGGTGCTTAGAAAAACCACCGATGTCAGCCTCGTTATCAATGGTGAGCTTCATGACCTTGGAGATGCACCTGCCGACATGCATCTCGCGCACTACCTTCGCGAAGTCGTCGGTCTTACCGGAACCCGCATCGGCTGTAGTATCGGGGAATGTCGAGCATGCACGGTATTGGTTCGGCATTCGCCGACAGAACCACCCACAACGAAGCAATCGTGCATGATTAGCCTGCGTCATGTGAACGGGTGGGAGGTAACTACTATCGAGGGTGTCGCAGCGGGCGAACAACTTCATCCAATCCAGGACGCAATTCTTCACCACGATGCCATGCAATGCGGGTTCTGCAGCGCCGGATTTGTGTTGGCTGGTGTGGTTGCTTGCGAGCAAATGGCGAGTCTTGAGGGGCAGGATCTCGACACAGTCGTCGAAGCGGTAACGGGCCATAACTTGTGTCGATGCACGGGCTACGCTCGGTACCGCAGTGCAATCACGCAGGTCGTCGCGTCTTATGCCAAAAAGAAGTCCTTGGACACGCCGTCGTCGATCTCTGCGCATTTCGGAGCGGCTGTTTCAAGGGATCGCTTTCTGTCGACAGAAATGCCGCTCCGCGAAACGTTGTCTTCCGATACTCAAGACGCACTTCGGTACGTCCCGCTCTTTGACAACCCATTGCTCGAACTTATCAGATTGTTGCGCGATGCGGCCGAAATCGAACACTCCCTACTTGTCCAATACTTGTTCGCTGCGTTCTCGATCAAAACACCTCAATATGCGGCCCTGGCAGGTTGGCCAAGCCACAGATACGGAGGCCGTCCCCTTCATGTGCTCGGCGTAGCGATTGAAGAGATGGTCCATTTGGATGTTGTGAATAATCTACTTTTCGCACTCGGCGTCGCGCCACATCTTGGCCGACAACAGTTCCCCTATGAACAAGAGATTTATCCGTTCGATTTCAAGCTTGAGGCATTGAGTTTGGAAACCATTGCGAAATACGTTTATGTTGAAGCATCCGCTCGAGCAGTTGACCCGGATGCGCAGACGAATGAGGAAGATAAGCTCTTCGTGGAGCGCCTGTACAAGGTGCTGGGTACCACTCGCCCAAACCGGGTTGGCTCGCTCTATCACAAAATCGAAGCGGTTCTCGATCAATTGCGGATGCGTCATCCGCGTCTCATTGACTTTGGGCTTTGGCAACGCCGGCTCGAAGAGGTGCGAGAAGAAGGAGAAAGCGAACACTTCGAATTCTTTCGCTCGTTGTTTGATGGCACGCATCCCGCGCTGCCGGGTCTTGAGGTCTGGGATCCGGCAAATCGCGACTACCCGGCATTCAAGCTGTTCGTGACGAGCGGTTTGCCGTTAACGGGCGAACCGATCCCGCACCACAAACACCCCGCGCTGAGGCATCTTGGTAATTTGCACTACTGGATTGTGTGTATGTTGCTTGATCAGTCGTACAGGCGTGGCGGGCGGTTTCATAATGCGGCGCGTAGGCACATGACCGGTCCGCTCCGCAGTCTGGCGACCGAGCTGGCGCGTGACGGAGAGGGGATGCCATTCGACGTCCTACCTTCAGGGTACGCGCCGGGGGCGGATACTTTGGTCAATTTACAACTGACCATGTCGATGCTTGGTGAAATTGCGTTTGCGGAGAAGCGCTTCGCGGCATTCCTGCCCTTTGATTACTCCACTCGGTGCGCTCTTGAGACGACGCAGGAGTTGCGTATGACGTCCTGATGGCCGCAAACACTACCGAAATGACGGAAGTGCGCGCGATTGTTGTTTCAATTGTTACAGGCTATCGGTGGGGTGTTCCTCGATCTCCGAGAATAGATGCATGGCGGAGGAACTTGGTCGCATGGAGGTGGGCTTCTAAATTGGTGAATAAGCGATCTCGACATCGCGTTCATTCTGCCAAACGCTGAATATCACAAGTACAAAGCATATCAGACGAACGGTCAGTCGGCACTGCTCCAAGCGGTCAAGAAATCAATTCAGAAGACCTACAGCACCTCCGAAAGTTTCGGCGATGGCCAAGTCGTCGTCATCACATTCACAGACGGTTTGACCTTTGGGGTGTTGCCGGTTTTCGAGAACAAAGACAGCGATAGCTTCACCTATCCGAACGCGAACGACGGGGGTAGTTGGAAGGTTTGCAATCCGCGAGCAGAAATTGCGGCGATCTCCAAGAGAAGCGAAGCGACCAACAAGAATATGAAATATCTGGCTCGCATGAGCCGCGTCTGGTGCAAACACTGCGACGTGCCAATGAGCGGGATGTTGGTCGACACTCTCGGCTATCAGTTCATTGAGAATTACCAGTACCGCGACAAGTCATTCGTGTACCACGATTGGATGATGCGCGATTTCTTCGATTTCCTTTCAAAGCAAGACCAGAAGCAAACGTACTGGCGTGCACCGGGTAGCGGCTCCTCAGTGACTAGAAAAGGTGTCTTCGAGTTCAAGGCCCGGAGCGCCTATCTTCGCGCGTGCGAGGCCAGTCGTATATATTTGAAGGGGTTCTCCCTGATCGGAAGGCCCCACTCGCGTCTCGCAACCTCGAATGCATGACGAAGGATGACCAGCTCGCGGCGCACTGACGGCGCATTGACCAGCTTGAGCCGGTCGTCGCGATACTGGCTGACCGTTGCGCCCTACAGATTGCTCAGGCTTGTTTGGGACATCCCGTGGGCCAATAGCTGGCGAATGCGCGACCGCTCAAAGACGGCCCCTCGCTTCCTTGGCGTGATCTACTGCTCGTACCGCTTCAGCAGATCAGCGATCGTTAGCTTTCTCATCTCCTTGATGTCGGTGGGCAGTTCCGCCCGATCAATTGATCGCTCCTTCTCACGTGCCCAAGCAATGGCGTCGGCGCGGGTCGCGAAGGATTTTGACAAGGCGGGATAGCCAGCGCGGCGCACCTGCGCTTGCCACGTCTGGCCTCTTTTTCGGATCGTTGGCATGTTTTTCCGTCCAGCTGTGACAGGGCTGTGACGGACTGGGTTTTCAGAGAGATCAGGAAGCGCGAGCGCCAAGCAAAAACTTGAGTGAAATAAACACTCTAGTATTGTCGCGCCGCACCGGGCGATGATGATAACTACGTTTACGCTATAGCCCTCCAAAATGACGCCTGAAAATCAGCCTTAACCGACTGAAATGACAATATTATCCAGACAGTTGATTGCAAACCTCCCAGGGATTGGTTTTGGGGATCAGGTTCTGTAGGTCGTAATCCAGCAGGTTTTGCCGCGCCTCCATCGCGCTAGGTGCGGCTATTCGAGTCTCTCGACCGAATGGCTACTTTGTGACTGCGACCTCAATCAGCTTCGGCTTTTTACGAAGCGGCGTGTGGCGTCCGTCTTCACGATACGGATCGAGTTGAACTGACTGGCAAGCACCTGATAGTCGACGATCAGCTTTCTCGCCAAAAGGTAGGCCAGTGCCGGGTTCATCCGCCTCGGTTCCCACCCATAGCGCTGAGCGACCCTGTCCGGTATCAATCGGCATCGACGGATCATTGACGAGGTCAGCCGCAATCCGCAGTGCGTCCTCCTGGGGCGACCATTCCATGAAGTGTTTGTCGAACGTGGCGAAGAGATCCGCCTTTGGGAGAACACGGTCGAAACTGACCGTCACCAGGTCGCGCAGCTCATGCAATGCGTCTTCGATGTCGTCTTCCGACACATCGACCGCCGTTGCCAACTCGCCTGTGCTTTTCTGAGGATCACCAAACATTGCATCCTTAGTTTCCTCGACGAAGACCTTGGCGATCGCCGTTGCGATTTTCGAATAGCCGCAGGAGGACGCAACCGATACGGCGTTCTTTCGGAAGTATCAGCGCATGAATCCACGAAGCAAGGAGCGCCTGCGCGAGATGTTGAAGATCCTCGACGATGAGGACGATTGATGCATTTATCGAAGCGGCCCAAAAAGGCAGCGAACGACTTTTCCGTCCTGCTGCGAACGGTTCTTGGTGAAGACCGTTTCCCCGTGGACGTCAAAGCCCTTGCCATGGAGGTTTCGAAGAACGTCGAAGATCCCATCAGCCGAATCGAGGGGATCGAAATCAACGGGTTCGAGGGCATGCTGCGCGCCAGCCGGAAGAAGCCGGCGTGGCGAATCCTCTTCAATACGACGACGCGATATCCAGGCCGGGAACGCTTCACGTTGGCGCACGAGTTCGGGCACTACGTCATGCACCGCCGGCCATTGACGGCGGCCGACTACGCGAACGGCGCGAGCCCGATAGGCCTGGACTTCGAATGCTCGCCTTTGCAGAGCAACAAATGGAAGGAGTCAGACAGAGAGCGCGAGGAAGAAGCAGACACCTTTGCGTCGTTTCTGCTGATGCCGATCGACGATTACCGCCAGCAAGTGAGCGGCAGGCAGATCACGCGGTCGCTTTTGAATCATGTCACCAATCGCTACGGTGTTTCTCTATTGGCCGCGGTCCGCAAATGGATCGACTTCACAGACCTGCGAGCGGCGATGGTTGTCGCTCGTGACGGGTTTGCTCTTTGGGGGCGAGCCAGCGAACGAGCACTTAGATCGGGGATATTCATTACAAGCGGGATGGAAATTCCAACTCTATCGATCGCTGCCCGTGGACCAGATGCTCAGAGAGGGAACGCCGAGGCCCCGATTTCCCTGGAGGCAAATGTCTGGGGGTTCCAACGTAGTAGCGGGCCCGTCCGTGAGTTGACGATATTTTCGCAGCGGCTGGGCCTATCAATCTCTCTTCTGCTGTTTGATAGCGCGCCAGCCACGCCGGAACCAGATGAGATTTCAGACGCTGACACGTATGACCTGCTGGCGGGCCTCGTTACGCGATAGAACGCAGGATACAGCCATTAAACTCCCTGGGTTGCTATCCGAGAGGAGCAGTCCGGCTACTGTTGTCCTAGATTCCGATACCACTTCCGCTCGGGCGGTGTCTTCGAGGTGTCATCGTAACGGAAGCACTCGGCAAGATCGTCCACAGATTGGAGTACTCCAAGCAGTACGTGGGCATTGATCGGTGTGCCACCGCCTGTCTCATAGTGACTGACGTAGTTCGCGATAATCGCAGGGACATGCTGGTTGCGGAAGTCTGTCTTCTGTTGCGCACTCAGCACGAGTCTGCCGGCACCGTCGAAAAGGTCGATGGCCGATGAGATGGCGTCGAGAGCATTCCCGACAGTCTTGTTGTCGCTCCGGATGGCATAGTCGGGCGGCACCAGAATCTTCAGCTTGGAGATGATCTGCGACAGCTTGAACTCCAGGTACTGCCGTACGAACGGCTGGCGATGTCCACCTGCCCAGCCTGAAGATGCGTCGTCGCGAGATTCTTGAGCCGGTTCGCATCGAGCTGGCTGGCGTACACGTTCCCCGTCGGGGCTGCACCTTGCAGGCGCTGGTGATGCCAACCCACCTGTTCGCTCGCCGTCTTGTCGAAATACTTCTCCAGCAGCGTGTCGTGGCTGAGCACGATGAATTGCAGGCCGTCGGCTGCCGCTGAAGCCTGCAACTTGGTGCGCAATGCCTCCATCAAGGCAAACTGGTGGCCGCCGTCGAAGCTTCAGGTGATGTCGTCGAGCACCATGAAGCGGGCCGGACCGCTCTGCTTGACCGCCGCCGCGAAGAAGATCGAGCCAGCAATGACGTTCCGGTAGCTCTCGGACAGGACGGCCCGTGCCACCGGGCAGGTGACAGAAAACATCTATGACAGCCCGACGGGACGAATCCTGCTCGTCGTACATGCCGACGGCATCGGTTGGTCGCTGGGGTTGCTCGCGCTGGATCCCGCCCTCGGCGATCTTGCCGCAGTCATCCAATCGCCGGTTCAAGCACGCGCTGGCGTGCTTCGGCCGTCATGCGGGCTTCGAGCAGTTTGTGCTGGGAAGAGGGGACATCAGGACGAGAGTCTCGATGATCGAACGGAATATTACCTCCTGCTAGGTGCACGATGAGATGTTGGTATTTGTGTTGGTATCGGCAAGGGTGCGAAAGAAAATCACGTAATTTCAAATTGTTAGGTGCCAATATCCATTACCTCGGACGTAACGGCGTAAGGTGCGCCAGCCGGGGCGCATTGTCTCGGTCGCGGGGATCGTCGCGATCGGCGTCAACAGTGATGGCCGGCGCGGAGTTCTCGGCATGGATGTCGGCCCGTCCGAGGACGGCGTTCCTGCGCAGGCTCGCCCGGCGGGGTCTGCGCGGCGTCAAGCTGGTGATCTCGGGACGCCTACGAGAGCATCAAGGTCGCCGTCGCCAAGGTGCTGAACGCCACGTGGCAGCGCTGCCGGGTGGAGGTCGTTGAAAAAGTTCGCGCAGACTGATTCCGTTTTCCTTGTGATTCGCGATCGGAGGGGCGCGACATGCTGGGGCGGAAGGAACAGGATCAGCTAGAGCTGTTCGTCACCGGCTCGCTTCGCCAGCTCATCCCCGACGATCACGTGGTGGTTCGGGTCGATCGCGCACTCGATTTTTCTTGGCTACACAACGAAGTCTCTGACTGTTATTGCCTCGGCGATGGCCGGGCGTTGATCCGGAAGTCGCTGTGCGGCTGATGCTCGCTGGGCTGTTACTGGGCATCGTCCACGATCGGAGGCTCAAGTCAATGTCGCCATCCGATGGTTCGTCGGCTACGGACTGCATGACGCTCTTCCCGACCACTCCAGCTTGACACGCATCCGCCAGCGGTGGGGTGCAGAGCGCTTCCGCACGATCTTCAAGCGGACGGTCGAGGCCCGTCTCAAGGCGAAGACCGCAACCGCCGAATGTGTTGGATGAGGTCGAGAACGAGAAGAAGGGGCGCCAGTCCGGCAAAACGTCCGCGTGACCGATCCGGATGCGACAATGGCGACGAATGGTCGTAACCGACGGCTGGAGCCCGCCTACAAGCAGCACACGGCTGTCGACGTCAAGGCGGGCGTCATCCTCGCTGCCCGTACAATCATCTACAGATCTACAGGTCGACAAATACGTTGTGAAACACGTGACTGCCGTCGACAAATGCCGCATCCGCCGACAGCCCCTCTCCGCGGCAAGCCGCAGCAAACGCGATCTGTTCCCTCAACGTCGCAATGCCATCCAACTAGAAAGTTCTCAAGGTTTCGGGATAATGCAAGTCTAACCAAGTCATGCTCGGCGACCGTCGAAATCGCGCCTGCTTCAAGTAGCACAGCGGCTATGTCGTGCAGGTCTCCGCATGGATGAACGACTGTGCAGACAACGCCGTGCACGACCAGCGTTCGATTCCGGGCGAAGTCACCAACATCGTTCAGACTCATTACATTAGAATGCTAGAGAGAACATGCGTGACATAGGCGACTAACCACATCAGTCATTTTCACTTTAACTATTGCATGTCTCAGGCGCGTGACGCTCCAATTGCATCGCCACGCCACGGCTCCGTCGATAACCAGTGGAGCTGTGCTCATAGGGGCGTAGGCCCCGTGATGGAGGCGATGTTTTCAATGGCCGGCGGCTGGCCGCGCGGCGCGCGCCCGTAGCGCCGCTCGGATGAATCTCCCAACTTGGTGCAACCGAAAAATCGTCCACTCGCTTCTGTGAGCGGCGGTGCGAATGTTGGTGTTATCCTAGATTGAGCGCGCCAGTTAAGAGAATAACGTGACTGAAAATGGATGAAATCAATGTGGTGGCTATACAAAATTGGTGATCATGTTGGTGTGGGGATGTCCCGGGTTCTGTTGAATTTCTGAAAAGGTCGGCGTTGCCCCCCTTGAGCCGGTAGGCTCGGGGTGCTGATTCCACAAAGGAGAGCAACGCCATGACGAGAGATATCACACCGGCTGGTTGGCCGGCGACCGGGGCTGTGGACGAAACGTTTGCGGAAGTACGGGCGAGCTTCGATCGGTTCTGCCTTGCGGCGGGGATCGAGGCGCTCGGCACGATGATGGAGGCGGATGTGACGGCGGCCTGCGGGTCGCGCCACGGTTGCGATACGGCGCGGCGGGCGCATCGTTGGGGCCGAACGCGGGGACGGATCGGCTTCCACGGCGGCAAGATCGTGGTCGAGCGCCTGCGGGTCCGGGACGTGGACGGCCGCGAGGTCACGATCCCGAGCTGGGAAACGGCGGCGGAGGAAGACTGGCTCGGTCGCTGGGCGATGAACCTGATGCTGATCAATGTATCGACGCGCCGGTTCGGCCGCGCTGTCCGGCTGCCCGAGGGTGACGTGCCGGCACCGCCCGGATCGGGGATTTCGAAGTCGGCGGCCTCGCGGAGGTTCGTAGCGCTGTCGGCGGCGCGGCTGGCCGACTTCATGGCTGCCGATCTGTCCGCACTCGACCTTCTGGTGATCCAAATCGACGGGCTGCATCTCGGCGACGATCTCGTGCTGGTCGCCGCGATCGGGGTTGACGGCGAAGGCAACAAGCATCCGCTGGCGCTGGTGGAAGGGGCGACCGAGAATGCCGCAACGGTTCAGGCCCTGCTGGACAACCTGGTCTCGCGCGGGCTCGACCCGACGGTGCCAAGACTGTTCATCGCCGACGGCGCGAAGGCGTTGTCGAAGGCGATCCGCCTCACCTTCGGTTCGGCCGCTGCGATCCAGCGCTGCCAGATCCACAAGGCGCGCAACATCATGGAACGCCTGCCGAAAGAGCATCATGCGGCCACCCGTCGGGTGCTGCGCCAGGCCTGGGAGCTCGATGACGCCGACAAGGCTGAAAAATTGATCCGCAATCTCGCGCGTCGCCTGGACCAGCAATGGCCCGGCGTAGCGGCGAGCATCCTCGAAGGCCTCGACGAAATCCTGACTGGTCCGGTTGAAGCTGCCGAAGGAGCTTCGTCGATCGCTCGCTTGTACCAACATCGCCGAGAACATGATGGGCACCATTCGCCGCGTCACGCGCAACGTCAAACGCTGGCGAGATGCCGGTATGGCCTTGCGATGGGTCGCGGCCGGCATGATCGAGGCCAACAAGGGCTTCAGACGATTGAAGGCGCATAAGCAATTGTCGGTTCTGCGCGAAGCGGCTTGACCTTGACGTGATCGAGCGCGCCATCAGGCTTTCGTGGTCGGGCGTAACTGGGCCGGAGAACTCCTTATCGTCAGCGATCCAAGATTCGAGCCGGTTTGGCGATGTGGTTTACGTGCCAGATCAAACTCACATTCTAAGCCTGGACGTCTTCTCGCCCTTCCCGGGCGAAGGCGACGTGACCAGCCACGTCGAACGGCTCAGTTCCAAAACACAAAAATTGCGCCAAACTGCGTCCTGATAGCGGTCGGTCCGTCGGAAGGATGATCGAGCAACATCGTCGTCTCGATGTTGGGTGGTTTCTCGCAACTTCAGTCTGGCCAGATCTGGTCGCTATCCACTCTCTTCGCTGCGCTTGCAATGATGGGGTGTGATTGCCTACGCCCTGATCGCGATTTTCGGCTCGGCGTCCGCGTTGGCGGCCATTTCGCGCAGCGCACGCCGGTACTCGTCCGGCATCAGCTTGCGGAATTTGGGCAGCCAGCCCTTCCAATTGGCAAGGATGTCGGCAGCGCGCCTGGAGCCGGTCGCCTTGGCGTGGCGCGAGATCAGGACGTGCAGCCGCTCGACGTCGGAGTCGAGCAGGTTCTTGAACACGTCGACCCGGCCATGCGCCTCGAGGTCACCGGAGTGATGATAGGTGCCGGCGTTGATCAGCTCTTCCGACAGCACCGGCTCGAGCTCGGCCATCGGGAGGTTGCACAATCTGTCGAAATTGCCGCTCTCGTCGAGCACATAGGCGATGCCGCCGGACATGCCGGCCGCGAAGTTGCGTCCGGTCTTGCCGAGCACGACCACGATGCCGCCGGTCATGTATTCGCAGCAATGATCGCCCGCGCCTTCGACCACGGCGACCGCGCCCGAGTTGCGCACGGCAAACCGTTCGCCGGCGACGCCGCGGAAGTAGCACTCGCCTTGAATGGCGCCGTACATCACGGTGTTGCCGACGATGATGCTTTCTTCCGGCACGATGCTGCTGTTCTTCGGCGGCTTGACGATGATCTTGCCGCCGGAGAGGCCCTTGCCGACATAGTCGTTGGCTTCGCCTTCGAGCTCGAAAGTGACGCCTTGCGCAAGCCAGGCGCCGAAGGCCTGGCCCGCGGTGCCCTTGAGGCTGACATGGATGGTGTTATGCGGCAGCCCGGCATGGCCGTAGATTTTCGCAACCTGACCCGACAGCATCGCGCCGGCAGAGCGGTCGGTGTTGTTGATCTCTTCCTCGATTTTGACCGGCGCGCCGCGGTCGAGCGCGGCCTGCGCCTTGTCGATCAGGCGGCGGTCGAGCACCTTTTCCAGATGATGGTTCTGGGCCTCGGCGTGATAGATCTTTTGGCCGGGCAGTTCCTTTTGCCGCACGAACAGTTTTGAGAAGTCGAGCCCCTTGGCCTTCCAGTGCGCCACCAGCGTGGACTGGTCGAGCATCTGGGTCTGGCCGACCATCTCGTCGAACTTCTTGTAGCCGAGCTGCGCCATGATCTCGCGGACTTCTTCGGCGACGAAGAAGAAGTAGTTGATGACGTGCTCGGGCTGGCCGGTGAAGCGCTTGCGCAGCACCGGGTCCTGCGTTGCTACGCCGACCGGGCAGGTGTTGAGGTGGCACTTGCGCATCATGATGCAGCCGGCCGCGATCAGCGGCGCGGTGGCGAAGCCGAATTCATCCGCGCCGAGCAGCGCGCCGATCACGACGTCGCGTCCGGTGCGGAAACCGCCGTCGACCTGGACCACGATGCGGCTGCGCAGCCGCGCGCGCACCAGCGTCTGATGGGTTTCGGCAAGGCCGATTTCCCAGGGGCTGCCTGCGTGCTTGATCGAGGTGAGGGGGGATGCGCCGGTGCCGCCCTCGAACCCCGCGATGGTGACATGGTCGGCACGCGCTTTCGCGACACCCGCGGCCACCGTGCCGACGCCGATTTCGGAAACCAGCTTGACCGAGACCTGTCCGTCCGGATTGACGTTCTTGAGGTCGTAGATCAGCTGCGCCAGATCCTCGATCGAATAGATATCGTGATGCGGCGGCGGCGAAATGAGACCGACGCCGGGCGTCGAATGCCGCACGCGCGCAATCGTCGCGTCGACCTTGTGGCCGGGCAACTGGCCGCCTTCGCCGGGCTTGGCGCCCTGCGCCATCTTGATCTGCATCATGTCGGAGTTGACGAGATATTCCGTCGTCACGCCGAAACGGCCCGAGGCGACCTGCTTGATCGCCGAGCGCATCGAGTTGCCGTTCGGCAGCGGCTTGAAGCGATCGGATTCTTCACCGCCTTCGCCGGTGTTCGACTTGCCGCCGATCCGGTTCATCGCGATCGCGAGCGTGGTGTGCGCCTCGCGCGAGATCGAGCCGAACGACATGGCTCCCGTGGCGAAACGCTTGACGATTTCGGAGGCCGGCTCGACCTGGTCGAGCTTCACCGGCTTGCGCTTCTCGTCCTCGGCGGTCCTGATCCGAAACAGCCCGCGCAGCGTCAACAGCCGCTCGGACTGCTCGTTGAGGATCTTTGCGAAGCCACGGTAGCGCTCGTGCGAATTGCCGCGCGCGGCATGCTGCAGCATCGAGACGGATTCAGCGGTCCAGGCGTGATCCTCACCGCGGGTGCGGTAGGCATATTCGCCGCCGACATCGAGCGCGGTCTTGTAGACCTGCGCGTCGCCGAACGCGTCCGTATGGCGGCGCGCGGTTTCCTCGGCGATCTCGGCCAGGCCGACGCCCTCGATGCGGGTGTGGGTGCCGGCGAAATACTTGGCGACAAAGTCGGCCTTCAGCCCGACGGCGTCGAAGATTTGCGCGCCGCAATAGGACTGGTAGGTCGAGATGCCCATCTTGGACATCACCTTCAACAGGCCCTTGCCGATCGACTTGATGTAGCGCTTGACGATCTCATAGTCGTCGAGCGCGCCCGGCAGCCGGTCCTTCATCGCGATGATGGTTTCGAACGCCAGATACGGGTTGATCGCCTCGGCGCCGTAACCGGCCAGGCACGCGAAATGATGCACTTCGCGCGGTTCGCCGGACTCGACGACGAGACCGACCGAGGTGCGCAGGCCGGTGCGGATCAAATGATGATGCACGGCGGCGCAGGCCAGCAGCGAGGGGATCGGAATCCGGTCCGAGCCCGCCATGCGGTCGGACAGGATGATGATGTTGACGCCTTCGCGCACCGCGCCTTCGGCGCGCGCGCAGAGTTCATCGAGCACCTGCTCCATTCCCGCTGCGCCGAAGCCGGCGTGGAAGGTGGTGTCGAGCGTGCGCGACTTGAAATGCGTGTCCGCGACATCTGAGATCGAGCGGATCTTTTCCAGGTCCGCATCGGTCAGGATCGGCTGGCGCACTTCGAGCCGCTTGGTCGACGCCATGCCCTGCAGGTCGAACAGGTTCGGCCGCGGCCCGATGATCGAGACGAGGCTCATGACGAGCTCCTCGCGGATCGGATCGATCGGCGGGTTGGTGACCTGCGCAAAATTCTGCTTGAAATAGGTGAAGAGCGGCTTCGGCCGGTCCGACAGTGCCGAGATCGGCGTGTCATTGCCCATCGAGCCCGCGGCTTCTTCGCCGGTGGCCGCCATCGGCGTCATCAGGATGTTGATGTCTTCCTGGCTGTAGCCGAACGCCTGCTGCCGGTCGAGCAGCGGCAGGTTCGAGCGGATGCCCTTGGTCGGCGCGTCGGGCAATTTCTCCAGCACGAGTTGGGTGCGATGCAGCCAGTCGCTGTAGGGATGGCTCTTGGCCAGCGTCGCCTTGATCTCGTCGTCCGGGATCAGGCGTCCCTGTTCGAGGTCGACCAGCAGCATCTTGCCGGGCTGCAGCCGCCACTTGGTGACGATCTGGTCCTCGGGGATCTTCAGCACGCCCATTTCGGACGCCATCACGATGCGGTCGTCCTTGGTGACAAGATAGCGCGCCGGACGAAGCCCGTTACGGTCGAGCGTGGCGCCGATCTGGCGGCCGTCGGTAAAGGCGATCGCGGCGGGGCCGTCCCACGGCTCCATCAGGGCGGCGTGATATTCGTAGAAGGCGCGGCGCTGCTCATCCATCAGGGGATTGCCGGCCCAGGCTTCCGGAATCATCATCATGACCGCGTGCGGCAGCGAGTAGCCGCCCTGCACCAGGAATTCGAGCGCGTTGTCGAAGCAGGCGGTGTCCGACTGGCCTTCATAAGAGATGGGCCAGAGCCGGTTGATGTCCTTGCCGTAGAGCTCCGAGCTCACGGACGCCTGACGCGCCGCCATCCAGTTGGTGTTGCCGCGCAGCGTGTTGATCTCGCCGTTATGCGCGATCATCCGATAGGGATGCGCCAGCGACCATGCCGGCAAGGTGTTGGTCGAGAACCGCTGATGCACCAGCGCCAGGGCGCTCTCGAAGTCCGACTCATGCAGGTCGGGATAGTACTTGCCGAGCTGGTCGGCGAGGAACATGCCCTTGTAGATCACGGTACGGCAGGACATCGAGCATGGGTAATAGTCCGCGAGGCCGCGGTCACGGCGCTGGTAGATCGCCTGCGAGATCGACTTGCGCAGGATGTAGAGATGGCGCTCGAAATCGTCCTCGGTCTTGGCGGTGCCATTGCGGCCGATGAACACCTGCATGCAGGCGGGCTCGGTCGGCTTCACGGTGACGCCGAGCGAGGAGTTGTCGGTCGGCACGTCGCGCCAGCCGAGCAGGGTCAGGCCTTCCGCCTTGATCTGGTCGGCGATGATGCTCTTGATGACGTTGCGCCAGGCGGTGTCGCGCGGCATGAACAGCGCGCCGATGGCGTATTCGCCCGGAGCCGGCAGCGTAAAGCCGAGCTCCCCGGCCTTGCGGCTGAAGAAGGCGTGCGGGATCTGCACCAAAATGCCGGCGCCGTCGCCGGCGCGCGGGTCGGCGCCGACCGCGCCGCGGTGCTCGAGATTGCAAAGGATGTTGAGCGCGTCCGAGACGATCTCGTGCGACTTCTTGCCCTTGATGTTGGCGATGAAGCCGACGCCGCAGGAATCCTTCTCCAGGCTCGGATCGTAGAGGCCTTCGGCCGGCGGACGCGAATTGTGTTCCTGAATCGGATCAGTCGTTTTCGAGGCGACGGTCGCCGACAGCTCTTCTGCCACGATGTTTGCGCGATCGAATTGCGACCCGTTCATGTCCTCGTCCTCTCCATGCGGCAAGCTGCCTCACCGCCATCTTCGGCGCACCTTGGGCGTTCCGCGGCACCCGCTCTTGGGCCACCGCTCGTCCTTGCAAGCCGCATTTTCTTAAATTCAGGCCAAGGCGTTCTTCGTCCCCCAGAACGGCTTTGCCTCCTCATCCTTGTACTTGGCCAAGGCCTTAAGCAACAGCCGCAGGTAGTGCGCCTTCTCTTCAGCCCCCATTGGCCGCCCCGGGCTATCCAGCGACTTCACCGCCGACTCGACTAACTCGACCGCACGATCCTTGTTGCCGCTTTCGTAATAATACTGAGCGACCGCCCCATAGGACAGAAACTTGGGGAGGGCGCTGCCTTCTGGAGAATTCAGCGCGAGGATGTGTTCGGCCAACTCCTTGCCCATCGCAAAGCGATCAGAATGCGGGAAATCAGAGTTGTCCTCCGCTGGATCGAAGAGTTGGCGGATCGCCCCGACCATCCAGTCCTCAGATTTTTTGTCGATCGCATCGCGAGCCAATTGACGCTTAACGGTTGACCCCGTCTGCATGTCATGGATTTTGTGCAGGAGCAGATCCGCATGAACTACGCGAACGCTGATGTCGTCCGGCGTCACTGCAACGCCCTCTTTAGCGGCCGAAAGCGCCGTCGACCAATCCTGCGCCTTCAGCGCCGGCCCAAGTTTGGCCCAGAACGCTTGCATCTGGGCTTTCTCGCGCATTCTAGATTCTGCTTCAGCGATTCGCTCCGCATCCGCTGCTTTGGCTTCATCGCTGGTGCGCCAGGTGCCGTTTAACATTTTTGCAAACACGTCATACAGTTGCATCGGGTGACCGATAAAGGCGACGTGACCGTCACGGTCGATGACGAATGACGTAGGGATAGTGGCAGAAAAACTGGGCGCCATCCAAAGCTTCTTCATTTTTCCCGCGTAATCGAACGCGATCCGAAAATTCAGCTTGGAGCCTTTTTCGGTCAACCACGCGTCCAAGTTCGTTCGCGCCTCCTCGGCCGTTGAGCCTCGCTCGGAAGCTGCAACTGCGATGACCTCAACTGCGCTATTTTTGTATTTTTCTTGCAGTTCCGCGAGATGGGGCATCACCGCCACACATCCGCGGCACCAAGTCGCCCAAAACTCGACAATATACAGCGTTCCCAGCTTAAAGTTGGTGAGGGGCTCGCCACGCACCCAGCTTTCCACCCTCATCGGAGGAGCTGGCGAGTCGATACGAAGGATCACGTTGTTCTCCAAAGCTATTCCCAAACCTTCGCGCGACCGTATGCGCGAGCTCGTTTGTCTCTAAGAAACGGGGCACGAGTTCAATGAACGAGAGCGCGTCTGCATGCACTCCGCCTGACACCGTGTTGCTCCCGTAGCAACGACCGTGCCAGCACTACCAACGCACATACGCACCTATTTCGGCCTAAGATTGCCTCGGCGGCTCAACACGGCGGTGCGTTTGTAGCTGGCGGCCTTGTTCGATGTCAGACATCGGACGCGGGTCGTGCGCTTCGGGCCGTGGGGTTTTGTGCCCCGCCCATCATGACGATCGCGCACCTGATGTTTTGATGATTGCTGCCGTAACCGCCGTCGCGCAGAACCGGCAAATAGCTGTTAATACGAGCCTCGCTCGCTCTGCCCGTCCAATTGCGCTCCTCCTACTCGGTGTTCCTGCTTCCTAAAGAAAGCGCGGCGATCCGACGGTTGCGTTTTTCTTGAGCGTTAGCCGATGAGGTTGCAAATCGCGACAACGTCGTTGCATCGGAGCCGCTCGTACCGCCCTATGTCGTCACCGGCGCCTTCCGTCGCATAAAGCGCCGCTCCAGCGCCTCGAGAACGGCATTGAAGGCAAGCCCGATCACAGTGATGCCAATGATGCCGAAATACATTTGCGGGGTCAGGAAGCTGTACTGGCTGTTGATGATGATAGCCGAGACCAGCCGTCACGCCGACCATCTCGGACGCAACCCACCAGCATTGCGGACGCGCTGGCGAGTCGAATGCCGACAAAGATGCTCGGAAGCGCGGCAGGAACGATGACCTTGCGGAAGAATTGCTGCGGCGTTGCTCCCATTGTCCGCGCCGACTTGATCAAAAGCGGATCGACCTGCTTCACTGAAGCGATGGTGCTATAGATCACCATCGCGATCGACGTCTGATCCCGCGGCGAGCTTTGTGGGAGCTGATCGATCCTCAGACCGATACCTTCGCAAGTCCGTCGTCCCTTCGTCCTTCGGGATAACGGGTTTGCGTTCTACAATTGGCCGCATCGTTCCATTCCTTGCAGTAGCTCGCTTCAGCATCTCGGTTAGAAAACACGCCACGACGAAATTCCGCGCTGCGATCGGGCGGCGTCTCCTTTTTCGGCCGACCGCTGACCACGGTACCACGATATTGGTGCCCGATACCGAGTCCGTTGCGGCGCAAGGACGCGAGATGGCGCCTTTCTCGATGCTCGGCTTTCATCGAAATGGCCATTGTCGTTGCAGGTCACTGACGATCTGGTCCGTGATCTTCTGATGGACAGTGGCTTTCATGGTTCCCGCGTCTATCGGTTGCGAATGCAACCAAAATGACGCGCCTCGTTGCGGGGTTGAGCCATCACGCCGGAAAACGACGGATGGCGGGCCGTAGCCCCCGCGGCGAGTACGCCGCCACCGCTTTCCGCCAATTCTTCATGTGCTTGGCTGCGACGACTTGGGGCCGCCCCGATCCGCCGTGGGCTAGGTGGTGTGGACACTTATCGCATCCATAAGATGATGGCTGCGAGAGTGACGACGGCACGGTAATTTCGAGCGGTTTTTTCGAAGCGGGTTGCGACGCGGCGGAATTGCTTGAGCTTGGAGAAGCAGCATTCCACGAGATGGCGCTGGGCATAGAGATGCTTGTCGAGCGGATATTTGAGCGCGCGTGACGGGTTGTTCGGGATGACGGCGAGCGCCCCCTTGGCAGCGATGGCCTGGCGCAAGTGATCGGCGTCATAGGCCGTATCGGCCATGACGACCTCGGCGGGCAATCCCTCGAGCAATGCGGCGGCCTGCGGTGCATCGCCCTTCTGACCTGCGGTAAGCGTGAAGCGCACTGAAGCGCACGGGACATCCCAAGCCGCGAACGGCCAGATGTATCTTGGTGCTCAGGCCACCGCGCGAGCGGCCGAGCGCCTGATCTTCAGACCCCCTTTTTTTGCCCCGGCAGCGTGCTGGTGGGCTCGGACGATGGTGGAATCGACGATCAGATACTCGAAGTCCGGATCATCGGACATCGCCTCGAAGATCCGCCACCAAACACCCTTGATGCTCCATCGACTGAAGCGCCGGAACACGCTGTTCCAATCCCCAAACGCCTCCGGAAGATCACGCCAGGGAGAGCCCGTACGCACGATCCAAAGCACACCTTCCACGAACATCCGGTTGTCGCGTCCGGTCGAACCCTTCTGGTCAGGCCGGCCTATGATCAGCGGCGCCATCCGCTCCCACGCCGCATCGCTCAAAATCAACCGGTCCATCACACCCAAGACTGCCTCCCAAAAGCAGGCTTGAATCTGATTTGCTCCTAAAAGGGAATCCTTAGAGTCCACACCACCTAGGGCGCATCGCCTCAACCGAAGAATGCACTCATGGGAGCGTGACATGGTGAGCCGAAGCCGGCACGGGACACCGAGTGCAGCGGTCGACGCCGGCATGCTCATGACCGCGAGCCCCTCTTCCGATTAAAGCGGGACACCGGTAGAGCAGGCGATGAGCGCGGGCTTCCCTCAGTTTCGGGTTGAACGTTTATCCTCCTCGATGAATCTTCGGATACCAACATCACCGGCAACGGTCTTGCCGCGGTGTTCGTGTCCTGGTGGGAAGGCGAACTCGACCAGGCCACCCTGCATGCGCGGCTCAACCAGAAAATCGATCCCGCTGACGTCGAGGGCCGCGAACACGACGGGGTAGGCGGCTCCATTTCTCCGTCATTCCGGGGGGGGCGTCGAATTCGGGTGTACCCGAATTCGCGAGTCTTAGTCGTCCAAGTCGGCAGCCGACTTGGATTTGGAACCTAAAATCTCTCGCCGCGACCTCTGGATTGCCGGCTCGCTTTCGCGAGCGCCCGGAATAACGTCTGAAAAGGCGGCTCCACAAGACGAGGAGAAAATCGCCCGGTTTTGCCGAGCGGTTTTATGAGCGCCGAGTATGAACAACAGCTTGAGGGTGGAAGTCCTCTATCCAGCCGCATGACAGCGAACCGTTAGCGAAGCGCAACGGCGCGATCGCGAGGGGGCAAAGCCGCGGGCGGATGGACCAGAATGGGATAAGGGTTGTCAGGCACCCCGGGGTGCTACTGGCCGGACAGCAGAACTGATATGGAGTACCAGTGTGTGGTGCAGGAACTGACTGGCGCGATGACGAGCACTGGTCGTTTTAAGGCGCGCGCACGATCCAATCATCGCCCCTCAGATCGCATTTGGCTGTGGAGTTCTTCAAATCGCAGCTTGGGCCTGGTTTATGTGGCCGCGCGTTAAGGTCGCTACCGGTTCGCTCGCCACGTCATATCCGCGCCCCAGCCTCCAACTCGTTCGCTGAGTTTCGCCTCCCCTGACGTTCAATGCACCTCAACCGAGGCATGACCTTGTCGGGCTCGGTGATGACGCGAGCATAGCGCGGCACCGCGGCGGATCGCGCCCAGGGTTGCCTCGCGATGGCAGGGCCGCGTCCGTCGATTCCGCTCCATTGCGCGAGCCGTCCTCGCGGGTCGATCCACGTCGACGGCTTTGGCTGTTTCGACTCCGATCTGCATCGTCGCTCGCCCCTAATCCTGCCTGGCGGGGAGTGGGATTAGCAAGTTCCGTCACAGCACCAAACAAGCTTTTCCGGCGGCGCGAAGCGCGCTTCGTGTCCAATTTCTGACAGCGGCACAAAGCCCGCCAGGTTCAAAACACCGGTCGTCTTGGGGCGTTGGAGTTTTTCAAAGCGTAATCAGGCGCTTAACGCGCGTTGACGGTACTGGCACGGCCGTTGCTATTGAGATGCAGGAACACTGAGTGAAGGCTGTGCACACCGACGCGCAAGACGAGCGGTGCTCTCCTTGAATCCGTGTGGCCCGTTTCCGAGAGAGAAACAAGCTCGCGCATAAAGTCGCGCAACCTTCGGCAATTAGCTTTGGAGAGCAACATGGTGCTGCGTATGGAGTCCCCAGCTCCTCCGATCAAGGTGGAGAATTGGCTTCGTGGCCAGCCCCTCACAAACTTACAGTCCGGGAAAGTATACATCGTCGAATTTTGGGCAACTTGGTGCGGATCATGTGTGGCGGCGATGCCCCATCTGGTGCAACTGCAAGAGAAATACAAAGACAGCGGACTTGAGGTCCTCGGAGTCGCAGCTCACGAACGAGCTCGAACGGCGGACGAGGTCCGAACCAAGTTGGACGCGTGGTTGACCGAAAAGTTCTCGAATCTGAACTATAGGATCGGGTTCGACTACACAGGCGAAATGAACAAGCTTTGGATGGACGCCAGTTTTTCCGGCGAGATTCCCACCTCGTTCGTTGTCGACCGTGACGGCCACATTGCCTTTATCGGTCGTCCGACGCAACTCGATGACGTTTTGCCGAAAGTTCTTAACGGCACCTGGCGCACCAGCGAAGAAGCTAAAGCCGCCGATATCGAGCGGATCGCCGAAGGCGAACGCAGAACGCGCGAAACGACGCGCGAGCGAGCGTTGACCAAGCCGATCTTCGCCAAACTCGCGCCGGCGATGAAGGCCGAGGATTGGGCGACGGCGCTTTCGGCGGTCGAAGAGGCCGTCGCTATGATGCCGGACGACATCAACTTCCGCGTGCTTCATGCGGATCTGTTGCTTCACAAAATGCACGACATGCGGACCGGCTTGCCGGTTCTGCGCCAATTGGTTCGTAACGCAATCGACAAAAAATCCGAGGTGTGGATGGCCGGGGCGATGCGCCAACTGTTCGATCCGACGAACGACAACTCCTACTTTCCGCCTGCCGAGCGCTTGGCGATGGGCAAGGAGCTGTCCGAACACATCCTGGCACTGAACCCTCCGCACCGCGGCGACGGCCCCAAGTTCCTCTCGTATGGGGCGCTTGCTCAGTATTATTACGAGAGCGGCAACAAGGATCGCGCGATCGAGTTGATCGAGCTGGCACTGAAGTCGCTGGACGGTCCGGAGCCTATCCCGGACGAACTGAAACAGCACGTTCTGTCGTTGTTGCTCCAGACCTTGGCCAACTACAAGGGTGAGAAGGTTTGTTACGGGGCTTTTTGTGCGGCTCCGGAAAACAAGTCCCCGAAACTGTCAAAGCGCAGCCGCCGGAGGAGAAAACGGGAAAAGGGGTGATAATCGGAACTTGCTTTACTGCCGAATTCGTCCATTTCTCCGGCGGGCCGTCGGCAAGTAGGCTTCATGCAGCACAGTGTTTGATGGTTTGCGCATGTCGGAAGTCCGAATCTTGCGATGACCTCCGGCCGAATTGCGGCGGAAGCGATCTTCCAGGTGAAGTCGCGCCGCGATCCCACAACGGCAAACGATCTGACGCTCTGCAAAGAACACGCTGAACGACTCCTTCGTCATGAAGAAAATGCGCTCTCGGCGGACAGCCATGGTGGCGGCCGGACCTGGGCGACCGTCGCCACGGTTCTGCAGACGCGCGAAGATGAATGACGTCGATCCGCATGCCTGGTTCACACAAACTTTCGAACCGGACGCGCGGGGCTGGCCGATGTCTCAGATCGATGCTCTCATACCGTGAAACCTCAAAGCCTGAATGGCTTCAGCTAAACACTTTCGCGAAGAAGGTGAAATGGGTAGAAGGCTTCGATCGCATACCCAGGCTCCGAGCACTATTGCGTCGTTTCGGACGGCAGCGCTGAGCATCGGCCGTCATCGCGTCCCTGATCGATACGGCCTTACGCCACGTGCGGCATAAACCGCTAAGCATGATTGGCCGCATCCCCGCGGGCTTAGTGTTGCTTATCCAAGTGAGGGGCTTTAGCATTGAGCCCCGCCTTGTGCTGTCGGCTTCCCCGAACCGCCCTTCGGCTTGATGCTCTTCACGGAGGCCGAGACCTCGATCAGCGTGCCATCGACCGAGAAGTGCTCGCTGGACAAGAGCCACACGCACGTGCGGCAGGTTCAGCACAGTGACAAGAACTTGGCCGCGATATCGCCGTCCAGCAGCCGATCCCGGTTCTTGCAGAACACGGTCGCATCCCACAGCAGCCGCCTCAGCCACGTGTTTTCGTCCTCCAACCTCTTCAGGCGTTTGGCCTCCGAGACCTCCATCCTGCCGAGCTTGGCTTTCCATTTGTAGATATTGGCGTCACTGACGCCGTGCTTCCAACACAGATCCGCGGACGAAACGCCAGCCTCGTGCTCCTTTTAAATCCCGATGATCTGCTCTTCCGAAAGCGGCTACGCTTCATGGTCCTTGTTTTGGGCCAGAGCGAACTTCAACCTGGATTAAGGCCGTGGGCAAGGTCCAGCTGCGCCAGCCTCTCGATCCTTGTCCGGTTTCTGACAGGGGCACACAAAACCTGTGAGCTTCACAACACCGCGCGCCATTTGCGCAACGCGAACTGTTTCAACGCGCAATCAGGCGCTTAATGCGCGCGAGACGTGCTGGCACCGCCCTTGCTCTTTCCCGCCATAGGGCAATAGGGGGCCAATTTGAAGGAGCTGAACATGAGCCGCACGACAGGATCTTGGGCTTACGGATAAAAAGCGCCGATGCCAAGGGGAGAGACTAAGGCCAAAGAAATTCGCGACTCTTCGATGCGGTTTGGGAGCATACCGCAGCATGCGATAGTTGCGGCTAGAACGGCCGAGGGTCCTTGAAGAATCGCACGGCACTACCGGCTACTGAGTAGGAGCGAAAGTTCAGTACCGCTTACCTCGCCTTGCCGTCTGAGGGCAGGGCGAGGAGCGCCCGATCGTTGGATCGCTCGGGGGGCAGCTTGCAAAGTGTGCGGTTGCTCATGGGCCTTGCTTAAGAGTGAATGCGCGGGTGGGAAATTGACCGTCTCATATCATAAATTAGAGCTCCCCAGAATACGGGACCGAGTGGACTTTGCTGCCTTTATGTTGGGAGTAAGCCACATCGACGCACAGGTACGGAGCTGGCGGTCGCCAAGTTTTCGTTTTCAATTCTCCCGATTTGGTCCAGCGTCTATTTGAAGACACTGATTGTTACGGCGCGACTGAGTACCATTACAGAAGCATTGTCGATGCATAGACGTCGGTCGGGCCCAAACTCTGCGAGAACTCCGAGGTCATCAACCAAGCAACCCTTGATTGATTCCGAGCACAGCGCTGGAAGCGATCACTGCGGCCCTATTCGGGTTCGATGGACGCGACCACGAGGCAATCTGGCAGCGGCGCGTGTGGTGGCAGTGCAGACGTTCGGAGAAGCAATTTCGAGGACGGCGAGGTGGCGGTCGGCCGCCTGATGCTTATTGTTGCATGGTGTGAACGCCGCGAGCGGATTCTTTCACCAGCCGAGCCGGCGGTCGATCGGTCGAAAAATGCGATAGCTTTCTTGCGATGGAGGACGACATGCAGGAAGAGGCGCCGTCGCCGCCCAGGTCCCTTGTATTCGAAGCGCCGCTGGTCCGGCTGCTCGCGATCAACTTTGCCGCGGGCGTGTCGCTGGCGGTGCTCCTGGTCGGTGGCCTCATGCTGCTCAATCCCGGCAACATACGAGACCTCATCCTGGCCGATAACACCCCCGGCATCGCGCTCGGGCTGCTCCTGTTCGGCTTCATCATCACCCTCAGCTCCAGCGCGATGGGCACCGCCATCATGGCGATGGGGCGACGGCAGCCCGAGGGCCCGCCGCGAGGACCGGGACAGTTCGTGGCTGAGACGGTCGGCGACAAGACGCGCAGCCGGCAGCTGCATGATCGCTTCTGATTGAATAAGAGCCTATGCTCCGGGCAGCCGGTCTCAAGGACGAAAGCGGCACCTACGCTCAGCTCTGCTTTCGAGGGCGAAGCGGAATTGTTGTCCTTGATCTGAGACTAATTCATTCGGCGTGCGTTGCGCGCTGCGTGTCCCCCGAACATCGATTTTGAGGCTGACCTTCGCCTGACCCAGAAGTGCCGACAGGAACATCCCGATCAGAGGAAACTTCGGAATCTGGCGAGCTCCGTGATGTGATCGGCTGACAAGACTTCCGTTACGAGCGGAGGCTGTGGCGCTGTGTGGATTTCGTAAAGATGACGTGTGGCCTCAGGCTTGGTCATAAACTTTCGTATGCAGTCGTCCAGCGTGCCTTCCGCCAGCAGATAGGTGCTTCTGTCTGCACGGCGCTCATTGTTTATGGAGGGCCATTTGCGAAGCATGGCGGGCGCATCGAATCGAATGTGAATGTCGTTCGCGTCCATCATTTCTGTACTCGATCGTTCAACGTGGCTGCTCTGCCTCTGAACAGTCGTGAACTGCCTGATTGCCTCATGCTGCGCCATAAGACACCGCCAGCCTTTGCCGAAGCCGCGTCGACTTCTTTACAAATGGCGCAAAGCGGACGCCCTCAATGATCAGCATTCGCTCGCAGGCAGCAACCCCGCTAAGGCTTTGGCTTCCGATTTGAGAGCATCGATTGCCGACTTGCGGGCGTCGGCATCGAAGCGCGTCCTGATCGCTGATAGCGAAAGGGCGCCCCTCAGTTTGCCGTGTACGTCCATCAACGGCACGGCCGCCGCGGCGACCTCCGGATCCCGCTCTCCGATCGAAACATAAAAGCCTTTATCGCGGATCTTCTTCCCTTCTACGTTCGTTGGCTCGCGGTATGCAGTAAGAATTCGCCCGGCGGCGCCGCGATCAATCGGCAATCGCTGGCCTTCTTCGAGATGATGTCGAACTGAACGTGGAGAATTGACGCGGTAAAGACAGATGCGTTCGTCGCCATCTGCAACATAAAAGGATGCAGTTTCCCCCGTTGCCTCAACCAGGCGACGAAGCGATGGCCGGATGACTTCGCCAAGATCCAGACCGCGCTGATAGAGCGCCCCAAGACGCCACAACTCCGGTCCCGGTCGAAACAACCGGTCCGTGCCGCGGACGAGAAAGCCGTCAGCCTCCAACGAAGAAGCCAATCGGAGTACTGTGCTCTTGTAGAGGTCCGTCATCTCCGCAATCTGCGTCAGCGTGATCGCAGACCGCTCCGCGTTGAAACTTTTCAGGATCGCGAGCGCTCTCCTGACCGCGTCAACTCCTGTCTTGCTCATCTCTGCTCCAGTTCTGTAGAATAGAACCACTGCCATATTAAGGCGCCAGAATCCATTACAGAAGGAGGTAAGCGGTTCTGTATGGCAGAATAGATTGACTCTTCTCACACACATGACTATGGATTGCATATAACAGAACGAGTTCTGAAGCGCGAAGGGCAGCCAACGCTGGCCGTTGACTTGCGCGAGGTAATGATCCCCTTCGGCGCATTCATCGCAGTCAAAAGCGAGAACCTCCAAGTAGGCGACGCGGAGTTCGTTGCGGTCATGGGACCAACCGGTTGCGGCAAGTCCACCATCCTGAGCACTGCCACAGGTCTCTCAAAACCCGCCTCGGGAGACGTTCAGATTTTCGGCAAGCCGCTCACGGGACTGAATGATCAGTCCGGCTACATGCTCCAACAGGGGGTCCTACTGCCGTGGAAGACCGCGCAGGACAACGTTGGGCTCGGGCTCGCCTTTCTGGGCAAGTCACTCGAGGAGACGCGCGCCGAGGTTCGGCAGTGGCCCGCCAAAGTCGGCCTGACGGGATTTGAGCAGCGTTATCCGCATCAGCTATCAGGCGGGCAACGCAAGCGCGCGGCGATGGCGCAGACGCTCATCATGGAGCCGAGAATCGTTCTGATGGACGAGCCCTTCTCGACGCTCGACGTTCACACGCGCCGGCTGACGCACCGCATCCTGCCCGATCTCTGGCAGGCCGAGCGCCGCTCCTTGATCTTCATCACCCATCATTTCGACGAGGCGATTACGCTGGCCGACCCGCGTCGCCGTGATGTCCGCAGGCCCTGCCAGCCGGATGGTCGGCGAGGTCAGGATCACGCTGCCTCGTCCCCGGGACGTCTCCGCGCTGCAGACCAGGACGAGTTCGTCGCGCTCTATCGCGAAATCTGGTCGCTGCTTGGGCGCTGAAGTGGAGAGGAGCTATGCCGCGCAGAAATAAGGTCGTTGTCACGCAAGTCGCGATCGTTCTCGCTCTTGTCCTGATCTGGGAGCTGGGGGTGCGATTAGGCCTCATCGACGCCTTCTTCTTTCCGGCGCCGTCGACCCCGGTCGGCAGGATAAGGAACGGGACGTCGACCGCGGATTTCTGGGGCGATGTTGGCATAACGCTGGTCGAGACGATCCTATCATTCGTAGTCGGGATTGCGATCGGCACTGCGCTTGGGATCTGGCTGGGATTAAGCCCGTTTGCCGCTGATGTCGTTCAGCGCTTCATCATGTTCAACGCGATCCCGCGTATCCTGCTGGGGCCGATCTTCGTCATCTGGTTCGGTCTGCGGCTGACCTCGAACGTTGCGCTCGGCGTGACCCTCGTGCTGTTCGTTGCGTTCTTCAACACTTTCCAAGGCGTGCGCGAGGTCAATCCGGTCGTCCTGGCGAGCGCGCGACTGCTGCGCGATTCGAAATCCTCGCTGTTGCGCCACGTCTATCTACCCTCTGCCACCACCTGGACCCTGTCGAGCCTGCGGGTGTCCGTCGGCATGGCGGTCGTGGGCGCCGTGGTTACGGAGTATCTCGGCTCATCCGCCGGGTTGGGGCACCTGATCGCGCAGGAAGGGGTGCTCGATGCGATGGGCGTGTTCGCCGGAATCATCGTGCTGTCCGCATTCGTGGTTGCGCTCGACGCGCTCGTCGATCGTGCCGAAAAGAGGTTGTTGGTCTGTCGGCCAGCGCCGGCTCATGCAGCTTGAACATGTACTTGGCTAATGATGGAGGTGTATATGCGCGTTTTAATCCGACTGATCTTTGGTGTTGCGGCCGCTGGCCTCTGCCTCTTATCGGCTGACGCCGGCGAACCTGAAAGGGCGAAACTGAAGATCGTCGTCGGCTCCCACATTCTCAATTACATGCCTGCTGAATTGGGCGTAAAGCTCGGTACCTTCAAAGAAGAAGGGCTCGACGTCACTGTTCGAGAGTTTCCAGGCCGGCGGCTCCAAGGCGCTGCAGGCGCTGATTGGTGGCTCGGTGGACGGCGTCGTGCGGTTCTATGATCACACGATCCAGATGCAGGCGCAGCGCGAGGAGAATCCTGCGTCTTCGTGCTCAACGACATACCCGGCATTCTTCTCGGGGTGCGCAGCGATCGCCGACAAGGTGAAGAGCGGCGCCAACCTCAAGGGCCTGAGGCTCGGCATCACGGCTCCTGGATCAACTCGGTATCAACGGAGCAGCTCGTTGTCCCGACCCGATACAAGACCGATAATCGCGAGGTGAACGTCGATGTCCTGAAAGCGTCGAAAGCGCTGTTTTCCCAGAGCGGCCTGATGGACGCCGAGGCGGCCAAGGTACCGCTGGCTGTGTTGAGCGATTTCGACTCCAGGATCGCCACCGCCAACATCGACCTCAGCAAAAACTTCAACCGCAGCGGCCGAAGATACCGCAAAGAAGGCTTCGTCAGATGTCCCTGCCGCTCACCGGTATCCGTGTCCTCGACCTGTCGAACGTGTTGGCAGGCCCGTTCTGCGGCTACCATCTCGCGCGCCTGGGCGCGGAGGTTATCAAGATCGAAAACCCCAATGGAGGCGATCTCGCGCGGCGCCTTGGCGCCGATCCGCAAAGGGCAGAGCGCCTTCAGGGCCTCTCCTTCGTCGCCGTGAACGCCGGTAAGCAGTCGGTGGCGCTCGATCTGAAGTCTGAAGCGGGAAGGGAAGTGTTTTTCAGGCTGGTGTCCGAGGCCGACGTCCTTCTCGAAAACTTCCGGCCCAAGGTCATGGAGCGGCTTGGTCTCGGTTTTGACGCGTTGTGCAAGCGCAACCCGCGCCTCATCTATTGCGCGATCTCAGGCTTTGGGCAAAACGGTCCTTGGTCCACCCGCCCGGCCTACGACCAGATCGTCCAGGGCCTTTCCGGCGCGATGAGTGTTACCGGTGATGCAGCCACGGCTCCGCTGCGGACCGGCTTCCCGATCTCCGACACCATTGCCGGGCTAACGGCCGCTTTTGCCATCTCCGCGGCGCTCGTCGAGCAGCAGCAAATTGGCAGGGGCCGGTTCATCGACGTGTCGCTGCTCGAGGCGACAATCGCGGCCATGGGATGGGTGGTTTCCAATCATCTGAACGGCGGAGTCGAGCCGCAGCCGATGGGGAACGAGAATTTCACGGCTGCACCCTCCGGCACGTTCCGCACCGCGACCGGCCCGCTGAATATAGCCGCCAACGAGCAGAAGCAGTACCGGACCCTTTGCGATCTGGTCGGCCGGCCGGATCTGAAGACAGATCCGCGCTTCGCAAAGCGCGAAGCACGTAAATTGAACCGCTGGGCGCTTAGCGATGAGTTGAATGCGGCGTTGAGCTGCAGGCCTGCGGACGAGTGGGAGGCGCTGTTGAATGCCGCCGGCGTCCCTGCCGGCTGTGTGCTGACCGTTCCGCAAGTTTTGCGCGAGCCGCAGTTGCTGGAGCGCGGCTTTGTCGAGACGCTGCCGCTCGATAGGGCTGGCGAACCACCATTACGCATTACGCGCCCCGGCTTTCGGCTGGATGAGGCGTTTCCTGTCCCCGCGCTCCCCCCCTTGCTCGGTGCGGACACAGAGCGATGGCTGGCTCGGCTCGGTCATACCTATCCGGAAATTGAGCACCTTATCGCAAGCGGTGCCGCCGGAGCGCCACGTCAAGGAGGAGCACATTTTTCGCGGGTCCGCCCGGCGACGGATGGAGCAGCGTAACGGGCAGGAGTTGCACGCAAGCAAGCTTCGGCAGGACATAGGCTGACGAGATTGGAAAACAGAATGAGCGAAACGGAGCTGCGAGAGCAGGCTGCCCATTGGTGGCGGACCTCCATCTGCGACATTGCGCCCGGGCGGATCGCCTACCGCGGATACACGATCGACGAATTAATTGGTCATATTTCCTTCACCGCGACAATCTGGCTGATGCTGCGCGGCGAGCTACCCACACCGGCGCAGGAGCGGCTGTTGCAGGCTGCGCTGGTTGCATCAGTAGATCATGGCCCGCATGCACCTTCCATCGCCATCGCGCAGATGGCTGTCAGTTGTGGGCTGCCGCTCAACGGCGCGATGGCTTCCGCGATCAACACGCTCGACGACCTGCATGGCGGAGCGGGGGAGCAGGCGATTGAGCTCTATGACGAGGTCCTGCGCCGCAGCGAGACCAAGGATATCGATGAGGCTGCCGCTGAGGCGATCGACCATTTCACCGCCACGCGCAGCAAATATCTGCCCGGCTTCGGTCACCGGTTTCATCCCGTCGACCCGCGCGTTGACCCGCTGCTCGCACTAGTCGATGCAGCGGTCAGTGGCGATGTCGTCAGCGGTCGCTATGCCAGCGCTGCGCGCGCGATCGAGCGCGTCATGCGCGAGCGCAAAGGCAAGCTCATCCCGATGAACATCGATGGAGCCACTGCAGTCATCTACGGGGAGCTGGGCTTTGCTGCACCCCTAGCCCGCGGCATCTTCTGCTTGTCACGCGCGGTAGGCATCCTGGCCCATGCATGGGAGCAGACCGGACGCAAGGACCGCAATAAAGGGCCGATGCCCAAGCAGTTCGCCTACAAATATCAGGGGCAGCCAAAGCGCAGCCTGAAGGAAGCGCCATGATGTACCTTGAGGGACCACCGCAGCTCACCGATCGCGCGTCTTTTCGGCCATGCCCGCCAAATTGCGTCGGCCCGGAGTCCGCTCGGATTGGGCGGACGTCAACCGTGGAGGCAAGCCGGCTGACTGCTTCATCGAGGGCCGTCGTTCGACGCGTAGGGAAATCTCTATCTGATCGACATTTCCTTGGCCGCATCTTCAGGCTTGCACCCGGTGGCTCCTGGTCCTTGATCGTCAATAACGGTTGGGCGGAATGGCCTGGCAGCATTCTCGCGTCCGACAACGTCTGGGGTGTGCCGTAAGATCGGCAGGTTTAGCTCATTCTTCGGGACGAGCGGTCCGGACGTGCTGGCAATGGACGCCAGACGCTGTTCGTAGCTCATGCATAGCTGGGCCACGTCTTCGTCCTGGCATCGGATGGCGAGTGCATCGCTCCGCATCAGTCCTGCGCTGGCTCGACGTGTACGAGCGTTGCCTTGGGTCAAGATGGCGCTTTGTTTATCACAGAATTAGCAACCGGTTCGGTACGTTCAGTATTGATCGCAGAGTTGGTGCCTTGTAAAGCCACGCTCAAAAAAGCGGCAGCTTCGGCAAGCTGCATCTTATCGTCATTTCGATCAGTTGTTTTTATCGAAGGAGAGCACGGGGCGACGCGTGATCAACCGCTGTATCGACCCGCCGATGCCGGGCTTTTTGCCGGACTCCCCGGCGCTCGGTTATCGGCAACACAGATACAGGGCGCGAGATGATGCTGATACGCGTTGGCAGACCGCCATCGCCGCGCAACTGGCCACTGGTCACCAATATCCGTAACACCTCGTGGTCGCACTGACGCATCTGGCTCAAGCCGGAGAGCCGCTGCTTGCTGCCCGCCAAAGGTTCAGTGCGTGATCGCGGCACAGACGTCGCGTTGATGTAACTTGCTGCCATTCCGGCCAAGGTCGTGTGGACACTTATCGCATCCATAGCATGATGGCTGCGAGAGTTGCGAAGGCGCAATAGCTTCGGGCAGTTTTTTCGAAGTGGGTTGCTACGCGTCGGAACTGCTTGAGCTTGCAAGCAGCATTCCACAAGATGTTCCTCGGCATTGGATGCTTCGAGCGGATATTTGAGCGCCGGTGACGGGTTGTTGGGAATGACGGCCCACACACCGAGACTGTCTCCCGAAAAACCGGCCTTGGATCTGATTTGCCGCCTCAAGGGAATCCTCAAGAGTCCGCAGCACATGGGGGGCGCCGGAGGATATCGCGGGAGAGCACCTTCGGCGGCCCATTCGCGAGATCGCACGCGAGAGGTGGGAAATATTCAGCCAGCAGCACGGTCGGTAGGTACGCATCCGAGGGCGGCCGCCTTGCAGAGGTTGGCTATTGCATGATTACAGGCAGTATGGACACCATACCCACTGCCAATAATGCGAAAGTTATGGAGGTTGTCGACACAGGACGGCGGCGGTTCAGTATGGCCAACTGTTCGGATGGCGACGCCTGGCGCGACAGGGCGCTCTTGGAGCGCTTAACCCAAAGATGGCGAACACGGGTTTATTGCGGCGCTGGATCAGTAAGCTCTTCGGACTCGCATCTCCTTCCCGGAGAACAGGACGTGCGGCAGCCGAAGGTCTGCCAATCGATATTCGCCGGGTATTTTTGCCTCACCACAATCCACCAGTCCGTTTCAGGACGCGAGCATTCTCGTGGCGGCGCTCCGGTATTCGGGATGGTCTTTGCCAAGTCCCTATAGACAAAGCAGCCGGCATAGGGCGGAGTCTCAAGGATCGCCGTCACGGCCGATTCTGTCGCAGCCTGACAGCGCGGATCCTTATGGCGGTCACGGCGAGGCAGCACCAGGTCGCGGTGATGCACTGCAGCTGACTATCCTACATGACGCGGTCATCCCCGTTGCCTCCAGTAGCACGCCAGACCCCATGGAATTGCAACCGACGGTACCTGGGTTTTCTTGTGCATCCGGAAAAACGCCCTTCGTCAGCTACTCGTCAGCCAGCCTGTCTATCCAGACAGGCTGCGCATTCTCGCCCATATCGGAGATGGAATATGACGGGCATTGACCGACCTGGCAAATCGCACGTTGGGGCTGCAGGAGCCGACAGCACGTGGGGATCGAGCAGTTTGAGCCCGGAGCCCGGTCCCGCCCCCGGGCAAGGCAGGCAATCATTCGACTCCGTCGTGGAGCGGATGCGCTCCGGGCCTCAAGATAGAACGGCGCCGCTCGTGAGCCAGCCACCAACTTCGGGTGTGGCAGCCCCAAGAGGCGACGAGAACAAGGCAGCAAAGCGAAAAATGCGCAGCCTGCTTGAGGACCTTGATGCTTGTCGTAATGTGGCCACGCAAGCCCGGAACCCGTCGGAGGCGCAAGAGCTGATCGATCAAGTCGTCAAGGCTGGCTCAGCAGTTCTGGACTACTACGCGGGCCTGCCCCGAGATATGGCGCGTAGCATTCTGTCCGACAAGCAGGCTCGCCGACTCCGCGACGAGACGCTCGATGCGGCGGACGAATGCAACGCCGTGGCCACCTGGACTATCCACGACTTGGAGGCGAGCAGGAAGAAAGCAGCAGCCGTGCTCGACCAGATGCGCCAATCCAACGCGCCGCCCGGCCAGCTGAGCCGAGCGGTTTCCAGCGTGGCGAAGCACTACCTGGCCTGCATGGAGTGGTGGGGAAAGAAGGCATTGCGCTCGGAACGGATGCAGTCCATCTGCGCGGCCACTGCCAACTTGCCAAGCACTACGCCCGAGATGCGGAAGGCCGAAGAGGCCGCACTACGGCTGCATACCGGCTGGGCACTTAATACGAAGTGCATGTATCTGCAATCGCGGATCGCTCTCGCGCAGCTCATGATTGTGCCGCAGGCGAGCACGTTCGGACCAGCCGTGAGGGAAATCCTCATGGGTGAGAACGGGCGAGTGCGTCTGCTCGGGACCTTCATCGAGGATGTTTTTCCGGCATTCCTCTCGACGGCCGACGCGGTTCTAAACAGCAACGGAGCGGCACTCGACGCAGAGCACTGCACCGTTCTGGAAGGAGTCATGGAGCGGCTTTCGGAATTTGCGTCAGGGGTGAACGGCATCGTTGCCAGGCTAAGGGATGCCGGAACGGATGCCGACCTTCCATTGGAACTGTTGAACCAGATCGTGGAAGGTGCATGGGTCACCGCGCACGAAGTCACGCGACTTTTGGCAGTGCAGCCAAAGAGGCCAGTCCTGATTGAACCGCCTGCCCAGGCTGCGATACCGGAAAATACCGTCTTATTGGCTGAGGGCCACGCGGCGCGCAGGAAGGGGAAAGGCAAGCGCGCACCGGCCGCAGGCGAGAGGAGTTCAACTGCCGGGCTGCGCGAGCCGCAGCTCGCCAGGCCCGACGCTGCCACGGCCCCGACAGCCAAGGTTATCGTACTCTCGGATCTGGGTACGAAGAAACTCGCGAGTGCAGAGGAGGCACGCGCGAGGGCGTCATCATCGGCGACCGGGCACCTGGAGATGTGGCAGGCTCCGCCCTCCAGGAACGCACTGACGGGATTACTCAAGCGATTGGACGAGCTGCTGCAGTTCGATCTGCCGGCTCAGCAAAGCGCCGTCTCGCAAGCGCGCCAGATGAAGCCCGAGGACGCCGACCACGTCGTGGATCTCGTCGTTAAGCGCCTGCAGACGCAGGCCGCCGAGATTGAGGCCTGTGTAGCCGCGCTGGAGGAGCCTCGCCGACGTGGCCTACTCACGCCTGCGCAAGTGCCCGAAGTGCACGAAAAAATAGTCCGGCTTAAGGCGATGTTGTCCGAGGTTCAGGGACAGACAAACTCATTGAACGCGCGAAAGGCGGCGATCACGATCGATTGCATGAAGACCTACGCGTTTCCGTCGCAGAAGTACCTTGAACAGTTGCGGGCGGCCGAGGAACTGGCGTCTGTGGATCCACCGCGCGCCTTGAAGGGCGAGCCAGGGACGCTGTTCGAGATCAAGCTGCAGCCCAAGGCGCTGCGTAGTGGTGCGATGCCAAGCCCGATGTGGGTGCACATCCATACGAAGCGGCCGGTGCATGCGTGGCAGTTGGCGTCGCTGGGTGACGCCGACTTCGCCGCTTGCCACGTGAAGTCCAATGAACAGCGTGGCTACAATCGGCATTGGCAGAGCGCCCAAGCTGCGACGGGGCACGAGAACGTTGTGATTCACCGTGGCAAGCTCACGCCTGCGTTCTGTAAGTCGTTGTTGAGCATTGTCCCGTGGTACCCCCTTCCCGAGGCGGAGCACGCGTCGATGCAGTTCGCGCGCCTCGGGATGTAGTTACCTGAGTGTCTCGCGCCAGAGCGTCGCTGTGGTGACGCCATTAAGCAGACCGTTATCACCGAGAGGAAATCCTCGATGAGCTCGAAGCCGGCGCGGGCTCCCTCGAACAGATCGACAACGGGGTCCGACTGAAATTCGATTGGGAGCGTCGTGACCCCGACTTCCTTCCGCTTGGCAGCTGAACCGTCAAATGCCGGCGATCGGCGGCACACCGCTCGAGGATTGGGACGCCCGGAGATAATTTAGCGCGGTAAGGACTCTCCTCCTGTCGTCGCTGTCGCCTATGAACTGCCGGACATCATCGTTGAGCGAAGCGTCATTGAGTCGACCGGCGATGGCCTGCTTGTTGTTATCAAAGAGCCAGCGGCCCAAGCCGAGAAGATAATCTACATGGCCCTTGGCGGTGCGCTCAGTGGCCGTCTTCTTGAGTGCGTTCTCAAGCCCCAAATGAGGGGCGCATCCTCGGCATAAAGAGGCTGCCTTCTGCGACGGACGAAAACCCCACTTGATTGGAGCGGCTGCGGCACCGAAATGCCCGGCATCGCCTTACCGCCGCTACCTTGCGACTACTCGGGAGTAGTCCTCCCAGCGCGGTTGCGTCATGGACATAGGTTCCGGTGGTGGCGCGCCGACTGGATCAGTGGGGGCTGCCTGCGAGGGTCTGAATTGGCAAATTCGCCCAGCTGGCGCCTAAAGGCCGCCGCATCTGCGGACGAGAACTCCGGTGTCCTCTCCTGCGGGTCCGCGTTGCCCGATTGTTGATGTAGTCGGTTAGTTAAAGGGAGATCCATCCGTTCTCACTTTCGAAAATTTAGGCCGATCCGAAGCCAGGCTCGGATCTGATGTGGAATTTCAGACGGCAGACCGAGAACGATCAAGGCTTCAACTGCGAATCTGCTTCTGGACGTCGGACCTCAACAACAAACCACCGTACGTTCCCAAGGGGCCGCTTCCAAGCAGCTGAGCATCGGGCACTCCAATGTTCTTCCGGTGTCATCAGCCGTCTTTCGGGCGTCCGGAGACCACACTTTGCTATGTGGAGCTGTCGAGAACCTGACGACCCAGCGCTCTTCAGCCGTCCGGCGTCAGGGCAGCATCATGCGCGCGCCTACGATCAAGCGGAGACCTTAGCGTGCCGCATTGACTACAACCGAGCGCGCAGTTGTAAGTCCGCAAAACACCTTAAAGGATCATGGTGCAACTTTCTCGCGAGGAGCGTCACAAAACGGCTCGCCCGATCGATGGCCTTGCGGTCTCATTTGTTGATTCCGGGGGAGCGCACGGGATGATGCCTTTAGCTCGGCCGCTAATCGGACGCGGCGAGGGGCTCTCTAGGATTAGGTGCTGTGGACTTTTGGGGATTCCCTTGAGGCGGCAATCAGATTCAAGGCTGCTTTTTGGGGGACAGTCTTGGGTATGATGGACGGCTTGGTCTTGAGCGACGCGGCGTGGGATCGGATAGGGCCACTGATCATCGGCCGGCCCGATCAAAGGGGATCGACGGGACGCGACCACCGGATGTCGTGGAGGGCGTCCTTTGGATTGTGCGCACGGGTGCTCCCTGGCGTGATCTTCCAGAGCTGTTTGGCGATTGGAACAGCGTTTTCCGGCCCTTCAGTCGCTGAACACCCAGGTTGTTTGGTGGCGAATCTTCGAGGCGATGTCCGCTAATCCGGACTTCGAATACCTGATCGTTGATTCCACCATCGTCCGAGCCCATCAGCACGCTGCCGGGGCTAAAAAAAGGGTCTGAAGATCGAGCCATCGGCCGTTCTCGCGATGGCCTGAGCACCAAGATCCACATGGTCGTTCGAGGCTTGGGATGCCCGTGCGGTTCACACTAACTGCGGGTCAGAACGGTGATACACCGCAAGCCGCAGCCTTGATAGAGGGATTATCCGCCGAAGTCGTCATGGCTGACACGGCCTATGACGCGGACCACTTACGCCTAGCCAACGCCCGCCAAGAGCGGACTGTCATTCCCAACCACCGGTCACGGGGGCTCAAATATCCGCTCGACAAGCATCTCTACGCCCAGAAACATCGTGTGGAATGCGGCTTCAGCAAGCTCAAGCAGTTCCGACGCGTAGCAACCCGCCTCGAAAAACCGCCCGAAGCGATTGCGCCGTCGTCACTCTCCAGCCATCATGCTGTGGATGTGATATAAGTGTCCACACGACCCATCTGCTTAGTACCTATCAGACCCGCAGAAGCTGACGAATTCGCTTCCGTGCGTCCAGCTGGCAATTGTGCGACACGCTCTCCGATATCCTCACGATCTACGAGTCTCTGCGAGTCGCAAGAAGTTCATCAGTAGCAGCTGCCCTTGTTGAGTGAGTATCGATTCCGGGTGGAACTGCACGCCATAGGTCGGGTGAGAGCGATGTGCGAGGGCCATGATCTCGCCTTCGTCCGAACGCGCTGTCACTGCGAGTTGCGGTGCGCATGACCCGTCGAGCTCAACAACAAGCGAATGGTAGCGTCCAACGCAAAGTGGGGACGAAAGGTCCTTGAACAGTCCGCGGCCGTCATGGGCTACGTATGAGGACCGGCCGTGCATGGGACGACGTGCACGCGCCACGCGTCCGCCGAACGCGCTCCCAATGCACTGGTGTCCAAGGCAGATGCCCAGAATTGGGACGCGACCTGACAGTTCGCGGATGACGGCGGTCGAGATTCCGGCCTGAAGTGGTGTGCAGGGACCAGGGGAGAGGACCACGGCGCGCGGCTTGAGGCCGGCAAGGTCGCTGACGCTGACGGCGTCGTTCCGTATCACTGCCGTTGCTGCACCTAGCTTGCGGAAATAGCGGGCAATGTTGAAGACAAAGGAGTCGTAGTTGTCGATGATGACAATCAAAATGCACCACAGCTCCCAGCACGAAATGCGTCAAAGATTCGCTGCGCCTTGGCGAGCGTCTCCTCGTATTCGGCCTCTGGATCCGACATCGCCGTGATCCCGCTCCCTGCATAAAACACAGCCAAGTCATCGTCGAATATGACCGTGCGGATCGCAATGTTCGTATCCATGTGCCCGTTGAAGCCGATAAAGCCGATCGCCCCGCAATAGACCTCTCGCGCCACCCGCTCGATCTCCGCAATAATTTCCATCGATCGCACCTTGGGCGCCCCGGTGATGGAGCCGCCGGGAAAGCACGCTCGCAGTAAGGTGACGGCGTCTTCATCTCCGGCAAGTTCACCCGTCACGGTCGACACGAGGTGGTGCACTGAGGCATAGGATTCCAGGGCACACAGCGCTGGAACCTCGACCGACTGCGGCGTGCAAACGCGTGACAGATCGTTGCGCAGGAGGTCGACGATCATCGTGTTCTCGGCACGGTCCTTTTCGGACGCGAGGAGGAGTTCAGCGCGGCGCCGGTCGTCCTTGGAATCAGCGGAGCGCGCGATCGTGCCCTTGATCGGGCGCGTTTCGACCTGCCGTCCATTAAGTTTGAGGAATCGTTCTGGCGAGCTCGAGGCAATGGTCAGCCTGCCATAGCGCAGGAGGGCCGCAAAGGGGGCCGGGTTCAACGACCGCAGCCGACAATAGAAAGCCAGCGGATCAAATGAGCTCGACAGGCGGGCGCTGAAGCGCTGCGCAATGTTCGCTTGGAAGATGTCGCCAGCCAGAATCAAGTCGATGACGCGCTGCACCGCCGCAATGTAGCCCTCACGGCTGAAGTTCGAATGCCATGCGCCCGCTGTGGCGGGGAGGTCATTCCGCGGCGCCCTTGGGCCGGCGAGCCGCGCTGCAAACTCATCGGCCCGACGGCGCGCACGCTCGCGCCGTCGTGCGAGATCCTGCTCCGGCCATCCGGTCGAGACGAGCCAGCATTTTTCGTCACGGTGGTCGAAGCTGATGACCACATCATAGAAATGCAGGATGGATTGCGGCAACCTCTGACCGGAAATTGCCGGCGCGGGCAGTCGCTCCAGTGTCCTGTTCAGATCATAAGCAAAGAAGCCGGCCGCACCACCCTGGAACGGCGGCAGATCGGGACGATGCTCTTCGCGGTACCTGGCGAGCAGGGTGCGAAGAGCTCGCCACGGATTGCCCGCAAGAGTCTCTCCGTTGCAACTCGCCTGTCCGTCCGCGACCATATAGGTGCTGAAGGGGTCGCAGGCCATATAGGAGTAGCGCCCGAGCAGCTGCGGTGCAGCGCTATCGAGGAACGTCAGGTGCGGTCGATGCGCGAGACAGCGCATCGCGGTGACAGGCTCAATCCACTGCAGTTCGCGGACGTGCATCGCCTTGTCACTCACCGACGATTGGCGTGCTGGTGAGACGCGCTCCGATTACGAATCCCCACCCCGACGAGAGCGACGCTCGTCTGGCCCCGCAAGGTCTTGAGATCGATTGCCAGGTTAACCCCCGCCGGTGGACCCGAAGCGCCCACTACCTTGGCTTACCGCTGCCGTCGAGGCGAACCGCGCATCTGTGGCTACATTATAGTCGGCCGCGAACCGCAGCTCCCGGAGGGATCGTACCCGCCTGATCGATTCCTGGTAGAGATCGTGCGCTTTGTATGCTGCGAGCTCCGTCTCGTTGTCGAACTCACCATAAACCACCACGTCGATCTCGTTGCCAAGCTGGTCGGTCTTGCGGTTGCGCGCAACCTCGAGCCGGCGTGCATGCGGGATTGTGGTGAGAAGCGAAAGGCCTTCGATGATTTGGTCGATATGGGCCTGATCTTTGGCGCTGAACAAGACGATGTGACGAATCATGGATGGCCTTAAGGAGTGATGTCGCAAGGAGGTCGCATAACTAGACGACCGATTCCATGAAACCCGCGTGCTGCAGCAGGCTGGATTGATGGAACGGACGGGTTGTTGGCGGATTCCTCGTTTGCGGTCGGCGAAACGAGGAGCTGTATCATGGCAGGATGGCGGCG
>NZ_PYCN01000098.1 GCF_003062295.1 Bradyrhizobium algeriense | reverse complement strand
CGTCCCCGGCACCAACCGCTCTGTGATGCATAAGCACACCCATCCGGCACCCGAGCGAACGAGAAGGTCCGGCCGCATCCGTGCCCGGGGGGCAATCGCGAAGCGCGCTCGGAAGCGACCGAGAGAACACTGAGCGAGATGCGCACTGGGTCCAAAATGGCACCGATCATCTGTGGACAGGCGGGTTTGTCTCGGCACCCCGCGATCCGCAGGACGTGAGACGCCGCATGCTGTGGCCTCCAGCAAACAAAGGAGGCAATCATGCCGAAGCAGAAGCGCAGGCATTGGAACAGCGTAGAGAGTCGGCTGCACTTTGCGAAACCGTATGTCGATGGCTTCGAGCACTGGCTTCAAGACCATGGATACACGCCGAGCACCATTGAAGAGCAGGTGAGGCTACTCGCAGGCTGGACCGACTGGATGCATGCGGCAGGTTTTGCGCTCGACAATATTTTGGACGGGCTCACCGCATCCACGGCGGTCTTCAAAGGGAAGAAGAGCATCCGCGCATACGCCGGCGCAGGTCGGCTGTTCATCCGCTATCTTCGAGATCGAGAAACCCTTCCCCGATCGGCACCACCGCCATCGCCGACAGATATCTGGCCGCTCCTTGCGGCATTCCGGCGGTGGATGCGTGACCAACGGGGTGTCGCCAACTCGACGCTCGATACCTATCAGTCGATCCTGGTCGATCTTCTCAAAGCGCTCGGCGACAACCCGACAGTTTTTACCGCTCATGCAATCCGGGCTTTCGTCCTTGAACGGGCCAAGCCGCACAGCCGCGGGCGCGCCAAATCGATTGCCGTTGCGACGCGCGCGTTCCTCCGATTCCTGGTGGCAACTGGAAAATGCCCGGTGGGACGGGATTATGCTGTTCCCGGCTTCGCCAACTGGCAATTGGCGTCGGTTCCGAAATTCCTTGCCGACGATGATATCGACCGCACCATCGCAGCTTGCGAGGACGAAGGCCGGTTGCGCGACAAGGCGATCATTCTGCTTCTTGCCCGTCTCGGGCTGCGGGCCAGCGAGGTGGCCAACCTGAAATTGGCCGATGTCGACTGGCGAAACGGGCGTATTGCCGTTGCAGGCAAATCCCGCCGCGAGGAGTGGCTTCCGCTGACCCAAGAGGTCGGCGACGCGATGATCGCCTACATCGAGCGGGCTAGGCCACGGTTGCCGACACCTCGCGTGTTCATCACCGAAGCTGCGCCAGTTCGACCGCTGAGCCGCATCGCCGTCAAATGCATCGTGCGTCGCACGCTGCTCAGAGCCGGGATCGAAAGCATTCATCGCGGCGCCCATGTGCTGCGTCATTCCGCGGCCACGGCGATGCTGCGGCACGGCGTCAGTTTGACCGGTGTCGGCGCGGTTCTACGTCACAGATCACCGGCGGTGACGATGCACTACGCCAAGGTGGACTTCGCCCTCTTGTCGGAGATCGCGCAGCCCTGGGTCGGGAGGCTGCCATGCTGAGCGACGATGCGGAACGTTACATCGAGCTTCGCCGGACACTCGGCTTCAAGCTCCGAAAGCCGTCGCGACATCTTCAATCCTTTGCCCGTTTTGCATCGGAAAAGGGAGAGATCTATGTCAGCGCGGCCACGGCGCTGGAATGGGCGACGATGGCACCAACACGGGGCGCCCGGCATCGCCGCCTCGGCGATGTAGGACGCCTCGCGCTTTTTTTGCGGGCCGAGAATGCCAAACATGAGGTGCCGGTTAATCTCTTTGCCGAACGCGCATCGCGGCCTGTTCCGTATATCTACACCCGGGATGAGTTGACCCGCATCCTTGATGCTGCCGGTCAGCTCCGACGGCAGAAGCCCAATCCCTTGCGCCGGCAGCTCTATGTTATGCTGTTCGGACTTATCGCCGCCACGGGGCTGCGCGTATCTGAGGCGCTCGAACTCCGGTTTGGCGACATTCTGGCCGGCGGCGTTCTACATATCCGCGACACCAAGTTCGGCAAGAGCCGGCTCGTGCCGTTGCACACCACCGTGGTGGAGGCTCTCGACCGCTACCTCGACAGGCGCCGCCTTGTCGCAGGATCGGACGATCACCTGTTCCCATCCGTGAAAGGTAAGGTACTCGCCTCCAGCACGGTGAACTATACATTCCGTTGCATCCTGCGGATTGCGAATATTGCTCCGGAGCGGTCCCGACGGCCACGCATTCATGACCTTCGCCATAGCTTCGCGACGCATGTTCTGGAGCAATGCAACACGAAGCGCGACGCGGTCGCCCGGCACTTCGTTGCCCTGGCGACCTATCTGGGTCATGTCGATATCAAGCACACCTACTGGTATCTACAGGCGACACCGGAGCTGATGACCGACATCGCCGCCGCGGCCGAAACCTTGATCATGGGGGAGGCCCTATGACCCTCCTTGCCCCCTTGATCACCGGCTTCATGCGCGACTACATGCCCCGTCAGCGGGGCTATAGCCCGCATAGCTGCGAGGCTTATGCCTACAGCTTCCGGCTCCTGTTCGCCTTCGCGGCGAAGCGCATCCGGACCATGCCATCGCAGCTTCACATCGAACAACTCGATGCGGCATTGATCCTGGACTTCCTTGTTCACATCGAGCGCGAGCGCGGCAATGGAGCCACCACCCGCAATCTGCGTCTTGCCGCGATCAAGACGTTCATGCGCTATGTCGAATACCAGGTGCCTTCGGCTCTGGAGCAGATCGGTCAGATCCACGCCATCCCCGTCAAGCGCCACGATCAGAAGCTCATCCGTCACCTGATCATGGTGGAGGTGCGCGCGATCCTGAATGCGCCGGACCTCACGACACGTCTGGGCGTACGCGATCGGGCGATGATGCATCTTTGCTTCGCGGCCGGACTGCGCGTCTCGGAACTGGTCGGGGCCATGATGGCGAATCTATCCCTGCAGCGGCCGCCGAGCCTTCTGGTCCTGGGAAAGGGTCGCAAGGAGCGATGTCTTCCACTCTGGAAAGAAACCGCGGCCGATCTGCGGGCGTGGCTGACGCTGCGGGGCTCGGTTCGTGTGCCCGAGCTCTTCGTCAATGCCGAAGGGACGCCAATGACGCGAGCCGGCTTCGAATATGTGCTGGAGAAGCATGCTCGGGCGGCGGCCGAGACGTGTCCGTCCCTACGCGGCCGTTCGATATCGCCTCATCAGCTGCGCCACAGTTGCGCGGTGATCATGCTGCAAGCCACGCACGACATCCGAAAGGTCGCCTTGTGGCTGGGCCATGCCGATATCCGCACCACGGAGGTCTACCTGCGCATGGACCCCACCGAAAAGCTGGAGGCGGTTGAAGCGGTCGTTCCGCCGGAACTGCGGCGCGGACGGTTCAAAGCTCCGGATGCGTTGATTGCCTCTTTGTTGGCGGATATATCGCCGCCGCCGGCGTGAAAAGCCGATCTGCACCGAGTGGTCGCGATCCGTCGAGGTCCTCCCGGTGCAGCCCCTCGTTCGCATAAATTGTCCAGGCAGTCCATATCCTCATGGTTCGGTCGTGAATCGGTGGGTGGGCGCCTTGTGACGCGTGCGCGTACGTTGGTGCCGGGGACA
>NZ_PYCN01000097.1 GCF_003062295.1 Bradyrhizobium algeriense | reverse complement strand
TGGCGACGAAAATCGGCGTCCAATTGCCCCGGAAAATGCCGGCATCCGACGTCAGTTCACCCCGGTTTTATTGCGGAAATGGCATGCCTCGACACAAAAACAGGCGTTTCGCGACAGAAACTAGCTAGTTTCTGTCGCGAAACGCCCGGATTTGGGGGCGCCGATCCAAGTTATGCCGATGGATTGGGCACAAAATGAAGGAGAGCAACGGGACCGGCAAGCTCGGGACAGATGATTTTTGAGTTGGTTTCAGGTATTGCGCGCCGGCTGTCAGCTTGAGATGCGCTGAGCCGTGGCCACTTTGAGTGACCGGGACAGGCCTACGGGTCTATCAAGCAGCTTTTCGCCTGCGCGACGATCCCGCCATCAGCATTGCCGCAATCCTCATGAGATTGTTGGCGAGCACCGCGGCGCCGACCCACAGTTCGAAGCGGTCACGTCCCTCGGCGAGACAGCGCTTCATGCCGCGGCCTCGGAACAGCACGGAGATGCGTCCCTCGATGCCGGCGCGAAAGCGTTGACCATTCTTGAAGACCACGCTCTTTTCGTACGCCTCACGTCGTCCCGTCCTCTTGCCACCACGCTGAGGAATGCACACCACCTTCACGCCGGCGTGCTTGCACGAGGCAAGGTTCTGCTCGCTGAAGAAGCCACGATCCGAGCCATACAGCTGCGGGGCACGGCCAAAGGCCTGCCTGTGGCGCTGGAGGGAAGATGCCACATGAACCTCGTCGGGCGGATTGCCTTTCAGCACCTCGTATTGCGTGATCAGGCCCTCCGCGCTTTCGGCGAGGAAGACTTTGTGGCCGAACTCGACCGGCGTGCGCACCTTGCCGCGTTTGATCAGGTCGGTATGGGGCTCGAAGATGGAATAAATCTTCTCGTCGGTAGCTACCTGCTCACCAAAGAGCACACGATGACGTGCCTGATCGATGACACGATCTCCCAGCCCGCAGAAGTGCTCGATCTGACTGCGCAGTTCCTCGATGGCCATGTCGGCGAACATGTCCTTGCCGCGCATCGTGCGGGTCCTCTCGAGCCCCGCGCGTGCGTTTCCTACGACCTCCTCGGCAATGTCGATGAGCGCCCGGTATAACCGGGTCTGCTGCTCGTGACGCTGCCTCGTCGTCATGCGCTGGATCTCGTACATCCGGCGCCGCGCCGCGCGCGTGCGGTCGCAAAAGCCCTTGATTCTTCGCAATTCCAGCGCTTTGGCCAGACGGCGGACCAAGCGTGTGACGACGCGGACCACATCCCATAGCAACGTGTTGTCGGTCGGATGATGAATGTCGGTCTGCACCACCGTAGTGTCGACCCGCAGCTTCGTGCCATCCTCCAATTCGAGCTCGACCGCTGCCCGAACCACCAAATCGTTGACCGCTTTCAGCGTTTGTGGGGTCAGACGGATGAAGCCACGCTGGAAGGCGTCGTGCTTCGGCACCGGCGCGCAGTAGAAGTCGGTGAACTGACGAAGCGTCAATCCATCTGCGATGCGTTCACGCAACTCGCGATAGTCCCAGTTCTTGAGCCGCATCAGAACCAGCGAGCGCAGAACCTGTGTCGCCGTCAATCCGTGACGACCGCTATCTGGCTGCTTCAGGCCACGCACCAGATCCCGCCGGACACGCTCGATGACGTCCCGCTGGTCGTCGAGAAAGCCGGATATCGCCTCCAGCAGCGGCTCCAGGCCGAATGCCCCGATCACGTTGCCGCATCAGCTCCCAATCGGCAAAGCTGATCTGTCGCGCTGTCGCTCTCACACCGCTCGGCTCTTCTTGCTTTTGGATGCTTCGGCGCGCCGTCGCTTCAGCGCTTTGATGTATCGCGGTGCCGCCTGGTGCAGCAGATCCTGCAGAGCGCGCCCGTTGTCCAGGTTGCGCTGAACCTCCGGCACAAGCTCTTCCGGCACGTAGACGGCAACGCGACGCCCGTTCGCGCGACCGTAGAGCACATAACTTTGATGCTGTTCGCCAGACTGGCACGCAGGGCAATTCTTGCGGATGCACCGGCTACGACGCAGGCTCAGCGAGCCCAGAAGCGCAGGCCAGAGATTCGTCGATTCGCTTCGCAGCCAGCGCGCGACATCCGAAGGCGATTCCGAATCAACATGCTTCATATGAAGAATGTGATACCATGCACATGTACGCCGCAAGAAAAAACGTGCTCGAAAATCGCGAAATAACCCCTATTTTAAAGGGCGAAATGTCTTTCGCGACAGAAACTAGCTAGATTAGCGTTTTCTTGGTTCGAATCATATCAGGCGGCGTCGGCGAGTTTGTAGGACCACCTGTGGATGACCGGATGGCGATTGACATCGTCGATGCCAGCCATGATGCGCTCCTTAAGCTCGTGTTTTGAAGTCACCCGGATATGGCGCAGGACTGAACGGGCGAACTTGGAGAAGAATCCCTCGATGAGATTGAGCCACGAGCCGTGCTTGGGGGTGAAGGTGAGCTCGAAGCGCCCGCTTGGTCGAGTGGCGAGCCAGGCTCTGGTTTCTCGCGAGATGTGCGCGGAATGATTGTCGAGGATCAATTTGATCGCAGTGTTCGGCGGATAGGCGGCATCGATAAGTCTGAGGAACTCGATGAACTCTCTGCGATGGCGATCTTTGACAAGGGCGTGGACCTTGCCGGTGAGCAGATCAATCCCAGCCAACAGGCTGAGCGTGCCATGGCGTTTGTATTCATGGTCGCGCGCAAAGCTGGCGTGGACACCAGGCTTGGGCGGCAAATCTGGCGCCGTCGTTGCGATGGCCTGGATTCCCGGCTTCTCGTCGCAGGAGACGATCGTCACCGGCTTTCCCCGCCGCTTTCCCTTGGCAGAGGCTTTCTTCAGGACTTCGACTTCACGGTAGACGCACAGCACCTCCGCCATCTTCTGGTCGAACTCGGCGTCGCGATTTTCAAGATAGTAGCGCACTTTGTGCGGCTTGATTTCCTCCCGGCCGAGGATCTTGCACACCGTTCCCTGGACCACATTGGCCAAACACGCATGCCCCGCCGCCGGCCCGTGCTCGCGCGCATGGCGCGCCAAGAGCCGCGTCGTCCACAACTCATGTGGATAGCCGTGGTCCTTGGCCTGTCGCAGGCCAGCGACACCAACCAGGCTTTGGCCTCAGGCGTGATCGTCGGCTCCTTGCCCGGTAGCGGACGATCATCAAGGGCCGCCAGCGGGCCATCGGCCAGCGCCCGCTCGACACAGCGCTGCACTGTCTGATGATGGACCCCAAGTCTCTGGCCCACCGCGCAGAACGAAGGGTTTTCCCGATACGCCAGCAGCATCTGCGCCCGCGACACCCGGCTCGCCAGTTCGATCCTCGACCGCGAAAGCGTCGTCAAGGTCGCAATCTCTTCATCACTCATGGCCAATTCGACCGCTCGCCGCCATCCTGCCATGATACAGCTCCTCGTTTCGCCGACCGCAAACGAGGAATCCCCCAACAGCCTGTCCGTTCCACCAATTCAGCCTGCTCCATCAGCGCAGGTTTCATGGAATCGGTCGTCTAGCACTTATATGAGGGCTTGGCGTGTCAAGAAGTTTTCGCGATCAACATTTTTTCTCTTCCTACGTTTCAAGAGGGGGCTCGTGCGAGCGCAGTTCTGCATTGATGGGCACGGCAGGCCCCTTTGCTTGGCCGCGCTGAGCGGTCACCCCCCGGAGCCCGGAGGGTCGCGCCGGAAGGCGCGAGGGGTTGACGGCGAAAGCGCGCGCTGAGCGACAATTGGTGTCCTTGCCCATTACGCTGCAAACGTAACTGCGTTTCTGTTGGATCCTCTTTCCCCGTTTTGACGTTCCGATGACATTTGTTCAATTGACCCAAGGCGGAGCCCCTTTCGCCATGCGGCGCTCGCCGCATCAACTTATATCCGGTCGGGACGAGCCCATACCAAGGTCCCTCATGCAACAGTACGAGGGCACAGGGCTCCAAGGAGGATGGGACCATTCTACTTTGCGGCGTATTGCAGCCAGGCTAGCATTACAGTTGCGTTCTTGGAAGGTTTCTGAATCCATGGGCAACCATGATTCGGAGATCGTGGACGCGGGCAGCGTCGATTGAGGAGACGCTTGCGTTGTGGGCGGCGTCGCTTCGAGAGATCAAGAAGCTGATACGTCCG
>NZ_PYCN01000096.1 GCF_003062295.1 Bradyrhizobium algeriense | reverse complement strand
CAACCAATCTGTCTGCCTCCTTCAGCAGGGCAGCCTCGAGTGGAGCACTGTCCCAAACTCCGGCAGCGACGAAATGATGGAGCTGATCGTAACCGACCCCGCTGGCGCGTGCCGCCATCGGTTGAACAAGCCGCAAATTCGAGAACCAGTGGCGCCGCCGATTTGGTCGGTAATCGCGTCAACACCCCTTGATCCTCAAGGTAGGCGATGAACAGCTTGGCGCACTCGACCGCGTCCTTGTTGAGGTCGCCGCGGAAGCGCGGCCGATGTCCCGCTTCGATCAAGGAGAACGAGGCCGCGTGCGCCTCACGGATTGCAGCCAGCGTGTAACCTTCCCCGCGCGCCCAGTGCGTCCAACTCGCAAGCAGCCGCATCCTCTCGACGATGGTAAGTGGCGTATATACCGGCACCATCAAGACGCTCGCGATCGATGCCAAGGCGCGCCTCGTCCCCAGCGATCCCGCCTCCACCAGCGAGAAGGCGCCAGACCTGCGCGTGATCGTCTCAGGTGTCGAGATCGGTGCCGCCTGGCGCCGGACTTCGAAGGACGACCGCACTTACCACTCAGTCAAGCTCGACGATCCGTCCTTCACCGCGCCCATCTACGCTAACCTCTTCGAAGGCGACAATGGCGAGTTTGCACTGATCTGGTCGCGCTGACCTACACCGCGGCGTCTCGCAACATCGCGGGACGCCGCGGACAGAGCCCTCGTTATTATGCGGAGCGGCACAGGCACAAAAGCCCGGGAAAACCGCGGCTACCAGCCAACGACTCCGCATAATCCCGCGCTACGCATAATCGACTCGGCCGCAGTAGACCCGGTGGCTAGGGCTGTTCTCGCCCGAGCGGCTGGTTTCGGGGACGATCCGGACGTTCTTGGCCCGGACCGAGAGGGTGACGATTTCGCCGACGTACTCGTTGTCGCCGGTCTTCTTGAAGGTGCCGATGGTCGCCATGGTGGTTCTCCTTGATCTCTGTCTTTCGAGCCCGCACCATTGCGGCCTCGATGGTGATCGACAGGCCGGAGGCGATCGACGGCGCACCCCGAAGGGGCTCGACAGCAAAGGAGAAACTTTCTTGTTTCGCGAGGAATGACGGCGCAGCCGGCAGGGGAAGAAAGTTGTGACGCCGCTGTTGCGCCATAGGCGGTCGAGGCTTCAGCCGGCCTTCGGCCAGATCAGTCCACGGATCTCCGCTTCCGCACGGCAGCACGCCCCGTTCACGAGTCGCTGGCCGTATCTGTGAGCCGTCGCCGTTTGGTCCATACCGCCTCGACGACCGCCACGAATCCGGCCACGCTGCGATGATCCGAGCCTCGGCGCGGGACATCTCTCAGTCCAGTTTCGACGATGAGGACCGCGGGCACTTTGGATTCCTGATCCAGTCCCGCCCACGTCGATGTGACGCTATCAGGCCCGCGCCAAGCCCCGGCCCGGCTGGTCCGGGCGCGGCCACATTGGTGAAGCAGATGAACGCCGTGATGCCGACGGCAATGGCGCCGAAGACCGCGAAGATCGTCGGCCAGGTGGGTGACGGCATCGCCATCTGGGCGATTTCATGCGTGGCGCTGTAACCGACGACGGTGGCGGGCGCGACATAGAGGAGGATCGAGGTATCATGCAGAAGAGTAATTCCGCCGAATAGCTCGGTGAGGAAGGTTCACTCCAGATAATGTCGATGATTACACCCTCGCCAAGACTCGTCGTGTTCCACCTGTCCGAGTGCGAATCAGTGGTCGGTCCCACGCCTTGATCCGGTGTTGATCAGGAGCCATCGCGTTCCGGCGGAAAGGTCATCTGCAACCGGGGTCGCTATAACTTTGCTTCTTTGTGGTCTGTCGTGAATGCGGTGTCGTGCCGATGCGTCAACTTTGGATACCCATTTCATTGACCAGCGTGCTGTATCGCCGGATATTTACGAGCGGCAGGTTGTGCTGCTCAGGGTCACCGCAATGAGAACGAACGATGGAAGTGTGATGCGCGACATGCGAAGCCGCATGCCCCATCGCTGTGTCTCGGCGGCGACCGGCGTCTGTTGTTGACCGTTTCGCCAAATCCAGATCAATCGACAATCAGACAGGAGCGCCGAGTCCGGCGATTGAGCACACATGTCGCAAGCCTATGTCATCGAAGTATCGGATCGAACCGCGGGTATCGTCGTTAGCGAAGAGCGCGGTTTTCGCTTCTTCTCGTCCGAACGCGCCTTCGACAGCCTTGACGGCGGCCATTTCGGCTCCGCGCGCGCCGCAGAACGCGCGGCAAGAGCGCTCGTCGAGCGGCGCCGACACGCAGGCAGCCGGGCGGCATATCATCTAGGAGCCTGTCCAGTTAGCTTTGGGAAGGCAGTTTTATCTTGATAATGGCGGCTCAGGCGGCCCTTGCGAGCTTGACGAGGTTGTGAGCGGTGCAGATGAGCGCCCATTCTGCGCTGACCTTTTCGATGCCGCGCAGCAGGAATTGCCTGAACCCTCTTGCCTGTTTGATCTGTCCGAACACGGGTTCGACGATCTGCTTGCGCAAGCGGTAGCGACTTCGGTAGCCGGCGCGCTTGAGCTTGGTGCTCATCCTGGCGATCAGCGAGCCGGGTCTTGAAGCCTTTTTCGCGGTGGCGGATTTGGTGCCGTGCTTCTGCCTTCCGGTGGCGATGTAGCCCTCGATGCGCCGCCGTTTGATCGTGCGAAGATTGGCGTCGGAGCAGTAGCCGGCGTCGGCCGATACTTCGTCGGGATTGGTCCCCAGATTGGCCGTGATCCCGTCGAGCAACGGCGCCAGTTGCGCCTGATCGCTGGAGGAACTGGTCAGCGTCTGCGCCACGATGATCTGATGGGCACCATCGACCGCGGCCTGGGCGTTATAGCCCTGGATGTAACCGTCCTTGGTCTTCAGGATGCGGCTTTCCGGGTCGGTGAAATTGCGTTGCGCCTTGCCGTCGGGCTCCGTGTTCGGCGGCGCGGACGTCTTGCCGTTCTTTTTGCCCCCTTCGGCGATGCGGCGCTCCTCGGCTTCGGCCCGCGCCTTGCGCTCCGCCTCGGCTGCGGCCTTGGCTTCGGCCTCCAGCGCGGCCTTGGCCTCGCGGATCTTCTCAAGCCGCTTCTGCTTGTCGGCCACCCAATCGGGCATCTCGTCGCCGCGCTTGTCGCCGTAGAGCTTATCCTCCTGCGCATCGGCGGCCTCCGCCGCCTTGAGCCAGCGGTCGACCTCCGCTGCAAGCTCCGCTTCCCGCTTCTTCATGCGATCATAGCTCATCGCCTTGTGCTTGGACGCGTTCGCCTTGATCTTGGTGCCGTCGAGCGCAACGTGCCCGAGCTTCACCAACCCGGCCTTCTCGGCCAGCTTCAACACCTGCACGAACAGGTCGGCCAGCGCCTTCAGGTGCCGCCGCCGGAACTCTGAGATCGTGCGGAAGTCCGGCGCATCGCCCGCCACGATCATCATGAAATCCGCCCGCTCCACCGCCGCCCTGGCGATCCGCCGCGACGAGTAGATACCGCTCGCATAGCCGTGTAGAAGCAGCGCCGTCATCATCCGCGGATCAAACGGCGGCTGCCCCAGCCCGCTTCGGTAGCTGCCTATGATCGCCGATAGATCAAGGCTTTCCCTGACCAGCGACACGATCAGCCGCGAAACGTGGTCCCTCGGCACATAATCCTGCACGCTCGGCGGCAGAAGCTGGGCCTCGTCGATCTTCCAGGGGCGAAATTCCTTGCTCATGGCTGCGCAAGGAATCAGACTCGCTCCCTCTTGACCAGTCACTACTCAGACAGGCTCCTAGGGGTTGATTAGCTGGTGCAGTGAGCAGCGCGGACCGACAGTGCTGCGCTCGCGCTCCCACGGCTAAGGAGTTAAAAGGCGTAGCGTCATTACACTCGGATTTCCTCGATCACTCTGCCCGGCCTTGCGTGGATGCCCGCATCCCGGCGTGGTTGCGGAAGTGTCCGCTACGTCACTGCATGTTTCTTAGTGAGTTCGCATCGCCGACGCTCAAAATACACTCAACAGCATCATCGGAAATCTCGAAACCAAACTCCCGCTCAAATTTGAGCACCAATTCGACCATGTCTAGGCTATCGGCGCCAAGGTCTTCGATGAGGCTGGCATTATCCACCACTTCATCGGGATCAACAACAAGCTGTTCGACCACGATAATCCTGGCGCGTACGGCAATGTCGATCATGTTTCAAGCCCGCATCGTTGCATCATGGCAAGAACGGCTCGTCATTCAGTCCGCCGTAGCAGGGCCGTCCACTGTCATGAAAGGCACTTGTGCCTGGACTTGCGGAACTTCGTGTTCCGAACCGTAAGGACCGCTCCGGCGAGATCGACATCGCCGCAGTGTAGGTCGAGGGCTTCCGATCGGCGCAGCCCCGTAGCGGCGATCAGCCCGAAGAGTGTCGCATAGGTCGCCGGAGGCAATCCGCCCTTGGGAGTCAGCCGCGAAGCGGCAGCAATAAGGTCGCAGACCTCCTGCTCTGAATAGATGTGCGGCGCGAGGCGGCGGTGTGAACGACCAAAGATCGCGGTCTGGGGAAACTCGGTGT
>NZ_PYCN01000095.1 GCF_003062295.1 Bradyrhizobium algeriense | reverse complement strand
CAACGGAATCTGCGAGCGCTTCCATCGAACCGCGCTCGATGAGTTCTATCGTGTGGCGTTCCGCAAGAAGATCTATCGAACCATCGACGAGCTGCAGAATGATCTCGATGTTTGGGTGACGGCGTACAACGAAACGCGCCCGCATCAGGGACGATGGTGCTATGGAAAAACACCGATGCAAACCTTCCTTGACGCGCTGCCCATTGCGAAGGAGAAATTGCTGCCGGCCGCGTAGCGCCGGACACAAATCTTCGTCGGACACCCACCACGACGAAGAGCCAGTGGTCAGGTCAAGTGCATACTTTTACAAATTAATGATGAGTAGGAGGGTCTGGGCTATGCCAATCGTCATCTTCCTAATCGGGATCGCCGCCTGGGCGACGTCACCACTCTCAAGCCCGCATGCACCCATGGACCATGTTTTTTAACGGGGATTATGCCGCCAATAATCGAACGGCCGCTACCCTCCGAGCCGTAGAGGATAGCACAAGGCTGTTTCTATGCCGCACAGGCGCATCACCCTGCTGGACGGTTTTTTAAAATGTCACGCTCCATACGCAGCCGCTCGTTCTCTCGCTGCAGGCGCGCGATCTCCGCCGCGTGGTCCGCCGACGGCAGCGGCGCCTGCGTTCTGGGGCGCCGCGCCGCTGCCGTCGGCTCTCGCCCAGCCCCACGCAATTCCACCCAGCGCCGCAACACGGAATCGCGCAGGCCAAGTTCTTTGGCCACCGACCCGATCGAGCGACCGCTCGAAGCCACCAGATCGACCGCTTGCCGCTTATAATCCTCCGTAAACGAACGACGTTGACGTCCTTCCATCCAACACCTCTCCTAGCTCTTCGAGCCTACTACAGGTGTCCATCAATTCGGAGGAGGTTCAACTATCGACCGCGAGGACGTACTCTCGTTGCGGTTCGAACATGTTGCGCCACGGCGTTGCTCGCCTCGAGCCACTGACGCATCTCTCGAAAAACTGGCCGGTCACCGTCGGGATCCTCAAGCGTAAAGACAACAGCGAAGGGCTCACCTTCGGCCGGGAACTGCGCTTCAGCACGGACGAGGCTCGTGACTTCGAACCGCCATCGCGACGAGCTCCCATTCTCGACAAGCGCGCGCTCATATTGCTTCGCCGGACACCATGTCAGGCCGTGATCGATCAGGGCTTTTTCAGGTATGGCGAGATTCGTTGACTTTGTCAGCCGTCGATGCGTGTTCTGCTATGGCAGGAACATCCTTCGCTCGGCCGGCTATCAAAGGTGACCAAGATCCTCGTTCACTGTGCGCTCACGCGCCGAGATCTGATCGCCTGCGCCGCGCAATCTCGTCAGCAACTGCGCTTGCGGCGCGTACCAGCCGTTCATGAAGGGTCTCGAACATATCGAGGATGTCATCATTAGGCTCATTCCTTCCCTCTTCGATAGCCTCGGCAACCAGTTCGTCGAGAGGCGTTTCCTTCAATTGACCTTTCTTGAGAAGGTGTTCAAACAGACCATCGCTACTGGGCTGCGGTTGGATGCGGCCGTCGGAGTTGCACCAAACCCCGAATGTCTGATGCCCCATAACGGCTTGCTCGACCATCTCCGCCTCCAGAGGGATCAGCGTACCCCACGTCTCGTCCTCCTTATCGACGAATCCCGCCACGTACATCTGTTGCTCCTCGGCGCCTTCATCGCGAGGGCGGAAGAACGGCGTGAGGATGATTCGAGGGGGTTTTGACAAAACAATCTCTCCAAGAGGCTCAAGCACCAGTTGCATTAGTACATGGCAGCATCAGGGCCTGTGCCGGATACGCTGGATCATGCGAAAATGCAAAATGTGGGAGCGACTGTCGGCAACCCCTCGGATTAACAAGTTCGTTCTCTCACTCATCACTCTGGCAGATAAATTATTCTAACGCGCTACCCGATCGTATCGGCGGCGTAGCGGCCAGTCTTCTCGGAGGCCCCAATCCTGACTGTTGTCCGGTTACCGCTGCTGAAGTAGGCATCGTCGATGGATCGCCTGTACGAGCATTGCGGCAAGCCGTGATGCCACCACTGCCTCGCGCAATGTCAAACACTGGCGGAATGCCGGTATGGCCTTCATAGGTCGCGGCTGGCATGATCGAGGCCAAAGGCTTCCGATGATTGAAGGCGTCAGCAACTGTCCGTTCTGGATGCGGCCCTCGAAGCTCAACAACCGTATGACGATCAAGCCCATTGCCCACATCATAGGACCGCGTAACGTTCATTTCGGCAACGTCGGGTCGACGTTGGGCAAGCACCACTGAGACACCCGTCGCCGCCTATCTCACTCCGTCATCACCCACCGTCCTGCATAGCTCGACGCAGCTCAGCTACAAGTTTAACGCAATATTGGTTCAATTGAGCGCTCCCGGCTGTTACCTCCTAGTCTTACTGAGTGTGCGCCGGGAGGCCGGCAAGGAATAGATGGTGAGAGTCCATTACGATGAAGGAGTAGCGCCCCACATCGGCCCCGAGCCGTGCGGCAGCGTCCGTGAGGGCGTTGGCGAAGCGTCGGCAGGGGAGCATGCAGGCCAGCCATTGAGCCGCGAAAGAAGATTGTCCCGGGAGCCGACGCTGTACTCAGAGCGGAAGGCGACGCGGACGGGTGCGATAACGCGAGCACCTGGACGTCCCGGCGTGGTCGTAGACCCTGGCATGTATGGACGTTCCTTGCGCGGAAACCGGGAGATCTCGAGTCTGACCGGGGGACGGTTCGGCCGCCCCGGCCGGCACCGGGAAGGCGAGGAGCCGTAGCCGGTGATGCACGGACACGAGAGTCAGACCCCGCCATACTAGCAACGAAGCTGACGAACAAAGCCGGGCGACCGGCGGCGGAGTCGGTGGAGCGAAGGGCGTGGGCCAAGGGGAACGCGAACCAGCTCAGCACGCGCCGGGCGCAGGACCGGGAAAGCGTGTCACAGGCGCTGGAGCGCGTACGTCAAGCCGCAAGGCAAAGGAAGAAGGAACGGTTCACCGCGCTCTACCACCATCTCAGCCTGCCTATGCTCAGGACGGCGTTCTTCGCGCTTAAGCGGGAGGCGGCGCCTGGAGTGGATGGGGTGACGTGGCGGGACTACGAGGCCGATCTCGATCGCAAGATCGCAGACCTGCACGCACGGGTCCATCGGGGAGCGTACCGGGCGCAACCAAGCCGCCGCCGGTATATTCCGAAGGCGGATGGCCGCCAGCGCCCGCTCGCAGTGGCTGCCCTGGAAGATAAGATCGTCCAACGCGCAACTGCTGCCGTGCTGAACGCGATCTTCGAGGAGGACTTCCTCGGATTTAGCTATGGCTTCCGGCCCGGGCGCGGCCAGCATGATGCGCTGGACGCCCTGGTTGCCGGGATCAACAGCACGAAGGTGAACTACATCCTGGACGCCGACATTCGGTCGTTCTTCGATGGGGTCAGCCAATCCTGGCTGGCCCGCTTCGTTGAGCATCGGGTCGGCGACAAACGCATCATCCGCCTGATCCAGAAATGGCTTAAGGCGGGCGTTCTTGAAGACGGAATCGTCACGACCAATGATAAGGGAACGGGCCAAGGTTCGGTGATCTCGCCGCTCCTCGCCAACGTCTACCTTCATTTTGTGTTCGATCTCTGGGCCGAGCGCTGGCGACGGCGCGACGCTACGGGCGATATGATCATCGTGCGCTTCGCCGACGATATCGTCGTCGGTTTCGAACATGAGGACGACGCCCGTCGCTTCTGGGACGCGATGCGAACGCGACTGCAGGAGTTCGCACTGTCGCTCCATCCGGAAAAGACCCGCCTGATCGAGTTTGGCCGCCGCGCTGCGACCAATCGCGAGCGGCGCGGGCTCGGCAAACCGGAGACCTTCAATTTCCTCGGGTTCAGCTTCATCTGCGGCACATCGCGCCGAGGCGGCTTCCTGCTCAAGCGGAAGTCGCGACGCGACCGCATACAAGCGAAACTCAGCGAGATTAAGGATGAGATGCGACGACGGCGGCATCAGCCGATCCCCGACCAAGGGAAATGGTTGAGGCAAGTCGTCACCGGCTTCTTCGCCTACCATGCCGTGCCGACCAATGGGCGCGTGCTGGAGGCGTTCCGCTACCACGTCATCGACCTATGGCGGCGCTCGCTAAGGCGACGCAGCCAGAAGGACCACCTGACTTGGGCGCGGATCACGAAGCTGTCGGATGACTGGCTCCCGAAAGCGAGGATCCTTCACCCCTGGCCAGAACAGCGCTTCGCCGTCAAGCACCCGAGGTGGGAGCCGGATGCGGGAAAGCTGCATGTCCGGATCTGTCCGGGGGGCGCTCAGCAATGAGCGTCCCTACCGGGATCAGAGTGTCGCGGTCTTTGTCGACAGGAATCATATATTTGAAAAGACGCAATTTTCAGCATGCGGAGAGGCTGAGATGGGTCTGGCAAAATCGGGGGACGTGGCGGCGCGGTTTTCGGCGTATGTTGAGGGTCTTACGAGCGTGATCGGGCACCAGCGCCGACAGCGTGTGCACCGACTTGCGGAAATCGACCGGCTGGGACGCCAGCATCACCTTGAGTGTAAAAGTATGCACTTGACCTGACCACTGGCTCTTCGTCGTGGTGGGTGTCCGACGAAGATTTGTGTCCGGCGCTACGCGGCCGGCAGCAATTTCTCCTTCGCAATGGGCAGCGCGTCAAGGAAGGTTTGCATCGGTGTTTTTCCATAGCACCATCGTCCCTGATGCGGGCGCGTTTCGTTGTACGCCGTCACCCAAACATCGAGATCATTCTGCAGCTCGTCGATGGTTCGATAGATCTTCTTGCGGAACGCCACACGATAGAACTCATCGAGCGCGGTTCGATGGAAGCGCTCGCAGATTCCGTTG
>NZ_PYCN01000094.1 GCF_003062295.1 Bradyrhizobium algeriense | reverse complement strand
CCATCAGACTCGCTCGAAACCGTATTCAACCCGCACACATCATCGCATGGTCATTCTGGCGTAGAGCTCATCAGGCGGCCGCTCAGCGCGCGCACGTCAAAACAAAAAGGCAACTGTAATGCTAGGCTACCGGTCACACATCCGCCTTGGAATCGGTAATGTTCCTTTCGCCCTCTTTCAGTGAATCTAGTCACACCTTCAGAGCGGCGCCTTCAGGCACCAGACCTGTCTCAAGATAGCGCCAGAGCGCAATCAGCAGCTTGCGTGCGACGGCGACGATCGTAATCCGCCGGATGCGGCCCTTGAGTTTGCCAACACGATCGCGGAACCAGATACTCAAGGGGCTGTCAGGCTGATGCCGCAACCACAGCCAGGCGAGCTCAATCATGACCGTGCGAGCCTTGGCGTTGCCAGCCTTGCTGATCCCCTGATCACGGCACGTCGCGCCGCTCTGGAAATGCGCTGGCGTCAGACCGACATAGCTCGCCAATTGTTTGCGATTGTCGAATGAGCGGTAGAACACTTCGCCGACAAGTGTGTTCGAAAATTCGGGCCCGATGCACTTAATTGTGGCCAGATCCTGGATCTTCTTTGCGCTCGTATGCTCCGCCGCCTCAGTCTTGGCCGATGCAATGGCATCGCGCTCCATCTCGATCGTTTTGATCATTCCGATGACAAGCTCCAACCGCTGCAGTTCGCGCAGGATTTCCGCCATGAGCCGCGGCGGCAACGACCGACCATCAGCGGTGCGCAACCGTTCCAGCTGCTGCATCCGATCGCGGCGCAGAGGTTGGTACTCATAGATGCCATGGATCGCGAGCAGTCCGTTGATCCGGTTGACATGTTGGATACGTTCGTTAATCAACCGACCACGCTCACGATGGAGCCGACGGTTGTCCTCTTCGGCAACACTTGGCACGCGCACAACGCTCCAAACCTTCGGCTCACCCCGCAGATACGCCATCAGTGATCGGAGCAATCGCTCGACATCGACGTGGTCAGTCTTCGCGCGACGCGCCCGACGATCAACCTGCAGACTTGCCGGATCAATGACGTAGTTGCGGATGCCGTGTGCTTCGAGCAGGCGGTGAAGCCAGAAGCCGTCGTAGCCAGCTTCGTAGCAAGAAACGATTTCTACGCGCTGCTTTGTTTCTCTGGCAACTCGCGTCCGGATCCGCTCGCACAGATCCAACAGCTCCTTCCCATCGCAGGGCTTCAACGTGTGGCGACTGACTCTGTCCGACAAGGGCGTGTTGACGGCAACAATCCAACTTTTCTTGCTTAATTCGATTGCAAGAAGACAGCGTACGGCGTCATCATGGGTTGCGGCGGGCGGCAGGTTCTTCACTGTCCGGGCTTCCATCAGCGTCTCTCCTATGTATGCACCTGGTGGGAAGGTAGAAACCGAAGCGGTAACACAAACCTCCTGTCCGTCGCGCCTGCATAGGATCTACTTTGGCAGATTTATTGGATTGATCGTCGCAACAGGATTGATCGGGATAGGGGGGAGCCTCGCAGCTCCACCCCTCCCACACCACCGTGCATACGGGTCCGTACACGGCGGTTCGAGAAGTTGCGCTAACACGATTGGAACAAGGATGTCAGGCCGAGCGATTTGAAGTATGCATTTGAGAGCCCAGTAGAGAGGGCTCTGCTGCGGGCGAGATACCAAGGACCGCGGCCGCTGCCGGCCGTGTTCCTTGCAGCCCACTCTGAGACCCCATTTGCGATGAGTGCTGCGCGGCGGCGCCGTGGAGTTTTCCATTGGCGCCACAGAGCGGCCCGCAGTCGCAGTCGGACCCAGCGAGTGAGGGCTATCAGCACCTCGGGCGTTTCGCAGAAGCCGAAATAGCCGCGCCAGCCCCGCATATAGGTGGCCAGTTCTTCCATTGTCGTCTTGATGCTGACGCCCTTGGCCCTTCGCGTAATGTCCCGGATTCGTTGCTTGAACCGTTCCAGCGATTTCGGCGCAATCGTGCGCTTGATGTCCGGACCAGCCGTAAAGCAGAACCCGAGGAACTTTCGTTCCTGCGGTCGTGCCACCGCACTCTTGGCCTCATTTACCTTGAGCTTGAGCTTTTGTGTGATGAAGCGCGAGATGCTCTCCATCACCCGCTGACCCGCGCGTTCGCTGCGAACGTAGATGTTACAGTCGTCCGCATAGCGAACAAAGCGATGTCCCCGGCGCTCCAACTCGCGGTCGAGTTCGTCGAGCACGAGGTTACTTAGCAGTGGCGAAAGAGGACCTCCTTGCGGAGTTCCTTCCACGCTCGGACTGACCAGTCCATTCTCCATCACCCCGGCATTCAAAAATGCCCGAATGAGCTTTAACAGCCGCTTGTCCTCGACGCGCTTGGCGATTTGGCCCATCAGTTTGTCATGATTGACTCGATCGAAGAATTTTTCCAAATCGAGATCGATCACCCATCCGTGGCCTTGCGCAATATATTGCTGCGCTTGAGCCACGGCGTGATGCGCCGACCGACGCGGTCGGAACCCATAGCTGTATTGGGAGAACGTTGGATTCCATTGCCTTTGCAGAACCTGCATCACCGCTTGTTGGATAAAGCGGTCCAGCACGGTTGGGATGCCAAGCTTTCGCACCCCTCCGCCATCCGGCTTCGGGATTTCCACCCGTCTCACCGGTTTTGGTTCGTAGGTTCCGTTCAGCAATTGCTCCCGAATGGACGGCCAGTGCTGCTTCAGGTAGTCGCCAACTTGATCGACCGTCATCCGGTCGACGCCCGCGCTGCCTTTGTTGCTTCTCACCTGCCGCAATGCCTGCTTCAAGTTTGCTCGTTCACATATTTCCTCCATGATTCGACTCGTGTTGGCTGGGCGTTCGGGTTCATGCACCACCGAGAGCGATTCGATGTCTTCCCGTCCCGCCTGCCGGGCTTCACCCGTCGGCGTCGATGAGAAGTCCAGTCTCAACTGGATGTTCAGCCGCTTGTTGCTCTCGAGATTCATGTCCTACTTGCCTCTCCTATCGTTCGGGCCTTCAGTCACCGTTCCCGGCTCGGCCTATCTGTTGACTCCACCTTTCGGCATGGAGTGCCTCACTAGCCTCGCCGACGACATGACCCCACTATGCCCTCTGCTGACTTCTGCCCCGCGGTCAGGATGCCTCGCGGCATTCTCAGTCGCCGAAGCGACACGGGACAGATCTCCTGGGGTAAGCTCAGCCGCCTTCCGCGCACTGTCGCCGAATCTACGCTTCGCATCTTTGATGGATATGGACTTCGCGGTACGTTGCCCGCTTGTCCGATGCTTGCGCCTTGTATTCGGTTTTTGTCCATCGACACACGCGTTTGCTCGATGCTTCCTTCAGACACCGCCTCGCGGCGGTAGCCCTTGCACTTTGCTAGCCCTTCACCTCCATCAGGTTGGGCAGAGGACTTTCACCTCCAAGCTACTGAGCATGCCCAGCACACAACGAAGCCGCTACCGCGGCGTGAACGGCGAGGTGGCGTAGAGCGCCTCCTGCCTGAGAGGATGTGGGTGTTGCAGCCCACCCCCTCAGACAGGAGTATTGAGATGGCCGATTTGAGCCCTCTTCGCCGCCGCATGATCGAGGACATGACAGTCCGCAATCTGTCGCCGGCGACGCAGCGATCCTACATCAGCGCGGTCTCGAAGTTCAGCCGTTATTTTGGCCGATCGCCTGACCGGTTGGAACTGGAAGACGTTCGCGCCTTTCAAGTGCATCTGGTCTCGACCGGCATATCATGGCCGGCGCTGAACCAAATCGTCTGTGCGCTGCGGTTTTTCTACGGCGTTACTCTCGGCGAGGCGCTGATCCCGGAACGCATTCCCTATGCGCGAGAACCGCGCAAGCTGCCGGTCGTGCTCAGCGCCGACGAAGTTGTCCAGTTCCTCGAAGCAGTGTCCAGCCTGAAGAGCCGCGCCGCGCTCACCACCGCCTATGCGGCCGGGCTCAGGGCCTCCGAGGTCGCGGGACTGCGGATCGAAGACATCGACAGTGCTCGCGGTGTCATCCAGGTGCGCCACGGCAAGGGGGCGAAGGATCGCAACGTGATGCTGTCGCCCCAACTACTCGGCATCCTGCGCACCTACTGGCGGCTCGCCCGGCCGCGGCTTTATCTGTTCCCGGGACGCGACGAAGACCATCCAATCGATCAGACCGTGTTGCATGCCGCCTGCCGGTCGGCGGTGAAGGCTGCGGGCCTGACCAAGCGCGTCACGCTGCACACGCTGCGCCACAGCTTCGCGACACATCTTCTGGAGAACGGAACCGACATCCGGATCATCCAGGTTCTGCTCGGGCACAATAATTTGTCGTCGACGGCGCGCTACACGCAGGTCTTCCTCCCGCCCCGCGGCGCCGCCGCATCGGGGCCCAGCAGGTCGTGATTGAGCTCGCAGATCGCTTCGATCGCTTCTTTCAGCTTCTGATAGTTGTCCAGCCAACGGCGCACTTCAGCAACGCGTTCACGGCGCACGCTGAACTGGCGAACGCGTCCGCCGCCATAGCTCACCGTCAGCACGTACACCTGGTGCCCTTCGCCGCGCGCACATTTCGGGCAGCCGCGCTTGTGACGAACCGTGCGCTCCAGCAGCGAACCACGCAGCAGTTCGCCGGTGACCGGCAGCTTGCCGACAAGCTTAGAGCCGGCCCCACCAATCTGAACGATGCGATAAGTGGAGTTTCTGCCTGACGGCGGGCAAGATTGGCCCGCGAATCAGGAGAAACGATGAGCAGACGAGCACGCCGGAACCACACACCGGTTTTCAAGGCGAAGGTGGCGCAGGCCGCCGTCAAAGGCGACCGAACACTGGCTCAGCTGGCGGAGCAGTTCGACATCCACCCCAATCAGATCGCATCATGGAAAGCGCAGCTTGAGGGCGGGGCCGCCGACGTGTTCGGCCCTGGGGGCGGCAACGCGGTGGCGCTACCCGCCATCGATGTGAAGTCACTGCACGCCAAGATTGGGGAACTGACGCTGGAGAACGATTCCTAAGAAACGGCAGCACCGACTTTCGGCTCCAAGGGCTGGAGAACAAAGCCGAATGCCTTGGCACGCCGATGCAAATTGTTGACCACTCGCGTCCGGTAACGCGTCTCGTAGGACGAGGCCCCGGGATCGACATAGTCCATTCCGTATCGCACAGCATTGTAGAACAGAACTGCGATCTTGCGGGCCGTGGCGGTCACGGCCTTGGCTTTGCCGATGCGCGCTGAGAGCCGTCTATAAAAGGCGCCGAGCGCGGTGTCTGTACGACCCACGGTCACGGCAGCAAGGCGCAGAAGTGCCGCCGCCCGGCCGCCGGATCGGCGCGTTCGGGACGAGAGCATTTTGCCGCCGGAGACCTTGTTGCTCGGCGCCAGTCCCAGCCAGGAGGTAAAATGCTTTGCACTTGGCCACGAGGAGAGGTCGTCGCCGCATTCAGCGATCAGCTTCAGCGAGAGGTAAGGACCGAGGCCGTCGATCGTGGTGAGGTCCTTTCCGAGCAACGCGAACAGCGCCTCGCGGACGTCGAAAGCTAGGAGCCTGTCCGAGTAATCGGATTTTTCTCGACGAAGAACAAGCGTCGTGATTCAAACGGTGGATGAGCAAGACATTTCGTCCTTGGGACGTTGATCAGGTTTGGCTGCTGCCGCCATCGATC
>NZ_PYCN01000093.1 GCF_003062295.1 Bradyrhizobium algeriense | reverse complement strand
CGCCGCCATCCTGCCATGATACAGCTCCTCGTTTCGCCGACCGCAAACGAGGAATCCGCCAACAACCCGTCCGTTCCATCAATCCAGCCTGCTGCAGCACGCGGGTTTCATGGAATCGGTCGTCTAGTCGTCCGTATCCCAACGTCACTGATGGCCTCGCATCAAGAAATCCCCACCAATCGCGTTGGTGACGCGTCAAAGATTCCACTATCCCTTGTTTCTGCCATCTTCGCATCCAAAGCAGAGATTTGCTGATTGCACACGTCGCGGTCGGCGGTAGCGAGTGCTTTAAGGGGATTCCATGACAAAGCCAGTTGTGATTGTGGTGGGTGCGGACAAGGGTGGGGTTGGCAAGACGACCGTATCCCGAACGCTATCCCGAACGCTTCTGGACTATTTCATACCACTAACGTGCAGACACGCGCATTCGATACTGAGTCACCGCGAGGAACGTTGAAGCGCTTCCACCCCGAGATAACCGAGATCGTCGACATGACCACGACTGCGGATCAGATGAAGATCTTCGACACACTTAACTCAGGGTTATCCGTCACGGTGATCGACGCCCGCGCAGGCTTGCTGTCTCCGGCGCTGGCATCCTTGCGCGACATCGGCTTTTTGGATGCCGCGCGGTCCGGCCAGATCACCTTTGCCGTATTCCACATCTTGGGATCATCCATCGCTTCCCGGGACGAGATCGCCGAGACCGCCAGTTTCATGACTGGTGCAACGTATTTTCTGGTCAAGAACTTCATGAACGACACTCAATTCTTCCAGTGGGACGAGTCGACCTACAACTCCTAGTTCCACCGTATCAAGAACGCGACCGAGCTGACGATCCCTAAGCTCAATGAGATGGCCTATGAGCAGGTCGAAGTTGCTTCCGTCCCGTTCGTCAACTTCGTAGCCAACAAGGGCCGGCACGACGATGCCGCGAACCACCCCTTCGTGCTGCGCGGCTATGTTCGGCACTGGCTCGCAAATGTCTGGCGCGAATATGATCGCATTAACTTGACCGACTTGGCCGGCGCCAAGTCAGTGACCCGCGGCGGCGAAAAATAGTCGCTCGTTCGGCGATTGAAGAACTGAACCACGTACGAAGTTCGCTTGATATTACTGGCAATGTTAGCCACGCCCGTTTACATCATCTGCTCTCCTATCCCGCAGGTCGGCAAGACCCTCGTCTCTCGCCTCATGAGCGAGTTCTTGCTGCTGAAGAACGGCACTGCGCTCTCGTTCGACATCAACCTGAAGGAGCCGTCACTGGTCGATTACCTCCCTAACATCACCTGAGACGGCGGATGTGATCGACACCTACGGCAAGATGCAGCTGATGGACCGGCTTATCCTGCACGACCGGGTGGCCAAGGTAATCGACCTCGGCTTCCATGCCTTTGATGAATTTTTCAAGATGTGCGAGGAGATCGGCTTCATCAAGGAGGCGCTCCGCCGCCGTGTTGCCCCCATCATCCTATTCGTCGCCGGCACCGACCGCGTCTCCTCGCGCAGCCATGAGATGCTGCGGTGGCGGATTCCGCCGGGGCGCTGGTCACCGTCCACAATGAATTCATGCTGCGCGGCGAGTTACCTGAAGCCATGGATGGCGCGCGCGTAATCCGGTTTTCGGCGCTACCGGTATTTCTAAAGACTTAGGTCGACCGACTGAGCTTTTCGTTCACGGGATATCTGCGCAACGAGAAGGATTCCTCCACCGAGTTGCATCAGTGGATCCGGCAGAATTACATCATGTTCCGCGATCTCGAATTGATGGCGATGCCACAGCCGTCGTCTTGAGTCGGGCTCCACATGTGGAGAATTCCCCCGATACGGAGTTCTTCACGTTGATCGTATTGCTTGCAGACATAATGCCCGAGCGGTTGGCGAGGCTGTTTGCTCGCTTCGTGTCGGGACGGCCTCGTGCGTGGCTTGGGCCAAAAAATCACATGGCGGGTACGCGGCAGATTTCTGGAGAAATCAACGCGGTCGCCATTAGCTCATTGTGGCCTTCTGAGACTCGTCAGCTTCTCATCAGGTAACTCTCCTAGCATGAGAACCTCGATATCTAGACGGCGACGTCATCAGGAAATGAACACCCGATTGCTTGATCTCGGAATCGGAGGGGCGTGGCGGCGGTCTCGGTCGCGGCAAACGATTGTTGATTGTCAGTTGTCTTCAGGCTTCGACAGTCGGAATCTCGGCCGAAGGCTCCACCGCTTTCACTCGATCACCCTACCGTGCGCCAGATACGAGCTTTGCTGTGGGATGTGAGGTGCCATGGAGCGAACGAATAACAATTTTAACCTGTTTGATTTTGATGTGGAAGGGTTCGCACAAGCGTACTATCAACAGTCGCGCGCGGGGCAGCAATCGGGCAACACGAGGGAGCAAGCTAGCTTTGAGCAGCAGATGAACGAGTTACAACTCAACTCGTCTGATGAGAGCTCCGCAAGGTCTAGTTCGCCTGATGAGAGTCCCGCAAAGGGCGATGGAGGAATCCGGCGCACTGACTTCGGCGGTTCGGTGCGGATGCCGCCACACTCCCGGCTGAGGGACACCTCGTTCAGCAGCACGCGCCACAGCGTAGACATCCCCCGAGCTCACTTTCGAGATTCGGCCCAAGTACCGCCGCAGTCCAATTTGCGGGATGATATGTTCAGCAGTGCGCGCTACACTTTGCCATCTGAGGAGCGGCCCGCGGTTCAGACGAAGAACAGCAAGGATCGCGGACTGTGGTCGCGTATCAAGTCAGGTGTCGGAAAGGCGTTTGGGACGAGTCGCAGCGAAAAGCCGTCCGGCTCCACGGCTCAGCAAGAGGTCTTTTCAACGAAGTTTCGCGTGGATTACGCCAAGCAGCCCGGCCGAACACGCGGGGTCCCTGAGGAGGACGAGGAGCTGTTTGAGGACTTCAAAAGCAAAGCCAAGGTCACCCGGGACGACGGCACCGGCAAAGTACTGGGCGACGGCACCATCAAAAATGCGATAGCCGATCTGCGCCATTTGAGCGGCCGACTTAGCCAGAACGGGAGGCCATCAATCGCGGATCGAATTGGCAACCCTGAGCTGGAAGCTGGGTTGGATGACGATGTGGAAACCTATGCGAAGGATCGCAGCGGGCGCATCAAAGCGGCATTGAAAAAGCTCCGGGACGTCGGCGCCGGAAAGGCCTTGTCAGCCGATATCCGGCGCTTGGCTCCTTATCCGGCAGACGCAACCCTCATCGACATGTGGACCGCGGCGGAAAAGGCGACACGCAGGATTGAGCCGGAGACTGTCGATAGACAGGCTCGCCGCCTTTCCAGGTTGAGCGATTGGCTGCAAACGCGCGAAAAAGGGGCCATGGCTGGCCGACTGAATGACAATGGGCTGGCCCAAGATGTTGAGCAGTATAGGAACCAAACCGCGGACACCAAAATTAACGCCGATTTGCTCAGGCTTCGGCGCTACCAGCAAGTCCGCGAGGCGAACAGAGCGCTGGGGCTACCTCCTCCTGAGAGCGCGCGTCCGCTCGCCGGGGAAGGCGCTCGGCAGCCCGGGTCGCCGCAGGAGCTTCCCGCAACGCCAGCTACCCCGAGCGAGGGAGCTTGGGAATGGTTTAGGAATCAGATGCAAGAACCCGCGTCGTCCACATTCACACCGCACCATGGCCCGCAGCCGAGCTCGCTTCAGGAGCTTCCGGCAACGCCAGCCACCCCGAGCGCGGGAGCTTGGGACTGGTTTAGGGAGCAGATGCAAGAACCCGCGTCATCCTCGTTCACACCGCACCGCGGCCCGCAACCGCGCTCGCTTCAGGAGCTTCCGGCAACGCCAGCCACCCCGAGCGCGGGCGCTTGGGATTGGTTTAGAGAGCAGATGCAAGAACCCGCGTCACTATCATCTGCGAGGCGTCCCTCGTCAGACGTCTACGGCGGTCTTGAGCCGCTGGTTAATTTGAATCCGCCCACACCGTATGAATTGCGTGACGACGCTCACTCTGTGCCGGCGCCTGACCTCGCCAGACCGCCGTCGTTCGTTGGGCCATCAGGGGCCCCTCAGGAGCGGCTGGATATCGGATCTATCGTCGGCGAGGGCTGGCACCACGGCTCCCAACCGGCCTCGGACGTCCTGATCGATGTACTGAGTAACATCAATCTCATGCCGAACCAGTTCGGCCCAAGCCAGTTCGCGATCAACGGTGAGCATTACTCGGCCACGTTTGGGCCGGGAGAGCACAGGGACGTTCGTCTCATCCATCATCCTCGCGCGAGGCCGATGAATGAAGCTGGGCCATCGCGGCAGCCCATAGCTGATCTTGGGTTTCTTATCCGCGGGGGATGGCAGCACCGCGAACGCTGGCTTCCGCCTTACCTTGTCCGTGCACTAGAGGGGGAGCACCTCATGCCGGAAGCCGGGCGCCCGACGTATATCAACATCCGCGGCGTGCCTTACAGGGCCGAGTTGCTGGAAACGGACGGCGGCTCACGCGTTCGTGTTTATCCTGAAGCTGGTTGAAGAACGCGCTTGGGCTGCAATCTCGGGTCAGCGGGGCGGCGCATGGGGGGAAGTTTTACCGCACACCCAGCGGCATAGGCTTGCTCGCACCAGGGGCACCCACGGGAAATGCGCTGCGCAATATGAGCGTTTGGATAAAAGGAAATGGCGATCGCGAAATTCAACTTACTTATTGCCGAGGTCCGCGCGGCACTCGAGCGGCTGATCGATGTGCTGGCAGACCTTGGACTTGCCCACCGCCACGGCGACAAGGTCCGGCTTGGCCTCAACCTGATTGAGCGCCCGCGCCGCCGTGAGCTCGACACCGGAAGCCGTCTCGCCGAGGAAATGGGCCTTGCGTATTGCCCGCTGATGCAGGTGGGTAGATTGCGGGGGATCTATCGCCGAAGATTGTCGATCGCCTCGGGGCGCTTTGCCATGATGGCATCATTCTCAGTTTCAGCTCGTGCCCTGCCCCTTCGCTCGAGCGCGAATTGAGCAACTACGTGAGCGGCATAGCCGGTCCCGGCAGCGTTGAGCCTTGGGCACAAACGCGGCCTTTCCCTCTGACCCGCCGATCTCTGGGCTGGGACGCGCGCGACTGCGATGCGCAGGCTGCGCCGTGGTTGTACCCGCGTCGATGGACCTAAACCCGTGTCACTCTATCTCGTTGTGGCGCCCATCGTTCGCAACCACCCTCGCCAGAAACTCATTGTGATGACTTTGATGAGCTCGCAGCACCTTGGCCGCTCTTCTTGAGAGGCGGCCTGCCTTCATGGCTGGCTCTGGCATCCGCAGCTTCCTAATTGCGTATTTCGCAAAAACGGGACAGCAGTTTCGCTAACTGACGGACAGCAGTTTCGCTAAATCGCGGACAGCAGTTTCGCTAAATCGCGGACAGCGTGGCGGCGCTGGCTTTTGGTTGCCTGGTTGTTGAAGTCAGTTGGTATTCGTTTCGCTGTTTTCGACGTTGGTCAAGGGGCGCGCGGCTTTTTTCCTTCGCATGCTGTCGCCTTCGAGGGCGATACGGTGGGAGTTGTGGATGATCCGGTCGAGGATAGCATCTGCGATGGTTGGCTCGCCGAACACGACAGAGTACCCCTATTTTGGAACGGGTCGTGTCTCACGTCACGATCACCGACCCGCATCATTTTCTGTTCGGGCACCGGCTTGAGGTGCTGAAGGAGCGGTCGGGACGCGGT
>NZ_PYCN01000092.1 GCF_003062295.1 Bradyrhizobium algeriense | reverse complement strand
ACGCTTTGATGTATCGCGGCGCCGCCTGGTGCAACAGATCCTGCAGAGCGCGCCCGTTGTCCAGGCTACGCTGAACCTCCGGCACAAGCTCTTCCGGCACGTAGACCGCAACGCGACGCTCATTCGCGCGACCGTAGAGCACATAACTTTGATGCTGTTCGCCAGACCGGCACGCCGGGCAATTCTTGCGGATGCTCCGGCTACGACGCAGGCTCAGCGAGCCCAGAAGCGCAGGCCAAAGACTCGTCGATTCGCTTCGCAGCCAGCGCGCGACATCCGAAGACGATTCCGAATCAACATGCTTCATATGTAAAATGTGATACCATGCACATGTACGTCGCAACAAAAAAACGTGCTCGAAAATCGCGAGATAACCCTTATTTTAAAGAGCGAAATGTCTTTCGCGACAGAAACTAGCTAGAGCGACTGCAGCCACGTCGGTTGCTTGGCTGACCATCAGGTAACGCAACGCGTTCTCTTCGAAGAAGACGTCGCCTTCGAGAAGAAAGCAGTTTCCGGAACGAAGCGTGTCGCGCGCCAGCCACAGGGAATAGGCGCTGCCGGTACGGTCGAAGACCGACGACTCGACATACTTGATTTCGAGCTCGCCAAAGCGGCTGCCGCAGGCATATTGAATGTCGTCTTTGCGGTAGCCTACGACAATCGTTACCTCTTTGACGCCCACCGCCTCCAGGTTTCGCAGGGCATTGTAGAGGATTGGTGTGCCGTTGACCTCGACCAGGGGCTTCGGCCGCAAATCCGTCAACGGTCTTAGACGAGAGCCGAAGCCGGCGGCCAGAATGACGCCTTTCTTGGGCGCATTGGTATTCATTTCGGTCCCTTCAGCGTTGCTCGATATCGCGTCCACACACCCAGGCGTTAAGGACTCAGACAAGCCGGCTCAGGCCGATCCAAGAATTCAGTTCCACGTGTTCAGAGTTGCGGTCAGACGCCGCAGGGCTTTGCCGAGTAATTCGAGATCGATGCCACAGGAGGTGCCGGAAAAATTGCGACATCGGCGTATGTTGCAGCGCGGATGAGACGCTATTTGCCGTCGGTCAGGGTGAGGGGAGATATCGGCGCGTCCGCGCGGGCAAGTTCGTCGTATCTCAACAGTTGGAAGGCCTCGTCGAGCGTCGCAATATTGGGTTCAATGCTCGCAGTGGTCTCCTCAGCGATGATACGACCGCAGACCTGCCGCATTGCCGCTATGCAACTCGCATGGAGTGGTTGGCCCAGATCACTGTGGAGATGCGCGCATTGCGATACGCAGAGACCGGCGTTCGATAGTATTTCGTTGGAACGATCACGACTGGCAACCGGTTCCGCCAGGCGCGTGCGAACGAAAGGATCTCGTCTGCGGCGCTCTTGCGCGAGTGAATGAGGATCGCATCGGCTCCCGCGTCGGCGTAAGCGTGAGCGCGCAAGATTGCTTCGTCCATCGATGCGCTCAACTACGAGTTGGCTCCAGGACGCTTCGTTGGCATCGCGGTATCCGAGGGAGCAGGCAATCGACAAACCCGACGCCCAGAGACCCTTGAAACCTGCGCGCTCGGCGATCGCGGCGGAGAGGCCGTCATGCGCTTCCATGAGGAATGAGAGTTCGCTGCTGGAGCAGACCTGAGCGCGCAGCATTTCAGTGAGTGAGGAATCAGCGCGTGGATCAGAGCCACTGGCGGGAACAGATTATTGTGATTGGTTTTGCATGCCGATTCCTTGCCGGTGCGTTTGATCGGCCGACGTTCATCAGTGGAAGGTGACATGTTTCTGTCATCGAGATCAATTACGAGGGTTGGTAGTTGACCGTGCCGCAAAATTGTTGCGTCTCGCGCCAGACGAGCAGGAATCGTAGTTAAGCCAAAACGATCACAAGATGTTCGATGGTTGGTAGCGGAAATTGAGAGACGCACGTGTATCCCATGCGCCAATCGAGTTGCCTTCCCGTGCATCGTTGATCTTGTATTTTGCGCGGTTTTGAGACTGCGTGACGCGCGATAAGGGTTCAGTTCGCTCGCGTTCTGCGACCCTCGCATAAGGGTTTGGCGTTTCGGAGTACGCCCGAGCGGCTCGCGATCCGGACTCGGTCGCATTGTACGGGAACTCTCTAGTCGATCGTGTCACGTACGTGTCTAACTCCGTTCAGCTCGCTGATCATGAGCATGGGGAAGGTTGCGCGGGACGGACGCGAAGTCCTGGTCCCTCTTGTGGAGATGAATTCAAGGGACCTGCCGGACCACGATGCCCGTTACTTGATCGCGGTAAGTGACGGTGATAGTGCTCCGCATGGCGTGGTCTCCGATCCGGTACTTCAGCGCCGGATGTTCGAGGTTGATTACCGCGGAGACTATGCCGCCTTCAATTCCAACCAATCCGGGATGGGACCTTGGGAGGACGCAGCCAATGTTGCCATCGCGGTCTGCAAGGGCCGAGCCATCATCGACCTTCGGCCATCTTGAGCGACCGGCGCCTCCTGGATCTAGCGCCGCTTGGAGCCACTTGGATCTGCCAGCCCAGTTGTCACACCCCCCGGTTGACATACAGGCCATCGTGCCGGCGGAGGACTTCCCACGTGCGAAGGACTTCACACATATCGTCGGCTTGGGATGGGACCATAGTTGCCAATCAGCGCCCGATGCCCTGATCGGTTCACTGAACAGAAAAGGCCTCCTGCCGACGACACCGCTCCGGTCGCGAGCACATTTTTACATCCATGGTCGGCCTTACACGACGAAGTTGGGGCAAGGAACAAGGGAGGCGACCCCAAACAATCTGGGAGGACTTGGCGTTCTGCTCATCCCTGGACATGGACTCGAATCTCACGAGCCGTTAGGGGCGGGCATCGAAAGCTTCCCGGGATATATGGGAGAAACATCGTCATCAACCAGGGCTGCGACGTCTGCGATGTCGACGAAGAATGCCAAAGGCTGTGGGCTGTGGTCGTGTTTTAAGTCAGGGGTTGGCAAAGCCCTCCGAGGGAGTCGTCGCGAAAAGTTGTCCGGCCATCTGGATCAATCGGATGGACAGGCCTCAGGATCGGGCATCCCGCTGCAGCCTCCGCTGGTGCTCGGTCCCACGGAATTGTTGGGTGACGAGCATATCACGGCGGATTACACACTGCTTGAGCGGGAGTTGCAGAGGGACAATTCGGATCTGGCCGCCCGGACGCGGTTCCTGCGGCCCGCGCAAGCTCATCTGCTGCGCTTGACCAAGGACGAGGACACCCGGCAGGAAACCTTGCGGGGGATCGTCAACGACGAGGATGGTAACGATACCGCCAACTTCCTGTTCGTGCCAGTGAACGATGGCGGTGTCGGTGGCGGCGGTACGCATTGGTCGCTGCTGCTCGTTGATCGCCGCGAGCCGGAAGGGAGGGTTGCCTATCACTACAACTCCATCCGGAGATCTAACAGCACCGGGGCAAGCCAACTCGCAGGAAGGCTGGGCACTCGCCTTGAACCAGCCCGCATGGCCCGACAGGGGAACAATTATGATTGCGGCGTCTTTGTCCTGGACGCCACACGGACGCTGGTTGGACGATTGGCGGAAGGACAGCGGCCTGACGACGAGCCGCTTCACCTCGACAACCTCGTCGCCGATCGGCAGGCACTTCGGGATCGACTCAGGGGTCGTCCGCATTTTGCGACGCGGTGACACGCTTGGGCTGATGGAGCTGGCTGGAGCGTCTCATGCCGGCACCAGAACCTTGGCCGGCTACGAGGCAACACGTGCGAGGCGATGATCCTCATGGAGGGCTGCCGCTACCTCGAAGCCGTCCGCATGAGGCGGAACTCCTCCCAGAGCACGGGAATCCAGATCGTCAAGCCGAAAGTATTGGACGACAACCCGCTCGCACCGGAGCATTCCCTGGCCGCGGTGATCGAAGCCGAGAATGCCACCGCCCGCGCCTTCGTGAATGCGTAGCTTGGCAAGGTGAAGCGTGTCCCGGACCGAAATTGAGATTGAAGGGGAGTCCAACGCCGTCCCATCGGATCTGATGCGCGCGACCCGCTATGCGTCCTTCAAGGTGAGGGCGCCGAGGCATGCTCGGCCACCGGCGCGGACGCGAGCAGGCCCGTCGAGGCCGCCAAGGACGAATTGCAGCGACTGTTCGGCGAAGAGCGTGAGGCGACAAAGGAACGCGAGGTCTATGATGCCGCCTGGAAGGCCTACAATGTGCTGGTTGGCCAGGCGCCAGGCCCCCTTCCAAGTCGCTCTCGGATCCGTCGTCGACGAGCTGCAGCGAGCGATGGCGACCGCAACCGACATGCGCAAGACGCTAAAAGATCTCTGCGGCCAGCGAGATTGCGCGAAAGCGCAACAGATATTAGAACTGGAGGCCGAGCGGACGAAGCTGGAACAGAAGTCGTCGCAATGTCGCGAAGCGACCCGCAACGCCGAGAGGATAGTGGCCGACGCGGCGAGGGATCTTTCCGACGCGCGGCAGGTGCTGGCCGCCGCGGTCCTCGAACGGGATGCCAGGGCGCTGCCCGAGCATGACGTTGCGCACGGGGTGCGCTTGCGCGTCCTCGGCTTCCTGAACGATGCACGGGACTTCTGGCGCGAGCACAAGCAGAGGCTCGAGACCGCGAAGACGCGTGAGGATGAAAGCCTTGCGGCGCGAGAACGCGACCATGAGGCTTGTGCAACCGACGTCACGTTATTTCCCGACGTGCCCATGCCGCAGCTCGCGCGGCTTTTGAACGCCGATCGCTCGGCCCGAGATCTCGGCGTGCCATGGCCGCCGCCGTGTCCTCGAAGGCTTCGTCTCCCGATCCCACAAACGGTTCGATCGGAGTGATCCTGCTCGACGATGCCTTGGGCGGGGCTGGACGCGGAGCATTTTGTCAAGATGCTGAAGTTCAATCCGTGATGCGGGACTGCAAATTATCGCGGTTTGATCAACGCGGGATGACGACTGGCGACGGCACATTCCGAACCTTGCCTGCTCAGTTCCCACAGCTTGGCGGACTTTAGCCGTCCTTAATTCCGGGGATCAGATTAATGTTTGCGCCGAGCGGATTGTTGGGGGTCGCTTCCCGTATCCCTGCCCCCAGCTGCGCCGTGTAGGGCTGACCACGAATAAACAGATTTGTCGCCTGGAACGGCCCCGGGAGGCCGCCTGTTCGGTTCAGTGCGCCGATCAGGACGTTGGGGGCCGGTTGGAACCCATGATTCCAGCCCAAGGGCACAATGTGTCCGAAATCATCCGTCGGCGCCCAAGCCGGTATTGCGGCTGCCGGACAGGATGACTGTTGCGGCTGAACCAACTCGCACGAAGCCCGACTGTCGTGAGCATCGTTTCGCATTTCGTAAAGTAAGGCCGTATCAAAATTCAAACTGCCATCGGGGTCCGGTAGAGGCGACAGTGGTAATTTAATTCCAATGGCGTCTCCGGCACAACGAGCAGTTGTTCGAGCGACTCCTGGAATGAGTTGAACTGCGGACCGTCTTCCCCCGCTGCCGACAATGGCCCGTCGACTTCCATCTCCCGCTCCAGCAGCGCCAGCAGCTCAAAATAGTTGCCGCTGATGGCCGCCGCCGCGGGAGACGCCTGCAACGAGGTGTGCTGCGAGGTGCCTTTCCCCGGGGGGCGACCGTGATCCGTCTATTTCCGTCTCCCGCGATAGCAGCTCCAGCAGATTTAAGTCGTTGTCGTTGATGGCTGCCGCGGGAGACGCCTGCAGCAAGGCGAGCTGCGGGGCGACTTCCCCCGCGGCTGACGATGGCCCGTCGACTTCCATCTCCAGCAGCTCCAACAGATCTAACAGTCTGCTGAAGAACCCCCTCGCCACGGAGGGGGCTTGATGATTCACTTGATCATCTCGAATCGGCGGAGATGATCATGCGGGGCAGGTTTACGGATCAGGGCGGACTGTTTTCGTACATTGCGCC
>NZ_PYCN01000091.1 GCF_003062295.1 Bradyrhizobium algeriense | reverse complement strand
ACGCTGCACTTCAGGCCGACATCCTGTTCCTGGCTCAACCTCGTCGAGCGGCTCTTCGCCGAAATCACTCGCCAGCGCATCCGGCGAGGAACCTTCAACGACGTCACCGAACTCAAGACCGCGATTGACGAGTGGATCGAGCATCGAAACCAAAACCCAAAGCCCTTCAGGTGGACCGCCAGCGCCAAATCCATCCTCGCAAAGCACCGCCGAGCCAAAAAAACGCTCGCCATCGCAAAAGCGGGATGCGAATGAATGAGTCAGAACACTACCGGCGGAAATACGAGATCTCGTATCCAAACTAAGTTGGCAGAGAACGTTTCACGAGACTGGTCTCGTTTGCGTTGAGAAATACAAGGATTCTGGAATCTTTGGCTAAGACTGGGCTGAAAAGGAGTATCAACAACTCTTAATCAGCGGGTCCTAGGTTCGAGCCCTGGTGCGCCGGCCAAGCTTTTCACGGACTTAGCCGGATAGCGGCGGCACAGGAGAAGGGACTCGACGTCGTGCAAGCTGTGACTATCCTTCGACACCATGATTGACCATTGAGAGCCGCGGGGCAGTCTCTTTTTTTGCGAATGTGGCGATGCAGTACTTCACGAGCGACGGCCTCGTCAGGTTTTCGAAAGCTTGCCCGAGTAAGGTTGCTCAGGTGATTTGTAAACGTGAGGCTGCGATGGACCCGCACAATTTTGACTCATTCAATGTAAGAGGTTGGCCGCAGGTAGAGCCCCCCGTCTCGCACGAGCCCGAAGCGAGCGACGTCGGCCAAGGGGCCTTTGAGCAGCAATTGCACCAGGCGCGCCCAGCCGGTGCCGCGATGCCCGATCGGGGGCCGCCCGGTGGCCTCCGTACCAATGTGTCTAGCGACGGCCAGCAGTCCCCCAACGGGCTGATGGGTGCAATTGCAAGGAGCAATATCCTGCCAAGGGAGGAGGTCCTCATCAACGATGAGCGTGATACAGCTGGGTTGAGAGCAGCGAAGAGGCCGAGGACCACAAACAATCCGCAAGGCGTTGCCATTGAGCGGCAGCTGAGCGAGATCGCCAATTCAGGTGAAGGTGGTGGAGCAATGCCGCCAGCCTCGGCGCTGCAGCCGGCTCAGTCAACGGGGGTTCTGATACGGCACGACAGGCGGCCTCTTTATTCCGATGATGCTCCCGCGATTTTCGGGCTTGGGGAGGCCCTCATCAAGGACGGGAGCGCCAAAGTCACTGCCGAGCGGTATGTAAGTTCTCTTCTTGGCTTTAGCCGCTGGCTCTTCGCAAAAAAGAAACCGAGCATTGTTGCTCGGCTCGACAGTAATTCGCTGAATGGCAGTGACGTGCACGAGTACATCGGAAAGGGTGATCCGAGGCTCCTCATTAGGGCATTAGACCATCTCCGGACCTTGCGGTCAGGAGCCGCGCCGATCATACGCCGCGCCAAGCTGAATCTTCACGCCTTGAACGTGGCCCTCATCAATCCCGAAGAGGCGGTAGTGATGGAGCGGAGGCGCGTCGGCGCCACCGCTGCGCAGCACAGCGGGTCGCAGGAAGCTGACACTCGACGAGAGGAGCTTCAGGGACGGCGGGATAATCAATCCGCCCCGTCGGCTTTCGTCCAAGAGCACGTCGCGTTCTATCCACAGCAGATTGCTCCGGAGGAGCTTCGGCGAGTGCTGGATCATCTGAATGATCAATCCATCCCGTCCCCAGTCTCCGTCCCTTCAGCGGAGCTTGAGCGACTGGAAAGGGACTTGCATGACGAGCTTCGCGGACGACAGGACGATCACGCTGCCCAGTCGCTCTCCGTCGATCCAGAAGAGTTTACTTTCAATCCAGAGCAGTTCTCTCCAGGCGAGCTTCAGCGAATGCTGGATGATCGATCCATCCCGTCGCCAGTCCCCGCCGGTCCAGAGTACTTCGCTCTAAATCTTGAGCAGTTCTCTCCGAAGGAGCTTTGGCGGCTACTGAATGCTGATGAACCCGCTCCGTTGGGAGTGGCATCTAGTTCAAGCCCGGCAGATCAGTCGGCTTGCGAGCCGGGTCCGCTGCCGAATCTATCAATGTACCTTGCCCTCGACTTCCAGCACGGCGCCCAATGGGCGTCGGAAGACTTCATGCAAGGAATGCGCTTGCATAACCTGCTGCCGAGTGCGTCTCAACCGGAGATAAAGTTTCCTCTCAATGGCGTGAACTACGCGGCCACATTAGGGCCGGCAGGCCATGAGGATCAGGTTTTTCTGCGCCCAGCATGAACACCGGATTGCCGTACGGCAAAAAGGACGTATGAAAGCGGCGCTCGATCAGCCGTCGCTTTCCTTCCATGTGTTGGCTTGCTTGAAGATCGTTCCTGCCAGAGGAATCAAGATCGTCTTGGCGCGCGGCATCTGGGACTCGTTCTCCCACTGACGATCGGGTCGTAGCATTGGGCGAACACCAGACGAGCGCCGAGAGCACGGATGCGCTCCATCAGGTCGCGCTGGCCGGAATGATGATCGCGCGCCCGCTGTAGGACTGCGGCGCCTCACGGCCAAACGCCTCGCCGGAAGACGCGCCCTCGAAAACTTTGTTGGCGGCCTCCAAGGTTGTTTCGGTGGAAATCCCGAAAAGTGGATAATGGCCACCTCGAAGTGCCGGTTGATGATCTCGGCAACATCATCGGACCATTTGTTTTGCCCGTAAAACTGGTGACGCTCTAGGACGGAGAGGTCGGCTTCCGGGCGATGCCAAGGCTGGCACGTATTCGGCCTGACGCGGCCGCTGCGGAAGCCGCTATCGGCCCGCAGAACCTTCGGAATGAAAACGCGCCAACCGAGGGACCTTAGAATGGGTACCTCGGCCTCCATGAGGCTCTTAGGATTGACGATCCAAAGTAGGCGCTTCAGTTTCACCGCAGCCGTCGATTCCGACTTCCAGACCATCAACCCTGAGCGGCACAGGCCCTATCATCCGCAACCGCCGAGCAATAGGCGCGAAGCGCGCCGAAGCGCTCCCAGAAATGGGAGTTGCTTTTTAGCCAAATCAGTGATGAGGCGTCAGGCGGAGCCTAGGAGACTCTCGCCAATTGCGGAGGGAGGATTCTGGCTCATCGTAGCCACCAGGAGCGAAGATGAAACAGAAATCCGGGCCGGGCAAAGCGCCGGCAGAACGAGTGCTAAAGGACATTCGGCGCCAGACGCCGACAGTATTCGGCGGAGGAGAAGGTCCGCATCGCGCTGGAAAGACTGCGGGGCGAGGAGAATACGGATCGTTTCAGAAGACACGGAAAGGATTCGCCGATGTCCTCTGACGCTCTCGTGGCAGTCGAACGGCTGAGCAAATGCTATCATATTTTCGAATCTCCGCCCGATCGCCTTAAGCAATCGATAGTGCCCCGCTTGCAGCGGGCAGCCGCTCCGCTCGCCCGCATCACCGGCAAGAGCTTGACCCCGCGTCGCTACTACCGAGAATTTTGGGCTTTGCGGGACGTGAGCTTCACCGTTGGACCCGGCGAAAGCGGTGCGCGAAGTGGGACACTGTGAACTGCCGCGCGTCCAGATCAAAAGCGCTCTTTGTGGTTCTGGAACAGCGTGGTCAACAACCTCCGGGCGTGCGTGTGTGGCGTTCGTTAACTTGCATACGCTGCATCGTGGGCCTCGTTCGGAGAAGCGTCAGTCCACGAGAGGGGTGTAAGCCAGAGGGCGTTTGCCAACGCGCCAACCATGTGGCGCTAGCTTTTGCTGCTTCCGTCACGCCATCTCGCTCATAAGAACGCCCCGACGACCCAGCGGATACCGGCCCAGAGGAGCGCGTTGAGGAGGATCGCCGCAAGCGGCCAAAAATTCCACGCTGTCCGCGGCTGCGAAGCATCAGGACGCAATGGCGATTGGCTTTACCGCCTTCAATCACGCGTGGTTTTGGTTTGCTCCAGTGGGTCATCCGTACCATATCCCTGCGCTGCGCTATCGATCAGAGCCATGGCTAGGATCAGAGAAAAATCGAAGATCACCAAGCCAAGAGAACGGCGTGCAAATGCGGTAGGACCACGGTCGTGAGGCTGGCGAGCCTGACCGTCAGCCTAGCCGACGGGCAGATGCCAGCCGAGACGATGTTCATGCGGTCCAACTCTGGTTCTCGGGCATCTAACCGTAGCGCTCGATGATCGCGTGAGCCTCCGGCCCTTTCGGAAAGTCAATGATGCCCTGCGCCGCTTTGCTGTCGGCGCCGCTCTTCAATGGCGCGGCACCTCGCCGAATGGGTCTATCGAGCTCCTGCCGCATCAGCCAGCGCGAGGCGGCCTCATTGTCAACAAAGGCGAGCTCGTCATAGCCCGCCTCGTATTGATCGGCCCGCGTGATATTCGCGCCCTCGACGCCCTTCGGATGCATGGTCTCAGAAACGCCGGGCGAACTCACCGCCTCCACTGCGACTACGTCATAAAGCGTCGTGGCGGGATTGCAGATCGACAGTTCTGCGAAGGCCACCGACTTGGGCATCTCCGCGCCATTCACGAAAACCGCAGGCTTCTTCCAAAGCACGAGCTTTCCGGTATTGCAGATGAGGCGGCTTTCCGGTACGGCGATCCCATCCACGACCAGCTCCTTTGGTCGCGCATCCTCGGCCGAGAGAAAGATCTGGAATGACGCGCCTTGCATAATTTGGCTATGACATTGGCCATTCGCGCCGAAGCTTAACGCCGATGATGACCAGGAGTCCGCTTGATGCTCGCGACTATCTCGTTGGTCGGTTCGGTGAATTTGGCGGCGACTGCCACATTGATCTCTGCCGGTTGTGCAGTTACGACCAGCTTCAACGCCGCATTGATCAGGGTCAATGAAGCAAGTCTCATTGTGAACTCCTGGGGCCAGCTCGCCACGTTTTTTGTGCGGCGGTTTTCATCTCAGCAATCGGCGTGCCGCACGCGAAGGCCTGCGGGCGTCGCTTGAAGAGAGAAAAACCACGTGTTTGCCGCAGCAGCCGCGGAAAATGACTTAGCTGCTGTAGTCGGGTTTCCCACATCGACGTCTTCAACCGGACACGACTGGTACGACAACATAGAAGGTAAATGACTCAGGTCGCCTCCGTGCCGGCAATTTGCCGCGTGATAGAGCCGCAGGTCGAAGCGCTGATCGCTGCGAGCGGCATCGATTTCCGGATTGGCGGTAATAAGCCTTTTACTGTCCTTCCGAGGACTACGTTCAGGTGCGGCAACCGGCTGCCTATTTCGAACTGATCAAATGGCATCGGACAGCGCTTCACGAATTGGCGCATGCCAGCGGCCATTCTACCCGTCTCAACCGCGATCTGTCAGGTGCTTTCGGTACGAAGAAATACGCTTCGAGGAGATCATCGCCGAGATAGCCTCGGCATTTTGCTGTGCCTCGCTCGGCATCGTGCCGACCGTGCGTCATGCCGATTACGTTTGCTCATGGCTCGCGGTGCTGTCATGGCAAAGGCTTGAAGATCTGCCGCAGGCTTTGGGGGCAATCTGGCTCGATCGCAGGCTCGTTGGGAAGGAGCCCGATGAGTTCGCGTCGACCGGCTTTGGCGCGGAAGTCGAGACGGCGCTCCGAACGAGACGGCAATGGCTGATCGAGCAGGGGCTGGCGCGAGAGGAAGGCGGACAGGTGCGTTTCGCGCGGAACATGCTCGAGGCGCGCGAGCTGGCGCGGACGGCCGCAAATATATCCGCTCGCACGGGCCTTGACCATGTCGATGCCAAGGTCGGCGACAACGTCAATGGCGTCTAAACTCTCCGAAAGTGAACTCACTCAGCGCGAGCGCCAATGCCTTGCATGGACTGCGCAGGGAAAAGCAGTCGCGGATATCGCGGTGCTGGTCCAGATTGCGCCGCGCACTGTCCTGTTTCATCTTGAGAACGCGCGCCGCAAACTAGGTGCAGCATCTATTGCCCAATGCGTCGCCGAGGCGCTGCGGCGCGGTTTGTTGTCCTAATCATCCACACCCTCCCATTTCGCGAGATGCACAAG
>NZ_PYCN01000090.1 GCF_003062295.1 Bradyrhizobium algeriense | reverse complement strand
GTAAAATCACTCTGCATGAGTGATTTGCCTTCCGATCCAGCATTGCTCCGACACACCGTGATGGCGCTGTCGTCAAGGCTTGCGGCGTTGTCGGCGGAATGCAGCACGCTTTCGGCCGAGCGTGATGGCTCACGCAAACTCTCGAGCGGATCGCGCAGGGCTGGCCGATCTCTCAAATCGAAGCTCTCATGCCCTGGCACTTCAAAGCCTGAACGGCCTCAGCTTGGCGCTCACGGGACTGGCGCCGAGCAACAAGGTCTCCGGCGGCAAAATGCTTTCCTCCCGAACACGCCGATCCGGCGGCCGGGCGGCGGCCTTCTGCGCCTCATTGCCGTGACCGTGGGTCGTACAGACACCGCGCTCGGCGCCTTTTATAGACGGCTCTCAGCGCGCATCGGCTAGGCCAAGACCGGGACCGCCACGGCCCGCAAGATCGCAGTTTCTGTTCTACAATGCTGTGCGATACGGAATGGACTATGTCGATCCCGGGGCCTCGTCCTGCGAGACGCGTTACCGGACGCGAGTCGTCAACAATTTGCATCGGCGTGCCAATGCATTCGGCTTTGTTCTCCAGCCCTTGGAGCCGAAACTCGGTGCTGCCGTTTCTTAGGAATCGTTCTCCAGCGTCAGCTCCCCGATCTTGGCATGCAGCGACTTCACATCGATCGCAGGCGTGGCCGGCGCGGCGCTGCCAGGTCCAAAAACTCCGGAAGCACTGCCCTCAAGCAGCGATTCCATGCCGTGATCTGATTAGGGTGAACGTCGAAATGCTCCGCCAGCTGGGCGATTGTGCGGTCGCGCTTGACGGCGGCCAGAGCCACCTTCGCCTTGAAGGCCGGTGTGTGGTTCCGGCGTGCTCGTCTGCTCATCGTCGCTCCTGATTCGCAGGCACCAGCGTGCACGCCGTCAGGCAGAAACTCCACTTATCGAGCTGTTCAAATTTGCGGAGCCGGCTCTGTTGACAGCAACACAGTCGAGCGCTCCATGCGCTCAACTCATTGTTCAGCGGCAGTGAAGGAGCGGCGCCGAGAGCTGGGCGATCCTGCCGCTACCAGCATTCCCATGCTCGACGGCAATTCCGCCGCGATCTCCGCCGTCGCGCTGCGCCACAACGACATCAGCAACAGCCTCTCGACTGCCCCCGATCGGTTCGAGCCGATACACCGGCGCAACCCCAATGGCGACGTCGAACCGCGTCCCTGATGCCAGGGTTTCCATGCCGCGATGCGGCTCAGGCTGTCGGCGTGGGCGCCGATGCTGGACACCAGCAACGTCAATCACAGCATGCTTCTGCCCATTCTGTTGCACTGTCGCGACGATCAGGGGCAGCCGGTGCTCGGATCCCCCCGAAGCGGCCGCGAGACTGCCGACTTTCTGCGTAACGCCTACGCCGATATTCCAGCGGTCGTCGAGGCCATGCGCGCGCATCGCCTGACTCAGAATGTTACTGGACAACTTCTCGCCGATGACTGGGGCGACGTCACCGAATCGGTTCGGTGGCCTCTATGGCGGGAAAGATCAGCATGGGCGCGCGGCGCGAGGTCGTGTCGGCGGGTGACAGAGCGTTCCCGTTCGGTCAAACGGGCGGAGAAGGGGCGGATCCTCGACGCGCTGTGCGCGACGACGGGCTGGCATCGCAAGCATGCGGTGCGGGCACTCCGGCAACATGAGCCGGTTAGACCTAACGGGGTCGAGGCACCGCGAGAGCGCCGCCGCAAATACGGTGCGACGATCAAGGATGCGCTGACGGCATTGTGGGAGGCGTCGGATCGGGTGTGCGGCAAGCGGATCAAGGCGATGATCCCGACCTTGCTGCCAGCACTTGAGCAACATGGCCGATTGAAGCTTGGCTTTGCGGATCGTGACCGTGTGCTCGCGATCAGCCCCGCAACCATCGACCGCATGCTCGTCGACGTAAAGGTCCCGGCGAGCGGCGGCAGGCGGCGCCGTGCCGGGTTCTATTCGGCAATCCGGCGCGAGGTCCCAATCCGCACGTTCAATGACTGGAACAGCCTTCTGCGAGGTCGACATGGTAGCCCATGGCGGCACGTCGGTGGGCTGGCTCGTTCATCCAGACCCTGACGATGGTCGATATCGCCACGGGCTGGACAGAGTGCCTGCCGTTGGTGACGCGGGATGGCTCGCTGGTTGCCGAAGCGATCAACCGCGCACAGAGCCTGTTCCCCTGGCTCTTGCGCGGCGTAGACTTCGACAACGACAGCGCCTTCATGAACGATGTCGTCGTGCCATGGTGCCGCGACCAGAAGCTGGAAGTCACACGCTCGCGCGCCTACAAGAAGAACGATCAAGCGTTCGTCGAGCAGAAAAATGGTGCCGTCGTCCGCCGCCGCATGGGCTATGGCCGCTTCGACGGCGTCTACACGACCCGTGTGATGGGCCGCCTCTATGCGGCGGCACGGCTCTATGTCAACTTCTTCCAGCCGTCGTCCAAGCTGAAGGAGAAGCGCCGCGAAGGGGCTGAAGTGATCAAGCGCTATCACCCCCCATTGACGCCCTACGAGCGTGCATTGGCGCATCCCAAGGTGACCGCCGCCGTGAAGAAACGGCTGCGCGATCAGTATCGCTCGCTCGATCCGGTCGCGCTGTTGGCCGAGATTCGCGCAACCCAGGACGAACTCGGCAATCGCGTCGATCGTCGTGCCGGACAGGCGCGCGGCCTGCAATGCGCCAGCACGAGCACCGCGCCAGCGACCGCAGCCAGTTTTGCCAAGACGCTCGGCAAGACAGCGACGGCCGGCGAGCCGCGTGCCACGCACCGGCGAACCCGTCGGCCCTATAAAACCAGGGGTCGCATGCCATCCAAGCTCGACCCACATATTGCCACGATCCAGGCCTGGCTCGCTGCGCAACCGCAGCTAACTGCACTCGCTATCGTCGGCCGGCTGAGCGAGAAACACCCGAGGAGTTCGGGACGAGACAGCATTCGATCGTGCAGCGTCTGCTAAGGGCGCTTAGACGGAAGGCTGCTGAACAGCTGGTCGCTCAGCGCCCGCTCGGCGACGCCACGACCGCTTCCCAGTTGCCCGGGGTTGTGGACGGCTCGGGCTATGCAGGGCCAGACCCGCCCACAGCCCCTCTCGTCGAGCAAACCGGGAAAGCCACCTGGCGCGGCCGATCGATCGACATCGGATCGTCATCGGCAATCGCGCCATCAGGGTAACATTCGCATATGCGGCAATACGCGCACCAATATTGGATGCCGATCCGCTACCCACGCGCTCGCTGATCCCCGCAGACGGGGAGCTCATACCGGTTACCTTCCACCGGATACCGTAAGATCGGCAATATCGCCTTCTTGCGCCGAACGACATCGCTACGCCCGCTCAAACCGGAATCCAATCCAGCCGGGTCTTACCCATCGCTCACCGCTCGTCGCTTTTCGTGGAGCCGGGAGTTGATCTGCGACATCAGGATCGGCCCAAGAGAAAACTCCCCGACCTCCGCTTTCCGCGTCAGCCCGCGCAAATAACCGCCGGCGGAATTGATCGCCGTCCCGCGCTGCAGGATGTAGGCGACGACCACCGCCGCTTGCGTTTCGCCCAGGACGGTTTGCGCCTCCTCCCAGGCGCTCGGGCTGATTCCCAGCATCGATCGCACAACGGCCGCGGTGGCGACGAAATCGCGCCAGTTCGAAATCCCGCCATTCGCGTAATCGACGATGTCGGGGCATGCATTCAGCACCATTCCCAACGGATACGAATTCTCGGCGACTCGCGATGGTTGAGGTGTTGGCTCAGCTCTTGCCGCCCTGCCTTCTCGAAGGCTTGGTTCAAGTTCAATAGGGGCGTCTGGATTTGAATTCTGTATGTGGCGCTCAGAATGGGACTCATTGGCGCTCGGACTCTTGGATTTGATGTGTGCTCCCAGAACACCGAGCACGTCGTCAGCAAGCTGCGACAACTCGTCGACGATCGGCTCGAGCTCCTGCCGGGTCGCGGAGCGTGGAATCTGAGCGACCATTGCGCGGAAGGCGGCATGTACCTCCTGCCAATCGGCGGGCCCCTGCCCTGCCCTTCGCGTCGGGATGTCTTCCTCGATGCCAGTTGCAATCATCTTCGCGATGTCGCGCCGGCACAGCGTGACCCGTTCACGCAACAGCTTGAGTGCACGGGCTTCCGCTTCGATATCGGCCGCCAGGCTCTCAAACTCTTCCGAGCGTACGACGAGCGGTGAAAGATCGAAGCCGAAGGCGAGGGCGATTTCGCCAACCTCGTCCTTCCGCGCATACCGCTTCCCATTTGGACTGTCGCGCCGAACTATCAGTCCGGCGTCGACCAGCACAACGAGGTGACGCCGCAGTGTCGATGCCGGCATGCCGTGCGCCCGCCGACTGAGCTGATGGTTCGACGGGAAGACGATCAGATCATTCTCTCCTGTGAGCGCGGTCTCAGGATGGAAGGTCAGGAGCGCCTCTAACACCGAGAGCGAGCGCTCCGACACGCCCAGCCGCGGCCGTGCCGTGCAGATGGCGTGGAAGATCTTCCATTTGTGCACGATCTTTTCGGGACGGCGTTCTGTTGCGAGCATTTGGCTTGCCACGTGGGCAAGCGTTAGCGATCGCCGCCCAAAGGGCGTCGTTGGTGGATGTGACTGCATGTCCTTGCCTCGTGCGGGCAAAGGAATCTGCTCGCCAAACCGGCCCTCTCTCTCGCGAGACACTTGACTGCGATTCGCGAAGGTGATTCTTTGCCAGTGCCCAGCTAGACAAAAGGGCTTCCGGACGGAACCGTTTGGAGGCTTTTTCCTTTGCCGCTATGGATCCTTGCTCATACTGCGGGTACGCGGCTTACTCATCGGGCGCTGCCGGCGATGGCAGCGCCCGATATTCCAGAACAAGTTGTTCATTAGTCGGATCTTTAACGATAGCTTTGACCGGGCTTGCAAAGCGACTGCAAGGCCTCGAGCCGACCGTTGCCAGAGGCAGCTTGATAGCGACCTTCTGTCTGAAAGCTCGGCCCTACCAAGATTGGTGTACCTGGTGTCCGTGCTCGGCAATGCTCCGCCAGGGCCTCGAAATCAGCCGCCTTCGTATCATCCGGCTGATCGCGAATGAACGACGGATCGCCCGGCGCGGCATTGAGCTAACTAAACAAGTCGTCATAGCGGATCGCCCGGCACAATGCGTAGTTGCGTAGCAGGTCACATTTGGGCTGAAGACCGAACAGCACCGACAAGGAAGTACGATAGCTTTTCATCGGAAAATATTGCGCGACGTGCGCGGCCGTCGTGGTTTTGCGGATCCAGCTTTCAAATTTGTGACTGCGATGACCTGAAGATGTCCGCCCTCGCATCGATTCGCTGCATCGCTGCGTTTTGCTCAGAATGCGACGACTCTCGCGAACCTGCAGCGAATAAGCGGTGTCCCCGTGCTGTCTTTTCGGCTCGGGAGTCTCAGCTGCGAGTGACAGGTGCCGGAGATGTGCGTCGGTGATCCCGATCAGTTTTGCGACTTCGCCCGAGGTGAACTTTCGCAATTCCGTCACGGAGGATGGAGTAAATAAGCGCAACCAGAGCCCTTTAAGCTGAGCGCTTAGAGAGTGGGCGTCCGATTCAACGAACCGCGCTGGCGAGTGTACCTTCTTGCCATTGCGGTAACTGGCATTTGCTTCGATAACCGTCATATACGTCGCCATCCGATATTACCTTTCTTCTTCCTACCTCATCGCCGATCGATTCGGAACCGTAGCGTGAGGTCACGCAGAAGAGGGTAATCGAAACGCCGTTCGTCAGGTTTTCGAAAGGTTGCCCTAGTACCCACTTTTCATAAAGCGCGAGTCGTGATTAGAGCTGGTCCCGTTTGTCTGAACAGAATCTCCGCGTCGATAGGTGGAGCCTCTGCCGGGGTTAGGCTGCCATGCGGAGTGGCAGCGGGGTGAAGTAGGCTTGATCCGGCGTGCTGCCGTCAAGACTCGAATGGGGACGCCTGTTGTTATTCTTACTGCGTCATGAGTTTTCATTGTCGTCCCCTTGTTGGGGCGATGGCCCCGCAGCAAGGACATCGCTGCAGGGTTTTGATGATTCCCCAGGCCAGTCGCCGACGCATGGTTGCGATTGAGTTCG
>NZ_PYCN01000008.1 GCF_003062295.1 Bradyrhizobium algeriense | reverse complement strand
ATGCACTATGATCTTGGATACTTCGACCTGGAGCAGAAAACCCTGCAACCCCTCGACAACCCGTTCGGCACGAGGTTGTCACCCATGTCTTAGGTACGACCCGTTACCTATGTCTCCGGGCTGGACACAGGAATGAAATGGAGCGGGTGAAGGGAATCGAACCCTCGTATTCAGCTTGGAAGGCTGCTGCTCTACCATTGAGCTACACCCGCGCTGGCGTTGACCTAACACGCCGTGCAGGCGGCCTCAACCCGCCCCGCCGCCCTGGTCCGAACATCCTGGGGAGCGGTCCATCGGCCGGTCCGGGGCCTTAACAGGGCCCGATTCGCCGCCTATATTGATGTTTCCATCAACAAAGAAAGGAGGTGATCCAGTGTCTTATACCAAGCGCTGTCACCTCGCTGGGATCGCCCGCTAGGCCTGTTTGAAGGTCTGGCTCCGGGCGCTCTCAGGCCTGGACCAGCGAGCACAAGAGTTGGAGCGCGGCGGGAGCCATCCCGCCGCGTTTTTTCATTTGCTTTGATGATTTGCCGGGCGGCTCGCCGAAGAAGTCAGAAACCGCAGAGATTGACGAAACGCGGGCGGCGGCGGTCTTCGACGATGCGCTCGCCGCCATTGATGGCCGAACTGCCGTAGTAGCGGTGATGGCCGGTGACGTCGTGCCAATCGCCCGCTTGCGATGACGCCGGCTGCGGTGCACGCAATCTGGCGGCATCGCAGATGATCGTGGCAGGCTGGCGTCGCATGACCGTCTCCTTGAATGGTGTGCGTTGGCTCGCGTTCTGCCCATCAGTCGAGAGCCCGCCACCTCTCGTTCAAGGGCAATCCGATATATCGTGTTTCCGGAATGTTTCGTGGGCCGCCGGAATGTCGGGACCGGGCGCGGCAAAACGTCCTCGGGAAGCAGCCAATCCGGCCGCCGCATAAAGGAGAAAGCGATGCTCTACGCCATGCTGGCCTACCACGTCGAAGCCGAGGTCACGTCCTGGACGGCGGAGGAGGACGCGGCCCTGATGACCGAACTGCTGGCCGTGCATGACCGGCTGAACGCGAAGAAGCTGCTCGGGCCGGCGGCACGGCTGGGCGCGACGGCAGAAGCCCGCACCTTGCGAGGTCCGGGCGCCGGAATGGTCATCGACGGGCCGTTTGCCGAAACGAAAGAGCAGTTGCTGGGTCTATATGTGCTGAATTGCGCCGACGAGGAGGAAGCGATTGGCATTGCGCGCGACCTGCACCGGGTCAATCCGTCCGCCGTCTACGAAATCCGCCCGATCAGGCTTTATCTCCCCGGAGAATCCTTGCCGGAAACCGCGGCAGAAGGCGGTTAGCCCGATCGCGGCGATCATCGAGAATCGTGATCAGCAGAACGACCGCGATCAAGGGCGATCAGCCATTCGAACATGATGTGCTCTCCTGCCCGCTTCGTCGCGGTGGCCGGCGGGAGTGCAAGGGGGCGGCTTGCCGCCAGGGGAACAAAAGCGGTTTCGTTGACACAACCGATCGACGGCGTACGCTTGTCGCATCACGTTGTGCGGGAACCTGCTCGGGCCTGCCGCCAGCTATCGATCACGCTGCCGTCAATTTGTTGGCGCTTGATCTAGATCACGTTGAGGGCCTCCCATAGGTCTCGAAATCTGGCTGCACTCTTTGTAACGGAGTTCATCCGATGCAAACCATGCTCCGAATGCTGATTGCTCTTGTCCTGGCGCTTACGTCATTGGGCGCGATCACCGAGCGGGTGCGCGATCCAGGCGTGACCGACACTGAAATTCGCATCGGCAACGTTATGCCCTATAGCGGGAGTTTGGAGGTCTTCGGCGCGATTGGAAAAGCCGAAGCTGCGTATTTTGAGATGATCAACGAGCGCGGCGGGATCAACGGCCGCAAGGTGCGCTTCATCTCATATGACGACAAATCCGATCCATCGACGGCTCTAAGCCTCACGCGCGACCTCATCGAGAAAGACGACGTGCTCTTGATGTTCGGTTCGTTCGGAACGCCGGGGAATTTTGCCGTTCGCGCATACTTGAACGAAAGGCAAATTCCCCAACTCTTTGTCGCCTCCGGAGACGATCATCTGAGCGATCCATCGCTGTTTCCGTGGACAATGGGCTGGCAGCCCTCCATTCGCGAAGAGGGACGCATCTACGCCAACTACATCCACGCGTTCTACCCCGGAAAAAGAATCGTAGCCCTTTGGCAGAACGATCATTTCGGTCGAGAACTGTTCAAGGGGTTGGAAGACGGGCTCGGTGACATTGCCCGGATGATCAGGGTCGACATCGCCTACGATATCGCAGACGAGCATCTGGACACGCACGTATCGATCTTGAAGCGATCAGGAGCCGAAATTTTCGTATTCGCAGGGGTGCCGGAAAACGCAGCGAAAGTCGCCCGAATAGCGGCGGATCTCAATTGGCACCCGGTGTTCATCTTGAACCATATGGCGTCATCGATCGCGACGGCGCCAAAGCCCGCCGGCCAGGAAAGATCCTTGGGCGTCATTACAGCCACTTTCTTGAAGGATGCGAATGATCCGGCCTGGAAGGACGAGCAAGCCGCCAAGGACTGGCAGACATTTGTTGAGAAATATAATCGGGCCGGCGGCACAGACGACAGTAACGCCGTGTTCGGCTACGCCGCCGCCGAGACATTGGCCCAGGTGCTCAAGCAATGCGGCAACGACCTGTCTCGCGAGAACGTCATGAAGCAGGCAGCGGCCCTGAAAGACTATCAAGGCTCCATGTTGTTGCCCGGGATCAAAATCAGCACGGGACCTTGGAACTTCCGGCCGATCAAACACCTGCGGCTCATTCAATTCGACGGCCGCACCTGGCAGCCGATCGGCGACGTGCTCGAAACGGCTTTCTCCAACGCGCAGAAGTAGGTGGTGTGTGTTTGAGCGGGCGGGCGGTGGGAGAGTTGAAGGTGGATGGCTTGCCTTGCCGTAGCTCGCGTATGGACGGCACCAGTCCGTCTACGCCTTCGCTGCGCGGCCGGTGACGTCGTCCACATTGGCAACCAGCTCGCGGACGGGGCCAAGATCGAAGATCCGGTCAAGACCGCATTCGCGGCGGCGAAGCCCACTCTGGACGCACTGGCGAAGCTCCGGCCGGCCCGAGATTGGCTCGCCGAGTGCAAAAGCGGGACCCGCACCACAATCGCCAGCTTTTCGATCTGCGGCGCAGCGATCTCTATGAATTTGTCGATGCGGCGAACGAGCGTCTGGGCATCGTGCCGGAAACCGGGGTGCTCAAGAAGGCAAAGAGCTGTTCTATGATGCGGAGCATGTCCCGGCGCCTCCCGGATAGTATGCGCTTGCGTTCGGCGCGATGCTGGCGGCTGCACCGAACACCAAGACCGTCTCGCCGGCATACTCGTTCGGCCTGATCGACTCGATTCTGTACGATGAGGAGCTGCGGGAAGGCCACAGCGCCGGCTTCAATTGCGCGGTAGTTGTTTCAGCCATCCGTCAGTTGCGGAGGGACCAGAGCTTTATTCCAGCGCCGGCTGAAGTCCTGCAGGCATGCCTTCAGCACCGGCGTGTGTTTCTCATCTGCAGTGGACTGTCGATGTGCTAATATGGGCTCGAACGAATGCTGAAGAGCTGATCGTCGAAGACAAAAGACGGTTCGAAGAGGATTTCGGACCATGGGATAACGAGCCTATCGAACCACGGCTTCCCGGCTGACGGCCTCCAGACTATCCAGCGGACGGCTCGGACTGCCCGTTCTAGGTTGCGGTCCCCAGCGCAACTCAGTTCGTCGGGAGTTTGGGTAAGCCTACCGAAGGGATCGGACTTGAAAGCCCAGGTTTTGGTAAATTTGGTGGTAGCAGAGTTTGCAGGGTCGGTAGAACCGGCGGCTTAGCACTTGGCCTTCGCAAGACGCGAGGCGTGCTTTGAGGATTGATACTTCTCACAAACGTTTCTACTTGCTTGTCGACTTCGGCCTTCGTGAATTGCCGTTCATACTTGGTGCCGTCGTACTCGAGAAAAATCGTGAACGGCACAAAGTCGTTCATAAATTTAGCTAAAGGCACGCCGTCTGCTCCGGGCAGCGTCACAGCGTTTTCAAAGGTTACGATGTCAAAGTCGGCATATCCGGGGATGCCATAGGTTTCCTGCGGGAGTGTCGGTATCCAAGAATGAGAGAAGCAAACTTTCAATTTTTCCTCATCTTGATCTTGCCCCAGCACAAAGATTGGAATCTGGGCATTGGTCAGATCAGAGCGCATATAACCGCTAAAGTGCTTGATGGGTTGGCTTGAAGTATTTCGGCCGTGCGCGCTAAATCCAGTTACACGTACTTCCCCGTTTCCCACCTTGTTCATGCTCAGGAACCAGCCGGCGCTCCGAGCCGTCTGTTCGAGGTTCCAGACGACATTTCCAATGGGGGTCGGTGAGACTGTTTGTCCTCGGCCGACAGACGCTCCAAAGAAATAGACGGATGCAAGAACCACCGTCGTCAACATGCTCAGCACTACCGGCGCTGCGCTGGACGTGACCGCGACGCCTATCCGAGCTGAGAGGATTTCTAACTTTGCCCAATATACGCCTACGAGCAGAATGACGATGGCAAGGGCGGCATAGACGCCACCTGGAAAATAGTGCCCATCCGCGATATTTTCGGTGGCCTTGATCGCGAATGGCGTCAGCAGACCCGTCGTCAGCAGCCCGCGAAGGGCCGGGCCGAACCTGTCAGGGTAGTCAGGGCGATTGTCTGGCATAATCTTCGAGGAGCCGGGTAAATACGATGCTTTCTCATTTTAGCCTGTAGAACAGGTCGGTTCCAAGCTCGTCTCGCCGCAAAGTTGTAGATAGCCGACGCGGCGCCGCGAGCTAGGCCTTCCATGAGTGCATGAGTCGCGGACGCCTCGCTCGATTATTCTTCTGCGTGACCACCACCTCGCTCCGGCGGCCCGGGTCAACATCCGGGTCAATACCGGCTTGCCCATCCCGACGGCCCGCCCGTACCCGCATCGGCGAGGGCGCGGGTGCGCTCTCTACGCCACGGCAGCCTTCGCTACGGTGGGCTTGCCGAGCCGTAGCTCGCGGAGCGAGCGAAGGAGAGATGAGAATTCGGATGACGCGTTGGGAAAAGCGGCTTGCCGAGCCGTAGCTCGCGGCCACAGCCCGCCTTCGCCCGTTGGGCTTCGGCGTGGCAGCCTTCTCTCGCTTCGCGAGCGAAGGCTGGTGGGGAAGGAAGGACTCGAACCTTCGAAGCCATGAGGCGGCTGATTTACAGTCAGCTCCCTTTGCCACTCGGGACACTTCCCCGTCCGCCAGCGTCGCCGAACCGGCCGCCCGAGTGGCGGAGGACCGGACCATGGATGACGCTGAGGCCGAAAGCCTGTTTCGAACCGGCTTCGACCGGCGCGTTTATGGGCGAAGCGGGATAGCAAAGTCAACCAACGGAGCCTGCCAAAAACGCATCTGATGAGGCCAAATTGCCATATTCGGGTCCCCGTGACACAAGCTCCCCATGAGCGATCGCGACCGAAAACCGCCGTTCCGCCGTGGCGGCGGTAAACCCTTCGAAAAAGGGCGGAAATTCGCCCGTCCGCCGGGCCGGGACCGGGATTCGAGCCCTGACGGGCCGGTGATTCTTTATGGCTGGCACACGGTTTCGGCGGCCCTGGCCAACCCGGAACGGCAGATCCGAAAGCTGTTCCTGACCGAAAACGCCGCAAAGCGCCTGGCGGACGAGAATATCGACACCCGCGTTCCCCCCGAAATCGTCCGCCCGAACGCAATCGACCAGCGGCTCGGCCCCGACGCCGTGCATCAGGGGCTATTGGCGGAGGCCGAGCCCCTGCCCTCGCCTGATATCGATACGCTGGCTCAGGAAGGCATCGTGCTGGTGCTCGACCAGATCACCGATCCGCACAATGTCGGCGCAATCATGCGCTCGGCGGCGGCATTTGCGGTGAAAGCGATCATCACCACGGCCCGGCACAGCCCGGAGGCCACCGGCGTACTGGCGAAATCCGCCTCCGGCGCGCTGGAGCTGGTACCGCTGGTGACCGTGCAGAACCTTGCCCGCGCGCTCAACGAGTTGAACGACCGCGGCTTCATGACGGTTGGGCTGGACAGCGAGGGCAGCGAGGACCTCGGCGCGGTGACGCTGCAGCAGCCGCTGGCGCTGGTGCTGGGGGCCGAGGGCAAGGGCCTGCGGCAACTGACGCGCGAGACCTGCAGCGTGGTGGCGCGGCTCGACATGCCCGGCGAGATCAAGAGCCTGAACGTGTCGAACGCCGCGGTGCTGGCGCTCTATATCGGCGCGAGCCGGCTCGGCCTGATGAAATGAAAGGACAACGCCCGCCCGCAAATCAATGCGAACGGGCGCCGAAATCCTTCACCGATCGCGAGATCAGTAGTAGCGGCGCAGCACGCGCTGGCCGTGGTAATAACGCGCCGCGTAGCCATGGTGATGGCGGTGATAGTAGCGGTGCGCGCGATAGGGCCGATTGTAGCCATAGCCATAACCGGAGATCGAGCCTTCGCGATAGACCGGACGCGGCGCCCAGTTGCCGGGACCGGTATAGGTCGGGCCCTGGTTGACCCAATAATACTGCTGCTCCGGATCGGGCAGACGTTCACGGACCCAGCCGCCGCAGGGACTGCAGCCGGCATAAGCCGCGACCGGCGCGACATAGACCGGCTGTGCACAAGCGGTGTAACCGCAGGCCATCGCGGGCGCTGCGGCCATGACGGCAACTGCCGCGATCAATCCTTTAAGTATCTGACGCATTACTCTCTCCTGTCGATATTTTCGTTGGTTAGCGTGGAAAATGCTGCGGCCCTCGCCTTCGCTCCTGCGGCGCGTAGATGATCTCGGGCGGATTGACGGGGACGTTGGATTGCGCCGGCAGCGGCGCCGATTGCGCCGACCAGGATTGATGATAGCTCTCGGCCGGCTGCGGCAATCTGCGGTTCGCCGGCGGCTCGATTTCCAGCCGCCCGTAACCGGGCATGCGGCCGGCGCTCGGATAATAACGGCCGACGTGGGGCACGGGATCGACATAGCGGCCACCGTAGACGGTCGGCTCGACATGGGTGCCTTTGCCCAGCCCCCAATCGCCCTCGACCACCGCATAGGATGCATCGACGCCGTTAATGATGACGGGTACGCCGGGGCGGCCTGGAATCACGATCTCGAAGCCACCTCCGGCAAAGGCCGTCGACGTCATCGCCGCCAAAATTGCCAGTGTCGAGGCAACGCGCATCGCTTGGGATTCCGTTTTCATGGAGTCCCAATTTAATCCGACACGCCGTTTCAGGGGTTAAGGCGGCCGGCCAAACTGCCGGTAAGGCTAACGCGCCAGCATGGATCGCCGTTCAATTGCGAGAAAAGTCGCTATCCAAACGTTAACGCCGAGGTGGATCGGAAGGCCGACCACGGGATCGGCAGGGCGACCCCGGGGAGTTGGCGCCCGCTCGATTGTCATTTGCGCGGCAATGTCGCACCATCCCGCCTTCTCCCGCTTCCTCCGAACTCCAGCCGAAATGCCTGAAATGACGACCAAAACGCCCGCAAAGAACGTGCTGTGGATCATGTGCGACCAGCTTCGCTACGACTATCTCGGCTGCACCGGGCACTCCGTTCTGAAGACTCCAAACATCGACGCGATGGCCAAGCGCGGCGTTCTGTTCTCGAAGGCCTATGTGCAGTCACCGATCTGCGGCCCGTCGCGGATGTCGTTCTATACCGGCCGCTACATGCGCTCGCACGGCTCGCACTGGAACGGCTGGCCGCTGCGCATAGGCGAACCGACGCTCGGCGATCACTTGAAGAAGATCGGCGTCCGCAACGTGCTGGTCGGCAAAACGCATATGGCGCCGGATCTGGAGGGCCTGAAGAATCTCGGCATCCCCCAGGACTCGATCATCGGCGTGCATGTGTCGGAATGCGGGTTCGAACCCTATGAGCGCGACGACGGCCTGCATCCGACGGGGCGGCCGCGCCCGGCCTACGACAATTATTTGCGCCAGCACGGCTACGACGCCCCCAATCCGTGGGAGCACTGGGCCAATTCCGGCGCGGCCGAGGACGGGAGCCTGCAGAACGGCTGGCTGCTAGTGCACGCCGACAAGGCGGCACGCGTGCCGGACGAGCATTCGGAGACGCCCTACATGACGCGGCGCGCGATGGAGTTCATTGCGGAAGCCGAGGACGACGGAAGGCCATGGTGCCTGCATCTGTCCTACATCAAGCCGCACTGGCCCTATATCGCGCCGGAGCCCTACGCCAGCATGTACGGCCCACAGGACGTGCAGCCGGTGATCCGCTCGCAGGAGGAACGCGCCAACGCCCATCCGGTGTTCGCCGCCTATATGGACATGCGCTACTCCCGCAACATGTCGCGCAACGAGGCGCGCGAAAAGGTCATTCCGACCTATATGGGCCTGATCAAGCAGATCGACGACCAGATGGGCGTCCTGATGCAGTTCCTCGAAGCGCGCGGCCTGCTCGACACCACCATGATCGTGTTCACGTCGGACCATGGCGACTATCTCGGCGATCACTGGATGGGCGAGAAGGATCTGTTCCACGAGCAATCGGCCAGGATCCCGCTGATCGTGATCGATCCGTCAAGCGCCGCCGACAGCACGCGCGGCACCGTGAGCGATGCGCTGGTCGAAGCGATCGATCTGGCGCCGACCTTCATCGACTATTTCGGCAGCAATCCGCCGGACCACATTCTGGAAGGACGTTCGCTGCTGCCGCTATTGCATGGCGAGCGGCCGGCTGACTGGCGCAAGGTCGTGTTCTCCGAATACGACTACGCCATGCAGGACGTCCGCGTGATGCTGGGCCAGCCGATCGAGCGCTGCCGGCTGTTCATGGTGTTCGATGGCCGCTGGAAATTCATCCACGCCTCCGGCTTCCGGCCGATGCTCTACGACCTCGCAAACGACCCGCAGGAATTGACCGACCGCGGCGCCGACCCCGCCTGCGCCGATATCGTGGCGCGGCTGCAATCGGAGCTGTTCGACTGGGCGCTGCATCCGAAAATGCACGTCACCACGCCGAACGCGAAGATCGCGGCATATGCTGCCCAGCAATTGCAGGTGAAGAACGGTGTGCTGATCGGCATCTGGGATGAAGCGGAACTCGGCGCGATCAGGGAAAAGATCGGGATGAAGCCATAAAACTCGCGCCCTGCACGCATGATTGGTGTTGCGGCGGAGCCACGTCGTGTTGGTAAATTGCGGCTGCTCACGCCACATTTATTGCAGTTCCAAGCGCGCGGGCGCTACGGTCGCCCGGCGAAACACTCCGCAGCCATTCGAGGAGCGCAATGAAGCCATATCGCGACGACCCAGTATTTGTCGGCTGGTCATCCGTTCCCGGCCGGGCATCGTGGCTTCGACTGCACGCAATGGCGATCGCGGTCTTGCTGCTCCTGTCGGTCGGCGCAAGCCCCGCACAAGCGATGAGAAATTCCGCGTCGGCGGCTTCGACCGCTCATGTCTACCTGCTCCGCGGTGTGCTCAACATCTTTTCTCTGGGTCTCGATGACATTGCGGCACAGCTGCGGGCGCAGGGCATCCCGGTCACTGTCGCGAACTTCGCCTCGTGGTCGTCGCTCGCCGACGAAGCCGCCGCCGGATACAAAAGTGGCAGGATCAAGACGATCATTCTGGTCGGGCATTCCTCGGGCGCGACCGCATTGCCCGACATGGTCGCCAGGCTGGACCAGCTTGGCGCTCCGGTGAAGCTTGCAATCGGCCTGGATTCGGTGTTTCGCACCAAGCTCTCGGGGCGCGTGGGACGCTACGTAAACTTCTACATCGCCAACGGCAACGGCGAGCCGGTCGCAAAGACCGCGCAATTCCAGGGCAAGCTCGAGAACATCAATGTGCAGAACGTTCCTGGCGTCGGGCACATGTCCATCGAAAAGAACCAGATCATGCAGCGGAAGGTGATAAGCGAGATCGACGCTGTCGTCTTCGGCCGGTCTGTACCGGCTTCAGGGGTGCAGAAGCCGCGGCAGGCTGGAGCGGCAAGCGCACCGAGACCTGGCACGGCAAGCACCGCAGCGGTACGTTAGTAGCGGCGGTTCGAACGCCGTCGCCAAAGCGACGAGTGCCGCAATTCCGCCAATTCCCCAGCGATAGATCGCCCACAACGCGCTGGGTGGCGTGGCCCGCCGGCATTCATGGTCCGGCGCACCTTTACGTCTAGATCGCGAGCGGAATGTACATGAGAAATCCGACGCAGATTGCGGCCGTGGTGATCCGTACAGCCCTTTCCATTTGCATCTTCTCGACCATTTGCAATCTGGCACTCGCCGGTCCGGTCGCACGCTCGACCAATGCCGCCGCGACGACCCTCCCCGCCGCGGCGCCAGCCGCGACCCAGGCGCAGGCGCGCGTCTACCTGTTCCGCGGCGCGCTCGGGCCGATCTTTTCGCGCGGGATGGACCATCTGACCAAGCGCCTCGAACAAGCCGGCATCCGGGCTGACGTCTACGAATTCACCATTTGCCGGCTGATCGCAGATCAGGCTATCCGCGATTACCGTGACAATGCCGCTCCGGTCGTCCTGATCGGTCATTCGATGGGCGGACTTTGTGCCCTGACGTTCGCCGGGATACTGAAGTCCGAAAACATCCCGGTTAGCCTGGTGGTCACCATTGATCCGGCCCACGCCAGCCCGAAGGTGCCGCTGAACGTCGAGCGCTACATCAACATTTTCCTGTCCGACAGCGTATTGGGCGGCGGCGATGTGGTTGCGGAGCCGGGATACCGGGGTCACTACGCGAGCTTCGATTTGAAGGAGCATGAGGAAGTCACCCACATCAACATCGACAAGATGGATTCCGTCCACGAGCAATTGGTGACTGCAATTGCGCAACTTGCGACGACGCCTTTGCCAACCAGTGGAGAGGCGGTGCCGCTGCGCTACGTTGTTCCTCCCAATGCCCCAATCGAGCTGTGGGACAGCGGCACGCAGCAATTCGCCCGTTCGGGCGATACGTTGCAGAGGCTTGCAGCACTTAACCATGTGCCGCTGTGGTCACTTACCCAAGTCAATCAGTACTCGGAGAGTGCGCCGCTATCAGTTGGCCAGCGCGTCTTTGTTCCGCGCCGTCTCGTTCCGCCTGTCGCGACATCAGCGGCGACGCAACCGAAACGGTAGCCTGCGGGTCAGTGGGGCGGCAGGAACGGAATCAGCATCGGAACGCGACGGCAATACGATCCATAGGCATCCGCACCGAGTTCAGCCGTGAGGAAGCCTTCTTCCATGCGGGCCTTCAACGACATCCCGAGCGAGATCAGCACCGCACCCAGCATCGCGGTCACTGTTCCGACCGCGACACCCGTCACCAACATCCCAAAGATAAGCCCCGTATAGATCGGGTGGCGCACCAGCCCGTAGGGACCGGTATCAATGACCTGATGGCCTTCCTTGTGCGTGATTGCGTTCGACCAGAAACGTCCGAGATGAATTCTCGCCCACCATGTGAACGAGATCCCCGCAAGGACCAGGCACGCCAGCGCGTAGATGCCAACGCTGCCAAACTGCCAGAGCGGCTTTTCCCCCAGAACCTTGCCGGTCAATGGCAAGAAAAGAATTGCCCCTGCGAAAATGGGGAGCCGGTATTTGAGCGAATCCCAGGTCATCACGTGTTTCTTGGTTTGACCGGACCAGAACGACGCCAAAACCCAACTGACGACCCACAAAATCCAGATGACGGCGAGCAACTGTGTGGGCCAGGTAGTGGTCCAGCCACTCAAGGCGAAAGCGAACCATTGACCAGGATCGTGCAGCATGTTGCGGACCTTCAGTGAGCGATTGAATCAACCGCCAAACCGGCGCTCGATGTGAAGCGATCGAGCGCGACTACTCGGCGTTGAGCTCCATTCAGGCTGATGGTGGCCGGCATCGAGCAGATGCGCAATGGTTTCCCGCAACACAGGTTCGACGGCGCCCGGCGCATAGCCCAGCTCTCGTTGTGCTTTCTCGATCGACAAGGCCCCGGCCCGCAATGCGATACGAACGCCCTCGGCCGTACCGGACGGGGGCCGGCGCGTCACGTGATCGGCGATGAACTCCAGCGTTCCCGTGACCATTTCGGCGACCTTGCCGTTCACATGAATGCACCGGACGCGACGACCGCTGATCTCAGCCATGAGTTCGAGAACCTGTCTTAGCGGCATGCTTTCGCCGCCGAGAACGTAGCGATGTCCAGCCTGTCCGCGCTCCATGGCAAGGATCAGCCCTTCGGCGGCGTCGCGCACATCGACGAGGTTCACGACAAAATCAAGATGCAATTGAAGGCGTCGCTTGAGAAAATACCGGAGCATTGCCGTCGGCGGCGTAACGTTGTGATCGTAAGGGCCGACCGGCATGGTGGGACAGCCGATCACCACCGGGTATCCGGATGCGGCAGCCTGCATGGCGAATCGGTCGGCGAGCATTTTCGAGCGCGTATATGGACCCGGCATGTCGTCCGGCAAGAGCGCATCGTCAGCGACAGGAACCATCGATGGCGAGGCACGGAACAGAATGGATTCCGTCGAGCAGTGCAGGAAGCGTCTTATGCCGCGCTTTCGCGCCGTCTCAATGACGATTTCGGTGCCACCGTAATTGACGGTGAGAAAATCAGCTTTTCGCGGCAGCCACATCCCCGGCAGGCCGGCCAGGTGATAGACCTCGTCGACCCCGTCCATTGCTCGGTCCACCAGGTCACGATCAAGTACCGATCCACTGATATACTGAACCTGCGTCAAGGCGCGGGGTGGTGGCTGAAGATCGAGAACCCTCACCTGCCCACCTCGCACGATCAGCGCCGCGACGAGGTGCTTTCCGATGAACCCGCTGCCGCCTGTGACGAGTATGCGCGTCATGCTGCGGGTGCACTCAAGCTGAGCTATTTGAGATCACGATGTAGCACCTCGCGGTTGCCCTTGGATGATGATAGCGAGATCGCGCCGAAAGCCCAGCGCGATAAACAGCTTCGCCATGACAAACATTGGTCCGAGCAAAAGGTGGGTCGGATTGTCGACCAGCGCCGGCTGCCGCCGCTCGAACACGCGGTGCCCAACGATCTGCGATGCGACCCCAACGACAATCAGTATGGCCGTAAGTGACCACATGCCAGCAGTCGTCGCATGACTAACGATCACGGCAGCGACGGAGAGCAACACGATTGCAGCCCCAAGGATCGCGGCTCCGAGCGCGAAGTCGAGCAGGAACCAGTAGATGAGCACCGGTACAACGGCGATGGTCGCCGCGCTGGTCTGGAACCCGAATACGGTGATGGACCACAGGCTGAGCGGAAGAACAGCGGCCAGGAACAGGAACGCGATGCCGAACACATGCATCGCGCAATTCCAGGGGTCACGATGGTATTCAACGTACTCCGCAAGCTGCCGCCGAAAATATGAACTCATGCGGTGCTCTCCCTGCCGTCGGCAGCCGCGGCCAAACTGAATCAAACAAAAAAGCCGACACCCCTGCCTCGATAGCTAGAGTTAAACTTGGGAATCATCGTCAAGTCAAAGCGCAGCCACGGTGGTATTCCCGGCACATAGAGCGCGAAGACGCCGCAACGTAGACAAATCATGCAGTAATTCAGGCAACTAACAAGGTATATGGGCCCGTGGAACCGGCACATCTTGCGACAATTTTTCCAGCAAATGTTGCCGTTCAGCCAAGCGTCCACTGAGCACTGGCGCGATTGTTCCCACGAGAAGGGGGCGACGGCTCCAGGACCTATCCGGATTGAACCAACTCATCTGGGATCTCGGCGCGATCAGGGAGAAGATCGGAACGAAGCCTACTCCGACACTACATGCGCCTGCCGCCAGGCCGCCGGCGGCGTCCCTACCGTCCTGCGAAACGCACGATTGAAGGCGGCCTCGGAATCGTAGCCTACCGCCTCTGCCACGCGCGCGATCGGATCGCGCCCCGAAGCCAGCAGACCCGCCGCGAGTTGCATGCGCCAGCGCGTCAGATACTGCATCGGCGGTTGCCCGATGAGGTGGGTGAAGCGCTGCGCGAGCGTCGACCGTGACAGCCCCACCATCCTCGCGAGTTCATCCAACGTCCAGTCAGCCGCGGGCTTGCCATGCAGGAGATTCAGCGCCTGACCGACGTGTCGATCGCGCAGGCCGGCAAGCCAGCCGGTCTGTTCGGGACCAAGTGCTTCGATATGGCATCTGATCGCCTCGACGAAGAGCAGTTCGCCCAGTCGGGCAAGGACGCCCTCTCCGCCCGTCCGGCGCCCTTCCGTCTCTGCCCGTGCGGCATTGATCAGGAAAGCAAGGCTCGAATTGCCGCGATATGAACTTCCCCGCAGATGCAGGACCGCAGGCAGCGACTCCAGCAGCGGGTTGAAGGGACGCGTGTCGCAGCCGAGAAATCCGCACAGGATGCGCGCATCGGCGGGGCCGCTGTCGCCGAGGCGGATCCTGTGGGGAAGCTGATCGGCCGTCGGCTGATGATAGTAACTCAGATCAGGGATCGCCTGCATGCCTGGCGCACTGGAAAGCACATGGGCCGCGCCTTGCGGAAATGCGATGATGTCGCCCGCGTCGAGCCGTACGGAAGGCTCATTGATCAACCCGCCCCAGCAGCAGCCATCGACCACGACGTGATACTCGATGACATGCTGTGCCCCCGGCAGCACGGCAGAAGCGCAGGCGGATGATGCCGGCGCCGCGGCCACCCACGGTGCCCGGACGTCAAGATGGAAGAACATCGCACTGCTGAGACGTACGGCGCGCAGCACATCAGACAGAGCATCTGCCCCCATAGTCGCAGCTCCAATCGGACGCTCGGTCATGCTTTCCGGACGATCGGCAAAAAAATAGGAAGGATTCAGACGTTCAGTCAAGCCATCCGGCGGTCTGATCATTCGCCGGGCGCGCGCTTGGACCTATGTCTCCTCGCGCAAACCGGAGGTTGAAATGAATAAGATAGTTAGAGAATTAAACGAGCAGAAGCTGGAAGGTTTCGTTGCGCGGATACTGGATGATCTTGGCGCCACCATGATTGCGCCTTTGGTCCGCATCGGTGATGAACTCGGGCTATATAACGCGCTCGCCGAGACGGGGCCGGTGACGCCGCAAGAACTGGCGCGCCGCACCGGAACGGTCGAGCGCCTTGTGCGCGAATGGCTCAGCGCCCATGCAGCCGCCGGTTATCTGGACTATGACGCCACGACCAGGCGCTTTGTCATGAATCCCGAGCAGGCCATGGTCTTCGGAAACCCGGAAAGTCCGGTCTACATGCTGGGCTCATTCGAAGTCTGCCAGGCGGTGATGGTTGACCAACCCAAGGTGAGCAAGGCTTTCCGCAACGGCGGCGCCGCCGGCTATCACGAACGATGCAATTGCCTGTTCAGCGGAATGTCACGCTTCTTCGGCGTGAGCTACAAAGCCCATCTCGTGCAGGAATGGCTTCCCGCATTGGACGGTGTGATTGAAAAGCTCGATAGCGGTGCGCGGGTCGCCGATATCGGCTGCGGTCATGGCATCTCCACCATTCTCATGGCGAAAGCCTTCGAAAGATCCAGATTTGTCGGGGTCGACAACCACGAAGATTCTATCGCCTGCGCCCGCGACGCCGCGAAACGCGACGGCGTAGCAGCCAGGGCGGAATTTGATGTCGCCACGGCCAAGAACTTTGTGGGCAGCAACTTCGACCTGATCTGTTGCTTCGATGCGCTGCACGACCTTGGAGACCCCGTCGGCTCAGCGCGCCGGATTCTGGAGGCTCTCGCCCCCGACGGCACATTCATGGCGGTGGAGCCCCGTGCAGGAGACAGGCTGGAGGACAATATCAATCCGGTCGGCCGGCTCTATTATGCCGGCTCCACCATGATCTGTACGCCGGTTTCGCTGGCGCAGGAGGTCGGGCTCGCCCTTGGCGGGCAAGCGGGACCGGCCCGGTTGGAAGCGGTTCTGCGCGAAGCCGGATTTGGCCGCGTGCGGATCGCGGCCGAGACGCCCTTCAACATCGTTCTCGAAGCGCGGCGATAAGTACGAACGGTGCCGTTACTTTTTGAGCCACAAGCAGCACTTGCTCACCGGTGGCAAGGATATCTTTTCATGACGCAGGCATTACGAGCAAAACAAAGCAATCGAGAGCTTGGCCAAGCAGGCTGGATACTCGACTATTGGGTCGCCTCTTTGATCGCAGCGGTGGAGCGCGCCATACGTCATCGACGCGCGAAGCATCGCGCCAGGATGCGGGCCGCCAACCCGATCTCCGCAGCATCCGCACGTAACGTTGCGGGCGCGAGCGGCGATTCTAATTCGTGATCTTGTAGCCGGTAGCCTTCACGATCGGCTGCCAGAATGCGTGATCAGCCGCGAGCCTTTGCGTCAACTGCTCCGGCGTGGAGCCAACCGGAATCAGCATGACCGCGAGCAGCTTTTCCTTCACCTCGGACTTCGCCAACACCTCGGCGACGGCCGTGCTCAGCTTCTTTGCGAACTCTGGCGAGCTGCCGGCCGGCAGCCACATGCCGTACCAGCCGTCCGCTACCAGATTGACGCCGCTCTCCTTCAGAGTTGGGATGTCCGGCAAGAACGAAGAACGGGTCTCGCTGGCCACGGCGACAATCCGCAAACCTCCGGCGCGGTGCTGTGTGATCGTGTCGGAAACCGTGGTGATGCCAAACGGGAGGTGACCTGCAATCAGATCGTTGACCATCAGCGCCGTACCACGATACGGCACCTTGGTCATCGACAAGCCCAGCGCCTGCTCGAGCTGCCAGCCGGTGAAATGCGGGATGTTGCCGCTGCCCGGAGTGCCATAAGTCGCCTTGCCGGGATTCGCCTTCAACCAGGCCGCCAATTCCTTGAAGTCTTTGACTTCGATCGCGGGGCTCACGACCACGGCGAATTCGAAGCGGGTAAGTTGCGAGACCGGCACAAAATCCCTGGCGGAGTCGAAGCTCGGTTGGTTCTCCACCATGGGCAGCAGGTACATGGTCGGGCCAGTCGTCATCAGGATCGTGGTGCCGTCGGGATTCGCGCCCTTTACCGCCCGGATGCCGATCAGTCCGTCGCCGCCGGTGCGGTTCTCCACGATGAAATTGCGGTCAAGGAGCGCAGGCAGATATTGCGCCAGCTGGCGGCATAGCAGGTCGCCGCTGCCGCCGGCCGCAAACGGGAAGATGATTTTGGTCAGCGGGCCCGATTGCGCGAACGCCTTGCCCGTCATCGCTGCGAGCGAACATGCGGCGCTTCCGGCCAGAAAATTGCGGCGATCCATTGCTATCGTTCCTTACGCGAAAGCAGTTTCATAGACAGTCATAATTCCGATCGCGACGGTGGCAAGCCCCACCGCCCCCTGCAGGCCGCGATTGGCCCAGGTGAGCGAGCGGGCGGAGACCGCGAGCGGCACCGCGATCACCGTCGACAGCGCGCCCATGCCGATCATCGAGCCGACGCCGAACAGTGCGACGTAACCGAGGCCGACCGCCGGACTGGACGCCTGCGTGACCGCCAGCACCAGAAGCGCAGCCGAGCCTGCCATGCCGTGCATCAGCCCGACCAGTAGCGTGCGCCAGCGGAAGCCATGGTCGTGGGCATGGGCCGCACGGGCATGCGGGCTGGTTTCGCCGGCATGGCTGTGGGCATGGAAATGCACCGTGCCGTCGCCATGGCCGTGCCGGTGGAAATGCACCCGGTCGCGCCACAGACGCCACAGCACATGCGCCCCGAGGCCGACCAGCATGACACCGACGGCGGTCTCGATCGGCCGGGCAACGGTTTCGGGGATTGCGCGGCCGAGCAGGATGGCACAGCCTGCAAAGACGAACAGCGTCAGCGTATGGCCGAGCCCCCAGGTCAGGCCGTGCTTGACGATATCGGCCACATGGCTGCGGCGCGCGGCGATGCTGGAGACGGCGGCGATGTGATCGGCCTCGAGCGCATGCTGCATGCCCAGCAAAAACCCCAGCCCCAGAATTCCGAACATACGCCCCCTGCTACCCGCTGTATCAGTTGAAGTTCAGCTCAAGAATGAACTTCGATTTTGATTTCACGCGAACCGGTGCCCACGGATCAAGTCAGAGGCATGCTTCGTTTGAAAACGCCATGAAATACCAGTTGGAAGCCTTTGTCAGGTCAAGACTTCATCGAACAGGCTTTTCATCGACGCCCAGGAGCGGCGGTCGGCCTGTTCGTTGTACAAGGCGGCGCGCAGCATCGAGCCGTCGGCGGCGGGGTTGGTAAAACCGTGCAGCGTGTTGCCGTAGGCGATGACCTGCCAGTCCTTCACCCTGGCGGTGCGCATCTCGTTCTCGAAATCGGCGACCTGTTCCGGCGGCGCCAAGGGATCGTCGACGCCAGTGCAGACGAGTACGCTGGCCTTCACCAGCCCCGGTTGTGCCAGCATTTTGGTCGCCAGCACGCCGTGGAAACTGACCACCGCCTTCAGCTCAACGCCCTCGCGCGCCAGCTCCAGCACCACCGACCCGCCGAAGCAGAACCCGATCGCCGCCAGTCTTTGGCTATCGACCTGCGGCAACGCGGCGAGTGTTTCGAGCGCGGCGCGACCACGGGCGCGGAGTTTTTCCGGCTCAGCGCGAAGCCCACCGACCAGGGTCGCGACCTCCTGCAGGTTGGTCGCCTGCCGACGGTCGCCGAACATGTCGGCGGCGAACGCGACATAGCCGAGACCGGCGAGCCGGCGCGCACGCTCCATCGCGAATTCGCCGAGCCCGAGCCCTTCGTGAAATACGGCAACGCCCGGCCGTGGCCCGGCAGCGTTCTCGTCAAGCGCGAGATAACCGCGCAAACTGGTTTCGCCGCAGCGGTAATCGACGTCGCGCACCTGCATGAAATTCCATGATCCTTCAAATGATAGGCAGCCGGAACTTCACACCGGTTTGACGATTGCACAACCCTCGAATCGGAACACCCGATCACGCCTCCGGTGGGGCTCTGACCTGACCTTCGGAGCAATCACAATGACAAGATCAGCGATTCTCGGCGCCGCGGCGATCCTTGCGTCCGCGCTCGCAAGCCCTGCGATGGCGCAGGAGGTCATCTACAATCCCGGCTATTGCGCGCAGTTCTATCCAAGCGCCAACTGCCAGAACAAGGGACCAGGAAATCCCTATACCGGTAGCTACCAGCGGCAGGTCTCGAGACCAGGTCTATCGGGATCGCACCCGGCGGGACAGCTACAACCGCTGGGACGACAACAGCAGCTTCTGGCCAGGCGATGTCGCGGCCGGCGTCGTCGGCAGCGCGGCCGGCACGGCGGCTGGCATCGCGACCGCTCCGATCGGCGGCGATGCCTATGCCCACCGCAACGGCTTTGTCTGTATCCCCGGCACCTGGTTCCGCGGCGAGGATGGCCGGAGGCATCTCTGCCAGTAGGGCAAGCAGAATTTGCGATGGGAAGCCGGCCAAATGTCCGGCTTTTTCATGCCGGGACGGATATCGGGGTTCTGGCCCTTTGCGGCCAAGTCTGGTATTCGAGCCGCCGAAGATCGGTATCAACGCGGGATGTTCTCACCGCTCACCGATCACTCCAATTCGCCGGTTTAGCTCAGCGGTAGAGCAGCGGTTTTGTAAACCGAAGGTCGGGAGTTCAATCCTCTCAACCGGCACCATGTCTTGCTTGAGGCCGCAACCCAGCGATCTCTGAGAGCGAAGCGAAACACGACACTATCCTCGAGCCGCGATCCGCCAGGCACTGATCGGGCACTGATGGTTTGCAGCATGGTCAGGCCGCCGTAGCCCCCCACGAGGCGGCGAACCGGATCAGCATGGTTCGCGCGGTCACTTCCCCAGATGATCCTGCGCCGCTCTGGCTGCCATCCGCTCAACAGGTCCCAAAAATTAAAAACCTCCGGCAGGGCATTGCCGGAGGTTTCGGAGGTTTATCATAAAGAAGTTTTGCGTCTCCTTGAGACTAAGAGGCCGTCAAACGATTTTGGCGGCTACCTGGAGATCAGGATACATGACTAGCTCATATTATCAAATCACATTTTAAAACTAATCCGCTCGCCCACAGATAGAACGTTCTGCTTTCCGAGGATCGTCGTCCAACATCCTAAAGCACGGATAACAGCAAAAACCCCCGGGCAGTTTCCTGCCGGGGGCTCTCTTGGACTATTGTTAGATTATGCGATCAGAAGTTGCGCTGAGCGCGAATGTTCAAGCTAACCGTATCCTGGTCCGCGTAGTTGTAGACGGCGGTCGGCTTGGGAGCCGTCGGCGTCAGAACCTTGGAACCGGTGAACTTCTGGTCGAGGTGGAAATAGAGCACTTCGGCCGAGAACGTCAGGTTCTTGACGGGAGTCCAGCGGGTGATCAGACCAATCTGCGCGAGATTGAAGTCGGGGTTGCAGCTGAAATCCGCAGACTGGGCGCCGAGGTTGCTCGCAGCGTAGGCCGCACAGTAGAAGTTCTTCGCCGTGCCATCATAGCGAATGGCAGCGTAGCCGCCGAACAGGCTGGTCGACCAGAATGGATCCCAGTTATGGTTGAACGCACCACGGAAACCAAAACCTTCGGTCAGATGCAGCGTGCCGTCACCGCCGGCAAACGTCGGCAGATAGACGGCGTCGGTCGCGTTGGCGAAGCCGATGCTCTGGTAAGCACCGCCACTGCCGCCGCCGAAGATATTGAAGGCCCGTACGCCAGCGCTGGTGCCAATGATGTTCTTCATGTTGCCCTTGCCCCAACTGACATCCATCTTGATGTCGTCGCCGGCGCCGGTCGGGATGTTCTTGATCTGCAACGCAGCCATCACCGAACCGCCCCACTTGGTGTCCGGGTGGCCAGAGATTTCAGAGAGACCATTCGCACCGAATGTCGGTCCCCCAAACGGCGTAACAAGCCCGCCTGTCACCACGTGTGTCAGAGCATTGTATGAGCCGCTAACCTCATGCAATGAGCCCGAAATCTGGAACAGACCCCAAGCCTGATCGACACGAATGTTGCCGACGATGTCGGGAGCATGCACGCCCGCATAGGCATTGGCGCTAGCGCCCGTCCCGGTAAGAGACTGGAGCGTAACGACGCCTGCGGCCGAGGTGTTGGCAAGGTTGTACACGGAGACGCGGTTGAACGCGAGCGGGTCGTCTAGACCGATCGTGCCCGACACGCCGTTGCCGAATTGCGCGGTGTACTGGATGTTGTTCGTGCCGGTGACGGTGTCATGACCACCGACCAGGAACGAGGTGTTGTTGCCTGGATACCCATGCCAAGGCGTCGCATAGGCCGAAGCCGAACGACCGAAGGTGAATCCAGCGAACTGGATGAACAGCATTTCCGTCGCGATCTGCTGGCCGTTGTTCAGGCCACCGGCTTGGCCTGTTGGCCCCACTTCTCTGACGCTGCCGCTCGGCGAGGCGAACGACCAGTCCAGCTGACCGAAGGTGCGAACCACACCGTATTCAGTGGCGGTGCGGGTATCGACCGTCAGCGCCATACGGGAACGGGAGGCGAAGTAATCGCGAAAGCGATTGCCCTGGCCCAGATCGCCGGCCCAAGCCGGTTCATCGTAAGGAGCGCCGTTGAACGTTGTATCAACGCGCAGATAACCACCCAGCTTGATGCAGGTGTCCGTGCCCGGGATGTAGAAGAAACCGGCACCATACAGGGAGCAGATCCTCACGTACTCGACCGCTTTGGCCTTGACGGGAAGATCGGCTGCCTGAGCTCCACTCATGGCGATCAGACCCGCCGCTGAGCCGAGAATAAGGCTCTTAACCATCTTCATGTTAAACCTCCAGTTGCTCTGTAGGGAAGGTTCCGGATCCGCTGGGTGAAGCACCCCAAGGTTGGTTCCCTTGTCCCCCATAAAAACCCGCCCAGCCGCTTCGCGCCTTCGAACACTCCCGCATCAGCGCGAGGGACTTAAGCGAACCACCTAGAACGGGACGATCTAGGACCCCCCAGTCGTCACGAGGACTATGCCTTCACAACTAAGTTAATCAAAATACTTTATGAACTCACACATCGTTATGGTCGGCGTCTGTGTCCTTGCGGCAACAGGCCAGAATCAGGGCAATTGCCGGGAATCATACTGATGTTTAAGGTGATTTAGTTCAGTGATTTCATTATTGAATTTTGCAATGTGCATCGATGCAAGATCGGTGAAAAAAGGGGCATCGAAAAGCAAATGAATTCACCGGTCGTGGAGAAGAATTCCAATCAACCTCAGCCCTCTGCAAGGAATCAGGACCTGGCAAAGCGATTCGCGTGGGAGATCGCTTCAATCAATGTGCACCTCCAGCAACTCCGGCATTTTTGGGCGAAGACCCTTGGCGTAAGTGGCCCGCAGTGGATGATCCTGATGGCTCTGGCGGACTTGGACAAAGGCGACGGAGTTCCGGTGAAGGTGGTGTCAAAGATGCTTCACGTCGACTCGTCGTTCGTGACAACCCAGTCGAAAATGCTTGAAAAGAAGGGCTTCATGCGCCGAAAGACCTGGGAGGACGACGCCAGAGTCGTAAAAATGTCACTGACGGACAAGTCATACAAGCACATCGCAAACCTGGCCTCCCAGCAGGAAGCCCTTAACAAATTTATCTTTGCGGAATTCAGCGATAGCGAACTCACCGAGTTCACCGGCAAACTCGCGTCCCTCAAGGATCAATTTGAGAAGGCCTGCTTGAAGGTTGCCATGGACATCTGAGTCTCGGGCGTTGGTGAGTCTGGTGAGTCTTGGGTGTTAGTAAGTCTTGGGCGTCAGTGAGTCTCGGGCATGGGCCTGAACTCACAAACGGCCGACCTCGTGCCCTGCTAGAGATCTCACGAGGGTACTATCGAATTCGCTTGCGCTGCGCGGCTCGTTTCGAATCGGTCAGAAAGCGAACACCGAACTCCAGCCTGGACGATGTCCACTGTTCCGCAGGGGGCGCATTCCAAAGTTCCACGCGCCGTTTCCGGCTGCTATGCGTATTGATCCATATCAAGCAAGCCATCGATTCTTCTTCTTTGAATGATCCCCGACAGGGAATGGGGAGCTTTCATGGAAGATCTGGTATGCCACATTGATCAGCGGCGGAAGGCCAATCGCAGCACACTCGACCGCACCGCGGAGGCGCGAATTGGCTTGCGAAAACGCACGCGTTGGTTGAGTATTGATCAACCTAAGTAATAAAGTCAGATTTGATGGCCATTCCGGTCGGTCACTTTGACCAAAAAGGGTGGATTCAGTGGCCGGACAGCGAAGATCTGTCTGCCGAATTTCTGCGGCTTTTGGGTGCTGCTCAAGAAGGCGGCTCGACTGTTTCTGAATGCTTCCTCACGGCAAGCCGGATAGACCCGAAGGACCACGAATCCTGGTACCGGGAATGGAACAAGACGGCCGACGCCAACAATGAGCGAGGCAATACAGCTCTCAGTGCTGGACATTTTCTGACGGCCCAAAGCAATTGGCTGCGCGCCCTAAACTATTACAGCGCGGCCGTGTTCGATCTTGAATTCGCGGACAAGAGACTGCAGGCCGGTCTCGCCAAGATGCGGACCTGCGCCCGTCGCTACCTGGAGTATCGAACCCCTGCTGGCGAAGTTGTCGAGATTCCCTGGCTGAGTCGCTATCCGTTGGAGGGCTATTTCCTGCCAGCCCCAGCCGCGTCGGCTCAAACGCCTGTCATCATTTGCATCGGCGAACCGGGACATCGAAAGGAAGAGTACCTCTACAAGATGGCGCGCCACGCCCGCAATCGCGGAATGTCGCTGCTGGCCGCCGACCTTCTGGGAACGGATAACGGCGCACAGTTCGAAAATGTGGTCGGCCGTTCTGATCTGGAGACGGCTGTCTCCTATATAATGGACTATCTCACAACGAGGGACGATGTTGATAAACGTCGAATAGCGATTCTCGGCGATGGTTCGGGCTCTTTTGTCGCGCGCGGTGTTGCGCTTGACCATCGATTCGCTGCCGCCGTTTGTGACGGCGGCATTTGGGATTTGCAGGAGCGGGCGTTTCTGGCAAACCACATTGCGCCGCCTGCTGCGGGCGCAAATCTCATACGCAACGGAATCGCACGAAATCTAAAGTGCCCGATCTTGATTACCATCGGCGAGCATGGCTGGCTGGAGCCAGAGCACGTGAACGTCCTGATCGAGCATTTCAGGACGGATCAGCAGGATATCACGTGGAAAATTTTTACGGGGGCGGAAACGGCTGCCTCCCAAGGGCACGCCGACAACCCAACGCTTGCCAGCGAATTCATTTTTGACTGGATTGCGGACCGCTTGGAACAGCAAGCGCGAGAATCGCAATGAGGCCGCGGAAGCGATCCGGGGCCTGGTTGAGGGATCATGCTGCGGCCGGCCCTAACCGCAGCGAAATTGACGCCACCATGTGCACGTTGCCAGTCACGAACTGTCACCGTTTTGTCACCTAGCGCGCAAAAGCGCGGCAGTTATCCCCGGCCACCTCTCCACCCGCTTGATTCCACAAAAGGCGTTTGATGGAGTGACTTGGGCCGAGGTGTTTCATGAAATGGATGAGGGAACGCGATCTCCTGATCGCGCAAACGATGGCGTTCGTTCAATCGGTGACCGGCAAGACGCCGGAGGCCGAGAATACGGTTACCACGTCGGTTGCCCCGCTCTCCGTCGAGAGATCCGAAACCACACGCGCGGCCGCGGCCCTTCCCGACATTGAGTTTCTGCTGGCGGCGACCCCGTCCGTTGCCCAGGCGCCAAAAGAAGCATCACAAGACATATCAACAGAAGTACCTCAGGAAATACCGCGGGGGATATCGAGGCCGGCCCCTCCTGCGCGTCCCGATCTGCGGGAGGAATTCCAGTCCGAGATCAGGGCGCGGGTCGCCAGTTTCCGCGCCCATCAGGAGCGGTTCAACCGCGAGCGCGAGGCCTATTGCAGCGCGACCATGGCGAAGGTCCACGCGGCTCTCAAAGAAGGCGAGCAGCCGACGCGGCCGGGCAAGTAAACCCAGGGAGACCCAGCGCGCAAAAACCGCGGCTTCCCCAGCATCCGCACGATGTTCAGAGCCAAGCCTTTCAGAGCCAAGCATAGACCAGTGCCACGTTGGCCGCGCAGGCGACCAGCAGGCAGACGGTCAGCGTGAGTTGGACACGCTCGCAGGAGGTCTGGAGGCTCGTTCTCATGGCCGGAAACATCCGGCGATTCTGGCGGTCGAGTCTCGGGGATTCTTTTTCCCGGGATTTACGACTCGTTAAAGACTCAGAGACTCCACGAAAATGGGCCGAAGCGAGCCAATTTGCTCCCGAAACGGCCTGTCGAATGGCTGCATGGCAGCCAAGCCTGAAACCCGGACCCCGCTTCCGCGTTGACCGTTTTACCGGAGTCGACAATGCCCTACGCGCTGTTCTCAAACGATGCCAAGCTGAGCAAGGCCTATCCCACCGCAGCCGACGTCTGGAAGATTGCCCAGAAGAGCGGCCTCGTGGTCGATGTCGTCTCCGAGCAAGACAGCACCGCCCCTCGCCCGGTGCTGGACCATGATTACGAGATCAAGCCGTGCCAGCTCGAGCCGCATGAAGACCCCGCACGAAACAAGGCCGACGCCGAGCGCGACGCGCAGACGGAATTGCAGTTGGCGTCGTAAGGGCGACGGCGGCGGGGTAGGCAACCCGGGCAAACGACGGCTCTCGGCGTATAGGCCCCGCTCGCCGGGGCACGACATCCGAGGCGGAAAGAAAATCGATTTACGGCGTCGCCGAGACCAGCGATGCCTGCTCCGAAGCCAGAGTGACACAGGCCTTGCGCCGCTGCAGTCCCCTGATCGCGCCGGTTACCTTGCGCACCTTGCCGGCCCCGCACGCGGGATCCTGCACGAAGGCGACTTCATAGGGAGCAAGCATAAGCGGTTCGGATTTCAGGACAGTTTGGGCAAGGCACGGAAACGCCGCTGCGGAAAAGATCAGCCCTAACGCAAAAGCACGCATGTTCGTTGTCCCACCAGCCGGCCGGAACCATAATATCGGATCGTGACGAAAAGTTGCATGCAGCGCGAAAATTTTTTCGCACCCGCCAAAAAGCAACCGAGGCACGCTCGCCCCCGACAATTCCCCCAACAAAAAGGCCGGCGTGAAGCCGGCCTTTGTCGTGTCGATACGAAGCGCCGTATCAATATCTGGCGGCAGCAGGCCCACCCCAACCAAACCGGTAGTTCACGCCGACCTTGGCGGTGTGTTCGTCGTTGCGGAAGCTGCGACCGGCGATATCGGCAGGACCCGTCGTGAAGGTGGTGTTGCCGAAATTGTAATACTGGTACTCGGCCTTGGCCGACCAGTTCGGGGCGAACATATATTCGAGGCCGCCGCCGACGGTGTAGCCGTCCTTGTGGCTGCCATTGGTGGTGAAGCCTTGCGGCACGCCGGCCACCGAAACACCGAGATTGTTGCCGTCGCGCCAGGCGTAACCGCCCTTGGCGTAGAGCAGCGCCGGACCCCAGGTGTAGCCGAGCCGGCCGGTCACCGAGCCGAGCTGGTCGGTGTTTGACGTCACGAGGGTGCCGCCCGGAAACAGCACGCCATTATTATTGTTGTTCGGCAGCCAGCTATACTGGGCTTCGGCACCCATTACCCAGTTCGGCGCGAACTGATAGTCGAAGCCGCCCTGCACGCCGCCAAGGAAGCGGGCGTCGCTGCCCTGCAGGGAGTTGTCACCCGCAAAGGCGCCGCCGACATGGCCGCCGACATAGAACCCGGTCCAGTTATAGACGACCTGAGGCGCGGTATAGGCAGGCGCCTTGGTATAAGGCCGCGGCGGTATGTCGGCCGCAAAAGCTGGAGCCGCCATGGCGGCCAGCGCGGCAGCGCCGAGCAAAATCTTCTTCATACTCATTCCCCGTTGCGGACGTTGCGGACCCAATCCAAACAACGTGACTTCATTTAGGTTGCTTTGCGGCAAGTGCCCGCGACCCGATGGCGCGCCGCTGTGACGGCACAGCAACAAAACGCTTTAGTTCCCTCGCACGTAAGGCTTTTCCCTCCGTTAAGGAGGTGGTCTCCCACTTAGTTGATGTCCGGGAGGGCTAAAGCAAGGTTCACCCCTCGCCGAAAAGTGATCCGAATTCGTTCACGGTTCCGTCCCGGGAACAGCGCAAATGCGGACGCCCCGCCGGCAGGCTTCACGGCCGCCGGCGGGGCCTTGTTCCCTTGGCGGGGCTTGCTCCCTTGGCAGGACCTTGCTCCCTTGGCGGGGTCTGGCTCCCTTCAAGAGCGAGCCACTTCGATGACGGCGTCGGCAAAGGCCTGCGGCGCCTCTTGCGGCAGGTTATGTCCGATGCCGCCGGTGACCAGGCGATGGGCATATTTGCCGGAAAACTTCCTGGCGTAGACCTTGGGGTCCGGATGCGGCGCGCCGTTGGCGTCGCCTTCAAGGGTGATGGTGGGCACGGCGATGGCGGGAAATTCGGCCAGCCGCTTTTCCAGCTCGTCGTATTTCGCCTCGCCCGGGGCGAGACCGAGCCGCCAGCGATAGTTGTGGATCACGATGGCGACATGGTCTGGGTTGTCGAAGGACGCCGCGCTGCGCTCGAAGGTGGCGTCATCGAAATTCCACTTCGGCGAGGCGAGCTGCCAGATCAGCTTTGAAAATTCGCGCCGGTATTTTTCGTAGCCCAGCCGCCCACGTTCGGTCGCGAAGTAATACTGGTACCACCATTGCAGTTCAGCCGATGGCGGCAACGGCTTCTTGTTGGCCTCCTGGCTGCCAATCAGATAGCCGCTGACCGAGACCAGCGCCTTGACCCGCCCCGGCCAGATCGCCGCGACGATGTCGGCGGTCCGCGCGCCCCAGTCGAAGCCGGCGACCACCGCTTTGTCGATCTTCAGGGCATCCATCAGGGCGATGACGTCGGTGGCGAGCGCGCCCTGCTGGCCGTTGCGCGGCGTATCGATCGAGAGGAAGCGCGTCGTGCCGTAGCCGCGCAGCCAGGGCACGATCACCCGGAAGCCGGCCGACGCCAGCACCGGGACGACGTCGACGAAGGCGTAGATGTCATAGGGCCAGCCGTGCAGGAGGATGGCGACAGGACCATCGGCTGGCCCGGCTTCGGCATAGCCGATCGTGAGGACGCCGGCCTCGATCTGTTTCAGTGCGGCAAACGAGGTGTGGGCGCCCGGCCTGATTGCGCCCGCGCCGGGCTTGGCGTCGCCGGACTGCGCAAAGAGCGCGCCGCTCATGGCAAACGGCGCCGCCGCAAGCGTCACGCCGGCGGTACCGAGGAAGCGGCGCCGGTCTGGATTGGTGTGCTGGGACATGGATTCTCACTCCGGCTACATCTGATGCGATTGAATCGTATGCGCTATAAATGATGCATCAACCCCGATGTCAACCCTTCCGATTTAATCGTATGCGATGCAGATGGGGTACAAGGCATCACAGTCTCGTGTGGAGGCCAGCATGGAATTCGCGAAGGAAAGGACTCTGCCACACCGGCCCGGCCCAAGCCGCAAGCTTGTTGCGCTCTCAGCCAGACGCGCGCGATCAGCGCGTCATTTTCTCCAGTTCCGCGAATGGCGCGTACGCCATCCCCGCACAGGGCTCGACGGCGTTTTCGATGATGCGGTCGAGGCGACCGTCGACGAACAGGATGGCGCGTTCGCGCGGCTCGCGGTAGCTGCCGTCGGACTCGCGCGGACTAAACCGGAGACAGGCGACATAGCGCAGCCGCCCGCCGATGACGCGCTCGACCGGCTCGGCCATCACGGCGTCGCGCACGCCGACGGGATCGTTGAGATAGGTCTTCAGGAACGACAGTATTTCGGTGCGGAAATTTTTGGGAAACGGCTGGCTGGAGACGCCGCGATCGTCGGTATAGGTGATCGGCTTGCTGTCATCGATGGCGGCGGCACAGGCCGACAGCATGATCGGCAGCAACATCATCGCCGCGAATTTGGCCGAACGTTTCAAGCGAACTCTTCCCCTGCCCTTCGCCGTCTCTTAGACCGCCCGGCGGCGAAATGGAATTCGCAACTCGGTTATCTCCTCGCTTCGCTCTCGAAAAGTTGAGCGCGCGCGCCAGCCCACGGCCATTAGCGAAGCAAATGGCGCGTGGGCTGGTCTGTCATTCGCAAGGCGCGGGGGGCAATGGGGGCGAAACACGCGCCAGCGAATCAGATTCAGCTGCGTTTTGCGGCCGGCGTCACGTGCTTGACCGCGATGTGCTTCGCATGCGTCTTGTGCAAGCCGATGTGCTTGTGGTGGCGATGATGCCGATAATGCTTGTGATGGCGGCCCATCCTTGCATTGGCGTTCAGCGCCTTCGATTTGCCCTCAGCCTTGATGACGGGTGCCTGCGTGGACTTGGTCACCGGAGCCTGCGCGGTCTTGCCAGTCGTGCCGGCAAGTGCAGGCGCGGCGAGAACGGAAACGGCGACGAGCGCTGCGGTAATGGTCTTGAGCATGGTTGTCTCCTTCTCCATGGGACCCGCGGGCATTTCCGGTCGAAAGGCCGGGCTCGCCGATCATGCAGGCGACGCTAGCGGTTGCGCACTGAACCCCTCCTGAATCGGACTTTTCGATTCCGTTCATCTGAATGACATCTTCGTCATGTCCGTTGACGGCGACCGCCGATGAAAATTGGCGAAATCGGGTGAAGCGGTGCGGGAATGTTCTCGACCGCCGGGGGTTCAAATCAACGGGCTTCGGTGTAGGATTGCCGAACCGGCCATCAGGAGAGATGCATGAATAGACTTGCGATCAGACTTTTGACCCTTGCCATGTTGTCGCTCACGCTCGCGGCGGCCCCCGTCGTTAGCGTCGTCTACGCCGCACCCGATAACGATCCGCCGCCGCCGCCGAAGAAGAAGAAATCCAGCGAAGCCCGCCCGGGCATCGAGCAGACCGCATTCGCTGACGGTTATCGCGCCGCCTACGCCGCGATCTACGACCGCCACGACTACACCTCGGCGATTACGCAGCTCAAGGCGCTCGGCCGTGACGACCAGGCCGCCGTCGCCAACCTGATCGGCTACTCCTATCGCAAGCTCGGCGACTACAAGGTCTCGCAGATCTGGTACGAGCGCGCGCTCAAGGCCGATCCGAGCCACGTCAAGACCTGGCAGTATTACGGCCTGTGGCAGGTCGAACAGGGCAACCGCGACCAGGCGCAATATCACCTGAACCGGATCGCTCAGCTCACCGGCACGACAAGCGAGGAATATCGCTCACTCGCCGCCGCGCTGGAAAAGCCGCCGGGCACGGGGCTGGTTTATTGATGCACTAACCTCTCCACGTCATTGCGAACAGCCGGCGCAGTCGTAAGGACGCGCCGGTTTTTTGTTGTCACTTCATTACCGCCTCGACTTCCGCGCGGAACGCCTGACGTGCGCCGTCACGCGAATAGAACATGTGGCCGCCGGGATAGACGACGAGCTTCACCCGGTCCGCACTCGCATAGGCCGGCAACTGGTCGAGAAGGACCTTGGAAGCGAAATACGGCGTGGCGAGATCGAACAGCCCGTGACCGACCAGCAGTTTCATTTTCGGATCGAGCGCGAGAACCTCGCGAAGCTGTGAAACCGACTCGGCCGGCCCGCGGCCGAAATCCCACGACCTGTTCACGCTGTTGCTGAGCAATTGGTACGAGCCATCCGGCCGCCAATTGAGCTTGCGCGCTGCGAGGTCGACGGCTGCGCTCGTCAGCGGCGCCATCAGGGGATCGCCGGATGGATCACCGAAATGCGCGGTGTTGGAATCCGGATAGGGGTCGAAGCCTGATACCGAGCCGTCGTAGCGCCCGGTCACCCGGCCGTTGCGCCGGTCGAATTCGCGGCGAAATTCGCCAACCTCGAAGCGCCCGGCAAGCCTGCGGCTTACCGCCTGATCGATCCCGGTGAGCGTTGCCACCCTGTCCGTGAGCCGCGCCGTTGCCTCCTTGTCGGCCTGCCCCTTGAGGAGATCGACGATGAATTCGCCTTGCGCGTAACGCTCGACATCGGCGAGATCGGCGCGCGTCACCCGCCCCCTGGTCTCGCCCCTGGCTTCACGGGCCACCGCCGTCATGCTCGGCAGGCTGTACATATATTTCAGCAGGCTCGAGCCGGAAAAGTCGCGGAAGTCGAGCAACGGCGACACCAGGATCAGCCCACGCACCCCGATACCCTGCTCGGTCTGCAGATTACGGACGATCTTCGGCCCGCGAATGCCGCCATAGCTTTCGCCCGCGACGAATTTCGGCGACAGCAAACGGTCGTATTTTTCCAGCCAGCGCCGGATCACGAGCGCGATCGAATTGACGTCGCCATCGACCGAAAAGAACCGCTTGCGCACGTCCTCGCCGGACGCAACGAAGCGGCTGTAGCCGGTGCCGACGGGATCGATGAAGACGAGATCGGTAAAGTCGAGCCAGGTCTCGGCGTTGGGCAACAGATCAGGCGTCGCTGACGATACGGCGCCCGCACCTGATATCGACACGCGCCAGGGGCCGGCGGCGCCGAACTGCAGCCAGGCCGAGGACGCGCCCGGACCGCCGTTGAACAGAAACGTCACCGGCCGGCTTGCGCGATCGGCGCCGTCGAGTTGATAGGAGGTGTAGGCGATATCGGCTTGCGGCTCGCCCTTGTCGTCGAATATTCGGATCGAGCCTGCGGTGGCTGTGAAGTTGAGCGTGCGGCCGGGCAGCGCCAGCGTCTGCGTGGTGGTGGAATCCGGCGGCAGACGGTGTTGTTCGGCGGCAGAGGGAGCTGGCGCAGCGGCGCCCCGCCCTGCTCCGCCCTTCTGGCCCGATGGCGAGGGTGTGGCCGCGGCCGGCTGCTGCGAGGTTGGCGAACTGGCCTCCTCGGCGCGCGCACTGCTTGCCCAACACACGACCAGAAGGGCAGCGGCAAGACGCGCGGGGCGCGTCGCCGTGAAACGAAAAGCCATGCCGTTTGCTCCCTGCGCGCCCCGCGATCCAGCCGCCCCGCGGATTCTGCCGTAACACTGCGACAATGAGGCCCTGATGCACAACAAGCACAAATCTTTCCGAAAATCACAATCCCGACAGCATCGCGTGAGAAAGCGATCAGTGCGTCCGGTGGTTGTCCTCGCCGGCCGTCAGGTGCTATCGGTCGGTTCCACCGGCGCACCGGCCAGGTATTTTTGATCATCCATGCAACCATTCAGGCGCTGGCGCGACTAATGAACCTGCGCTTTTCAATGGGGACTTAAAAATGAAACGTTCGATTGCTGTTTGTCTTGGCCTGCTGGCGCTGGCCTCCCCGGCGATCGCAGATTCGCCGGTCGCGGTGGTCGAGGACGTCCAGGGCAAGGTCACCGGCGCGGAATTCATGGACTATGTGACGCCCAAGGCGGTCATCAAGATCGGCGACGGCGGCTCGGTCATTCTCAGCTACCTGAAGTCATGCCGGCGCGAGACGATCAGCGGTGCCGGCACCGTCGTCGTCGGCACCGAGGAGAGCGCCGTCCACCTCGCCGAGGTCAAGGCCGAGAGGACGAATTGCGATCCCAGCCAGGCCAACGCGACGACGCGCGAGACCAGCGGCGTCGCCGCCACCGTGCTGCGCAGTGTCGACAACACGGCCTCCTTGCCGCAGTCGCAGCTCACGCTTTACGGAGCGTCGCCGCTGGTGGAAGCCAAAGGCCGCGGCAAGCTGGTTATCCGGCGCCTCGACGTGCCGGGCGAGCGTCAGGAGATTAGTCTTGGCGGCACCCAGCTCAAGGGACGGTTCCTCGATTTCGCCAGCGAGAACGTCGCGCTGGCTCCAGGCGGCCTCTATGCCGCAACGTTCAAATCATCGCGGATCGTCTTCAGGGTAGACCCGCAGGCCAGGCCCGGCGTGACGCCGATCGTCGGCCGGTTGCTGCGGATGGAATAGGCGTGACGGGCCATCCCGCTTGAGAATCCGGCGCAGCACGCGCAACAGGATGGTGGTTGCCGCCATCGCGCTGGTCTGCGCGGCGGCTTCGATTTCTCCGGTGGCCAGACCGATCCGCGGGCTCTCCCTCGATATCCTCACCGCCCTGCGCTGGGAGATGTTCGGCCGCAGCCATGATCCGGCCGCTTCGCCGGCGGTCGTCGTCGCGATCGACGAGGAAAGCATGCGCACCGCCCCGTTCAAGGGTTCGCCGATGCTGACCTGGACCGGCGAGATCGGCCGCGTGTTAGCTGCGACCCTGGAAGGCGGCGCCAAGGTTGCCGGCTTCGACGTGGTGATTCCGAACTCGCTCGAACAGTCCGAGATACCGTTTGGCGACGGCATGCTGGGCGAAAAGATCCGCGGTTTCGACCGCGACTTTTTGCGTGCGCTTGCCGGAGCGTCCACCAAAGGCAAGGTGGTGCTGGGCCAGGTTCTGGGCGACCGCTCGATCATGCCGTCGTCAGGACAGCGGATCGCGGTACGCCAGCAGCAGAATATCCGGCCGCTCAACGACCATACCGACAGCGACGACGTTGTACGCCGAGTGCCGCTGACCTTTACCATCGACGGCGCGAAAATGCCGACCATGGCGGTCGAGCTGGCGGCACGGGCGCTGGGGACCGCGCCTCAATTCGACGAGCGCGGAAGGATGACGCTTGCGGGATACCCAGTTCCGGGCCGCGTGCCGAACACGATGACGCTGAATTTCGAAGGCGGCGCCGACGACATCCCGACCTTCTCGTTTGCCGATCTGCGTGCGTGCGCCGTCAAGAACGATAAGGATTATTTCCGGCGTTGGTTCGACGGCAAGGTCGTCATCTTCGGTACTGTTCTTGATATCGAGGATCGCCGGCAGACCTCCAAGCGCTTCGCGACCGGCATCGAAGGCGCGCGCGCACCGCGCTGCGCGGCCGAGAGCACGCCGGTCATGGCCGGCTTCAGAATCAGCACGATCGCGGGCGTCTATATCCATGCGACAGCGGTCAACAATCTGATCTCGCGCAACGCCGTGGTCGAACCCGGCCCGCTGGTGCGCTTCCTGATCTCTACCCTGTTTGCGGTGCTGGCGGCGGCTGCCGCGTGGCGGTTTCGGCCGCTCAGCGCAGCACTGGCCTGGATGGCCGTGATCGTGGCCAGCATTGCCGGCGCCACGATCGCCTTCAACCATGCGCTGGCGCTGCCGATCGCCGAGCCGCTCCTGGCGAGCCTGTTCGCGCTTGCCGCCACGATCGGCTTCCGCTTCGTCATCGCCGACAAGGACCGCCGCCTGCTGCAGAAGAGCTTTGCGCTCTACCTCGCCCCGCACGTCATCAACCGCATGCTGTCGTCGAACAAATTGCCGGAACTCGGCGGCGAAACCCGCGACGTGACGGTGTTCTTCTCCGACATCGAGGGATTTTCGCTGATCGCGGAAAAGATGTCGCCCGACAACCTGATGGAGCTGATGAACGAATATCTTTCGGCGATGACCGACGTCATCGAGCGTCACGGCGGATATGTCGACAAATATATCGGCGACTCCATCGTGGCGGTGTTCGGCGCGCCGGCGGACGACCCCGATCATGCCGCCAATGCGGCGCGCGCCGCACTGGATTGTTGCGCGCAACTGGCCGAACTCAACGCCTCCTCGCCCCTCTTCCACGAATACAAGCTGGCGCAGCGGATCGGCATCAATTCCGGCGAGGCGCTGGTCGGCAATTTCGGATCGCGGCGGCGCTTCAACTACTCGGTGATGAGCGACGCCGTGAACCTGGCGTCGCGGCTGGAGGGCGCCAACAAATTCTACGGCACCACCGTCATCGCTTCCGAGACCACCGTAGCCCTCACCGGCGAAGCCTTCGCCTGGCGCGAACTCGACGCCATCAGGGTCAAGGGGCGAACCCAGGCGCTGAAAATCTACGAATTGCTGGCGCTGTCGGCCGGGCTGACATCCTCGCAAGCGGTATTGATCACCGACTACGCCGACGGGCTTGCGCAATGGCGCGCCCGCGAATTCGAGCGCGCCGCGCAGTATTTCGGCCGGTCGGCCGACATCGACCGGCCGGCATCGTTGTTTGCCGCGCGGGCCCGGGAATTGGCCCAAAACCCGCCGGGCGAGGATTGGGACCCGATCCGGACGTTGCAGGAAAAATGACGCCCTGATGACCAGCGGTTTACGTTACCGGCGCGAAAGTGCCGCCGGGCTATCTCGACAAGCCTGCCTAAGGTGTATAGACGAGCGCGGCGCAATCCGGCGCCACCCAATCCTGGCGCTACCCGAGAGTTCGTCGTCCGATGGCCACCCCCAAGCGATACGACCGGATCGCCTTTGTCGCGAGCGCAAGCACCGAGGCGCAGGCCGCGCTGGCGCAGCTCGTCAAGCTCTACGGCAATCATGATGCCGACGATTCCGACGTCGTGGTGGCGCTCGGCGGCGACGGATTGATGCTGCAGACGCTGCATCGCCACATGCGCTCGGGCAAGCCGATCTATGGCATGCATCGCGGCACCGTCGGCTTCCTGATGAACGAATACACCACGCACGACCTGCAGACGCGGCTGGCGGCGGCGCGGGAATCCCTGATCAATCCGCTCCTGATGCGCGCCACCGACATCCATGGCACGGTGCACCTGCATCACGCCATCAACGAGGTCGCGCTGTTTCGCCAGACCAACCAGGCCGCGCATCTGCGCATCCTGATCGACGAGCACGAGCGGATGGCGGAATTGATCGCCGACGGCATCCTGGTGGCGACGCCGGCCGGCTCCACCGCGTATAATCTCTCGGCCCAGGGGCCGATCCTGCCGATCAACGCCGCGCTGTTGGCGCTGACCCCGATCAGCGCGTTCCGCCCGCGCCGCTGGCGCGGCGCCCTGCTCCCCAACTCCGCTTTCGTTGTCATCGAGGTGCTCGAGGGCGAGAAACGTCCGGTCGCGGCCGCCGCCGACCATGACGACGTGCGCGATGTATGCCGCGTCGAGGTGCTGTCCGACAAGACGATCTCGATGCGGATGCTGTTCGATCCCGGTCACAGCCTCGAGGAACGCATCCTGCGCGAGCAGTTCGGGTCCTGACGCCCGCCCGGTGACCGCCCGTTGACCTTGAACCGGGTTCCTATCCGAAAAAAGTAGCGCCATCGGGTATTCGCGCGAGCCTGATAGGCCGGCTTCGCAACCATTCCTTAACGAGCGCCGCGATATGGTTAACACCAGTATACTGTTTTGCTGGGCCGGGCCGGACCATGTATCGCATCGACTTCAACAAGCTGCGGTTTCTGATTTGCGACGACAATCCGCACATGCGCCGCATCTTGCGGACGCTGTTGCATTCGTTCGGCGCGCGCGAGGCCTATGAGGCCGAGGACGGCGCCACTGCACTGGAAATGTACAGCCATTACGTGCCCGATATCGTCATCACCGACTGGTCAATGCCGATCTTCGACGGCCTCGAACTGGCGCAGATGATCCGGCAGCCGGAATCGAAGGGCAATCCCTACGCGCCGATCATCATGCTGACCGGGCATTCGGAGAAGCGCCGCGTGACCGTCGCACGCGATGCTGGCGTCACCGAGTTTTTGGCGAAGCCGATCTCGGCCAAGGGACTCTACCAGCGCATTCTCAACGTCGTCGCCAACCCGCGCCCCTTCATCAAGACCAAGACCTATTTCGGCCCCGACCGCCGGCGCAACACCAACAACGCCTATATCGGCCCCGAGCGCCGCGTCGGCGGCGAGGTGGAAGTCATGCAACAGCCGTCGCTGCTCGACAAGGCGCGCTCGGCCGTCTAGCGCCGGCCTGGAGAGACCATCATGGCGAAAGAAAAGCCCGGGACGATACAGGTCAAGTCGTTTGGCGATCACCACGTGATCACGCAGCCCAACTCCCTGCGCAAGGCATTGCTGCGCGTTCCCGAATCCGACCTCGACGATCCCGTCGGGCGCGCGGAAAAGGCGCTCGCCGGACTGTCCGGCGAATTCAAGAACTGGATGACTATCGAGGCCGACCGGCTCTCGGCGGCGCATGCGGTCGTCCTCCGCGACGGCTTCACCGTCGACAACCGCGAAGAGCTGTTTCGCGCCGCCCACGACATCAAGGGCGACGCCGCCACGTTCGGCTTCCCTTCCGCGGGTGCTGCCGCCGAAAGCCTCTGCCGCATCATCGAACACGCGCCCGACCTCGACCAGGTCCCGGCGGAGCTGATCACCCACCACATCAACGCCATTCAGGCGATCGTGCGCGAACGCACCAAGCTCGACACCGCCACGATGGCGAGCAAGCTGAGCAAGCAACTGCGCGGGGTCGCGGACGAATTCCTGCTCAAGGTCAACCGCGACCGCCCCGAACATCTCGAAGCGATCCTGGCGCCGAGCATCGTGCCGGCGGAGTGAGAGAGTCGCCACTCTCTCACGTTGTCGTCCCTGCGAACGCAGGGACCCATACGCCGCGGCCGGCGGAATGGGCACATTGGAAGACGGCTTCGATTCAGCAATCCACAGCGCGTGTTGGACAACACAAAGCGTCTGCCATCGCACTTCATCAATAGATTACGCGGTATGGGTCCCTGCGTTCGCAGGGACGACAGCCGATGTGTTGCAATAGCAGCTTACGCCGCGATCAGATCGCGCTCGGGCGGCACAAACGCTTCGTCGGCGACCAGTTCCTCGCAGAACATGCGGGCTTCTTCGCGCGCGGACTCGGTCGCGAAGCGCCGCAGCAGAATCAATAGCGGCTCGGCGGCCTTGCGGTCGGTCTCGCAATGGGTCAGCACGCGCTCGACCATGCGGCGGCGCAGCCTCGCCGCGCCTCCAATGGTATCAACATAGCCGGTTTCATGGCTGACCTCGAGCGCCACACGAAACGCCGCGAAGGTCGATTCGGGAAGGCCCGCGCGGATCAGGAGCGCCTGCAGGCTGGCGCCGCCGCGATCGTGCAGCAGCGCCGTCACGCGGGCCAGCGGCAGATCGGCCAGTTCAGCCAGCGCCGCATCGAACAGCTCGATATTGCCCGACAACAGCGCGCGCAGGATCAAGCCTGCCGTCAATTGCCCGGTGGCGCGCAGGTGCTGCACCAGGCCCTGCATGTCCTCACCGCGCGAACGCGCCGCGATATTCATGGTCGAGCGCTCGCGCGCTTCGCTCGCAAGCCGCCCTGCCCGGTCGGCGCTCAGCCAGTTACGCGCGACGACGAATTGCGCCAGCGTGTCGGAGAGTTTGGCGATCAGCGCAACGCGGGTGGCGGCGGGAAGGCCTTCCAGCACCAGCATCGATTCCCGGATCGCGGCGAGATGGCCGTGACGTTCGACGATGCGGTCCCAGGAAAACGGCGCCAGCTCGGCGTAGGCGTTTTCGATCAGTTCGAGCGCTGCAGCCGCCGAGCCGACTTCGGCAATCGCGGCGGAGACCGAGGGCGGCAGGTTGATGCGGCGGGCAATGGCGCATTGCATGTCGCTGTTGCCGGTCGCGACGATGTCGACGAGGTCGGCATCGATCAGGAGCGGTGAGTGTTCGAGCACCGGCAGCGCGATCGAGGGCTGGTCGAGCGAGAGCGCCTGCACGATCGCTGCCGGCGCGTCCGGGCTGCGCGAAAATACCTCCGCCATGGCCTGGCGGACCAGCGGCGACGGATCGTCGAGCAGCATCAGCAGCGCGCCTTCGGCGGCGATGCGATCGTCCTCGGAAAGATCTGAAATCAACCAGGCCCGCGCCAAAGCCCGCGTCGCCTCTGCCCGCTCGCCTGCCGGAGCGGTACGAATCCAACTAATGAACTGCCGAACGATCATGGTCCTGGCTTACGCAACCTGTGACGACACCGTGACGCGGTGCCACTATTAGAAAAAATAAACCACGACGCTTAACAAAGGGTTCACCATAAACGGCTGGTTTTATTGACGTTTTGTTAAGGGCGTGACAACGCCTCGTTAATGTTTGATGGCGTCGTCGGGATAATGGAACCTTTCCTCTCCCGGCTTCCGCGAGCCAACAACGATGAAGATCGCCGAAGCGTTCGAGCGGTTCACCAGATGATGGGCGTTGGCACATCCGGTAGGGAATCCCGCGAAGGCCCCTGCTCCATCATATGCTCACCATTGTCGTCGATCAGGGTGAGTTGCGTAGCAAGGGTGGGCAAAGGCGCTTTTGCGCCGTGCCCGCCATCTATCCACATCGGTGTTCTTGAATGGTGGGCACGCGGAGCCTGTCATCGGGCGCGCATTCGCGCGACCCGGGGGCTTTGCCCATCCTACGAACTAGCTGCTGAACGTGCCGTTGCGGTCGCTAAAGAGATCGAGCCGGCCGGGTGCGCGCACCTCGGGCTTGTGCCCCGACAACACGGTGCTCGCGGAGGCAACCGAGGTTGCTGACGCAACCGAGGTTGCTGACGAATTACTGCCCCACAATTCCTGCACCGCCGGCGAAATCGGCTGCGTGCGTTCGCCGGCCTGGAACAGCGAGCGGAAGATCGGTTCGGGTGACGCAGCGGCAGTTTGCGACGTTGCCGCAACCGGCGTCACGCTGCGCTGATCCGGGAAGCTCGACAGATAGGCGGCGTTGTCGATCGCCGTCGTCGCCGGCGCGGCGTTGCTCGCGACCGTGATGCGCCTCGGCAGATCGCCGCCGGCGGCCGCCATCGCGGTGCGCGTCACCGGCGAACTGGCGGCGGCCGCGTAGCGCGTGTTCAGCACCGAATAGACCTGCGAGACGCTGCGGGCCTGTCCCGAGCGATCGTAGAAGATCGACTGGTTGGCCGCGGCCGCGTTCGGAAACATCCGCGCGGCGGAAGCGTTCGGATTGTCTTCGGCGCTCTGGATCAGCTTGCCGGCGCCGCCGACGCCCATGAAATGCGCCATATAGAGTTCGGCGTCGGTCGGGCGGCGGCCGATCTTGCCGGTCAATTTGAAACTGTTGGACTGGGTCAGCACCGCCGCCATCGACGAGGCGGCTTCCGGATCGTCGCGCAGCTTCATGATTGCCGCGCGCGCGTCGGGGTCGCTGACCGAATAGCTGCCGGAAGGATCTTTGGTGATGGCCTCGGCATATTTGCCGTAGCCGAGATGGGCGCCTGCTTCCTTCACGGTGCCGAGCCAGGTCTGGTCGATGAATTGAAACAGCCCGCGCGCCGACGAGGTGGTGGCGGCGGCCTTCGGGTTGAAATTGGATTCCATCTTCGCGGTGGCGAGCAGATATTCGAAGCTGGCGCCGGTGGTCGAGGCCGCCTGCCTGATCGAACCCGTGATCTTCACGCGCGTGGGATCGACACCTGCCGCAGCCATGGCGCTTGTTGTGTCGACCGACATGTTTCTGGTGCCCCGCTCCTCGCGAAACGACCGCGCGGGCTCTCAAGGCCCTGGCAATCAGCGCCTGTACACGGTCGAGACTGCCGCAATTATGGTTAATGGCGCGTTAAGGGCGTCCTCGCCTCAAAAAAACCGCATCGCGGGTTGAACATTTCGGTCGATCGACCGACCTATTAATAGCGGTCGGACGGCCGCGGAATGACGGGGAAGTGCCGGGCGACGGCTTCCCCGACCGATGAACATTGCACGGGCATCCGCCTTCAACTTTCCGGAAACAGGATCAGCTCATGAGTGATCACGCCATCAATCCTCCCTCTGCAAAGACCACCGCCGGCGGCCTGGTTGCGATGCTCTACGGCATCGTTACCTACCTGTTGTTTCTCGCCACCTTCCTCTATGCGATTGCCTTCGTGGGAAACCTGCCGGTACCCAAAACCATCGACAGCGGCCAGCCGGGGCCGTTCATTCCATCCCTGATCATCAACGTCCTGCTGCTCGGCCTGTTCGCTATCCAGCACAGCGTGATGGCGCGTCCCGCCTTCAAGCGCTGGTGGACACGCCTCGTGCCGCCTGCGATCGAGCGCACGACATTCGTGCTGTTTGCCAGCCTCGCATTGCTCCTGCTCTATTGGCAGTGGCGGCCGATGACAGACGTCATCTGGTCGGTGACCGATCCCCTTGGCGCGATCGTGCTTGAGGCGATCTCCTGGATCGGCTGGACCGTGGTGCTCGCCAGCACTTTCATGATCAACCATTTCGAGTTGTTCGGCTTGCGTCAGGTGCTGGCGCGCCTGCTCAGGCAGGAGTTGCCGCCGGCCAAATTCAAGACGCCGATGCTCTATAAGTCGGTCCGGCACCCGATCTATCTCGGGTTCTTGATCGCCTTTTGGGCGACGCCGGTGATGACGGTCGGACATCTGCTGTTCGCGATCGCGACCACGGGCTACATCCTGATCGGCATCTGGCTGGAGGAGCGCGATCTCATCGCGCTGTTCGGCGACCAGTACCGCCGCTACCGGGAGCAGGTATCGATGCTGATCCCGCTGCCGGGACGCAAAGCGCGTGCGGATGATTTGGGTTAGTCGCAGCCACGATGCCCGGCGTCGCGCCGGGCATCGACGCCTGGATATCAAGACTGCAAGCCGCAGGCGAGACGGCGCGCCTAGCCTTTGCGGCCGGAATTCATGTAGCGTTTGGCTGAGATCAATCACATCGCGAGACAATATGGCGCGCACCGCAGTGAAGAAGATAGAGACCAGCACGAGCCTGCTCGAGGCGGCCAAGAAGGTGCTGCGTCATGCCGGCTATGCGGGCCTCTCGACCCGGGAGGTCGCGGCGGAAGCAGGTGTGCCGCTCAGCCAAATTCACTATCATTTTGGTTCCAAGCAGAACCTGGTCCTCCAGCTGTTCGAATATCTCAATGCCCAGCTTCTGGACCGGCAGAACAGATTGTTCGGAGACCCATCCCTGAAACTGTCCGAGCAGTGGGACCGCGCCTGCGACTACCTCGATGAGGACATTGCCTCAGGCTATGTGCGGGTGCTGCAGGAGTTGATCGCCGTGAGCTGGCATGACGCGGAAGTCGCCAAGGTGATCCGCGCCGGCATTATGGGTTGGGTCGATCTGATCGTCGGCCTGGCACGGGCGGCTGAAGCGAAGATCGGCCCCCTCGGCCCCTTCTCGGCGGAGGAAGCCGGCGCGATCGCCGCCGCCAGCTTCATCGGGGGCGAAAGCCTGTTCCTGCTTGGCCTGGAGAAGAAGGGTTCGCCGATACGGGCGTCGCTTCGCCGCGTCGGCGATCTCATCCGGATTGCGGAAGGATCCTCGTCAGACAAGAGGTGAAGCATGCGCGCAAAACTGCCGGATCGTGAGGGGCTGGTTACCCGCGACGGCGTGAATCTCGCTTACGAAATCTACGGCGACGCGCCTGAAACCATGCTGTTCATCCCGGCCTGGAGCATCGTTCACTCGCGAATCTACAAGGCGCAGCTACCCTATTTCAGCGAGCGCTTCCGCTGCATCACCTATGACGGCCGGGGCAACGGCAAATCCGACCGGCCGAAGGATGTCACCGCCTACACGCTGGACAATTACCTGGCCGACGCACTCGCCGTCATGGATGCTCTCGACGTCGGCCAGTCGATCCTGGTCGGACTTTCGTTCGGCGGCCTGCTCGCCTCCATCCTGGCGGCGTATCATCCCGAGCGCGTCAGGGCAGCGGTTCTTGTCGGTACGGTCTCAACCATCGGACCTCCGCCCTATGCAAGGTTGGCCGCCTCGCACTTTTCGGCGGAGCGGGAAAGTTACGAAGGTTGGAACAAGTACAACCGCGATTACTGGCTGAAGAACTATCCTGACTTCGCCGAGTTCTTCATTCGCAATATCTGCAGCGAGCCGCATTCAACCAAGCAGATCGAAGACGGAATCGGCTGGGCCGTCGAGACCAGCGGGCCGACGCTGATCAACACGGTGGAAGCGCGCAACATTCCACCCCGCTTCGACGTCAGCGAAGAGATGTACCGCAAGATCCGTTGTCCGGTGCTGTTCATCCACGGCGACAACGACCAGATTCAGCTCCACGCGCGCGCGGAGGCCGCGCACGCCGAGGTGAGCGGCTCGGAGTTCGTCACGATCAAAGGCGGCGGCCATAACCCTCTCGGGCGGTATCCTGCAAAGGCGAACACCCTGATCAGCGACTTTATCGACCGACGGCTCGGCATCACGGCGCCGGCGCGCGGGACTGTCCGGCGCAACGGGGCCGGGAAACGTGCCCTCTACCTTTCGTCGCCGATCGGCCTCGGGCATGGCCGCCGCGATATTGCCATCGCGCGCGAGATGCGCAGGCTCCATCCCGATCTCAGCGTGGACTGGCTGGCGCAGGACCCGGTCACGCGCCTGCTAGAGGCCAGCAACGAGCACGTTCATCCGCTTAGCGCCCGGCTTGCCAGCGAGACGCGACACATCGAGCTCGAAAGCGGCGAGCACGAATTGCACTGCTTTCAGGCGCTCCGCCGCATGGATGAAGTGCTGATCAAGAATTTCATGACCTTCCAGGAGGCGGTCGAGCAAGGCGCCTATGACCTCGTGATCGCGGACGAGGCCTGGGACATCGATCATTACTGGCACGAGCACCCCGAGCTGAAGAAGGCGAAGCTTGCCTGGCTGACGGACTTTGTCGGTTACGTCCCGATGCCATCCGGCGGCGAGCATGAAGCGTTTCTCACGACCGACTATAATGATGCAGGCTTTGTCGAGCCCGGATAAGCCGAAACCAGTCGAGGCCGAAGGGGCAAGGCGTGCCGCCCGCATGATCGCCGAGCTGCTGGAATGATCCGGCTGTCGGCCGGACGAACCGAAGCTATTCGCGGTAAACCGCCTTTGGATCGAACAGGCGGTCGGCGTCGACGAATGACAATCGCGCGCCGCCATCGGCAGAATCGACCTTGCGGTAGAAACACGAGCGCCGGCCGGTGTGACAGGCCGCGCCGATCTGCTCTACCCTGATCCAGACCGCGTCCTGGTCGCAATCCAGGCGCATCTCGACCACGCGCTGGGTCTGACGCGACGTCTCACCTTTTCGCCACAACGCGTTGCGCGAACGGCTGAAGTACCAGGCCTCGCCGCTCGCGATCGTCTTGCGCAGCGCCTCGTCATTCATGTGCGCGACCATCAGCACGTCGCCGGTCGCAGCGTCGGTCGCGACAACAGTCACGAGCCCGGACGCGTCGAATTTGGGCTGGAATTCCAGCCCTTCTTCGCGATCGTGATCATGTTTTGAGGTGGACACGGCTGGCCTCGCCAAAATTCAAGCGAGGTTACCGGCTCGGTCCTCGCACCAGGGACAGGAAACGCTGCTGCTCCGCCGGATTGTCGCGGAACATGCCGGTGAACCGGCTGGTGAACGTCATCGCGCCATGCTTGGCGACGCCGCGCACCGACATGCAGGTATGCTCCGCCTCGATCAGCACGGCAACGCCCCGGGGCTTCAAGACCTCGTCGATGGCGGCCGCGATCTGGGCGGTCAGGTGCTCCTGGGTCTGCAGGCGACGGGCGAAGATATCGGTCAGCCGCGCCAGCTTGGACAATCCCACCACCCGCTCGACCGGCGTATAGGCGATATGGGCCCTGCCGTAGAACGGCATCATGTGGTGCTCGCATTGCGAGGTGAATTCGATGTCGCGGACCAGGACGAAATCGTCATAGCCGGCGGTTTCGCCAAAGGTGCGGTCGAGCACTTCGGCCGGGCATTGGTGGTAGCCCTGATAGAGTTCGTCGAAGGCTTCGACCACCCGGCGCGGCGTATCCAGCAGGCCCTCGCGGCCGGGATTCTCGCCGATATAGCTGAGCAAGACGTGCACGGCCTGTTCGGCCTCCGCGCGCGACGGGCGCGGCAGGTCGGCGCGAACGGCAGCCGCCAGGAACTCGGCCGGATCGAGCTCGGCCGGGCGGGTTTCCGGAGCCACATCGGGCGATTTGACTTCAGAAGGCTTCAAGTCAGGCGCCTTGCCGGGGCGGAGGGATTTGATCAATGCGTCCATGTCTTCTCCGTTCGACCGGCCCGAAGGACCGGAGTGTCACCGGGCAGACGGGGCGGGTTTGCCGCCGGACGCCTGAGTCCCATCACAATACGTTGGCGGGCGAATTGGTTTCCATTTCGGCACGCCTCGGCGAAAGGCCGGGCTGTTTTTCGGCCGTTCCTGTCCATATATAGGACGATGAAACCCAGCCGCCAAGGGCGCTCAGACCGTCGCCCGGGACACCGATTCTCATGCTGAACGACATCTACAACAAGCGGATCATCGAACTGGCGGGCAATATCCCCCGCCTCGGCCGCCTCCCCGACCCCCATGCCAGCGCCACCGCCCACTCCAAGCTGTGCGGATCGACCGTCAAGGTCGACCTGAAGATGGAGGGACCCGTGGTCACCGACTTCGCCCATGACGTGAAGGCCTGCGCGCTCGGCCAGGCCTCTTCCTCGATCATGGCAAGCCATGTGGTCGGCTCGACGGCTGGCGAGTTACGTGAACTGCGAGAAACCGTGCGCAAGATGTTGAAAGAAAACGGCGGTCCCCCGCAAGGCAAATGGGCCGACATCGCCTTGCTGGAACCGGTGCGCGACTACAAGGCCCGCCATGCCTCGACCATGCTGACCTTCGACGCCGTGGTAGATGCCATCGGCCAGATCGAGGCCAGAGCGAAGCAGCCGGCGCAGGCGTAAGGGGCGTCCCCACATACCGCCGTCATACCCCGCGAAGGCGGGGTATCCAGTACGCCGGGAATTCTCGATTTATCACCAGCGCCGCGGCGTACTGGATCATCCGCCTTCGCGGATGATGACACCGTCTGCCAGAATACGGCTTACTTCTGCTGCGGCTGAGCCGGCTGCTGCGGATGCGCCGGCGCAGTCGCGGAGCCACCGGTCGGAGCCGCGGCCTCGGCGGTCTTGGTGGACTTGCCCTGCGGTTGCGCGTCGCCCCCGACGGTGGAACTGACGAAGCGGTCCTGCGGCTTGGCAGGCTTCGCCTCGGCCATCGGCACCGTTGCATTGTCCTGCGGGAACACATCGGCGACCGCATCGGTCGTGACGAGATTGGTCAGGCGCAATTCACCGCGCGACATCTCGTGCAGATCTTCCCACGGCGGCACACTGAGCGCGAGCGAGAGCAGATCGCCGGTGCCGCCCATGTCGAAGGTAAATTTCGCGAGCCGGCCGATGTCGCGCTCCACGATCATCAGGTCTTGCGCGGTGTAGGTCGCGGCCTTGGCGTCGTCGGCGCGATCGCCCATCCAGATCTGGTGCACGCGGACATGCGCGCCCGGCGGCACGTAACGGGTCTTGCCCGAGAGAAGCAGGAACACGCACATCGACTCGCAATGGGCTTCCGGCGTCACGCTCGCGCGTTCGCCTTGCGGGGCCTGCGTGCGCACGGTGGCGCCGACCGTGGTCAGCGCGCCGAGACCGCGGAACCGGCGGCCAAGCGCGATGGAATCGTTGACCGAGCCGCCGCTGGAATCCAGCACGATGGTCGCGCCGGCGAGCTGCCGGCCCTTGGCGAACTCGTCGAACTCCCTCGGACTATCTGATGTCACGATGCCGACCGCTGAGACCCAGCCCCTGCAATCGGGCTGGCAAGCATTCCACTTGAAATGCATCGGCAGCTTGCGTTCTTCGAGGGTGCCGCCGGCGTGCGCCGAGTTGCCCAGCGTCGTGATCGCGCCAGGCAATGCGAGACAAAAGGCGGTGGCGCCAAGGAGCGCCCAGCCGCGAGCTTTCAGCGACCTCACAAACCTCAATTTGGTTCCTTCCCCCAAGCCCCCTTTAGGGAGCGATGGCAACGGCCCCACTTCAGCGCGACATGATTCTGTCATCGAAGCGTGGCTCAAACGGTAACTGTCCTGTCCTGTGTCGTCCATAATACCTTGGCGTACTCCGGTATACTGCGGTGCGATAGTTGCGAACTGTGGCGTAAATATCTGCACGCATTGAGTTCCGCGCTTGGGAACACCCGAAAAACTACGTACATAGTTCAGCATGGCGCCCGCGGATCATTCATCATCACCTCCAAAACACTGCACGGATTGTGCCAACATTGTCCGTCGTCTGCCGCGCAATGCAGGGCGCGGACTGATCTGGATCTACCGCCACACACTATCGCTGCTGGTCGGCTACAACTGCCGGCATCTGCCGACATGCTCGGTGTATGGCGACGAAGCAATCGAACGCTTCGGTCTATGGGGCGGCGGATGGATGACGCTGGCGCGGATCCTGCGCTGCCAACCCTGGGGCACATCCGGCATCGACAATGTGCCGCTGATCACCCCCCCGGGCGCGCGATGGTATCTGCCGTGGCGTTATGGTCGATGGCGCGGCGTCAACGGCGGATGAATACGAAGCTTGCGGCACGCCTGCGTTCCGTCGCTCACCGCCAGAAGAAAAATCCGCCTCTCGGCTGCGGTCCGATGTCCGCCGGCGGACGCGGCTTTCGCACGCGCGGCGGCGGCGGTGGTGGGAGTTCGGTCGACGACGTCGCATCGGAACTGGCCGGGCCGTCGTCGGGCAACCTCACCGACAGCAGCAAATTCGTTTCGGGCGTCCGCCAGCGATAGCCGATGCCGAAATCGATCGGCTGCGCGCGCCGGAACAGTGCGGCATATGAATCCTGATAGCGTCCCGGGAATTCGTCGATCGGCCCCAGATAACGGCCGAACGGGAAGAAGCGCCACTTCTTCGTGCTGTAATAGCCAAGCGGAATTCCGGAATCGTCCTGGATGATGGTGGCGCTGTTATTGAGCAGGAAGTCGCGCACCGTGGTGAAGTTGCCGGAATGCAGCAGATAGGAGGCGCTCTTGATCAGGCTGTTGCCGGGCGCGAGCGTCGCACAGAACTTCAGGAACCCGCTCCCCTTCACGCCGGAGTTGGAAAGATCGGTCGAGAAATAATACAGGGTCTTTTCCTGACCGTCGCTGCCGGCGAACATGATGCGCACGCCGCGCACGGCATTCGGTCCGGCATTCTCGCCTGCGAGATATGCCGCGCCCTGGTCGTCCAGCGAGATCGGACTGACGCTCTTCACGGTCATGCCCGAGCGCGCCAGGAACACGTAGAGGATCGGCAAGGTACCGCTGATCTGGCCCGCCTGCAGATCGGTCTTCATATCCTTGGTGATGAAGAAGCTGAAGCTCAGGATCGAACCCAGCGAGCGCTCGACATTGTAGAGCGCTGACGCAATGCCGCCGCGCGGCAATCGCGAGAGGTCGGGCACCGAGCCGACCGGCTCGAGCGCACTCAGCACGTAGGTCGACGCCTTGGAATGGAACGCGTTCGCGTAGAGAAAGTCCGGGCCTGAGAACATGTAGAACATGGTCGGCTTGGGCGCCGCCAGATTAGTATCCACCCAGGCACGGATCCGCGACAACTGGCGCTGCTCGAGTTGCCCAAACGCGGTGTCGAAGAATTTGGCGTGACGCTGCCAGGCCGGCTCCTTGGTGAGCGGCGCCAGCGGCGAATCCACGGAAGGCATCATGCCGGCCAGAAATTTCGCGGTATCGTCCACCGTTGCGGTTTGGGCATGGACGGTAGCCACAGCCGCCAGCAGCATGACAGCAGCAAGCGTCGCCGTTTTCAGGGAATGCAGCATGTTCATTCGCGACCCGCGGATACGGCCGCGGGGGCTTGATCTGCCCGCTTGCGGAAGACGGCGTAAATCAGGAGACCTGAACACATGATCAGAAGACCCAGCAGCGACTGCAACGGCCGTTCGGTCAAAAGGTAGTACATCATGAACCCGGTCACGAGCAGGAAAACCACAGGGGTTACCGGGTAGCCCCAGGCACGGTAGGGCCGCGGCAGATCGGGGTGTGTGATGCGCAGCTTGATCACACCGAGCACGGTAAAAAACGAGCAGAACAGCAGCGCAAACTGGATGAAGTCGAGCACCGCCTCGAAGCTGCGCGTAAACAGCATCAGGCTCGCGACCGTGAGCTGAAACAGAATGGCGTAAGCCGGCGCGCCGCCGGTCGAGCGGCGAGCGAACGCCCGCAGCACCGGAAGGTCCTCGCCCATCGTCATCATGACGCGCGGCCCGATCCACATCATCGCGCTGATCGAGGAGATCAGACCGAAGCAGATCATCGCGCCGACGATGCGGCCGCCGAATTCGCCGAAGATGTAGCTGCCGGAGATGCGTGCGACGTCGAGTTGGCCTGCCAGCTTGTCGATCGGCGCGGTGTGCAGGAACACCGCGTTGAGCGCCACATACAGCACCAGCACGATCAGCGTTCCGAACAGCATCGCCCGCGGCACGTTGCGCTCGGGCAACCTCACCTCACCGATGATGTAGGTTGCCGCGTTCCACCCCGAGAACGAATACATCACGAACACGAGGCTGATCGCGAACGGCGCGCTGACGATATGGGTGAAGTCGGAAGCCGATGGCGCGAACGATACCGGCTGCGCCGTGCCGATCACAAAGCCGCTGACCAGGAAGGCTACGATCAGCAACACCTTCAGAATGGTCGCGATCAGTTGAAAGTTCGAGGAATGCCGCACGCCGGTGAGTTGCACCAGCGACACCAGCCAGACCACGCCGACCGCAAGCACGAGCGGCGGCGCGTTGGGCACGACCGACTTGCCATACTCGCCGAATGCCATGGCGGCCAGCGCCACGGGCGCGGCGAAGCCGACGGTTGCCGAAACCCAGCCCGCCACGAAACCGAAGGCCGGGTGATAGGCCCGGCCGAGGAAATTGTACTCGCCGCTCGAGCGCGGAAACATCGCGCCCAGTTCACCGTAGGAAAACACCCCGCACAACGCGACGATGCCGCCGATCGTCCACAGCAACAGGATCGAAAAGCCCGAGGGGATGTCCTTGACCTGAAAGCCGAGGCTGGTGAAGACGCCGACGCCGACCATGTCGGCAACGACGATGGCAACCGCCACCAGTACCGAAACGCTGGAGCCGCTGCCGGAGCGCGAGCCGGGCCACGCCGGGCTTCCCGTTTCTGATGCCGCCATCTCGGACCGTACCTTCAGCGCCGCAGCCAGGAGCTGCCATCGTGCAGGCACACGCGCTTCAATTCAAGCAATGTTAACAATGGTTTAAATTGAGAGACAAAATAGGTTCTATGGTACCGCCAGCCTCCCCGTGGCACTACCGGATTGCGAAAACATCGTGACGGTCCCACAATCGCGACACGATTGCATGGTCTCCTCAGGGCTTCCGGACGTGGGGAGTTTTTCCGGACGCTTAATGTCGCCTAAACGCGTGCGAGCTTACGCCGGTTGACGGTCGATCTTGGGACATTGGGGTGGATGGTCGGAGCAATTCCGAAATTCCTGACAGCTGATCGCGCCAACCGGGCAGCGTCCCCGGTCATGCCGCGCCGCGCCTTGCCGTTCCCCTTGCCGCTCCGATGGCATTGGGTTGCGATGGCTGCGCTGTGCATGCCGCTGGCGTTTGTCCTAGTTCAATGCGGCAAGGCGCCAAGCGCGGGAATGCTGGCGGCGAACACGGATGGCGCAAAATCCCGGGCCGCAAAGTCCCGGACTTCAATCGATACGTTTGACGACCGTTTCCCCCAGCCGCGATTTGCCGACCGTTTCCCGACCGCCAATGAAAGCCTGCCGCAGGTCCAGCGCCAGGTTGCGCTGGCGCCTCAGCCGCGCGCCGCGCGTACCGAGCCCGTGAGGGTCGCGTCGCTGACGCAGACGCTGGCGCTGCCCCGCAGCGAGCGCGAAGAATTGACCACGCTGGTCAGCATGAAGTCCTCGGCCTTCCCCTATTTCGGCACCAATCCGCGCTCCGAAGAACCGTTCCTCAACATCTCCAAGGGCGACCGCAAGGGCCACCGCAGCTATGGCGGCCGGGTCTATTGGCAGGACGAGACCTACAACGACAGCCGCGTGCTGGTGCATGTCCCCGAGACGTTCGATGCCAGGAAGCCGGGCGTGATCGTGGTGTTCTTCCACGGCAATGGCGCGACGCTGGAGCGCGACGTCCGCGACCGGCAACTGGTGCCGCAGCAGATATCGGATTCCGGCGTCAACGCCGTGCTGCTCGCGCCCCAGCTCGCAGTGAACGCCGCCGATTCCTCGGCCGGCAAGTTCTGGCAGCCGGGCGGCTTCAAGCGCTTCATCGATGAGTCGGCGAGCCACCTCGCCCGCCTCTACGGCGATCCAAAGTCGGCGCAGGCATTCGCGAACCTGCCGATCGTGATCGTCGGCTATAGCGGCGGCTTCCTGCCGACCGCGTGGAGCCTCGAGGTCGGTGGCGTCCCCAACCGGGTCCGCGGCGTGTTCCTGCTCGACGCCGTCTACGGCGAGCTCGACAAGTTCGCGTCCTGGATCGAGAAAAACCGGACCGGCTTCTTCGTCAGCTCATATACCCGCTACACCAAGCGGCACGACCAGGAACTGATGCAGATGCTCCGCGACAGAGGCATCACGGTCACCGAGAGCATGGACGGGCCGCTGCTGCCCGGCAGCGTCGTGTTCGTGAAGACGCCCGACGGCGTCACCCACCGCAACTACGTCACGCAGGCCTGGACCGAGCATCCGGTGAAGGACGTGCTGGTCAAGATGGCGGCAACGCCCGCTTTGACCCGGGTCGCCAGCACACCCTACGCAAACCGGTAACCGCCTCTTCGCCGCGCCATCGCGGCGTGTGAGCCGTCATCCGCTTTGATCATGTTCCGCTAAAGACTATTTTTCGGTTTGGTCAGGATCACCGTCACCAGCGCCAACGCAACGAAGGCCGAGGCGACGTAGCCTGCGGCGTAGAGAAGATCGTGCGCGTATAGAAAGCCGCCGATCGCCGATCCCACCGCCTGCCCGATGTAGAGCACCGACGTGTTGAGCGACACCGTAGCGGATGAGAGCGCAGGTGCCGCGCCGACCAGCCGCACCTGCTGCATCGAATTGGTGGAGGCAAAACCGAGGCCCCAGATCGCGACCGACACAGCCATCAGCGGATAGATGCCGGCGCTGAGCGCCCAGCCGGCCACGCCCGCCAGCAACAGCACCGTGAAGAATACCGACGTCTTCCAGGCGCCCCAGGAATCGACGATGCGGGCTCCGATCGCCGTGCCGATGACGCCGCACACGCCGTAGACGGCGAACACCAGCCCGATCGCATCCGGCCCTGCCCCCGTCAGCCTCGCCAGCAGCGGCGCCATGAAGGTGAACACCACGAACTGACCGGACATCTGCAGCGTGGTGATTAACAGCAACAGCACGATCAGCCTGTTGCGGCCGATAGCGGTCCATGTCTTGAGGTCGACCGGCGCACCCATCAGCCCACGCGGCAGGCGCCAGGCCAGAAGAAGGAAGCTTACGCAGCCGATCAGGCCAATGCTGCCATAGGCTGCGCGCCAGCCATACCGACTGGCAATGAAGGTGATCAGCGGCAGGCCGACCGCCGCCGCCAGCGACCAGCCGAGAAAGATGTAAGCGATGGTGCTGCCGCGCTTTTGCTCCGGTACGATCAGCCCGGCCGTTCCCGCCGCCTGCGGCGTGTAGAGCGCGCCGACCGCGAGCATCACCAGGCGGATGATCAGAAGACTGGTGTAATCGGGCGCGAGGGCGGAGGCGAAGTTGGTAAGCGCAAGCACTGCGAGCGTCGCCGTCAGCAAGGTGCGACGATCGATCCTGGAAGTCAGCCACGCCGTAACGGGTGAACCGATGCAAAGCATGATCGCACCGAAGGTGATCAGAAGACCCGCAGTGCGAATGCTGACGTCAAGATCGGAAGATAACTCGCCAAGCATGCCTGCCGGCGCCAGCACCGAGCAGCCGATGACAATGTTGCCGAGCATGAGTGCGCTGGGCGCAAAGCGGCGTTCGGCATGGACGGGCATGGGCACATGTTTCATGCACATGCATGTACGCGGCGAGCCCCGCCAAGAAAAGGCCGCGATGCCGGACTATTTGTCATCGCTGTCATGAGATTTATTGATTTGATTCCGCTGATGCCTCGCGGGCTCTGCGTGCGTTGACTGTGAAGAAGTAATCCGTTTTTCCGGGCAACGAGGCTCAGGCTGCAGCCCCCCGCGGCGGCTTCCATCACGCCCAATTTAGCAAATTGCCCGATTGCAGGCGCCGAATCCCCTGCTATACCGCAGCATTCCGCTTACCTGCGCTCGTTCGCAGGAGTGAGCTTTAGGAGACTGATATGCCTGACCAGAATACGCCTGCATCCGGATTCCAGTTCGGCCTTGCAAATTTGAAACCGGCCGAGCCCTTGGAAAAGATCACCCTCACCTTCCCCGACGGCGCCAAGCGCGAATACGCCAAGGACATCACCGGGCTCGACATCGCCAAGGGCATCTCGCCCTCGCTGGCCAAGCGCACGGTGGCGATGGCGCTCGACGGCGTGGTCGCCGACCTCAACGATCCGATCGCGCACGACGCGAAGATCGAGCTCATCAACCGCGACGATGCGAGGGCGCTGGAACTGATCCGGCACGACTGCGCGCATGTGCTGGCGGAAGCCGTGCAGTCGCTGTGGCCGGGCACGCAGGTCACCATCGGCCCGGTGATCGAGAACGGCTTCTATTACGACTTCTTCCGCAACGAGCCGTTCACGCCGGAGGATTTCGCGGCGATCGAAAAGCGGATGCGCGAGATCATCGCGCGCGACAAGCCCTTCACCAAGGAAGTGTGGGACCGCGAGAAGACCAAGCAGGTGTTCCGCGACAAGGGCGAGGCCTTCAAGGTCGAGCTGGTCGACGCCATTCCCGGCGACGAGCCGATCAAAATCTATTTCCAGGGCGACTGGTTCGATCTCTGCCGCGGCCCACATATGAGTTCGACCGGCAAGGTCGGCAACGCCTTCAAGCTGATGAAGGTGGCGGGCGCCTATTGGCGTGGCGACTCGAACAACCCGATGCTGACGCGCATCTACGGCACGGCGTTTGCCAAGCAGGAAGAGCTCGACGCTTACCTCAAGCAGATCGAGGAAGCCGAGAAGCGCGACCACCGCAGGCTCGGCCGCGAGCTCGACCTGTTCCACTTCCAGGAAGAAGGCCCCGGCGTGGTGTTTTGGCACCCGAAGGGCTGGACAATTTTCCAGGCGCTGATCGCCTATATGCGCCGCCGCCTCACCGGCGACTACAGCGAGGTCAACGCGCCGCAGATCCTCGACAAGGCGTTGTGGGAAACCTCGGGCCATTGGGACTGGTACCGCGAGAACATGTTCGCGGCGCAGTCCGCCGGCGATGAGGCCGAGGACAAGCGCTGGTTCGCGCTGAAGCCGATGAACTGTCCGGGCCACGTGCAGATCTTCAAGCATGGCTTGAAGAGCTACCGCGACCTGCCCTTGCGCCTTGCCGAATTCGGCGTGGTGCATCGCTACGAGCCGTCGGGCGCCATGCACGGCCTGATGCGCGTGCGCGGCTTTACGCAAGACGACGCGCACGTTTTCTGCACGGAGGCCCAGCTTGCCGACGAGTGTCTCAAGATCAACGAGCTGATCCTGTCGACCTATGCCGATTTTGGCTTCGAGGGCGAACTCACGATAAAACTCTCGACCAAGCCGGACAAGCGCGTCGGCACCGACGAGATGTGGGACCATGCCGAGCGCGTGATGGCCACCGTGCTGGCAGAAATTCAGGCCAGCGGCAGCAACCGTATCAAGACCGCGATCAATCCCGGCGAAGGCGCGTTCTACGGACCGAAGTTCGAATATGTGCTGCGCGACGCCATCGGCCGCGACTGGCAATGCGGCACCACGCAGGTCGACTTCAACCTGCCGGAACGTTTTGGCGCGTTCTATATCGATGCCGACGGCTCCAAGAAGGCGCCTGTGATGGTGCACCGCGCGATCTGCGGCTCGATGGAACGCTTCATCGGTATCCTGATCGAGCATTTCGCCGGCAACTTCCCGCTCTGGCTGGCGCCGACCCAGGTGGTGGTCACGACCATCACCTCCGAAGGCGACGAATACGCCAAGGTGGTTGCGGCCGCCGCCAGGCGTGCCGGCCTGCGCGTCGAGATCGACCTGCGCAACGAGAAGATCAACTACAAGGTCCGCGAGCATTCGCTGGCGAAGATCCCTGCCCTGCTCGTCGTCGGCAAGAAGGAAGCCGAGACCCATTCGGTCTCGATCCGCCGGCTCGGCAGCGATGGACAGAACGTCATGCCGACCGCCGAGGCGCTGGCCGCGCTCGTCGAGGAAGCAACCCCGCCGGACGTGAAGCGGGCGCGGTCGGCGGTCTGATCATAATCGGTCTAAATCGGCTTCCGCTGGACCGGCTGTGCCACTATCTCTGGCACAGCCACTTCCGACGAAAGAGACCCTTGTGCCCGACGCCATTGAACTCCTGAAGATCCGCCGCTCGGTCAAGCCCCGCGAGATGAGCGGGCCTGGCCCGACGGCCAGCGAACTTGAGACCATCCTGACCATCGGCGCGCGGGTGCCGGACCACGGCAAGCTGACGCCGTGGCGCTTCATCGTGTTCGAGGGCGACGGACGCCTCCGCGCTGGCGAGGTCATCGCGCGAGTGTTCGCGAAAAAGAATCCGGCAGCGCCGGCCGCGGACATCGAGATCGAAAAGCGCCGGCTGATGGATGCACCGCTGGTGATCGGTGTGATCAGTTTCACCAGGCCGCATCCAAAAGTACCCGCCCTGGAGCAGGAACTGTCGGCCGGCGCCAGCGCGATGAACATCGTCAACGCGGCCACCGCGCTCGGCTACGGCGCCTGCTGGCTCACCGGCTGGTTCGCGTTCGACCGCGAGGTGCTCGACGGGCTAGGACTGAAAGCGGATGAAAAGCTCGCCGGCTTTATCCATATCGGCACGGCAGCCAAGCCCGCGGAGGACCGTCCGCGCCCGGCGCTGTCGGATATCGTGACGCGGTTTTGAAGCCGACGCGCCGTTGCCGGACATGACGATGCCGCGCGGCGGCGCGTGACGGCGGACCATCTCGTGCCCGGACGCAAGCGGTGCGCGTGCTCAGAGCCGGCACATTCTACTTTGCATGGGGTTGTTTTCGCAATTTTTGTGTCCGGCTCCTGCGGCGTACCCGCTGCGTCCGGGAGCCGCGGCTAGCGTGCGACGACCTCGACCTCGGCGTCGACGCCGTTGACGACGTTGAAGGGACGCTCGAACACCTTGCCTTCGTTCTTGGCGATCGCCCGGTATTCGCCCTCGGACAACACGACGCGCGGAAATGCGCCGATCGATTCCTTGATGACGTCGCCGCCCGGCGTGATCACCGACCACGCGGTGTTGGCGAGCGCCTCGCCGCCCCGGTCGCTGACGAGCTTAAGCGTGATCACCGCCGCGCGGTGGCTGACCGTCACGTCCGTCAGCTTGCCGGCCTGGACGCGGATGTCGGAGCGCACGACGGAGTTGGCGTCGCCATAGTTGGAGATGATGTAGTAGGTCCCCTCCGGCAGCAGCGCGACGTCGCCTGCGGCCACGTTGGGCACCAGCGACTGGCGTTCGGCGCCGGCGCCACCTTCGAACTGGCTGCCCTTGTAGAGCGCGAACGAAATCTGGTTCGGCGGAATCTTGCTAGAGCCGACGCGGCCTTCGATGCGCAGTCCGCCGGCCGGAAGCACGAAGGCCACGCGATCGGTCTCCGCCTTCAGGCTCACCGCCCGCACCGCGCTGACCAGGCCGAGCGCGACGTGGACGACGTAACTGCCGGGCGGCAGCACGATGTTCGGCGTCGCGCCGCGCTCCTCGCGGATCAGCTTGAACGTGCCGGTGTCGTCGGGCTTGTCGGCGAACACCCGCCACACCAGCCCGCCGTTGATGACCGGCAGATCCTTGCCGTAGCGCGCCGTCAGCGACAGCACCCCCTGATTTGGAGCTGCGGGCCCCGGTGAAGGCGCCGCCGGCGAGATCGTCGCGATCGACGGGGGCACAATGGTGGGCTGGTTCAGCGGCGCCGGAAGCGGCGGGATCGTTCCCGTCCCCGACGGTGGGGCCAGATTCATGGCGGGCGCGGTCTGGACATCCGGAACGGCGGCTGGCGGCACCGGTGGCGGGCGGTCCGAGAACATCTGAGCCGAGGCCGGGGCCGGAAGCAGTGCAGCCAGCACCAAGGCAATCGTCAAGGCAATCGTCGAGGCACGCATCAAGGCAAGCGCCAGCGCCGGAAAAGGCCATCCGCCCCGCCCGTTTCCAACGATACCGTGACCGTCCGAAATCATGGCCATGCTTTTCACTGAAAACGCGGCAAATTCAAGCCTCCGTCGCGCAAGTTCGGCCGGCGGCGCTGGCGGAACCGGCTCCGGCACCCAATGTTAATGCTGCGGTCGCGGTCCAGTCACATTCCCCGCCTAGGCCCGCTTTGCAGGACATAAACCATGCAGGCGGATCGGAATGGACTGTTCTGGCGCGGCCGCGCCGCGGCGAATATCGTTGAAGCCGCAGGAGAGTTTACGTGTTGGATAGCTGGATGGGCCGCGGCCAAAAGGGCTCCGATGCCCAAGAAAAGGCCCAGGACAAGGTAGGGCTCGGCAGTATCCGCCGGCCGGTAATCGGGCTCGCGCTGGGCGGCGGCGCCGCTCGCGGCTTTGCCCATATCGGCATCGTCCGGACGCTGGTGGCCCACGGAATCATTCCCAACGTCGTGGTCGGAACGTCAATCGGCGCCGTGGTCGGCGGCGCCTATGCCGCCGGACATCTCGACACGCTGGAAGAATGGGCGCGCAGCTTGCAGCCGCGAAGCGTCCTCTCCTATCTCGACATCCGCCTGAACGGTTCGGGCCTGATCGGCGGCGCCAAGCTTGCGGCCGAACTCGAGGCCGCGGTCGGCCAAAGCCTGATCGAGGACCTGCCGGTGAAATTCGCCACCGTTGCGACCGAAGTCCGCACCGGCCACGAGATCTGGCTGACCCATGGCCCGATGGTGGACGCGATGCGCGCCTCCTATGCCCTGCCCGGAATATTCTCGCCGGTGCTGATCGGCGACCGCTGGCTGGTCGACGGCGCCATGGTCAATCCGGTGCCGGTGTCGGCGGCGCGCGCGCTCGGCGCGGAGATCGTCATAGCCGCCAATCTCTCCAGCGACGTATTCTCGCATTCCACGACGATCTATTCCCACGGCCCCACGGCCGGCGTTTCGGTTTCGGTGATGCCGGAAGCGCTGCCCGAACCCGAGCCGCGCAAACGCGGTATCGGAAAATTCTTCTCCGCCGAGCGCACCATGAAGCGTGAGTTCTTCGGCGGCGGCGGGCGGCCCGGCATCTCCTCGGTCATGGTCGATGCCTTCAACATCATGCAGGACCGCATCACCCGCGCACGGCTGGCCGGCGATCCGCCCGATCTCCTGATCTCGCCCCGCGTCGGCAAGATCGGCTGGTTCGATTTTCACCGCGCCGACGACCTGATCGCGCACGGCGTGCGCGCCGCCGAGCGCGCGATCGAATCGATCCAGGAGGCGATCCACATTCTGGCGCCGCCGCAGGCAGGCGACGCCGCGCCGGCGGTGGAAAAGGCCGAAAAGGAATAGGGAGACGGAGTTTACTGCGGGTTTGCACCTGGCTTCCGGCCGGGGGATCGGCGCTCGGTTGGACAAACCTGAGTGGCGCCTTCGTAGGTGCAGTTGGTGGTCAAGGGCTCTCCACAGACCTTCTTCAATTGGCTATGCGAGACACAATGATTATCCCTGTCGCGCCAACCTGGACCGCCTTTGCAGCCGCATCCTTGGCACACGCAGGCAAGCGCCGGCTGGCTAGCCTGAACGAGAGTCAGAATTGAAAACAAGGCGGCGCCGGAAATGAAGGCCTCGGTCCTCATTTCAACGAACGCATCGTCAGGCCGTCTTGATATAGTCGCGTAGCGCTTCCTGCTCGGTCTCGAATTCATGGACCCGTCGCTTGACGATGTCGCCGATCGAAATCAGGCCCACCACCTTGCCGTCCTCGATCACGGGCAAATGGCGGAACTTGCCGAGCGTCATCATTTCCATGATGCCGGCAACGGTGTCGGACTCGCGGCAGCTCACGACCTTGCGCGTCATGACCGCGCTGACCGGTTCCTCGAGCACCCTGGCGCCGCGCTCGCCCAGCACCCGGACGATATCGCGCTCCGAAAGGATGCCCTCAAGGTGCCCCTGGTTCATCACCAGCACGGCGCCAATCTTGCGTTCGCCAAGGACCTTGATCGCAGCCGAAAGCTTGACGTCCGGCTCGACGCTCTGGATCTGATGGCCCTTGGTATCGAGAATTGAACGTACCGTCATTGTCGCCTCCCTGAATCCGTTCGCGCCCTCTGGGGCCCGACTTGTTCGCGAGTCTTCAATCAACAGTTCCGCGCCGGTTTCATTCGGGGCACGGTTTACAAGCGCGGCTGTCGTGCACGGCAGCGGCATAGGCTTGCGTTACAACTTTATGTGGATGATGAATGAAATCGTCCTTCGCCGCAAGCGACGATCAGACGCGGCCGGGCTCATCCGGCGATGAGGCCTCGGCGGCATGATGCATCGCACGCGGCACCGGGTCGAACAGCGAAAACAACATCAGGCCGGCGAGAAATCCGCCGATATGCGCCTGCCAGGCGACACTGGCGCCCTCGGAGCCGATCGAAATCGACCCGAGGCCGAAGATGATGTTGACGCCGAACCACACCGCCAGAAATCCGAGCACGCGCGGGTTGCGCAACGCCCGGGCAAGCGACAGCGCTGGAACCTTCGCCGCGGCATCCGCATCCCCCCGGTGGAACGAAAGAAAACTTCCCCGCACGAAGGCGAAGCGGATGGCGGCGGCCATGGCGCCGGACACCGAGGCCGAGGCGCCGATCATCGGCGCGATCGCGTGCTCATGGGTGACGAGATGCGCCAGTGCGCCCGCCGCGGCCGTCACCGCCATGAAAACGAAGAACCTGACAGGACCGAACCGGCGGGCCAGCGCGCTGCCGAACGGCAACAGCCAAAGCACGTTGAAGCCGATATGGCTGAGATTGGCATGCAGCAGGGAATAAGTGACGAAGGTCCAGACCTTGGCGCCGGCCCCGCCGGGGAAAGTGATGTTGAGCAGCGTGGAATCGTAGCGCTTCGGAATGAAGCCGAACACGTCGATGGTCCAGTTCTCCAGTTCCACCGGCAGCAGCACGCGCAAATGAATCGCTGCGATCAGCGCGACATAGGCCGTCAGCGCGCCCGGCAGCGTCAGGATCGGCTCGTGCGGGGCGTCCGGCGGCTCGAGCTGGGATGAGTAAGACTGGGAATCCAAAGGCCAGGACCTTGCAAGGCGGCTTCGAGGGGTATTGGTCCAGATAGGCGGCTTTGCCCGCCCTGTGCAAGTGCACAATCGACAATTCGGGGCCAGGGCGGATTTCTGCAGGTACATGGACCCCGGCGCTGCGCCGGCGTCCGGGACATGATGTCGCTGCCAAAAGAACAAAAAGAAAAAGGGAGGATGCTGAGAACATCCTCCCTTGTCTTGCTGATCTTCTCGCGCCCCTGGAGCCGGGATTACATCCCCACCCCTCCCCGCGCGATGACCAAACTGTTTGACGCTGCCTGTGTACCAACTGCGCCGAGAACCCAGAGATAAGCCGGCGCCGTCTGATGTGTTCCACACTACGCACGCCGCCCCGCCTTCGCCAACCTCATAGTTAATTTAACGTTAACAACGCAAAGCCGTGACTCGCGCGGCCAAATCGCCTTCCCGGCATGGACGCTGCAAAGCCTGTCCTGCACAACACAGAAGGGAAGGCGTGTTGCGCAAAAGCGGGACAGAAGTGTCTCGCTCAAGGCAACCCGGGGCGAGGATTAGTTATGAAACACCCATCGAGCCGTAAGTTCTTCGCCTATTGGGATGCGAAGCGCGGCGATGCGCGGGCGCCGGACCGCAGCGAGATCGAACCCGGCGCGGTACGCGAACTGCTCGGCGACATCTTCGTGCTGAACTACGACAACGATGCCGGCTACCCGTTTCGCGTCGCCGGAACCCGGGTCTGCGCCCTGCTCGGTCGCGATCTGAAGGACACCAGCTTCTCCGCGCTGTTCACGGCGGACAGCCGCCGCGAGATCGAGGACATCGTCAGCTACGTCGCGGAAGAAATGCTGGCGGCGATTGCCGGCATCACCGCGACTTCGGACGACGGCACGACGGCGCATCTGGAGTTGCTGCTGCTGCCGTTCAACAACCGCGCGCATGCGCCGATCAGCCTGACCGGAGTGCTGGCGCCGTTCGAAGGCGACCTCGGCACGATCAGGGATTTCAAGGTGACATCGTGGCGCTATCTGCACCGGCCGCAAAAGCTCGTTCCGCGCGCCTTGCGCAAGCTCGCCATCGCGCGCGGCTTCATGGTGTATGAAGGCCTGCGGTAATCACGAACCGACGGGTTCAACGAACGCCGCAGCACAACGCATGGTCGCGTCACCATGCTCGAAAACGACCCACAAAAAGCCTCCAAAAAATGCAACGCGAAGCATTGCCTAAATGCGAGGCGTCAGGCAGGGTCGAATCGCGACGTGGAGCCGGGCCACATCAGCCGAAATACGCACCGAGAGGAATCTCGGAGGCGGTGAATTGGCGTAACCTCGGAGATATTAGAATGCCCTTCAAGAAACTGTTGCTTGCCGCTGCACTTGTCACTGCCGCGGTGGCGACGCAGGCCCATGCCGACGCGCTCGACTCCATCATGAAGTCGAAGGTGATCAAGATCGCGGTGCCGCAGGATTTTGCGCCGTTCGGCTCAGCCGGCCTCGATCTCAAGCCGCAGGGCTACGACATCGACATGGCCAATCTGATCGGCAAGGAACTCGGGGTGAAGACCGAGATCATCCCGGTGACCAGCGCCAACCGCATTCCCTATTTGCAGACCAACAAGGCCGACCTCGTGATCTCAAGCCTCGGCAAGAACGAGGAGCGCGAAAAGGTCATCGACTTCTCGATCGCCTATGCGCCGTTCTTCTCCGGCGTGTTCGGCACCAAGGCGATTACGGTTGCGAGCGCAGCCGATCTCAAGGGCAAGACCATCGGCGCCACGCGCGGTGCGATCGAAGAACAGGCGTTGACCGCCTCGGCGCCACCGGACGCGACCGTCAAGCGTTTCGAGGACAACAACGCCACCATCGCCGCCTTTGTGTCCGGCCAGGTCGACTTGATCGCTACCGGCAACACGGTGGCGGCCGCGATCGCCGAAAAGGTCCCGGCGCGCGCGCCGGCGCTGAAATTCGTGATCAAGGACAGCCCCTGCTATGTCGGGCTCAACAAGAACGAGCCCGCGCTGCTCGCCAAGGTCAACGAGATCATCACCAAGGCAAAGGCTTCGGGTGATATCGCAAAACTTTCGGAGAAGTGGCTGAAAGCGCCCTTGCCGCCCGGCTTCTAAACGCCAACGCCGGGGCACCCGCGTGTCTTACAAACTGCAATTCGCCGAACTGCTGCCCTATTGGAGCGTGCTGCTGCAGGGGCTGATCTTCACGATCGTGCTGACGGTCGTGTCGACAGTGGCCGGCATCGCGGTCGGCACCGCCGGCGCCTCGGCGCGCACCTTCGGACCCGTTTGGCTCGGCCGCGTCGTTGCGGTCTATGTCGAACTGATCCGCAACACGCCGTTCATCGTGCAGCTGTTCTTCATCTTCTTCGGCCTGCCGGCGATGGGGCTGAAGCTCAGCGAGACCACGGCCGCCTTCCTCGCCATGGTGATCAATCTCGGCGCCTACTCGACCGAGATCATCCGCGCCGGCATCGAGGCCGTGCCCAAAGGCCATATCGAAGCCGGCCTCAGCCTCGCCATGACCAAATGGGAGGTGCTGCGCCGTATCGTGTTCAACCAGGCATTCCGCAAGATCTATCCGGCGCTGTCGTCGCAGATCATCATCGTGATGCTGGGTTCGGCGGTGGTATCGCAGATCTCGGCGGAAGACCTCACCTATGCCGCGAACTTCGTGGCGTCGAGGAACTTCCGAAACTTCGAAGTCTATTTGCTGGCGGCGCTGGCCTATCTCGTGCTGGCGATGCTGACGCGTTCGCTGCTGCGGGCGCTCGGCCGCGTCATCTTCAAGGCGAGGTGAACCATGCTGCAGTTCAGCTTCTGGGACATCCTCTCCAACCTGCTGATCGCCACGCAATGGACGATCGTGCTGTCGCTGATCGCGTTTGTCTGCGGCGGCATCGTAGGCCTGGTCCTGTTGTTCATGCGCACCTCAGGGATCGCGCCGCTGGAATGGTTCACCAAGACCTACATCGAGTTCTTCCAGGGCACGCCGCTCCTGATGCAGCTCTTTCTGTTTTTCTTCGGCATCGCGCTGTTCGGCGTCGAGGTGTCGCCATGGACAGCGGCGACGCTGGCGCTGACGTTCTGGACCAGCGCGTTCCTGACCGAGATCTGGCGCGGCTGCGTCGAATCGATACCGAAGGGCCAGTGGGAGGCGTCATCCAGCCTCGCGCTGAGCTACATCGAGCAGATGCGCTACGTCATCCTGCCGCAGGCCTCGCGCATCGCGGTCGCGCCGACCGTCGGCTTCTCCGTGCAGGTCATCAAGGGCACCGCGCTCGCTTCCATTATCGGCTTCGTCGAACTGACCAAGGCCGGCACCATGCTCAACAATGCGACCTTCCGGCCGTTCCTGGTCTACTCGCTGGTCGCGTTGATCTATTTCTGCCTGTGTTTCCCGCTGTCCTGGTGGGCGAAAAAAATCGAGGGCCGCCTCAATGTCGCTCGTTAGCATTCGTGACGTCAGGAAGAGCTTTGGTGCGAACGAGGTGCTGAAAGGCGTCTCGCTCGACATCGCCAAGGGCGACGTGGTCGCTATCATCGGCCGCTCCGGCTCGGGCAAGAGCACCCTGCTGCGTTGTATCAACGGCTTGGAGACCTATCAGTCCGGCACCATCACCGCCGACGGCATCGAGGTCGGCGGTCTGGCCACCAATCTGCGCGAGTTGCGCCGCCATGTCGGCATGGTGTTCCAGCAGTTCAACCTGTTTCCGCATCTGACGGCGGCCGAGAACGTCATGCTGGCGCCCACCGTCGTCAACAAGGTGTCGAAGGCGGAAGCGCGCGCCACCGCCGCCGAGGTGCTGGCCAAGGTGGGATTGTCGGAAAAGATGGACGCCTATCCGAGCGAACTCTCCGGCGGCCAGCAGCAGCGCGTCGCCATTGCCCGGTCGCTGGCGATGCGGCCGAAGGTATTGCTATGCGACGAAATCACCTCGGCGCTCGACCCGGAACTGGTGAATGAAGTGCTGCGCGTGGTCGAGCAGTTGGCGCGCGAGGGCATGACGCTCATTCTGGTAACGCACGAAATGCGCTTCGCGCGCGACGTCGGCACCAAGCTCGTCTTCATGCACCACGGCAAAGTGCATGAGGAAGGTGTTCCGAAGGAGGTGTTCGCCGCGCCGCGAACGCCGGAATTGCAGCAGTTCGTGGGCCAGGTCGGCTGACCCAGGCCTTGAACCCATAAATCTACCGAGCGGACGGCTTGCCAGGTCCGCTATGCGACGATACTGGACGAAATTCCTCATCCATCGCACCGACCCGTGCACCGCAGCAAATAGCACAATTATTCGCTTAGTCCGTTGGCGCGTCGATCCGTGTTACGGATCGATGAGCACTCCCGGGTTGAGCATGCCTTGTGGATCGAGTTCTCTTTTTGCCGCCCGAAGCGCGGTCGCGAAAAGACCCGGGCGTTGGCGATCGTACCAAGGCCGATGATCACGGCCAACAGCGTGATGATGCGTAATCGTACCACCCGCCTCAATCAGCGCGTCGCTGGCCGAATTCTTGATCGCCTGCCACTGCTCCAGAAGCGCACCGTGGCGACCGAGTGCGTGGAAAGAAAAATAGGGCGCGGGCCCGTCCGGATAGACATGGGTGAAGCGGCATGTGACCTCGCCTTTCAGGCCAGTCGCTTCGAGGATCGCACGCTCCGTCGCCGCCTTCACTTTGTCGTGGAAACTTTCGAACCGATCCCAGGTGATGGCGGTCTCAAACGTGTCGTTGATGAGACCGGCGGGTGTCAAAAACTCGCGCGCATAAGGCATGCGAATAAAAGCGTTCCGCCAGATTCCTGCTGCGCCTTCGAGATGTGCGTCGCTGCCTTTTGCGGCTTCCGGCGTCCCGCCATGGTCGGCGCAGCATTCGAGCGCTCGTGCCATCCAGGCATCCGGCGAATGGTCGCCGGATTCAAAGCCGAGCACCATGATCGCGGCACTGCCGTCGGCCGCACCGGTGTTGAACGCCTCTTGCGCGTCAAGGATGCGACAGTTCGATGGATAGAGGCCGGCCTGTGCGATGGCGCGCAATGCGCGTGCCGCACCGAAGAACGAATGAAAACGAACCGATGTGCCGGCGCGGAATTTCGGACGTGGCTGCAATCGCATCCAGGCGCGCGAAATCACGCCGAGCGTGCCTTCCGAGCCTATGAACATGCGGTCGGGGCTCGGTCCAGCACCCGATCCCGGCAATCGACGCGTTTCGAGTATGCCGCGCGGCGTCACGACGCGCAGGCTTTCGACGAAATCATCTATATGCGTGTAGAGACTGGCGAAATGACCACCCGATCGCGTCGCGATCCAGCCGCCAAGGGTTGAATATTCGAAACTCTGCGGAAAATGCCGCAACGTCACGCCGTGCGGTTTAAGCTGGTTCTCCAGTGATGGACCAAAGGCACCGCCTTCGATCAGTGCGGCGCGCGATATCTGATCTACCTCGACAACCTTGCCAAGATTGCGCAGGTCAAGTGTGACGGCCGCCTTGTAGCGAAGCCCATCTATTCGCGGCTCGACGCCACCGCAGACGCTCGACCCGCCCCCGAACGGCGTCAGCGAGGCGCTGACACCACCGGCCCAGTCCATCACAGCGGAAATTTCTGCTTCGTTTCGCGGATATGCGACCACATCGGGCGCGCTATCGTAGTCGCCGAGCATGGCTCGCACGTAGTCTGGATAGGATTTTCCGTAGGTATGCGCGACCCGGTCGTAGCGTTCGCTCGTACAGAAAGCTGCAAGTGAGCTCGGCAATGCAACGCGCGGCGCGCGCAGTGCCAGGTCCTCGACACGCGGCACGGCTTTTGTCTCAAACGCATCGCGCGCGAATTTCGCGTGGTAACGGCCGAGCACGAAAGCCTGCTCCTCGGCGGTCATGCCTTCGTCTTCGCGGCCCCAGCCGTAATGTTTTAGCCTTGCACCGCTCATGGCATCCTCCCTGCTTTTTTTCAGTTTGTGATTTCCGAGATCGCCGCGGTATCCAGCGCGCCGCTGCAGTTCTGAGCGTTACCTCAACACGCGTTGAAGGTGAGGCCGGCGCGCTCCTTCAGACGCTTGCGCAACGCCGGACCCATCAGCGCGCCCGGCGTCCAGATGCCGCCATCGCCCTGCACGTCGCGCGCAAGGCAGAGAGCGCTCTCGGCGATCATCTTGCTGGCCGAGCCGTAGCCCGGATCGCGGTCGCCCGTGACTACCGCCTCGACCCGTCCGCCATCCGGCAGCTCGCCCAGGAAGAGGATGTCGTAGAAGCCCTTCTCGCGCTCTTCCCTGGAAGGGCCTGCGCCGCGCTTGAGACCGCCGGTCCCGAGCAAGGAAACCATCGTGGCGAACGTCTCCGTCGCCACACCAGCGATTTCCCCAAATCCCGGCGCGACCATCATCTCGTCGTAAACGAAGTCCGTGCCGTAGGGATGACCCAACAGGAAATTCGTGCGGTGCACATTCTTGGTGTTGATAGGCGCCATTGGGAACGGGACAAGCAACACGTTCAGGCTCGGGTCGTATTCGGGAATAAGGCCCGACGGCTGAGACGGTCCGGTGAACCCCGGCGTCAACGCGAAGGGATCGGTCAGCAGCCGGATCAGGGCCGGGTCGCGTGCGGCGGCGGCCAATGTCGCCTGAGCACTCGCCGCGGTGCCGCCAGACATGCCGCCTTTCACCTTGCGCAGGCGGGCCTTGACCCGTCGCGCCGGGCGTCCGAATTTCTCGCGCGCCTTCTCCTGCAACGTAAGTACGCCGAGATCGAACGGGATGGAATCGAAGCCGCAGGAGAAGACGATGCGCGCGCCGGTCCGTTTCGCCTCTTCGTGATGGGCGTCGATCATGCGCCGCATCCAGGCCGGTTCGCCGCACAGATCAACATAGGCCGTACCCGTGGCCGCGCAGGCCGCCAAAAGCTCGGGGCCGTGGAGCTGATAAGGCCCGACCGCCGTGATGATCACGGCCGCACGCTCGCACATCGAACGCAGGCTGGCCGGTTCGGCGGCATCCGCGATAACCAAAGGCAAATCGTCTGGTGCGCCGATGTCGGCACGCACCTTCTGGAGCTTGTCGGTCGAGCGCCCCGCGATCGCCCAGGACGGAGCATCGTCGCCGCGACAGGACGTCGCCAGATACTCGGCGATGAGACGACCAGTGTAACCCGTTGCGCCATAGACGATGAGGTCGAAGTCCGGCTTCACGACTTGGTCCTCCTCTATATCCGGGAGAGTTAGCTTCAGATCCGTGTGCAATCGCAGGACACGAGGACGCTCAGCACGAGCAGCAAGAACCATTTGAGGGGCCGCCGCTTCACTGAACCGTCCCATCGCGTTTGACGGAGGATACCACAGTTCCTGCGTTGGGCGCGGACTCATTACGCAGGCAGCACGGCGGCCCAAGTTTGGTTGAACCAGTGCGGAAACTCAGGACAGCGTCACGTTATCGAGGAACGGCTTCCAGGAGAGCGCCTCACTGTTGGCCCTGTCAAATTGTCCCTCCTCTAAAAGCTTACCGACACAGCTGAAGTATTCACAAAGGAATGACGCATCCGGCAATCGATACACGTGCTCATCCGGGACCCACAGATGAAATTTCCTGGCGGAGCCAAATGCAGACATCATTGCTGGTTTGAGATCGCGCACATTGTCCGGCCATCCTGACGACGTGCTCCGAATTTTGATGCTATCTGAAAGACTGCGAAATTTAGAGCCGAGGCTGCGGAGCTCGGAAGCCTTCTTCTCATCCGTCTTCCGGTTCAACCATTCCAATGAGACGCCAAGTACGACCCCGGTCAAAAAGACCAACGCAAATTTAAACCAGCGCTGTTGGCCCAGTGCGAGAAGGTTATCAAAAGCAGGCGTAGCCACAGCGTTACGAAAAACCGTCGTAGCCACATCGTTAGGATCGGAGAAGACGTTTTCCTCCAACCATTTTTTCAGGATAGGCGTGATCAGCGGGATCAGCAGAAGACCCCAAATTCCAAACAGAAACTGTTTAAGCCATATGGACATGGAGCCTTATTGTCTATCACACTGAACAGCCGTCCAGCCGAAGCAAAGGTTGCACCCGATCACACCGCCTAGCGCGACAGCAAATTGGTCTTGGCCACGTCGATCACCTCGTCGCCGCGGCCGCTTATCACGGCGCGAAGCACCCAGAGGCTGAAACCCTTGATCTGCTCTGCCGTGATCGTCGGCGGCATCGACAATTCCTGCGTCGCGGTGACGACATCGAGGACGGCCGGACCGTCATAGGCCAGCACGTCGCGGATCGCGTTTGAGAGTTCGCCCGGGTCCTCCACCCGCACCGCGTGAATGCCCATGGCGCGGGCCATCGCCGCGAAATCGGGATTCTTGAGATCGACGCCGGTCTCGATGAAGCCGGAGGCCTTCATCTCCATCGCCACGAAACCCAGCACGCCATTGTTGAAGATCACGACCTTCACCGGCAGCTTCATCTGCGTCAGCGTGATCAGGTCGCCCATCAACATGGCAAACCCGCCATCGCCCGACATCGAGATCACCTGCCGCCCCTTCTGCGAAGCCTGGGCGCCGATGGCGTGCGCCATGGCGTTGGCCATCGAGCCGTGAACCCAGGAACCGATGAGGCGCCGGCGGCCGTTCATGGCGAGATAGCGCGCCGCCCAGATTGTCGGCGTGCCGACATCGGCGGTGAACACCGCGTCCCCTGACGCCTGCTCGCTGAGGAGGCGCGCCAGAAATTGCGGGTGGATCGGCTTTTGCCCCGGCGTACCCTGCGCGAGTTCGTCGAGCCCGGCGCGTGCCTTCTTGTAGTGGGCCAGGCTGTCGTCGAGATGCCTGCGATCGGTCTTCGCCTTCAGTTTCGGCAAGAGCGCACCGATCGTGGCGCCGACGTCGCCGACAATGCCGAGGTCGAGCTTGCAGCGGCGGCCGAGATTCTCGGGGCGGATATCGACCTGGGCGATCTTCGCGTCCGTCGGCAGGAACTGCTTGTAGGGGAAATCAGTGCCGAGCATCAACAGCACGTCGCACGCATGCATCGCCGCATAGCCGGACGAGAAGCCGATGAAGCCGGTCATGCCGACGTCGTAGGGATTATCGTATTCGACATGCTCCTTGCCACCGAGCGCATGCACGATCGGGCTCTTGAGCGTCTCGGCAAGCCGCATCAGAGCGTCGTGCGCGCCGGCACAACCGCGGCCACAGAACAGCGTGACGCGCCTGGCGCCGTTGAGAAGTTTGGCGAGCGCCTCCAGTTCGGGTTCGGCAGGCTGGACGATTGGCGCTGCCGGCAGCAGCCCCGCATTCGGCGAGATGCCGCGCTTTGGCGCCGATCGCAACGCGACGTCGCCGGGAATGACGATGACGGCAACGCCGCGTTTCCCCACGGCCGCGCGAATGGCGTTTTCCAGGACGTAAGGCAATTGCGCCGGATCGGAAACCAGTTCGCAGTAGTGACTGCATTCCCGGAACAGGTCCTGCGGGTGTGTCTCCTGAAAATAGCCGCCGCCGATTTCGGCCGACGGAATCTGCGCGGCGATGGCGAGCACCGGCGTTCGGCTGCGGTGCGCATCGAACAGGCCATTGATGAGATGCAGATTGCCCGGCCCGCACGAACCGGCGCAGACGGCAAGCTCACCCGTGATCTGCGCTTCGCCCGCGGCGGCAAAGGCTGCGACCTCTTCATGCCGGACGTGAATCCAGTCGACCGCCTTTCGTTTACGCAGCGCGTCGGTGAGGCCGTTCAGGCTGTCGCCGACTACGCCGAAGATACGCTTGACGCCTGCCTGGGCCAGGGTCTCTGCGATGAGGTCGGCAACATTCTCGCTTCCCATGATGGCATGATCCTTTCTCAGCGTCCGGTGAACACCGCCGCACGTTTCTCGAGGAACGCGTTGCGCCCTTCCACCGCATCGGCACTCAGGCGGATCTGCGCCTGCGTTTCGATCTCGCGGCGGAACTGGTCGGCATAGCTGGCGTGCTCGCTTTCGTCGATCAGGCGGCGCGTCGCGACGAGAGCGCGCGTCGGCCCGCTTGCCAGTTTGCGCGCCAGCGAAAGCGCGCCGTTGCGAAGCGCGGCATCGTCAAAGACTTCGCGGACCAATCCCCACTCCCTGGCCTGATCGGCCATGAGCGGCTCGTTGGTCATCATCAGCTCGAGCGCGCGCTGCCGGCCGACAAGGCGCGGCAATAGCCAGGTCGAACCGAGATCGGGGACCAGCGCGATGCGGCTGAACACCTGAATGAAGCGTGCCGAACGCGCGGCAACGATCATGTCGCCCGCCATCGCAAGGCTGAACCCGCCGCCGGCCGCCACGCCGTTGACCGCCACCACGACCGGCACGCGGCACTCGCGCAACGCCTTGAACGCTGGCCAGTAATACTTCATCACGCCGGCGGCGATGTCGTCGCCCAGGATCTGCGCGGCCTTGAGGTTCTGGCCCGAGCAAAAACCACGGCCGGCGCCGGTCAGCACCAGCGCCCTCACCTGCGGATCGTCGGTCATCTCGGCAATGGCGATCGCGAGATCGCCCAACAGATCGGGCGTCATCGCGTTCAGGGTCTCAGGCTCGTCCAGTGTCAGCACGCCGACGCTGTCGTCGCGTTCCCGCTTAACTCCCGGCATTCGGTTCCTCCGTCCGCTGGTATTTTCGGCCGGGCCCGGCCGGACGCGAGAGTAACCTAATGCCACCGTGCGCAACAATCGCCTCTCGCGGACTTGACCAAAATCGCCGTTCCCAGAGATACTTGGCCGATTGGACGCGGGTCTACCCGGCGAGGAACGAGCATTGAGCAATCGCTGGGGCATTCTGGCCGCTCTGTTCACCGTGCGGCTCACCATGGCGTTCCAGTTTCAGAGCGTCGCTGCGGTCGCGCCGCTACTCGGGGCCAAATTCGATGCCAGCCTTGCCGATATCGGACTCCTGATCGGCCTCTATTTCACGCCGGGCGTCGCGTTGTCGTTGCCCGGTGGTGCGATCGGAAAAAGGTTTGGCGACAAGCCCACCGTGTCAGGTGCGCTGCTGCTGATGTTGATCGGCCAACTCGTCATGGTGGCCTCGGATTCCTGGGGCTGGCAAATTGCAGGACGGCTAATCGCGGGCGGTGGCGGCGTCTTGCTCAATGTCCTGATGTCGAAAATGGTCACCGACTGGTTTGCCGGCAGGGAAATCGCGACCGCGATGGCGATCTTCATCAATTCGTGGCCGGCCGGCGTCGCCATCTCGCTGTTGACCTTACCGGCGATCGGCACCGCCTATGGCGTCAGCGTGGTCTATCTTTCGATTGCCGCGCTGGTCGGCCTCGCCATCCTGCTTCTTGTTGTGGCCTATCGATCGCCGTCAACTGCAATAGCCACGCCTTCAACCGCCTCACGGCTCGACCGCAACACCTTGTTCGCCGTGATCATCGCGGGCCTGATCTGGGGCCTCTTCAACATCGGCTTCGCGATGATTTTCAGTTTTGGCCCCACGCTGCTGGTCGAACGTGGCTGGTCGAACGTGGCTGGTCGATCACGGCGGCGGGCTCGGCCATCAGCATCGTACTGTGGCTCGCGGCGCTCGGCGGAACGTCCGGCGGATTTCTGGCCGATTGGACCAGGCGGCCGCAGTCGGTCCTTGTCGTTGGATGCATCATGTTCGCGCTATTGATGATGGCGCTACCTCGCAGCACGGCGGTGATCCCCCTCGTCATCACGATTGGCTTGATCAGCGCCCTTCCCTCGGGGCCGATCATGAGCCTCCCAGCGCGCGTATTGCAGCCCGAGACGCGCGCCATCGGGATGGGCATCTTCTACACCGTCTACTACGCCGCGATGATGCTAGGTCCGGCGGTTGCGGGCGCCATTGCGAAATCGACAGGCAGTGCGGCGGCCGCCTTCGATTTCGGGACGGCGGCCCTGCTTGCCTGTCCAGTATTGTTATGGGGATACAACCGGATTGTTGCGCCGCGACCGCAGGCCGCGTGAAGGCTTGCACTTCACGCAACCGCCGCTAACACATCGTTAACCCTGTCGGCCTTAGGGTCTTTCTGACGCCGAAGGACCGGCTGTCGGGTAGCGAAATGTCGTTTGCGCAAAAGAAAACAACCACCGTACCGTCTGCCGAGGAGCGACGGCGCTTTCAGCGCGTCAAAGTCCACCTGCTTGGCCGCTACATGCTGCCGGACCGCCGCGAATTTCCTTGCCAGATTATTAACATGTCGCCGGGCGGACTGGCCCTGCTGGCGCCCGGCATCGGCAATGTCGGCGACCGCGTGATCGCCTATCTCGACCATATCGGCCGGGTCGAGGGCAAAATCACCCGCATCATCGACAACGGCTTTGCCATGACGGTCGGCGCCACCGCGCGCAAGCGCGACAAGCTCGCCGCCCAGCTCACCTGGCTTGCCAACCGTGACATCCTCAATCTGCCGGAAGACCGCCGCCACGACCGTATCATTCCGCGCAACCCGATCGCGCTGCTCACGCTCGAGGACGGCAGCAAGATGACCTGCCGCATCATCGACCTGTCGCTGTCGGGCGCCGCCATCGCCGCAGAGAACCGCCCGCCGCTGAAATCGCTGGTCATGCTGGGCAAGGTGCAGTCCCGCGTGGTGCGAAATCTCGAGGAAGGCTTCGCGCTCGAGTTCGTCCACGAGCAAGTCGGCGAGGCGCTCGAAGAAGCGGTTACCGCGCGGTAAAGCGCCGGCCGACAAAAATCCCTGATTTTTCAGTCTCAAAGGCGGTATCCGCGTTGCCGGATGCCGCCTTTTCCTGTCCGGGCACCGGCCGAAGTCGGTTAACGGAGGGCGCTTTTGAGGGCCCATCTGCTGCTATCGCAGCGTAGAGCCCTTAATGCATCCAATTTGAGTCAATTGCAGTTGTTTCAAATTTTAGTCGAATTCGATTCAAGTATAGATCGAATTAGCCGCAGCTTTTACTTGTATTCACGTCAAATGTACTTGCCTGACTTAGCAGCGGCGCAAATCCTTTGTGCGAAACATGGTCCCAACAAGAAACGGGGGCCACAATGTTGTTCAGGGGACAGGGGAAGGGACTGGCGGTCATCGCCGTCCTGTTGGGGTTAAACGCTTCAATGGGCGTCTCGGCGAAAGCCGGCGAGGCTCTCTATGCCAGCCTTGGCGAGACCGCGCGTTCGCCGATCGGCTGGGTCGAATTCTGCGCCGAGAACGCGAGCGATTGCCGTGGCGGCGCATCACAGCCGCGCGACATCGTGATGTCGCAGACGGCGTGGCGGGATTTGCTGCGGGTCAACAAGTGGGTCAACGAGACCGTCAAGCCGATCACCGACATGGATCATTGGGGTGTGATCGAGAAATGGTCGTTGCCGACGGACGGTTACGGTGACTGCGAGGACTATGTGCTTCTGAAGCGCAAGATGCTGATCGACGCCGGATGGCCGCGCGAAGCGCTGCTGATCACGGTGGTGCGCGACAAGAAGGGCGAAGGCCACGCGGTGCTGACCGTGAAGACCGACAAGGGCGAGTTCGTTCTCGACAACCAGAACGAAACCGTCCTGGCCTGGACCGATACCGGCTACCGCTTCGTCAAGCGTCAGTCGCAGAGCGATCCCAATGTGTGGGTCTCGCTCGGTGACAGCCGCCCGGCGGTCGCCACCGCCTCGTCACGCGATCGATAACGACAGAAGGATTTTACGAACCCGCGACCCGGTCACATCCCCACCCCTCCCCGTCCCAGACCGGTTCGCGCGCGGCCACCCTTCCCCCAAAGGGTGGCCGCACCTTTTTTGGATACCGGCAGCGCGGAGCCTAAGCCGCCAGCGCCACGCGCGACGTGGATTTTTGCCGCATCGGCTTGCCGCCGGGCGGTCCCGACGGTTTGTGGTCGAGCATCGAAAGCGCCTCGAGAACCTCATCGATCGTCACGATGCGTCTTGTGCCCGCCAACTCGCGCAGCGCGGGATTCGAAGTCACCGCCGCCGCATCCGAGGCCCATGACGCCAGGATCGCACGCTTTTCGGCGAGCGAAAGCGTAGCGTCCGCGACCACGTCGCGCGGGTGATCGAACACGGTCGCCGGATGCAGCACGGCATTCAGATCAAACACGTTGTCGGTCCGGTCGATCATCGGTTTGTCCTCCCCAAAGGTGGAAAACGCTTCCTGCCCGCAATGTTCGGGCGGGAGCCTTTCGGTTCCTTCGCAAGGCGTGACGGGCTTAAGCCGCCTTCGCCTCGATCTGCTTGACGTTGCCAGGCGCCGCGCCGTTGATCGCGATGCGGCGCGGCTTCATCGCCTCCGGGACTTCCCGGAATAGTTCGATCCGCAGCAGGCCATCCTCGAACGAGGCGCTCTTCACCTGCACATGGTCGGCAAGGCTGAACTGGCGCTTGAAGGGGCGCGCAGAGATACCCTGATAGAGATATTCGCGCTGGCCCTTCTCGGCCTTGCGGCCTTCGATCGTCACCGTGTTTTGCTCGGCGGTAACGGCAATCTCGTCGGCCGAGAAGCCGGCAACGGCAAGCGAAATCTGATAGCGGTCTTCGTCCAGCCGCTCGATATTGTAGGGAGGGTAGTTACCCTCGCCGACGCGTTGCGCGGTTTCGACGAAGTCGAAAAGGCGGTCGAAGCCGATGGACGAGCGCCAGAGGGGTGTGAAGTCGTATGTGCGCATAGCCAAATCCTCCAAAAGAGCAAGTTGGTTACGAGCGGCACCGGACACGACCGGTGCCCGTCTCCCGACCAGGCCCATCAGGCGCCCGGACCGCCCAGCGGCGGCAGCAAAAAAATTAGAAAACCGCCATTTGGTTTCAAGAGCACCGTAAAAATTTTTGGCTCCCTCCCGGCTCGTCTCCGTTACGATTTTTGCGCTGCATGAACGATGTGCCATGATGGACGACCTCATCGGGAGAAGCTGCCGTGGCGCACAGCGAGATCGATGCCATCCGCACATTGCTGGGCTCGAAGCCGCGGCCGGTCGGCTGGTCGGAGCGACGGCAACGCATCAATGAGGTCGGATCGACCTGGCCGGTGGCGTCCGATGTGACATGCGAGGCCGTCGATTGCGACGGCGTCGCCGGCGAGTGGTCGATCGTCCCGGGCAGCGAGCCTTCGCGTGTACTGCTGTATTTCCACGGCGGCGGATACTGCTCCGGTTCGATTGTCAGTCACCGCCGCCTGGTCACGGAAGCCGGGCGCGCGGCAGGCACACGCACGCTTGCGATCGACTATCGGCTGGCCCCCGAACATCCCTACCCCGCCGCCCATGAGGATGCGCTCACCGCGTGGCACTTTCTGCGCCGGCAAGGCATTGCGGCCAAGAATATCGCCGTCGGCGGCGACAGCGCCGGCGGCAACCTGACGCTCGGGCTGATCAGCCGTTTGCGCGCGGCGGGGGAGCCGCTGCCCGCCTGCGCCTGGCTGGTCTCGCCCTGGACCGACCTCACGATGTCAGGCAGCACGCTCGCGACCAAGGACGCCGTCGATCCGCTGATTCACAAGGCCTATCTCGACGAACTCGCGGATGCTTACACACCGCCCTCCATCGATTGGAGGGATCCGCTGATCTCGCCGCTGTTCGCCGACCTCAAGGCCTTTCCGCCGATCCTGATTCAGGTCGGATCGGCCGAGACCTTGCTCGCGGACGCGGCGCGGCTTGCCGAGGCCGCAGGCGCAGCCGATGTCGATGTGACGCTGCAAATCTGGCCGCACATGATCCATGCATGGCCGGTCTGGAATGCGAAGCTCCAGGACGGCCGGCGCGCGCTGGCGTACGCCGGCCAGTTCATCCAGGCGCATCTCCGTTAGCCCCAAGGGCCATTCCTGCCGCCCGAAACCCTGATCTTGCGGGATTTTGCCCGATATTCCCCGGCCTCCCGTCAAATCCCGGGTTTTAGCGTCGTCCGGCCTGTGCTATTTTGGAACTTTAGAATCACGTCCGGATTTGGAGTCGCATGATCGAACTCGCGCCCCGGAGTGCCAGCCCCATCGCGCGTTTCGGTGGACAGCCGATTGCGATCGCCGCTGCGGCCCTCGTCATTGTTGTGGTTGGCGCAACCTCTATCACCCTCTGGCGTGCCTATACCGGCAGCGCCCCCGAGACCGAACGCGTGGCCGCGACCCGGCAGTTGCAGGCGCGCACCGCACAGGCGTCCGAACAACTGGTCGAGAAGACCAAGGGTCTGGAAGCGACGCAGCAGGAATCGATCGATCAGTTGCAGGTGGTGCAGGATCAACTGCAGACCGTGCGCCGCCTGCTCGCCGCGCAGCAGACCGACACCAGGAAGCTTTCCGAGCAGGTCGGAACGCTCACCGAAGCAATCGATGGCCTGCGGCAATCCTTTGCCAGCGCACAAGCAGCCGAACCCGCCGCGGCTCCCTCGCCGCGCACGCGGTCGGCCAAGGCAAAGCCCCGCTCAAACCGGAGCGCGAACCGGAGCCGCGCCAAGGCGCGCGGCTGACCCTATAGCCGCCTCACAACAACCGTCATTGCAGCTACCTTGGGAGGCGGTCCGATTCGGGCCACTGCACCAGGCTGCGGACGGCGGGATATTTTCCACCGCTACGGCACGCCTTGTCGGAACTTTTTTCCGCCTTTGTGAACTGGTTCACATATCCCCGTGAGAATCCCGGGCATCCTGAAATTCACCGGATGGCGTGAGCCGATTTCAATATCCGGGGCTGGCAAGGTCGTTGACGGTATACTGCGTCGACGGCCTTGTTTTTTGTACCCGATTTTTGGGCCGTTGCGCCGTGCGCCTCCCACTAACCGGCTGGTTGAGCTAGACCAGCGCAGTGCCTCTTCGGCGGCACGCAAAGCCCAGACACAAAATCGCGAAAACAACCCCATGCAAAGTAGAAGGGGCCGGCTCGCCGCACTCGTGCTGCTTGCGTCCGGGCAGGAGAAAGAAAAATGGTCCGTTGTCACGTTAGCGCTCAATAGCTTGCTGACGCCTGCAGCGACACGCGCCAGGAGCCGACCGGGGTGTGCAGCCCGTCGGTCATTGCCCTCGCCGCCAGCAGTTTGGAATTGAAGTTCGACCCGGCCGCAAAGTCTAGTCCGCCCCCGACCGACGACAGCGTCGAGTCGCGCCGGAAATACAGGTCCCGCCCCCACCCGACGTCGGCCAGCAGGAACGGCGCCAGCGTGCCCGTCATCCAGGCGGGCATGCTGGGCATCGCGACGTAGAGCGAGTTGCGCAGGATCAGGGCCTGGTCGACCGCACCGTCCTCGGTCACATAACCGCGCACGGCGTGGATCCCGCCGAGCCCGATGCGTTCGGTGTCCGGAAGCGGCTTGGAGGATGCCAGCGCGGATACTTCCGATTTCAGCGACAGGCCCTTCGGCAGCGGCGTCACGCGGCCAAACTCGAGGGTGACGAGATTGGTCTGCACGTCGGTGACACGTCCGTTGGTGAAGGCGCTCCAGGCACCCGAATTGTTGCCGGACAGGATGCCGCCGGGGTTGGACTTGAAACGGACGTCGAGGGTGCTGGCGCCCAGATTGTCCGACCAGCGCCCGTTCCATCCAACCACCAACTGGGCAACATCGGCGCTGCCCTCCGCGACAGGCGTACCATCGAAGATGGTCGTGCGTAGCTGGTGCTTGAGTTCGACGCCGCCAAGGAGATCGCCGGCCGCAGGCGGCAGCAGACCGGACAGCGCGGTCCGAACGATTGCCGATGCCTGGCTGGTTTGAGTCTTGATCCGGAACAGATCGTTGGGGCGCTCATTGGTCAGCACATGATCGCCCACGACTTCAAGACTCGTGCGTAATCCGAGCGGCGTGAGCAGCCGCCCCGCCTGACTGACATATTTGGCGTCGTCGGGCCGGCTGAACAGTCCGTCGTCCATCCAGAAATTGCTGCTGCCGGTGAGTTGATAGGACGCGAAGATATCGGCGGACGGCGCCCCGCTGGCGCCGACATAATAGCGATTGCGGTCGGTCAGGAGCGTGCCGCTGTTGGCATAGCCGGCGTACACCTGCCACGGCTTGCGGTCCGTCACCTGGATGTTGACGTCGGTCAGGCCGAGATCCTTGCCGGGGCCGAACACCGCTTCGACCTGCCGAAACGGATTGCGGTTGGCCCAATCGAGATCGGTCTCGAGTTTGCGGGCATCGATTTCCTGTCCAGGGACCAGGCGGATGCGGCTTTGCGGATAGCTCTCGGCTGCGGCTCCCGTCACCTTGACGCCGGCGACCTTGAAGACGATCACGCGTAACTGGAGCACGCCGGACGATACTTCCTGCGGCGGCAGCGTGACCGATACGAATGGTCGCCCGGCCTCGCGGTAAGCCGCGGCCACCGCCGCCTGCACTTCGGCAATCAGCTTGCGGCTGAGCGGCCGATCGACGAATGGCGTGAGTTGCTCGCGAAGCGCGGCGCCGTCGATTCCGCTGACCTGACTTACATCGACACCCTTCACGCCGCCGACCGACGTCGCGCCGGCGTTTGCTCCAATCAGAACGATGGCTTGAACATTTACGCCAAGCGGCGTTGCGTCATCGCTCTTGAGCAGATCGTTGGTATCGATCTTGATCGCCGACGCGCGACGCGGCGGCTCCGGCGGCAGATTGCGCTCCACCACTTGCGCCTGCGCAATGCCATCAGGCGCGATCGCAACCGTGCAGGCCATGATCAGCGCGCAACAGGTGCCGATTCCGCTTCCATGATGCGCGGATGTTCGCACCCGTTGCGTCATGCGCGATCCGAAATGTCCTGAAAGCGACGCCATCATGACAACCGGAGCCTGCCGGGGCTTCGGGATATCGACGCGTGAGTCTGCATGTGCTGCACGTTTCCGACGTTCTGTCGCGCACGGCGAACAATGAATAAGTCAACCAATATGGTTTATGGATTAAGAACGGTTTAAGGTTGAGTTCCACCTGTGACAAAATTGCTGCGCGAGTGGTTGAAATGCATCCGCTTACACCAACTTATGCGTGTATCGACAGATTCGAATGTGTGTGGCCGCTTGCGGTGGCCTCACGCACGCACTCAACATCAATTGTCGACAAAGGCTGGCAGCCGATTGCGATCGATCATCGTGTCGACGAATCTGGCGCGTTCGCCAATCCGCCGATTGTGCGGATGAGGAAGCTCAAGGCATTGCCTGGATTTGCAGATGATCACCGGAGACGATTGCTCGATGCTCACGGGCTCGCGCATCTGCTCGGGCGGCTGCGGCGCGGGCAAAGCCATCCGCGACTTCACGTAAGCTCCGAGTTCTGCGGTCGGTACGCGAGGGGCCGCCGCTGGCGTAACCGTGAGGTTCGCTCCAACGAAGGCGAAGGCGTAATTCAATGAGGCCCCGAGCGTTCCCTGCGTAATGCCGTAGACGCCGGCATCGCTGGAAATTGTCGCCGATGTCGCGAGCGCGCCTGACAGTGTGTCGCCATTGACCAGACCCGAGCCGCCGACTTGATAGGTCAGCGCAGGATTGGCTTCGCCATAGGCGCGGCTCTTCGCATCGGCAATCACCGTGATCGCGCGCGGCGTGATCGTCAGGCTGGCGCCGGTAAAAGACGACATCGTATAGTTCGGCGAGCCGAGCGTGCCCTGCGTAATGCCGTAGATGCCGACATTGCCGGTTGTCGTCGCTGACGTTGCCAGCGCGCCCGACAGCGTGTCAGCATTGACGAGGCCGGAGCCGCCGACCTGATAGGTGAACGCCGGATTGGTATCGCCATAGACGCGGCTCTGGGCGTCGGCCGTTACGGTGATCGAACGCGGCGTGACGGCCAATGTGCCGGGTGCATCGATGAAGCGATAGGCTTGGCCGGAGGCACTAACGGCACCGGCGGCCGTGGCGGTGATCGCGTAGCTGCCGACATTCGATACCGTCGTTGCCGCCGTAGATACCGAGACGCCGGTGATGATCCCGGCCGTATCGCCGGCATGGAGGCCGTAGATCGAATAGGTGAACGCGGGGTTGGCTTCACCATAGACACGCGATGCACTGTCCGGCGCGACCCGCAGCACGTAATTGACGCCGTAGAGCTGCGGATAGTAACCGATGCTCGGCGCCGACCAGACGGTGGAGAAATCCCAGCCCGCATAGGTCGACGCATAGTTTGCCGGATTCTGCATCTGGCTGGTGGTGAGACCCGCAATGCCGGTGCTGGCGCCGCTGCCGACGGCGTTTGTCCGCCCGGACGTATCGGTGTCCCAGTATGACGACGTGATGGTGCCGGTGGCCGATCCGATCAGGCCGCCGGCCACTGCGGTGCCGGAAGGCGAGGCACTCGTCGCAACACCGGTCGCGTAGGTCTGTGTGACCGTGCCCGTGCTGCTGTGGCTGCCGATCAGTCCGCCCGCCATTGCTGTCCCGGCCGCGGCGGTGGCGGTGGCCGCACCGGTCGAGTAGGACTGCATCACGCCGGCTCCGGTGACGTTCCTGCCGATCAATCCACCCGCAATTGACGTGCCGGAAACCGTGATCACGCTGACCACGGCACCGGTTGCGTAGGACTGTGTGACCGTGCCCGTGCCGGAGCTGGTGCCGATCAACCCGCCGGCCGCTACCGTTGTAGCCACGAGCGCGGACGTGGCGTTGACGGCCCCGGTCGCATAGGACTGAGTGACGGCTCCGGAGTTGCTGCCGATCAGTCCCCCGGCTGTCGATGCGGTGGCGGTCGCCGTGGCAGTGACCGCTCCAGTCGCATAGGACTTGCTGACGGAAGCTCCCACGGAATTGATGCCGACCAGTCCGCCCGCGAAAGCTGTGGCGGTCACTGCTCCGGTTGCATAGGAATCGACGATGGTTGCGGCCGGCGTGGTACTGCTGTTGTAGCCGACCAGGCCGCCGACTCCCTGGCTGCCACCGCTGACTGCCCCAGTGGCATAGCTCCTGAGGATGCTGCCGTTGTTGTTACCGGCGAGGCCGCCGGCGCGCGTATTCCCGGTGCCGGCCGTCACGTTGCCGGTCGCGTAGCTGTCCTGGATGGTGCCGCCGGTGTTGTTCCATCCGACGAGGCCGCCCATGGACGAACTGGTGGTGGTTGTTCCGGCGACCGTGACGGCCGCCCAGCTACTGGCAACGCTACCCAAGGATTCGCCTGCCAGTCCGCCGCCATAACTACCGGCCGTGACCGTGCCGGTCGCAGAGGCATTGCTGATGGTCGCCCTCGACAGGCCGACCAGGATGCCGACGCGCGCCGCCCCAGCAACAGTTGCGGCTTGCAAGCTGACATTGCTCAGCGCAGCTCCGGCTCCGGCATATCCGAAAAGTCCGACATGGTTAGTCGACGGCAGGTCGATCGCCAGGTTCGAGATCACACGGCCTTGGCCGTCGAAGCTTCCCGCGAAGTGGTTGGAATAATCGCCGATCGGCGAGAAGCCGCTCGCCGACCACATGCCGGGATACTTGCCTCCCACGGCAAGGCCGCTCGAAAAATCGATATTGGATGTGAGCGTGTAGCTCGCACCGAGGTCCATCGCCATAAGCTGAAGCTGATGTGCGTTCGCGATATTGGTCGAATATTCCCACTGGCCGAACGGGCGGGTCCGGCCATCGATCGAGAACCAGCCGGTGGAGGTATTGCCGGCGGTAAAATCGAAATCGCTATAGGCGAACTGCTTGAAGGCGTAGTTGGCCGCGGCTGATAGTGCCGGGTCACTGGTCACGGCCGTCACGCTGCCCGAACCGCTGCCGATGCCGGACGCCTGCCCGCTCGTGTAGCTGTCCCAGTAGGATTGCGTGATGGAGTTGCCGTTGAAGCCGACCAGCCCGCCGATAGCGCTCGGGCTGGCGCCCGTGCCGGTAACGGCGCCCGTCGCGTAGACCTGTGAGATCGAGCCTGCGGTGAAGATGCCGCCGCCGAGACTGGCGATATTGTTCAGCCCGACAGCGCCGCCAACGTAGAGCGGTCCGCTCACAGTGCTGTTCGAATAGGCATTCGACACGGTCTGAAAGTTGTAGCCGACGAGACCGCCGGCGCCGGCATTGGTGGCGGTGACCGATCCGCTCGAATAGACATTCGTGACCGCCCCGTAGTTCGAGCCGACGATCGCGCCGACAGCAGTCCCGCCGGTTACGGTCGCACCGATGACGCCGACGTTGCTCACCGCGGCGCCGGTGCCGAGGTGGCTGATCAGCCCGACATTTTGGCTACCCGGCCGATTGATGAAGAGGCCGGAGATCGTGTGGCCCTGGCCGTTCAAGTTTCCGGTGAAGCTGATCCCGGCGCCGATCGGCTCGAACCCGGCGCCGCTGTTCCAGCCGGACGTGATGCCGGCATCGATGTCGCGGCCGAGCGCATAGGTGCCGGCCAGGCTGTTCTTCATGTTCTGCAGGTCATAGACGGTGTTGACCAGCATGTGCGTCTTGAGCGTGGCGCCGCCCGTGACGTTGCCGCTGAAATTCGTCTGTGTCCCCGCCGAGTACTTGGTGGCATTGACGGTCGAACTGCTGCCGGTCGGGTTGTAGAAAATCGAGACCGTTCCCGCCGTCAAGATCTGCCCTCCGCCGAACGTCACGGTGCCTGTCCCCGTGCCGGCGTTGTCGGCGGCCAGCACGACACCGCCGCCGCCAGTGCTGGCGATGTTGGCGTTGACCGCGATGTTGCGATAGGCGCTGAGCGTCAGCGTCGCACTGGTCGACCAGTTGATGCCGCTTGCCACCGTGATGTCACCATTGCCGCCGCTGCCGGTCGCGGTCGTCTGCTGGGTGACATTGCTGCCCGCGTCGAGCGCGGTAGCGATGGTGCCGGCGAGCGTCGCATCGATTGTCAGATCCACGGGATCGAGCAGCCATGCGCCGCCTTTGCCGGCATTGACGCTGCCACCGGTGAAGTTGAACACATGCCCCGAGGTCTCGATGAAGCCGCCGCGCGCACCCTGCGTGCTGATGGCGCCGGCAAACGAGGTCGTGCCGTCGGACCACACCACCACATTGCCGCCGGCGCCCGACGTGCCGTCGGCCGTGATCGTCGCACCCGCCTCGATCGTCGTGGTCTGCGCATTGGCGATGGTCTGCGGCAGAAACTTGAGCGCGGCGTCCGATCCACCGGCCCGGTCGCCGCCAATCAGCACGGTGCCGCCCGATGTCCCGCTGGCATCGATCGTAGCGCCCGAAGTCAGGGTGATGTCCGTGCCCGTCACCACGACAGTGCCGCCGGCGCCGCCGTCGCCCTTCGCCTTGATCGTGCCGCCGACCACGACCTTGTTGCCGCTGACGACGACGTCGCCGCCGCTGAACGAGCCCCGCGCCGCGTTAGCTTGCACGCGCCGCGCCACGACTTTCTGCGTCACATTGACCGAACCGCCCTCGGCCGTGAGAAAAATTCGTCCGCCTCTGCTGGCGACGCCGGTTGCCGTGATGGCCCGCCCGGTGTTGCCGGCGAGCGCATAGATGTTGCCGCCATTGGCGCGCAGTTCCACTTCGGCGGCGCGGATGGCGCCGCTGTTGCGGATCGCGCCATCCTGCGCCGGACGCCGCACCAGCACCTTGCCATTGCCGAGCGAGCCGTCGCTCAGCACCACCTCGCTGCCGGAGGCCATCGCGGCGGTGCCGTTGCGCGCCGTCAGCGAGCCGTCGTTGCGGACCTGGCGCGCGATCAGGACGACGTCGCCGTTCGACGCGCCAATCTTGCCGAGATTCACCACCGAGGCGTTGCTGTTGCCGCTGAAGGTCAGCGATCCTCCGGTGCGGAACTCCGCATCCTTCACATCGAGCGTCGAGGCCACGAAGCTGCCGCCGGTATTGATCACGCCGCTCGGCCCCACGACCACTCCCGACGGATTGACGAGGTAGACCGAGCCGGTCGCCGACAGGACGCCGTTGATCGACGACGGCACATTGCCGGTCACGCGGTTGAGCGTCGCGCCGCTGCCGTTATTGAACTGAACCTGGTGGCCTTGCCCGATTGAAAAGCTCGACCAGTTGACGATGCCGGTGCGGCTCGATTGGCTGATCGTGAGGCTGGTCGGCGAAGTCGAACCGATCGCAACGTTTCCGCTCGCCACCGTTCCGCCGGTCGGCAGCGATTGCGCCATCGCTGGCTGCGCGCAACCCAGGCCCCACAACAGCGCGATCAAGCTGACGGAAGTTCGAAACTCTCGTGAGCACGATTTGAGGGCCGACGAGAGACCTGACGTGGATGAGACGATCAATCGAGCCACCATCCGCGACAGGTCGCGGCACTACAAGTTTCCCGCCTCCACAAATTCTTTGCCAGACATGCGAAGGTTCGATGCGCGGGCGGCAAAGTTCCATGCGATCATCTAAGGATGCATCAACTAATAGTCGCAATTTTTCGGAAAATTGCGAATGATGGCAGGTGACGGCAAACGCCAAGCATCGCGCGCAGTACGCGATAGCGCACGACGCTGTCGCGACCGCCTATCCGACGTGATCGCTCTTGCGGTATGGCTTGGGCACCCGATGCGGCCTGGACATTCTCTGCTCGATTTCCCAGAACATCCAGACGAAGGCCGCACCCAGACAAATCACGATAATCAGAAATAGCAACGTCATTGCCGGGGCTGTGAGCATGTTCAACATCCCTGATCAGATGCAAACGGCGCATCAGCAAACGGAATAAAAACCACGGCCTCGGTGATGAAAACACCGAGGTCGCGCTATTCATGCCGCTGTGATCTCGCCCTCGAAGTGCTCGACGCTTTCGGGCGTCGGATCCTCGCAGATCCCGGGTAAAGTCTAGAACGAGTTCTCGGAGTTGACTTTGCCTATTTTGCTCCCGTCATGCGACCGGACGTCCCAGGTCAGCCGCATACCTGAACGGGCCGAATGCGCCAGCCATATGGAGTAAGCACACTCCGGCGAACGATGTAGCAGCCGTTATCGCCGTAATAATAGGAATCGTCATAGTAGCCGTAATCATAGTCGTTGTAGTAGCCGTAGGGTCCGTAGAGCCCGTAGCCCAGGCCAAGGCCGACCGCTACCACCGGAAATCTGCGATGCCGGAATCCGGGATGGAAGCCGCCGCGGAAGCGGTTGACGGCGAAGTCGCCGCCGCGAAATCCGGCTGCTGGCAAAGCGGCCGAACGGAAACCGCCGCCAATCGCGGCAGCACGGAAGCCAGGTCCTCCGATCGCGGCAGTGCGGAAGCCAGCTCCGCCCACTCCAATCCCGCCACCGCGGAAGCCCGCGCCACCTATTCCGACCCCGCCACCGCGGAAGCCGCCGCCACCGATTCCGATCGCGCCGCCGCGGAAACCGCCGCCACCCATTCCCATCCCGCCGCCGCGGAAACCGCCGCCACCCATTCCCATCCCGCCGCCACGGAAACCGCCACCGCCACCGCCACCGCCACCAAAACGGGCCGAAGCTGTATCCGGGGCCAGCATGGCGACTGAGGCGGTCACGAAAAAGGCGACCATCATTTTGCGCAACATGACACATCCTCCGTGATCTTGAGTTCGAAGGCTCAACGCTCTCGGCGTCGGATCCTCACAGATCCCGCACCAACCTTAGGACGGGTTCTCTGAGACGGCTGGGCAATTTTGCTCACATCTGCGCGACCCGCGCTCCGGAAGATCAGCAGCCGCGACAAATGCTCTTCACCTTGCGATCGATCATCTTGTTCTCTTCGGAGATTGCGGTGTCGACGTCCTTTTCCGATCTTCCCGATCCCGTGGTTACGCCGCTGCCAGTGTTGGCGCCGCCGCCAGACGACTGCGCCGTGCCGGCGGTGTTGGTCCCAGGCGGAGGTGGAGACGCGCGCCTGGACGTGTTCGCCGCGCCGCTTGGATCTTCACCGGCATTGTTAAGGCCTCCGGGTGCGGCGGGCCCGGGAGGAACGCCGCTGATGCCTTGCGAACCGGCACCGGCAGAGCCCGCGCTCGGCGAGCCGGCGGCGCTACCGCTGCTGCTCCCGGCGGACGATCCGCCCGCGGATCCGCCTGTGCTCTGGGCAAACGAAGCCAGCGGGGATATCAGGATTGTGATTACCGCAACTGAGGCGGCTGCAGATACCAGCTTCATCGGAAATCTCCTTTTTCGGAGCAACGACGGCCCCCGGCCCTTGTTCCTGCCGGAACGATTCCGCCGCCCGATCATTCATTCACATCCGCTCGATGCCCGGAGTGGTCACGCTTGCGCAAATTGATCGCCTTCGACGACGACACGCTCGACAAGCTCACCCAGCTTGCACGCGATCGAATGGGGACGTTTCAGGAACTGGCCGACGAAGCCTTTGCCGACCTGCTCAAGAAGCACGGCATTCCCATCGATCTCAAGGATGCGCTACGAAAGAGTGCGAGGCTTTCCAAGGACGCGACGCCGAAGACGACAAGATCGAAAACCGGAAAGGCGCCATCATGAATTCCGACCCGGACCCTTTCGAGCAAGGCCAGAACGCCGCACGCCAGAAACTCCCGGCGGAAGCCAATCCGTATCAGGATGGCAGCGACGAGCATGCGCTCTGGGCCGCCGGCCATGAAAAAGTCGCCGGCGCCCGCGCGGCAAAGGAAGGCGAAGGCACCTGAACCGGAAAGCAGGCCGGCGTCGTCAGCCGATTTTCTTCAATCCGTTTTTGAAGCGCGGACCGTTGAGCGCGTAGAATTTCGCAGCACTTCCCATCGCCGTCACCTGCTCCGGCGTCAACGTGCGGACCACGCGCGCGGGCGAGCCGATGATCAGGGAATATTCGGGATATTCCTTGCCTTCGGTGATGACCGATCCCGCGCCGACAATGCTGCCGCGACGGATGCGAGCGCCGTTCATCACGATCGAGCCCATCCCGACCAGCGCGTCGTCCTCGAGCGTGCAGCCGTGCAGGATGACATTGTGGCCGACGGTGCAGTTCTTGCCGATCGTCAGTGGAAAGCCGCGGTCGGTGTGGCAGGTGGAATTGTCCTGCACGTTGGAGCCTTCGCCGATCTCGATCCACTCATTGTCGCCGCGCAGCACCGCGCCGAACCACACGCTGGCCGAATTCAGAAGGCGCACCTTGCCGATCACGACGGCGGTATCTGCGATGAAATAGTTTCCGTCTCCAGGGAGTTCAGGCCCCTGTCCGTCGAGTTCGTAGATCGCCATAGCAAAAAGGTCTCCGTCAGAGCGTTTTCGAGCGAAGTGGCTCCCGGTTCGCGTGAAGAAAACGCGTCAAAACAAAAGGCTAGAGCTCCGTTCTGATTCAATCAGAACGGAAATGGCTCTAGCGGAGACCTTGGCACAGCCGCTGGCGCGGGATCAAGCGAGCGGGCCTGAAGCCTCAGGCCAGCACGCCGGTGGCACGCAGCGTCATCAGGAAAAACGTGCCGGACATCAAGCTCCAGAAGCCTGAAAGCACGGTCGCCATCATCACGAATTCGAAGCGGCGGCGCTCGATCTTCGCACCGCGCAACGTGTTGCGCATGATGATGAAGGGTGCGGCGAAAACCAGAAACGGCACGGCCGCAAAGGTCTTCGGCGCCACGCCTTCGCCAAGCAGCCCGAATCCCGCCGGCCGCGCCGCCATCGCCTGATAGCCGCTGGTGAGCGCGCCCGCGAACGCGAAGCCGATGAAAAGGGAGAACAGGGAATTCAACGCATCGGGCGACATGGTGGCAACTTCCCCTACTCGAAAACCGCGCCCTGCTTTCGCAAAATTGGGCGGCGGCCGCCACAGCATCCTTAAGGAAAGGTTAACAACGAACCGCAGGGACCTCGTTTGCGCATGGCTGTCGGGGGCCGGACTCCCGCGAAATCATGAGGAAATCACTCGCTCCATGGCATATTCGCGGGATGATTCGCCTGGCTCTTCCTCGACCTATGCTTCGTTCATGACCTTGCTTTCGACGGCCCAGCACATTGCCCGCGACACCCGCAGGGACCCGCGCTCGCACATGATCCTGATCATGGTCGCGGTAACCATTGCTGCGAGCGCCGTTGCGCTGGTCGCCTATTTGCTGTGGCCGACCTGGGTGGCGCGCCCTGCCAGCGCCCCCGGTCGGTTGCCGGTCAGCGTCGGCGCCACGCTCTTCAACGTGCCGACAGCGGCGATCCGCCGGAAGATCCAGCGCCACTCCGGGCCGCAGGAGCGGGTCGATCTCAGTTTCGTCTTCCCGTCGCTGGAACCGCCGGATGCGCCGAAGCACGTCAGCGCCGATACGATCGAAGAAAAGGTACAGCCGATCGACCGGATCTTCCTGTCGATATCGGCCCACCACGATACGCTGGCGCCGGACGCGCGGGTCCGCACGATCTATCCGCGCTATCTCGAGCAGGCTTCCACGCTGGTGGAAGACGGATTGACGATGCGCACTTTTCGCGACGGCTCGCCTTACGCCAATGAGGACCTGTTCTCCGCCGCTACGCCGAGCCTCAATGCGCGCTGCTCGCGCGACGGCCAGACGCCCGGCATGTGCCTGAGCGAGCGCCGCGTCGACGGCGCCGATCTGACGTTCCGCTTTCCGCGCAGCTGGCTGCCGCAATGGCGCGACGTTGCAAATGCGATGGAGCGGCTGACGGCGCAGATGCAGGGACCGAAGGGCTAGCCGCGGACTCGTAGGGTGGGCAAAGGAGCGTTAGCGACGTGCCCACCATCTATCACCGATCGCGCTTCGAAATGGTGGGCACGCTACGCTTTGCCCACGTTGAGGCGCGAATGCGCGCTCTATCCGACGTCGGCCAGATCTTCCTCGAGGATCGCCATCTGAAACTGGAACGAGCGATCATCGTCCTCGTCATCGACGAACAGCACGCCGATGAACTCCTCGCCGATATAGACTTCGGCAGAGTCGTCCTTTTTCGGCCGCGGCACGACGCGGATCTTGGGATTGCCGAATACGCGCTTGAGATAGGCGTCGAGCTTCCTGACTTCCTGAACGTCCACGGCGGTCTCCAATCGGATTCTTTGAATTTCCGGGAGGTTTTTAGGACGAGACGGCGCAGACTACCAGCCGTAACTTCACAAATACGGCTGCGAGAAAGTGTGGAAAATCAAAGCCCGATCGCGCCGAGCATCTGATCCATGGTGCGCGACGGCTCCGCACAGCCGGCCTCGCCGACGATCTTGGCGGGGACACCGGCCACCGTGACGTTGTGTGGCACCGGCTTGACCACCACCGAGCCCGCGGCGATGCGCGCGCAATGACCGATCTCGATATTTCCGAGAATCTTCGCGCCCGCCCCGATCAGCACGCCGCGCCTGATCTTCGGATGACGGTCCTCGTTCTCCTTGCCGGTACCGCCGAGCGTGACGCCGTGCAGGATCGAAACGTCGTCGTCGATCACGGCAGTCTCGCCGCAGACGAAGCCGGTCGCGTGATCGAGGAAAATACCGCGGCCGATTCTTGCGGCGGGGTTGATGTCGGTCTGAAACACCGCCGACGAGCGGCTCTGCAGATAGTAGGCGAAATCCTTGCGGCCCTTTTGATAGAGCCAGTGCGCCAGCCTGTGTGTCTGCAGCGCGTGAAAACCCTTGAAGTAGAGCAACGGATCGATGAAGCGCGAGGTTGCGGGATCGCGGTCGTAGACTGCGACCAGGTCGGCGCGGAACGCGTTGCCGATATCGGGTTCGTCGCGCAGCGCCTCGTCAAAGGTCTGGCGGATCAAGTCGCCCGACAGCGCCGAATGATCGAGCCGCTCGGCGAGGCGATGCACCACCGAATCTTCCAGGCGCTCGTGATGCAGCACGGTCGAATAGATGAAGGACGCCAGTTCGGGCTCGCGGCGGACGATGTCCTCCGCCTCGCCCCGGACGCGATCCCAGATCGGATCGAGCGCGGCGAGCTTCGATGATTGCGGATTGACCTGATGCACTGCCATGATTGCTCTCGCAAATTCACTGGTTTGGTTGCTATTATAGCACGGCGGGCGGACTTCTGTCCCCGGCAGGCTTCGGCAAAGTAAACCCCCGCCGAATGCCCCCTGGGGTCAGTTCAAGGTGGTCAGCGATTTCGGGAAATCAAGCCGGCCGGCGTCCGACTATTGGTGAATTTCGGCGGACCCGTCATTCGGCAGATGCTGCCCTGATGGGGGAAAGCCACACCAGCACGCAGATATTGCGGGCGCGGACCGCTGCGGATTCGCGGTCGGCCTGGATCGCCGCCATCGCCATCCCGTTGATGTTGCTGGCCCCCGCCCTGTGGAATGGCTATCCCCTGCTCCAGTGGGATACCGGCGGCTACCTGGCGCGGTGGTATGAAGGCTATCTGGTGCCAAGCCGCTCCACGACGTTCGGCCTCTATCTCCATTTCGGCGAGGATTCGAGCTTCTGGATCAACCTCGGGTTCAACGCGCTGGCGACGTTGTGGATCCTGCAGTTGACGCTGCGCGTGCTCGGCCAGTCCCAGCCGTTGCGGCTGCTGGCCATGAGCCTCGTGCTGGTCCTGACCACCTCGCTGCCGTGGCTCGCCAGCACGCTGCTGACCGACATTTTCGCCGGCCTGTCGGTGCTGGCGCTCTTCATGCTGGTAGCGCATGGCGAGCGGACATCGATCCCGGAAAAATGCCTGCTGTTCGGTCTCACCGCTTTCGCCGCCGCGACGCACAGTGCAACGCTCGCGGTGCTGCTGGGCCTGTGCTGCCTCGGCTGGATCGCGCGTCCCTTTCTGCGCGGGCGGATTTCCGTTTCCGGATTGACGCAGGGCAGCCTCACCATCGTCGCTGGAGCTGCGTTATTACTGTCGACCAATTTCGCATTTTCCGGAAAGCTGGCGTGGACGCCCGGCGGTTACGGCGTCGCCTTCGGACGGATGCTGCAGGATGGGATCGTCGCTCAGTACTTGCGCGATCATTGTCCGAAGCAGAATTTCAAGCTCTGCCCCTATCGCGATCAACTGCCCGCCACCGCCGACCAGTTCCTATGGGGCAGCAGCATGTTCAACACGCTCGGCCGCTTTCAGGGACTGAACGACGAGATGAGCTTTATCGTGTTGCATTCGCTCGCGGAGTATCCAGCCTGGCAGGCCAAGGCGGCGCTGACGGCCACGGTGCAGCAACTGGTCCAGGCAGGAACCGGCGAAGGCACCAATGGCTGGCTCGGCCATACCTACGGCATCGTCGAGCGCTTTCTTCCCGCGCAGGTGAAGCCGATGCGCGCGGCGCAGCAGCAGCGCTGGCATTTCGATTTCACCGCAATCAACCGGATTCACGTTCCCGTCGCGCTGGCCTCGATGCTGCTGGCCGCGATCCTGTTCGGCCACGGCGTGCTGCGCCGGCCGCTCGACGATCTCACCTTGCTCGCCGGAACGGTCACGCTCGCCGTGCTCGGCAACGCGTTCATCTGTGCCGTGATATCAGGCCCGCACGATCGTTACGGCGTGCGCATGGCATGGCTTGCGACCACGGTGGTTCTGATCGCGGCGATCCGGCATTTCACCGGTGACGCGCGCGAGCGCTCATTGCCGCCGCGACAGGAAGTCGGTGACGCCGACCTTGTAGACCTTGTCGCCGACGGCGCGCATGTGATCGCGGTTCGGAATGTCGAGCACCTCGGCGCCCGGAATGATTTTCCTGAGCGCCGCGGCTGAGCCCGCGATCTCGTCCCTGGTGCCGACCGCGATCAGGACCGGCACGCCGATCCCGGCGGCCTCCTCCGATGTCATCAGCCGCCGCGAACCGCGCAGGCAGGCCGCAAGCGCGCGGCGGTCGGAGCGGGTCTGGTCGGCGAAAGCGCGAAACGTCCGCCCGACCGGGTCGGTGACGTCCTCCAGCGACGGCGCCTCCAGCGCTATGGCCACGTTCTCACCGGGGCCGCCGCCCTCGATCAGCCCGATCCCGATGCCGCCGAGGATCGCCGAGCGCAGCCGCTGCGGCTGCTCGCGCGCCAGGATCGCCGTCATTCGCGATCCCAGCGAATAGCCCATGATGTCGGCGCGTTCGATTCCCAGATGATCCAGCAGCGCGACGACGTCGCTTGCCATGATCGCAATTTCGTAATCAGCGGAATCGTACAGCTTTTCGGAATCGCCGTGGCCGCGATTGTCGAGCGCGATCACGCGGCGGCCGTCTTTCCTCAGATCGGAAACCCAGGTCGGATAGACCCAATTGACGTTCTTGCTGGAGGCGAAGCCATGCACGAGAACGATCGGATCGCCCTCGCCTTCGTCGAGATAGGCAATTTCGACAGCGCCGTTGTGAAAACTCGGCATCATCAGTTCCATGTTTTGGGGATCGGAATGGGCGATCTTGCAATGACTGCAAGTCTAGCCTTCGAAGTCTAGCCTTGCGCGACAGCGCCCGCCAGAGCCGGGCCGGACGGCGAGCATGCTGCCGCCGCCTGCCGTCTCAATCGCCGCGCCTTCTTGCGACGCAGCCACGCTTCGGTGGCCCGCTCGGTGGTCGCCTTGATCGACGACAGAAAACCGAACAGCGCCAACAGCGCACCGAACAGCCACATCGTCAGATTGAAGGCGCCGGTCGCCAGCAGCAGCGCGCCGCGGCCGAGCACTTTCAGAATCGCGCGGGTCTGGCCGCCCTTGGATTCGGCAAGCCGTGCGGCACGCGCGACGTCTTTCGGCCCTTGCGCGATGCGCAGCGTATCGAGCGCCCCGCGCGTGCCGATCTTTTCGCCGACGCGTCCGACGTCTTTCGCCAGCCGCACCAGCGCACCGGCCTTCTCGGCACGGAACGCCGCCTTGATCGCGGTAATGGTCTCGCCCGGCCGCAGCACCGAGCCCTTCGCGACCGCCTGTTGCAGGACGGGCGCATCGACGACCTCGCGCACCGAACGCCCGGCCCATTGCGTCAGCCCCTCGCCCAGCCGTCCGACCTTGCGGGCTCCCTTGACCATGCTGAGGCCGGCGCGCACCGGGCCGACGCCGCCGACAGACACGTAGGTCGCGGCGGTCACTGCGAGCCCTACCGTCGCCAGGCCCAGCACCAGCCGGTCCACGTCCTCGCCCGTCGCCAGATGCTTGCCCTCGCGCACGACGTCCCTGATATCGCCGTACACGAAGAGATCGCCGGCGACCGTGCCCGACAGGCTCGCGACGTCGTCGGTCCTACCGGTCACCAGACCGGTGGCAAAGCGCTTGGCAAAATGCGAAGCCGAACCCGCGTCGGTAACGGCGTCGCTGACGCGCTTCGACAGTTTGTCGCTGACGAGAATGCCCTTGTCGCGGGCGAGTTCGACGAAACTGTTGGCGAGATCGGAATCACCCTCCGCGAGCGCCGCCTCGATATGGTCGGCGACCAACGACTGATTGCTCCGCAGGGCCGAATTGATGTGGATATCGGACAGCACCGCAGGGTCGTCCTGCGCCGCCAGAATGGCTGTGGCCTCTCGGGCGTGCGGCCACAGCGCCGCGCACACCGCCACGCTGAGCGCCATGCGCCCTAACGCCCCTGCCAGCGTCGAACCGACCCGCAACCGCCTCATCCCAAAAAGCCCAATGTTTTCGTCTTTCTCAAGATGGTATGCCGTTTTTAAGACACAACTGCCCCGACGAAAGAAGGGCTTTTCTCCCACGACAAGATTGTGTCGAATTTGCATGAGCAGATGTGCGGCGGGACCTCCCGAATCGGCTCCAAGAATCGGCTCTAGGAATCATCGGCACCCGCCATTATGGATGGTGCGCGGCATTCGAAATTGCCGCGTCGCGTTGATTGCGTGCGCCCGTCGTTGCTATCCAAGGTGAAACTGATGTCCGACCATGTCGTTCCGCATTTCCATAACGACGCCGGAGTCTCGGTGATCGAAATCGGCTCGCAGGAATTCATGTGCGTGGGCGCCAACCCGCCGTTCGACCATCCGCACGTGTTCCTCGACCTCGGCAACGATAACGAGATCATCTGCCCCTATTGCTCGACGCTGTACCGCTTTGCCGCCGACCTCGCCGCGGGTGAGGCCCGCCCGCCGGAATGCGTCCTGAAGGACAAGGTCGCCTGACCTTTCGGTGGCTGCCGCGCGCACCATCATCGTTGCTGGTGCCGGGATCGGGGGACTGACGGCAGCGCTTTCGCTCGCCGCGAAAGGCTTCCGCGTCATCATTCTGGAGAAGGCCGAACGGCTGGAGGAAGCCGGTGCCGGGCTGCAGCTTTCGCCCAACGCCAGCCGCATCCTGGTCGACCTCGGCCTGCGGTCGCGGCTTGCGCCGCGTGCCGTGACGCCCGAGGCCATCAACATCATGAGTGCGCGGGCGGGTGGCGAGATCGCCCGCCTGCCGCTCGGCGAAGCCGCCAGCCTTCGCGCCGGCGCGCCCTATTGGGTGATGCACCGCGCCGATCTGCAAGGCGCCCTTCAGGCGGAGGTCAACGACCATCCGGACATCGATCTGCGGCTCGGCTGCCAGTTCGAGGACGTGACCTCGCACGCCAAGGGGCTGACCGTGGTCCAGCGCCGCGGCAATGCACGCCAACAGGAACTGGCCGTGGCGCTGATCGGCGCCGATGGCATCTGGTCGGCGGTACGGAACCATTTGTTCCCGGCGGTGCAACCGCAGTTTTCCGGCCTGATCGCCTGGCGCGGAACCCTCGATGCGACGACGCTGCCGCGCGAATATACCGCGCCGCGGGTGCAGCTCTGGATGGGGCCGGACGCGCATCTGGTTGCCTACCCGATCTCGGCGGCGCGGCAGATCAACGTGGTGGCGATCGTGCCGGGAACCTGGAACAGGCCGGGCTGGAGCGCACCCGGCGATGCCAACGAACTCAAGAGCGCGTTCGCCTCGCAGCGCTGGCCCGCGACCGCGCGGATGCTGATCGGCGCCGTCGACGGGTGGCGGCGATGGGCGCTGTTCACCCTGCCCGACATCGGCGAATGGACGGACGGTGCGATCGCGCTGCTCGGCGACGCCGCGCATGCAATGCTGCCGTTTGCCGCGCAGGGCGCGGGAATGGCGATCGAGGACGCCGCCGTGCTCGCCAAATCCTTAAGCGAAAGCCCGGGCGGCAATATCGCGGGCATCCCGGCGACTCTGAAGCATTATGCCCGGCTGCGGCGCGGCCGCGTGCTGCGCGTGCAGCGCGCCGCACGGCAACAGGGGCGCATCTATCATCTCACCGGACCGCTGGCGCTGGCGCGCGACGTCGCCATCAAGGCGATGGGCCCGCAGCGCATGCTGGCGCGGCAGGACTGGATCTATGACTGGCGGGTGTGAATCCGCGGGCTCTACGGCCTCCGGATTACGCTTCGCTCCATCCGGGCTACGATACCTTAATTCGCGCTACGGCTAGCCTTCGAACGGCTGCCCTTGGCAGCGGGAGCCGCGATCGATGGCGGCACCGGCGCTGGCCTGGCTTCCGGTTTCGGTTCCTGGCACCTGTTCTTCTGCCAGGCTTCATCGGCCAGCTTCGACTGTCCGCGCAGCGCAATGTAGTCATTGCGATAGGCCATCTCCGCCACCACGGAGCCGGCAACGCCGGTTTCGGCCTTTGTCATCAGCCCCTGCACCTCCGCGGTGCGGGCGGCAAGGCTCTTGCGCTCGGGCTCGAGCTGTTTGCAATCGTAGAGATCGTACTTGGCGGGGTCGGCGAAGGCCGGGGAAATGGTGTCGCTCATCCCGGCGCAGCCGGACAGGCCGGCCCCGAGCGCAACCAGCGCCAGCGCGGCAAGGCTGTGCGAGAATAACCGGCGATGGGACAGCGAGTTGGGCATCGGACCTTCGTTAAGTGGATTATGTTGAGATTGCCTAAAGCTCGCCGCAGGTAAACACCCCAAGTGTCCGCATTGAGGCTTTGCTTTGGCGGCGCGCTCACTTAAAGGTGGGGGGCGTTTTGGCCAGAGACCATCCCAATTCCACTTCTCCGGAAAACGCGCTAAGTATCTGATCTTCTGAGACTAAGCGGACGTGGCGGAACTGGTAGACGCAAGGGACTTAAAATCCCTCGATGGCAACGTCGTGTGGGTTCGAGTCCCACCGCCCGCACCAGCCTTCGCTCGCAAAGCGAGTGAAGGCTGCCGCGCCGAAGCCGACAGGCGAAGGCGGGCTTTGCCTCCGCGAGCTACGGCTTGGCAAGCCACGCCCTGACGGGCTACGCGTGGCGCAGCCACGCGACGACCGGAAGGTCGGATCCGGCATAGCCTGAGTGAAGCGAAGGCGACGACGGACTGGTGACGTACGGGGGCATATGCCGCAAATCGGTCTTTTCGAAATGCGCCGGCTGGAGATGCTGAGCAACACCATCTTTGGCGTTGCCATGACACTGCTCGCCTATGATTTGCCAAAGGCCTCCAGCTTCAAGCAGGCGCCCGACTGGCACGACCTGATGCGCGTTTATGCGCAACCGGTCATCGCACTGATGATCAGCTTCATCGTCGCCGGCATGTTCTGGTTCAGCCATCACCGCCGGCTCGCGGTTGCGCCGGAAGGCGGCCGAGGCGTGGTGTTTCTCAATCTGTTTTTTCTGCTCTCGATCATCATCCTGCCGGTGACGAACGGACTCTACGGCGCCTACCGGCTCGATGGCGTGCTGGCTGTTCTCTACGGGTTTCACCTGACCATCATCGCCGTGCTGAACGCGGTGCTATGGGTTCTTGCGCTCAGGGGCCGCAGCGATCCGCATTTGCTCACGACAGCGCTGTTTCCGGTGTTCGTGTTCGTCCTCGGGACCGCCGTGGCGTTGGTAGCTCCGCCAATTGCGCAGTTCGTCTGGTGCCTGGCTTTCCTGGCACCGCTGGCGGGCTGGATCGCCGGACGTCGTGCTGGCTAAGCGATGTGGTCTCATCGCGTCGGGGGCCGACGCGAAACCTTCGCCTCGCTGACCGTGAGCAGGCGGCTCGCCTCCTCGGCAATCATCCGCTCCATGTTTTCCTGAAATTCCTTGCGCGGCAAGCCCGGCGCGATCGGCGGCAGAAACGACAGTGTGATGATGCCTGAGTGCATCGTCAGCTTCTTCTTGTCCCAGAACAGGCCGGAATTGCACGCGGCTGGCACGACGGGGACGTCGAGATTGGTGTAGAGCGCAGAGATGCCGGCAGACTGGAACTTCACAGGCTCGTCGATCGCCTGACGCGTGCCTTGCGGAAACAACAGCACCTTGCGCCCCTCGCCGACCGCGCGCCTGGCTTCATCGACCATCTGGCGCAGCGCCTGGCGGCCAGCCGAGCGATCGACCAGGATCATCGGATAGCGCTCCAGAAACCAACCAACGAGCGGGAGCTTCCTCAACTCCTTCTTGGCGACGATGCTGGCGTCCGGAAAGATCACGCAGAGCGCGGCTGTTTCCCACAGCGATTGATGATTGCAGGCGATGATGCAGGGTCCATCGGGAACGTGCTCCCACCCTTCGATGCGATAATCCAGCCCCACCACGTACTTCATCAGAAACAGGATGCCGTTGGCCCATACCTGGGAGACCGCACGCACGGTCGCGCTGCTCGCGTTGAACAGCGACATCAACGGCACCGATAGCGAAACGACGACCGTCAGGATCACTACGGCGGCATCGAATAGTATAGACCTCAGATAATGCAAACGTCCGTCCCTCGGGCCTCTATGCGGCTTCCAATACAGCACTTTTCCCGGGTTGCACAATTCCGGCCACCCCACTGAAATATGTCTCACCACGGATCGGCCCGATTGCCCGTCCAGGATCGCCTCATGCCGGCATCAGAACAAATCGCCATCGCGCCGCATCTCGTCTTCGATGCCATCACCGCCGGCACATCAGGGGCGCCGCTGGTCCTGCTGCTGCACGGCTTTGCGGAATCGATGCATTGCTGGCGCGCCCAGGTCACGGCGCTCGGCGACATGGGCTATCGCGCCATTGCGCCGAGCCAGCGCGGCTATTCACCGGGCGCCCGGCCGGATCCGCGCGAGTTTTCGCGCTATTTGATCGACCGCCTGATGGACGACGCGATGGCGATCGTGGCGGCCGCGGGCTATGGCGAGGCCCGCTTTCATCTCGTGGGCCACGACTGGGGCGGCAGCATCGCCTGGGGCATCGCCGACCGCCACCACGCGCGGCTGGCCTCGCTTACCATTCTCTCGCGGCCGCATCCGAACGCATTCAATCGCGCGCTGACGGCTGACAGCGAGCAGGCCCAACGCTCAAAGCACCACAAGGCGTTTCTGGAACCGGACGCCGCCGATGTCGTGCTGGCCGACGACGCCAAATGGCTGCGCGATCGTCTGACCGCCAATGGCGTCCCTGCCGACGCGATCGAGATGCATCTCGCCGTGCTCGGCAACAAGGAGGCGATGGAAGCGGCGCTCGCGTGGTATCGCGCCCGCGGCGCGATACGCGGGCCACTCGGCCCGATTCGCGTGCCGACGCTTTATATCTGGGGCGACGCCGACGACACCGTCGGCCGCAACGCCGCCGAAGGCACGGTCGATTTCATCGCCGCCCCCTATCGTTTCGAGGTGCTTCCGGGCGTCGGGCATTTTGCGGCGGATCAGGCGCCGGAACGTGTATGCGAATTAATGCTGGAACATCTCGCCGCGCATCCGGCGTAAGCGGAACGCAACACCCGCAAAAATGTTGTCATGCACAAAAAGGAGTATGACGACATGGCCAGCGAACAACCCTCGGACAAGCCTGCCGCAACCGGGCGCAAATCGCCCCCGGATCGGCGGCCCTCCCAGCCACAGCAACCGCAAATCCCCCCGCCGCTGGCGAATGATGGCCCGGAACTGGTGCGGGATAGCCACTGCTGATGTCCACGTTATCACCAGCGTAAGCCGCGACTTGTCCGGCGCAGCCCAACCTGCGGCGGACAACGTCGCTTCGTTCGCATTGACGAGAGAGTGGGTTTGAGAAACCCATCACGCGCTGGCAGCGAATTCCTGATGCCTGCCGGGCGCGGCGTCGAACAATGCCTTGGTGTATTCGTGCTGGGGCGCGGCAAAAACGTCTGCCGTGGCGCCCTGCTCGACAATCACCCCGCGCTGCATGACCGCGATCCGGTCACAGACCTGGGCGGCCACCCTCAAATCATGGGTGATGAACAGCACCGCCAGATTGAACTTGCGGCGCACCTCGTCCAACAGTTTCAGCACCTGATCCTGCACCGAGACGTCGAGTGCTGACACAGGCTCGTCGCCGATCAGCAATTCAGGCTCCATCGCCAGCGCCCGCGCGATGCAGATCCGCTGACGCTGGCCGCCGGAGAACTGATGCGGGAAGCGATCGATCGCAGCCGGCGGCAGATGCACCACGGCCATCAGGTCGCGTGCGCGCTGCAGCGCCTCCTTGCGGCTGAGGCCAAAATTCATCGGCCCCTCGATGATCGCCTCGCCGACCGTCCGGCGCGGATTGAGCGATCGATACGGGTCCTGGAAGATGAACTGAATGCGCCGGCGCATCGGGCGGAATTTTGCTTCCCGCATCGCCGCGATATCGACGCCGTCGATCTTGATGCCGCCGGCTGACGTATCGACCAACCGCGCGACGCAGCGCGCCACCGTCGATTTGCCGGAGCCGGACTCGCCGACGATGCCCAGCGTTTCGCCGCGCCGGATCGTCAGCGAGACGTCCTTGACCGCGGCGACCACGCGCGCCTTCGGCTGGAACAGCGAGCGCTTGCCATAGGTCTTGAAAAGATTTTCGGTCTGCAGAACCACCGGTCCGGTCACCGGCGACCGCTTCGGCGGCGTCATGCTCGGGACCGCGGCCAGCAGCATTCTGGTATAGTCCTCGCGCGGATTCCGCAGCACCTCCTCGCAGGGGCCCTGCTCCACGATCCGGCCCATCTGCATCACCACGACGCGGTCGGCGATCTCGGAGACGACGCCGAAATCATGGGTGATGAACAGCACGCCGGTTTTGGTGCGGCCCTGCATTTCCCGCACGAGCTTGAGTATCTGCGCCTGCGTGGTGACGTCGAGCGCGGTGGTCGGCTCGTCGGCAATCAGCAGCGCGGGGTCGAGCACCAGCGCCGCCGCGATCATGATCCGCTGGCGCTGACCGCCGGAGAGTTGGTGCGGATAGGCATCGATCATCTGTTCGGGTTCGGGCAGATGCACCGCGCGCATGATCTCGAGCACGCGCGCGCGCTGCTCCTTCTGGTCGAGGCTGGTGTGGATCTCCAGCACTTCGCGGATCTGGTCGCCGACCCGCTCGACCGGATTGAGCGCCGTCATCGGCTCCTGGAACACCATGGCCATGCGGGTGCCGCGGATCGCGCGCAATTCGGCGTCGGATTTGGTGAGCAGTTGATCGCCCTGCAGCCGGATCGATCCGCTTTCGACCCGCATCGCCCCCTTCGGCAGCAGGCCCATGACGGCCTGTGCCGTCACCGACTTGCCGGAGCCGGATTCGCCCACCACGCAGACGATCTCGTCGGTACCGACGGTCAGGTTGATGCCCTGCACCGCATGCGTCCTGTCGCCTCCGTTGATGGCGACGGAAAGATTCGAGACTTCGAGGACAGTGTTGCTCACATCACACCCGCTTCGCCATTTTGGGATCGAGCGTATCGCGCAAGCCGTCGCCGAGAACGTTGACGGCAAGGATCGTGAACGCAAGGCACACGCCGGGATAGATGATGTTGTGCGGATACAGGCTGAAGACCTGCCGGCCCTCGGCCATGATGTTGCCCCAGGTCGGCACCTCCGGCGGCACGCCGATGCCGAGGAACGACAGGATGGCCTCGATGAGAATGGCCGAGGCGCAGATGAAGGTGCCCTGCACGATCATGGGCGCAATCGTGTTGGGCAAAACATGCCGCCACAACAATTTCGGAACCGAAGTCCCGAGCGTGACCGCGGCCTCGACATAGGGCTCCTCGCGCACGCTGAGCACGATCGAGCGCACCAGCCGCACGACGCCGGGAATCTGGGGAACGGTGATGGCGATGATGACGGTCAGCACGCTGGAGCGGAACAGCGACACCATGGCAATCGCCAGCAGGATCGCCGGGATCGCCATCAGCCCGTCCATGATCCGCATGATGACGGCGTCGAGAATGCGGAAGAAGCCGGCGAGCAGACCGATGAACAGGCCACAGGCGACGCTGATCAGCGCCACCGTGATGCCGACGAAGAGCGAGACGCGCGCGCCATAGACCACCCGGCTGTAGACGTCACGTCCCAGGCTGTCCGTGCCTAACTTGGCGATCATCTTGATGCGTTCGCCAGTATCCGTCCGCATCGTGATTTCCGCGCCGGGAACCTTGTTTCGTGCGATGGGGCTGATCGCCGTCGGATCGATGGTTCCGACCCAGGGCGCCAATAGTCCCATCAGCAATACGATCGCAAGGACGGCGGTGCCGAACATCACGCCCGGGTTACGCAGCAATTTGCGGTACGCAGCCGGCTTGCCCGGACTGGCCGGCAGTACGGGTTCGAGGATCGTCGTGTCGGCCATCAGTAGCGGATCCTCGGATCGAGCACGGTATAGATCATGTCAACCGCCAGGTTGATCATGACGTAGACGAATGAAAACAGCAGGATGACGGCCTGGATCGTCGGATAGTCGCGCGCCAGCACCGCGTCGACTGTCAGTCGGCCAAGGCCCGGAATCGTGAACACGCTCTCGGTCACGACGACGCCACCAATCAGAAGCGCCACGCCGAGGCCTATCACCGTGACGATCGGCACCGCCGCATTGCGCAGCGCATGACGGAACAACACCTTTTGCTCGGACTGTCCCTTGGCGCGCGCAGTGCGGATGTAATCCTCGGAGAGCACCTCAAGCACGCTGGTACGGGTCATGCGCGCAATCAGCGCGATATAAATCACCGACAAGGTTACGGACGGCAGGATCAGCCGCTGCACCCAGCCGCCAACCCCCTCCGAGATCCGCTGATAGCCCTGCACCGGCAGCCAGTTCAAATAGACCGCGAACAGGTAGATCAGGAGGTAGCCGATCACGAACACGGGCACGGAAAAGCCGAGCACCGAAAAGCCCATCACGATGCGGTCGATCCACGAACCATGCCGGTGCGCCGCCAGCACGCCGAGCGGAACAGCGACAAACACCGCAATCAGGATCGTGAACAGGGCGAGCGACAGGGTCGGCTCGATGCGTTCGCCGATCAGCGCGGCCACGGTCTTCTTGAAGAAGAAACTCTCGCCGAAATCGCCGGTCAGCACCCTGGCGGACCAGATGAAGAATTGCTCGATCATCGGCCGGTCGAGACCGAGTTGGCTGCGGATCTGCGCCACCTGTTCGGTGGTGGCATTGTCGCCAGCGATGACTGCCGCCGGGTCGGACGGGGTCAGCCGCAGCATAAGGAAGATGAAGACCGCGACCACCAGTATCACGGGGACCGTGCCGAGCAATCGCCGGAAGAAGTAGCCATACATAGGTCGATCCCCGAAACGAAACGGGCGGCTGGAAGCCGCCCGCTTCCTTCACATCACTTCGTGACTTCGATGTTCCAATGCACCGGGACCGGCGCCATCAAGAGCCCCTTGACGTTCTTGCGAACAGCAATCGGTGTAATGTACTCGCCGACCGGGATCATGGCCGTGATCTCGATATTGCGCTTCTGGACCGCTTCCGCGATCTCCTTTTGCTTCGCCAGATCGGTTGAGCGCGCAAATTCGTCGCGCAGCTTCTCCATCTCCGGGTCGCATGGCCATCCGAACGATGCCTTGTCGCACCCTGAATTCACATAGGCGGCGGAAACCGGGTTCATCACGTCGGCCGTGATCCAGGCCGTCAGGAAGGCATTCCAGCCACCGGCGCTCGGTGGATCCTTCTTGGCACGGCGCGCAACCAGGGTCTGCCAGTCCATCGACTGCATGTCGACCTTGAAGCCGGCCTTTTCCATCAGTGATTTCGCCACCGGCGCGAGGTTGGTCAGAACCTTCAGGTCGGTGGAGTGCATCAGCAGCACGGGCGTGCCGTCATAGCCCGCTTCCTTCAGGAGTTCCTGCGCCTTCTTGGCGTTCGAGGTGAGAATGGCATCCGTTCCCTTGGTCGTCCCGAACGGGGAGTCGCAGACGAACAGCGCCTTGCACGCCTTGATGTAATTCTCGTCACCGATGGTCGCCATCAGGAAGTCTTCCTGATTGAAGGCGTACCACAGCGCCTGGCGGACCTTCGGGTTGTCGAACGGCTTGTGCAGGTGGTTCGGACGGAAGACGTACTGCGCCTTGATTTGCGGCACCTCGACGATTGAGATGTTGGTATCCTTCTTCAAGGTGCCCAGGAGATCGTGGCTGGGCTGCTCGATGTAGTCGATCTCGCCCTTTTGCAGCGCGTTGACCGCTTGCTGCGCGTCGGAAATGGCGCGCCACTCGATGCGATCCACCTTAGCGACCTTGCCGCCGGCAAGACCCGAGGCCGGCTCGGCGCGCGGCTTGTACTTGTCGAACTTGACGTAGACGGTCTTGTCGCCCGGTTTCCACTCATCCTTGACGAAGACGAAGGGTCCCGATCCTGTAAAATCCTCGATCTGCTTGTTGGGATCGGTTTCCGCGACGCGCTTCGGCATCATGAAGGGCACGTTCGACGAGGGTTTCGACAGGCCGAGCAGTACGAGGCCTGTCGGCTCCTTGAGCTTGATGGTGAAAGTCTTGGCATCGACCGCATCGATGGAGTCAACGAAGCTCATCATCTTCTGACCGAGCGAGTCCTTGACCGCCCAACGCTTGATCGAGGCGATGCAGTCTTCCGACGTAACCGGCTTGCCGTCATGCCACAGCAGGCCGTCGCGGAGCGTGAAGGTGTAGCCCTTGCCGTCAGCCGCGGCTTCGTACTTCTCCACCATCTGCGGCTTGACCGCGCCCTTTTCATCCTGCGCGAGCAGCGTGTCGTAGATCATGTAGCCGTGGTTGCGGACGATGTAGGCCGTGGTCCAGATCGGATCCAGGATCTTCAGATCCGAGTGCATGACGGCGCGCAACGTGGTCTGTGCCAGCGCAGGCGCTGCCGCAACAACCATCAGGCTGCCGACGCACGTCGCAGCAAGAATTACTTTTCTGAACGCATTCATTCCTTCGTCTCCGTTGTCGTCTTAACGCCCGAACGCCTATTGTTCAGGCCCCTGCCCAATTTCTCACCGGACTATAGGGTCGATATTCAGCTTCACAACACCCTTTTGACCCCGACGACACTGGTGACGCCGGCGCTCAGGCAGAAATCAGGACAGCCCTCCGGACAGGTTCTTTCGCGGCCGGATTACGCCTGCCACCGGATAGATTGCAGTCCCGGTTCAGCTTCGCCAACGCGCCTCCCCAAAAGTCTACAATCAAGAATGATGCCAGAATTACCGTTGCCCCTGCCTCGCGCCGGGAAGGTCCGAACGTGCCATGTTTTCCCTTTACAAATCCGCCGCCGATCCTTCTCGTAAAGGGCCCACACCGAAACCAAACATTCCGGCCTAACCGGGAGGACCCATCATGAATCCTGCCAACCTTCCCTTCGATTCCGAGACCATGCTGCAGGGTTTGCGGGCCTGGGTAGAATGCGAAAGCCCCACCTGGGATTCGCGTGCGGTCGATCGCATGCTCGATCTTGCGGCGCGCGAAATGGCCATCATGGGTGCGACCATCGAACGCATCGCCGGACGGCAGGGTTTTGCCGGCTGCGTCCGCGCGCGCTTCCCTCACCCGAAGCAGGGCGAGCCCGGTATTCTGATCGCCGGCCATCTCGATACCGTCCATCCCGTCGGCACGCTGGAAAAGCTGGCGTGGCGGCGCGAAGGCAACAAATGCTACGGCCCGGGCATCTTCGACATGAAGGGCGGCAACTACCTCACCCTCGAAGCCATCCGGCAACTGGCCCGCGCCGCGTTCACGACGCCGCTGCCGATCACCGTGCTGTTCACGCCGGACGAAGAGGTCGGCACGCCGTCGACCCGTGACCTCATCGAGGCCGAAGCCGCCCGCAACAAATATGTGCTGGTGCCGGAGCCCGGCCGCACCAACAACGGCGTGGTGACCGGACGATACGCCATTGCCCGCTTCAATCTCGAAGCCGTCGGCAAGCCGAGCCATGCCGGCGCCACGCTCTCCGCCGGCCGTTCCGCGATCCGCGAAATGGCACGCCAGATTATCACTATCGACGGCATGACGACCGAAGATTGCACCTTCTCGGTCGGCATCGTGCACGGCGGCCAATGGGTCAATTGCGTTGCCACTACCTGCACCGGCGAGGCGCTCAGCATGGCCAAGCGACAGGCCGACCTCGATCGCGGCGTCGAACGGATGCTCGCGCTTTCCGGGAGCAGCAATGATGTCACGTTCAAGGTCACCCGTGGTGTGACCCGGCCGGTGTGGGAACCGGATGCCGGCACGATGGCGCTCTACGAGCAGGCCCGCAACGTGGCCCGGCAAATGGGCGTCGAACTCCCGCATGGCAGCGCCGGTGGCGGCTCCGACGGTAATTTTACGGGCGCGATGGGCATCCCCACCCTCGATGGCTTGGGTGTTCGCGGCGCCGACGCTCACACGCTTAACGAACATATCGAGGTCGACAGCCTCGCCGAGCGTGGCCGTTTGATGGCCGGATTGCTGGCGACGCTGACGTGATCTAACGCACCGCCGGTGTTGTCATTCCGGGGCGCGAAGCGAACCTCAGATGCGCAATTGCGCATCGGGGAATCTCGAGATTCTCAGGGGCGCAAGGGGCGCCCCTTAGTTCGATGCTTCGCATCGCCCCGGAATGACGGAGCAAGCTTCGTCGCCTCGCTCATCACAGCGACAGGGCCTAGACAATTACTAACGCCCACGCGGCATGCAAAACGGAATTGCTTCGCAGCTTGCGCTTGCCACGATGTCACGCTTAACGTCCTCCCAACGAAAAGCATTGACCGAGAGACTTAATGACCCGCATCGCCGTTGGCGCCTTTCTGCACGAGACCAACACCTTCGCGCCGACCAAGGCGACCTATGAGGATTTCGTCCATGGCGGGGGCTGGCCGTCGATGGCGCACGGCGTCGACGTGCTCAAGGTCATGCGCAACATCAATGTCGGCCTGGCCGGCTTCGTCGAGGCGGCCGAGGCCAATGGCTGGGAGCTGGTCCCGACGATCTCGGCGGCTGCGGTCCCATCGGCGCATGTCACCAACGATGCCTTCGAACGCATCATGAAGGAGATGGTCGACGGCATCGCTGCGGCAGGATCCATCGATGCCGTCTATCTCGATCTGCACGGCGCCATGGTAACCGAACATTACGACGACGGTGAAGGCGAAACGCTTGCCCGCGTGCGCAAGGTGATCGGCAAGGACCTGCCGCTGGTCGTGAGCCTCGACCTCCATGCCAACGTCTCGCCCGAGATGATGGAGCATGCCGATGCACTCATTGCCTACCGCACCTATCCCCACATCGACATGGCCGACACCGGCCGCGCCTGTGCAAGACACCTCGCGCTGATGCTGAAGACGAAAGCACGTTTTGCAAAAGCGTTCCGGCAATTGCCGTTCCTGATCCCGATCTCCTGGCAATGCACCAACGACCAGCCGACCAAGGGCATCTATCAGAATCTTGCGGCCCTGGAGAGTGACGCAGTGCCGACCCTGTCGTTCGCGCCGGGCTTCCCGGCGGCGGACTTCAGGGATTGCGGGCCGAGCGTGTTTGCCTACGGCCGGACGCAGGCCGATGCGGATGCCGCAGCCGACAAACTGGTGGCGCTGGTCGAGAGCCACGAGGACGATTTCGACGGCCGCATCTATTCACCCGACGATGGCGTGCGCCTCGCGATGGAACTGGCGAAATCGGCAAGCAAGCCGATCGTCATCGCCGACACCCAGGACAATCCCGGCGCCGGCGGTGATTCCGACACCACGGGCATGCTGCGCGCGCTGGTACGCAACAAGGCCTCCGGCGCCACCGGCGTAATCTACGATCCGGAGTCGGCTATCGCTGCGCATGCGGTCGGCGTCGGCGCCACGGTTACGCTGGATCTCGGCGGCAAGTCCGGCATTCCCGGCGACGCGCCGTACAGGGAAACTTTCGTCGTCGAAAAACTGTCCGACGGCAAATTCGTGGCGTCCGGCCCCTATTATCGCGGACGCGACATGGATATGGGACTGTCCGCCTGCCTGCGCATCGGTGACGTCCGCGTGGTCGTCGGCTCCCACAAGGCGCAGCTCGCGGACCAGTCGATGTACCGCTATGTCGGCATCGAGCCGACCGAACAGAAAATCCTGGTCAACAAGAGCTCGGTGCATTTCCGCGCCGATTTCGAACCGATCGCCGAAAAGCTTTTAATCTGCGCCGCGCCCGGCGCGATGCCGGCCGATACGGCGACATTACCCTGGACGCGGCTGCGTCCGGGCATCCGCATCAAGCCGAACGGCCCCGCCTTCACCCCATCCGTTCAATCTCGCTCAACATCTCCAGTCACGGGATAACAGACATGCCCACCATCGACCGCATCGACGGCTATGCCGAAGAACTCACCGCCATCAGACGCGATCTGCACGCCCATCCCGAGGTCGGCTTCGAGGAAGTGCGCACGTCCGGCATCGTCGCGGAGAAGCTGAAGGGATGGGGCATCGAGGTGCATCGCGGCCTCGGCGGCACCGGCGTGATCGGCGTGCTCAAGGGCAATGGCAATGGCGGCAAGCGCATCGGCTTGCGCGCCGACATGGACGCACTGCCGATGGAAGAGAATACCAACCTGAAATGGCGTTCGACGATTCCCGGCCGCTTCCACGGCTGCGGCCATGACGGCCACACCACGATGCTGCTCGGCACCGCGCGCTATTTGGCCGAGACCAAAAATTTCGACGGCACCGTGCACTTTATCTTCCAGCCCGCCGAGGAAGGCTTGGGCGGCGCGCGCGCCATGATCAAGGACGGGCTGTTCCAGAAATTTCCCTGCGACGAGGTCTACGGCCTGCACAACGCGCCGGACCTGAACCACGGCGAGATCGCGATCCTGCCGGGACCGGCGATGGCCGGCGCCGACTTCTTCGACATCAACATCCAGGGCTACGGCGCGCATGGCGCGATGCCGGAACGCTCCAAGGACGCGGTGGTGATCGCGACGACGCTGGCGCAGGCGCTGCAGACCATCGTCAGCCGCAACGTCGATCCCTTGAAGGCGGCGGTGCTGTCGATCACCCAGATTCACGCGGGTTCCGCCTATAACGTAATCCCCGGCGACGCCAAGCTGTGCGGCACGGTGCGTGCGTTCGACGACGGCGTGCGCGCGCTGATCCGTGAACGCATGCGCGCGATCAGCGCCGGCATTGCCGCGACCTTCCAGTGCGAAATATCCGTCGATATCCGCGATGGTTTCAGCGTCCTCGTCAACGAGGAAGAGCAGTCCAGGGTGGTCGAGGCCGTGGCGAAGACCGTGGTCGATCCGGCCAATGTGTTGACGCGCTCGACGCCGAAGATGGGAAGCGAGGATTTCGCCGACATGATGCAGCTGGTGCCCGGCGCCTATTTCTGGATCGGCCATGACGGCTCGGTGCCGGTGCACAATCCCGGCTACGTCCTCGACGACAAGATTCTGCCGATCGGCGCCAGCATGTTCGCCCGCATCATCGAAACCCGTCTCCCGGTAGGTTCGCATGCATAAAACCATCAATGAAGAACAAGAAGTCACCTCGCTGCATGATCTTTCCGCCACCGACCTGATCGCGGGCTATCGCGCCAAGCAGTTCACGCCATCGGAAGTGCTGGAAGAAGTGATTGAGCATGTCGCGGCGTGGGAGCCGCACATCAAGGCGCTCTATCTGTTCGATCCCGAGGGCGCGCGCGCTGCCGCGAAGGCCTCGACCGACCGCTGGCAGAGGGGCGAGCCCGCGGGCACGCTCGACGGCATTCCGGTCACCATCAAGGACAATATCGCTACCAAGGGCCAGCCGATCCCGCTGGGTGCTGCCAGTGTCAAGCTTATACCGGCAGAGAAAGATGCGCCGCCCGCCGCGCGGTTGCGTGAGTCCGGCGCCATCATCTTCGCCAAGACCACGATGCCTGATTATGGCATGCTGTCGTCGGGCCTTTCCAGTTTCCATCCCCTCACCCGCAATCCCTGGGACCTCAGCAAGAATCCCGGCGGCTCCTCCTCCGGCGCGGGCGCGGCGGGCGCGGCCGGTTACGGCCCGCTGCATCTGGGCACCGACATCGGCGGCTCGGTCCGGCTGCCGGCCTCGTGGTGCGGGCTGGTCGCGCTGAAGCCGAGTTTTGGGCGCGTTCCGTACGACCCGCCCTATGTCGGCCGCGTCGCCGGGCCGATGACCCGCACCGTCGACGATGCGGCGCTGATGATGTGCGTATTGTCGAAGCCGGACCGCCGCGACGGCATGAGCCTGCCGGCCGACAGCAGCATTCACTGGAAGACACTCGACAAGTCACCGCGCAAGCTGCGCATCGGCCTGATGCTCGATGCCGGCACCGGCCAGGCGCTGGAAGGCGACGTGCGAAGCGTTGCCGTCAAGGCGGCAAAAGCGTTCGAATCCGCCGGCGCCGTCGTCACCGAAGTCGACGGCATCCTGACGCGCGAGATGCTCGATGGAATCGACAATTTCTTTCGGGCGCGAATGTGGGACGATCTCTCAAAACTTTCGCCCGAGGAACGCCGCAAGGTGCTGCCTTACATCCACAAATGGGCGGAAGCCGGCGCAAGACTCTCCGGCGTCGACGTCGTCAGGGGCTTCAACGCCACGATGGCGATCCGCGCTGCGGCTGCAAAACTATTCTGCGATCTCGATTACGTGATTTCACCGGTGTCGCCGGTGGTGAACTTCCCGGCTGAGTTCGCCGCCCCGATCAACGATCCGGACAAGCCGTTCGAGCACATTGCCTTTACCGTGCCGTGGAATATGTCTGAAAATCCCGCAATCTCGCTCAATGGCGGTTACGACGCCAAGGGTTTTCCGATTGGCGTGCAGATCGTCGGCCGCCGCTTCGACGATCTCGGCGTGCTCGGCATGGCCAAGGCGTTCGAAGGCCTGCGCGGCCCGCAGCGGCCGTGGCCGTCGCCGCCGAAGAAGTAGATTCCGAGATACTTCCGTCATGGCCGGGCTTGTCCCGGCCATCCACGTCTTCTTTTCTTTCAGCTAGATTGTAGGATGGGTAGAGCGAAGCGAAACCCATCACGTAAAGCCCGTATCTGGTCGATGGGTTTCGCTTCGCTCTACCCATCCTACGAAACAAGAAAATAGAAGGAAACGCGCACCCATGGCGTATGAGACCATCAAGTATGAGGTCGACGATCAGATTCTCACCATCACGCTGAACCGGCCCGACAAGCTCAACGCCTTCAACGGCACGATGCAGCAGGAACTGATCGACGCGTTCGACGCGGCCGACAAGGACGACAATGTCCGCACCATCATCGTCACCGGCGCGGGGCGCGGCTTCTGCGCCGGCGCCGACCTCTCGTCCGGCGCCAACACTTTTGACCGCGACGCGCGGCGCGGGCCGGTGAAGCGGCTGGCCAGCGGCACGGTCGACTACAGCGATCCCATGGTGCGCGACGGCGGCGGCCAGGTGACGCTGCGCATCTTCAAATGCCTGAAGCCGGTGATCGCCGCGGTGAACGGCCCTGCCGTCGGTATCGGCGTCACCATGCAGCTCGCAATGGATATCCGCATCGCCTCGGAAGCCGCCCGCTTCGGCTTCGTGTTCTCCCAGCGCGGCATCGTGCCCGAGGCCGCTTCGAGCTGGTTCCTGCCGCGCATCGTCGGTATCTCGCAGGCGCTGGAATGGTGTTATTCGGGCCGTGTCTTCCCGGCGCAGGAGGCGCTGACCGGCCGCCTCGTCAGCAAGGTGGTGCCGCCAGACGATCTGCTGCCGACGGCGCGTGCGCTCGCCAAGGAATTCGCGGCCAAGACCGCGCCGGTATCGGTGGCGCTGATCCGGCAGATGATGTGGCGCATGATGGGCGCCGACGATCCGATGGAAGCCCACAAGGTCGACAGCCGCGGCATCTACGCCCGCGGACGTTCGGAGGATGTGAAAGAAGGCGTGGTATCGTTTTTGGAAAAGCGCCCGGCCGAATTCAAGAACAAGGTTTCCAGCGACATGCCCGACTATTTCCCGTGGTGGCAGGAGCGCGAGTATAAGTGAGCGGCCGGCCCGCATCGGCCAACGCGACGCAAGACGGCGTCGTCCTGCTGCATGGCATCAGCAGAACGGCGCGATCGTTTCGAAAGATGCAGACGGCGCTGGAAGGCTGTGGCTTCGCCACCCTCAACCAGGATTATGCGAGCCGCCGCAAGGCGCTCGAAGCGCTGGCGGAGGACATCCATCCCTCCATCCAGCGCTTTGCCGATGGCATCGATGGCTCCGTCCATTTTGTCGGCCATTCCATGGGCGGATTATTGGCGCGGGTCTACATTGCCAGATATCGGCCAAAGCGCCTGGGCCGCGTCGTCATGCTCGGCACGCCGAACAGTGGCAGCGAAATCGCCGACCGCCTGAAGAATGTTGGAACCTACCGCGCCTTCTTCGGACCGGCGGGACAGCAGCTCGGCACGCAGCGCGGTGCCGCGATCGAAGCGCTGCTTCCGCCGGTCGATTATTGCGTCGGCATCATCGCCGGAGACCGGTCGATCTATCCGATCACATCGGCATTCCTGCCGAAGCCGCATGATGGACGGGTGTCGGTGGCGAACACCAGGCTCGACGGGATGTCGGATCACATCGTGATCCGCACCTCGCACCCGTGGTTGGTGCGCAATAGCGCAGCGATCGTGCAGACGCTTGCGTTTTTGAAGGATGGGAAGTTTAGCACACAGCCCTAACCACCGTCATTGCGAGGAGCGAAGCGACGAAGCAATCCATACTCCCTTTGTGGCCCAATGGATTGCTTTGCTTCGCTTCGCTCGCAATGACGGCGGAGCGCCTACCCCATCGTCAGCGCCACCCGCCCGATCGCTTTGCGTTCGATCAACAGCCGCATCGCCTTGGCATAATCTTCCAGCGGCAGCCGGTGCGAGACATTGGGCCGGATCTTGCCGGCTTCCGCCAATTCCGTCAGCGCCTTGATCCGGACTTCGCCGAGCGCGGGATTTCTCCGCACCGCTTCGCCGGCGCGGACGCCGAGCACGCTGGCGCCCTTGATCATCAGCAGATTGGTCTTCGCAAGCCCGATGCCGCCGGTGAATCCGATGACCAGCAGCCGTGCGCCCCAGTTGATGCAGCGCATCGAGTTCTCGAACACCTCGCCGCCGACGGGATCGAACACCACGTCCGCGCCCTGCCCGTCGGTGATGCGCTTGACGGCATCACGGAACGGCTCCTGGTCGTAGCGAATGAGATGATCGGCGCCCCTCGCTTTCGCAATCGCAAGTTTTTCGTCGCTCGAAGCGGTCGCGATCACGGTGGCGCCTAGCATCTTGCCGATTTCGACGGCGGCGAGCCCGACACCGCCGCCCGCGCCATGCACCAGCAACACCTCGCCCGGCTGAAGCCGGCCGCGATCGATCAGCGCGTGATAGGCTGTGCCGTGGCCGGCCAGGAACGTCGCGCCCTCGGCATAATCGAAGTTCGACGGCAGGCGCACGAGCTGCGACGGCGTGGCGACGGCTTCATCGGAGTAGGCGCCGTGCCGCATCTTGACGATCACGCGATCACCCACGGCGACGCCTTCGGCCGCGTTGATCTCGACCACATCGCCGGCCGCTTCCATGCCCGGCGTAAACGGCAGCGGCGGCTTGAGCTGATACTGGCCGGCCGCCATCAGAACGTCCGGGAAATTCAACCCGGCGGCGCGGATAGCGACACGCACTTGCCCTGGCGCCAGCGGCACAGCGTCAAACGTTTCCAGGCGCAGGCTCTCGGGCGGACCAAGCTCGCGGCAGACGACAGCTTTCGGCATCAGGCGGCCCGCGCTTTCAGGCGCTGCAGCGCTTCGCGGATCAGCGGCATGCGGTCGTTGCCGAAATACATATCCGTCTTGTCGACAAAGATCGTCGGCGAACCAAAACCGCCGCGCGCCATCACCTCGTCGGTATTGGCCTTGAGCTGATCCTTGACCGCCTGCTGGCCGATGCCCTCGAAAAATTTGACGTGATCGACGCCGGCCTTCTTGCAGACCTCCGTCAGCACCGAGTCCTGCGAGATGTCCTTGTCGCCACCCCAATAGGTCTCGAACACCGCGGTGGCAAACGGCACCATGCGTTCGCCAAATTCTTGGCCCAGCCAGATGCAGCCGCGCATCGCCTTGACGCTGTTTACGGGAAACACCGTCGGCGGCATCTTGATCGCAAGGCCAGCGGAGCGCGCCCAGTCGGCGAGATCCTTCTTCATGTAGCGCGCCTTCAACGGCACCGGCGTCTCGCGCTGCGCATAGACGCTCGGGTTCACGGTATTGAAGATGCCGCCGACCAGGATCGGCCGCCAACTGATCTCGACGCCGAGTTCATTCGCCAGCGGCTGGATGTTGTGGAAGGCGAGATAGGTCCAGGGACTGGAGCAGTCGAAGAAGAATTCGAGCATGGGGTTTCCTTTGTGTTTGCTGTTGGCTCATCCTCGTCATTCCGGGATGCGCCGCAAGGCGCAGACCCGGAATCCATGTTTCCGCGCAGGCATGGATTCTCTGATGTGCAATTGCACATCAAAGCTCGCCGCTCCGCGGCGCCCCGGAATGACGGCTAGTCATCTTTTCCCCATATCCTTCGCGCGGGCACCGAACATGTTCCGCCGCGCCTCCTCGTCGAACGGCTCCTTCACGAACTTGCCGATCGCGAGCCCCGCCTGCACCTGCGGCCGCGCGCGCACGTCAGCGTACCAGCGCTTGACGTTCGGGTAATCGTCAAGCGTAAAGCCCTGCGCCTTGTGGGTCATGGTCCAGGGGAAGCATGCAATGTCGGCGATCGAGTAATCGCCGGCGACATAGGCGCCGGTCTTGCCCAGTTGAGTATCGAGCACGCAATAGAGCCGCGCCGCCTCGTCGCGGTAGCGCTCGATCGCGTAGGGAATCTTCTCCGCAGCATAGAGCGCGAAATGGCCGTGCTGGCCGAGCATGGGCCCCAGCCCACTCATCTGCCACATCAGCCATTCCATGACGCGGGAGCGCGCCCGCGTTTCCTTCGGAAGAAAGCGCCCGGTCTTGTCAGCCAGATAGATCAGGATCGCGCCGGTCTCGAACACCGGCACCGCCTCGCCACCATCGGCCGGCGCACGGTCGACGATGGCCGGAATGCGGTTATTCGGGCTGATCGCCAGAAATTCCGGCCTGAACTGCTCGCCGGCGCGGATGTTGACGGGAATGACCTGATAGGGAAGCCCGAGTTCCTCCAGCATGATCGAGATTTTCCAGCCGTTGGGCGTCGGCGCGAAGTGCAGGTCGATCATGGCTCCCCTTGCCTCGCCCCTTCCTTGCGCCCCTGTCTGGATTTTGCTTGAAGACGCGCTTGGCGCTTTTGGGCGACTTTCGTTGTTCTGTACCTCGATCATAAGACATGGCAGACAGGCGCTCAATCAGAACTGACCGGGAGGCTCCCATGCTGTTTCCAACCACGATCGCAGGCTCTTTGCCCAAGCCGGAATGGCTGGCCGAGCCGAACACGCTCTGGGCACCCTGGAAGTCGAAAGGTGATGAGCTCGCCCGCGCCAAGCGCGACGCCACCATGCTGGCGGTGAAGCTGCAGGAGGATGCCGGCGTCGATATCGTCACCGAGGGCGAGCAGGCCCGCCAGCATTTCGTCCACGGCTTTCTGGAGAAGGTCGAGGGCATCGATTTCGCCCACAAGGTCGAGATGGGCATCCGCAAAGACCGCTACAAGGCGATGGTGCCGCAGGTGATAGCACCCTTGACGCTGAAGGGCCGCGTCCATGCCGATGAAGCCCGCGTTGCCCGCACCCACACCACCCGCAAGCTGAAATTCACCCTGCCCGGCCCGATGACCATCGCCGACACCGTCGCGGACAAATATTACGGCGACAAGGTCAAGATGGCGTTCGCCTTTGCTGAGTTGCTCAACAACGAGGCCAAGGCACTGCAGGCCGACGGCGTCGACGTCATCCAGTTCGACGAACCTGCCTTCAACGTCTTCATGGATGAAGTCTCCGACTGGGGCATCAAGGCGCTGGAGCGCGCCGCCGAAGGCCTGACCTGCACCACCGCCGTCCACATCTGCTACGGTTACGGCATCAAGGCCAACACCGACTGGAAGCAGACGCTCGGCAGCGAGTGGCGGCAATACGAGGATATTTTTCCGGCGATCGCGAAAAGCCCGATCCAGCAGGTCGCGATCGAGTGCCGCAACTCGAAAGTGCCGCTGGATCTGCTGGCGCTGCTCCCGGGCAAGGTCGTCCAGGCCGGCGTGATCGACGTCGCGAGCGACACGGTGGAGACGGCGGAGGATGTCGTGAAGGTCATCGAGGCCGTGTCAAAATTCGTGCCGCTTGGCAACATCGTCGCGACCACCAATTGCGGCATGGCCCCGATGCGGCGCGATATCGCGGAAGCGAAGCTGGCGGCGCTGGGTGCGGGGGCGAAGCTGGCGCGACAGAAGTTGGGGTGATGTTCCGTTCCCTCTCCCGCTTGCGGGGGAGGGTCAGGGTGGGGGCTCTCTCCACGGGCGCGAATCGCGGAGAGACCCCCACTCCAGCTCTCCCCCGCAAGCGGGAGAGAGGGCAGACCGCGCAAGCGGCACTACCTTTGCCAACTACACGCACTCGGATGCAGCACAGGTCGATAACCTGCGCCCAGCGCGCGCAGCGTTGAGGGCGGCGTCAGCAGCATCGCGTCACCGATGCCGCTGTCTGCGTCGCAATAGCCGACCACCGACCATCGCAGCGCCCTCCCCTGCAGGATCAGAAAACTTGCCTCGCCCGCCTGCACCATCGCGCCATCGGGCAATTGCTTCACGGGCATCGGCAACGGATGCAATCGCTTCTTGCTGCGCTCCAGCCGCTCGCTGTGCAATACGGCGTCGATCTCGCGCGCCAGAATGCTTTTCACGCCATTGCCCGCTTCCCACGCCGCCCGAAACCGGTTGGCGTCGTCGCGGCGACAAAAGAAACAGGGACGATGGCCGGCCGCGAACGCGGTCGCCTCGTCGAGAAAGAACAGTTCGGTCCAGCTCCGCCCGCCCATCACCTTGCGCCGCCAGCCCCGGAATTCACAGACGCAGGTGATCCACGCCGGGCTCGACCAGCGCTTTTTCAGCAAGGTTTTTGTCGCGGGATCGTGGATGATGCCGCGATTGCCGGTGAACATCCCGCGATGCGGGGTGGCGATGATGTCGCCCGTGGGTGTGACGCGGTTTTGGAGGGGCATGGGGCTGGCTCGATCGCGCTAGCCGCTGCCGTCATTCCGGGATGGTGCGTTAGCACCAGACCCGGAATCCAGAAGTTGTTGCGCGAGATTCCGGGTTCGCGCTTTCGCGCGCCCCGGAATGACGGAGGATATCACCCCCGCCGTCACGGACGGATCGGCGGCTGGAACGACAGCGCAGTATCCCAGGGAAAGTGGATCCAGGTGTCCTGCGACACTTCGGTAATGAACGTATCGACCAGCGGCTTGCCCTGCGGCTTGGCATAGACGGCCGCGAAATGCGCGTCCGGCATCATCGAACGCACCAGCCGCCCGGTCTTGCCGGTGTCGACGAGATCGTCGACGATCAACAGCCCCTTGCCGGTGCCGCCGCCGAGTTTTGCCACCTCAGTCGAAACGCCCTTGAGCACGTTCAGGTCGCCCTGCCGGGTGTGGTCGTAGCTGGCAATGCAGACGGTATCGATGATGCGAATGCCGAGCTCGCGCGCCACGATGGCCGCCGGCACCAGCCCACCGCGGGTAATCGCGATGATGGCATGAAACGGCCCGACCTCGTTGAGCCGCCAGGTCAACGCCCGGCAATCCCGGTGAAACTGGTCCCAAGAGACCGGAAAGGCTTTCTCCGGCGGCGCTGTCATGAGCCCGCTCCAGAACGATCTGTCACTTTGTTCTCCGTATTGCGAAACTTCGAAATTGGAGCACCCGCCGCCGCTACCGGGCGGCGATGTTCAGGTTCGCCAGCATCTCCTTCACCGCGGCCATCGCAGCGCTGAGCTTTTCGGGATCGCGGGAGCGGACGACGAGGTTGGTGTTCGGCTTCTTGTCCTCATCCTGGAACGGATAGCTGCCGATGATGGTGTCGGGATGGGCGTTGGCGATCTCGCGCAGCGGCCCGCCGATGTCGCCTTCCCGGGCATTGGCGCGGACCGAGTCCGAGAGCATCCGCACGCCCGATTTCAGCTTGGGCGCGACGATATCCATCATCGCCTGCATGATCGAGGGGATGCCGGCCATCACGATGACATTGCCGAGCTTGAAGCCGGGCGCCAGGATGGTCGCGCTCTGGATCAGTTCGGCGCCGTCGGGAACGCGCGCCATGCGCAGCCGCGCCTCGTTCAAATCCTGCTCGCTCCAGCGCTCGCGGAACCGCGCGACGACCTCCGGGTGATGGTCGATGCCGACACCGAATGCCTTGGCGACGCTGTCGGCGGTAATGTCGTCATGGGTCGGTCCGATGCCGCCGGTGGTAAAGACGTAGGTATATCGATTCCGCAGTGCATTAAGGGCATCGACGATGTCGGTCTCCTCGTCGGCGACGACGCGGACCTCCTTGAGGTCGATCCCGATATTGGTCAGGTATTCGGCGATGAAGCCGATGTTCTTGTCCTTGGTCCGGCCGGACAGGATCTCGTCGCCAATGACCAGAATACCCGCCGTGACGATCTCGCTCATGACTTCTCCCCACCTGTCCCCGTACTTTTGCGCAAGCAACGCATTGAAGTCACGGGGGTTTGCTGCCGAAATAAGCACCCGGCAGCCTTTTTTTAGGGCAGCGCGGCTGGGCTACCCATACCAAATGCCGCAAGCCAATGCATATCGCGCTGGCCCGAGCCTTGCTACCATCCCTTCAGGTCATGCACTGTGTCGAATGACTTGGGGGATAGTCAGGATTTATGGCAGTAGCGTTCGATGAGATGAATGGCCCCGGCGGCGACCTCCGCCCGGCCTATCGGGAGCTCTCCCGCTGGCTGAAGGAGACGCCTCCCGACGCCCTCGAATATCGCCGCCAGGAAGCGGAACTGCTGTTCCGCCGGATCGGCATCACCTTCGCCGTCTATGGCGACGCCGAAGCCCAGGAACGGCTGATCCCCTTCGACGTGATCCCGCGGATCATATCGTCCAAGGAATGGACGCTGCTGGAAAAGGGCCTGAAGCAGCGGGTCCGCGCGCTCAACATGTTCCTGCGCGACATCTATCATGGCCGCGACATCCTGCGCGCCAACATCATTCCCGATGACCTGATCTTCCAGAACCCGGTGTTCCGACCCGAGATGAACGGCCAGAGCGTGCCGCACGACGTCTACGTGCACATCGCCGGAATCGACATCGTCCGGGTCGACGCCGACAATTTCATCGTGCTGGAAGACAACGCGCGGACGCCTTCGGGCGTGTCCTACATGCTGGAAAACCGCGAAATCATGATGCGGCTGTTTCCGGACCTGTTCGCCCGCCACCGCGTCGCACCGGTGGAACGATATCCCGACGAACTGCTGTCGGCGTTGCGCTCGGTGGCGCCGCTCTCGGCCTCGGCGGAGCCGACGGTCGCGCTGATGACACCCGGCGTCTACAATTCCGCCTATTACGAACACTCCTTCCTCGCCGACAAATTGGGGATCGAGCTGGTCGAGGGCCGCGACCTCGTCGTCAAGAACGATGAGGTGTTCATGCGCACCACCGAGGGGCTGAAGCGCGTCGACGTGATCTACCGCCGCGTCGACGACGATTTCCTCGACCCCCTCACCTTTCGCCCGGATTCGGCGCTCGGCGTGCCCGGCCTGATGTCGGCCTATGCCGCCGGCAACATCACGCTGGCCAACGCGGTCGGCACCGGCATCGCCGACGACAAGGCGATCTATTCCTACATGCCGGAGGTCGTAAAATTCTATCTCGGCGAAGAGCCGATCCTGAAGAATGTGCAGACCTGGCGCTGCCGCGAGCCGAAGGACCTGGCCTACGTGCTCGACAATCTCGGTGACCTCGTCGTGAAGGAAGTCCACGGCTCCGGCGGCTACGGCATGCTGATCGGCCCCGCCGCGACCAAAGCGACGATCGAGGCGTTCCGTGACAAGCTCAAGCGCGAGCCCGAAGGCTTTATCGCCCAGCCGACGCTGGCGCTGTCGACCTGCCCGACCTGCACGGCGTCGGGGCTCGCGCCGCGCCATGTCGATCTCAGGCCGTTCGTGCTGACGGGGAGCCAGCACGTCACCATCGTGCCGGGCGGCCTGACGCGGGTGGCGCTGAAGGAGGGCTCGCTGGTGGTCAATTCGAGCCAGGGCGGCGGCACCAAGGACACCTGGATACTGGACGAATAGAGAGCGAAATTTTCGTATGCTGTCGCGCACTGCCGAAAACCTGTACTGGCTGGCCCGCTACGTCGAGCGGGCGGAATATATCGCGCGCACCATCGATGCGACCTTGCGCGTCACAGCCCTGCCCGCCGCCTATATCGGCAAAACCAATGAGTGGGAATCGGCGCTGCTGACCGCCGGCGTCAGTGCGAGTTTCTACGAGACCTATCAGGAAGCCACCGAGCAGAACGTCGTCGAATATCTGGCGTTCTCGCCAGCCAATCCCTCCTCGATCAAGAACTGCATCGAGGCGGCGCGGCTGAATTCGCGCTCGGTGCGAACCGCGCTGACGTCGGAGATGTGGGACACCATCAACTCCGCCTGGATCGAATTGCAGGAGGTCTGGGGCAAAGGCACGTCGAGCCGTGAGGAGCTGGCGAGGTTCCTCCGTTTCGTGCAAGAGACTTCATTGCGGTTCGATGGTTCGGCCTACCGGACCATGCTGCGCAACGACGCCTACTGGTTCTCGCGCCTCGGCCTGCATCTGGAGCGCGCCGACAACACCGCCCGCATTCTCGACGTGAAGTATCACGTGCTGCTGCCGGAGGAGGAACATGTCGGCGGTCCTCTGGATTACTACCAGTGGACCTCGATCCTGCGCTCGGTGTCGGCACTGACAGCCTATCACTGGGTCTATCGCGAGACGCTGAAACCCTGGCTGATCGCCGACCTGCTGATCCTCAACGACACGCTGCCGCGCTCGCTCGCGAGCTGCTACAGCAATCTGGTGCGCAACCTCGACCAGATCGGCGTCGCCTATGGCCGCCAGGGCGCCTCCCAGCGCCACGCCCGCGGCGTCCGCAACCGGCTTGAACACAGCCATATGGACGATATCTTCCAGCACGGCGTCCATGAGTTCATCCAGGAATTCATTTCGGATAATGCGCGGCTCGGTGAAATCATCACCAGGCAGTATTTGATTTAGAGATTTTGGATGCGCGCAACAAAACACCGTCATGGCCGGGCTTGTCCCGGCCATCCACGTTTTGCTATGCCAACCGGAGGACGTGGATGGCCGGGACGAGCCCGGGCATGACGATCCGAACCTGGGTCCGCCATGCGCCTGCGAATTGCCCATTCCACCAGCTATCGCTACGAGCCGCCCGCTTCGGGCGTGATCCAGATCTTGCGCATGACGCCCGGCAGCCATGACGGGCAGTATGTCGCCGAATGGCAGATCGACGTCTCCACCGACTCCCGCCTCGACATGCATCAGGACGCGTTCGGCAACGTCACGCATGTCTTGACGCACGGGCCGATCGCCGACCTCACCATCCGTGTCGAGGGGCTGGTCGAGACCCACGACACCGGCGGCGTGCTGCGCGGCACCGACGAGCGTTTTCCCCCGGGCCTGTTCCTGCGCCAGACCTCGCTGACCGAAGTCAATCCGGCGATGGCGACGTTTGCCCGCGAGATGCGCTCGGAGTCCGATGGCGACGTGCTCGGCTTCCTGCATGCGCTGATGGTGCAGATCAACGAGCACATGACGTTCGACGAGGACCCGACCAATTCAGGCACCTCGGCGGCGGAAGCTTTCGCGCTCAAGCGCGGCGTCTGCCAGGACTACGCCCACATCTTCATCGCCTGCGCGCGCTCCGGCGGCGTTCCGGCGCGCTTCGTCTCCGGTCACTTCCTGCGCTCCGACGGAACGGTCAACCAGCAGGCTGGCCATGCCTGGGCAGAAGCCTACGTGCCTGACCTCGGCTGGATCGGCTTCGATGCCGCCAACGGCCTCTGCACCACCGACGCCCATGCCCGTGTCGCGATCGGGCTCGACTACCTCGGCGCCGCACCGGTGCGCGGCACCCGCTATGGCGGCGGCGCGGAAACGCTGACGGTCGCGGTCAAGGTCGAACAGGCCGGGCGGCCGGGCCAGTGGCAGAGCCAGTCGCAGTAGGATTTATTCACAGGCCTATCACCGTCATTGCCTGCGACAAACGCAAAGCGTTTGCGCAAGGGAGCGTAGCGACGAAGCGCGTGGCGCCATGGATTGCTTCGCTTCGCTCGCAATGACGGCGATAGAGCGCGCCTATATCGCCATCACCGATCCAACCACACATCCTCGAACCGCAGATTGTTGTACTGGCTGTTGTCGTGCGGCCGGAAGCTCTTCACATGGGGCTGCCAACAGTTGGCGGCCGAACTGTGCAGGATGATCGGCCGCGCGGCATCCTCGACCAGCAGCCGCTCGATGTCCCAGACCATTTTCCTGCGTTTTTCCCTGTCGAGCTCACTCGATTGCGCGGCCAGCAACCGGTCGACCTCGGCGTTGCAATACTGGGTGTAGTTGCGCTCCGACTTGCAGGAATAGTTCTCGACGATATTGCCGTCGGGGTCGTCGACGCTGACGCCGGTCACGTTCAGTCCGATCGTGTAATCCTTCTTTGCCAGCCGAGCGTACCAGCGGGGCGTGTCGAGAATGTCGAGTTCGCCGACAATGTAGATCTTCTTGAGCTGGTCGGTCAGGATCACGGCGGGATCGCGATAGGTCGGCAGGTTGCGGGTCTGGATCTTGATCTGCAGCGGTTTTGCATCGCTGTAGCCGAGCTTCTGCATGATCGCCTGCGCCTCGGCGATGTTCTTCTCGGTATCCGGACCGTAGCCGGTCAGCGAAGTCACCATTTCCGGCGGCATGCCCCACTCGCCTTCGGGCTTGGCCAGCATCGCCCCGCCCATCCGCGCCATCCCCTCCATCAGGATGGTGTTGAAGGGTTTGCGGTCCAGCGTCAGCGACATGGCTTTTCGAATGTCCGGGTTGTCGAACGGCGGATTGACGCGATTGACCATCAAATTGATCTGCGTTCCCGTGGCCGTCGTCTCGCAGATCGCGTTCGGCGCGCGTGCCTTGATGTCCTTCATCAAGGGAATGCTGACGTCGGAAGGAAAGGTGATGTCGTAGTCGCCGGTGGCGAACGCCAGCATGCGCGTGGCGCGGCTGTCGATCATCCGGAAGGTGATCTCGTCCAGATAAGGCCGATCCTTCTTCCAGTAATCGGGATTACGCACGAGGCGAACCTGTTCGCCGCGCTTGAATTCGACGAATTTGAACGGCCCCGTGCCAACAGGCTTGGTGCGCATCACCTGCTGCGGCACATGGCAGGGATAGACCGGCGAAAACGCGCTCGCGAGCAACACCGGCAGGCTCGGCTGCGGCTCGCTCAGCTCAAAAATCGCCTCGTAATCGCCGTTGACGCTGACGTCCTGCAGCTTCGTGTACCAGACTTTTCGCGGATTGCGCTTGAAGTCCTGGGTCTCGGTCTTGCCGATCAGCATCCGCCAGGTGCACTGCACGTCCTTGGCCGTGAGCGGCTGGCCGTCGTGCCATTTCACCCCCTGCCGAAGCTTGAAGGTCAATTTTGTATTGGTGGAATCCCACGACCAGCTTTCGGCCAGATCGGGGATGACGGTATCGATGCTTTCGTGGACCTTTGCGGGATCGAACACCACGAGATTGTTGAAGATCGCGGCAAACGGCGTCACCGAGGCAATCGTCGCTTCCTCGTGCAGCGACGTCGAAGGCGGATTGTCGTTGTGATAGAGCCGGAGCGTGCCGCCTTTTTTCTGCGCGGCAGCTGGGAACGCGGCCACCATTGCAACGCAAAGGAGCGCGATGGACGCGGCTGGTTTGAATGACGACCGCATGGCGCGCATGGTGGCCTCCCAATCTTTTTGTTCTTGTCGAACAGCCAGACTGCCGGAGGCCGCCAGCTTAATCAATACTCGCAGTATCGGTAGTTCGAAGCCTCGCAGGCCAGCGCCATCTGCGAGGCCTGCGACATTTCGGCGGGCGTCATTTTCCTGGAGACGTCACGGAGAACAGCCTTCGCCTTGGCATCTCCGCGCTTGGCGGCGACACTGAACCACATGAAGGCGCGGGTCGGGCTGGACGTCACGCCCTCGCCCCTGCGGTACATCGTTCCAATCTGGGTTTGCGCCTTCGGATTGCCCGCTTCCGCCAGCGGACGGAACAGCCGGATCGCTGGCACATAGTCGCCGCGGTTATAGGCCACCATGCCGTCTTCCCAGGGGCCTGCCATCGCATTGGCGCTGCCCAGGAACAACGCGGCCACGATCGTGCCGATCAGAGCGGACTTCTGCATGCCCTTCCCCCACCCTCCCTGCGGTTTTACCCGCCCGGCGCATGCCGCGTCACGGGAATTGGGGTTGGATGCCCCATCGAAATTGGCTACTAGAGCCTCGTCGGTTCTGATTGCGTCAGAACCGGGCTCTAGTGTCTTGTTTGACGCGTTTTCTTCATGCGAACCGGTGCCCACTTCGCTCGAAAACGCTATGGTTTGGGCCGAAAAATCAGTCGCGTTCGAGGACTTGGAATGACCTATTGTTGCGGAATTCTGGTGCGGGACGGTCTCGTGATGATCGCGGATACCCGAACCAATGCCGGCCTCGACAACGTCTCGACCTTCCGCAAGCTGCATATTTTCAGCACGCCCGGCGAGCGCATCATGGCGATTGCCAGCGCCGGCAATCTGGCGATCAGCCAGTCGGTGCTGTCGACATTGACGGAAGGGGTCGAAGACCCCGACACCGGTGAGGTCGAGACGCTGATGAACGCGCCGACCATGTTCCAGGCGGCGCAGCGCATCGGGCGGGCGATCCGCCTGGTCCACGCCACCGAAGGCCCGGCGCTGCGATCCGAAGACGTCTCCTTCGACGTTTCCTTCCTGTTCGGCGGACAGATCAAGGGCTCGCGGATGCGGCTGTTCATGGTCTACACCGCCGGCAATTTCATCGAATGCACCACCGACACGCCGTACTTGCAGATCGGCGAGCACAAATACGGCAAGCCGGTGCTGGACCGCGCGATGCATTATGACGTCGAACTGTATGAGGCGCTGAAGACCGGCCTGATCTCGATGGATTCGACCATGCGGTCCAATCTCGGCGTCGGCCTGCCGATCGACGTGCTGGTGGTGCGCACGGATGCCTGCGCGGCCGATCTCAACCACCGCATCGAGGCGGGCGAGCCCTATTTCCACGACCTGCGCTCGCGCTGGTCGGCGGCCCTGCGCGCGGCGCACCAGAATATTCCGAGACCACCCTACAAATCCGAAACAGAAAAAAACTGAAGGCGAGGAAACAATGGCCGACGCAACAAACAAAATCGCAATCGTCACCGGTGCCGGCACCGGCGTCGGGCGCGCCGCATCGCTGGCGCTGATGAATGCCGGCTTCACCGTGGTGCTCGCCGGACGCCGCATGGAGATGCTGGAAGAAACCAAAAAGCTCGGCGACAATGTCGGCAAGAGCCTGTGCGTGTCCGCCGACATGACCAACCCCGGCTCGATCGCAGCCCTGTTCGCCAAGGTGATGGATACTTATGGCCGGCTCGACGTTCTCTTCAACAATGCCGGCATGGGCGCGCCGCCGGTGAATTTCGAGGATCTCAGCCTCGAACAATGGCAGGCGGTGGTGAACACCAACCTCACCGGCCCCTTCCTGTGCACCCAGCACGCCTTCCGCATCATGAAGGACCAGAACCCGCGCGGCGGCCGCATCATCAACAACGGCTCGATCTCGGCGCACGCGCCGCGGCCGTTCTCTGCCGCCTACACCTCGACCAAGCACGCGATCACCGGTCTCACCAAGGCCTCCAATCTCGACGGCCGCATGTACGATATCGCGGTCGGCCAGGTCGACATCGGCAACGCGGCGACGCCGATGACGGATCGCATGGTCGCCGGCCCCGGCGTGATGCAGCCCGATGGCACGATGAAACACGAGCCGCGCATGGACGCGAAGGCCGTCGGCGATGCCGTGGCCTACATGGCCGGCCTGCCGCTCGACGCCAACGTGCTGTTCATGACGGTCATGGCGAGCAAGATGCCGTTTGTGGGCCGGGGGTAGACAAACCCTCCGCCGTCGTCCCCGCGAACGCGGGGACCCATACTCCGCGGCGCCGATTGGGTTACGAGACGTCTGCCGATCATGTTCACATGCGAGATCACGCGGTATGGGTCCCTGCGTTCGCAGGGACGACATGCTGAGGCATCGTAGCACAACCACCCCTACTCCAGCCGCTCCACCTTCCGCAGCGACGGAAACAGCTTCATCCACAGCAGCGCGATCGCGATCGTGCCGACGCCACCGAGTACGGCGGCCGGCACGACGCCGAACAGCGCCGCGGTGACGCCGCTCTCGAACTGGCCGAGCTGGTTGGAGGCATTGATGAACAGGAAATTGACCGCGCCGACCCGGCCGCGCATCTCGTCGGGCGTCGAAAGCTGCACCAGCGAGAAGCGGATCACCACGCTGATCGTATCGGCCGCGCCCAGCATCGCCAGCGCCAGCACCGACAGCCACATCCACTGCGAGAGGGCGAATATCACCGTCGCCGCGCCAAACACGATCACGGCCTGAAACATCCGCAATCCGATATGTCGGTTGATAACGTAGCGCGCCAGCACGATCGTCATCAGCAGCGCCCCGACCGCGGGCGCGGCGCGCAGGATGCCGAGACCCAGCGGGCCCGTTTCGAGAATGTCACGCGCATAGATCGGCAGCAGCGCCGTGACGCCGCCGAGCAGCACGGCGAACAGGTCGAGCGAGATGGTGCCGAGGATTGCCGGGTTGTTGCGGATGAAACGGACGCCGGCGAAGATGTCGTCTGCAACCACACTCTCCGCTTTCGAAGGCTCCTGCTTCGCGATGTGGATAAAGCCGGTCAGGACCGCGCCCACCAGCCAGAATACGACAATGACGAAATACGGCAGGCTCGGCGTCAGCACGTAGGCCAAACCGCCGAGCGCAGGTCCCGTGATGGTCGCGACCTGGGCGGCGCCGGAGGAGATCGCGGTCGCGCGCTGCAGCGAGCCCTTTGGCGTTATCAGCGGTAGCAGCGCGGCCGTGGCGGGGCTTTCGAAGGCGCCGGCAATCCCGATCACGAAGGTGGCGATGAATATCTGCGTCACGGTGAGCCAGCCGGCAAAGGTGCTGACGGCCAGAAACAGCGCCGTCGCCGCTTCCGCGAGCTGGCAAAGCTGCACCACGCGCTTGCGCTCAAACCGGTCGGCGGCGTGGCCGGCGACGAAAACAAGCAGCGCCGTGGGCAGGAATTGCACCAGCCCGACCATGCCGAGATCGAAGGCGCTGCCGGTGATGTCGTAGATCTGCCAGCCGATCGCCACCGCCGCGATCTGGCTGGCGAAGCGCGACAGGCTGCGCGACAACAGGAAGAACAGGAACGGGGCGTACCTGAGCAGATCGCGGGCGCCTACCGGCATCGTCGAGGACATGGGCAAGAGCGGTGGCCGAGCGCGGTGCCGATGTCAACGGGCGGGCCCGCAACACGGCATTGCGCGGCCGCGCGGCGCTGGCATAATCGTTCCCGGGGTTGGCGGGGGATTCATGCTGCAACTGCAATCGGCGTTTGGCGTGCTGGCGTTGCTGGCGATCGCATGGTCGCTCAGTGAAAGCCGCCGCGCGGTCTCGTTGCGGCAAATGGCGGTTGGCCTGGCCGTCACCGTCGTCACCGCGCTGGTGCTGCTCAAGCTGCCACTGGTGGCAAGGGCGTTCGGCGCCATCAACGATGCCGTCAACACGATCTCGGCGGCGACGCGCGCCGGCACTTCCTTCGTATTCGGCTATCTCGGCGGCGGCGCACTTCCGTTCGACCTCAAGGCGCCGGGCGCGGATTTCATTTTGGCATTTCAAGCGCTGCCGATTGTGCTGGTCATGAGCGTTCTGACGACGCTCTTGTTCTACTGGCGCATCCTGCCGCCGATCGTGCGCGGGATGGCGTGGCTCCTGGAGCGCACGCTCGGCGTCGGCGGCGCGGTGGGACTGTCGGCCGCAGCCAATATCTTCCTCGGCATGGTCGAGGCGCCGCTGTTCATCCGCCCCTATCTGGCGCAGCTCACGCGCAGCGAATTGTTCCTGGTCATGACCGGCGGCATGGCCGGCATCGCCGGCACCGTGCTGGTGCTCTACGCCACCTTCCTCGCGCCGCTGATCCCGGATGCGGCGGCGCATTTTGTCATTGCATCGGTGCTGGGCGCCCCGGCGGCGATCCTGGTCAGCCTGATCATGGTGCCGGAGACTTCGGACAAGCGCACCGGCGGATCTTTGGAAGATCCCGATATGCACGCGTCCTCGACCATGGACGCCATCGCCAAGGGTACCGCGGCCGGGCTAGAATTGCTGCTCAACATCATCGCGATGCTCCTGGTGCTGGTTGCACTGGTCTATCTCGTCAACGCGATCCTCGGGTTGTTGCCCGAGATCGGCGACGCCAAAATTTCGCTGCAGCGCCTGCTCGGCTATCTGATGGCCCCGGTGTGCTGGCTGATGGGCCTGCCATGGCCGCAGGCGATCACGGCGGGCAGCCTGATGGGCACCAAGACCGTGCTCAACGAATTGATCGCCTATCTCGAACTTTCAAAACTCGGCACGGATGCGCTCGACCCGCGCTCGCGGCTGATCATGCTCTATGCGATGTGCGGTTTTGCCAATTTCGCCAGCCTCGGCATCATGATCGGCGGCCTCGGCACCATGGCGCCGGAAAGGCGCGACGAGATCAATGCGCTGGGATTGAAGTCGATTGTGTCAGGCACGCTGACGACGTGTTTGATGGGGGCGGTGGTGGGGGTGATGACGTAACGCTCTCTCCGTCGTTCCGGGGCGGCGCGTCAGCGTCGAACTATGGTGCGCAATTGCGCACCTGAGAACCTCGAGATTCTCCGATGTGCAATTGCACATCGTAGTTCGCTTCGCGCGCCGGAATGACGGCGAGAATTACGACGCCAATTCCACCGTCTTGAACTCCGCCGGCAAAATCACTTCCAGCAGTTCAACGTCGTCGGAATAATCCATGATCAGGTGCTTGATGCGCGGCGGCTGGGTCCAGGCGCTGCCTTCCTTCATCAGCGTCTCGCCCTGCCCTTCCATGTAGGTCTTCACCCAGCCCTTGAGCACGTAGACCATCTGGAATTCGACGTCGTGGTAGTGCAGCTTTGAAACTTCCGCCGGATTGCACGGGCCGATCAGGCGGATCACATGCGCCTGCGCCAGGCCGTGGGTCGCGTCCGCAATGCCGAGGTCGCGGTAATGCGCGTAAGCGCGCAGGCCGTCGGCCTTGAAATCCTCCTCGCGGTGATGGCTGATCGCGATGCGCTGCTTCGGCCGCGCCTTGGACTTGACCGCTTTGGGCTTCGCGGCGGACACGCCCCTCGCCTTCTTGATGGTTTTGCGGGCTGAGGATTTGGCTGCCGTCTTGTGGCCCGACCATTTCTTCTTTACGGCGGGCTGCGCCGCGGCGCGCGACGCGACTTTCTTCTTGGCCATGGGTGCCTCCCTTTTTGTTTGTGGCGGGAGGCTAACACAAATCGGATTTCGTAGGGTGGGCAAAGGCGCGCGCTTGCGCCGTGCCCACCATCAAGGCGTGATCGACGTTGGCATGGTGGGCATGCTTCGCTTTGCCCACCCTTCTACGGCGCCAGCGTCGGCGTCAATGCAGCCTGAACACGCCATCGACCGCGCGCAGCTCGGCCGGCTTGATCAGCTTGGAATGCGCGACCGTCACCGAAAACAGCGGGCCATCAAGCTTTTCCTGCCAGAAGGCGAGGAAATCCTTCAGCGCCGGGAATTTCGGAAACAGATCGTAATTCTGCCAGACATAGGTCTGCAGCAATGCGGGATGATCCGGCATCCGATACAGGATTTGCGCCGTCGTCAGCCCGTAACCCAGCACCTGCTTCCGGAAATCGTCCGAAGCAACTCCAACCCGCGAGACCATGCCAAACCTCCATTGCTGGAAGCGCATTTCACGTGGTGGCCACACACCGAGCCACCCCGGCGGAGATGCGCTCACATGAGAGAAATGTGACGCACGCGACCCTCCCATCACAAGCCTAAATGTTTAATGAATTGTTGAAAATTCACGCGTTAGCAGCAGCTTACCGCACGTGCTAATACCGGGTCCTGGGGTCCGGCCGCCCCGGTTAATCATGATTAATGAAATTGGCAGGTGTCATATTTGAGTGCCAATTTTTCTGCTAGAAGCCCTTGTCCCCCGAACAAGTCTGGCCTAAATCAGCCGCAGCCGAGTTGGCACTCGCTGGCTCGGACTGCCAAAATTCCAGAATCTGATAACATCTTCAGAAACTTAGGAGGACTGCATGAAATTCCGTCCGCTTCACGACCGCGTCGTGGTCAAGCGCATCGACGCCGAAGAGAAGACCGCTGGCGGCATTATCATTCCGGACAGTGCCAAGGAAAAGCCCTCACAGGGCGAAATCGTCGCCGTAGGCCCGGGTGGCCGCGACGAAGCCGGCAAGCTGATCCCGATCGACCTCAAGGTCGGCGACCGCGTGCTGTTCGGCAAGTGGTCGGGCACCGAAGTCAAGATCGACGGTGAAGATCTCCTGATCATGAAGGAGTCCGACGTCATGGGCGTGCTCGACGTCCCCGCCACCAAGAAGAAGGCTGCCTAAGCGCTTCGCCTGCAACGCTCACCCTGAGGAGCGCCCGCAAGGCGCCTCCCCGACAGGGTGAGAAACAAAGATCAACTCAGGGAAACCAAATATGTCAGCTAAAGAAGTCAAATTCGGCGTCGATGCCCGCGACCGCATGCTGCGCGGCGTGGACATTCTCGCCAACGCCGTCAAGGTGACGCTCGGCCCCAAGGGCCGCAACGTCGTGCTCGACAAGTCGTTCGGCGCTCCCCGCATCACCAAGGACGGCGTCACCGTCGCCAAGGAGATCGAGCTCGAGGACAAGTTCGAGAACATGGGCGCGCAGATGGTGCGCGAAGTCGCCTCCAAGTCCGCTGACGCGGCCGGCGACGGCACCACCACCGCGACCGTTCTCGCGGCTGCGATCGTCCGTGAAGGCGCCAAGTCGGTTGCCGCCGGCATGAACCCGATGGACCTGAAGCGTGGTATCGACCTGGCGGTGGAAGCCGTGGTCGCCGACCTCGTCAAGAACTCCAAGAAGGTCACCTCGAACGAGGAAATCGCCCAGGTCGGCACCATCTCCGCCAACGGCGACGCCGAAATCGGCAAGTTCCTCGCGGATGCCATGAAGAAGGTCGGCAACGAAGGCGTCATCACGGTTGAGGAAGCCAAGTCGCTCGAGACCGAACTCGACGTCGTCGAGGGCATGCAGTTCGACCGCGGCTACATCTCGCCCTACTTCGTCACCAACGCCGACAAGATGCGCGTTGAAATGGACGATGCCTACATCCTGATCAACGAGAAGAAGCTCTCCTCGCTGAACGAGCTGCTGCCGCTGCTCGAAGCCGTGGTGCAGACCGGCAAGCCGCTGGTCATCGTCGCGGAAGACGTCGAAGGCGAGGCCCTGGCCACGCTTGTCGTGAACCGTCTGCGTGGTGGCCTCAAGGTTGCGGCCGTCAAGGCTCCGGGCTTCGGCGATCGCCGCAAGGCCATGCTGCAGGACATCGCCGTTCTGACCGGTGGTCAGGCGATCTCGGAAGATCTCGGCATCAAGCTCGAGAACGTCACCCTGCAGATGCTCGGCCGCGCCAAGAAGGTGATGATCGACAAGGAAAACACCACCATCGTCAACGGCGCCGGCAAGAAGGCCGACATCGAAGCGCGCGTGGCCCAGATCAAGGCGCAGATCGAGGAAACCACCTCGGACTACGACCGTGAGAAGCTGCAGGAGCGTCTGGCCAAGCTCGCGGGCGGCGTCGCGGTGATCCGCGTCGGTGGCGCGACCGAAGTCGAGGTGAAGGAGCGCAAGGATCGCGTGGATGACGCGATGCATGCGACCCGTGCGGCGGTTGAAGAAGGCATCGTGCCGGGCGGCGGCGTCGCCCTGCTCCGCGCCTCCGAGCAACTCAAGCGCATCAAGACCCAGAACGACGACCAGAAGACCGGTGTCGAGATCGTGCGCAAGGCGCTCTCCGCGCCGGCCCGCCAGATCGCGATCAACGCCGGTGAAGACGGTTCCGTCATCGTCGGCAAGATACTCGAGAAGGAGCAGTACAATTACGGCTTCGACTCGCAGACCGGCGAATACGGCAACCTGGTCTCCAAGGGCATCATCGACCCGACCAAGGTGGTTCGTGCGGCGATCCAGAACGCGGCCTCCGTCGCGGCTCTCCTGATCACCACCGAAGCCATGATCGCCGAACTGCCGAAGAAGAACCAGGGCGCCGGCGCCGGCATGCCTCCGGGCGGCGGCATGGGCGGCATGGACTTCTAAGCGACGAAGTCGTCCCGGACGCGGTGCAGCGCGAAGCGGTGCACCGCAGAGCCGGGATCTCGCTCCACAAATGCAAAACCCCGGCAGCGATGCCGGGGTTTTTGTTTGGACGGACGATGGAAATGCCCGCCGGGACGCGGCGAACGCCGACGTTCCCCTTGCAACGCTACGCTGAAGAAAAGGCTTCCTGCTCCCTGAGATATCCCTCTTATGCACAGGGATCCGTAGATATACGATCGTATGCGTTGACAATCTCAAAAAAAATTTTTGTGAGAGTCGCAATTCGAACCGACGCTCCGCCTCTCTTGACGCAAAGTCGTATCGGGTCGGGGCTAAATCAAAGCTCATCCAAAATCTGATCGAACACGGAGCGTGAGCTCTCGTGACGCAAGCGAGCGTTGCGGAGAATGCTTTCGCTTGAGAGGAGTAATGTTGCGTGAGTGAAAGCGAAATGAAAGTGACAGCCAACGGAACCAATGTCTTCGGGATGCCGCTGCCGGACTTCTCGAAGTTCGCCTTGCCTGGCATCGGCGGCAACGAGCAGGCCCTTGCCCGCACCCGGGAAGGCCTCGAGAAGATCAAGGCCGCGTCGGAGGAGATGACGGAAGCGCTGCGCGAGACCTATTCGGGCAACGCCAGAAGCGCGACCGACTACGGGCTGAAGGTGCTTGAAATCTCAAACGCCAATGCCGCCTCAGCGCTCGATTTCTTGATCCATCTCTGCGGTAGCAAGTCAGCGACCGAGGTCTTCACCTTGTCGGCGGCGCAAACGCGCAAGGCGTTCGAAACCGCTTCCGGCCAGAACAGGGAATTGTGGGCGCTTGCCCAGAAGCTTGCGACCGAAACGGGTGAGCCGATCAGGAAGCACATCACCAAGGTTATCCACCAAGCAGGCTAAAAGAGCCCGCTCAGTTCACGTCTAGGAATTTGTTCTGAGGAGGGATCCGGCCGGTTGGAACAAGCCAAGCAGCGAGCATGCAGCCCCCACTGGCCAATGCTCGCGCTGAACAAGGTGCGCGATGCCCCCCAAGTAACCCGCACCGACAACAGGCGCATTCCAACCGGCCGGTGCTTTCTTTCAAAATACAGCAAGCCAATCGCAAGGGAGGGCGACATGGGTATGGTCATGGTCAAATGTCCGCAAACCGGACTGGCGATTCCCACCGGAATCAAGACTGATCGCGAAAGCTTTGGGCGCAGCGCGGTGTTTTTCTCGCGCACGCGTTGCGTGATCTGCCACACCGATCACGCGTGGTTTGCGCGCGAAGCCTGGGTTGACGAGCCGAGCATCCGGGTGCGGCGTCGCAGGGCGGCCTCCCCGGCCTAATCGTCGACACAGATCGAACGACGATCGCGATGGAGGACACCATGGCGCGCATGCAAATCTCATCTGAAACTTCAACCTGGCTGCTGCAGGCCAAGGCCTTTCTCGACGAAGCGCGACGGCAGAAGCCGGGCCCCGAACGCAACGAGCTGCGCGAGACGGCAAAGGTGCTGCGCGAGCTTGCGAAACTCGAGGCGGCGTCCGAGCAAGCCCTCGAACGTGATTGGCGGCAGAGAACCTGACCGAGCGGAGGATCCGCTCGTTGATGGGCTTTTCCCGGAACGCCGCAGCAGCACGTCGCGACGTGGAAAGTTCAAGCGGTCGCGCGAAACGCGCTTACCTGACACCGCCCGATTTGATTTCGGGGATGCGCCCGGCTTCGAGCAGACCTCTCGCGCGGGATTGGTCCGAATTCGCTGAGAGAATCTCCTCAACTTCGAGGCGCATGGCTCGATGGCATTCGCACGCGGCCGCCGCGAGCCGCGCCCGGTCGATCTCGATCAGACCTCGTCGATCGGACCTGATCGCTCCGCGCGCACGCAGATTACGCATCAGGAGCGTCACCGTCGTGCGTCGCACACCGAGTATTTGCGATAGCGCCTGCTGGGTGAGCGGGAGCACGTCATGGTCAACGCGGTCGCGAAGCTGGAGCATCCAGCGAGCCATGCGGGCTTCGACCGGGTGCAACGCATTGCAGGCCGAGCCGAGCTGGAACTGCATCAGCATCGACCTGACGTGATTCTGGACCGCATGGCGGATCGCGGGACTCCGGCCGAAGGCGGCGTGAAATCGCGATGCAGGGATCCGGGCGGCCGTGCCGGCCGCGCGAACGACCGCGGTATTGGCCGAAGGTGACGGCCCAAGCACCGAAAGCGTGCCGACTGCCCCCTCACGCCCAATAACGGCGGTGGCGACCGTGTGTCCGTCCGCCATGTCGATCATCAGTGAGATCGCTCCGCTATGAGGGAAGAAGACGTACTCGATATCGTCACCCGCCCGCGAAAGGACCGCGTCCTGATCGAGCGCGATCATCTCAAGCTCGGGCCGCAGCAGGTCAAGGTCCGATGCCGGCAGTGCTGCAAGAAGGCGATTACTCATTCCCGCGGGAGGCGTCACTGCGGGGAACCCGCGGTGAGACGTCGGCGATCATCGCCACGTGGAGCGTCCCGGAACGGTGATCTAAGCATCAATTTAAATCTACTTTCTCTACGCACACTCACTCAAACAAGCTCTCAACTCTAACGACAAACTCCAAACGCTCGGACGCGAGGTGGACTGCTCGCGCGATCTTGGGAAGTTAGATGCAAATGAGCCTCTGGACGCAACCGTAAAATACGCATGGGTAACACCGTAAGCTTACGGGACCGTGCGGTTCCAATTCCGGCGCATGGCATGCCGACAAGCGTTTGCGGCCTTTGCTTCTCAATGGCGGCGTAGCCACGACGAGAGCCGCGTCGCGCGTTGCGGTAATACAGCCACTAGTGTCACGCTATTGCACTACCGTCTCGATCCGCTCGTAACGAATAGCAGGCGGCGTGCCATTGCCGCCGGCATCGAGCGAAAAGAAAATCATGCCCACGCGACCGACGACATTCTCCAGTGGAATGTATCCTACCGCCGACCGGCGGGCATGAAAATGAAGGGCCGGCCGTGGGCGACCCTTCCTGTCACGCATTCTCCGTGGGCTTGAAGCGGACCAGCTTGGTGAGCAGCGCGTCGAGGCCCTGCCCGTCACCCGCCGCACCTAACCAACCACTGCTAAACAGGCACGGAGGATGCAAAATGGACGCCGAAACAGAAGCCGCTTTCGTGGCTCACGTTAAAGACCTTGAACGGCTCGCGATCGATGGAGATCACCATGCGGTGAAATCCCTGGCTTGCATGGCCCTGTTAGTCGAGGGCTGGCGACCGACCGATCCAGGTGGTGGCGGCGAGATCATAGACCTAATGCCGTATCTGAAATTGGCAGCCTGATCTTAAGCGAACATCATTCAACCCTTGGAGATTTGCAATGACGAAGGACAAAGGCGAGACGACAACCCTCACCATCCACCATGACCGCTGCGACCCGAGCAAATGGTCTCTGACGCAATGGCAACTTTTGCAGGATTTTATCCGCGAGCCCCTTCTGCAGCGTGCGGCAGCGCTGTCAAAGCTTGGCATCCAACTTGTGCTTTCGGAGACCCATGTACCGGCCGGCGGCTCCTTGGAGGAGTTTGGATGGGCCGACGAGCGCGAGATGCCGAGCCCGGACAGAATCAGCGATGACTTGGAAGACATCACCCAAGGCGACGACATCACCCCTGTTGTGCAAGTTTACCGAGGCCCGACGCGGTACGCGGTGCGCTTTGCTATCGACGACGGCCACGGCGAGTTCGGCGGCTACGAGTATGAGATCAAAGAATCGGAAGCCGAGGCCGAGGAGTTCCTGAAATCGCTTCATGAGACCGAGCCGGCCTGACGATCTTGGCCAAGCAGCGGGGTAGCAAACTTACTCAATAGCCGCGCCACCGCCGCACTACCTCGGTGGCCCTGAGGCAGCTTGCAGGCGGGGGCAACGTGGGGTAGCGTGGCGCTTTTGGAGATATTGCCATGCACGGAATGATTGGGCGAAACGCCATTACGCCAGCTATTGACGATGGTGCAGGATGGGAGCCCTACATTCCTTGGTTCTTTGAACGCAGGAAGATCAGGAATCTGATCGGACTGTTCACGCTGTATGTCATGCGACGGGAGCGAGAAGGCTTAACCGAGTTTCGGGCATGCACTGCCAGAGAGTTATCCTCAATAGAGGCGCGCGACGTGGCCTCTATGCAGAAGTAGTTTATTTGCAGCGTCCAATCTGAGTTGGATATGAAAGCGACCAGAATGGAGCACTACGTCAGCAGAATTACGCCAAATCGATTTTTGCTGAACTCACTTCTGGTCTCCCGACATTTTAGGCGCCAGTTCGGAAGATCGCAGCGCCACATTTGCGATCCGTCAGCAAACTATCACGACTTCATTGTTGACAGGATGACCCGCAACGAGTCATGGCGGCCCATCCATTTGCGTGCTGTGGATAAAGAAACGGCCAAAGAAACAGCACGGGCGATTTGCCCCCAAGTCCGCACGCCAGAAACGAGTGAGGTCATCCAGACGCCACGCGGCATCTCAATCGATTATCTGAGATCAAAACTCGCACCCTACATCGGACGGACGCTGGTAGCCAAGCCCACGCATGGAACGGGCAACATCTTCTTCCTGGAATCGTTTGACGAGCCCGAACTGCTCTCCCTGTTTCAATACACCCGATACAACCATTTTTTTAGCTTTCGAGAGACCCAATATTATCCCTTGACCAGCAAGGTCCTTATTGAGGAGAGCCTTGGAAACGTTCGTGACTACAAGTTCTTTTGTGCGCGTGGGCAGCCGTTGCTGCTTCAGGTCGATTGCGACCGTCACATTAATCACAAAAGAGTCCTGCTCGATTTGCCATCTTACCAGGCACTGCCCATCCGACTTGGCGAATTTGAGCGACCCGTGACCTTTGCACTGCCGGACAACATCGAACACCTATGCCATATCGCTGCAGAACTTTCGGCTCCATTCGATTTCGTTCGGGTCGATCTGTACGAGAAGAATGGCATAGTGTTCTTCAGCGAATTTACATTCACGCCAGGCGCTGGGTTGGAGCCATTTTCGGACCCATCCTTCAGCCAGCTTCTTTTTAAGCGAATTAAAGAAACATTGAGCAGTTAATCAGCACGTTGTGCCCGTGCTGAAATCACAGAAGCCGTAATAGTAAGGGCGAGGCGCGGGGGCCACGTAACTGTTATTCCCGTTCAGCCCGTAAACGCCACCATTTTGTAGAACCAGTTGCGATGGGCCGAAATTGTTCAGCACCGCTCCTGTGCTCAACACGCCGGGGGCAGTCCCGACATAGGATTCGTAGTAGTATTTATACGTTGCCCGAGCGAGGGCGCTGGCCTTCCACGCATCGAAGGCCGTGTTGATCGTGGTGCATTCGCCTGCACTAAGCCCGATAGCTGTGCATTGGGCGCTGCTTGGGGTAGTCGGCTCCAATGCCCCTTCATACTGCCGCGACACGAGCGTTCCGGTTGCAGGTGCCGGGCTAAAGCCGTTCGCCGCAACGTCGTTCCATTTCGTGGTGGTTGTGCTGAGTTGCCCGAAAATGGTGTAGGGCGAATTGATCGCGCCGCCTTGAGCATCACCCAGCGCGAACATGCTCATCGTGCCGGTGGCCGCAACCCCACACGATACGGCAGACGACTGCGCCCCCTTGTCAACCTTGTTGATCGTCATGGTATTGCTGGTTGGCACTGAGGCCACGCGGTAGATGTTCAGAAGGCTGATATTGCCGCAAGCATCGCCGCCCGAAACGGTGATCCTGATGACATTTCCGGCCGTTAGATTATGCGCGAGCGGCGTCTGCCAACGTGAATTCCCGGCGTCCCAGGTGATAGTCTGTCCTCGTGTCCCGGCGTCGCCGCGAATAACGGCGTCGATTAGCGCAATGGCACCAGCGGTATCCGCGCCAGTCCAAAGCGTTATGATTTGATCATAGACCGCGAAGATCGCGATCAATGCACAAGCATGCCTATGCGTTCGGTCCGCACGATCGAAGGGGCTCCGCCGGCACGGGGCGCCCGTGAAAAATAGATGAGACCTGCGCGGCCGACGATATTTTCCAGCGGTATATAGCCGACCGCCGAAAGCACGCGGCTGTCGGTGGAATTGTCGCGGTTATCGCCCAGCACGAAGATGTGGCCATCCGGGACCTGGTAAACCTTCGTATTGTCGTAGAAGCCGTTGTCGACGCAATCGAGCGTCTCATAGCTCACGCCGTTCATCAGCGTTTCGCGCCAGCGCTTGGTTCGATTGCCATCACCTATCCCGCACGGCTCGTCAACGGCGATATCGGACAGCCTCTGCCGCACGACTGGTACGCCGTTGATGAAGAGCAGCCCTTGCCGCATTTGAATAGTGTCGCCGGGCAATCCCACGACGCGCTTGATGTAATCGACCGAGTCGTCTTTTGGAATCCGAAACACAACGACGTCGCCGCGCTCCGGCACCGAGCCGAATATGCGTCCCGGAAACAGACGCGGTGAAAACGGCAGGGAATAGCGGCTGTAGCCGTAGGCATATTTCGAGACGAACAAACTATCGCCTACCAGCAACGTCGGCATCATCGAGCCAGCCGGAATATAGAACGGATGGAACAGGAACGCGCGGAGGACGATCGGCGAGAATAGCGGGATCGCCAAAATAACGGCTACGACAATAAGAGCGATCTTGCCCCATCGCAGTGGGGATCGGCCTGTGTCCCGAACCAATGTCATATTTGCCCAGCCCTGATCGCTCGCGACCAAAAATAGCCGAGATGACGTCAAGTGCAACCATAAATTGTTTCCAGGCCCGCCGTCGTCGAAACGGCCTCGCAATGGCGGCCACAGTCGTCATCGTCCGCCTTGTGCGCAATTGCGCACTGGGGCGGACGATCCAGCATTCCAGAGACGCCAATGATTGAATCGAGAAGCCGCAGCGTACTGGATACCCGCCTTCGCGGGTATGACGAGTTCATCCAATCTGATTGCGAGCCGAGCGACGACCTCGGTGGGCTGTTTGAAATTCGAATCTGAATTGAGACGGCTTAGACCCGCCTACTGGATCTTCGCCAGCACCGCGAGGCGGCGGATGCCCTTGTTCTTGTAGGCGTCGAGGAACGCGTAGTAGTCCTTGAACGAGACGCAGCCGTTGGACTGGCCGCTCGGCCCGAGCATGTAGGTGTGCGCGAGCAGCCCGTCGCGGCCGTGGATTTTTTCCTCGCCGCCGATCGGCGTCAGCCGCAGCGCCGGCACGCCGTGAAACAGCGCCTCGCGCGGCTTCAGTTCGTAAATGTGCGGCGGCGTCACGCCCTGCATACGCACATGCGAATAGCGCACGTCATCCATCTTGGAGCCGAGCCCCGAATGCGCTTCAAGCCTGGTGCCGTCGGGCAGATACACCGTCTTGGCGGCGATATCGTAGACCGCGGTCTGGCGGTCATAGGGCGGCGCGCCGCCCATCATCGGATTTTGGCTTCGCGTATCGATGATACTGCCGGTGACGCTGGCGTCGGCAGATGCATAGGCCAGGAACCCTCCAGCTGCCGGCTGCTTGCCCCACAGCTTTTCGACCATGGTCTGTTTGTCGTTGGAAGCAATCGACATCACGGCCGCCTTGGCGCGCTGCGCCATGTCGCGAACGGTGGAGCCGGATGCCTTCGCCTCCGCAGCCTTGGCTTCCGAAGTCTTCGCTTCCGAAGTCTTGGCTTCGGTCTCCTTCGGCGCCGTGGCCGGAACGTTCAAGGCGAGCTTGGTAGCCGGCGTGGAAACTTTCGGCTTCGGCGTCTCCGCGGGCTTCGACGCCTGAACGGCCTTCGGCGCTTCGGCCGGCGGCGAAGCTTCCGCCAGCCTGGTCGTTTCGACGGGTTGGGAATCGACAGCTCTGGATGGCTGGCCTTGCGCAGCCGCTGCGGCGAACCGTTCGGTGAACATCAGCGAACTCGCGACGTTCTCCGGCGCGGGGATCACCAGGGACTGTTGCGGCAGCGACGCGAATATTTCGTTGAAAGCCGGTCGCACCGGAGGGGCAGCGACCACGGTCGGGTTCTTGACGGCGGGCGCCTCGAAGGCGGCGCTGTTCACGGATGGATAGACGCTGGCGCCGAACACGTTGGTGTAAACGGTCCAGGCGCAGCCCAGCACCAGGCCCGCGACCGCGACACTGCCGAGGAAATATTGGGGAACGCCCTTACGGGAAGGTTTCCTGCGGTTGTGCACCGCAGGGCCGAACGCACGCATACGCTTACTCATTCACACAACGCCCAGAACAACAATTCCACCAAGTCCCCCGTTTGATGCCGCGTCCGGATAGGTCCCCGTCAGCATCTCGCAGAGGCACAGAGCGTCATTAAGGCGACTTTTAGTTAAATCCGGATTAAACCCGGGCGGATCTAAGGCGTGGCTCAACTACATGGAACTATTGGAGAAATTATCCCGGTAGTGATGCAGGGATTCCGCCACAATCAGGGACATCCGGCGTTTCTGCCCACCGGATGTCCCATATCGGGCCAAGTTAAGGCATTAATCCTTGAACGGGTCGAACTCGTTCTCGCCGGCCATGGCGACCGCGAACGGGCGCAGCGTGTGCTGCACCTTGATCGAGCGAGCGTGCTCGGCCAGCACCTCCGGCAGCCGGCGATAGGCCATCGGGCTTTCATCGAGGTCGGCGCCTACCAGCGTCACGCCACGCGATTGCAGCCAGGCGTCCATCTCGGCCCGCGTGAACCGCCGCTTGGCCTCCTTGCGGCCAAACAGTCGGCCTGCGCCGTGCACCGTCGAGTAGAGCGAAGCCTTCGCCTCCTCGCTGTCGACGCCCTCGACGATGACAGCATCGTCACCCATCGATCCGCCGATGAAGCCACGCTGGCCGGGAAATGCCGGAGTTGCGCCCTTGCGAACCACCCACAAATCCTTGCCGCCATGGCTCTCCCGCCACGCGTAATTGTGGTGGTTGTGAACCATGTCGGTGACCTCGCCGCCGATGATCCTGCGCACGCGCTCGATCACCCATTCGCGGCCGGCATAGGAGTAGCGCCCGGCGAGTTGCATCGCCGCGATGTAGCGCCGCCCGATCTCGCTGTCCTCGTCGATCACAGCCGGCGGCACGTTCATGCCGTCCTTGCCGCCCGCGGCCTTGAGGTAGCGGGTCGCGCTGGTGTGACCGAGGCCGCGGCTGCCGAAGTGCACGCCGATCCAGACAAAGCCCGCTTCGTCGCGCAACAGGTCGACATAGTGGTTGCCCGATCCGACGGTGCCGAGTTGGGTGACCGCCTTCTGCCGGTAGGCGCCCATGTCGGACTCGCGCCACGCATCGGCGTCGTCGAACAGTTCATGTTCGACACGCTCGTCGTTGGTGCGTCCGACGCCGAACGAAATCACGTTGTGCACGTCCTTGATGATTGTGCCGACGTTGCCTTCGATCTGGCTGAACGGCGTGTCGAGGCGCACGGCCATGTTGCCGCAGCCGATGTCGAAGCCGACACCGGAGATGCTGATTTGCTTCTCATAGGCGATCACACCGCCGACCGGCTGCGCATAGCCGAGATGGCCGTCAGCGCAGATCACACCGGCTACGGCGTTTCCGACCGACATGCAATTGCGCATCTGCGCGATGGTCGCCTCGTCATGCTTGCCGAAAACCTTGAGCGGGCTGTTCTGGTATTGCGCCGCCTGCGGCTTGAGCGCGATATCGGCCGCAACGACCTCGGCGTCGCGCGCAAGCTTCTCCTTGCGCGCAGCGTCGCGAAACAGGCACCACGTCGGCATCGGCCGCTGGCCGGGCCGGTCGATCTTCGCATCGGGGTCGAGCCCGGCCTCAACGGCCAAGGCCCTGGCCCGCTCCTGGTAGGGATCGGATCGCATTTGATCCTCCTTCACTGCAATATACCTCGTTCCGAAGGCCCTTCGGGACTCCGGTAGAATCCCATGTCAGTCGCGACACGGGCCGGTTCGGTTTGCAGGCAGGGAGTCAGGGGGTGCATTTAGCCGCGAGGGGCATCGTGCGGATCATTTCTCTCTGCCTGGACGGCAGAGGGATGACCCGCCGCCGTCTTACGCTGCTGGTTCGCTTTGCGAAATCGGTGCATTCGCTGGATACACACCAACCGCACACGCCAAAGCGCGACCACGCCGGACGACCGGCTGGCCTGCATAACGTGAAGCATTGGCGTCTATACGAAGCATCGTCTTTCCAAGAGATCGGCGAGAAGCGCGCGATCAGATACAGCAATTCCAGGATTTGTAAATAGGGCCGGCAACGTCCACTTGTGCCGGCGCTAGTAACTCAGGCGAGGATACCAATCCTTGCCGCGCCCTTCGGGCGTGGTGTCGAGGATCGTCCACAGCGGATCGATGTCGGGCGCGCCGCGCGGGTCCTGTCCGGGATCGGCGGTCGATGGTCCCATTTCGCCGGACCAGAAATGACGAATGTTGCCGTCGCGGCGGGTGAATACGTTGTAGCCGGGCGCATCCGCATCCGCGGCGCTGACGTAGTCGCGGGTGTAGTCGCCCGATGCATCCGAGTAGATCCGGTGCCGCGTCCAGCCGCGCGCCTTCTTGGCCTCGATCAGCCGCGCGATCGGCGAGCGCGCCACGAACACGAACGCGATGCGCTGTTCGACATCGGGCAGCTTCGCTTCCCAGGTGCTCATGAAGGACGTGCACATCGGACACGGCAGCTCGCGCTGCGGTCCGAACATGTAGCTGTAGATCACGAGCGTCTGCTTGTTGCCGAACAGATCCGCCAAGGTTGCCTTGCCGCCCTCGCCTTCGAATTCATAGTTCTTCGTCACTGCGCCGCCCGGCGGCAGAGCGCGGCGCAATTCGGCGACGCGCTCGATGTGACGGCGCAGCTCGATCTCCTCCGCCAGCAATTGCGCGCGGGCGCGGCGATACTCGACGCTCTCGTTGGGAAAGTGCACGCCGTTGCCGCGTGCGAGTTCTGTTGCGGGTTTCAGGGCGGAACCGGACATGGCAATGACCTCCGTTTGGTTGACCTGTTACAAGACGTTTCGGGCCCCTCCGGTCCGACACGTCAGCGGAAAGGTGCACCCTCGAAATCTCCCTTTTGGCGCGGGGCCGTGGGGTGGCCGCAACCGGAACGGGTCCATTCAACGTCTTCTAATTTCTGCCATTTCAGCGCTGTACACCGCCATTTACGACGCCTTTTCGGTCGCGTTGCACGATCGGAGTTTTTGCCGAACCTTATGGCTCGCCGGCAGACACATTATCTGCGCACCTCTTTTGCTTTGCACGCGGGGGCGCCATCATGATACGGTACCGTATCATCCAATTTTCTCCCGTGCCCGAAGGGGAAGCTGCCATGACAATGCTGGCACGCGCCGGATGGATCGCTTTTTCAAGCCTGCTGCTGCTCGCCGGTGACGCGGCAGCCCAGCCGGCGAAATTCGGTTGCAATGCCCAACAGACGGCGCAAGCGACGCAGACGCTCCAGTGCCCGACGGCGATCACGATCGTGGCCGAAAGCGGCGCGAAGTTCGAGCTCAGGGATCGCAATCGCGACGGCCATGTCGATTCCGTCGAACTCAGCAACAAGGCCCTGCTGCTCGAAGTGCCGAAGAAGCCGGGCCGCGCCAGGTTCGACGTGGTGACGCCGCAGGCGATTGCGGCGGTGCGCGGCACCAAATGGGCCGTGGACGCCGAAGGTGCAAAGACATCGGTCTTCGTCGTCGACGGCCGCGTCAGCGTGGCGCGCCCCGCCGGCCGCGGCAGCGTCGTACTCGGCGCCGGTGACGGCGTCGATGTCGAGCCGTCGGGCGACCTGATCGTCAAGCGCTGGCCGCCTGCGCGCGTTACGGCCCTGATGGCAAGATTGGGACAATAGAAGACACGCAAATGAGCCGTCGACGTCCTCATATTCTGGTTGCGCTGCTCTGCACGGGATTGTGGGCAGGCGCGATATGGCTCGGCCATAGCAGCGGCCATCTGCGGTTTCTCGACCGGCTCGAGTCGGCATTGACCGATGTGCGAACGCTTGCGCGCGGCGTAAAGGCGCCGCCGGACCTCGTCACGATCGTCGCGATCGACGACACCATCGTCAAACTCGGCGGCACCTATCCGCTGCCGCGCGCAGAGATAGCCAGGATCGTCGAGGCGATCGCGCGGCTGGAGCCGAAGGTCATCGCGATCGATCTTCTCCTGGTCGACAAGGGCCCCGCCGATGGCGATGCGGCGCTCGCAAAATCGCTCGCGGCGAGTCCGACCGTGCTGGCGGCGGCGGCGGTATTTTCGAACATCCTTCAACCTTCCGCGGAGGACGACGGGCCGCTGGCCCGCCTGCCGAAGGCCGACCGCTTCCTGCTGCCGCTCCCGGCATTGGCCGACCACGCGGAAGTCGGCATCGCCAATGTCACGACGCGCCAGACCGGCACGCCGCTCTCGGTCCCAATGCTGTTCCGGACGCGCGACAGAATCGAATTGTCGTTTCCGCTTCGCGTCGCGTCGATCGCGATCGGCCAGAAGCTGACGATCGAGCCCGACCGCCTGCTGTTCGGCGACCGGCCGATCGCGACCGCTTCCGATTATGCGCTGCCGATTGCCTATTACGGCCCGCGCCGCACCATTCGCACCGTCAGCGCCGCAAATCTGTTCGACGGCCAGATCGACAAGGAAGCCATTCAGGGCCGGATTGTCGTCCTCGGCGCGACGGCAACCGGCGCCGGCGACTTCTTTCCGACGCCGTTCGATTCACTGATGCCGGGGGTGGAAATCATTTCCACCGCGATCACGCACCTGGTCGCAGGAGACGGCGTCGTGCGCGACCGGCCGGTTCGTATCGTCGAGGCCGTCACGACGATCCTGCTCCCGGTACTGCTGGTCGGTTTGCTGGCGTGGCGGCGAAACGCAGTCGGTCTCCTCACGGTCAGCGCGGTGATGCTGGCATGGGCGACTGCCAATTCGGTTGCTTTCGCGCACGGCATATGGCTCGACGCCGCGACGACAATGGCCGCGGCAGTGCCGCCGGTGGTCCTGTTCGGTACGTTACAACTATGGTCGGACCGGCGCAGCGCAGAGCATCTCGCCGTCCAAAACAAGCTGCTCGAACAATTCCAGACGCCGGGCCTGCAGCAATGGCTGACGCGCGATCCGGATTTCCTGCTGGCGCCGGTCAGACAGAATGCCGCCGTCGTGTTCGTCGATCTGTCCGGATTTACCTCGCTCAGCGAAACCCTCGATCCGGATGCCACGCGGGGGCTATTGAAGGAGTTTCACGCCCTGGTCGACAAGGAAGTGACGCGGTGCGGCGGCATGATCACGAGCTTCCTCGGCGATGGCGCCATGATCCTGTTCGGCCTGCCGGAGGCGGCTCTGGATGACGCGGCGCGCGCGGCGCAATGTTCGATCGCGCTCTGCGTCAAGACCGAACGCTGGATCGAGGCCTTGCCGCCGCCGATCGGATTGCGCATAGGCTTCAAGATCGGCGCGCATTTCGGACCGATCGTCGCCTCCCGGCTCGGCGGCCGCAACCATCAGCACATCACGGCAACCGGCGACACCGTGAACGTGGCGAGCCGCCTGATGGAAGTGGCAGCCCGCCACGATGTCCGATTGGCGCTGAGCGATACGTTGCGCATCGCAGCGGAGCGCACCGGTGCACAGCTGAAGACCGGCAGCCTTGCCGGCCCCGTCGAGACGCAGATTCGCGGCCGATCAGGCTCGCTCACGGTCTGGCTGTGGCGGAGCGAACAACCCACGGTGGATCAACGCACGCACCCCGACGCCGCGGAGTGACCGGCCGCGCGCCCTACTGCAGTTCCGGCGGCGGCGTGCGGTCGAATACCTCGCCCTTCGGCCCTTCCAGCAGATGCAGCGCATAGGTCTCGATCACGAGCGGGCGGCGCCTGCGCTCGACCTCGCCGACCTTCTCGACGCGGGCGAACATGTCCTTCAAGGGAGCTTCGCCGGGCCAGACCTCGCGGACGTAGAGCAACGGCCCGGCTAGCTGCGCCGCATCGGGCTCGGGCATGTTGACCCAGCGGATACGCTGGTTCTGCTGCGCAACGCAGGTCCCCTTCGGCAGATGGAAGGCAAGCCAGCCGGTGGTGCCGTAGTCCGAGGCCAGTACGCATGTGGCTCCCGTTCGCGCCCTCGCCGCTTCGATCGCGCCGGCCGTTTCACGCCAGCCGATACCGACGCTGCGCACAGTGGCATCGCGGCGATAGCCCGACAGCACGCCGGTGTCGGCCTGCACGACCAATAGCACGAACATCAGGACACCGCCCGGCGCTGCCCAGCGCCGGCAGAAATCGACCAGCCGTTGCCGGCGCGGCTCCCAATCGACCAGATGCGCGGCGACGGCGGCGGCGATTACGAATGCCGGGTAGACCGGCGCAAACCAGTTGGCCTCGACGCGGGCATGCAGCGAATGCCAGACGAAATAGGCGACGATGACCCAGAACATCGAATTGACGAGCGCACGCGCCGGCAACGTTCCAGCGCGGCGCCGGTAGATCGCGTACAGCCCCATCGCGCCGAGCATCCACACCAGCGGCGTCGCGAATGCGATCTGCGTCGGGATCAGTTCGGCGATGAAGACCGGGCGGAAATCCTCGATCCTCGCCCGCCCCATCTGCTTGATGAAGGAGACCCAGTGGTGCCCGGCGTTCCAGAGAATGACCGGCGCAAACAGAACTAGCGCCACGAGCCCGCCGAGATAAAGCCAGGGCGAGATCAGCCAGTGCCGCAGTTTGGGAACGGCAACCAGCCAGATCAGGATCGCCGGCCCGAAGAACAGCGCGGTGTATTTCGACAGCAACGCGCAACCGGCGGCGGCGCCGACCGCCAGCCACCACACGCCGCGGCCGGTATGCAGCACCTTGGCGAGCGCAAATACCAGAAGACTGGAAGCCACCAGGAGCGGCGCGTCCGGCGTGACGATCATGGTGCCGACCGCGGCCATCAGCGTGATGTTCAGAAGGATCGCCGATGAGGCGGCTACGCGCCGGCTGCCGAACAGCATGGCCGCGGCCTGATAGATCACCCAGCTCATCGGCAGCGCCAGCAGAATCGAGACCAGCCGCACGCCGAACTCGGTATCGCCTGCGATCATCGTGCCGAGCCGGATCACCACCGCGACCATCGGCGGATGATCGTAATAGCCGCCGGCGAGATGCTTCGACCACATCCAGTAATAGGCTTCGTCGAAGGTGATCGGCGTGACCGCCGCGGCAATCAGGCGTAGCGCCACCAGCCCCAGGATCGCCAGACCCGTATTGAGGGCAACCCGCGCCTCGTTCGGATTCATTTTGGTGCCCTTTTGGTTCTGATCAAATCAGAACCAGGCTCCACTTTATCGTTTTGATACGTTTTCATCACGCGAGCCGGCATCCACTTCGCTCGAAAACGCTGTCGCGTCACCGCTTGCGCCAGACGAACAGTCCCGACATCGCGTAGTTCCAGACCACGCCCATCAGCGCGCCGGCGGCGCCTGCCAGCCACCAGATCGGTTCCTGGTCGAAGACCGCGAACGCGACGCCGACATTGGCGAGCAGCCCGACGCCGCAGACGAGATAGAACAGCAGCAGGCCGCGCAGGATCGCAAATCCCTTCAGCCGCTGGTCGCGATAGGTGAGAAAATTGTTGAGGATGAAGTTGCTGGTCATCGCAATCAGCGCGCCGGTGGCCTGCGCCTCCGCAAACGGCATCTGGAAGATTTCGTGCGCGATGAACAGCGCCGTGAGGTGCACGACAAGGCCAGTGCCCCCGACCATTGCGAACAGCAGGAAGCGCAGCGAGACCACGTCGTTGGTCAGCTTGGCCAGCACCAGGCCGAGGAAGTCCAGCGCCACCATGGAATCGAGCTTGCTCTCGCCGTGCTGGCGCGAACCGAAAGTGTAGGGAATTTCGATGGCGCGCAGCTTGCCCTGCGCGGTGGCGATGACATCGAGCAGTATCTTGAAGCCCTGGATGGAGAGCTGCGGCGCCAGTTGCTCGAAGCAGTCGCGGCGGATCATGAAGAAGCCGCTCATGGGATCGGCGACCTCGACCTTCAGCACGCGCCTGGCGACCTCGGTTGCAAGCTGGCTGGCCCCTGCCCGCTGCTGGTTGAAACTGTCGGCGCTACCGCCCTCGATATAGCGGCTGCCGACCACGAGTTCCGCCTCGCCGCTCCGCAGCAGCGCGACCATCTTCGGCAGTTGCGTTTCGTCATGCTGCAGATCGGCGTCGATGACAGCCGCATAGGGGCCGCTCGAGGCCAAAATGCCCTCGATGCATGCACCCGACAGTCCGCGGCGCCCGATCCGGCGGACACAGCGGACGCGGGAGTCCTTCCGCGCCAGCCCCCGCACCACTTCCCAGGTCCCGTCAGGGGAATTGTCATCGACAAAGATCACTTCCCAGGAAATGCCTGATAGCGTGGCCTCCAGCCGCCGGTACAGCACGGTGACGTTGTCGCGCTCGTTGAAGGTCGGCACGACGACCGAAAGCTCAGGCAAACCGGCCTGCGACGGGGTTTCGGGGCCCGGTTTGATGGCGTCATTCATGATCGCCAGCGTATATCCGCCACCGCCCGACATGCCAAGGCGAGCTTGGGGAACGAGGTGACTGGACGGTGAAGACGGGGTTGAAATCGACCTGGCGTCTGTCCGGCGTGGGCAAATCGACAGCCGCCACCGGATCGGGGGCCAGCTTCGCTTGAAAATGCTCTGAAAATGCCAACGACCACGAACAGAGGGCGCGCGTACATCCGGCGCAGCCAAACTATTCATGGTCGTTCCAGCGCCGGAGCTTTGAAGCGTCAACGTCGCCGTTAAAGGCTAGATAGGAATGCCCAGGGCATTCCGCTAGGTGCGACTCCTTCCCTAATTCGGCACTTCCCGAATCACCGGCCCGCGCGGGGCTGGCGCCGCAGGAACCGACTGAGCCGGCGCGGGCTGCTGGAGGCTCGCCGGCTTGGGGGGCTTTCCGAACTGGCCGATCGGCCCGTAGGCGATTGCAACCACCATCACGATCGATGCGACGATGGCTCCCAAAAGACCGGCGAATGACTGCGAATTCATGCTCAACGATCTCCTACGCCTGACCGGGAACTGATATCACGGAAAAAGCTTGTGGAGGAATAGTCCCGGCCTCAGCCATCGACAAATCGGGCGGCCTGCGCCGCCCTCCAAAATCTCACCACGCGAGCGCCGCGTAACGGACAAGCAAGAACCGCGATTCCATCGCAAACAAGGCAGAGTCTAGACCTTTGGGTTGACAGGGATTAGGGGAAGAAGATGTCGAATACAGATCAGGGCAAACCGGCCGGGAAATCCGGACGGCGCAACCGGAAGGGCGAGCGGGGCAAAAAAGCCGCTCCCCAGGAAAGCCCGGCCGTGAGCCCGGCGCCGGTTGAATTGCAAAGCCCGGATCAGGATCAGCCACCGCGACCGGAACCGGTTCACGCGGAGAGCCCGAAGGTGGATCAGCCGGCCGTCGACGAACCAGTCGAGGCCGTTGCCGGGCCGCAGCCGGCCGCGACGCCCTCGCCGGCCGAGCCCGCACCAGTCGAGGCCGCGCTCGCCGAGGCCGCGTCGATCGAGCCCGCACCAGTCGAGGCTGCGCCCGCCGAGGCCGCGTCGATCCAGCCCGCACCAGTCGAGTCCGCGGCGGAGCCTGCGCCGGTGAGCCTGCAGACCATCGCAAATGCGTATCGGGACTACACCAGGAAATCGATCGAGGAGTTCGGATCGTTTGTCGAACAGCTCAGCGGCGTTCGCTCGCTCGACAAGGCAATGACGGTTCAGAGCGAATTCGTGAAGCGGGCTTATGAAACTTCGGTCGCCGAATCCCAGAAGATCTGCGAACTCCACAACCGCCTTGCCAAGCAAACCCTCGACCCGTTCAAAGGGTTGACGAGCAAGTCGCCGGCATCGCACGGCAAGCCCTGAGGTTCATTCGGGACCGGCTCGACGCAAATTGATGGAAGCAAGAGGCTCCGGTTTTCCGGAGCCTTTTTTGTTGAGGGATCATGCCTTTGACCCGGCGCCTGGCAAAACTGGCCAATCAGTGCCGACTTGGGTAACATGCACTAGCTCCCTCCCCCATTTTCCGACGAGCCCTCCCGTGAGCAAGCCTTCGAAATCGACCGCGAAAAACAGCGGCAACATCTATATCGGCATCGGCGGCTGGACCTTCGAACCGTGGCGCGGGGTGTTTTATCCCGAGAAGCTGACGCAGGCGAAGGAGCTGTCCTACGCCGCCTCGAAGCTGACCTCGATCGAAATCAACGGTACGTATTACGGCTCGCAGAAGCCGGAGAGTTTTCGCAAATGGGCGCGCGAGGTGCCGGACGGATTCGTGTTTTCGTTGAAGGGGCCGCGCTTCGCAACCAATCGCCGTGTGCTGGCGGAGGCCGGCGATTCCGTAAAACGCTTCTATGATTCCGGCGTGCTGGAACTCGGCGACCGGCTCGGTCCCGTGCTGTGGCAGTTCGCACCGACCAAAAAATTCGACGAAGCCGATTTCGGCAAGTTCCTCGAACTGCTGCCGCGCAAACTCGAAGGGCGCGCGCTACGCCACGTCGTCGAGGTGCGGCATGACAGTTTCTGCGTGCCCGACTTCATCGCGTTGCTGCGCAAGTTCGAGACGCCCGTCGTATTCGCCGAGCACGGCAAATATCCGGCGATTGCCGACGTCGTCAGCGACTTCGTCTATGCGCGGCTGCAGAAGGGCAATGACGAGCTCAAGACCTGCTATCCGCCGAAGCAGCTCGACGCCTGGGCCAAGCGCTTTCAGGCCTGGGCCGGCGGCGGCGAGCCCGACGATCTGCCGCGCGTCGACAAGGCCAAGTCCGCCAAGACGCCGCGCGACGTGTTCGCTTACGTCATCCACGAGGGCAAGGTGCGCGCGCCGGCGGGCGCGATGGAGCTGATCGAACGCGTCAAATAATTTCGCGGTCAATCGAGCTTGATACCGGCCTCGCGGATCAGTTTTGTCCAGTTGTCGTATTCGGAGGCGACGAAGGCGTCGAGCTTGTCATCCGGCAGATCCCACACCTCTCCGCCGCTCTTCTCGAAACGCTCCTTGAGTTCGGGCAGCGAGGCGCGGATTTCCTTCCGCAGTTTTGCGATCGCATCCGGCGGCGTCTTTGCGGGTGCGAATATCCCGAGCCAGGAATCGACATCGAGGCCGGGCACGCCGGCTTCCGACATCGTCGGCACGTCGGGCGCCAGCGGGCTGCGCTTCGACGCCAGCACCGCAATGCCCTTCGCCTGACCTGACTGCACGTAAGGCAGCCCAGCAGCGTTCGAATCGAAGAACAGGTCGATACGGCCGGCGAGCAGGTCGGTGAAGGCCGGCGGCGAACCCTTGTAGGGTATCTCCTGAAATTTTACGCCGGCCGCCTTCATGAACGCGGCCGCCACCAGATGCTGGCCGGTGCCGACGCCGGCGGTCGCCACCGAAATCGAGCCCGGGTTGGCCTTTGCGGCGGCGACGATGTCCGCCAGCTTGCCATGCGGCAAATCCTTGCGGCCGACCATCACGTAACCGAACTTGTAGATCAGCGCGACCGGTACGAAATCCTTGCGCGGATCGTAAGCGAGCTTCGAATACAGCGCCGAATTGAACGCCATGTTGGAAAGCCCGCCGACCACCAGCGTGTAGCCATCCGGCTCGCTCTGGCTTGCTGCCTGCGTGCCGACGACGGTTCCGGCGCCCGGCTTGTTCTCGACGACGAAGGCCTGCCCCATCCGCTTCGACAGCGCATCCGCAAGCTGCCGCCCGACCAGATCGTAACTGCCGCCGGGACCGATCGGGACGATGATTTTCACCGGACGATCGGGATAGCCGGTCTGGGCGTGCGCTGCGGCAACGCCGCAAACGAGAAGCGCGAGTGTCCACAATGAGCGGCTAATTCGGTTCATCTTGTTTCCCCCAGCGAGAATGGCCATCGACCGGCTCTTTCGCAGGACTATGCGACACGCCACCTCCGGCCACAACGCGGATGTAGCAATCGATCGACCATTACCGTAGCCTTGCGCCAGCGACATAATGTCTGGATCGACATGGCCCGCAAGATCAAACGCCTCCTCTTCACGATCGGTTACGAGCAGACGCCTTCGAAGGCGGTGCTCGACGAATTGGAGGGCGCCGGCGTGAAGCTTTTGGTTGACGTGCGTGCGGTCGCGTCCTCGCGGCGGCCGGGCTTTTCCAAGAATCAACTCGCCGCAGGTCTCGACGAGCGCGGCATTTCCTATCTGCACCTCAAGGGCCTCGGGACGCCGAAGAGCGGCCGCGAGGCCGCGCGCAGCGGGAAATTCGGCCTGTTGCACAAGATCTATTCGGCGCATCTGAAGACGGCCCAGGCCCGGGAGCAACTCGACGAGTTGTCGGCGCTGGTGAAGCAATCGGGTCCGGTGTGCATTCTCTGTTATGAGCGCGACCACACCCATTGTCACCGGCAATGGATCGCGGAGATCATCGAGGAGCGCGACGGCGTGAAGGTGGAGAATCTGGTCGCGCCGCGGGTGTAAAACGTGGCCGGTAGCCCGGATGGAGCGCAGCGCAATCCGGGAACGGTGCAGCAGGCGGATCGACCTGCCCCGGATTACGCGGAGCCTGTCATCGGGCGCGCATTCGCGCGACCCGTTGGCTCCATCCGGGCTACAAGATACCCTCAAGCCGGAACGTTCCCTCCATGATCTTCACGCAGCCGCCGCCGACGTGAATGGAAGCAACCGCGCCATCTTTCTTGCGGACGCGCGTCAGCAGCAGGCTGGGCCGGCCCATGTCGACGCCCTGCCCGATCTTCAATCGCAATTCCCCGTCCTTGATGTCATCGAGATCGGAAAGCAGCGCCGCACAGGCCGCCGTCGCGCTGCCGGTGGCCGGGTCTTCGGAGAGCCCGCTGGCACCGGGGTGAACCATTCGCGCCTGCAGATCGCACGGCTTTTCGTCGGCCGGCACATCGCGCGTGTAGAAATAGACGGCGTCGCTGCCGTCGCACGGGAAGGTTTTTGCGAACGCCGTCGCGTCAGGTCTCGCCCGTCGCAGCGCCTCGCGCGAGGCAAGTTCAACCGCGACGAATGATAGTCCCACCGAGATGACCTGCGGCGGATGCCGGTCGGCCCTCACATCGCTCGCCGACAGTGAAAGCAGAGCTGCGGCCTGCTCGGCGCTGAGATGCGACATCCGCTTCAGCGGCTGCGGCGCGGTGAATTCGGTGCTGACGACCTTGCCCCGCTCGGTCACGATCTCAACCGGCACGAGTCCCGCTCCCTCCTCGAACAACAGCCGCGCCGGCGGCTTTTCCGCCAGCGTCGCCAGCACGAAGCCGGTGCCGACATTCGGGTGACCTGCAAACGGCAGCTCCCGGTTCACCGTGAAGATGCGCACCTGCGCGTCGTTGGCGCTATCGCGCGGCGGCAGCACGAAGGTCGTCTCCGAATAGTTGAACTCGGTGGCGATTGCCTGCATCTGTTCAGTCGACATCCCGCCGGCGTCGAGCACGACGGCAAGCGGATTGCCACCGAAGGCGCGGTCGGTGAAAACGTCCACAGTAATGTAGCGACGCTGCATTTCGATACTCCCTTATCCCAACCGCCACACGGCCATCGGCTGCTCATAGCCTCTGACCTCGACCTCGCCGAGCGAGACGGCGTCGTCGCAGGCTTCGCCGAGCGCGTCGCGAACCGCTTCCGAAATCAGGAACTGCGAATTGAAGTCCTTGTTGAGCGCTTCGAGCCGTGAGGCAAAATTCACGGTGTCGCCGATCACGGTGTATTCCTTGCGCCGCGGCGAGCCGATATTGCCGGCGACCACTTCGCCGATGTGGATGCCAATGCCGATGCGCAGCGGCCAGCTCGTCTCCTCATTGATCCTTGAATTGGCTTCCAGCATCTCGCGCGCCGCGGCAACGGCTCTGTGCGCGGGGTCCGGCGCATGGAGGGGTGCGCCGAACAACGCCAGGAATCCGTCGCCCAGGAATTTGTTCACGATGCCGCCGTGGCGGTCGAGAATTTCGACCAGCACGGCGAAGGCACCATCGAGCCGGTCGACCACTTCCTGCGGCGTGCGCGTGCGCGCGCCGGCGGTGAAGCTGCGGAAATCGACGAACATGACGGCGACGCGGCGGATGTCGCTGTCGGCTGTGGTGCCCTCGGCCATAAGGCGTTCGACCACCTGCGGCGAGACGTGCTGGCCGAACAAATTGGTGATGCGGTCGCGCGCGGTCGCCGCCTTGATGCTGGCCTCGAACTGCCGCCGCAATTGATGTCCGACCGCGCCGGCGAGCACGCCGCAGATCAGAATAATCAGGCTGCGCGCGGCGTGATAATAGAGGGGTTCGGCCTGGTCGCCGACCGCCGGATGATAGAACATCGCCATGCAAAACAATTGAACGGCGGCGACGGCGCCGGTGAAGGTGGAGAGCCAGAAATCCAGCCGCAGCGTGGAGAGGATGATGAAGATGAAATAGATCATCGGCGTCACGAAACCGAGTGCGGCCACCGATCCCATGCTGTTGATGTGCAGCGCCAGCGCGACCGTCGGCATCGAGGTCTCGATCAGCGCGCCGAGATAGCGCCGGATCACCGGGAGGTCGCGGCCCTGCCGCATATGGCGGGTGATCTGGCTATGCACCCACAGCTCGAACAGGATGAACGGGACGATGATCGAATAGAGATATTCCGGCTTGAGATTGCCGTGCCAGACGCGGCTCACCGCCTCGGCTGCGAAGAAGTAGACGGTGCACAGGATGATGGCGAGCAGCGCGGTGGTTGCGATCAGGGCCTTGATGCGCAACAGCTCGGTCGTCATCACTTCCTGCATCAGCGCGCGCTGGAAGTCGGCCGACACGCCTGTGTCTTTATCGTTCTTCGCTTTGCCCCAGAACCCTGCCATCCCCTCACCTGTCATTCCGGAGCACGCGCAGCGTGAACTATGGCGCGCAATTGCGCACCTGAGAATCTCGAGATTCCGGGTTCGATGCTCCGCATCGCCCCGGAATGACGTCGATCAACTGACATCGACTATATGCCTCAATCGAGCGTGCGACGGAAGCGTGTTACGGCGATCGTCATCGCGATCAGCATCAGTGCAATGAGTGCAATCGTATCGTATTGCAGGTTGGAAGGCGCGGCGCCCTTCAGCATGATGGCGCGGACGATGCGGATGTAGTGGGTCAGCGGCAGAGCCTCGCCGAGATACTGCGCCCAGACCGGCATGCCTGCGAACGGAAACATAAATCCGGACAACAGAATGCTGGGCAGGAAGAACATCATCGACATCTGCATCGCCTGCAACTGGTTCTGCACGATGGTGGAGAAGGTGTAGCCGATCGACAGGTTGGTGGTGATGAACAGCGTCGTCAGCGCCGCGAGTAGTGTAACACTGCCGAGGATCGGCACCCCGAACAGCAGGACCCCGATGCTGACAATCAGTGTTGCCTGGATGAAGCCGACGATCACGTAGGGAATGATCTTGCCGAACATCACCTCCACCGGCTTGATCGGCATCGACAGCAGGCTTTCCATGGTGCCGCGTTCGATTTCGCGCGTCACCGACAGCGCGGTGAAGATCAGCATGGTCATGGTCAGGATGGTGCCGACGAGGCCCGGCACGATATTGAGGCGCGATTCCGCGGCCGGATTATAGCGGGCATGCGCCCTGATCTCGAAAGGCATCGCGGGCGGATCGCCGATGTGGAGGTCGTGCGCGAGCGCGGTCTGCACGACGACGCCGAGCGTTCCGAGCGCCGTGCCGGATGCGACCGGATCGGTCGCATCCGCCGCAACCAGCAGCGCCGGCTTGTCGCCGCGCCGCACCGCACGTTCGAAGCCGCGCGGGATCTCCACGCCAAACAGCACCTTGCCGGACTGCAGCAGGTCGTCGAATTCGGCGACGCTGTGCACTTCGCGGGTGAAGCGGAAGTAGCTGGTATTCTCCATCGCCTTCAGCACCGAGCGCGCCAGATCGCTGTCCTCCTGGATCAATACCGCTGTCGGCAGATGGCGCGGCGTGGTGTTGATGGCATAGCCGAACAGCAATAGCTGCATCACTGGGATCATCACGATCATCGCGAACGAGACGCGGTCGCGGCGGAGCTGGATGAATTCCTTCACCAGCATCGCATAGCTGCGGCGCCAGAAGCCGAAGGCCGGCTCCCTCGCCTCGTCCACGGGATGAACAGCTTCGGTCGCACTCATTGGAAATTGTCCTTTGAGCGGGTCATGAGATCGATGAACACGTCTTCGAGCGACGGCTCGCTATCCTGCCAGTGCCATCCACTCGTATTGCGATAGGGAGCGATGGTCGCCTCAAGCGCGGATTTGTCACGCCCCGAGACGTGCAGGCTGGTGCCGAACGGCGCCACCATGTCGACGCCCGGCTTTCCGGCAAGCTCTGTCGCAAGCCCGTTGAGGTCGTCGCCGGAAACCGTCCAGGTCGACAGCGCCGATTTCGCGATCACCTCGTCCACGGTGCCGTGCGCCAGCAAATGGCCATAGGCGATATAGGCGATCTCGTGACAGCGCTCGGCTTCGTCCATGTAATGGGTCGAGACCAAGACCGTCAGCCCGTCGGCTGCGAGCGCGTGGATCTCGTTCCAGAAATCGCGCCGCGCCTTGGGATCGACGCCGGCGGTCGGCTCGTCCAGCAGCAGCAATCGCGGATTGGGCAGCGTGCAGGCGCCGAGCGCCAGCCGTTGCTTCCAGCCGCCGGAAAGCTCGCCGGCCAGTTGCTCCTCCCGGCCGTTCAGTCCGATCCGCTGGATCATGTCGCGTGCGGCCCCCCGCGCGTCGCGCATGCCGTAGAGCCGCGCGACGAATTCGAGGTTCTCGCGCACCGAGAGATCCTGATACAGGCTGAAGCGCTGCGTCATGTAGCCGACCTGGCGCTTGATCTTGTCGGCGTCGCGGCGAATGTCGTAGCCGAGGCAGGTGCCCTCGCCGGCATCCGGCGTCAGCAGGCCGCACAGCATGCGGATGGTGGTGGTCTTGCCGGAGCCGTTGGGCCCAAGGAAGCCGTAGATCGAGCCGCGCTTCACCTGCATCGAAAGGTCATGCACGACCTCGCGGCCGCCGAATGATTTTGACAGGCCCTCGACGTTGATGGCGATGTCGGGGCCTGATGCGGGAGCCGGACTCATCGCTTGTCCGCCATTGGCGTTCGAGGGTTGAGAAACACGCTGATCGGCTGGCCGACGCGCAGCACATCAGGCCGGCTCGGCCGCGCCTGGATCAGGTAGACCAGCTTGTTGCGCTCATCGAGGCTGTAGATGACCGGCGGGGTGTACTCGGCGGTCGTCGCGATGAAATAGATCTTTGCCGTGAGATCGGCCGCGCAATTGTCGCAGGTCACCTTCACTTCGTCGCCGATCGACAGCTTTGGCAATTCCGCTTCCGGCACGAAGAAGCGCAGCTTCATGTTGCCGGGCGGCATGATCGACAAGACCGGCCGCCGCTCCGGCACCATTTCGCCTTCGCGGAAATAGATCTGCTGGATGGTGCCGCCGACCGGCGCAAAGCCGCTGCGCCGCGCCAGCCGGGTCTGCGAGGTGTTGACGCGGGCTTCCGCCACCCGCAACGCCGAGGTCGCCGAATCCAGGTTGGCCTGCGTGCCGGAGCCGGTCTTGCTCAACGACGACGCGCGATCGTAGGTCTGCTGCGCGTTGGCGAGCGTGGCCTTGTTCTGATTGAGGTCGGCCTGCTGCAGATCGTCGTCGACCGAATAGAGCTGCATGCCCGGCTTCACCTCGTCGCCCTCGCGCACGTTGAGCCTGGTCACGCGCCCGCTTTCATCCGGGCTGACGAAGATCATGTCGGCCTCGACCCAGCCCTGAAATCCCGGGTCCTTGCGCTCCGTGCAGCCGGTGAGCACGGCGGCGAGCGCCAGCGCGGCCAGGATCGTTATCGTTCGCGACGAAGTCATGTCGTCCTCCGTTCGCCAAAAATCAGATCGAGATGCACCCGAAACATTTCGAGGGCGTCCAGTGGCGCATGTCTGCTGAACAGGCTCTGCCAGATCACGGCGATGAGCGCGGGCGCCACCATGATTTGCGGAAACCGCGCCAGGTTTTTCTGTTTGATCTCGCCGCGCGCGATGCCGAGCTCGATCAGCGCGCGCATGCCGCCGAGGCCTCGCGACACCACTTCGCGGTAGTAGAAGTCGGCCACTTCAGGAAATCGCGGGCCTTCGGCCACGATCAGCCGCACGAGGTCGCCGCGGCGCGTGGTCGCCACCTCCTCGATGAAGGTTTTGGCAAAGCCCTCCACCATGTCGCGTACCGACGCCCCGGGCTGCGGTGGCGTGCTCCAGAGGCGGTTGATCATCGGCACGATGGCGGTGCGGATCAGCTCCTCGAACATCGATTCCTTGTCCTTGAAGTGCAGATAGATCGTGCCCTTGGCGACACCGGCCCGCTTGGCGACGTCGTCCAGCCGCGTCGCGGCAAACCCGCGCGCGATGAATTCGTCCATCGCCGCCTCGATGATCGCCCCGCGCCGCTCGGCCGCGCGTTCGGCGCGGTTGGAGGCGGGCTTGGGCGGCGCCGGAGCGGCCGATGCCGTCTCCCCGACCCGGCGATTGGCGGGTTTCGGGCCGGTTTTCCTGGGCGTCTTGTTGCTCGTTTCCGTCATATTCAAAATATGACTGACTGGTCAGTCATTGTCAATCCGAGATGAAAAAGCAGGCTTCACATGGCCGTGACCGACGCCGGTGAAACTCGCTCGCGCTGCCCGCCTTGAGGATTTTGCGTGTCGCCAACGGATCGTCATATCCCACACATGCGGGGTATCCGGCATGCGACGGCCCATCCACGTAGCCCGGATGGAGCGCAGCGCAATCCTGGATTCCTTGACCGCATCGACACTGCCCCTGGATTTCGCTGCGCTCCATCCGGGCTACAAGATTCCTGGTTCAGTCGTCATTGAGATACACGTTCGCATTCTCGCGGCTCGCGTCCACCGCATCCCGCCTCGCGTTCGTGACGATCGCGATACGCCCCTCTTGTCGAGGCGGGACAGCGCGGAAATAGCCACTGATTTGGGGCGACAGGGAATCTGTTCAGCAAATTAGATTTTACGCGCAGCGCTTTTCCAGCGCGGCTGCCCGCGCTGGTGAGCGCACTCACAGCCAATACGTTGCCCGAGGCCTCGCCCCAAAGCGTTGCCCGCGCCAGGATGACGTGATTGACTAAGTTATGAAGCGTTAGCCTGCCGAAATAGAGGTGTGTTGAAGTCGAGCGAGGCGCAGATGGATATTCGAGCCAGGCTAATAGAGATCTGTGACGCGTTTAACGCACACGATCTGGATCGGATCATGAGTTTCTTTGCTGATGATTGCGTTCTGGAGATGCCAAGGGGGAATAAGCCGTATGGCTCCCGGTTTGAGGGCAAGCAGAATGTGCGGCAAGGGCTGGCCGCGCGTTTTGAAGGACTGCCCGACGTCCATTACGGGAACGCCGAGCATTTCGTGGATTCGGAATCTCAAACCGGCATTTCGAAATGGTGCCTCACCGGCACCGGTCGGGATGGCAAGAAGCTGGAAGTCCAAGGTTGCGACTTCTACACCTTCCGCGCCGGCAAAGTGGTTCGAAAAGACTCATATTGGAAACTCGTCGAGTGAGCCCGGGATAGCCGGTTGATTCGACGTCCCGGCAAATGTCTGCTGGTGCGATCTAGCCGTCGCCGGATGACCATGTCGGAAGCCGCCCAACGCCGTACGTCTGGCGCTGGCGTCAATTTGCCGCTCGACACGGCCCGTAAATCTTGCGAAAATTTCCGGCGATACAACCGTCTATCGGTGCATCACCCGATATCTGACATGTGAATGTAGGGAACCAGCGAGGGGACCTGCCATGGCTAGTATCGAAGAAGCTCCGGGCAAGCTCGTCTTGAAAGCAGGCTCAACGACGCTTACGCTCGACAAGGATTCCGGCAAGGCCACGCTGCAGCAAAAAATACTGCTGTGGAACAGAAAGCCCGTCGAATTCCCGCTCTCCAATATCGACGACATCGCGGTGAAGTCGAACGTCGACGGCCTTTCAGGCGCGGCCATCCATCACAGCGTCTTGCACGAGCGTACTGGCGAGATCATCGTCCTGACGACCGAGGAAGCCGAGGACGCCGCTGAAACGGTCAAAAAGCTGCGTGGATTTATTGGAATGTAGGGTTCATCGCCGGCCGCTCCGAATTTATCGGTCCACGCGCCGGCTGTGAAACTTCAGCAGGTAGCCGGATGAGCCAACGGCCCGTGCATTCGCGCAACCCGCTGGCTCATCCGGGCTACATTTGCTGGACATCTGAAAGGCCGCCGAGCCAGCACGAAAATGCTTGAAAGTTTTCATGCATTCAGAAACTCGGCGGAAAAACGCGAATGCTCTCAAACTTCTCAAGGTTGATTTTTTTCGAGCCGTTCAGCGGAAATTCATAGTGAAAGCCGAGGTGGTCGGAGCCGGTCACGTATAGATTAAGTTCCACTGGGCAGTCTTTTGGCGAATCGATATTTAGCGCGAATGGAATAGGAAAAGTCGTCTTGGTATTCGGGAATCCGAACGACTGAAAGTTCTTCTCCACCCTGCGGCCGTTCTCTTGCACCATCTCACCGAGCCAAAAAGATAGCCACTTCTGAGGAACGACGGGAAAGAGTCGCTTTGGATCATCATACGCCACGAGTTCTCCGTGCAGCGTCGTCTTGCAAGCCCCAAGCGCGGCCGTCGATATCAACGTCACGACACATGCCGCCACCAGAGCGAATATGGCGGCCACCGAAACGCGCGGCATGTTGTTCACGGTGGCCCCCGGCGATCGGACATCGATGACGCGCGCTTCAGCCCTTGCGCATTTTGCTGAGCAGGAAGTTGTCGTAATAGTTTTCCGCGATCTGCGTGTAGAACAGCACTTCCTTCATATACGCGTCGTGGCTCTCCTTGGTCTTCTTGAAGAGCGCGCCCTTCTCGGCAATTTCGTTCAGATGGTCTTGCGTTGCCTTGTAGCAGGCCTCCATGACCGGTTGCGGGAACGCGCGCAGCTCCGCCCCGCCGGCGACAAGCCGCTTCAGGGCGGCAGGATTTACGCTGTCGTATTTTTCGGTCATCCACGCGCCGGCGGCCGAACCGGCCTGGTTGAGGACCGCCTGGTACTGCCTGGGAAGCGCATGCCACTTCTCTTCGTTGACGATCATGTGCAACATGGCGCCGCCTTCCCACCAGCCGGGGAAGTAGTAGTACTTCGCCACCTTGTAGAAGCCGAGCTTCTCATCATCATAGGGACCGACGAACTCCGCGGCATCGATCGATCCCTTCTCGAGCGCCGAATAGACCTCACCGCCCGCGATCTGCTGCGGCACGATGCCCAATTTGGCGAGTACATGGCCGCCCATGCCGGCGATGCGGAACTTGAGGCCGGTGAGATCATCTGGTGTCTTGATCTCTTTGCGGAACCAGCCGCCCATTTGCGTACCGGAGTTGCCGCACAGGATCGCATGCGTCTTGAAAGGTTTCAGCGCCTCGTTGCAGAGCTCAGCACCGCCGCCGAACGTCCACCAGGAATGCTGATGGCGATGGTTCATGCCGAATGGCGCGCCGGTCGCATAGGTGAGCGCCGGCTCCTTGCCGATGTAGAAATAGAGCGGCGTTTGCGCCATCTCGACGGTCGCCGAGCTCACGGCATCGAGCGCCTGCAGGCCGGGCACGATCTCGCCCGCCGCAAAGGTCTGGATCTGAAACTTGTTGTCGGTGGCGTCAGCCACGTATTTCGCAAAGGTCTGCGCGGTGCCGAAAATGGTATCGAGCGACTTTGGAAAGCTCGAGGTCAGGCGCCATTTGATCTCGGGCGCTGCTTGCGCGATCGCAGGCGCCGCAATCAGCGTCGTCGCGCCGGCCACGGCGCCGCCTGTGAGGAATGTACGGCGTTTCATGATGGGCTCACTCCCTTGAATTGCGGGTCCATTGGCCGGGGCAAAGCCCTTCCGGGACCATTCGGACCTCATCATAACGAACTTCGAGACGTGCGTGGAAGCGCGAAACTGACCAATTAGTGCACTGCAGCCTTGCGACCTGCTGCCATTGCGCGATGCAACCCTCGATGGCACATCGTCTCAGGCACGTGATCGGACTTGAAACCGCCTGTATAAGACCCGCATTATTTGCCCCGGGGTGCCGTCTCAGAGCGCCTCACTTGGGAGGATACAGATGAAAGCATTCACATTGGGTGCGGCGATCGCGCTTGCGTTTTCCGCCGCCGCCTACGCGCAAGCGCCGACCTGGACCGTTCCGGAGGAAAGCCAGCGCTGTCCGTCGAAATGGGGCGCGGCCGACGAGCGCGGTTCGGGCAATCACCAGAAGCCCGCGGCCGTGATGAACGCCGCCAAGCTGATCAAGACCGGCGAGGTGATCGAACTCGCGCATGTGCTCGGCCCCAGCATGGCGTTCTTCGGAACGCGGCGCTTCGACGTGCACGCCAAGCGCACGTTCATGAACGAGTTCTCCAACATGCGCGGCTCGAACGAGGAGATCATCATCACCGAGCTCGGCCAGGTCGGCACCCAGTTCGACGGTTTTGCGCACCAGACCCATCTCAACAGCTGGTACAATTGCCAGAAGGTCGCCGAGAACGTCGATCGCACCGGCTTCAAGAAGTTCGGTATCCACAATGTCGGCGCGCTGTTCACGCGCGGCGTCCTGATCGACGTCGCGGGCTTCAAGGGCGTCGAGATGCTTGGCGACAATTACGAAATCACCGTGGACGATCTGGAGGGCGCCCTGAAGAAGCAAAACCTGACGCTGCAGCCCGGCGACGCCGTCATCATCCACACCGGCTGGGGCAAGCTCTACGGCAAGGACAATCCTCGCTACGTGAAATCCTGCCCGGGCATCGGCGTGCCGGCCGCGCTCTGGCTTGCCGCAAAGGACCCGATGCTGCTCGGCGCCGACAACTGGCCGGTCGAGGTCGCGCCCAACCCCGACAAGCAATTGTCGCTTCCGGTGCACCAGGTCGCGCTCGTGGTGAACGGCATCCATTTGCTGGAGAACCTCAAGCTCGACGAGCTCGCGCAGAAGGGCGTCGGCGAGTTCGCCTTCGTGATGCAGCCGCTCAAGATTCAGGGCGGCTCGGGCTCGACGGTGTCGCCGATCGCGGTGCGGTAGCGGCGGTTCTTCGATTTCGGCAAGGCTTGGTGCTGTCTGATATCGCAGACCACGATCACGCCCAGGCGCAGCGTGACGTCCGCTCTGGAAACGAGCGGACGTCGCGTGACCGTTGCGCGTGTCCGTTCCAGAGCCGAAGTGGACTTCACATCATGTGGCCCTCGCCCATCATAACTAAGTCGTCGGAACTCGGATGAGGGCATGGAGTTGGCTCACAGTCGGATCAAATGCCACAGCGGAGGCGGTGAACCCAGATTGCCCCGCTGACATTCCAACGGAGCTTCGCCATGCCAAACACCGAAATGAAGGATCACGTTTACAAGATCCTGGACCTCGTCGGATCCTCCGAGAAAAGCATCGAAGATGCCATTCAGAACGCCATAACCCGCGCATCAAAGACCGTTCGCTCCATGAAATGGTTCGAAGTGGTACAAACGAGAGGCCACATCGAGGATGGATCCGTGCGCCATTACCAGGTCACCCTGCGGGTTGGATTTACCCTGGAGGGGTAATTCCTGGCAACTCAGCAGGACGAACAGAGTGAGGACGAGCAGAGTGCGTCAAGAAACCGACGCACGTTTCGGTACGGACTTGCGTGCCCGCGCATCAAATAGCTGACATTGAGAGCGCTGAAAAATAGATGTCCGCTATTGCGTCGTCAGCGACCTGTCGGGGCCCGCGGCGCCAACCCGGTCCCTCAACTGATCGAACTCGCCGGGCTGATAGGTGGCCCCATCGGGCGTTACGATTTCGACGTTCCAGCAGCCGTCCGATATCAGTTCCGCGGCTTTCTTCAACGCAGCCGGAACCGACCCCCGGTTGAGGGTCACGTTTCCCGCCGTATCCTGCGCAGTAATCAAAAACCTCATATGACCGCCTCCCGGCGCAAGCTGCCAGCCATTCTGGCCTGGCGCGCGGCTGCGTCAAGAGCATAGCCAGATATCCGGGCATTCACTTCGCAAATGGGTTCACCCAGCCTCCCCGGCCCGCCGGCGCGCGCGGCGGATAGGCCGTCTCGAGATAGGTCAGCACCCTTTCGCGGTCCTTGTCGTCGAGCGGCGGCATGTTGTGGCGGCGGATCATCAGGTTGATCGAATCCTCCCACTGCGCGCGCGTCATGCCCTGCTGCGCCACCAGCCGAAAACCGTGGCAGGCGGTACAGGCGTAGAAGGTCTCGTCGCGACCGGCGCCCGCGGCGAACTCCTCCGGGCTTTCGTCGCGCGGCGTGAAACCCGTTTGCGCCATGGCCGGCACTATCAAGAGCATGCCGGCCAAAGCGAGCCACGCAAAACGCCGCATCATCCGACCAGCACGGCGATGCGGTGCATGGCGTTGCCGCCATAGCCTTGCGGATTCCAGAAGCCGGCCTGATGCGGCTGCATCGCGCCCCTGGAATCGGTGGCGCGCGCCCAGATCTCGAAATAGCCGTCGCTCGGCAGCTTGATGGTCGCGGTCCAGCGCTGCCAGTCATATTTGTTCTTCGGCTTTTCCAGCGTGGTGCGCTGCCAGTTCGCGCCGAAATCGGTCGAGACATCCACCTGCCTGACGGTGAGATCGCCGGCCCAGGAGGCGCCGCGCAGTTTCAGCTCCTTGGTGCCGGCGGCGAACTTGGCGCCATTCGCGGGATTGGTGATGATGGAGCGCACCGGCATCGACTCAAGAATGCGGAAATTCGCCGGATCGGCCTTGCCGCCGGGCACCATCGGCTTGATCGCGAGCCGATAGGAAAACTCCGTCATGCCGGGGCCGTCGTGCTCCTTGTCGCGGATGGTGATGCGCGTCAGCCATTTTTGCGAGGCCGAACCCGCCCAGCCCGGCACAACCAAACGCACCGGCCCGCCATGAATGTTCGGCAGCGGCTTGCCGTTCATGGCCCATACGATCAACGTGTTCGGGTCCATCGCCTTCTCCAGCCGCACGCCGCGCGAGATGGTCGGCTTGCTGGCGTCGCCCGACAGATGCAGGTCGGCCGCATAATGCGCGGTGTATTTCGCTGATGGCTTGAGGCCGGCCTTCTTGAGCAGGTCGGCGAGCGGCACGCCGGTCCATTCCGCGCAGCCTGCCCCGCCATTGGTCCACTGGTTGCCGCGCGCCGGCGGCGAGAATCCCGCGCGGCCGTTGCCGCCGCATTCCAGCACCATGCGCCGCGTCACGGCCTTGTATTTCGATTTCAGTTCGCCGAGCGTGATCTCGATCTTGTTGTTGACCTCGCCGTCGATGGTAATCTTCCAGGCGTCGGGATCCTTGGTCTCCTCGGGGATCTGCCCGTTGTTGCGGATATAGAATTTTTCGATCGGCGTGGTGTCGTCGTCGAGCAGGCTTTCCGGCGTCTCGGCGACCAGCGGCTTTTCGCCGAGCACGACGAGGCCTTCGTGCTTGCCGGGGAATTTCAGATATTGCGGTCCCTTGGCCGCGGCCGGCGCGGCGGCCTGCGCGTGGGCCTCCGGAATGCCTATGCCGTTGCGCGACAGCGGCAGGCCGCCGCCGATTGCCGCGCCCAGCGCCACAAGACCTGAACTGCCCAAAAATCTGCGCCGGCTGGTATCGAAGCCATTGCCATCAGCCGCACTGCCGCCGGTTTCCCGCGCCATGACGTCTTCTCCCTTGTTGCCCGCCCCCGGGCTTTCTTGGCCGAACTCCCCTCCGGGAATCCAACTAGGGGGAGTATTTGCGTTTTGCAGCCGTGCCGCAAGATGGCGAGTTCGTAGCCCGCGCCGTCGCAGGTCAGTCAACGGGATGCCGAAGGTTCGTTCTCATCACATGGTTTTCGTAAGCCTGATCGCCGATCACAAAATCCGTGGAGCCGATCCTGGTAAAACCATGCCGGAGATAGAAGCCGATGGCCCGGCGGTTTTTGGCTTCGACCTTCAGCCAGGCGTTTTCGCCGCCCATGTTCCGGCAGTGGTCCAGGGCATGACGCAACAGCGCGCCGCCCCTTCCGCCCGCCTGGTGCCTCGGTTGAACATACAGGGTGGTGATTTCCAGCGGCGAACAATCGGCCTGCGGCGGCGCGGCCGTCGAACAAACAGTCACGAAACCATCAATTCCCGTCCGGTTCTCCGATACCCAGATCGCCAGATCGGGATCGCCGATCGCGTTACGAAACTTCTGCGCCGTGAATTCCGAAAGCACATAGTCCGCGAATAACGGACTGACGCCATCCCGGAGATACGTGTTCACCCAGACTTCGATGCTCACCGCAGCCAGACTGGACGCGTCTCGTTCCTCAGCCCTCCTGATCATCCCTGCTCACATCCCTGCACGAGGCCTTCAAAGCCGCGTCGGCCGGCCGTTTTGAATTTATCGGCCCCACGCGCTAGCTGTGAAACTTCAGCCCGTCGACGATCTTGTCAATCACCTTGCGCCCGGCGCGCATGGCGAGGCCTACCAGATTGAGCCGGGCACGGTCGGCAGGCGCTGTATGGCAGCAACGCTGGGGTGGACGCCATTTGTAGTGACACCTCCGGAAACAGGGCGTAATTTTCAATGCGCTGATCAAGCAGGTGCAATGGGGGCCTCGAAGAGGAGGAACTTCCATGGGACTTCGCACAAATTTGTTTCTCGCGGCCGCTCTTGCCATCGCCGCCGTCCCGGTTGCTCCGACGCGGATCGCGGCGGCTGAGCCCGCCGGCCAGATCACAATCCTCTACGACGCTTTCGGCACCGATACGGCGATGAAAAAGGATTGGGGCTTCTCAGCGCTCGTGGAAATCTCCGGCAAACGAATCCTGTTCGACACAGGCAACGACTCCGACATCTTCGCAGCGAACATCAAGGCGAAGAACATCGACCTCACCAGCATCGACTTCGTGGTGCTGTCACACCGCCACTCCGATCACATGGCTGGCCTGAACCATGTTCTGAGCGTGAATCCGACGGTGAAGATCTACGCACCCAGGGAAGGATTCGGAATTTATGGCTCGTCGCTGCCATCGAGCTTCTACCGAAAGGACGAATCCTTGCCGCCGGAGATGCGCTACTACGACGGCAAGCCGCCGGAAGTCATGAAATTCGGCACCGCCTGGCAGCGAGCCAATATCGAGCCGATCGACAAGACAACGGAAATCGCCCCAGGCATCACGTTAATAGCACTTGTGTCGGATGCCCCCGGCACAAAGGAACTGAAGGAGCTGTCCCTCGCCGTCAACACGGCGGACGGCGTCGTGCTCGTGGTCGGCTGCGCGCACCCCGGGATCGAAAAGATCGTCGAGGCCGCGACATCAATCAATCCCAGAATTCGCTTGATCGCCGGCGGCTTCCACCTCGTCGTTGCATCAGACGAGGTCATTGCCAAAGCCGTGTCAGCGCTCAAGGACACGTTCAAGGTAGAGAACATCGCCCCGGGCCACTGCACCGGTGAGCCGACCTTCTCGGCGTTGAAGCGGGCTTACGGTGACCGATACCTTTATGCGGGTGCTGGCACCTCGCTGTCGTTGGGACCACGCGTGGGCTCTGTTGGGCGACGTGGCGAGGGACCGGCGCTCCAGGAAGATGATCTGGCCACCTATCGGAAGCTGGCCCAACGGGAAGACCCGTTCGGCATCCTTCGCGCGCGGCAACCACGCACGAGGCTTTCGCACCTATGAACGCGACCACCTGAGCAACGGTCGATACACGTGACGATCCCCCGATATTGCTCGGTGTAAAACTTCAGCCGTCCACGATCTTGTCGATCACCTTGCGCTCGGCGCGCATCGCGATCCCGACGAGATTGAGCTCGGCGCGAATCACGCCCTTGACCATCTCGCGGTTGGCGGCGTCATGGGTGATCTCGACTATCGTGGGTCGGGTCGCAGTTCATCAGGCGCCGCGCCCGGCTCAGGCCAGCCGCATTCGTATTCTCAGCGTGTATCGACTCTGTAAGCCACAACAGTGCCCTCCATCATCATCGGGATCATGACAATCCCGTCCGGTCCCATCCCGAGGTCGGCGCTCCCCTTCGCGAGTGGAAGAAGGCGCGTCGCTGTGCCATTGCTCGCGATGCGGAACAGCCCGCCGGTCATCCAATCGGTGGCAAGATAGCCGCCCTTGCCATCGGGTTCGACGCCGTCGAGATTGCCGACTGGTGTCGAGCTACCCAGATCGGACACTTTCTTCGTCGCCAGATCGACCGCCTTCATGCGGCCGGGAACCTTCGTTGAGAAGTCCGGCGCCATCTTGCCCCATGACGCAACCACAAGCCGGCCGTCCTCGACGAGGAGCCCGTTCGGATTTTCGAGCGTGTCATCCTGCGTCAGCAGAGACAGCTTGCCGCCGTCGAGCACCCAAATGCTGTTTGACACCATATCGGAAGCGTAAATCCGTCCACTCTTGTCAGCCGCGAGGTCGTTCAAGAACTTGGATCCGGGTGCCTCGAACCGGTTCAGGACTTCGCCCTTGGCGAGGTCGATTTCCGCAATCCGGTCCACATCTGCGACGTACAGCCTGCCATTGCCGAGCGCGAGCCCCGTCGGACTATCGAGTCCCTTGACCCACTCGATTGTTACGACCTTTCCATCCGAACCGAGCTTTGAAACAAAGCCGTTGCCATCCTTTTTCATCGGATCGCCGTTGACGTTCGACACATAGATGGCCCCCGCAGCCCGGTCGAATACTGCCGATTCGGGGTTCTTGAAGCCACTCGCCTCCCACAGCTTCTGAGGTTCCGCGGCGCCAGCGCTGAAGGTAAGAACAGCTAACATTAATGCGGAGAGCTGAGGTGTCCTCATGGTAGCCTCCTCGTGCTGCCCCGACGAACGAACAAGCCTGTCACGGCAAGTGTTCCTCGGTTTTTCTCTTAAATTGCAGCGCCGGGTTGGGCGGGCAGATCAGCGTCTTGCGATGAGCTCGACTGTTTGGCGCGGCGAGCACTGCACCAACGATGTCCGGTCCGACGATTGATTTTACCAAGTCAACTCAGCAGTTAGCGCGGCGGCTGCTTTGAGGTCCCCCTTCAACGAGGCCGCCATGGCACAATGTCGGACCAACAGCTCAGGCTTGCTCCACCCGCTAGCTGTGAAACTTCAGCCCGTCGACGATCTTGTCGATCACCTTGCGCTCGGCGCGCATCGCGAGGCCTACCAGGTTGAGCTCGGCGCGGATCACCGCCCTGACCACCTCGCGGTTGGCGGCGTCATGCGTGGTCTTGAACATGTCCTCGGTATAGACCGCGGGCGTGACGTTTCGCGCCAGCGCCCGTTCGAGCGCGCGGGTGAGTGCCGGCCGGTCGGCGCCGTAGATCAGGATCGGCTGGCCGATCAGCGACAGATATTTCGTGCCGGAGCCGTCGCCATAGGGCTCGCCGATAGATTCGGGAAAGGCTGCGGCAATGCCGCCGGCCAGGAACGAAGCGACGTTGAGTTTTTGCCAGGCTTCAAGGTCGGTCCGGATGATGACCGCGATCTTGGTGTCGAATTGCATGATTGATTTGCGCCGATGACGGGATTGGGACTGTTCGCGCCAAGCGTAGCTTGAATATTTCCGCAGCGGAAGTCGCACCTCTCCCCAGGGGAGAGGTCGACGCGTACGCGCCAGTTTTGACGATGCTCGCCGCCAGACGCATATTAGTGTAAACTGTTGTGACGTTCCGAGCGGGAGGGCGAGCATGGAGTGCCCGAGCTGCGGAAGCGCCAATCAGGATGGCAGCCGGTTCTGCGGGAACTGTGGATCGCCGCTGCAACAGTGTTGTGGCGCCTGCGGCCGCGAGAATCCGAGTGGCAATAGTTACTGCAGCAACTGTGGCGCTCCTTTGATCGGTGCTGCTTTTCAGGAACGATCGTCAGCGGTCGGCACGCCCGCCAGGCCGACGTCCCAAGGTGCCGAGCGTCGGCAACTCACGGTCATGTTCTGCGACCTTGTCGGCTCAACCGCGCTCGCGTCACGACTCGATCCGGAAGACCTGCGCGAGGTGATCGGCGACTACCACAAAGACGTTGAGACGGTTGTGGACCGTTTCGATGGCTTCGTCGCCAAGTATATGGGCGATGGTGTCTTGGCCTACTTCGGCTACCCGCAGGCACATGAGGACGACGCGGAGCGGGCGATTCGCGCGGGTCTGGAAATTGTGACGACCGCGCGGCCGGTGCCGGTTGCGCCGGGCGGGAGACTTCAGGTGCGGGTGGGCATCGCCACAGGCCTCGTCGTTGTGGGGGATCTTGTCGGTGCGGGCGAAGCCCAGGAGCGCGGCGTCGTGGGTGAGACACCCAACCTCGCGGCGCGCCTGCAAGCCCTGGCGGAACCAGGCAGCGTCGTAATCGCCGCAAGCACGCGCAAGCTGACAGGCGAGATCTTTGAGTACGAGGAACTCGGCGAGGTGGAGCTAAAAGGCTTCGTCGCGCCAGTGGCCGCGTGGCGCGTGCGAGGCGAAGGCGCAGTCGAAAGCAGGTTCGAGGCTTTGCATTCGGCCGCCGCGCTCGCCCCGCTCGTCGGACGCGAGGAGGAGATTCAGCGGCTGCTCCGGCACTGGACACAGGCGAAGCAAGGTGAAGGGCAGGTCGTGTTGCTGACGGGCGAGCCAGGCATTGGAAAGTCGCGCCTGAGCGTTGCGCTTGAAGAGCACCTGTTCGATGAGCCGCACATGCGATTGCGCTACTTCTGCTCGCCATACCACCAAAACAGCGCTCTCCATCCGACAATCGTGCAGCTCGAACGAGCCGCCGGGTTTGAGCGGGAAGACACACCCGGGGCCAGGCTCCACAAGCTGGAGGCGCTGCTCTTACAGAGTTTGACGCCAATCGCGGACGTGATCCTCCTTGCCGAATTGCTGAACATTCCCAGCGACGATCTGTACGCCCCATGCGAACTCAATCCGCAGCGAAAGAAGGAGGAGACGTTCGAGGCGCTGCTCCGGCAACTCGTAGCCTTGACCCAGCACCAGCCGGTCTTGATCATTTACGAGGATATGCACTGGATCGACCCCAGTTCGCGTGAGTTGCTGGATCGTGTAATAGATCGCGTGGCAAGCCTGCCGGTGCTCCAGTTGATCACCTTCCGCCCTGAGTTTTCGCCGCCTTGGAGCGGACGATCGCACGTGACGATGATCGCACTCAGCCGGCTGGACCGGCGCCAGGGTGCGCTGCTGGTACAGCGGGTCGCTGGCAACAAGGCTCTGCCCACTGATACGGTGGAACAGATCGTCACGCGCACCGACGGCGTGCCGCTCTTTGTCGAAGAGTTGACGAAAGCCGCTTTGGAGGCCCGCGCTGGCGGAGGCAACGCAGAAGGCGCACTCATAGGGGCATCCACATCAGCGCTCGCCCTGCCCGCGACACTGCACGCGTCGCTCCTGGCGCGGCTCGATCGGCTCGGGCCAGCTGCCAAACAGGTAGCGCAGACCGGAGCTGCCATCGGGCGCGAGTTTTCCTACGAGCTGCTCGGCGCCGTCGCCACCCAAAACGAGCGGGAGCTGCAAAACGAACTGGCTCGGCTCGTCGCTTCTGAACTGGTGTTTCAACACGAAGCGCCGCCGGAGTCCGTTTACACCTTCAAGCACGCTCTGGTGCAGGATGCCGCCTACAGCACACTTCTGCGCAGCGATCGGCAGCAGCTACATGCGCGCATCGCCGAAGTCGTGGAGCGGCGCTTTCCCGAGCGGGTCGCGCGTGAGCCTGAACTCCTGGCGCATCATTTGACGGAAGCTCGCAAGACCGAGCGTGCCATCGGCTATTGGCTGAAAGCGGGCGAGCGAGCTGCCGAACGCTCGGCCAATCTCGAAGCCATCCGGCATCTGACCCGGGGATTGGAAGCATTGAAGGTGCTTCCGGAAAGCCCCGAACGGGATCGGAAGGAACTCGAATTTCAGATCGCGATCGGCACCCCCCTGATCGCCGTGCACGGCTATTCCGCAGCGCAAACGGGCGCAGCCTACAGCCGGGCACGCGTTCTCTGCGAGCGCCTCGGCGAGGCGGAGCCTCTCGTCGCGACGCTAAGCGGCGAGTTCGTCTATTACTTCGTACGCGGCGACCATCGAACGATGCGGCGACTGACCGATGAGGCTCGGCATGTATCCGAACGCCTGCCGAATCCGCTGGTTCGCCTTGCCAGCCACCGCTTGGCCGGGATCACGGCCATGCACTCCGGTGCGTTTCTCAAGGCACGGTCCGAGTTCGAGGCGATCCTGCAGCTATACGACGCGCGCCAGCACCGATCGCAGCCGGTGCACTACGTTCATGACCCGAAGGTCTCGGCCCTCACCTATCTTGCGCTGGTCCTCTGGATCCTGGGATTACCCGATCAGGCGCGCCGTTCGAGTAATGAGGCGTTCCGCTGCGCGGCCGAGTTGGATCAGGCGAACCTCACTGCGCACGTCCACAACTTCGCAGGGGCCGGCCTGGATGAACTGCTCGGCGATGTCCCGGGCGTCCGAACCCATGCAGAAGCGATCGTTGGGCTGGCCGATCGGCACAACCTGGGTTACTGGCGCGTCAATGGCCTGATTCTTCGCGGCTGGGCGATGGTGCAAGAAGGCGCCACCGAGGCCGGTATCGCGCTCATGCGCCAGAATGCAGCCGATCGCGCAGCGCTCGGCGTCGGGTGGTATCAAGCCCGGTATCTCTGCATGCTCGCTGCGGCCTATGCGCGAGCTGGGCAGGCCGAATTGGGGCTGCGCGTCATAGCCGAGGCGAAGGCCCTCGTCGCGGCCAACGACGAACACATGTGGGAGGGCGAGCTCGACCGCATCGAGGGGGAGCTCAAGCAGGTGCAAGGTGCATCGGCCGCTGAGATCGAAGCCTGCTTTGCGCGGGCCATAGCGATAACCCGCGCACAAGGGGCCAGATCGCTCGAACTCCGCGCCACCCGCGACCTGGCGCGCCTCTGGCATGATCAGGGGCGACACGGTGATGCCTGCGCGCTACTCACGCCCGCTTTCGGCGCCTTCACTGAGGGCTTCGAAACCGCCGATCTAAGAGCCACAAGGGCATTGCTCGACGAACTGACCTGAGGGGCATGGCTTGATTTTCGCCGCGCTTGCCAAGCTCACCCCTTGGCGTCGCAGGCCCAGGCGCGGATGACGCATTCCTTGCCGCCGAATTCGTAGCACTTCTTTGTCGCGGCGTTGAGCGAGCTCGAAATTTTGGGTTTTACGGCATAGCCGTGGGGACCGCACGGATTGGTCATGTCGACCGCGAGCGCGGCGCAGGCCCGATTCATGGTGAGCGCGGTGCAGTTGCCCTTGCACTGTTTCAGCGCCGCGGCACGCGCGGCGGCCTCGGCCGGATAGTCATAGGCCTGGCCGTAGGCGCCGCATTTGCCGACGGCGAAGGCGCCGGCCGCCCATGCCCTGGTGATGAAGCCCGAGATGCCCAGTATCAGCGTCAGCGCAAGGATAAAGAGCGCGCGGCGCTGTGCCGCCACGGTCGAAACGATCAAATGCCCCTCCCCCGAGGTAACGGGGAAGAATCTAGCCGCGGGGAGTTTCAACTTGGTGAACGGAAGCTTCGTAGGGTGGGCAAAGCGAAGCGTGCCCACCGCTTCTTCGCGATCGTGAAAGGATGGTGGGCACGCTGCGCTTTGCCCACCCTACAAATCAACCCCGCCGCGCGGCTTCCAGCGCCTGCGGCGTGTCGATATCGAGAAACGCGCTCTGACCATCGACCGGGACTTCGGCGACGGCCTCAGTGTGCTTGGCGATCAGATGGCGGGCGCCGACGTCGCCGTCCAGCGTCATCAATTCTTTAAAGAAGCGCCGCGACCACAACACGGGATTGCCGCGGCGGCCGTCGCTGACGGGCACCGCGATCAGATGGCCGCGGTCCGGCGCGAAGGTTTCGATCAACTGGTCGATCAGTTTTGCGGAGATCAGCGGCATGTCGCCGAGACAGACGACGGCGCCGTCGGCATTTTCCGGCACCGCTGATATGCCGGCCTTGACCGAGGACGCCAGGCCACCGGCGAAATCCGGATTGCGGACGAACTTTACGTTGAGGCCCGCCAGCGCTTGCTCGACGAGATCGGCCTGATGGCCGGTGACGACGATGATTTCGGTCGCCTTCGACGCCAGCGCCTGCTCGGCCACGATCCGCACCAGCTTCTTGCCGTCGATTTCGGCCAGCAATTTGTTGGGACCGCCCATCCGCGTCGAGCGACCGGCGGCGAGCACGATTGCCGTGACGTTGCGGTTGGCTTCGAGGTCAGCAACGGTGCGCGGCTGCGGCCGCGTGACGATTTCCATCAACAAGCCGCCGACGCCCATGCCAGTCAGTTCCGCGCGCGTGACTTTCAAGCCGGCGAGAAGCCGCATCAGCACCCAGTCGAAGCCGTTTTCGACCGGCGAGCGCGCGCAGCCCGGCGCGCCCAATACCGGCACGCCGCCAGCGCTGCCGATCAGCAGCAAATTGCCGGGATCGACCGGCATGCCGAAATGCTCGATCGCGCCGCCGACTTCGGTGATTGCGGCCGGGATCACGTCGCGGCGGTCGGCGATCGCGGAGGCGCCGAACACGATCACCAGCTCAGCGCCGAGGCCTAGCAATTCCTTGATCGATGCCGCGAGATCAGCCTCATCGTGCGGCACGCGGCGCTCGGCAATGATGCTGGCACCGGCGGGCGCCAGCCGCTCCGCCGTCACCCGCAGGGTCTTGTCGATCACCTTTGGCGAAAGCCCCGGCAACAGGGTCGAAACCACGCCGACCTTCTTGATGACATAAGGCGCAATCCGCAGTGTGCCCTTTCCCGCGACATCAACGGCGGCATCGCGCAGTTTCGCTTCGACGCCGAACGGAATGAGTTTGACCGTTGCGATCATCTCGCCTTCGACCACCGGCTTGAAAGCCGCGAGCGTTGCAAAGGTGATGGCTTCGTCGACACCGTTGATGCGGTCGACCGCGGCGCGATCGACCACCAGCACGCCAGCCTGTGCGGCGAACAGATTGGAGCGGCCGGTAAAGGCGCGCTCGACATTGACGCCCTCGCCGGCAACGGCCTGCGCAATGCTGGCCGCGGCTTCGTCTTCGGAGACGTCGCCCGCCTCCAGCCGCACCACGACGATTTCCTTGACGCCGGCCTTGTTGAGCGCCTCAACCTCAGTGGGGCCGATCGTGGTGCCTTTTTTGAGCACCAGCGACCCCTGCCGCAGCGTATGCACGGTGACGCCGCCAATCGCGTCTTCCGGACTGGCGGGACCGAACTTCATGCTGCCTGTACCTTCGCGGTTTCCTTCGGCAACCGCAGCTCGGCGGTGATCTCGGCCATGATCGCGACCGCGATCTCCGACGGCGATACCGCGCCGATCGAAAGCCCGATCGGCGCATGGATGCGCGCGATATCGGCGTCCGATGCGCCCTGCGCCTTCAGCCGCTCGGCGCGCTTGGCATGGGTCTTTCGCGAACCCAGCGCACCAATATAGAAACAGTCGCGTTCAAAGGCATGCAGCAGCGCCGGATCGTCGATCTTGGGATCGTGCGTCAGCGCGACGAACGCCGTGTAATGATCGATATTGAGCGGCGGCAGCGCCACGTCGGGCCACTCCGCGATCAGCGGCACGTCGGGAAAACGCTCGGGGCTCGCGAAGGCCGTGCGCGGATCGACCACCGTCACGTCATAGTCGAGCGAACGTGCCAGCGGCGCCAAGGCTTGGCTGATATGAACCGCGCCGACGATGACGAGGCGTGCGGTCGGCGCGTAGACGTTGAGGAAGAGCTTCTTGCCGCCGCTCTCGATCATGCCGCTCTTGCCCATGCGGAGCTGCTTGGCAAGTTCAGCGCCCAGCGGATCGACGGCGATGTCCTTGGCCTTCACCAGCCGCTGCTCGCCATTGGCGGTATCGGTGACCACGATGACCGGCCGGCGCGCGGCGCGCTCGGCATTGACCTCTGTCAGGGTTTCGAGTTTCACGACTGGCCCACCTTCTCGACGAAAACGCGGATGGTGCCGCCGCAGGACAGGCCGACATTCCAGGCGGTCTCGTCGGCGACGCCGAATTCCAGCATTTTTGGCTTGCCGCTGGCGATCACGTCCAGCGCCTCGGTGACGACCGCGCCCTCGACGCAGCCGCCGGAGACGGAGCCCAGAAACGTGCCGTCATCGTTGATGACGAGGCTGGAGCCGGCCGGCCGGGGCGCCGAGCCCCAGGTCTCGACCACGGTCGCCAGCGCCACGCCGTGGCCCGCCTTCTGCCAGTTCTCGGCGGCCTGCAGAATGTCTTCGTCGCGGTTGAGCATGTGGGGCCCTTTCAAGCTGCTGAACGGATGCGGCTCATGTGGTGCGGCGGGGGCGGCGCCGAAAGCGCCGCGATCAGCCCTTCCATGGAGGTCAAGTTATGCACCGGGCGGAATTCGTCAACGTGCGGCAGCATCATTTTGATGCCCTGGGCCTTGGCCTCGAAGGCGCTGTAACGCAGCAGCGGGTTGAGCCAGATCAGGCGGCGGCAGGACCTATGCAGCCGGTCCATCTCGAACGCGAGCTTGGCGTCGGCCTCGCGCTCCAGCCCGTCTGATATCAAGAGCACGATGGCGCCCTGGCCGAGCACCCGCCGGCCCCACAATTTGTTGAAGCTGTGCAGCGAGGTGGCGATCCTTGTGCCGCCGGCCCAGTCCTCCACCGAGGACGAACAGCTCGCCAGCGCGTCATCCGGATCGCGCGCCCGCAGCGAGCGCGTCACATTGGTCAGCCTTGTGCCGAACAGGAACACGGAGACGCGCTTGCGGGCGTCGGTGATGGCATGGAGGAAGTGCAGGAACAGCCGGGTATATTCGCTCATCGACCCTGATATATCGAGCAGCGCCACGATCGGCGCCGGCTTCTCGATCAGGCCGAGCTTTCTGATGTCGATGATCTCGCCGCCGGTGCGCAGACTGCTGCGCAGGGTTCGCCGCATGTCGAGCTTGAGGCCCTTGGCGTCCGGCTGGTAGCGGCGGGTGCGCAACTCGGCCTGCGGCAGCTTCATATTGGCGATGGCGCGGGTGACCTCGGCGATCTCCGCCGCGCTCATCTGCGCAAAATCCTTCTTCTGCAGGATCTCCTTGTCGGAGACCGACAGCCGCAGCTCCTGCTCCTGCACCTGCTCGGCCTCGTCGCGCATCGACGGCTGCGCCAGCGCCTCCTGCACGCGGCGCGAGGCCGGCGGTGGCTTCTTTTTGGCGTGATCGGGCAATGGCACCGAATCCAGCATGTGCTTCCAGTCTTCGGCGGCGCGGAAGAACAGGTCGAACGCCTGGGCAAAGATCAGCATATGCTCATGCCGCTTGACGAAGATCGCCTCCAGCGTGGCGTAGACATCGGCGCGGTGGCCGATCTCGATCGCCTGCAGCGCATTGAGCGCGTCGATAACGGCGCCGGGGCCGACGGGAATCCCTGCCGCGCGCAGCGCGCGGGCGAAGCCGACGACATTGTCGGCCATGTGGCCGGTCGGCGGATTGAGGTGATCGATGGTGGTCATGGTCGAACCCGGCTTCCACTCTCTCGTCATTCCGGGGCGATGCGTCAGCATCGAACCCGGAATCTCGAGATTCTCAGGTGCGCAATTGCGCACCATAGTTCACGCTTCGCGTGCCCCGGAATGACGACCTAATCGCTCGTCGCTTCCTTCAAAACCTTTTGCAGCGTGTCGCCCTGCATGCGCGCGATGTCGTCCTGGTATTTCAACAGCGCGCCCAGCGTATCGCCGACCATTTGCGGCGTCAGCGAGCGGGCGTCGAGTTCGGTCAGCGCGGTGGCCCAGTCGATGGTCTCGGCCACCCCCGGCGACTTGTAGAAATCCTGGTCGCGCAGCGCCTGCACGAAACGGACGACCTGCTGCGACAGCTTTGCGGAAATATCAGGCACGCGCGACTTGACGATCGCAAGCTCGCGCTCGGCCTCGGGATAGTCGACCCAGTGATAGAGACAGCGGCGCTTCAGCGCGTCATGGATCTCGCGGGTGCGGTTGGAAGTAATGATGACGATCGGCGGATGCGGCGCCTTGATGGTGCCGAATTCGGGGATCGTGACCTGGAAGTCGCTGAGGATCTCCAGAAGATACGCCTCGAACGCCTCGTCGGCACGGTCGAGTTCGTCGATCAAAAGCACCGGCGCGCCGGCGACGTCAGGCTCCAGCGCCTGCAACAGCGGACGCTTGATCAGAAAGCGCTCGGCGAAAATATCCGAGGACAATTGCTCGCGGTCGGTGTCGCCGGCGGCTTCCGCCAGCCGGATCGCGATCATCTGCGCCGCGCTGCTCCACTCGTAGACGGCGGAGGCGACGTCGAGCCCCTCGTAGCATTGCAGGCGGATCAGTTTTCGCCCGAGCGCGGCGGACAAAACCTTTGCGATTTCGGTCTTGCCGACGCCGGCCTCGCCTTCGAGAAACAGCGGCCGGCCCATGCGCAGCGACAGATAGGCCACCGTCGCCAGCGACCGCTCGGCCAGATAGCCGCGCGAGGTCAACAGCTCGAGCATGCCATCGACGGATTTGGGCAGCGCCGATGCACTCATGGGAAAACCAATCTCGATACGCCGGTAATCGGCAAACTTACTTCGCCGTCGCGGCTTCGACGGCGCGGCGCGTCAAGACGCCGATCAGGTGCGCGCGATATTCGGCGCTGCCGTGCAGATCGCTGTTCAGCCCTTCCGACGACACCGAGATGCCGTCGAGCACCTTGTGCGAAAAACGCTTCTTCAGCGCCTCTTCAAACTGGGTGGCGCGGAACACGCCGTCCGAGCCCGCGCCGGTGACGGCGACGCGCACATCCGACGGCCGCTTGGCGACGAACACGCCGACCAGCGCGTAACGCGAAGCCTGGTTGCGGAATTTGACGTAGGCCGCCTTCTTCGCCAGCGGGAACATCACCTTGGTGATGATCTCGTCGCTCTCGAGCGCCGTCGTGAACAGCCCCTGGAAGAACTCTTCCGCCTTGAGGCGGCGCTTGTTGGTGACGATAGTGGCGCCGAGCGCGAGCACCGCTGCAGGATAATCCGCGGTCGGGTCGTTGTTGGCGAGCGAGCCACCGATGGTGCCCTTGTGGCGCACCGCGGGATCGCCGATTCCGCCAGCGAGTTCGGCCAGCGCCGGGATGGCTTCGGCGACGATCGACGAGGTCGCGACTTCGGCATGCCTCGCGGTCGCGCCGATCACCAGCGAACGGCCCTTCATCTCGATGGCGTCGAGCCCTTCGATATGGGAGAGGTCGACCAGGTGCGGCGGGCTGGCGAGGCGCTGCTTCATGACCGGCACCAGCGTATGGCCGCCGGCGATCACCTTGGCGTCTTCGTTCTTCACCAGCAGATTGGCGGCCTGCCGCACGGTCGCCGGACGATGATATTTGAATTCGTACATTGAGAACTTCCTGATCGCGGTCGCGATGAAATCAATTAAGCGAGATCGGCCTCAAGCAAGATCAGATTTGGCCATCGCCTTGGCGCCGGCGGCGATCGAGGCAACGATGTTCTGGTAGCCGGTGCAGCGGCACAGATTGCCTTCGAGCTCCTCGCGAATGACGTGGTCCGAAAGATCGTGGCCCTTGCGATGCACCAGATCGACCGCCGTCATGATCATGCCGGGGGTGCAGAAGCCGCATTGCAGGCCATGATGCTCGCGAAAAGCTTCCTGCATCGGATGCAGCGGCGCGCCGTCGGCGGCCAGGCCCTCGATGGTGCGGACCTCGTGGCCGTCGGCCATGACAGCGAGCGTGGTGCAGGACTTCACCGCCTTGCCGTCGAGATGCACGACGCAGGCGCCGCATTGCGAGGTGTCGCAGCCGACATGGGTGCCCGTCAGCCGCAGATTTTCCCGCAGCAACTGGACCAGGAGGGTACGGGGATCGATATTGGCGTTTACGGGGTTACCGTTCACGATCAGGGAAATCTTGGCCATCACCACTCTCTTGAGCTGCACCGCCGGATATGCCGGCAAAGCAGGCGTTTATAGTCATTTCAAGGCCCATAATATGGGCCATCCCGGTAATGAGCAACCTCAGGAGCCCCTCGCCTGGGGCATGGCCTGAGTGACTTGACGCCTGCTCGACCGGGTTCGGCCCACGCAGAATCAGCCTTGGTCAGCCTTGATCATCCTTGCACGGCCTTGGCGAAATTGGCGAAGAACTCGTCGGCCAGTTTCTTGGCCGCGCCGTTGATCAGGCGCTGGCCGAGCTGGGCGAGCTTGCCGCCGATCTGGGCCTCGACCGTATAGCTCAGCAGGGTACCACCATCCTTTTCGGCGAGCGCCACAGTGGCGCCCCCCTTGGCAAAGCCGGCGACGCCGCCCTCGCCTTCGCCCGAGATCTTGTAGCCATTGGGCGGATCGAGATCGCTCAAATTGACCTTGCCCTTGAAGCGGGCGGAGACCGGCCCGACCTTCATCTTGGCGGTGGCGCGGAAGCCGTTGTCCTCGGTCTTTTCCAGCTCCTCGCAGCCGGGGATGCAGACCTTCAGCACTTCCGGATCGTTCAGCTTGGCCCACACGGCCTCGCGCGACGCCGCAAGCTGGACTTCGCCGTTCATCGTCATGGCCATGGGAGTGCCTCCTGGATCGCTTCAGCCTGATATCCCCAAGTAAAGCACGCCCGGGCCAAAAGGAAGGGCGATAAGCGATGCATATTCGCAAGTGCAGCAGAGCCAAACCGATAAGGGCATTGGCAGCGACAGGCCGGGATGGTTAGGTCGCGAGCAGATGAGCACCGCAGTCTCCCCATTGCTTGCCCCGATGCTGTCGAGCGCCGCCATGCGCGCGATCTGCGACGATGTGGCGGCCTTGCAAAACATGCTGGATTTCGAGGCTGCGCTGGCGCGCGCTGAAGCCGCGCTGGGGGTCATTCCGGCAAGCGCGGCGGGACCGATCACGAATGCGTGCAGGGCCGAATCATTCGACCTCGTCGCGCTGGCCGACGCCGCCACCCGCTCCGGTAACCTCGCCATCCCGCTGGTCAAGGCGCTGACGGCCAATGTCGCCAAGGTGGATGCCGAGGCGGCGCGTTATGTCCATTGGGGCGCGACCAGTCAGGACGTCATCGATACCGGCGCCATGCTCGGCCTTCGCGCCGGCATCGACGCGCTGCTCGCCGACATCAGCCGCGCGATCGCAGGCTTTGCCGGATTGGCGCGTCGACACCGCCATACCCCGGTAGTCGCCCGCACCTGGCTGCAGCATGCGCTGCCGATGCCGTTCGGGCTGAAGCTCGCCGAATATGCCGCGGCGCTGCACCGCTCGAAGCTGCGGCTGCAGCGCTTGCGCAGCGAGACGCTGGCGCTGCAATTCGGCGGCGCGGCCGGCACGCTCGCGGCGCTGGGCGACAACGGACTAAAGGTCGCAGAAGGACTGGCAGCGGAGCTCAAGCTCCCGCTGCCGGATGCGCCCTGGCACACCCACCGCGACCGCATCGCGGAAGCGGCCTCCGTGCTCGCCATCATCGCCGGCACTTGCGGCAAGATCGCTCGCGACGTTTCGCTGATGATGCAGACCGATGTCGGCGAAGCGTTCGAGCCCTCGGGCGAAGGCCGCGGCGGCTCCTCCACCATGCCGCACAAGCGCAATCCGGTGGCGGCCGCCAGTGCGCTTGCCGCAGCCACCATGGCGCCCGGTCTCGCGGCGACGATTTTTGCGGCGCAGGTGCAGGACCACGAGCGTAGCGCCGGCCCCTGGCACGCCGAATGGCCGACGCTGCCGACGCTGATGCTGGTCACCTCGGGCGGGCTGGCGGCCATTGTGGATATCGCCGAGGGGCTGGAAGTCGACGCCGCGCGCATGCGCAGCAATCTCGACACGACGGACGGACTGATCATGGCCGAAGCGGTGACAATGGCGCTGGCCGAAAAGATCGGCAAGAGCGACGCGCATCATCTGATCGAAGCGGCGAGCAAGAAGGCGGTCGCGGACAAGAAGCATCTGCGCGATGTCTTGACGAACGACCTGAAAGTTGCAGCGCAGCTCGGCGCCGAAAAAATCGCAACACTGTTCGAGCCGATGGCCTATCAGGGCGCCTCGCAGGCCCTGATCGACCGCCTGCTCGCTTCGCTGGACGACAAGTGACCGGAGAATCCCTATGCCGATGATCGACGCCGACGGGTGCCTGCTCAACGTATCCGTCGAAGGCCGCGACGGCGGACCGACGCTGATGCTGTCGAATTCGCTGGGCTCAACGATGCAGATGTGGGAGCCGCAGATGAAGGCGCTGACGCAGGTGTTCCGCGTCATCCGCTATGACCGGCGCGGCCATGGCAAATCGAACGTACCACCCGGGCCCTATTCATTGGAACGTTTCGGCCGCGACGTGCTGGCGATCCTCGACGACCTCAACATCGCGAGAACGCATTGGTGCGGCCTGTCGATGGGCGGCATGGTCGGGCAATGGCTGGGGGCTAACGCATCAGACAGATTCGGCAAGATCGTGCTGGCCAACACCACCTGCCACTACCCGGACCCGACACGCTGGCACGACCGCATCAAGGCGGTAAAGGAAGGCGGCATCGCCGCGGTCGCCGACGCCGTGATGGCGGGCTGGCTGACGGCGGATTTTCGCGAGCGCGAGCCGCAGATCGCGGCCAACATGAAGGCGATGATGCTGACCACGCCGGTCGAGGGCTACATCGCCTGCTGCGAGGCGCTGTCGACGCTCGACCAGCGCGAGCTGCTGCCGAAAATCAAAAGCCCGACGCTGATCATCGCCGGGCGCCACGACATGTCGACGACGATCGCGGACGCCGAATTCATGCGCAGCCGAATTCCGGGCGCGAGCATGACCATCCTCGATGCGGCGCATATTTCCAACGTCGAGCAGCCGCACGCCTTCACCGATGCGGTGATCGGCTTTCTGACGCAACGCTGACTCGAACGACGTCATTGCCTGCGACAAACGCGAAGCGTTTGCGCAAGGGAGCGAAGCGACAACGGAGACGCTGTCATTCCGGGATGGTGCGCCAGCACCAGACCCGGAATCTCGAGATTCTCAGGTGCGCAATTGCGCACCGTAGTTCGATGCTTCGCATCGCCCCGGAATGACGACGATGGAGGAGACCACTGATGGACGACAATCAACGCCGCGACGACGGCATGGCCCAGCGCCGAAAAGTTCTCGGCGATGAATGGGTCGACAAGTCGATCAAGAACCGCAACGCGTTCAATACCGACTTCCAGGACCTGATCACCTGCTACGCCTGGGGCGACATCTGGACCCGGCCGCATTTCGACCACCGCACCCGCCGCGTGCTCGTGATCGGCACCATGGTCGCACTGGGACAGTGGGACGAATTCCGCCTGCATGTGCGCGCAGCACTCACTGAGGGCGGCTTCACGCCCGACGACATCAAGGAAATCCTGCTGCAGCAGGCTATCTATTGCGGCGTGCCGGCGGCCAACCACGCGGTCAAGGAAGCGAACGCGATCATCGCGGAATTAGGTTTGCTGAAGGGTTAGCTGGGAAGGCGCCCGCTCCGACAGCACCGGCAGCGATGTCACGAGCGATCTGATGCGATCGGCGTCTGAACTCGTGGCGGGGTTATAGACGATCATGCCGAGGTCCGGCCGGCCATCCACACCAAACGCGGAATACTCCATCGTGATCTGCCCGAGGATCGGATGCCGAAGGCGTTTGACGCCCTCGCCGTGAACATGAACGTTGTTGTCACGCCATAGCGCTGCGAATTCGGGGCTGCGCTTGCAAAGCTCGTCCACGAGCTCGCCGACTTCGGACACGGCGCCGGCGCGCGCCGCATCTGCCCTGAATGCTCCGACCACGAAGCGGGCGACGCTTTCCCAATCATATTGCGCGGCCCGGACGCGGGGATCGCAGAAGATGAGGCGAAGGATGTTGCGCTGGCCCGGAGGGAGCGCGCCATAGTCGGTCAGCACCGCTGCGGCAGCGCGATTCCATGCGACGACATCCCAGGTGGCGGTCTTGATCAGGGCCGGACTGACGTCAAGCGCATCGAGCAGCCGTTGCAAACGGGGCGTGACGCCCGCGGCGGCCCTGTAGCGGACCTCGGGTGGACGGCCGAGCCCGAGCAGGAAGACATGTTCGCGCTCGACGTCGGTCAGCATCAGCGCCGCAGCGATCCGGTTCAACACGTCCGCCGAGGGAGCGCCGCCGCGCCCCTGCTCCAGCCATGTGTACCAGGTCGGGCTGATGTTGGCGCGCTGGGCGACTTCCTCCCGCCGCAATCCCGGCGTCCGCCTGCGCCCCACCGCAAAACCGAAGGCAGCCGGATCAAGCCGAGCGCGGCGATCCCTGAGATAGGTCCCCAGCGGATTGTTGGTTTCGACCGGCACGTTGATCCTGTTAGCGACTATACCACGATAACATCACTACTTTAACATGATGACAGCGCGGGCGATATCAGTCTCCAACATCCTTGGAGACTTTCGCATGCGCATCTTCGTTACCGGCGCGACCGGCTTTGTCGGCTCCGCCATCGTCCGCGAACTCGTCACGTCGGGCCATCAGGTACTTGGTCTCACCCGCTCCGATGCGAGTGCCGCGTCGCTCGCGGCCATGGGCGCCGAGATCCATCGCGGCTCGCTCGAAGATCTGGAAAGCCTCCGCGACGGCGCGCGCAAGGCGGACGCTGTCATCCACACCGCCTTCAACCATGACTTCTCGAGATTTCTGGAGAACTGCGCGGAAGACCGGCGTGCCATCGAAGCGATGGGCGCGGTGCTGGAGGGATCCGGGCGGCCCATGCTGGTGACATCAGGGTTTGGGTCGCTGGCTCCGGGCCGGATCGCGACCGAGGCCGACATGCCCGCTCCCGATTCTCCGCGCGCCTCCGAGGCGGCGGCCGCTACCATCGCGGCGCGCGGCGTGCGCGTATCAGCGGTGCGCCTGGCGGCATCGACCCATGGCGACGGCGACCACGGTTTCGTCCCGCGCCTGATCGATATCGCACGCGAGAAAGGCGTCGCGGCCTATGTCGGTGATGGAGCGAACCGCTGGCCTGGCGTGCATCGGCGCGATGCCGCCCGCCTCTATCGGCTTGCGCTCGAACAGGGCGTCGAGGGCGGCCCCTATCACGCGGTCGCCGACGAAGGCGTGCCGTTCAAAAAGATCGCTGAAGTGATCGGCCGCAGGCTCGGCGTGCCCGTCATTTCCAAAACGCGTGACGAGGCACCTGCGCATTTCGGCTGGATCGCGAGATTCGCCGCGATGGACATGCCGGCCTCGAGCGCGCGGACCAGATCGGCGCTGGGATGGAAGCCGGAGCAGCCGGGGCTCATCGCCGATCTCGATCAGGACAACTATTTCGCCTGAGCACGCCCAAGTGTCTTGAGCGCCGAAGCACGAGCGTGTATCGGCGCGAGCAAAATGCCGGCCCGGCAGCATTGCAGCGCCGAGCCGGTGAAGTCCTGCCCAGGTGATATCTTGAACTCCGAACCTTCGACGAAACCCGTGGCGGCTTCCGGCTCGTTCGCGGCCATGAAGTCCGCGCCCTATCGCGCCCAGTTCATCGCCTATGTGCTGGCCATGATGGCCGACAATATCGAGCACGTGATCAGCTATTGGGTGGTCTTTCAGAAATTCCACTCGCCTGCGCTGGCCGGCTTCGCGGTGCTGTCGCACTGGCTTCCATTCCTGCTGTTTTCGGTCGCCGTAGGCTCGCTGGCGGACCGGTTCGATCCGCGCCGTATCATCCAGTGCGGGATGCTGCTGTTCATCGTGGCCTCGGCGGGATGGGGATTTTTCTTCATCACCGACACGCTTGAGATGTGGCACGCGATGCTGCTGCTGGTCATCCATGGCTGCGCCGGCGTGCTGTGGCAGACGCCGAACCAGTTGCTGCTCTACGACATCGTGGGCCCGGCCAATCTGCCGAGCGCGGTGCGGCTGAACGCGACGGCGCGCTATCTTGGCATCCTGGTCGGTCCGGCCGTGGGCGGCGTCATCATGCTGGCGCTCGGCCCATCCCACGGCATCATTTTCAACACGCTGTTCTATCTGCCGATGCTGCTCTGGCTGTTCTGGGCGCCCACGAGAGCCAAGGACGCCGCCCCCCGACGCATCCCCGTCCGCGGCCTTGCCGACATCGTGCAGACCATCCGCGACATCGGCACGCAGCGTGTCCTGACCTCGATGACGCTGCTCGCCGGGCTGACCTCCTTCATGATCGGCAACGCCTACCACGCCCAGATGCCGGGCTTTGCCGGCGACCTCGGGCATGGCGACCCCGGCGTGTCCTACAGCGTGCTGCTGGCCGCCGACGCGGCCGGCGCGCTGCTCGCGGGCATCGGCCTCGAAGCGTGGGGACGGCTGAAGCCTGATCCCCGGATAGCCATCGTGCTCGCCATTCTGTGGAGCCTGTCCCTGCTCGCGTTCGCGTCCGTTGGAATCTATACGCTGGCGATCGCGCTGCTGTTCGCCGCCGGTTTCTTCGAGCTGTCGTTCAACACGATGGCGCAGGCGCTGGTGCAGATAAATGCCCCCGCCGACATCCGCGGCCGCGTTGTCGGCCTGTTCAACATGGCCGGCCTCGGCATGCGGGCCTTCAGCGGCATCACCGTGGGCCTCGCCGGCGCAGCGATCGGCATTCACTGGTCGCTCGGCCTGTCGGCTGTCGTGCTGTTGGCGTCTCTGTTCGTCCTGTATCGCCGCGCTGCAAAGAGCGGCTCGCCGCCGAACTAGCTTCGCTGAAGGGATAGCCCGGTGGGCGCAGCGCCGGCCTGCTGCGGCGGCGCGGGCCGCTCGATCAGCATGACAATGACCGTGCCGAGCATCATCATGAGCTCGGCCGCATGCAGCCGAAGCGCTGAAGTCTCGCCGGCCTGCGAGGCCATCAGCACGCCGGCAAAACTCATTACGCTACCGATCAACAGTGCCATGCCGAGCGCTTCCTCGCAGCCGCCGCTCCGGCGGGCCGACGCGCGGGTGATGAAAACCAGAAAGGCCGCAAGGAACGCCACCACGGTCATCCGGCCGAGCGCCAGCAGCCAGGCGACGCGAACGGTGGCCAATCCACTGAGCTGCAGGTGGTCGCTGACGAACAGCGCCAGCGAAATGTTCGGCCGCTCATAGAGACCGTGGATCGGCGACACGACGATCTTGAAGGCTGTGATGGTCCACGCCGGAATGAAATAGGCCGCCAGCAGCGCGCCGTTGAATGTGCTGATCCGCCAGTATCCGATCATGCCGCCTCCCCCAGCCCCCAACGGGGCGACGGCGACCTAACGCCCGCAAAATCCGGGCGGCAATTTAAACCATTTGTTTACCATTTGCCCCCGTCTTGACCCGAGGGTTCATCACACGAGTTCGGCCATGACGGTGGCGGGCCGAGCGCCACAAAAGAAAAGCCCCGCCTTTCGGCAGGGCCTTCTTCACTCACTCACCCGTCCGGCTAGCTGTCCTGATCAGGCATCTGCTTCCCCTGACGGTTGGGATTCGGCTTCTCACGGCCCGGATCCTGCTGCTGCTGGCCCGGCTTCTGGCCGCCACCCTGCTGCTGCTGACCGGGCTTCTGACCCGGGTTCTGGTTCTGCTGACCCGGGTTGTTCTGATTGGTCATTGGGGGATCTCCGTTGTTGACCATAGCCGGGTGAACGGAAAGGCATGACATTCGTTGCAAGGGAACGCCGGTTCCGCTGCGATCATTGCGCGGCAAAGGCGTGGCAGCACTGTGAAGCGGGAACCCGTGCTGAAAAACTAGCTCTGTACAAGCCAAATAAGCCGCAGCCGGCGCTGTTGCCGCCCCCGGTTCCCACCTGTTAGAAAACGACACGACGCGTCGCATCGGGCTGCCGGAGCTCTCGCCGCGTCGCGGCTCTAACTACGGCAGCGCATGGATTATTTCGCCCAGCAACTGATCAACGGCCTCGTGCTCGGCTCGATCTACGGCCTGATCGCCATCGGCTACACCATGGTCTACGGCATCGTCGGCATGATCAATTTCGCCCATGGCGATATTTTCATGATCGGCGGCTTCATCGCCCTGATCACCTTCCTGATCCTGGTCTCGTTCGGCCTGACCGCCATCCCCCTGATCCTGCTGGTGGTACTGCTGGTGTCGATGGCGATCACGGCGCTTTATGGCTGGACGGTGGAACGCATCGCCTACCGGCCGCTGCGGCACTCGTTCCGCCTGGCGCCGATGCTCTCCGCAATCGGTATGTCATTCGTGCTGACCAATTATTCCCAGGTGGCGCAGGGCGCGCGCGTCAAACCGGTGCCGCCGATCATCACGGGCGGCTATACCCTGCACGAGGGCGCCGAAGGCTTCGTGGTGCAGCTTTCCAACGTCCAGATCATCGTCGTCATCACCACCGTGGTGCTGCTGGCGCTGTTCACCTGGCTGGTATCGCGCACCCGGCTCGGGCGCGACATGCGCGCCTGCGAGCAGGACCAGACCATGGCCTCGCTGCTCGGCGTCGACGTCGACCGCACCATCTCCATGACCTTCGTGATCGGGGCCGCGCTCGCCGCCGTCGCCGGCATGATGTACCTGCTCTATTACGGGCTGGTCGATTTCTTCATGGGCTTTGTCGCCGGCATCAAGGCGTTCACCGCCGCGGTCCTCGGCGGCATCGGCTCATTGCCCGGCGCGATGCTGGGCGGGCTTCTGATCGGGCTGATCGAGACGCTGTGGTCGGCCTATTTCTCGGTCGAATACAAGGACGTCGCCGCGTTCTCGATCCTGATCGTGGTTCTGGTCTTCCTTCCGACCGGCCTGCTCGGCCGGCCCGAAGTCGAAAAAGTTTGACGGGCCGCCGCGTGAGCGCACCCCCCGCCGCCCAAACCTCGCGCGCACCTGGCGCCGCCTTCATCTTCAAGAAAGCGCTGATCAGTGCGCTGGTCGCGCTGGTGCTGTTTTCGCTGATGATCGGCGTACGCACCGAAGCGGGATCAGACGGACAACTGACCTACTGGACGCGCTTCGGCGACCTCGCCGCCATGGTCGCGGCCGTGTTCGGCGGCAGCATCCTCGTCGAGCTGCTGCGGCAATGGTGGGGACCGGTCGAGACCGTCAGGGTTGTCCCCGCTTCAGTGAAGTCAGCGCTTTCATTCGCCGGACGCATGGTCGCGCCGGTGCTGCTGGTGTTCACGTTTCTGGTGCCGGTCCTGTTCTACGACGAGCGCTACATTCTCGACCTCGCCATCCTCGTGCTCACTTACGTGATGCTCGGATGGGGGCTCAACGTGGTGGTCGGCCTCGCCGGCCTGCTCGATCTCGGCTATGTCGCGTTCTACGCCGTCGGCGCCTATTCCTATGCGCTGCTGGCGACCAATTTCGGATTGTCGTTCTGGGTATGCCTGCCGCTCGCCGGCATCCTCGCTGCCTTCTGGGGCGTGTTGCTCGGCTTTCCCGTGCTGCGGCTGCGCGGCGATTATCTCGCTATCGTCACGCTGGCCTTCGGCGAGATCATCCGCCTCGTCATCATCAACTGGCAGAGCCTGACCGGCGGGCCGAACGGCGTCACCGGCATTCCCCGCCCCACCCTGTTCGGCATCCCGCTCACGCCCGGCGACGACGGGCTTGCGGCCAGGCTCGGCATCGAATTTTCGCCGACGCACCGCATCGTGTTCCTGTTCTATTTGATCCTGGCGCTGGCGCTGCTCACCAACTGGGTCACGATCCGGCTGCGGCGGCTGCCGATTGGACGCGCCTGGGAGGCACTGCGCGAGGACGAAGTCGCCTGCCGCGCGCTCGGCATCAACACCACCACGACCAAGCTGACCGCGTTTGCGACAGGCGCAATGTTCGGCGGTTTCGCCGGCGCGTTCTTCGCGACCAGACAAGGTTTCATCAGCCCGGAATCCTTCACCTTCCATGAATCGGCGCTGGTGCTGGCGATCGTGGTGCTGGGCGGCATGGGCTCGCAACTCGGCGTCGCGCTCGCAGCACTTGCCATGATCGGCGGCTTCGAGCTGTTTCGAGGGCTCGACCAGTATCGCATGCTGGTGTTCGGCATGGCGATGGTGCTGTTGATGATCTGGCGGCCGCGCGGCCTGATCGGCCATCGCGCGCCGACCGTGTTCCTCGAGCGCAATCAGGCGATCTCGTCCGACCTCGTCAAGGAGGGACACGGATGAGCGGCGACCAGATCCTGTCCGTCGATAGCCTGTCGATGCGCTTCGGCGGCATCGTCGCCGTCAACGAACTCTCCTTCAATGCCGAGCGGCGCAAGATCACCGCGCTGATCGGGCCGAACGGCGCCGGCAAGACCACCGTCTTCAACTGCATCACCGGCTTCTACAAGCCAACGTCAGGCGCGATGCGGCTCGCGCATGATAATGGCCACGCCATCCAGCTCGAACGGCTGAACGATTTCCGGATTTCCAAGCTGGCCAAGGTCGCACGCACCTTCCAGAACATCCGGCTGTTTCCCGGCATGACGGCGCTGGAGAACCTGATGGTGGCGCAGCACAATGCGCTGATGCGCGCCTCCGGGCTGACGTTTCTCGGGCTGATCGGCGTGCCGTCCTGGCGCAAGGCCGAGGAGGCCGCGATCGATCTGGCGCGGACCTGGCTCGACCGCATCGGGCTCCTGGACCGCGCCGACGATGCCGCCGGCAATTTGCCCTATGGCGACCAGCGGCGTCTGGAGATCGCGCGTGCGATGTGCACCCAGCCCGCGCTGCTCTGCCTCGACGAGCCGGCGGCCGGCCTCAACGCGCGCGAAAGCGCCGCTTTAAGCGAACTGCTGCTCTCGATCCGCGCCGATCAAGGCACCTCGATCCTGCTCATCGAGCACGACATGAGCGTGGTGATGGAAATCTCCGACCACGTCGTCGTGATGGATCACGGCGTCAAGATCGCCGAAGGCACGCCGCGGCATATCCGCGACGATCCCAAGGTGATCGCGGCCTATCTCGGCACGGATGAGGAAGAAGCCATCGCCGTGATGGAGAGCGGAACGTGACCGCGCCATCGAAGATACCCCTGCTCGCGATCCGCTCGCTGCGCGCGGCTTACGGCAAGATCGAGGCGCTGAAGGGCGTCGATCTCGACATCAACGCCGGCGAAATTGTCGCCCTGATCGGGTCCAACGGGGCCGGCAAGTCGACCCTGATGATGACGATCTTCGGCCGGCCCCGCGCCCGCGCAGGGAGGATCGAGTTCGACGGCCACGACATTACGGACGTGCCGACGCATGAGATCGCGCGGTTGCGCATCGCCCAATCCCCCGAGGGCCGCCGCATCTTCCCGCGCATGAGCGTGGCGGAAAACCTGCAGATGGGCGCTGACGCGACCGATAGCAGCGAGGCCGATCGGGCGAGCGGCCTGGAACGCGTCTTCGCGCTGTTCCCGCGGCTCAAGGAACGCATGACCCAGCGCGGCGGCACGCTGTCCGGCGGCGAGCAGCAGATGCTGGCGATCGGCCGCGCCCTGATGAGCCGGCCGCGCCTGTTGATGCTGGACGAGCCGTCGCTGGGGCTGGCTCCCTTGATCGCACGGCAGATTTTCGATGCGATCCGGACCCTGAACCGGCAGGACGGCCTGACCGTTCTGATCGTCGAACAGAACGCCAACCATGCGCTGAAACTGGCCCATCGCGGCTATGTCATGGTCAACGGCCTGATCACCCTGTCAGGAACCGGCAGCGAATTGCTGCAGCGCCCGGAAATCCGTGCCGCCTATCTGGAGGGCGGCCGGCGGGAGTAGTCACATTTCCACCTGCCTCCCACCTACCCAGGCGCGTGCTGCGGCAAGATGCTGCGAACCGACCGTGGATTTGCCTGAAAATTGCCGATGACTTCGCCGTAAAATCAGCCGACAATGGGCGTGATTTTCGTACCCGGCCCGCCGGGTGCTTCCTGAAATCGACTGACCTGCGAGGATATCTCATGAAATCACTGAAACTCATCGGCCTGGCATTGGGCGCATCGTTGGCGCTGTCGACAACCGCGCTGGCGCAGGACATCTCCATCGCCGTGGCGGGCCCGATGACGGGCGGCGAATCCGCATTCGGCCGGCAGATGAAGAACGGCGCCGAACAGGCGGTGGCCGACATCAACGCCGCCGGCGGCGTGCTCGGCAAGAAGCTGGCGCTGCAGGTCGGCGACGATGCCTGCGATCCCAAGCAGGCGCGCTCGGTGGCGGAAAAGTTCGCCAGCGCCAAAATCCCGTTCGTTGCCGGTCACTTCTGCTCCTCGTCGTCGATCCCGGCGTCGGAAGCTTACGCCGACGGCAACGTGCTGCAGATTACGCCGGCCTCGACCAACCCGCTGTTCACCGAGCGCAAGCTGTGGAACGTGGCGCGCGTCTGCGGCCGCGACGACCAGCAGGGCCTGGTTGCCGCCGACTACATCGTCAAGAACTACAAGGGCAAGAACGTCGCCATCCTCAACGACAAGTCCACCTACGGCAAAGGCCTCGCCGACGAAACCAAGAAGGCGCTCAACAAGGCTGGCTTTACCGAGAAGATGTACGAGTCCTACAACAAGGGCGACAAGGACTTTAACGCGATCGTGTCGCGGCTGAAGCGCGACAATATCGATCTGGTCTATGTCGGCGGCTACCATCAGGAAGCCGGCCTGATCCTGCGCCAGATGCGCGACCAGGGCCTCAAGACGGTGTTGATGGCGGGCGACGCCCTGAACGACAAGGAATTCGCCTCGATCACGGGGCCGGCCGGCGAAGGCACGCTGTTCACCTTCGGTCCCGACCCGCGCAACAAGGCGACTGCGAAAGCGATCGTCGAGAAGTTCAAGGGCAAGAACATCGATCCCGAAGGCTACACCCTCTACACCTACGCCGCGATGCAGGTCTGGACGCAGGCGGTGACAAAGGCGAAGACCACCGATCCGAAGAAGGTCATGGAGACCATCAAGGCCGGCGAATGGGACACCGTGCTCGGCAAGCTGGGCTTCGACGCCAAGGGCGACATCAAGGTCATCGACTACGTCGTCTACAAGTGGGACGCCAAGGGCAACTACACCGAGATCAATCCGAAGGGGTCATAGGCCCCTCGTCGATCAGAACCTCAAACGCCCCGGCTTGCCGGGGCGTTTTCATTTTGGGTTCCAGATAATTTTCCGATCGCGGGAACAATTGGGTTCCCGCCGCATTGTGCAAGCTGGGCTTGAGTTCCATGTCATTGATTTCTCGACCTTAACCGTTATTCCAACTTGATCTGCCGGTGGGGCAGCGGTTCTATCTGTGAAATCGCATTTCAGCCTAAGTGATTTGCGCGCGAACTGGCCGAGGAAACACCATGAGTGACCTTTCCCCTGGGGCATCACCCTCCGTTCGCCGGGTCACCAAATCCCAACCAGCCACCACCAACGGCACGTCCGATCCGATGCAGGATCTGCTGCACGCCTTGCAGGCAATGCGCGCGGGTGATTTCTCGGTGCGGATGACCGGCGATCACCTCGGCATCGAGGGCAAGATCGCCGACACCTTCAACGAAATCGTCGCCGCCAACCAGCGAATGGCGCAGCAACTGGAGCACGTCGGCCAGGTGGTCGGGCGCGAAGGCAAGACGCGGCAGCGCGTCAAGTTCGACCTGTCGAGCGGATCGTGGGCGGACATGGAGGGATCCGTCAACACGCTGATAGATGACCTGCTGTGGCCGACCCGCGAAGTCACGCGCGCGGTCGCCGCCGTTGCCCAAGGCAATCTACTACAGACCGTGCAGCTCGACGTCGACGGCCGCCCACTTGGCGGCGAATTCTTGCAGTCGGCCAACATCGTCAACACGATGATCAAGCAGCTTTCCGTGTTCACCTCGGAAGTGACGCGCGTGGCGCGCGAGGTCGGCACCGAGGGCAAGCTCGGCGGCCAGGCCCAGGTCCCGGAAGTGACGGGCGTCTGGAAAGACCTGACCGAGAGCGTCAACTCGATGGCCAACAATTTGACCGGCCAGGTCCGCAACATCGCCGAGGTCACCATCGCGGTCGCCAATGGCGACCTGTCGAAGAAGATCACGGTGGACGTCCGCGGCGAGATCCTGCAGCTCAAGGAAGCCATCAACACGATGGTGGATCAACTTCGATCCTTCGCTTCCGAAGTGACCCGCGTGGCGCGCGAAGTCGGCACCGACGGCAAGCTCGGCGGCCAGGCGATCGTCCCCGGCGTCGCCGGCACCTGGAAGGATCTGACCGACTCCGTCAATGCGATGTGCGGCAACCTCACCGCGCAGGTACGCAACATCGCCAACGTTACCACGGCGGTGGCCCGCGGCGACCTCTCGCGCAAGATCACGGTCGACGTCCGCGGCGAAATCCTGGAGCTGAAGGACACCATCAATACGATGGTCGACCAGCTCAACTCGTTCGCCTCGGAAGTGACGCGCGTCGCCCGCGAGGTCGGCACCGAAGGCAAGCTCGGCGGTCAGGCCCAGGTCCCCGGCGTCGCCGGCACCTGGAAGGACCTCACCGACAACGTCAACTTCATGGCCTCCAACCTGACGGCGCAGGTCCGCAACATCGCCGACGTCGCGACCGCCATCGCCGGCGGCGACCTTTCCAAGAAGATCACCGTGAACGTGTCGGGCGAAATCCTTCAGTTGAAGGAAACGCTCAACACGATGGTCGACCAGCTCAACGCCTTTGCCGGCGAAGTGACGCGCGTCGCCCGCGAAGTCGGCACCGAGGGACGGCTCGGCGGCCAGGCCAACGTGCGCGGCGTCGCCGGCACCTGGAAGGATCTCACCGAGAGCGTCAACTCGATGGCTTCCAACCTGACGGCGCAGGTCCGCAACATCGCCGAAGTGACGACCGCAGTCGCCAATGGCGACCTGTCGAAGAAGATCACGGTGGACGTCCGCGGCGAAATTTTGGAGCTGAAAGACACCATCAATACGATGGTCGACCAGCTCAACGCCTTTGCCGGCGAAGTGACGCGTGTGGCGCGCGAAGTCGGCACCGAAGGCAAGCTCGGCGGCCAGGCCAACGTGCGCGGCGTCGCCGGCACCTGGAAGGACCTCACCGACAACGTCAATTCGATGGCCGGCAACCTCACCGCTCAGGTCCGCAACATCGCCGACGTCGCGACCGCGGTGGCCAAGGGCGACCTGTCGAAGAAGATCACGGTCAACGTCTCGGGCGAAATCCTTCAGCTGAAGGAAACGCTCAATACGATGGTGGACCAGCTCAACGCCTTTGCGAGCGAAGTGACCCGCGTCGCGCGCGAAGTCGGCACCGACGGCAAGCTCGGCGGCCAGGCCCAGGTGACCGGCGTCGCCGGCACCTGGAAAGATTTGACCGACTCCGTGAACTCGATGGCGGGCAACCTCACCGCTCAGGTGCGCAACATCGCGGAAGTGGCGACCGCGATTGCTGGCGGCGACCTCTCGCGAAAAATCACGGTCGACGTGCGCGGCGAGATCCTGCAGCTCAAGGAAACGCTGAACACGATGGTCGACCAGCTCAATCGCTTCGCCGGCGAAGTGACGCGCGTGGCGCGCGAGGTCGGCACCGAGGGACGATTGGGTGGTCAAGCCAACGTGCCCGGCGTCGCCGGCACCTGGAAGGACCTGACGGATAACGTCAACTCGATGGCCGGCAACCTGACCGGCCAGGTCCGCAACATCGCCGAAGTGACCACGGCGGTGGCCAAGGGCGACCTTTCGAAGAAGATCACCGTCGACGTCAAGGGCGAGATTCTGGAACTGAAGAACACCGTCAACACGATGGTGGACCAGCTCAACGCCTTTGCCTCCGAAGTTACCCGCGTGGCGCGCGAGGTCGGCACCGAGGGCAAGCTCGGCGGCCAGGCGCAGGTGCCTGAAGTGGCCGGCACCTGGAAGGACCTCACCGACAACGTCAACTTCATGGCTTCGAACCTGACCGCGCAGGTCCGCAACATTGCCGAGGTCGCCACGGCAATCGCCGGTGGCGACCTGTCGAAGAAGATCACGGTCGACGTTCGCGGCGAGATCCTGCTGCTGAAAGACACCCTCAATACGATGGTCGAGCAGCTTCGCTCGTTTGCCGCCGAAGTGACGCGCGTGGCGCGCGAGGTCGGCACCGAGGGACGATTGGGCGGACAGGCCGTGGTGCCCGGCGTTGGCGGCACCTGGAAGGATCTGACCGACAACGTCAACCTGCTGGCGGCCAACCTCACCACGCAGGTCCGCAATATCGCCGAAGTCACCACCGCTGTGGCCCGCGGCGACCTGTCGCGCAAGATCACGGTCGACGTGAAAGGCGAAATCCTTGAACTGAAGAACACCATCAACACGATGGTCGACCAGCTCAACGCCTTTGCCGGCGAAGTGACGCGCGTGGCGCGCGAAGTCGGCACCGAGGGCAAGCTCGGCGGTCAGGCGCAGGTCCCGGGCGTCGCCGGCACCTGGAAGGACCTCACCGACACCGTGAACTTCATGGCCGCCAACCTGACCGAACAGGTGCGCGGCATCGTCAAGGTGGTGACCGCGGTTGCCGACGGCGACCTGAAGCAGAACCTGACCGTGAAATCGAAGGGCGAAGTCGCAGCGCTCGCCGACACCATCAACAACATGACCGAGACGCTCGCGACCTTCGCCGATCAGGTCACCAGCGTGGCGCGCGAAGTCGGCGTCGAGGGACGGCTCGGCGGCCAGGCCAACGTGCCCGGCGCCGCCGGCACCTGGAAGGACCTCACCGGCAACGTCAACCTGCTCGCCGCCAACTTGACCTCGCAGGTGCGCGCCATCGCCGAGGTGGCGACCGCCGTGACCAAGGGCGACCTGACCCGCTCGATCCAGGTCGACGCCCGCGGCGAAGTGGCCGAACTCAAGGACAATATCAACACCATGATCGGCAACCTTCGCCTGACGACGCAGGTCAATACCGAGCAGGACTGGCTGAAGACCAACCTCGCCAGCTTCACCAACATGCTGCAGGGGCAGCGCGACCTCACGACCGTCGGCCGGTTGCTGCTGACCGAACTGGCGCCGCTGGTCAACGCGCATATGGGCGCGATCTATCAGACCGAGAATGCCGATAGCCCGCAATTGCGCCTGCTCTCCGCCTATGCGGGCGATAGCGCCAATCCCCACCCGCTGGTCGTTCAATTCGGCGAAGGGCTGATCGGCCAGTGCGCGATGGACAAGCGCCAGCGGCTGGTGTCGGACATCCCGACCGATACGGCGCCGATCAATTCGGCGCTGCTGCGCGTCATTCCGAAGAATCTCGTCGTGCTTCCGGTATTGTTCGAAAACCAGGTCAAGGCGGTGATCGAACTGTCTTCGATCAGTTCGTTCACGACCTCGCAGATGACCTTCCTCGAACAGCTCACCGACTCTATCGGCATCGTGCTCAACTCCATCGAGGCCACGATGCAGACCGAGGGCCTGCTGAAACAGTCCCAACAGCTCGCCGGCGAATTGCAGACCCAGCAGAAGGAACTGCAGCAGACCAACGAACAGCTCGAACAGAAGGCCCAGCAGCTTGCCGAGCGCAACGTCGAGGTGGAAAGAAAGAACCAGGAAATCGAACAGGCCCGCCGCGCGCTCGAAGAAAAGGCGACCGAGCTGTCGCTGACCTCGAAGTACAAGTCCGAATTTCTCGCCAACATGTCGCATGAGCTGCGCACGCCACTCAACAGCATCCTGATCCTCGGCCAGCAGCTCACCGAAAATCCGGACGGCAATTTGTCGGCAAAACAGGTCGAATTCGCCCGCACCATCCACGGCGCCGGCACCGACCTGCTCAACCTGATCAGCGACATTCTCGATCTGTCGAAGATCGAATCCGGCACCGTGACGGTCGATGCCGAGGAGATCCTGACGTCGAGCCTTCTGGAGACCGTCGGCCGCCCGTTCCGCCACGAAGCCGAGAACCGCCAGCTTTCGTTCAGCGTCGAGGTCGACGAGAATCTCGCCCGCAGCATGGTGACCGACTCGAAACGTCTGCAGCAGGTTTTGAAAAACCTGCTGTCGAACGCGTTCAAGTTCACCGCGGAGGGCGGCGTCAAGATGACCGTATCGGCCGCCGTCGGCGGCTGGAGCGCCGAGCACCCTATCCTCAATCACGCACCCGCCGTCGTCGCCTTCGAGGTGACCGACACCGGCATCGGCATCCCCCTGGAGAAACAGAAACTGATCTTCGAGGCGTTCCAGCAGGCGGACGCCGGCACCAGCCGCAAATACGGCGGCACCGGCCTCGGCCTTGCCATCAGCCGCGAACTCGCGAGCCTGCTCGGCGGCGAAATTCATCTGCGCAGCGCCCCAGGCAAAGGCAGCACCTTCGTGCTCTATCTGCCGCTGACATATTCCGGCCCCACGGTCGCGCCCCGGGCCCCTGCCTCGTCGCCGTTCGCTGGTGCGCCGGCGCTGCAGGTCGCAGCACAGGAGCGGGTCATCGAACAATTGCCGGATGACCGGCTCAACCTCGAACCAGGAGATACCATCCTGCTGATCGTCGAAGACGATCTGCATTATGCGCGGGTGCTGATCGATCTGGCGCGCGACAAGGGCTTCAAGGTGCTGGTCGCCAGCCGCGGTGCGGAAGCGCTCGAACTCGCCAAGCAGTTCCAGCCCACCGCGGTTTCGCTCGACGTGTTCCTGCCGGACATGCTGGGCTGGACCGTGCTGAGCCAGCTCAAGCACAATCCGCTGACGCGGCACATTCCGGTGCAGATCATCACGCTCGACGAAGACCGCCAGCATGCGCTGGCGCGCGGCGCGTTCTCCTTCGTCAACAAGCCGACGACGACGGAGGGCGTCAGCGCGGCGCTGTCGCAAATCAGGGAATACGCAAAACCTCGCCGCAAGCGCCTTCTGATCGTGGAAGACAATGCCGCCGAACAGATGAGCATCACCGAACTGCTCGGTCACGACGACATCGAGATTCTCACCGCCGACACCGGCGCCGATGCGCTCTCGACAATGCGGAACCAGCCGTGCGACTGCGTCGTGCTGGATCTGCGGCTGCCCGACATGAGCGGCTTCGAGGTGCTCGACCGGCTTCGCAACGACGACGCGCTATCGAACGTGCCCGTCGTGGTGTTCACGGGGCGGGAACTTTCAGCCGAGGAGGATGCGGAACTTCACACCATGGCGAGGAGCATCGTGGTGAAAGGCGTCGAATCGCCGGAACGCCTGCTCGACGAAACGTCGCTGTTTTTGCACCGTGTGATCACGGAATTGCCAGCCGAGAAGCAGAGAATGCTCGAAAAGCTCAATAGCTCCGATGAGGATCTCGTTGGCAAAACCGCACTTCTGGTGGACGATGACGCCCGGAACATCTTTGCGCTGTCGAGCGTATTAGAACGGCGCGGCATGAAGGTGCTGACAGCTACGACCGGCAATGAAGCCATTGCGCTGGTCGAGTCCAATCCGAATATCGCAATCGTGCTGATGGATATCATGATGCCGCAGATGGACGGATATCAGACCATTGGCGTTATCCGGCAAAACCCGTCCTTTGGCCGCCTTCCGATCATTGCCTTGACCGCCAAGGCGATGAAGGGCGACCGCGAGAAATGTCTCGAAGCCGGCGCTTCGGACTATCTCGCAAAACCCGTCAATACCGAGCAGTTGCTGCTCGCCATTCGAATGTGGCTACACCGCTGACCGGCGTATGCAGATGATGGACCAAGACAAGGTAAACATTCTTCTGGTGGACGACCAGCCAGCGAAGCTGCTCGCCTATGAGGTCATCCTGAAGGAACTCGGCGAGAACCTGGTCAAGGCTTCGTCCGGACGCGAAGCGCTCGAGTTCCTGCTCAAGAACGACGTCGCCATCATCCTGGTCGATGTCTGCATGCCGGAACTGGACGGGTTCGAACTCGCCGCGATGATCCGCGAACATCCCCGCTTCCAGAAGACGGCGATGATATTCATCTCCGCGATACAGGTCAGCGACATCGACCGGCTGCGCGGCTACGAAATGGGTGCGGTCGACTATGTTCCGGTGCCCGTCGTACCGGAGGTGCTGCGCGCCAAGATCAAGGTGTTTGCGGAGCTCTATCGCAAGACGCGCCAGCTCGAGCGCCTCAACGTCGAGCTCGAAGATCGCGTTCGCGCCCGCACCGCCGAACTGGAGGAATCGCACGCGAGGCTTTTGGAAAGCGAGCAGCGCCGCAGTCTCGCGATAGCCGCCGGGAAGATGGGATCCTGGGACTGGGACTGGGTCAATGGCGACTGGATGTGGGATGAAGGCCAGTATCAGATCCTTGGCATCGATCCCCACAAGTTCGAACTGACGCCGGCCAATATCCAGGCGCTGTTTCACCCCGACGACGTTCATGAACTGCACGAGGCGTGGGCGAGCTTCGCCCGAGGCGCGAAATCATACGAAGCGGAATTCCGCATCATCCGGCCGAATGGCGAGATGCGCTGGTGCGCGGGCACGGCGGCGGCAACCACCGACAAGGGCGGCCGTGTTATCCGCGTCAGCGGCGTCACCGTCGATATCACCGAGCGCAAACAGGCCGAGGAGCGGCAGAACCTGCTGGCGCGGGAGGTCGACCACCGTGCCAAGAACGCGCTGGCGCTGGCGCAATCCATCGTCCGGCTGACGCGCGGCGAGAACGTGAAGACCTATATCCGTTCGGTCGAAGGGCGGATCAACGCGCTGGCGCGGGTGCACACCGTGCTCTCGTTGTCGAGCTGGCAAGGCGCCGAAATAAGAAAACTGATCGACGAGGAGCTGGCGCCCTATTCCACCGGCGAACAGATCGACTTGTCCGGTCCGGAGGTCCAGCTCGAGCCGGCGACGGCCCAGACCGTCGCGCTGGCGCTGCACGAACTCGTCACCAATTCGGCGAAGTACGGCGCCCTGTCGGCGCTGTTGGGCCGGCTGTCGGTGAGCTGGGAAGACCAGGCGGGCCTTCTCAAGATCATATGGGTGGAGACCGGCGGGCCGCCGGTCGAGAAGCCGGTATCGCGAGGGTTCGGAACCAGGAGCGTGATCGCCAGCATCGAGTCGCAGCTCGGTGGCCATGCCGAATTCGACTGGCGCCGGGAGGGCCTCGTTTGTTGCCTCTCGGTCCCCTTGCCGCATCGGCAGTTTACCGCCGATCCGGTTTCGCTGATCGAGGCTACCGCCGACGGCAATGGCCTGCGACGCGCGGGGCGGTAACCGCAGCGCGTGGCGGCCCGGCAGCAAAGCCGTTGCGCTGATCTAGCGCGCCGCGGCGGCCCCGGCCGAGTTCCTCTCCAGGCATCGTCCGGTAATATGAACCTTGAGTTGATTCCCGCGGGGGCGTCGCTAGCGTAGCCTCTGGAGGTGCGATTCCAGCGGCCTTCAGGAATCGGCCGGATGTCCGACCGCGCCGGATGCATTGTTTTCGCGCGTTGGAAGCTATTGCCATGGCGCGTTCGTTGCCAGTTTGCTGGAGACGACAATGGGTAACGAGCGCAACATCTTTCTTTCGACCATGCCGGCGACGCGCCGCGATCGTGTGGCCGCGCTCGCCGTGGTCGGCGTCTCGGCGGTGCTGTTCGCCTGCGCCGTGCCATTTGCCGGCGTGCCGCTCACCCCGATCCCGGCATTCGTTGCGAGCTATCAGTCCGCGCTCGCCATCAACGACCTGATCACCGCCATCCTGCTGTTTTCGCAGTTTTCGATTTCCCGTTCGCGGGCGATGCTGTTGCTCGCCAGCGGATATTTGTTCACCGCGCTGGCAGCCATCGCCCACGCGCTGACCTTTCCCGGACTGTTCGCGCCCGGCGGCCTGCTCGGCGCGGGAACGCAGACCACCGTCTGGCTCTGCATGATCTGGCACGGCGGTTTTCCGTTGCTCGTCCTCGGCTATGCCTTGCTGAAGGCAAAGGACAACGAGCCGAAGGTACAGGGCTCGACCGGCGCGGCCGTCGTTGCGAGCATCGTTGCGGTCAGTGCCGCGATGGCCGCATTCACCTGGCTCGTCACCGCCCAGCACGACCGTCTGCCGATCCTGCTGAGCGGCGGCCATTACACGCCCATCATGCTCGGAGTGGTCTCGACCGTATGGTGCCTCAGCCTGGCTGCATTGGTGGTATTGTGGCTCCGCAGGCCGCACTTCGTCCTCGACGTCTGGCTGATGGTGGTGATGTGCGCCTGGCTGTTCGACATCGCCCTGTCGGCGATCCTGAACGTGGCGCGATTCGACGTCAGCTTCTATCTCGGCCGCATCTATGGCCTTTCTGCCGCGAGCTTCGTGCTCGCCGTCCTGCTCGTCGACAATGTCGGCCTGCAGGCGAAGCTCGCCCGCCTGCTCGGATCATTGCGTTTGCAAGCCGCCTCTGAAAGAGACCTTCGCACCGAGCGCGACAGCCTTTTTAGCGCTGTCGTGGAATCGTCCAACGACGCCATCATCACCAAACTGCTGGACGGCACCATCACGAGTTGGAACGGAGCCGCTGAACGCCTGTTCGGCTACACGGCCGCGGAGGCGATCGGCAGGCACATTAGTCTCATTGTTCCGCCGGACCGGCGCGACGAGATACGCAATATTATTGAACGGATCGGCCGAGGCGAGCCGATTGCACATTACGAGACGTCGCGCATGCGCAAGGATGGCAGCACCGTCGACGTTTCGCTGAGCATTTCTCCCATCCGCACCACGTCCGGCAAGATTGTCGGCGTTTCCAAAGCTGCGCACGACATCACCGAGAGCAAGCGGACCCAGCAGGCGCTCAGCCAGGAAATCGAGGAGCGGCGGCGCATCTTCGAGTCATCGAACGACCTGATCTTCGTGACCGATTCCGCGGGGAATTTCATCCAGGTCAGCCCGAGCGTCACCGCCATCCTCGGCTATCATCCCTCCGACATGGTCGGACGCAGCGCGATCGAATTCATCCACCCCGACGATCTCGAACACACCCGCAGGGAGATGCGGGCGGGGCGACGGGGGCAAAGCAAGCGCAATTTCGAGACGCGCTATGTCAGCAAGGAGGGCAAGGCGGTCGCGCTGAACTGGACCGGAAACTGGTCGGAGCCGGTCCGCCGCCATTTCTTCATCGGCCGCGACCTGACGGAAAAGCAGGCCGCGGAAGCCCAGTTGCGGCATGCGCAGAAGATGGATGCGGTCGGCCAGCTCACGGGTGGCGTCGCGCACGACTTCAACAACATCCTGACCGTGATCACGGGCACCATCGGCATCCTGGAAGAAGCCGTCGCCGATCAGCCCCAGCTCGCCGCCATCGCCAAGCTGATCGACGAAGCCGCCGAACGCGGGGCCAACCTGACCAAGCACCTGCTGGCCTTTGCCCGCAAGCAGCCGCTGCAGCCGGTTGAAGTCGACGTCAATGCGCTGGTGCTGGAGTCGGCAAAGCTGCTGCACCCGACGCTTGGCGAAAACATCGAAATCACGCCGCTATTGGCGGAAGATGCATGGACCGCGCTGGCCGATCCAAACCTGCTGACGACGGCCGTTCTCAATCTGGCAATAAATGCGCGCGATGCCATGCCCAACGGCGGCAAGCTCGCGCTCGAGACCAGCAACGTCTTCCTCGACGACAACTACGCGAGCATGCACGACGAGGTCACGACCGGAAATTACGTGATGATTGCGGTCAGCGACACCGGCTCCGGAATCTCGCCCGCACTGCTCGAACGGGTATTCGAACCGTTTTTCACGACCAAGGAGGTCGGCCGGGGCACCGGCCTTGGCCTCAGCATGGTGTTCGGCTTCGTCAAGCAGTCGGGCGGTCACGTCAAGATCTACAGCGAGGAAGGCCACGGCACCTCCGTCAAGATCTACCTGCCGCGGGCGACGGGATTGCAGCAGACCACGGCGGAAGCGCTGGTCTCGGCGCATGTCGAGGGCGGCAACGAAACGGTCCTCGTCGTCGAGGACGATACGCTGGTGCGGCGCTACGTGATGACGCAGATCGAGAGCCTGGGCTACACCACGCTGGAGGCCTCCAACGCTTCCGACGCCCTGCGCTTCATCGACGAGGTCCCCGCCATCGACCTGCTTTTCACCGACGTGATCATGCCCGGCATCATGAACGGCCGTCAGCTCGTCGACGAAGCGCTGAAGCGGCGGCCGGACCTCAAGACCCTGTTCACATCGGGATATACCGAGAACGCCATCGTCCATCATGGCCGCCTGGATTCCGGCGTGCTGCTGCTGGCAAAACCCTATCGCAAATCCGAGCTTGCCCGGATGATCCGGCTCGCGCTTGCCAGTTGAAGCATTCCCGGCGGCTGATATATCCGTGGATGGAACTCCAGACGGCTGCAGCCCCCACGGACCGACGCCTTGAAAAACCTGCTCACCGATATTTCCGGCGTTCGCGTCGGCCACGCCCACGACGCGGCCATCGCCTCCGGCGTCACCGCGATCATTTTCGATACTCCCGCGGTCGCCTCGATCGACGTGCGCGGCGGCGGCCCGGGCACCCGTGATGACGCGATGCTCAAGCCCGAAAGTACGGTCGAGGCGATCGACGCCATCGCGCTTTCCGGCGGCTCGGCGCTCGGACTGGATGCCGCGGGCGGCATACAGGCATGGCTCGCCGAACAGGGCCGCGGTTTAAGAATCCGCGAGGCGGTCATTCCGATCGTTCCGGGCGCGATCTGCTTCGATCTGCTCAACGGCGGCAACAAGGCATGGGGACGCTTCCCGCCCTATCGCGATCTCGGCTACGCCGCGGCGTGTGCCGCAGGCGGCGATTTCGCGCTGGGCAGCGTCGGCGCCGGCCTCGGCGCGACGACAGCCAATTTCAAGGGCGGCCTCGGCTCGGCTTCCGCGCAGACCGAAAGCGGCGTCACCGTCGCGGCGCTTGCCGTCGTCAACGCCGTCGGCAGCGTCACTGTCGGCGACGGGCCATGGTTCTGGGCGGCGCCGTTCGAAACCGCCAACGAATTTGGCGGGCGCGGACTGCCGCCGGCATTCACGCCTGATATGCTGAGCGCGCGGCTCAAGGGCGGCGCGGCTGCGGCGTCTTCGGAAAACACCACGCTGGTGGTCGTGGTCACGGACGCCATACTGACAAAAGCGCAGGCCAAACGGCTCGCGATGATCGCGCACACCGGCATGGCGCGCGCCATCTATCCCGTCCATGCCACGACGGATGGCGACGTGGTGTATGCCGCAGCGACCGGCAAGAAACCGATCGATCCGCGGTTCGGCCTCACCGAACTCGGCATGGTGGCCGCCAACACGGTTGCGCGCGCGATCGCGCGCGGCGTCCATAGTGCGACCGCGCTACCCTTTCTGGGTGCGCTACCGGCGTGGGGCGATCGCTTCGGTTAGATCGCAGTCCGAAGGAATCTCTCCGGGTCTCGTGTTCAGACGCTCACCGAGAGCGATGAAGTGGCGGCCGATGCAATCTGCTGGGCCTGCCGCTGGATCATCTGCTCGATGAAATTGTAGGACGAAGCCGCTGAAGTGGATGAGCTTTTGCCTGCGGCCGACGTCATCGTTACCTTGGATCCGTCCGCATAGGTGAGCGACGTCGTCACTGAACCGTCGCTGTTGGTGACGGATGTGGTGGAAGCGCCTTGCAGCGCCTGCGAGAGCGGATCGGAATTCGATCCGTCGGACTCGCTGGCGGCATGGAGATGCTTCTTGCCGCCCTTCAGCGCCGATGCCAGCTCCTTGAGGCTGACCGAACCGTCGCCGTCCTTGTCGAGCTTGCCGAACACGCTGTCGGCGTTCGCGAGGTTGGTGCCGCCGGCGCCGAGCGCAGTTTCGAATTCTTCCTTGCTGATCTTGCCGTCGCCGTCGCCATCGATCTGCGCGAACAGATCCTTCAGCGCGGCGGAGCGGCTCTTGGAAGCCGTGGTCGTCGACCCCGTCGAGGACTGGCTCTGCGCGTCGAGCAGCGCGCTCATGGTCTGCGGCGATATCTGCGAACCGCCGCCGCCGGATCCGGAACCCGTGCCCGAGCCGACCGAAGCCGACGAACCCGAGGACATCAGATCGAACAGGCTCTTGGCGTCCTGGCTGCGGCCGGTGGATTGCGCGGACGACGACTTCGACGACGTCAGCGCCTTGAGGGCATCGATCGCCGACGACGCGGCGCCCAAAGCAAGGAACATGGCAAAACTCCAACAACGCCGCGCCGGTCGCGGCCGATAGGTCGTGCATGTTCCTCAGCAAGCGCCGTGCCATGCAGAAAATCCCAATAAAACCGGGCTTTCCCGCATCCGTTCCGATCCGTAAACCCGGCAATAGCTGCCCGCTCCGGCAGATTTTTCCCGCCCACAGGACGCCTTGGCGGTCGCATTGCCCCCGGCCGCCCTGCATGTTACGCGGAGCCATCCTGCCCCTCGAAGAGTTTTGGGAAAGCGCACATGTCTCAGCAATTTGCGTCGCGTCCCCTTGTCATCGCGCCGTCGATCCTGGCGGCGGATTTCGCCAAGCTGGGCGAGGAAGTCCGCGCTGTCGATGCGGCCGGCGCCGACTGGATCCATCTCGACGTGATGGACGGGCATTTCGTGCCCAACATTTCCTACGGCCCTGATGTGATCAAGGCGATGCGCCCGCACACCAAGAAGATCTTTGACGCCCATCTGATGATCTCGCCCTGCGACCCTTATCTGGAGGCGTTTGCAAAAGCCGGCTGCGATCACATCACCGTCCATGCCGAGGCCGGCCCGCATCTGCATCGCTCGCTGCAGGCGATCCGCGCGCTCGGCAAGAAGGCCGGCGTCTCACTCAACCCGGGCACGCCGGCGAGCGCGATCGAATATGTCATTGACCTGATCGATCTGGTGCTGGTCATGTCGGTCAATCCCGGATTCGGTGGCCAGGCCTTCATCAAGTCGGCGCTCGGCAAGGTCAGCGACATCAGGGCGATGACCGCGGGACGCCCGATCGACATCGAGGTCGATGGCGGCGTAGGCCCAGATGTCGCCGGACAGTTGGCCGCTGCCGGCGCCAATGCGCTGGTCGCAGGCTCGGCGGTATTCAAGGGCGGCACATTGGATGCCTACAAGACCAATATTTCCGCGATCCGTCACGCGGCGGCGTTGGCGCGCGGCGAAGCGGTCTGACGCGGACAAGTCTCTCGCGCCAACCGGCGCGCGCTGATCGTGCGAACGGCCTGGGGCAAACGGAGCGTGACGGCGACGCGCTTTGAAGACATGGACGCGGCATTCGAGATATCGGACATCGGCCGCGGCGCCGGCCATCTGAATTTCGCGTCGGGGCGCTCGACCCGCTCTCCCGATACGGATTACACCGGCCGCTACGGGTTCCGCTGCATTCGAAATCCGTCAGGGGTTCGCGACATTCTGGAGCGCGCACGTCACCGAAAAACATAGCGAGCCGGCAGGAAAGCCACAGCAGGCGCGCGGCGAGCCATGGAACCTGGAAAGTCCATGCTCCGGCCACAAAGCGTCACGCATCTCGCCATAAAGGCGGATCAGCATTGCGGCCTTTCATGGATGGGACGCGAATATGATCAAGGCCTACACGACAGCCGCAATTCTCCTGCTCCTCGCACCCTCCGCCGCGCTCGCGCAACGCGCGGGCGACACCGCACTGGGCGCGCTAGCCGGCGCCGTCGTGCTGGGCCCGGTCGGCGCCGTCGCCGGCGCCTTCGTCGGTTATACGGCCGGGCCTTCGATATCGCGGTCGTGGGGACTGGAAGGCTCGCGCTCGTCGCGGCACCGCAGGCAGTCTTCAAGGGACAGCGTGCGCGGCGCCAGGGCCGAAGCCGTAGGCGCCGCACCCAGTTCCGCCGGTCAGACCGAACGGGCCGGCCGCGCCACCAGTTATCCGGTGCCGAATCCGCCGCGCGCCGCCAAAACAACGCTGCCGCCCGTCCAGAGCCTCGACTGACCGTCTGATCCGACGCTAAGGCTGATTACGCCGGCACAGACGCCGACGGTGGCGGCCGCACCACCGTCACGGTGCAGGCAGCCTCGGCGGCGACCTTGGCTGACACGCTGCCGAGCAGCGTGCGCAGCATCGAATTCTGCCGCGCGCCGATCACGATGTGATCGACATGATTGATCCTGGTGAACTCCAGGATCGCGGCGGCGGGATCGACCGCCTCCAGCACATGCACCGTGAGCCGGCTTTCATCCAGCTCCAGCGGCTGCGCCCAGTGCCGCAGCGCGACCAGGCGGTCGATATGCTTGTTGTTGCCCTGTTCGTCGAGCGTCCGGTCGATGGTGACGCGGCCGAGCCTGAGCACGTTCAGGCAGGCGAGCCGCGCCGACGGCGATGTCGAGAGAAGCTGGGCGGCGGTGCGGCGCAGGCATTCGTTGAGCGGTCCCGACCCCTCCTCGGTATCGAGCGCAACGACTACGATCGGTCCAGAAGCGAGCTGAGCTGCGACATCGGATTTCGGCCGCGGCAGCGTCAGGCCGCGATTGAAGCGACGGCGCCACACCGTGGAGAGCGGATCGCGCTTCATCCGCTCCGACCGCGCGGTCAGCTTGACCTGTTCGGGATGGGCCAGTTCGAACGCCAGTTGCGAAGCCGTCGGATGCCGCCATACCGGCTCGATCTCGAGGCACCGCAGCACGATTTCCTGCAGCCATGGCGGATAGTCCGGCTGAAGCTTGCGCGGTGGATAGGGATCGCGCCACAGCCTTCGCCGCATGCCGCGCAGCGTTTCACTCTCGCCGAACGGCCGCTCGCCGGTGGTGAAGAAATACAACAGCACACCCAGCGAAAACAGGTCGCTGCGCGGATCGTCGCGAACACCGAGCAAACGCTCCGGCGCCATATAGGGTGCGGTGCCGTAGGGCAGACGGAATTCTTCCTGCAACAGGTCCGGCAACTGGTTGTGATGCGACAGGCCGAAATCGATCAGCACGCATTCGCCGGAGGGGCGAAACATGATGCTGGACGGCTTGATGTCGTGGTGAATGACGTTCTGCCGGTGCAGATCGGCCAGCGCGGTGGCGATCTTTCCCCCGATCGCCCTCGCCTCTTCGTAAGGAATCGGCAATTGGTCGATCCGGCCATACAGCGTCTTGCCGGGGATGCGCTCCATGACGACGTAGGGCTGCCGGTCGAAATCGCCGGTGCCGAAGCAGCCCGGCACGTGCGGGCCCGCCAGCCGCGGCAGGATCATCTGCTCCATCTCGAAGCTGACGATGGCTGCCGGGTCCTCGCCCTCGGCAACCCGCGGGACCTTCATCAACAGTGGAACGTTGATGCCGGGATGCGTCACCGTCCACAGCGTCGCCATGCCGCCCTGGTGGACGCGCTCGCCGATGGTGAAGCCGTCAAGTTGCGCGCCCTGCTCGATCAAAGGCTTCACCACTCCCTCATTTCCCCACGAGCAGGCGATCGGCCAGCCAGTGCGGCAAGCCGTTGGCGCGGATCCGGTCCGCCGCCGCCTCGACATCGTAAGGTACGCGACAATAGGTGATCTCGCGCGACGTCGTATCGAGCATCGCGAACGAAGCCGCCGGGTCGCCGTCCCGCGGCTGCCCGACCGAGCCGAGTACGGCGAGCCAGCGCCGGCCGCCGAGCAATTGCACCGGCACATCGCATGTGGGGATGAAGCACGTCATCTTCGCCGCCGATGACATCGAATAGAGCGCCGGCCGGTGGATGTGGCCGCAGAAGGTGACATGGGCATCGGTGGCCGCGATGCTGCGCGCGGCGTCCGGCGTATCGCGCACATAGCGCCATTGCGACGGGTGTGAGGCTTCGGAATGCACATAGAGGCGATCGTCTTCGCGCCGGGTCAGCGGCAACGCGGCGAGAAAACGCCGCTGCGCCACGCTCAGCCTGCCGCGCGTCCACTCGATCGCGGCTTGCGCCGCGGCGTTCATGGTCTCCGATGGGGTGCTGATGGCGTGATCGTGGTTGCCGATCACGGCGATGGCGCCGTCTTCGACCAGACCCATCACGGTATCGACCGCCCATTCCGGATCGGCGCCATAGCCGACGACGTCGCCGAGGCAGACGATGCGTTCCGCGCCGCGGGCGCGCGCGAATTCGAGGCACGCGCTGAACGCCTGCCGGTTGGCATGAATATCCGCAAAGATGGCAAGCCGCACGTTTTCCCTCCGCATCCATCATCGCGCCCGTGCTTGCGCGTGTCTTGAGGGATACCAAACAACAGGCCGCTTGTGAGGTGCAATCAGGCTGGGGGCGCCGGAAGGCCATTAGGCTGATCAGATCCAGCCGGCGGCGCGATACAAATGAGTGGGTAGTCCCCTCGCTATCCTGAGCTGAGGGCTGGCACCCGCGGCAATAACCGGCAAGCAGAATACCAATCTCTCCCACTTCAATATGTAGCGCGTAAGGGGCTTGCTTCAAGACCCCGGCCTTCCCGTAGAAACGCCCACCGAAGCCAGTTGCTACGGAGGGACGAAATGGGTGCGGCAAAGACCAGGCATGCGGTGGTAATCGTCGGCGGAGGTCCGACAGGACTGATGTTGGCAGGCGAGTTAGCGTTGGCGGGCATCGACGTCGCCATTGTCGAGCGGCGCGCCAATCAGGAACTCGCCGGCTCTCGCGCAGGCGGTCTGCACGCACGCGCCATCGAGATGCTCGACCAGCGCGGGATCGCCGATCGGTTCCTGTCGCAGGGACAGACCCATGAGGTCGTGCATTTCCACATGATCACGTTGGACATCAGCGACTTTCCCACCCGGCACAACTACCTTCTCGGGCTGTGGCAGAACCACATCGAGCGCATCCTGGCCGAGTGGATCGGCGAACTGAAGGTGCCGATCTATCGCGGACGTGAGGTGACCGATATCGCGCAGGACGACACCGGCGTCGACGTCGCGCTCTCCGACGGCCAGTCGCTCCGGGCGGAATATCTCGTCGGGTGCGACGGCGGCCGCAGCGTGATTCGCAAGGCAGCCGGCATCGCGTTTCCCGGGTGGGATCCGACGACGAGCTGGCTGATCGCCGAAGTCGAGACGACCGAAGAGCCGAAATGGGGGTTTCACCAGGACGCGTTCGGCACCCATGGCATCGGCAGGACGGAGAATGGAGGGGCGCGGGTCGTATTGACCGAGCGGGACGTCGGATCCACCAGCGAACCCACGATGCGCGATGTCAGCGAGGCGCTGATCGCCGTCTACGGGACCGACTACGGCATCCACAGTCCGACCTGGATCTCCCGCTTCACCGATATGACGCGGCAAGCCGCGGCGTATCGCGAGAGGCGCGTCCTGCTGGCCGGCGACGCCGCGCATGTGCATCCCCCGATGGGTGGACAGGGCCTCAACACCGGTGTGCAGGATGCGGTGAACCTGGGATGGAAGCTGGCCCAGGTGGTCAAGCTGATATCACCGGAAAGCCTTCTCGATAGCTATCACGCCGAGCGCTTTCCCGTAACCGCCCGCGTCTTGCGCAACACGATGGCGCAGGTCGCGCTTCGTCGTAGGGACGAGCGCAGCAAAGCCCTGGGCGACACCGTTTCCGAACTCCTCGGCATGGACGAGCCTCGCAGGCGGCTCGCCGGGGAGATATCCGGTCTGGACATTCACTACGACCTCGGCGAGGGACACAAGCTGCTCGGACGCCGCATGCCCGATCTCGACCTGGTCACCGCCAACGGTCCGCTGCGGGTTTTCACCCTGCTCCACGGTGCCCGGCCGGTGCTGCTCAACCTCGGTGCACCCGGCGGCCTCGACATCACGCCATGGGCGGATCGGGTTCAGTTCGTTGCGGCTGAGTACGATGGTCCGTGGGAGCTTCCGGTGCTTGGCGCGGTCACGGCTCCCGATGCCGTATTAATTCGGCCCGACGGATATGTGGCCTGGGTCGGCGACCTGACCCAACCGGGGCTCGCTGATGTCCTAACCACCTGGTTCGGACCGCCTGCCGCGGCGTAGCCGCACTTTGAGTTGCATTTAGCTTCCGAACCGCGCGGTTTAGTGCAACACATGTTTTGCGATACGAGAGCTATCCTTTGCGCCGCCCATCGCTCTCGCCAAGCTGAAAAGGGACGCCCGGATGAAGCGCCTGCATCGCCTTCTCGCGGCTTTGTCGATCCCCTGTCTCGTCACTCTCGGCCTTGCTACCGCCGCCCGCGCCTACGCCGTCGCGCCGGCGGGCGGCCCGGAAGCACTCGGTTTCTCGTCATCGCGGTTGGCGCGGATCGCGGCCTGGCAACAGTCGCAGGTCGATGCCGGCGCCTTCTCGGGCGCGGTTGCAGCGATCGCGCGCAATGGCAAGGTCGCGTATCTGCGAGCTGTAGGCTTTCGCGACCGGGCCAAGACGATCCCGCTACAGCCCGATGCGATCTTCTGGATCGCCTCGATGACCAAACCGGTCACCAGCGTTGCCGCCATGATGCTGGTCGAAGAAGGAAAGCTCGACCTCACCGCCCCGGTCCATCGCTATCTTCCCGAACTCAAGGACATGATGGTCGGCGTCGAGACGAAAGACCCGGCGAGCGGCAAGACAGATCTCATGTACGAGCCGCAGAAGCGCCCGATGACAGTTGAGGACCTGCTGCGCCATACCGCCGGGCTGGTCTACGGTGTGGGTGGCACGAAGGTGGACCAACTGTACAGAAGCCTCTATGGCATGACCGGCGTGTACCGCCGGGACAAAACGCTTGCCGATTTCGTCTCCGGTCTGGCCAAACTTCCACTTGCTCACCAGCCGGGCGAGGTCTGGGACTACGGTCTCTCCGTCGATGTACTCGCGCGTGTCATCGAGGTGGCTTCCGGTCAACCGTTCGACCAATTCCTGGAGGCACGGCTGTTCAGACCGCTGGAGATGGTCGACACCGGCTTTCACGTGCCCGAAGCCAAGCTTTCCCGCCTGGTTGATCCGCCCGCCATCAGCGGGCCGCCGGACAGCGTGATGGCTGACGTCACCAAGCCGACCAAACTGTTCTCGGGCGGTGGTGGACTGGTGTCGACGGCCGCCGATTATCTGCGGTTTTGCCAGATGCTGCTCAACCGCGGCGAACTCGACGGAGTCCGCATCCTTTCGCCCGCAACCGTGAAGCTGATGACCACGAACGCGCTACCATCAGACATCCGCTTCGCCGGCAGCGGCATCGTCGGGCCCCAGGGTGGCTCGACCTGGGGACTTGGCTTTGCGGTCCGCAGCGATGCCGCGTGGAGCATGGTGCCTGGATCGGTTGGCAGCTTCAACTGGATGGGCACCTCGGGCACCTATTTCTGGATCGACCCGGCGGAGCAACTGATCGCCTTGCAGTTGATCCAGGTTGCACCAAGTATGGGCGGTCCATTCAACCGTCCGTTTCGCAATCTCACCTATGGAGCCTTCCGCGTTCCTGACCAGGGCGTCCCGGACGCCGCCGCGGCCCCGGTGAGGATCGACTCGGACACGCTCGCGGCTTATGCGGGAACCTATCGGCTCGGATCGCCCAGCTCACGCGACATGCAGGTGCCCCGCGAGTTCGGCGGCCTCGGCGTCGACGTCGCCACAGAGAATGGCCAGCTCAAGGTAGTGTCTCCGATCCGGGGCATGCCCGCCGCCAAGGCCGGCATCATGGCAGGTGACATCATCACACATCTCGACGACGCGGCGATCCAAGGCATTTCCCTCAATCAGGCGATCGAGAAGATGCGCGGACCGGTCAACACCAAGGTCCGCCTGAGGATCATACGGAAGGGACAGGACGGGCCGATCGAGGTGTCGCTCGTCCGCGCCCGGATCCGACTGCAAGGAGCAGCCGATCTTCAAGTCGTCAACAAGGATGGCCACCTCCTGATCGAGGCAAGCGGAGACCTGCCGGTCCTCGATTTTGAGAAAGGTGCAGCGATCACGGTCGTCCCGATGTCGAGCAACGAGTTCTTCGTGGATGGCGGCGACCACACCCGCCTTGCCTTCCTGCGCGACGGGGCCGGCCCGATGCGCCTGGTGCTCAATCCGGGACCCTGGCAGATCACGGGTCAGCGGATCAACTGACGGGATACGAAAGAGGAGACGCGGAGGACAACTCGCGGCTCTCGGGAAGAAGGGTTTGACCCTACAGCCCGGATACAGAACGATCGTCACCGCCTGCGCGGCGTTTCCAAACCCTTGAGCAGCAGCGCGAGCAACGCGTCGATCCGCGCCGGGGCACTCGGCTCGTTCCATTCCTCCGCATGCGCGGGATGGTGGAAGCGGCTGGTGGCATCGAAAATCGCGCGCGCCGTCACCTTGACGTCGGCAACTTCGAACGCGCCCTGCTTCACGCCGTCGGACAGGATCAGGGCGATCTGGTCGACCAAGCAGTCCTTGTGGCAGTTCACCGACTGGCAGGCCTCGCGGGCCAGCGCCAGGTAGGTCGCAAACATCTCGGGATCGTCGCCAAGCCGCTTGTGCTTGATCGAAAACATCGTGCGCAGCCACTTCTCCAGCCGTGCGGGCGCCGGGCCGGAAGTTTCTGCGATCTTCAGGAGCGGCGCGCTGAGACGGTCGAGCCATCGCTTGGCCACCGCTTCGCGCAGCGAGGCCTTGCTGGGGAAATGGCGATAGACGCTGCCGTGGCTGACATCCAGCGCCCGGGCAACATCCACCACGGTGGCCTTGGCCAGCCCGTAGCGGCGCAGAACGTCCTCGGTTACCTCCAGAATCCGTTCGGGGGTCAGAACCACGACTTCGTTCATGCGCGCACCTGCGAAACGATGGGACGGGTGGTCATCTTATCCCCTTAGGCAATCACCTTGGCGGGTTAATGTTTCGTCGCCGGTTCCAGCCGCTCGGCCTGGGCGGCCAGATGACGGGCAACGCTCTGGTTGAGCCAGCGCTGGATTTGGGCAGTCAGTTGAATGAGATGGGTCGTCATAGCGTAGTCCTTTGCAAGTACCCGGGCTCAAACCATCGAGCCGGGTGACGCCTGATCTTGGCGTCGGCAATGGATATAGCATGTCTCGCTGACAGATTTCAATATCTGTCAGTCAATAATCTGTGATTGTCGGGGACCATCGCCGGAAGCCTATGGCTCGTCCTTCGGCGGCATTCGCGGCGGCAGTAGTGGCGTAAACGACACCTCGTCGCCATCGCGGGGCGTCGCAAGCAATCCCCCGCCCGTCGAGGGATCGCCGCCCGACGTGTCCAGGATCATGCTGGGCGTGATGTACTCGCGGGCGGCTTGGAGCAGCCCGCCGCCGCCATCGCCAAAATCGGCGGCGCGGCCGCCCTGTGCACGGCCAGCGGCGATCTCGCTCGCCGCCTTGTCGGTCTTTTCCGCAAGCCTGTCGCTGTAGGGAATGCGGTACGCCCGCGGGACGCCGCTCGGCCGATTGCCGTCGTCGAGCGTCTCGACCCAGAGATAGATCGAGCCCGGATCGCCGTCCAGCGAGTGCGGCTCGACGATACGGGCCTGCAGCAATTTGAAGGCGACAGGAAGCCTGTCGACGCTGGCCCAACCCAGCAGTCCGCGCACCCCGACAAAGCTCGCAATGTAAAACGCGCTCGTTATCACCACGGCGATCGCCTTGGCCGACCAGGGCACACGCGCATAGACGAGGACAATCAGCAACAGCGCGCCGATCAGCGCGTAGCTGAGAGAGAGCGTCAGGATGACGGATTGAAGGCTATTCACGGCGCGGCATCCTCACGCCGGTTTTCGGATCGAGATCCGCGCCGTTGGAGCGAACGTTGCGGAACGTCTCCATCAACGACTTCTGCCGCTGCTGGACGTCGACCACCTTGCCTGCGGCGTCGAGCCAGAACCGCACCGCCGTCTTCTCGTCGCCGGTGTGGTCGAGCGTCAGCTTGTTGTCGAAGATCACCTGCGCGGTTGGATTGAGTTTCTGAACCTTGACGCTCACCGCGACGGGCTGCCCGGTGATGGCCTGAAAGTGCGAGACGTTGACGGTGTATTCGCCGGGGACGATGCCGCGCACCGTGACGATCTCCTCCCGGATCGGCGACAGGATCTTCTTGCCGGCGACGACGATGAAGTCGTTGGCGCCGCCGCGATCATCGCGGTCGAGGGTGAGGAAACCGGCTTCGCGACGGCGATACCAGGCGATGTTGCCGGCAGGGTCCTGCACGAACAGATCGAAGTCGTCAGGATGATTGTCCGGCCAATCCATCGTGATGAGGAATTCGGCCTTGGAATCGATCTTGCCATCCTTCGCGTCCGGCGAGATCGCAAGCAAAGCCAGGAAGAACAGGAAGGCGATCACCTGCAGCGCCTTGAACAGCATCACGCCGAGCGGGTCGAACGGCTCCTCGCGCGGATAGAGACCGAAGTCATCCATCATGGCGGCGTTCCAAGACGGCTTTCCAATACAAGGCGGCTTTCCAATACCGGGGTGACGTGGGTCTCGGTCAGCATGACGGCATCGGAAAACACCCGCTGGGTCGCGGCATCGAGCATGTAATATTGGATGCGGACCAGGATGGAGCCGATCAAGCCCGCCAGCGTCGTGTACATGGCCACCGCCATGCCGTCGCTCATCAGGCCCATCGATGTTTTCATCGCGGCCTTGTCGGCCGCGTCCAGCGTGGCGATCGGCGCCAGCATGATGATAAAGCCGACGATCGTGCCGAGCAGTCCGAGCTTCATCAGCGTGTCGGAAACGAATGCACCAAACCCGTTGGAGCCCCTCAACCGGTCGGCCAGCGTCCGCAACAGCAGCGTCTGGTCGATGCGGCCGGCGGCTTGCGCCCTGGCCTTCGTCACCAGGCTGCGGATGTGATCGCTGACCAACCCGCCCGGCAGGCCGCGCGCATCGGCGCCGAGCGCCTTCGCGCCATCAGGCGCCGACAGCACGGCGCGACAGCCTCTTGCGACCTCGCCTTCCCGCGCGATCGCGCGCGTTCGCCAGAAGCAATGGCCGCAGGTGATGAGGTAGAGAACGGCGATCAGGCTCGAAATATAGGTGCGGTCGGAGGCGACCATGAGATGGATCAACCCGTACCGCCACAGCAGGAAGACGGCAAAGACCGAAAGCCCGGTAAAGATCATCCAGAGCAGCAGGACGCCGCGTTCCGGCGTGGCCGTGCCTGATAATGCGGTCTCGGCACCAATGGCACTCATGCTGCGTTAGCTCCCTTGAGGGCTGCTGCGCCGAAGCCCACCCGCCAAAAGGCCCCCTCGCCACTCGTTAGATCAGAGGCCGCAGGCGCGGTCCAAAGACATATGCCCGCGGGTTGCCGGGAAAATTTCCCAATCTGCGCGGCACCACCGGCTTGCAATTGGAACGAAATAGCGGTGCTGTTACCGTCATCGACAAGCCGTGGAGTGATCGCATGCGCCTCGTGCTTCAACTCGTCGCCCGCCTGCTCGTCGTCGTCGCCTTGTGTCTGGGGGCTGCGACCATCTGGGCCACCATCGACGCCTATCGCAGCGTCGATCGAGCCACGGCCTCATCCGCAGAACGGGTCTCCCAGGCGCTGGAAGCGCTGTACTGGCGCGAGTTGCTGTTGCGCAGCAACCGAACGCGCGAACATCTCATGCCGGTGTCCGACTGGCGCACCATCGAGACGATGAAGCTGATTTCGCCGGGAATTTGCGTCCGGTTCGAGCCGGTGGGCGCGTTCGAGAATCCGCTCTGCGGCCAGAGCAAGGGGATCGGCCAGCCGCCGCCGCTCTGGTTCGCCGCGGCCGTGCAGACCTTGTTTGGCACCCACGCGGCGGTGGCCCGGTCAATCAGCACGCGTAACGTTACCGCAGGCACCGTCTCGGCCATCGCCGATCCGGACGCCGCGATATCGCTGGCCTGGCAACACATCGTGGATAACATCCACGTCGCACTGCTGATGGCCCTGGCCATCGCCTTCTTCGCATCGCTCGCCATCGCGCATACGCTGGCGCCGGCGCAGCAGATTGTCGCGGCATTGCAACGCATGGCGCACGGACAATACCGGACATCGCTGCCGCGTTTCCGGTCGATGGAACTCGCCATGATCGGGCAAGCCGTCGGCGATCTCGGAGAGCGCCTCGCGCAGGCCACGGAAGAACGCGCCGTCCTGACCCGGCGCCTGCTTGAAATCCGCAACGACGAGCGGCGGGCGCTTGCCCGCGAGTTGCACGATGAGTTCGGACAGAACCTTTCTGCCATTCTCGCCTTCGCCAGCATCATCGAAGCGACCGGCGCGCGGGAACAGGCCAAGAGCAACGTCGCGAGCGATGTCGCGCAGGATGCGCGGATGATCTCGCAAGCCACCCACCGCATCATGGCCTGCCTGCGGGATACCTTGAATCGTTTGCGCCATCCACCCGCCGAGGAACTCGGACTGGAAGCCTGCCTCGTCAGCCTGGTCGACAGCTGGCGGTCACAGAATGCGACGCAGCCGATGATCCAGCTCGACCTGCAGGGCGACCTCGCCGACGTGCGCGGCACCGTTGCCGCGACCGCCTACCGCGTCGCCCAGGAATGCCTGACCAATTCGTTGCGCCACAGCGCCGCGCGCGAAATCGTGCTCCGGATCGAGCGGCGGACAGGGACGGAAAATGCGCTGCTGATCCGCGTCGAGGACGACGGCGGCGGGGATGCGGCCAAGGTGGCACAGTCCACAGGCTTCGGCCTGACCGGAATCCGTGAGAGAGTGACAGCGCTTGGCGGCTCGCTTTCGATCGCGCGCGCGCGGCGTGGCGTAAGCGTGGCCGCCACTATACCGCTCGCCGCTTGACGCCAGAGCATGATCGATCCTGATTCAACCAGACAGGCCAAGGGCATTTCGATCCTGCTGGTCGACGACCATCCTGTCGTCCGGCAGGGCTACCGGCGTGTATTGGAGCACCAAAGCGACTTCCGCGTGGTCGCCGAGGCCGACAACGCCGTCAACGCTTACCGTGCGTTCAAGACCCATGCCCCCGACATCGTGGTCATGGACATATCGATGCCCGGGGCCAGCGGCCTCGAGGCCATCCGGAACATCCGGTTGAGGCACTCCGGCTCACGCATCCTGGTCTTCAGCATGCATAGCGAGGCGGCGCTGGTGAAGGCCGCCTTCAGTGCCGGGGCGAGCGGCTATGTGACCAAGAGCAGCGAACCGGCCGCGCTCATCAAGGCGATCCGTGCCGTGGCGCGCGGCGAACACGCGATGAGCGACGACATCGCGCACGTCCTGGCGATGGAAAGCCTCTCCCCGTCAGGATCGGTGCTCGACCAGTTGGGAGAAAGGGAGATCGAGATCCTCAGGCAATTGGCTGCCGGCGCGACGGCGGAGCAGATCGCCTCCAACCTCAATCTCAGCATCAAGACCGTTCAAAACTATCACTATCTGATCAAGACCAAGACGGGCATGCGAACCGACGCGCAACTCGTCCGCCTGGCCGTCGAGTGCGGGCTGGCCAGCCTTTAGCAGCGGCCTGCCGGCGGGTCGGAGCCCGACAGTTTTCCCCCGGCCAGGCCCACACGGGTGGTTTCCCGGCACCCGATCTGCTAAAGCGCGGCGTAAAAACAATTCGGCCGGGATCCGCCTTGCGACCCCGCACACTGCCTGGAGTCCTTGATGATCCCCCGCTACACCCGCCCGGAAATGGCCTCCATCTGGGAGCCCCAGACCCGCTTCAAGATCTGGTTCGAGATCGAGGCGCATGCGGCTGATGCGCTGGCGGAAATCGGCACAATCCCCAAGGAAGCAGCCAAGACGATCTGGGCCAAGGCCAAAGATGCCACCTTCGACGTGGCGCGGATCGACGAGATCGAGCGCGAGACCAAGCACGACGTCATCGCCTTCCTGACCCATCTGGCCGAAATCGTCGGCCCCGAGGCCCGCTTCGTCCACCAGGGCATGACCTCTTCCGACGTGCTCGACACCTGCCTCAACGTGCAGCTCACCCGCGCCGCGGACCTGTTGATATCGGATATCGACAAGGTTCTGGCGGCGCTGAAGAAGCGTGCCTTCGAGCACAAGATGACCCCGACCATCGGGCGCTCCCACGGCATCCATGCCGAGCCGGTGACGTTCGGGCTCAAGCTCGCCTATGCCTACGCGGAATTTTCCCGCGCCCGCGAGCGCCTGGTCGCCGCCCGCAAGGAGGTCGCCACCTGCGCAATTTCAGGCGCCGTCGGCACTTTTGCCCAGATCGACCCGCGCGTCGAAGAACATGTTGCGAAAGCAATGGGGCTGGTGCCCGAGCCGATCTCGACCCAGGTAATCCCGCGCGACCGCCACGCGATGTATTTTGCGACGCTCGGCGTGATCGCCTCCTCGGTCGAGCGGCTCTCGATCGAAATCCGCCATCTGCAGCGCACCGAGGTGCTGGAAGCCGAGGAGTTCTTCTCCGAGGGCCAGAAGGGTTCGTCGGCGATGCCGCACAAGCGCAACCCGGTGCTGTCGGAAAACCTCACCGGGCTCTCCCGCATGGTGCGCGCCTATGCGATGCCGGCGATGGAAAACGTAGCGCTTTGGCACGAGCGCGATATCTCGCACTCCTCGGCCGAACGCATGATCGGGCCGGACGCCACCGTGACGCTCGACTTCGCGCTGATGCGCCTCGCCGGGCTGATCGAGAAGCTCTTGATCTATCCCGCCAACATGCAGAAGAACCTCGACCGCCTCGGGGGGCTGGTGCATTCGCAACGGCTGCTGATCGCGCTGACGCAAAAGGGCGCGAGCCGCGAGGACGCCTACAAATACGTCCAGCGCAACGCCATGCCGGTCTGGCGCGGTGAAGGCGATTTTCAGACACTGCTCAAGAAAGATCCTGACGTGACGAAGCATCTGAGCGATGCCGAGATCGAAGAGCAGTTCGACCTCGGCTATCACTTCAAGCACGTCGACACGATTTTCAAGCGCGTGTTCGGCGAGAGCTGATCGTTCCGCCGGCGCGAAGGGAAAAACGCCGTTGCAAGTTGGAGAATTTCCAACCGGTGCAACCGCTTGGCGGGACTTCCTTCGCACATCGGACGAGCCTGCCCGTGGGTTCCTTGAATTGTCCTCGGCGCCGGCCCAGCAGTTTACCGGCCTTGCCAAGCCGATTTAAATGGTTCCAAATTGTCCCATCCGCCGCCGACAACCTCCGTGGCCAGGCCGGCACCCCATAAAGCAACCCAACGGTAACCGCAGATCGGCTAAGGTCGCAGCGTGTCAGCCCCGCCCACCATCCTCGTCTTCGACTCCGGCCTTGGCGGCCTCACGGTCCTGCGCGAGATCGTCCGCGCCCGGCCCGACGCGCACTACGTCTATGTCGCCGACGATGCGTTCTTTCCCTATGGCCATCACGGCGAGGAAGAGATCATCGCCCGCGTGGTGCCGCTGGTCGGCGAGTTGATCGCGCGGCACTCCCCCGCTTTGGTGGCGATTGCCTGCAACACCGCTTCGACGCTCGTGATGTCGCATCTGCGCAGCGCCTATAGCGTGCCGTTCGTCGGCACCGTGCCTGCGATCAAGCCGGCCTGCGCCAGCTCGAGGACCAAACGCGTCTCGGTGCTCGGCACCAGGGGCACCGTCAAGCGTGAATACACCCGCCGCCTGATCGATGATTTCGCGCAAGGCTGCGAAGTGACGCTGGTGGGATCGGCGGAGCTCGCCTCGCTCGCCGAATCCGCCCTCAGCGGCAACGACGTCCGCGACGAGGATATCGCAGCCGAGCTTGCCCCCTGCTTTGTCGGAAATGGCGATGATCGCACCGACACCGTCGTGCTGGCCTGTACCCACTATCCGCTGCTGCTCGACCGCCTGACAAGGCTCGCGCCATGGCCGGTCGACTGGATCGATCCGGCACCCGCCATCGCCCGGCGCGTGTCCGACCTGCTCGGATCTCCAGGCCGGAAAAGCGATCAGGCCGGGGCCGAGATGATCTTCACCTCCCAGCGGCCACACAGGCTGAGCCAGGCACTGATGCCGTTTTTCGGCGGCCGCGTCCTGGCATAAAGGCGCCTGTGGGCGTGTATTCAAAAAAGAAGAGTCGAGAAGGCACCGCTGAAGCAGAGAAAGCACCGGCGATGGTCTCGATTATTGTCGCGGCATATCAAAAGTTCCTCCACACGAAACTGCAAGACCCACTGGTAGGCGACACCGGGCCACCTTTCCGGATGAGCCCCGCCGGACCGTGCCACTCAGGCAATCTATGCCGGATGCCATATTCAGGCTGGCTGCGACTCTTGGCAGAATTTCGCGCATGCGACTCGAGCAGACGATTACCCTTGGGCAAATGCGGCAGTCCGGCCCTCGCCGACTGCATGTGTTCTGCGGCGATTACAAGTGCTCGCATTCGGTTGTGATGGATGCTGACTGCTGGCCCGAGAGCCTGCGGCTGTCCGATCTGGAGACCCTATTCGTCTGCTCGGCTTGCGGCCATCGCGGCGCCGACGTGCGGCCGGATAAGCAGGGAGCAGAACGTCGGCTCGCCAGCGTCGACCGGTGAGAACATCTGCCGAGACCTGGGGTCTTGGTAGAACTACGCGGACAATTTAGGAACGAACTCTCACGCCAGCCTACTACGGCCGCCTCCGCTCCTTCTTCCCAGACACCCCAGCCCGGAGGCAGGTCTGCCAGCCCCGGTGTTTGAGCACCACCAGGAGGCCGCGGCTTGGCTGGCCAGCGTGAGCGGGCTTCGATAAGCTGCCTACGAACGGTCGCCGTCGGGTCTAGGCTTTGTCTCTCGGCCGGCCACAGCTCTCAGTTCCGTAGCAGGGTGCAGGCCCAGCGATGATAGCCACTTGCTTATGTGAGCACGGACCAACTTGATGAACTTGGTCGGAAACCCGCCCTACTGCTATCCATGTCGACTGACAGCTGTCCGGGGCGGCGCCGTGAAGAAGAGGCCGAAACGTGGGCGGCCTTAATCCTCCTCCAATCGGTGAAGCTGAGCCAGTAACTCTGCCTCTAATTCCCGAAGGTGAGTTGCCGTTGGTTCACCAACGTACTGTTTGGCAAGCTGTTTACAGCGCGCCAACTTTTCATGGACTGCCAATTCTTCCCGCTCGCGATCCATAAACATAAGAATACGGACAAAGCGAGAAATGTTCAATACCGGTGCACTGTGACCAAGCTTGCCAGATGCAACTGCGACATGCACAATCAGTCATATTCGCGTCTAGTTCAATCAAGTTAGAACTCGGGCTTGCGGTGAGATACAAAAAAGGTTCATTCTGAACGCACAATATTTGAGAGTTCTAAGTGGATTGGACGCATCTCGCGGCGCACCAAGACGCAAACTGATGGCAGCTTTTTCGCCTTCCCTTTGCGGAATGAGTTTTCCGGTTCGGAGATTGCGGCGGGTAGCCCGGGCTGCCGGCGCCAGACAATTTAGACTTGGCGTTGGGGTAGCAAGAGGATTAAGGCACCGCGCTGGGCAGGCGAGGCCAAGCCTATGTTAGATGTGTCCCTGGACCAAGAAACATTCACACGCTGCATCCGGCTGGTGATCGCAGATCGACAACCAATCGTTCTGCAGGGATTGATGTCGGTATTCGCGGCACAGGACGACTTCGAGATTGTTGCGTCGTGTAGCCGCGGAACAAGCTGCCTCGATGCAATTCGGAATTTGGCACCCGACGTTGCGCTCGTTGCTAACACGTTGCCTGACCTGACGGTATCCGAGATCCTCGCCATTGCGAAAGCCGAGAATCTTCCCACTCGGCTGGTGTTCTTTGCCGAACCCGGAGACGACGATCTCACCGCGGCAATCGCGGCCGGCGCTTGCAGTGCAATTTCGAGCTACGCAAACCCCGACACCATTCTGCGTTCCCTGAGGCTGATGACGGAGCGCACCAGTGCGCGACCGAAACCGTCCCCAGACCTCGCGCCAAACGGGAAGGAAGTAGACGGCGCCAAAATCGAAAAAATGCTGAGGGTGCTCACGCCCCGCGAGCGCGAAATCATACGACTGGTGGCCGAAGGTTTGTCGAACAAGGAGATTGCGCGCCAGCTGAACGTTTCCCCAGGCACAGTCAAAGTACACCTCTACAACGTATTTCAGAAACTTGAGGTCAGTAATAGGACCGTGCTCGCCACGATCGCGTTGTTACAACGATCCACCGGCTTCGGCACGCTCTCGCTTGCCGCCTTGGCGTTCGCAATTTCGAGCGACCTCAAGGCGTCGGACGCGAACGCCTTCCTGGATGAGGACAGCACCGCCGACAAGGATCTTGAGCACTCCGTATTTGAGCTCTGGAAGAAAGCGATCCTCCGGCACGTCATCGTTGCAGATCCCGGCGAGACGGTCGCGCTCACCCAGAGAGACTCCCCGATTAAGGTGAACCAAGTCACGCACTCGGCAGCGAGAATGGAAGAGCTGCACGCGGCTGAGCAAGCCGCCCTCTCCAACTTCGGGAGAGGTTACGGCCCGATAGGATCCGGCACGCCCTGTCTTTTCATTTCGCCGCTGCTGCAAGCGATTAACCAGACCGGCAGCCCCACGGCGCAGCAGCAGTTCCCGCCGCTGGAGTTTGCCTCGAATTCGATAAAGAGTCGTGGAGGCCATGGCGCCTTCAGCATGACGGCCGCCGGCGTGGGGATCTACACGCTCAACAACTCCCATGCCGCAGTGCAGGTGCTCGACCCGGGCGAAACGCTGGTCGACACATCCACGGTCGCCACCATGGATGGCACCACACAAGTGGCGACGATCACCATTCATGGCGCCGGCCATGTAGACCCCAACGATGTCGACAACCTGGCTTCGGGACCAGTTGTCCACGATTCCAGTCTGCCGCTCGCGTTTGGACAGGACAGCGTCACAGGAGAAGGTAACGCGGGCCAAATAATCCATGGCGTCGCCGATGACGAGACCCTCAATGGCACCGGCTTAGTGGATGTTATCTACGGAGGCTCGGGGAACGATACGATTAGGGGTACCGATGGAGACGACACGATCTATGGAGGATCCGGCAGCGACACCATCAACGGCAACGATACCATCATCGGCGGAGATGACGGTGACCGGCTGACGGGCAGCAAGGACGATGACATCTTTGTCTATCTTTCAGCGATCGATTCCAACTCTACCCGGTTCGACACCATCATCGATTTCACATCGGGGGAGGACAAGATCAACCTGGCGGCTTTCGGCGCGCTGGCGTTCCTGCACCTGACGTCAGCAAGCAAGTCCGTGCCGCCGCATACCCTCGCCTGGATCTACAACCCTGCGAGCAATGAAACGATCGTCTATGTGAATCCGACGGATCGCAGCCTTGATATCGGCGATCCGGCCCTGCTCGAAATCCATTTGCAGGGAGTTGTGTCCGTTGCCGAGCTGGATTTCGTCTACGAGCAGGAAGCGGCGGCTGTCGCGGCGGCTTTGGAAGGAATCGATCCTGCGCTGCTGGCGGCGGCTGCGAGCGATGGGACCGTTGTCACGGCGGATACCGCCCTGGCTACCATTGAAGCGGATGCGAGCGAGAGCGCGCTCGTAACGGCTGGTATCTGGACCATGCCTGCCGACGACGGCTTGAGGTTCCATTTCGGGCGAGATCGGGTCGGTTCCAACGTTTCGAGCAGGATCACCAATTTTGGCGACGATCCAACCTATGCAACCGAGGAGAGCGACGATCGTGCGGTTACTGTGCCGGTGCACGTATCAATAATCGAGCTTGCTCCTAGCCAAGCGACGGTCCTGACCGAGGAAAACTTCACTTTCAAGAACGAGCCGGTTCACGCGAACACGGGGGCTATGGCAACCGGGAATGGCAAGGCGCCCGCGACCGCCGGGTTTGAAATTCTCGAGCTTGGGATACAAAGCGCCGCCCCGGTCGCAGTCGCCGGCCCGGTCGAACCTGGCGTCGCACCGGGCAATAGTGGCGGCCATGGCAACTCGCCGCCCCCTTCGCACCCGGCCTCTGCAAAGACATTGGCGGCCGGCGAACTAACCGAGCCGGGCGTCACATCGGGCAACGGCGTCGGCCACAACAACGCGCACTCTTCACACCCGGCCTCTGCAAAGGCACTGGCGGCCGGCGAACTAACCGAACCAGGTGTCACATCGGGCAACGGCGTCGGCCACAACAACGCGCACTCTTCACACCCGGCATCCGCAAGCACTGTGGAAGCGGCCGAGCCGGTCGAACCTGGCGTCGCACCGGGTAATAGTGGCGGCCATGGCAACTCGCCGCACCATTCACACTCGGCCTCTGAAAAGGCACTGGCGGCCGGCGAACTAACCGAACCAGGCGTCACATCGGGCAACGGCGTCGGCCACAACAACGCGCACTCTTCACACCCGATATCCGCAAGCACTATGGACGCGGCCGAGCCGGTCGAACCTGACGTCGCACCGGGTAATAGTGGCGGCCATGGCAACCCGCCGCACCATTCACACTCGGCCTCTGCAAAGGCACTGGCGGCCGGCGAACTAAACGAACCAGGCGTCACATCGGGCAACGGCGTCGGCCACAACAATTCGCACTCTTCACACCCGATATCCGCAAGCACTATGGAAGCGGCCGAACCGGTCGAACCTGACGTCGCACCGGGTAATAGTGGTGGCGGCCATGGCAACCCGCCGCACCCGTCACACTCGGCCTCTGCAAAGGCATCGGCGGCCGGCGAACTAAACGAACCAGGCGTCACATCGGGCAACGGCGTCGGCCACAACAACGCGCACTCTTCACACCCGATATCCGCAAGCACTATGGACGCGGCCGAGCCGGTCGAACCTGACGTCGCACCGGGTAATAGTGGTGGCGGCCATGGCAACCCGCCGCACCCTTCACACTCGGCCTCTGCAAAGGCACTGGCGGCCGGCGAACTAACCGAGCCGGGCGTCACATCGGGCAACGGCGTCGGCCACAACAACGCGCACTCTTCACACCCGGCATCCGCAAGCACTATGGACGCGGCCGAGCCGGTCGAACCTGACGTCGCACCGGGTAATAGTGGCGGCGGCCATGGCAACCCGCCGCACCCGTCACACTCGGCCTCTGCAAAGGCATCGGCGGCCGGCGAACTAACCGAGCCGGGCGTCACATCGGGCAACGGCGTCGGCCACAACAACGCGCACTCTTCACACCCGATATCCGCAAGCACTATGGACGCGGCCGAGCCGGTCGAACCTGACGTCGCACCGGGTAATAGTGGCGGCCATGGCAACCCGCCGCACCATTCACACTCGGCCTCTGCAAAGGCATCGGCGGCCGGCGAACTAAACGAACCAGGCGTCACATCGGGCAACGGCGTCGGCCACAACAATTCGCACTCTTCACACCCGATATCCGCAAGCATTATGGAAGCGGCCGAGCCGGTCGAACCTGACGTCGCATCGGGTAATAGTGGCAGCGGCCATGGCAACCCGCCGCACCCTTCACATTCGGCCTCTGCAAAGGCATCAACGGCCACCCCCCAGCCGGCCGAACCCGCGTTCGGGACCAGCGGCGCTGGCCACGAATCGACATTCCACTTCAAAGATCAGGCTCCCCCTTCCACCCCCACCGCGCCCGTTGAGCTAGAAGAGCTTAACGATACGCCCGTTCTTCACGGCGCCAAGCTGGCGGCAATCCTTGAGATGGGCTCAGCCGCTATGGAGGAACACGCGACCAGTCACGACAATAACGGTCAGCACCATTCCATAGCACATTCGCCCCACGAACTGCTCACGTGAAAAATGTTGGCAGCGGAGTCCCCTACGATCGCAGCGAGCTGCCCTAGGCGGCTTGGTTCCCACGGAGGCTGACGGCCCCGCCTAATCCTGCTTGTTCTAAGATTCGCTTGGTCCAGCGGCCCGCACAACGTCTACGGCTTCTTACCACGTCTCCGAACTCCGTCGTCGGACCGACCCATCCCAAAGCGATGCCAGTCGTACTGGTGACCGATATGAGGAGCGAAATGTTTGGATGCGTGCCCGTGGAATGAGGCCGAGGCGCTGCAGCGGCCGCTGCCCGACGATGCGCTCAAAATCGTGATGCGCGGACGAAGGCGCGGCTCGGCTACAGCAGAACCGTGCCGACGCCTGAAGCAGGATGCAATTTCCTAGGTAGTCCCGAGGCCGGCCTTGGCGCATTGCTCGTCCTGGTCGCCGGTGACGCCGCTCACTCCCACGCCGCCAGTGACTTTGCCGTCGACCATGATCGGCAATCCGCCCGGCGAGGCGAAGACACCGGGAAGCGTGGCCGTGGCCGGCGCGCCTTTGTTGATCGCCTCCATGAAAACGCGTGTCGGGCGCCGATAGGTCGCCGCGGACCTCGCCTTACCGATGGCGATGTCCATGCTGCCCGTCTGCGTGTTGTCCATGCGTTCGAAATACACCAGGAATCCGTGATTATCGACCACAGCGACCGCCACATTCCATCCGTTCTTCTGGCATTCGGCGACGACGCCGGCTGCGATCTTCTTCGCGCCCGCGGCATTGACTGCGGTGCCGTAATCGGGGCGCTTGTCCTGAGCAGATGCGCCGACGGTAAGGGCGGCAAGTGCGGCAGCGACCAGTATTGTCCTCATCTACGTCTCCTCCCCTAGGTTTATTGTGCAGGGATTATACCGGGACGAAACGCCGATGTGCGGTCAATGATGTCGCAAGCCCTGTGGTTAGGGCCGGCCAAGCGATCGACATGCGGGCACGCCTAGCCCAATTGCCGGCCTGGTCGGCATAAAGCCGACCCGGCATTGCAAGCTTTCTACCGCCCAGCGGTGACAAGCTGATAGGCGCCGCGCTCGAACGCGTCGTAGGTGGCCAGCGCCTTGGCGTCGGCGAATGGCAGGTACTGCATCATGATCACGCCGGCGATGCCGCGCGCGGGATCGATCCAGAAGAACGTATTGTTGATGCCGCCCCAGCTCAGGCTGCCGGGAGCGCGCTTGCCGGCTGCCTGATCGGCCGTGATGAGGAAGCCCAGCCCCCACTTGTCTCGACCGTCAGCGATGAAGGTGAAATCGGCGCTCCGCGGCAGCGCGCTTTTGAGTGCGGGGACCGAGACCGCGCCGATGTGGTTCTGGCCCATCAGCGCCACCGTCTCGGCCTTGAGCACACGCGCCCCGTCAAGCGCGCCGCCGTTGAGCAGCATCCGCACGAAGCGCCCGTAGTCATCAGCGGTCGATGCGAGGCCGCCGCCACCGATCGGCGCCGCGATGGTGAGCCCGAGCTGCGGCTTTTGCAATTCTATAGCGCCGTCCATGCGCTGGCCGGCGCGCTGCTGTTGAGCAACGAGGCGTGCCCCCTTTGCCTCCGGCACGTTGTAGGACGTGTCATCCATCTTGAGCAGGGCAAAGATGTGCTGGCGGAAATAATCCTCGAGCTTCTGGCCGGACACCACCTCGACCAGTCTGCCGACGACATCAGTGCTGGTGCTGTAGTGCCAGCGCTCGCCCGGATCGAACAGCAGCGGTCCGCCGAACGGATATTTTTCGCCGTCGCGCGGCTTGAAATCGCGCCAGATCGGGCTGGTGAACGGATAAGCCAATCCGGACGTGTGCGTCAGGAAGTGTTTGACGGTCGCCGGTCTTGACGCCGGGCGGAGCACGTAGGCTCCGGTAGTGGCGTCGAACGATTCAAAGACTTTCAGTCCCGCAAGCTCAGGCAGGTATTTCTCGGCCGGGTCATCGAGACCGAGGCGGCCCTGCTCGACGAGTTGCATCAATGCCACCGAAGTGACCGGCTTAGTCATCGAGGCGATACGAAATAGCGCGTCGGCCGTGAGCGGCCGCCCGGTCACGACATCGGCTACGCCGAATGCGCCCTGATAAAGCACCCGTTCGCGATCAGTGACCAGCGCGACCACGCCCGGGACGTCCTTGCGCTCGACCGCGCCGCGCAGGCTTGTGTCGAGAGCGACACTTGCTGGTGAATTTTGTGCACTCGCGGTGCCGGCCAACGCAGCAATTCCAACGCCCATCATGAAGACAATTCCCGCAGCCTTTCGATTCATGGAAGCCTCCCTGTTGCGCAAGAAGCCCGGGTATCCCGCGCTCCTCTCCCGAGGCTATTTTTTGTTCGATGACGGCGAAGGACATGGCGCCGCCTCGGCCTCTCGCCTGCCGACATTAGCACTCGCTATTCGTCGAGTCCCGAACTCCCTCGCCCACGGGTTGCGCAGGCGAGATGCCACGGCGGGCAGGTGTGTGGGCACTAGCCCAATTGCCGGCCTGCCATCCGTCCGATTTCGGCGAAGACGGATTCGAATTGCCGCGGGGTCGGCGAACCGCCCTGCGTATAGGCGCAAACCAGCACCGGGCCGCCGGCCGCGGGCCAGGCGATCGCAATGTCGCCGGAGGCGTCCTTGCCGTTGTTGCCGGTCTTGTCGCCGATCTTCCATTCCTTGGGCAGGCCGCCACGCAAGCGATTGTTGCCGGTCTTGCAGCCCACAAGCCATTCCGTGAGATGTTCACGTGAGCCCATAGACAGCACATCGCCAAGCAAAAAGCGGCGCAGATTTCCGGCCATCGCGGCGGGCGTGGTGGTGTCGTGGGGATCGCCGGGCGGCGAGCGGTTCAGCTCCGGCTCGGAGTGATCCAGCCGCGAGACCGTATCGCCCGTCGCGCGCCAGAACGCGGTCAGCGCGGCCGGGCCGCCGGACCGCGCCAGCAACAGATTGGCGCAGGTATTGTCGCTGAGCTCGACGATGGCCTTGCACATGTCCGAGACCGACATGGCGCCCGCGGCAAGGTTCGCTTTGGCAACCGGCGCATAGTCGAGAAGATCGGCCGCGCCATAGGCGACCATGTCCTCAACACGGTCCTCGCCGCGGTCGACCCGTGCCAGCACGAAGGCGGCCAGCGAGGCCTTGACGAAACGCTCCTCGGCGCGCCAGACGATCTTCGCGCCGCTTGCGAGATTTTCGGCGTAAAGGCCGATCCGTCCACCGGTTTCGCGCTCATACGCTGCAAGCACCAGCGGCGCCTCCTCCGCGAGCGCCGGCGAGAGCACGAAGCCAGATGCCGCGGCCAGGAATGTACGTCGATTGATCGTCATGAAAGCATCCTTTGCACCAAATCCTCGCGTTGCGTTGCTTGCCGCTTGCGCCGGAATCATGGCGAGCCAAATGCGATGCGTTAAAAACAATGTGGCTCGATAGGCCACGGATTTATCCTTATGATGCCAGCCACCCATTTTTGAATCGGCCGTTTGATTTAAGGAGTTTCCACCTTGACCTCTGCAAAACCTGCGCCGCTCAACCGCCTGCGCCAGCTATGGCGGGAGGGACGCCCGACCTTCGGCGCGATCGCGACCATTCCCTCGATCCAGACGGTGCAGATCATGGCGCGCTCCGGGATCGACTGGATCATCGTCGATCTCGAGCATGGGCCGATCGATCTCGGTTCGGCGCATGCGATGATCACGGCCACCTCGGGTACGCCCTGCGTGCCGATGGTGCGGATCGCCGCCAACGAGCCCTGGCTTGCGAAAGCGCCGATGGACCTCGGCGCGCTCGGCATCAATTTTCCGATGATCTGCAGCCGCGCGGATGCCGAAAAGGCCGTGCGGAGCGTGCGCTACCCGCCAAAGGGCGACCGGCTGTGGGGCCCGTTCCACGCGCCGTTCCGCTGGGGCGTATCGATGGCGGATTATATGGCGACCGCTGATGACGACATGATCTGCGTGATCACCATCGAGCATGTCGAGGCGGTCGAGCGCATCGACGAGATCATGGCGACACCAGGCATCGACCTCGCGGTGATCGGGCCCGGCGACCTCGCCACATCGATCGACAAGCGCGGCCTGCCCGACGATCCCGAGGTGCTGGCGCTGATGGCGCGCGCCGAGGCCGGCATCCTGAGGAGCGGCGTGCCGATCGGCGGCGTCGCCCGCACCGCCGAGCGGGCCAACCGGATGATCGAACGCGGCTATGTCGCGCTGGCGCTGGGCTTCGACTGGTCGCTGTTCCAGCGCGGCATCGCGGCGAGCTTTGACGGGATCAAGCGATAGGTGCCGAGACGGCGGCAAACCCTTCAAAGTCCTTGGGGTTTACATCGCCCTCGGAGGGCCCGGCCGCCGGCCATCCGGGCGAATCCGGATACGAACCTTCTGGCGTCAAAACGCCTTGTTCGTGCTAGATGAGGTGCTGGCAGGCAGCCTAGGCGGCCTGCCAGTCTTCTGATTGATCTATTGCGGAAACCCTGAGCGGAGCGATGCGCGGAACGGTTCGAAAAATCACACTGCCGCGCCGCCTGGTCGCCGACCTCATGCACGCCTCGATCGGCGTGCCTTTTGTTTCGCTCACACGTCCGCTTCATATCCGCTCCTTGCAGGAAGCTCGTGCGCAGGCCGCCCATCGGCCAGGCTGGGCCGCGATCTTCGTCAAGGCCTTCGCGCTGGTGGCGAAGGAACAGCCGGTGCTGCGCACGCTCTACGTCAAATGGCCAATGCCTGCCTTTTACGAACTGCCGCGCAGCGTCGCGATGGTGGCGATCGCCCGGGTCGAGGACGGCCAGGATTGCGTGCTGCCGCAAAAGGTCACAGCGCCGGATGAAATGCCGCTTGCCGAGGTCGATGCCCTGATCCGGCACGCCAAGGAGGCGCCGATCGACGAGGTGCCGGCGTTCCGGAAGATCCTGCGCACCACCCGGCTGCCGCTGCCGCTGCGGCGGCTATTCTGGGCGATCGGGCTGAATTTCGGCCGCCAGCGGGCCAATTATTTCGGCAGTTTTGGCGTGACCTCGGTGGCCGCCTATGGCGCCGGCCAGCTCCACGCCATCAGCCCCGGACCGTTTGTCCTGAGCTATGGGGTGGAAAAGCCCGATCAGACCATCGATGTCGTGCTGCGCTGGGATCACCGGGTTACCGACGCCGCTCCGATGGCCAAGGCGCTGAACCGGCTGGAACAGGTGCTGAACGGTGAAATCGCCGCCGAATTGCGCTCCAATCGGCAGCAAAGCGACCCCAAACCGGTCCGGGCGGTCGCGACCTGACCACCTCCTGGCTGTCATTCCGGGATGGTCCGCAGGACCAGACCCGGAATCTCGAGATTCCGGGTTCGATGCTAACGCATCGCCCCGGAATGACATCACTTTCGTTGACAGAACGGCGGTTTCTCCTTAAGAACCCGCTTGCTCGCGGGCCGGTTTCGGCCCGCGATGCGTTTCGCGACCCGTGGTCTTCCCCGAGCTTTCGAGGCGGACCTGTCGGCCCCGGCCCTGCCGGTGCACAGGAGGGCGCGTTTCCTCAATACTCAAACCTAATGCAGAGGACGCGATGACAAAGCGCAGTGAGGCGAAATACAAGATCGATCGGCGTATGGGCCAAAATATCTGGGGCCGCCCGAAGAGCCCCGTGAACCGCCGTGAATACGGCCCCGGCCAGCACGGCCAGCGCCGCAAGGGCAAGTTGTCCGACTTCGGCGTGCAGCTACGCGCCAAGCAGAAGCTCAAGGGCTACTACGCCAACATTTCCGAGCGCCAGTTCCACGGCATCTACGTCGAGGCCGGCCGGATGAAGGGCGACACCGGTGAAAACCTGATCGGCCTCCTCGAGCGCCGTCTCGACACGGTGGTCTATCGCGCCAAGTTCGTGGCGACGATGTTCGCCGCCCGCCAATTCATCAACCACGGCCACATCAAGGTGAACGGCCGCCGCGTCAACATTTCGAGCTACAAGCTCAAGCCCGGCGACCTCGTCGAGATCAAGGAATCCTCCAAGCAGCTCACCCCGGTCCTGGAAGCAAGCCAGCTCGGCGAGCGCGACGTGCCCGACTTCATCGAAGCCGATCACGGCAAGATGACCGCGAAGTTCACCCGCATCCCCGCGCTGTCGGACGTCCCGTTCGCGGTCCAGATGGAGCCGCATCTGATCGTCGAATTCTATTCGCGCTGATCGGTTTTTGGTTCCGAGATATCAAAGCCCCGGTTTTCCGGGGCTTTTTTCTGTCCGCAGTTTGCAACTGCGCATGGTTCAAACACCGGCTTGCAAGTAGGATTCAGCCCAAGGTTCAGCCAAGGGGGAGCCATGGATTGAACCGGTGCCGGGGGACAACATGCGTTTGAGCGACTGCTACAACTTCCATGATTTCCGCAAGCTGGCGCAACGACGGTTGCCCGGCCCGATCTTCAACTACATCGACGGCGCCGCCGACGACGAGGCAACCCTTCGCCAGAATACTGCGAGCTTCGAGCGCTGCGATCTGGTGCCCAACGTCCTGCGCGGCGTCGAAGCCATCGACATGTCAGTGACCGTCATGGGCCAGAAACTGGCGATGCCGATCTATTGCTCCCCGACCGCGCTGCAGCGCCTGTTCCACCATACCGGCGAACGCGCGGTGGCCGCCGCGGCCGCGAAATACGGCACCATGTTCGGCGTATCCTCGCTCGGCACCGTAAGCCTCGAGGAATTGCGCAGGGCGTACGATACGCCGCAGGTCTATCAGTTCTATTTTCACCGGGATCGCGGGCTCAACCGCGCCATGATGCAGCGGGCGAAGGAAGCCGGCGTCAACGTCATGATGCTGACCGTGGACAGCATCACCGGCGGCAACCGCGAACGCGACCTGCGCACCGGGTTTTCGATTCCCTTCAAGCTGACGCTTGCCGGCATGGCCCAGTTTGCGGTCAAACCGATGTGGGGCATCAACTACCTCGCCCATGAGAGCTTCAAACTGCCTCAGCTCGACGAGCACGTTGACATGAGCGGCGGCGCGATGTCGATCGGCCGCTACTTCACCGAAATGCTCGACCCCGCCATGACCTGGGACGACGTCGCTGAAATGGTGAAGTCATGGAACGGGCAATTCTGTCTGAAGGGCATCATGTCGGTGGCCGACGCGAAACGCGCCGTTGAGATCGGCTGCACCGGTATCGTGCTTTCCAACCATGGCGGCCGGCAGCTCGACGGCTCGCGGGCGGCGTTCGATCAATTGGCTGAAATCGTGGATGCCGTCGGCGACCAGATCGACGTGATCATGGACGGCGGGGTCCAGCGCGGAACCCACGTCCTGAAAGCGCTGTCGCTGGGAGCCAAGGCTGTTGGCGTTGGACGCTTCTATCTTTATCCTCTCGCCGCGGCCGGCCAGGCTGGCGTTGAACGCGCCCTCGGCCTGATGCGGGCCGAGATCGAGCGAGGAATGAAGCTGATGGGGTGCAGATCGATCGACCAGCTCTCACGCGAAAATCTGCGCTTCAGATAATTCCTCCTCCCCTCTCACGTTTGCAAATGTCGAGAATCCCCCATGCACTACACCCCTGCCCCGCGCGATCCCAAGGCCGATCCCATCCGCATCAACCTGCTGTCGGACACGCAGACGCGCCCCACACAAGCGATGCGCGAGGCGATGGCGCGGGCTGAGGTCGGCGACGAACAGATCGGCGACGACCCGACGGTGAACCTGCTGTGCGAGCGTGTGGCCGACCTGCTCGGCAAGGAAGCGGCCGTATTCATGCCGTCGGGCACCATGTGCAATGTCGCGGCGACGCTGGCCCATTGCCGGCCGGGCGATGAAATTCTCGCCCATGCCAGTGCCCATATCATTGCGCGCGAAGGCGGCGCGCATGCAGCGCTTGGCGGATTCCAGATCATGCCGCTGCCGGGCGACGACGGGCAGTTCACGCCGGAGGTCTTTCGCGCGGCCCTTCATCCGCGCTCGCGCTACCAGCCGCCGCAGACCGTCGTCAGCGTCGAGCAGACCGCCAATATCGGCGGCGGCACCATCTGGAAGAAAGCCGCGCTCGACGAAGTCGTAGCGATTGCCAAGACGCACGGGCTCATCACCCACATGGACGGCGCCCGGCTGTTGAACGCCTGCATAGCTACCGGGATATCGGCGAAGGACATGGCCGCGGGATGGGATTCGGCCTGGATCGATTTCTCAAAAGGCCTCGGCGCGCCGATCGGCGGCGTGATTGCGGGGTCGCGCGCCTTCATCGATGACGTCTGGCGCTGGAAGCAACGTCTCGGCGGATCGATGCGGCAGGCCGGCATTTGCGCAGCCGCCTGCGTCTACGCGCTCGACCATCACGTCGACCGCCTCGCCGACGATCACGCCAATGCACGGGCGCTGGCGCGGGGGCTGTCCCAGATCAACGGCATTGAGGTGCAGCAGCCCGAGACCAATCTGGTGTTCTTCAGGCCTGACGGCGCCGGCCTCGCCGGCGACAAAATGGTCGAGGCCTTGCGCAAGCGCGGCGTGCTGCTCGCCATGATGGACGGCCGCATTCGCGCCTGCACGCATCTCGACGTCAGCGCTGCGATGATCGAGGAGACGGTCGGCATCGTGCGCGAGATCGTGCGCGGGGCGTAGGCCCACAAATCTACGGAACGCGCTTGGCCACGCGATCAATCCCGTTTTGATGAAGGACCAACTGCGTCGCGCCGGTCGGACCGTCGGCATCGAAGGTCAGAACGGCGTCGACAATTGTGTAGAAGAAATCCCGTTCGCTCTCGGGGAAGACTTCGTAGCGTTCCTGTCTCGTTGCCTGCGCAAACAGGCGATCCCCTTCCCTGGAGACGCGTATCTGGAATGTCGGCGTGATCTCGTAGGTCCCGACCAGTCGCTCCAGGCCCTCAGCGCTGACGTTGATCCGTTGCTTCACCTTGGGCTGGCCGGCAGGCCACCGATATTCGGTCGCGATGCTGCGCATGATCTCGTTCGCCAGCGGACCACCCCGCGCGCCATTGGTCATGATGACGGCGCCCTCGCCGTTTTCGAACGCCATCATCACGTTCACAAAGCCGTCGTTGACACCCCCATGCAGGAAGCGCCGGTTCGGAGGCGATTCCTTGACAATCAGGCTCAGCCCGTAGTCGCCGAGCCCCGGCGTCAACATTTGAGCCGTCATCGATTGGGACAACACTAGATTTTTTCGGCCGGCCCATGCCTCCTGCAGCGCCTGTGCAAAGCGCGCCAGATCGGTCGGCGTCGTCCATAGTCCGGCGGCGGCAAGCTCCGGATAGGTATGCGGCCCGCCCGGCACGGGCGCTCCGGTCCCGCGATAAGGGGTCGCGGCCGCCTGCGCCTCCTTTGGCGACAGCGGCTGGACAAAACTGCTGTCGGTCATTCCGAATGGCTTGAGGACGATGTCCTGAACGAGACCGGGAAACGGTTTGCCCGTTACGTCCATGAGCAGTTGCTGCATGATCGTGTAGCCGCCACCCGAATACTGGAATCGAGTCCCGGGCGCATATTCAACGATGATGGGGGCGGTGTTGGCCGGCAGCGTTCCGTTGAGGACGTCGATGAGCGAAGGTACCGGCTTGTCCGCCGCATAGCCAGGAAAACCGTGCACTGATATTCCCGCCGAATGACTTAGCAGTCTTCGAAGCGTGACTTTGGATTCCCCGCTGTACGAATTGGCCGGAATTTTCCAGCTCTTGAGGACAGAATTGACGTCGGCATCAAGATCAAGTTGGCCGGCCTGAACCAGTGCGAGCGCTGCAACCGCCGAAACGGGCTTGCTGATCGAGCCCGCCTGGAACAGCGTTTCGGGCGTCACGGGTGGACCGCCGGTGGAGACAGACCCGAAGCCGCGGGCCCATTCGATCGTGCCGCCATGAAGCACGGCGACGCTGACGCCGGGGACCTTGAGCTCGGCCATCCGGGCCGAAAGTGCCATCGGAGACTGACCGGCCATCACGATGGCAGGGAGCAAGCCATCGGCGACGCGCTGGATGCGCTGCTCGATCTCATCCTTGCCGGCGGTGGCCTTGTCTTCCGCCGACGAAGGAGAGGCGATCATCACGCCGGCTAATTGGACGGCAAGTAGTACCCGGCAACCGAAATTGAATTTCGTTGGTGTCATGGGAATCCAGCCTGCCCCCGGGGACGACATGCCAGGATTTCCCCGCGCTCCCCTCACCGCTCCATCGCCAGTCTAAATCTGTTCGGGCTGCGACAACAAGTTCGACCTCCAGGCATCAACTCGAATTCCGGCGGACCGGTCCGAACTCAGGCAACAGCAGCAGTGCGCGCCCGCCATAGCGCACTGCCGAGCAGGACATACACCGCCGCAGTCCACATCGCCTGCCAGTTCTCGAACCCTTCGTTGAAGACAACGTAGACCGCCGCCATGGCGAACAGCCCGGCAAACACGGCTTCCGAGAGCGGCCGCTCGCCGGATTTCGAACCGTTGAGGAATGCCAAGGTCCAGAACGGCACCACGGCCATGGTCAGGGCGGCGAACGGGAAATCGCGCCAGCGCGCGTCGAATATCAGGCTGAGCGCGGATTGCGTGGCGATGAGCGTCGTCACGATCAGCGTGATGCCGAGCATATTGGCCATGAAGAATGGGGTCAGGTCCTTGGGCGGCCCCAACACTTCAAGAAACGACGGAAGCCCGCGCCCCGAGATCAGCGCGTAGGTGGACAGCAGCGGCGCAGCCACCGCCGCCGCCAGCAGGAAACCCTGAACCAGCCAACCGCCGGCCCCGTAACTCTCGTGGAGCATCTTGTCCACGCTCACGCCCAGCAGGATTCCGCCAGTGGTGGCGGACACCGCGACCGCAAGCCACGATGCCAATGGCATCGGCGACGGCCGCCGCTTCAGCGTGACCAGGGCTACGGCGAATACGCCGATGCAAAGAAACAGCCCGCATGCCATCTGCAGCTTCCAGAGCGGGTAATTGCTGATGGCCACCCCTGCCGGATATTTCAGCTTGCGCTCGATCCCGTCGAACAGCCCCCAATAGCCACCCACCGTTCCTTCCCAGCGTCGCTTCCACGGCTCGTCATAGGCCTCGAAAAAATTGACGCGAAAATTATCCTGTCGCGCCCGCTCGAGAATCTGGGAAATGAAACGCGCCTGATTGACGCGGGAAGCCAGCGCGCCGTCGCGCATCCGCCCATGGCTCGGCCAGCCGGTTTCCCCGATCAGGATCTCCTTGCCGGGAAACGCTGCCACGACCTGCTTGCGAATGTCATCGACATGCGCGGCCGCATCTTCGGCGCGCGGCGGAACGTCCTCCCAATAAGGCAGGAAATGGGCGGTGACGAAATCGACATCCTCGCCCACTTCGCGGTAGCGCAGCCAGAATTCCCAGACATCGGCATAGGTCACCGGCACGTCCACGCGCGGCTTGACCGAACGGATCGTTTGGCGAAGGTCGTCCACCGTCATGTCGCCGCGCAGCAGCACTTCGCTGCCGACGATGATCGCCGCGACCACGCCGGGATGATCCTTCACCAGCGAGACCGCGGTGCTGATCAGGAGCGCGTTCTTGGCGCGATCGCGTCCGATCCAGACGCCGAGCAGAACCTTCAATCCGACCTTCGACGCAAGTTCGGGCACCTTGTCGAGCCCGTTATCGATGGAATAGGTGCGGATGCATTTGGAGACCTTGGCCAGTTCGCGTAAGTCCTCCGCGATCTGCGCCGGACTGACGATCAGCGTTGGATCATGCGGCGTCTGATCGCCCCTGAACGGCGCGTAGGAAACGCACTCCAGCTTCGCGGCATCATCGATCGGCGCGCGCGTCAGCGCCACCGGTGTGGCGAGCCACCACCACACCGCGGCGATCATGCCCAGCGATACAATGAAAAGCGCCAGCGGCGTGCGCAAGCTGATCGTCCTGCTCCTCAAATCGGTGAATATATCAGCCTGTTTAGCGGTGCGCGGCGGCCCTGTCGACCCGCGGATTCAGCCGCTTGCACAATTGCACCGGGACACCGAAGCAGTGATATTAGACCTGCTTCGAACACGAAGCATCAAGAGTGAGCCTTGTTTTGCTCAAGATTGATTGATCCCGGCGCGGCGAGTGAAGCGATGCCATTCAAGAGATTTTCCCGGCGGCAATTTGGCAGAATTGCGGGCTGGTCGGCACTTGGCATGTCGATGCTGCCAGCCGGGTCCGGACGAGCCCAATCGGATGCGGATAGCGGAACACGAAATCGAACAACCTCTTCCGGTTTTCCGAGCGGTTTCCTGTGGGGCACGGCGACCTCGGCCTATCAGATCGAGGGAGCCGTGAACGAAGACGGCCGCGGTCCGTCGATCTGGGACCGTTTCTCCCACACGAGCGGCACCATCTCCGATCACAGCAATGGGGATACCGCGACCGACCATTATCGTCTGTACAAGGAAGACATCCAGTTGATGAAGGCGCTCGGCGCAAAGGCCTATCGATTCTCGATCGCATGGCCACGCGTCTTCCCGGACGGAGCCGGCGCGCCAAATCCAAAAGGCCTCGATTTCTACAACCGCCTTGTCGACGAGTTGCTGGCGAACGGTATTCAGCCGTTTGCGACGCTGTATCATTGGGACCTGCCGCAGGCGCTGCAGGATCGCTTCGGCGGCTGGACCTCGCGCGACACCTCAAAGGCCTTTGCGGATTACGCAGGCCATGTCGCGGGGCGCCTAAGCGATCGCGTGAAGCACTTCTTCACCATCAACGAATGCTCCAGGTTCGTCCATCTCGGCCATGAGTTTGGCGCTGATGCGCCGGGGCTCAAACTATCCCCATCGGACGTGAAGCAGGTCCGGCACAACGTCGCGCTGGGGCACGGTCTCGCGGTTCAGGCGATCCGGGCCAATGGACAGGCCGGAATCAGGGTCGGTCCGGCGGAGAATGCCGTGAGCTGCATCCCGGCCATCGAAACGCCTGCGAACATCCGCGCAGCCGAGATCGCGACGCGCGAGCTCAATGCCGGCTATTTGACCGTGATGCTCGAGGGAAAATACACCGATGCATATCTCGCGCAGGCCGGCAAAGATGCTCCAAAATACACCGCCGAAGATCTGCGCATTATCTCCTCCCCGATCGATTTTGTCGGGCTGAATGTTTACATGCCTGATCATTACGTCGTTGCTGCCGACAACGAACGCGGCTTCACTCTGGCGCCATTTCCCAAATCGTTCCCGCACATGAAGGCGACCTGGCTCAGGCCCGGCCCCGAAACAATGTACTGGGTACCACGCCATGTGGCCAAGCTGTGGAACGTGAAATCGATCTACATCACCGAGAACGGAACGTCGGGGAGCGACCAGCCGGCCGCGGACGGTACGATCTACGACGTGGATCGCATCATGTACTTACGCAATTATCTGACGCAGTTGCAGCGCGCGACATCAGAGGGCGTGCCCGTGCTTGGATATTTTCTGTGGAGCCTGATGGACAATTTCGAATGGTCGGACGGGTATGAACAGCGCTTCGGCCTCTATCACGTCGACTTCGATACCAAGCGCCGGACGCCAAAACTGAGCGCGTCATTCTATCGCGAGACGATCGCGCGCAACGCGGTCGCGTAGTCAGGCGATCGTCAATCCTCTATCAATCCTTGCGCAGGCCCTTGCCCAGCGCCTCAAACATCATCGTCTTCAGCGCCAGTTGGATTCGCCCACCTTGCGTCGGGGCCTGCACCATGCAGACAACGAGCATATCGTCCTCGGGATCGACAAAATAGAAACTGCCGCCCGCACCGTCCCAGCGGTATTCGCCGAGCGGCCATGTCGTATTCGGCGGCGGTGAGGTGCGCACGGCAAAGCCGAGACCAAAGCCAGAGCTCGGGCCCGGGAAATAGAAGGGATCGTGAATGATCCTGGTCTCTGGCCCGATCTGATCCGACGTCATCAGTGCGACTGTCTCGGGCTTGAGGTACCGCTTGCCGTCCAGTTCGCCTCCGTTCAGCAGCATTTGCAGGAAGCGGGCGTAGTCCCCGGCCGTCGAGACCAGGCCCGCTCCGCCGGATTCCCAGCGCCGCGGCAATGCCGGGTCCCTGATTCCGGCCACCCGAAAACGATCGACGGGAAATGCCTGGGCAATGCGCGACCACTTCGATGCATCAGCGACATAATATGCGGTCTCGGACATGCCGAGAGGATCGAACAATCTTTGCTTTTCGAATTGAAACAGCGTCTGCCCCGACGCCACCTCGACGACGCGGCCAAGCACGTCGGTTGAATGGCTGTAATTCCAACGCACCGCGGGCTGATCGGCTAGCGGCAGTGTCGCGATCCGGTCGGCGAATTCGGCGTTATCGAAATCGCCGGCGTACAGTTTGGGATTGGCGTAGAGTTTCTGCACCGCGGTTTCGCCGAAGAAGCCGTAAGTGATACCCGAGGTGTGCCGCAGCAGATCCCTGATCGTGATCGGGCGCTTCAACGGCTCGAGCTTGAGCGGATACTGTCCTGCTTCATCGGAAAGATCGACGCCGACTTTTGCATCCGCAAAGGAACGAATGTATTTCGATACGGGATCGTCGAGAGCCAGCTTGCCGTCGTCGACCAGCATCATCGCGGCAACCGAGGTAACGGCTTTCGACATCGAATAGATCTGGAAAATCGTGTCCGGCGTCATCGGCTGGCCGGTCGCCGGGTCCCGCACGCCGAAACTTTGCAAATAGACCGGCTTGCCGTGCTGCTGGATCAGCAGGACAGCGCCGGGAATCTTGCCGGTCGTGATTTCGTTGCGAACGTAATCGGCGATCTGTTCAAGGGCCGCGCGTGAGAAAGTTGGTGCATTCGGCGCTTTCGGCTCGGCTCGCACCGCGTGCAGCCATCCGGCGGCCAGGAGAATGGCCAGCGCCGCTACAACGAGGGTGCGCCCTGCGGCGCCGCTAGTTCTCCAGCGCTTCATAGACCAACTGCTTCAGCGTCCGCTGGACGCGCTGGCGCTCCGTCGGCGTCTGCTCCAGCACCACGAAGAACATGTCCTGCTTGCGGTCGACCACCATGTAGCAGCCGGCAGCGCCGTCCCATTTCAGTTCGCCCAGCGATCCCGGCGGCGGCGGCTTGGCGTTGCCGGCGTCGGTGCGCACGGCAAGCCCAAGCCCCATGCCGAAGCCGTCACCGGGAAAATAGTAATGATCCCGCGCAACGCCGGAGTCCTTGCCGGCGTGGTCTGATGTCATCAGTTCGAACGTCTTCGGGCTGAGATAGGTCTTGCCCTCGAACGTACCGCCATTGGCCAGCATCTGCGCAAACTTCGAAAAATCCGACATGGTCGAAACCATGCCGCCGCTGGCGGATTCCCACTTCTGGCGAACCTCGGTCCTGTAGAGGCGGCCGACCCGGAAATCGCTGTCGTTCGGCAATGGTTGGGCAAGCCGCTGCAGCCGCTCCGGTTCGGTAACGAAGAAGCCGGTGTCGGTCATGCCGAGCGGATCGAGCAGCTTTTCCTTTTCAATATCGAGCAATGATTTGCCGGACACGATCTCCATGATCCGCGCCAGGATGTCGGTGGAATGGCCGTACTGCCAGAGCGCGCCCGGCTGGTTGTGCAGCGGCAGCCTGGCGATCCGCTCGGCGAATTCGGCAAGGTCGAATTCGCCCGCATAGAGGTTCGCCTCCTTGTAGGCCTTGCGCACCAGGCTGTCGCCATAGAAGCCATAGGTGATGCCGGAGGTATGACGCATCAGGTCGAGAATGGTGATAGGCCGGGTCAGCGGCACCAGTTCGAGCGTCCTGGTACCGTCCTCGGCCTTTTTCTCCTCACCGACCTTCATGTTGGCGAAGGAGGGAATGTACTTCGAGACGGGATCGTCGAGCTTGATCTTGCCGTCCTGGATCAACTGCATCGCCACGACCGAGGTGATCGCCTTGGTCAGCGACGACAGGCGGAAGATGGTCTTGTCGGTGATCGGCGCCTTGGACACCACGTCCTGCACGCCGAAGGTTTCGTGATAGACCGGCTTGCCGTGCTGCTGGATCAGGACGTTGGCGCCGGCGATCTTGCCGGTCGACACCTCGTTCCTGAAGAACTCGGTGATCTTCCCAAGCTTGTCCTTGTTGAAATGCGCGCCGGCGGGAATATCGAAAGTGCCTTCCGCGCGGGCGGACGACAGCGTGGCAAGCATCAGCGCGCCGAAGCCCAGCGCGCGCAGCATTCCTGATGAATTCATTGGACCCTACCCCTCTCCTTGGAATTCACCGGAGAGTGTAGCGGCGGCTTGTCAGTCGGCACAAGGGCTGCCGAAGGTATCCAATGCCGCCTGATGCAACTGGGCGCTGGCATCGGAGAAGCAGCAGAAGACCACTTGCACGACTGTGGGTGCAGCCGCGAGCGTATCGACGACGGTCTGTACTGCGATGCCGGCCGCGCGATCGGCGGGGAAGCGATAGATGCCCGTTGAGATCGCGGGAAAGGCGACTGAAACAAGGCCGTGCTTCTCGCACAATTCGATCGAGCGACGATAGCAAGAGGCAAGCAGATCGTCCTCGCCAAGCGTGCCGCCATTCCACACCGGCCCAACCGTGTGGATCACGTACTTGGCCGGCAGGCGATAGCCCTTGGTGATCTTGGCGTCGCCGGTCTCGCAGCCGTGGAGCATCCGGCATTCAGCCACCAGCTCAGGCCCCGCAGCACGATGGATCGCGCCATCGACGCCGCCCCCGCCAAGGAGCGACGAATTGGCCGCGTTGACGATGGCGTCAACGCGCAAGCTGGTGATGTCGGCAACAATGACTTCGAGCCGCGCCTGGCCGATCTGGCGCGCGCGACCGCTCAGGCCGAGGCCGCCGCGCTGACGGTGACGCCCTTGTCGGCGAACAGCTGCTGCAATTCACCGGCCTGGAACATCTCGCGGATGATGTCGCAGCCGCCGATGAACTCGCCCTTGACGTAGAGCTGCGGGATCGTCGGCCAGTTCGAATATTCCTTGATGCCGTTGCGAAGTTCGGCGGATTCCAGGACGTTCAGGCCCTTGTAGCCGACGCCGACGTGGTCGAGGATCTGCACCACCTGGCCGGAAAAACCGCACTGCGGAAACTGCGGCGTGCCCTTCATGAACAGCACAACGTCGTTCGACTTCACTTCATTGGCGATGAATTGTTCGATGCTCATATTCGCTTCCTTTTGCGGCTCAGCCCCCTGCGGCTTCGCCTGACGGGCCGGCTCGTCCATCTAACCCGGTTACTTGCCCTATATGTAGCCCAAACCGTTGGGCATCCATAGTAAAATGGCGAGTAGGTGGCATGCGCCGGTCCGGCTCGGGCCCCCGGCGGCCGCGGCCCCATAGTCTGACGGCATCAATATCATAACGGGGGAAGGCTTTTTTCCTGGAGGGGAACCCCTATCTAGGACGGACCGCCCGTCGGGAACCAGTTTGCCGGACTAAAGTTTCTCTCCCTTAACCGGAGACACCTGTGACGAAATCAGTATCTGCAGCGTCCCTTGCCAGCCCCACTCCGTCACTTTTCTCCGATTCAGGCACCCTCGCCCAGAATTTGGTGGAAGCCTATCTGGCCGTCCGCGGCGAGACCGAGCGCCGCGCCGCCCCCCTGAGCCCCGAAGACCAGCTGATCCAGTCGATGCCGGACGCCAGCCCGGCCAAATGGCACCGCGCCCATACCGCCTGGTTCTTCGAGCAATTCCTGCTTGGCGAACACTGCGAGGGTTACCAGCCCTTCCACCCCGACTACGCGTTTCTATTCAATTCCTACTATGTCAGCGCAGGTCCCCGGCACGCCCGTCACCAGCGCGGCCACCTCACCCGCCCGAGCGCGGACGAGGTCACCGCCTATCGCCGGCATGTCGATGCCGCCGTGGTCAAGTTCTTCCAGACCGCCGGCGAGGAGCGCCTCGCCAAGCTCGCCCCCCTGGTCGAGGTCGGCCTCAACCACGAGCAGCAGCATCAGGAATTGATGCTGACCGATATCCTGCACGCCTTTGCGCAGAACCCGATCCCGCCGGCCTACGATCCGTCCTGGCGCTTCCCGGCGCCGCATCGTTCGGCGGAGGAATGGGTCACCCTCAACGAGGGCATCCACACCGTCGGCCACAGCGACGACAGCTTCCATTTCGACAATGAAAAACCCGCGCACCGGGCGCTGGTCGGCCCGGTCAGGCTCGCCCGCAACCTCGTCACCAATGCCGAATGGCTGGCCTTCATGAAGGACGGCGGCTACGGCACGGCCACGCTGTGGCTGATGGACGGCTTTGCCGCCGCGACCAACGAGGGCTGGCAGGCGCCGGGCCACTGGCGCCAGATCGACGGCGACTGGCGGATCATGACGCTCGGCGGGCTGCAGCCGATCGACCCTTCAGGCCCGGTCAGCCATGTCAGCTATTACGAGGCGGACGCGTTCGCGCGCTGGGCCGGCCGCCATCTGCCGACCGAAATGGAATGGGAGGTCGCCGCCCGCGCCGGCCAGCTCAACGACGCCTTCGGCATCGTCTGGCAGTGGACCCGCAGCTCCTACTCACCTTATCCCGGCTACCGCGCCATCGAGGGTGCGCTGGGCGAATATAACGGCAAGTTCATGGTCAATCAGCTGGTGCTGCGCGGCTCCTCGCTTGCAACCCCGGCCGGCCACAGCCGTATCACCTATCGCAACTTCTTCTATCCCTACCACCGCTGGCAATTCACGGGGTTACGCCTCGCCGATTACGCCTGACCCGCTCAACAGGATCATAGCGCGCCGGAAAGCGCGTTCGGGAGAGTATCATGAATTTGCACGCCGCCGCTTTGGCCCAAAGCTACCCGTTCGATGAGCAGACCTCCGCCTTTGCCGGCGACGTGATCGGCGACCTGTCGCAATTTCCCAAGCGCCTGTCGCCGAAATATTTCTACGACGCCGCAGGTTCGGAGCTATTCGAGCAGATCACGGTCCTGCCGGAATATTATCCGACCCGCACCGAGCTCGGCATTCTGCGCAGCCGCGGCGACGAGATCGCTTCCATCGTTCCCAGGGGTGCCGCGCTGGTGGAATTCGGCGCCGGCGCCACCACCAAGGTCCGCCTGCTGCTGGAGCGCTGCGATTTCGGCGCCTATGTCCCGGTCGACATTTCCGGCGACTTCCTGACCGCGCAGGCCGGCGGCTTGCGCAAGGATTTTCCCGAGCTCGGCGTTTATCCGGTTGCCGCCGATTTCACCGCGCCGTTCGCCCTGCCCGCCGAGATCGAAGGGATGCCCAAGGTCGGCTTCTTTCCGGGATCGACACTCGGCAATTTCGAGCCGCACGAAGCGCGCGCCTTCCTGCGCAGCGCGCGCGAGATTCTGGGCGAAGGCGCGCAGATGATCATCGGCGTCGATCTCGAAAAGAACGAGCGCGTGCTCTACGATGCCTATAACGATGCAGCCGGCGTCACCGCGCGCTTCAATCTCAACGTTCTGGTCCGCATCAACCGCGAGCTCGGCGGCAATTTCGACGTTTCCGCCTTCATGCACCGCTCGGTCTATAACCGCGAGCGGCATCGCATCGAGATGCACCTGATCGCCAAGAAGGCGCAGACCGTGCGCATCCTTGGACGGAATTTTTCATTCCGCCCGGGTGAGAGCATCCACACCGAGTCGAGCTACAAATACAGCTTCGACCGCTTCACCGATCTGGCGCGCGACTCCGGCTGGTCGGTACGGGAATCCTGGACCGACCGCGACCGAATGTTTTCGGTTCACGCGCTGGCGGCGTCAGCCTGAGGAGTGGTCCCGAGCATTGCAGTTCGGGTTTTTGCAGTTCAGGTCTCTGCAGTTCAAGTCTTGCAGTCAGATCTCCTGCGCTCTGGTCGCATCCTGCGTGTTGGAGCGATCCGGGGCGCGGCGGATATCCAGTCATCGAATAGTCGATCTGCACCCAGCAACCACGCGTGAATGATCCGCCACTTGTCCTGCCCGCGAGACTGGAAATCCAATAGCGCCGATCCGGCGTCCTGCAGTTCGTGGAAGAACTTCAACGAATCTTTTCCAGTGGGTCCGTCCTGCTCGATCGCCTGCGTCACGATCCAGCGATCCCACTCCTGAATGATGCGTACTCTTGCTTCACTTTGTTTCATAGGCGCGTATTCCCACCACGGCAGCCCCGTGGGCACTGAGTGAATCGCGCTGGTCTAGGTCTGATGGAAAGGTGCTACGCCGCCGCGCGTCCCCGCACCTTTCCGTTCGCACTATAACCAAACTTCTTAACAAATCTTCATCTTTATCGGCCCGCCCGCAAAACGCTCCATCTGCGCTCTCGTTTGCCCTTCGAAACGTCCAACTTTTGACGCGGACTCAGTCGAATTTCTGCGTCAGGCTCGGCTAGGGGTGAGTTCGTGCCAGGGGATGTCAGTTATGGGCAACGCATATCCAGCGTCCGGCAATCGGAAGGAAGATTCCAGCTCGTCCTCCGTTCGCGAGGACCAGGCTTGGGATCAAGAGACGGACGCCGAACGGGTGTCCCTCATCGAGGAAAATGCCAGGCTGCGGGCGCTCGTCGTGCAATTGTCAAATCTCGTTCTTCGAAACGTCGTCGATCAGCACAGCACGTCGCCATTTCTGCCGGTCAGGCGATCGCTGCCTGATTAGAGCGCTTTCAGGTTAGAGCGTTTCCAGGCGAACCACGCCCTCGGACCTGATCCGGGGGTGGATTCGGTTTGCGTAAAGAAAACGCATCCAAACGAAAGACGAGAGCCCGGTTCTGATTCAATCAGCACCGATGAGGCTCTAACGGTACTATTCTCTCGGACCCGATTGCAGCGAGACCGATTCCCACACCGCGACCACGATCATGATCGCGGTGGTCAGGATCGACAGCATCAGCGGCGACAGCTCGCTTGCGAACCAGGCGAGCACGCAGAGTGCGATGATACCGACCCCGTGCGAGAGCTGAAGGAAGCCGCGAAAGCTGTGCTTGAACAGGATGGTCCCGAACAGAAACAGCAACGGACCGCCGATTGCGCTTATCACCGTCTTGAGATCGGAGTGCCCGCCCGGGTGCTTCAGCACCAGTTCGTCGGCCACCGCCGAGACGATGATGCCGGCCACGATCGGCATGTGCAGATAGGTATAGGCGAGCCGCGCCAGCCTTCCCGGCTCGCTCGATCTTGATATCTGCTCGGAGCCGGCTTCGGCGCCGATGTGGAAATAGATCCACCACATGGCGATGCTGCCGGCCAGCACCGCGACGAAGGCGATCAGGTTTTCGGCCGACCAGGCCAGTTCGGCAAATGTTGCGCCGGTCACGATGACGGATTCACCCAGCGCGATGATGACGAAGAGCGCGCAGCGTTCGGCCATGTGGCCGCCTTCGATCACCCAGTCCGCGACGGAAGACGCGCCATATCGGGGTATCCAGAACCGCACCGCCGGCGAGACATACTCGATGACAAGCGCGATCGCCCAAAGCACGAGCCGCAACTCGCCTTGCGCCAATCCGCCCGCGATCCAGAAGATCGCCGACATCGACAACCATGCAGTAATGCGGATGGCATTCATCCGCGCCAGCGGTCGCGATCGTGGGGTTGAAATCCAGAGAAAGACCGTCTTGCCGACCTGCATCGCCGCATAGGCAATGGCAAACCACAAGCCGCGCCCGTCAAACGCCGCCGGAATCGAGGTCGACAGCACGAGCCCACCCAGCATCATCGCAAACAGCAGGAGCCGAACCGGGGTCTTTTCGGGATTGAGCCAGTTGGTGATCCAGGAGGTGTAGACCCACACCCACCACACCGCGAGGAACAGCAGCGTGACCTGCAACACGCCTAGTGGCGTAAAGTGCGCCAGCAGCGTGTGAGAGATCTGCGTAACCGCAAAGACGAACACGAGATCGAAGAAAAGCTCGGCGTAAGTGACGCGGCTATGCTGGTGCGGCACGATAGCGCGAAACAGCGCGCCGTGCGGATTGTCCGTCATCGGTGCCCCCGCGTGGCCCGTCGGGGCCTAGGCCTCCGGCACTCCAGGTCCGCTAGGTACCCCGGTCTGCAGCGCCAGCGCATGCAGCAAGCCGCCCATCTGCCCCTTGAGCGACTGGTAGACGATCTGGTGCTGCTGCACGCGCGACTTGCCGCGGAAGGATTCCGAGATCACGGTCGCGGCGTAGTGGTCGCCATCGCCTGCGAGATCGCGGATCGTCACCTCGGCATCGGGGATAGCTGCCTTGATCATCGATTCGATATCGTGGGCATCCATCGGCATTCCAGCATGTCTCCGTCAGGTGTTTCGAATCACGGCCGGCTCGCGCGACCGTGACGGCCGAACCTAGCGCGTAGGCTCTTCTAGGTCACGCCTGGCGGCACTATATTCCGCCTTCGACCGTTTGACACCGTGAGATCCGGTCGCGCCCGATCATTTGGGCTGACCGAAAAAGAGGCTGAAAATCATGAAATTGCCCGGTCCCGACCATCCGATCACGATTACGGCAAACCCCAAGCGCGTCCGCGTCTCGGTGGGCGGCGTGATCATCGCCGACACCACCCATGCGCTGACCCTGAAGGAAGCCAGTTATCCGGCGGTGCAATATGTGCCGCGCGAGGATGCCAATATGTCGCTGCTGGCCCGCACCGAGCGGACAACCCACTGCCCCTACAAGGGGGATGCGAACTATTTCAGCATCAACGCCAACGGCAAGAGCATCGAAAATTCGATCTGGACCTATGAGACGCCCTTCCCGGCCATGGCCGAGATATCAGGCCATCTGGCGTTCTATCCGGACAAGGTGACGATCGAGGAAATGGCGTAGGCCGTCTCCCGTCTGTCATCGCCGGGCATAAGAGTCTGCAGAGCCTGTGCTGCGCAGAAATAGGTCGACTTGTCTGTACTACTGGCCATTCCGTCGCAAACGGCAGCGAACATTGGGCCTTGCTGAATCGGGTTCCCGGCTGCAACATTCGGCACAAACAGCCTGGCTGGGAGGCGCGCATGACATCGATTTCCGCCGTGGGGCATGCCGAATTGGGCGCAGTGCCAAAGGCCAAGACGCGAAACCTTTCGCTTGATCGCGCCCGCACCTTCCTGACGCTGGTGGTGCTCCTCCACCATGCGGTCATCCCCTATACCTATTTCGGCCACACCGATCCGAAGTACTTCTTCGGCTTCGACATGATCGTGCTCGCCACTGACAGCTTCTTCATGGCGATGTTCTTTTTCCTGTCGGGACTGTTCGCCTGGTCTGGTATCGCCCGGAAGGGAGCGCTGAGCTATTTGCAAGATCGCCTGCTTCGGCTTGGCCTGCCGTTCGTGATCTGCGCGTTCACGGTCATTCCGCTCGCCTATTACGCGATCTCCCTGCGGCACCATCCCGAAATCGGCTTTTCGGATTACTGGTGGAACATGGTGACGAAGGGTCCATGGCCGAGCGGGCCGATCTGGTTTCTCTGGGTCTTGTTCGCCTTCGACGTGGTTGCCTGCCTGCTGCACCGGCTCTCGCCCAACATGCTCGATCCGATCAACCGCCTCTCGCTGCACGGCCGTCGCCGACCCGCAGTGTTCTTCGCGGTCATGCTAGCTGTCACCGCCGCGTTCTACGTCCCCGGGCTGGTTCACTACGGACCAAGCAGCTGGTTCGAGTTCGGGCCGTTCTCGGTGCAGCACGGGCGCGTGATGCTCTACGCGACCTACTTCTTTTTCGGCGCCGGCATAGGCGTTGCGCAAATGGATCGCGGGCTGCTCGCTGCAGATGGCCGGATGGCGAAGGTCAGCTGGGACTGGATGGTGCTGGCGATCGTTCCGTATTGCCTGTTGTGGATGCTGATCTTCATCAAGCGCGAAATACTGGGCAACCCGTCGCCGTTGCCGGACTGGTATGAAGCCCTCTATGCCATCTGCTTCACCGTCTTCAGCGTGGCCATCATGTTTCTGATCCTGGCCTTTTTCCAGAGGTTCAGGCAATCAGGCACAGCCAAGCTACTCGATCCGATGCAGGCCGACGCCTACGGCATGTTCCTGGTGCACTACCCGATCGCGCTGTGGCTGCAATACTGGCTGTTCGACTACGACCTGCCGGCGATCGTCAAGGCGACGATCGGATTCGTGCTGACGGTCGCGTTCAGTTGGGCATTGACGCGGGCGTTGCGGCAGATTCCGGGCGCGACGAGGGTGCTGTGACCTCCACGGCGGTCATTCCGGGGCGATGCGCAGCATCGAACCCGGAATCTCGAGATTCCGGGTCTGGTCCTTCGGACCATCCCGGAATGACGACGGGCGGTTAAGACGCCTTGCCGCTCATATAGGCCGGCAGCCAGTGCTCGAACGCCGACTTGAGCGCGTTCACCGCCAGCGGCGCCTCACCCGCAACCGCAATCGCATCGCCGCCCGTGGTGCCGATCCGCGCACACGGCACGCCCGCGCCTTTCATCTTGGCCAGCACCAGGCCGGCATCCGCCGCCGATACCGTCACGATGTAGCGCGCCTGATCCTCGCCGAACCAGTAGGCGTGCGGCACGATCGAGGCCGGCGCGGCCAATAGCTGCGCGCCGGTGCCGCTGGCCATCGCCATCTCGGCGAGCGCAATCAATAAGCCGCCGTCGGAGATGTCATGCACCGCAGTTGCGGTGCCGGCGTGGATCATGCCGCGCACCACGTCGCCATTGCGCTTTTCGGCCGCGAGATCGACCGGCGGCGGCGCGCCCTCTTCGCGGCCGCAGATATCGCGCAGGTACACCGACTGCCCGAGCCAGCCTTGTGTGTCGCCGATCAGCAGGATCGCTTCACCGGAGGCCTTGAACGCCAGCGTGGCGGATTTCGTGAAATCGTCGAGCAGACCGACGCCGCCGATCGAGGGCGTCGGCAGAATGCCGCGGCCGTTGGTCTCGTTGTAGAGCGACACGTTGCCGGACACGACCGGGAAGTCGAGCGCGCTGCAGGCTTCCGAAATACCCTTCAGGCAGCCGACGAACTGGCCCATGATTTCAGGGCGTTCCGGATTGCCGAAATTCAGATTGTCGGTAATCGCCAGCGGACGGCCGCCGACCGCTGTGATGTTGCGCCAGGCTTCGGCGACAGCCTGCTTGCCGCCTTCGAACGGATCGGCCTCGCAATAGCGCGGCGTCACGTCGACGGTGAGCGCGAGCCCCTTCGGCCCGTCCTGCACGCGGACCACGGCGGCATCGCCGCCCGGACGCTGCACGGTATTGCCGAGAATGACGTGATCATATTGCTCCCACACCCAGCGCTTCGAGCACAGTTCGGGCGTTGCGATCAGCTTTTCCAGCGCCGCGGAAATGCCGAGCGGCGGGTTTACCTCGCGCGCCTGCACCACCGGCAACGCCACGGACGGGACATGCGGGCGGTCATAGAGCGGCGCCTCGTCGCCCAGTTCCTTGATCGGCAGATCGGCCATGACGTCGCCGCCATGCTTGACCACGAAGCGCTTGCTCGGCGTGGTGTAGCCGACGACGGCAAAGTCGAGCCCCCACTTCTTGAAGATCGCTTCGGCCTCTTTTTCTTTCTCGGGCTTCAGCACCATGAGCATGCGCTCCTGGCTTTCCGAGAGCATCATCTCATAGGCGCTCATGCCGGTTTCGCGCGTCGGCACCGCATCGAGATTGAGATCGACGCCGAGATCGCCCTTGGCGCCCATCTCGACCGCCGAGCAGGTCAGGCCCGCCGCGCCCATGTCCTGGATCGCGATCACGCAATCAGCTTCCATGATTTCGAGGCAGGCTTCCAGCAAGAGCTTTTCCGCAAAGGGATCGCCGACCTGCACCGTCGGCCGCTTCTCGGCCGAATCGTCATCGAACTCGGCCGATGCCATCGAGGCGCCGTGAATGCCGTCGCGCCCGGTCTTGGAGCCGAGATAGACGATCGGCATGTTCACGCCTGACGCCGCCGCATAGAAAATCTTGTCGGTGTCGGCCAGCCCAACCGCCATCGCATTGACCAGGATGTTGCCGTCATAGCGGGTGTGGAAACGCACCTGGCCACCGACCGTCGGCACGCCGAACGAATTGCCATAGCCGCCGACGCCGGCGACCACGCCCGACACCAGATGGCGCGTCTTGGGGTGTTCCGGCGCGCCAAACGAGAGCGCATTGAGGCAGGCGATGGGGCGCGCGCCCATCGTGAACACGTCACGCAAAATGCCGCCGACGCCCGTGGTCGCGCCCTGATAGGGCTCGATATAGCTCGGGTGGTTGTGGCTCTCCATCTTGAAGACCACCGCCTGCCCGTCGCCGATGTCGATGACGCCGGCGTTCTCGCCCGGGCCCTGGATCACCCACGGCGCCTTGGTCGGCAGCCCCCGCAGATGGAGGCGCGAGGACTTGTACGAGCAATGCTCGTTCCACATCGCCGAGAAAATCCCCAGTTCAGTGAAACTCGGCACCCGCCCGATCAGCTTGAGGATGCGCTCATACTCGTCGGGTTTCAGGCCATGGCTGGCGACGAGTTCGGGGGTGATCTGGGGCTCGTTCATGGGTCTCTTCTTAGGAAGATCGAGGGGGTGCGAAAAGGCCTTTTATGGCGCATTTCCGCCCTGTCCAGAGCTTTACGGGGGGAGCCTTGCAGGATCGGCGTTTGCACATCGTTCCCGGATCGGATTTAAGGGCGGAAACACCTGATTGAAGGGCCATTTTTAGTGAACGAACTCCCCAAAAATGCATTTCACCAGCGCCCCGACCTGCATGTCGAAACCGAGGGCGAATTTGCGGGCTGGCGGACCTGGACCCGCGACAGTTTTGAGACCCATAACGGCCCGTTTTGGCACCGGATGGACGAAAACGGCCGCGTGCAATGCGCGTTCCGGGTCGAGAAGAAGCACCTCAACGGCATGCGCAACGTCCATGGCGGCTGCTTCATGTCGTTCGCCGATTACTGCCTGTTCGCGATCGCCTCCTCCGTGCTGGAGGGGCCGGGCGTCACGGTTTCGTTCGCCTGCGAGTTTCTCGACGCCGCGCGCGAGGGCGAACTGGTCGAATGCGAGGGCGAAATCACCCGCGCCGGCGGCTCGCTGATCTTCCTGCGCGGTCTGCTGAAATCCGGCGAGCGGTCGCTGTTTACCTTCTCAGGCACCATCAAGCGGGTGAAATGGAAGAAGCCCTCGGGCACCAGCGCCGTTGCTACCTGACGCGCCAAAGGCCCGTCGCGGCTGGCGCGACTATGCGTTGCTGCTCGCGCTGGCGTGCTGCTGGAGTTCGACCTATCCGCTGACCAAGATCGGCCTCGGCTCGATCCCACCGATCACCTTCATTTCCGCCCGCTCGCTGATCGCGGCCGCCTTCCTGCTCGTGGTCCTGCGCGTCCGCGGGATACCGATGCCGACGGAAGCGAAGGCCTGGAAGCTGTTCGCCCAGCAGCAGACCATCAATTCGACGTTTCCGTTCCTGCTGATCACCTGGGCGCAGCAATATGTGCCGGCCTCAAATACGGTGGTGCTGGCCTCCACGACGCCGATCTTCGCCTTTCTCATCACCTGGGCCATTACGCGGCACGAACCGGCCACGCTGCTCAAGCTTGCCGGCGCCATTCTGGGGCTTGTCGGAACGGCCGTGATCATCGGCCTTGATGCGCTCTCTACATTCGATGCCAATATATTTGCCGAGATCGTCATCCTGATCGCCACCATCTCGTTCGCCTGCGCCACGATCTTCGGTCTGAGGCTGACAGATTACGACCCGATGGTGGTGGCCGCCGGCTCGCTGTTGTTCGGCGGACTCATACTGCTGCCGGTGTCACTGGTCGTCGATCATCCCTGGACCTTGCGGCCGACGGCCGAGGCACTGGTCGCCACGGTTGCGATGGGAATATTCTCCAGCGCATTTGGCCTGATGCTGTTCTACATGTGCCTGACGCGGCTCGGCACGCTCACCACCAACGCACAAGGTTACCTGCGCATCCCGATCGGCGTCGGCCTGTCGGTGGTTCTGCTCGGTGAATCCGTGCCGTCAAACCTGGCGCTTGGCCTGATCCTGGTCATGACCGGTGTCGCCGCCATGACGATCCCGAAAGACGCCTACCGGCAATGGCGCGATCGGCGTCGCGGCGGCTGAGCACCACGCGCCTAGAGCATGATCCGGAAAAGTGGGTACCGGTTTTTCCGAAGAGATCATGCTCAAATTAAAGAGATAGAGCGGGATGACGTTCGAAGAAAAGTCATCCCGCTCTATTGCACGCTCACCAGCGTCAGATCGACGAACCACGATTGCGGCGAAACAAAACCCTTGACCTTCGGGCTCATCGCGCGGGGATTGAGATCGTGGACGATGTAGAGCCAGGGCGGATTGTCGACGAGCCGCTCATGCGCCTTGCGGTAGGCGGTCGAGATCGCCTTCGAATCGGTCGATTCCGAAATCGTCTTCAGCGCGTCTTCGAATTCGTCGTCTTTCCACTGCTCGAAATTGAAACCGTTCGGCGAGAAATTGGCAGTCAGAAAATAGCGCGCCATGACGCCGGCATCCGACGACGGCGAGCTGATATTGAGCGCCATGGCGCCGCGCAGATTCGGGCTGTCAGGCGTGGCGCGCGCCGCTGTCAGCAGCACCTGCCATTCGATCACGTCGAATTCCACGTTGACGCCGCAGGCCTCTTTCAGATTCTGCTGCAAGTACTCGTTCATCGGCAACGGCAGCATCTGCCCCGAGCCGGAATTCGAGATCAGCGCCTTGAACGAGAGCGGCTTCGCCGGCGTGTAGCCTGCTTCCGCGAGCAGCGCCTTGCCCTTGGCGGGCTCGAACTTGTAGCGATTGACCGGCGCGCCGAAATCGGGATCGCTGGCCTTGAGCCACCCGACCGACGGCTCCGCGGTGCCGTTGAGCAGCGAGACCAGCCCTTCCCGATCGATGCAATAGTTCAGCGCCTGGCGAACTCTGACATCCCTAAACGGGCTGTTGGCCGCGCCGATGTTGAAGAACCACGGCCAGACATGCGGATAGGAGCCGGTGGTGATGGTGAAGCCCGCGGATTTCAGCGAGGCGATGCCGTCAGGCGGCGGCACTTCAATCCAGTCAACCTGGCCGGAGCGCAACGCGGCCAATCGCGAATTCGCCTCGGGGATCGGCATCAGCACAACATTGTCGACTTTTGCCATCCTGCCCGGGTCCCAATATTTGTCCCAGCGCGCCAGATCGGCTTCCTGCCGCGGCACCACTTTGGTGATCCGGAACGGCCCGGTGCCAGCCGCCGGCAAGGTCGCGACCTTCGCCCATTCCTTTCCCGCCTTCTCGAACGATGTCGGCGAGGTGAACAGCAGATAGACCGCCATATGGGGAAAATAGGAGGCCGGCTTCGTGGTGGTGATGGCGACGGTTGCGTCGTCGATCTTCTTGTAGCTGCCCATCACGGGAACGCGCGCCCGCGACATCGCTGAACTCGGCGGCTCAAATTGCGGGCTCTCGCTGTTGAAATAGCGGTCAAGATTCCAGATCACGGCGTCGGCATTGAAATCGGTGCCGTCGTGGAATTTGACGCCCTGGCGCAGATGGAAAATCCAGGTCTTGTTGTCGCTGGGGTCCTGTTCCCATTTCTCCGCGAGCCCGGGACGCAAGGTCGCCAGCCGGTCGGTCTTGGTCAAATCCCAAAGCACCAATCCTTCGAAGATCGGATAGCCGAGGAAGCGCATTCCCTCGAAACCGTTGTTCGGCAGCCCGGTTGCAGTGGGGATATCGGACGCTGTCATGGCGATGCGCAACGTGGATTCAGCCATCGCCGAATGGGACGACAGGAGCGCGGTCAGCAGCGCAACCGTGCAGGAAGCCTTAACCGTGCGGGAAGCCTTGCGAATGGGCATGATCTATCTCCGTCCGACGATCGGAAAATCCACGTTTGGGATCAGGAGATACGAGCAAGTTTCAGGCCAGCCACTTGCCGCAATTGAACAAAGATTCCGCAGTTGAACAAAGGCAGTTGAACAAAGAATGTCTTCGGCCGCTGCTGCTCAGCCCAACAACTGCTTTTCAGCGATCGAAAGCCATTCGGCCTGCGCCTCGCGCAGATATTTGGGCGCGCGTTTCATCTGCAGCAGCAGTTCGTTGAATACGACTCTGGCTTCAGCGTTGCGACCGGCTATGCGCAGCAGCATGCCGTAACGGACCCGCGCCTCCGCGCCGGGGAAGTAGGCCACGAGCGCGTGGTACTCTTCGAGCGCCTCGCCGATCCGCCCGACCTCTGCCAACGCACGCGCATAGAGCAAATGCCCCTCCGCCGATTCAAAATCCGGCCAGCGCTTTTGCAGATCGTCCAACGTGGCGAGTGCCTCGGCCGGACGGTTACGACCGAATTCGGCCTGCGCCCTGCCCAGCGCATAGGCCGGCTCGCCACCGAGCGGCAGCATCAGGATGTGATCGTAGTGACGCACCGCTTCGTCGAATCTCGCCAGCCTGAGGCACTCCGCTGCCAGCGCGGCACGATTGGCAACAGTGTCTGTGTTGGCGAGCCGATCGGATAGCTCGCGATAGAGCTTTTCCGGGTCGAGTTTGCCGGCGATGCGCTTGCGTGCCTGCTGGGCACCGGGACTTCCAAACCATTCCGGCACCAGTTCGACGACGATGTAGGCGAGCGCGCCGACCAGCGGGATCATCAGGATGATGAAGGCCCAAGGCTGCAGGCGGCCCGTCTTCGATGCGTGATAGATCAGCGTGATATCGAGCAGCAAGACGACGAGAGCAACGGGCATGGCGCATTCCAGGCAAACGGGACGGACGATCCTTGGTGGCCTTGATAGCGCGGCAAGTTCAATCAGACAATCTTCAGTTGTGATTGAATGCGAAATATCGGCTGGCGATTCCACAGAAGCAACACTGCGCTTCCACATTTGTGGCCAGTGGAAGTCTTCATGGGAACAGCAACGAACTGTGATCGGCAGGCGGGAACGCAGCGCTGACGGACCTCGTTGGCCGTTACGCAAGCCAAGAAAAGGAGCAATCATGAAACTCGCAACATTGGGATTGGCGACAGCGCTGGCACTCACGGGCACTTACGCGCTGGCGCAGTCCACCGGCGGCTCCACAGGCGGAAGTTCGGCCACGGGTGGTGCGGCAACGGGCGGCACGACGACGGGATCTTCCACCAATGGAACGACATCAGGCGGAACGACTACCGGCAATGCGACGGGCAGCCCCGCTGACACCGGCATGACCAACAACGCCGGCAGCGCCGCGGCGGGCCGAAACAGTGCAGCGAACCCGTCCGGCAACACCCACATCAACCCCTCGCCCAGCGGTTCGACACTGGCTCCGGCGGGGCCCGGCTCGCCTGCTGGCCGATAGCAAAAAGCCCCGCGCAGCGGGGCTTTTTCATTCGCGTGGCACCTTCATCACGTGGCTGCCGATTCTACTTCTTCTCTTCCAGCAGCTTGCGATATTTCGTGACGTCGCGCGTCACCAATTGCCCGAGCACTTCGCTCGCGAGCTCGTTGGCGTCGGGCGCGACGGTGGAGAGATCGTGAAAGCGCTTCTTCACCGCCTCGCTTTCGACGGCGGCCTTGGCTGCGGCGTTCAGCTTCGCGATGATCGCAGGCGGCGTGCCCTTCGGCGCGAACAGGCCGTTCCAGCCTTGCGCTTCGAATTCGGGCAGACCTGCTTCCGACGACATCGGCAGATCGGGCAAGGTTGAAAGCCGCACCGTCGAACCCACGAGGAGGCCCTTCACCAATTTGTCGTCGATCGCCTGCGACACCGAGGCAGCCGAGTCGCAGACGCCGTCGATCTGGCCGCCGATCGCGTCCGTCAGCGCAGGCGCCGCGCCGCGATAGCCGACCAGTGTGACCTCGATGCCGGCCGCGTGTTCAAAGCTCTTGCAGATCAAGAAATTCGAGGAGCCGACGCCGGCATGGCCGAGATTGACCTTGCCGGGATTCTTCTTCGCATAGGCGATGAAATCCTGCAGGTTCTTCGCCGGAAAATCCTTGCGTAACGCCACGATGCCGAACGTCTTCGCGACCACCGCAATCGGCACAAAGGATTCCGGCGTGAACGGCAGTTTCGGATAGATCGTGTAAGCCGCCGCACTGGTGCCGGCATTGCCGATCGCGATGGTATAGCCGTCGGCTTCCGCGCGCGCCGCACGCGTCAGTGCGGTCGAGCCACCGGCGCCCGCGACATTCTCGATTACGATCGGCTGCCCGAGCGACCTGGTCATCTCCTCGGCCACCACGCGCGCGATCACGTCGGAAGTGCCGCCGGCCGCGAACGGCACGATCATGGTGATGGGACGCTTGGGATAGTCCTGCGCGTGAGCGGCGGCGGTAAGCGAGAAGGCCGCCGCGGCAACGGCCAGGCGCATCATGAAAGATTTCACGCCGCTTTTTCCAGATGCGCGACGAGGCCGGCGAACAGGCCGCGGCCGTCGGTGCAGCCCATGATGTCTTCGACGTGGTTCTCCGGATGCGGCATCATGCCGAGCACATTGCCGCGCTCGTTGACGATGCCGGCGATCGAATCTGCGGCGCCGTTGATGTTGGATTCCTCGTCGACCACACCATCGGCGGAGCAGTAGCGGTAGAGCACCCGCCCCTCGCCTTCCAGCCGCTTCACCGTCTCCTCGTCGGCTTCGTAATTGCCTTCGCCATGCGCGACCGGCACGCGAATGACCTGGCCGGCATTGTAGCCTCGCGTGAACGGCGTATCCGAGCGTTCGACCCGCAGATGCACGTCCTTGCAGATGAATTTCAGCCGTGAATTGCGCATCAGAACGCCGGGCAGCAGGCCCGCTTCGCACAGGATCTGAAAGCCGTTGCAGACGCCCAGTACGAGCCCGCCATCGGCGGTAAACTTGCGCACCGCGTCCATGACAGGCGCGCGGGCGGCAATCGCGCCGCAGCGCAGGTAATCGCCATAGGAAAAGCCGCCGGGCACGACGACGAGATCGGTCCCCTTCGGTAGCTCGGTCTCGGCGTGCCACACCATCGCCGCCTCCTGGCCGGAGGCGAGCTTCAGCGCCCGCGCCATGTCGCGCTCGCGGTTGATTCCGGGAAAGACGAGGACGGCTGATTTCATGGGAGGCGCGCCTAGAGAAGTTCGACTCTGTAATTCTCGATCACGGTATTCGCCAGCAGCTTGTCGGCGGCATCCTTCAATGCCGCCTCGGCCTTGGCTTTGTCGGCGCCCGACAGTTCGATGTCGAACACCTTGCCCTGGCGGACGCTGGCAATGCCATCGACGCCGAGCGATTTCAGCGCGCCTTCGATGGCCTTGCCCTGCGGATCGAGAATGCCGGACTTCAACGTAACGGTAACGCGTGCCTTCACGATCTCAACCTCAGCTCTTCACCAGCACCGGACCGGTACCGGCCGGACGCTCGTTCTCCATCAGAATGCCCAGCCGCTTTGCCACTTCGGTATAGGCTTCCAGCAGCCCACCGAGATCCCTGCGGAAACGATCCTTGTCGAGCTTCTCGTTCGACTTGATATCCCACAGCCGGCATGAGTCGGGCGAGATTTCGTCGGCGACGATGATCCGCATCATCTCGTTTTCGAACAGGCGTCCGCATTCCATCTTGAAATCGACCAGACGGATGCCGATGCCCAGGAACAGCCCGGTCAGGAAGTCGTTGACGCGGATGGCGAGTGCCATGATGTCGTCGATTTCCTGCGGCGTCGCCCAGCCGAACGCGGTGATGTGCTCTTCCGATACCATGGGGTCGTTGAGCTGGTCGTTCTTGTAATAGAACTCGATGATCGAGCGCGGTAGCTGGGTGCCCTCCTCGATGCCGAGGCGCTGCGACAGCGAACCGGCGGCGACGTTCCGCACCACCACCTCCAGCGGCACGATCTCGACCTCGCGAATCAACTGCTCGCGCATGTTGAGGCGGCGGATGAAATGGGTCGGCACCCCGATGTCGTTGAGGTGCTGAAACAGGTACTCCGAAATCCGGTTGTTGAGGACGCCCTTGCCCTCGATCACCTGGTGTTTCTTGGCATTGAACGCGGTCGCATCATCCTTGAAGTGCTGGATCAGGGTTCCCGGCTCCGGGCCTTCATACAGGACCTTGGCCTTGCCTTCATAAATACGGCGTCGACGGCTCATTGGGATGTACCGTGTTTTGTTGAAATCCATGAAATTGGTGTGCTCCGGATGACAAGGGTTTACGACCACGACGGAGCTGCCGTGAAGGCGAAAGTCCCGAACAAAGCGACCGGAAACAGAACAAGAACCTCGCCTGATGGCAACCTATCCGATTGGCCCATCCAGCACAATCGACCCGGCCCAATTGGGGCCAACTTATCCCGATTGCCTGCGGCCTAACGGCCCGTTGTTTTACCGATTCGCCCCCTCTATCTAGGTAGGCGATCGGGCCGCGACAACGCGGCCCTGCTTACCATTTCCGGGGATTGGAACCGAAGAATGAGCACTTTCGACAAGCGCGAGGAAGGTTTTGAGAAGAAATTCGCCCTCGACGAGGAGCAGAAGTTCAAGGCCGAGGTGCGCCGTAACAAGCTGCTCGGTCTTTGGGCAGCGGAGAAGCTCGGCATGTCCGGCGACGACGCCAATGCCTACGCCAAGGAAGTGGTTTCGGCCGATTTCGAGGAGGCCGGCGACCAGGACGTCCAGAACAAGGTTGTCAAGGATTTGACCGCCAAGGGCGTCGCCATCACCGCTGCCGAGGTGCGCGTCAAGATGGACGAGCTGATGGCGGCGGCCGCCGCCCAGGTGAAGGCGGGGACCTGACAAGCGAATAGGGAGTGGCGAATAGCGAATAGCTCCAGTTGCTACTCGCCGTTCGCCATTCGCGCCTTTTTATATTCCCCACGCACGATCTCCAGCAATCGCCGCGCCGCCGCGCTGAGAAAGCCGCCGCGGCGCGTTACTGTTACCACGTCGTGGCTCGCCTTGAGATCGCGGACGGCGATGGTCGAAATCGTGCCGTGTCGCAGTTCCTCAGCAGCGTTGCTCTCCGACAGAAGCGCCACGCCGAGGCCTGCTTCGACCAGGCGCTTCTGCGCGGTCAGGCTGTCGACCGGCGTCCAGTCGACGTCACCCAGCCCGTGGGTCTGAAATAGCGCAAAGACGTGTGCAGCCGTGATCTCGCGCCGTCCCGGCACGACAGGGAACGCGATCCAGCGCTCGCCGCGCAGCTCTGCAAGTTTTGCGACACGGCGCCCTGCACGCGGATGATCCAGAGCACACACCACCAGCAGTCGTTCGGACAACAGCAATTCGCAGTCGAGATCACGCGAACGGTCGCGGTCATAGCGCAGCCCGATGGTCGCCTCGCCGCGCCGGATCATGTCGCTGACCTCAGCGCTGGTCGCGGTGCGTAAACTCAATTCGACCCCAGGGTGCTCGGCCGCGAAGCGCTTTAAGATCGCCGACAGCCGCCCGCCGGCCAGCGTGCCGACCACCGCGAGCGCAATCGGCCCTGAATTCGGCCGCGCCAGCGCGCGAACCGCATTCTCCGCGTCCTGCGCGGCTGCGACCGCGCGCTCGGCATACGGCACCATCACCCGCCCCGCATCGCTCAGCATCGTGCGTCCCGCGATCCGCTCGAACAGCGGCACGCCGAGCTCCTGCTCCAGCAATGCAATGCGCCGCGAGATCGCCGGCTGCGAACGGTGCAGCGCCTTCGCCGCGCTCGAAATACCGCCGCGGCGGTGAACGGTCAGGAACGTGAGAAGCGCATCGCTGTCCATGCTTCCTCCATGCAAAAAGCTGATGATGCATAGAGAAATAACAAATTTGGCTGATGGGCGATAGCCCGCTAGTTTCGCTGCCAGCCTGAACCGGCCAACAAACCAAGCGGAGATTGCCGATGCGAACCCAGATGGAAAAAGCCGAAGCGTTTCGCGCCCTGCATGCGCGCCCGGGCGCCTTCATCATTCCCAATCCCTGGGACGCCGGCACGGCAAAACTGCTCGCCGCGATGGGGTTCGAGGCGCTGGCGACCACGAGCCTCGGCGTTGCCAATACGCTCGGCAGCGCCACCGTCAGCCTCGATGCCATCCTCGAGAACTGCCGGGTGATCGCTGATGCCACTGGCCTGCCCGTCAACGCCGATTTGGAGAATTGCGGCGCGGACGATCCGAAGACCGCGGCGAAAGCGATCGCGCGTGCGGCAGAGGCCGGCGTCGTCGGCGGCTCGATCGAAGATTTTACCGGCGATCCGAAGAAGCCGATCTACGATTTTTCGCTTGCGGTCGAGCGGGTGCAGGCGGCGGTCGAGGCCGCACGTGCGCTGCCCTTCCCGTTCACGTTGACGGCGCGGGCAGAGAATTTCCTGCACGGCCGCAAGGATGTCGACGACACCATCAAGCGGCTGCAGGCATTCGAGGCGGCTGGAGCGGACGTCCTGTATTCGCCCGGCCTGTATGACATCGGCACGATCCGCACTGTGGTGTCATCGGTCGGCAAGCCGTTCAACCATGTGATGGGCTTTGCCGACCCCACGCTGACGGTCGATCAACTCTCAGCCGCAGGCGTCAAGCGCATCAGCGTCGGCGGCGCGATGGAGCGCTACGCGCTTGCAGCGTTCTTAAAATGCGCCCGCGAGATGAAGGAGCGGGGCGCGTTCACCTATGTGCGCGAGATGGCACCGATCGGGGAAGTCAGGGCTGCGTTCAGGTGATCCGCCTCGGGCCGTCATTCCGGGGCGTGCGAAGCACGAACCCGGAATCTCGAGATTCCGGATCGCCGCTTCGCGTCGTCCGGAATGACGTTACCGTCGCGACGCGACGTTAACGTCACCCCTCCTTGAACCCATACTCCGGCACATTCCCGCTGGCGCCGTAATATTTGTACGGCAGGAATTTTCCGGACATCGTGATCTTGACGCGGTCGCCCTTGGGATTGGGCAGGCGCTCCATCACCATGTCGAAGTCGATCGCCGACATGATGCCGTCGCCATATTCTTCCTCGATCAGCGCCTTCCACGCCGGGCCGTTGACCATCACCAGTTCGTAGAAACGGTAGATCAAGGGATCGGTCGGCGGCATCGGCGTTCCGGTGCCGCGCATCGGCACCTCGTTGAGCATGGCGATTTCCGATTTCGACAGCCCGAACAACTCACCGGCATTGGCGGCCTGCGGCTTTGTCAGTTTCATCTGGCCGAGAACGGCGCCTGTTATCAGCACCTCCGAATAACCGCCGATCTTTTCGCAGATATGTTTCCAGCTCCAGCCCTTCTCGCGCTTGATGTCGAGCAGCTTTTCGGTGAGGTCTTCGCGTTTCATGGATGGTCTCTCCTTTGGTTCAATCAGGCCCGGGCAAAAGCGCGAAGCGCGTCTTCACTCAAATGTCCCGGGCATCCACGTCTTGCTTGCTGTCAGGAAGACGTGGATGGCCGGGACAAGCCCGGCCATGACGCCTGTATTGAATCCTCTGCCTCGGCGGCAATTACCAATTCCGGCTTGCCCGGCCGCACCACCGGCACGTTGCGCGGATCGTGATTGGCCACATCAGCCGCAAATGTCTTGCTGCGGCTGACCAGGAAGTCGACGATGTGATTGCGCAGCGCGTAGTAGTAGGGATGGCGGTGCAGATCGATGCGGCCGCGATCCTTCGGCAGCGGATTTTCCACGATCTCGGCCAGCACAGCGCCGGGCCCGTTGGTCATCAGGAAAATCTTGTCGGCGAGATAGATCGCCTCATCGACGTCATGGGTGATCATGAAGGCGGTTTGTCCGGTTTCGAGACAGATGCGGCGCACCTCGTCCTGCAGCGTGCCGCGCGTCAGCGCATCGAGTGCCGAGAACGGCTCGTCCATCAGCATGATTTTCGGCGTGATCGAAAGTGCCCGCGCAATGCCGACGCGCTGCTTCATGCCGCCGGAGAGTTCCGACGGACGCTTGTGCTCGGAACCGGTCAGCCCGACCAGATCGATGAACTTCTGCGCATGCGCCTTCACCTTGGCGCGATCCCATTTGCGCCATTTCGAGGTCACTGCATAGGCGACGTTGCCGAGCACGGTGCGCCACGGCAGCAGCGCGTGGCTCTGGAAGATCACCGCGCGGTCGAGGCTGGTGCCTTCAATGGCCTGTCCGTCGACGATGACCGCGCCCTCGCTCGGCTCGTCGAGGCCGGCCAGGATGTTCAAGACCGTGGTCTTGCCGCAGCCGGAATGCCCGATCACGCAGCCGAACTCGCCGCGGTTCATCGACAGCCAGAGATCTTCGAACACGGCGGTCTGATCGCCATCCGCGCCGGGATAGCGCCGCGCGATGCCTTCGATGGAAATGAATTTGTCGGTCATCACAGCTATTCCGGGAACGTGACCATGCGCGTGAAGCGCGCCAGAATCTGGTCGAGCAGCATGCCGACGATCCCGATCAGGAGGATCGCGATGATGACATTGGTGATCGAGAGGTTGTTCCACTCGTTCCAGACGAAGTAGCCAATGCCGGTGCCGCCGACCAGCATCTCGGCCGCGACGATGACGAGCCAGGCGATGCCGATCGAAATCCGCATACCGGTGAGAATCGTCGGTGCGGCCGCCGGCAGGATCACCGTGAAGGCGCGCCTGATGGTGCCGACCTCCAGCGTGCGCGCGACGTTGATCCATTCCTTGCGCACCGCGGCGACGCCGAACGAGGTGTTGAGCAGCATCGGCCACACCGAGCAGATGAAAATGACAAAAATCGCCGAGATCGAGGAATCCTTGATGGTGTAGAGCGCAAGAGGCATCCAGGCGAGCGGCGAGATCGGCTTCAGCACCTGGATGAACGGGTCGAGTGCCTTGCTGATCAAGGGCGACATGCCGATCAGGAAGCCCAGCGGGATGGCGACGAGCACCGCCAGCAGATAGCCGAGGCCGACGCGGCCGATGGAATAGCCGAGCTGGATACCGAGGCCCTTGTCGTTCGGCCCCTTGTCGTAAAACGGCTGCTTGAGATGCTCCCACAATTTCGCGCCGACATCGAGCGGACCCGGCATCGCCGACTTGCCTTGCGTCGCCGTCAGCCCCATCAGCTTGGCGTATTCCGGCGTCATGGTGGTGGTCGCGGCCGTCGAGCGCGTGGCGAGATGCCAGATGCCGAGAAACGCGGCGAACAGCACGATCGAGACCACGGCTGCGCGGAAGCGAAGGGAGAAGGTCATCGGGGATAGTCCCTCAGCACGTCGTCCCTGCGAACGCAGGGATCCATACGCCGCGGCGCTAGTAATGAAGGAAGGCCTCTGACATCATGCCTGAAAGAGACGGCACGGCGCCGCGACGAGCGCAATTTGCGCTCGCGCTGGGATCCCGGCGTTCGCCGGGACGACAGCCGAAAATGTAGTTGCGTCCCGCCCCTCACGACGCCTTCCTGATCTTGAAGCTGGCGAGATAATCGTCCGGCTTCGCCGGATCGAACGTCTTGCCCATCACCGCGAACGATTTGTACGACGTCGTCGGCGGTGTCAGTCCCATCTCCTTCATGACCTTGCCGGTGTCGGTCGCGAGATAAACCTGTTCCGCCACCGCCTTGTAATCGACGTCGCCCTTGATCTGGCCCCAGCGCTTCATCTGGGTCAGCATCCACACCGCAAAGGACTGCCAGGGGAATGGATCGAAATCGACACGCTTGGCATCCGTCTTCACACCGCCCAGGCCGTCCGCATAGGTGCCGGTCAACACCTGCTCCAGCACGGTGACGGGCGCGTTGATGTAGTTCGCCGGCGCGATCGCTTCCGCGATCTGCTTGCGGTTTTCGGCTTTCGACGCATAGGCGGTTGCGTCCACGATCGCGCGCGTCAGCGCCGCAAAGCTGTTCGGCGAGCTGGTAATGAATTCCTTGCTGGCGGCAAAGCTGCAGCAGGGATGACCGTCCCAGATCTCCTTCGACAGGATGTGCATGAAGCCGACGCCGTCATAGATCGCACGCTGGCAGATGTTGTCGGGCGCGAGGAAGCCGTCGATGTTGTCGGCGCGGAGGTTGGCGACCATTTCCGGCGGCGGCACCGAGCGCAATTGCACGTCGGTATCGGGATCGAGGCCGTGTTCGGCGAGGTAATAGCGCAGCAAATAGTTGTGCATCGAATAGTCGAACGGAATGGCGAACTTCATGCCCTTCCAGTCCTTCGGATCGCGCTTGTCCTTGTGCTTCATGGCGAGCGTGATGCCCTGCCCGTTGATGTTCTCGATCGCCGGCACCGTGAACGGGATCGCATTGGCGCCCAGCCCCAGCGAGATCGCGATCGGCATCGGCGCCAGCATGTGGGCTGCGTCGTATTCCTTGTTGATGGTCTTGTCGCGGATCACCGCCCAGCCGGCGGTCTTCACCACTTCGACGTTGAGGCCGTGCTTGGAATAGAAGCCGAGCGGGGCTGCCATGATGATCGGCGTCGCGCAGGTGATCGGAATGAAGCCGACCTTGAGGTCCTTCTTCTCGGGCGCCCCGCCTTGCGCAAAAACCTCGGTCGCGGTCTGAAGCGGAAAGAATTGCGAGATCGCGGCCAGCGCGGTCGAGGCGCCGACCGATTTCAGGAACGCGCGCCGTGCGGCATCCCTGGGAAACATCGCCCGCATCACGGCGGAGGCGACGACGCCCTCGTAGCGCTTGTCCTCGCTCGGCGCGGGCTCGCAGCGCAGCGCCGAGGCCGCATGTTCATGTTCGGCCTCGCTGACATGCTGGCCGCAACTGCAGCCACCGGCACGAAGACGGCGATCGGGATCGAATGGATTGTCGAAGGTAGACATGAGACCTCCTGCACGGGCGTTGCCCCCTAATTAAGCAAGGCACATGCCAGCCCTCTTCTTCGGCAATTACGTTGATGTCGCAGGGATTTGCGGCTTCGTTGGTGATTACGAAAATTCGTGATAAACGAAATATCGTAGCTGGATTACGAATTTTCGGAGTCGATCAAATGGATCTGGCCTTGGGTTCCACGGCCGCGCCGCAAGACGCCAGCCTTCACACCGCCGCGTTCGAGTTCGCGGTCGAGCCAGCGCTGCTGCTCGATCCCCGTGCCGACCTGATCCTCGACGCCAATCCGGCCGCCTGCGCCCTGCTCGGCTACGACCGCGCGCTGTTGCGGCAAACCAAAGTCAGCACGCTGCATGCAGGCCAACTCCCCGCGCTGATCGTGTTCACCCAGGCCGTGCTCGACAAGGGCGCGTTCTGGACCAATGCGCTGACGCCGCGCCACGCCACCGGGCAAACGCTCAGGCTCGAATATGCCGGCTCGCTCGTGCCGGGTGACGGCCGCGCGCTGGTGCTGCTCACCATGAGCGACCTCGATGCACGCCGCCGCCGCTATGTCGATGCCGCGGCCGAGGACCACATGCGCGGCGGGATCGCGACCTGGCAACGGGTCGAGCGCGTGTTCCAGGACATCGAGCGCGAAAACCAGTTGATCCTGCGCGCCGCCGGCGAAGGCATTTACGGCGTCAACGCCGAGGGCAAGACCACCTTCGTCAATCCGGCGGCCGAGCGCATGCTGGGCTGGGCGGCGGAAGAGCTGGTCGGCAAGGAAATCCACCCGATCGTTCATCACACCCATCATGACGGGCGGCACTATCCCGATCATGACTGCCCGATCTACGCGGCGTTTCGCGATGGCGCCGTGCACCAGGTCGAGGGCGAGGTGTTCTGGCGCAAGGACGCCACGCCGGTCTGGGTCGAATACACTTCGACGCCGATCCGCGACCGCGGCGTCGTCGTCGGCGCGGTCATCGTATTCCGCGACGTCAGCCAGCGCCGCGAGGCCGATGAAAAACTGCACGCGGCACTCGCCGAGGTCGATCGCCTGCGCGAGCGGCTGGAGCTGGAAAACGCTTACCTGCAGGAAGAAATCCGCATCGAGACCAATCCGCGCGGCATCATCGGCCAGAGCGAGGCGATCCAGAAGACGCTGCGCCAGGTCAAGCTGGTGGCGCCGACATCGGCGGCCGTGATGATCACGGGCGAATCCGGCACCGGCAAGGAACTGATCGCGCGCGCCATCCACGAGGCAAGCAGCCGCCGCGACCGGCCGCTGATCCGGGTCAATTGCGCGGCGATCCCACGCGAACTGTTCGAAAGCGAGTTCTTCGGTCACGTCCGCGGCGCCTTCACCGGCGCGATGCGCGACCGCATCGGGCGATTCGAGCTCGCCGACGGCGGCACGCTGTTTCTCGACGAGGTCGGCGAAATTCCGCTCGAACTCCAAGGCAAGCTGTTGCGCGTGCTGCAGGAAGGCAATTTCGAACGCGTCGGCGAAGAGCGCACCCGTGCGGTCGACGTCCGCCTGATCGCCGCCACCAACCGCGATCTCAAGCAGGAAGTGCAGCGCGGCCGGTTTCGCGAAGATCTCTACTTCCGCCTCAACGTGTTTCCGGTGGAATCAGTCCCGCTGCGCGAGCGGCGCGAGGACATTCCGCTGTTGGCGCAGCATTTTTTGACGCGCGAGAGCAAGGCGCTGAAATCCGAGCTGCGCCTGTCCGAAGGCGATGCGCGCCGGCTTTCGCGCTACGATTGGCCCGGCAACGTCCGCGAACTGCAGAACGTGATCGAGCGCGCGGCGATCCTCGCGCAGAACGGCCGGCTGCGCATCGATCTGCCAGATACATCCGGCGTTCAGCCCTCCCCCGGCTCGGCACGCGTGAAAGCCGATGCCCGCCCGGTCGTCATGACCGCATCCGAAATGCGCGCGCACGAGCGCGCCAATATTCTTGCCGCGCTTCAGGCCTGTTCCGGCAAGGTCTTCGGCCCCGGCGGTGCAGCGGAAATGCTGGATATCAAGCCGACCACGCTGGCCTCGCGCATCAAGGCGCTGGGGATTACGAATGCGCGCGGCTTGGCTGGTTAGTTGGCGCGTGTACTCAAAAACGTCGGCTTCCCACGGAAAAGCCACCCGGCTTGACCATGATCAGTGGCTTGTGACCCGAACAACTCGCTCCTTGTTACGGCTGTGATAGGAAATCTCAACCGGAGCCGAGCGATATATGAAGAGATTTGATCTCAATCCTGACTTCTCAGCGGACTGCACAATCGCGGACAAATCTCGATCGGGCGAGGTTTATCACGTGCGTCGCAACGCCTCGGATAGCGGAAAGACGTTGACTCCGGTCGCGCGCTATTTCGCTTGGCAGCCTGATTTTATCGAGGGTTTCAATCGCCATTGGCGCGTGGATTGCTTTGTGACGCGCCATCCCCTGGTCCTTTGCGATCCAATTTTGCTGGGTCAAGCGCTAGTAGCTGCTTTGATACGTGAAAATCTCTGCGACGAGCCAATTTGGTTGTCCTCACATCGGAGCGATGACGAAAAAGGCCAAGCATACGGAAATGTCTTTGAGGACGAGTGAAGTGAAGTGCAGGTTCGGTTGGACGCTCTGCCGAAGTCCGGCATTTGGGTCCAAAGGCGACATGCATCAATGTCGGCTTGATAATCGCCTTCCGAGAGCAAAGCGGGCCTGACTTAATTACGGGCACATGCCCTAATAGCGCCGCCCGCCGATGGCGAACGGTGAGGCTCCAGGCAGCGAGTTGAACTCGCTGTCGATCCGGCCCGACTGCTGGACGTAGCCGACCCCGAGCGACAGGCTGAGATTCGACGTCGCCTGGAATTCGACGCCGGCATTCACGCTGGAGATCGGCAGCGTGCCGGACTTGGAATCGAACGGCGCGAACGGGCCGCCGATGCCGGTATTGTATTTCAGCGTGTCGAAACCGGCATAGAAGGTGACGGGCAAGCCGCTGTTCTTCAAGCTGTAGCCGAACTGCACGCCTTCGCTATAGAGCGAACCGAAACTACCGAACGCACTCTGGCTGATGCCGCTGAGGCCCATGCTGCTGCGCTGGCTGCCGACAAAAAAGCCATTCGAAAAATTGTACCGCGCATAGGAAGAGACGTTTCCGACGTCGCGGAAATCGAAGCTCGGAAAGCTGCCGTAAGCGTTCGGGCTCTCGCCTGCGTCGCCGCTGAAACCCATCGGCCAGCCCGGTATCCAGTAGTTCACCGGCGAGGCCTGGGCGTGGGCCGCTTGCCCGCCGAGACAGAGCATCGCGAAGGCGAGTGCGAGACCTAAGCTGCGTGTGAAATTAGACATTCGCGGGACCACCAAGTGCGCCGCGATTATACGCATTGGAGGCCGGGAACGCCAGAGCGACGCGGTGGCGCGGTTCCACCACATGGCGATGTTGCGTCGATCTCGACGCCGCGGGTTGCAGCCTGATCCGCTCGAATCAGGCTGCAAACATCCAACGCGCCCTTACGCCGCCTTGGTGGTGAGCTTGGCCTCCGTCGGCAGCCCCTCCTCGATCGGCAGCGACGGATCGCGCGACCATTCGTTCCAGGAACCGAAATACATCCGGACATCCTTCACGCCGGCGTTCTTCAAGGCGAGGAACGTGTTGGAGGCGCGCGCCCCCTTGAAGCAGTAGAGATAAACCGGCGTATTCTCGGTGATGCCGACGGTGGCGCATTCCGCCAGGATCTCGTTCTTCGACTTGAAGCGCGGCCCTTCCGCGGTCGGCTTCATCATGCGGTACCACTCGAGCCAGACGGCGCCGGGGATGCGTCCCTTGCGCGGGCAAAAATCCTTCCCATAAGGCGACGAGCTTTCGCCGATCCACTCGTCGATGTCGCGCACGTCGAGCAGCGCGATGCCAGGCTTGCCGACGGCGGCGAGCATGGTCTTGGCGTCGATCAGGATGTCGCCCGCTTCAGGTACGACCGTGAACGACGCCTTTACCGGCGACGGCACGTCCGTGGTCACCGGCAGGCCCGCTGCCGCCCAGGCATCGTAGCCACCATGCAACACCTTGATCTTGGGATAGCCGAGCATGGTCAGCAGGTAATAGCCGCGGCAGGACTGGCCGAAACCGGAATTCATCGACTGTTCGTAGATGACGGCGGTTTCCTTGCCGGACAATCCGGCAGCGCCGAACGCGTCGGCGAATTTCGTCTTCAGTTCGTGAATGCCTTCCGGCGTCGAGGTCGCCAGATAAGTGAAGATTTCATGGACATTGACGGCGCCGGCGAGATGCCCCGCGCCGTAGGCTTCGGGATTGCGGGTGTCGATGATGACACACGGCTCTTTCGTGAGGAATTCCGCGAGTTCGCCGGCAGTAATCAGAACGTCCGTCATGGCAGGCCTCTCCTGTTTGTGGTTGCTGGTTGGGTCGGTCGGAAATCCTTTAGTGCTCGTCGCCAGCCAGCATCTTGCGAAGCTGCTTGGTGGCGGGGGTGACGATGGCAACGAAATAGGCCTCGCGAAGCCGGCGCTGGGCGCGGTGGCTCTTCAGGTAGCCGCGCGCGCCGCAATGGAGCATCGCCGCGTGGGCGGCCGCGACACTGGCGTCGCCAAGGCGCAGCCGCAGCGCCACGACACGGCGCCAATAGCTGTCGTCGGTGTTGTAGGGATCGTGCGCGAGCGCCATCGTCTCCTTCTCGAACTCGGCATGGAGTTCGCGGAACTGCAGTGGTTGCTGCGGCAGATAGCGGTTGACGTGGCCGAGCGGCGCCGCGAGCTCGTCCATGATCTGGATGCAATCCTTGATCAGGCCGAGCGCCATGCCGGCCTGCAGCAGAATGAAGCCGGCGCGGATTTTTTTGACAAAGGGTCCTGCCGGCTCGGCCAGAATCAATTCGTCCGGCACGAAGACATCGCGAAACTGCACGCCGTAGGTGCCGGTGCCGTCCATCGCGAGGAACGGCTTGCACGGCTGCAGCGTGATCGCTGGATTGGAGCAATCGGCAAGGAACATCACGATGCCGCCGGGCCCATCCTCGCGCTCGAAGATGGTGCCGAAGAAATGCTCGGCGCCCAGATTTGACACCCAGGGCAGCGCGCCGCGCACGACGTAACCGCCCTCGACCTTGCGTCCTTTCAGTTTCAGCTTCTCGATGCCGAAAAAACTCTTCATCGGGTTGGACAGCCCGGTGCCGCCGAGAATTTCGCCGCTGGCGAACTTATCGGCGAATTTGGCGACGAGTTTTGGATTGCCCGAATTCGAGGCGTACCAGACCAGCGTGTTCTGGCACCACGCCATGAAGGCGGTGGCGCCGCAGACTTCGCCAAGCGCTGCGATCGATTGAATGGCGCAGCGCAGATCGGCCGCGCCATTCACCGGTTGGTGGCTGCCCCAGGCGCCGGCTTCGCCGAGCCGCCGGAGCAAGGCATCGGGGTAGAGTGTGCCCTCGTCGATCGCCAGCGCCTGGGGTGCGAGTTCTTTGCGCGCAATCACTGCTACCTGATCGGCGATCGACGCCGATGGCAGAGTTGCGTCAATCGCGAGCCGGGATACCGCCAGTGAACCCATCAACCCCTCCACACCTCATTGGCCTGCCGTGGCCGCCTACGCGCTGACTTCGAGATTGACCGGGCGGGTAAAGGTGTTGGCGACCGGCGACCACTGCTTGACGTGAGCCACCAGCGCGTCGATCTCGGCCTTCGGAATGCCCTCGCATTCCATGTCGACCTTGACCCGCACGTCGGTGAAGCCGACCGGCTTCTCGCTGACGTCACCGGTGCCCCACACCGCCGTGATGTTGAGATCGCCCTCGAGTTCGAGTTCGAGCTTGTTGACGATCCAGCCGCGGTGAACGGCGTTGGCGTGCAGGCCGACCGCAAGGCAGGAGCCGAGCGCGGCGAGTGATGCTTCCGACGGATTGGGCGCGGTGTCGTCGCCGAGCAGGCCCGGCGGCTCGTCGACGATATAGGGCGCGAGGTTGCGGATGTAGTTGGCGTGGCGGAACTTGCCTTCCGCCACCGTCTTGCACTTCAAGGTCTTGATGACCTTCGGATTGGCCTTGCCGTTGGCGATGAGCTGTTCCAGCCCGTTTTTGTCGATCGGCGCCAGGCAGCCTGTAAGCACCGTTTTTTGAGCGACCGCGGTCATCATTTCTCTCCCTAGGGTAGGATACCGAACGTTCTGTTTCCTGCATTAAGCGTGCCAGATCGGTTCAAAACCAAAAGGCGAAGCCCTCCCGCCGCTTAGCGATCGCTGCACGGAAATTGGTCAGCGCCGCGCTGCACAGGCACGAAGCAACTGCCGCGTGCCTGCGATTAATTTCGGCGCAAAGATGCGACTTGATGATTGCGCGGCGCTCCGATTAACTGCGGCGCATGGGCAAATCGGTTTCAAAGAGGAAATCTGTCGCGGCACGCGGCGCAGGCGATGAGGAATCCGCGCGCGGACGCCTGCTTAGCGCGGCGACGCATCTGTTCTGCAAGAATGGCATCAACGCCACCGGCATCGATGCCATCATCGACGAGGCCGGCACCGCCAAGACCACGCTCTACAAATTGTTCGGATCGAAGACCAACCTCGTCAACGCCGTGCTGGAGAGCGAAGGCAAGGCGTGGCGCGAATGGTTCATCGGCGCGATGGAAGATGGCGGCGGCGACGCGCAGGCGAAATTGACGCGGATCTTTCCGGCGCTGAAGTGCTGGTTCGCCGAGGAGCGCTTCTACGGCTGCCCCTTCATCAACGCGGTCGCCGAGCACGACAAGGACGCCAAGCAGTTCCGCAATATCGCACTGCGCCACAAGAAAGTGGTGCTGGCCCATATCGAAAATCTCGCCGGCGAGATGGGGGCGGCCGAACCGCAAATGCTGGCCCATCAACTTGCATTGTTGATCGACGGCGCCATCGTCGCCGCCATGGTCTCGCGCGATCCCGACGTCGCCGATACCGCCGGCCTTGCCGCGGGCAGTCTGTTCGGGCCTTCGAAGGTGAAGAAGGCCAAACGCGCCAGCAGCGCGGCCGGGCAGCTCGTCGCGGTGTAGCCAGGCGTCTTAGTTGTCACGCTGTCTGGTGGGCGAGCAACTCGTCGCGGTTCAGCCGATCAGGACCGCGTAGCGCGCAGGCAGCGCCTTCAGTGAGCGTGACACAAGGGGGCGATGCGGTCCAGCATATCGGTCAAATGACCTGGCCGCCGGAGACTTCGATCCGCTGGGCGTTGATCCAGCGGTTGTCGTCGGTCAGCAGGCTCGCGATCATCGGGCCGATGTCATCAGGCACACCGGCACGACCAAGGGCAGTCATGCCCGCGAAGGTGTTGTTGAGATCCGGCGTGTCGCGGACGGCCCCTCCGAGGAAGTCTGTCTCGATCGCGCCCGGCGCCACGGTATTGACCGCGATGCCGCGACTGCCGAGTTCCTTCGCCATGTAAACGCTGAGCACCTCGACCGCACCCTTCACAGCCGAATAGACGGAGAAGCCGGGGAAGGAGATGCGGGTTAGGCCGGAGGACAGGTTCACGATCCGGCCGCCGTCCGTGATCAGCGGCAACAGTGCCTGAGTGAGGAAAAACACGCCCTTGAAATGGACGTCAACCAGCTTGTCGAACTGCGTTTCGGTCGTCTCCGCGATCAACGCCATGTCACCATGGCCGGCGTTGTTGACAAGGTGATCGAACGTATCGCGCTGCCAGGTCTTCCGCAGCGCAGTCCGCAGCCGGTCAGCGAAAGGCTTGAACGCAGAGATATCGCTAACATCGAGCTGGAGTGCGATCGCCTCGCGACCCGTCGCCACGATCTCGGCGACGACGGCTCGAGCGTCTTCCTCGCGGCTCTGATAAGTGATGATGACGTCGCTACCCTTGCGGGCGATGTTGAGCGCAGTGTTCCGGCCAAGCCCGCGGCTTGCTCCGGTGATGAGAGCGATCTTGTTCATGGCTAGGCTCCTGTTGCTTGGGTGGCGACGCTGATATGCAGCCCGGGAGCCTGTCTTTGTTGCCGGAACCTCGACAATCCTTGCCTATTCCTACAGATCGAATTTACGCATCGGTTCAAGCGCAGTAGGATCGCCGCATGACCGATACTCTCCTCAAGGTTGTTCGCCGATACGCGGAGGCCTTTGCCGATCCGGCCGGGGTTGCTCGAACCCCAATTCCTGGCCTGACGACCATTCGTGCGACCGCACCTAGCGGCCTGGACTACGCGATCTCCCGACCGCTCGTCTGCCTCGTGCTGCAGGGAACCAAGCATGTGACGATGGGCAATCGGGCTTTCACGTTCAGCGCCGGCGACTCTCTGCTGATCACGGCTGACGTGCCAACGGTGAGCCAGGTCACGCGGGCCGGCATCGCAGCGCCCTACTTCTCGCTTGTATTGGACCTGGATCCGGCCCTGATCGCAGACCTCGGCGTGGAGATGGAGGCCGTGCCGGTCGCCGAGGGCGCGCCGGTGCGCCACCAGCCGACCGATGCCGAGGTCACCGACGCGGCGCTTCGGCTGATGCGCCTGATTGAGCGCCCGGCATCGGTGCCAGTGCTGCGCGCACAGTTGGTGCGTGAGATGCACTACTGGCTCCTGGCCGGACGGCACGGGGCGACGATCCGACATCTTGGCTGGCCGGACGGCCATGTGCAGCGTGTGGCGCGCGCGGTCGCGGTGCTTCGAGCCCAGTTCGCTCAGCCATTGCGGGTTGAGCACCTGGCGGCTGTTGCCGGGATGAGCCCAGCGTCCTTCCACCAGCACTTTCGCACCGTGACGTCGCTTTCTCCGCTGCAGTTCCAGAAACAATTGCGTCTGATCGAGGCGAGACGGCTGATGTTGTCGGATGGCGTGACCGCGAGCAGCGCGGCATTCGCGGTCGGCTACCAGAGCGTCTCTCAGTTCACCCGGGAATACGGACGCATGTTCGGCTTGCCGCCCGTTCGAGAGACGAAGACGGCAAGGGGCAATGGCCAGGCTGCCTAGTCCGATGACGATCGTGTTGCGGCCAATCAAGCATCGAGCGCCGCGGTGTCCGAGACGAGCTACAAGGACGCGGTGGCACCGAAACTGTGCACCAGCACCGCGCCGCCGGCCACAATCAGCCCCACGCCTACGGCGCGGCTGAGCCATGGGCTGCGCGGCAGCAATTTCTCCAACCCGACATAGATCGCGACCGCCGCGACCCAGGCCAGGTTCATGACGCCGACCACGAACAGCAGCGCCATCAGGAACCAGCAGCAGCCGACGCAATAGCCGCCGTGGCGGAAGCCCATGCGCAGCGCCCCGATGGCGCCCGGTTGCCAGTGTCGGCTCAGGAAGAACACCGGGCTCTGGCAGTAGCGCAGACAGGCGCGCTTGATCGGGGTGAACTGGTAGAGCCCGGCCGCAAGCAGGATGATCCCGGCGAGCAAATTGCTGGTGCTCGCCATCATGCCGGACAGCAATCCAGACTGTTCAAGTGCCCACTGCACCGAGACAGCGACGAGACTAAAGCCTGCCCAGATCACGAGATAGCCGGCGAGAAACAGCCAGCTTGAGATGACGGGACTGTCCGCGGTCGCCTGCCTGCGCTTGATGGCGGCGAACAGCAGGATCATGGGGGCTGCGCTGGGCACCATCATCGCGACCATCATCACCCACCACATCGCGAACATGAGCCATGCCTGGGCCGGCGACCACGGCTCAGGGTCCATCGACATGTCGGCCATGCTCATGTCGATGCCTGCGCCGGCAATCAGATAGCCCCAGGAGAACGCAACGACGACGGCTATTCCGATGGCCACGATCAGGCGATCGTGCCGCAGGGTCTGCTCGAGCGCCGAGGTCGCCATCATAAACCCACCCGCTACTGGGCGTGTAGAGATTAGGGCGCAGCGCTAGGCCGCAACGCCCTCCGGCGTCTGGACGACATTGGCAAGCGAACTATGGGTGCCCTTGGTGTCGAACTTGATGGCGCCGGTCGAGCGGATGTTGGCCGAAGCAACCTCGGCCGCCCTGTGCTCGAAGCCCTCGGGCATCACGACCTGGATGCGGTGAGGTTCTCCCGTCACCGGATTCTTGATCGGCTCGACCTCGGTCTCCAGCACGCCCTTGGCCACCATACGCGCAACGCGCCCATCCTTGTCGAATGAGAACTCGATCGGCACGAACAACGGTTCATGCATCTTGGTCACGATCAGGCTGAGAATCTGGAATAGCGTGCCTTCGGCGGAGTTCTGACCCGACATGATATTGAAAAGTGCTTCGCGTTGTTCCGGCGTGGCGCGCTCGTCGATGATCGGCTGCAACTGGCCATTGCCCTCATGCAGCGCGCCGGGAAAATGAACGGTCGCCGCGAAAACCAGGCCGTCGAGTTTGGTCTTCTCGAAATGTCCCTTGGTGATCCGCATGCCGACCGTGCCCTTGCAATAGCCCTGGGTCGGCAGCGCATTGAAATCGCACGGGCAGCCAAATGCGCAATTGCAGTTCTTGATCCATTCGCCTTCGAGACGCCAGTCAGATGTAGCCATCGCACACCTCCGTTTGCGTATTCGATTGGACTGCCGAAGTGAGCTTATCCCGTTTGCGCGCCCGGGGACAGGGAGCGCCGGCCAGCTTGCCGGATAGGCCCGCCTAGCTGCGCTCGAGCAGCTTCGCCTCGAGCCGAGCGAGTTCCGCGACCAGATCGCGCTCGACTTCGGCGACCTTCATCTCGATCACACGGTAATCGCGTGCTTCCAGCCACGTCTTGCGGCCGGCGCGGTCGGCGACAATGGCCTCCGACTCGTTCGGATTGACCAGCTCGATCGCGAGCCGGTGCACGAAGGAGACGAAATCCGGAATGTGGCGCCCCACAGGGGTCTGGCGCTTGAACTGGCCGGCAAAACGGCGGTCGCGGGTCAGCGCCTGCCACAGGACCCGCTCGGCGTCGGTCGGGTTCCGCCGCAGCAGCCGGGCCAGCCCGCGCACGGTAGAACTGTCGCCGGGCACCGCCGGCCCCTGCCCGTGCTCGGCCAGCAAAGCGCGCAGCCGCGTCGCCTGCTCGCCGTCGAGCACGCCACCTTTGGCCGGTCCTTTGCGGCCTTCGGCGATCGCCATCACCACGCCGTGCAAAGTGTGCATGTCCTGCTTGGTCGGGTCCATCCGGGTAAAGATGTTGCGCAGGTTCACCAGCATGGTCTCGCGCTTCTCGCGCGGGCGCAGGAATTCGACCTTGTCGAGTTCCCGGACCAGATTGTCGAAGAAGGCCTGCATCTGGTGCTGCGAAGCCGGCTCGGAGCGCTCCGGCATCGCGAACGGCAGGGCGCCGCCCGTCGACAGCTTGAACCACTCATAGCCGATCAAGAGCACTGCCTGCGCCAGATTGAGCGAAGCGAAACCCGGGTTGACCGGGAAGGTGATGATCCGGTTGGCGAGCGCCACTTCTTCGTTCTGCAGGCCGTAACGCTCCCGGCCGAACATGATGCCGGCCCCGCCGCCGGCGTCGACATGGGCCACGATCTCGGCTGCTGCTTCCACCGGCGCGACCACCGGCTTGGCTTGGTCGTGGGCGCGGGCGGTGGTGGCAAACAGCAGCGTCAGATCAGCGACCGCCTGCTCGACGGTGTCGAACAGTTGGGCCTGTTCCAGAATCTGGTCGGCGCCGGCCGCCGCCCGTTGCGCGGCGATGTTCGGCCAGCCATCGCGCGGGTTGACGATTCTTAGACGGGAAAGCGCGAAATTGCCCATCGCCCGCGCGGCCATGCCGATATTCTCGCCGAGCTGCGGCTCGACGAGGATCACAACGGGTCCGGCTAAGTCCCAACCGGACTTGGTTTTATCGGTGCCCGAACCGGACATTCGTTACTTCACTTTCTGGTTCAACTTCCGGAGTTGATTCAACCTCTGAAGAGTTTGAACGGCCGCGCGTTTTTGGATGGCGGAATTCGAGAAGCCTGCTGCGCGGCTTAGTAACCTCTCCGAACGCTCGATCAAAGCCTCAAGGAAGCTTGATTCCCGCCCCGCCGCTTGCGCGCGTTCGACTTTCGGATAGGCTAACAACCACAATCAAAGCGAAGCTGCAAACAATCCCGAACGCCGGTTCAACGGCGAAGGGCACACGGGGAGGCGTCCATGCGCGGCAGGTGGTCGTTGGCAATTCTGGGCGTGATCCTGATCCTGGCGGGCGGGCTGCTCGCCCATCTGACGCAGACTGCAGGCGGCATCAAGATCCAGGATGTCAGGTTCAAGGGCGCCAAGGGCAACACCATGAGCGCCCTGCTCTACATCCCAGCGAATGCCACGCCGCAGATTCCGGCCCCCGGAATCCTCGCGGTCCACGGCTACATCAATTCGCGCGAGACCCAGGACGGCTTTGCCATCGAATTCGCCCGCCGCGGCTATGTGGTCTTAGCCCTCGACCAGACCGGCCATGGCTATAGCGACCCGCCGGCCTTCGCCAACGGCTTCGGCGGCCCCGATGGCCTCGCCTACCTGCGCAACCTCGAAATCGTTGACAAGAACAATATCGGGCTCGAGGGGCACTCGATGGGCGGCTGGACCGTGCTGGCGGCGGCCACTGCCGCGCCCAACGACTACAAGTCGATCGTGCTGGAGGGCTCGTCGACCGGCAAGCCGTTCGCCGCCGAAGGGACCCCAAGCTGGCCGCGAAACGTGGCGCTGGTGTTCGCCCAATATGAAGAGTTCTCGACCCTGATGTGGGGCGTCGACAAGGCCCGCGACGTCACCCAGAGTCCGAAGCTGTGGGCGCTGTTCGGCACGCAAGGGCCGGTGGAACCCGGCAAGGTCTATGGCGACATCGCGCAAGGCACGGCGCGGGTGCTCTACACCCCCGCCATCACCCATCCCGCCGAGCACATCTCCCACGAGGCCATCGGCCACAGCCTCGACTGGTTCGCAAAGACCCTGCAGGGCGGCACGCCCCGCCCGGTTGATGACCAGATCTGGCTCGCTAAGGAGATCGGCACGCTAATCGCGCTGCTCGGTTTTGTGGCGCTTTTGATCGGCGCCTTCGATGCGCTGCTGGAAGCGCCGATGTATTCCCGGCTGCGGCTGCCGAAGATTGCCGACGGCACCATGCCCGAGCACACCGCAGCGAGCGGCCGGCGCTGGACCGCGGCCTTCATCCTGTCCGCCTTCATCCCGGCGCTGACTTATTATCCGGCGTTTGCGCTGGGCGGCACGTTCCTAACACCCTCCGCCTTCCTGCCGCAGGGCATCACCAACCAGATCCTGGTCTGGGCGGTCATCAACGGCCTGATCACGCTCGCTTTGATGCGGTTCTCACCCAAACGCGCCAGCCGGAGCGGCATCGTCCTGCAGTCGGTCGTGATCGCCGTCGCGTCCGTCGCGATCGGCTATGCGGCACTATGGCTGGCCGACCTCGCCTTCAAGATCGACTTCCGGTTCTGGATCGTCGCGCTGAAGCTGATGAGCGCGAAGCAGTTTTTGATCTTCCTGATCTATCTCGTGCCGTTCACGGCGTTTTTCGTGATCGCGCTGCATGTCCTGCACCGCAATTTCTCGACCATGGCCGCGCCCCGCGGGGCGCTTTATTTGACCAATATCCTGGCGCTGACGCTGGGCTTTATCGTGCTCGTGGGCGGGCAATACGCCATTCTCTGGCTCACCGGAAAACTGTTCAACCCGCTGCCCGACCCCGGCTTCGTGCCGCTGTCGACCATCGTCGCCATCCAGTTCGTGCCGCTGCTGGCGATCTGCGCCGTCATTGCGACCTTCACCTGGCGACGAACCGGCTCCAGCCTGCCCGGCGCCCTGATCTGCGGCCTGTTCGTGACCTGGTACGTGGTCGCGGGGACGGCGACCCAGGCAGCAATCTAATCTAAAGGATGGGCAGAAAGTGCATAACGGCTCGGCTTTCGCCCGCCGGTTTGCGGTGCTATAGGCCCCGTATAATCATCCACCCCGCCCAAATGCGCGGTTTTCCGAGAAAAGGCCCCCTCCATCATGGCAAAAATCAAGGTGACCAACCCCGTCGTCGAACTCGATGGCGACGAGATGACCCGGATCATCTGGCAGTACATCAAGGACAAGCTGATCACCCCCTTCCTCGATGTCGAGCTTTTGTATTTTGACCTCGGAATGGAGTACCGCGACCAGACCAACGACCAGGTCACGATCGACGCCGCCAACGCCATCAAGAAGGTCGGCGTCGGCGTCAAATGCGCCACCATCACCCCCGACGAGGCCCGGGTGAAGGAATTCGGCCTGAAGGAAATGTGGAAGTCGCCGAACGGCACCATCCGCAACATCCTCGGCGGCGTGATCTTCCGCGAGCCGATCATCTGCAAGAACGTGCCGCGCCTGGTCCCGGGCTGGACCAAGCCGATCATCATCGGCCGCCATGCCTATGGCGACCAGTACCGCGCCACCGACTTCAAGTTCCCCGGCGCAGGCACCCTGTCGATGAAGTTCGTCGGCGCAGACGGCACCGTGATCGAGAGGGAAGTGTTCAAGTCCCCCGACGCCGGCGTCGCAATGGGAATGTACAACCTCGACGATTCCATCATCGATTTCGCCCGCGCCTCGCTGAACTACGGCCTCTTGCGCGGCTATCCGGTCTATCTCTCGACCAAGAACACGATTCTCAAGGTCTATGACGGCCGCTTCAAGGACATCTTCCAGGACATCTACGACCGCGAATTCAAGAAGGAATTCGAGGCCAAGCGGCTCACTTACGAACACCGCCTGATCGACGACATGGTCGCTTCCGCGCTGAAATGGTCCGGCGGCTATGTCTGGGCCTGCAAGAACTACGACGGCGACGTGCAGTCGGATACGGTGGCCCAAGGCTACGGCTCGCTCGGCCTGATGACCTCGGTGCTGCTGACGCCCGACGGCAAGACGGTGGAAGCCGAAGCCGCCCACGGCACGGTGACCCGGCACTACCGCGAGCACCAGAAGGGCAAGGAGACCTCGACCAATTCGATCGCGTCGATCTTCGCCTGGACCCGCGGCCTCTCCCACCGCGCCAAGCTCGACAACAACCCGGAACTCGCGAAATTCGCCGACACGCTGGAAAAGGTCTGCGTCGCGACCGTCGAGGAAGGCTACATGACCAAGGACCTCGCGCTCCTGGTCGGCGCCGACCAGCGCTGGCTGTCCACCACCGGTTTCCTCGACAAGGTCTCGGACAACCTCGCCAAGGCGATGGCGGCGTAAACCGCCTTATCCGCAAGTCCCTCCCCGTCATTGCGAGGGGCAGAGCGACGAACAATCCATGCCTCCGCTTGGGTACGATGGATTGCTCGGAGCCTGTCGTCGGTCGCGCATTCGCGCGGCCCGTTGGCTCGCAGTGATAGAAAACCAACGACGGAGCAATACCGTGTCGTTCCCTAAGAACGCCGTACTCACTGCCATCTTTCTCACCGGGTCGCTCGTCAGCGCATCCGCCCAGAAATCGCTTCCCGAGGCCATCGCGGCACCGGGTGAAACCGCGATGCTCACGCTGCATGCCGAAGGCGCGCAGGTTTACGAATGCAAGACCGGCGCCGACGGCGCACTCGCCTGGGTGTTTCGCGAGCCGATCGCGACGCTTTTCCTGGACGGCAAGACGGTCGGCCGGCACTATGCCGGACCGAACTGGGAGTACAGCGACGGCAGCGCGGTGGTCGGCCAGGTCGTCGGCACCGCCCCAGGGCAGGTCGCGATGGACATTCCCTGGCTGAAGCTCGGAGTGGCTTCCCGGCGCGGCAGCGGTGTTCTCAGTCCGGTGACGACAGTGCAACGGATCAACACGTCGGGTGGAAAGCTCAATGGCGCCTGCTACAAGGCAGGCGCCTATGAAAGCGTCCCCTACTCGGCCGATTACGTGTTCCTGCGCAAGGGCTGACACGACGCTGCCGTCGAGGAAGGCTACATGACCAAGGACCTCGCGCTCCTGGTCGGCGCCGACCAGCGCTGGCTGTCCACGACCGGCTTCCTCGACAAGGTTTCGGACAACCTCGCCAAGCCGATGGCATAATTGGCTGATAATGGTGTTGGTCCTTCGGGCCAACACCATGGATTCATGATGCCAATTGTCCGGAATACCGCACTCGCTCTGCTTCTATCGTCGGCGTCAATTTTGAACGCCTCCGCCCAGACGCCGCTTCCCGACGCCATCGCCGCGCCCGGCGAAGCGATCGTGCTCACCCTTCACGCGGAAGGCGCGCAGGTCTACGAGTGCAAGGCTGCCAGCGGCGGCAAGCTGGCCTGGGCATTCCGCGAGCCGACCGCAACCCTGCTGCTCGACGGCAAGACCGTCGGCCGGCACTATGCAGGGCCGAACTGGGAACACATCGACTCCAGCGCCGTCGTCGGCAAGGCGGTCGGCAATGCGCCCGGTGCTACGCCGAACGATATTCCCTGGCTGAAACTGACCGTGACCTCCGGGCGCGGCACCGGCATCCTCTCCGGCGTCACGACGGTGCAGCGGATCAACACGGCGGGCGGCAAACTCGAGGGCGAGTGCGAAAAGCCCGGCAGCTATCGCAACGCGCCCTACTCCGCAGACTACATTTTCCTGCGCAAGGGCTGACGTCCCGCCCCATCCGGAGTTGCCGATGCTGTTCATGGTGATCGAGCGCTTCAAGAACCAGGACCCGGTCCCGGTCTACCGGCGCGTCCGCGATCCCGGCATCAAATTCCCGGATGGACTGAAATATGTCGGGAGCTGGATCGAGCCGAATTTCGACCGCTGCTTCCAGCTCATGGAATGCGATGATTTGCGGCTGCTGCAGGAATGGGTGCTGGCCAACAACCGCGATCTCGGCATGACGTTCGAGATTGTCCCGGTGGTGCCGAGCAAGGAGACGCGGGAAGTCGTCGCGCCGTTCCTCGACGAAAAGTAGCCGAGACCAGCGCGGATCGCGCTCATCGAGCGCGACCCGACTGATCCCCTACTACCAACACCAGGAATGAGCGACCTTTAAAACCGACCTCTACAAGTCTCGCGATACCTGCGGCAGTTTCCTTCGCCTCGTTCGCCCAACTCGTCCTTGTTGAGGCAGGCATATCTCAATTCGGCGCACACATCCCTCCGAACTGGCCTTTGGCAGGTCTCACGATATCTGCGGCAATTTCCTTCGCCCCGCTCCCCCAGCGCGTCCTTGTTTTCGCAGGCACGCCGCAATTGCTCGCATTGTCCCCCTCGACCGTCGTACACTCGGACGCCTCCCGGTCCAACCTCAATGGATTGGGAAAAAGCCGAGATCGGAATTACAAAAAGAGCAGCCGCCGCTGCGGCACCGAACGCATAGTTGCGCATTGCTTTCAACATTTCCTGGTCCTCCAGTTGCTATGTGCCCGTGAATAGAGAGGCCGCTTCGGCGGCCTCACTCTTGTCGATGGGAACGGACGGAGCTGGCGTTATTGCTTCTCGCCATCGCCAACTTTAGTGCGCGCAGACCTTGATGGTCTTCATCCCGGTTTCAGCTGCGGTGCGCGTCTTGAACACCTTGCCGTCGCCAACAACCACAGTGGTGGTCGTGGTCGGCTTCTTGTCCACGACGGTGCATTTCTTCGTGGAGGTGTCTTGCACTACATAAAATTCCGTCTGAGCGTAGGCAGCGCCGGTCATGATTGCTGCGGCTGCCGCCGAAACAAGAAACTTCTTCATGATGTCTCCTCCATTGGATAACTGAGCGGCGTAGAGTCGGTTCCACGGCTGGAACTCCGTCTACGGGTACCGGCTTTCAGTTCCTGGATGGAGACTCTAAAAGGGTTGACGTGAACGCTGGTCGAACGAGCAGTTCAGAGACTGTTTATTTCGAGCTTACTTTCGCCTTCACGAGCGCGACTTCTGCTAATGGAATGGTCCGGCCGTGCTCCGGCCCTGCCAGTACGAGAAACTGGCAAGGGGCGCTCAGAGGAGCACGCCATGTCTCAGAAACTCAACGCAGCGATCGCCGTGATCGGCATCGATATCGGCAAGAACTCGTTCCACCTCGTGGGTCATGATGACCGCGGCGCCATCGTGCTGCGGCAGAGGTGGT
>NZ_PYCN01000089.1 GCF_003062295.1 Bradyrhizobium algeriense | reverse complement strand
ACCACCTCTGCCGCAGCACGATGGCGCCGCGGTCATCATGACCCACGAGGTGGAACGAGTTCTTGCCGATATCGATGCCGATCACGGCGATCGCTGCGTTGAGTTTCTGAGACATGGCGTGCTCCTCGTCTTGAGCGCCCCTTGCCAGTTTCTCGTGCCGGCAGGGCCGGAGCACGGCCGGACCATTCCATTAGCGGACGCTCGGATCGCTCGAAACAGTGAGTGTCAGACGTCCAACAAAAACGTCTCAACCTCGCCGATGAACTTTGACCAGGCGGGCTCGCCCGGTATGGGGACGTGGTTCTCTGAGTCCAAGATCACGAATTTGGCATTCGGGATGGACGTGGCGATACGACGCCCCTCGTCAAACGGCGCCGCGTTGTCGTGACGGCAGTGAAGGACCACGGTTGGGGCAGATACCTTCGGCAACAGATCGAGAATGTCGATATCGTCAACGGCGTATCGGTTCATGATCGCGTTTTCGATTGATGTCGAGAGGCGCAGCAGGTTTGCGTACCACTTGATCTGCTCGACCGAAGCGCCGGGAAGAAAGACAGAGCTGAATATCCTTAGCAGAGCGGAGTTATCGTCGCCCCATCCCTGTCGCATGATGGCAATCCACGCTCTCGCGATTTCCGCCTCTCTCGCAGAGGCGCGTTTATTGCGGCCTAGCGCGAAGCCGCCGTGAAGGATCAGTTTCGACACACGTTCGGGATAGCGGGCAGCATGAGCGATGGCAGTTGCTGCTCCCTGCGATATGCCCAAGATGGCGTAACGATGCAGATGCAAAGCATCAACGACTGCGTCCAGGTCGCGCTCGAACGTTGTGAAGGAAATGTCGGTGATGTCTCGATCGGACAGCCCAAAACCTCGACCATCGTACCGAACGAGCCGGACTCGGTCGGCGAGGAAACGGCAAAGCGGTCCGCGGATAGGACTCTGCCAGTCGTGCTCGACATGGGTGGCCCAGGTGGGAATACACACAAGCGGCATGCCCTGGCCCACACATGCAACGGCGATGTTGACGCCATCTTGTGTTCGGCAGAACGTGAGGTCCTGACTAGGCGAGCCGGCCGGAGGTCGCTTGTCCAGTTCCTTGTCGGATAACTCGGCCGCGAACAGGTAGCCCCGGCGCGGGACGGTCTTGACGATCTCATGGGCATCGTCGGACAGCGCTTCGCGGATGTCCTTGATGCACTGGACGAGACAGCCATCGGATACGAACACGTTGGGCCAGGTAGCTCTGATTAGCTCTTCCTTGGAAATGAGCCTGCCAGCGTGCACAGCGAGGTAGCGTAGTACATCGAAGGACTTCGGGCGAAGTTGAAGCTCCCGCCCGCCGCGCATGACCGCGCAGCGCTGCAGGTCGAGGGCATAGCCGCTGAAGCACAGCATCCTGGGAGAGTCGGAATGCATCCTGACCTCCACCGCGACCTTCAAAATACAATCTTACCACCTTCACCGATATTTCGGTGAAATTTCATCGCGCCCTCGCTACGCCAGATGCCCGCCGTGCCAGTGTCGGCGCGCGCCCCGTCGGGTTGACCCGTTGCAAAAAGGCACCCAATACGGCGTCGCCGGACCACGATACCTGAAGGGAGGCAGCCATGAAGCTTCTGCATTCATTGGTTTGGTTTCTTGCCACTCTGGTCATGTTCGTCACGGCGGGGCCAGTTGCATTGGCGCTGGATTATCCTTTCCACACGGTTCGAATTGTCGTCGGATTCGGGCCGGGCACATCTCCGGATATTGTTGCGCGCTTGCTCGGCGATAAGCTTTTCCAGGCATGGGGGAAGCCAGTCGTGATCGAGAACACGGTCGGCGCCAACGGCAATCTTGCCGGGGAGCGAGTCGCAAGGGCTGAGCCGGACGGCCATACACTGCTGCTCGCGGCCAATCCGGTGATCGTCGTCAACCCCAGCCTGTATGAGAAGATGCCGTTCGACCCGGTCCGGGACCTCGTGCCGATCTCTCAGGTGTGTGCTTACACAAACATCCTCATTGTCAACAACGACGTGCCGGCGAAGAACGTGCAAGAGCTTGTTGCGCTTGCACGCGCGCGGCCGGGCGCACTCACCTATGGGTCCGCAGGATTTGGCTCAACGCTGCACCTCGCCGGAGAGCTGCTGAAATCGATGGCGAAAGTCGACATTCTGCACGTGCCGTATCGCGGCACCGCCTTTGGACGGGACGTGATCGCCGGACGGATCAGCATGGCGTTTGTTCCACCTACCGGCGCCTTGCCCCTCGCGCGCGACGGGAAAGTCAGGGCGCTCGCGGTGACGTCGTTGGAGCGCCATGCCGGCGCACCCGATCTCCCGACCATGGCGGAATCAGGCTTCCCTGGCTTCGATGTAACGGTGTGGTTCGGCCTGATGGCGCCTGCCAGAACTCCACCGACGATTGTCGAAAAGCTGCACCGCGAAACCGTGAGGATTCTCGCGATGCCGGAGATGCGCAAGCGATTCGATGATCTTGGAATCAAGCCGATTGGCAACTCACCCGCGGAATTCGCTGCTGTTATTGACGGCGAGATTCCGAAATGGGCCAAGCTGATTAAAGAAGCGGGTATAAAGCTGCACGATTAGATTGCGGTCCGTCACGGAACTTGTCGCCGGTACCATCGCCAAAGTGAGCGTCGAGCGGCGAGCGATGAGAAAGGAATTGAGAGGCCGCTGGGGCGCTATCGCGATAGTAGAGAAACCAGCGATGTCAGTTGATGGCAGATTTTGTTGCAAAAGTCGGCTGTGACCGATGGATGTTGGTCGGCCGTTTCACTAACGGCGATCGGCTTTGTCCGCCGGCTCCCCGGCGCTCTCTACGCAACTCTTACGCTACGCAATACACAGAGCCTGAGCGGGTGGCGGTCGCGCAACTAGCGATGCGAGCCGCCGCAGGTTCTGGGCAATGGCAGCCAGAACAAATTCGTCCTGGGCGCCTCGTGGACCACGCAGTCGAAGCCGGCCGAGCTTCAGAATGCGCTTCAAGTGCGCGAACCGCATCTCGATCTTCTTGCGTTCATGTCGCGACTGCTCAAAGCCCTCGGTGCCGGCGAGCGACCGGGCAACGTCTCGGGCGTGTTCGTGGATGTCGCGCGGGATCTTGCGTGATGGTTCTTTTGGGCAGCACTGTGGTTTGAGTGGGCATATATCGCAATCGAGCTTGCTGGCGCGATACAGAAGCGTCCTGCCCTCGTGCACGGTGCCACTCGTGCCGAGCCGCTTCCCGCCTGGGCAATGGTAAACGTCGCTCGTCGGATCATATCGAAAGTCGCTACGCGAGAAGGTGCCATCGTCCCGCTTCGATTTGTCGAACACAGGAATATGTGGCGCGATACCTTTCTCCTCGACCAGCCAGTTCAGCATCGGAGCGGCCCCGTAAGCGGTATCTCCGACAAGCCGCTCCGGCTTAAGGCCGAAGCGCTCCTCTGTTCGCTCGATCATGGTCTTTGCCGCGCCGACCTCGGCCTGCCGAATGGAGCGGGAGGCCTCGACGTCAACGATGACGCCGAACTTCACGTCGATGAGATAGTTGTCGGAATAAGCGAAGAATGCCGGTCCCTTGTGAGCGCCGGTCCACTGGGCAGCGGGATCGGAGGGCGAAACGAACTTCGGGACAACCTCGCTGGCGGCGCCCCACGCCGTATCGTCGAGAGTCGCCAGATACTCCTTAACCGCGCGGCTTGACCTCGCCGGGTCACGATCTCTGCGCCAATCCTGACCCGCGATCGAGCGCTGCTTGTTGGCGTCGGCTTGGATCAAGCTCGCATCAACGGCAAAGCCTTCGCCGCCAACCAGACCGGCCGCGATGCACGCCTCGACGACCCGTTCGAACATCTGGCGGAAAACATCTCCGTCGCGGAAACGCTCGTTGCGGGCGCGCGAAAATGCCGAATGATCCGGGATAGCGTCCTCGATTCCGAGCTTGCAGAACCAGCGATAGGCCAAGTTCACCTGCACTTCACGGCAGATCAGCCGCTCCGAGCGGATCGCAAAGACGTACCCCACGACCAGCATGCGGATCATCAGTTCCGGATCGATCGACGGGCGACCCATCGGCGAATAGTGGGGTGCTAGTTCGCTGCGAAGCCAGGACAGATCGAGAGCAGCATCGATCTTCCGCACCAGATGATCCTCGGGGACAGCGTCGCCAAGATGAAACTCGTAGAACAGTTGACCTTGGTCACTCTTCAAACGGCCCATCATAGATCGACCTCGCCGAGATTCGCGTCAACGTAACGGAATCACGGTTCGTGGCCTGCCTCAACCGACTTTTGCAACAAAATCTGCCAGAAGCGGACATTAGGCCGCATCCGTGACCTTCCCTATCCATTTTTCTTTTTGCAGAATGGCATGAGCAAAGGATCGTCACTGGGGCAGGAAATCTAATGGCAGAACAGCAAATTCGTTTCGACGATGGTGCCGCCTACGAGCAGATGATGGGAATTTGGAGCCGATCCGCTGGCGAGATATTCCTTGATTGGTTGGCGCCTCCCTTGGGTTTGCGGTGGATCGACATCGGTTGCGGCAACGGAGCGTTCACTGAACTACTGGTCGAGCGATGTAGTCCCGTGGAGGTCCAAGGGATCGATCCATCCGAAGCGCAGCTCGCGTTTGCACGAACACGACCTGCGTCGCGCTTGGCAAAGTTTCACCAAGGCGATGCCATGGCCCTCCCTTTCGCCGACAGCAGCTTCGATGCGGCTGTGATGGCACTGGTCCTTGTGTTCGTTCCAGACCCGGCTAAGGGCGTAAGAGAAATGTTTCGAGTAGTTGTCCCCGGCGGCGAAGTCGTGACCTACATGTGGGACATGTTGGGGGGCGGAAATCCGCTCGATCCAATCCACTCCGAATTGCAGGCGATGGGCATGGGGGGAACGCGCCCACCACGAATGGAGGCTTCGCGAATGGAGGCGTTGCGGGACTTGTGGATCGGCGCAGGTCTTGAGGAGGTGCAAACCCGCGAGATCACAGTGCACCGCACTTTCGCAAATTTCGATGATTTCTGGACGTCAAGTCTCAAGTCTCCCGCGCTCCAGCCTACAGTCGCAGCTATGAAATCCGGGGATGTCGAAACGCTCATCTCTCGGGTACGTGCGCGCCTGCCTGCGGATGCCGATGGTCGCATCACCGCTGGTGCGCGTGCGCATGCGATTAGGGGACACCGGCCCAAGTAGCCTATGTCAGCTAATGGAATGGTCCGGCCGTGCTCCGGCCCTGCCGGCACGAGAAACTGGCAAGGGGCGCTCAAGACGAGGAGCACGCCATGTCTCAGAAACTCAACGCAGCGATCGCCGTGATCGGCATCGATATCGGCAAGAACTCGTTCCACCTCGTGGGTCATGATGACCGCGGCACCATCGTGCTGCGGCAGAAGTGGTCACGCGGCCAGGTGGAAACGCGGCTCGCCGACCTGCCGCCGTGCTTGATCGGTATGGAAGCCTGCGTCGGCGCACATCATCTCAGTCGCAGGCTCCAAATGCTTGGCCACGACGCCCGCCTGATGCCGGCGAAGTACGTGCGCCCCTATTCGAAGGGACAGAAGAATAACTTCCGAGATGCAGAAGCCATCGCCGAGGCGGTGCAACGCCCGACCATGAAATTCGTCGCGACCAAGACCGCCGATCAGCTCGACCTTCAGGCGCTGCACCGCGTCCGCGAGCGGTTGGTCGGTCAGCGTACTGGCGTCATCAATCAGATCCGTGCGTTCCTGCTGGAGCGGGGCATCGCTGTGCGGCAAGGCCTGCATTCCCTGCGATCCGAGTTGCGGGGTATCCTCGCGACGCGCACCGATGTGCTCTCGCCTCGCATGTTGCGCATCATCGAGGATCTGGCGGAAGACTGGCGCCGGCTCGATGCGCGGATCGAGGGGCTATCTAGCGAGATCGAAACGCTGGCCCGTCAAGATCAGGCCTGCGAGCGACTGATGACGGTGCCCGGCATTGGCCCGCTTATCTCGAGCGCAATGGTGACCGCGATCGGCACCGGAGAGGTGTTCTCGAAAGGCCGCGACTTCGGCGCCTGGCTTGGATTGGTGCCGAAGCAGATCTCGACCGGCGACCGCACGATCCTCGGCAAGATATCAAGGCGCGGCAATCGCTACCTGCGCGCGCTGTTCGTGCAAGCCGCGTGGGTCGTGCTGGTGAAGGTCAAGTGTTG
>NZ_PYCN01000088.1 GCF_003062295.1 Bradyrhizobium algeriense | reverse complement strand
TCAGCGAGTTCGTCGATTTCTTTCGTCATTGACGCGACCCGTCGGTCGAGATGGCGCCAGTCCTCGGCCAAGTCTTGAATGAGCTGGATCACTCGAGGCGATAAGTTGTCCTTTGGCGCTGAGAGAAAAAGAAAAGCTGTTCGAAGACGACGTCTGCTGATGACGACGATATGGTCCGCACTTTACGTTATTAGCCTCCACGCAAATTCCAAAACCTGCCGACGAACAGGCGTTCGAGCGCGCCTCGATCGTGCTCTGGCGTGGGCAGCTTGGCGATCCAAACGTGCAGCGGAACGGGTGGCGAGGACAGCGCGAGAACGGCGTCGATCTCTTCGGCGTGCGCTATGCCGATCGGTCCTATTCTCGGAGCAGGAGAGATTGCGCGAGGCCGAGCCTGAACTCGTTGCCATTCGTGCCGCGAACCACCCAGCCACGAAGTCGAGCGGTCAACGGACGTCAAAGCGGCAGCCGTGAACGTTGGCGAGCGTTGGATACAGCATATTTTGGCCGGCCATGCAGCTAGAGCGACAGCGACGCTGGCCTCAAGGATCACGCCGCTGGGTTGGCGGCCTGGAGGCTGTTCGCCCGCCGCCGCTCCACTTCCGGGCTGCTAGCACTCCTCGACCAAGGGTCATCCCGCCATGTGGTCTCGGCTGGTATGATCGCCAACTCACTCGGCATCACTCCGCGCAGGATGCAGAATCTCGTCGCGGAATTTACGCGAGGTATCGGGCCTAAAGAGTTCTGTGGTGGATTAGATCACGCCGAGCCCCGCCCGATCTTCCTCCTTCCCTGTGAATTCAGTGGAGCTTGCGGTTGGACCCATTGCGGGTCCGTTATCTTCATGTTTGTTTTCAGCCTTTGCTGGGGTAAATATGCCTTCCTTCCAGTTCATCCACACCGGGGATATCCACCTCGACAGCCCCCTCAAGGGGCTGAGCGGGCAGGAGGGTCTTGCGGCGGAACGCATCCGAACGGCGACCCGAACCGCCTTCGAAGACCTTGTTACCTACGCCATTGACGGGCAGGTGGCCTTCATGGTCATTGCCGGCGATCTTTACGACGGCGACTGGCGCGATTTTCAGACCGGTCTGTTTTTCGTGCGGCAAATGGGGCGCCTGCGCGCGGCGAACGTCCCGGCCTTCGTTCTCCATGGCAACCATGACGCCGAAAGTCAGATCACCAAACGGCTGACGCTGCCGGACAACGTGCACGTGTTCCGCTATCGCAAACCCCAAACCTTCAAGCTTGATGATCGCCGCGTCGCGCTTCACGGTCAGAGCTTCCGCATGCAGGCGACGACGGACAATCTGGCGGAGGCTTATCCGCCGCCCGTGAAGGGGTATTTCAACATTGGCGTGCTGCACACCGCGCTCGGTGGAACGAACGGTCCTCACGAGAACTACGCGCCGTGCACGCTCGACGAGCTGGTAAACAAGGGTTACGATTACTGGGCTCTTGCGCATGTGCATCAGGGCGGCCTGCTGCACGAGAATCCGCACGTCGTGTTCTGCGGTAATCTGCAAGGCCGTCACATCCGGGAGGCCGGCCCGCAGTCGGCGCAGTTGATCACGGTTCAGGACGGCGCATTGCACGGCATTGAGCCGCTGTACACGGATGTCGCGCGATGGATGCATGTCGACGTGCCGGTCGGCGGTTGCGCGCGATTTGGCGACGTCATTGATCAAATTAAATGCTCTATCAACGAGGCCACGAAGACTGCACAGGGCCGGTTGCTGGCCTGCCGTATCCAGCTGAGCGGCGCGACCGACCTTCATGGCGAACTGCTGGCCTCCGCGCCGCAATTGCTGGCTGAAGCGCGGGCCGCGGCCTTGGGGCTCGGCGAAGAAGTCGCCTGGATCGAACGCGTCGTCAATGCGACCGCGTCTGCGACGACGGCTTCCATTCAGCCGGATCCGGGCGTGATCAACGATCTCAACGTCCTGCTGGCTCAGGCTGCGGACGATCCCGACTTGCGGGCGGAGATCGCCAACGACCTCGGCGACCTCATCCGCAAGCTTCCGCACGATGCCGCGCTTGATATCGAGGATCGGCTTCTGGAGGCGGCGATCAGCAAAGACTTCGGCGCGGTGATCGAGCAGGCGGCCGCATATCTAAGCGCGCGCTTGACTGCGGAGAGGCGGTGATCCATGCGTATCCGTTCCCTTGATCTGACCCGTTACGGCACTTCACCGGCGCGTCGCTTGACTTCCCGTCTGGCGGAGCCGACTTTCATATCGTGTACGGCGATAACGAAGCAGGGAAGTCGACGACGATGTCGGCGATTGAGGACCTGTTGTTCGGCATTCCCGGGCAGTCGCCGCGCAACTTTCTACATGAGAACGCGGCGCTACGCATCGGCGCGACGTTGGATCGCGATGGGACACCGCTGTCGATCCTACGGCGCAAGGGCAACAAGGACACGCTGCTCGGCCTCAATGAACTACCTCTTGCGGCCGGCGATGGATTGCTTGCTCCGCTGCTTGGCGGAATAGACCGGGCGTTTTTCTGCCGGATGTTCTGCCTCGACCATGAACGTCTGCGCGCCGGCGGCCGGGACATCATTCACGCCAAGGACGATATCGGCGCGACCCTGTTCGCCGCAGCGTCAGGCCTCTCCGGTCTTCGCGACCGGCTGGCCGCGATGCAGGAAGAAGCTGACGGCCTGTGGGCCGCACGCAAGGCGGGGCACCGGAAATATTACCAGGCGGAAGATCGTCTCAAGGAGGCTGAAGCGGCGTTGCGCCAGCACACGGTGACCGCGAGCAAGTGGCAGGAACTGAAATCCGTCTTTGAAGAGGCGCGCGACGCCTGCGTTCAGATCGAGAAAGAAACCGAAGAGCAAGTCAGCGGACTCGCCAAAATCGCGCGCGTTCGACGCGTTTATCGCAGCCTACATCGTCTCGGCGAAGTCGAAAATGAAATAACGTCTCTCGGAATCGCTGCCGATCTGCCCACTGATGCGGCAAAACAATTTGAGAAGCCGTCGGCCGATAACGCCGCCGCAGAAGCGCGCATCAACGCGTTCCATGAGCAGATAGCGGCCATTACCGCCGAGCGCACCGCGCTAGTGATCGACGAGAACGTCCTCCTCCATGAAGGGGAGATAGAACGCCTGTTCAAACGCAGTATCCAGCTCTCTTCGGGAAGAGCCGACTTGCCCAAGCGGCGGGCGGAGCTTGCGGCCGCGGAAGTGGCGCTGAAGCGCGCGGCGACGGAATTGGATTGGGCAGGCGACACTGCCGATCTGGTCGACAGAATTCCGCCGCGCGCCACGGTCTCGGTGGTCCGCGGATTGTTGCCCTCGCGCGGCGGCCGGTTTGCAGCCGTTGGGAACGCCCGAGAGGCGCTTGAGGACGCCGGCGAAAAGCTGGCCGACCTTCGGGCACGCATTGAAACGATCGGGCCTCGCAGGATCTGTCGGGTTTGGCGGGCGTGGTCAAATCCACTCGCGCCTTGGGTGATCTTGACGCACGTCTCCTAACTGTCCACCGAGAGCATCGGGACGCGTATGAATTATGTCAGCAGCAAATGGCGATGTTGACTCCCGCGGTCGTTGACGAGGCGAGTTTGCGCGCCATGAAAGTCCCGGCCGAAGCGGCAGTGAAGACGCATCGCGACGCGGTTCGCGATCTTGAGGGCCGTATTCAGAACCAGCAAGCGGCTATCCGCGATTTGACGCCGGCTGTCGAGAACAATCGAAAGTCTGACGCGCGGTTGGTCTCCGATGAAAAGATCGTGTCGGCGGAGGACTTGATGAAGCTGCGGGAACGCCGGGACGCAGCATGGTCCCTCATCAGGCGTCGGTATGTCGACAACATCGCGGTGCCGGAGTCGGAAGAGCGCGCCTTCGCAAGTGGCGACGCGCTGCTCAACGCCTATGAAACGGCTGTCGGCCAGGCCGACGCGGCGGCGGATCAGCGCTTTCATAACGCAGAGTCGACGGCTGCCGCCATGGTGCTTGCTCGGCAGATCGCCGACCAGCAAGACGCCCTCGACTCTAATAAGCAAGAACTTACGTTGTTAACCGAAGAGCAGAGTGCCTTGGCCGCGACGTGGACCTGCATGTGGAATGGCGTCACGGATAGCCCGCTGCCCCCTGAGGAGATGTTTGACTGGCTTGATGCGAGGGCCGATCTGCTTGATCAGATCGCCAAGCGCGACGGCGCTGCGCGCTCGGCATCGTCGCTGCAACAGGAAATCGCAGACGCCAAACGCCAGCTAGTCGGCTTGCTGCAGGACATGGCGATTGCCGCCTCGGCAGGCGGCCTGCCGCTGGAAGCGCGCATCCGCACGGAAGAGGCGAATGCGCAAAAGCGAAATGAGTTTGCGCTCGACGAGCGCAAGCTCAAAGCCGACGTCGAGCACAAGCGCGGCATGGTCGAGAGCGCCGAGAAAGAGCACGACGCCTGGAATGCGCAATGGAAGGACGCTTTGGCCGCGCTCAATCTTTCGGCTGAAGCTCCCATTGAGACCATTCAGGAGCAAATCGACGCGATCGACCAAATGCGGGAGACGTCTGTAAAGATTGCGGACTTGCAGCACGAGCGGATCGGAAAGATCGAGCGGGACATCAAGGCGTTTGCGGCGGACGTCGAAAAACTCGTGACAGCGGCTTCGCCGCAGCTCTCGGGCGAGGATGCGGAAGCGCAATCTCAAGCGAGTGATGGTGGACACCACCGTTTGATCCACGGCTATTACGTTCCCGGCTGCCGGCCTTGTCGCTATAAGGCGGTGCGATCTCGTGATCGATCCAGTCCCAGTCGATCTTGGCGTCGAGCTGCACCAGCTCATTCTTCAGGTTGATGATTTGGTCGAGCCTGGCGGCTTCATCGGATGTGAGCGGCCCCGCTGATTGGGCCGAAGGCGCGATGCAGCGAGCGATTTGCTGCGCTGGAATGCGTGGTTGAATGATTGGCGGGATGTTCGGTGACGCGCGCGGCCACGGTGACAACGGACGTTGTCACCGTGAAGGTGATCACAGAAGGGATGGATGGTGCAGGCGCTTTTCATGACGGCATTCCTCGAGCCGGTGTTTGCCGTTCTCAGCTCGATCTGTGAACGCTGGTGGCGCGCCTGATCGATTCTGCGATTACCTATGATCTGAATTTGAACGCTCGCCAGAAGACGCTGAACACAGTCATCACGAGGCGTCATCGGCGTTGGCATCGATGGGTCGTGTCCGTTCGGTCAAAGTCCAGATCGCCTCTCGTGCCCTGCTCGTGCAGAGCCAGAGGGCGACGCCTGATCGTAGGAAAAACTTGCGCATTATGACCAAAAAAGCAGAATTTCGGCGAAAGAAGCCCCGCCATTAGAAACTTTCGACTTCAGGAGCCCGATAACGTTTGCGTGGGCGGATGGTGAGGATTCCGCACCAAGGGGGCGAATCGGATGTTATGCGCTGCTTGGCCTCATGTAAGAGGCGGTCTTGCGTCCACACGGCGAGGCGCCGCGCTGTTCATACACAATCTCGAGGGCATCCGCGGCGCCTTACATCGGCAGAACTCAGTCGCAAGATGGACAAACATCGGAGATGCTCACTGCCTTGTTGGCGACCTGAATATCGAAAAGGGAGCTCCGGCGAGGCGACCGAAGCCTGGCTTTGCGCGCTAACTGCATTTGAAGTTGCCAGGCGGCTAGCTGATGAAGACGATCCACAAAGTGGAGACGTTTCGGTCAAAATCGAGGCCGGCATTCAGAGGTTCGGATCTTTGGAGCAAAAGGTGGAGCGGGTGCAAATTGCGTGCTGTGATCAATCCGAATTTCTAGCCTACTACGTGCCCGCTGGTGATCCCGATTTATGCGCTCCAGCAGTCATTTGCATCAGTAGGGAAGAAGAAACAGGAGCGACGCTGCTCGGAAGGCTCTTCATTGGTCGGGGCACGTCGGTTCTCGTGGTCTCTCACGACGACGTTTCAAATCACTGGCGCGGCCAATCAGAAACCTTGTTGTCTTGCTGTTTGGATTATTTGTCAGGTCGGCCCGAAGTTGATGCCACTCGGATCGGCGTCTATGGAAAAGGATTGTCGGCTGCTCTAGGAGCCTGTCCCTATAATGGACTTAGGATTAAGCGAGGCGGGTTCTGAAGCTTTTTGGGGAGACAGGTTCTCCTCAGCGTGCGGCGGCGAGTTTTGCGAGGTTGTGGGCGATGCAGATCATGGCCCATTCGGCTTTGACCTTGTCGATGCTGCGCAGGAGGAACTGGCGGAAGCCTCT
>NZ_PYCN01000087.1 GCF_003062295.1 Bradyrhizobium algeriense | reverse complement strand
CATGGCGGGACAACGTGTTCGTCGAACGCCTCTGGCGCAGCATCAAATATGAAGAGGTGTACCTGCGGGCCTATGACAGCGTCAGCGAGGCCCGCAGCTCGATCGGCCGATATCTCGACTTCTATAACAGCAGGCGTCCCCATTCGAGTCTTGACGGCACCACGCCGGATCAAGCCTACTTCACCCCGCTGCCACTCCGCATGGCAGCCTAACCCCGGCAGAGGCTCCACCTATCGACGCGGAAACTCTGTTCAGACAACCGGGACCAGCTCTCCTAACGACTCATATCATCGTCAGCTTCCCGCCCGGCACTGATACCAGCCGTGCGCACGCTGCCGGCCGTGCTTGGACCGAAACGATGTTCGGGTCAGGTTACAATGGCGGTTCATTCGACTACTTCACGGCGTTCCACGTCGATCGGAAGCATCCACACTTGCATGTAGTCGTTAATCGACGGGCACTGGAAGGCCACTGGCTGAAGATCGCACGTCGCCATCCTCAACAGAACTACGACAATATGCGCGCCGTATTGGTTGATGCAGCCTATGATCATGGCATTGAATTGGATGCAACACGGCGTGCTGACCGAGGCATTATGGAGCGTCCGATTACTTATGCGGAATTCCGACGCAGGCAGAGGGTTAGAGAAGCCGTCGCAATTCGGCCGGAAGCTGAAGCCGATATTCCTGTTAGTTCCAGAGGTCACCCCGGACCGACAAACCTTGAATGCGACGGCAGGATACGAATGGCCGAAGCTCTTCAAGCAGCACGAAGTCCCGCAGTTGGTCGGGCAATCCAAACATCAAGAAGCACTGCGGAAATGGTCGACCGCGCGAATACGGGGGACATTGTTAGGGCAATCGAAGCACAAGGCACGAACCCCGGTCAATCAGATGTAGGTGATTTTGAGCTCCAGCGCGAAACTCGGCGGCGCCGCGGCCGCGAGCTCGAAGGCGACGACGTCCAGCCTACTTCGCCTGAGCGCCCACGGCAGCGCCGCCGTTTCGCACCATCCATCATCGAAACTCGCGCCCAGCGAGCGGCCCGTGAACAGCGCGAATCCGAAGAACGCGCGAGGCCGGAGCCTGCACCCGATATTCCCGTTAGTGTCAGAAGCCACCCCGAACCGCCGAACCTTGAACACGACGGCAGGATACGAATGGCCGAATCTCTTCAAGCAGCACGAGATTCCGCAATCGGCCGGGCAATCCAAACGTCCAGAAGCACTGCGGAAATAGTTGACCGCGCGAATACTGATGGCATTGTTATGACAATCGAAGCACAAGACACGGACCCCGGTCCATCAGATGTAGGCGGGTTTGAGCTCCAGCGCGAAACTCGGCGGCGCCGCAGCCGCGAGCTCGAAGGCGACGACGTCCAGCCTACTTCGCTCGAGCGCCCGCGGCAGCGCCGCCGTTTCGCACGATCCATCATCGAAACTCGCGCCCAGCGAGCGGCCCGTGAACAGCGCGAATCGGAAGAACGCGCGAGGCGACATCGCCGCCGCGAGCCTGAACCTGACGATCTCGATCCCAATGAACCATTGCGGCTTCGCAGCGGACGTGTGATCGTGCGATCGCACGATGACGAGCGGGGAGGATCTCGGTGAGGAGTGTGCCGCGTGAACGTTGCTTCACGTATTACTCTCTTCGATGGGCTGCACTGCAGGGGTACGATGACTCCTTGGCGCCTCGAAGTGAACCGCTAGGCCCGCAGGCACGCGATTCGGTGGGGCGAAGGGCGCGGAGAAGGCACAACTTTGCCAGGAGTGTGTGCTGTGACCGGCCTCCTCGAAGCCACACGATGGAGAGACGTGGTGGACTGAAGTGAAATGGACCCCGATTTTGAGACCACGTGCTTAGTTGGAAGGGGCGCTCCGTTTGATAGACGGAGCGCATGATGACGACGGAGACGAGACGCAAGATCGACGCGGCACTGAAGGCAAAGATCGCGCTGGAAGCCGTGCGGGAGCAGGCGACGGTGGCCGATCTGGCCCAGCGCTACGAGGTTCACCCGAACCAGATCTATGCCTGGAAGAAGCAACTGCTGGACCAGGCGGCCCGGGCCTTTGACGCGGGTGTCGGGCGGAGAGCGAGGACGCTCGCGAACGCGAGATCGAGAAGCTGCACGCCAAGATTGGACAACTGACAGTCGAGCGCGATTTTTTAGCGCGGAGGTCCGGAAGATGAGCACGCCGGACCGTCGAGGAATGCTCGATCGCGCCGACATAGCGCTGTCGATCCGCCGGCAATGCATGTTGCTTGGTATCGCGCGCTCTGGGGTGTACCGGCCGCCACGGCCGGCCAACGACAACGACCTTGCCCTGATGCGGCGACTCGACGAGCTGTTCATCGCCTGGCCGTTCCTGGGCTCGCGGCGAATGACCGCGATGCTGAAGGCTGAGGGGCTTCAGGTCAATCGCAAGCGCGTGCAGCGGTTGACGCGCAAGATGGGCATCGCGGCGCTGGGACCGAAGCTGAACACGACGAAGCCGGCGCCGGGCCACAAGATCTATCCGTATCTGTTGCGCAACATGATAATTGATCGGCCGAACCAGGTGTGGGCGGCGGACATCACGTATCTGCCCATCGGCCGCGGCTTTCTCTATCTCGTCGCGATCATCGACTGGGCGAGCCGTGCGGTTCTAGCGTGGCGGTTGTCGAACACGATGGACGTCTCGTTCTGCATGGCGGCTCTAGAAGAGGCGCTGGCGAAGTACGGCAGGCCGGAGATCTTCAACACCGACCAGGGCAGCCAATTCACCAGCGCGGCCTTCACCGGCGCGTTGGCGGCCGCAGGGATCAAGATCTCCATGGATGGCCGCGGTCGTTGGATGGACAACGTCTTCATCGAGCGGCTGTGGCGATCGCTCAAGCATGAGGACATCTATCTCAAGGGCTATGCCGACGGCCGCGAGGCCAAGGCAGGGATCGCGAGCTGGATCGCCTTCTACAACGATCTTCGCCTTCATCAGGCACTCGGCTATCGCACGCCGATGGCGGTCTGGCGCGAACGGATGCAGGCCGCGAAGGCTGTGGACATGATGGACAACGCTGACGCGTTGACCACATGCCCACAGCAACAGCAGCAGACAGAGTCTCTGGCGGCGTGATAGAAAGGGATCAGGAGCGGTCAGTTTCCAACTAACAAACCGGTTCAAGCGGTCCCGCTCCGCGGGTCCATTTCAGAAGTGCGGCGAGTGCATCGACAGCAAGTGGATGGTCGGAGCGAACCCTCCCACGATGGCTATATCTCCTGAGGGGAGTATGATCGCAACCGGACGATCATTGCCGGCAATGCGAGCATGAAGGGAGCGATGGTGGCGGGCGCGGTGCGCAATGGCGGTGGACTTCTCGTCGGCTTACAGCGCTGCGGACGCAAGTGCAAGGTCCACCACCATTCGAGGCGTGATGCACGCTAGTCTGCGCTAGTCATATCGATCCGTCGAGCGAGAAAGGGTGTAGCGCTTTCAGCAACACGCGCATCGATGCGGCGGTGTCAGCGGAAGTGCTGCGTGCGATCTCGCCATTGGCGCTCGACGCGATGTTGGAGGTGAAGTTCCGGTCGCGAGCGAGCCGGCAGCGAGCGGCTGCGGCAAAACGAGCTTGCCCTGGACTAGGCCCGCTATGGCGCACGCACGCCGGGAATACGACGCCGTTGATCCCGACAACCGACTGCTCGCCGGTGAGCTCGAACGACGGCGGAACAACTGTCTCGCGGCAGTCGCGCGGCTCGAGGATCAGATCGGGAGCTTGCGGAGCGAGCAGCCGAGCGCCCTCGGCGCCAATCCCAAAGACCTGATCCAGGCACTCGACACGGCTCGCCTTCGAGACGTCCAATGGGACGTCCATTTTGCCGTCTGCAATCATACCGCCACCTCGTTGATCCGAGGCCAGCTTTGCACGCTTCTGTCATGCTCCGCACGAGGGAATCAGCGAAGCGCTTCCCTTCGATCTGCGAGTCAGCCAAGTCTCGATCTTGGCATAGATCTTCTTATTCAGGTTCGACCCTGCCTTCGGGCTGAACCGAATGCCCCAAAGCGCCTCGGTGATGTCTTCGACTCGCCGAACCGAACTCCCGGCCAGATACATCGTAAACGGTATGAGCTTCCACGTTTGAGGAGACGCTTGCGTTGTGGGCGGCGTCGCTTCGAGAGATCAAGCAACGGATACGTCCGTTGTTCACGCAAGAGCGTGTTGCGACGAATGCAGGCCTATTTCCGCAAGGTCTGCTCGGAGATGAGCAGCGCAAGACCGGTTGGATGCGCGCGGAGGCGGCTGGCGATCCCGGCCCATGGCGGCAGTAGGCGATTCTGGGTCGTGGAGACTGGGACGCTGATGCCCTGCGCGATATCGTGCACGACTATGTCATCGAGCATTTGGCGGATGACGATGCGGTGCTGGTGATCGACGAGACCGGTTTCCTCAAACAGGGCAAAGCGTCATGCGGAGTGGCGCGGCAATACACTGGTTCGGCAGGGAAGATCACGAACTGCCAGATCGGCGTCTTCGCTGCCTACGTTTCGCGTCATGGCCATGCGTTCATCGATCGCGCGTTGTATCTTCCGAAGGAATCGTAAATCTGCCAGCGCGTCGCTCCGTGCTTGCGCGCCACCTCGGACTCCTGGGCACCGGGTAGCAGACTCTCGGCGACGATCCGAGCTCTCTCAGCCTCCGAACGCACGCGGCGTCCCGACGGCCCTTCAAGGACCTCCAGCCGGCTCACCGGCTCTACCGATGAGCCGTCCAAATGGACGTCCTTTTTGCTGACCAATCCCATCCCAAACCTCCGTCCAAGCCGCAGGCTTCTTCGCACGTTCGTTCGAATTCTGAAGCAAGGGTATCGGCTTCGCGCTTACGATGTACTCGCTCGCATCGCTGCCCACAGGCTCTATGAGCTGCTGCCCTGGAACTGGAATACTGCGCAACAGCAAGACCTTGCGGCGCAGGCGGCTTGATGGGGCACGTCAACCGCGGGTTCACTCTCAGCCATGTCGCTGAGATGCTCGGTGAAGACGAGGAATGGCTGTTCGAGGTCGCCGAAGAAATAGACACCGAGGATGGCCAACTATGGGTCGTCGGCGTCGGTGAAGACGGGGTGATGGCGTTCCCCGATGACGGGATCGAGAACCTCAAAGAGCTGATCGCGATCCACCAGAATAGCCACGGCGAGGGCCTGCCGTAAGCGGTATGAGCTTCCACGTCCGCCCGGTGGCTACGATCGGGTCTTGAAGCGTGTCGGCATCCAGTACTGACGCATGTTTTCGACGACGGTCGGAATATACTTGTAGGCTGTTCGCCGGAACTGGTCAGTGTCTGCCCCCTGTTTCGGCGGGCCGAGCATCGGGCGCCCCTGATCGTCGACGCAGTGGAACAGGATCGGCAACAACAGACCGCGATTAATATCGGCGGGATTGCTGATCGGTGCCCACGCCGATAGTCTTGAACTTCATAGCGGCATAGAAGCCCTCGCACCACGGACCTGCGTCGATATCGCGGTTTGGTTTGCGCGCGAAGATCGGTTCGAAGGTTTTGGGTGCCTTTGAGAGCGTCTCAACAATGACGTTATGACGAACCGCCACGGCGGAGATTGCGGCGAACCCGGCGTGCCACCATGATTGAAGGCGTCGACCTCGATGCCGAGCAGAGGGCAAATCCACTCGGGCGGATCCATCGACACCGGCCCCGCCACAACCGCGCTGTGTCACGCGCGACCAATCCAACCCAGCGATCAGCATCGACAATTGCGTTGCCGTCAAACAAATAACGCCGTCGTGGATCGGCGGCCAGGTAAACGGCCTTCCTCAAGCCACTTCGTAACCAGAACCATGCCGCTGCCGTCCCACGCCAAAAGTTTAATGCGATCTGATCGCTTCGAGCGGAAGATAAAAATCTGCGAAATAGGGGTTCGCACGAAGCGCTTCGCTCACCGGCGCTGACAGCGTATGGGCGCTCTTGCGGAAATCAACGGGCTGCGCCGCCAACATGATCTTCAGGTCCGCCCGGAACGAAATCAATTGTCGCCCCGTACCGCCGCCAACACCATCGACAGCGTCACCTGATCATCGCCGTTCTCAACCCTGATCCGGGCTCCGGCGATATCGATCTCGATCCGTCCTCGGCCTCTCACCGCTGCCAATGCCGTCGCCACGGCGGCCGGTTCGGCCGAATAACGCGGGCCTCGTTTGACGCTGAGGCAACGGTATTGAGCTGCACCCGGTTCTGTTGACACCGGCTTAAGCTAATTCGGCCTTCCGTTCGAACTCGATAGGGCTCAGATATCCGATCGTCGAGTGTCTTCGTTTCGGATTGTACAACGAGGTTTGAGAACGCCCACAGGACCGTTCTTCGCGAGGTTCTTTATCGATATCATCCTTGGTTTGGTTGCCGAGTTTGCGTTCATGGGGCCGTCGACAAGGCTGGCGATGTCGCCTTCCACTGCACGCTGGATGGATCGCAAGCAGATCGTTGGCTGGAGGTTCCAGCATGGATGTTCGACCGAACGGCATGCCCTGAGGCGGAGCTTTTGGCAGCTCGGCCATTTGTCAGCATAACCGCACTTGCCGCGCTTTCTGCGCTTCTCGATCCGGCGTTGATGGATCGAACGCCATCAGCTGCCCTGCTTTCTAGCGCATCCAGAGCCTCTCACGACCAGAATCGGGGAGAGACCCATGTCACGCGAGAGGGAATGCCAG
>NZ_PYCN01000086.1 GCF_003062295.1 Bradyrhizobium algeriense | reverse complement strand
GAAGGCCGGTGTGTGGTTTCGGCGTGCTCGTCTGCTCATCGTCGCTCCTGATTCGCAGGCACCAGCGTGCCCGCTGTCAGGCAGAAACTCCACTTACCGACCTGTTCAAATTTGCGGAGCCGGCTCTCTCGTCTCATGCACGTGTACGTTCATGCACTTCTCCGTCGTCCACATCCGGATGATTTGAGTGCTCTTCCCCTCGTTGCTCGTCGCCAACTGCGATGAGGTCCTGCTGCCCATGTCGACGATGGTCGATAGCATCTCGCTCCGTGATACTGCGCTCCGCTCGCGCACTCGCGTCGAGTATGATGCCATGATCCCGCGAGAACTCTGCCATCTCCGTGCGCAGGGCCTCATAGTTCAAGCGCGAGTGCCGACGGGATCTCTTCCGCCACTCCTTGTCCCAGGAGTTCCCGGCGATTGACACCCACATGGGGTGCGGATGGTCGCGATCCGTATGGAACGCGGCAGCAAAATTGTACTGACCTCGTTTGGTCCTGATCCCGCTCTTCGTCCGGCAGGTCCTCGATATAGTTGCTGGTCTCCAAGGCCCAGCTTCGCGCCGTTTCTGGTATTTTGTCCGGTCTCAGGGGACTATCGAGATGTCGGGCAGATAGGTGAAGCTCCAGCTTACCCTTCCGACTAAGATACTCCCATTGCCTGATCATCTGTTCAGGGGTGTACCGCCGCTGCCACTCGGAACGATACGAATGACTACCTGAGATACAGCGGACATCCAACGTGCACTCACGTCCGTGCGCCACTATTGCTCCACCGCATTTTTCAACATGGAGCATCCATCAGCCCGCCGGCGCGACACCGACAGGATGGAACGCAGCAAACTATCGAGATCGGCGAACGCCTCGTCGAACGCGACGCGCTCGATCCGCAGGGCCTCAATATTCGTGGATCGGTTCTCCCGATAAGCGGCCACGAGCGCGGCAACGTTGCGAGAAAGCGCCCCAATCGCTTGAAGACTTCTCTCCATTTATCGGCGTGTCCCAGCATCGATTTCCAGGAAGCCGCCAATTCGTCGTACGGCAACTCGTATGGCCATGCTGTCGGTCAACCCGAGTAAGCGCGCCTGCCGAGAAAAGCTCTCGTATTCAGCGGATCGTAGTCGGGTGCTGACAACCTTGAACCTTTCCCCTTCCACGCGCCGACGTTGTCGACTGGCCATTTCGCGCGAGGCGGGCTCAGTACCGTGAGACATAGCATTTCCTCCATGAAGAGCAGAAGAAACCAGACCTGGCCTCCCTACGGGACTATCCACCAGCATGACTCAAAGGCTATATACCGTCGCGCTCTGATCAAGGTCGCTATCAACGTTTCTCCGTTACATTTGCAATCAATGCAAACTCTGTACGTCGCTAAACACAATCAATTCCCACTCGCCTTTCGCTGCACAATACTTCAAACAAACGGATGTACGACACTACCCCTCTATCTTCTTTTCACGACAAGGGTCGGACGACACATGAAGCTTTTGACGTGTTGCTCTTTCAAGGGAGGCGCAGGCAAGACGACAGCGCTCATGGGACTGTGTGCTGCCTACGCGAGTAGCGGTAGACGCGTCGCCTTGTTCGAAGCCGACAACAACCGGCCCCTAACGCGATGGAAAGACAACGCACTACGAAGCAATGCCTGGGATCCGCGGTGCGAGATTTTCGTCGCAGACGAAATGTCGCTTCTCGAGGCCGCATACGAGGGAGCTGAACGTCAGGGCTTCGACTATGCATTAGCCGACACCCAGGGCGGCTCTAGCGAGCTGAATAACACTATCATCGCAAGCTCGAACTTTCTGTTGATTCCGATCATGTTGACCCCGCTCGACATCGACGAAGCGCTTTCCACCTATCGGTATGTTATTGAGCTTCTGATGGGCGAGAACTTAGTGATTCCCACAGCCGTGCTGCGCCAACGTGTACCGGTTGGTCGCCTCACCACCTCGCTGCGCGCGATTTCGGATATGCTCGCAAGCCTTCCCCTTGTACAGTGTCCGATGTACGAGCGAGATGCCTTTGCCGCAATGAAGGAGCGGGGCATGCTGCATCTGACGCTGGACAACCTTAGAACCGAGCCGATGATGCGTCTTGTCGAACGCAACCTGAGCATCGCAATGGAAGAGCTCGTTACGCTTTCCAAGTTGCTGGATCTAGCGTTGGAGGGCTGACGGTGGGAATTCGCAAGCCCAGCTTGTCCGTGGAAGAAGCCAAGCAGCGCGCTGCCGCCCGGCTCAAGATTGAGCGTCTGGACGTGTCAGACACCGCCGACGACTCGGCTTCACCGCAGCGGCTCAGGACTGTCGATCCGGCAGACCCGCTGCGCCGGCCATCCCCGGTGAGGCATCGACGCCGCATCGATCAACACCCGATATCGACGGTAGACGCACTTCGCCCGACGATTGCCCCGGAAACAATTCAGGTGTTTCTCTGGGCACGACCGCCGGCGCCTGAGGTATCGCCAATTTTTGACAGCCTCAGCCTACGATGCAGTCCTGTAAAATCGTTACAAATGATCCTCCGTCGAGCGCTAGATGACTACGAGACCATGCTGAAGGAAGGATCGTTTCGTTCGGCACCGAAGAGCTACCCCATCCTGGACCCGGATTCCCGAGCGGGTATAGTCGTCCAGACCTCGCGCATGTTTCCGATAGCGCCCGTGCAAGTTGCTCGGACTCACTTTGATCCAATTCGGCTGGAGACGGCCCGCACCTTTGGACACAAACTGGCTACTGCAGCGCTCGCATGCTTTTTCGCAGCAGAGACGCAGTCCTGTCGTTGATCCATTTTCCGCCTGAAGAGATTGCTCCCGTGCCGACTCGCTCCTTGGCGCCCACACCATGTATGACGCAACCAAGATCCAAAATAATGATTTTAGTTCCGTGCTTGGCATTGGGGTCGAGCCTTCTCTATCGACGAGCGCTTGCGTTCGCTCAGACCCTCGGCTCGACTTCCAGTTCGGATATCTCGCCACCACACCAGACGATCCGGACCGCGATTCGATCGCGCGTGATGCGGTGGAGAACAACCTTGTCAATCAGCGTTCGTAATAACTGCTTCTTATCTGCCCGGCTCACATCAGGCCGCTGCCAGAGCTCAGGCAAGTGTGGACCAAGCGCAAGAAACTCATTCTGCTCCTCTGGGGTCAACGTGGCTGATTTGCTCTTCGTGGCTCGGCGGGTGGTCAGCGCCTCTTCAGCCTGCCGGAGTTCGCGTAGCGCTCTTTCCCATCGCCGCTCCAGCTCAGCGGCGATGAGGCGATTGTCAGGATCGACCCGATTATACTGTCGTTCGGCCAGAAGTGCCTGATAGCGCAGTCGCTCAACCTGCTGCTCTTCGGCGCGATCAAGCGCTTCGTCAGTCTGCTGCCGCGCATTGAGCGCACGCCTCCAGGCCTCCACCTCAGCGGGAGCGATCGCTGCAAAGAAAGCAGCCACCACCTGTGCGTCGATTGGATCGGCGGGAAGATGCTGGCATAGCGTCTTGCCTTGGTGGTTCAACAGGGAATTGCAGACGTAGCGAGACCCGCCCTTGTATTGTATCGACATCTTGTGGCCGCACCGGCCGCACCAGGTGATGCCCTGCAAGATAGCGGCCCCTTCTCGGGGCACGCCACGCGTTTGATTGCGTTGGTATTCGGCATGGTTATCGCGCATCATGGCCTGGATCCGCTCAAAGCCATCCCAATCGATGTATGCAGGATAGCGGTCCTTTACTACTACCTTCCACTCTGCCATTGGGCAGCGAGCCGTCTTCAGTTTACCACGTGCATAGGTCGTGCGGCAGGACTTGGTACGGCCATAGACGAAAGCGCCAGCATAGGCCGGATTCCTCAAAATTCCGGAAATCATGCTGGCTGATGGTGTCCGCCACGCAATATCGCCGAACCGGTCCCGCCGCGGTATGGAGAGCGCACGATCTCGGAATGACCGGATTACCTTGCCCACGGAGCCTCCCTCCAGAAATGTCGTGAAAACCAGTGATATCCGCTGCTGCACCTCCCTGCTCGGATCCTTCGATGCCACGCCATTGGCGTCACGCTCCAAACCCGCCGGCAACAGTAACGTCAACTCGCCGCGCTCGGCCTTGGCGCGCAGCCCCGCCGTCAGACGGCCGCGCAGTGTGTGCAACTCCACTTCGGAGATTGTGCCCTTTAAGCCGAGTAACAGGCGCCCATTGGTTGAGCCAGGATCGTAGACGCCGTCGCGATCCCGCAATGAGGCATTGCCGGTAGCCGCACAGATCGAGTAGCGGGTACCAATCAGAGCAGTTGCGCGCGAGACGTGTCACCTCGTAGGAGAGAATGATTCCGATTTCACCCAATGTGACGCGGGCGATAACGTCCTTGAAGCCCTCGCGATGCGCGGCTGTCGATCCACTCAACCCAAGGTCGGCATCAACGACATCAATATTGGTATCATCCCAACCGAGACGCGATCATACCGGCAAGCCTGTCTTGCACATAATCTCGCAGGACGGGATTATTTGCCAACTTCGCTGGCTTTGGCCGCCGGGCCGACCGATCAGCGTGCCATTGTGCCGTGGTCGCTCGATAATCTAGAGCGCCGCCGCGGGTCGCCGCATTGCGCCGGAGCTCACGAGAAATCGTGCATGGAGGGCGATCAAGCTGACGCGCGATAGTTCGCACTCCCTGGCCCTGCGCGCGCAAAATGGCGATCTCCTCCCGTTCGGCGAACGAAGGCGACGCCATCAACGCCATCCTCGCCGCCGTCGGCTATAACTTCCGCCGCCTGATCTGCTGGCTCAGGCTCTTGTTGTGGCAAATCATCGCCACCCTCGCCAAACCACGGGTCAATCCAGCCTGAAAATCAGGATTCTTCACGGCCGACAAACCATGGTCGGATGACATCGGACGCAAGCTCGTCGTCATTGAGGCTCGAACGACCCGCGCCTGCTGCCGTGGATCGCGGCTGGCAAAGATCGGTGCGGTGAGGACCACCTACGGCATCGCAATCCGCGTCCTTCACGGACGACGGATGGATCCGGCGGAAGCCTGGCTGCGTTCACGCTTGCCCCATCAACGAAGCGCCGCACCGGGTTGGTTCAGCAAGAGCCTCAACAGAGAAGCACCCCAACTACTGCGTATTCCGACGATCGCGACCCCCCGCTACGACGGATTGTGACCACCCATTCCGATCGATCGCGACCAGTGTGATGGTGCCGTCAGGTGCATTTTCTGATCTCAGTGTTTTGGCTCGACGTCAAGCGCGGTGGAGGCCGTCCCCGTAGTCGACAGGAGGGACCCGCGCGCGCTGCGGAGTGCCCCCACGGCTGACGCAGCAGCGCGCGCGGGAGGTCCCTGTTGACCCACGGGGGCGGCCGGTGGGCTGGCGATGCGCTTCATATTTTTGCTCCCGTGGGCGGCTTGCCGTTGGCTGGCGGTGTGGCCGCGGCCGGCGCCAGCCGTTCCTCGTCGGCTTTGAGCTTGCGCATAGACGGGCCGTCGAGCTCGATCCGATAAGCGTTGTGGACAATACGATCCAGCACGGCGTCGCCGACGGTGGGCTCGCCGAACACGTCAGAGTACCCCTATTCTTGAGCGGGTCGTGTCTCACGTCACGATCACTGACCCCCATCATTTTCTTTTTGGGCACCGGCTTGAGGTGCTGAAGGAGCGGTCGGGGCGCGGTCCCGCCTACGTCCTTGTCGCGCTGCCGGACGGCCGGCCGCGGGCGGTTCGGATCGCGTCGACGGATCTTGCCGAGACGATCACTTCCCGCCCAAACGCCGCCGATCTGCCGCGCATCAGTGCACGTACGCTGATCCCATTGATGCAACATTTGAGCGCGAGTCTGAGCCTTCTCGACGAGAAGGTGATTCGCGATGACCCACCGACCGCTTCCAGGTCGCGTTGCGTATCGACCCCTACCGACGTTGGCAAATCCACCTGGCCGTCCGGCCGACATTCCGCGCCTGTGGCCGAATCTGTCGACCGCGACGCAAACCCAGATCGCTCAAATCCTCGCCACGCTGCTGCGGCGAATGCAAGCGGTTCCCGGCACGCCCGGAAGAGGACTGGGTCGTGCTGATCAGCTCGACCGTCGCTGACGAGCGGCTCACGACTGCGCACCGAGCCAAGTTGGCCTATGTCTACGTGCGGCAGTCATCCGTGACTCCTATCGTCGTGTCGAGGTGATCACCGGGGAGCGCCGGCGGCGACGATGGACGGGCGAGGAGAAGGCCCGGATCGTGGCCGAGAGTTTTGAGGAGGGTGCTAACATCTCCGAGGTGGCGCGGCGCAACGGCGTTTCCCGCGGGCTGCTCACGGTGTGGCGAGGCCAGGTTACGGCGATGGTCGGCAAGGCGCCGAGCTTCGTGCCGATCCAGATTGGCGCCGAGAGCGACGGCGTCGCGTCGGCGCAGGCGAGACCCTTGAAAGTCAGCGCGCGGCCGGCCAAGGCCTGCGGGGTGGTCGAGATCGAGGTGAACGGGGCGATCATCCGGGTCGAGCCAGGAGTGGATGTTGTGACGCTTTCCACGGTTCTGTCGGTGCTCAGAGGCGATCGATGATAGCGCTGCGGCCCGACCTCAAGGTGTAAAAGTCTCGACTTAATCTGACAGAATGGTTTGGACTGGTGGGGAATGGAGCTGCGGGGCGAGCGGGAGCGCTCACCCGAACTGGCGCTCCCGCGCTGCCCCGCAGCGTCTCACACAGGAGATGCAACCATGACACAAGAGCAGAAAGTCATTCGCGCGAAGGTCGGGGTGTTGGAACTGGCCAAGCAGTTGGGCAATGTCAGCCAGGCCTGCAAGATGATGGGATATAGTCGCGACAGCTTCTACCGGTTCAAGGAACTGTACGACAAAGGCGGCGAGCTGGCGCTTGCCGAGATCAGCCGGAAGAAGCCGATCCTCAAGAACCGTGTCGCGCCTGAGATCGAAGCGGCAGTGGTGGCGCTGGCGATCGAA
>NZ_PYCN01000085.1 GCF_003062295.1 Bradyrhizobium algeriense | reverse complement strand
CTGGCATTCCCTCTCGCGTGACATGGGTCTCTCCCCGATTCTGGTCGTGAGAGGCTCTGGATGCGCTAGAAAGCAGGGCAGCTGATGGCGTTCGATCCATCAACGCCGGATCGAGAAGCGCAGAAAGTGCTGCAAGTGCGGTTAGGCTGACAAACGGCTGAGCTGTCAAAAGCTCGGGGTCAGGGCATGCCGTCCGGTCGAACATCCATGCTGGAACCTCCAGCCAACGATCTGCTTGCGACCCGTCCAGGGTGCAGCGAAAAACGACATCATCAACCTTGTCGACGGTCCCATGAACGCAAACTCGGCGACCAAACCAGGGATGATGTCGATAAAGAACCTCGCGAAGAACGGTCCTGTGGGCGTTCTCAAACGTTGTTGTACAACGGACGACGTCCGCATTCGAGTCTTGACGGCAGCACGCCGGATCAAGCCTACTTCAACCTTCTGCCGCTCCGCGCGGCGGCCTAACCCCGGCAGAGGCTCCACCTATCGACGCGGAAATTCTGTTCAGACAACCGGGACCAGCTCACTATGCAGGACGGTGGGTGATGACGGAGTGAGATAGGCGGCGACGGGTGTCTCAGTGGCGCTTGCCCAACGTCGACCCGACGTAGTTCAACAGCGATCTGGACATCTCCCCCACACCTTCGTGCTCCCGGTGCCTCTGTCCCGGATGGTCGCACCATACGCCACGATCTTGAAAACGGCAGCCGAACATCAGCACCGAGAATCTTATACCGGTTACAAGTGCGATCGAGCGGTTGCACGAGGAGTTCAAGCGGCGGATCAAAACCCAAACCGTGCTGCCCTCGGCCGACACCGCGGCGATGATGTTCTGGGCCCTGCTCGCCTCGGGACAGATTAGCATGCGCAAGGTCGATGGTTGGCAAACCCTCGCCACAAAACCCATCGATCAGCCAATTGACCTTGCCGCCTGAAACGATAACTTCATGTTCCCGGAGAATTCGCCAAGCCGAATTCCAACCGCATTCCGGACGGCGCCCCCCGGCGCCCCACGCTTACGGTAAGCGCGAAGCCGATCTTTCAATTACCCATAATTTTTGCCTCGATCGCGGCTCCCAGTTCGATGTCGGTCAGCCGCGATAGTCCTCGCCAGATCACGGTATTTCCTGGAGGCGGATCGTTGGCTCGGGCCAAGTACCCGCCGAGCCGCGCGATCTTGACCACATAGTGCGAGAGTGTGCTTCGTCGAGAGCGATTGCCATCCCTGTCTTTCACCAAGTGATCAAGAAGCCTGATTTCAGGATCTGTCAGCGCCGTTTGCGGTAGGGCATTCGGCGAGGAACGATTGAGCATCGTCATCCAGAAGACGCGCCAACTCACAATGCAGAAAACCGCGATCAGATTGACCAGACGCTCAGCGGTTCGCAATTTCGACTCCTCCGCCTTGCAGCCCGATTTGAGGATCTTATGGAAGACCTCGATCTTCCACCTCAACCCGTACCATTCGATCTTCTCGATGGCGTCCTTGCGCGATTGGACCGGGAGATCGGTGAGGAGCTTCCACTCGATCTTCTTTCGCCGCTTCGGCCTTCCCCGCTCTTGAGCATGGATCACGGTCAGAGTGAGTGCGGGATATTTCTTCTGCTTGCCGATCGGCGGCAGAATTCGAAGCTTGCGGAAACGAATTTCGAGAAGCGCTTCATCCGGATCGCCTTTGTCGTCCTTGAACTTGATCCGATGTAGGCCTTTGAACGTGACCTCGTCCATTTCGTCGGCAATTGTATGATTGCCGTCCCCGGCAAGCCGATCAACACAGGTTCGCACCAGGAAATGCGTTCCAACCTCCTCGGCCAGGCAAAACAGCTCATAGATGTCGCTCTCGCGATCACCAATATGAACGCATCGTGCAGGGGCAGCGAGAAGTTCGGTCGATTGCCGTAAATTCTCCAGCCAGCGGATGCTCTCCTTCTGCTCGATCGGAACCCGTGTCGGATTGATCTTTCGCTTCAGCGCCGTCGTCCCCTTGAACTTCTTGCGTGTCCAGAACTTGATTGCCGCCAGTCCGAACGGAAGCCCCTCGGTCGTCACGGCGAGGCTCGAATGCATCAGGATGCCGCACTGCGTGCGCCCTGCCGTCTTGCCCGTAAAGCCAATCAGATCCGGCTTCTCGCGCTTGAAGCTGAATTCCTCGTGTCATGGAGGACGAGGATCGGTCCCTCCGTCGTCGCTGCGCGCCCGCGCGTCGCCTCGAAATGACCGCAAAGAATATCCGCCTCGTTGACCCGTTCGTTGGAGAAGAAGCGATAGGCGGCCTTCGTGTTGGCCCAATCCTGACAAACCAGCGGGATGCTTTGACCCATGTCGCTCCCGATTTGTGCGAGCAATTTGCAGAACCGGCGGCCAAGCCGCTCATCCTTAAACTCGCATCCCGCAGTTTCCCGATCAACCCACGTCTCGACACCGGTCGTCACTCGCTGAGAACGTGCCTCCGCGCATTCCGTCAACACCAGCCCCATCGCGCACCCCACACTTCCGAATCAGGTGCTCAACAAGGAATCACAACAGATTCTGCCGATTCAAGATTTCGCCCGCGGCGCGTCGTTCAAATCCGACGTCAAATGTGGGTAATTGAAAGGAAGCCGATACCCCTTGCTTCAGAATTCGAATGAACGTGCGAAGAAGCCTCCGGCTTGGACGGAGGTTTGGGATGGGATTGGACAGCAAAAAGGACGTCCATTTGGCCGGCTCATCGGTAGGGCCGGTGAGCCGGCTGGAGGTCCTTGAAGGACCATCGGGACGCCGGGTGCGTTCGGAGGCTGAGAGATCTCGGATCGTCGAGACGGCGCTCGTCGGATGCGCCCTCTTTTGCCTTCAGCACCAGCGTCGAGCTTCCGTCGTGTCTTCTTCGTCATCATGCCCTCCGTCTATCAAACGGAACAGCCCCTTCCGACTAAGCACGTGGTCCCAAAATCGAGGTCCATTTCACGTCGGCGCGGACATGGTGCGCAAAGCTTGTGGCGAAGCCGCGACCTTTTGACTCACGGGGGACATCTGGCGCGATCTTTTGTGGCCCCTAGGTTGACTCGGCATCATGACAACGACTTTCGTACCCGTTTCCTACCAACCTTGCCGCGCGCGTTTCGGACTGACCTACGCGATGAGGCTAGGAAAACGTATGACGTAGCAGTCCGATTCGTTCTCCTAATTTATCACACGGCGGCCCAACGTCCGCTTGAAGAACAATCGAGAAACAGTCGCTGTCAATAGCTGATAACAGGTTCTGGAATTCACCGGAGTCGCGTCCTGGGCTAGTCACCGCTCGGGTGACGCTCTCGCCTGGCTCTTAGGCCACAAATGTTGGGAAAGCGATTTGTAGTCACATGAAGAACAAGGTCGCTAGCGCAGAACGGAGATACATGAACCGCTCCTACAAAATCAGATGTATCACCATCGTCGATAGTGATCTCAATCTTATTCAACCGATGAACGAATATTTGAGGAATAACAATGTGTGTACGGCCTTGGCTGGTACGCGCGCAGAAGCGTTAACCCGCTACAACGACGCAGAGGTAATCCTTATAAATATGGACCTCGTCCGAGACAACGGCTTCGAGCTCGTGCGTGATCTCCGTGATCGAGGAGATGTTCCCATTATTGTCGTTGGGAGCCGACGGGATGAGCACGATGCTGTAACCTGGCTTGACTCCGGTGCTGATGAGTATCTAACGACACCACTGTCCTTGGCTCGGCTTTTGGCTCACATCAACGCTCTGAGCAGGCGCCGTTTTAGCTTCCCTGTTGGAATGCGAAGCAGGGCGCAGGACGGACGATGGCGTTTCGGGGAGTGGGAGCTGCGCCTCAAATCTCGAAAGCTCTATGATCCTTCAGGCAGGTCGGTACCCTTAACCGCGGCGGAATATTCGCTCCTAGTCACCTTTGTTGAGGCAGCGCAACGGCCGTTGTCGCGAGAGTACCTACAACGGGCCACCCGTGTGCACGGAGAAATACTAGATCGCAGCATAGATGTTCAGATCCTCCGTTTGCGTCGCAAGCTTGAAGGAGATGCCCGCGCTCCCCGGTTAATAAAAACTGTGCGTGGCGTAGGTTACTTGTTTAGTATGCAGACTGTCCGCGCTTGAAGTCACCCTCGTGATGGTGATGTAGTTGCTCTGGTGACGCATCCTTCACCGGGTTCGATCTGTTTTTGAAGTTCGCTTTGGCCCACAATAGGACCAGGAATAAAGGTGACCTTGCCCAACGGGCTTAATCCAGTTTGAAGTTGGTTCTGGCTCAAGACAAGGACCAGAGCATGAAGCGCAGCCGGTTTTCGGAAGAGCAGATCATCGGGATTTTGAAGGAGCATGAGGCCCGCGTGTCGGTCGCGGATCTCTCTTGAAGTGGACCCTATGCTGAGGACCACTGGGTCCGGTTTCTTAAGTGGAGCCGCTGCCGTTCGTTCTTCCCAATAACTTTACGCTACTCTTGCTTGCTGCTGTTGTAGCTGTGGGGATGTGGGCAACGCGCAGCGTTGTCCAAGCTTCTCGCTTGCGAGAAGCGTCATATCCGCAGCCTCTTCGCCGAATGCGCCGGTGACACCGGCCCGCCAGACCGCCATCGGCGCGCGGTTTTCCAGCGCCTGATGAGGGCGCTGGAAATTGTAAAATTCGATCCATCGGGCGATTCCGGCTTTGGCCTCGTGGCCATCCGAATAACCCTTGAGATAGATGTCCTCGTATTTGAGCGAGCGCCACAGCCGCTCGATGAACACGTTGTCCATCCAGCGCCCGCGACCGTCCATCGAGATCTTGACGCCGGTGGCGGCCAGCGTGTCGGCGAAGGCGGCGCTGGTGAACTGGCTGCCCTGGTCGGTATTGAAGATCTCAGGCCGGCCGAAGCACGCCAAGGCCTCTTCGAGCGCAGACACGCAGAACGATGTGTCCATCGTGTTCGACAGGCGCCCAGGCCAGCACCGCACGGCTCGCCCAATCGATGATCGCCACCAGATACAGAAAGCCCTGGCCGATCGGCACATAGGTGATATCGGCCGCCCACACTTGATTCGGCCGATCGATCACCATATGGCGCAGGAGATACGGGGTTAGCGTGTAGGTCACCCCGCATAGCGGGCGGTGTTTGATTGTCAGAGAATCTCCCGGTGATTTGTTCCCAGGAGATCATATGAGCGAACATAGGTCTGACACTAAGAACTTCGAAGTTATCACGGCGACACCCGAGCGGCTTCCGGTCAGTCCGGGGCGAAGCCATCGCACCTGGTCGCGGGAGGCGAAGGAGCGGATTGTCGGGGAAACGTTCGCGCCGGGGGCGAACGTGTCGGCGATCGCGCGGGCTCACGGGCTTGATCCATCGCAGGTGTTTGCCTGGCGGCGCAAGGCGCTGGCCTCGGGAATTGTTGCGCCGCGTTCCGAGCGAGCCCGACCGATCAAGTTCGCGCGTTTTGAAGCTGTGGCGGGCGAGACAATGGAAATTGTGGTCGGCGATGTCGCGGTGCGCATCGGCAGCGATGTGGAGCCTGAGCGGCTTGCTGCGGTAATCCGGGCGGTTCGGCAGGCATGATCCCGGCAGGTGTTCAGGTTTACGTGGCCAGCACGCCGGTCGACTTCCGTAAGGGAGCGACCGGCTTGATGGCGCTGGTGCGAGATGGCGGAGCCGACCCGTTCAGCGGCGCGCTGTACGTGTTCCGTTCGAAAAGAGCGGACCGGATCAAGGCGGTTTGGTGGGACGGCAGCGGGATCTGCCTGTTTGCCAAGACTCTCGAGGAGACAAAGTTCTGCTGGCCGAAGATTGCTCCCACCCGGGTGCGGCTGAACCATGCACAGTTGCTCGCGCTGATCGACGGGGTGGACTGGACGAAGGTGCGTCCGGTGGTTGTGAAGCGCCCGCAATCGGTGGGTTGATAACTTGCGGCGAATTGAATCAGGGCGCTGAAAGGTTTGGAAGATTGGCGGCGACTCTGCTGTGATGGGCGCCGATGACGCCGCCCGTTGCAGAGCTTCCGACGACCCTTGCCGATGCCCATGCGCTGATCCTCGCCTTGGCGGCAGAGCGGCAGGCGATCGAGGCCGAGAACAGCCACATCGTCTCCGAGATTGCAACACTGACCGCGGCGAACGCCGATCTCGCCGCGGTCAACCAGGCGGCCGACGCGCGGATCGTGGAGCTGACGGCGATCGTGAAGATGTTGGAGCGCACGCTTTACGGCACGCGCTCGGAACGTTTGCGCAGCGACAAGCCAAGCGATGAGCAGATCGCCTTCGTATTTGACGAGATCGCCACCGGCGTGGCAGCCATTGAAGCCGAACTGGCCAAGGCAGGCGGCAAGGACGACAAGCCGCAACGCGCGCCGCGGCCGCGCAAGGAGTTCGGCGCGCATTTGGAGCGGGTGGAGATCGTCGTCGAGCCCGAGGTGCCTCCTGGTTGCGAACGGCTGGAGAAGGTTCTGATCGGCGAGGACGTGTCGAAGCGCCTCGACGTGACACCGGCGAAGTTCCGCCTGATCGTGACGCGCCGCCCGAAATACATCTATCGCAATCGCGATGGCGTAGTGCAGGCGCCGGCGCCGCCGCACCTGATCGAGAGCGGCCTTCCGACCGAAGCGCTTCTCGCTCAGATCGCGGTGGCCAAATATGCCGACGGGCTTCCGCTATACCGGCAGGAAGCGATCTACGCGCGTGACGGCGTCGATCTCGACCGGTCTTTGATGGCGCAATGGATGGGCAAGGTCGGCTTCGAATTGCAGCCGCTCGCCGATTACGTGCTGGAGAAGATCAAGCAGGGGGAGCGGATATTCGCCGATGAGACGACCCTGCCGACACTCGCTCCCGGATCCGGTAAGACGCAAAAGGCCTGGCTGTGGACGTATGCGCGGGATTATGCACACCCCGTGATTATGCGCAGCTCGCAGGAACAGGAGCCGATATCCATGGGATTCTCGGACGACTTCCGGCTGGCGAACTGCGCATAATTTCGGTCTTTCCTATCGAGCCTAATC
>NZ_PYCN01000084.1 GCF_003062295.1 Bradyrhizobium algeriense | reverse complement strand
GATCGATGGCGGCAGCAGCCAAACCTGATCAACGTCCCAAGGACGAAATGTCTTGCTCATCCACCGTTTGAATCACGACGCTTGTTCTTCGTCGAGAAAAATCCGATTACTCGGACAGGCTCCTAGCTATAGCTACCGATTTCACTGTGTCTGATCGCCGCGTTGCTGCGGCGGTTTGCGACGGCGGCCTTTGGAATTGGGCTCGGACTCTGGCGTCCGTCGGCTGGATGACGAGGACTGCAGATGCAGTGGACGAGGACGTAGTGTCGGCGCGTCGCTGGCGATTGGTCCGACAGTTGAGATGCCCAGTTCTTGTGGTCGCTGGTGGGCGGGGTACGGTCAGCGCGTCGGAGGCGATCAAACTACAAGCTGATTGCACGGCCGCGCGCATTGATTTGGAGTTGGCCATACCGTGGACGGCCCGGACTCCCGTGGGGGAGATAGCGCCAAAGACGCCACGCTTCTGACCAGAGATGAATACGCGGCACGGGCTTTCGGTTTTGTGGCCGCGATAGCCCTTGTCGACATAGGCACGCTCGATCGCGCAGCCGGTCAGCAGCTCAATCGCACGGATGATGCTGCCGAGCGTATGTCCGTCATACGGATTGCCCGGCATCGCCATGGCGTGCAGCACGAACTGACCACCGGGAACGCGGGCGTTGGTGGTGACGATCGAGACCTTGACGCCGATCTATGGACCACGCCCGCGTTGCAAGAGGAATCGACAAAGGGATATAGCGGTCTCATCCTGATTGATTGCCGCGCGGGCCCTTCCCGCCAAACCAGATCAGCGTCCCGCCACCGGGGCGGCGAGGAGCCCGATGACGCACAGATGCGGAGACAGACGCTCGAACTTTTATGCTGCGGCAGCGACCTCAGCGCCCGTCGGCTGCAAACCGTGCAGATAAGCGACGGCACGCTGCGCATGCGCGGCGGCCGAGAAGATGAAGCGCTTCTCTCTTGAAAGAACCTCGAGCCAGGATGCGAGGTAACTCGCATGATCCGGCCGAGGTTCGAGCTCGGGAACGATCCCGAGATCCGCGCAAAGGAAGCAGCTTCCGAGTTCGGCGATCAGCTCTTCGCGCGCGCGTTCGCTTCGATCCTTGCCATAACGGCTGAGATCGCGATTGACGCGATGAGCGGGTGCGGTCCAGTGAACGGTCTCGTGCGCCCTGACGGCAACATAAGATTGGGTGTCGCGAAAACTCTCGATGGTGGGCATCTGGATATGATCGGACGACGGGGCGTAGAACGCGCTTGTGCCGCCGTGGCGAACGATGGCACCGGTGTTGGCGAAGAAAACGTCGGCATACGCGTTGCGCTCAATCGGCGCTGGGACGGTGGCCGGCCGAGCGTAATAGGGTTCCGGTAGGCCATCGATCTGATCGACGCAGAAGACGGTATAGGCTTTAAGGAACGGGATATCGCGCTCGACCTCATCGCCATTGCCATCCATCTCGGTCTTGGTGAACCGGCTGGCGTAGATGACCGCACTTCCGGTTTCGCCCTTGCGAACGTGGCCACCGAGCTCGATCGCCTGTTTGAAGGTCATCCAGATCGGCGAAGTGAAGCCGCGTGCGACGGCCTCTGACCACAACAGGACGACGTTCACGCCGCTATAGGGTTGGCAGTTGTGGCGTAACGGCCGTGTGATCCGGCCGGTGGTGTTGGCGACGGTCCAGGGCCGTGTCCACGGACGAACGCCGCGCTCGAGGTCGGCGACGATGCGATCGGTGATGCGCGCGTAGATGTCCGTGCGGGACTTTTCTCCATTCCTACTCATTATAATGACCTCCGTTCGGCAGGCCGCGCCCATCGCGGCCCCTCACGGGTCCGCCACCGCCGGACCCGAAGTCCGCGCACCCGAAGGGCCGAAGCAGCGCGAAGGACGGCAAAGCCGTTGCCCGGGCATCGGGTCCGGCGCAGGACCGCGGACCGGGAGGGGCAGACGATGGCGAGCAGTTCGGGCGACTGGTTTGGTCGCCGCTGCGACACGAAAAAGGGCCGGTCGCGCGGACCGGCCCGTCAGTGGCTGCGGTGAAAGAGGCGCGGGGCCGGAGCCCCGCGCCGACGGTTAGTCGAACGCGGACATCTGCGCCTTGGCTGCCTTCCGGCCGACTGTGTCTGTTATGTTGTCGACGGGACGCTCGAAAGGCTTCCAGCTCTCGCCGACGACCTTTTCGTAGGCGGCAACGGCGCCCTCGGCGGCCATGCGAAGCGCGTGAGCCTGCACGCCCATGTCAGCGGCGAATTCACGCTTGCGCTGTGCCTGGCTATCGAAGCCGACCTGACCGTCGAGGTCCTCGTCGCGGCTGTCGCTGGCGAGTTTGGCGGTCGCCTCATGTGCCTCGGTGACAGCGCGGCTATAGAACTGACCGGCGCCGTGCGCCGAACCGACATAAGCACCGACGATCCGTTGCAGGTGGATCTGCATGGCGCGTTCGCTCAGGCCGTCCTTCAGCGCGTCGGCCGTCTCAACGACGATACGCTCATGCAGGTCGCGGATGCCGTCGCTGTCCAGGATCGTGAGGCCGAAGCTTTCGGAGATGCGCTGTGCCTGTGCCGAGTCCGGGCAGGCGAGCCGGACCATTTCGAGCGTGGTGCCGCGGCGAAGTGGGATGACGCGGGCAGATGCGCGAGGAGAGCGAGCAGTCTTGGTCATGGTGAGATCCTTTCTCGGTTTCGCCGTCGGGAGCAATGCGGCCCTCGGCCGTCGCTCCCTCGGGTGCGGTCGACCAGAACCGGCGCGAGCGGGCCGCTTCAGGGGTCGGCGGCTGCAAGGGCGAGCATGGGCAGGGTGCGGACGAGCGGGCCTTCAGGCCTGCGAAGGCCGCGGCCGACCCATGTCGAGACGGCGGTCGCCGATCGCTTGCGACTCGCCCTTGAAGCGGGCCGCGGCCGATTCAGACCGCAGCACACACCGAGGGAGTGATGGCAGAGGGTCAGTCCCGTGCCCACGAAACCGAGAAAAGCTAAACCATGACTGGCCGGGTTCCCTCGCATAACGCCGCCAGTCCCGGCTTGCTGCTCGCACGACCGTCGCGGCGGCTGTCCTCATCGGCCGGAGCGAACAGGTCCTCCTGCCAGAAGATGCCATAGGCCTGGGCGAGGTCATCGCCGAAGCTTGCATCACGCGCGTATATCCGGGTCGCCCCGATGAAATGGCTGCCCTCGCGGGTCGAGGGATCGCGCTCCCCCTGTGCTCCGCGAAGTGCCGGCTCGGCGTCATCGGGGCCGACCGCCTCCGGGACACCATCATAGATAGCTTCCGGAAGGCGCAGGACCGCGGCGGCGAGCATCTGCTCCAGATCGGCGCCCGCGCGCGGCAGGCAGGTATAGGTCTCGTCGGGCCCGTAGACGCCGCGGCGCAGCGCATGCTCGCCGAGCACCATCTCGGGATGTTCGGCGAAATACCGGTTGATGCGGATCGCGCCCTCATCTTCGGTCGCGCCGCGGACCTCGGCGAGATCGAGCCAGGCATCATCTCCGATGGATTCGCCGTCACGACGCTTGCGGAAGAACAGAATGTCCACGACCACGTCCGTGCCGGCGTCGGCCCGAAAGCTCCCTTCGGGAAGCCGGATCGCGCCGACCAGGTCCGCCATCGCGGCGATATGCTCGCATGCGGCTGCATCTGCCTTGTCCATCGTCCCAGAGGAGGTGACGAAGGCGGCGAATCCGCCGCGCTTGAGGCGATCAATGGCCTTCGCAATGAAGTAGTCATGCAGGCGCGAGCCGAGCGCGCGGAAGGCACGGTCGCTGCGCACAGTGCGGTCGGAGAAGGGCGGGTTGCCGATCGCGAGGTCGAAATGCGGCTTCAACTCAGCTCGCGCAAAATCCTCGTTGAGGATCGTGGCGCGTGGCTGCAGAAGCTTCACGATCCGGGCGGTCACCGGATCGAGCTCGACGCCGGTGACGTGGCACACGTCGTGCAGCACTGGCGGCATCAAGGCCGGGAACAGGCCGCTGCCGATACCGGGTTCGAGCACGCGGCCACCGCGAACGCCGAGCCGTTGAACGGCTGCCCAGACGGCGCGAACGATGAATTCCGGCGTGAAATGGGCGTATTGGGTGCAGCGGGCGAGCGAGGCGTAGGACCCTGCGTCGACCAGACCCTCGAGTTCTTCGCCGATCTCCTCCCAGCCCTTGCGGAATCCATCTTCGCCCGGACGTCGAAAGGCGCCGTTGGCGAGCTCGGAGGCGCCGAACCCGTTGAAGCGGATGAGCTGCGCCTGCTCCTCTCTCGTCGCCGGCCGCTGCTGGGCCTCGATCTCGACTGCCAGCCGTATGGCGGCGAGATTGTCGCCGGCGCGGTCCCGCCAGGCCTTCACGAGCCCGCGGTTCCCGACGAGCTGAAAATTCTGCGGCATGGACTGAGCTAACTTCGAAGCGACCGCCGAAAGCGGAGGGGCAGGGGAAGGGGTCGTCAACGAGCCGGCCTGATTGGGCTCATTGGGTTCAATCGCCGGAGGGAAGGCCGCCACGCCGAGGCCGAGGCCGGACGAGAGCGACGTGTTGCCAAAGAGATCGAGGGTGAACGGGTCCTTGTGCGCCATGGGGCGAGCTCCTGTTGTCACAACCTGTCGGAAGCAGATTATTCCGAAAGGCGGGCGGCATGCCCACCAGCGATGTTCAGATCTTCGGCAAAAGGTGCTCTCCGGGCGATACCTGTCATTGGTAGAGCGCGAGGAGATCGCACTTCTCAAGGTGCAGGGCCATTCCGTGCAAGAGATTGGACGTCGCCTGGGGCGGGCTGCTTCGACAGTCTCCCGTGAACTGCGGCGCAACGCGGCCACCCGCGGCGGCGGGTTGGAGTATCGGGCAACAACTGCCCAATGGCATGCGGAACGATCCGCCCGCCGGCCCAAGCCCACCAAGCTTGCGCTCAATGCAACCTTGCGCACTTATGTGGAGGAGAGACTTGCTGGCGGCGTCGTAGCCCAGAACGGCGCTCCCTTCCTGGTCCCGCCGTTCCGTGGAAGGGCCGCCGGCATGGCCCGCGCAAGGATCGGCGATGGGCCAAAGCCTGGAGCCCTGAGCAGATCGCCCGACGCTTGCCGATCGACTTCCCGGACGACAAGACGATGCGCATCAGCCACGAAGCTATCTATCAAGCTCTCTTCGTTCAGGGCCGTGGGGCGCTGCGCCGCGAGCTGACGGCCTGCTTGCGAACAGGGCGTGTATTACGGATGCCCAGGGCGCGCGTACGCAGGCGAGGCAAGGGCTTTGTCTCGCCGGAGATCATGATCAGTGAACGCCCTGCTGAAGCGACCGATCGAGCAGTGCCGGGACATTGGGAGGAAGACCTCATCCTCGGTCTTGGCAGCTCGGCAATCGGCACGCTGGTCGAGCGCACGACGCGCTTCACGATGCTATTGCACCTTCCCCGGTTGGCGGGATATGGCGAAGCTCCGCGCGCGAAGAACGGACCGGCGCTCGCGGGACACCGGGCCGAAGCCGTGCGCGACGCGATCACGCGCACCGTCATCACCTTGCCCGAAGAACTGCGTCGCTCGCTGACCAGGGATCAGGGAGCCGAAATGGCACAGCACGATCGTCTCAAGATCGATGCGGGTATCCAGGTCTACTTCCGCGACCCGCAAAGCGCTTGGCAGCGCGGCACCAACGAGAACACCAACGGGCTGCTGCGGCAGTACTTCCCGAAAGGCACAGACCTGAGCATCCACAGCGCCGACGAGATATCCGCTGTAGCAGCAGCCCTCAATGCTCGACCGAGAAAGACACTAGTGGAAAACGCCGACGGAGGCGCTTGACGAATTGCTGTCATGAGTGAAAACAACTGAGTGTTGCGACGACCGTTTGAATCGCCCAGTATGCCTTACGCGCCTATCGCGATGCTCTTACCGGCGCCAACATCACCGCATCCATGAGTCGCAGGGCCGATTGCTACGACAACGCCCGATGGAAAGCTTCTTCCATACCTTGAAGACTGAGCTCGTCCATCATCGCGACTACAGCACCCGCGCGAGGCCCAGCGCGATATCTTCGCCGTCATCGAGGACTTCTACAACCGCGCATCAGAACACCCATCTGTCTATGTTGTTGAAGAGAAGAGACTTTGCTGATTGGGATGTGATCCCGTGGGGTATCTTGGGTTCTGTCGCGCTCGTTCGGCGATAGATTGAGCGGCAGTTGTTATCAGCGAGGCGCGGGCGAAGATCCACGGGCCGTCCGATAGCGGATGGAAGGCTTCGATTTCGCCGGCTTCAGCGGCCAGCCGGAGCGTCTTGGGCGCGATCTTCAGGAGCTTTGCGGCGTTGCTAAGGTTGAGCCAAGGGTTCGATCCCGTCATCGGCGGGCTTGAACACCGGGAGGTGGTAGCTCGAGCGCATTGATGTGACGCGCTCGCGGGTCCAGCGATTGCCGTTGCCCGTCTTGAGGCCGTTTCGGTTGAGGAGGCCGGCAATCAGATCGTCGCTGGCGATCAGCACCAGTTGACGCACGGCTTGGATAATATCGGCGGAAGTGCTGTTGCGCTGTCCGCGCCGGCGCTTGGGCAAGCGCAACTCGCTGTGAGCGCCACCCACCCAATGGACGATGAGAACGATCTCGGACGCGGCGTCGTCTATATCGGCCACGACCTCATGGACGAGGGTGCGTACAATGCGCTTCTTGAGGCGAGCATCCGTCGTCGGCGCATCCCAGACCGTTTTGAGGTTCGAGGCCAGTACGCCGAGCGAAGCTGGATCAGCAATAGGTGCGGGCGTCGCCGCATCAAATGTAAAAGTATGCACTTGACCTGACCACTGGCTCTTCGTCGTGGTGGGTGTCCGACGAAGATTTGTGTCCGGCGCTACGCGGCCGGCAGCAATTTCTCCTTCGCAATGGGCAGCGCGTCAAGGAAGGTTTGCATCGGTGTTTTTCCATAGCACCATCGTCCCTGATGCGGGCGCGTTTCGTTGCCGTCACCCAAACATCGAGATCATTCTGCAGCTCGTCGATGGTTCGATAGATCTTCTTGCGGAACGCCACACGATAGAACTCATCGAGCGCGGTTCGATGGAAGCGCTCGCAGATTCCGTTG
>NZ_PYCN01000083.1 GCF_003062295.1 Bradyrhizobium algeriense | reverse complement strand
AGAGGCTTCCGCCAGTTCCTCCTGCGCAGCATCGACAAGGTCAAAGCCGAATGGGCCATGATCTGCATCGCCCACAACCTCGCAAAACTCGCCGCCGCACGCTGAGGAGAACCTGTCTCCCCAAAAAGCTTCAGAACCCGCCTCGCTTAATCCTAAGTCCATTATAGGGACAGGCTCCTAGTCTCTCCTTGAGCAAGTTGGCCGCGAGACTCGCTTCGCGCTGGTTGCCGAGCCGTATCGCGTCGACGAGAGCCAGATAGACATAGAGGCGATCATCCCGCTCGGCGGCTTCCGGCACAGACTTGAACAGCGGCTCGACGGACTGCCCCATCTCGCGGCCGCGCGCATAAGGCCAAACGTGGATCAGGTTACCCGCGCTGTAGAGTGAGTCCTTCAGGACCGGGGCGGCGAATGCTGTTGGCAGGCCGCGCTGCATGGGACCTGACTTTGCCGGAAAAACGAACTTCAGTCCGTATGTGATGAAGTCGCGCAGGTTCCTGCGATTGGGATCCGGACGGCTCGCCATCCGGCCCTTAATTGCCATACCCGATGCAAGGCTGCGCTTGATTGAGGCGGCGATTTCCGTTTTGCTGATGCCGAGAGAGGCCTCGAGCCCCCGCACCGAGTATGGGTCTTCGCCATCCTGGCGGAAGGGATCCATCCCGCCTGCGTGCTCATGATCCTGCAAGCACACGAGCTTCAGCAGGACGACAATATCCTGACTTTTCATGGTTCCGTGCGCTGTCCGCTGTCCTCTGTCCTCTGTCCTCGGACCAAGGACACTAAGCGTGCACTCGACGATCTGTCAACTGATCCGAGGCATACGGACCTTTGACGGCTAAAAACGCGCGAGTTCCAGCCAACAGCAGGCGGAATGTTTAAGGGGTGCTTTACTTTGGGAAAAAAGGGGCCTTCGGTGTCCGAATAATGCCGTAAATTTCGGACATCCTTGCGGCTGACCGAAATTTGCATCATATTTCGGACATGCTTGAGCAACCGACCACAGATCTCCGGCAGCGGCTCATTGCCCGCATCAACGCTTCGCCCACAGAGGTATGGACGCCCGGGGATTTCGTCGACCTCGGCAGCCGTGCGGCCGTCGATAAGACGCTGCAGCGGCTGGCGAGCTGCGCCGCATCGATCGTGGCCTCTACGACCGGCCGCGAAAGAGCAATCTCACGGGCAAGCTGGGAGTCCCCGACTATCGCGCCGTCATCAAGGCTGTGGCGCGCCGCGACCAAGCCCGCGTTGTGGTCGACGGGAAGACTGCCGCGAATGATCTCGGCTTCACCACGGCCGTCCCTGCGCGCATCGAGGTCCTGGTCGACGCCCGCCTGAAGCCGATCATCCTTGGAAAGCAGGTCATCCATTTCAAGTCGGCAGCGCCCAGCCGTCTCTATTGGGCCGGACGTCCGGGCATGCGCGTCGTTCAGGCGCTCTATTGGATGCAGGACATGATGACGAGGGAGCACGATCGACAGCCAATAGCGAACCTCCTCAGCAGACTGTTCCCAAATCCGCAGCATGGAAAGGTGATTCGCGACGATCTTCGCGCAGGGCTGTCAGCTATGCCGATCTGGATGCAGGATTTCCTTAGGCCCTTGCTCGAGCGTGACGACACTGTGCCGGAGGATCGCTCGTGAGCAGCGCAGCCTGCAAGGAGGTCATCTCCGGCGCACCCGGCGAGAAGCTCGATCTTTTCTTGATCGAACCGACTCAGTGTGCCGATCGACGCGCGCGCGCGTGATTATGCGAATATGACGGCAATGATCTTCGGCGAGGCCCCCTCGGTTCGAGCACATCTTGGCGTCGATGGAAGAGATCGAACGCGCGGCGATCAGCGAGCCGTGATAGGATCAAATCATGGATGAGCCTCCGGAGAATATTCCAGCACGACTGCCCGATCCCGCCACGATCGAGGCGGTCCTCGCACCTCTTCCAACCGGAGCTGACGAAACGGCGCTGGCCACTGCGCTGACGGAGGCGTTTGCTGGATTCCCGTTTTCAACGGCGAACGTCGACGATCAGTATTGGCGCGACACGCGCTCGGTGATCGCCGCGGACGGGACACGGATCGCGGAATACCGACCGTGGATGGAAGCAGAGCTAGCCAAGGACAACGGCGACATTGGCGCCGTTTGGACTCGATTGCGCGAGAGCGACTTTCAGATCTCGGGATGGCATGGCAACAGTGTGTATGCCTTTGCGCCAACTGGACCGGGCGCGGCGGACTATGTGCAAATTCGTCTCGGCCGGGAAGTCGAATGGCGCGCCGGGCCGATCGTCAATCCTACATACCGCCCTTGGAGCAAGGACGAATTGCTGGATCCGTCATGGATCACGCACGAAGATATGTCCGATGACAAGGTAATCGCCGGGCCGCTCTTTCGGATGCTTGGGCGCGCGGGCAGCAGCGTCGTCCATGTCCGGAGTTTCCTGACGCGGTGTGCCCGCCTCGAGCGCGAGAAGCGCGAGGCGCAGCGGCCGGAGATGGAACGCCGTGTAGTGCGGCAAGTAACGCGGGAGGGCACGACCGAGACGCCGTTCCTGGAATTGGTGCCGGACTGGTTCGAGTACGTGCCACGCGAGAATCGCTTCTTCCAGGATTGGGACGAATCAAGCGCTTCGGCCGAGCGCGTCTATGCACACTGGGCGCTCGACATTTACGACTACGATGCTAAAGGCACGCGCGAAATCGGATTCGTGCCGCGCCCCCTGCATCTGCCGGACGAGAGGCTCATCGCTGGCGACGCCTCGGTTTATATCCTGATGGATCGCGTTGAAGCCATCGACCGTGAGGTCGGCGTCCCATTTGGTTGGTTCTTCTTGATGACCCATGGCAATCGGGTTGAGCCAGAGGTTGGTCAAGCGATTGCCAAGGGCCTGCGTGAACAACGCGTGGTCTTAGCCGATCGGAATGCGCGTGTGCTGCTGCGCTGGGCCGAACGAACTTACGGATTCTGATATGACCTCGGCGACGGCCAGACTCTGGTAGGGGTTCGGAAGAACAACTAAGCGTTGGTCTTAGACATGAAGGTCATCCCAAATCACGCGCGATGGCACCGATATCGCCGCGCAAGCACCGTTCCTGTGCAGCTAAATATCTTCCTATCTACTGTCGCGACGGATCGCGACCTGCCAGAAGCAAGACTTGACAAGAATATTATTCCACGATCAGGGCGACTGAAGCAGTTTCGAAGTGACCGGTTTGCAGATCGGCACGCGGTGTGGTGACGAAGTAACGTTTACGCTGTTCTTTCACGCGCAGCGCCCCTACGGACTCCACAAATCCCGACCAGCCAGTCACATTAGGGTCGGCACCGGGGCTGGGTTATTTTGCTTTTACTAAACTGTTTTCCCGGAGGAGCCGCGGGTCTCGGCCCGCGGCTCCGTTTAATTTTGCAAACCTATTTGAGAAGTGTCGATGGCGACCCACGCTTTAAGTGACGAGAGCATCTTGAAATTGTTTGAGAACATCCGACAGCAGGTTGCGGCAGATAGACGGCTGGGTAGCAAACACCGTTTGCTGGGCGAAACAGCAAAACGAGAGGCACTGCGACTTGAGGAAGAACTGCGTCGGCGAGGACTTCCAGTCACGCCGATCGATTGGCGCTGATGGCGGGCACGACGGTCTGAAGCCGAAATGGAAGAACGGTCAGCTCGATAGGCGTCTATAAACAGGGTACCTGGCAATCTCTTTGCCGGTCTCGTCCACCACCGTCACCACACCGTTGGTGTAGTCGAAATCATCCATTCCGATTTCGCTTGCGACGCGCGCGCCGTAGTCATCGGCTTCGAGTTGGCTGGTGAACTCCGTACCCACCCTATCCACCGACAGAACGTCGCTGGTTTCAATATGGAAAAAGTAGCGCATGAAATGTGGCTCCCGCACAGAATAGCGCTCTCCAGCCAACACATCCTAGCCCGGATATCTCACAGAGTTTAAGCGCATCGGGGCTCCGAATCAGCGAAAGTTGTTTTGCGATAACGACTTCCTGATGATTCGAGGAGAGCCCCGATGCAGACAGAGTGTACCGCGGATATTTTTCGATTTGAAGCCGTCGAAGGCCGCGCGGTGGTAGCGGCGTTTGACGGAGGTGCGATCACGTCGGACGCGGGCGGTTTGCTGCTGGGCGGGGCGGATCGGGCTATCCGGATGGTGGATCGGCTGGCATGCTGCTTTGACGATCGACGATCGCAGGCGCATGTCGAGCATTCGGTGGCGACGCTGGTTGGACAGCGGATATTCGCCATCGCGCTCGGTTACGAGGACCTCAACGACCATGAGACTCTGCGCCACGACCCATTGATGGCGGTGCTGGCAGGAAAACTCGAGGCGCGGCACGCAGATTGCGCGGCGGTGGCCGGCAAGTCGACGTTGAACCGGCTGGAACTGTCGAAGCCGGAGCCGTCGCGCTACCACCAGATCAGCTACGATGCGGAGGCGGTGGACCGGCTGTTCGTCGATCTGTTTCTGGAGGCGCATCGGACGGCGCCGCGCCAGATCACGCTCGACCTCGATGCCACCGATGATCCGTTGCATGGCGAGCAGGAAGGGCGCTTCTTTCACGGCTACTACATGTCATTCGGCCTGCAATATTGATCCCCGTATTGCCTCATCTGCGAATGTTACCCTGATAGTGCCGTCGCTATTGACGATCCGATGTCGACTGGTCGGTTATGCTTGGTGGTTGTCCAGGCTGGCTCGGTAGCAGGGGCTGTGGGCGGGTCGGGCCCTACATAGCCCGAGCCGTCCACAGACCCGGGCAATGAAGCAACGGTCCTGGCGTCGCCGAGCGGCTCCCGAGCAACCTGCTGCTCGGCAGCCTTCCTCCGAAGCGCCCTCAGCAGACGCTGCACGATCGAATGCTGTCTCGTCCCGAACTCCTCGGGGTATTTCTCGCTCAGCCGGCCGACAATGGCGAGTGCAGTCAATTGCGGCTGCGCAGCAAGCCAGTCCTCGATGGTGGCAATGTGCGGGTCGAGCTTGGATGGCATGCGAATCCGCGTCTTATAAGGCCGATGAGGTCGCCGGTGCGTCGCACGCGGCTCGCCGACTTTCACCGTCTTGCCGAGCGTCTTCGCAAAAGTGGCAGCGGACGCCGGCGCGGTGCTTGTGCAGGCGCGGTGCAGGCCGCGCGCCTGTCCGGCACGACGATCGACACGATTGCCGAGTTCCTCCTGTGTTGCGCGGATCTCGGCCAAGAGCGCGATCGGATCGAGCAAACGATACTGATCGCGTAGCCGTTTCTTCACGGCCGCAGCCACCTTGGGATGAGCCAGCGCGCGCTGATAGGGCGTCAACGGAGCATGATAGCGCTTGATCACTCTCGTCCCTTCGCGGCGCTTCTCCTTCAGCTTGAACGACGGCTGAAAGAAGTTGACGTAGAGCCGTGCCGCCGCATAAAGGCGACCCATCACGCGCGCCGCTTCGAGGCCGTCGAAGCGGCCATAGCCCATCAGGCGGCGCACGACGGCGCCGTTCTTCTGCTCAACGAACGCCTGATCGTTCTTCTTATAGGCACGCGAGCGTGTCACCTCGAGCTTCTGTTGGCGGCACCATGGCACGACGACATCGTTCATGAACGCGCTGTCGTTGTCGAAGTCCACGGCGCGCAAAAGCCAGGGGAACAGGCTCTGTGCGTGTTTCATCGCCTCGACAACGAGCGAGCCATCGCGCGTCACCAACGGCAGGCACTCGGTCCAGCCCGTGGCGACGTCGACCATCGTCAGCGTCTGGATGAACGAGCCTGCCACAGACGTGCCGCCATGGGCTACCATGTCGACTTCGCAGAAGCCGGGCGGCGGGCTATTCCAATCATTGAACGTGCGGATCGGAACCTCGCGCCGGATTGCCGAATAAAAGCCGGCACGCCGGCGCTTGCCGCCGCTCGCCGCGATCTTCACATCGCCGAGCAGGCGGTCGATGGTTGCGGCGCTGATGGCGAGAACACCATCACGATCCGCCTCGCCAAGCTTCAATCGGCCATGTTGCTCGAGGGCCGGCAGCAAGGTCGGGATCATCACCTTGAGCCGCTTGCCACATACCCGATCCGACGCCTCCCACAGCGCCGTCAGCGCATCCTTGATCGTCGCGCCGTATCTGCGTCTGCGCGCTCGCAGTGCCCCGACATCGCCGATCTTGTGTTGCCGGAGTGCGCGCACCGCATGCTTGCGATGCCAGCCCGTCGTCGCGCACAGCGCGTCGAGGATGCCTCCCTTCTCCGCCCGCTTGGCCGACCGGTAACGCTCCATTACCGCCGACACCACCTCGCGCCGCGCGCCCATGCTGATCCTTCCCGCCATCGACGACACCGACCCGATTCGGTGACGTCGCCCCAGTCATTGGCGGGAAGTTGTCCAGTAACATTCATGATGAGGCAATGCGCCCCCCGATCGGCATCCAAAGGGATATTGCAAGCCGAATGACAGTTCGCCCAGGTCCACGGGATCGCACAACTCCATCAGCCGGGCGAAACCGGCATAGTACATGCTCGGCGGAAGCGCGATCCTCACATGCGCGGGCTCGGTCGGCTTGATCGGGTTGATCCGGACGTTGGCGTCGTGCGATTTCGCCAACTTGGCGAGTGCTTCAATGTGCCCGATGGAGAAGTTCCAGTTCATCGCCGCCATGATGCAAGTCCGCGAGATGCCCTCGCGGCGGCAGATATCGAGCGCCTCCACAGCTTGCCGCAAGATGCTAGCTCCCCGATTTTCATTGTGTTCGTCTTCGAACGGCGAGTCGAACGAGACGTCGCAATCGGTCAACAGGCGAAATTCCCGATAGTGATCCTTGTACAACCGCACCAACGATATGCCGCTGGTCGTGAGGCCCACCAGGATGTCCTCGTCCGCGAGCCTCCTGATGATGTAGGGCAGCAAGGTCGCCTTGGGGTTCGACCCGTTGGTGAAGAGCGGTTCATTTCCGCCGAGATTGACCGTTTCAACGCCGTGCTTCTTCAATTGATCGACGATCCGATCGATTATCTCGACGGTAAGGTCGCTCCCCTTCTCCCTAGGAGCCTGTCCCTATAATGGACTTAGGATTAAGCGAGGCGGGTTCTGAAGCTTTTTGGGGAGACAGGTTCTCCTCAGCGTGCGGCGGCGAGTTTTGCGAGGTTGTGGGCGATGCAGATCATGGCCCATTCGGCTTTGACCTTGTCGATGCTGCGCAGGAGGAACTGGCGGAAGCCTCT
>NZ_PYCN01000082.1 GCF_003062295.1 Bradyrhizobium algeriense | reverse complement strand
GGCGCAATGTACGAAAACAGTCCGCCCTGATCCGTAAACCTGCCCCGCATGATCATCTCCGCCGATTCGAGATGATCAAGTGAATCATCAAGCCCCCTCCGTGGCGAGGGGGTTCTTCAGCAGACTGCTAAAGTCTCAAATTCTCAGACGCAGAAACGGCCTCTATTTCGAAGTAGAGCCATGACGGAGTCCGGTTGCCGACATCATCCTGAAATGCCGGGTCAGCCAGGCGATGTATTTCAACTGAAGGACGAATTACGGCGGATTGCTGCCGACGGAGATACCGTGATTGAAGCAGCTCGAGGAGGAGAAACAGGCAAGCTGGAGAAACTGGTAAGTGACCTATCCCTCATCGGCGCGCAGCCAATATCTCACAGAGAGTAGCAGCGGAAATCGCCGCAACCATGGCTGATCCTTGTCTGGTTTCTGACAACGGTACAATGGCTGTCCGGTTAAAAACACGGCTGATGTTGGCGGCGTACAAACTCTTTCAAAGCGAATCAGACGCTTAACGCGCGCGAACGACCCTGGCATGGACGTTGCTATGAGATGCAGCAACACTGAGTGAAGGGTGAGTGCACACAGACGCGCAAAACTAGTGATGCTCTCCTTCACTTGAAAACGGAGCACCCCCGTTTTTGAGAGAGAAGCGACCTCGCGCACGAAGGCGTTCAGCATTTCGCAATAGCTTTGGAGAGCAAAATGGTGCTGCGTATGGAGTCACTTTCTCCTCCGATCAACGCGGACAGCTGGCTCCGTAGCCCGCCCATCACGAGCTTCAAGCCCGGAAGCGTGTACGTCTTCGAATTTTGGGCAACTTGGTGCATGCCATGTATTGCGGCGATGTCCCATCTGGTACAGCTGCAAGAGAAATACAAAGACTGCGGATCTCAAGTTGTCGGAGTCGCAGCTCGTGAACGCGCTCGAACGGCGGACGATGCCCGAACTAAGTTGACCGCGTGGTTGACGAAAAATCTTCCTCATCTGAACGATCCGATCGCGTTCGACTACACGGGCGAAATGAACAAACTTTGGCTGGACCCCAGTTTTCCTTACGAGAGTCCCACCTCCTTCGCGGTCGACCGTGACGGCTACATCGCCTCTATGGGTCATGCGATGCAGCTGGATGACGCTTTTCCGAAAGTTCTCGACGGCAACTGGCGCGCGAGCGATGGTATCTGAAGCCGCCGATACAGAGTTTCTCCGCGATAAACCGCTGGTAGTGGATCTTGACGGATCTTTGCTGCTGACGGACATGCTGTATGAGTCTTTTTTAGACGTCGTGCCTATTGGCTTACACGCGAATTTTGCAGCGGTCCGGGCTCTCGCCAATGGCAAAGCGGCCGTAAAGCATCATCTTGCCCAAACCTCCGAACTAGATTATGCGACTCTCCCGTACAACACCTGCGTTATGGATCTAATCCAGTCGGCCAAAGCGCGGGGCAGGAAAGTTTACCTGGCTACGGCAGCCAACGCGAAGCACGCGAGGGCCATCGCAGATCACTTGGGCATCTTCGATGGTTGGTTTGCTTCTGACGAAAAGACCAATTTGTCGGGATCTTTGAAGGCCGAGATACTTACAGCTGCTTTCGGTAAGAACGGATTTGATTACATTGGCAACGATCCCTCGGATTTTCCGGTGTGGGAGATTGCCGATAAAGCCTACGGCGTCAACCTTTCCAACTCGGTAAAGAGTCGGCTCGTGGCGCTCAAGGATGACTACATCGCATTAGATGACGGGAATGCGGGCACGCGGCCGTGGTTCAAGGCCCTTCGGCTGCATCAGTATGTCAAGAACCTCCTTGTCTTTGTGCCATTGGCGACCTCGCATCAATTTACGTTGGCTAACATCATCACAGATGTGACCGCTTTTGTAGCTTTTTGCGCTTGTGCGTCAGCTGTCTACGTCCTCAACGATCTACTAGATCTTAAGTCTGATCGCGCGCACCCCAGCAAGCGTGCTCGACCCTTTGCGAGTGGCCGTCTCCAACTTCGGGCCGGCTTGCTTATGGTTCCGGCGCTTCTCCTATTTTCTCTGATGCTGGCAACCAAAATCTCACTTGAGTTCGTCGGCGTATTGGTTGGCTACTTTGTGCTAACGAGCGCTTATTCTTTCTATTTGAAGCGCAAGATGCTTGTGGACGTCGTTGTGCTGGCGATGCTCTACACGACGCGCATTGTTGCAGGTGGCGTGGCAGGTGAAATTCAAATTTCGCAGTGGCTTTTCATCTTCTCTATGTTCATCTTCACATCGCTTGCGCTAATCAAACGCTACGTTGAACTGGCGAGGCGGCTCGACTGCGGCCTCCCGGATCGTTCAGACCGTGACTATAGGATCGGCGACCTTGATGTCGTTGCCGCTCTAGCTGCTGCGGCTGGCTTGAACGCCATCACGATCTTTGCACTCTATGTTACATCGCCCGATGTGCAGAAACTCTATCGACATCCGAAGGCACTATGGCTCATCTGTCCAATTCTTCTCTATTGGATAGGCAGGGCGCTCATGATGGCGCACCGACGCCAAATGGACGATGATCCTATTGTTTTTGCGCTGAGGGACCGTATCAGCGCAATTGCCATCGCCTCGATCGCTGCCGTAGTAATTATCGCCATTTGACGCATTCTAGATTTTCTAGGGGCGGCGTTGCATTGATGCGTTCGGCTCCATAACGCTTTGCGCTAGCGCGCAAGGGCACGTGGACTGGGCGGCTGTCGCGTGCGCGTCGAGCCTGACGTGGACGCATCGGCTCGAACTGTCGAGGCGTGATCGAAAGGATCTGGCTAACTCAATATGTCGCAGGGTGACGACGGAGATCGGGCGAACCACGGGGTGCCGCCGTGGTTTTGAGCATCAGCATCGATGGCGAGCAGTTGCAGATGCTGTGTACCATCGGACGTAGACGCATGGCGGCCGTGTTTTCTCATCTCAAGGTCTGAGGAGTTTGGGGTCTTGTTCATGCATCTTGACGAGCGCCATCAAGTTCTCGGGTCCCGAAGTCGGTGGAGGCGATGACGCTCTTCGCATCGACATGCGCGTTTTCGCGCTCAAGGCGACGGCTGACCGAGATCGCGCAGCGCTGCAGCCAATCTGTCTTTGGTGTGCTCTGTCATGGCCTTTCGCTTTTTTGGGCGCTTCACGTCTTATTTTGGTAAGACTGACCTCTCCATGGCTTGGTAAATTGAACGAGGGTCATCCGGCTTCGTGCTGATGGCCTTGATGTCCCCAGGCCGGGTCAGGATGGCTGGTGAGTTCGTGCCGTTGTCGCTGATCGCCATCTTCGGCTTGCCACGCTCAATCACCAGCGGCTCCAGTTCGCGCCACTTCGGAAAGCCAGGTGTCGGCCATCGGCGCCAGGCACTCGCGTGTGCAATCGTCGATCATGGCCATGATGTGGAAGCGGCGTCGATCTGTTTCGAATCCTGCATAATTGGGCCGAAAACGCTGAAATTCTGCGCAATTTGGTGCCTGCTTTGCAAGCTTGCAGGAAAACAAACTGCTATCCCGATTAGAAAGAGATCGTTCGAGTAAGGAGATTGCTAACGAAGGGTTGGTGTTCCCAATAAATCAAGACCACGAATATCGTGTGGCCTTAAACCCCTGGAGCCGTCCGTGAGTGGGCGCCGGCAACAGCGTGGCAATCGAGACCAATGCCGGCGCCGGCATTGGCGACACTCACTCAAGCCAGACTCGGGAGCGAGAACATTGGCCGATTGTTTTGAAATCGATTTTTTGGACGTTGAAACGAAAAGCAGCGGCGACGCTATTTTGCGTCCGCTATGAGTTGAACGGTCAGACGTTCATTCATGTCGTTGATGGCGGCTATCAATCAACCGGAGAGAAGGTCGTCAACTTCATAGACAAGTACTATGGCAATCCGAAGCGAATCGACCATGTTGTCGCAACACGCAACGACGGCGATCACGCCGGAGGTTTGCAACGGGTTCTGGAAGATTTCGAGGTCGGCGCGCTTTGGATGTTGCGACCTTGGATCTATTCAAAAGAACTTCTCCCCCGGTTCAAGCGTTTCACAACAGCCGATGGATTGGAGAAAGCCCTAAAGGAAGCATACTCAAATCTCGCGGCACTTGAAGAAATTGCAATTCGCAGGAAGGTTCAAATCTACGAGCCGTTTCAGGGAGCTAGTATTGGCGCTTTTCGGGTAATGGCCCCGACACGCTCGCGCTTTCTAGACCTGGTTATTTCCTCAGAGAAGACGCCGGAGGAAAAAGGCCTGCTCGAAACCGCGCGCGACGCTGTTGTACATGTAATGAAAGAGGCGCTGTGCTTGTTAGGACGGCTTGGGGCGACGAAGATTTTCCGGCAGGTGAAACAAGCAACGAAAACGAGATGAGCGTTGTCCAATATGCCTACCTAAATGAACGCAAAATTTTGTTGACCGGCGATACCGGACGCAGCGGTCTTCAGGAAGTCGTCGATTACGCGCCTTTGGCAGGATTGATGTTGCCAGGCATCGATCGGTTTCAAGTTCCGCACCATGGCGGTCGCCACAATGTTACGACCGAACTGCTCGACAAGATCTTAGGGAGAAGGAAAGCGGCGCAGGACGGCAAGACTGCCTTCACCGCTATCATTAGCTCGGCCAAAGCCGATGAGGATCATCCCCGCAAATCCGTCGTCCGAGCTATGCATCATCGTGGAGCGCACGTCATCTCAACCGAAGGGTCGAACAAGCGAGTCTCGATGAACGCGCCAGACCGGGATGACTACAGCCCCGCCGAGTGCCTGCCATATCCCGACGAGCAGGAAAATTGAGATTGGTGGCGATCACAGATCTCTTCGACAGTTGTGCCCGGCAGGCTAGGTTATTTCCCGGCCTGCTGATGGTGCTTCCGCCATTGATGACTGCATTAGCTTGGTTCCCGCAGCTCTTTCTTTCCAATGTTGGAACAACCCTCCTCACGATTGCGGTGTCTTGCGGGTTACTTTACGCACTTGGGTCCTGGGCGCGCACCCGCGGCAAGAACATCGAAGGGAGCTTACTCAAGCAGTGGGGTGGATGGCCGACGACCCTGAAGCTTCGCCATGCCGGTCCTTTGAATCCATTAACATTGGCGCGATACCATGACTTTCTGAGGCAAAATGTCCCCCATTGGCTGCCACCTACGCTCGACGAGGAAAATGCAAATCCGGCAAAGGCTGATGGTGCCTATAACTCAGCGGTGATCTGGCTAAAGGAAAAAAACCCGCAAAGGCTTTCCACTTGTTGATAAGGAAAACGCCCAATATGGATTCCGGCGTAATCTTTTCGGCATGCGGCCGATCGGTATTGTCGTCTGCGCACTTGCAGCCGCCGCTTCCATACTCGCGAACTATGTGCAGATGACCCAGTTCACAATGTCCGCAGTCTGGGCTGCGTCCTCAGCGCAAAGACCCGAAGTTTGGGCCGCGGCCGCGATAGATTTCGTGGCGCTTATTGCGTGGCTTGCTGTGGTCAACGACCGATGGGTGCGGCAGGCCGGCGACCAATATGCGGATGCACTGCTTGCCGCCTGCGACCAGCTGACTGTCAAAAGCAGAGCAGCGCCACGTAAACGCAAAAAATGCTAAGTTTCTGCGCCATTTTGTCGGCTGCTTTGCAGGTGTGCAGGAAAACAAACTGCTATCCTGATTAGAAACAGGCCGTCCAGGTGAGATTGCCAGTGAAGATCGGTGTTCCCAAAGACCGAGGCCATCGTGTGGCTTACGCCTGGAGCCGTCCGCGAACATGGGGCGGTCGGCGACAGCGTGGCAATCGAGGCTGCCTGGCATTGGCGAACGTACGACAATTATCGCTCGGCTGGTGCAACAATTCTGGAGTACGCTCGCGGGGTATTTGTCGAGTGAGATGATCGTAAAGGGATCTCCCGTCTTCCGCGCGCAAAAGGCGAGAAAACCAGATTCTCTTCACTTATCTGCATCTGGCAGTTTTTTCCCAACTAGGACTTACATGGCTTTGAGGAAATAACCAGATGAGGACCTATAGCGGGCCGGTACTTGCAACGGCGAGCGGGCATTCGATCTCAGGATTTGGCCCTATCGGCGAGATCATGGCGGTCAAGCGCCACGGCCCGGACGCCCAGGGAGACACCGCTCGCAGCTTGCTTGAGCGGGTAATAGAGAGTCTCTACGCCCGCCGCAGCGCTGTCGAGGACCTGCGTTTGAGCCGGAGCCTGGCGGGCGCTCTGGTGCGTGCGCTCTGCGGCGAGGGCGCTTCATGAGAATCGACTGCGAGGTCCACGCCTTTCGCCGAGAGGCCCGCCGGGCCGCGCCCATCATCGACGGGTCGGTGGATCAGCTAGGAGGCGCCGCGCGCGACTGCGCGATCACAGGGCTGGTCCTTGTCCAGCCCGCCTTCTTAAGTGGCGACGCGACGGAGCTCTTCGCCCAGGCCAGTCAGGCCCGAATGCCTTTGAGGCTCATTCCGCCGCTCGTGCAGCCCCTGGCGCCTGAGGTCCTGGAGGAGTGGGGCCAATCAGGCGCCGCGGGTTTGGCGTTAACGCTCGACGATCCCGATCCACTGACCGAGTCCCTCGGGGCTGCCGTTCAGCTTGGCTTGCACTTGGAGGTGTCCGGCGGCATTGAAGGACGTGAGCGCTTGGCAGAGCTGCTCCTAGCCGACGGCCACCGTCTGGTGTTCCGAAGCTTCGGACTTGCGGACTGCGGCCGCGATCCCGCCTGGGATCCGCGCCTGGAGCGGCTTCTGGCGCTCACTAAAGGCGCGAACGCGTGGGTGAAGCTGTCGGGGATCGGAAGCGTCCCATATGGCTGGGCCCAAGCAGCGGCGGGCAGGATGCTGGAGGAGCTCGGGCCGAAACAGCTGCTCTGTGGGTCGGAGTGGCCGCACGTGACGGTCGCCCACGCCTATGCGCCATCCTATGTGGAGACCCTGGAATGGCTTGAGGGGCTCGTCACAGACGAGGACGCCCGAGAGCGGATCCTCGGCGAGACGTCTGCTGCGCTCTACGGATTTCCGTAACTAAAACCTGTATGCCTGCGGAAATGACCAAATGAGCATATCCACGGCGGGCCTGTGTTCCTGGCTTTGGTGGGGCCGGAAAAAACACTTCGCTTGAGGGGAGCTGCGCGTACCGAGCGATCGCGACCGGGCGTTCCGATTGATCACGACCGGCTGTACCGATTGATTGCGACCAGGCGTTCCGATTGATCGCGACCACCCATTCCGGGCGATCGCGACCAGCCTGTGGAC
>NZ_PYCN01000081.1 GCF_003062295.1 Bradyrhizobium algeriense | reverse complement strand
GTTTCCATCGGTGAGCAATTGCTCCAGTTCCCTGCGAGCCTTGCGATCAAGTACAATCAAGTCGTTTCCCATGCCGCGAGTGAATCATGTTCGCGACAAGTTGGGATTCAAATGTCAGTGACAGAACTACGCTGATCGAAGCCTGGGCTTCACAGAAGAGCTTTCGCCCCAAGGATGGCAGCGGCGACGATGATAACGGCGCCAATTTCCACGCCACCATGGAGAACCGGCATGGGCTGGCGGTGGCCGGCAGGGTACGCCGCCAATGGCACCGCCGATCATGTCGCCAATCTTCCCGCTATCAAAGCCGTACCCGCCGCCCGGGGCCCTCACGAGCGTGATGACGCAGTTGATCCTCGACCATGCAGCGTTGGCAGCGATGCCGCCTGCGAAAGCGTAATGGCGGCCAATGGCAAAGTTCAGAGGGCTATTTTGTCCTCCTTGTCGGAGATGTACCCTCGACCGAGGGCTGGTTTGAGCGCTGCGAGTTGATCGTGCGGATATCCTGGCGGCACGCGGAGCGATTGCGGCATTTTAGCGAGGCTTCAACTTTGCTGGGAAGTGGAATCAGTGTCGTCCTTCAGGTAATTCAGCATAGTGTTGCAGGCGTCCTCGGCCTCAGCGAAACTTTGGAGGGGCAAGCCGAGAACCCTGATCGCGCCACGGCCCTGGTGAAGCGGACGCCACGACGCGACGTAGCCCAACCTTCCGCGAAAGCCAGGACCGGTTGGGCTCTGGAAGCTGATCACGAACGAATAGTGGTCGCTGCTTGCGCTCCATATCTCCATGTCTTCGACGGCACGATGGAATTGCAGGGGCATCAGGGTCCGTTCGCTGGGCCGGCCCGAGAACCAAACTGCTGGGGGCCGGCGCCGGGCAGGGTCAATACAGCGCGATAGGAATGGTAACGATACAGCCGACTTCCTGTTCTTGCTGGTGAACGATGCCAGCGCTACGCACATCATTCGCCGCGGCTCCCATTGGTCGTTGCTGCTGGTGGACCGCCGCGATCGCGAAAGGCCGGTTGCCTACCACTACGACCCGCCCGGGGACACAATGACAGACCTGCAGCAATGCTCGCAGCACGGGTGGGAGCCAACCTGCAAGACGCCCCCATAAGCCAGCAGAGGAACGGCTATGATTGCGGCGTCTTCGTGGTGGACGGTACGCGGGCGCTGGTTAGGCGATTGGCGGGAAGACGGCAGGCAGACCTGAACCTCGAGAACCTCGTCGTCGATCGGCAGGCACTGCAGAGCCGACTGAGGGGCTGATGCCGGCTTCGACTGATAGGGCGCGCCGAGCTGGACTCGTTCTTGTGGTAGGGTCGGCAACGCGTGAACACAATGTTCGCCTGCTCACAATACGCTTTCAGCGTTTCGTTTATGAACACGGTATCATTGTCGGCATCGATGCCCTGCAACGAGAACGGCAGCTGTCGGCGAAGTTCTGTCAACACGGTGCTCAGGAGCGTTTGCTCGCGCACCAGCAACGGCGCACACTCCGTCCAACCGGTCGCAATATCCGTGAGCACCAGCGTCTGGATAAAACTGCCGCGCCCCGAGGGCCCGCTGTGGGCGACCAGATCGGCTTCGACAAAGCCCAGCGCCGGATCCTTCCAGTCGGCGGACGTCCGTACCGGGATGCTCCGTCGCAATGCGCTCGCCACCGGCCGGCGCCGCTGGCGTGCACCCTCCTGTCGGATCTTCCCCAGCGCCCGATCGATCGTCGACGCGCTCGCCGCCAGCAGCTTCGCGCGGATTTCAGGCGCCAGGCCCATGTGGCCGTTCCGTTCCATCGACTCGATCAGGAGCAGCAGCAGCGCTTTCAGTCTCTTGCTGCAAATCCGGTCCGATGCCTCCCAAAGAACTACCAGCGCATTTCGTTCAGCTTCCTCGTAAATCCGCCGACGGGTGCGCCGAACCCGGGATTTCTCCATATCGCCTCGGAGCAGGCGCATCGAATGCTTTCGATGGAAGCCCGTCACCACCACAAACTCGTTGAGAATTCGCGCCTTCTCCGCGCGGCTCGCCTCTCTGTAGCGCTGCCCCACAGCGGCCGTCAGCTCTCTTCGAGTCGCCATGCTCAGTTGCCTCATTATCGCCCCCCAGTCCCATCTCACTGGGGAGCAAATTACGTGAGGCAACGTCCTAGCATTCAGGAACATTTCAGGCGACGCAATGCGGCTTCCCATCCAGATTGTCGCGCTATAGAATTGTGGGCTATTTCACAATGCTGATATTTGAAGTGGGGTAGATAAGCGTTCGCCAAGGGCCAAATATCGATTTGGGGGGCAGCAGATGGAACGCAAGCTATCATCATTGGAGCAACAGGCTGCCGACGCTCTCCGTCGTGCAAGAAGCTTACCTATTGGTGCGGACCGCAACGACCTACGGCAACTTGCCCGAGGGCTTCTGTGGCTGCACCGCAACGGCATGGATGCGTTGATGAACGAACGTAGTAGCAATTGGTTAGAGAAGCCGGTGCTAACTGCCGCCTGATTGTTGCACTTGGCCAATGGATGTCTGGCCAGGAGGCGATGACATATCCGCCTCTCGTCATTCATGGTTGACCGGTTCAAGTCCGTGGAATCCGCTTAGATATTCGGCTCGCACCAAGGCTGTTTAGCCGTGGGGGCCGCAAACAGATGGATAGGCCAAGCCTTCGCTGAGCAAGTTCTGGCCCTCGACCGTCGGGGATCATCTCGCATCGTGTTGAAAAACGGACAGTCAATTTACGAATATATAGCTGTATGAATAAAGCATCATTGAATAAAGCATCATATTGAAAAATGGATGATTTCCGTCCATAATTCAATGCAATGCTAGATGCTCCTGTCACCCATTCTGCGTACACGACCCGCCTCCAGGCCGCGGGCAAAATCTCCTTTACCCGCGACGAAGCGATGCGTGTTTTGGACTGTCTAAAGCCGCTTTCTTGAAGAGCGCGAAACGTCTGGAGCAAAAACAGCAACTCGTAAGTCCTCGAAACGGCTTCTGTGTAATCGTGCCGCCGCAATATCTCTCATGGGGCGCGCCGCCTCCGACCTGGTACATTGACCAACTGATGCGCCACGAGAACCGACCGTACTATGTCGGACCGCTCAAGGCCGCGGAACTGCAAGGCGCCTCACATCATGCGGTGATGGAATTTCAGATCATCACCAACAAGCAGATCCCAAGATGCGGGTCGGGCGCTCCATGCTCGTATTCTACTATCGCAAGGATTTTTCGCAGGTCTCGAACGCATTACAGGATTTCAAAACCGACGCTGGCACGATGAAACTTTCGTCGCCCGAACTTACCGCGTTGGATCTCCTGCGGTATCTGCACGTAGCTGGTAGCATCGACGCGATCGCGACGGTATTGAGCGATCTCGCGACGCGTATGAAAGCAGACAAGCTTGCATCCCTGGCGCGGCAATTCGGGCGCACGGTCATCCAACGTCTCGGTTATTTATTGGAGCGCCTTGGTCACGAGCAGGTAGCAGGTCCCTTGGAAAGCTATCTCCATGAAAACTATAAACCTCTGCCCTGGGTAATGCTGGAGCCGCAGAACCGCAAAGAGCACGCTCAAGAAAGCGAACCTCCGCTCGTACGCAGCACGCGTTTGGCACGTCATCGTCCATCGTTACCCCGAGATTGACGAATGATTCCGGCCCTCAACATTGTCGCATGGTCGCAGACAGCGCCATGGGTCGAACAACGGCAGGTCGAGCAAGACCTGATCATCAGCCGAGCGCTGGTCGCGCTCTTTTCGGATGAGTTCTTGAAGGCGGAACTCGGAGGGACCGCGCTCAACAACCTGCATTTTCCAAAGCCGTTGCGCTACTCCGAAGACATCGACCTCGTGTACCACGGCAGGCCCGATAGGGCCGGTGTTGACCGCGTTCGCGAAGTTCTGAATCCGTGGTTTGGCGAACCGCAATTCGTACAAAGCGAAATTGCGCCCAAGCTCAAATACTCGGTCGAAGCCGAAGACAAGAGCAACCCTGCGCCAATCCGTTTGAAGATCGAAATCAACACGCGGGAGCGTACTGCCTACGACACACCGCCATCTCTGCCATTTAAAGTCGAAAACACGTGGTTTACAGGCACCGCCGACATATCGACGTTTTCAAACGAAGAATTACTCTCGACCAAGCTTCGCGCGCTGCTCCAATGCCATAAGGGGCGGGACCTGATCGACATTGCGCACGCTCTCGATATCTTCGAGGGATTTGATGCGAGCACGACCGTAGAAGTCTTGGGCAAATACCTCGCGGCTGGCGGGATATCGATATCCCGCGCTGAAGCCGAAAAGCGCATGTTCACGAAACTCAACAATCCAAACTTCATGGCTGATGTTCGCCCGCTGCTGTCCGCAGACGAGGCGGAGGATTTCGACGACGATGCGGCGAAGGCTGCGTTCGTCAAGGTCTTCAGTAAGATCATCCGTCTGATGCCGGGCGAGGCCTGGTCCAAGACGGAGAAGATGATCGAACAGTCTGGACTTATTGATCAGTTCGAATAAAGTCGATGGTCAAAAGCCCAACCGAAGCGTTTTTCGGTGAATGCCCTTGGCCATGAGATGGCGAAATCGCGAGCGAAGCAGGTTTTGAGCTGACAGTTTACAAGCCGCTTGAAGTTACGAAGGGTTGTTTGCACTTTTCGAGCAAAAGCTCCCAGACTTCGCACAGCAGATTTTCAGCGTCGCGCACATCCCAAGGCATTAGTGACATTCCATTAACATTAACAGTGCGAACGGCCCATCTCGGTCAGCTTTCGATCCCGCGGCACTTTTGAAACAAGGTAACCTTGCCCCACGGGCTTATTCCAGTTTGAAATTCGTTCTGGCCCTGATCCGCTACCGCTCCACCCGCCCTCCAGACGCGGCTCTGCGCGGCCGGTTGCGCGATCTCGCCAACGAGCGGCGGCGTTTCGGCTATCGCCGGCTGTTCATCCTGCTGCGGCGGGAGGGAGAGCCGTCGGGATCAACCGGATCTACCGGCTTTATCGGGAGGAAGGGCTCGCCGTCCGCAAGCGGCGTGGCCGCCGCAAGGCTGTGGGGACGCGGGCGCCGAGCCTGGAAGCGACGCCGAATGCACGCTGGTCGTTGGATTTCGTCCACGACCAGTTCGCCAATGGCCGACGCTTCCGTATCCTCAACATCGTCGACGATGTCACCAAAGAGTGCCTGGGGCTATTCCAGATACGTCGATCTCAGGACGGCGCGTTGCCCGCGAACTGACGGCGATCGTCGAGCGACGCGGCAAGCCCGGAAGATCGTACCCGACCATGGCACCGAGTTCACCTGCAATGTCATGCTCGCCTGGAGCAAGGACACAGTCATCGACTGGCACTTCATCGCGCCGGGGAAACCGATGCAGAACGGTTTCATCGAGAGCTTCGTGTATAGACGGCCCCGCGGGTGCAAGGGATTTCGACAGCGTTTTGGAGATCGGTCGGGTGCGTTCATGTATACGGCCTGTTGGTGCGACCGATATCATGGCCGCTGGCCCTGATGGAGATCGCGGATCGAGGCCTCATCAACGGGTTCGCGCTTGTTGCGCTTAAAGCTCTTCGGGTTTTCTCGATCCCCAGCTCCGCCGGTTTCCATCATGCTGTCATCTGCCCTCACACCTAAAGTGGCCAGCCTGCTTGGCAGTTCACCCCGCAGCCTTCGGCCGATAGAACTCACCGGTCGTCATCATCGCCCAGATGATCCGAGCTTCTTAACTTGTTGGCAACGGCGATTGCAACGACTATGGGGCGACGTCACTCAAGTAGTGCGTCGATCCAGGCCGCTCCGACCCGTGATCGCGCCTTTGGGTACCGGACGACGTTGCGTGCCCCAATAATCAGCAAGTGCCGGAGATGGGCGTCCCCCTGCTTCCTTATATGGCCGAGCCTTTCCTTCCCACACGTGGAGTTCTGCCTTGGCGTCAGGCCGAGCCGAGCCAGGCAGCAAACTCCCGACCGGAGCGGAACATGGCGGGGTCTGAGACAGTGGCCGCGACGGCCGTGGCCGTAAAGACGATAACAAAATATGGGGCGTGTGCGCGAGCGACTTGCCGAGTGAATGGCCGAGCGCCGCCACAACGGCGACCAAGAAAAAAGGCCGCTTGAACGAACAAGCGGCCCAAGTCTAGGGAGGAAACGCCCAAGAGGGCAGCGATAGCGCATGGCGCCACCGCACTGCGGTAGATGCGTTGGCGGGGCATAAAACGCAAGAGGTTGACTTCCGGATCGATGTCAAAGTGCGCCTTTTTCCAGCCTTGCTTACTGAGCGTTCGGGCAATGATGTTTTGGCAAGACCAACAATCGCGATCAGGAGTATGTGGCGCTGTTGAGATCACTACAAAGACAGGTTTGTTCCACCATCACTTTACGATGAGGCCGACAAATCGCGTCCCAGATCACAAAAGCAAAGGACCGCCATAATCTGGTCGGTCAATTCAAATCCGGTGACAATAGCCGGGCGATTTCCTCGGGCTCTCCGGCTTACCGCAGCACGAGTTTTCCGCTCGCAATCGGCCGTGTCGCGCTGTGCCAAATCTCCAGAGCATCGTTCGCGACATTCGCCGAGAACCGGCCGCGGTTGTTGCGCCGAATCAATGAGTTGGCGGGCCGCGAGCTCGCCCGGGCACAGGAACATATGGTCTTGCTCGGACGGCACTCCGCCGAAGAGAAGGTGGCGAGCTTCCTGATCGGCTGCCGCGACCGACTGAGTGGAATTGAATGTGGTGGAGAAATTCTGCCGCTGCCGATGAAACAGCTGGACATCGCGGATTATCTGGGGCTCACCACCGAAATGGTGAGTCGTACCTTCACGAAGCTCGAACGTGATGGCGTGATCCGCACCTTTACGCGTGGCGTCGTCCTGTTGGATGCCGCGCGCCGAAGCGCTGTCTGCGGGCGTAAGTTGAAGCGCGTCGCGTCTGGTTCTTTTGCCCTCATTTGATCAAGGTCAAAGACGCGTCTCTTGAAACGGCGATATATTCGCATCAGCTTCAATGGAGATCGTCATGCGCACCGATTCGCTCTTGGCTTCCGCAGCCGTCATCTCGGTCTTCGTTATTTTCGTCGCTGCCCTTGCTTGGGTCAATGTGCAATCCCCAGGGTGCATCAGGCGCCACCCGAGGGGGCGCGCAAGCGTCGTCCTTTCTGATTCCTTCAGGCAGCCGCTGGACCTGATGGAAAACTCCCTCCGGTGGTGTGGATAGCTGATCGGGGTCGATCTCGATCAAGGACAATGCAGCGTGGCCCGGGCTGATGGGGCAGACGCCCATGCAAAGAGAATCAAACATGCAGCAAGCTCAATCCGCGAAGTGGATGACCCATGGCGGAAAGCGGCGATGCCCTGGCTCGACATCAACCAGGAGCGCTACCACGCCTACATGGGCTATGTCGGTATGGTGAAGCTGGTCGAGGAGATCGACAAAGCGCTGTTCAACCCGATGTGGGAGCAGCTGCGTCGACCAGTGCCGTGGGAGGAGGTGGCCAAGAATCGGCAGACCAAGGGGATGGCGCGGA
>NZ_PYCN01000080.1 GCF_003062295.1 Bradyrhizobium algeriense | reverse complement strand
AAGAAGTGAGCGATCTTCGCGAAGGTTGGATGGAGCATGCCGACCGCGTTCTGGCGGATGAACAGATCATAGCTGCGGTATATGAGGCGCTGGCGAGACGGCATCCCAAGAGCCGCAGTCGTGGCCGACTGCTGGATTTTACTCCGCCAGGAACGAAGCTGCAGCGAAAGCCAGAGGCGTCAAACGCGTCTGCATTCCCAATCGCTCTACCAAAAGCGCCGAGCGCAAGCGTGAGCAGAAAAAGCGCTGGTTCCGTAACGGTCAGAAATGGCGAACCGGATGCGAGGGACGTATCAGCGTCGTCAAGCGGCGACACGGGCTCGATCGCTGCCGCTACAAGGGCAGCATCGGAATGAAACGCTGGGTCGGCCTCGGCGTCGTCGCCGACAACCTCATCAATATCGGACGCGCGATGGAAAACCAGTCACGCCAACCGTAGTCCGTCCCAGCTCAGTCTGGCCTCTCAAGGCCCCGCCAGCCCCTGGCGGGGCCTTGTCGTTGTCCGCGCGGTTGACCAGTCTGGTTAGAAGCGCGAATTTTGCGCCGGAAAGTAGTCTAGGCACCGCACCCCGCGAATGGGAGCGCGTCAGATCTACGAAGCGCTTAGGGATCAGATCCTGGGGCGCGTGTACGGCGCCGGTGGGCTGCTGCCGTCGTCCCGCGCCCTCGCCGGGGAACTCGGCGTGTCTCGCGGTACGGTGACGATCGCCTATGAGCAACTCGCCGGCGGAAGGCTTCATCGAGATCCGCCATGGCGCACGACCGCGCGTTGCACAAGCTGTTGTCGAGAGGGGGCGCGTGCGCGCGACGTGGCGGCCATTGTCACGGAAGGTGCGACTGTCGGGCTACGGTGAGCGTTTGAGACAGGTCGCGCCGCGCTCGGAGGAGCAACCTCGCAACCTCCTCGCAAATTTTCGGTATGGTGACCTCTCACCTTCGGATTTCCCCGTGCTCGCGTGGAAAAGAGCCGCGGTCCGCTGCAATGACACGGCGGCCCGCGAGATTGGCCTACAACGATCCTTGCGGCTCTCGACGGCTGCGGATGGCGCTGCAGCCCTATCTCTGGCGTTCGAGCACCGTGCGATGCGAAGTGGATCAAATCATCATCGTGAACGGTTCGCAGCAAGGGCTCGACTTGTGTGCGCGACTGCTGCTCAACTCCGACGATCGGTTCGTCATGGAAGACCCTGGCTACCTGATGGCAAGGCACGTCTTCTCGGCCACCGGGGCAGCCGCGGTGCCGATTCCGGTCGACGTCGAGGGACTGGACACGGCGCGGCTTGCGAAGATCGAAGCGCGGCTTTCCTTGTGACCTGCGTGTCGCAATCACCCTGAATGATTCTGCTGGTCGCGAGCGCTTCGAAGGCGCTTAAATAGCCCCGATCGTGCATCTTCGATTAACATCCCCCTTCATGTCTCCTCCTGCGGCTGCATTTTGGGAGCTCCAGGAGACTTTTCCTGCGAAATCGAACAAGACCCGCTGCAACAAACCTTCTCGCCCCTGTAGTTGGCCAAGGTTTGGAGCAACCGCGGCATATAATACTTTTTCGTAGCTTCCCTCATAGCGTCCGGCATAGCTTTCGGATCGTCTAGCCATGTCATTGCCCGCTCGATCAGCTCGATCGCGCGTTGCTTGTCACCACTCTCGTAGTAATACTGAGCGACCACCCAATAAGAATCACCGCTAGCTTGCCCAGAATTGAGGATATGTTCCGACACATCCCTGCCGATCGCAAAGCGCTCGGCACGCGGAAGGTGGGCCTTATCGTTCTCCGGATCAAACAGTTGCCGCATCACAGTAGCCAGCCCATGCACAGCCTCTGACTGTTTCTCAATCGCATCTCGAACCAGTTGGCGTAAGACCTGGAAGCCGGTCGCCGTGTCGCGCATTTTGTGAAGCAACAGATCCGCATGAATCTCGCGGAACTCGAGATTGTCCGGCATCGCGGCAATGCCCTCTTCGACCGCTGAGAGCGCTGTCGGCCAATCCTTTGCTTCCATCGCCGGTTCAATTGTCTGGAGGATTGAGAGTTCGCGCGCCAAGCGTTGGTCTGCCGCAATCCGTTCCGCATCAGCGGCTTTAGCTTGATAGCTGGTGCGCCAAGTGCCGTTGATAATTTTCGGCAAGACGTCGTCGATTTCGATCGGATGACCGATAAAGGCAATGTGGCCGTCGCGGTCGACGACGAACGATGTCGGAATCCCAAGAGAAGAGCTGGCATCCATCCAAAGCTTGTACATTTCGCCTGTACTGTCGAACCCGATTCGATAGTTCAGATTTGAGAACTTTTCAGTCAACCATGCGTCCAACTTGGTGCGAGCCTGATCCGCCGTTGGTGCTTCTTCACTAGCTGCGACTCCGACGACCTCAAGCCCCTCGTCTTGGTATTTTGATTGCAGCTCTATCAGATGGGGCATCACCCCCACACATGGGCCGCACGAACTTGCCCAAAATTCGACGATGTACACTTTCCCGGGCTGGAAGTTCGTGAGGGGCTCGCCACGCAGCCAGTTCTCGACTTTGAGCGAAGGAGCCGGGGACGCCATGCACAGCACCATGATTTTCTCCCAATGTTGCTTGTTGCGCGACCTTGTCGCTTCATCTGAGTTAGCAATCAACGTGCCAGGCTGTCCCCGCGCACTAAGCACATGACAAAGCTTTGAAAAACATCCACACGCCCAGTAGGGTACCCTGCATGTAACCTGACATGCTTTGCGCCGACGTCGGATTTTGGACACGCATCGCGCGCTTCGTGCCGGCGGAAGGCTTCATCGAGATCCGCCATGGCGCACGACCGCGCGTTGCACAAGCTGTTGTCGAGAGGGGGCGCGTGCGCGCGACGTGGCGGCCATTGTCACGGAAGGTGCGACTGTCGGGCTACGGTGAGCGTTTGAGACAGGTCGCGCCGCGCTCGGAGGAGCAACCTCGCAACCTCCTCGCAAATTTTCGGTATGGTGACCTCTCACCTTCGGATTTCCCCGTGCTCGCGTGGAAAAGAGCCGCGGTCGCTGCAATTACACGGCGGCCCGCGAGATTGGCCTACAACGATCCTTGCGGCTCTCGACGGCTGCGGATGGCGCTGCAGCCCTATCTCTGGCGTTCGAGCACCGTGCGATGCGAAGTGGATCAAATCATCATCGTGAACGGTTCGCAGCAAGGGCTCGACTTGTGTGCGCGACTGCTGCTCAACTCCGACGATCGGTTCGTCATGGAAGACCCTGGCTACCTGATGGCAAGGCACGTCTTCTCGGCCACCAGGGCAGCCGCGGTGCCGATTCCGGTCGACGTCAAGGGACTGGACACGGCGCGGGTTGCGAAGATCGAAGCGCGGCTTGCGTACGTGACGCCGTCGCATCAATTTCCGCTGGGCGGCGTCATGCCGATCGCGCGTCGGCACCAGTTGCTCGCCTGGGCAAGGAAGTTCGATGCCTGCGTAATCGAGGACGACTACGACAGTGAGTACCGATACGACACGAAGCCGGTCCCCCCGCTGCACGCGCTCGCAGGTAGCGAGGACGTCATCTATCTTGGGACCGTCTCCAAGACGCTCTCGCCTACACTGAGGATCGGCTATCTGGTGGTGCCCTCTGAACTCCAGCCCCTGTTCGCCGCGGCCAAGCAGATCATGGACAGGCACACGCCGCTGATCGAGCAGGAAGCGCTCGCGACGATGCTTGAGACCGGTGCATACGATAGGCACGTCAAGCGTGTCCGACGGCGCAACGGCGAGTGCCGGCAAATCCTGCTCGACGCTTTGCGCCGCAGATTTGGCGACCGAATCCAAATCGACGGCGCAGCCGCCGGCTTGCATGTGGTGGTCTGGTTTCGCGATCTGCCCCAAACGTCCGAAGCAGCGTTGATCGAGGCTGCTCGCGTCAAGGGCGTGGGCATCTATTCGGTCGCCCCCCTCTTCAATCATCGTCATCCTGGCCGCCGGCATCAGCCGGACGTTATCGGGCTTGTCATGGGTTACGCCGCACTGGAGGCGCGCCAGATCGAGCGCGGCTGTCAGCTTCTGGCTCAAGCGGTCGATCAGCTTCGTTCGCGGCGATTGTCCTAGTCGCATGCCCCTCCAACTGGACCATCAAAATCAGTGATAACTGGCAGTTCTAACCGTACCAGGCTCGGTCTATCTCAGGAACGAGAACGGAGAACCGCCATGTATGTGCCCCCCGCCTTTAGAGATGACGAGGTCGAAAGCATCCGCGCGACCATTTGCTCCGCCGGCCTCGCCAACCTGGTCACGGCCACCGCGGACGGACCGATTGCGACACCCTTGCCGCTCTTCCTCGATGAGACCGAAGGAGAGCACGGAGTGCTGTACAGGCACTTGGCGAAGGCAATCCATAATGGCGTTCGGCTCCGACCGGCGAAGCTCTGGCGATCTTCATGGGTCCGGAAGCCTACGTGACACCCTCATGGTACGCGACCAAGCAAGAAACCAGGAAGGTGGTGCCGACATGGAATTACATCGCCGTCCACGCGTACGGGCCGGTTGAGTTCTTCCAGGAGCCCGAACGTCTGCTCGAGGTGGTCACGCGCCTAACGAACATCCATGAGAAGTCGCGCGCGAAGCCTTGGGCCGTCAGCGATGCCCCCGCCGATTTCATTGCCTCCCAGTTGCGAGGGATCATCGGAGTGCGCATTCCGGTCACCAGGTTCGAGGGCAAGCGCAAGATGAGCCAGAACCGGCCCGAGGCTGACCGCATCGGCGTCGCCGCCGGCCTTGCGGCGTGCGAAAAGCCGCAGGATCGGGAAGTGGCTTCCCTCATTCCGATTCCGGCCTGAGGTTAGCGTAATCATCGTGTGCGAAGACCGGCCCTAGACGAACTGGTTGATGCGATTAGATGGGTGGACGATGCCGGATTTCCAGACCTTCTTCCTGTTCTTGGCAGCGTCGCTGCTTGTGGCGATCACGCCGGGGCCAGGCATCTTCTATATCGTGGCGCGAACGCTTGTCGGCGGCAGAACGGAAGGGTTGGCATCGAGTGTTGGCCTAGGTCTCGGCGGCCTTGTGCACGTGTTCGGCGGCGCCGTTGGCATATCTGCGCTCGTCATGGCAAGCGCCGAGGCATTCACTTTTTTGAAGATCGCGGGCGCCCTGTATCTCATCTGGCTCGGGCTCAAGACCTGGCGCGAAGCGCGCATTGTCGAGCCGACCGAGGTGCAGACGACCGGGGTGGGTCGGGCCTTCCGCGACGGCATCATCGTCGAGGCACTAAACCCGAAGACGGCCGCATTCTTTCTCGCCTTCATCCCCAGTTTGTCGACCCATCCGCGAACGTCGCCGCGCAGTTCATCGTCCTCGGGCTCATCTCGGTTGCACTCAACACCAGCGCCGACTTGGTTGCGACCCATTGGGCTGCGAAAGCGAGAGCCGGCCTTGCTAGGCGACCGTCAATCCTCGCCAAGATGCGACAGGTGTCGGGTGCCATCATGTGCGCACTGGGAGCTACGCTAGTCTTTGCCCCTCGCGCGGGTTGATATCTGAGGTGGCTCATATCGATCGACATCGTGCGCTTGTCTGAATGTCTTCTGTCGCTAGACCGGCCATGGCCGAGACGCAGCAAAATCGACGCGAATGCCCCTTTTGCGAGATCGGGAATGGCCGAGTTGAATCCGAAATTCGCTCCGGAGCGGACACCCGGACATTCCCGGCGAGCTGCGCGTCCCCCAAAAGAGCAAATCGTTGACGTAGATCATTTCCCGACACTACCAGGAATCGTATGCTGCACCTGGGAAATGAGGGACGTTCCACATGGCACTGGGCTCAATAGCACATCACGAAAAATGCCCTCAGTGTAGCTCTGGATTAGTCCACCTCGAGTGGCATGAACGCGCCAATGGGCAGGAAGTTCACGATCTTTGGCACTGCTGGAACTGCAAAAACGAATTTGTGACCGTCGTCACTTCTGAGAGAAGGAGCCGTCCGTCACTGAGATCACAGAACTATTCTTTACCAGCCTGCTAGTCTGATCAATGACGCCCGAGCAGGTGGGCCTTACAAGGAAATCATTCGATGCGATGTGGCAGTTGCGCCGCGATGTCGCTGACCTGTGTTACAGTCGGTTCATTGGACGAGCCCCGATGCAAGAGACCTGTTCGCAAGCGACATCGAGCGGCAGCGGATCACGCTGATGGACATGATCGCGGCGCTGGTCGGCTCGCGCGACGAGCGTCCGCTGCTCCGGTCGGTACCCACGAATTCCGCAGTTCTGTGACGAGAGCGAGAAATGGCACCCCAGCCTATTGTCCGCAGAGGTGTCAACGCGGCCCCGCTTGCTTTTTGCTCACCGCCTATCCAACTGCGTTACAGGCTGAAGGCGTGGATACTTGCAACGCCATATTGTCCGATGCACTACTAACAAAGCGGGTTGGGACAAACGACCGAAGTTATCAAGCCGCAGAGCATTATTGGGCGTGCAGCGCCAACAGCAGCGAAATTCAGCGCCACTTTCAAGTCTCAAAAACTCGGCAAACTGGGGCTAGCGAAGGCGGTGGGTACGCGGGTGTCACTATACAGGGCTCTCACAGCACGCTCGTCGCCGATCACAGTAACACCGACGAAATCGAGCCTGGAAGCGGCTGAACTGCCTAAGGACTGATCGTCAGCAGAACGAAACGGCAGCAGGTTTTCTTTCCGAGCAGTACCTCGGACCGGGCGTCGCCGAAACTGGGCAAAATGTATAGCAAGCCGCGATGGGTTGCAGTGCAGCGGCCGTCGCCAAAAGCTGGAATAAATTTCACCGTAAGCTATCACAGCTACGAAGTCGCCCTTCCAGTGATAACCGAATTCACGGTTCATCGCGGCAGCACCTTAGAAAGAATCGCTCACGGCGCGAGAGTATTGATCGGGACCAAAGCATCTTTTATCAGACGAGATTCGAGCACTGACACAACCATTACCCTGAATGCGGTACGAGGCGGTAGCATTGCTGTTTCCTGCCAAGTATTCGTGCCAAAAGATCAACCTCCGCCCGAGCCGCCAAAGCCGAGTCAAGTGCGATAGAATTCGAAGTTGCTGGATCCGCTACCGTCTCGGTCGGATGCTGTGGTGGAACCTACGGCACGGGCCGAAGAGCCACTGGGGGTGGGAATGAGCATGGGTGAGGCCGAACAAACCGGCAGGACCTTTAGGAGCAAAACGGATCGGTGAGACAAGATTTAAGCTCTCGTGGTTCCTGGCAAACGCTAGGCTGGATTAGTTTCTGAGGTTGGCGGCTATCCAGGGCCAAATGAACACTGGGTTCTCATCATTGAGTCTGAGATTCATGGACACTTAAGGTCTGGGCATGGCGAAGGTGTCGAGCGGATTGACTTTAGCGAGACGGAACGGCTCGTTCGCGACAGCGGAATGAAGTTATTGAGGATTGGCGATATCTGATTCCATATGGCGCAGACATTTTGAGCCATCCGAGCCGGCATTTTCGCAGATTAGAATTTCGATACCTGCGGGCGACGAGGGCATGATTCTACACTGCGGTCGGCTCGGCACCCGCAAGCTGGCGGGAATGGATCGGCGCCGAGGGGCTCTATCCCCGAGCGCAGCACACGGAGAGTCCCTTCAGCGAGGCTTCGCCGTCCAACTCCCGCTTGCCTGCGGGAAAGGCGGACAGAGGCGCTGTCAAGCGGCTTCCGCTGCGGCGGGCTGGTGGGT
>NZ_PYCN01000007.1 GCF_003062295.1 Bradyrhizobium algeriense | reverse complement strand
ACAGATCATTGGGGCCGGCGCCCGCGGATAGCGGCGTGCCGCGCGCGCGGTGGCGCGGCCCGCCGCTGCGCCTGACCAGGCCATGGCGATCGAGGACCGCATGGATGGTGCTTTTGGCCGGAACCCGAATATCGCCGTCGAGCCGCCTGACCAGCAGTTCCCGGATCTTGCGTGCGCCCCAGTGCGGCTTCTCGGCCTTGAGGCGGACGATCAGGCCCTCGATCTGCTCCGGGAGCTGGTTGGCATAGCGCACCGGCCGTCTGGAGCGATCGCTCAGCGCCTCAAGCCCATGCTCCTTGTAGCGATCGAAAATCTTGTAGCCGGTCTTGCGGGAGACGCCGAATTCCCGGCACACTTCCGTCATGGCCTCCCCGTCCAACAGGCGGGCAACAAAGCGAAGCCGTTCTTCCATCACCGAACTCGCTTTCCACGGCATCCACACCTCCCGCTTGCAAAAAAAGCGAAAAGTGTAACCCATGTGTCCGGTACGAAATGTCACCTATGTCTCGGGCCGCTCAAATGGCTTAGCTGGTTCCCGTTTCTGGAAAAGTATTTCCATAGGCTTCGCGGAATACTTTTGGCCAGGTTTGGCCTGAACTGTCAGGTAGCGCTGCCGAACCACCGCATCCAATGATCGATGGATGAGGCGCCCGTTAGTTGCCGACATAAATCGGCAGGCGGCCTTCCGCCTCGGCTTTGCGCCCCTCCAGAAAGTCGTTCGTGCGATATAGCGCGCCATATTGTGCATCGAGTTCGCGGTAGGCTGCGTTCTCTGCCCCATCTATCGCGAGGTGCGCTGATGCGAGCGTCGTTCGGATGCCGAGCGGCGCGCAGCCGGCGACCCGTTCCGCGATCTCGATACCAAGAGCAAGTGCCTTCTCGCGGTCAGGCGCGATCTCCTGAACGACCCCAATGCGGCGCGCTTCGTCCGCTCCCCAATGGTCGCCCGTCAGCATGTATCTCATCGCGTTCGCCCAACCTGCCTCGCGGACGAACCTCACCGTCGCACCACCACCCGGAAAGCGGCCATGAGTGTTTTCATCCTGGCCGAATCGAGTATCGGCGGCAGCGATCCGGATATCCGCGGTGAGCAGGAGTTCATGCCCCATGTTCCATGTATCGCCATGCGCGACCACAATCAGCGGCTTGCTCAGGCACTTGATCTTTCCGAGAGGATCCAGCTCTTCTTCGACGAGTGCGGTCGGCTTTCCAGTCTTGGCAAGCTCCGTGAATGCGTCGACATCAACGCCGCGCGAGAAGTTTTCGCCCTGCCCAAAAAGGACGGCCGCTCTCAGCGAACTATCGTGATCGTAGTCGTAATAGACTTTTGCAAGAGCATGATATGCCTCGGGGTCAATACGATTGTGAACGTAAGGTCGGTTGATCCCGATCAGAAGGATACGTCCTCGACGTTCGATCGTGATCTTGGCGCCGCTTTCGGTGCATCCATCGTCCATTGTCGTGTCCTTTTAACTTCACGTCGAGCGCGGTCAATCAACAAGACGAACGGCCCGGCTGAGGCTTGGGGGCTATGTGAGCAGCAGCGGACGGCCCGCCACGAACCATTCGCCACCGGTCCGATAGGCCGAGAACAACAGCCCCTCCAAACTGTGCAACAGGGGCCGGGATGTCGCGTAATCACAATTCATATTCAGATGCGCGATGCACTCGCCTGCGCGGCTACCGCCAAATGATTACCTACGGATTGTATCTGCGATTGCACTCTTTCCCCAATTATTCTCCCAATGAAAGTGCCTACTAGCGCTTGAGATGGAGCGGCCCATGGGGATGCCTCTGACTAATAGTGCAGGGTCTTTTCATGGGAGTCTCGCGGAAGGGGTGTTCCGTTCCGATGATCAGGCCGTCGCGCATTCGCAACTGACTGCCTTCAGGCAATGGTGCGAGGTCCGGACGGGACAGCACCTGCCTGATCATGCTGCGATGGACCGCTTCTCGGTTGAGGACTTCCGCCGCTTTTGGCGCCTCTTCCTGGAGTGGTCCGACCTGCCCTGGCACGGCGGGGTCGAGCCGGTCTGCGTCGGCGATGCCTGCGAGACGGCGCGCTTCTTCCCAGATCTTCGTCTCAATTACGCCGAATGCCTCCTCACCGGCAGTCCCGGCCAGTCGGTCTTGACGGCCTGCCATGCTAACGGCAGCCGCGACCGGCTCACGCGGGGCCCTCTGCGCTGCACGGTTGCCCGGTTGGCGAAGTCGCTGCAGCAGCTCGGTGTGCGCCCTGGCGATCACGTCGTGGCGATTGCACGCAACAACGCCGAGGCGGTCATTGCCTGCCTGGCCACCGCGGCCATTGGTGCGACTTTCGCTAGCTGCGCGCCGGACATGGGTGTGCCTGCGATCCTCCTGCGCTTCGCCCCTCTGGAGCCTGTGGCGCTCTTCGGCTGCCTCAGAGCGGAGCCATGGGATCCGGGCGTCCCCGTCTCCGAGCGCGTCGTCGGAGCGGCGGCCGGCCTGCCGGGCCTTACCGCGATAATTGCTCTGGACGACGGCTCGCTTCCCGCCGGCGAGATCATGGTGCCTCTGCACAGGCTTGCCGATCTGATCCGCGATGACGACACCGACAAGGACCCACCCGGCTGGCCGCGCCATCCGTTCAACCAGCCAATGTTCACCATGTTCTCCTCCGGCACCACGGGCGCGCCAAAATGCATCCAGCATGGTGCCGGCGGCACCCTGCTGGAGCATGTGAAAGAGCACCGGTTGCACTGTGATCTCGGGCCGGGCGACAAGCTGTTCTTCCAGACCTCCTGCGGTTGGATGATGTGGAACTGGCAGCTCTCCGCGCTCGCCTCCGGCGTGGAGATTGTCCTCTACGATGGGCCGCTCGGGGCGCCAGACACGTTCTGGCGGATCGTCGCCGAGGAGCGCGTGACCGTCTTCGGCACCAATCCTGCCTATCTGCACTTCTGCGAGCAGAAAGACTCTTCCCCGGGTCGGATGTTCGACCTTTCAGCCCTGCGGGCTATGCTTTCCACCGGTTCCATCCTGTATCCCCGCCAGTACGACTGGGTCCGCGGCGAAGTGAAGGCGGCGATGCCGCTGCAGTCGATCTCGGGCGGCACCGACATCATCGGCTGCTTTGTCCTGGGCAATCCGGACCTGCCCGTCCATCGCGGCGAGGCACAGTGCCGCAGCCTCGGCCTCGATGTCCGCTCGCTCCCGCCGCCTCACGATCCGGAGGCGCGCATCGGCGAGCTCGTCTGCGGCAACCCTTTTCCCTCGCGCCCCCTTGGCTTTCACGGTGATGTCGACGGCACGCGCTTTCATGCCGCCTACTTCGCCCAGAACCCCGGCCTCTGGACGCATGGCGATCTGATCGAAGCCACGCCCCATGGCGGTTGGCGGTTGCATGGCCGTTCCGACGGAGTTCTCAATGTGCGCGGCATCCGCACAGGCACCGGGGAGATCTACCGCATCCTCGATTGTATCGAGGATGTCCTCGAGGCTATCGCGGTCGAACAGCAAGCAGAAGAGGAGCCAGGCGGCTCACGCATGGTTCTCTTGCTCGTGCTGCGCGAAGGTCTGGTACTCAACGACAAGATGGCGAATCACATCCGCTCGGAGCTTGCGCGGTGCGGCTCGCTGGCCTTCGTGCCGGCGCGTATTGCACAAGTCGAGGCGCTTCCTGTCACCTTCAACGGCAAGCGGTCCGAAGCCGCGGCGCGGGACGCGGTGAATGGCCGCCTTGTACGAAATCGCGACGCTCTGCTGAACCCGGAATGCCTTGATGCCATTGCCAAGCATCCGGTTCTCCGAGTGCCTCCGGGTGTCAGGGGGCCACCGCCAGGCCGTGGGGCGGTCCCGGACCCTGACCGGCTACGGCAGGACCTGCAGGCGATCTGCGAACGCGTGCTGGGCGTTGCGCACATCGGCTGGTCCGATAATCTTCTTGGCTTCGGTGCGGACTCGCTCACAGTGGTGAGCCTGCTGCTTGAGATCGAGAGCTATGCCGGGCATCCCGTGCCCCTCTCGGCCTTCCTGGCGGCGCACTCGATCGAAGGCCTGATCACGGTCCTCTCCGTCGGCGAGGAGGCAGTGACGGCGCAGCAGTTTAGTCAGTCCGGCCCGCGTCTCCGTGCCGTGGGTCCGGACGACCGGGAGCCGATCTGCCGCTTCCTTGAGGAATCCTTCCGCGAGTCGGGCATCAATGCCGCGACATGGCGTCGGCTGTTCGACCATGAGTGGTCCGATCACGGGCGCGGCTTCATACTCCTTGACGGCGACGCAATCGCTGGGTTCATCGGGGCTGTTACCGCCCGGCGGCAGGTGAACGGGGAGGCCGTGCTCGTCTGCAATCTGTCCTCCTGGGTCGTACACGCGCAGTACCGCGGCTGGGGCATGGCCCTGCTTGCCTCGCTGCTGGAGGACGAGGACCTCACCTATACGAGCTTCACCCCGCAGCCGACATCTTGGGCTGCCCTCATGGCGCAGCGTTTCAAGCTGCTGGAGTCGCACAGGATCGCCATGCCGCCATTGCTACAGGCCGAGACGCTGTTCGGGCCGAACCGGCCGGTCATCAGCTTCGATCCGGCTGTGATCCGCGAGAGGTTGACCGGCGAACAACGACAGATCTTCGACGATCACGCGACGTATGACACCCTGCAGCTCACCGTCAGCGACGGGGCCGACTATGCCTATCTCGTGGTGAAGCGCCGCATTCACCGTGTTGCGGCGAGCCGACTGGGAGGACTGGCGCGAGTTCTGCCGCTGGGAATCCCCTATTCGGACATCCTGCATTGTAGTGCACCGGAGCTGCTGTGGCGGCATCTCGAGCGCGTCAAGCTAGCGATCCTGCGGCGACAGCGGACAGCGGCGCTCGTCGGGGAGGCGCGGCTCTTTCCGGTCCGGCCACGAGGTGTGATACTCCCGGTGCGCGCCTGTTACCGTTCCCCGCAACTCGCGGCCGGCGACCTCGACAGGCTGTATTCGGAAATCGTGCTGCTGCCCATCTGACAGGGTCGTCAGCCCTTTCTTGCACGCAGTGTGTCCGAGGAGATTTCAAATGTTCGCCGAGTAAGGGCGCTGCGCCATTTTTCAATGGCTTGATACCGATTTCTTCACGACCAGCCGCAAACAAAAAGGCCGCCCGAAGGCGGCCGTTTTTATTCCAATAAAATCGATACCGTTAACGCACCGTCGAGGTGTTCGAACTGGTGACGACCACCGCCTTGCCGGCCTTCACGACCTGCGCGGTCTGGCTGTAATCCGCACCGGTCCGGGCGGAAATGCCGAAGGCTGCCACCGCGATACCCGCCACGAGCGCGACAACCACGATCTTCAGGTGGGTACTGCGATCCGCTGAGTGAATTGAGTGGTTCATGTGATGCCTCCCGGACGCCTTCCGCGTCCCTGCTGTGAGAGGGGTACGCCCCATGTGTTTCAGGATCGTTTCGCGGTTTAGGCAAAATGGTTTCATTCGGCCGGTATTTCGCCTGTTTTCTGCCAAACCATCCGTGATGTAGATCACATACAGATCCTAACCTATAGCGATGCGGGCCGCGGGCCGGGATCAAAACAATAATAAAAACAAAGAAGGAAGCGCCAGGAACGGCGGAATCCAGGCCGAGGTCGCGTAGTTGGTGTAGGTGGTGAGACAAAAGCCGGCGAGCAAAATGACAAACGTTCGCTGCGAGGCGAGGAAGCCGAGCGTCGGCCTGATCGGCTCCGGCGTGAACGTCTCCGCCATCGCCACGCGCTTCGGCTCGGAGATCGTCAGCCACAGCACCGCGGCGATTGCGATGCCGGGCAGGCCGGCGACATAGAACGCCGTCCGCCAGCCGTGGTACTGGTTGATATAGCCGCCGATGAAATAGCCGAGGAATACGCCGAGATAAGTGCCGATGGCGTAGACGCCGAGCGCGCGCGGGGCGTTCGTTCTTGCTGAAGAGATCGGCAATGATCGACTGCGAGGCGGGCGTGCCGCCGGATTCGCCGATGCCGACGCCGATGCGCGCGAGCGCCAGCGTCGTCACGCTGTGCGCCAGGCCGCAGAAAACCGTCATCGCGCTCCAGAACGTCAGCGCAACGGCCACGATGTTGCGGCGGTTGAAGCGATCGGCGAGGCGCGCGATCGGGATGCCGAGCAGCGAATAGAACAGCACGAAACCGAAGCTTGCCAGCAGGCCCATCGTGGTGTCGCGGAGCACGCAGCGTGGGGAGGGCGGCTTCCGTCACCCGATAAAACACCTTGCCGTCGTCCTGACGTCGGATCGAGCGCACGAGGACGCCGCACGGCGACATCTCGAACTTCACCTCCGGCATCGAGGCCATCATGTTGGTGAATTGCGGCCGCGAGAAAGAGCCGTGCAGCACCGGGACGTGGTAGGGGGCGACCACGTTTTCGAAATGCTGCAGCCAGTTGCAGGCGATGACGGCGGGGCCGCCGCCACCGATGGAAGAATCATCGGCCTCGACGAACTCGCCATCGTCCATGTTTTCCAGGCATCGTAGCGCGGCAGGGCCGGCTGCTTCTCGGCGGGCCCGAGGTAGGCGAAGATCAGGCCGTAGCGTTCCTGCAGGGGATACCAGGGCTGCCGCACCTTGTCCTTGAACAGGCCGCCCTCGGGCTCGCAGGGCTGTTCGAGGCAACGGCCCTCGGTGTCGAACTTCCAGCCGTGGTAGCAGCAGCGGATGCCGTCTTCCTCGACCTTGCCGTAATAGAGCGTGGTGCCGCGATGGCAGCAGCGGGCGTGCAAGAGGCCGGCGCGACCGTGCCTGTCGCGAAACAGCACCAGGTTCTCGCCGAGCACGCGTAGTTTTCTGGGGATATCGGTGGCGTCGGCAACAAGTCCGGCGGGGTGCCAGTAGCGCCGCAGCAGTTCGCCCATCGGCGTGCCGCAGCCGACCGAGGTCAGTTCGGTCCGCGTGGTGGACGGCTTCATGGCATAGCCGATCCCGAGATCGCGATCCCGCTGCGTAATGTTCATGCCGTTTCCTGCCGCCGCGGCTTTTGGCGCCGCGGTCGTATGGAAGTTTTGTGAAATGCAAATCGATGACAATATCAACGATCGTCATGTCGTATCGGTCGATTGCCTTGTTCAATCGCCATCGCTGGCGAGCTTGGCACCGGCCTACTTTGTTGGCAGAGGTTTGCTATGAACCAGAAACCGGGAAAGCAGGCTGCGCCGCCGCCCGCTGCGGCTGAGGAGCTGGCGCCGATCACCGCGATGATGTCGTCGCGGCTGATGGTGCTGGCCAATCTGCTCAAGCGCGGCGCGATCCTGCGCTACAAGCGGCTGGCGGGGCTGTCCTCGGTGGAGTTCGGCCTGGTGGCCTCGCTGGGGCGGCGGCCGCCGATGAGCGTCATCAGGCTCGCGGAAGCGGTCGGCATGGACAAGGGGCAGATCAGCCGCGCACTGGCGGAACTGGTCACGCGGAAGCTAGTCGCCAAGGAGGTCAATCCGCGGGACAACCGCGAGACGCTGGTTTGCCTGACCAAGGCGGGCCTGGCGGCGCATGACACCATTGTGGCTGGCGCGCAGGAGCGCAACCGGCGGCTCCTGGAACAGCTGGGCAAGGACGAGCTCGAGGTACTGCTGGGGCAGATCGACCGCCTGACGGACACGGCCGCCCAGATGCTCGCGGATGAAAAGGATTTGAACTGAAATTCGGCACCTTGCGGCCCGGCGCGCGTTGGTCGGGCGAGGCCGGAACGCAACACTTTTTCGGGTTCTGCGGATGCGTCAAACGCAGGCATTACCCTCAAGCCGGCTTGTCTTGCGCCCTCTGTTGCGCTGCGCTAAGCCAAGAATAATTCCAATCAACGAATCTGCGGCCAAATCCGCAGGAAAAGGCACCGCCGATGACCGGCATCCTGCAGAATTACCTTCCACTTGTCGTGTTTATCGGGGTGGCGAGCCTGATCGGTCTGGCGCTCCTGATCGCTCCGTTCCTGGTCGCGTTCCAGCAGCCGGATCCGGAAAAGCTCTCCGCCTATGAATGCGGATTCAACGCATTCGACGACGCCCGTATGAAGTTCGACGTCCGCTTCTATCTGGTCGCGATCCTCTTCATCATCTTCGACCTCGAAGTGGCGTTCCTGTTCCCGTGGGCGGTCGCCTTCGGCAAGCTCGGCGCTACCGGCTTCTGGTCGATGATGGTGTTCCTCGCCGTCCTCACGGTCGGCTTTGCTTATGAGTGGAAGAAAGGCGCGCTGGAATGGGACTGAGCCCGACAGCAACAGGCTCTTCGCCCGCGATCGCGCAGGCGCCGAAGGGCATTCTCGATCCCGCTACCGGCCGGCCGGTCGGCGCCAATGATCCGTTCTTCCTCGAGGTCAACCACGAGCTTTCGGACAAGAGCTTCTTCGTCGCCGCCGCCGACGATCTGATCACCTGGGCGCGGACGGGATCCCTGATGTGGATGACGTTCGGTCTTGCCTGCTGCGCGGTCGAGATGATGCAGGTGTCGATGCCGCGCTACGACGTCGAGCGCTTCGGTTTTGCGCCGCGCGCCTCGCCGCGGCAGTCCGACGTCATGATCGTGGCGGGCACGCTGACCAACAAGATGGCGCCGGCGCTGCGCAAGGTCTACGACCAGATGCCTGAGCCGCGCTACGTGATATCGATGGGCTCGTGCGCCAATGGCGGCGGTTACTATCACTATTCCTATTCGGTCGTGCGCGGCTGCGACCGCATCGTGCCGATCGACATCTACGTGCCCGGATGCCCGCCGACGGCGGAGGCGCTGCTCTACGGCATATTGCTGCTGCAGAAGAAGATCCGGCGCATCGGGACCATCGAACGCTAAGGTTTTAGGTAATGGACGACGGCAAGCTCGACGCTCTTGGGCAGACGATTGTTAGCGCGCTTGGCGGCGCGGCCAGCGCCCATGCGGTCGCGTTCAACCAACTCACCGTCACGGTAGATGCGGGCAAGATTGTCGAGGTGATGAAGTACCTGCGCGACGATCCCGCGCTGCGCTTCATCAACATCACTGACGTGACGGCGGTCGACTATCCCGGCCGCGAGAAGCGCTTCGACGTGGTCTATCATCTGTTGTCGCCGACGCTGAACGAGCGCATCCGCATCCGCGCCGAGGCCGACGAGACCACGCAGGTGCCCTCGATCATCGACGTGTTTCCCGGCGCCGACTGGTTCGAGCGCGAGACCTACGATCTCTACGGCGTGATCTTCACCGGCCACCCCGACATGCGGCGGCTGCTGACGGATTACGGTTTTGACGGCCATCCGCTGCGCAAGGATTTTCCGCTCACGGGCTTCGTGGAGGTCCGCTACGACGACCAGGAGAAGCGGGTGGTCTACGAGCCGGTCCGCCTCAACCAGGAATTCCGCAAATTCGATTTCCTCTCGCCGTGGGAAGGCGCGGACTATCCGCTGCCGGGCGATGAGAAGGCTGAGCCGAAGGCCTGACGATCATGAATGAGCAAAATCTCCGAAACTTCACAATCAACTTCGGACCGCAGCATCCGGCGGCGCACGGGGTGCTGCGTCTCGTCCTTGAATTGGACGGCGAAGTCGTCGAGCGCGTCGATCCGCATATCGGCCTGCTTCACCGTGGCACGGAAAAGCTGATCGAGCACAAGACCTATCTGCAGGCGATTGGATATTTCGACCGGCTCGATTACGTCGCGCCGATGAACCAGGAGCATGCATTCTGCCTGGCGGCGGAAAAGCTGCTCGGCATCACCGTGCCGCGCCGCGGCCAGTTGATCCGCGTGCTCTATTGCGAGATCGGCCGCATCCTTTCGCATCTGCTCAATGTCACCACCCAGGCGATGGACGTCGGTGCGCTGACCCCGCCGCTGTGGGGCTTTGAAGAGCGCGAAAAGCTCATGGTGTTCTATGAGCGCGCCTCCGGCGCGCGCATGCATGCGACCTATTTCCGCGTCGGCGGCGTTCATCAGGACCTGCCGCCAAAACTGATCGACGACATCGAGACCTGGTGTGATCCGTTCCTGCAGGTCGTCGCCGACCTCGAAACGCTTCTCACCGGCAACCGCATCTTCAAGCAGCGTAACGTCGATATCGGCGTGGTGACGCTGCAGCAGGCCTGGGAGTGGGGTTTTTCCGGCGTGATGGTGCGCGGCTCGGGCGCAGCCTGGGACTTGCGCAAGGCGCAGCCCTATGAGTGCTACGCCGAAATGGATTTCGATATTCCGATCGGCAAGAATGGCGACTGCTACGACCGCTACTGTATCCGCATGGAAGAGATGCGCCAGTCCGTGCGCATCATGAAGCAGTGCATCGCAAAACTGCGCGCGCCTGATGGCCAGGGTCCGGTCGTCGTCGAGGACAACAAGATCGCGCCGCCGCGCCGCGGCGAGATGAAGCGCTCGATGGAAGCGCTGATCCATCACTTCAAGCTCTATACCGAGGGCGTGCACGTGCCGGCCGGCGAGGTCTACGCCGCGGTCGAGGCGCCGAAGGGCGAGTTCGGCGTCTATCTGGTCTCCGACGGCACCAACAAGCCGTACAAGTGCAAGATCCGCGCGCCGGGCTTTGCCCATCTGCAAGCGATGGATTTCATCTGCAAAGGCCATCTGCTCGCCGACGTCTCCGCCATTCTCGGCTCGCTCGATATCGTGTTCGGAGAGGTCGATCGGTGATGGCGCAGGCGCCCATCCAGTTTGACCGGGCTTCGGGCGTGCTCGTAGGCGTAAACGCGTGGGAGCGTTTGGCCGCGGTTGCGCTGGTGCTGGGATCGAAGGTGGCGTCGAATTTTTCGCACCGCGGCTACAATATGTGCGCCAACCTGTTGCGCACGACGCTGCCCGAGCGCGGCATCCAGATCAAACTCAATCCCGACGCCGTCTTCGAATTTCCCTATGGCGACGGCTACTGGAGCAAGCTGCTCAACCGCACCTACCACTACGAGAACGAACTTGAATTGCTGTTCAAGGATTCCGCCGACGTCGACTACACGCTGCTCGATTGCGGCGCCAATTACGGCTATTGGTCGGTCCTGGTATCGAGCAAGCCGTTTGGTTCGCACAAGGCGATCGCGATCGAACCATCAGGGCAGAATTTTCCGAAGCTTGCCAACAACGCCAAAATCAACGGCAATCGCTTCGAAGCCATGAAATGCGCGATCGGCGCGACACGCGGCACCGCGCGGTTGTCCGGCACCAAGCATGAGGCCTTCAGCATTGCCGGCGACCAGTCTGATGGCGAGGAGGTGCCGGTCATCGCGCTGGATAACCTGCTCGACGACGGCAAGGTCGCCCCCGGCGGCAAATATCTGATCAAGCTTGACGTCGAGGGCGTCGAGATCGAGGCCATGAAGGGCGGCGTGCGGCTGATGCAGGGTGACAGCGTGCTGCTCTGTGAGGAACACGGCAACGATCCCCAACACACCGTGTCGCGCTACATCCTCGAACAGACTCCGCTGAAGCTGATCGTCTATGACCCGCGCAGCAATCGCCTTGAAACCGTGACCGACCTTTCGATTCTGAACCGGATCAAGGTTTCAACCCATGTCGGCTACAACGTGTTCGGCACCGCAAGCGCATTCTGGCTCGCCCGGATCGATGCGCTCAATGCGAAAGCCGGGCGCCGCGTGCAATGAGAGACTGAACGATGTCCGTCCGCCGCCTCGCACCGAAGGAATTGCAGCCCGCGAGCTTCACGTTCTCGGAAGAGAACCTCGCCTGGGCCAAGGCGCAGATTGAAAAGTATCCGCCGGGTCGCCAGGCGTCCGCAGTGATTGCGATCCTGTGGCGCGTCCAGGAACAGCATGAGGGATGGGTGTCGGAGGCTGCGATCCGCGCCGTCGCCGACCTCCTCGAAATGCCCTACATCCGCGTGCTGGAAGTGGCGACCTTCTACACGATGTTTCAACTGCAGCCGGTCGGCAAGAAAGCCCATGTGCAGGTCTGCGGCACCACGCCGTGCCGCCTGCGCGGCGCCGAGGACATCATCAAGGTGTGCCAGAGCCGCATCCATCACGATCCGTTCCATCTGTCGAAGGACGGCAATTTTAGTTGGGAAGAGGTCGAGTGCCTGGGCGCCTGCGTGAATGCGCCGATGGTGCTGATCTGGAAGGACACCTACGAGGACCTGACCAAGGAAAACTTCGGCAAGGTGCTCGACGGCTTCGCGTCAGGCAATCCGCCGAAGCCGGGACCGCAGATCGACCGTCAGTTCTCGGCGCCGGTGGGCGGGCCGACGACGCTGAAGGAAACCACATGAAGCGTGACGGCACATTGCCCGTGATCGGGCAGGGAAGGGTCAGCGCGATGAAGAACTGGCGCTATATCGGCATGCACGCCATCGCGGCGGCCGTTTTCATTTTTCTGCTGCAGCGTTACGCGCTGAGCGCGACGCTCGAATCCAGCCTGTTGTGGGCGTTGACCTTCGGCGGATGCGCCGCGGGTCTCGCTTACGCGCAGTCCAATCGTTGATCTGAGGAAGCTTCAAGTCATGCTCGACGACAAGGATCGCATCTTCAAGAACCTCTACGGCCTCCACGACTGGGGGCTTGAGGGCGCGCGCCGCCGTGGCGCGTGGGACGGCACCAAGGCGATCATCGACAAGGGGCGCGACTGGATCATCAACGAGATGAAGGCCTCCGGCCTGCGCGGGCGTGGCGGCGCCGGATTCCCGACCGGCCTGAAATGGTCGTTCATGCCGAAGGAATCCACCGACGGGCGGCCGAGCTATCTGGTCGTCAATGCCGACGAGTCCGAGCCCGGCACCTGCAAGGACCGCGAGATCATGCGGCATGATCCGCATCTGCTGGTCGAAGGCTGTCTGCTCGCCAGCTTCGCGATGAACGCGCATGCCTGCTACATCTATGTGCGGGGCGAGTTCATCCGCGAGCGCGAGCATCTGCAGGCCGCGATCGACCAGGCCTATGAGGCAAAACTGGTCGGCAAGGACAATATCAACGGCTGGCCGTTCGACGTCTATGTCGCCCACGGCGCCGGCGCCTATATCTGCGGCGAAGAGACCGCGCTGCTGGAGAGCCTCGAAGGCAAGAAGGGCCAGCCGCGGCTGAAGCCGCCATTCCCGGCCAATGTCGGCCTCTACGGCTGCCCGACCACCGTCAACAATGTCGAATCCATTGCAGTTGCGCCGGACATTCTGCGGCGCGGCGCGGCGTGGTTTGCCGCGATTGGCCGGCCGAACAATGTCGGCACCAAGCTGTTTTGTATCTCCGGTCATGTCGAGCGGCCCTGCAACGTCGAAGAGGCGATGGGGATTCCGTTCCGCGAACTGATCGAGCGCCATTGCGGCGGCATTCGCGGCGGCTGGGACAATCTGAAAGCCGTGATCCCCGGCGGCTCGTCGGTGCGCATGGTGCCGGCCGAGCAGATCATCGACACGCCGATGGATTTCGATAGCCTCAGCAAATTGCGCTCCGGCCTCGGCACTGCCGCCGTGATCGTGATGGACAAGTCGACCGACCTGATCCGGGCGATCGCGCGCATTTCCTATTTCTACAAGCATGAGAGCTGCGGTCAGTGCACGCCGTGCCGCGAGGGCACGGGCTGGATGTGGCGCGTGCTGACGCGCATGGCCGATGGCCGCGCCCACAAGCGCGAGATTGACATGCTGCTCGAGGTGACGAAGCAGGTCGAGGGCCACACCATTTGCGCGCTCGGCGACGCTGCGGCCTGGCCGATCCAGGGCCTGATCGCGCATTTCCGCCACGAGATCGAGGCGCGCATCGACCAGTATTCGCACAAGGCCGACATCGACGATATCGGCGTGCGCGATCCCGTGAACATGGTCGCGGCGGAGTAGGGATGACGATGTCGCAACCGAGCTTCTGGTGGCAGAGATACGGGACGCTGGCGCAGATGGCGCAAGCGGCCGTGGCGCTGCTCGGCTTTGTTGCGATCCTGTTCCAGATAAACGAGATCCGCACCAACAACCGCGGCGCCAGCGCGCGGCAGGCGTTTCTCGGCTATACCGAACTGGCGTTCCAGAATCCGAAATTCTCGCAGCCGGACTACGACACGATCAAGGCCGGCAGCCGCGAGGAGCGGGTGCAGTATGAGAGCTTCGTCTCGTATTTCCTCTACGCCTGCGAAGAGACAATCTCAGCCTTCGCCGACAAGCGCGAATGGCAGGCCTCCTGCGATTACGACCTGAAGCCGCATCTGCCGTTCCTGTGCGAGAAGAACGCAGCGCAGCCGGCCTTTCTCGCCACCTACGGCGTCGAAACCCAGCAATGGATCAAGACGTCCCTGAAGACCGCCAGCGTTACACCGCCAGACTGCAAGCTGGGAAAGACTTGAGCGCAATGACCAAACTGATCATCGACGGCAAAGAGATCGATGTACCCGCGGAGTACACGCTGCTGCAGGCCTGCGAGGCCGCCGGCGCCGAAATTCCGCGCTTCTGCTACCACGAGCGGCTGTCGATTGCCGGCAATTGCCGGATGTGCCTGGTCGAGATCAAGGGCGGCCCGAAGCCGGTCGCAAGCTGTGCCTGGGGCGTGCGCGACTGCCGGCCCGGCCCCAAGGGCGAGCCGCCGGAAATCTCGACGCGTTCGCCGATGGTCAAGAAGGCGCGCGAAGGCGTGATGGAATTCCTGCTGATCAACCACCCGCTGGATTGCCCGATCTGCGACCAGGGCGGCGAGTGCGATCTGCAGGACCAGGCGATGGGCTACGGCGTCGACACCTCGCGCTTTGCCGAGAACAAGCGCGCTGTCGAGGACAAATATCTCGGCGCGCTGGTCAAGACCTCGATGAACCGCTGCATCCAGTGCACGCGCTGCGTCCGGTTCTCCGCCGAAGTCGCCGGCGCCCCCGAGATGGGCGCGACCGGCCGCGGCGAAGACATGGAGATCACGACCTATCTGGAGCAGGCGCTGACCTCGGAATTGCAGGGCAACCTCGTCGATATCTGCCCCGTGGGCGCGCTGACCTCGAAGCCGTATGCATTCGCTGCGCGCCCGTGGGAGCTCGGCAAGACCCAGTCGGTGGACGTCATGGATGGCGTTGGCTCGGCGATCCGCGTCGATACCCGCGGCCGCGAGGTGATGCGGATCCTGCCGCGCATCAACGAGGCCGTGAACGAGGAATGGATTTCGGACAAGACCCGCCACGTCGTCGACGGCCTGCGTACGCAGCGGCTCGACCGGCCCTATGTCCGCGACAACGGCAAGCTCCGCGCCGCATCATGGCAGGAAGCTTTTGCGGCGATCGCAGCCAAGGTCAGGATGAGCGACGGCAAGCGGATCGGGGCCATCGCCGGTGATCTCGCCGCGGTCGAGGAGATGTTCGCGTTTAGGGATCTCTTGGGCCAATACGGTTCCAGCAATCTGGCGGTGCAGGGCGGCGACGCCTTTGACGCCAAGGCGGGACGGGCGACCTGGATCTTCAATCCGACCATTGCCGGGATCGAGCAGGCCGATGCGCTGCTGATCATCGGTGCCAACCCGCGCAAGGAAGCCGCCGTCCTCAACGCGCGTATCCGCAAGCGCTGGCGCACCGGCCAGCTCAAGGTCGGCCTGATCGGCGCCAAGGCCGATCTCACTTACGATTACGACTATCTCGGCGCGGGCACGGATACGCTCGGTGAACTCGCTACCGGCAAGCATTCCTTTGCCGAGGTGCTAAAGGGCGCCAAGCATCCGATCGTGCTGGTCGGCGCCGGCTCGCTTTCGCGGCATGATGGCGCGGCGGCGCTGGCGCTGGCGGCCAAGGTCGCGGCAGGCACAGGCGCGCTCAAGGACGGCTGGAACGGCTTTGCCGTGCTGCAGGATACGGCTTCTCGCGCGGGCGCGCTCGATATCGGCTTTGCGGCGGGCAAAGGCGGCCTCAACCTCGCACAGATGACGACCTTCGGTACGCTCGACGTGCTGTTCCTGCTCGGCGCGGATGAGGTAAAAGTGCCTGATGGCACCTTCGTGGTCTATATCGGCACCCATGGCGACCGCGGCGCGCATCGCGCCGACGTCATCCTGCCCGGCGCGGCCTATACCGAAAAATCCGGCCTCTACGTCAACACCGAGGGCAGGGCGCAGATCGCCAGCCGCGCGGCGTTCCCGCCGGGCGAGGCGCGCGAGGACTGGGCGATCGTCCGCGCGCTGTCGGATGTGCTCGGCAAGAAGCTGCCCTATGACTCCCTTCAGGCGTTGCGGCAGGCGCTGTTCAAGGTCGCCCCGCATCTGATGCGGATCGACCAGATCGAGCCCGGCAAGGCTGAAGACGTCAAGGCGTTGGCGGGCAAGAAGGGCGGCAAGGTCGACAAGACCCCGTTCAAGAGTTCGGTCGAGGATTTCTATCTGACCAACCCGATCGCGCGGGCCTCGGCGGTGATGGCGGAATGTTCCCGGCTGGCGTCCGGGAAAATGCTGACGGCAGCGGAGTGAGCGTGACCTGATGGCTGATTTCTTCGCAAGCTCGTTCTGGACCGGTTTTCTCTGGCCGCTGATCGTCATGGTCGCGCAGAGCGTCCTGCTGCTCGTCGTGCTCCTGATCGCGATCGCCTACATCCTGCTCGCCGACCGCAAGATCTGGGCAGCGGTGCAGATCCGCCGCGGCCCCAACGTCGTCGGCCCCTGGGGCTTGCTGCAATCCTTCGCGGATCTGCTCAAATTCGTGCTGAAGGAACCGGTCATTCCCTCCGGCTCCAACAAGGGCGTGTTCCTGCTGGCGCCGCTGGTGTCCTGCGTGCTGGCGCTGGCCGCCTGGGCCGTCATCCCGATGGATCTCGGCTGGGTCATCTCCGACATCAATGTCGGCGTGCTCTACATCTTCGCGATCTCGTCGCTATCGATCTACGGCGTCATCATGGCCGGCTGGTCGTCGAATTCGAAATACCCGTTCCTGGCCGCGCTTCGCTCCGCCGCGCAGATGGTGTCCTACGAAGTCTCGATCGGCTTCGTCATCATCACCGTCTTGCTGTGCGCCGGCTCGCTCAATCTCTCGGCCTTGGTGGAAGCGCAGAACACCCGCGGCTTCGCCAGTCTGATCGGCCTGCCGCAGCTCACCATCCTGAACTGGTATGTGTGGCCGCTGTTCCCGATGTTCGTGGTGTTCTATGTCTCGGCGCTGGCCGAGACCAACCGCCCGCCATTCGATCTGGTGGAAGCGGAGTCCGAACTGGTCGCGGGCTTCATGACCGAATACGGCTCGACGCCGTATCTGCTGTTCATGCTCGGCGAATATGTCGCGATCACCACGATGTGCGCGCTGGCGACGATTATGTTCCTCGGCGGCTGGCTGCCACCGGTGGACCTGCCGCCGTTCAACTGGATCCCCGGCGTGATCTGGTTCGCGCTGAAGGTGTTCTTCATGTTCTTCCTGTTCGCGATGGCGAAGGCGATCGTGCCGCGCTACCGCTACGATCAACTGATGCGACTCGGCTGGAAGGTATTTTTGCCGCTGTCGCTGGCGATGGTGGTGATTGTGGCCGGTGTGCTGCAGTTCGCCGGCATTGCGCCGAAGTGAGGCCGTCATGAGTGTCAACATCAACGCAACTGCGCGCGCGCTTCTCCTGAGCGAATTCGTATCGGCGTTCTTTCTCGCCATGCGCTATTTCTTCAAGCCGAAGCCGACCATCAATTATCCGTTCGAGAAGAACCCGATCTCCCCGCGCTTCCGCGGCGAGCATGCGCTGCGCCGCTATCCGAATGGCGAGGAGCGCTGCATCGCCTGCAAGCTGTGCGAGGCGATCTGCCCGGCGCAGGCGATCACGATCGAGGCCGGCCCGCGCCGCAACGATGGCACCCGCCGCACGGTGCGCTACGACATCGACATGGTGAAATGCATCTATTGCGGCCTGTGTCAGGAAGCCTGCCCGGTCGATGCCATCGTCGAGGGACCGAATTTCGAATTCGCGACCGAGACCCGCGAGGAACTCTATTATGACAAGGCGAAACTGCTCGCCAATGGCGACCGCTGGGAGCGCGAGATTGCGAAAGCAATCGAACTCGACGCGCCGTACCGGTGAGGTGAGGGCATGATCCAGATTTCCAAGTCATTCCGGGGCACGCGCAGCGTGAACCCGGAATCTCGAGATTCCGGGTCTGGTCCTTCGGACCATCCCGGAATGACGGGAGTGGTCCGATGATCCTAACCGCGCTGTTCTTCTATCTCTTTGCCGGCGTCTGCGTGGCGTCGGCGGTCATGGTGATTGTGTCGCGCAATCCCGTGCACTCCGTGCTGTTCCTGATCCTGGCGTTCGTCAACGCTTCCGGCCTGTTCATCCTGTTGGGCGCCGAATTCCTCGGGATGATGCTGATCGTGGTCTATGTCGGCGCGGTCGCCGTCCTGTTCCTGTTCGTGATCATGATGCTCGACGTTGATTTCACCGAGTTGCGCGAAGGCTTTCTGGAATATCTGCCGATCGGCCTCGTGATCGGCGGCATCTTCCTGGCCGAACTGCTGCTGGTTGCCGGCGGCTGGGTCATCAGTCCCGGCACCGTCAAGCAGATCACGGCGGCGATCCCGACCAATGTCAGCAACACCGAGGCGCTCGGGCTGGTGCTCTATACGAAGTACATCCACTACTTCCAGATCGCTGGCATGGTGCTGCTGGTCGCCATGATCGGCGCCATCGTGCTGACGCTGCGCCACAAGGCGAAGGTCAAGCGGCAGGACATCAACGTGCAGAACGCGCGGACGCCGGAGCTTGCGATGGCCGTGCGCCAGGTGGCGTCCGGGCAGGGGCTGCAGGATGCGGATGCGGCGGAGTGGGTGAAATGACGATCGGTCTGGGACACTATCTCGCGGTCGGCGCCATCCTGTTCACGATCGGGATTCTCGGCATCTTCTTAAACCGCAAGAACATCATCGTCATCCTGATGTCGATCGAGCTGATCCTGCTCGCGGTCAACATCAACCTGGTGGCGTTCTCGACGTTCCTCGGCGACATCGTCGGCCAGGTGTTCGCACTGCTGGTGCTGACGGTCGCGGCGGCTGAAGCTGCGATCGGTCTGGCTGTACTCGTGGTCTATTTCCGCAACCGCGGTTCGATCGCGGTTGAAGACGTCAATCTGATGAAGGGCTAAGGGCAGCTATGGTTCAGGCAATTGTCTTTCTGCCGCTGCTGGGCGCCATTCTGGCCGGCCTGATCGCGATCTACGGCGCGCATGCGCGCAATCCGAGCGGCGATGAGGTCAAACATCACGACCATGGGCATGGCGCTCACGCGCATGCCGCCGATGTCCATGACGAGCATGCCCATGATGATCACGGCCATGACGATCACCACGTCTCGGAGCCGGCGGCGCAGGGGTCGCGCGCGGCCGAGCTGATTACGACGGGGCTTCTGTTCGTTTCAGCTGCTTTATCCTGGGTGGTGCTGGTCGACGTCGGCTTCATGCACCATGATGCCCGGATCGCGCTGTTCCCGTGGATCAATTCCGGCGACCTGCAGGTTTCGTGGGCGCTGCGCGTCGATACGCTGACCGCGGTGATGCTGGTGGTGGTCAACACCATCTCTTCCCTCGTGCATCTCTATTCCATCGGCTACATGGACGAGGATCCGTACCGGCCGCGGTTCTTTGCCTATCTGTCGCTGTTCACCTTCGCGATGCTGATGCTGGTGACCGCTGACAATCTGGTCCAGCTGTTCTTCGGCTGGGAGGGCGTCGGCCTCATGAGCTACCTCCTGATCGGCTTCTGGTACCAGAAGCCATCGGCCAATGCGGCGGCGATCAAGGCCTTCGTGGTCAACCGCGTCGGCGACTTCGGCTTCGCGCTCGGCATCTTCGCCATCTTCATGCTGCTGAAATCGACCGACTTCGAGACGATTTTCGCGGGCGCGCCCGGGCTGTCGGGCAAGACCATCGATTTCTTCGGCTGGCATGCCGATGCGCTGACGCTGACCTGCCTGTTGCTGTTCATGGGCGCGATGGGCAAATCGGCCCAGTTCCTGCTGCACACCTGGTTGCCGGACGCGATGGAAGGTCCGACGCCGGTCTCCGCGCTGATCCACGCCGCGACCATGGTGACGGCCGGCGTGTTCATGGTGGCGCGGCTGTCGCCGCTGTTCGAACTCGCGCCCAACGCGCAGGCCGTCGTCATGTTCTTCGGTGCGACCACTGCGTTCTTTGCGGCGACCGTCGGCCTCGTGCAGAACGACATCAAGCGCATCGTCGCCTACTCGACCTGTTCGCAGCTCGGCTACATGTTCGTGGCGATGGGAGCCGGGGCCTATTCGGTCGGCATGTTCCATCTGTTCACGCACGCCTTCTTCAAGGCGCTGCTGTTCTTGGGCTCAGGCTCGGTGATCTACGCGATGCATCACGAGCAGGACATCCGCAACATGGGTGGGCTGAAGGACAAGATCCCCTACACCTACAGCGTGATGGTGATCGGCACGCTGGCGCTGACCGGCTTTCCGCTGACGGCCGGTTATTTCTCCAAGGACGCGATCATCGAGTCCGCCTATGTCGCGCATAACCCCTTCGCGTTCTACGGTTTCGCGATGACGGTGATCGCGGCGGGCCTGACCTCGTTCTATTCATGGCGCCTGATCTTCAAGACCTTCCACGGCGAGCCGCACGACCGGCATCACTATGAGGCCGCTCACGAGGCGCCGATGTGGATGCTGGTGCCGATCGGCATTCTCGCCGCTGGCTCCATCCTGGCCGGCTTCCCGTTCAAGGAGGTGTTCGCGGGCCATGGCGTGGCAGAGTTCTTCGGCCAGTCGCTCAAGATGCACCCGCACATCATTGATGAAATGCATCACATTCCGCAGGCGATTGCGTTCCTGCCGACGGTTATGATGGTGCTGGGCTTCCTGGTGTCGTGGCTGTTCTACATCCGCCGGCCGTATCTGCCGGTCGAACTCGCCGGCCAGCACCAGATGCTCTACCAGTTCCTGCTCAATAAATGGTACTTCGACGAGCTCTATGAGTTCATCTTCGTCCGCCCGGCCAAGCGGATCGGTTACTTTCTCTGGAAAAAGGGCGACGGCATGGTCATCGACGGCTTCGGCCCGGATGGCGTTTCGGCGCGCGTGCTCGATGTCACCCGCAACGTGGTGAAGATCCAGACCGGCTACCTCTATCACTATGCCTTTGCGATGCTGATCGGGGTCGCAGGGCTGATCACCTGGTTCATGTTCGGCTTGGGGGCCCAGTGATGACAACCTGGCCGATTCTTTCCGTCGTCACCTTCCTACCGGTCATCGGCGCGCTGGCGATCTATCTCACCCGTGGCGACGACGAGGCAGCGCGGCGCAATGCGCGCTGGATCGCGCTTTGGACCACGCTGGTCACCTTTGCGGTGTCGCTGATCCTGGTCTGGCGCTTCGATGCCGCCAACCCGGACTTCCAGTTCGTCGAAAAGGCGAACTGGCTCGCCAGCGGCATCACCTATCACATGGGCGTCGACGGCATTTCGCTGCCGTTCGTGATCCTGACCACCGCCTTGATGCCGTTCTGCATTATCGCGAGCTGGAAATCGATCACAATGCGCGTGCGCGAATACATGATGGCGTTTCTGCTGCTGGAAACGCTGATGGTCGGCACCTTCTCCGCGCTCGACCTCGTGCTGTTCTACCTGTTCTTCGAAGGCGGCCTGATCCCGATGTTCCTGATCATCGGCGTCTGGGGCGGCCCGCGCCGGGTCTACGCATCGTTCAAGTTCTTCCTCTACACGCTGCTCGGCTCGGTCTTGATGCTGCTCGCGATCATGGCGCTGTACTGGAATGCCGGCACGACCGACATCCCGACGCTGATGCACACCGCGGTGCCGCGTTCCCTGCAGACCTGGGCGTGGCTGGCGTTCTTTGCCTCCTTTGCGGTGAAGATGCCGATGTGGCCGGTGCACACCTGGCTTCCCGATGCCCACGTCGAAGCGCCGACCGCGGGCTCGGTGATCCTGGCCGCGATCCTGTTGAAGATGGGCGGCTACGGCTTCCTGCGCTTCTCGCTGCCGATGTTCCCGCTGGCGTCGCATGATTTCGCCTGGATCATCTTCACGCTGTCGGTGATCGCCATCATCTACACCTCGCTGGTGGCCTTGATGCAGGAAGACATCAAGAAGCTGATCGCCTATTCGTCAGTGGCCCATATGGGCTTCGTCACCATGGGCATCTTCGCCGGCACCACGCAGGGCGTGGCCGGCGGCGTGTTCCAGATGGTCTCGCACGGCATCGTCTCCGGCGCGCTGTTCCTCTGCGTCGGCATCGTCTACGACCGCATGCATACCCGCGAGATCGCGGCCTATGGCGGCCTGGTGAACCGGATGCCGCTCTACGCCTTGGTGTTCATGGTGTTCACCATGGCCAATGTCGGGCTGCCCGGCACTAGCGGCTTCGTCGGCGAATTCATGACGCTGCTCGGCACCTTCAAGGTCTCGATCCCGACGGCTACCTTTGCCACGCTCGGCGTGATCCTGTCGGCCTGCTATGCGCTGTGGCTCTATCGCAAGGTGGTGTTCGGCGCGCTGACAAAGCCGTCGCTGGCGAGCATCAAGGACCTGACGCTGCGCGAGAGCCTGACGCTGTTCCCGCTGGTCGCACTGACCATCCTGTTTGGCGTTTATCCGAAGCCGGTGCTCGACATGTCGGCGGCTTCGGTCCAGCAACTCGTCAACAATTACAATGCCGCCGTGACTGCCGTGAAGGCAGCCGCGTTAATCCAGTAAGGCCCCTATCATGAGCTTCCAGAGTGCAGGTTATCAGTTGCTGCCGGTGCTGCCGGAGCTGGTGCTGGCCGTCGGCGCCATGGCGCTGTTGATGCTGGGCGCCTATCGCGGCGAGGGGACAACCAGGCTGGTTACCACGCTTGCGGTGGTGCTGCTGGTCGTGACCGGCGCGCTCGAGCTGATGCTGCCGGCCGGCAAGCTCACGACCTTCGGCGGCAGCTTCATCGTCGACGATTTTGCCCGCTTCCTGAAGGTTCTTGCGATCATCGGTTCGGCTGTGACGCTGATCCTGTCGACGGAGTTTTTGTCCGACCCGTCGCGGCGGATTTTCGAATATTCGATCCTGGTGCTGCTCTCCACGCTCGGCATGATGGTGCTGATTTCGGCTGCCGACCTGATCATGCTCTATCTCGGGCTCGAACTGATGAGCCTCGCGCTCTACGTGGTCGCTGCCTCTAACCGCGACAACGCCAAGTCCACCGAGGCCGGCCTGAAGTACTTTGTGCTCGGCGCGCTGTCCTCCGGCATGCTGCTGTACGGCGCCTCGCTGATCTACGGCTTCACCGGGACGGTCGATTTTGCCGGCATCGCCGCCGCGGTGAAAACCGGCAGCGTCGGCATCGTGTTCGGCCTGGTGTTCCTGCTGGCCGGGCTCTGCTTCAAGGTATCCGCCGTGCCGTTCCATATGTGGACGCCCGACGTCTATGAGGGCGCGCCGACGCCGGTCACGGCCTTCTTTGCCTCGGCGCCGAAGGTCGCAGCCCTTGCGGTGTTCACCCGCGTGACGTTGACCGCGTTCCCCGGCATCGTGCCGCAGTGGCAGCAGATTCTCGTGTTCGTTGCGATCGCCTCGATGGCGCTGGGTTCGTTCGCCGCCATCGGGCAGAGGAACATCAAGCGCCTGATGGCCTATTCCTCGATCGGCCATATGGGCTTTGCGCTGGTCGGGCTCGCGTCGGGCACAGTGGAGGGCGCGCAGGGCGTGCTGGTCTATATCGCGATCTATGTCGCGATGACGCTCGGCACCTTCGCGGTCATCCTTTCCATGAAGCGCGACGGCCAGCCGATGGAGCAGATCAGCGATTTCGCAGGCCTGTCGCGCACCAATCCGCTGCTGGCCTTCTTCTTCGCCATGCTGCTGTTCTCGCTGGCGGGCATTCCGCCGCTCGCGGGGTTCTTCGCCAAATGGTACGTGTTCGTGGCCGCGATCAAGGCGGGCCTGTTCACGCTCGCCGTGATCGGCGTGCTGACCAGCGTGGTGGGCGCGTTCTACTATCTCACCATCATCAAGGTGATGTATTTCGACGAGCCGGCCGGCCATATCGAGCCGATGCGGATCGAACTGCGGACGGTGCTGGCGGTCGCGGGCATCTTCAACATCTTCTTCTTCGTCTATCCGGGGCCGCTGGTCAGCGTCGCCACGACGGCGGCGAAGTCGCTGTTCCCAGGATGACCTTTACGCTCGGTTCCAAAGCCAGATCGGCGGGCTACGGCCTCGCCGCCTTCGACCAGATCGGGTCGACCAACGCCGAAGCCATGTCCCGCGCCCGCGATGGCGAGCGGGGACCTGTGTGGTTCGTGACGACGGAGCAGACGGCGGGCCGGGGCCGCCGGCAGCGCGCCTGGATCGCGCCGCGTGGCAACCTTGCCAGCAGCATTCTCGAAGTCATGGACGTGTCGCCGGCGGTTGCGGCGACGCTGGGCTTTGCCGCCGGGCTTTCGCTTGAAAGCGCGCTGCAAAAACTCAGCATCGAAGCCAATTTGCGCCGTGCCGGCGCGGAACCGCTGAAATACGCCCTGAAATGGCCCAACGACGTCATGGCGGATGGGCAGAAGCTCGCCGGCATCCTGCTGGAGGCTGAGGCCGTGGCCGGCAATCGCCTGGCCGTGGTGGTCGGCATCGGCACCAACGTCATTGCGGCGCCCGAGGGCACGCCGACGCCGGCGACCTCGCTGGCTGCGCTCGGCGTTCAAATCGGCGCGGAGGAACTGTTTACGGCGCTCTCGGATGCCTGGGTCGAATTCCATGGCATCTGGGACAATGGCCGCGGCTTTGCCGATATCCGAAAACTGTGGCTGGAGCGCGCGTTCGGCCTTGGCGAGCGGGTTGCAATCCAGACTGGAGCCGCGACCGTCGAGGGCACGTTCGATACCATCGACGAGAGCGGCTGCCTGATCGTCCGCACAGCGGAGGGCAAGCGCGCGGCCGTCACTGCGGGCGAGGTCTATTTCGGCGCTGCGGCGTCAGTGGGAGCGGCCTGATGGCGCGGCCGGATGAACTGACCTTTGCGCCGCTCGGCGGCGTCGGCGAGATCGGCATGAACCTGTCGATCTACGGGCTCGGCAACCGCAACCAGCGCTCCTGGCTCGCCGTCGATCTCGGCGTTTCCTTCGGCGACGAGGAGCATCTGCCGGGCATCGACCTGATCATGCCCGACATCCGCTTCCTGGAGAAGGAGCGCAAGAACCTGATGGGCCTGGTGCTGACGCATGCCCATGAGGACCATTTCGGCGCGATTATGGACCTCTGGCCGAAGCTGCAATGCCCGGTCTATGCCACCAAATTCAGCGCCGCCTTGTTCGAGGCCAAATGCGCCGCCGAGCGCAATCCGCCGAAGATCCCGGTGACCGTGGTGCCGTCGGGCGGCCGCGTCAATCTCGGGCCGTTCACCGTCGAATTCATCCCGGTCGCGCACTCGATTCCGGAATCGCATGCGCTGGCGATCCATACCTCCGCCGGCACCGTGCTTCACACCGGCGACTGGAAGATCGACCCGACGCCCATTATCGGCCTGCCGACCGACGAGCGGCGCCTGCGCGAACTCGGCGATGCCGGCGTGCTGGCGCTGGTCGGGGATTCCACCAACGCGGTGCGGGAAGGACGCTCGCCCTCGGAAACCGAGGTTGCCGCCACCATCGCCAAGCTGGTGAAGGGCGCCAAGGGCCGGGTCGCCGTCACCACCTTTGCCTCCAACGTCGCGCGCGTGAAAGCGGTGGCGGATGCCGCCAAGGCCGCCGATCGCGAAGTGGTGGTGGTCGGCCGCGCCATGGAGCGCGTGGTGCAGGTCGCCCGCGAGACCGGCTATCTCGACGGCGTGCAGAATTTTCGTGGCGCCGATTATTATGGGCATTTCCCGCCGGACAAGGTGCTGGCGCTGTGCACCGGCAGCCAGGGCGAGCCGCGCGCAGCGCTCGCCCGTATCTCCAACAACGACCATCCGCAGGTGACGCTGAACAAGGGCGATACCGTTATCTTTTCCTCGCGCACCATTCCTGGCAACGAGAAGGCAGTCGGCGGCATCATCAACGGGCTGATAGTCCAGGGTATCGAGGTCATCACCGACCGCAACGATCTCGTCCACGTCTCCGGCCATCCGCGCCGCGACGAGCTGCGCGACATGATCTCATGGGTGCGCCCGCAGATCCTGATCCCCGTCCATGGCGAGGCGCTGCATCTCTCCGAGCATGCCAAGCTGGCGCGCACCGCCGGCGTGCCAAAGGTCTTGACCTGCCGCAATGGCGATCTGGTCAAGCTCGGGCCCGGTGATCCCGGCATCATCGACGAGTTGCCGTCGGGGCGGCTCTACAAGGACGGCAACATACTGGAGGATTCCAAGTCCCGCGCCGTGGTCGAGCGGCGCCGGATGGGATTTGCCGGCTGCGCCTTCGTGGCGATCGCCATGACCGACAAGGGCGAACTGGCCGACGATCCCGAGGTCGATCTCGTCGGCATCCCCGAGAAGAATGCGGCCGGCGAGGTGATCGATGAGATCGTGTTCGATACGGTGGTTTCGACGGTCGAAAACCTGCCGCGGGTGCGTCGGCGCGATGCGGACGCGACGGCGGAATCGGTGCGTCGTGCGGTGCGGGCCGTCATCAACGAGCAGTGGGGCAAGAAGCCGATTTGCCTCGTTCACGTGCTGACGGTTTGAGGTAAAAAGGACGTCGTCAGGCGAGCTGGCGGGCTCTCGTCGGGAAGACGCAGGAAGCAGGAGTGAGTGTCATGCTGGGCCGGCTCAATCATGTCGCGATCGCGGTCAAGGATGCTGAAAAGGCTGCGAAAATCTATGGCGGCGCGTTCGGCGCGGAAATCTCCGGCGCGGTGCCACTGCCGGAGCATGGCGTCATCACCGTGTTCGTGACGCTGCCCAACACCAAGATCGAGTTCATCCAGCCGCTCGGCGAGGCCTCGCCGATCGCCAAATTCGTCGAGCGCAACGCCGACGGGGGCATCCATCACATCTGCTATGACGTGCCCGACATCATCGCCGCGCGCGACAGACTGATCAGCGAGGGCGCGCGCGTCCTCGGCGACGGCGTGCCGAAGATCGGTGCCCACGGCAAGCCGGTGCTGTTTTTCCATCCGAAGGATTTTTCCGGCGCGCTGGTCGAAATCGAGCAGGCCTGAACCCATGGCTTATAGTGTCTCCACAGCGCTTGCGATCTACTTCGTGCTCTGGTGGGTCGTGCTGTTCGTGACGTTGCCGTTCGGCGTCCGCAGCCAGCATGAGGACGGTGAGGGCGCCGGCCAAGTTACTCCTGGCACCGATCCCGGCGCGCCGGTCATGGCGCGGATGGGCTACAAGCTGCTCTGGACCACGCTGATCTCGGGCGTGGTTTTCGGCATCGGGATGTGGGCGTATCATCAGGGCTACCTGAACATCGAACGGCTGTCGAAGCTGATGGGGCTGCCGTTTTGATCCGGCGCCGCAGGGCCCGGACACAAAATCTCGAAAACAACCCCATGCAAAGTAGAATGGGTCCCCCGGTTCCCAGTACTCACGCCGCTCGCGTCCGGGGCACCAGATGGACCGTCGTCACGGCCCAACTTAATCGCATTCCCGCTCTATAGCGTTTTCGAGCGAAGTGGGTACCGGTTCGCGTGAAGAAAACGCGTCAAAACAAGAATCTAGAGCTTCGGTTCTGATTCAATCAGAACCGATAATGCTCTAGTCGAACGCGACGCCTATCCGCTTGTCCGTTCGCCAGGCCACCCGGCAGTAGCGGCGCGTATGATCGCCCGAGATCACCAACCAGAAGCTGTCGGGGACGCCGACCGGACTGGCGACTTCGAGTGCAGCGCCGGTGTCCGATACATTCCGGATGGTGCAATCGATGACGCCGCCGTTGAACTCGATGGAGCCTGCCTTCAATACCCGGTGCCGGGGCGCTGCGCGATGGTGCTCCAGAACCTGAAGCGGTTCAGGTGCCTTGGGCTCTGCTCCCTTCGCCGTCTGTTGCTCAAGCAGCCCCTGGGCGTGCTGCGTTGCGGCCTGGATGGTCTCGTTGGTCAGCGTTGGCCTGATTCTCGCCCAGGCGAGCCGGAAGCGGACCTGACAGTCCTTGTAATTGATGGCGGGCCCTCGGTCATTAGGGCTCGGGGGTAGCCCATAGACGGTGCAAGCCCACCACCAGTGCGGGCTATCCGCCTGCTTCATTAACCGTCCGACCTGGAAGCCGCGCCAGATCACCTCATAGTCGTCGTCCTGGCGGGCGCCGCCAATGACGGTGGGCCGCAATGCAATCGCGTCTGGATCGTCAGTTGTCATCGGATGTCCCTGATCCGATTTTAAAGGCAGAGCGATACCGTTAGTCACATCTAAGCTATCGCGGCAATAGCCCGCCGGAGGGTTCCTTGGGTAGTATTTGGATTCTGACAAATCCGGCGGGATCGACTAATTTTGCGCCGGGCTATTCCGGCTGGGGAAAATGAATGAATTTTCAGCGTATTTTATTATTGCTTGTGGTTCTGCTCGCCGCTGGCCTTGCCGGCTCGTTCTACATGAACTGGAAAACCCTCGGGCAGCTTAGAACCGTAAAGGCCTTCGTTGAAGGCTCGGTCTTCGCCGACGCGGTGGCGGCCTGCGAGCGGGCGCAAAGCACCACCCCGTTCAAATGGACCGACGGCAAGCAGACCGCCGTCATCGGCGTGAGCTCGGTCAAGCTCGACAAGGACACGATTATCCCGAGCTACACGCTGGTCGCCGACAGCGTCTATTGCGACTATGACCCGTTCAAGAAGAAGGCCAATATCGGTTCGAATTTTCTGGAGCGGGAATAGGTTCGGTCGATACGGAATGCGTGAGTTCGCCAATGGCGTCGGAAGAAGCCGCCCGCATCATCGATCTGTATCAGCGCAAGGCGTCGGACTGGATCGAGAGTCGCGCACGCACCAGGTTGATTGAAAAACCCTGGCTCGACCGGTTCCGGGCGCTGCTGCCGCCCGCTGCGCCGATCTTCGATATCGGGTGCGGATCCGCAGCGCCAATGGCCGCGTATATGATCGAGCTTGGTTATCCCGTCGTTGGCGTGGATTCATCTTCGGCTATGATCGATGTCTGCCAGCGGCATTTTCCAGGGCAGGAATGGATCGTCGCCGATATGCGTGGGCTTGCTTTGCAGCGGAAGCTCTCCGGCATCCTGGCGTGGGACAGTTTCTTTCATCTCTGTCATGACGATCAGCGCAACATGTTTCCAGTATTTCGCGAGCACGCAGCGCCAAGCGCGGCGTTGATGTTCACGAGCGGTCCCGCGCATGGCGAGGCGACCGGGAGTTTTGGGGGCGAGCCGCTGTATCATGCCAGCCTCGACCCGGCCGAATATCGTTCATTGCTTGATCGGAACGGATTTCGCGTGGTGTCGCATGTCGTTGAGGACCCCGACTGCGGCGGCCACACCATCTGGCTCGCGCAGCTCATTTGAGGCGGTTGGGCAAATGCGGTGTGAACGCTGGTCGCCGACGGCCTTTTGCGATTATGATCCGGTCAAGAAAAAGGCCGATATCGGATCGAATTTCCTGAACGGGAGAGAGACCTCCCGTACCGGCACGGGGGGCGACAGCGATGAGTTCAGAGCAGCGATCATTGGCTGATCCCCGGCAGGACGATTACCGAATTCTTCATGAGGCCGATCTGCGAGACTATCTTGCAGGGCTCCCGGCGGTCGGGGCGCGACTCGGCGGCGCACCCGCTGCCTGGTCGATCAGCGAGGTCGGCGACGGCAACCTCAACCTCGTATTCATCGTCAAGGGGGAAAACGGCGGCATCGCCGTCAAGCAGGCGCTGCCCTATGTGCGCCTCGTCGGCGAAAGCTGGCCGCTGCCGCTATCGCGCTCGCACTACGAATATCTGGCGCTGACGCATCAGGCGCGGCTGGCGCCCGGCCTGGTCCCGGCCGTGCTGCACCACAACGAGGGGCTCGCGCTCGTCGTCATGGAGTTGATCGAGCCTCATATCATCATGCGCAAGGGGCTGATCGCCGGCACGCTCTATCCAAGCTTTGTCGGGGACATCGCGACCTTTCTGGCGCGCACGCTGTTTTTCTCTTCCGACCTCGCGATTCCCGCTGCCCAGAAGAAGGAGGGGATTGCGGCGTTCGCGGGCAACCATGCGCTTTGCAAGATATCAGAAGATCTGATCTTCACCGATCCGTACCGCGAGGCCGAGCAGAACCGCTGGACACAGCCGTGGCTCGATGCGACCGCGGCTGTCTTCCGGGAGGACCTCGACCTGCACGCCGCGATTTCCCGCCTCAAGCTCAAGTTCCTGAACGCACCGGAAGCGCTGATCCACGGCGACCTCCACACTGGCTCGATCATGGTGACGGACGGCGCGGCTGTCGTGATCGATCCCGAGTTCGCGTTCTACGGACCGATGGGGTTCGATCTCGGCGCGGTTATCGGCAATCTCCTGATGAGCTATCTGGCCTCCGCCGGTCACGAACGCTCGCCGGGCGAACGGCGGCTGTTCGAGGCCTGGGTGCTGGAAACGATCGAAAACGTCTGGACGGAGTTCGCCCACGAGTTCCTTGAGCTCTGGCGCACGGAAGCTCACGGTGACGCCTACCCGCGGACGCTGTTTCCTAGCGCGGCCGGAGCGGCGCGCCTGGAGGCCGAGCGGCAGGCCTATATGGCGCGGCTGTTCGGAGACACGGTCGGATTTGCGGCAGCGAAGATCATCCGCCGCATTCTCGGGCTGGCGCACAATGCCGATTTCGAGCTGATCGAGGATCCGAGGCAGCGGGCCATTTGCGAGGCGCGGAGCCTGCGGCTGGCGCGCGCGATGATGGTGGAGACGGCGTCGTTCCCCACGATCGGCGCCGTGACGAAGGCGGCGCGCGAGGTGCGCGACTGGGACCTTTTGAATTCGAGTGGGCCTCTTATCTGAGCGAAATCGAACGCTCGAAAAGCGATCGAGTCCGCTTCTAACCCACAGCGTACCAAAGGGCGGAGACTAGAGCATGATGATTTTTGGTTGGATCGATTTGGCCGCAGACGCGCTTCACCTCTCCCGCTTGCGGGGGAGGTCGGCGCGAAGCGCCGGGTGGGGGCTCTCTCCACTCGGGCAGTGTCGCCCGCGGAGGCACCCCCACCCCAGCAAGCGGGAGAGGGAGCGCACCTTCTTCGTGGTCGCAATCAAACCCAATTTCATCATGCTCTAATTTTCGATTTCGAGCCGAACCGCAACATCCTCACCAATGCGCGCAAGCCTACGAGCTCGTGTCTCTGCAATCGCAGATGAGAAGTCGCGGAGCATCTCCTTCAACTCAGGTACGAGGTCCGCCGTGTTCACGACTTTGATCACATAGGGAGGTTCGAGGGTGTTCATCCCACCTCCAAAAATGGAGTCTAGGAATGCCCCCACGATTTCGCCATGCCATTCCGGCGCTCCTATCGCAGCCTTAAGCGCTAGTCGAAAATCTTGAGCAGTTTTCCAACTACTGGCATCGAGTTCAATCGTGTGCAGGGTCATATATCGAGGCACCGCCTAGCAGGCCCGTCACATGAGGCGATAACCCGTGGGGACACAAATGACATTTGCGGATTGGATTGATTTTGAGGCCACCAGGATCGTCAGCATGGGTCTGCGACTTCCGGAGGAGTATGGAGCGGACTACATAAATGTTCAAATACAGGCTGCTCTCAAGAAGGCCTTTGCTCACGGTAGGGATGGTCTGACCGAAACGGATGAATCCCGTGCAGTCCGGTGAGCGTCCTACATAGCAGAGTTGCGCCTTATTCCACCGCCCGTTCCCGCAATCGCTGCGCATAGACGTTGATGATGAGCGCCGCCAGCAAGATCAGACCGCGGATCAAGATCTTCAAAAAGCTATCGATGTTGACGTGGTCGAGGCCGTTGTTGAGGACGCCGAGCACGAACAGGCCGACGATGGTGTTGCCGATGCCGCCGCGGCCGCCAAAGAGGCTGGTGCCGCCGACCACCACCGCAGCGATCGAATCCAGGAGATAAGAGTCGAACTCGTTCTGCTGCGCGCTGCCGAAATGCGCCACCCCGAGCATGCCGCCGATGCCGGCGCAGACGGCTGAGATCACCATCACGCTACCGAGGATGAGCTTGACGTTGAGGCCGGAATATTCTGCTGCCTCGCGGTTTCCGCCAACCATGTAAACGTAGCGGCCGAAGCGGGTGTAGGTCAGCACCAGATGGCCGCCGAGCAGCATCAGGGCGGCCACGATAACGATCCAGGGAATGCCGCCGATCGATGTCGACCCCAGGGTCGTCACCAGCGGGGGCACCTTGTAGGCGATCTGCCCGCGCACCAATAGCGCCGAGATACCGGCCGCGATCTGCATCATCGCCAGCGTCATGATGAAGGATGGGATGCCGATCACCGTCAGCCCGAACGCGTTGACGAGGCCGAGCAGGGCGCAAAGCGCCAGCGCCAGCAGGATCGCGGCCCACCCGGGCATCGGGACGTTGGCGATGTTGACGTAGGATTCCTGTAGCGTGAAATAGGCGACCGCAATGCCGGTGACGTTGGCGATGGCGGCGATCGAAAGATCGATCTCGGCGCACAGGATCACGAAGGTGAGGCCGACGGCGATGATGCCGGTGACCGAAATCTGGGTGAGGATGTTGCCGAAATTGTCGAGCGTCGCAAAGGAGGGGCTTGCTACCGCGAAGAAGCTGAACAGGCAGATCAGCGTCAGGAACGGCGCGATATTGCGCATCTGGGAGCGCAGCATCGCGGCGAGCCCGCGATGCCGTTTCCGATCCGCGGCGACTGTCACGCTTTCACCTGAAGTCATGTCGGTCTCCTCACGCCGCTTCCAGGAGGCGGTCCTTGCTGATCTGTTCGTTGGCAAACTCCCGCACCACAGCGCCGCGCTTGAGCACGATGACGCGGTCGGCGAGCGACAGCACCGTCTCGGGCTCGGTGGACAGCACGATGATGGCGAGCCCTTTTGCGCGCAAATCCCTGACGATGTGGATGACGTCGTTCTTGGCGCCGACATCCATGCCGCGGGTCGGCTCGCACAGCACCAATAGCCGCGGCGGGTAGCTCAGCCATTTTGCCAGCGCCACCTTCTGCTGGTTGCCGCCGGACAGCATGCCGAGATCGAGATCGACGGCCGCCGGGCGGATCCGCAACTGCTCGACCTGCCGCGTCGCGATCGAGCGCTCGCGCGACGGCTTAAGCAGCAGCGAGGAGATGCGATCGAGGATGCTGATCGAGACGTTCTTGTAGACCGGCTCCTGCAGGAACAGCATGTCGCGCCGGCTCTCGGGAACGAAGGCGATCCCGGAACGCCGGGCATCGGCCGTGCTGCGGAAGGCCTTTTGCTTGCCTGCGACTGCGAGCGTGCCGAGGTCGGGCTTTATTTTGCCGAACAGGATCCGCGCCAGTTCGAGCTGCCCGCATCCCATGAAGCCGTAGATGCCGAGCACCTCGCCGGCGCGGGCTTCGAACGAAACCTCGCGCAAGCGCCCGGCCAGCGACAGCCCGTTTGCGTTCAGCACCACCGGCTGATCGGTCGGCGGCGGCAGCATGATGTCGTGGATATAGGTCTCTTCCAGCGCCTCGCGGCCCTTGCCGATCATCGCCTCGATTAGCGCCGGCTTGCTCGTCTCGGACGCGGCGGTCTCCGCGACCTTCCTGCCGTTGCGGAACACCGTCACGGTGTCGGAGACGCGCAGGATGTCCTCGATGAAATGCGAGATGAAGACGATGCTGGTGCCTTCGTCCCGCAGTCGTTTCAGCGTCGCGAACAGGCGCTCCACTTCGGGCGGCGACAGCGCCGAGGTCGGCTCGTCGAGGATGATGATCCGGGCGCCCGAGGACAGCACACGGGCGATCTCGATCAGTTGCTGCAGGCCGATCGGCAGGTCGCCGAGCCGCGACATCGGATCGACGTCGATGCCGAACCGCTTCAATTGCTCGCCGGCCTCGCGCGCCATTCGCCGCCATTGCACGAGCCCTAAGCGGTTGGTCGGCTGGCTGCCGAGAAACACGTTCTCGGCCACCGTCAGGTCCGGCGCCACGCTGAGCTCCTGATGAACCATCGCGATTCCCGCCGCGTGCGCGTCGCGCACCGATCGAAAGCGGGTCTCCTTTCCGTCCAGCACGAGCCGGCCGGAAAAATCCGCATGCACGCCGGCGATGATCTTCATCAGCGTGCTTTTGCCAGCGCCGTTCTCGCCGACGAGACCATGGATCTCGCCGGCGGTGAGCGCGAAGTCGACGCCACGAAGCGCCTCGACACCGCCGAAGGCCTTCGTGATGTCGTGCAGTTCGAGGATGGGCTGCTGTCCCCTGGACATGCTGGCTCAGATCAGGAAGTGGTCCTCCATCCATTGCATGCCGGCCGCGTTGGCTTTCGTCACCACCGGGCCATCCGTGATCACATGCTTCGGGATACCCTGTCCGCTCTTCTCGCCCGCCGTCACAGCAGCGACGCCGGCGATGATGGCGCCGCCATGGATGCGGCAGGAGGGGTTGCGGACGGTCGCGAACATGCGGCCTTCGCTCACCGCCTGGATCGCCGGCGGCATGGCGTCGACGCCGCCGATCAGGATGTTGGTGCGGTTGCGCGCCTTCATGATGTTGTAGGCGGCCAGCGCCATGTCGTCATTGTGGAAGAAGGCCGCATCGATTTGCGGGTGCTTCGTCAGATAGGTCTCCCATAGCCGAGCTGTCTTCGAGACGTCCCAATCGGCGGGCTGGGTGTCGAGCACCTCGATATTGGGGAATTGCTTCACCACCGACTCGAAGCCTTTGGCGCGGCCTTGCGCGCCGGTATGGCCGAGCGCGCCCTGCGTCATGATGATCTTGCCCTTGCCGCCCATGGCATTGCAGAGCGCCTGCGTTACCGAAGCGCCCATGAATTCATTGTCGGGCGCCAGGAACGAATGAACCTTGATCTGGTCGAGCGGGGCGATCAGCGTGTCCATGTCGATCACGGGCGTGCCGGCGTCGATCATTTTCTGCACGGGCTGGGTCAGCGTGCCGATGCCGAACGCCTGAATGGCGACGAAATCCCATTTCTGCGAGGCCATGTTGTCGATCGCGGCGCGCTGCTTGACCGCGTCGAGCTGGCCGTCGAACCAGGTGACCTCGACGTTGAACAGCTTGCCCCACCATTCCGCCGCCTGCTTGCCCTGGGCGCACCAGGTGGCCTGCAGGCCTGCATTCGAGAACGCCGCCTTCAGCGGTTTCTCCGAACGCGCCGCTGCCGCCAGCGCCGGGTTGATGCCCAACCCGCCGAGCAGGGCGGTTGCCGCGCCGCCGGTCGCCGCCGCTTGAAGAAGATTACGCCTTGTCGTTGAGGATTTCTCAGTCCCTGACATCGCTCGCTCCCTCGTTGTCGTTGTTTTTTTACCGACGGCGTCGATTGCACGCACCGCGGATCGAGGCAGTCTTTCACACTCGGCGCCTTTGCGCCACCGGCGGACTTGACGGTCCGTATCAATGAGCTCCAGGAAACTCTAGTGCTCGTCGCTTCACTGCGCTGCAACGAGACTGTCGATGTCGCCGAGCAATGTTCGCCACGCCGCATCGATTTCGCCCGACCAGTCCGCGCCGAGGATTTCGCGCAGCGTCTGCGCGATGATGCCGAAGAACGCGACGAACAATTCGCGCCGTGTGCCGTAGGCGTCGTGTGAGGAAACCTCAGAGATGATCAGACGGAAATGGCCGGTGCGTTCGCCGGCAAAGTCCAGGATCGCGTCGATGGTGAGCGCCAGCATCGAACCCTTGACGAGTTCGCTGCCCTCGGTGCGGAACATCGTTCGTGCTTCGGGATGCGCGTTGAACAGACGGCGATAGACCAAAGGCGTCAGATCCTCGCAACGCTCGGCGGCCAGCTCAAAACTTCGCTCGATCGGATTTGACGATGCCATCATTGTCGTTTGCGATGGTTCGAAAAAAGCTCATCTCAAAAAAAAGAGCAGGGCGCCAAGCCCTGCTCAAAAATTGTGTCGACCCTTAATTTCCCCGAAAATTTAGATTTGCTCTTGATTGTCGAGGCGACGCTGCTTGTGCGCGTCAGGGCTCCTCCCGAGACTTGGACCACCAAGCTTGAGCCTCTCGGCCAGCCTGAGCCTTAATTGGTAGACCATCTTTTTCGTCTTGTCACCATTTTCGGCAACCTTTGTTCAAAATTCCAGCACTCTGCGAAATGATTGGGAAATTGCTACTGATGGTTGTGGATTTAACTGCAATTCGCCCGAGGCTTGGTATCGGGGTAGGGCGCCTTGCCCGCGGCGCAAAATGCATCGCTTTTCGACAAGTTTACTCCTTGAAGCCGCAACATAGTTCCGGGAACCTGATCTCGACTTCGGACTCTCCTGATGATTAAGGTCTGGAGCGGATGGGATTGCGATGCGCCGGCGGCTGAAGAATTTTCTGCCAATTGTCCTGATTGCCCTGGTGGTGCAGATTTTTGCACCGATCGGCGCATGCTGGGCGGCGAGCATCGCGGCCTCCGATCCGCTCGCCGGCGCCGTCATCTGCCACGGCAATGGTGCGCCCGGCGCGGGGCAGACCGATCAGACCGGCCACCGCGCTCATGACGGATGCTGTTCGGTTTGCAGCGTGCTGCAGACCGGCGCGCCGGTCGACGTGCCGCAGACTGCGGCGATCGATGTCGATCGGGTTGCCGAGCGGGTGGCCTGGTTCGATTTTGCCTTCCGGCTGACAAACGCTCGCGCCGGTTCACACGCGCAGGCGCGCGCGCCTCCCGCCATTTCCTGACGACCTGGAACACCCAATGATCGGTGCGGCGACAGCCGTGCCGGTTGGTGCAGTCATTCAAGCCGGCCAGAGAGCTGGCGTCAGGATTATCTTATGTATCGTTATCATGCCTTGGGTGGCGCGAGCCTGGCTGTGCTCGGTAGCGCGCTCGCCCTCGTGCCGTCGACCGCAGAGGCCCAGACGGCGCTGCCGGCGGTGACCGTCGAGGCGCCGCGCGCAACAGCCGCCAGACCGGCGGCCCGAAAGCCGGCCGTTCGCTCGTCCGCCCGGACGCAGGCGCGGCCGCCTTCGGCCAACCCAACGCCTGCCGCGTCGCTAACCGCGGGCATTACCCCGAGCGTGGCGCGGGCGCTGCTTTACCAGGCGCCCAACGGCCAAACCGAGACGACCATCGACCGCAGCCAGTTCGAGAACCGGCCGGCGTTCTCCGTGGCCGATGTGCTGCGCGAGAGCCCGGGCATATCGATAAAGCAGGGCAATGGGCCGCGCGATATCGGCATCTCGATCCGCGGCTCCAACGCGCGCAACGGTTTTGGCATCCGCAATCTCGTGATCTTCGAGGACGGCTTTCCGGTCACGCAGCCCGACGGACTTTCCCGCAGCGACCTGATCGATCCGCGTGCCTATGGCGCGATCGATGTCATCCGGGGGCCGTCGTCGGCGCTCTATGGCAACTATGCCACCGGCGGCGCGCTGAACTTCCGCACCCGCCCGGGCGGCACCATCGACGGCGCCGAATATGGCGTCGATGGCGGCAGCTTTGGCTACCTCAACAACTATCTGGCCTACGGCAAGAAGGTCGGCAATTTCGAGGGCTCGCTGTTTGCGAGCGATGCGCGGGGTGACGGCTTCATCCAGAATAGCTGGTTCAATACCCAGACGGTCAATTTTCTCGGCACGTTTCAAGCCACCCCCGACGACCGCTTCACCGTCAAATTCATCAACAACAATCTCGACACGCGTCTTCCGATCCGGCTGTCGCTCAATCAGTACCATCAAAACCCGTTTCAGCAGGGCTGCGAAATGGCTGGGGTGGCAGGTTGCGGATCAGTGTCGCTGTTCAACAACGGCTTCAATGGTCCGAAGAGTTCGGTCACCGCGGTGCAGGCAGGCCTTGGCCGCGAAGATCGGCGCACGATCGTCGGCGGTCGCTGGGAGCATGACTTCGACAATACGACCACCTGGCGCAACCAGTTCGTGTTCGACGACCGCAATATCAGCCAGCCGACGGGAGCCACCAGTTCCATCGGCGATTTCCCGTCCTATAACTACATGAGCGACGTGACCAAGCGCGGCGAGATATTTGGGCTGGAATCGACGACGTATTTCGGCGCTTTCTACAACACGCTGACAGCGTCAAGCGATTCACGCAACGTCATGCCGGGCGGCAACGCGAAGCTCGGTCTTCTGGCGGGCAATACCTGGAGCGATACGTCGAACTATGGCGTTCGCGCGCGCGAAGAGCTCAAGCTGACGCCGAACCTGACGGCGATCGCCGGCATCGGGTGGGAAACAACTCATCTGAAGGGGATCAACACCTCTTATACCTACGGCACGATCAATGTCCCGACGGCGACGCCGGGGGTTCCGATAGTCGCCGACCGGCAATTCCAGAACACTGCCCCCGAGCTGGCGCTACTCTACAAGCTGAATCCCGAGTGGCTGTTCCGTGCACGCGTGGCCACCGGATACGGCACGCCGCAGGTCGGCAACCTCTTCGTCCTTTCGAACGGTCAGAACGGCAACAATACGCAGCTGAAGACGCAGCAGAACCTTGGTTACGACATCGGGTTCGACTGGACGCCGAACAACACGCTCAAATTCAGCGCGACCGGTTTCTACGAATTCTTCAAGAACGAGCTGGTTTCGCAGGCCACCCAGGTCGGCGCACAAAATGCAAGCTACACGTTCAACGCCCCGAGATCGGAACATCGCGGTGTAGAGCTTGCCGTCGACTGGAAGTTCTATCCCGGCTGGCGGTTTACAGCGGCCTACACCTATCTCGACGAGGTCTATACGGAATACACCGAGAATATCGTCAATGGTGCGACGTTCAGCTTCAACCGCGCCGGCAACAAGATTCCCGGTATCTCGCCGCACGAACTGACGGCACGGCTCGGCTACGATCAAATGTGGGGGCCGCTTGCAGGTCTCGGTGCGTTCGTCGAGGTCCAGTGGAAAGACTCTTTCTACATGGACAACGCCAATCTCTTGAAGGCGCCCGGCTACGAACTGGTCAATCTCAATGTGCACTACAACACGGACCTCAAGTCCGACTATTTCAAGTCGTTGAGCATGTATGTCGAAGTAAGGAACGTGTTTGACCGCACCTATGTGGCTTCCGCCAACAACATCGGAAATTCGGTGACGGCCGCCGGTGTTCAAAACCCTGCGAGCGTGCTGGCGAACACCACCGGCTCCATCTACGCCGGCTCGCCACGCGCGTTCATCGCGGGAATGAAGTTGGCGTTCAAATGATCGGACAACCCAGCAGGAGGAGTAAGGCCATGCTGCGAATGAGCTTGCTCGCGACCCTCGTCATTTCGCTTTGGCAGACCGCCGCGCAAGCGCAGATGAGCCATCACCAGCATGCCTCGGAAGCGGCGTGCGAGGAGGTTGAGTTGCGCTGCGCGTCGAAGGTGACGCCGGCCTTCGCGTCAGATGGAACGCTCTGGCTCGCCTGGATGGCCGGAGGCAGGATCTCGGTGGCGAGTTCGAAGGACAACGGGCGCAGCTTTTCGACGCCGGTTCAGGTGACCAGGGAAAAGCTCAAGCTCGATTGGGGACCGGATGCGCGTCCCCAGATCGTCGTCGAGAAGAACGGCGGCATCGCACTGGCGTTTTCGATCTTCAGGGACAAGGCGTTCAACGGCCAGGTGCTCGCCACAAGGTCGATCGACGGTGGACAAAGCTTCGCCGAGTTGCAGCCGATCACGGCGAGTAACGAGAGCCAGCGTTTCGCGGCGCTCGGCCTCGATGCTGACGGATCGGTGTTCGCGGCCTGGATCGACAAGCGCAACCGGGTGCCCGCGCAGCAGGAGGGCAAAAAATACGAAGGGGCAGGGCTGTTCTTCGCGTCATCGAAGGATGGCGGCGCGGCCTATGCCGAAGCGCGGCTGGCCGCCGACAACACCTGCGAATGCTGCCGGCTCGGCCTGGCGTTCGCAGGCCCCGGCCGTCCCGTCGTCGTGTTCAGGAACATCTTCGAAGGCGGCGTGCGAGATCACGCCGTCATGACGTTCACCGATCCGGCGACGCCGGGCGAGGTTCGCCGCGTCAGCAACGACGACTGGCAGATTTCCGCATGCCCGCATCATGGCCCCAGTCTTTCGATCTCGGCCGCGGGCACCTATCACGTGAGCTGGTACACCAGCGGCAAGGCCCGCAAGGGGCTGTTTTATGCGCGCTCACAGGACGAGGGCCGCACGTTCTCCGATCCGATTCCACTCGGCCGCGCCGACCGCAATCCGACGCGGCCTTACGTGCTGACCGGCCCGCATGGCGCCGCCATGGTCTGGAAGGAGTTCGACGGCGAGAAGACCTCGGTCCATGCGATGACCTCGCATGATGAGGGCAAGAGCTGGTCGACGCCGGTCACGATCGCCACGACGACTGATACCTCCGACCACCCGCTGCTGGTCAGCGACGGGCAGAAGACCTACCTGTCCTGGATGACCAAGGCCGATGGATATCGCCTGCTGCCGATCGGAGATGGATCATGAAACGCTGTCTGCTCGCTGCAATATTCCTCGTTGCTTCTCTGGCCGCCGCGCCGGCAACCGAGACGCCGTCCGAACTCAAGCCGTTCGTGCGCGGAAGCTGGCAGGAAATGCTGCGTTCGCACAAGGGGCGTCCGACGCTGGTGCATTTCTGGGGCGTCACCTGCGGTCCGTGCAAGGTCGAGTTGCCGCTGCTCGGACAATTCATGAAGGACCATTCCGAGATCGACGTGGTGATGATCAGCGCCGATCTCGTTCCGAATCTACCGGGCGCCGCGCGCGCGATGCTGGAGAAAGCCGGGTTGGGATCGGCGGAGAACTGGATTTTCAGCGACGGCTTTGTGGAACGCCTCCGGTTCGAGATCGATCCGTCTTGGCAAGGCGAGATCCCGCGCACGCTGCTGATCGCGCGTGACGGAACCGTCACCACGATCGAAGGTTCGGCCGAAATATCGGACCTTGAAAAATGGCTGGTTCAGCAAAAAGTCGCGAGCAAATAAAGGCGCACTCCCGCTATTGTGAATATTAACGTTGCGTTCTCAAGTTAAGGCAACAGCGGGCTTGGTCGCCCGCTGTGCCGGCCATACTTCATAAATCGAAAGACATACGATGAAACCTGTTCTGCCATTCTTCGCCTTCGCCGCCCTGTTTGCCCTCCTGGGCGCGCCCGCGCACGCCCAGGAGGTCAAGGCCGGCGATCTGGTCATCACACAGGCCTGGAGCCGCGCCACGCCCGGAGGCGCCAAGATTGCGGGCGGCTATCTTACGATCGAGAACAAGGGCTCTGTGCCAGATCGCCTGATCAGCGGCTCCGGCGAATTCGCCGGCAAGGTCGAGATTCACGAGATGGCAATGAACAACGGCGTCATGACGATGCGGGCGCTCGACAAGGGGTTGCCGATCGAGTCGGGCAAGACCGTCAAGCTCGCGCCGGGCGGTTATCACTTAATGCTGATGGATCTGAAGACGCCGCTCAAGCAGGGAGAGAAGGTGCCGCTGACGCTGGAGTTCGAGAAAGCCGGGAAGGTCACCTTGTCGCTCGACGTGCAGGGCGTCGGCGCGCAGGCACCAGCGGGCGGCCAGTCGGGGCACGATCATTCCGGCATGAAGAAGTAAGGGACAGCCTATGTCGAAAATTGCTCCTGTCGTCATCACCCTTGCTGCGCTCGCTGTCTCGCCGGCGAGCGCCCACGTCACTCTCGAGAAGCGGCAGGCGCCGGTGGGCTCATACTACAAGGCGGTGTTTGCCGTGCCGCACGGCTGCGCGGGATCGCCGACGGTCAAACTGCGGGTGCAGATTCCGGAAGGCGTGATCGGCATCAAGCCGATGCCCAAGCCCGGGTGGACCGTCGAGACGGTCAAGGGCAAATACGCCTCCGAGTATGAGCATCACGGCAGCAAGGTTTCTGAAGGCGTCAAGGAAGTGATGTGGAGCGGCGGCAAGGTCGTCGACGACAACTATGATGAATTCGTCTTCTCCAGCTTTCTCACCCCCGGGCTGAAGCCGGACACCACGCTGTATTTTCCCGTGGTGCAGGAATGCGAGCAGGGGGTCAGCCGCTGGATCGATATTCCCTCGGAAGGCCTGAGCGGCCATGGGCCTGGCAGCAAGACGCCAGCGCCGGGTCTCAAGCTGATCGCAAAACCGTAAAGCCGTCCCGATGGCGCGCGTGCTCGCCAGCCTTGCTGCGCTGCTGTCGGCTCTGTGCATTGCGAGCGCCGCGTGGGCCCATGCGACGCTACTTTCTTCGGAGCCGGCCGACGGCAGCGTGCTCACGCAGCCGCCGAAGATGGTGCAGTTGCACTTCAACGAAGGCGTTACGCCTGCCGTGATCGGCGTCATCGATGCCGGCGGCAAGGCGCGCGACGTCGCCACGCGCGCGGCCGGCCAATCCGTGCTGATCGTTTTGCCTGACGACCTGCCGCAGGGCACCCAGATTGTCAGCTATCGGGTGGTCTCGCAGGACGGTCATCCCGTGGCGGGATCGATGGTGTTTTCAATCGGCGCCGTGACCGGAGCCGCGCCGCCGGCGATGAAAAGTCCGCTGGCGGTACTGATCTGGTTGGCGCGGATCGGCGTTTATCTCGGACTGTTTGTCGGTGTCGGCGGCGCCTTCTTCGCAACCTGGATCGGGCAGGGCCCGAGCGGGTCGACCGTCAGCCGCGGCGCGCTTGCTATCGGTCTCGTCAGTGCCGTGACCTCGCTCGGCCTGCAAGGTCTTGATCTCCTCAACCTTCCCCTTGGAGGCATCGTGACGTCGGCGCCGTGGACGAGCGCGCTCGCTACCTCCCTTGGGCCGTCACTGTTGATTGCGATCGTGGTGATGGCCATCGCCTGGTATGCGTGGAAAAGCCCCAGCATTCTGATCGCCGGGGTGTTGACCACGCTCGCGATAGTGGGCGTCGGGCTTTCGCTGGCAACCAGTGGTCATGCCGCGACCGCCTCGCCGCAATGGCTGACGCGGCCGTCGCTGTTCCTGCATGGCATAGCCGTAGCCTACTGGATCGGCGCGTTGGCGCCGCTGGCGGCCATGGCGCATCGGCGCAATGACAACCTGCCGCGTGTGCTCAAGCAGTTTTCAGGCCTGGCGATGCCGCTGGTTGCGCTGCTGGTGCTGAGCGGATTGGTGCTGTCCGTCATTCAGCTTGGAAGCCTGCGTGCGCTGATCGAAACCCAATACGGCGTCCTTCTCTCGATCAAGCTGTCGCTGGTGATCCTGTTGCTTGGCCTTGCGGCGCTGAACCGGTTTCTCTGCACGCCTGCGGTCATTGCGAACCATGAGAACACCCGGCCGCTGCTGGGGTCGATCGTGCTGGAATGCCTTCTCGTCGTTGGCATCCTGGCCGTGGTCGCCGGCTGGCGCTTCACGCCGCCGCCGCGCGCCTCGGTGGTTCCCGTGGCGGCGCCGCTCTCGGTCCATATCCATACGGACGCAGCGATGTTTCAGGTGCTGGTTTCGCCGGGCAAGGTCGGCTCCAACGACTTCGTGCTGCAGTTGATGACGGGAGATGCCGCCCTGCTGCCGGCCAAGGAGGCTGTGCTGATCCTGAGCTTGCCGGAGCGCGGCATCGAGCCGATGGAGCGTCGCGCGACGCTCGGGCCGGACGGCTACTGGCATGTGCGCGGCGTGGCGCTGCCGCTGCCCGGCCGCTGGCGGATGCAGATCGATGCGCTGGTCACCGACTTCCAGAAGATCACGCTGCAAGATGAATTGCAGGTGCGTTGACACCGGTTCGCGGGGTATGACGCCGTTGTGAAGGAATGAGGACCAGGAGGCCTAAAAACGGCCCGAAAATCCGCCTTTCCGGCTGCTTTTCACCGGCCCCGGCCTTGTATTTTCGCACCCGATCCGGTTTCACTGCACCTCTTCCGGTATCCCACTGATTCCTTGAGTTGTCCCATGCGGTTGTCGCGGTTTTTTCTACCCATCCTGAAAGAGAATCCGAAAGAGGCGGAGATCGTCTCGCATCGGCTGATGCTGCGCGCGGGCATGATGCGGCAGGAAGCGGCCGGCATCTACGCCTGGCTGCCGCTGGGATTCCGGGTCCTGAAGAAGATCGAGCAGATCGTTCGTGAGGAACAGGACCGCGCCGGTGCGCTGGAACTGTTGATGCCGACGCTGCAGCTTGCCGACCTCTGGCGCGAGAGCGGCCGTTACGATGCCTATGGTCCGGAGATGCTGCGCATCACCGATCGCCACAAGCGCGAATTGCTGTACGGGCCGACCAATGAGGAAATGATCACAGAGATCTTTCGCGCTTACGTCAAATCCTACAAGAGCCTGCCGCTCAATCTCTATCACATCCAGTGGAAGTTCCGTGACGAGCAGCGCCCGCGTTTCGGCGTGATGCGCGGCCGCGAATTCCTGATGAAGGACGCTTACTCCTTCGACATCGACGAGGCGGCGGCGCGCCGTTCCTATAACCGGATGTTCGTGGCTTACCTGCGGACCTTCGCGCGGATGGGATTGAAGGCGATCCCGATGCGTGCCGAGACCGGCCCGATCGGCGGCGACCTCAGCCATGAATTCATCGTGCTGGCGGAAACCGGCGAGTCCGGCGTGTTCTGCAACAGCGACGTGCTCAATCTGCCGATCCCGCCCGATGACGTCGACTATGACGGTGATCTCACTGACATCATCAAGCAATGGACATCGGTTTATGCCGCGACCGAGGACGTCCACGATGCCGATCGGTACGAACGCGAAGTGCCGGCCGACAAGCGCGTCAATACGCGTGGCATCGAGGTCGGCCAGATCTTCTATTTCGGCACCAAATATTCCGACGCGATGAAGGCGCTGGTTGCCGGCGCCGATGGCGTCGACGTGCCGATCCATGGCGGCTCCTACGGTGTCGGTGTCTCGCGCCTGGTCGGCGCCATCATCGAGGCCTGCCACGACGATGCCGGCATCAAATGGCCGGAGGCGGTGGCGCCGTTCACGGCTGTGATCCTGAACCTGAAGCAAGGGGATGCTGCCGTCGATGGCGCGTGCGAGAAGCTTTATCGGGAACTTCAGGTCAAGGGCGTCGATGTGCTCTATGACGACACCGACCAGCGCGCGGGAGCGAAGTTCGCGGCCGCCGACCTGATCGGTATCCCCTGGCAGATTCTGGTCGGGCCGAAGGGCCTTGCCGAGGGCAAGCTCGAGATCAAACGTCGCAGCGACGGTTCGCGCGAGAATCTCAGCCCGGCCGAAGTGGTGGCAAAGATAGCGGGATAAGATATCCACCGCGCTTGTAATGTTGGCCATTAAGGCCACATTTGGCCCGAATCATGGGATTATCGAGTAATGGATGAGACCATGAACGAGACAGCCCGCACCCCGCCTTTTGCGCCCTTCGAATGGCTGTTGTCCGGGCGTTATCTGCGTGCGCGTCGCAAGGAAGGCTTCATTTCGGTCATCGCCGGATTTTCCTTCCTAGGCATCATGCTCGGCGTCGCCACGCTGATCATCGTGATGGCTGTGATGAACGGCTTCCGCAAGGAACTGCTGGACAAGATCCTCGGGCTGAACGGGCATTTGCTGGTGCAACCGCTGGAATCGCCGCTGACCGACTGGAAGGACGTCGCCGAGCGCATCAGCCAGCTCGAGGGCATCCGCCTTGCCGCGCCGGTCGTGGACGGTCAGGCGCTGGCGTCCTCGGCCTTCAACGCCGCCGGCGTGCTGGTGCGAGGCATGCGGTCTGCGGACCTGAACAACCTCACCTCGATCGCCAAGAACATCAAGCAGGGCACGATGGAGGGATTTGACGAGGGGCAGGGCGTTATCATCGGGCGCCGGCTCGCCGATCAATTGTCGCTACATGCCGGCGACACCATCACGCTGGTCGCGCCCAAGGGCGCGGTGACCCCGATGGGAACCACGCCGCGCATCAAACCTTACAAGGTGGCGGCCGTGTTCGAGATCGGTATGTCGGAATATGACGCCAGCTTCGTGTTCATGCCGCTGCCGGAGTCGCAGGCCTATTTCAACCGCAAGGACGACGTGACCGCGATCGAGGTATTCACCAGCAACCCCGATCGAATCGACGCGTTCCGCAAGAGCGTGACGGAGGCCTCGGGGCGGCCGGTGTTCCTGGTCGACTGGCGGCAGCGCAACTCGACCTTCTTCAATGCGCTGCAGGTCGAGCGCAATGTGATGTTTTTGATCCTGACCATGATCGTGCTGGTTGCCGCGCTCAACATCGTTTCCGGCCTGATCATGCTGGTCAAGGACAAGGGGCAGGACATCGCCATCCTGCGCACCATGGGCGCCTCGCAGGGCTCGATCATGCGGATATTCCTGATCACGGGCGCTGCGATCGGCGTGGTCGGCACGCTGACCGGCTTCTTTGTCGGCATGCTGATCTGCCTGAACATCGAATCGATCCGGCAATTCCTGTCCTGGATGACCAACACAGAATTGTTCTCGCCGGAACTCTACTTCCTCTCCCGGCTGCCGGCGGAAGTCGATTTCGGCGAGACCACCGCGGTCGTGATCATGGCGCTGACGCTGTCGTTCCTGGCGACGCTCTATCCGTCCTGGCGCGCCGCGCGCCTCGATCCCGTCGACGCGCTCCGGTACGAGTGAGGACGAGATGGCCGAGGAGGCAGAAGATGTACCGGTTATCTATCTCCACGAGATAAAACGCGAGTACAGGCAGGGCGAGGCGACATTGACCATTCTCAACGGCGCCAAGCTCGCGCTGTGGGCGGGACAGTCGGTGGCGCTGGTGGCGCCGTCGGGTTCGGGTAAATCGACGCTGCTGCATATCGCGGGCCTGCTCGAAAGCCCCGATGACGGCGAGGTCTATGTCGCGGGCACGCCGACCTCGCAATTATCGGACATCGACCGCACCCAGATCCGGCGCTCCGACATCGGCTTTGTTTATCAGCAGCACCGGCTGCTGCCGGAATTCACCGCGCTCGAAAACGTGATGCTGCCGCAGATGATCCGCGGCCTCAAACGCGCCGAGACGATCAAGCGCTCGGAGGAGATCCTGTCCTATCTCGGCCTCGGCGACCGCATCACGCACCGGCCGGCCGAGCTGTCCGGCGGCGAACAGCAGCGGGTTGCCATCGCGCGCGCGGTCGCCAATGCACCGCGGGCGCTGCTGGCGGACGAGCCGACCGGAAACCTCGATCCGCACACCGCCGATCACGTGTTCAGTGCGCTGATGCAGTTGGTGAAGGCGACGCAGGTCGCGATGCTGATCGCCACCCACAACATGGAACTGGCCGGCCGGATGGACCGGCGGGTGTCGCTGGTTGACGGCCAGGTCGTCGAACTGGAGTAGCGCATGATCCGGACCCGAAGGGCGCGTTAGCGCAAAGTGGATCCGGTTTTCCGAAGAGATCATGCGCAATTAGGGACGTCGTTCAGTAAGCGCCGCGCCTGCGCACCGGCCGATCCTGATACGCATTTGCAAAATATGGATTGACGACGCATTGCGCCGCGCGGCCCGAGGCCGACGCGTTGCATTGAGGAATCGACGTATAGCTGCACTCATAATAGGTGACCGGGCCGTAGACATGCAGGCAGACCGGATATCCTCCGCCGTATGTCTGGGCGCGCGCCGGAGCTGCGGCCGAAATCGTTCCGATTGCGAGAATTGCCAAAGCCAGGATGCGCATCAGTATCTCCTACGGAATTGGCGGCTGCGATCGGTCTGCATTTCCGCCTTGGCCCTGAAATAGCGATTCGCAGCGCAATACGCACCTCGCCCGGAGGCGGTTGCCTGACACTGCGTGCGCGCCAAAAACTGCAATCGCCGAAATCGCAGCTGTTGTGCTCAAATCAAACAGATAACGCTCAGTAGCCGTTGCGGTAGCGCTTGTAGCGGCGTGCCGAGGGATCTTGAGATGCATGTGCGAAATACGGATTGATCACGCATTGCGCCGCGCGGCCCGAGGCCGACGCGTTGCATTGAGGCAGGGTGTAATAGGTACAGTCGTAATAGCTGAGCCTGCCATAAACATGCAGGCAAACCGGGTAGTTGGGATCGTAAGTCTGTGCCTGCGCCGGTACTGCGGCCGAGGCCGCTCCGATCGCCAGAATTGCCAAAGCCAGAATGCGCATCAGAATCTCCTTCCGTGTTGGCGGCTGCGATCGGTCTGCATGTCCGCCTTGGCGTTGAAATAGGGGTTCGCAGCGCAACTCGCATCTCGCCCGGAGGCGGTTGCCTGACACTGCGCCAGCGTCGAAAAACTGCAATCGCCGGCGCCGGCGCCGAAATCGCAGCCCTTGATGCAGTAGGGAAACTCGCGCGCCACAGCCGGCATCGCGACTGTTGCCGACACAGCAAAGGCCGCCATTAGCGCCAGCCATGCCCTTCGCATGCATCCTCCGCCGGTAGCCCCAAGAATCTTCACCGGAAATCTTCAGTTGCTGAGCAGACGATCCACCCGCGCCCGCGTCAAATCACGTTCGCGCGTTGAATGTCCCTTGGCGATGCGCGGTGCGATGCGCCCTCGACGGGCGCTCAGTATCTGCCGGTGCCGGGGGCGGGCGGCAGCGCGCGGCCGGGCAGCGGGCGATACGCGGCGCGCGGCGGCGGTTCGCTCTCGCCGATATAATAGGGATTGGCGATGCAGTAGAGAAACCGTCCCGAAGCGGTCGCCTGGCACTGCTCGTAACTCGTGAAAGTGCAGTTGCTGAGGCCGGGGTGCTCGTCGCCCTGGATGCAGAACGGATATCGGGTGCCGACCGCTTCGGCAGGCGTGGCGCCGAGTGCGGCCAGTCCACTCGCGGCCAGCACGGCTAGTACAGTTTTACGCATTTCGAATCTCCTTGATCGTACTTCCGCGCGTTGCTGGTTCCATCTGCATCGACACAAGCCGCACCGGCGCAATTCCGTCAAGCCACTCTACATTGCAATACCGCCGCAAGGCGAATGTGAATTTTTTGCGGCGGGTTCCGGTGCAAAGTTTCGAGAAACGCCTGCAAGACAACATTAACTTACGTTCGCACTGAGGCCATTTGGTGTGGGCTGTTGCAGTGAGGTTACAGCAATTCGAACGAACAATGCTAAGAGCATGCCTCGGCCTTGGGGGCTGTCAAAACGGAACGGGAATAAAAAGTATGAAGAAGGTTTTGCTTGTTACGGCCAGTCTGATCGCGCTCGGCGCGGCTGCGCCGGCACTCGCTGCGGATCTCGCTGCACGTCCTTACACCAAGGCGCCTCCGATGGTCGCTGCTGTGTATGACTGGAGCGGATTCTACATCGGCGTGAACGGCGGCTATGGCACGAGCCAAAACTGCTGGACCAACACCGCGGTCGGCGGCGTTCCGTTCACTCCGGCTTCCGAAGGTTGCCACGACGCGGACGGCGGCACCATCGGTGGTCAGGTCGGTTATCGCTGGCAGGCCGGCAACTGGGTGTTCGGCCTCGAAGCGCAGGGCAACTGGGCCGACTTCAACGGTTCGAACGTGAGCCTCCTTGGGGCGCCTCTCGTCAACCGCTCCAAGATCGACGCGTTCGGCCTGTTCACCGGCCAGGTCGGCTATGCCGCCAACAACGTCCTGTTCTACGTCAAGGGCGGTGCTGCGGTGACCGACAACCGCTACGAAGGCCTGTTCCTGGGCACCGTGATCGATCGCGCCGAAGAGACCCGCTGGGGTGGCACGGTTGGCGCCGGCGTGGAATACGCCTTCGCTCCGAACTGGTCGTTCGGCGTCGAGTATAACCATCTGTTCATGGGCACCCAGAACTACGCCTTCAACTCTCTCGGCGTTAACACCCGCAATGACGACATCAAGCAGGACGCTGACCTCGTCACCGCCCGCATCAACTATCGCTTCGGCGGCCCGGTCATCGGGAAGTACTGATTTCGCAGGACTAGCGAAACAAGGAAGCCCCGGGGCGTTGTCCCGGGGCTTTTTTCTTGAGCGGAGAGGCCGATCAACCACCGGGATTTGCCGGCATAACTCCTTCAATCGAAACCTTTGGGTAGTGGGCAGTCTGACTGTGGCGGAGTTCTGGGCTGGAAAACGCGCGGGACGGCGCGCATATTTGGGAGATGGCAGATTTTGAAAAATGCTCCGGCGACCTGCGAAGATTGATTGGAATTGCTGACACCAATGGCGTCCCGATGGCCGAAAGGTCGATTGACGAATATATGGCCGCCACAGAGCCTTCCGATCGGACCGGCGCCCTTCAGGAGGTTCAGCGGGTGGTGCAGACCCATCGCGACGCGGCAACCTCTGGCGATCAGCGTGATTTCGCTGAGGTCGTGAACGATTACATTGAGAAGCTAATGAGGAGCTTCGAATGACCTCGGGTCTGGAATTAACCAGGTCAGTTTGATTATGGCAGAGTTCCGGGCTGGAAAACTGGCGGCTCCGGGCGCATATTTCGGGGATGGCGACAATTGTTCAATGCAATTGCGGCGCCGAGTACAGACGCACTGAAGAGAAGTTCTTGGTACCGCACACGGGTGACGCGATCTGCGTAGTCTGCGGCGCTGCGCTCGAATCGTGGTTGGAGTCCGACCACGTTCCCTCATACGAACTTATTGAACGTCCACAGACAGAAAGTCGGCAGGACAAGCCGCCCTAAAGACAGGTCAGGAATTAACCACAGGGGCCATTCTCCAAACCGACCCGCGACCGGCCCTTGACTCCCGGAACAAAAAAGGAACAATGTTCCTCATATGTTCTCATATCGTAGGGAGTCGGACGATGTTGCGGATGTTTGTGGAAGAAGCGGCGGCGCTGGCGTCGATTACGCTGTTTGTCGCGATGATCGCGGTCTGGGCGCAGGTGATTCCGCAGCTTTGATGCGAATCGGAAACCTGATCCAGGTCGACCCAGGCCGTCTTGCGGACGGGTTGGGGAAAAGCCGGATGGCGGGCGCGGAAGCTGCGTTCCGCGTGGACTCGGCAAGGCCAAGGCATCACCATCGCGGTGGCGAGTCGGCGCGCATCAGCGGCCGATGATCGCTCCCCACCATGATGCAAGAGCCCGTTAAGCGACATGTCCAGTGCCGGATTCGTTCATCTCCACGTTCATTCGGCGTATTCGCTGCTGAAGGGCTCGATCAAGATCGCCAAGCTCGGCGAACTGGCGAAGGCCGACCGCCAGCCCGCGCTGGCGCTGACTGACACCGACAACATGTTCGGGGCGCTGGAATTCTCCGACAAGATGGCGGGCTACGGCATCCAGCCGATCGTCGGCTGCGAACTCGCCGTCGATTTCGGCGACCAGGACCCGAATGCGCGCAATGCGCTGGCTTCAGCACCGTCGCGAATCGTATTGCTGGCGGCGCGGGAGCGCGGCTACCGCAGCCTGATGCGGCTGAACTCGCGGGCGTTTCTGGAAACGCCGGTGCATCAATCCCCGCATATCAAGCTCGAATGGCTGGAAGACGATGCCGAGGATTTGATCGCGCTGACCGGCGGCCCCGACGGCCCGATCTCGCTGGCGCTGCATGCCGATCACTTGGCGCTCGCGACAGGGCGTTGCGACCGGCTGGCGAATCTGTTCGGCGATCGCCTCTATGTCGAATTGCAGCGCCACGGCATCGACAAGGAGCGCCGCGCCGAGGCCGGCCTGATCGATCTCGCCTATGCCAAGGGATTGCCGCTGGTCGCGACCAACGAGCCATATTTCGCATCGAATGACGATTACGAAGCCCACGACGCGCTGTTGTGCATCGCCGGCGGCAAGCTGATCGCCGAAACCGACCGCGAGCAGCTCACGCCCGATCACCGCTTCAAGACCCGCGCCGAGATGGCGGTGCTGTTCGCCGACATTCCGGAAGCGCTGGCCTCCACGGTCGAGATCGCGGAGCGCTGCTCGTTTCGCCCGAAGACGCGAAAGCCGATCCTGCCGCGCTTCACGGTCGGCGCCGGCTCGGGCTCCGATGCGGAAAGCGAGGAGGCTGCGGAGCTGAAGCGCCAGGCCGAGGAGGGGCTCGCAAGGCGCCTGCAGGTTCACGGCCTGTCGCCCGGCACCACGGAAGAGGAATACCAAAAGCGTCTCGCCTTCGAGATCGATGTGATCAACCGCATGAACTATGCGGGCTACTTCCTGATCGTCTCGGACTTCATCAAATGGGCCAAGGCCCACGACATTCCGGTCGGTCCCGGCCGCGGCTCCGGCGCCGGTTCGCTGGTCGCCTATTCGCTGACCATCACCGATCTCGATCCGATTCGGTTTGGCCTGCTGTTCGAGCGCTTCCTCAATCCCGAGCGCGTGTCGATGCCGGACTTCGACATCGACTTCTGCCAGGACCGCCGCGGCGAGGTGATCGACTACGTGCAAGAGCGCTACGGCCGCGATCAGGTGGCGCAGATCATCACCTTCGGAACGCTGCAGGCGCGCGGCGTGCTGCGCGACGTCGGCCGCGTGCTGCAGATGCCGTATGGCCAGGTCGATAAACTGACAAAACTGGTGCCGCAAAATCCGGCCGCGCCGGTGACGCTGGCGCAGGCGATCGAGAGCGAACCGAAGCTGCAGGCGTTCCGCGATGAGGACCCGGTGGTCGCGCGCGCCTTCGACATCGCCCAGCGCCTCGAAGGGCTGACGCGCCACGCCTCGACCCACGCCGCCGGCATCGTGATCGGCGACCGGCCCTTGAGCGAACTGGTGCCGCTCTACCGCGATCCCAAATCCGACATGCCGGTGACCCAGTTCAACATGAAATGGGTCGAGCCGGCGGGGCTCGTCAAGTTCGACTTCCTCGGCCTGAAGACGCTGACCGTGCTCGACGTCGCGGTAAAGCTGCTCAGGCAGCGCGACATCCAGGTCGATCTGCCGACGCTGCCGATCGACGACGCGCCGAGTTACCAGATGCTGGCGCGGGGCGACGTGGTCGGCGTGTTCCAGGTGGAAAGCCAGGGCATGCGTCGCGCGCTGATCGACATGCGCCCCGACCGCTTCGAGGACATCATCGCGCTGGTGGCGCTGTATCGCCCGGGCCCGATGGCCAACATCCCGACCTATTGCGCGCGCAAGCACGGCGACGAGGAGCCGGAATATCTGCATCCGATCCTGGAGCCGATCCTGAAGGAGACGTTCGGCGTCATCATCTATCAGGAACAGGTGATGCAGATCGCGCAGGTGATGGCCGGCTATTCGCTCGGCGACGCCGACCTGCTGCGCCGCGCGATGGGCAAGAAGATCCGTGCCGAGATGGAGAAGCAGCGCGCGATCTTCGTCGCCGGTGCGGTCAAGAACGGTGTGCCGAAGGGGCAGGCCGACACGATCTTCGAGCTGCTCGCAAAATTCGCCGACTACGGCTTCAACAAGAGCCACGCCGCGGCTTATGCGCTGGTGTCCTATCACACCGCCTACATGAAGGCGCATTACCCGGTGGAGTTTCTGGCGGCGTCGATGACGCTCGAACTCAACAACACCGACAAGCTGTCGGAATTTCGCGCCGAGGCGCAGCGGCTCGGCATCAAGGTCGAGGCGCCGAACATCAACCGTTCGGGCGCCACCTTCGAGGTCGGCGAGAACACGATCTATTATGCGCTGGCGGCGCTGAAGGGCGTCGGCCCGCAGGCGGTCGAGCAGATCGTTGAGGAGCGCAAGAAGGGCGCCTTCACCTCGCTTGCGGACTTCGCAGCAAGGGTCAATCCGCGCGCGGTCAACAAGCGCATCATCGAAAGCCTGGCCGCGGCCGGCGCATTCGACACGCTCGAATCCAACCGCGCGCGCGTCTTTGCCGGCGCCGATGCCATTCTCGCCGCCTGCCAGCGCAGCCATGAGGCGGCAACGATCGGTCAAAACGACATGTTCGGCAATGCGGCCGACGCGCCGACCATCATGCTGCCGCAGATCGAGCCCTGGCTGCCGGCCGAAAAACTCCGCCGTGAATACGACGCCGTCGGCTTTTTCCTGTCCGGCCATCCGCTCGACGACTATGCGACCGTGTTGAAGCGGCTGCGGGTGCAGTCCTGGGCGGAATTCTCGCGCGCCGTCAAAACCGGCGCGACCGCGGGCAAGGTCGCGGCCACTGTTGTGTCGCGGATGGAACGGCGCACCAAGACCGGCAACAAGATGGGCATCATGGGGCTGTCAGACCCGACCGGCCATTTCGAGGCGGTGTTGTTTTCGGAAGGCCTCGCGCAATACCGCGACGTGCTGGAGCCGGGGGCTGCTGTGTTGCTGCAGCTCGGCGCCGAACTGCAAGGCGAGGACGTGCGCGCCCGGGTGCTGCATGCCGAGCCGCTGGATGACGCCGCGGCGAAAACCCAAAAAGGCCTGCGGATTTTCGTTCGCGACCCCAAGCCGCTGGATTCCATCGCGCGCCGGCTCAACATGCCGGAAGCCGCCACGCCGGGCGGTCCGGCAAAGGGCCTGCCGGCAAAGCCTGCGCCCGCGCCATCCGGCGGCGCCGATGGCGACGTCTCGCTCGTCATCATGCTCGACCTGCAGACCGAGGTGGAAGTGAAGCTGCCGGGGCGCTTCAAGGTCTCGCCGCAGATCGCGGGCGCAATCAAGGCGGTTGCGGGCGTGGTGGACGTGCAGACGCTGTAGGCCGTAGCGTTTCCGGCGGTGCAACTAACCGATCCCGCGGACAATCGCGTAAGTTGTGTTGCAGCCTCACCGCGTTCCCGGCTATGCCCTTGCAGGGGATTAGTTTTGGGGGCGTTATGTTGGGGCGTGGAATTGCGTTGCTGTCGGGTGCGTTGTTGTTGTCGGGGTGTATGACCGCCAAAGTCGGAACAGACTATGCGGCGATATCGCAGAAGATCGGTCCGCCGAAACCAGGGCTGTCCCGGGTGGTGGTGCTTCAGCAAAAGCGCGACGGCCTGTCCATGTCCCTTTGCGCCTGCGACGTGAAGCTGGACGGCAGTCCGATCGGCAAGGTGCTCGTAGGAACCTACGCCTATGCCGATGTCCCGGCAGGCCCGCATCAGGTCACCGCGACCGAAGTGCTGTTTCCCGGCGAGACCAGGCGCGATTTCACCACGGCACCCGGACGCACCTATTTCTTTCTGCTCAAGTCGAGCGCGAGGCATGACGCGGTAACCGGTACGACCATGGTTGCCGGATTGGCCGGCGCCGTGGTTGCCTCTGTCGTAACGTCCGGCAGCGACAATACAGGGCCGGCCGACCTCATTCCGCTGGACGAGCCGATGGCGAGAACGACGCTCGCCGAGCTGCAATTGGCAGATTAGGCCTCAGCTCAGGGCCTGCAGCGGCTCAGTGTGCGAACAGCTAGCTACCTGCTGCTCATGCCGCCGCCGGTACGAACACGCGCAGCCGATGGCCATCGGGATCGGTCGCGACGAAGGTCGTGCTTAGCGGTGATACTGCCAAGTTATGTCAGCATCAGGAACATGATTTCTGCAGGCCAGCGCCAATAGCCGAAAGCGCATTGTGCGCGGTTGCCCATCCCGCCGCACAATGACGCAGCTCGCAAATTCAAGAAGTTTTCATTGCTTTTGCGATGCCGTCCTGCCCGATCCGGCGTATAATCGAATCTAGGGGGAACTGTTCTGCATCACGTGAATTCCACCTGAAATCGCAGCAACGGAGATCCGCCATGAAAGTCAAAGACGCGATGCACAAGGGCGTCGACTGGGTCAGCCCCGACACGCCCATCACCGAAATCGCCAAACTGATGCGTGCGCACGATATCGGCTGCATTCCGATCGGCGAGGACGACAAGCTGGTCGGAATGGTGACCGATCGCGACATCGTCTGCAAAGGGCTTGCCGGCAACGGTTTTGATGCCAGCCGCGCCAAGGCGCGCGACGTGATGACCGACGGCATCCACTGCTGCCGCGAGGACGATGATCTTGCGAAAGCGGTGCATCATATGGAGACGCTGAAGGTCCGCAGGTTGCCGGTGATCAACAAGAGCAAGCGGATGGTCGGCATGATCAGCCTGGGCGACGTCAGCCAGTTTGCGCCCAGTGATCTGCTGACCGGATGGGTGAAGAGCGTCGCGGCCCATCACTGAAGCGCCGGCCTCTTGCGATCGAATCGTCCCAAACGGCTCGCGCCTGTTCGACCGCGAACGGGTGCGGAGCATTCTACTTGAAGCCGCTCGACCGCGCCGGCGCAGTCGGCCGAACGAGCGTTTTTAATCGTGCGTGCTGAAGTGGCCGCGCCAGGCCTTCGCCGTCAGTCGCGCGAATTGCTCGCCCTCCATGCGGATCAGCGTGGCGTGATCGCCACTTTCCATGTAGATATGCCGTCGCGCATCGATGCTGTCGTCGACGATGACGTCCAGCCCGTAGCACTCGCCGAGCGGCGGTATGGCCCCGCGTTCGCAGTCCTCGAACAGCCGTTCGATTTCGTCTTCGCTCGCCAGGTCGACCTTGTGGCCGAGCTGACTTTTCAGGGCCGACAGGTGCAAATGATGGGAGGCCGGAAGGACGGCCATCATGTAGCCGCCGTCACGGCGCAGCACGACGGCCTTGGCCAGCGCCTCGCCCGGCACATGGCAGGCCTCGGCTGTGCGCGTCGATGACATGGTAGGGGCGTGGGGGATCAGGTCGTAGGTGACGCTCTGATCCAGATATTTCTGCAGGGTCGGGGCAACGGTCATGGCAGTTCCTCCATTGCATGGGCAAACCGCACATCGGGAGGAACTCGCGCAGCCGCCTCACGATGCGGGCGAACACGATTTAGGCAAGAGGATACGCCCGCCGGGCGGCCGCGACAATGCGAATTTCGGTGCAGGAACCGGGCGGGGCGGGGACACAAGGCGTGATTTGACCGCGTCATGCCTTGCTGAGAGCGCATTTGTTCAAGACATGTTCAGCTTAACGCGCGTTCCATGCGGCGCTTGGGCGGCGACAGGGTGGAAACCATGCGGTTAGCAAGAAGTTTGTCGATCCTTTCGGTGTGTCTCGTTGCAATGTCCGGACTGGCGGGACATTTGAACATCGCCGCAGCGCAGCAGCCGGAAAAGCGCATTGCGCTGGTGGTCGGCAACGCCGCCTATGCGAAATCGCCGTTGGCGACCGCGGCCAACGATGCCGGCCTGATCGCGCAGACCTTGCAGGCGGCCGGCTTTGACGTGATCGGCGCCCGCGATCTCGATGGCGACACGCTGCGCAAGAGTTTCCGCGACTTCATCCAGAAAGCCGAAACCTCGGGGCCGGACACGGTCGCGATGGTGTACCTGGCCGGCTACGGGCTGCAACTGGCGGGCGAGAACTATTTCGTGCCGGTCGATTCCGCGATCAACCGCGATACCGACGTGCCGATCGAGGCGCTGCGGACCGGGGACTACATCCGCCAGCTCGCCTCGCTGCCGCTGAAGGCCGGCATCGTTGTGCTGGACGCGGCACGGCAACAGCCTTTCGTCAACGGACAAATCGCAAGCGGTCTCGCTTTGGTCGAGGCGGACCCGCACATGCTGATCGCATTCAACGCGGCGCCCGGAACGGTCGCGCCGGCCGAGCAGGGACCGTACGGCATCTACGCCCAGTCGCTGGCCGAGATGATCCGGACCGGCGGATTGCCGCTGCCGGAGGTTTTCAACCGCGTGCGGCTTCGCGTCAACGAGGCGAGCAAGGGCGCGCAGGTGCCCTGGGACAGCCAGAAGGTCGACGCGGCCTTCACGTTCTTCGAGCGCGCACCGGATGCGCCCGCAGCCGCAGCTACGCCGCCGGACCAGGTCGCCGCCGTCCGCAGCAAGCCGATCCGCGATCTCGGCGTGCAGGACGCCTACGCCGCGGTGCTGGAGCGCGACACGCTGCCGGCCTATGAGGATTTTCTCGCCGCCTATCCCGACGATCCGATGGCGAAGCGGGTGAGGGCGATCGCGGCGGCGCGGCGCGAAGCGATCACGTGGCGCCGCACCTACCGCACCGACACGCCGAACGCCTATTGGTCGTATCTGCAACGCTATCCACGCGGGCCTCACGCCGCCGACGCGCGCCGCCGCCTTGCCATTCTCACCGCGCCGATCGAGCCGCCGCCGACATTTGATGTCATCGACTACGACGTGCCGCCGCCGCCACCGGAAGAGTTCATCTATATCGATCGGCCGGTGCTGGCCTTCGGCGATCCCGAGTTCGATTTTGTCCCGCCGCCTCCGCCGCCGGTCTACTACCTGCCGCCGCCGCCGGATGATTTCGTGATACTGGAGCCGCCGCCGCCACCGATCGGGCTGTTCATCCTGCCGCAGCCGATCTTTGTGCCGATACCGGTCTATGTGAGGCCGCCGCGCTATGTGGCGCCGCCGCCGAACAACATCATCTTTGCGAACATTCACAACAGGGCCGTCATCAACAACGTGATCAACAGGCCGCAAACGCCTTTGCCGGCGGCCGGGCCTGGCGCCAGACCTGTTGGACGCCCCGGCGCCCCGGAGGCGACAGTTGCGCCGGCGCAGCGTGGTGGCGCCACGCCGACATTGCCGCCTGCCGTCGCGCAGAGGGCGACGCTGATTCAGCAGGGCAGAGCGCCGGTACCGCCGAGCGCTACGATCAATCCTGCCGTGAGAACTGGTTTGCCCGGCGCTCCCGCGGGACCGACCGGGAGGCCGAACGCGACGCAGCCGGTGAACGCGCCGCCAGGCACGTCGCCTTCGACACAGCCCTCGCCGAGGATCAACGCCCTGCCGGTTCCAGGCGCCAGGGGCGCGCCGCCCGCGCCTCCAAGTGCTGCGGTATCACCGGGGGCCGTGAATCCGAACGCACGGCTTGCGCCGGGCGCGCCCCGTCCGGGATCGGCCGCACCGGCTGCACCCAGCGCGGCTACCGGCTCCAGGCCCGCCATCGGGGCGACGGCTCCGGCTGGCCAGCAGCCAAGGGTGGCCGCGCCGCCACCCAGCGCCGCGGCGCCGCCGAAGCCGAGCGCTACCGTCGCTCCGAGACCTCAACTGCAGCCGGAATTGCGGCGGGCCCCGCCGCCGTCGGCTGTACAGGCGGCAAGGCCGCCGCCACCACCGGCGGCCCGCATCGCTCCGGCCCCTCCGCCGCCGCGGATGGCCGCGCCGCCGCCTGCACCGAGGATGGCCGCGCCGTCTCCGCCACCTCCACGTATGGCCGCGCCGCCGCCGCCAAGGATGGCCGCACCACCCCCGCCACCTCCGCGGATGGCCGCACCGCCCGCGCCACCCCCGCGGATGGCCGCGCCGTCGCCTCCACCAAGGATGGCCGCACCACCCCCGCCGCCGCCCCGGATGGCTGCTCCGCCACCAGCGGCGCGTCCGGCGCCTCCGGCGGCGGCTAGGGGGTGCCCGCCGGGTGCCCGATGCTGATTGTTAACGGGGCCAGATCGCCGGGTCTGGCCGGGTTGGACATGAAGCTTTCCGCCGTTTCCGCTTCAAGGCCGCGCCGCAGGTTGCGGGCCCGATGTCCAGCGTGGCTGACGCCCAGAGCCTGTAGGGCCTTGTCGCGTCTTTTCGTCGATGGCGCGTAATGCAGGCGGGCCTAGCTAGAGTGCGATGACTTTTCTTCGAATCGTCATCCCCTCTATCTCAGCAGCGTGGGCGGTACGATCACGCAGAGATTCCTCCCTCGGCCTTCGCCTCGCGCTTCGTCGTCCATGACCGACCGCGGATCACGCTGCAGATCTGAAACTTGTAGTCGCTAAAAAAACTCTCGATGCCGCGCCGCTTGGCCTTGCCGTGTTCGGGATGGACTTGCCAGGCGCGCAAAGCCTCCTCGGACTCGAATTCAACGATGGTCACGCGTTCTCCGTCTTCGGCGACGAAGCCCTTGTGCGAAATGTAACCCGGGACCGTTTGAGCCAGTTTGCTCATCTGCTTCGCCATCGGACCATATTCATCCTGAACTCCGGGGTTCATCCGGGTTCGAAACACCGTAACGATCATCGGCGAGCTTCCTGTTCTGACCGGACCCAAAATCGATCTGTCTGGTGAACCTGCGATCGCCTGCAAAATAAATCAAATGCATAATCTGTATTATGATTATGCGAGCAGATAACTAGTCGAGTTTGGCCCGGAGCTCGCCCTCGAGCAATTCGAGCGCGGGATCGAAGCGACCCGGCGAGGCGCTGCGGATCAAAGTGACGGTCGCCGGTAGAATGAAGTCCGGTACGTCCAGGATCTGCAACGCTTGACGATGCGGGCTGTGCTCGAACAGGCGCCGCGGCACCAAACCCAAGCCGCCGCTTTGGGTAAGCAGCGACAGTTGAAGGTCCTCGCCAAAGACCTCAGCCGCGATGTGAAGGGGAAGCTGCAGCCTGTCGAATGCTTTCACCAGAGCGGCACGGCAGCCGCACCCCGGCGGATTCAGAAACCACTCCTTGTCGGCGAGATCGCGCAGCCGCCAGGGATGGCCACCGGGCTTTGCCGGCGGCCTGGCCGGCGCAACGATGACGACTTGTTCGGGGCCCAGCGCAATGGCGCTCACGCCCGCTGGGACCGTATGCGCTTCGGTCAGCAGACCAATCGCGCAATCGAGTCCGCCGCTGCGGACATCCTCGATGAGAAATGTGCTCCAGTGCGAACTGATCTGTAACCGGATCCGCGGGAACGTGCGCCGAACCGCATCGAGCGGCGTGGTCATGACAATATCGCCCAGCCCGTGCGCGACGCCTGCTTTCAAATGGCCCGCGGGATCCGCGGCCTTCGCGGTGCAGGCTTCCAGTTCCGACACCGCTGTGAGCACCCGCCTGCAGCGCTCCAGCACGTGGCTGCCCAGCGAGGTCAATGCTGCAGGCTTCACGGCCCGGTTGAACAGGGGGGCGCCGCCGATGGCGGCCTCGAAATTCTGGATGCGCCGGGTTGTCGCCGGCTGGGTCAGATTGAGCCGAGCGGCAGCGCGGTTGACGGAGCCCGCTTCGGCGACCGCCACAAAGGCTTCAATGTCCTGTAGGTTCATGCGTTTGGGGTATAATCTGGATACCATTATGCAGAAAGCCCGGTCTTAGGTCCGCTTTTGGGCCTGTTAAGCCGGGATAGGGGCCGTTCCGGGCATTTTCGAGCGCCCCCGCCGGCACCTGAGGCCACCGGTCCAATTGGCAGGCGCGGGGCCTGGAAACCGGCCTTATTTCCTTGCTTCTGGCTGGAATCCGGCTATACACCGCGCCATCTCACACGGAAACATGGCTCAAAAGGCCGTCCGGTGGCAGCCGGGCCATAAGGCTCGTTTGCTCACACGTTTCCGGAGGAACCAACCGGAGAATCATCACTATGTCGCTACCCGATTTTTCTATGCGTCAGCTGCTTGAAGCTGGCGTGCACTTTGGCCACCAATCGCACCGCTGGAATCCGAAAATGGCGGAGTTCATTTTCGGCGCCCGCAACAACATCCACATCATCGATCTCGCCCAGACCGTGCCGATGCTGCACACCGCGCTGAAGGCGGTAAGCGACACCGTCGCCAAGGGCGGCCGCATCCTGTTCGTCGGCACCAAGCGCCAGGCGCAGGACGGTGTTGCCGAAGCGGCCAAGCGCTCGGCGCAGTATTTCGTCAATTCGCGCTGGCTCGGCGGCACGCTGACCAACTGGAAGACGATCTCGGGCTCGATCAAGCGCCTGCGTCACCTCGATGAAGTGCTCTCGTCCGGCGAGGCCTCCTCCTACACCAAGAAGGAGCGGCTGACGCTGCAGCGCGAGCGCGACAAGCTCGACCGTTCGCTCGGCGGCATCAAGGACATGGGCGGTCTTCCCGACATGATCTTCGTGATCGACACCAACAAGGAAGACATCGCGATCCAGGAAGCGCAGCGGCTCAACATTCCCGTTGCCGCGATCGTCGATACCAACTCCGACCCCAAGGGCATCACCTTCGTGGTGCCGGGCAATGACGACGCCGGCCGCGCCATCTCGCTGTATTGCGACCTGGTGGCCCGCGCCGCCATCGACGGCATCTCGCGCGCCCAGGGCGACCACGGCATCGACATCGGCGCCTCCGCTCAGCCGGCCCGCGAGGAAATTCCGGCCGCTGCCCAGCCGACCGGCTTCCAGGGGCTGGCCGGTCCGCGCGGCACCGCCGACAACCTCAAGAAGCTCACCGGCGTGTCGGGTGCGATCGAGAAGAAGCTCAACGACCTCGGCATCTTCCACTACTGGCAGCTCGCCGAACTCGACCACGATACCGCGCACAAGATCGGCGAAGAGGTTGGTCTTCCGAGCCGCGCCGATGCCTGGGTTGCCCAGGCCAAGACGCTGACCGCGGAAGCGGAATAATCGGTACGCCGCGTGGCCGGGTCTTCCGGCCACCGGTTCTGCTCCCCAGATTACGACATTCCCTGTAGCTGACGGCGGCACGGCGCAAAGCGTGCGCCGCGCCCGCGGCCAACAGGCAAGAAGGATATTCGACGATGGCAACGATCACTGCGGCGATGGTCAAGGAACTGCGCGAGTCGACCGGCGCAGGCATGATGGACTGCAAGGCAGCGCTCACCGAAACCGCGGGCGACATGACGGCCGCGCAGGATTGGCTGCGCAAGAAGGGTCTGTCGAAGGCTGCCAAGAAGGCCGGCCGCGTCGCGGCGGAAGGCCTGATCGGCGCGGTCACGTCGGGCGCCAAGGGCGTCGTGGTCGAAGTCAATTCGGAAACCGATTTCGTTGCCCGCAACGAGCAGTTCCAGGGCCTCGTCAAGATGATCGCGCAGGTCGCGCTGCACAACGGCGCCGATGTCGAGACGATCAAGGCGGCCAAGGTCGGCAGCGTCACCGTCGAGACCGCGATTTCGGACGCGATTGCGACCATCGGCGAGAACATGTCGCTGCGCCGCGCGACTTCACTCGAAGTCAGCCAGGGCGTGGTGTCGAGCTATGTCCATGGCGCCGTGATCGATGGCGCCGGCAAGATGGGCGTGCTGGTCGCGCTGGAATCCGCCGGCAAGACCGATGAGCTCACCCATCTCGGCCGTCAGCTGGCCATGCATGTGGCTGCGACCAATCCGCAGGCGCTGGATCCGTCCGGCCTCGATCCGGCGATCGTGACGCGCGAAAAGGACGTGCTGGCCGACAAATATCGCCAGCAGGGCAAGCCGGAGAACGTGATCGAGAAGATCGTCGAGTCCGGCCTGAAGACCTATTACAAGGAAGTCTGCCTGCTGGAGCAGGCGTTCATCCATGACGAAAAGGGCAAGTCGGTCGCCCAGGCGGTCAAGGAAGCCGAAGGCAAAATCGGTGCGCCGGTGAAGATTGCCGGATTTGTGCGCTATGCTCTCGGTGAGGGAATCGAAAAGCAGGAATCCGATTTCGCAGCCGAGGTCGCGGCGGCCAGCGGCAAGAAGTAACCGCTGCGGTCAAAACCTTCCGGCGCCAGCGCGCCGGAAGTCACCTGCGCGGGACAAGGAAGCGATAAGCAATGGCTGAGCCGGTCTATCGTCGCATCGTGATCAAGCTCTCGGGCGAGTATCTCGCAGGCAGCCACTCCTTCGGCATCGACCAGCCTACCGTTGACCGCATTGCCGACGATCTGATCGCGGCCAAGAAGCTCGGTATCGAGGTGGCCGTCGTGATCGGCGGCGGCAATATCGTTCGCGGCGTCGAAGTTTCCTCGCGCGGCGTGTCGCGCCCGACCGGCGACACCATGGGCATGCTCGCCACCGTGATGAACTGCCTGGCGCTGGAGGCCGCGATCGAGCGCAAGGGGACGCCGGCGCGGACCCTGTCGGCGTTCGTGATGCCCGAGATTTCCGAGCTGTTCACCCGCAGTGCAGCGCACAAATACCTTTCCGAGGGCCGAATCGTCCTGCTCGGCGGTGGAACCGGCAATCCGTTCTTCACCACCGACACCACAGCGGTGTTGCGGGCGGCCGAGATCGGGGCCCAGGCCGTGCTCAAGGCCACCAATGTCGACGGCGTTTACAGCGCCGATCCCAAAAAGGACCCGCAGGCCAAGCGGTTCGATCGCCTGACGCATTCGCAGGCGATTGCCGGCGACTACAAGGTGATGGATGCGACTGCATTCGCGCTTGCCCGCGAGACGTCACTGCCTATCATCGTATTCTCGATCGCCGAGCCGGGTTCGATCGGCGCGATCCTGCGCGGGACCGGCCATGGCACGGTGGTCGCCGGCTGATACGCCAGTGCTGCTTCGAACCGCAGGCTTTTGAGATGCCGGCGGCTGGTTTCTATGGAGGGGAGAGCGTTATGCCCACGCCCGGTTTTGACATCAACGAATTGAAGCGCCGTATGCAAGGCGCCACCCACTCGCTCAAGCACGAGCTGGGCGGACTGCGGACCGGCCGCGCGGCGGCATCCATGCTGGAGCCGGTGCAGGTCGAGGCTTACGGCTCGCACATGCCGCTCAACCAGCTTGCGACCGTCAGCGTGCCCGAGCCGCGCCTGCTCTCCGTGCAGGTATGGGACAAGTCGATGGTGAAGGCGGTGGAAAAGGCGATCGTCGATTCCAACCTCGGCCTGTCGCCCGCGACCGAAGGGCAGGTGCTGCGCTTGCGGATTCCCGAGCTCAACGAGGAGCGGCGCAAGGAACTGGTGAAAGTCGCGCATAAATATGCGGAAGCCGCCAAGGTGGCGGTCCGCCATGTCCGTCGCGACGGGCTGGATATCGTCAAGAAGCTCGAGAAGAATCACGAGATTTCCGAAGACGATCAGGAGCGGCTCGCCAACGAGGTGCAAAAGGCGACCGACGGAACGATTGCGGAAATCGATCAGTTGCTTGCGGCGAAGGAAAAGGAAATCCTCACCGTTTGACGGCAACGTACACAAGAGTCGAGATTGGTCCTGGAATTCTGATAATGCCGAACGCCGCCGCCCCCGCTACGGAAGGACCGGATCGATCCGTCCCGTTGCATGTGGCGATCATCATGGACGGAAACGGGCGCTGGGCGGCAGCGCGCGGCTTGCCGCGCGCCGAAGGCCATCGCCGTGGCGTCGATGCGCTGCGCCGCGTCGTTCGCGCCGCCCATGAACTCGGCGTGCTTTACCTGACGATCTTTTCGTTCAGCTCCGAGAACTGGTCCCGGCCGGCGACCGAAATCGGCGATCTGTTCGGACTGCTCCGCCGCTTCATCCGCAACGATCTGGCGACGCTGCATCGCGACGGCGTGCGGGTGCGTGTGATCGGGGAGCGGGAAGGGCTGGAGCCCGATATCTGCACGCTCTTGAATGAAGCCGAGGAACTGACCCGGGCCAACACCAAGCTCAATCTCGTCGTCGCCTTCAATTACGGATCGCGCCAGGAAATCGCCGGCGCTGCGCAGCGGCTGGCGCGCGAAGTGGCGGAGGGCAAGCGTGATCCGGCATCGATCGACGCCGATGCGCTCGGCCGCTATCTCGATGCGCCTGATCTTCCCGATCCCGACCTGATCATCCGCACCAGCGGTGAGCAGCGGCTGTCGAACTTCCTGATGTGGCAGGCGGCCTATAGCGAACTCGTTTTCGTGCCGATCCACTGGCCGGATTTCGACAAGGCCGCGCTCGAAAGCGCCATTGCCGAATACGCCAGACGGGAACGCCGTTTCGGCGGTCTGGCCGTGAAAACCGGATCGTGACCGAACGCGAGGCCGCGCCGGCGGCGGGCCAACCCGATTCGCGAAACCTCGTCATGCGCATCGCCGTAGCCGCCGTGCTGATTCCGCTTGCGGTCGCGATCGCCTATGCGGGCGGCTGGCTCTGGACCGCGCTGGTGACGCTGGCCGCCATCGGTCTGTTCGTCGAATGGTTTGCGATCGTGGGTCTCGCCGGTGCTACCCGCGTGACGGTGCCGGGTGTGGCCGCGCTTGCTATCGCCGGGCTTTGCTTTGCGATTGGCCGGCTCGATGCCGCGCTGATCGTGCTCGGTGTCGGCCTTGTTGCGGTGGTGTCGATTGCGCCGGAGCGGCGAAGCTGGGCCGCGGCGGGATTCTTGTACGCGGCGGCGGCCGAGATCGCCTCGGTGCTGGTGCGTCTCGATCCCGTCAAGGGATTCGCCGCGCTGATGTTCGTGCTGTTGATCGTTTGGGTGACCGATAGCGGCGGCTATTTCGCGGGCCGCGGCATTGGCGGCCCAAAACTTTGGCCGCGCGTCAGCCCTAAAAAGACCTGGGCGGGCGCCGCCGGCGGGCTTGCCGCCAGCCTGGCCGTGGCGGCCGGGTTTGCCGCGTTCGATCTGGGCAAAGTAGGGCCGTTATTGCTGCTTTCCGTGGCTCTTTCGGTCGTCTCACAGCTCGGCGACCTCTTCGAATCCGCCGTGAAGCGCCGTTTTGGCGTAAAGGACTCAAGTCACATTATTCCCGGCCACGGCGGGCTAATGGATCGCCTGGATGGATTTGTCGCAGCCGTCGTCGTGGCGGCTCTTTTCGGCCTTCTGCGGGGTGGCGCCGATGGCGTCGGCCGCGGTCTTATGGTTTGGTGAAATTATGAGCGCAGTTCCATTGCGTAACAACAAGGCCGTGGCGGCAGCCGTACGCACGGTCACCGTGCTGGGCGCCACCGGTTCCATCGGCGACAGCACCATGGATTTGCTGCGCGGTGCACGCGACCGCTATTCCGTCGAGGCCCTGACCGCGAATTCCAATGTCGAAGCGCTGGCCAAACTCGCCAAGGAATTCGGCGCGCGATTCGCAGCGATCGCCGACCCCGCGCGCCTTGGTGAACTGAAGGATGCGTTGGCCGGCACGGGCATCGAATGCGGCGCCGGCGAAAGCGCCATCATCGAGGCCGCGGCGCGTCCCGCCGACTGGGTGATGGCGGCGGTGAGCGGTGCGGCCGGATTGAAGCCGGCATTGGCCGCGGTCGACCGTGGCGCGGCCGTGGCGCTCGCCAACAAGGAATGCCTGGTTTGTGCCGGCGATTTCTTCATGCAGCGCGCGGCGAAAGCCGGCGCCTGCATCCTGCCGGCGGATTCCGAGCATAACGCGCTGTTTCAGGCTCTCTCTTCCGGCAATCGCGAGGAACTGGTGCGCGTGATCATCACCGCCTCGGGCGGGCCGTTCCGCACCTGGGCGCCGGCCGATATCGAGCAGGCGACGCTGGAGCAGGCTCTGAAGCATCCGAACTGGAGCATGGGCCAGAAGATCACCATCGATTCGGCGTCGATGATGAACAAGGGCCTCGAAGTCATCGAGGCCTCCTATCTCTTCGCGCTGAGCGCCGACGAAATCGACGTTCTCGTCCATCCGCAGTCGATCATCCACGGCATGGTCGAATTCTCCGATCGCTCCGTGGTTGCACAGCTCGGCGCGCCCGACATGCGCATTCCGATTGCGCACTGCCTCGGATGGCCCGAACGAATCGTCGGCCCGTCGGCGAGGCTCGATCTCGCAAAAATCGGACAGCTGACCTTTGAAGCGCCGGATTTCGAGCGGTTCCCGGGCTTGCGTCTGGCCTACGAGGCGTTACGTACTGGACGTGGTGCGACCACGGTATTCAACGCTGCCAATGAGGTGGCGGTGGCGGCGTTCATTGCCGGAAAGATCAAGTTCGGGTCGATTGCGCGTCTTGTCGAAGCCACCATGAACGACTGGATTCGCGCCGGGAACCTTGCGCCTTTGAGCTCGGCCGACGACGCGATTGCCATTGACCATAACGCGCGAAGTAGAGCCGCCTCCCTATTGCCTCAAATTGCCTTAAAGGCATCCTAGAGGGTTGGGGACGGAGCCTTTGGCTCTTGTCGAGGGGAACCTGATGTCAGAGTTTTTTCTAAGTAGTTTCAATACGTTGGGCCATGGTCTCGTCGGCTACATTATTCCCTTCCTGTTCGTCCTGACCATCGTCGTGTTCTTCCATGAACTCGGCCACTTCCTGGTCGCCCGATGGGCGGGCGTGAAGGTGCTGACGTTCTCGCTCGGCTTCGGGCCGGAACTCGTCGGCTTCAACGATCGCCATGGCACGCGCTGGAAGATCTCCGCGATCCCGCTCGGCGGCTATGTGAAGTTCTTCGGCGACGAATCGGAAGCTTCGACGCCGGCCTCGGCCGAATCGCTCGCCGGCATGACCGAGGAGGAGCGGGCGGGCAGTTTCCATCACAAGAAAGTCGGCGCGCGCGCGGCCATCGTTGCCGCCGGTCCGATTGCGAATTTCATTCTGGCGATCGTCATCTTCACCTGTCTCTTCACTTTCTTCGGCAAGCCGAGCACGACGGCGCGCGTCGACAAGATCGAAGCCAGCAGCGCCGCCGAGCGGGCGGGCTTTCAGGTCGGCGACGTCGTCACCGCGATCGACGGCAAGAAGATCGGCAGCTTCTCCGACATGCAGCGCTCCGTCAGCGTTCGCGCCGGCGACACCCTGACCTTCACCGTCAAGCGCGGTGATTCCACGCTGCAATTAAAGGGCACGCCGGAACTGCGCGAAGTGAAGGATCCCTTCGGGAACACGCAGCGCCTCGGGATTCTCGGCATCACCCGCGCAACGTCGCCGGGAGAAGTGACCACCGAGAAGGTCGATCCGGCCAGCGCGCTTTGGCTGGGAATCAAGGAAACCTGGTTCGTCATCGACCAGACGCTCTCCTATATCGGGAACATCTTCACCGGGCGGGCGAGCGCGGACCAGATCGGCGGGCCGATTCGGATCGCGCAGATTTCGGGTCAGGTGGCCACGCTGGGACTGATTCCCTTGCTTCATCTGGCAGCGGTGCTGTCCATTTCGATCGGACTGCTGAATCTGTTCCCGGTGCCCCTGCTCGATGGCGGTCACCTTATGTTCTATACGGCCGAGGTGCTGCGGGGGCGGCCCTTGTCGGAAAAATCCCAGGAATACGGGTTCCGAGTCGGGCTGGTTTTAGTGCTGATGTTGATGGTGTTTGCCTTCTATAACGACTTCCATCAGGTGCCGTGGCTGAAGGGGCTGTTCGGGAGATCGTAGAAGCGGCTTTTTTGTGACGTTGCCCATTGGCAACGTCTTGGAATGAAAATGGAATCGCATCGCGATGTCTGGTTTGCCGCCCTGTCGAAATTGGCTACAAGCAATGCAACTTAGGGAATCTGCCGGTTCGTAGGGGTACGGGCCGGCATATGAATGACGAGGGCGCGTTGCGCATGATGTTGGGAATGCGAGTGCGGGGGGCTCTGCTGGGCGCTCTGATCATGGTTGCCGTGCCGATGGGGGGCGCGCTGGTGTCTATGCCGGCTGCGGCGCAGACGGTGGCGTCGATCTCCGTTGAGGGGAACCGGCGTGTCGAGGTCGAGACCATCCGTTCCTATTTCAAGCCAGGCCCCGGCGGCCGGCTCGGGCAGGCCCAGATCGACGACGGCCTCAAGGCCCTGATCGAGACCGGCCTGTTCCAGGATGTGCGAATCAACCAGGTGGGCGGCCGGCTGGTCGTGACCGTGGTCGAAAACGCCGTGATCGGGCGCATCGCCTTCGAAGGGAACAAGAAGGTCAAGGACGAGCAGCTTTCGGCTGAAATCCAGTCCAAGCCGCGTGGCACGTTCTCGCGCCCGATGGTCCAGTCGGACGCCCAGCGCATCACCGAAATCTACCGGCGCTCCGGCCGCTATGACGTGCGCGTCACTCCTGAAATCATCGAGCAGCCGAACAACCGCGTCGATCTGATCTTCACGGTCACCGAAGGCACCAAGACAGGCGTCAAGTCGATCGAGTTCGTCGGCAACGTCGCCTATTCGGCCTATCGCCTGAAGGACGTCATCAAGACGCGCGAATCCAACCTCTTGAGCTTCCTCGGCGGCGCCGACGTCTACGATCCCGACCGGGTCGAGGCCGACCGCGATCTGATTCGCCGCTTCTATCTCAAGAACGGTTACGCCGACGTCCAGGTGGTCGCCGCGCTGACTGAATATGACCCCGACAAGAAGGGCTTCCTCGTTACCTTCAAGATCGATGAGGGGCAGCAATATCGGGTTGCTTCCGTCGACTTCCAGACCTCCATCGCGACCCTCGATGCCGCCTCGATGCGCAGCTTCTCGCGCGTCAGCGTCGGCTCGGTCTACAATGCCGAGGCGCTTGAGAAATCCGTCGAGGAAATGCAGATCGAGGCCTCGCGGCGCGGTTATGCCTTCGCTGTGGTGCGCCCGCGCGGCGATCGCAATTTCGAAGCGCACACCGTTTCGATCGTGTTTGCTGTCGATGAGGGCCCGCGAACCTATATCGAGCGCATCAACGTCCGCGGCAACACCCGCACCCGCGACTACGTGATTCGCCGCGAGTTCGACCTGTCCGAAGGCGATGCCTACAACCGCGCGCTGGTCGATCGTGCCGAGCGCCGGCTGAAAAACCTCGACTTCTTCAAGAGCGTGAAGATCCTGACCGAGCCGGGCTCCTCGACCGATCGCGTGATCCTGATCGTCGATCTCGAAGAGAAGTCGACCGGCGACTTCTCGGTGTCGGGCGGCTATTCGACCACCGACGGTGCATTGGCCGAAGTCAGCATCTCCGAGCGCAACTTCCTCGGCCGTGGCCTGTATGCGAAGGCGGCCGTGACCTACGGTCAGTATGCGCGCGGCGGTTCGCTGTCGTTCGTCGAACCCTACCTGCTGGACTACCGCGTCGCCCTCGGCCTCGATTTGTTTTATCGCGAGCAATTGGCCAACAGCTACATCTCCTACGGCACCAAGACGGCGGGCTTCAGCCCTCGGCTCGGCTTCACCCTGCGGGAAGATCTTGCGCTGCAGTTGCGTTACTCGATCTATCAGCAGGAAATCTCGCTGCCGAACGCGCTCGCGAACTGTAACAACAATTCGAACAACGGATTGCTCGCGTTCAATCCGACGCCGGCATTCGCGCAGCTGAACGGAATTCCTGCAGGAGGCACAGCAACGTCAGGAGGCCAGTCCGCTACTGACACCTCCGGTATCGGCCTGTGGTGCTTCAGCGACGGCGAAGCCTCGCTGCCGGTTCGCAGGGAACTGCAGAGCGGCAAGGCGCTGACCTCGTCGGTCGGCTATTCGCTGAACTACAACACGTTGGACAATAACAAGAACCCGACCGACGGCTTGCTGATCGACTGGAAGCAGGACTTCGCCGGTGTCGGCGGCGACGTGAAGTACATCAAGTCGGCGGTCGACGCGAAGTACTACACCCCGCTGGTTGCTGATATCGTCGGCCTGATCCATCTCCAGGGTGGCATGCTGAACCAGTTTGGCGGCAGCGAGCTGCGCATGCTTGATCATTTCCAGATGGGGCCGAACCTCGTTCGCGGTTTTGCGCCGAACGGCATCGGCCCGCGCGATCTGAACCCCTACGGCACGCGTGACGCGCTCGGCGGAACCAAATACTGGGGCGCTTCGTTCGAACTGCAGATGCCGTTCTGGTTCCTGCCGAAGGAAGTCGGGCTCAAGGGCTCGGTCTATGCCGACGCCGGCGGCCTGTTCGACTACAAGGGCCCGACATCGTGGGCGGCGACGGGCGAAGTCAATGTGCCTGGTTGCGTGCCGCCGACGCAGGCGACGGCGACGACCAATGCCAATCCCGGAACGTGTTTGGGATTGCAGTACGACAACGGCAATGTGGTCCGCACCTCGGTCGGTGTCGGCTTGATCTGGGCCTCGCCGTTCGGTCCGCTGCGCTTCGACTATGCGGTTCCGCTTACCAAGGGTCAGTTCGACCGCGTGCAAGAATTCAAGTTTGGCGGCGGCACATCGTTCTAAGGTGTCTTGAAACGGACGGACGTCAGTCCGCGTGACGAGAACGCCAGGGAACAAGAGCAGGGTCCGGCTCCGTTTCTTTGGAGCCGGCACTCTGGTGTGAAGGCCGGCCGGACTGCGACGGGTGGAATGGCGCAGCCGATATTTTTCAAGCAACCCCCTTCCTCGACGCTGACCGAGTTGGCCGCGTTGACGGGAGCGGTATTGGTCGACCCCACACGGGGCGGTCATGTGATCAGGGGCCTCGCTTCGCTCGACGAAGCCGGCCCCATGCACTTGGCATTCTTTGACAACCTCAGATACGCCGATCAGCTCAAGGCGACCAAGGCCGGCGCCTGCCTGGTCAGCCCACGTTTCGAGGCCCAGGTGCCCGCCCATGTGGCGGTGCTGCGGGCCGGCCAGCCGTTCCGCGCCTTCGTGAAGCTGGCGCGCGAATGGCACGCGGACGCCCTTCGCCCGCAATCCTGGTTCGACAATGACGGCATCGCGCCATCGGCTATTATCGATCCGTCCGCCCATCTGGAGGATGGCGTCATCGTCGATCCGCTCGCGGTGATCGGCCCCAGGGTAGAGATCGGCGCCGGCACCGTGATCGGCGCGGGCGCGGTGATCGGCGCCGACGTCAAGATCGGCCGCGACTGCAATGTCGGCGCTCGCACCGCGATCCAGTTCGCCCTGATCGGCAACAACGTGCTGATCCATCCCGCCTGCAGCATCGGTCAGGACGGCTATGGCTTCATCTTCTTCGGCCCCGAGGGTCACCTCAAGGTGCCGCAGACCGGCCGGGTCCTGATCCAGAACGATGTCGAGGTCGGCGCCGGCACCACCATCGACCGCGGCAGCCTGCGGGATACCGTGATCGGCGAGGGCACCAAAATCGACAATCAGGTCCAGATCGGCCACAATGTAACCATCGGCAGGCACTGCCTGCTCGCGGCCCAGATCGGGCTCGCGGGCAGTCTGACGATCGGTGACAACGTCGCGCTCGGGGCCAAGGTGGGCATCAACAATCACCTCAAGATCGGCGACGGTGCCCAGGTTACGGCGATGAGCGGGGTCAAGGACGACATCCCGCCCAACGGCCGCTGGGGCGGTTTCTTTGCCAAGCCGACCAAGCAGTGGTTCAAGGAGATCGTTGCAGTGGAGCGACTGGCGCAGGGTGGCAGGGCCGCTCCGAAGGGCGAGGGACGGGAGTGATGGAGGAGGCACCGGTCAGGTTTGAACTCGTGGATATCAACGAGATCCTCAAGACGCTTCCGCATCGTTATCCGATGCTGCTGATCGACCGGGTGATCAAGATCCGGACCGATTACAGCGGCATCGGCATCAAGAACGTCACCTTTAACGAGCCACCGTTTCTCGGCCATTTTCCCGATCGTCCGGTCTATCCCGGCGTGATGATGATCGAGGCCATGGCGCAGACCGCCGGCGTCATCGGCATCAAGTCGGTCGAGGGCACCGAGAAGCCGCGCGCGGTTTATTTCCTCACCATCGACAAATGCAAATTCCGCAAACCGGTGATGCCCGGCGACACCATCGAATACCACATGCGCTCGATCGGCCGCCGCAAGGCGATGTGGTGGTTTCACGGCGACGCCAAGGTCAATGGCAGCGTGGTCGCGGAGGCCGACGTCGGCGCAATGCTGACGGATTGAATTCATCCGCCACACAACCGACGTCTTGCTGCTATCTTTATTCAATCGTTGGTAGTGGGACCCCCGCCGAGGTCGTTTGACGAAATTTTCCGAATAATTCTGGTTTGGGCCCACGCTTCTTTTTTAACGGAGGCGTCTTTGAGCAAGCTTGCGTCTATTATTTCGTGTTTGGTCATTTTTCTGCTGATGTCGCCGCAAAGTTACGCGGCAGATCTGGGCGGTCTCGTATCGTCCCTCAAGGGTGGTGGCTACGTCATCGTGTTTCGACACGGCGCCACCGACGATAGCCAGAAGGACATCTACCCCTTCAAATTCGACGACATGACCGCGCAGCGGCAACTGAGCGAAAAGGGCCGCGAGCTGGCGCGCGAGCTTGGGGCAGCGCTGAAGAAATTGGGTGTGCCGATCGGCGAAGTCTACACAAGCCAGCTCAATCGAGCCGTCGAAACCGGCAAGCTGCTCGGCGGCAAGGACGTCTCTCCGGTGGAAGCATTGACGGACAGCAGCGCCGGCAGCGCGTCTGGGATGGCCAATCCCGACGGCAAGAACGCCAAGGCTGGACGCGCCGTGCGCGATCTCGTCAACGCGCCTCCGAAAGCCGGCGCCAATAATCTGGCGGTGACACACAAGACCAACGTCGCCGACGCCTTCGGCAAGGAATTTGCCGATATCCGTGAAGGCGAGGCGCTCGTCTACAAGATCAGCAACTCGGGGCCGGCTGTCCTGGTTACGCGGGTGCAGCCTGGCGAATGGATTGCGCAGGCCGGTAGCTAGATTTCGGTCTCGCCTGCACAGGTGCCTGCGCGGGAGGCGGCCGTGTGATCTCCGATCGATGCACATAATATCTGCTGAACGCGAGGGAACTTCAGCCCTTCCGACAGGTTTGTATGTCGGTGGGTAATTGTGGTTGCCGAGACGGGCCGCATGAAATCTCTCAGAACTGCTGTAGCGCTGATGGCCTCAACCGCTGTTCTCGTCGGGGTTGCAGCGGCCCGTGATGATGGCCGCTATGCCAACTCCCCGCTCAAGTCCTGGTTCGACAGCCTCAGAAGCGGAAAGGGGCCATGTTGCTCCGATGCTGATGGCTCTGCCGTCGCCGACGTGGATTGGGAATCCAGGGACGGTCACTACCGCGTGCGGCTCGAGGGCCAATGGATCGACGTCCCCGACGATGCCGTCATCACCGAGCCAAACCGCGCCGGCCGGACCATGGTCTGGCCGATCAAGGGAGCCTACGGGATTTCGATCCGCTGCTTCCTGCCCGGCAGCATGACCTGATGACATTCTTGATACCAGCGTGCCGCAACATGACGTAACGATACGTCACTGGACAGCGTTGGTACGTCGCGCTAACCACCCGAAAACGCGCGATATTCGCGTCCAATCGATGGGCTGGGCAGGTTAATGAGTACGATCGATCCAACCGCGCGGGTTGAGGATGGCGCTGTGATCGGCGAGGGGACGACAATCGGCCCCTATTGCATTATCGGTCGCAACGTCGTTATCGGCGCCAACTGCAATCTGATCGCGCATGTTCACGTTACCGCGCAGACCACGATCGGAGCCGGCTGCACGATCTATCCGTTCGTCTCGCTCGGCACCCCGCCGCAATCGTTGAGCTACAAGGGCGAACTGACCCGGCTCGAGATCGGTGCGGGCTGCACCATCCGCGAATCCGTCACCATGAACGCCGGCACGGTTGCCGGTGGCGGCGTGACGCGGGTCGGCGAGCGCGGCTACTTCATGAATTGCAGCCATGTCGGGCACGACTGCCAGGTCGGCAATGATGTGATTTTTGCAACCTCCGCCACGCTCGGCGGTCACTGCGAGATCGGCGATTTCGTCTTCATTGGCGGGCTGTCGGCCGTGCACCAGTTCACCCGGATTGGATCGCAGGTGATGGTCGGCGGCGTCTGCGGCGTGCGCGGAGATATCATTCCATTCGGTCTCGCCAACGGTCAGTATGCTGCTCTCGAAGGGCTGAACATCATCGGCATGAAGCGCCGCAAGTTCACCAAGGAGCGGCTGGCGAAAGTGCGCGCGTTCTATCAAAGCCTGTTTCACGGCCCCGGCATCTTTGCCGAGCGGCTGAATTCAGTGCAGCCGCTGGCTGCAGAGGATCCGGCGATTGCCGAAATCCTCGCCTTCATCGCGCAAGGCAAGCATCGCGCGCTCTGTCTTCCGGCCGATAACGGCAACAAGCATTGATGACGGGATCGCCGCAGCCATGATTTCAGCGGCTTCTGACATTTCTTCCCCCGTCGGCGTCATCGCAGGAGGTGGCGCCATGCCGTTCGCGGTGGCTGATTCGCTTAGCCAGCGCGGGATCGCGCCCGTGCTGTTCGCGCTGCGCGGCGCCTGCGATCCGGCGCGCGTCGAGCGCTTCCGCCATCACTGGATCTCGGTCGGGCAACTCGGCCGCGCCACAAAACTGTTCCGCAGCGAGGGCTGCCGCGACCTGATCTTCATCGGCACGCTGTTGCGCCCGGCACTGTCGGAAATCAGGCTGGACTGGGGAACGATCCGCGTGCTCGGCCGCGTCTGGGCGGCGTTTCGTGGCGGCGACGACCATCTGCTGTCGGGGATCGGCCGCATCCTCGAACAGGACGGTTTTCGGATGGTCGGCATCCGGGATGTCGCCCCCGATATTCTGATGCCGGAGGGAAACATCGCCCGCGCCGCGCCCGATGCCGTTGCCGCCGCTGATATCGCCAAGGGGCGGGAGGTGCTCGGCGCGCTCGGGCCCTTCGACATCGGCCAGGCCGTGGTCGTAATCGACGGACATGTGGTGGCGGTCGAGGACATCGAGGGCACTGACGGGCTGTTGGTGCGCGTGGCGCGGCTGCGCGAGGCCGGGCGCATTCGCGCCAAATCCGGCCGCGGCGTGCTGGTGAAGGCGCCCAAGAGCGGCCAGGATTTGCGCTTCGACCTACCGGCCGTGGGCGCCAAGACCATCGAGGGCGCAGCCAAGGCTGGGCTCGCCGGCATCGCCGTGATCGCCGGCCATACGATTGCCGCGGACTCGCAAGCCATGATCGAAGCCGCAGACAGCGCCGGCCTGTTCATCCAGGGCCTATCAGCGTGACGCCGTCTCGCACCACCGCCGGGATGGAGCGGAGGATATTTCTGATCGCGACGGAAGAGTCCGGCGATCGCCTCGGCGCCAATTTGATGAAAGTGCTGCGCCAGCGCCTTGGCGACGGGGTGCAGTTCGAAGGCGTCGGCGGCCGTGCGATGGCGCGCGAAGGCCTGGAGTCGCTGTTTCCGATCGAAGAGCTGTCGATCATCGGGCTTGCCGCCGTCGTCAAAGACCTGCCGAAGATCCTGGGCCTGATCAAGGAAACGGCCATCGCGGTGACGGAGGCGGCGCCGGATATTCTCGTCATCATCGACAGTCCGGACTTCACCCATCGCGTCGCCAAACGCGTTCGCGCCAAGGACCCCGGGATTCCGATCGTCGATTATGTGTCGCCCTCGGTCTGGGCGTGGCGGCCCGGCCGGGCGCGCGCGATGGTGAAATACGTCGATCACGTGCTGGCGCTGCTGCCGTTCGAACCCGAGGCCTATCGCAGGCTGCACGGGCCGCCCTGCAGCTATGTCGGCCATCCCCTGACCGAGCAGCTGACTCAGCTGCGCCCGAACGTGGATGAAGCCGCGCGGCGGACGGAATCGCCGCCGGTTCTGCTGGTGCTGCCGGGAAGCCGGCGCAGCGAAATCCGCCACCACATGGCAGTGTTCGGTCAGGCGGTCGCCCGGCTGCAGGAGCAGGGCGTGACGTTCGAACTGGTGCTGCCGACCATGCCGCATCTGCAGGAAGCGGTCGTGGACGCGGTGAAGGGCTGGCCGGTGCAGCCCCAGGTCGTGATCGGGGAGCAGGAGAAGCGGGCCAAGTTCCGGATCGCGCATGCGGCGCTGGCCAAATCCGGCACGGTGACGCTGGAGCTGGCACTGGCCGGGGTGCCGATGGTGACGGCCTACCGGACCGGCGCAATGGAGGCCTGGATCCTGCGCCGCGCCATCAAGGTGAACTCGGTGATCCTGGCCAATCTCGTGATCGGCGAGAACGTCATTCCCGAATTTCTGCAGGAAGACTGCACCCCGGAAAAACTCGCAGCCGCGCTGCGCGAGGTGTTGAGCGATTCTGAGTCACGACGAAAGCAACTCGAGGCCTTCGCCAAGATCGACGGAATCATGTCGACCGGCAACCAGCCACCCAGCACCCGCGCCGCCGATATCGTGCTGGCGACGATGTGGCAGGCGCGGCGGGGGTAGGTTTCGTAGGATGGGTAGAGCGAAGCGAAACCCATCGATCCACCCTGCGACGGCGATGGGTTTCGCTGCGCTCTACCCATCCTACAAAACAAAAGCCGGACGCGACGATCGCATCCGGCTTTCCGAATTGTCTTGTAACGACGTCGCTTACTTCCGCTTCGCCATATCGACGTAATCGCGGCGGGCGACGCCGGTGTAGAGCTGGCGCGGACGGCCGATCTTCTGCTGCGGGTCCTCGATCATCTCGCTCCACTGGCTGATCCAGCCGACGGTGCGGGCGACCGCGAACAGCACGGTGAACATCGAGGTCGGGAAGCCCATCGCCTTCAGCGTGATGCCCGAATAGAAGTCGACGTTCGGATAGAGCTTGCGGTCGATGAAGTACTGGTCGGAGAGCGCGATCTTTTCCAATTCCAGCGCGACCTTCAGCATCGGATCGTCGCCATGGCCGGTCTCGGCCAGCACGGCGTGACACATCTTCTGCATGATCTTGGCGCGCGGATCGTAGTTCTTGTAGACGCGGTGGCCGAAGCCCATCAGGCGGACTTCGCTGTTCTTGTCCTTCACCTTGGCGATGAACTCGGGGATGTTGTCGACCGAACCGATCTCGGCGAGCATCGCGAGCGCGGCTTCATTGGCGCCGCCATGCGCCGGACCCCACAGGCAGGCGATGCCGGCGGCGATGCAGGCGAACGGGTTGGCGCCGGAGGAGCCTGCGATACGCACCGTCGAGGTCGAGGCATTCTGCTCGTGGTCGGCGTGCAGAATGAAGATCTTGTCGAGCGCGTCAGCCAGCACCGGATTGATCTTGTACTCCTCGCACGGCACCGCGAAGCACATGTGCAGGAAGTTCTCGGCAAAGGAGAGCGAGTTCTTCGGGTACATGAAGGGCTGGCCGATGGTGTATTTGAAGGCCATCGCGGCCAGCGTCGGCACCTTCGCGATCATCCGCATCGAAGCGATCATGCGCTGCTTCGGATCGTTGATGTCGGTCGAGTCGTGATAGAACGCGGCCAGCGCGCCGACGGCGGCGACCATGATCGCCATCGGATGGGCGTCGCGGCGGAACCCCTGGAAGAAGCGGGCCATCTGCTCGTGAACCATGGTGTGATGGATCACGCGGCTGTCGAAATCCTGCTTCTGGGCCGGCGTCGGAAGCTCCCCGTAAAGCAGCAAGTAGCAGGTCTCGAGGAAGTCGCCCTTCTCGGCGAGCTGCTCGATCGGGTAGCCGCGGTATTCGAGAATACCGGCGTCGCCGTCGATATAGGTGATCTTCGACTGGCAGCTTCCGGTGGAGGTAAACCCGGGGTCGTAGGTGAACATCCCGGCCTGGGCGTAGAGCTTGGCGATGTCGATGACATCAGGCCCCACCGTGCCGCTGAGGATCGGGAAATCGTAGGTCTTGTTGCCTACCGTGAGCGTTGCAGTCTTGTTGCTGGATTTTGCGTCCATCGTGAATCCCCGATGAAATCGTTACGAAAAACCGCGCCGACCCTTGTGCCATTTCGCGGCAGCAGCAAGGGAAGCCGGATTGTCTAGAAGCGGCGCCAAAGGCGTAGCTTATTGCCCTGTGCACTGCAAGATGGCCGCGGACCCCCATATGGTAGGGGCTCTATAGCGTTTTCGAGCGAAGTGGATCCCGGTTCGCGTAGAGAAAACGCGTCAAAACATAATGCTAGAGCCCGGGGCTCTAGCTGGCCGCCTGATCGGCGAGGCGGGCGAGGCATTCCTCCCGCCCCAGCACCGCCAAAACATCGAAAATTCCCGGTGAAGTCGTGCGTCCGGTCAACGCCACCCGGAGTGGCTGAGCGACGGCACCGAGCTTGAGGTTGTTCTGCTCTGCGAAATTCCGCATGGCGGCTTCCGTGGTCTCCGCGCGCCAGTCGGTGACGGTCTCGAGCGCGGTCCGGAGCTGGCCGATCAGGATGCGGGTCTCCGGCGTCAGCATGGCGGCGGCCTTCGGCTCGATCTCAAGCGGACGGTCGGCGAAGATGAAGTAGGCGCCCGAGATCAGCTCGATCAGCGTCTTGGCGCGCTCCTTCAGGCTCGGCATCGCCCGCAACAATTGCGCGCGGGTGGTGTCGTTGAGTTTTGCCTTCAGCTCGGCGCCTTCGGGGACGTAATCCAGTACGCTCTCGAACTGGGACACCAGTTCGCGGTCGTCGGCCTGACGGATGTAGTGGCCGTTGAGGTTCTCAAGTTTCGCGAAATCGAACCGCGCCGCGGAGCGCCCGATCGCCGGCAGGTCGAAAGCGTCGATCATTTCCTGCGTCGAGAAGATTTCCTGGTCGCCATGGCTCCAGCCGAGCCGCACCAGGTAATTGCGCAGCGCCGCCGGTAGATATCCCATGGCGCGGTAGGCCTCGACGCCGAGCGCACCATGGCGTTTCGACAGCTTCGCGCCGTCCGGCCCGTGGATCAGCGGGATGTGGGACATGTTCGGAATGTCCCAGCCGAGCGCGTCGTAGATCTGCTTCTGCCGCGCGGCGTTGATCAGATGGTCGTCGCCGCGGATGACATGGGTGACGCCCATGTCGTGGTCGTCGACCACGACAGCCAGCATGTAGGTCGGGTTGCCGTCGCCACGCAGCAGCACGAGATCGTCGAGGTTCTCATTCTGCCAGACCACGCGGCCCTGAACCTGGTCCTCGATCACGGTCTCGCCGGTCTGCGGGGCCTTGAGGCGGATGGTCGGCTTCATGCCTTCAGGCGCCTCGGAGGGGTCGCGGTCCCGCCACAGCCCGTCATAGAGACGGGTGCGGCCCTCGGCGCGCGCCTTCTCGCGCATCGCCGTCAGTTCCTCCGCGGTGGCGTAGCAGCGGTAAGCCTTGCCGCTGGCCAGCAATTGCTCGGCGACCTCGCGATGGCGGGCGGCGCGGCTGAACTGGTAGATGACCTCGCCGTCCCAATCGAGCTCGAGCCACTTCAAGCCGTCGAGAATGGCTGCAATCGCAGGCTCGGTCGATCGTTCGCGGTCGGTATCCTCGATCCGCAGCAGCATCTTGCCGCCGGTCTTCTTGGCGTAGAGCCAGTTGAACAGCGCGGTGCGGGCGCCCCCGATGTGGAGGAAGCCGGTGGGCGAGGGGGCAAAGCGTGTGACGATAGGATCAGTCATTTACCGGGCGGGCTGAGGTGAATTGGCGGTGGTGTATATCAGGAACGGTGCATAACTAAAGCCTTAGCCATTGGCAAAGTAGGCTTGGCTCACAAGGGCGAATTTGGCAGAAGGTTCGCCAATCCCTAGCAGGAACCCAGGATGACCACAGAACCGGTAGCGGCAGAGGCGGGGCGCGATTTCATCCGCGACATCGTGCAGGCCGATCTCTCTTCCAAAAAACATAGCCGGATCGTGACCCGATTCCCGCCGGAGCCGAACGGCTACCTGCACATTGGCCATGCCAAGTCGATTGCCCTTAATTTCGGCATCGCGCAGGAGTTTGCCGGAAAGTGCCATCTGCGCTTCGACGACACCAACCCGACCAAGGAAGAGCAGGAATATATCGATTCCATCCAGGCCGACGTGCACTGGCTCGGCTATGACTGGGGAACCGATCTCTATTACGCCTCCGATTATTTCGAGCGCCTGTACGACTGGGCGGAAGGCCTGATCAAGGCCGGCCATGCCTATGTCGACGACCAGTCGCAGGAGGAAATCCGCGTCAACCGCGGCACGCTGACGGAACCCGGCAAGAACTCGCCGTTCCGCGACCGCACGGTGGAAGAAAACCTCGACCTCTTCAGGCGCATGAAGGCGGGTGAATTCCCGAACGGCACTCGCGTGCTGCGCGCCAGGATCGACATGACCGCCGGCAACATCAACCTGCGCGACCCCGTGCTCTATCGCATCCTGCATGCCGAGCACCCGCGCACCGGCACCAAATGGTCGATCTATCCGAGCTACGACTATGCCCACGGCCAGTCGGACGCGATTGAAGGCATCACGCACTCGATCTGCACGCTGGAATTCGAGGACCACCGGCCGCTCTATGAATGGCTGCTCGACAAGCTGCCGGTGCCCTCAAAACCGCGGCAGTACGAATTCGCCCGGCTCAGCCTGACCTATACGCTGCTGTCGAAGCGCGTACTGACGCAGCTCGTGCGGGACGGTCACGTTTTGGGATGGGACGATCCGCGCATGCCGACCATTGCCGGGTTGAAGCGGCGCGGCGTGCCGCCGGCGGCGGTGCGCGAATTCGTCAAGCGCATCGGGGTGGCGAAAGCCAACAGCGTGGTCGATGTCGGCATGCTGGAATTCTGCATTCGCGAGCACCTGAACAAGACTGCGCAGCGGCGGATGGCGGTGCTGCGGCCCTTGAAGGTCGTGATCGAGAATTATCCGGAAGGCCAGGTCGAGGAGCTGGAGGCCGTCAACCATCCCGACGATCCCGCAGCCGGCACGCGAAAGATTTCGTTCGGCCGCGAGCTCTATATCGAGCGCGACGATTTTATGGAGAACCCGCCGAAGAAGTTCTTCCGCCTGTCGCCGGGAAATGAAGTGCGGCTGCGCTACGCCTATTTCGTCAAATGCACCGGCGTCATCAAGAACGACGCAGGCGACGTCGTCGAACTCCGCTGCACCTACGATCCCGCCACCAAGGGCGGCAACGCGCCTGACGGCCGCAAGGTCAAGGCCACCATGCACTGGCTGTCGGCCGCGCAGTCGGTGCCGGCTGAAATCCGCGTCTACAATCAGCTGTTCGCGAACCCGAGCCCGAATGCTGCGAATTTCGCCGCTGACCTCAATCCGGAGTCACTGGAAGTATTGCCCGACGCGCGCATCGAACCTTCGGTGGCCGCTGATAATTCGGGCGAGGTGATGCAGTTCGAACGGCAGGGCTATTTCGTGCGCGACAAGGATTCGGCGCCGGGCAAGCCGGTGTTCAACCGCACCATCGGCCTGCGCGACACCTTTGCGAAGGAAGTCGGCGGGAAGGGGTGAAGGCTATGGGGGTGTCCGAGCGCAGCGCGACCGACGACGTTGTCTCCGGCATCATGGGAAGATGGGCGGCCGCGTTCGGCAAGCTGGATGCGAAGGCGCTTGCATCGCTTTACTCGAAGAACGCGTTTTTCTTCGGCTCGAACCCGACGCTCTATCACGGCCGGGAAGGGGTTGCGGCCTATTTCAACGGCCTGCCACGGTGGCGCTCGCCGACCGTTCAATTTGCCGAAGTAAGGACCGCGGTGGTCGGCCCCGATGTGATCAACATGGCCGCCATCGCATCATTCTTCCTGAGCAAGGGCGAACCGCCGCTCTCGGTCAAGATAAGCTGGGTCATCGTTCGGGAAGATGACGACTGGAAAATCGTCAGCCATCACGTCTCCTCCAGGACCCCGGTGATTGAGCCTTAGGCCCGGTTGCGAGTCCCAAAGGGCCTTCCCATGAGAGATGATCTTAAAATCGAGATATCGCCTCCCAAGAGTAGGGGGATGAAGCTGCGATTCTCCTCCGGCTCGCAGCAATTCGAGGAGGACATAACGACGAGTGTTTATCCGTTTCTAGAACAGCTTTGTGATGCGGTTCGCGTTTTGCACGACGGTTACATCGATGAAAAAATCCGCCTGTTAATCGGCGCTCCGGAGTGTGATCTATGCCTGCGAGCCGCTGCGGGATCGTCGCAGGCCGTCCTCAACCTAAGTTTCTGGCCGGACCACAAGCGCAGCGTGTTGTCTCCTGAGCGCTCTGTCTTCAGGTTTGAAAGCAAGCGACAGGAAATTGTGTCGCCATTCGTCGCGGCTCTCAGGAGCTTGCGATTAAGGGTAAGCGACGCGATCTTTGAGCGGGAGTATGGGGCACCGTTTCCAGCCGCCGCATACGCTAGATTGATGCAGCGAGCACAATGACTGGATTTGGCCCATCGCGACATTTCGCTGCGATGCGGATTTGATCGCTATCGGGGCAGAGCGGGCATCGATCAAAACGCACCGAGTACGCGCTCTAGATGTCGTAATACAAATGAAACTCGTAAGGATGAGGACGCAGCCGGATCGGATCGATCTCTTTCTTGCGCTTGTAGTCGAGCCAGGTCTCGATCACGTCGCCGGTGAACACATCGCCGCGGAGCAGGAAGGCGCGATCGCGCTCGAGCGCGTCAAGCGCCTGATCCAGCGATCCCGGTGTCGACTTCACGTCCTTCGCCTCGGCGGGCGGCAGGTCATAAAGGTTCTTGTCGATCGGGCTGCCCGGATCGATCCGGCTGTTGATGCCGTCAAGGCCGGCCATCAGCATCGCGGCAAAGGCCAGATAGGGATTGCAGGAGGGATCCGGTGAGCGAAACTCAACCCGCTTTGCCCGCGGGTTCGGCGAATACATCGGAATCCGGCAGCAGGCTGAGCGGTTGCGCTGGGAATAGACCAGATTGATTGGAGCCTCATAGCCCGGCACCAGGCGCCGATAGGAGTTCGTGGTGGGGGCGCAAAGCCCGCACAACGCCCAGGCGTGGGTCAACAGGCCGCCGATGTAGTAGCGGCCGAGCTGGCTCAACTCGGCATAGTCGCCCTTGTCGTAGAACAGATTGGTCTCGCCCTTCCACAGGGACTGGTGAACGTGCATCCCCGAGGCATTGTCCTCGAACAGCGGCTTCGGCATGAACGTTGCGGTCATGCCGTGCTCGCGGGCGGTGTTCTTCACCACGTATTTGTAGATCATCAGATTGTCCGCCATACGGGTGAGCGTGGTGAAGCGCATGTCGATCTCGTTCTGGCCGCCGGTCGCGACTTCATGGTGATGGGCTTCGATCTGTATGCCCAGCTGTTCCATCGTCAGCACCATTTCGGTGCGGAGAGCCTGCATGCTGTCGGTCGGGGGAACCGGAAAGTATCCCTCCTTCGGGCGCGGCTTGTGGCCCAGATTCGGCTCTTCCTCTTTGCCGGTATTCCAACTGCCTTCGCTGGAATCGATTTCGTGGAAGGCGAAATTGATGCCCTGCCCGTAGCGCACGTCGTCGAACACGAAGAACTCCGCCTCAGGGCCGAAGTAGCTCGTATCGGCGAGGCCGCTGCCCTTCAGGTAAGTTTCGGCCTTCTGGGCGATGTAACGGGCGTCGCGGCTATAGGGTTGACCGGTCACGGGGTCCCTGATGTTGCAGATCAGGACCAGGGTCGATGCAGGGGAATACGGGTCGAGGAAGGCTGTGGTCGGGTCGGGCACGACCAGCATGTCGCTTTCCTGAATTTCCTGGAAGCCGCGGATGGATGAGCCGTCGAATCCAATGCCTTCGCTGAGAGCATCGATACTTGCTGCACCCGGCGGGACGGAAAAATGCTGCCACACCCCAGGCAAGTCGGTGAAGCGCAGATCGATCATCTGCACCTCCTCTTCCCTGATCGCCTTCACGAGATCTTCGGCTGTTGCACACTTCGGAAACATGGCTTCACTCCTGTTATGGAGAGCCGCATCTTGGAGGTCGTGCTGCCATTCAGCCGCAGCGAAGCGGCTTGTGACGGGTCCTGGCTCACGTTCTGCGTTGCCGGCAGCTTCAGCTCTGGTGCGGTCCGCGCATGAGCTTCATGGCGTCTTCGATATGCCGCCAGGTTCTGGCCAGTTCGAGTTCGCCTTTTGCTTCGAGTTCGATGGCGTTCTGGGCAGCTTCGGCAATGGCTTTGGCGCCATGTGCTTCCAGCAATTGCCGCGCATAGTCGTGGATTTCGATTTCTCGCATGGCGTCATCCTCCGCTCGTTCCGCGCGCAACCGTGAATTCCAGTCGGGCCGAGAGCCGTAGACGTTGACACCTAGTCAAGCGCACCCAGTGTGCATCCTGCTGCGGCGCAATTGCAAGAGCGCTTTCCAGGGCGGTGGGCTGCCGGGATTGGATGGTGGCGCCGGCGCCTAGCAGCCCCGGCAAATGCTGCGCAGGGATTTGGCGAGCAGGGCATCCTCCTGCGACACCGGCTCATACGGCTTTTGCTGCGCCTGCTTGGCCTCGTCGGTTTTCTGCCGGGCGGTCCGTTCAGCATCCTGGCGCTGATAGCATGCCTCGCGCTCGGACCTCGCCTCGACAAAACGGCATTGTTCAGCCGCGGCAGCGGCGGTCGCCGAGGCGATAATCATGAGGGCGGATGAAAGGCAGGCGGCAAGCTTCATGCAGCGATTATAGTGCGAGCCGCAGCGCATTTCTTCAGGTTTCTGCCCGAACACGCAAAGCGCATGGAATCCTCTAACGCAGGTCAATCAACGGCGGCGGAGTGCTCCCGGTGACATCAGATGCATCACCGGAGACGCGCCAGGCTGCTATTCCGAAGCATGCCGTGAGCGTGAGAGCCATCACGAGCAAAAGCATGCAAGAAAACTGGCTCACGTCGTGCTCCGCAACCGGCCTGAATTTCAAAGAACGAGCACGCTTTGCCGAGTCGGAAAATGCAGTTGGGCTGACCTAACGGTGGTTTTCCACGCGATTGAACTATCTTTTGGCGGAAATCAGTCGGGAGAGGTCCCGTGGGTGTCGCGGCGCATTTCCTTAAGGTTTCTGCATCCGTTCCGCTAGCGGCCGCAATACACCGTCCGGTAGTCTTGTGATCTCCACGGGATCGTAAGGTGTAGACCGGGGTGGCGGAGCAGGGCGACATTTCGGGCCGGAAGCGGGGCTATGCCGGGACCTGGCCGCCGCGCGCGGCGGCGCCTATTGGCGGCCTCCTGCCGTCGCGTCCCGCTTTCTGGCCGCCGCTTATCGAAATCCTGCGCGTATGGGCTCGCGCCGAGGCTGGCGCCGGCCGCCTGCTGCCCTGGGTGCCCGTCGCGTTCGGGACCGGCATCGCCTTTTACTTCGCCGCCGACCATGAGCCGGTGCTCTCAGTCGCCGCCGTCGTGGCCATCGCGCTATGTGCGGTCGCGGTTCTGTTGCGGCGGCAAAAATTCTTTCCCATAGCTGTCATGATCGCAGCGGTCGCGGCGGGCTTTGCGATTGCGACGTGGAAGACGGCGCGGGTCGCGCATGGCGTGCTGGCGCGGCCGATGTTTTCGGTGTCGCTGACGGGCTTTGTCGAAACCCGCGACATTCGCGAGCGCACCGACCGTTTTGTCCTGCGCGTCGTCACCATGGAAAGCGCGCGCGGGACGACCAGGCTCGAACGCGTGCGGCTGTCGGTGAAGAAGGGCACGGCGCCCGCGGTCGGCAGTTTTGTCGAGCTGAAGGCGCGGCTGTTACCGCCGCTCACGCCGGTGCGGCCGGGCAGCTACGATTTCAGCCGCGACATGTTCTTCGCCGGCATCGGTGCCTCCGGCTTCGTGATGGGCGCGATCAAGACCGCGGAGGCGCCCGCCACCGGCGGTGGGCTGCGCCTGCGCTACTCGGCGTTGATGCAGGGCCTGCGCGACACGATCGACGCGCGGATCGGGACGACGCTGGAGGGCGACAAGCGCGCGATCGCCACCGCGCTGTTGACCGGGCGGCGCGACGCGATCTCGCCACCGGTGAACGACGCGATGTTCATCTCAGGGCTAGGCCACGTGCTTTCGATCTCCGGCTATCACATGGCCGTCGTCGCCGGCGTCGTGTTCTTCGCGGTGCGGTCGCTGCTGGCGCTGTTTCCCGCGCTCACGGTCGGCTACGCCATCAAGAAATGGTCGGCGGTGGCGGCGCTTGCAGCCGCCGCGTTCTATCTGCTGCTGTCGGGGGCGGAAGTAGCGACGCAGCGCTCCTTCTTCATGACGGCCGTGGTGCTGATCGCGGTCATGGTCGATCGCCGGGCGATCACGTTTCGCACGCTCGCGGTCGCGGCCCTGATCGTGCTGACGGTGGCACCGGAAGCGCTGGTGCATCCGAGTTTTCAAATGTCTTTTGCCGCCACGCTGGGCCTGGTGGCGTTGGTGCAGATCGGCATGCCGCGCCTGTTCGCGGCGCCCGACAACACCGCAACCGCGCGTGCGGCGCTGTGGGGCGGCCGCGAGCTCACGATGCTGTTGCTGGCCTCATTGGTGGCGGGGCTCGCGACCATGCCCTACGCGGCCTTTCACTTCCACCGGGTCACGCCCTATGGCGTGCTGGCCAACCTCGCGGCGATGCCGGTCGTCTCGGCGGTCGTGATGCCGGCGGGCCTGCTCGGCCTCGTCGCGATGCCGTTCGGCTTCGATCGCCTGTTCTGGGCGATCATGGGCGTCGGCATCGACTGGATGATCGCGGTGACGCAATGGGTCGCGGCGTTGCCCGGCGCGGTCGGCCGGGTGCCGGCGTTCGGTATCGGCCCGCTGATTGCGGCGAGCCTCGGCCTCATCCTGCTCGGCCTGTTGCGCACGCCGTTGCGCTGGTCGGGCGCGGCGCTGGTGCTGATGGGCGCGCTGTGGGCGGCGAGCGTGCCGCAGCCGGATATTCTGATCTCCGCCGACGGCCGCCATGTCGGCGTCCGCGGCCAGGATGGAAGGCTGCATCTGATGCATGCGGTGAAGGGCTCCCGGGATGCCTTCCTGCTGAAGGAGTGGCTGGCGGCGGATGCGGACGCGCGCACAGCGGCCGATGCAACGCTCACCGCAGGTGTTTCATGCGACGACCTTGGCTGCGTGATGCAATCCGCCGCCGGCGGCCTGGTCGCGCAGGCGCACAAGCCCGAGGCGCTTTCGGACGATTGCGAGCGCGCGGCGCTCATTGTGACGCTGCGGCAGGCGCCCGCTTCATGCGCGGCTTCGGTCATCGATGCCGACCGGCTGCGGCGGCAGGGCGCGATGGCATTGCGGCGAGGCCGTGAGGGATTTGTCGTCGAGGCGGCAAAACCCAGGGGGATCGATCGCCCGTGGTCGCCGGCCATCGCCGACGAGAGCGAGGCAGACGCCACCGTGCTTGCGCCACGCGTCGTGCCGCGCGCCGTCGACGCCACGCCGGCCGAGGCCGACCTTCAGGCGGAGGAGTAGAGCGTCTTCCAGCGAAAGCCTGCCCCGGACTTGATCCGGGGTGGGAGACCGGTTCGCGTCAAGAAAACGCGTCAAATCAAAAATCTGGAGCCCCAGGGCTCCAGAAGAATTTCAGTGCTCGTCGAGCGGGGGACTTGAGGGAGTGGCCGGTATTTCGAATGCGCCGAGGTGGAATTCCTCCGGTGCGTCGGGGGTCGACGGCAGGTTGACCAGCGTGAACGACGCCTCGGGGAATTGCCGCCAGATCGCGAGATCTTCGGCCGTGATGGTGAGCCAGCCGTACCGGAACATGTACCGTCCGGGCTCCGTGACGCGACCGGCTTTTTGCCATGTAACCTTGTTGACCACCGACTGCCCCTCGGCGCCTAGTTTCTCACAAAACCATATCACCACGATCCGCCGGCCTGAACCGGCGGATCGCATATGCGTCGTTTATCCGGTCACGATGGACCCGGCCCGAGGCGCCTCCGTCACCGCTTCCTTTGCCTTCGCCGACCGTTCGCCCTCGGTCACCGGCAATTGCAGCACGGTCGCGCGCTGGCCTTCGCAAAGCTGCGTCACCAGCACATGGCTTCCGTCAGGAAATTCGATCGCGTCATGATGGCGATCGGACACTTCGGGTTCGATCTGGTTGAACTTGCCGACGCGCCAGTCGGTGGTTCGTGTCCAGATCCATCGGTTGTCGTATCTGACGTCCTCGGTGAACGCCAGTTCGGTGCCGGGAAGCATGCAGACCGCCACTGCGGGCTCGCGTTCCGACGCAAAGCCGCGGGTCGATGTACCGCGGAATGTAGTGGTGATCAGCGTCTCGCCGACCTGGGCCGGTCGCGTTGCCACAGCATGCAGGCTATAGTCACACATCGGATGGCTCCCTCATTTGAGATAGCTGACCCGTGTCTTGAAGGAGGCACAGGCCTCTATCAGAGTAGACTTGGCGCAGAGCCTTTTCTTGTTTCTGGGCATTTCTGCGACGGACGCGCTGCGCTTAAATCACAAACGCGATAACGCAGGTTAGTTCCCCACGCCCCACAAAAAACCCCGGCCGAAGGCCGGGGCCGTCGCAGTCGTGTCGGCAACCCGACCATTCAATACTTCCGGTACAGACCGATCAGCTTGCCCTGAATCCGGACCCGGTTCGGCGGCAGGATGCGCACTTCATAGGCGGCGTTGGCGGGCTCCAGCGCGATCGAGGCGCCACGGCGGCGGAAGCGTTTTAGCGTGGCTTCCTCCTCGTCGATCAGCGCCACCACGATGTCGCCGGTGTCGGCGGTTTCGTTGCGCTGGATCAGCGCCATGTCGCCGTCGAGAATGCCGGCGTCCACCATGGAATCGCCGCGCACTTCGAGCGCGTAATGCTCGCCGGAGCCGAGCATGTCGGGCGGCACGCTGATGGTGTGGCTGCGGGTCTGCAGCGCCTCGATCGGCGTACCGGCGGCGATCCGGCCCATCACGGGCACGGCGACCGGGCGGTTGCCGTCGTCCTCGCTGGCCGGCGCGCTTACGGAGCGTTTGCCGAGCGTGCCTTCGATGACGCTCGGCGTGAAGCCGCGGCGGCCGTTGCCGGCGGCAGCCAGCTCCGGCAGCTTGATGACCTCGATGGCGCGGGCGCGGTTGGGCAGCCGGCGGATGAAGCCGCGCTCCTCCAGCGCCGTAATGAGGCGGTGAATTCCGGATTTCGAGCGCAGGTCGAGCGCATCCTTCATCTCGTCGAAGGAGGGCGGTACGCCGGCTTCCTTCAGCCGTTCATTGATGAAACGCAGAAGTTCATACTGTTTGCGCGTAAGCATCGCGAGCATTCCCCCGGTTTGGTGCAGTCTTTCGGTCCCGAATCTCCAGGGTCCATCGCGGGAGTCCCCAAACCTCCCAACCATAGACACTAGCAGTCGAAACAAATCATGAACGGACACTATATGTTCGATATGTGTTCCGCAACCACTTAATTTCAGGTGAACGCATTGCGGCTTCGGCTGAAGACACCCCTAAAGCCTCCGTTCAGGCGTTATTCCGGCAGCCGGAGCAGCTCGCAACGCGAACCCTTCGCTGCAGCCGGCGCGAACGGCGGACGTATCACAAGTGCCCGTGCCGCAGCGAGATTCCCTAATAGCGATGAGTCCTGGTGGTTCACCGGCACCGCGATCAGCGTGCCGTCTTCGCGCGCTTCGAGGCGGGCCCGAAGATAGTCCTCGCGCTGGTCGTTGGCAGCGAGATCGCGGCCCAGCAGGGCGCTTTCGCGCGGATGATGGACGGTGTCGCGGCCCGACAATGCACGAATCAAAGGCACCAGAAACAGGAAGCCGCAGACATAGGAGGAGACGGGATTGCCGGGCAGGCCGATCACCCGCATCGCACCCAGCCTGCCGTGCATCATCGGCTTGCCCGGCCGCATCGCGATCCGCCAGAACGTCATGGCCGTCCCCTCGGCCTCCAGCGATCGCTTGACGAGGTCGTGGTCGCCGACCGAGGCGCCGCCCAGGGTGATCAGGATGTCCGCGTTTGCCTCGCGCGCACGGCGGATGCCTTGCGCGGTGGCATCGACCGTATCGGCGGCGATCCCGAGATCGACGACCTCGGCGCCCTCGGCTCGCGCCAGCGCCCGGATTCCGTAGCCGTTGGAATAGACGATCTGGCCCGGGCCGGGGGTCGACCCCGGCATCACCAGTTCGTCGCCGGTGCCGAGCACCGCGACCTTCGGGCGGCGGCAGACGGAAAGCTGCGGATAGTTCATGCCGGCGGCGAGCGACAGGTCGCGGTCGGAAAGGCGGCGCCCGCGCGTGAGCAAGACGTCACCCTCGCGAAAATCGACGCCGGCGGCGCGAATATGCCGCCCCTTCACGGCGGCTTCGGTGATGGCGATGTGATCGTCGTCGATGGCCGTGTCCTCCTGGATGATGACGGCGTCGGCGCCGTCGGGGATCACGCCGCCGGTAAAGATCCGCACCGCTTCGCCTCTACCTACTTTCCGCTCGAACGGGCGGCCGGCTGCGACCTCGCCGATCACCTTCAGCCGCACCGAGAGATCGCCGGCATCTTCAGCGCGCACCGCATAGCCATCCATCGCCGACATCGCCTGCGGCGGCTGCGTCCGCCGCGCGGCGACGTCGCGCGCCAGAATACGATGATGAGCGGCATCGAGCGCCACCATCTCCTCGGGCAGCGGTTCGGCACCGGCAAGGATTGCAGCAAGTGCATCGGCGACAGGCATCAAGGCCACGGGCACTTCTCCTCGGGAGCAATCACGTCCGTTTAGCTGTTCGGCTTGGTGACGAGATCGCGCCGCCTTCATACCGGAGAGCGCGAGCGGAGGCAAAAATGCCGCGCGTCAGGTTTGCGCCCGATACCGCAGTTTCGGAATTTGTGCGCTGTCTGAACTTTATCCGGACCTCGCCGCGATATGTTGCTGAACAGCAACATTATTCTGCAATCTCACCAGAGGTCAGGCAGGAATCGTTTCGATCCGCGCCAGCGATTTGTTCGCATCTGTGATTGGGGTAGGGTTCCCTGAGGTAGAGTGTGGGCGCCCAAAGTTTTGGCCAGCCACAGGCTGGCTCACACGAGCCGGTTTCGCGTGAATGCGGAGCGGACGATGACGGGGGCGATAGCGACGGCAACGGGTTCTGCGTCCCCGCACGCTTCCGGTGTAATTCTTCCATACGATCGCCGGGCGAGCCTGCTGGCGAGCAGCATGCTCTGCGGCGGGACCTTGCGCAGCCTCGCGGCGGCGGCCGGGATGATGACCGCCCTCGGCGTCTCGCCGGCGTTCGCGCAATGCTTTTCCGGTACCGGCGGCAACATTACCGGCGCGGGCTGTACCGTCACCGCGGCGACAGGTGCCTTTTCCACCGCAGTGGGGTCGGGAGCGAATGCGACGGGCGTCTTCGCAACGGCGTATGGCTCTGTGGCCACAGCGAACGGCGCCGATGCGACCGCGACGGGCGCGCTCAGCATCGCGAACGGCGCCGATGCGACCGCGACAGGCGCGGTCAGCTTCGCGAACGGTGCGCAGGCGACCGCCACGGGCACGCTCAGCATCGCGAACGGCGTCGATGCGACCGCGACAGGCACAAATAGCATCGCCAACGGGAGCAGCGCCACGGCAACCGGTTACTTCAGCCTTGCGAATGGCACCAACGCGACCGCTACAGGCACGCAAAGCAGCGCCAACGGCGCCCTCGCCACCGCGACCGGCACTGGCAGTGTTGCGAACGGTGTCACCGCGACCGCGACCGGCATGGGCAGCTTTGCCAACGGCGATCAAGCTTCCGCGACTGGCGTGAGCAGCTATGCCAACGGCTCTCAAACGACTGCGACCGGCTACGCCAGCACCGCCAACGGCGCTCAAGCCACCGCGACGGGGGTGTTGAGCACCGCCGGCGGTAACTTCGCGACGGCAACGGGCGCGGGCACTACCGCGACCGGCGATTTCGCCACCGCGACCGGCGGCTCCAGCACCGCGACCGGGGCCTTCGCCACCACGACGGGGGCCTTTAGCTCGGCAATTGGCGCGAACGCGACGGCGACCGGTACGAGTGCCTTCGCCAACGGCACCAACGCGACGGCGATCGGCCAAGTCAGCAAAGCGAATGGCGTCAGCGCGACCGCGACCGGCCGGGGCAGCATCGCCAACGGCACCACCGCCAGCGCCTTCGGCGAAGGCAGCAACGCCACCGGCGTGGCCACCACCGCGATCGGCCAGGCCAGCGTCGCCAGCGCCACCGGTGCCACGGCGGTGGGCGCCAGTGCGCGGGCGACCGCGACCGGCGCGGTCGCCGTCGGCAACACGGCCGCCGCCACCGGCGTTAATTCGATTGCGATCGGCAACGGCGCGATCGCCACCGGTTCGATCGCTGTCGGTGCCGGGGCGTTGGCTTCCAATGGCGGCGCCGCGTTCGGCGACGGCACGGTGGCGACCGGAACGAATTCGGCCGCCCTTGGCACCGGCGCCGCGGCGACGTTAGCCAATTCGACCGCGATCGGCAGCGGCGCAACTGCAACAGCGGCGAACCAGGTCGCAATCGGCATGGCGACGAGCACCTATAAAATGTCCGGCATCACCTCGGCGGCGAGCCTTGCCGCACAATCCGGTCCGACCGCGTTCGTCACCAGCGACGCCAACGGCAATCTGGCGACCACCACCTTCAACCCGCAAAGCCTCACCTCGCTGCAGTCGCAGGTAACCTCACTGCAATCTCAGGTCACCGACAACCGGCTCGAGGCGCGTACCGGCACCGCGCTGGCGCTCGCCGTCGGTGCCTCGCCGGCCCTGCAGGCCGGGCGCCGGTTTGGCATTTCGGCAAGCTACGGCAACTTCCAGGGCAGCAACGCCTTCGGCGTGGGAGCGACGGCGCTGCTGTATGACAACAAGAACTATGCGGTTGTCATCAACGCCGGTGCGGGCATTGGCATGGAGCGAAATGTGGTCGGCGTGCGCAGCGCGATCGGACTCCAGTGGTAGTTCGCTGGCGGGTTCTGATATTTGCGGCTGTGATGGCGGCAAGCACGTCCGGCGGGCATGCGCAGCAGGCGCCCGAGCAAGCGCCGAAACCCGCGCAGATCGATCGCAACGGCGTGATGATCCTGATCCGGTCGTCGCTGCTGGCGCTCGACCAGGCCAACAAGACCGGCAATTACACCGTGCTGCGCGACCTCGGCGCGCCCGGCTTCCAAACCAATACGGCGGCGCGGCTGGCCGAGATATTCGCCAAGCAGCGCAACGACAATCTCGATCTGTCTGGTGTCGCGGTGATCGATCCGCAGCTCAATCTGCTGCCGCAGATCGAAGCCAACGGGTTGATGCGCATGGCGGGCTTTTTTCCCTCGGTACCGAGCCAGGTCAATTTCGAACTGGCGTTCGCGCCGGTGAGCGGGCAATGGCGACTGTTCGGCATCTCGGTGTCGATCGGACCGAGCGGGCCGGCCGCGCCCGAACCGCCCGCGCCGCCGGTTGCGCAAAAACAGCCGCCTGCAAACGCAGCCAAGCCAGCGGCTGCAAAGTCCGCGCCCGCGATCAAGCTCGCGCCGGCCGACAACCAGCCGCCGAAATAGACCGACCCGCAAGCCAACAAACGACGGAAAATGTTACCCGACGAAGCCCTGAAATCGATGAAGGTGATGTTCGCGACGCCGTGCTACATCTCGGCCGTCAGCATGCACTACGTCACCAGCGTGTTCGACCTCACCCATCATTGCAACCGGTTCGGGCTGCAATGCGTCCTGCACATGCATTCGGAAAGCCTGATCACCCGCGCGCGCAACAACATGGTGCGCAAGTTCCTGTCCGACGAGACGCTGACCCATCTGTTCTGGATCGATTCCGACATCACCTTCACGCCGCAATCGGTCTGCCGCCTCTTGCTGATCGACCGCGACGTCACCGCCGGCGTCTATCCGATGAAGAACTTCAATTGGCCTGAACAGGGCCTGCCGGCAGGCACGACGCGCCAGCAATTCGAGGATCGCTATACCGAATATCCGTTCAACCCGATCGGCCACGGCGCCGAGCGGGTCAGCACCTATGCCGACGCCGACGGCTTCGTCGAGGTCGCGGAGGCGCCGACCGGCTTCATGTGCATCAAGCGAGATGTCTTCTTGCAGATGATGGAGAAATACCCCGGTTTGAACTACGTTCCAGACGGCCCGCCGAACCCGCAGGCCCATCTGCACTGGCTGTTCTTCGACTGCATGGTCGATCCGGATTCCGGCCGCTATTTGTCCGAGGATTATGCGTTCTGCCGCCGCTGGCGCGACATCGGCGGCAAGATTTGGGTCGATCTGCAATGCAAGCTGATGCACCTCGGGCAGCACCATTTTCGTGGCGACCTCGCCGAGAGCTTGCGTCTTCAGGGCCGGTGGTAGACGGCCGCTAGATCCCGAGCACTGCGAGCGCCCTTGCCACGTCATCCGTCGATGTCACGTGGATCGCACAAAGGCCGCGCGCCCGCGCACCCTCGATATTGGCGGCCGAGTCGTCGAAGAACAGGATCCGCGACGCCGGCACACCGATCGCTTTTACCACATGATCATAGGCTTCCGCGTCGGGTTTGCGCAAACCGATGCTCGATGACAGGAATATCTCGCGGAAATGGCTGAGCACGTCGGCATAGGCCTGCGAGAAATGCGCGACATGGGCCGGATTGGTGTTGGAAAAAGCATACAGCGGCAGGCGTTGTGCTGCGCCGGCCAGCAGCGGCGCAATTCCCGGCATCTCGCCGGTGAAGATCGAGTTCCAGCCTTCCAGGAACTGCGCGTCGGTGAGGCCGATGCCGAGCGACTGGCGCAGGCTCGCAAAGAACGCCGCGTCGTCGATCCGGCCGATCTCGTGGTGCTTGAAACTGTCGTTGACGACAAAGCGCCTGGCGAGGTCGGCGGGCTCGCAGCTCGCATGCCCTGCCCATTTCGCCATCACCTGATCGAAGCTGATGTCGAGCACGACACGGCCGAGGTCGAACAGCAAGACATCGACGGAGGAGGGCGCTGGCGGCAAATTCATGGCCATCGTTTACAAAACTGGTCAGGTATCGGCAACGGGCTGGACCGATTTCCGCCCGATCCGGCGCTTAAGCCCGCGCCGGAGCTGTGCTAAGCCTTGGCGCGAAAAAGGGAGTGCTGGTGGCAATGAAAATCCTGGGCAGAATTTTGGGCGCTACATGTGTGATCGCCGCGCTGACCGGGCCCGTCTGGGCTCAGAATCCTATTCCCAGATACGGTGAGACCGACAAGGAAATGTCGGCAACCGAAAAAGCGGCCGAAAGGGATGCCGAAAGGGCCTACAAGCGCTCGCTCGGCAATATCCCGGAGCAGAAGAGCACTGATCCCTGGGGAACCATGCGGAGCGACAGCGCGCCGCCGAAAGCGGCGGCCAAAGATACTGCCAAGGCGCCGCCGGCCAAGCCGAAGGCCAAATCCGCCGACGGCGCCGCAAAGTAGAAGACACTTCCCGGCGCCAGCACTTCCAGGTGCGACGCCGGGACAATGATGTCCGGCTGCGAGGAAACGACGGATGACGGAAACGCTGCTGTTTTCCCCGATGACGATCCGCGGCGTTACCCTGAAGAACCGCATCGTGGTGCCGCCGATGCATCAATATTCGGCCCAGAAGGGCTTTCCGACCGACTGGCACCTGATGAACGCCGGCAAATTCGCCGCCGGCGGCGCCGGCCTCGTGGTCGTGGAATCGACCAAGGTCGAGCGGCGCGGCTGCGGCACGGTCGGCGATCTCGGCATCTGGGACGACGGCTTTGTCGAACCGCTCGGCCGCCTCGTCAAATTCATCAGGCAGCAGAATTCGGTCGCCGGCATTCAGCTCGGCCATTCCGGCCGCAAGGCGCGTGCGACAAGGCCCTGGGAGGGCGATCGCCCGCTGCAGCGGACGCCTGAGATCGAGGATTGGGACGCCTGGCAGCCGGTGGCGCCGAGCGCCATCGCCCATAGCGAGAAATGGCCAATACCGAGGGCGCTGGAGACGCGCGAGGTGAAGGATCTGATTGAGGCCTGGGGACAGGCGGCGCGGCGCGCCCATGAGGCCGGCTTTGAGGTGCTCGAGCTGCACGGCGCGCACGGCTACCTCGTGCACGAATTTCTCTCCGAACGTTCCAACCAGCGCAGCGACGAATATGGCGGCTCCGAAGCCAATCGCATGCGTTTCATCACCGAAATCACCGAAGCGGTGCGCGCGCATTGGCCGGACCACAAGCCGCTGTTCGTCCGCCTCTCGGTCGAGGACAATGCCGGATGGGGGCCGGAGCAGAGCGCGCGGCTGGCAAAGATCCTCAAAGCCACAGGCGTCGACGTCATCGACTGCTCGTCCGGCGGCATCACCGAGATGGCGCCGATCCTGGGCAAGGAAATCAAATACAGCTATCAAGTGCCGCTGTCTGAATATGTGAAGCGCCATGCCGACATCATGACAATGGCGGTCGGCCTCATCATCCATGGCGACCAGGCCGAGCAGATCCTGCGCGAGCGCCAGGCCGATCTGATCGCGGTGGGGCGGGAAATCCTCAACAATCCCAATTGGCCGATGGACGCCGCGCTCAAGCTCGGCGTCGAGGGCCCATTCCGCAACGTTCCGCCGCAATTCGGCTACTGGCTGGGCACCCGCGCCAAGCGCGGTTTTGGAACCCGGCCCTCCACCTGGCAAAACGGGCTGCAGGAAGCAGATTAAGCGACCGAATCCGTAGCCCGCAGGGGCCACGGGGTCGCGCGAATGCGCGCCCGACGACGAGCGCAATTGCGCTCGCGCAGTGTGATGACAGGATTCGCGATATGCGGGTATTGGAGGAAGTGAGAGAATCCCGGATGTCGGTAGATTAAACTTGGCTACGCGCCGATCCGCTTCTCGAAGAACACACTGCTCGCAATGGATTGCGGTGCCATCATTGCGTAGGTGCCGAACGCCGGACACTCCCGGAACCCCATTCGCACATAGAGCCGCATCGCCGCGATCTGCCGGTCTCCCGTCTCCAGACGCAACATGGAGATCCCGGCACGACGGACCTCCGCTTCGATGCGGGCCAGGATAGCGTCTGCAACTCCCTGTCCCCGTGCGGTGTGCCGCACGTACATGCGCTTGACCTCCGCGAAATCGGGAAAGAGGGAGACGCCGCCGCAGCCCACCGCCGTTCCGTGTAATCTTGCGAGGAAGAATCGGACGTGCGGTTGAAAGATCGCATCGATCGTCAATCCATGCCGCTGCTCAGGCGAATACTCCGCAGAGAGCACGGCCTCCAACTCACCGACAAGTGAGCGCACCTCGTCGGTCGCGGTCAGCGCAGGTTCGATCTGCACTTCATCTTTGTCGCCCATGGTTGCCCCCTTCGAACCCTGCGGAACCCGGCTCGGCCCATCCTACATTCGACAGGAAACTCAGCAAATTGTCGTCCACTCCCATAAGAAAATGTTCCTTTTTTAAGGGTTTCAGATCATTTCGGAGCCGATAGGGCCTCGAAGGCCGTATCGCCCCGGGTGGGCGTGCCTTGATCCGACCAAAAAGCCATTGTGAGTTGGCGGTGCCGGGACAGGGGCGCTGATTCACGGGAATCGTGGGCGTCCGCACAAAAGAATAAGGGACGCCCTATAATGCGCAGGAATTTTGCCTTTCTTCTCGGCACGGTGACGGGCGCGTGTCTGACTCTCCTCGTGACGGGACCGCAGGGGGCTAGTCTGGTGGCGGCGGCAAAGGCCGCGGCCCGTTCCGATGCCTACACCCAGCTCAATTTGTTCGGCAACGTGTTCGAGCGGATCAAGACCAGCTACGTCGAGAAGCCCGACGATTCCAAGCTGATGGAAGGAGCCATCAACGGCATGATCTCCGCGCTCGATCCTCATTCGCGCTACATGAATGAGAAGGGCTGGAGCGACATGCAGGAGACCACCCACGGCGAGTTCGGCGGGCTCGGCATCGAGGTCACGATGGAAGACGGCCTCGTCAAGGTGGTGACGCCGATCGACGAGACTCCCGCGGCGAAGGCCGGCATCCTGTCGGGCGACGTGATCACCCAGATCGATGACGAGCAAATTCAGGGCATGACGCTGGAACAGGCGGTGAGCCGGATGAAGGGCCCCGCCAACAGCAAGATCCGGCTGAAGGTCGCGCGCAAGGGTTCCGCCGCGCCGATCGATATTGCCATCGTGCGCGAGATCATCCGGGTGCGGCCGGTCCGCTACAAGACCGACAGCGGCGATATCGGCTACATCAGGATCACCCGCTTCAACGAGCAGACCACCGACGGCCTGAAAAAGGCCATCGCCAGCATCGCCAAGGAGATCCCGGCCGACAAGCTCGCGGGCTACGTCATAGACCTCCGCAACAATCCCGGCGGATTGCTCGACCAGGCGGTGTCCGTGTCGAGCGCCTTCATGACAAGGGGCGAGGTGGTTTCGACGCGCGGCAGAACCTCGGAGGAAACCCAGCGCTTCACCGCGCGCGGCGGCGACATCACCAAGGGCAAGCCGCTGGTCGTGCTGATCAATGGCGGCTCGGCGTCCGCCTCCGAAATCGTGGCCGGCGCCTTGCGCGACCACAAGCGCGCCACCCTGATCGGGACGCGCACTTTCGGCAAGGGCTCGGTGCAGACCATCATCCCGCTCGGCGCCGGCAACGGCGCGCTGGCGCTGACCACCGCGCGCTACTTCACCCCCTCGGGCCGCTCGATCCAGGCCCAGGGCATCGCGCCCGACATCGAAGTGCTGCAGGAGGTGCCGGATGAGCTCAAGAACCGCTCTGAGCTAAAGGGCGAAGCCTCGATGCGCGGCCATCTTGCGGCCGACGGCGCCGAGCAGGCCGGCTCGCAAGCCTGGGTTCCGCCGAACGACAAGGACGACAAGGCGCTGAACGCCGCTTTCAACCTGCTGCGCGGCGTGACGGTGAACGCGAATGCGCCGACGGCGGCGAAGCGGGCGGTGCCGAACTGAGCCCTCGTGCCCGCCGCGAACGCGGCTTCCGCTAGCGAGCCTGCAGCCCGGATGGAGCGAAGCGAAATCCGGGGCGGTCGCGCAACCCGCCGAACTGGTCCCGGATTGCGCTGCGCCAGCGTGGCGATCCGGAAAACAAGACCGCTTTTTTGAAACTCCGTTTCCATCCGATCGTAGCTGGGGCGCCGTGATCTTTCACGAAGCCGGTTCCACTCCATGCGCTTTCGAACGGAGCAAGTTATGTCGAGAAAATGGACTTTGCCCGCCTTGATCCTGTTCCTCTGTTCCAGCGGAGCCCTGCAAGCAAATCCGCTCGATTCACCCGGCGTCGTCTATATCGATGGGCTGCCGTGCAACAGGGCGTGCCAGTCCTATATGGCCTGGTCTGATCAGGCATTGTCTGCGCGACACCGCGAGGAGCGCGAGACGAACGTCGTCGTGGTGCCGGTTGAACCGGAAATAGAACGATTAAAACCCGCGGCCCGCCCACGCGTGGCAAGGCATGCCGCGCCGGTGTCCCGCCTGGCGCCGCGCGCCGGCATCGCGGCGTCGAACGCCAAGCCCTTGAACACCAAGGCCTTGAACACCAAGACGGCGAATACCAGAAAGGCCGCCGCTCCCAATCCCGCATACCAATCAGCCAGGAAGAATGTTCCGGCGGCCACGGCGGCAGCGACTCCAGAAAAGACTGTAGAAAAGACCGTCGCAGGAAGCCAGGAGCCGGAGCGCAAATTGCAAAGCTCCGACAGATCAGAATCGGGTCAGACATCCGCCATCGCCGCGGCACAGCCCGCAGAGGCCCCCAAGTCCGAAGTCAAGTCCGAGATCAAGTCGGAAGTGAAGCCCGAGGTGAAGTCTGAAGTGATGTCTGAAGCGAAGTCCGAGGTCACCCTGCCGCCGCCAGCCACGCTCGAGATCGCCGCGGCGCCCGCCACGTCCGAGAGCGCCGCGTTGCCGGGCGCGGCTGCCGCTGCTCCTGCTGTGGCGGCCCGCACCATTCAGCAGCAGGTCGTGGAAGCGACGGGAATGGCCGATCTCGTCACCGCAATCGGCACGGGACGGGAAGCGGCCAACAAATCGGATAATGCTGCAACGGAACCCGGTGAAGTCAGCGTTGCCGGCAAGACGGCGTCCGCATCGCCAGACAACCCGGACAATCTGGTGGCGCTCGTCTTGGCGCGTCCGGAGATCAATTCGCTATCCGACCTGAACAACAAGAACATCGCGATCGAGGAGAAGCAATCCGCATCAAGCGGACGCGTCAGCGCCGCGCTCATGGCGGCCGGCGCCGCGGAAGTCCAGTTCAGCGAAGTAAAAGCCGGAGCGATCGAACGGCTGATCAAGGGCGAAGTCCCGGCCGCGGTCCTCACGCTGGCTTCGCGCGAGGCAGCAGAGTGGTTTCCCGACATCGCCGGTTTCAAGACGTTTCGGGTCCCGCTCTCGACGAAGGCGAAGCTGTAGCAGGCGCAGCAATTCGCTCTTGCGGGCTACTTGCTGTCACCACGATTTCGTTCGGTTTCGAGAAAGTGGTTGGCGACAATCAGTGCGTTGACCGCCTCACGAGCATCACTGCCTTGGCAGCCACAGCGCGCATAAGGGTTAGTTCTGAAGAGAAAAGCCCGCCGACCAGCGCGCCTGCGGGCAAGTTTAATGCGATTGTCCTCCTAACCTTCATCTTTCACTGACGTGTTGGGGTCTGCTTTTCTTGCGGCTTTCCGGGCAGACCAACGCGCGCGAAACCGCTTCAAGGCGCGCAGCGTCACAGGGGCGACCGCTTGAAGCGCCAGAGAAGCACCTCCGGCTACCAGCCCCTTGACAAGATCAAATGCTAATTCGGGCCAAAAGTACCACATGACCCCTGCGTCCTTCTTCACAGGGGCACCGCCGGGCAACAGTGGGCAGAAAAAAGAAATAGAAAAGCCCCGTCCGTCGCCGGCGGGGCCCAGAAAAATCCCTGTACGCGGTATTCAGCGCACGCGAAACCTTTGGTTCACCCGCTCAAGGTGGACTCAAGAATGAGTGAGGTGCACACCATAGTGGCCGTGCGATTGAAACCGCGCATGACGATTCTCCCAAAGCGAAAACGGACGGCCCGGAGTTGCGTGCTTAACGGCGCAACCGCTTTCGAGACCGCGTGGCGCGCTTCTGGCCAAGCCCACCGAGGGGCCACCACCAACTTAACACAACCAGACCGAACGGCTCTTGTCTGTGTGCCATTTCACAATTGGGATCATGAATGAGCTGCCGAAGTTTCGTTACGGCGACAGCGCATTTAACTTACGTTTCGATGCCAATGCGTGGTCTGGAATTGCGGAGGCAGTGCGCTTAATTCGCAGATGTTACAAAGGCGCGACACCGCAAATTGAGTGGGCTTGTTACCGCAATTTATCAAGTTATCGTGAGCCCCGCGGAAACGCACCCGTGGATATGGTTGGTAAAGTTGGTTAGCGCAGCGACGGCAAGGCAACGAATTGCATGTATGAGGTGTCAAATGCCTGCACCCTGCAAGTTCGAGCTAAGTATCCTAAGTCACGATGAGAAAGCGCTAATGCAGACCTCTCATCACCCCGAAGTTGGTGACGCGGATCGCGCGACACTTGAAAACCTGAGATCATCGCTCAGAAAACTCCGGGACAGGGAGCGCACGCTTGCCTTCCACCGGCGTCGGATCAGCAAAGGCACCGCCGAGCCGCGCGGCCAAAGCGTTTCGGGGACAGCCGAGCATTCTCTCCATCGCAAGCAGGTCTTCGTGGCTGCCCTGAAGCGGGTCAACAAGGAGCTCGCGCGTCTGAAAAAATTTGAGGCGAGGAAGGAACTGGGAGAAGCGGCTCGGCGAGCGCTTTCTCTTCGTAGGGCACAGCAGTTCTCCCGTCCGACAAATGAGCCGACTTCCCATGAAGGCATGAAGGCGATTCCGAGTCGCCGGCGAAGTATCAAACTTCCGCGGTCAACAATTGGGCGGGTGTCACAGGCGAACAAGAGAGCACAGGCCGCAAGAGATTCCCGCCGCTAACGGACCTTATCCATTTCGGCCGCACGGAAAATGAATTTCGTTGCAATCCGCCGCACTGGAGCGGACGATCCAGTATTCCAGAGACGCCAGTGATGGAATCGGTCGGCCGCAGCGTACTGGATACGCGCCTTGGCCGGTATGACGATCTGTTTTGCCGCGACGGTGTTGCTTCGCTCGCAATTGACGGCTCCAAGGAGCGCCGCTTGGAAAATCTTACGCCGTCCGCACGACCGGCTTGCGCCTGCGCGCCCGGGTCACCCGCGCTGCCTCGGGCCCCTGCCGATCCGCAAACAGCAGCGGCCTGATGTCGGCCGCCGGCTTCGGCGGGCTGAACAGGTAGCCCTGCATTTCCGAACAGCCGAGTTCGCGCAGCAATTCGCGTTGCGCCTCGGTCTCGACGCCTTCGGCCGTCGTCGTCATGTGGCGGTCGGCGGCGATGGTCACCACGGCCTGCACGATGCTGGACGAGCCTTCCGGCTCGGCGATGCCGGTGATGAAGCAGCGGTCGATCTTGATCTTGTCGAACGGAAAACGCTGCAGGTAGCTCAGCGAGGAATAGCCGGTGCCGAAATCGTCCAGCGCAATGCGGACCCCGATGGCGCGGAGGTCGTGCAGAACGGCAAGCGCCGCCTCGTCGTCGCGGATCAAGACTGCTTCGGTGATCTCGAGCTCCAGCCGGCTCGCGGCAAGGCCCGATTCGGCCAGCGCCGCCATCGCCTTCAGCGCCAGCGTGCCGCTCCTGAATTGCACCGGTGAGACGTTGACCGCGAGCCTGATATTGCCGGGCCAGCTCACGGCTTCCTTGCATGCGGTGGTCAGCACCCACTCGCCGAGCCGGTTGATCAGGCCGGTGTCCTCGGCAAGCGGGATGAACTCGGCGGGCGAAATCATGCCGCGCTGCGGATGGCGCCAACGCACCAGTGCCTCGCAGCCGGTGATCGCGTTGGTCTGCAGGTCGAGGCAGGGCTGGTAATAGACCTCGAAGCCGCCGTCGACGAGTGCCTGGCGCAGGTCTATTTCCAGGCTGCGGCGGGCGCGGACCTCGGCCTCCATGTCCGTTTCGAAGAAGCGATAGGTGCGGCGGCCGGCGGCCTTGGCCGCGTACATCGCCAGGTCCGCGTTCTTCAGGATCCGGTCGATATCGGAACCGTCGCGTGGCGCCAGCGCGATGCCGATACTGGCGTCGGTGGTCACCTGATGGCCGAGGCATTGATAGGGCGAGCGGATCGCCTCGAAGATGCGGCTGACGAGCTTCATCACGTCGTCGGTATCCTCGATCCCGGTCTGGACGATGGCGAACTCGTCGCCGCCGAGCCGGGCCACGAAGTCGGTCTTGCGCGCGCAGCCCGCGAGGCTCGACGCGACCGATTTCAAAAGCTCGTCGCCGATCATGTGGCCGAGCGAGTCGTTGACGCTCTTGAATTCGTCGATGTCGATATAAAGCACCGCCAGTTGCCGGTCCGGCGCGACGTGGGACAGTTCGCGCTTGAGCCGTTCGTGGAACAGCGTGCGGTTCGGCAGGTCGGTCAGCGCGTCGTAATGGGCGAGGTGGGTGATGCGCTCCTCGGCGCGGCGGCGCTCGGTGATGTCTTCATGGGTCGCCAGCCATCCGCCGTCCGCCACCGGCTCGTTGACGACCTGGATCGAGCGCCCGTCGGGCGTCGATATGATCATGGCGTTGCGGTGCGAGATGTCGCGCAGCACCACCTCGATATATTGATCGATGTCGCCGACGAACGAGCCGGTTTCCTTGCGGTGGGCGATCACCTCGCGGAAGCTGCAACCCGGTTTCACCACGTCGGCCGAGAGGCCGTACATCTCGAGATACCGCTTGTTGCAGATGATGAGGTGCTGCTTCGCATCGAACAGCAGCAGGCCTTGCGTCATGTTGTTGACGGCGGTGTCGAGGCGCTGCTTCTCCAGCGACAGCCGCTGCTTCGACGTGCGGTGCTGATGCGACAGCTTGCGGACCACGAGAAGCAGTAGTGCGGCGATCGCGAGCACCGAAAGTCCGGTGACCGTGATCAGGATTGCGATCTGCTCGCGCCAGTCGGCCAGTGCGGCCGAGGTCGCGGTTGAAGCGACGATCACGATCGGGAAATTCGTCAGCGTGCGCGACGAGATCAGCCGGTCCTCGCCGTCCACCGGGCTGGCGAGGCGCGAAGTGCTGTGGGCCAGCTCGAACACCTGCCGCTGAGCGGCCGGGCCGGTCTTGAAGTTCTTGCCGATCATGTCAGCCACGTGCGGATAACGGGCGAGCAGCGTGCCGTCGCTGTGGAACATGGCGATGGAGGCGTCGGGCCCGAGCGCGACGGTCGCGAAGAACTTCTCGAAGTTGACGGGTTCGATGCCCCGGCCGATGAGGCCGAGGAATTCGCCCTTCGGCCCGGTGACCTTGCGCGCGATCACCGTGGTCCAGGCGCCGGTGACGCGGCTGTAAACCGGCTCGACCAGCATCTCCGGCGATTGCGCGCTCGACTTGAAGGTCCTGAAGAAAGCACGGTCCGCCGAGTTGACCGGCGGCACCGGCCAGGCTGCCGATGCGTTGATCAAATTGCCTTCGGCGTCGAAGACGTTGACGCCGCCGACATAGGACAATGCATCGATCTTGGATTTCAGCATCAGATGGATGTCATGGCCGGACATCCGGCGCTTGTAGTTCTCGGGCGTCGCGATCCCGCTGGAACGCATGAACGCGATCAGGTCCTTCTGCACGACCTGGAAGTCTTCGAGCTGCTGGTCGAAATGGCCAGCCAGCAGCAGCACGGTGTTTTCCAGTTCGCGTTCGCTGCTGCGCAGCGCGCGCTCGCGGAAATTGCCGGCCATGACGGTCGCGCCGATCGCGATGGCGGCGATCAGGAGTGTGCCGCCCAGGATCAACCAGCGGATCGGGCCGCCGCGGAAGGCGGACGCAATTCTGAAGGATGTTGTACCGGTCGAAACCATTGAGCGTGATCGCTGCCGAGAAATGAACTTCCGGAAGCGGAGTTCTCCCACCCCCGGCCCATGACTTCGATATCGCGCCGATATGGAATTGACGTTAGGAAGTCTGGTTAATGAAGCGTTAGCCGGTGGCGGCGGGTTCCGTCGGCAACCACAGGGGAGCATGGAACCGGCAAGGTGCAACCAGGAAAAAATCGGCGAACCGCCTGCTCGCGGTCCGCCGATCGGAAGTATGCGGGCGTCGCGGCCTTGTTAGATCCGGAGCCGTCACTGCATGCGTGTCGTGGATCTGTGCGTGCGTTTCCTCGCGATGCCGACCGTCTGGCCGCTGTCCGGCAGGGCGTAGTCTTGGGGGTAACCTTGGTTGAACCGCCGCGGATCGGTGTAGGGGTTGCCCGGACCCTTGTTCTGGCAGTTGGCGTTCGGATAGAAAAACGCGCAATAGCCGGGTTCGGAGATTACCTGCTGCGCCCTGGCCAGCGTTATGGAAGATGCAGTGATGAGGGCGAACGCAGCCGCCGCGCCAACAAGCCTGTAGATCGACATCGGATTCCTCCTGGTGAAGGTCCCAATAGAAACAACCCCGCAAGCAGCGAACGCATTCCTCGCCGCGCCGGTCACACAAGCGTGACATCAGCGCCGCTGTCGCCGGGCTCACCGCTCCGCGCGATAATGGCCGGACTTGCCGCCGATCTTCTCGACGAGATGGATGCCTTCGATGCGAACGCCGCGTTCGACCGCCTTGATCATATCGTAGATCGTGAGGCAGGCGACCGACACCGCGGTCAGCGCTTCCATCTCGACGCCGGTCGGGCCGGTGACCTTAACGGTGGCGCGGACGATGCAGCCGGGCAGTTTCTTGTCGGGCGTGATGTCGAGCGTCACCTTCGACAGCGCCAGCGGATGGCACAGCGGGATCAGTTCCGATGTGCGCTTGGCCGCCATGATGCCGGCGATGCGGGCCGCGCCCAGCACGTCGCCCTTCTTGGCGTTGCCGGAGATAATCAGATCGAGCGTCGCCTTGGTCATGACGACGCGGCCCTCGGCCACAGCCGTGCGCTCGGTCGCTGCCTTGGCCGAGACGTCGACCATCCGCGCTTCGCCCGACGCATCGATATGGGTGAGGGCGGAGCCGCCTTTGGAAGCCTTCCGCGCCATCGGGCTAGCCGGTCCCGGTCGCACGCGGCGTATTGACCCGCGTCAGCAGCGCGCGCGTTGCCGCCGTCACGTCAGCCTGCCGCATCAGGCTTTCGCCGACCAGGAAGGCCGACATGCCGACGCGCTCGAGCCGCGCCAGATCCGCAGGCGCAAAGATGCCGCTTTCGCCGACCATCAGGCGATCGCGCGGGATCAGCGGCGCCAGCGCCTCGCTGGTCGCCAGCGTGGTCTCGAAGGTCCGTAAGTTGCGGTTGTTGACGCCGATCATCGGCGAGCGAAGCTTTAGCGCGCGATCGAGTTCGGCGGGGTCGTGGATTTCGATCAGCACGTCCATGCCAAGCGCGATCGCCGCGTCCTCCAGATCCCTGGCGGTAGCATCGTCGAGCGAGGCCATGATGACCAGGATGCAGTCTGCGCCATGGGCGCGGGCTTCCACCACCTGATAGGTGTCGAACAAAAAGTCCTTGCGCAGTACCGGCAGGCCGGTCGCCGCGCGCGCGGCCACCATGAAGTCGAGATGGCCCTGGAAGGAGGGCGCATCCGTCAGCACCGACAGGCACGCTGCGCCGCCGGCCTCGTAGGCCTTTGCCAGCGCCGGAGGATCGAAATCGGCGCGGATCAGTCCCTTCGAGGGCGAGGCCTTCTTCACTTCCGCGATCAGCGCATAGTCGCCGCGTGCCAGCTTGTCTCGGATCGCGCGCAGAAAACCGCGCGGCGGCGATGCTGTCCTGGCGCGGGCGTCGACCTCGGACAACGGATGCGCCCGCTTGGCCGCGGCGATTTCCTCGCGCTTGTAAGCCTCGATCTTGGTCAGGATATCGGACATCTCTGGCGCCCCTCGGATCAGCCGCGTGAGACCGCGATCAGGTGTTTCAGCCGCGCCGCTGCCGCACCGCTGTCGAGCGATTGGGTGCCGATCGCGACGCCTTCCTTCAGATTCCCGGCGCGGCCAGCCACGATCAGCGCCGCCGCGGCGTTCAGCAGCGCGACGTCGCGATAGGCGCTGGGCTTGCCGTTGAGCACGCTCGAGAGCGCTAGCGCATTGGCGTCGGCGTCGCCGCCCTTCAGCGCGTCGACATTGCAACAGGTGAGGCCCGCGTCCTCCGGCGTCACCTCGAACGTGGTGATCTTGCCGTTGTCGAGGCTGGCGACGAAACTTGGCCCGGTGAGGGTGATTTCATCGAGCCCGTCGGAGCCGTGCACGACCCAGACGGATTCGGAGCCGAGATTTTTCAGCACCTGGGCCAGCGGCTGCACCCAGTGCCTGGAGAACACGCCGACCATCTGCCGCTTCACGCCGGCCGGATTGGAGAGCGGTCCGAGCAGGTTGAAGATCGTGCGGGTGGCGAGCTCGACCCGGGTCGGGCCGACGTTCTTCATGGCCGGATGATGCGCAGGTGCGAACATGAAGCCGATGCCGGCCTCGGCCACGCAGCGGCCGACCTGATCGGGTGTCAGGTCGATCTTGACGCCGAGCGAAGCCAGTACGTCGGCCGCGCCCGAGCGCGAGGACAGCGCGCGGTTGCCGTGCTTGGCGACGGGTACGCCGGCGCCCGCAACAATGAAGGAAGCGCAGGTCGAGACGTTGACCGAGCCGGAACCGTCACCGCCGGTGCCGACCACATCGACGGCGTCCGCGGGCGCCTGGACCCGTAGCATCTTGCCGCGCATCGCCGCCACCGCGCCGGTGATCTCGTCGACGGTTTCGCCGCGGACCCGCAGCGCCATCAACAGCCCTCCCATCTGCGAGGGCGTGGCCTCGCCGGACATCATGCTGTCGAAGGCGGAGGCAGCCTCCTCACGCGACAGCGTCGCGCCGGTGGCGACTTTTCCGATGATAGATTTGAGGTCGTCCATCGCTTGGGCTTTCAGGATTGGGGGTCGTCTTGGCAAGACCGGCGCAAACCTTGGACTAGTCTTGGCCGATCATGCTCAGTTGTTAGCGCCCGTCACCTGCGCGAAGGCGGCCTGGTTGATGGTGGTGCCGATCTCGGATTCGATCTTCGTCACGTATTCCGCGACCTGTTCGTCGGTCAGAGCGCGCTGCAGCGTGTCCTTCAGTTTCTTCAGTTCGTCAGAGGCGGCGTCGACCGGCGGCACGGTCACGTCGGTGACGCGGTACACGATCCACTCGCTGCCACCGGCGCCCGGCGTCTGCCCGACGCCGTCCTTGGGCGTGCGGAACGCGGCCGTGATGGCGGCGGAAGGTACGCCTGGAAGCGAGACGTCGCGGCGGAAACCGGTCGCAGTCTCGACCTTTGCTCCGACCGAAGCCGCGACCTCGGCAAGCGTGCCGCCTTGCTCGAGCTTCTGGACCATCTCGGTTGCCTTCGCGCGCAGCCTGTTCGAAATCTGGTCTTCGCGCCATTTCGCCTCGACCTGGCTGCGAACCTCGTCGAGCGAGCGCTCGCGCGAGGGCGTGATGCCGAGCACGTCGTACCAGACATAGCCGCCAGCAAACTGGATCGGTTCATTATCGACGCCGACATCGCTGTTGAAGGCCTGCGAGACCACGTCGAGGCCGCGCGGAATGTTGGCCACCGGCTGGCCGTCGGGCGTGCGGCCGGAGCGATCGACGGCTTCGATCGTGACGGGGGTCAGGCCGAGCTTCTGCGAAGCCTCCACCACATTGGCGCCGCCAGAGCGCTCGTCTTCCATCTTGTTCTGGATTTCGCTGACCTTGGCGCGCGCGCGTTCGGTCGCGAGTTCCTTCTTTATCTGAGCTGCGACGCTTTCAAACGTCGGCATCGTGCCCGGCTCGATCTTGCCGATTTTGACCAGCGCCACGCCAAAGCGCCCCTGCACCGGCTGGCTGACTTCACCCGAGGCAAGCGAGAACGCCGCATCCGCAATCGCCGGATCGATGATCGCGCCCTTTGTAATCATGCCGAGGTCGACGTCGGCCAGATTGATATTGCGCTCCTTGGCGAGGTCGTCGAACGACGTTCCCGACGTGATGCGGCTGCGCGCGGCTAGTGCCTCGCCTTCGTTCGGGAAAAACATCTGCGACACTTCGCGCTTCTCGGGCGTGCCGAGCCGGTCGCGATTTTGTTCGAAGACCTTCTTCGCGTCCTCGTCGGAAACCTCGGTCCACTTGCCGATCTCTTCGGGGCTGATCACGACAAAGGACAGTTTGCGATACTCGGGCGCGCGGAACTGGGTCTTGCGCTCCTCGAAATAGGCGGCCAGCGCCTCGGGCGAGGGGGGATCGATCGTGCCGGCCTGCGCGGCGTCGAGTTTGACGTACTCGATCGAGCGCTGTTCGTTCTGGAAACGGGTCATGGCGTCGATCAGGACCTTCGGCGGCTCCACCCCGGCCGAGACGGTGCCGGCGATCTGGCGCCGCAGCCCGACGCGCCGCTGTTCGGCGAGATAGCGCTGCTCGGTGTAGCCGAACTGCCGGATCGTGGCCTGGAAGCGCTGCGCGTCGAACTTGCCGCCCAATCCTTGGAAATTGGGGTCGTTGTAGATGAGCCGCATGGTCTCATCCTGGGACTGGGCAAGCCCCATGCGCCGGGCTTCCTCGTCCAGCGCGGCTTCGGCGATGGTCTGTTGCAGCACCTGCCGGTCGAGCCCGAAGGCGCGGGCCTGTTCCGAGGTCAGCGGACGGCCGAAACGACGGCCGAGCTGCTGCAGCTTTTCCGTGTAGATCTGGCGGAACTGCTCGGTCGAAATCTCGGTCTTGCCAACCTTGGCGAGCGACGACTGGCCGAACCCCTTGAAGATGTCGGCGATGCCCCAAACTGCGAAACTGACAATCAAAACGCCCATCACGGTGGCCATGACAATCTTGCCGAGCCAGTTTGATGAGGCTTTCCGAATTCCTCGAAGCATGGGTCCAACTTGTTTTTGCAGGAGAGGGGAACCGGGTCGTGCCCGGCGAAAATTCGATTCCGTTCAGGATCGACTTCCGCAACAGGGCGTCACCGAGTTGAAAACGCATCATAAAGTGGCCGCGCCCCCCTCGCAACCTCGCCTGTGGGGGCCATTTGAAGCGGTTAACGGCCTGGGGGATCGCCCAACCGGTATCTGGAACTGGCGGCGTGCCTCTGCTAGCGCATCTTTAACGCTGACATTTGCGGGATAATTGACATGACCGACGCCATCCGGCCCCTGATCGCGGGCAACTGGAAAATGAACGGCCTGAAATCCGCCCTGGGTGAATTCGAAGCAATGATTGCCGGAGCAGGCGCGCTGGCCGGCAAGGTCGACCTGCTGGTTTGCCCTCCGGCCACCCTGATCGCAGGCTTTGCCGACAGGGCGCGCGGTTCAAAGCTCGCCGTCGGGGCCCAGGATTGCCACGCGAAGTCTTCGGGCGCCCATACAGGCGATCTCTCGGCGGAAATGCTGGCGGATGCCGGCGCTGGCGCCATCATCGTCGGGCATTCGGAGCGGCGCGCCGACCAGGGCGAGACCGACGCGCTGGTCCGGCAGAAGGCGGAAGCGGCCTGGCGGGCGGGCCTCGTGGCCATCGTCTGCATCGGCGAGACCCAGAAGCAGCGGGATGCCGGCCAGACGCTGGATGTCTGCGGCGGGCAGCTCGCGGGTTCGTTGCCGGATGGCGCTGCGGCGGCCAATCTGGTGGTGGCCTATGAGCCGGTCTGGGCGATCGGTACCGGGCTGACGCCGACGCCTGCGGATGTCGAGCAAGTTCATCGGTTTATCCGGGGTGTTCTCACCGAGCGATTTAAGGCCGAGGGCGGCAAGATCCGAATTCTCTACGGTGGATCGGTCAAGCCCTCAAACGCGGCCGAACTGATGGCCGTTGCCGATGTCAACGGCGCTCTCGTCGGCGGCGCCAGCCTGAAGGCGACGGATTTTCTGGCAATTGCTGAGGCCTGCTAACTCAGGCGGGCACGCCTTGCTCTAGTCGCTTCCAGTAGATCAGCGTGCCCGTAAGTCCGCCATGGGGTTTGAACGCGTAGTCCGGAATCACGCCGGTCAGCTTGAATCCCATCCGCTCATATAGTCCCGCGGCGCCCTCGTCTTCGGCGGTATCGAGTACCAATAGCCAGCGCCCGCGCGCGATCGCGATGCGCTCGGCCTCGCGCAAAAGCGCGGTGGCGATGCCGCGGTGGCGGTGACTTATGCGCGTCATCATCTTTGCGATCTCGGCGCGGTGCGGCTGGTTCGGCGGAAGATCGAGCAACAGCGTGACCGTGCCGATCAGCCTGTCGCCGTCAAAAGCGCCGAGGATGATCCGCTCGCCGCGGCCCGCCGCGCTCAGCGAGTTTGACCAGAACGCCTCGGCCGCTGCCTGCGACAGCGGATGCATGAAGCTGACCGAGCCGCCGTTCGCCACGGTTTCGATCAGGATTTCACTGAGCATCGCCCGAGTTTCGGGCGTAGGATTCAAAGTTTTGATCTCAATATCCGACATCAGGATGAATTTCCGCGAGGTTCAGCTTCGATGATTGCGGCCGCGCGCAGCGCGCGCCCGCTTGATCTCTGCAATCCGTTCGACATCCTCGACCTGCAGGTGACGGCCGCGTTCGAGGATTTCCAATGTGTACTCTTCGTAGGTGAGGCCCAATCGCTCGGCTTTCCGGATGCGAAACGCGACGATGCCGGGCGAGGGATTTTTCCAAGCCGCGCGATGCGCCGCCTTCCAGTAGAAGTAATTTCCGATTCCCCCGTCGCCCCATTCCGGAATGTGCTCCTGATCGAGCGGCGGACCGCCATTGTGGCGGGCGGGAGAAGAGCTTGCCGGGCTGGCCGGTTCGATCGTCAAACCTTCGATCTTGAGCTCCGCCATCGCCAGCTAACTCCGGGCAAGGGCAACGACATAGGTGCAGGGCGCGGCGCTCTCGTTGGCAAACGTCACTTCCGCCGGGGGGCCGAACCCGAGACAGTCGCCGGCCCGGAGTTCGTGGCGTTCGCCACCGTCGATGAGGACGAGCGCGCCCGACAACACCCAGAGGACCTGGCGGATGCGTGCGTAGGACGATGCGGGCAGCGTCACGCGCTGCTTCGCCGGCATCTCGACCTTGATGATCTCGACGGGATGATCGGGCCGGTTGAATACCTGCGTGCGCAGATAGCCGGTTTCGGGATCGCGCCACACCGGCTGGTCGACGGCCCTTGAAAGACGTTCCCCCTGGCCTTCGGCGCGCAGCATCAGGCCGGCGAGGGTGAGGTCGAAGGCGCTGGCGAGCCGCACCAGCACGACTGCGGTCGGACTGACCTCGGCGCGCTCAATCTTGCTGATGGTGGCTTTGGACACCCCGGAGCGCTCCGCGAGGTCGGCCAGCGACCAGCCGCGGCTGTCGCGCTCGAGCCGCAGGCGATGGGCGAGTCGGGCGCTGAGATCGTCTACTATAGTATCCATTCGTCTACTATAAGAGAAATTGGGTGCGACCTCAAGTCCGGATTCGAGGTCGGCCGAGAGCTGGGGACAGCCTTGCCATCGCCCCTGCGGCAATTATCTCCGGGGTTGCGGTTGGGGGTGACAATGCCCCGTCCGATCGTGTAACACCGCGCAACTTCAGGAAAACCCGCAAGCTCTTGGTGCAGCCGAAGCCCGGCGCTGTCAGCTTGTGACGGAAGGTTTTTAAGATGCAGACCGTCATTATCGTTGTTCACCTCATGATCGTTTCGGTGCTGATCGGCGCCGTGCTGCTGCAGAAATCCGAAGGCGGCGGCCTGGGCATGGGCGGCGGCGCCGGCTTCATGTCGAGCCGCGGCACTGCTAATCTCCTGACGCGGACGACGGCGATCCTGGCGGGGATTTTCTTCGTGACCAGCATGGCGCTGGCCTGGCTCGCCGGTGTCGACCGCAAGCCGGCATCGATCCTCGGCGCGCCGGCGACGCAGTCGCAGCCGGGTGGCGCGACGCCGGTCGCCCCGCCGACCTCCGGCGGCGTGCTCGATACGCTCAAGAAGGTGGATGATCAGCAGGGCCAGTCGGGCCCGCAGGCCCCGCGTTCGCAATAAAGCAGGGTGGCTATGCAGGACGGTCGCTACTGTCCTGCATCAGAACTTCCCATTAGTGCTCTGATATCGCTTTAAAATTCACGTCACCCACAGCCCGGCAGAATGTTCGCCTGTGCATGCGATTCGTTTTGGCGAATCGGGTCAGTGGCCTTAAAGGTTGAGTCCCATGGCGCGGTACATTTTCATCACCGGCGGCGTGGTTTCTTCGCTCGGAAAGGGTCTGGCTTCGGCGGCACTCGGTGCCCTGCTGCAGGCTCGCGGGTACAAGGTCCGTCTCCGCAAACTCGATCCCTATCTCAACCTCGATCCCGGAACGATGTCGCCGTATCAGCACGGCGAAGTGTTCGTGACCGACGACGGCGCCGAGACCGATCTCGATCTCGGCCACTACGAGCGTTTCACCGGGCGTCCGGCTACCAAGGCCGACAATATCACGACCGGGCGCATCTATCAGGACATCATCACAAAGGAACGCCGCGGCGATTATCTCGGCGCGACCATTCAGGTCGTTCCGCACGTCACCAACGCGATCAAGGAATTCGTGCTCTCGGGCAATGACGAATATGATTTCGTGCTGGTCGAGATCGGCGGCACCGTCGGCGACATCGAAGGCCTGCCGTTCTTCGAAGCGATTCGTCAGCTCAAGAACGAACTGCCGCGGGATCACGCGGTGTATATTCACCTCACGCTGCTGCCGTTCATCCCGAGCGCCGGCGAACTGAAGACAAAGCCGACCCAGCACTCGGTGAAGGAACTGCGCTCGATCGGCATCCAGCCGGATATTTTGCTGTGCCGCACCGACCGTGAAATTCCGAAGGAAGAGCGGCGCAAGCTCGGGCTATTCTGCAACGTGCGCGAAAGCGCCGTGATCGAGGCGAGGGACGTCGACAACATCTACGCGGTCCCCGAGGCCTATCACGCCGCTGGCCTCGACGACGAAGTGCTGGCCGCGTTCGGTATCACGCCAAAGATTCCGCCGGCGCTGCAGAGCTGGAACGTCATCAACGAGCGCGTGCGCAACCCCGAAGGTGCGGTGACCATTGCCATCGTCGGCAAGTACACCGGCATGAAGGACGCCTATAAATCGCTGATCGAGGCGCTCTCCCATGGCGGCATCGCCAACAAGGTGAAGGTCAATCTCGACTGGATCGAGAGCGAGGTGTTCGAGAACGAGGACCCGACGCCGTTCCTCGAACACGTCAACGGCATCCTGGTGCCGGGCGGCTTCGGCCAGCGCGGCGCCGAAGGCAAGATCCGCGCGGCACGGTTCGCGCGTGAGCGCGATGTGCCGTATTTCGGCATCTGCTTCGGCATGCAGATGGCGGTCATCGAAGCTGCCCGCAATCTCGTCGGCATCGAGGAGGCCAACTCCACCGAGTTCGGCCCGACCAGGGAGCCGCTCGTCGGCCTGATGACAGAGTGGCTGCGCGGCAACGAGCTGGAGAAGCGCTCGAAATCCGGCGATCTCGGCGGCACCATGCGGCTGGGCGCATATCCTGCGGCGCTGAAGCGCGGCAGCCGCGTGTCGCAAGTCTATGGCGGCGCGACCGAGATTTCGGAGCGCCACCGCCACCGCTACGAGGTCAACACCGCCTACAAGGACCGCCTTGAACAGCACGGCCTGCGCTTCTCTGGTCTGTCGCCCGATGGCGTGCTGCCGGAGATCGTCGAATACGAGGACCATCCCTGGTTCATCGGCGTGCAGTTTCATCCCGAGCTGAAGTCACGGCCGTTCGAGCCGCATCCTTTATTTGCCTCGTTCATTCAGGCGGCGATGGCGCAGAGCCGGCTAGTGTAGGCCGCAACGGAATCGTAGGGTAGGCAAAGCGAAGCGTGCCCACCATTCAAGACCAACAGCTCGGCTAGATGGTGGGCACGGCGCGAAGTGCGCCTTTGCCCACCCTACATCTTTGACGAACGCGCCAATTGTTGCGACAACGTGCTCCCGGAACTGCAAAAACAATAAAGGGAGTGCCACCGATGATCATGGAAATGCGCGTCTATCGTTGTCTGCCCGGCCGCCTGCCGGCGCTGATGAAGCGCTTCGATACGCTGACGCTGAAACTGTGGGACAAGCACGGCATCAAGCAGGCCGGCTTCTACACCACGCTGATCGGCACCTCCAACCAGGAACTGACCTATTTCGTCGCGTGGGATTCGCTCGCCGATCGCGAGAAGAAATGGACCGCATTCCAGTCCGATCCCGACTGGATCGCCGGCCGCGCCAAGAGCGAGGAGGACGGCCAGATCATCGACAACATCGTCAGCCAGTTGCTGGTCCCGACGGCGTTCTCCGCGGTAAAGTAACCTGCGGCGCAACCCTGTCATTCGGGGGCTAAATAGGGTTGATCCTGGTGGCGCGGACCGGCATGGTCCGCGGCAGATACGAAGGAAAATCCCTTGAACGCGAAAGTAGATGCAGCCCCGGTCGTCTCGGTCGGCCCGGTCAAATTCGGCAATACCTTGCCGATTTCGATCATTGCCGGGCCATGCCAGCTCGAGAGCCGCGCGCATGCGCTGGAGGTGGCGAGTGCACTGAAGGAGATCGCGGGTCGCCTCGGAATAGGCCTCGTCTACAAGACCTCCTTCGACAAGGCCAACCGCACCTCTGGCTCGGCCGCGCGCGGTGTTGGGCTCGCACAGGCCTTGCCGATCTTCGCCGAGATACGCTCTTCGCTTGGGCTGCCCGTGCTGACCGACGTGCATGAAGCCGCGCAATGCGCGGAAGCCGCCCAGGCGGTCGACGTGTTGCAGATTCCGGCCTTCCTGTGCCGGCAGACGGATCTGCTGCTGGCGGCTGCTGCGACCGGCAAGGTCGTCAACGTCAAGAAGGGTCAGTTCCTCGCGCCGTGGGAGATGGCGAACGTCGTCAGCAAGGTCACCGACGGCGGTAACCCGAACGTGCTGGTGACCGAGCGCGGCGCCTCGTTCGGTTACAATACGTTGGTCTCCGACATGCGCGCGTTGCCGATCATGGCGCAAACCACCGGCGCGCCGGTTATTTTCGACGCCACGCATTCGGTGCAGCAGCCGGGCGGGAAGGGCACCTCATCCGGCGGCCAGCGCGAATTCGTGCCCGTGCTGGCGCGCGCGGCGGTGGCCGTCGGCGTCGCCGGTGTATTCATCGAGACCCATCCCGATCCCGATCGCGCGCCGTCGGACGGGCCCAACATGGTGCCGCTGCGCGAGTTCGAAGCGCTGGTGAAGCGGCTGATGGCGTTCGACGCGCTGGCCAAGAACGCTGCGCCGTGACCGCCACCAGCGGCATGCCGCCGGCGCTCAATATCATTGCACTCGCGACCTTTTCCGCAGCCTTGTCCGCCCGCGCGCTGGATCCGGTATTGCCGCACGTGGCCGCAGATTTTTCCGTCAGCATCGCTACCGCCGCCAGTTTCGCCGCCGCCTTCGCCTTCACCTTTGCCATCATCCAGCCCGTGCTCGGCGCCATGGCCGACATGTTCGGCAAGGCCCGGCTGATGATCGTCTGCCTGGTGCTGCTCGGGCTTGCCAATATTCTCGGCGCGATGGCGACATCGTTCCCGCTGCTGTTCGCAAGCCGGATTCTCGCAGGCATCGGCTCCGGCGGCGTATTCCCGGTCTCACTCAGCCTGACCAGCGATCTCGTCGGTCCCGAAAAACGCCAGGTCGCGATCAGTCGTACATTGGCGGGCGCGATGACCGGCAATCTGCTGGGGGCCTCCGCGTCCGGCCTGATCGGAGACTTTCTCGGCTGGCGCGGCGTGCTCGCCGTGCTAGGCGTTCTTGTCGTGCTGGCTTCGATCGCGGTGGCGGCCGGGTTTCGCGGCGCCGCGCTGACGCGTCCGCCGCGCACCGGCCTGTCAGCCCTCCTGCAAGGCTATCGCACGATTTTCACAAACCCGAATGCGCGCATCTGCTACGGGGCCGTGTTCATTGAAGGCTGCTGCGTCCTCGGACTGTTTCCGTTCCTCGCGGCCTTCCTGTTCGAACTCGGCGAAACCTCGCTGTCGATCGCCGGCATCGTCATCGCCGGCTTCGCCGTCGGCGGGCTGTTCTACACCATGACGGTGTCGCGGTTTCTGCCGAGGATCGGCGTCAATGGCATGATGATCGGCGGCGCGGCGATGGTCGGCGTGCAGCTCATCGCGGTGGCGATGGGGCCGGAATGGAGATTGCAAACGCTCAGCCTGATTTTCATGGGCTGGGGGTTCTACATGATCCACGGCAGCCTGCAGGTATTCGCCAGCGAATTGTCGGCGGAAGCGCGCGCGACCGCGCTGTCGCTGCACGCGTTCTTTTTCTTCATGGGCCAGACCATCGGCCCGATCGCCTACGGTTTCGGCATCCAGCATGCCGGCAAGGTCCCGACCTTGCTGACCGCTGCGGCCATCATGATCGCGCTTGGCTTTGCCTGCGCAAAACTGCTGCGCCAGACGCGGCCGGCTGACGCGAAAGCGGCCTAGCCCACGCCGCTAAAAGAATCACATGATGTGCTCGATGAGATAAACCGCCGTGACATAGGCGAGGGTACCGATGGCCAACAGGGCAACCGACAGCCATACCCACAGGGGCGTCGTTTCCTTGGTCATGCTGATTGCTCGCGCCTTAGCACGCCGCAAATCTGGCAGCGCTGATTTCCCCCGGCCGGTTGACAATGGCGCAAATCGGGCACGAACGGCAGGAAATGGTGGGCTAGCGGCAGGATGACGCACATCGGTCGCGCGCCCGCCGTCAGATGCCGAAGTCAGGCAGCCGGCCATGGCATGGGGATTGCTTCGCTTCTTGCCATTTAAGGTGATGATGTGGACGCCCAGATTACCCGCTCGGCCAAAAGCAATTTCGCCGCCAGAAATACCGGTTACGCCAACGAGCCGCCGCTGCAAGGGTTTTTGGCCGCCTGCCACGAGGAGTTCAGATCGGATCATTCCGGCGCGGTCGCCGATTATATCCCCGAGCTGAAGCGCGCCAATCCGGCACATTTCGGCATAGGCCTCGTCACCATCGATGGCCACGTCTACGAGGTCGGCGATAGCGGCGTGCCTTTCACCATTCAATCGGTCTCGAAAGCCTTTGTGTTTGCGCTTGCGCTCGACTTGGTCGGCGAGGAGCGCGTATCCGCTGCGATCGGCGTCGAGCCGAGCGGCGAGGCGTTCAATTCGATCCGTCTGACCAATGACAACCGGCCGTTCAACCCGATGGTCAATGCTGGCGCGATCGCCTGTTCCGGGCTGATCCATCAGGTCGACGGCGCTTTCGCCTTCGAGCGCATTCGCGAGAAACTCAGCCAGTTCGCCGGGCGCGAACTCGATGTCGACGACGCGGTCCACGCTTCCGAAGCGCTGACCGGCAACCGCAATCGTGCAATCGCCTGGTTGCTGAGAAATTATCTCGTGCTTCAGGACGACGTCGATGCCGTGCTGGATACCTATTTCCGGCAATGCGCCATCCTGGTTACGGCGCGCGACCTTGCGGTTATGGCGGCGACGCTTGCCAATCGCGGCGTCAATCCGGTCACCGGCGTTTCCGTCATTTCGCCCAACGTCGTTGCCCGCACGCTGTCCGTCATGACCAGCTCGGGCATGTATGATTATGCCGGCGAATGGATCTATCGTGTCGGCATCCCCGCCAAGAGCGGCGTCGGCGGCGGCATTGTTGCAGCGCTTCCGTCCCAGATGGGGCTCGGCACGTTCTCGCCGAACCTCGACAGCCACGGCAACAGCGTGCGCGGCCTGAAAGTATGCGAGGCGCTGTCATCGCGCTTCGATCTGCACATGCTCAACCGCAGCGCTGACGTCCGCACCTGCGTCATTGCCGACTACGACATCTTCGGCATTTCGTCGCGCCGCAGCCGGCAGCCGCATGAGCAGCAGATTCTGGAAGAACGCCACAGTGACATCAGGGTGATCGAGCTGGTCGGCGCCCTGAACTTTGCCACGATCGACCATGTGACGCGGCGGCTGGCCGGCGAACCGCCGAATGCGCCGCTGTTGATCCTCGATTTCCGAAGGGTGCCCGACCTGACCGCGGCGGGCGCCCAACTCCTCGGCGAGAACCTGACCATCCTTGGTAACACCGGCGTCACCGCGATCCTGACGGGCCTCGAGGCGACATCGCCGGTCTGGAAGACGATTTCCGCACGCACCGCCAATTTGAAATACCTGCGGCGCTTCGCGCTGCTCGACGAAGCCATCGAATGGGCGGAGGACCAGATCATCTATCGCTATGGCGGCTTCACCTCGTCGAAGGAAACCAGCCATCTCGGCGAACAGGCGCTGCTGGCGGATTTGGCCGCCGACGAAATCGCCGCGCTCGCGGAGCTCTCGACCGCGCGGCGCTATGAGGCTGGCCAGCGCATTATCAGCGCCGGCGAACCGGCCAATTCGCTGTTCTTCCTGCAAAGCGGCATGGTCAGCGTGAAGCTGCCGAGCGGCGTGCGGCTGGCCTCGCTTGGACCCGGCATGGAATTCGGCGAGATGGCCATCATAGAAACGCATCGCAGCGCCGATGTCTGGGCCGACACGGCCGTGAAATGCCTCGAACTGCCGCTCGACAGCTTTGCCGATTATCGCCGGCTCCACCCGCAGATCGCGCTGAAAATCATGCGCAATCTTTCCGCGCTGCTCGCCCGGCGGCTGATCCTTGCCAACGCCAAGGTCGATCTGCTCAGCGCCTATTGAGGGCCGCCGAAAGCTGCGCCTGCCGGGTTGCTTCCGCAAAGGCTGTCGCGTTCGAGATTGTGGCGGCGAGACAGAGCGGGGCGACCAACCCGAGAATGGCGGAGAAAGCTTTGTGCATGTGCGGTGGGTCGGTCGCAGAGGCCACCCGGTTCAAGACGAGGCAGCCGGATCGCCTTGCGCATGCGCCGCAGGCCGCGCCTTATCGCTTGCCAAGTTTTCACATTGTGTAAAGATTGAACCGAGCTGATCGACCCAGTGCGTTAGTCCCGTTGTGAACGGAGGATTGCCATGAACGAGTCGATTCACCCCAGCGCGCCCCATCACCTGCCGTCTTTCATCACCGCACCTGATGACACCGACGTTCTGATGGTCGCCGTCGGCATTTTTCTGATCGTCGCCGTTCTCGCGGTCGGTAATTTCTATTTGCACCTGCACTCGTTGCCGGAGCGGATGGCCCACAAGTCGCAGAAATTCCAGTTTGAAATCGTGGCCGTGCTGGGCCTGCTGTCGCTGTTCACGCACAACCACCTGTTCTGGGTGATCGGCCTGTTCCTCGCCATGATCGACCTGCCGGACTTCAGCACGCCGCTGCGCAGAATTGCAGGATCGGTCGAGAAGATGGCTGGCGTTCCGCCTGAACCGGACCCAACCGAGGCGCCAGTTGGGGACACGGCGCACGCTGTCGCAACGGGCGAGGCCAAGGCCCGCATCGAGAAGGCCGGTGGCGCCAAGAGCGAGGTGCACAGCCATGCTTGAGTTGCTTCTCTGCTCTCTCTTGACAATATTTCCGGACTATCTCTATCGCCGCTACCGGCAGGGCAAACGGCTCGGCAAGGAGATCACGCTCTATTCGGTCTGGTTCGAGCTGCGCTTTGGCATCATCGCCTGCCTGGTGCTCACGGTCTCGCTGATCACGATGATCTTCTATTATCACCCGTCGACCACGTCGGCGACGTTGTTCTATCGGACCATTCCGATTGTGCCCGAAATAGCCGGCCGAGTCGCGGAGGTTAACTTCGAACTCAGCGCGCCCGTCAAGCAAGGTGACGTGATTTTCAGGCTTGATAGCGCCAAGCAGGAAGCGTCGCTACTGACAGCCAGGCGCAAGATCGCCGAAGTCGATGCTGCCATGCTGGCAGCGCAAGCTGACATCCTCAAGGCGGAAGGCCAGCTTCAGGAGGCAAAAGGCGCGCTGCAGCAGGCGCAGGACGAACTCGACACCAAAAGCGAACTGCAGAAGCGCAACCCCGGAATCGTGCCGCAACGCGACATCGAAAAGCTCACGGTGGCCGTTGCAGGTCGCCAGGGCAGCCTCGACGCCGCGTCCGCTTCCAAACAGTCCGCGATGACGCGACTGACCGCTCTGCTACCGGCGGAGAAGGCGAGCGCAGAGGCGGCGTTGGCCGAAGCGCAGGTCGATCTGGACAAGACGTTTATTCGCGCCGGTGTCAACGGACGGGTCGAGCAGTTCGGTCTGAGGCGGGGTGATATCGTCAATCCAATGATACGGTCGGCCGGCGTTCTGATTCCCGAGGGTGCAGGACGGCGTGCTCTTATGGCAGGGTTTGGGCAGATCGAGGCTCAGGTCATGAAGGTCGGAATGGTGGCCGAGGCCACCTGCATTTCCAAGCCGTGGACGATCATTCCGATGGTGGTTACCAACGTGCAGGACTACATCGCGGCGGGTCAGTTCAGGGGCGGCGAACAACTGGTTGAGGCGCAGCAGGTCGTGCGCCCGGGTACCATTCTCGTTTTCATGGAACCGATCTACAAGGGCGGGCTGGAGGGCGTGACGCCGGGCAGCAGTTGTATAGCCAACGCCTATACCAGCAATCACGAACTGATCTCGTCAGGTAAAGTCGGTTCGTTCAAGAGCTTCGCGTTGCACGTCGTCGATGCCACCGGACTGGTGCACGCGATGCTGCTGCGCATTCAGGCGCTGCTGTTGCCGGTCAAGACGCTGGTGCTGAGCGGGCATTGAGCCCGCGAAGCTCCGAAATTGATGCAAGTTTGATGAAAGATAGTTGAGTGTCAGAGGCAGAGAATGTTCTCCTCAAAACCAAGCGCATCACGATCGATCGGTCGCAAATGCGTGGCATCGAGGCAGCGGTAACCACAATCCTCAAGGCGTTCAATGATCCGTCTACCGTCCAGCGGCTTGGGGCGATTCAGATCGGTGAGGATCTCGCACAGGATCGGCACTTTGCGACCGCTCTTTGCCAGCACGCCTTGCATGCCGTCGAAGACCTCAGCCTCGAAACCTTCGACATCGATCTTGATAAGGCCGACGCGATCGAGATCGATTTTCCGCTCGCGTACATAACTATCGAAGGCGATAACCTCAACGGTGATATTTTCCGTGAGCTCGCTGGCGTGGTCGAGGAAGCCGGTAGCAAGTGAACTCGACCCGATATTGATATCGTAATTGTCGAAATTCTCCGCGCGCGGCGCGACGACGGCCATCGTGAAGGCGCCAGGCCGCGCGCCGCAGGCAACCTGATTGGCGATGACCCGATAATCGGGATTGAGCTCGGCGAGCCGTCGGACAAAGGTGAAATATTGCGGCACCGGCTCGAAGGCGTGCACCTCGCCGCTCTGGCCCACGAGCGACAAGCTATAGGCCGACCAGTAGCCGCAATTGGCGCCGATATCGACGAAGATCTTGCGAGGAGCCAGGCAGCGCTTGAAGATGCGTTCGAGAAACATTTCGTGGGTATGGAAAAAGTACTTCTTCATCAGCCGATGCAATGACATGTCGATCTCGTGATGCACGCCGTTGAAGCGCGCGGTCGCGAGGCCCGTCGGCGGCGTTCTGAACTGCTCGATCGCGCGGCGGTGTACGATATCGGCAAGCCCGAGCGGATCGCTCGATGCATATTTCAGGAGGAAGCGGGCGGTCTTCCGAGCAATCATGGCGGGCTCACGAACTTGACGAACTTGATGTTGTGAACATGCGGACAATCTGTGCCCGACAGTTGGACCAATCTGTGGCGTCAATCGTTTGAGAGTGCTTTTTCTCAACCGTGCATTTTCTGCGCCTGCGATGTATGCAATCATCGTTGTCGCGGCCGTTTATTTCCCTATTGAGCCTCACTGGAGGCGTCTTCTGAAAATTCCGCGCGCGCAACAGAAGGCGTTCAAGCCATGCCCGAACGCTTGGCGTGCCTAACCCCGCCCGCGATACGGTGCGACGCCCTGGTCGGGCACCCACATGTCCTTGGGCAGTTTGCCGGTCTGCCAGAACACGTCGATCGGGATGCCGCCGCGCGGATACCAGTAGCCGCCGATGCGAAGCCATTTCGGCTTGATTTCGACGGCAATGCGCTTGCCGATCATGACCGTGCAATCCTCGTGAAAGGCGCCGTGATTGCGGAAGCTGGCGACATAGAGTTTGAGCGATTTGGACTCCAGGAGCCACTGGCCCGGCACGTAATCGATCATCAGATGCGCGAAGTCCGGCTGGCCCGTGACGGGGCAAATCGAGGTGAATTCCGGCGCGGTGAAGCGCACCAGGTAATTGGTGTCCGCCTGCGGATTGGGCACGCGATCGAGCTGCGCCTTTTCCGGGCTGTCCGGCCATTCCACGGCGCGGCCGAGCTGCAATGATTTCTGCAATGATTTCTTGGCCATCTTCATCGTCCTGTTGCGAGGGCTGACATGGACGCAAGCGCCGTGGCCGTCAACTGTTAGCGCGAGGAGGGATCCTCAATAAACTTCACCAGCGCCTGCCGTTCGGCCGCGTCCTCGATCCCGCGCATCGACATCCACAATCCCGGAAACATCGCGGCGGGATCGGCGAGGAAGGCTTCGAGGCGCTTTGCGTCCCAGCGCAAGCCCTCGTCGCGCGCCTTGCGCAGCACCGGCGAATAGTCGAATTCCGCGGCTCCGCCGACGGCGCGGCCGATCACGCCCGAGAGATTGGGGCCGGGCAGGTTGCGCTCAGCCGGATCGAGGCTGTGGCAGGCGCGGCAGGGCGCGAACGCCCGCGCGCCGTTTTCCTCCGCGGCGGCGGAAGCGGGCAGGAGAAGGGGCAACAGCAGCAGGACTGCAAACAATCTCACGCAGGCGCGACCGTCTGGATCACGACGAGGCGGTCATTGCCGGATTCGCCGCCCCAGGTTTCGCCGGGCCGGCCGTCGAGCTGGCGCACATTCGCGCCCGATTTGTCGCTCGGGAACGCATTGAACTTTTCCGTCACGGGATCGAAGCGCACGATTGCGTTCGCCCCGAAATCGGTGACCCAGACCTTGTCCTTGTCGTCGACATAGACGGCATAGGTGCGCGGATTGCTGCCTGGCAGCTTCCATGCCTTCCAGGAGCCGTCGGCGGGATCGTGCATCGACACATTGCCGCTGTTCCACTCGCTGACCCAGATGCGGCCCTTGGAGTCCGACCACACCCGGCGTGCGCCCTGGTTGGGGGTCGGCGGCTCGACCACGGTCGCGTTGCCGGTCGCCAGATCGATTTTGGCAATGTGGTTGCCGGCGAGCGAGGCGTACCAGATGTCGCCTTTCGGCGTGACCGTCATGCCGTAGGTGCCGCGCCCGCGCGGCGACTTGAACACGGTCATGTCGCCCGATTTCGGGTCGAGCCGGCCATAGATGCCGGACTGGCCGGTGAACCAGTAGATGCCGTTCTTGTCGAACACGGCGGTGTTGAGGTTGGCGTAGCTTTCCTTTTCGGGCAGGCGGAACAGCGTCACCTTGTGGTCGCCGGGGTCGACGCGCGCAATCGCGTTCTGGCCGCCTTCGGTCACCCAGGGCGCTCCATCAGGACCGATGATGACGCCATGGGGCGCCGCGCCCTTGCCGAGGTCGACCAGTTTGTAGGAGCCGTCGCGGGGATCGAGACGTCCCAACGTGCCGTTGCGCTGGCCGCAGAACCAGATCGTGCCGTCGGGCGCAGGGGTGGTGTCGCGGGAGCCCATGCCTGATTTGACTGGATAATATTTGACGCGGAACGGGCCTTCCTGGGCGTCGGCGTGGCGCAGGAAGGCGGGCGCAGCGAGGATTCCAGCGGCGGCGGTTCCAAGAAACTGGCGGCGATTCATTGCGTTACCCCGACTTATGAACGTGAAGGTTTGGACGCCGATATCAACCTTGGAGCAGTCTATCCTGACCCAATCCTACCGTCCGGAAAAGGCGGCCCGTCAAGCGTTCACATTTGCTTGCTTGCCGTGTAAGACGCCCCCGAACCTGACCCACCACTCCCAGGAAAGTTTAAGACATGACCGCCATCGTCGACATCATTGGCCGCGAAATTCTCGATAGCCGGGGCAATCCCACCGTTGAAGTCGATGTGGTGCTGGAAGACGGCTCGATCGGCCGTGCGGCGGTGCCGTCGGGCGCTTCCACCGGCGCGCATGAGGCGGTCGAACTGCGCGACGGCGACAAGAAGCGCTATCTCGGCAAGGGCGTGCAGAAGGCGGTCGAGGCCGTCAACGGCGAAATCTTCGAGGCGCTGAGCGATCAGGCCGTCGAGGAACAGGTCCAGATCGACCAGATCATGATCGATCTCGACGGTACCCCGAACAAGAGCCGGCTTGGGGCCAACGCCATCCTCGGCGTCTCGCTGGCCTGCGCCAAGGCGGCGGCCGAATCCTTCGACATGCCGCTCTATCGCTATGTCGGCGGCACCTCGGCGCGGACGCTGCCGGTGCCGATGATGAACATTATCAATGGCGGCGCCCATGCCGACAATCCGATCGATTTCCAGGAATTCATGATCCTCCCCGTGGGGGCTGCGAGCTTCGCCGAGGCGCTGCGCTGCGGCTCGGAAATCTTCCACACGCTGCGTGGCGAACTGAAAAAGGCCGGCCACAACACCAATGTTGGCGACGAGGGCGGCTTTGCGCCGAATATTCCGTCGGCGGACGCCGCGCTCGAGTTCGTGGTGAGCGCAATTGGAAAGGCCGGCTACAAGGCAGGCAGCGACGTGATGCTCGGGCTGGATTGCGCGGCGACCGAGTTCTTCAAGGACGGCGCTTACGTCTATGGCGGCGAGAACAAGACCCGCTCGCGCTCCGAGCAGGCGAAATATCTCGCCGATCTCGTCTCGCGCTATCCGATCGTCAGCATCGAGGACGGCATGTCCGAAGACGACATGGACGGCTGGAAGGAATTGACCGATTTGATCGGCAACAAGTGCCAGCTCGTCGGCGACGATTTGTTCGTCACCAACGTCACGCGGCTCGCCGACGGCATCAAGAATGGCCGCGCCAATTCGATCCTGATCAAGGTCAACCAGATCGGCACGTTGACGGAAACGCTCGCCGCGGTCGAACTGGCGCACAAGTACGGCTATACCTCCGTGATGTCGCACCGCTCCGGCGAAACGGAAGACTCCACCATCGCCGACCTCGCGGTCGCCACCAATTGCGGCCAGATCAAAACCGGCTCGCTGGCGCGCTCCGACCGCACCGCCAAATACAACCAGCTCCTGCGCATCGAGCAGCAGCTTGGCGAGCAGGCGAAATATGCGGGGAAGGCGGCGTTGAAGGCACTGGCGTAACGCAACGGCGCATCCAGATATAACCAACACAAACGGGGGAGGACGTACGATGAGCGACGGCAAAAGCGGGCTGCAACTGCGTTCGCTGCTCAAGAAGAGCGGCGAACTCGAACTGTCGCTGGTGGACGTCCCGACGCCCGAGCCGGCCGACGACGAAGTCGTGGTCCGGGTCGAGGCGACGCCGATCAACCCGTCCGATCTCGGGCTCCTGATCGGCCCGGCCGACATGTCGACCGCCAAGGTTTCAGGCAGCGAGGACACACCTGTGGTCACCGCAAAAATGCCGGAAGCCGCCCTGCGGATGATGGCGGCGAGGCTCGACCAGTCGCTCCCCGTGGGCAACGAGGGCGCCGGCGTGGTGATCAGGACCGGATCCTCGGATGCCGCCAAGGCGCTGATGGGCAAGAATGTCTCGATGATCGGCGGCGCGATGTACTCGCAGTATCGCACCATGAAGGTGAGGGACGTTATGGAGCTCCCGGCCGGCACCACGCCTGCCGACGGCGCGTCGTGGTTCGTCAACCCGCTGACCGCGCTCGGCATGACCGAGACCATGCGGCGCGAGAATCACAAGGCGCTGGTGCATACGGCGGCCGCCTCGAACCTCGGGCAGATGCTCAACAAGATCTGCATCAAGGACGGTATCGGCCTCGTCAACATCGTGCGCAGCAAGGAGCAGGCGGATATCCTGCACAAGATCGGCGCCAAGCATGTCGTCGATTCCACCGCAGACAGCTTCATGGACGATCTGACCAATGCGCTGGTGGAAACTGGCGCCACGATTGCGTTCGACGCCATCGGCGGCGGCAAGCTCGCGGGGCAGATCCTCACCTGCATGGAGAGTGCGGCCAACAAGACCGCCAAGGAATACAGCCGCTACGGCTCGAACGTGTACAAGCAGGTCTACATCTACGGCAGCCTCGACAACCGTCCGACCGAACTGAGCCGGGCGTTCGGCCTGACCTGGGGCGTCGGCGGCTGGCTGCTGACACCGTTCCTGCAGAAGATCGGCCCCGCCGAAATCGGCAAGCTGCGCCAGCGCGTCGCTTCCGAACTCAGGACCACCTTCGCCAGCCACTACACGCAGGTGGTGTCGCTGCAGGAGACGCTGCAGCTCTCCAACATCGCGGTCTACAACAAACGCGCCACCGGCGAGAAATTCCTGATCAACCCCAACAAGGGCTGACGACGACAGCAGGCGGCTCGCTTCCCTGGCAAATCCGGCTTGCGTTCTCCCGGCGACGGGAGAACGCTTGCGGCGCAAATGAATGCGGAACAACCGCAACCAGCGCTGGGGAGTATTCGCCATGACTGATGGTGAAGGGCCGCAGCGGCGGCTCTTCGGCGGCCGATTGATTTGGCCGGCGAAAGCGAGGCGGCGTGCCTATTCTACTCGCGCTGGAAAGCCAGGTTCCTGGATCTCTTGTGACGTTCCAGTGCATGGCCGATCAGCACATCCATAAGGTCGGATTGTGATAACCCGCTGGCCTGCCATAGCCGCGGGTACATGCTGATATTGGTGAAGCCGGGAAGGGTATTGGCTTCGTTCACGAATACCTGCTCGCCGTTGAGAAAGAAATCGACGCGCGCCATTCCTTCACAGCCCAGCACGCGGAACGTCTTGATTGCGAATTCCCTGATGCGGTCGGCCACCGGTGGGGGCACATCGGCCGGAACCTGAAGAGCGGCGCCATCATCGTCAAGGTACTTCGCATCGTAAGAATAGAAACCGTGCTTGTCGGCGGGGACGATCTCTCCGAGTTGCGACGCACGGATGTTGCCATTCGCGTCTTCAAGCACGGAGCACTCGATTTCCCGCACCGGGGCGACACATCGCTCAATCAGTATCTTCCTGTCGAAGCGAAACGCCAACCCGCAGCAAGCTTCGAACTCTTGCGCGGTTCGAGCCTTCGATACGCCCACCGACGAACCCATGTTGGCCGGCTTGACGAAGACCTCCGGCGAGCCAACGGCGCCGACCGCATCGTCATACGTGAGCGGTGACATGGCCGACATGGCGACATAGGGCACGACCGGCAGGCCCGCGTCGCGCATCAGCCGCTTTGCGACATCCTTGTCCATCGATGCCGCCGATCCCATCACACGCGAGCCTACGTAGGCCACGTCGCATAGTTCGAGCGCGCCCTGAACCGTGCCATCCTCGCCGTTGGGGCCGTGCAGGACCGGGAAGAAGAGATCGAACGCCGGCAATTCCCGAATCCCTGCCGTATTCCGCTCAAGAACCAGTGCACGGCCATGTCCGCCCGGCAACAGGGTCAGCTGCGGTCCATCGTCCGGAATGGCCAGCGCAACAGCGCCGATGCCGGCGCCATTGCCCGCGTCGGCGACAATCCAGCGGCCATCCCTGGCGATGCCGATCAGCGTGACATCATAACGGCTGGGGTCGAGGGAGCGAAGCACGTTCGCTGCGGACGCCCTGGATACGTCGTGCTCCGCGGAGCGCCCGCCGAACAGGATGGCGACCCTCGTTTTGCGTTCTGCCATCGTTCGCTTCTCGTTGGTCGGCCGAAGACGCCGCGTTTTGCTTGCATATAGTCAAACGAACACGTCCGCAATTTGGCGCCGAAGCGGACCGGGCTGCGCGTCGGGGCATCTCAGCTTCTGGCCCAGCACGGCCTTGTCCGTCTGCCCCGGGACCCAATTCCCTCGGCCAGTTTCAAAAACGATGCGTTTCCGAAATTGCACGGTTCATGCGCTTGCATCTATCTGGCGATATCGTTAGGTGAGGGGCAGGCGTCCAGCTTCACAAGGAAAATCCATGGCCCACACCATCGTCACCATCGTCGGCAGCCTCCGCAAGGAGGGTTTCTCGCTCAAGATCGCCAACGCTTTGGCCAAGCTCGCGCCGGCTTCGCTGAAGCTCGACGTCACTACGCTGGGCGATATTTCCTTCTTCAACCAGGATCTGGAAGCCGCACCTCCGGCCGACTGGCTGGCGTTCCGCGAGAAGCTGCAGAAGTCGAACGGCGTGCTGTTCGTGACCCCTGAATATAACCGCTCGATCCCTGGCGTGTTGAAGAACGCCATCGACGTCGGCTCGCGCCCCTATGGCAAGAGCTCGTTCCTCGGCAAGCCGGTCGGCATTGTCAGCAACTCGCCCGGCGCGCTCGGCGGCATCAGCGCGACCAAGCATCTGCAGAACATCCTGTCCGGCATTGCCGGGCCGATCCTCGGCCAGCCCGAGATCTACGTCAACGGCGTCGGCGACGCCTTCGACGACAAGGGTGAGTTGATCAAGGAGGCCGTGCAGAAGGTGCTGCAGCAGTATCTCGGCGCGTTCGCTGCGTTCATCGAGAAGCAGAACGGGTAGGCAGACCCATCCACGTCATTGCGAGCGAAGCGAAGCAATCCATAGCGCGGCATAGCCGAATGATGGATTGCTTCGCTGCGCTCGCAATGACGGGGGAGGGAGGGCGGTCCTCATTGCCCACACCTGCCATCTTAGGATTCCATTAACCCGGCCGTCGCATCTTGGCGCATGGTCTCCCGCACGCGCCTGAAATCCATCCTGACCGGCCTCGCCCTCTACACGATGGCGGCGCTGATGGTCGGCTATTTCGGCGTCAACGCCTATACCGGCAAATACGGGCTGAACGCGCGCCAGGAACTCGATCAGGAGATCATCGCGCTGACCTCGGAACTGGCGCGGCTGAAGCGGGAGCGGGCGCAGGGCGAGCAGCGGGTGTCGCTGCTGCGGTCCGACCGGGTCGACCCTGATATGCTGGACGAGCGCGCACGCTTCCAGCTCGACTACGCCAACCCGCGCGATCTGGTCCGGACCATCAAGCCGAACTGATTTTCAAACCGCTGTCACGAAAGCGGTCTCATGTCGGCGCGTGTCCGCAAATTTCAAAAAATCGCCAAATCGATTTCGAAAATGTCTCGCTGCGCTGCAGTGCGGCATAGCAATATTTTCTCCAGCGCAGGCAATCCTTTCACGCCGGTTTGAGTTGGGTTAGAGAGGGCTGATCCGTCTCTCTCTCACCCGGAATTGCCATGGCTGCACCCAAGAAAAGCGTCGTCGCGAAGGAAACAGAGCAGGAGAAGGCAAACGGGTCCCCACCGGAATTCACCAAGGCGCAGGAGCTGGCCGCGCTGCGGGACATGCTGTTGATCCGCCGCTTCGAGGAAAAGGCCGGCCAGCTCTACGGCATGGGTGCGATCGGCGGTTTCTGCCATCTCTATATCGGCCAGGAAGCCGTGGTCGTCGGGATGCAGATGGCCCTGAAGCAGGGCGACCAGGTCATAACCGGATACCGTGACCACGGCCACATGCTGGCCTGCGGGATGGACGCCAATGGCGTAATGGCCGAACTCACCGGACGTCGCGGCGGCTATTCCAAGGGCAAGGGCGGCTCCATGCACATGTTCAGCATGGAGAAGAATTTCTTCGGCGGCCACGGCATCGTCGGCGCCCAGGTTTCGCTCGGGACGGGACTCGCCTTTGCCAACCGCTACCGCGGCAATGATTTCGTCAGCATCGCCTATTTCGGCGACGGCGCGTCCAATCAGGGCCAGGTCTACGAGAGCTTCAACATGGCGGAGCTGTGGAAGCTTCCGGTGATCTATGTGATCGAGAACAACCGCTACGCCATGGGCACGTCGGTGACGCGCTCCTCGGCCCTGACCGATTTTTCCAAGCGCGGCGCCTCCTTCAACATTCCGGGCCAGCAGGTCGACGGCATGGACGTCCGCGCCGTCAAGGCGGCGGGCGACGAGGCGGTCGCCTGGTGCCGCGCCGGCAAGGGGCCGTTCATCCTGGAAATGCAGACCTACCGCTACCGCGGCCACTCGATGTCCGATCCGGCCAAATACCGGACCCGCGAAGAGGTCGAGAAGATCCGCACCGATCAGGATCCCATCGAGCAGGTGCGCAATCGTCTCCTGGCCGCCAAGGTCAGCGAGCAGGAATTGAAGGCCATCGACGCCGAGGTGCGCGAGATCGTCAACGCCTCGGCGGATTTCGCCCAGCGCGATCCCGAGCCCGATCCTTCCGAGCTCTGGACCGACATCTACAGGTAGTTCAACCAATATTCCGCAAAAAGTGGGACCGGTTCTGCGACTCTGGCGACGTGCAAACCAAACCAGCGCAGAACCAACTGACAAGTGATTTCGGGAGCCGATATGCCCATTCAAGTGCTGATGCCTGCGCTGTCGCCCACCATGGAAAAGGGCAACCTTGCGAAGTGGCTGAAGAAGGAAGGCGAGACGATCAAGTCGGGCGATGTCATCGCCGAGATCGAAACCGACAAGGCGACGATGGAAGTCGAGGCGACCGATGAGGGCACGCTCGGCAGGATATTGATCCCCGAAGGCACCGCCGACGTCGCAGTCAATACACCGATCGCGACCATTCTGGCCGACGGCGAGAGCGCTGCCGATCTCGGCAAGATGGCCGCACCCGTGCCAGCGGCGAAGGCCGCGGAATCAGCACCATCAGCCGAAGCAAAGGCAGAAGCGCCCCAGCCGAAGGCCGAGGCAAAGGCGCCCCAGCCGAAGGCCGAGGCAAAGGCGCCGCCGGCCGCCGTCGCCGAACCCGATCCGGAAGTCCCTGCGGGCACCGAGATGATCACCCAGACCATCCGCGAAGCGCTGCGCGATGCGATGGCCGAGGAGATGCGGCGCGACGCCGACGTGTTCGTGATGGGCGAAGAGGTCGCGGAATATCAGGGCGCCTACAAGGTCACCCAAGGCCTGCTGCAGGAGTTCGGCGCGCGGCGCGTGATCGATACTCCGATCACCGAGCACGGTTTTGCCGGCGTCGGCGTTGGTGCTGCGATGTCCGGGCTGAAGCCGATCGTCGAATTCATGACCTTCAACTTCGCCATGCAGGCGATCGACCAGATCATCAACTCCGCGGCCAAGACGCTGTACATGTCGGGCGGCCAGATGGGCTGTTCGATCGTGTTCCGCGGCCCGAACGGCGCCGCCGCCCGCGTCGCCGCCCAGCACAGCCAGGATTACTCGGCCTGGTACTCGCAGATTCCCGGCTTGAAAGTGATCGCGCCGTTCTCGGCCGCCGACTACAAGGGGCTGCTGAAAGCCGCGATCCGCGATCCCAATCCGGTCATCTTCCTCGAAAACGAGGTTTTGTACGGCCACACCGGCGAGGTGCCAAAACTCGACGATTACGTGATCCCGATCGGAAAGGCGCGGATCGTGCGGTCGGGCAAGGACGTGACGCTGATCTCGTGGTCGAACGGCATGACCTACGCGCTGAAGGCCGCCGACGAACTGGCCAAGCAAGGCATCGAGGCCGAGGTGATCGACCTGCGCACGCTGCGTCCGATGGACACCGAGACCATCGTTGCATCCGTGAAGAAGACCGGCCGCGCGGTGACGGTGGAAGAAGGCTGGCAGCAGTCGGGCGTCGGCGCCGAGATCGCCGCCCGCATCATGGAGCACGCCTTCGACTATCTCGACGCGCCGGTGGCGCGGGTGTCCGGCAAGGACGTGCCGATGCCTTATGCGGCCAACCTCGAGAAGCTCGCATTGCCCAACGTGGCCGAGGTGGTCGCGGCCGCCAAAGCCGTTGCCTATCGGTAGGTCGATATGGCCGGTCCCAACGAACAGCCGCTGCCGCCCGACGTCATCGGCCGCGAGGATGCCGTCGAAGTGCTGCGCGCCTTCGTGGTCGACGGCGGGCTCTCGATCGCGTTCCAGCGCGCCTTCGAGGAGCCTGACATGTGGGGCATGCTTCTGGTCGATATCGCGCGCCACGCTGCCCGCGCCTATGCCCGCGAGAGCGGCTACACCGAAGACGAGGCGCTGACGCGTATCGTCGACATGTTCGAAGCCGAAATCAACCGGCCGACCGATATGGGCTCAACCATGCCCCGGTCGCAACAAGGTCACTGACAATGCCGATCAACATTTTGATGCCCGCGCTGTCGCCCACGATGGAAAAGGGCAACCTTGCCAAGTGGCTCAAGAAAGAGGGCGACAAGGTCAAGTCCGGCGACGTGATCGCGGAGATCGAGACCGACAAGGCGACGATGGAGGTCGAGGCGGTCGATGAGGGAACGATTGCAAAGATTCTGGTGCCTGAAGGGACGCAGGACGTCCCGGTCAACGATATCATCGCGGTTTTGGCCGGCGACGGCGAGGACGTGAAGGCAGCCGGTGCTGCACCGGCACCAAAGACTGCTGAAGCGCCCGCCGCAAAACCGGCGCCGGCAGCTGCCGCCGCGCCCGCGCCAAAACCCGCAGCAACCGGGCCGACGCAGGCTGCGGCGCCGCAGGCGGCGGCTTCCGCTTCGCAAGGCAATGGTCACGCGCGCATCTTCTCGTCGCCGCTCGCCCGCCGTCTTGCCAAGGACGCCGGCATTGACCTTTCGCGCATCAACGGCTCCGGCCCGCATGGCCGCGTCGTCGCCCGCGACGTTGAGGGTGCGAAATCCGGCAAGGGCCTGAAGGCCCCGGCCGCCGCGCCTGCGGCGGGTCCGGGCCTCGCGCCCGGGATGTCGGACAAGCAGATCCTCGCTTTGTTCGAGGAGGGCTCCTACGAGGTTGTGCCGCATGACGGCATGCGCCGCACCATCGCGCAACGGCTCACCGCCTCGGTGCAGACCGTGCCGGTTTTCTACCTGACGATGGACTGTGACATCGGCAAGCTGCTTGTGGCGCGCGAGGAGATCAATGCCGCCGCACCCAAGGACAAGGAAAAGAAGCCGCTCTACAAGCTCTCGGTCAACGATTTCGTCATCAAGGCGATGGCGGTCGCGCTGCAAAAAATTCCGAACTGTAACGTGAGCTGGACCGAAGGCGGCATGCTCAAGCACAAGCATTCCGACATCGGCGTGGCGGTCGCCATGCCGGGCGGCCTGATCACGCCGATCATCCGCAAGGCGGAGACCAAGACGCTGTCCACCATCTCGTCCGAAATGAAGGACTATGCGGCCCGCGCCCGCGCCCGCAAGCTGAAGCCGGAAGAATATCAGGGCGGCACCACGGCGGTGTCGAACCTCGGCATGTACGGCATCAATCACTTCACCGCCGTGATCAATCCGCCGCATGCGACGATCCTGGCGGTTGGCACCAGCGAAGAGCGTCCCGTGGTGCGCGATGGCAAGATCGAGATCGCGCAGATGATGAGCGTGACGCTGTCCTGCGATCACCGCGCCATCGACGGCGCGCTCGGCGCCGAGCTAATCGGCGCCTTCAAGCAGCTGATCGAAAACCCCGTGATGATGATGGTGTGATCATCGCATGATGCAACGCCGTCATTGCGAGCGCTGCGACATGTCCGCCGTAGCTCGAAGAGCGAAGGCGGAAGCAATCCATCTTACTCGCGACAATGTGGATTGCTTCGTCGCATCAGCGCAAAATTGCTCTTGCAATTTTGTCGCGAGCTCCTCGCAATGACTGAAGAAACGAGATGGTCGCACGATGAAAACGAGCGAGTAGCCAATGGCCGACACATCCTTCGACGTCATCATCATCGGCTCCGGCCCTGGCGGCTACGTCACCGCGATCCGCGCCGCCCAGCTCGGCTTCAAGACCGCGATCATCGAAAAATCCTATCTCGGCGGCATCTGCCTGAACTGGGGCTGCATCCCGACCAAGGCGCTCTTACGCTCGGCCGAGATCTACCACTACATGCAGCACGCCAAGGATTACGGGCTGTCCGCCGAAAAAGTCTCGTTCGACCCGAAGGCCGTCGTGGCGCGCTCGCGCGGCGTCTCAAAGCGCCTCAATGACGGCGTCGGCTTTCTAATGAAGAAGAACAAGGTCACGGTGATCTGGGGCGACGCCTCGATCGATGCGCCCGGCAAGGTCACGGTGAAGAAGTCCGCCGTCGAGGCGCCGAAGGGCGCGCTGGGCGAGGGGGCGTATCAAGCCAAACACATCATCCTCGCGACCGGCGCGCGGCCGCGCGTGCTGCCGGGGCTCGAGCCCGACAAGAAACTGGTCTGGACCTATTTCGAGGCGATGGTGCCGGAGCGGATGCCGAAATCTCTGCTGGTGGTCGGTTCCGGCGCGATCGGCATCGAGTTCGCCTCGTTCTTCCACACCATGGGCGCCGACGTCACCGTGGTCGAGGTGCTGCCGCAGATTCTCCCCGTCGAGGACGCCGAGATCGCCGGCCTGGCGCGCAAGCAGTTTGAGAAGCAGGGAATCAAAATCCTCAGTAACACCAAGGTCACAAAACTCGAGAAGAAGGCCGACAGCGTCGTCGCCACCATCGACGACGGCAAGAAACCGCAGACGGTCGAGTTCGAGCGGGTGATCTCGGCGGTCGGTGTGGTCGGCAACATCGAGGGCCTCGGGCTGGAGAAGGTCGGCGTCAAGACCGACCGTGGCGTTGTTGTGATTGACGGCTACGGCAAGACCAACGTGCCCGGCATCTACGCGATCGGCGATGTCGCGGGCCCGCCGATGCTGGCCCACAAGGCCGAGCATGAGGGCGTGGTCTGCATCGAGGCGATCAAGGGCCTGCATCCGCACGCCATGGACAAGGACCTCATTCCGGGCTGCACCTATTGCCATCCGCAGGTCGCCTCTGTGGGACTAACCGAGGCCCGGGCGAAGGATGGCGGTCGCGAGATCCGCGTCGGCCGTTTCCCGTTCGTCGGCAACGGCAAGGCGATTGCGCTCGGCGAGGATCAGGGCCTGATCAAGGTGATCTTCGACAAGAAGACCGGCCAGTTGCTCGGCGCGCATATGATCGGTGCCGAAGTGACCGAGCTGATTCAGGGTTACGTGGTCGCGATGAATCTGGAGACCACGGAAGAAGAATTGATGCACACGGTGTTCCCGCATCCGACGCTGTCGGAGATGATGAAGGAAGCCGTGCTGGATGCTTATGGGCGCGTGCTGAACATGTAAGGCGTGATCCCACCGGTCGCGCCCAACAAGAAACGAAAGAGCAATCCGTGAAAGACAACGACAACCTGACCATCGAACGTCCAACGTTCGTGACCCATCTCGAATGCGCGATGGAAGGCGATCATTATCCTGCCGACCAGATCCATAACCTGTCGAAGGCCGGAAAGCCGCTGCTGGTGCGCTACGACCTGGTCGGCGTGAAGAAGGCGCTGACCAAGGAGGCGTTGGCGGAGCGTCCCGCCGACATGTGGCGCTACCGCGAATTGCTGCCGGTGCGGAAGGTCACTGATATCGTCAGCCTCGGCGAAGTGACGACGCCGCTGATCCGGTTGCCGAAACTTGGGAAGAAACTCGGCGGGGCTGAGATCATCGTCAAGGACGAGGGCCGGCTGCCAACCGGCTCGTTCAAGGCCCGCGGCCTCGTGATGGCGGTGTCGATGGGCAAGGCGCTCGGCATCAGGCACATGGCGATGCCGACCAACGGCAATGCCGGCGCGGCGCTGGCGGCCTATGCGACCGCCTGCGGCATCAAGACCACGATCTTCTGCCCGGCCGATACGCCGGAAGTGAACGTCAGCGAGATCGAGCTGCAGGGCGCCACCGTCTACCGCGTCAACGGGCTGATCGATGATTGCGGCAAGATCGTCGGTGAGGGCAAAGCAAAGGCCGGCTGGTTCGATACCTCGACGCTGAAGGAGCCGTACCGGATCGAAGGCAAGAAGACGATGGGGCTGGAGCTCGCCGAACAGCTCGGCTGGGAGGTGCCCGACGTGATCTTCTATCCGACCGGCGGCGGTACTGGTTTGATCGGCATGTGGAAGGCTTTTGCCGAGCTGGAGGCTATCGGCTTCATCGGCGCGAAGCGGCCGCGGATGGTGGCGGTGCAGGCGTCGGGCTGCGCGCCGATGGTGCGCGCCTTCGAGAACGGCACCGAGCACGCGCCGCGCTGGGAAGATGCCCACACCATTGCATCAGGCATTCGCGTGCCGCAGGCGGTCGGAGATTTTCTGATCCTGCGCGCGGTCCGTGAGAGCAAGGGATTTGCGATTGCGGTCCCGGATGAGAAGATTTCTGCTGCGCTCAACGAAGTGGCGCGCGAGGAGGGCCTGCTGTTGTGTCCGGAAGGGGCGGCGACGTATGCTGCTTACCAGCAAAGCCTTGCCGACGGCCGCGTGACGAAAAACGATCGTGTCATGCTGTTCAATTGCGCGACAGGGCTTAAATATCCGCTGCCGCCGGTCACGCGTACGCTCGATCGACACAAGCCGATCGACTACGCAAAGCTCTGACTGTCGCGCGGCGGGATGTGATGGGAGCACGAGATGCGAAAGATCATTCTGGCCGCGATTGCAGTGTTGGCATTCGGCGGCGCCGCGGCCGCGCAAAACTTTCCATCGCGTCCCATCACCATCATTGTGCCGTTCTCCGCCGGCGGCCCGTCGGATGCGATGGCGCGGATTCTCGCCGAGCGCATGAAGGCCACGCTCGGCGAGCAGGTCCTGGTCGAGAACGTGACAGGGGCGGGCGGATCGGTCGGGGTCGGCCGTGCGGTGCGCTCGCCGCCTGACGGTTACGCGATCAGCTTCGGCCATCTCGGCACTCACGTCGCCAACGGCGCGATCTACAAGCTCGGCTACGATCTCGTCACCGATCTCGAACCGGTCGCCTTGCTGCCCAGCAACCCGATGATCATCGTCAGCAAGAACGCGGTCCCGGCGAAATCGCTGAAGGAATTCATCGCGTGGCTGAAGGCGCAGCCAGCGCCGGCGACGGCCGGCACCGCAGGCGCGGGCTCCGGGAGCCACATCGCCGGGCTCTATTTCGAGAGCGTCGCCGGCGTCAAACTGCAATACGTGCCATATCGCGGCACCGGCCCCGCGATGAACGATCTCGTCGCCGGCCAGATCGACCTGATCGTCGACCAGACCTCGAACTCGATCGGGCAGGTGCGCGCCGGCAACATCCGCGCCTATGCCATCACAGATAGCAAGCGCGTGGAATCCGCGTCCGACATTCCGACCGTCGACGAGGCGGGATTGCCGGGATTCCACATGACGCTGTGGTCCGGCCTTTGGGTGCCCAAGGGCACACCAAAAGACGTCGTCGCAAAGCTGAATGCTGCGGCGGTCGACGCCCTGAATGATCCGGCTGTGCGCAAGCAGCTCGAAAATCTCGGGCTGCAGATGCCGCCAAAGGACAAGCTCACGCCCGAAGCGCTCGGCACCTGGCAGAAGGCCGAAATTGCAAAATGGTGGCCGATGATCAAGGCCGCCAACGTCAAGGTGGACTAGCCCCGGATGCGCACGCGGACGAATATGCAAGACCGGGAACGGGGAACCTACCGTTAGCGCGGACGTTAGCGCTCTTATAGGTATACGGAGCGCACAATGGCTGACAATGACAACCGACGGAAGGGCACACTCGGGCTCATTCTCGGCGGAATCATCGCAGTGGCTGCCGCGGCATTCATTCTCACCGGCGGGCAATTGGGCGGGGTTAAAGAAGTGACCAACGATGCTGACCTTGCGCCGGTCGCGCCCGGAAAGAAATAGCGTGAAAATGGATCGGTGAGTGTGCGGCGACCAATCGTGGCAGCCTGTCACAACTTCACCGGCGGGCGGCCGCCTCGGCGGCCGGCAATGGCGCCGCATTCACCTCCTGCGTCACGACGCGCTGGTCGATCTTCGACGTCACCGCGGGGGCGTTGTCAAACCGCACGCGATAGACCGCCAAATTCTCAATCACGCGCTGGACGTAGTTCCGCGTTTCGGAAAACGGAATCCGCTCGACCCAGTCGACCGCGTCGACCGTGGGGTCACGCGGATCGCCATGGGCCTTGACCCAGTCCCGCACCCGGCCCCGGCCGGCGTTGTAGCCGGCAAAGGTCATGATGTGATTGCCCTTGTATTCGCTCAGCAGCGCGCTCAGTTCGGCGGCGCCCATTTGCGTGTTGTAGACCGGGTCGGAAACCATGCGGTCCCAGTCATAGCTGATGCCAAAGCGCTTGGCGGTATCGCGTCCCGCTTCCGGCGTCACCTGCATCAGGCCGACCGCATCCGCCGCAGACTTGTCGCGCTGGTCGAACGCGCTCTCCGTGCGCGCCACCGAATAAATCATGCTGTGCTCGATTTCGGGGGCGAGCTGGCGGTGCGGCGGAATCCCGATGGTGGGAAAGGCGTAATGGTCGAGCGGCAGTCCGCGACCGAGTGAGGGCTTTCCGACCTGCAGCATCGCGCGGGCGTCGTTGCGGCGGCCGGTGAGTTCGCCGAGCGCTTCGAGCAGAGCAACATCAGAGCTTTGTTCGCCGAGATCGGCGGCAAAATAGAGCACGACATCGCGTTCGCCGATCTCGTAGAGCATGTCGGCGGCGCGCACGCGTTCGTCCGTGGCCGAAGCATCGGCGGACGCGAGAACGGGCGAGGGCGCGCGCAGTTCGATCTGGTCGCGGCCAAGCCTGGCGCGCGCGAGCTGGCCGTAATAGGCGGTCGGGTAGCGGGCGGCCGCTTCATAGCTCGCACGCATCGCATCCGTCTGGCCAAGGGCTTCGGCCGCGCGTCCGCGCCAGTAGTTGGCCCGTGCCAGCACGATCGGATTGGCCTGTCCCTCATCGATGTGGGCGAAATGCCGGGCGGCGGTGGCGGGATCGTCGAGATAGCGCAAGGCGATCCAGCCGCACATGAAGTGGACGTCGGCGCGGTAATATTCATTGGCCGGCGTGGCGGCGGGACGGACCACATCGTAGGCGGTCTGGAACTTGTCCTGATCAAGCAGCTTGCGGGCAAGCATGCGCCGCTCGCGCCACCATTGATCGGTGTCCTGCAGCGCCATGGTCTCGGGTGCCGCGGCCAGCATCAGGCGGGCCGCATCGTCAATGCGGTTTTGAGCGAGCATCCACTGGATGCGGCAAAGGGTGTAGCCGAGATCCTGCCGTGCCTCGGCTGCGACATCGTCGAGCGCATCCAGCGCCTTGTCCGCTTTTCCCCTGACCGCGGCACACGCCTTCACGATCGCAAGCTCGTCGTTGCCGAGGCGTTTCGCGGCGCGCTTCGCGCCGGCGAGGTCCTTGGCGCCGATGCGCCTGTCCATGCGTGCACGGTGGTCGTCGCGATCGAGAAAATCGCGGAACGTCTCGAACACTGCGGCCTCCAGGGGCTCCGACAATTCGTCCGATCGCCATGCGTCGCGGGCCAGCCGCGCCGCGCCGTCCCGATCACCCTCTGCGAGCAGCACGCGCGCGAGTGCCAACTTGCCCTTGGCACTTGTGGGCCGATCGCCAATGAAGCCGCGGACCGTCGCCGCATCGCTGCGCTGCTCCCACAGCCGCGCCTCTGCGCGCCGGCGCAGCAACGCGGTGCTCGGCCATTCCGGTTTGGCGGCGATGAACGCCGCGTAGCGGCTGAAAGTCGCGGTCGTCGCCGGGTGGCGCAGGATGAACCACTCGACGAGCTTCTGCGCCGCCGGGTCCGCGATCCTGTTCCTTATGGCCGTCGCCTCTTCGGTCTTTGCCCTGCGCGCGAGATCGATGGCTTCCTTCACCAGCGCAAAATCGCCCGTCAGCGGAGCTATGGCCTCGCTGGGAGCAGGCGAAGCCTTCGACGGCTTCGGCTTGCGTTGCGCGGAAGCGTGTTTGGCGTGCCGGCGTTTCCCGGACGCAGCGCTGCGATGAGGATGAGCCTCCTTCACGTGCGACTTCCTGGTCGCTTCGTGCGCCTTCTGGGTGTGTGGCTTATGGCTGGCCCGCGCGGTCGCATCCGTCGAGAAGAGGGCGAGCCCAGCTACCGTGAAAAAACAAGACAGCGAGCGTAAGCACCGGTTCATTCCATGGTCCCCCTGCGAAACCCACGTCACAAACGCCGTCAAAGCCAAGAGATCGCACGATGCTTGTGGCCTTGACCTGTTCGAAAGATGCCACAACCCAGGATTTGCAATTGTCACTTCAAGGCAACAAACACGTGCAAAATGAGGCGAATGGGAATGGAACCCAACAGTTCCCGGCGTAACGCCGCGCAGTCGTGCCAATAAGGAATTCCAAGGCTTACGCCAGATAGCGCGTGTGGCATCGCTTCGACCGCGGACGAAGCGGCGGATTAGCCGCGAATGTCGCTATCGTGCGCCGGACGACGGGTCGCGCGAAGGGGCGCCCAGTGACGAGCGCAATTGCGCTCGCATGGTGATGACAGGCTCCGCGACATCCGGGATTTTCGAAGTTTCCCGCATATCGCTGCGCTCTTGCGGCTACGCGATCAATACCCAGGGGCGCGCGAGCAGTGGGACCCAGCCACGCAGTCCAGCGCCCGGTGACGATTGAATCGACACCGGACGCTGGAGGACAAGGGCCGGGAGGCGGCCCTTGTCCGTGATCGTGTCTTGTTGTTTTCGGCTTAACCGTACATGGCCATGTTGGCCATCGCCGTCGCTTCGTTATGGTGGCCGCCGTCGGTGCCGCCACCGGCCAGCACGCCGTCGTCCTCCAGTTCGAAGTGCGCGCCGCCGAGTTCGCCGACCTTCTCGTATGCGCCATACACGGTTTGGGTCGTCGTGATATCGCTTGCCTTCACCAGGTTGCCGTAGACGGTGATGGTGCCGAGCAGATCCTCGTCATGCGCGCCGGCATTGCCTTGCTGGCTGATGACGGTGATCACGCTGTAGTCGTTCCTGCCGTCGCCATTGCTGTCCTTGTGCTGGATCGACTGGACCTCGGCGGTGTGCGCCGAGATTTCGATCTTGTCGCCCTGGGCGCGATTGAAGTCGCGGATCACGTCGTTGCCAAAGCCGTCGACCCAGTGGTCGTGAGTGGCGTTGTTCTCGCCGGTCACGCCAACCCAGTCGATGGTGCCGTCGGCATTGACGTGCTTTGCGACAATCTCGTCCTTGGCGTTCACCATACCTTCGAAGCGGAAGGTATCGCCGCCGGCGCCGCCGGTCAGCGTATCGTTGACGGCCTTGAACGCGGCGGTTTCTTCAGCGAAGATCTGCGTCGTGCCGTCCTGTGCTGCGACCATCTCGCCGGCATCCGACCGGCTGAGCAACGTGTCGTTGCCGGTGCCGCCATCCATCCGGTCGGCGCCGAAGCCGCCGACGAGAAGGTCGGCGCCGGAGCCGCCCGAGAGGTTGTCGTTGCCCGAGCCGCCCCACACCTTGTCAGCGCCGGAGCCGCCATTGAGCGTGTCGCTGCCGGCCATGCCTGCGAGAGTGTCTTCCTTGGCACCCCCGGACAAGGTGTTGTTGCCGGTTGTCCCGTTCAGATGATCATGGTCGGAGCTGCCGCCGCCGAACCTAGCGAAGAAATCCTCGAAGCGGCTGTTGTCGAGGAAGCCGTTCAGATTGAAGCGTGCCATTATTCAAACCTCTTACTCAGAGGCCTCACGAACTACAAACGACCACCACGGATTTTGGGAATCGTGAAGTGATGCGCGCGGGCAAGACGTGAGGCGTGACTCCTCACCCGCATCGAAGGAAGAACAGCAAAACGGGCCCGTGACTGGACCTGCACGCGGCGGATTTGCGCAGGCTAGGGGCAATACGGTGACGCGAAAGGCATCCTTGCGATCCGTCTTCAGCGCAGCGGTCGCTTCCGCCAGCAATCAAAACCTCTGCGACAAATCGCGCACGACGTTGTTCTGTCTTGCGTCTGAACGATAAGTCCACTGGCCGCGCGCGTCATGGGCCGCGTCGTCACGTGGCGAAAGCTGGCGCAAAAAGTGCCGGCCGCACAAAAATGACGCGATCCCCTTCGAACACGATTGATGTCAGGCGTTGTAATTTTCAGTGGGCGCAATCGCGATTCTCACGATCGCTGCTGCAGGGATGTGATTCGAATTGCGCGTTGCGATTCCGAATCGCGTCTTGCGATTCCGAATCGCGTCTTTGCGATTCTTCGGCGGCGCGTGGGCGGTCGCCAAATTCGGTTTGGTCGCGCGGTGACACGCGCGAATCTCGCGTTGGAGAAACTTCTCCATCGATCGTCCTCAGGTTGTGACCGGCGCGCGGCGCGGGGCGCTCGCAATGGAGGCCAGTCGAAGCGGGCGGCGGGGGCGGCTTCGATAAAGCCAAATAAAGGTTGCCGCCGGGCCACGATTGTTGCGTGCCCGCAACAGTGGGCGGACATTTGGTTAATTGCTCCGCCCGCCTCTTGCTTGCGCCGCTTTTTGGCCACACCCCTCCATGAAACCATTTCTTTCATAGCTGATTGGCCTCAGCACCGGTGAAGGCGACGGGAAATTGCTCCCGAGACCGACACGAGATGGCTGGGGAAAACAGGTTTCGCGGATGGACGCCAAAACCGACATCAAGAAGAGGTTGCCGAGCCGTCACGTGACGGAGGGGCCGGAGCGCGCGCCCCATCGGTCCTATCTCTACGCGATGGGGCTGACCACCCAGCAGATCCACCAGCCTTTCGTCGGCGTCGCGTCCTGCTGGAACGAGGCCGCGCCCTGCAATATCTCGCTGATGCGCCAGGCGCAGGCGGTCAAGAAGGGCGTTGCGGCCGCCGGCGGCACCCCGCGCGAATTCTGCACCATCACCGTGACCGACGGCATCGCCATGGGCCATGACGGCATGCGCTCGTCACTGCCGTCCCGCGAATGCATCGCCGACTCGGTCGAACTGACCGTCCGCGGCCATGCCTATGACGCCCTGGTCGGGCTTGCCGGCTGCGACAAATCGCTGCCGGGCATGATGATGGCGATGGTCCGGCTCAACGTGCCCTCGATCTTCATTTATGGCGGATCGATTCTGCCGGGCAATTTCCGTGGCCAGCAGGTCACAGTGCAGGACATGTTCGAGGCCGTCGGCAAGCATTCAGTCGGCGAAATGTCGGACGCTGACCTCGATGAAATCGAGCGGGTGGCCTGCCCCTCGGCAGGGGCGTGCGGTGCACAATTCACCGCCAACACCATGGCGACGGTATCCGAGGCGATCGGTCTGGCCCTGCCGTATTCGGCTGGGGCGCCAGCGCCTTACGAAATTCGCGACGCGTTTTGCTCAGCCGCCGGCGAGAAGGTTCTGGAGCTGATCGCAGCCAATATCCGGCCGCGCGACATTGTCACCCGCCGCTCGCTGGAGAATGCCGCCGCCGTGGTCGCGGCCTCCGGCGGATCGACCAATGCTGCGCTGCACCTACCGGCCATTGCGCATGAGTGCGGCATTAAGTTTGACTTATTCGACGTCGCCGAAATCTTCAAAAAGACACCGTATGTCGCGGATTTGAAGCCAGGGGGCCGTTATGTTGCCAAAGACATGTTCGAGGTTGGCGGCATACCGCTTCTGATGAAAACGCTGCTCGACAATGGCCACCTCCACGGAGATTGCATCACCGTCACAGGCCGTACGATCGCCGAAAACCTCAAAAGCGTGAAGTGGAATCCGCACCAGGATGTGGTGCGGTCCGCCGACAACCCGATCACCGTCACGGGCGGCGTTGTCGGGTTGAAGGGTAATCTCGCGCCGGAGGGTGCGATCGTGAAGGTCGCGGGCATGTCGAAGCTGAAATTTACCGGTCCTGCCCGTTGCTTCGATCGCGAAGAGGACGCCTTCGAGTCGGTCCAGAAACGGACCTACAAGGAAGGCGAGGTCATCGTGATCCGCTACGAGGGGCCGCGCGGCGGTCCCGGCATGCGGGAGATGCTCTCGACCACGGCGGCGCTGACCGGGCAGGGGATGGGCGGCAAGGTCGCCCTGATCACCGACGGCCGGTTCTCTGGCGCCACCCGCGGGTTCTGCATCGGCCATGTCGGGCCGGAGGCGGCCGTGGGCGGTCCGATCGCCCTGTTGCAAAATGGTGACATTATCGAGATCGACGCCGAGGTCGGAATCCTTAACGTAAAATTGACCGACGCCGAACTCGCCGAACGTAAAACCAAATGGGCGCCTCGACAGACTAACCACACGTCGGGTGCGCTGTGGAAATATGCCCAACAGGTTGGGCCGGCGGTGGATGGGGCTGTAACCCATCCTGGCGGTGCGCACGAGAAACAGTGTTATGCGGACATCTAGGCGTATCATTCTTGCGTTGATGCTGGGGGCCACGCCGGTGGCGGCTCCTGGATTCGCATTTGATGGCGCGCCGGTGAAGCCGGACGCCACGCTGCCCATGGGGAACCAGCCCGCCGCCGCGCAAGCCGTCACGGCCCAGGCCCTGAAGAAGGTCCCGCCCGCAGCGCCGACCGCGACTGCGGTTGCCGCGTCCTCGCTGACTTCGCTGCAATACGCCGCCGAGGGTGGCCATCCCGTCGCGCAGTGGAAGCTCGGCCGGATGTATGCCGATGGCAATGGCGTCATCCAGGACGATCTGCGCGCCTTCGAATATTTCAGCCGCATCGCCAACGCGCATGCCGAGGACAGCCCGTCGGCGCCGCAGGCGACGATCGTCGCCAATGCCTTCGTGGCGCTGGGGCGCTACTACCTCAACGGCATCCCGAACTCCAAGGTCAAGCCCGATACCGATCGCGCCCGGGAGATGTTCTCCTATGCCGCGTCCTATTTCGGCAACGCCGACGCGCAGTACGATCTGGCGCGGCTTTACCTGAAGACGCCGGACGCCTCGCGGGACGATTTCCGCTACGGCGCGCGCTGGCTTGGTCTGGCCGCCCAGAAGGGCCAGCATCAGGCGCAGGCCATGCTCGGCCAGATGCTGTTCAACGGCGACCGGCTGCCGCGGCAGGCGGCCCGTGGCCTGATGTGGCTGACGCTGGCGCGCGACAATGCGGCCCCCGACGAGAGCTGGATCCGCGAAAGCTACAACCGCGCTTTCGCCAAGGCCTCCGACGACGACCGCGCCACGGCACTGCAGATGCTCGAGCACTGGGTGCAGGGCAAGCGGGACTGAGCGGCGCTAGCCGATTTGTAGGGTGGGCAAAGGCGTTCTTGCGCCGTGCCCACCATCTTCCTTTCCCGATCGATCATGAGTGGTGGGCACGCGGAGCCTGTCATCACTGTGCGGGCGCAATCGCGCTCGTCACTGGGCACGCATTCGCGCGACCCGGTGGCTTTGCCCAACCTACAAACTGGCGTGATTTGCCCAGCGACCGCGAAGCGACAATCCGCCTGGACATCGGATAGCCGGCGTTCGTGCCGAATTTGCCTGTCGGCACTCCGTCGTCAACATAACCAGCCGACTGATAGAAGCGATGCGCCGTCTTGGTGCTTGTGAGCGCGCAGCGACTGTTGCCGCGCTCCACCGCTCTGGCTTCGAGCGCGCTGAGCAAGGCACGGCTGACGCCGCGAAATCGTGCACCGGGCGCCACATAGTTCAGCATGATCTCGCCTGCGTCCGTCACGGATCCCACCCCGAGGACGGCATCGCCCTCGACGGCGAGCAGGAGCGAGCTTCTCTTCTGCACAGCCCACGCAGCCACCGTTTCCGGCGTCTTGTTGGCCAGCCACGCATTCAGGATCGCCGGATCGTTGTCGTGATCGGCAACGCACAAGCGGGAGATCGATTCTCTCAGGACATGGCAGGCCGCGACGGCGTCTACGGACGCAGCATCCCGAATCGCCACCATTGCCGCGCCTGTCCCGCTCAAGCCGTCTCCAGGTCGAAATCCGCCCACACTGGCACGTGGTCGGACGGCTTCTCCCAGGCGCGCACGTAGCTGTCCACGCCGACATTGGTCAGGCGGTCGCTGGCCTGTGGCGACAGCAGGAGATGGTCGATTCGAAGGCCCCAGTTCTTCTGCCAGGCGCCCGCCTGATAGTCCCAGAAGGTGTAGAGGTTTGGCTCGTCGGTCACCGTGCGCAGCGCGTCCGTCAGCCCGAGGCCGAGGAGGGACTGGAAGGCCTCGCGGGTTTGGGGACGGAACAGCGCATCGTTGCCCCAAGCGGCCGGGTTATAAACGTCGCGAGCGGCCGGAATGACGTTGAAGTCGCCTGCGAGCACCAGCGGTTCTTCTGCCTTAAGACGCTCCTTCGAATACTCAAGAAGGCGCGACATCCATTTGAGTTTATAGGGATATTTGTCCGTATCCGGCGGGTTGCCGTTGGGCAGATAGAGGCAGGCGATCCGCATCACGCCGGTCTTCAGTGTCACCACGCCTTCGAGGAACCGGGCATGGGCGTCCTCGTCGTCACCGGCAAGACCCGATTTGGTCTCGTCGAACGGCAGCTTCGACAGGAGCGCGACGCCGTTGAAGGTCTTCTGGCCGTGGGTGACGACATTATAGCCGAGTGCCTCGATCTCCAGCCTCGGGAACGCCTCGTCGACGCATTTGATTTCCTGCAGGCAGACGATATCGGGCGAGGTCTCCTTGAGCCAGGTCAGGAGATGGTCGACCCGCTGCCGGATCGAATTAACGTTCCAGGTTGCAATGCGCATAAGATCGCCCGGGATTGTAACTACACATTTTCTGGCAGTGGCATACCATGTGCAGGAAGGCTGTGGTAATCGTTTAGAAATAAGGCGCACCCGTCGCCGTCAAGGGGCAGGAGAAGATCGTCCCGTCCTTTCGGACTGGCGGGCGTGAAAAAATATGAAAAAACGTACCTTGATACTTCTTGCCGGCGCGGTCGGCATCGCTGCCGCGGCGGGTTTCATCACCCGCTCCTCCTGGATGGGCGGCAGCAGCAACGCCCAGGGCCCGCAGCGGCCGCGGATGGTTTCCGTCGAGCTGGCCAAGGCGGAGCGCAAAGTCATGCCCGTCGATGTCGACGCGATCGGCATGGTGACACCGATCTCCAGCGTGGCGCTGAAGTCGCGGCTGGAGACCACCATCGTCGCGGTGCACTTCGAGGACGGCGCCAAGGTCAACGAAGGCGATCTGCTGTTCACGCTCGACAGCCGCCAGATCGACGCCCAGATCGAGCAGGCCGAGGGCGTGCTGGCCAGGGATCATGCGCAGCTCGAGGGCGCCCAGCGCGACCTCCGCCGCTTCACCGATCTCGTCGGCAAGGGCGCGACCACGCAGGTCAATGTCGACAACGCTAAAACGCAGTCCGACATCCTGGCCGGCTCCATCAAGGCCAATCAGGCTGCGCTCGACAATCTGAAGGTCCAGAAAAGCTACACCACGATCCGCGCGCCGTTCGCGGGGCGCATCAGCGTCGCCAATGTGAAGGTCGGCAATTTCGTGCGCCCGGCCGATACCACCCCGCTTGCGGTCATCAACCAGATGGCGCCGGTTTACGTGACCTTCGCGGTTCCGCAGCGCGTGCTGGTGGATCTGCGCGAGTCCATGGCCAAGGGTGCCTCTGGCGTCACCGCGACCATTCCGGGCCGCCAACACTCCGAGACCGGCAAGGTCGCGATGATCGAAAACACCGTGGATATGGCCACCGGCATGGTCACCGTGCGTGGCATCATGAACAATGAGAACGAGAGTTTGTGGCCGGGGACGTTGGTCGCGGCCAAGCTCATCATCCGCAGCGAGGATTCGATCGTGGTGCCGACGGTCGCCGTGCAGCGCAGCCAGAGCGGCAATTTCGTCTTCGTGGTCAAGGACGGTGCCGCCAAGGTCCAGCCGGTCAAGGTCGACCGCACCGCGCAGGGCATGTCGGTGATCTCGGAAGGGCTCGCGGGCGGCGAGAGTGTCGTCGTCGACGGGCAGTTGCTGCTGTCGGACGGAACGCGGATCGAGCCGCGGGCCAAGAAGGCCGGAGCGTAACCGATGACGCTCTCCGAACTCTGCATCCGCCGGCCGGTCATGACGACGCTGATCACGGCGTCGATCATCGCGTTCGGCATTTTCGGCTTCCGCCTGCTGCCGGTCTCGGCGCTGCCGCGGGTCGATTTCCCGACTATTGCCGTCACCGCGACCCTGCCTGGCGCGAGCGCGGACACCATGGCGGCCTCGGTCGCCGGCGTCATCGAGCGCCAGCTCTCGACGGTTGCCGGCATCTCCTCGATGTCGTCGAACTCGTCGCAGGGCATCAGCACCATCACCATCCAGTTCGATCTCAACCGCAACATCGACGCCGCAGCGCTCGACGTGCAGACCGCGCTGACGATTGCGCAGCGCCGGTTACCGGTCGAGATGATCATCCCGCCGAGCTTCCGCAAAGTGAACCCGGCCGATTTCCCTGTTCTGTTCGTCGTGCTCAACTCGTCGACGCTGCCGCTGTCGGCGGTCCACGAATATGGCGACATCACCATCGGCCAGACGCTCTCGCAGATTCCGGGCGTCGCTCAGGTCAGTGTCTACGGCGCGCAGAAGTTCGCCATTCGTGTCCAGGCCGACCCTGAGGCCGCTGCGGCCCGCGGGCTGTCGCTCGAGGACATCAGGACGGCGGTGTCCCGCGCCAATTCCTCGACGCCTGTTGGCACGCTGAACGGGCCGAAGCAGGACGTGGCGCTGCAGGCCTCGGGCCAGATGGACAAGGCGATTGATTATCGCCAGATCGTGGTGGCCTGGCGCAACGGTTCCCCGGTCAAGCTCGATGAGGTCGCGCGGATCTACGATAGCGTCGAGAACGAGCGGATTGCGAGCTGGCTGAATGACGAGCGCGCCATCGTGCTGGGTATTCAGAAGCAGCCGGACGCCAACACCGTGGCGGTGGTCGACTCCATTCTGGCCAAGTTCCCGGTGCTGCGGGCGCAGATCCCGCCGTCGGTGTCGATCAACGTGCTGATGGACCGCTCCATTTCCATCCGCCAGGCCGTGGCCGACGTCGAGGAGACGCTGCTGATCGCGATCGGGCTGGTGATCCTGGTGATCTTCCTGTTCCTGCGTTCGGCGTCCGCGACCTTCATTCCGGCGCTGGCGGTTCCGATTTCGCTGTTCGGCACCTGCGCGGTGATGTACGCGCTCGACTATTCCATCAACAACATGACGCTGCTGGCGCTGACGCTTTCGGTCGGCTTCGTGGTCGACGACGCCATCGTCATGCTGGAAAACATCGTCCGCCACATCGAGCATGGCATGCGGCCGTTCGAGGCCGCGCTGAAGGGCGCCCGCGAGATCGGCTTTACGATCATCTCGATCACATTCTCGCTGATCGCCGTGTTCATTCCGGTGCTGTTGATGGGCGGTATCGTCGGCCGTGTGTTCCGCGAATTCGCCGTCACCGTATCGGTTGCGATCATCGTGTCTGGCTTCGTGTCGCTGACCCTGACGCCGATGCTGTGCGCGCGCGTGCTGCGGGCCCATGACGCGACCAAGCGGCCAAATGTCGTGCTTCGCGTCTTCGAGGCGATGTTCGAATCCTGGCTGCGCGCCTATGAGTGGACGCTCGACTGGGTGCTGGCCCGGAAATTCCTGATGCTGATGGTGACGCTGGCCACCTTGGGCGGCACCGTCTATCTCTACATGATCGTGCCGAAGGGCTTCTTCCCGCAGGAGGACACCGGCTTCCTGATCGGTGTGACCGAAGCCGCCACCGATACTTCCTTCGAGGCGATGAAGGAGCGGCAGCAAGCGCTGGTCGGCGTGCTGAGATCCGACCCCGCGGTCGAGTATATCAACTCCACCGTCGGCGCCGGCGGCCCCAACGCGACGGCGAATTACGGACGTCTGTTCATCGCGCTGAAGCAGAAGAAGGAGCGCGACAATCTCAACACGATCATCGGCCGGCTGCGACTCAAGGCCCGCGATATCCCGGGCATGCAGGCGTTCTTCCAGCCGATCCAGAACCTCAATATCGGCGGCCGGATTTCCAAGAGCCAGTATCAATACGTGATGCAGAGCGGCGACACCGAGTCGCTGTACCGGCTGGCGCCTGAGATGCGCGAGAAGATCGAGAAGCTGCCCGGTCTGCTCGACGTCACCACCGACCTCTACATCAAGAATCCGCAGATGACGGTCGACATCGACCGCGAAAAGGCCGCGGTCTACGGCATCACCGTCGACCAGGTGCGTAACCAGCTCTACAACGCCTACGGCTCGCGCCAGGTCGGCACCATCTACATGCCGTCGAACGACTACCAGATCATCCTGGAAGTGCAGCCGCAGTTCCGGGTCGATCCGTCGGATCTCTCCAAGCTCTACATGAAGACCCAGAACAACCAGACCATTCCGCTGTCGGCGGTGGCAAAACTGGTTCCGACGGTCGGTCCGCTGCAGATCAACCACCAGGCCCAGCAGCCGGCGGTGACGATCTCCTTCAACCTCGCGCCCGGCAATTCGCTGGGCTACGCAGTCGACAAGATCACCGAGCTCGAGCAGACCTCGAACCTTCCGGCGACCATCGCCACCGGCTTCTCCGGCACCGCGCAGGTGTTCCAGGATTCGCTGCGCGGGCAGGGTGTCCTGATCCTCGCCGCTGTTTTCGCCGCCTTCGTCATCCTCGGCATTCTCTACGAGAGCTTCATCCACCCGATCACCATCATCTCGGGCCTGCCGTCGGCCGGCATCGGCGCGATCCTCACCCTGATGCTGTTCGGAATGGAAATGTCTGTCATTGCGATGATCGGCATCGTGATGCTGGTCGGCATCGTCAAGAAGAACGCCATCATGATGGTGGATTTTGCGCTGGAGCGCCGCCGCGTTGGCCTCAGCGCCGAGCACGCCATCCGCGAAGCCGCGCTGTTGCGTTTCCGCCCCATCATGATGACGACGTTTGCCGCGATCTTCGGCACATTGCCGATCGCGCTCGGCGCCGGCGCCGGCGCCGAATTGCGCCAGCCGCTCGGCGTCGCCGTGGTCGGCGGTCTCTGCTTGTCGCAACTGCTGACGCTCTACATCACGCCGGTCGTCTACATCTATCTTGACCGCATCGACCGCCGCCTGCGGCGCAAGCTCGAACCGCAACTGGAAGAAGCGGGCGACGAGCGGCCGCACGTGGTCGCCGCCGAATGATGACGTTTGGACGCGTGATGCGGTCGGCTGCGCGGGGGGCTGCTGTCCTGATGGCGCTGGCGTTCATCGTCGGCCTGGCCCGCGCCGACGAGCCAATCGAAATCTTCGACGCCCATCTGCACTACAATTGGGAGCCAAATCCCCACTACAGCGTCGACGAAGTGCTGGCGCTGTTCAAAAAACACCGCGTCACCGGCATCCTCGCGACCAGCCGCCCGAACACCGGTACGCATGCGCTGATGGACGCCAAGCCCCAGGGCCTGCAGATCGTGCCCTTCATTCGGCCCTACCGCGTGCGCGCGGACATCCAGACCTGGTTCGGCGATCCCTTCATTTTCGACCTCGTGCAGGAGGAATTCAAACGCGGCTATTACCGCGGCATCGGCGAATTCCACATCTCGGGCAAGGCGGCCGAAAACGAGTGGGTGAAGAAGACTGTCGATTTCGCTGTTGAGCACGACCTTTACCTGCACGCCCACGCCGATGATGTCGCCGTGGAAATCCTGATGCGCCACAACCCGCGCGCCCGCATCATCTGGGCCCATACCGGCTTCGGCCTGTCGACCGACCGCGTTTCAGAAATGCTGTCAAAATATCCAAAGCTGTGGGGCGAACTGTCCTACCGCGGCGGCATCATCGACGGCAGCGGCAAGCTGACGGCGGAATGGCGCGCATTGTTCGAGCGTTTCCCGGACCGTTTCCTGCTCGGCTCCGACACCTGGGTCAACGAGCGCTGGGCGAGCTACGGCGACATCATGGCCGGGTACCGGGCGTGGCTTGCGCAGCTACCGCCAAAGATCGCGGCGCAGATTGCGCATGGCAATGCTAAGGCGCTGTTCGGCAGCGAGCGCTGAGCGCGAGGCGTGAAGGTCGCCTCAATCCGCAAACTCGCAGCCAAAAGCCCGTATCCGGCGATACCGTCGAATCGAAATTCCGAGGTGATCTTACGCACAGCGACGTTCTTTGGGACGCCGAGGGCGCGGCGGTTCCCACGCTGTGAAGGCGGGTTGTCGCCGAAAAGGCAGAACACAGGAGGTTTCCGGAGGTTTCCAGGGCCATTGAATTGGCATGGAATTGCTTTTTGGGACCGCCCCCGGTTGGTGAAGATCATGGGATCAAGCGCTGAACCTTTCTTCCGTCGCTAAGACCTATAGTCGTGTCCGAGCCTGCATGCTGGACAGTCCCAAGAACGTCGGCAACTGGCGAGGCACGGCAAGCATTCCACATTTCAACCAGCAAGCGGAGGAGAAGCCTATGCGCAAATCTCTCGCCGTTTTCCTTTCTGGCGTGGCACTGGTCATTGCGGCGTCGACCGCTCTAGCCGGAGAGCAGGTGCTAGAGTTCAAGCTCATCACCAAGCCTATCGATGTCAAGGTAACAGAGGCAGCAAACGTCGAAGGACAGACGGTCATGTCCGGCAAATTGTTCGGCGTCGCCGTCTTCAAGGACGGCCGTATCGGGGTGAAAGAGTTCGTCCATTCCGCAGACTCGCTCAAAGGCTCGGGACCCTACTACGGCTACAGCACCTACACGTTCGAGGAAGGCTCGATTACGGCGCGTTACACCGGCGCAGTCAAAGACGGCCGGTCAAACGGCGAATATACGATCCTCTCGGGCACGGGTGCCTATGCGAACGCTACGGGCACGGGCACCATCGAAAGCGCGCCGAACCCGTTCAAGGGCGTCAACCTCTTGAACATAAAACTGGTCGTTAAAACGCCCGGTACGTAAGAGGCCTTACACCAGACGCGCCTCCGCCACTTTGATGCCGTGAGGCGCGCGCTGTTCGAGCGCAATCCCGATCGTTTCCCGCTCGGCTCCGGCACCGGGATCAACGAGCGCTGAGGCGACGGCCGCACGGTTTGAGGAAACGCCTCAATCCGCGAACTGGTTGGCTGCGCGGATGATCGGCGCCCAGCGGTCGACCTCGCTGATTAATTGTGCCTTCAGCGCAGCGGGCGTGGCCTGATCCTGCGGGACAGGTTCCGTGTTGATGTCGTTGAATCGCTTCACCAGGTCCGGGTCCCGCAGCGCCTCCTGCAACGTCTTGGACAATTTCTGAATGATTTCGTCAGGCGTGCCCTTCGGCGCATAGATGCCGTGCCATGCGCCGACTTCAAAGCCCTTCAAGCCGCCTTCATCCGCGCTCGGAAGGTCGGGCATCGACCCGAGGCGCGACTTCGTGGTGATGGCGTAGGCTTTGACCAGCTTCGAGGCGATCGGCGCCGTGGTATTGGTGGTCTGGTCGCAGGAGAGGTCGATCTGCTTGCCGATCAGATCGTTCATGATGGGCGCATTGCCCTTATAGGGCACGGTAAGGATTTCCTTGCCGACCGCGGTCATGAACAGCATGCCGCAGAGATGCGATGCGGCGCCAAGGCCTGCATTGGCAAAGGTCATCTTGTCGCCATTGGCCTTGATGTAGGTGACAAGCTCGGAAAGCGTGTTCGGCGGCAGATCGGGACGGCCGATGATCGTCATCGGCGCATTGGTGACGAGACCGATCGGCGCGAACGCCGTCTTGGTGTCATAGGGCAGCTTGCGGTACAGCGTGGCCGCCGTGGAGATGCCGATATGGTGGATCATCAGCGTATAGCCGTCAGGTTCGGCGCGCGAGGCCCGGGTGGCTGCGATCGTGCCGCCGGCGCCCGTCGCGTTTTCGATGACGATGGTCTGGCCCAGGAGTTTCGACATCGATTGCGCAGTCACCCGCGCCACCGTGTCGGTGGCGCCGCCGGCGGCGAAGGGGACCAGCAACGTGATCGGCCGGTTCGGATAGTTTTGCGCGAGGCCTGCGGAACTGACCATGGCGAATGCGAGCGCAATGGCGGCTGTCTTCTTCATTTGCATTAACGCCTCCCTGGGGTCTTGTTCTGATTTGTCTCGCGGGCTTTTTGCCTCGCGATCGATCCGTCATGGCCGGGTGACCGGCCGTCACACGTTGGAGCTATGGATCGCGTCCACCACCGCCGCGGTGACATCCTTCGTCGTGGCGTTACCGCCGACATCGGGCGTGGTGATGCCGGCGCCTGTGACCTGCTCCACGGCGCGCATCAGCCGCGCCGAAGCTTCCGCCTCGCCGAGGTGATCGAGCATCTGCGATGCGGTCCAGAAGCTCGCGACCGGATTCGCGATACCCTTGCCGGTGATATCGAATGCCGAGCCATGGATCGGCTCGAACATCGAAGGAAAGCGCCGCTCGGGATCGATGTTCGCGGTCGGGGCCACGCCGAGGCTGCCGGCCAGCGCGCCGGCGAGGTCGGAGAGGATGTCGGCGTGGAGGTTGGTCGCCACGATGGTATCGAGACTCTGCGGCTTCAGCGTCATCCGCACCGTCATCGCATCGACCAGCATCTTGTCCCAGGTGACATCTGGGAATTCCTTCGAGACCTCGTCGGCGATCTCGTCCCACATCACCATGCCGTGCCGCTGCGCATTCGATTTTGTAACCACGGTGAGGAATTTTCGCGGGCGCGACTGCGCCAGCTTGAAGGCGTAGCGCATGATGCGCTGGACCCCGACGCGGGTGAAGACGGCGACTTCGGTGCCGACTTCCTCCGGCAGGCCGCGATGCACCCGCCCGCCGCAGCCGGCATATTCGCCTTCGGAGTTTTCGCGCACGATCACCCAGTCGAGATCGCCGGGGCCGGCATGGCGCAGCGGCGAGGTGATGCCGGGCAGGATCCGGGTCGGCCGGACATTGGCGTATTGGTCAAAACCCTGGCAGATCGGCAGGCGCAGGCCCCACAGCGTGATGTGATCAGGAACATCGGGCGCGCCGACCGCGCCGAAATAGATCGCGTCGAATTTCTTCAGCGTGGTGAGCGCATCCGCAGGCATCATCACGCCGTGCTTGCGGTAATAGGCGGAACCCCAATCGAAGGTTTCGACGTTGAATTTCACATCGCCCAGGCGCTTCTGGAGGCTCTCCAGCGCCGTGACGCCGGCGGCGATGACCTCGGGACCGATCCCGTCGGCCGGAATTGCCGCGATTGAATATTCACGCATCGAAATCTCCCTGAACCAGCTTGCAGCGCGAGAGCTTGCGGCCTCGGACGAGGGGAGGCAATTGCCTCGCGTTTATACAAAAAATTGATATAATCCAAGACGGGAGGACCGATGGACCTACATCACTTGCGCTGCTTCGTGGCGGCGGCCGAGGAATTGCATTTCGGCAGGGCGGCGCAGCGGCTTGACATGCTGCCGTCGGCGCTCGGCCGCTTCATCCGCTTGCTCGAAGACGATCTCGGCACGCGGCTGATGACGCGCACGACGCGAAGCGTCGCGCTGACGGACGATGGCGCTGTGCTGCTGAAGGAAGCGCGAACGTTGCTGGCGCAGGCCGATGCGCTGGCCGGCCGTTTTCGCACGCGCGGCCGCAAACGGGCAGCGATCATTCGCGTCGGCGCCATCGACAGCGCCGCCGCTGGCCTGCTGCCCCGGCTGCTCCATGATTTTCGCAAGCGGCAGCCCGATGTCACGGTGCAACTGGTCGAGGAGAAGACGGTCCGCCTGCTGCCGCGTCTGTTGTCCGGCCGGCTCGATCTCGCCTTCGTGCGTCCGCCGGAGCGGCCCGACAAGCGGCTGGAGTTTCTGTTCCTGCTGCACGAGACGGCCGTCGTCGCAGTCGCCGAGCGTCATCCGCTGGCTTCGCGGAGGCGCGTGACCATCGCCGATCTCGAGAATGCGCCGTTGATCGTGCCCGAACGCCGCTCGCGTCCGCACAGCCATGATCTCACCATGAAACTGTTCGCCGAAGCCGGATGCGAGGCGCGCGTCGCCCAGATCGCCGATGAAAAGCAGACCATCGTCAATCTGGTCTCCGCAGGATTGGGCGTCGCCATCGTCCCGCGCTGGACCTCGCGCATGGCAACGCGCGGCGTCCGCTTCATCCGCCTTGCAGCCTCCGATATGAACAAGCTGCCGCTGGCGGCTGTCTTCGCGCGGGGAACGCGTGATCCGGTAAGGGATGACATGCTGGCGATGTTGAAAGCCGATTTGTCGCGCTACGCGGGCGAGGCGTAGAGCGCCCAGCCGTCATTGCGAGCGCAGCGAAGCAATCCATGTCTCCGCGTGTGGCGCTATGGATTGCTTCGCTGCGCTCGCAATGACGTGGATGGGCCGCGGCGCGCTGGATAGCTCACCTTCGCGGGACATGATAACCGCATCCGGGCTACAAGATTCTCAGACCGAAAAACTCGTCCCGCAACCGCACGACGCCGTGGCATTCGGATTGACCACGCGGAACGAGGCGCCGATCAGGTCATCCACGAAATCGACTTCGGAGCCGGCGAGGAATGGCACCGAGGCCGGATCGACCAGCACCACCGCGCCCTCGCGCGCGATCACGAGGTCGTCCTCGGCCTTGGCATGGTCGACATCGAATTTGTACTGGAAGCCGGAGCAGCCGCCGCCCTCGACGGAGATGCGCAGCATGGCGCCGTCGCCTTCGACTTTAAGGATTTCGCCGATGCGGCGGGCGGCCCGCTCGCTGACGGTGATGGCAGTGGTCATGGCATGCTCTCCGGCCCCGTCATACCCAATTCATTTGGTATGGGGCGTCATACATAGTTAAGTGTGTAATCCCGTGGAATCAAATGGATAAGGACTAAAAAATCGTGTCGGTCGGAATGGCTGCCCCCCGCGCGCTTTATGGCTGCGATCCCGATTCCAGCCGCGGCCGGCTGTTTGCGGAGCCGCCGAGCCGAACCCGCAGCCCGTTCCGGCGGGATTGCGACCGGGTTATCCATTCCACCGCGTTCCGCCGCCTCAAGCACAAGACCCAGGTGTTCGTGTTCCACGAGGGCGACCATTACCGCACCCGGCTGACCCATTCGCTGGAAGTGGCGCAGATCGCCCGCGCGCTGGCCCGGCAGCTCGGCCTCGACGAGGACCTGACGGAAACCCTGGCGCTGGCCCATGACCTCGGCCATCCCCCATTCGGCCATGCCGGCGAGCGGGCGCTCGACAAATGCCTCGCCGCCCGTGGCGGCTTCGACCACAACGCCCAAGCGCTGCGGGTGGTGACCTCGCTGGAGCATCGGTACCCCGAGTTCGACGGGCTAAACCTGACCTGGGAAACGCTGGAGGGCATCGTCAAGCATAACGGCCCGCTGACCGCGCCGGACGGGGCTCCGGCCGGGCCGTACCGCGAAAGCGGGATTCCGGTCGGCATCGCCGATTTCAATCAAAAGTTCGATCTGGAGCTGTGGAGTTACGCCTCGCTGGAGGCACAGGCCGCGGCCTTTGCCGACGATATCGCCTATGACGCCCATGACATCGACGACGGCCTGCGCGCCGGCTTGTTCGGCGTCGATGATTTGAAGGTCATGCCGCTCACCGAAGCGATCATCGAGGAGATCGACCGGCATTATCCCAATCTCGACGACGCCAGGCGCGGCGCGGAACTGGTGCGCGAGCTGATTTCCTACATGATCGGGGCGGTCATGTCGGAGGCGGGCAGGCGGCTTGCGGCGGGGAAGCCGCAATCGGCCCATGACGTCCGTCATCACCATCAGCCGCTGATCGCCTTTCCGCCCGCGGTCGCCGAGGAGGAAGCCGCGATCAAGGCGTTCCTGAAACTGCATATGTACCGCCACCACCGCGTCATGCGGGTGATGGGCGAGGCGGAAGGGATCCTGTTCGACCTGTTCGCGCGCTACCAGGCCTCCCCGGGCGACCTGCCGCCCGAATGGATCGAGGGCACCGAGCGCGAGAGCGAGGGCGAGCGGGCCCGCCGGATCGGCAATTTCATCGCTGGGATGACCGACCGTTTCGCCTTAATCGAGCACCAAAGGCTTTTTGACTCGACCCCGGAATTGCGTTAGGCGGCGGCCATGTCCGACAAGCCAGCTTCACAACATCTGTTTGCCGACGCGCTGGTGCGCGTGCAGGCGATCTGCGCCGCGCTCGCGGCCGAGGGCCAATGGCCCGCCGGCATCGATTTCTCCCGCGTCGTGGTCGAGCCGCCGCGCGATGCCAGCCATGGCGACATGGCGACCAATGCCGCAATGGTGCTCGCCAAGGACGCCAAGGCAAAACCGCGCGAACTCGCCGATAAAATCGCGGAAAAATTGCGCGCCGACGATCTGGTGGCTTCCGTCGAGGTCGCGGGGCCCGGCTTCATCAATCTCACCTTGAAGCCCGAGGTCTGGACGGCCGAGCTGCTCACGATGCTGCGCGAAGGCGCGGCTTACGGCAAAAGCGCGGTCGGCCACGGCGCCAAGGTCAATGTCGAATACGTCTCGGCCAACCCGACCGGACCTATGCATGTCGGTCACTGCCGCGGCGCCGTGTTCGGCGACGCGCTGTGCGGTCTGCTTGACTTTGCCGGCTACGACGTCACGCGCGAATATTACATCAACGACGCCGGCGCGCAGGTCGACGTGCTCGCGCGCTCGGCATTCCTGCGCTACCGGGAAGCGCTTGGCGAAATCATCGGCGAGATTCCGGAAGGGCTCTATCCCGGCGATTACCTCGTGCCGGTCGGGCAGGCGCTGGCGGCCGAGCATGGCGACAACTTGAAGGCGATGCCGGAGGCATCATGGCTGCCAATCGTCCGCAATAAGTCCATCGCCCTGATGATGGAAATGATCAAGGGTGATCTCGCCGCGCTCAACATCAAGCATGACGTGTTCTTCTCGGAGCGGTCGCTGATCGAGACCGGCAACAACAAGGTCACCGAGACCATCGATTTCCTGCGCGCCAAGGGTGATATCTACGAAGGCCGCCTGCAACCGCCGAAGGGCAAGCCGGTCGAGGATTACGAGGACCGCATCCAGACGCTGTTCCGCGCCACTGCCTATGGCGATGACGTCGACCGTCCGCTGATCAAGTCGGACGGCTCCTACACCTATTTCGCTGCCGACATCGCCAATCACAGGAACAAGTTCGACCGCGGCTTCCTCGACATGATCGACGTGTTTGGCGCCGATCATGGCGGTTACATCAAGCGGATGCAGGCGGCGGTAAAAGCGGTCAGCTCTGGCAGGGCGACGCTGGACGTCAAGGTCGTGCAATTGGTCCGGCTCTTGCGCAACGGCGAACCGGTGAAGATGTCGAAACGCTCGGGCGATTTCGTCACGCTGCGCGAAGTGGTGGACGAGGTCGGCTCCGATGCGGTGCGGTTCATGATGCTGTTCCGCAAGAACGACGCCGTGCTCGATTTCGACCTTGCCAAGGTGCTCGAACAATCGAAGGACAACCCCGTCTTCTACGTCCAGTACGGGCATGCCCGCGGCCATTCGATCTTCAAGAATGCCCGCGAGGTGGTTCCGGAACTGCCTGAGGACGATGCCGCCCGGTCGGCTTGGCTGGGGGACGCCCCGGTGGCCCTGCTGACCGATCCGGCCGAACTGGACCTTTTGAAACGGCTGGCGCTCTATCCCAGAATAATCGAGGCTGCGGCGGTGGCGCATGAGCCGCACCGAATCGCGTTTTATCTATATGATTTGGCCAGTGAATTTCATGCGTTATGGACGAAAGGGCGGGATTTGCCCTATTTACGCTTCATTATAACTAATGATGCAGAGATCACGAGGGCGCGACTGGCGATGGTTCAGGGCGTCGTCTCGGTTCTGGCATCGGGCTTAGCCGTTCTCGGCGTCCACGCCCCGACCGAGATGCGGTAGGCAGGGGCGAAGGCCTTCACGAATGGGGGTTCGTGGGGTATCTGGCAGGGGCCACGCTCGTCATGGTTTGTTTGACATGGCGAGTTGGCGCTGTCCCGTAGGGGATGCATCATCACGATGGCTAATCGATATCAGGACCGACCTTTTCCCTCCGCCGACGAAGATCGCGGCGAGAGTGATCCGCTTGCCGAGCTCGCGAGGCTGATCGGGCAGAATGATCCGCTCGGGGCCGCGGCCAAGCCCGCGCCGCGCCCGCTGCAGTCGCGGGCCAACGTGCGCCCACAGCAATATGATCCGCCGGAAGAGCTGCCCGATGCTCCTCCGAGCCCGCCGGCATGGATGCAGCGCGCGCGCCACGAAACCCCGCTGCCTCCGCCGCCGCTGCCGCAGGAATACAATCAGAAATACGATGACGAGCAGAAATACGATGACGAGCCGGAGTACCAGCCGGCGCCGGTGCATCCCTTGCATCGCTACGCAGCCCAGCCGCCGCAGGTGCCCGCGTATCAAGCGCCGCCCGCGCAGGACTACGACGAGCAGCCTCAGCAATATGCCGACGAGCCGCAGCAGGACCCGTCGCGCTACGACGATGCGCTGTATGGACGGTTAGAGACCGGCGAGCACGACTATCAGCGCGATCCGGCCTATCCGGACGATCCCTACGCCTACCAGGGCGAATATGAGGAAGAGCCTGCGCCGAAGAAGCGCTCGAGCGGCCTGATGACGGTTGCCGCCGTGCTGGCGCTGGCCGTAGTGGGGACGGGGGCTGCCTTTGCCTATCGCACCTTTGTCGGTTCGCCCCGCTCGGGCGAGCCGCCGATCATCAGGGCCGACAACAGCCCGACCAAGGTGGTGCCGGCGCAGTCCGACGCAAGTGCCGCCAAGAACCCTGACCGCATGCTGTCGGGCGATGGCGGCGAGAAGCTGGTGTCGCGCGAAGAAACGCCGGTCGACGTCAATTCCCGCTCGGGGGCACCCCGCGTGGTGTTTCCGCCGTTGAACCAGAACGCCAACCCGCCGCCGGCCTCAAGTGTATCGCCGTCGGCGCCGATGCCTGCCGCCACCGGTACGATGCCGAACAACGAGCCGCGCAGGATCAAGACGCTCGCCGTCAAGGGCGACGCCGCTGACAATGGCGGCATCCCGGCAGGCGCCAGCGCGCCGCCGCCGAAGCCGCCGACGCGCGGCGTCGCTGCTCCGGCTCCCGGAGCACCGCCGGCGCGTAACCCGGCTTCCGCCAATGCCAGCGCCAACACGCCGATGTCGCTCGCGCCTCAGGCGGGCGAATCGGAGCCGTCGACCCGCGTGGCTGCGACCAACCCGACGCAAACCGCGCCGGCTGCAGCTTCCGAGGGTGGAGGCAGTTTTCTGGTATCGGTGACGTCGCAGGACAGCGAGTCCGCGGCCAGGGAGTCGTTCCGCGCGGCGCAGGGCAAGTATGCGTCCGTGCTCGGTTCCCGTTCGCCTGTCATCAGGCGGGTGGATCTGGCTGATGGGAAGACCAAGTATCGCGCCATGGTCGGCCCGTACCGCACGCGGCAGGAGGCCGTGCAGTTCTGCACCGAGCTGAAGTCTGCCGGGGGGCAGTGCTTTATCCCGTAGAATTATCTCCGGTTTCCTTGACCGCGGAGCCGTGAGGGGCCTAATCGGCCCCCATGAGCAGCCGCGCATTCATCACGGGCGTATCGGGACTGGAACTCAGCGCCACGGAGCGCGAGTTCATCCGTGCCGAGCGCCCATGGGGCTTCATCCTATTCAAACGCAATGTCGAGACGCCGGATCAAGTATCTGCGCTTGTTGGGGAATTGCGGAATTGCCTGGATGAAGCGGATGCTCCGGTGCTGATCGACCAGGAAGGCGGGCGGGTGGCCCGGCTGGGGCCGCCGCATTGGCCGGTCTATCCGCCCGGCGCCGCCTTCGGGGCGCTGTACGACCTCGACAAGGCGCTGGGGCTGAAGGCTGCGCGGCTCAGCTCGCGCCTGATCGCGGCCGACCTGATCGACCTCGGCGTCACCGTCGACTGCCTGCCGCTGGCGGATGTTCCGGTGGCCGGGGCCGACGCCGTGATCGGCAACCGGGCCTATGGAACCGAGCCGGGCAAGGTCGCAGCGATCGCCCGCGCTGTCACCGAGGGGCTGGAGCAGGGTGGCGTCCTGCCCGTCCTGAAGCACATTCCCGGCCATGGAAGGGCCACTGCGGATAGCCATTTGCGGCTCCCGACCGTTGATACGTCGCGAGAAGAGCTGGAACGGACCGATTTCGCGGCCTTTCAACCGCTGTCGGACGTGCCGATGGCCATGACCGCACATGTTGTGTTTAGCGCATTAGACCCCGCCCAACCGGCGACGACTTCTGCGACAATCATCCGGCAGGTGATTCGCGGCGTAATTGGGTTCCAAGGCTTGTTGATGAGTGATGACGTGTCCATGAATGCATTGGCGGGATCGATCGCCGAGCGGACCCGCGCCATCGTCAACGCCGGATGCGACATGGTCCTGCATTGCAACGGCAAGCTCGACGAGATGCGCGATGTGGCGCGCGAGACGCCGGAGCTGGCGGGCGAAGCGCTGGATCGCGCCAGGCGGGCATTGGCCTCGCGAAAACAGCCTGAGCCCTTCGACCGGCAGGCGGCACGGGCTGAACTGGAAGCGTTGACGGATCGGGTAGGAACGGCATGACCGCGGAAATTCTATCGTTTGAAACCGGACGGCCCGCCGAAATCGCCGACAGCGAGGCGGCGCTGGTTGTCGACGTCGAGGGCTATGAGGGCCCGCTCGACCTGCTGCTGACGCTGGCGCGGCAGCAGAAGGTCGATCTCGCCAAGATTTCGATCCTGGCGCTGGCCGATCAGTATCTGACGTTCATCGAGGCCGCGCGAAAGATCCGTCTTGAACTGGCGGCCGACTACCTCGTGATGGCCGCCTGGCTGGCATACCTGAAATCGCGCCTGCTGCTGCCCGAACCGCCGACGCCGGACGGACCGAGCGCGGAGGAAATGGCGACCGCGCTCGCCAACCGGCTGCGGCGGCTCGAGGCCATCCGCGAAGCCGCCAACCGGCTGATGAACCGGCCGCAGTTCCAGCGCGATATCTTTCCGCGCGGTAATCCGGAATCGATCGCCGAAATCAAGCATCCCAAATTCACCGCCACGCTGTTCGACCTGCTCACGGCCTATGCCGTGCAGCGTCAGCAGCGCGTGCTGGCGACGGTGCATCTGGCCAAGCGCACGGTGTGGTCGCTGGCTGAAGCGCGCGCCTCGCTGGAGCGGCTGGTCGGCATGACCGAAGCCGAAGACTGGAGCTGCCTCGACGATTACCTGCTCAGCTACGTGGTCGATCCCTCGCAGCGGGCGACGGTGTTCGCGTCGAGCTTCGCTGCAGCACTCGAACTGGTGCGCGAAGGCGAGATGGAATTGAACCAGAAAGAGGCGTTCGCGCCGCTGTATTTTCGTAAGCGTCCGCCGCAGGCAGCGATGCCCGCGCCGGATATGACGGTCGAGTAGTGGAAGGAGACCTAGCCATGGCAAGCCTGGCGGAAAAACGCATGGAAGATGCCGAGGATCATCCCATCGACCAGAATACCGAAGTTGAGGCGCGGCCGGAGGAATTGCGTCTTCTCGAAGCGCTGCTGTTTGCCTCTGCCGAGCCGATCGATCAGGCGGCGCTTGCCAAGCGCATGCCCGATGGCGTCGACGTCAAGGTAGCGCTGGCGCAACTGCAGGCGGAATATGCCCCGCGCGGCGTCAATCTGGTGCGCGTCGCCAACAAATGGACGTTTCGCACCGCCGGCGATCTGTCGTGGCTGATGACGCGCGAGAGCACGGAGACGCGGCGCCTGTCGCGGGCGGCGATCGAGGTGCTCGCGATCATCGCCTATCACCAGCCGGTGACGCGTGCCGAGATCGAGGATATCCGCGGCGTGATCACATCCAAGGGAACACTCGACGTGCTCCTGGAAACCGGCTGGATCCGCCCCCGTGGCCGCCGCAAGACGCCGGGCCGGCCGCTAACCTTCGGCACAACGGAAGCGTTCCTGTCGCAGTTCAGCCTGGAAGCGCTCGGCGACCTGCCGGGCCTGGAAGAGCTGAAGGGGACGGGGCTACTGGATTCGCGGCTGCCTTCCGGCTTCAGCGTTCCGACGCCGTCGGACGACGCGGCACTGCGTGAGGACGAGGATCCGCTCGACGCCGGCGATACTCTGGAACTCCTGCTGGCCCCGGCCGCCGAGCCCGAAGAGGGCGGTGGAGCTGGTTCTGAAGGCTCAGCCGGCTAGCCCCGCAAGCGGGGTTAATGATAGCCATAATACGTAGCCGCGACAGCGATTTGCCGCGGCAGGGGTCCTTGTTTTTGACACCTCTCGGGCCTACCTTCCGCCAAAGCTTGGCCGGAAGCCGGCCGTCTCTTTTGGAGGAGTTGCAGGATGGGTTCGCTTAGCATTTGGCACTGGATCGTCGTGATCGCAGTGGTCCTGCTGTTGTTCGGCCGCGGCAAGATCTCGGATCTGATGGGCGACGTCGCGCAGGGCATCAAGTCCTTCAAGAAGGGCTTGCAGGACGATGACAAGGCACCCGAAAAGCCCGCTGAGCCGGTGAAGACCATCGATCACAATGCGGCGCCGGCGCCCACCGCGGCGCGGACCGATGTCGGCAGCAAGGCTGTCTGAACCAGGCATCTTGAACCAGGCGTCAGTTTAGAGGATGCCGGTTGAGAAACGGCGCGGGCGGCTCCAAATCTTGGCTATGATGGATTGGGGCGCGGACGTCTCGCGCGAGCGGAAGAATTCATGTTCGACATCGGGTGGAGTGAACTGGTCGTCATCGCGGTTGTCGCGCTGATCGCCATCGGCCCGAAAGAACTGCCGGGCGTCTTGCGCATGGTCGGGCAATGGATGGGCAAGGCGCGCAAAATGGCCTCTGAATTCCAGGGCCAGTTCCAGGAAGCCATGCGCGAGGCCGAAATGGCCGACCTGAAGAAAAGCTTCGACGAGGTCAAGGACTCCGCGACGGCGCTTTCCCCCGGCAGCCTCATGACCTCGCTGCAGAAGGATGTCGGCGACGCCCTGCAGATCGGCGATATCGACAAGCCCGCCACCGCTCCCAACGATGCCCAAGTGGCGTCCGCGATCGGCGAACCCGTCACCCCGACTACGCCGGCCGCACCGACGCCGGAGACCTTCGTCGAAGCCGAGGCGCATGCGGCGGCGTCCGAGCCGCTTGTGATCACGCGTGAGGTTCAGGCGGCGGCGCAGGATATCGCGCCGGTGGCGCCTGACGTTCTCAAGGACGCCAAAGCGTCATGACCATTGAGGATATCGAGGCCAGCAAGGCGCCATTGATGGATCACTTGATCGAGCTGCGCTCGCGGCTGATCAAGGCGCTGTTGGCCTTCGGCATAGCGTTCATCTTCTGCTTCTTCTTCGCCAAGCAGATCTACAACGTGCTGGTCTGGCCGTTCGTCTGGGTCGCGGGCGCCGAAAATTCGAAATTCATCTACACCGCGCTGTTGGAATATTTCCTGACCCAGTTGAAGCTGGCGATGTTCGGCGCTGCCTTCATCTCGTTCCCGATCGTTGCCGGGCAGATCTACATGTTCGTGGCGCCCGGCCTCTACAAGCACGAGCGCGGCGCGTTCCTGCCTTACCTGGTCGCCACGCCGTTCTTCTTCGCGCTCGGTTCGCTGCTGGTCTACTTCATCGTGCTGCCGATGCTGGTGCGGTTCTCGCTCGGCATGCAGCAGACCGGCGGTGACGAGTCCGCGCAGATCCAGTTGTTGCCGAAGGTCGGCGAGTATCTGTCGCTGATGATGTCGCTGATCTTCGCCTTCGGCATCGCGTTCCAGCTGCCGGTGATCCTGACGCTTTTGGGGAGGATCGGCATCGTCACCTCGCAGATGCTGCGCGAGAAGCGGCGCTATTTCATCGTCATCGCCTTCGTGATCGCAGCCGTCCTGACGCCGCCCGACGTGATCAGCCAGGCCTCGCTCGCGATACCGCTGCTGCTGCTCTACGAGGGCGCCATCGTTGCCGTCCGCATGGTGGAAAAGAAGGCCGCGGCCGCGCAGGCCTCGACCACGCCTCCGCCCGCCAGCCCGCCCCCGGAAGCCAACCCGGCCGAGTAGGGGGGCGCGTTCGCCGCCTTTTTTTCTATCATCGCGCCGTGCTGCCAATGATTCGTCATGCCCGGGCTTGACCCGGGCATCCACGACTTGTTCTAACGCAGCCAAGACGTGGATGGCCGGGACAAGCCCGGCCATGACGCAGGAATTGTGGCCATGCACGACATCAAATCGATCCGCGACAACCCCCAGGCGTTCGACGCCGGACTGAAGCGCCGCGGGCTGGCGCCGTTGTCGGCTGCGCTGCTGGCGATCGATGAAAAGCGTCGCGCGGCGATCCTGGCGTCCGAGCAGGCGCAGGCGCGGCGCAATGCGGCGTCGAAGGAAATCGGCGAGGCCAAGAAGGCCAAGGACGACGCGCGCGCCAACAGACTGATGTCGGAAGTCGCCGAGCTCAAGACCACGATGCCGGAGCTTGAGCTTACCGCGAAGATCGCGGACGAGGAGCTGGCGAAAGAACTTGCCGCTATTCCGAATCTGCCGCTCGACGATGTGCCCGAAGGCACAGACGAGCACGGCAACGTGCAGCGCCACCTCTATGGCAAGATCCGCAACTATGCCTTCACGCCGAAGCCGCATGACGATCTCGGCGGCGCGCTCGGCTACATGGATTTCGAGGCCGCCGCGAAATTGAGCGGCGCGCGCTTCGTGGTGCTGAAGAGGGGGCTGGCGCGGCTGGAGCGCGCCATCGGTCAGTTCATGCTCGATCTCCACACCGGCGAGCATGGTTACACCGAAATCAACCCGCCGCTATTGGTGCGCAACGACGTGATGTTCGGCACGGGCCAATTGCCGAAATTCGAGGACGACCAGTTCTGGGCCATCAAGGGCGAATTGCTTGTGGCGCCCGACGAGCGGTTGAAGACCGAGCGTCTCGGGCTCATTCCCACCGCGGAAGTCTCGCTGACGAATCTCGTCCGCGAATCCATTGTCGACGAAAAAGAGCTGCCGATGCGGCTGACCGCGCTGACGCCGTGCTTCCGCGCAGAAGCGGGCGCTGCGGGCCGCGATACCCGCGGCATGATCCGGCAGCATCAGTTTACAAAAGTCGAGCTGGTCTCGATCGCGACGCCCGAGACCAGCCGCGACGAGCATGAGCGTATGTTGTCCTGCGCCGAGGAAGTATTGCGCCGGCTCGATTTGCATTATCGCGTGATGACACTGTGCTCCGGCGACATGGGCTTTTCCGCGCAAAAAACCTACGACATCGAGGTCTGGATGCCGGGGCAGGGCGAGGGCGGGGCTTACCGCGAAATCTCGAGCTGCTCGGTGTGCGGCGACTTCCAGGCGCGGCGGATGGATGCGCGTTCGCGTGGGCCCGACGGCAAGCCGCGTTTCGTTCATACGCTGAACGGCTCCGGCACGGCGGTCGGCCGCGCGCTGATTGCGGTCATGGAAACCTATCAGCAGGAAAACGGCGCGATCGCGGTGCCCGACGTGTTGCAGCCCTATATGGGCGGGCTCAAGACCATCGAGCGGGACAAATAGCGCAAGGCAAAATGGCATTGCATCGCGACATCTTTTGGATCGGGAGGCAATGGGCTGTTACCGGCCACGGGATGCAATTGGTCGACCAGCGGCTGAAGGGCGCCTTCGATATCGAAGTGGCCGGCCTGTGGGACGATGACCTGATCGAGCGTATGCATGCCAAGGAATGGCTCAACGCCGCGGACTTCGACAAGGGGCTGGCGGTTGCGCGAACGCGACATCCGCAGCCGCAGGCGGGATCGACATCGATAGTTGCACCGCCGCCGCCTGTTCCCATCGCGCCGCCCGAGCAGCAATCGCCGGACCTGCAGATGAAAATCGATGGCAGCGCCAGATTCGCGCGCCCTTGGCGGGTCTGGATGAAGAAAACATGAGGAAATCGGCCGGTTTGCCTCAGCCGCGATAGCCGGATAAGACGACGCCCAAAGGTAAGCGCCTGCCCCGACCTGAACCAGAAGGCATTTTGACGGATGCGAATTCTCTGCACCAACGACGACGGCATTCATGCGCCGGGGTTGAAGATCGTCGAGGAAATCGCCCGCGCGCTGTCCGACGACGTCTGGATCGTGGCGCCGGAGCTCGATCAGTCCGGCGTCTCGCATTCGTTGTCGCTGAACGATCCGCTGCGGCTGCGCGAAGTCGGTCCGCGCCATTTCGCGGTGCGGGGCACGCCGACCGATTGCGTGATCATGGGCTCGCGTCACATCCTCGGCGAGAAGATGCCGGATCTGGTGCTGTCCGGCGTCAACAAGGGCCGCAACGTCGCCGAGGACGTGGTTTATTCCGGCACCATCGCCGGTGCCCTTGAAGGCACGATCCTGGGAATCCCGTCGTTTGCGTTGAGCCAGGAATTTTCCATCGAGACTCGTCACGCGCCGCTGTGGGACACCGCGCTGAAATTCGGCCCCGATATCCTGCGCAAGGTGATCGATGCGGGCGTGCCGAAAAATACTGTGATCAACGTCAATTTTCCCGCCTGCACGCCCGACCAGGTCAAGGGCGTGCGCGTGACGCGTCAGGGCAAGCGCAACCTCGGCTTCCTCAAGGTCGACAAGCGCCACGACGGCCGCGGCAATCCGTATTTCTGGATCGGCTTTGAGCGCGCGGCGATGATGGATACGCCGGCCGAAGGCACCGATCTTGCCGCACTTGCGGCGCGCTACGTATCGGTCACGCCGCTGCGGCTCGATCGCACGGACGAGGCGTTTTCGGAAGAGCTGACGACGACGTTGAAGTAGGCTCCGGCCGAACTCGTCATACCCGCGAAGGCGGGTATCCAGTACGCCGCGGCTTCTCGGTTCAATCGCAGGTCTCTGGGATACTGGATCATCCGCCTACGCGGATGATGACAGCTGAGCACGCGGATAACACTTAAACCGGGGCGCTCTTCATCGTAGCGGCGATCACCTGGGCCAGCGTTTCCAGCTGGAACGGCTTCTGCAGTGCGGGGCGGTCGCGATATTCCTGGGGCAGGCCGGAGGAGCCGTAGCCGGTCGCAAAGATAAACGGGAGGTTGCGCGCCGTGATAAGCTCGGCGACCGGCGTGATCACCTTGCCGTTGACGTTGACGTCGAGAATGGCGAGATCGAATTCGGTCGATTGCACCAGCTTGACCGCTTCGCCGATTTCGCCGGCCTCGGCAGCTACGCTGTGGCCCAGCTCTTCCAGCATGTCAGCGACCATCATCCGGATCATCACCTCGTCTTCGACGAGGAAAACAGAACAGCCTGCCGGCCGTGTCGCTATCATGAGGGGAATCCTTGCCCTTCCAAGGCTTTGAGGTTCGCAAAAAACACCCCTTGGCGCAACGTCGACATGAACCGGCACGCATTTAAGCAAAGACTCCGGCTGTGGATTTGCCGTGCCCTAACGCCGGGGGCGCAACAACAGTTCCGGTAGCCGGAACCGAAATCTTGAGGAAATTCTTCCTTAAGTGCGCGGACGCTATTACATCTCGGCGGGGCCTGAGCCCGCCGCGAGACCGCAATGTCGCAAGAACCGCCCGAGAAGATGATGTTTCAGCTCACCCTGCGGCGGCGGGGGATCAGCGACCAGGCGGTACTGCGCGCCATGGAAGAGGTGCCGCGGGAGGTTTTCGTGGCGGCTGGCGACCGCGGTCACGCCTATCGCGACAGTGCGCTCGGCATCGCCTGCGGGCAGACCATCAGCCAGCCCTTCGTGGTGGCCTACATGACCGAGCAGCTGCAGCTGCGGAAGGACCACAAGGTGCTCGAGATCGGTACCGGCTCCGGCTATCAGGCCGCGGTGCTGTCGCGGCTGTGCGCGCATGTCCTGACCATCGAGCGCTATCGGACGCTGGCGGACACGGCCCGCGACCGGCTCGAAGCGCTCGGCTATTTCAATATCGAGGTGATGTATGGCGACGGCTTCGACATTCCGCCGGGCGCCGGCGATTTCGATCGCATCATCGTCACCGCCGCGATGGAGCAAATCCCCGATACCCTGCAGCGGCGGCTTGAGCCCGGCGGCATCCTGATCGCACCGGTCGGTCCGCATCACGGCACCCAGACGCTGGTCAGGGTGACCAGGAAAGATAGCGGTTTCGAGCGCAAGGAATTGGTCGATGTCCGCTTCGTCCCGGCGCTGCCGGGAATTGCGCGAGAGCTGTAGAATCCCGGATTGGCGGTTCCCTCCAACATCTTATTCCAAGGGTTAAGCGGTTATTTACTCGGTCAGTGTTTACTCAAAACAGTATTTTGTTGCGTACGAGTGAGTAACCATGTCCCGTGTCGCCGAGTTGCTTCGCTCGCGTCGGATGCCGCAGGTCGCGGTGCTGACGCTGATGTCGGTCGGCTTTGCCGGCTGCAGCGCCGATATGCAGACGCGCTTTTCCGATAGCTCGTTCTCCAATCCCTTTGCCTCGCAGCCCGAAGCCACCGGTTCGGTGCGCCCGCCCGCCGCTGAACGCCGCGAGCTGCCGCAATACGGCCGGCCGCAGGCGTCTGCGCCGCAATTCCAGTCCCAGGCTCTGCCGCCGCCCGCCGTCGTTACACCGCAGGCTTATCCGGCCAGCCCTGGCGGGGTGTCGGGAGGAGGGCGCGGGGTTTCCTCCTATGCGCCGCCATCCCAGCCGCCGATCGAGACCACCGCCACGGTACCGCCGCGCTCGGTCGCGGCCGCGCGCCCGGCTGCGCCGAACGGCACCTCGATCATCGTCGGCACCAGCGACACGCTGGACATTCTGGCCAAGCGCTACAACGTTTCAGCCGCCGCGATCCTGCAGGCCAACGGCTACAAGGGCCCGCGGGTCCTGTCGCCCGGCCAGCAACTGATCATTCCGCGGCAGACGGCGGTGGCTGCGGCTGCGGCCGCGCCGGCGGCCAGCAAGCCGGTTGCCGCCGCGGCTGCGCCGTCGAGCGTCCATATCGTCAATCGCGGCGATACGCTGATGAGCATCGCGCGCCGCAATCATGTCCCGGTTGCCGAACTCGCCAAGGCCAACAATCTCGATCAGTCCGCCAAGCTCAGCCTCGGCATGAAGCTCACCGTGCCCGGTTCGAAGTCCGCGGCCGTCGCGCCAGTGGCGCAGCCCGTCGTCGCCGCCGTACCTGCCCAGCCGGTCGCCCCGGTTGCGGCGCCTGCCACCAAGCTGGCCGCAGCCGGCGGTCCGCCGCAGGCCGCGCGGCTGGCACAGGCGACCACCAATGTTGCCGAAGAAAAGCCCGTCGTCGAAGCCGCGTCGGTCAAATCAAGCGAAGCCACCGGCGCTCTGCCGACCTTCCGCTGGCCGGTGCGCGGCAAGGTGATCACGAGCTACGGCGCCAAGACCAACGGCAAATCGAATGACGGTATCAACCTGGCGGTGCCGGAAGGTACGCCGGTGAAAGCCGCGGAAGATGGCGTGGTCGCCTATTCCGGCAACGAGCTCAAGGGTTACGGCAATCTGGTTCTGGTGCGGCACTCCAACGGTTACGTCACCGCATATGCCCATGCGAGTGAACTGATGGTGAAGCGCGGGGATACGATCAAGCGCGGCCAGATCATTGCCAAATCGGGTCAATCGGGCGAGGTGGGGTCGCCGCAGCTCCACTTCGAGATCCGCAAGGGATCTTCACCGGTTGACCCGCTTCAATTCCTGAACGGGGCGTGAGGCGAGCGTAGCCCGGATGGAGCGAAGCGAAATCCGGGGCCGCTCTCGCCAGTGGTCAGACTGATCCCGGATTGCGCTGCGCTCCATCCGGGCTACGGGTTCTCGCGCGTCGCCTACTTCCCCGAGAGCCGCACGCCCAGCCGTCCCGCCAGTTCCTGCGTGAACTGCCAGGCCACGCGGCCCGAACGGGAGCCGCGCGTGGTCGACCATTCCAGCGCTTCGCGCTCCAGCTCTTCGTCGGCCATCGCGATGCCGAAATGGCCGCAATAGCCCCGCACCATCGCCAGATATTCATCCTGGCTGCAGCGGTGGAAGCCGAGCCAAAGCCCGAAGCGATCCGACAGCGAGACTTTCTCCTCGACCGCTTCACCCGGGTTGATCGCGGTCGAGCGTTCGTTCTCGATCATCTCGCGCGCCAGCAGGTGCCGCCGGTTCGAGGTGGCGTAGAGGATGACGTTGTCGGGGCGTCCCTCGATACCGCCTTCCAGCACCGCCTTCAGCGATTTGTAGGAGGCGTCGTTGCCGTCGAAGGAGAGGTCGTCGCAGAACACGATGAAGCGGAAATCGGAGCTGCGCAGGAGATCCATCAAGCCCGGCAGGCTCTCGATATCCTCGCGGTGGATCTCGATCAGCTTCAGCCGGTCGGCCGGCTTGCGGTCGATGTTGATGTTGGCGTGAGTGGCCTTCACCAGCGACGACTTGCCCATGCCGCGCGCGCCCCACAGCAGCGCGTTGTTCGCGGGCAGCCCGTCGGCAAAGCGCTCGGTGTTTTCGATCAGGATGTCGCGCACCTGGTCGATACCCCTAAGCAGCCCAAGGTCGACGCGGCTGACCCGCGGCACCGGCGAAAGCCGTCCGTCCGGATGCCAGACAAAGGCGTCCGCAGAACCGAACTGCTCAAGGGTGGCCGTCGCCGGGGAGGCCGCGGAAAGGTGGACGGCGATGGCTTCCAGCGCCGTGGCGATCCGCTCGGCGGTGGCGCCGTTGAGGCTGTTTGCCGGACGTTTTGTCGCGGTTTTCGCGACCGCTCGCGAGGCCACTTTGGGGGTGGTGCGCGCCGCTGTTTGAGCCGCGGTTTTCTTGGCTTTTTTCGACATTTTTGCAGTTCCTGACCGCGCAGCCTTAACGGGCCTTGGAAGGTCCCGCAAGCGGCCTAAATGAGAGGGCCGGCCACGTTGCAATTGGGCCCGCCGCCGCTATAGTCCGCGCGAATTTGCCCCGGGGACCGGGCGATTTGCCCAAGGCGCTAAGCCCAGGCATGGCCGGTTCTTTTCCGTCTCACGAGGATTGTTCGATGCTGATTACCCCTGCGTACGCCCAGGCTGCGGCCGGCGGCGATGCCAACAGCATGTTGATGTCACTGCTGCCGTTCGCGCTGATCTTCGTGATCATGTATTTCCTGATTCTGCGCCCGCAGCAGAAGAAGGTGAAGGATCATCAGGAACTGGTCAAAAACATCCGGCGCGGCGACACCGTCGTCACCTCGGGCGGCCTGGTCGGCAAGGTGACCAAGGTGGTCGACGACGACCAGATCGAGTTCGAGATTTCGGACGGCGTCCGTGTGCGGCAGATGCGGCAGATGATTTCGGGCGTCCGCGCCAAGGGCGAGCCGGCCAAGGAAAAGAGTGAGAGCAAGGACGAGACGTCCGCGAGCTGAGTTTTCCGCGCCGCTTGCCGCGGCGCATTTCCTGGATCTGACGGGTCAACTCGATGTTGTATTTCTCGCGGTGGAAGGCGCTGGCGATCATAATGACCGCGCTCGTCGTCTGCCTGTTCGCGGTTCCGAACTTCTTTTCCCAGGAGAGAGTGAAGACCTGGCCGCTCTGGGCGCAGCGCCACATCGTGCTCGGCCTCGATTTGCAGGGCGGCTCGTACCTGCTGCTCGAAGTCGATTCCAACTACGTGAAGAAGGAAAAGCTCGACCAGGTGCGCGATGAGGTCCGCCGCGTACTGCGCGACGCCAAGATCGGCTATACCGGCCTTTCCGTCCGCGGCGACGCCGCCGAAGTCCGCGTCAAGGAGAGTGACCAGCAGGCGGCCCTCACCAAGCTGCGCGAGCTGTCGCAGCCGCTCGGCGGTCTGCTCGGCTCCTCAGGGCAGCGCAGCCTCGAAGTTTCGGACGCCGGCGGCGGCCTGTTCCGTCTCACCGTGCCGCAAGCCGCCATTACCGAACGCATCCGGCAAACGATTGAACAGTCGATCCAGATCGTCGAGCGCCGTATCAACGAATTGGGCACGGTCGAGCCCTTAATCCAGCGGCAAGGCACCGATCGCATCCTGGTCCAAGTACCGGGATTGCAGGATCCAACCGACCTGAAGCGCATCCTTGGCCAGACCGCCAAGATGGAATTCCGCATGGTCGATCCGTCGGTGTCGCCGGATCAGGCTCAGTCGGGGCGGGTTTCGGCGGATTCGGAAGTCTTGATGAGCGAGCAATCGCCCAAGGTTCCCTACGTCATCAAACGGCAGGTGCTGGTGTCGGGCGGCGACCTGACCGACGCGCAGCCGGGCTTCGACCAGCGCACCAACGAGCCGATCGTGAACTTCAAGTTCAACAGTTCGGGCTCGCGTAAATTCGCGCAGGCGACGTCGGAAAATGTCGGGCAACCCTTTGCCATCGTCCTCGACAACAAGGTGATATCCGCACCCGTGATCCGCGAGCCGATCACCGGCGGCCAGGGGCAGATTTCCGGCAGCTTCACGGTGCAGGCGGCCAACGAACTCGCGCTGCTAATGCGTGCCGGCGCACTGCCGGCGCCGCTGACCGTGATCGAGGAGCGCACCGTCGGTCCCGGCCTCGGCCAGGACTCGATCGAGAAGGGCAAACTTGCCGCCTACATCGGCTCGATCATGGTCATCGTGTTCATGCTGGTGACCTACCGCCTGTTCGGCGTATTCGCCAACATCGCGGTGGCCATCAACGTCGCGATGATCTTCGGCATCCTGTCGCTGCTCAACGCCACGCTGACGCTGCCCGGCATCGCCGGCGTCGTGCTGACGGTCGGCATCGCCGTCGACTCCAACGTGCTGATCTATGAGCGCATCCGCGAAGAGCTACGTCACGGGCGAACCCCGATTTCGGCGATCGACGCGGGATTCCGTCGCGCATTGGCGACAATTCTGGACTCCAACATCACCACCTTCATCGCCGCCGCGGTGCTGTTCTATATCGGCACCGGCCCGGTCCGCGGCTTCGCCGTTACGCTCGGCATCGGCATCATCACCACGGTCTTCACCGCGTTTACTCTCACCAGCCTGATCGTCGCCGGCTGGGTGCGGTGGAAGCGGCCCAAAACCGTGCCGATCTAGGAATCTGGTTCGTGACTCAATACGTTCTCATTGGGCTTGGCATTCTGATTGTCGTGCTGACCGTGGTTGCGGTGCTCGATCTCTTGCCGCCGTTGCGCATCGTCCCTGACGACACGCATTTCGATTTCACCCGCTTTCGCCGCATCAGCTTTCCGATTTCGGCGGCGCTTTCGATCGTCGCGATCGTGCTGTTCTTCACCCATGGGCTGAATTTCGGCATCGACTTCAGGGGCGGTACGCTCCTGGAGGTGCAGAACAAGTCCGGCCCCGCCGATATCGGTGCGATGCGTGCGAAATTGAGCACGCTCGGACTCGGCGACATCCAGTTGCAGCAGTTCGGCGGTCCCTCGGACGTGCTGATCCGGGTTGCCGAACAGCCCGGCGGCGATGCCGCGCAGCAGGCTGCGGTGCAGAAGGTCCGCGGCGCGCTCAGCGACACCGTCGAATACCGCCGCGTCGAAGTGGTGGGACCGCGTGTTTCCGGCGAACTGCTGGCCTATGGCATGGTCGGCCTGATGCTCGCGATCATCGCGATCCTGATCTATCTCTGGTTCCGATTCGAATGGCAGTTCGCATTGGGCGCCATGATCGCCAACGTCCACGATATCGTGCTGACGATCGGCTTCATGTCGATCTCCCAGGTCGATTTCGACCTCACCAGCATCGCGGCGCTATTGACCATTCTCGGCTACTCCCTGAACGACACGGTCGTGATCTACGACCGCATTCGGGAAATGCTGCGCCGGTACAAGAAAATGCCGATGCCGCAGCTTCTGAACGAGTCCATCAATTCGACACTGTCGCGCTCGATCATCACCCACGTCACGGTGACGCTGGCCTTGCTCGCGCTGCTGCTGTTCGGCGGCCACGCGATCCACAGCTTCACGGCGGTCATGATGTTCGGCGTGGTGCTGGTCGGTACCTACACCTCAATCTTCATCGCCGCGCCGATCCTGATCTATCTTGGCGTCGGCGAGCACCGCGACGCGCCGGATAAGCCAACGAAGAAGTAGACATGGCCACATCCTCGGACGCTCCGCATCTTCCGAGGTCGGCGCCGATCGAAGCCTACGGCAAAGGGGGCTTCGCCTTCGCCGACATGTCGCATCGCGGCTCGCTGCTGTGCCTGCCGGACGGGATATGGGCCTGGCAGGTTACGAAACCGGCCGAGATCGACGAATATTCGCTGGCGCGCGTCTTCAAGGCCGCCAATTCCATCGACACGCTGATCGTCGGCACCGGCACTGAAGTCTGGATGCCGCCGCGGGGCCTTCGCGAGGCGCTGCGCGCCGTACGCGTCGTGCTCGATGCGATGCAGACGGGGCCAGCGATCCGCACCTACAACATCATGCTGGGCGAGCGCCGGCGCGTCGCGGCGGCGTTGATCGCGGTGCCATGAGCGGGGCCGCGACGCCGAAAGAGTCCGCCGCGTTCTGCGCCGATCTGGTGCGCACGCACGACTTTGCCCGCTATGCGTCGACACTGTTCCTGCCGGCGGCGCAGCGCCGCGCGTTGCTGTCGGTCTTCGCCTTCAATGTCGAGATATCGCGCGTGCGCGAGCAGGTCAGCCAGCCGCTGCCGGGCGAGATGCGGCTGCAATGGTGGACCGACATGCTGGAAGGCGCCGGCCATGGCGGCGTCGAAGGCAATCCGGTCGCGGCCGAACTCCTGCAGACGATCGAAGAATTTCGCCTGCCGATCGAACTGCTGTCGCGGCTGATCGAGGAGCATCAGTTCGACCTCTACAACGATCCGATGCCGTCGATGGCGGCGCTGGAAGGGTACGTCACCGACACCTCCGCGGCGCTGTTCTCGCTCGGCGCGCGGATCATGGCGCAGCCGTCGGCCGTGATCGACCATCTCGCGCGCCATGCCGGGCTGGCCCAGGGCATGACGCATGTGATCGCAACGCTGCCGCTCGATGCCGCGCGGCGACAGCTATTCCTGCCGCTGCAATTGCTGCAGCAACACGGCAGCGGGATGGAGGAAGTGTTTTCGGGCAAGCAGACGCCAAATGCGCGAGCCGCGATCGACCAGTTGGTTGGAGACGCCCGAAAGCATCTCCGCACGGCCTTCGATCTGCTCATACATCTGCCGCCGCAGGCGCGGCCGGTGTTCCTTTCGCTGGCGCTGGTCCACCGCGATCTGAAGCGCATGTCACGTGCTGACTTCGATCCCTTCGTGCCGCAGGCGACATCGCGGCTGCGGACGCTGTGGACGCTGTGGCGGGCGTCGCGGTCGAGGGAGTTTGGCGGGTAGTCAACCCAGACTGTCATTGCGAGCGAAGCGAAGCAATCCATCTCGCCGCAGCCGCGAAAGAGTGGATTGCTTCGTCGCTACGCTCCTCGCAATGACGGGTGCGGCTTACCGCGAATTCAACTCGGCACTCTCAAAGTTAAACCGATCGCGCAAGTTCTTCCGGCTCTCCAGAATATCCTTCAGGAACGCGCGATCAGCCTCGCTCGTGATCAGCGGCTCGATCAGGTCGAGCTGGTTCATCGCGACGAGTTGCAGGATCTCGGTGCGCGGCTTGCCGGCGGCATCGCGCGGTAGGGCGTGCACCACCTGGATATGCTCCGGCGGCTTAACGCCCTTGGCTGCGGCGAGTTCGCTGCGCAACTGCTTTTCCAGCGCGACCTTGTCGGCCTCCACGAAGGCGTACAGCCCGACGCCGGTGCGGCGGTCGGCGAATGCGACGATGGCGGTGTCGCGCACTTCAGGGTTCTTCCTGATCAGGTCGATCAGGACGGGCGCGTCATTGACCAGCCGGCGGCCGCCGCCTTCGCGATCGGTGAAGTTGAACAGGCCGCGGGTGATGGCTTGGTAGACCTTCTTGCCGGTCTTGAGCCAGATACTGGCGACAAAGGATTTGCGCGCGAGAATCTTGCGCTCCATCGGCGTCAGCGCCTGTGGCGCATAACTGCGCTTGTGCTTCAGCAGATGCCGCAGGTCCTCATAGGCCGCGATCCGGAACAGGCGGCTTCTTGTCTTGAAGCAGGCGGCCAGTTGAAAATCGGTCACATAGGCGCGGCCGTTGCTTCCACGCAGCCAGTTCTGTTCCTTGGCAAGGTCGTTGTGGCAGATGCCGGCGCGGTGCAGCTTGCGAAGCGCGAGCTTGGCGGAGCGGAAATAGGCGAGGTCGCCATGGGGCTTGGCCAGATGCAGCGCGACGCCGTCGATGAAGCCGCGCACCAGCGCGCTTCGGCCGGCCCAGAGCAGCTTCGGGCCGGCGTCGAGATCGCGCGCCAGCGCCAGCGCGCGGCGCTCGCGGGCGAACAGATGGCGGGCGAGCGGATAGGACCACAGCGGTACCTGATCGAGCCGGCGCAACACCGCGTCAACCTCGCCGGCATCTTCGCGAAAGCGGCCGCGTTCGACGGTCGAGAACACGTCGCGCTTCAGCAGCACGCCTTCGGTCCATCGCGCCGACAGGATCTCGGCGTCGTCCTTGGTCAAACTCATGGTGCTAAGCCGCCGCCGCTACACGAAGATGATCGGCGATCCAGCGATCGAGATCAGCCAGCGCCCGAGCGCTGAGCGCCTGCTTTTTTGCCACCGTCTTCTCGTTGCCGCGCAGCCGCGTGCCATCCGCTTTCTTGGTCGGCAAGCTCGCAAGCGGCGGGAACAGTCCGAAATTGATATTCATGGGTTGGAATGAGCGCGTTCCGGCTTCAATGGTCTCGATGTGGCCGCCTGTGATATGCCCGAGCAGCGACCCCAGCGCCGTGGTCACCGGCGGCGGTTCGAGCGACTGCTCCCGGGCGTTCGCCGCGGCGTAAAGGCCTGCGATCAGGCCGATGCTGGCGGATTCCACATAGCCCTCGCAGCCGGTCATCTGCCCGGCAAAGCGCAGCCGTGGCTGCGCCCGCAGCCGCAACTGCCCATCGAGGAGTTTTGGCGAGTTCAGGAAGGTGTTGCGGTGCAGGCCGCCGAGCCGGGCGAATTCGGCGTTTTCGAGGCCCGGAATGGTGCGGAATACGCGCTGCTGCGCGCCGTAGTTCAGTTTGGTCTGGAAGCCGACGATGTTGTAGAGCGTGCCGAGCTTGTTGTCCTGCCGCAGTTGCACGATCGCGTAGGGCTTGACCGTCGGATTATGCGGATTGGTCAGCCCGACCGGCTTCATCGGCCCGTGCCGCAGCGTCTCGTGACCGCGCTCGGCCATCACTTCGACCGGCAGGCAGCCGTCGAAATAGGGCGTGTTGGTCTCCCAGTCCTTGAAGTCGACCTTCTCGCCGGCCAGCAGCGCGGCAACGAAGGCGTCGTATTGCTCCTTGGTCATTGGGCAGTTGATGTAGTCCGCGCCGGTGCCGCCCGGCCCGATCTTGTCGTAGCGCGACTGAAACCACGCCACCGACATGTCGATGGAATCCTTGTGCACGATCGGCGCGATCGCATCGAAGAACGCCAGCGCGTTCTCATCCGTCAGCTCGCGGATAGCCTCGGCCAGCGGCGCCGAGGTGAGAGGGCCAGTCGCGACGATCACGTTGGCCCATTCGGCGGGCGGCAGACCGGCGATTTCGGTCCGGTCGATCTCGATCAGTGGATGGTCGTGCAGGGCCCGGGTGACGGCTGCGGAAAACCCGTCGCGGTCGACCGCCAACGCCCCACCCGCGGGCACCTGATTGGCATCGGCGCAGCGCATGATCAGCGAGCCCAGCCGGCGCATCTCGGCATGCAGCAGGCCGACGGCGTTGTTGGCGGCATCGTCCGAGCGGAACGAGTTGGAGCAGACGAGCTCGGCGAGGCCCTCGGTGCGGTGCGCTTCGGTCATCCGCAACGGGCGCATCTCGTGCAGGACGACGCGAACGCCCGCATTGGCGACCTGCCAGGCGGCTTCCGAACCGGCAAGACCGCCGCCAATCACATGGACGGTGTCAGTTTGGGGAGTGGAGGAAATCATGTGCGAAGGGTTAGCGCGTTTTCGCGCCAAGCGCACCTACCATAGCGTTTTCGAGCGAAGCATGGCCTCGGACTTGATCCGGGTGGATACCGGTTCGCGCGAAGAAAACGCGTCAAACGAGTGGCCAGAAACGACAACGCCCGCAGCGGGGGCGGGCGTTATCCGTTCGTCAGGCGGCTGAACGAAAATCAGCTGGTGTAGTTCCCGGCGGCAACGCGCGGAATGTCCGAACGATCGAGGCCGATATCGGCCAGTTCGCGATCGCTGAGCTGGGACAGTTCGCTGACATTGCGCTGATAATCCCGGAACGCCTGGATCATGCGGATGAGCGAAAGTAACATCGTAGTCTCCTTGAATTTGCGATTCAGCCTTTAGGGTGCGGCCTCATCGTTGAAATGAATATAGAGCTGAATACTGCAGTGCGGAAGTTCCTATGTTGCGATGCAGCTAATCCTAAAACGCATGACGACGGTAAGAGCCGCTTAACTTTTCAGTATGGCTGAAAGATTGGTCGGCTCGTCCGCCCCATCGGTGTTTCACCCATTGAAAATAATGCCGTAAATTTAGAGGCTTACCGTCATTTCCAAATTAACCTCGCTGTCGGCCAAATAGCGATCAGGAGGGCTCGACCGCAAGTCCGTGAGTGCGTGCAGCGCACAAAATATGCTTCAAAGCGAGCTTTTTGGAATCTTCTTATGCGCGAATCGCATGTGACGCGCTGATTATGAATGAACAAATATTCATTTTTACGGGTGACGATCAGTTTCTGATTTCATCGCCCAAAAGGCGCCAGCGATGGCCGGCTAATGGTGGATACGCTCGCGCGAAGCCAACAACGGGCGCAGACCTGAGGGCAAAGGGCCGATCGCTGTGGCCGGCCCCTTGAGTGGTTGCCAAGTCTAAGGCGCCCGCGAAAGCTGCGTCGCGAAATGGGCGATGGTCTTGGCGTAGACCTCGCTCTTGTTCCACTCCTTGATCGCGGCGAAATTGGCGCTGCCGGGCTCCCAGTCCTTGCCGCGTTGCCAGCCGTGGCCGGCGAGGAAGTTGGCGGTCGAGGCCAGTACGTCCGGGGGGCTGCGCAGCAGATCACGGCGTCCGTTGCTGTCGAAATCGACCGCGAACTTGATGTAGGACGACGGCATGAACTGGGTCTGGCCGATTTCGCCCGCCCATGCGCCGCGCAAATCCTGCGGCGCGATATCGCCGCGCTCGACGATGCGCAGCGCGTCCATCAGCTCGGCCTTGAACAGGTCGGTGCGGCGACAGTCATAGGCCAGCGTCGCCAACGAGCGCAGCGTCGGGAATTTTCCGATGTTGACGCCGAAATCGGTTTCCAGGCCCCAGATCGCCACCAGCACTTCGCCGGGCACGCCATAAGCCTGTTCGATGCGCCCGAGCACCGAGCCGTACTGCTTGAGCATGTTGGCGCCGCGGGTCAGCCGGGGCGGAATCATGCGGCCGGAGAATTCCTCAAACGTCTGGTTGAACACTTTCTGCGAATGGTCGCGGGCCAGCACGCTCTTGTCGAGCGTAACGCCGCTCAGGCCAGCCTGGATGGCGGAAGCCGCGATCCCTTTGGCGGCAGCTTCTTTCTTGAAATCTTCCAGCCACGTTTCGAACGGGCCCGTGCCGCAGGGCGCCGCCAATGCGGACGCCGCAGAAGTCAGCAACAGGGCGCCCAGGGTAAGGGCGCGCAGGGAAAGGCGAGAAATCATCGTGCCGTTCGCTCCACAATCGATGCATCATCGATGGTTAGTGTCCACGTCACGTCGAATGTTCGAAGCAAGATCGGCCAAAACAAGGCTGATGTCGTTGCCTTCAATGGCTTTCCGTTGAAGATGCTCAATTCATCGTTAGTGAGCGGTGAACGATCACACCGCCAGCCGGCTCGGCCGGCGGTGTGATCGATCGAGTTCCGTGCAAGCCTATGCGCTATCCTTGCGCCGCCAGGGGAACAGATTGGCCGGGAAATCGGCCGCAGGCTTGCGTTCGCGATGCGCGCGGGGCGGAAGCGGCTGCGGATTGAGTTCCGGCTCAATCGTCTTCCGATAGAGATGCCACGTGGCGTGCCCGAGCAGGGGGATGACGACGGCAAGGCCGAGGAAGGCCGGCAACGATCCCGCCACCAGCAGCACCGCGACGATCAAGCCCCAGGCCGCCATCGGTACGGGATTTCGCGCGACCGCGCGCAGCGAGGTCACCATCGCATCGCCGGCGCCGGCATGGCGGTCGAGCATCAAGGGGAACGACACCACGCTGATGCACAGCGCGGCGAGGGCGAACAGGAAGCCGACACCGCAGCCAACCACGATCAGCCACCAACCCTGTGGCGTCGTCAGCACGCGTTCGGCGAAATCGGAAGCACCGGTCGCGCCCGCATAGCCGAACGCGGCGATGTAGATCGCTTGCGCGGTTGCTACCCATGTCACGAACAGCGCCAGCAACAATACACCTAACCCGAGCATCGCGCCGAACGATGGCGAGCGTACGACTTCGAGCGCATCCCAGGCGCTCGCCGGCTCGCCGCGTTCGCGACGGCGGCTCATTTCGTAGAGGCCGAGCGCAGCAAACGGGCCGAGCAGGGCAAAGCCCGCGGCCAGTGGAAACAACAGCGGCAGAACCGAATAGCCGTGCACGGCGCGCGCCAGCATCAGTCCGAGCACTGGATAGATGATGCACAGGATGATGGCGTGGCTTGGAACGGCTTTGAAATCTTCCCAGCCGCGCTGCAAGGCCCGATGGAGGTCTGATAGGCCGATGGTTCGGATGACGGGCGCACCGGCGGCGTCTGGTCCACTCTGCGCCATCGATGTGACATTGCCGTGATAGGTCGCCATGGTCGCTGTCTCCCTCGCGGTCGCATCACGCGCCAACCGAAGGACGCCAACGCGCCATTTCATAAAACGATCACGATCAGGCCAGACGCGAAGACGGATTGGGAACTGGCGATGTCGCGAACTGAGACAGCAGCGTACTCCCAAACAGCGACAAACGCACTCACGCTTCGGTGAATGTTTCATTGGCAAGCTTCATCCGGCTGGCTAGACTTACCAGCGATCCCGGCGTGGTGCTGCCGGTCAAACAGTGCCACCAGAGACTCACCCCATCCTCAAGTCATTGGGAGCGAACAATGAGCATTTTCGGAAAGATCATGAGCGCGATTTTCGGCACCAAGGCAGACGCTGCGCCGGCTGGCGGCGGCGCGGCCGCGGAGGCCGGATCGTCCGGTGGGGCCGCTGCACCAGCCGCCGCGACCGTCGACGTCGCGCCGATCCTGGACAAGGCGGTCGCTGCCAAAGGCGAGAAACTGGCGTGGCGCACCTCGATCGTCGACCTGATGAAAGCGCTCGACATCGATTCCAGCTTTGCTGCCCGCAAGGATCTCGCGAAAGAGCTCGGCTACACCGGCGACAGCAACGACTCCGCCAGCATGAACATCTGGCTGCACAAGCAGGTCATGGCCAAGCTGGCCGCCAATGGCGGCAAGCTGCCACCCGATATCAAGCACTGACGCTTCGCCGGGTTCACACACGCAAAGGCCCGCGGCGACGCGGGCCTTCTTTTTGGCGCGATTGCAATACAGCAACGCGCGGTATCCACTTCGTAGAGAAAACGCTGTAGACACGCAGCGGACAAGAAGACTCGCAGAACAAGGAGGAAGCCAATGAGCAATGTCGATCGCAGGACCATTCTGGCAACCGGCGCGCTCGCGCTGGCTGGTACGGCCGTACAAGGCGGTACGGCCGCAGCGCAGGCCGGCCCGAAATCGATTTTTCCGGTCGGCACGACGACCATCCCGATTGTGGGTGAGACCGACGTGTTTCCGGTGCGGCGGATCTATTGCATCGGGCGAAACTATGCCGCGCATGCGCGCGAAATGGGTTCTGACCCCAATCGTGAGCCGCCGTTCTTCTTTCAGAAGCCGACCGACGCGATCCAAAATGTCGCGCTCGACACGGTCGCCGATCATCCATACCCCTCGCTCACCAAGAACTACCATTACGAGGTCGAACTGGTGGCGGCGCTGAAATCCGGCGGTACCAATATTTCCGCGGAGAAAGCGCTCGACCACGTTTACGGCTATGCGCTCGGTCTCGACATGACGCGGCGCGATCTGCAGCGTGCGATGGGGGATGAGAAGAAGCCATGGGAAATCGGCAAGAGCTTTGATCGCTCCGCCGTGCTCGGGCCGATTCACCCCGCTGCCAAGACCGGACATTTCACCAAGGGCGCGATTTCGCTGGCGTTGAACGGCACGGTCAAGCAGAACTCCGATCTGCGCAATATGATCTGGAGCGTGGCGGAGCAGATCGCCAAGCTTTCGGAAGCCTTCGAACTCAAGCCGGGCGACATCATCTATTCGGGCACGCCGGAAAATGTCGGCCCGGTCGTGAAGGGCGATGTGCTGTTGTGCAAGCTCGAAGGCCTGCCGGATATGTCGATCCGGATTACGTGAGGTCGCACGTCATTCCGCCAGATCGGCAAATTCCGGGTTTCTGCGCAGATAATCCACGACAAAGCCGCAGCCGGCGATGACCTTGCGGCCGTCGGCGCGAATCAGTTCGAGCGCGCCCCTGACCAGTTCGGAAGCGATGCCGCGGCCGCGCAGCGTGCGGGGCGTTTCGGTATGCGTGATGATGACCGCCGATGGCGTGATGCGATAATTCGCAAACGCCATGTCGCCGTCGACGTCGAGTTCGAAGCGGTTTTGAGCCTTGTTGTCGCGGACGGCGGCCATGCAGCGATTCCCTGATGATTCACCGTTCATTTAGGGACATGAACCCGACGATGCAAACCTGCGGCGAACCGGTGGCTCGCTGGGGATTGGCTGATATGCGTGGTTCTGACCTGCCTGACTGCTGCATTGCTGGGCGCTGCCGTAATACTTGCGCAACCGCCTGCCGAGGCCCTGCAACGGCTTGGTGCGGCGCAATAGGAGCACCTGCGGTTTCCCTCGGGGATCTTTGCAGATGGGCCTTGCAACGGAGGGCAGGGTTCCTACGTCTTTCGGATGACATACGCCGCCGAAGCGGCCGGGTCTGGGTTCGATATCGGTAAATGCTGTGATCGCGGCCGTTGACGTATGCCTCTTTTTTCAAGGGGAGGTTACAATGTCGGGCTTTGGTTTCTTCAGCAAACATCGCACGTGGGAAGACTGGTTCGGCATGCTCCTTGGCGTGCTGATCGTGGTATCGCCGTGGTTTCCTTTCTCAAGCCACGACGTGATGGACTCCGAACGCAGCACCATGATCCTCAACACGTTCGTGATCGGCATGCTGGTGTTCGGTCTGGCTCAGCTCGAATATGTCGCACTGCAGCGCTGGGAGGAGATCGGCGAGATCGCGCTCGGCCTCTGGCTGATTGCCTCACCGTTCATCCTCGGCTACTCCGGTGACGACATACTTCGGGCCTGGCATGTCGCCCTCGGTGCAATCGTCGTCCTGCTGGGTGCGCTTCAGCTCTGGCAGGATTGGCGCTTGAGCGACCAGGAACTGGCCGACCATCCGCAGTAATTGCGGGCAGGGCCCGCCGGCCCCATCCGTGACCGGCGGGCCTTCGACTCAAATCCTAGTACTTCAATGAATCGACGAGCAGGGCGCGGACCGACCACGGGCTGCCGTCGACGGCTCCCTTGATGTCGTCGATCTTCCACTGGCCGGCCTCATGGATAAAATCGTAGCGGATGGTCTTGTCGGCCGGGTTGGCGCGCGCATTCTGCTGATGATTTTCGATCGTGACGGCGACGGTCTCCTTGTCGGCTCCCTGCTTCTCGGCAGCCACCTTGAAGGAATTCACGTCGGGATCCTGCGAATTGGAGACGGGATCGAAATCCACCGGCCCGCCGTCGCCCTTGCGCGTGCGGGCGTCCGCCTTGGCCCAGAGTGCGACCAGCGAATTCGACAGGTATTTGGTTCTGCTAGCCTTGGTCTGGATCACAAACGTGCCGCCGCCATCGCCCTTACCCTTGGCCACGCGGGTGTAGATGGCGGTCAGGATGCCGGCGGGGTCGTCGGCCGCGCCCGCGCGGCGCGGCAGCATAGCGGCCAGCAAGGCGGCTGCGCCTGATAATATCAGCTTTCGACGGGTAACCATGGTGACCCCTTAAATCGTTTGAGCTGCTTATGGACGGGAAGGCGGGGCTGGCTATGGTGATGCCCGCAACGCTTGCCGGGAGATTAGCATGGCCAATGAAAAGGGCCCCAACATCAAGAAGAAGCAGAAATGCAAGAATTGCGAGGGCAAGGGGCCTGCTGAAGAAGGGCGACAAGGTCGTAAAATGCCAGCGCTGCAAGGGGACCGGCGTGCGGTGAATGCCGCCCGGCCGCCACGACGCGTGGCCCGCGGTCGCTGTGGATGACCCGCCGCGCGCTGGCAGGCGCAAGGCTTTCTGCTACGAGGCTTTCTGCTACGAGGCTTTCTGCTATCGTTGCGATGAGGTGCTCTATGTCTGTTTTTCGAAGCGTGATGGTTGTTCCCAGTGACTGAAACCGTGACTATTCCCACTCCGCGCGGCGGCATGGCGCGGATGTCGCGCCGGGTGATGAATCTGGCGCATATGCTGACCCAGAATGCCCGCCGCCATGGCGACCGTACGGGCTTCATCTGGGGCGACAAATCCTGGACCTGGCGCGAGATCGATCGTTCCGTCTCCGCGCTGGCAGCGGGCCTCACCGCGCGGGGCGTCGTCAAGGGCGACCGCATCCTGGTCCATTCCAAGAATTGCGACGAGATGTTCTGGTCGATGTTCGCGGCCTTTCGCCTCGGCGCGGTTTGGGTGCCGACCAATTTCCGCCTGATGCCGGACGAGGTCGCCTATCTCGCCACCGCTTCCGGTGCGAAGGCGTTTCTGTGCCATGGCGATTTCCCCGATCACGCCAAAGCTGCGGCCAATCCGGCGCTCGAATTCATCTGGCGGATCGGCGAGGGCACGTTTGGCGAGAAGGCGGTGAGCGAGGTGATCGCGTCGCAGGCCGGCGCCAGGATCGATAATGCGGCGGTCGATTACGACGATCCCTGCTGGTTCTTCTTCACCTCCGGCACCACCGGCCGCTCCAAGGCGGCGGTGCTCACCCATGGCCAGATGGCCTTTGTGGTGACAAATCATCTCGCCGACCTGATGCCGGGCACGACAGAGACGGATGCCTCGCTGGTGGTCGCGCCGCTGTCGCATGGCGCCGGCGTGCACCAGCTCGTGCAGGCCGCGCGCGGCGTGCCGACCATCCTGCTGCCGTCGGAAAAATTCGATATCGCGGAAGCGTTCCGGCTGATCGAGGCGCATCGCGTTAGCAACATTTTCACCGTGCCGACCATTCTGAAGATGATGGTCGAGCATCCTTCCGTCGACAAATACGACCATTCCTCGCTGCGCTTCGTGATCTATGCCGGCGCGCCGATGTATCGCGAAGACCAGAAGGCGGCGCTGAACAAGCTCGGCCCGGTGCTGGTGCAATATTTCGGACTCGGCGAGGTCACCGGCAACATCACGGTCATGCCGGCCTATCTGCACGATCCCGAGGACGGGCCCCAGGCCCGCATCGGCACCTGCGGCTTCGAGCGCACGGGCATGCAGGTCTCGATCCAGGGCGACGACGGGCGCGAGCTCAAGTCCTTCGAGACCGGCGAGATCTGCGTGATCGGTCCCGCCGTGTTCGCCGGCTATTACGACAACCCCGAGGCCAACGCGAAGGCGTTTCGCGACGGCTGGTTTCGTACCGGCGATCTCGGCCATATGGACGAGGAAGGATTCGTCTACATCACCGGCCGTGCCTCGGACATGTACATCTCGGGCGGCTCCAATATCTATCCGCGCGAGGTCGAGGAGAAGATTCTCACGCACCCGGCGATCGGCGAGGTCGCCGTGCTCGGCGTGCCCGACCCGTTCTGGGGAGAGGTCGGCGTCGCCGTCTGCGTCGCGCGCGAGGGCGCGGCTGAAGTGAGCGAGGCGGAGCTGGCCGCATTCCTGGCGCCAAAGGTACCGCGTTACAAGATGCCGAAGCGCTTCTTCTTCTGGGAGGCGTTGCCGAAGTCCGGCTACGGCAAGATTCCGAAGCGGCTGGTCCGCGATGAACTCGAGGCGCGAGGGTTGCTTGAGCTCGTTGCGGAGTCGACGGGTACCTGAGGGATGCGCAGCATTGACCAGCCCGGCGCGCCCGCGCCCGAACGCATCCAATGGGTCGAGGCGCGGGGACGGGCGTTTTCATTCACGCTTGCCGCCGGCCTGCCGCTGCTCGAGGCCACGCGCCGCGGCTTTGCCGAGGCGGGATTTTCAGGCGGCGTGCTGAGCATGCGGGGAGGGGCGCTTGGGCCCTTTGCCTATGTGATGCCGGCGCTGTCGAAGACCGGCGCCAATGCGGCGTTCTACAGCGACACCTTTCGGCCCTCCGGTATCACGCGGCTGAAGCTTGGCGCGATGACGCTTGGCGAGCGCGACGGTGCGCCGTTCTTTCATTGCCACGGGCTGTGGACCGAGACCGATGGACGACTGCACGGCGGCCACATCCTTCCCGAGGAGAGCATCGTCGCCGAATCGTTCGCGGTGGAAGCGTTCGGAATCGACGGTGCGATGTTTGCGGCCGAGCCCGATCCCGAGACCAATTTCAAATTGTTCGGTCCCGTCGCGCGCGCCGGCACCGATGTGAAGGCCGACAGCCGCGCCTTCGCGCTGCGGCTGCGGCCGAATCAGGATTTTGCCGCGGCGCTGGAGACCTTCTGCCGGCAGCACGGAATTTTGCGCGCGCGGATTCACGGCGGTGTCGGCTCCACCATCGGCGCGCATTTCAGCGACGGCAGCACCGTCGTGCCATTTGCGACCGAGCTTGCGATCAAGGCCGGCACCATTGCGCCCGGCGCCGACGGCACGCTGCAGGCGGAGCTCGATATTGCTCTCGTCGATTATCTCGGCGGCATCGCCGAGGGTCGGCTGATGCGCGGTGACAATCCGGTGCTGATGACGATGGAGCTGGTGCTCGAGGTGGTGTGAAGGAGATAACGATTGTAGCCCGGATGAGCGAAGCGACATCCGGGGCGGTGTGAGAGAGGCCCCGGATATCGCTGCGCTCATCCGGGCTACGAACCGGTGCTTGAGGTGATTGAGACTCCGTAGGGTGGGCAAAGGCGCGTTAGCGCCGTGCCCACCATCTCTCGAAGAGCGTCATGTTGAATGGTGGGCACGCTACGCTTTGCCCACCCTACGCAGCTACGCGAGCCGTCTCACCTGAAGTGATAGTTCACCCCGACCTTGATGGTGTGGAAGTCGAAGCTGCCGGAGTCCAGCGGTTGGCCGCCGAAATTGTAGGTCTCGCTGCCGAGGCTGGTGTACATGTATTCGGCCTTGGCCGACCAACTCGGCGTGAACAAATATTCGAGGCCGCCGCCGATGGTGTAGCCGGTATGAGTCTGGCTGTCCGAAATCGTCATGACGCCGTCCGTGAAGGACGTCTTGGCGTTGGTCCACGCCCAACCGCCCTTGGCGTAGAGGAGGGCTGCATCGATGGCGAAGCCGGCGCGGCCGGTCACGCTGCCGAATGCATTGATCTTGTTTTCCTGCGTGACGCCGACGTCCACGAGGAAGCTGTCCTTGATGCTGGCGCCCGCGGCGTCGACTTCGACACCGAAGACGAACTGGCTGCCCGGAAGTTGCCAGTTGTAGCCGACCGTGCCGCCACCGAAGCCGCCGCTGCCGGCGTCGGTCTCCCAGCCGAAACCGCCCATCGCGCCGATATAGAAGCCGGACCAGTTATACGCCGGAGACACCACCGCCGGAGGAGCCTTGCTGTAGGGCCGCGCCTGCATGTCGGCGGCCGAAGCCGCGGTCGCGACCGAGAGGGCCACACCAGCTAGAAGTAGTCGTTTCATATTTTGTCCCCTAAAGTTGAACATTCGTATAACCCCCTGCGGGCTCGATAGCGAACCGATCGCACCGGCATGGTGACGCATCGTTGTGGAAGCGGGCGCGAACGCGCCCCAAAGAGCCGTCTGCAAGCGACGTTTGCGCGGATGTGAAAACGTTCGCTTGCGGGTTAACCATACGATGCGTATGCCGGCAAAAGTTGGACCGAAGCGCGTCCGCGCATTGACGCAGGCAGGTTGCTATTTCGACGGCAGTGCGGCGGGGTGCGGCGCGGAATTGTTCGATCTGCGAAGAGAGAGGTGGCTGCGTTCGTGCAATCGAGATTGCGATGCTCGCGTGTGCGGGTGTTCGGTACGCAGCGGCTTCTCCACGTCATTGCGAGCGAAGCGAAGCAATCCATGCGTCGGCGCAAAGAAAGGAAGAATGGATTGCTTCGCTTCGCTCGCAATGACGGTGGATACAGTTTCGCATTCTCGCGGCGCTGATCGCCCGAGGTTTGCATCTTCGTTTGGCCCTCTTCGAAATTGAGGGCGCAGGCTTGTCGCGAGCTCTCCGCGGTGAGTGCCTCTTTTGCCACCGTCGCTCCCAAGAAGCTTGCTTCTCGAGAACTTGACGCCAGCAGCGCCGATTTGGGTCGCTGGGGCCGAGATGTGCCCTCGGTGTTGCTTCACCGCGCAGCCGGGACTTGCCTGTCGGACAAGTCCGATCGCGTTTTGTGAAGCGCACCACACGCAGGATCGCAGTCCGGATGCAGTATCGCCCGGCGTTCGGTGCGACTAAATTAATAGTTGTTGAGATGCTAGAACGCAACTAGAATCGTTTCCCCTAAGTGTAGTCATTTTTGCCTGCCTGTCGCCGCAGCGACAGGACTTTCGATTTCAAACATTCACTTTGATGGAGAATTTCGATGGCAGCAAAGAAAGCAAGGAAATCCAGATCGACCAGCGCGACCAAAACCAGGGCCGGCTTCGTATCGACCGCAACGGCGGATACAGATATTCCCGACTATGTCGTGGTCGAGCTTCGCTATGAAGCGCCGGTGGCCTTCACCGCCACGCGATTTGCCGCTCCGGCCGCCGCCGAACCGCAGGCGGCTTCCCTCAACGAGGTTCTCTCCAAATTCGACATCAAGACCATGCGTTCGCAGTTTCACCTGCCCGCGGACACGATCAGATCCCGTGTCGAGGTCGCCGCAAAGCTGCCATCCGAGCCGCAGCCGGCGCGGTTTGCGAAGCGGGGAATGGATGCTGATTTCATCCAAAGCGGCTTTGTGCAGGTGGTGCCGAAGTCGGGCGCGGAGGCGAAGAAGATTGTCACCGCGCTGAAACGGCAGAAAGCGGTGTGGGACGCCTATGTGGCGCCGCGCCCCGTGCCGGCCATGCCGGCCGGATCGGCTGCCGGAAGCCGCAACTTCGAACCTTCGCAAGGCTATCTCTACGACGCGCCGAACGGGATCGGCGCTGCGGCGGTATGGGGCCTTGCAGGGGCCAAGGGCAGCGGCATCACCATCTGCGATATCGAGGGCAACTGGAATCGGCAGCATGAGGATCTGCCGAGCGGCATTCCATTGCTCGGCGGTACTGTGATCGACGATCTCGGATGGCGAAATCACGGAACGGCCGTGCTCGGCGAAATGATTTCGATCCCCGACGCAAGGGGCTGTGTCGGCATCAGCCATCAGGCGAAGGGCGCGGTCCATTCTGCGGTCATCAATGGCGTGTTCAACACGGCCGGCGCCATCAGCAACGCGGCGGCGCAGCTCAAGAAAGGCGACGTCATACTGATCGAACTGCAGGCGACCGGCCCGAACGGAAATTACGTAGCCATGCAGTACTGGTCCGATATATTCGCCGCGATCAAGGCGGCGGTTGACAAGGGCATCACGGTCGTCGAGGCCGCCGGCAACGGCAACGAGAATTTCGACCTGGCTGTGTTCAACAACACCGGCCTGCAGAAGGACAGCGGCGCCATCGTCGTCGGCGCCGGCGTGCCGCCGACCAACCATGTCGACTTCGACGGCTTTGGCGCGGGGCTGCCGTCCTACGCCTCGCTCGGCGTTCCAAGGTCGCGCATCTTCTTTTCCAACTACGGCAAGATCGTCAACGTGCAGGGCTGGGGCTGGCATGTGACCACGCTGGGCTATGGCGATGCGCAGGGCGGCGCGTCGGAAAATACCTGGTACACGCTGCGCTTCTCCGGCACATCGAGCGCTTCGCCGATCGTTACCGGCGCGGTGGCGTGCCTGCAGGGGCGGGCGAGAGCGAAAAACGGCGCACCGATGACACCCAAGAAGGTGAGGAACATATTGATGACGACGGGAACACCGCAGCAGGGGGGACCCGGCGTTCCCTTGACGCAGCATATCGGACCGCTGCCCAACCTGGTTGAAGCGATGAAGAAGGTGTAATAAACTTGAGAAATGATGCCAGCCGTGCCGGCGCCGAAGAGCGCAGCGATCCGCGTTCCGGTCGAACTGAAACTCAAGCGCAATTACAAGTATGACTCGCACAAGCGTATGTTCGAGTCAGGCTCCGGCACGAGCTTCGATCCTCATCGCGACCTGCCGAAAGATACCCTTATCGTCTACAAGGTGCCGGCCCTGGCCGCAGCGGATGAGTCACGGCTTTCGCAACCCGAGAAAGAGTTGCGGCGCTACATGCAGGTGATCCTGCCGCAGGGCGTATCGCCGCAGGATTTCGTCGACATCGTCCGCGGATGGCCGAGCGTCGAAGAGGCCTCAGTCGGCCCGGACGTCAGCCTGCCGAACGCCAGGTGAAACGTCAGGTGATCGGTCATCGCAGCTTTCGCACGTGAATATTGATGTCCAAATCGATGTCGCTCACGCAGGTCTGCGTCGTGCGGTGCGAGCCGCCCTCATGCCAATGGCCCTCGCGGGCGCGGGCGTTGCTGACGTTAGCCAGCTTCAGGCAGCGCCATTGCGGCAGCGGGCCTGAGCTCTCGCCGCCGAACTGCCAGGCCAGCACGACCTCTTCGCCGCGTTTGTTGCTGCCGATGATGTGCGGACACAGTTCGCGGACGCGGCCGTCATAAAGGCAGACGACCTGCTGCTCGCCGAGGACGGCGTTGCGGAAGAGGGTGTAGGTGGCGCTTTGCATCGGGCGGCTCGCCATCTAGGATTGTACGGCATTCCCCGTATAACCGTAACGAACGACTTTGTTTCCCCCGGGATCCGAGCCCATGGCTTCCAGACGCAATCGCCCGATCAATCTGCCGGCGCCGTATCTCAAGCGCATCTGGCTCGAGCCCTCGCGGATCACCAGCCGCGAGGCCTATCCGTTCTGCTTGCCCTTGCTGCGCGACGATTTTGAGCTGAGCTTTGATAAGGCGATCACGATCATCGTCGGCGAGAATGGCACCGGCAAATCCACCTTGCTCGAGGGCATCGCCGTGCTCGCCGGCTATGACGAAGCCGGCGGCGGCAAGGGGTACATGACGGTCGACCACTCATGGGCGTTGGAAAAAATGGGGGGACAATTGTCCAACGCGTTGCGGGCGAGCTGGCTACCCAAAATCACCAATGGCTGGTTTTTCCGCGCCGAAAGCTTTTTCTCGGTTGCCCGGTACTTGGACGAGATGGCCCAGAAATATCCAATGGGAGGAGGCCCTCCGCCGGACTTCCTGTCCCATTCCCACGGTGAAGGGTTTTTGCGTTTCTTCGAGGAGCGTTGCCGGAAGCAGGGCATCTTCATCTTCGACGAACCGGAATCCGCGCTGTCGCCCTCGCGCCAGATCGCGTTCCTGAAGCTGATGCGGCGGATGGAGGACATCGGCCATTGCCAGATCATCATGGCCACGCATTCGCCGATGCTGATGGCATACCCAAACGCGACACTGCTGCGGCTGACGAAATACGGGCTAGAGCCGGTGACGGTAAAGGACACCGACCACTACAAGGTCATGCGGGAGTTTTGCGAGGACCCGAAGGGATTTGTCGACGCGGCGATCGTGGATTGAAGCATTTGTAGGGTGGGTAGAGCCAACGGGTCCGGCCTCCGGCCGGCCCGATGATAAACTCCGCGAAACCCACCATTTCAAGAAGTGATGGGTATCGCTTCCGCCTTCGCTCTTCGAGCTACGGCGCGACAAGTCGCTCCACCCGTCCTACGGTATTGTCCGACGCAACGCCGCGCGTCGCGGCGGCGCCACAAACCAGCCTCCTTTGGTCTGAAAATGCGTTACGATAACGCCGCTGCGCGGTTTGCGCGGGCCAAGAAAGACGATGAGGAAACGACATGAGATTGACGCTCGCGAGGGTAGGGGCCGTGGTGGCGGCGCTGGCAGTGATAGGGGCAGCCTGGGCGCATGGACCAACCCGCCAGAAGGTACGGGAATCGATCGAGATTAATGCGCCGCCTGCAAAGGTGTGGGCCGCGATCGGCAATTTTCAGGACATGAGCTGGCTGCCGCCGGTCAGCAAGACCGAGGGCGACAAGGGCAACGCGATCGAGGCCACGCGGCGGTTGACGCTGGCGACCGGTGCGACCGTCGATGAGGAACTCTACAAATACGATGCCGAGAAGATGACCTATTCATACCGGATCACCGCCGTGGATGTGAAGGTGCTGCCGGTCACCAACTATTCGTCGACCCTGACGGTGACGCCCAGCGCCGACGGCAAGGGCAGCAGCCTGGAGTGGGCCGGCGCATTCTATCGCGGTTTTCCCAACAACGATCCGCCGCCCGAGCTGAGCGACGAGGCCGCCGTGAAAGCGGTCAGCGGGCTCTATAAGGCGGGCCTCGAGGCGCTGAAGAAGAAGGTCGAAAGCGGAAGCTGAGCGTGCGGGCGATCGTACTGGCGGCGCTCGTCGCCGGCATCGGCATCGCCTGGGCCGGGCAGGCGCGGGCCGAGGAAGCCTTCGTCACCAATCAGCTCAGCGAAAATCTCACGGTCGTGGATCTCACATCCTTGCAGCCGGTCGCGACCATCGCGATCGGCGGCAAGCCTGCGGGCGTCGCCATCACGCCGGATGGACGCTTCGCCTATGTGACGAGCCCCGACGCCAAGGCGCTGACGGTGGTCGATGCCGCCGCACGCCGGGTCATCGGGAAGATCAACACCGGCGGCGGTCCGCTCGGTGTCGCCGTGGCGCCGGATGGCGCCACCGTCTATGTCGCCGACTGGTACGCCGCGGCGGTGCGGGTGATCGATCCGAAAGAACAACGCGTGATCGCCGATATCGCGGTCGGCGCCTCGCCGTCGGGCCTCGCCGTGACGCCGGACGGGCGGCTCCTGCTCTCGGCGGACCGTGACGCCGATAGCGTGTCCGTTATCGACACCGCGACGCGCCAGCGGCGGGCCACGATCAAGGTCGGGGAGCGCCCGTTTGGCATTACCATCGATGCCGAGGGCCGGCGGGCCTTCACCGCCAATGTCGGATCGAACGACGTCTCCGTGATCGACATCGCCGATAACAGCGAGATCGGGCGGGTGAAGACGGGCTTGCGCCCCTATGCGGTCGCACTCGCGCAAGGGCGCGGCTTCGTCTCCGACCAATATGACGGCACCGTCAGCGTGTTCGATCTTGCCACGCTTCAGCCGGTCAAGCGCATCACTGTAGGCGATTACCCGGAAGGGATCGCGGCGACCGCAGACGGCCGGCGCATCATCGTGGCGAACTGGGAGAGCAACTCGATCAGCGTGATCGATGCGATCGAGCTGAAGGTGACCGGCGAGATCAAGGTCGGCGACGGGCCGCGGGCGTTCGGGGCGTTTCTACGGCGGTAGCCGGCCCGTAGGATGGGTGGAGCGAAGCGATACCCATCGTCCCTCCGCGCGCGGGATTGATGGGTATCGCTTCGCTCCACCCATCCTACATGCGTCCGAGCGCCGCGGCGATCGGACGCCCGCGCATGCCGGGCGCGCTTGTGCTATAATTACTGGGAAAAGGAAAGAAAAACAGGGAGGACGCCATGCCTCATACCCTGGTGCCCAGTGATCGCGTCGAGCGCGCGAATGTCTACGGGCTAGACGGCGCAAAACTCGGTACGATCGAGCGATTGATGCTGGACAAGGTGACCGGAACCGTCGCGTATGCCGTGATAAAAACCGGCGGGATCCTCGCCAGCCACCACCATTATCCCGTGCGGTGGGACGCACTCAGGTTCGATCCCGCGCGCCACGCCTTCGTGGCCGAACTGACGCTGGAGGACCTGCGCGCCGGCCCGTCCGAGTTCGATGAAGACGATTTTGACTGGGGCGACCGCTCGCGATCCTACCCGCATCCGCATTATTGGACGGTGTAGGGGCGAAGGCGGGGTTAGCTAAAGGCGACCCGTTGCTCGCGCTTAGAGGGAAGCGGTGGATTGGATAGCGCTTCGCTAATCCGCCTTACGCTTGCTACGTTACTGTCGCCTGGACGAGACGCCAGATTCTTTAATCGCTCGTATTTCTTCCAATTTGAGTCGACAGTTACCGTATGGCTCGGTCTGTGGCTTAAATCCAAGATCGCGACACTTTGCGTCATCCGCAGCCTCTCTGGATTTCTGCAGGGAGCCGGGACTTGCCAGTTCTCGAAAAAATCCCCTCATCGTTCCATCTCCAACGAGAGGATCTGCTCGACAAGTCGGGCAATAGAGCATCAAAATTAGACAATGCGCCGCCGCTCTTGGAAACATCGCCACCCCTCTCTGACAGCGAGGTTAGACCGCACAGACGAAGGGACCAGCGATCACTCCGCCGCCTCACTCGCGCTGCTGCTCTTCCGCGGCTTGCCATCCGCCTTCTTCAGTACCGGCGCCAGAAACTTCCCCGTATAGCTCCGCGGCGCCTTCACGATATCCTCCGGCGGGCCCCAGGCGACGATTTCGCCGCCGCCGTCGCCGCCTTCGGGGCCGAGGTCGATCACCCAGTCGGCGGTCTTGATGACCTCCAAATTGTGCTCGATCACGACCACCGTGTTGCCCTGCGACACCAGCTCGTGCAGCACTTCCAATAGTTTCGCTACGTCGTGGAAGTGAAGCCCAGTGGTCGGCTCGTCCAGGATGTAGAGCGTGCGGCCGGTGGCGCGCTTTGACAGTTCCTTCGCCAGCTTGACGCGCTGGGCTTCGCCGCCTGACAGCGTGGTGGCCTGCTGGCCGACATGGATGTAGTCAAGGCCGACGCGGTGCAGCGTTTTGAAAGTTTCGCGGACGCGCGGCACCGCCTTGAAGAATTCGGCGGCTTCTTCCACCGTCATGTCGAGCACGTCGGCGATGCTCTTGCCCTTGAACAGGACTTCGAGCGTCTCGCGGTTGTAGCGCTTGCCCTTGCAAGTGTCGCAGGTGACGTAGACGTCGGGCAGGAAGTGCATCTCGATCTTGATGACGCCGTCGCCCTGGCAGGCCTCGCAGCGGCCGCCCTTGACGTTGAAGGAGAAGCGGCCGGGCTCATAGCCACGCGCTTTCGCCTCGGGCAGGCCGGCGAACCATTCGCGGATCGGCGTGAACGCGCCGGTATAGGTCGCGGGGTTCGAACGCGGGGTGCGGCCGATCGGCGACTGGTCGATGTCGATGATCTTGTCGATATGCTCCAGCCCTTCGATGCGGTCGTGGGGGGCGGCGCCTTCGCTGGCGTTGTTGAGTTTGCGGGCGATGGCCTTGTAGAGCGTGTCGATCAGGAGCGTCGACTTGCCGCCGCCGGAGACGCCGGTGACGCAGGTAAACAGCCCGAGCGGGATTTCCGCCGAGACGTTCTTTAAGTTATTGCCGCGGGCGTTGACGACCTTGATGGTGCGCCGGTGGTTCGGCGGCTTGCGCTCGGGGATCGCCACCGACATCTCGCCGGTGAGGTATTTGCCCGTCAGCGATTTCGGGTTCTTCATGATCTCGGCGGGCGTGCCCTGCGCCACGATGTGGCCGCCATGCATGCCGGCGCCGGGGCCGATGTCGAGCACGTAATCCGCGAGCCGGATCGCGTCCTCGTCATGCTCGACCACGATCACGGTATTGCCGAGGTCGCGCAGCCGCTTCAGCGTTTCCAATAGCCGCGCGTTGTCGCGCTGGTGCAGGCCGATCGAGGGCTCGTCCAGCACATAAAGCACGCCAGTCAATCCCGAACCGATCTGGGAGGCGAGGCGGATGCGCTGGCTTTCGCCGCCGGATAGCGTGCCGGAGGCGCGGGAGAGCGTGAGATAGTTCAGGCCGACGTCGAGCAGGAACGACAGCCGCTCGCGGATCTCCTTCAGCACCCGCGTGGCGATCTCGTTCTGCTGCGCGTTGAGCGCTTTCGGCACGCTCTCGAACCACTCGCCGGCGCGAAGCACCGACATTTCAGAGATTTCGCCGATATGCTTGCCGCCGATCTTGACGCACAGCGCCTCGGGCTTGAGGCGATGGCCGTTACAGCGGGCGCAGGGGATGTCGGAGAAATATTTTGCCAGCTCCTCGCGCGCCCATTCGCTCTCGGTCTCGCGGTAGCGGCGCTCGAGATTGGTGATGACGCCCTCGAACGGCTTTTTGGTATCGTAGGAGCGGACGCCGTCCTCGTAGGAGAATTTTATCTCGTCGTCGCCGGAGCCGTGCAGCAGCGCTGCCTGCGTCTTCTTCGGCAGGTCCTTCCACTTGGTGTCGAGCGTGAACTTGTAGAATTTGCCGAGCGCGGTCAGCGTCTGGATGTAATAGGGCGAGGACGATTTGGCCCACGGTGCGATCGCGCCCTTGCGCAGCGTCATCTCCTTATCGGGAATGACGAGGTCCTCGTCGATATGCTGCTCGACGCCGAGGCCGCCGCAGGCCGGGCAGGCGCCGTAGGGGTTGTTGAACGAGAACAGCCGCGGCTCGATCTCGGGGATGGTGAAGCCGGAAACCGGGCAGGCGAATTTTTCCGAAAACAGAATGCGCTCGGGCCCGCTCTTGTCGTGGATCTTTGCGGTCTTCTTGTCGGACTTCTTCTCTTCCGCAGCGCCGGCCGGCGCGTCGGCATATTCGATCACAGCCAACCCCTCGGCGAGCTTCAGCGCGGTCTCAAAACTTTCGGCGAGGCGCTGGCCGATGTCGGGGCGGACCACGATGCGGTCGACCACCACGTCGATGTCGTGCGGGAATTTCTTGTCGAGCGTCGGCGCCTCGGCCAGTTCATAGAAGGTGCCGTCGATCTTGACGCGCTGAAAGCCCTTCTTGAGCCATTCGGCGAGCTCTTTCTTGTACTCGCCCTTGCGGCCGCGCACGACCGGGGCGAGCAGATAGAGGCGGGTGCCTTCGGGCAACGCCAGCACACGGTCGACCATCTGCGAGACGATCTGGCTTTCGATCGGCAGCCCCGTGGCGGGCGAATAGGGCACGCCGACGCGCGCCCACAGCAGGCGCATATAGTCGTAGATCTCGGTGACGGTGCCGACGGTGGAGCGCGGGTTCTTCGACGTCGTCTTCTGCTCGATCGAGATCGCGGGCGACAGGCCGTCGATCTGGTCGACATCCGGCTTCTGCATCATCTCCAGGAACTGGCGCGCATAGGCCGAGAGTGATTCGACGTAGCGGCGCTGGCCTTCGGCATAGATGGTGTCAAAGGCGAGCGAGGATTTGCCGGAGCCGGAGAGGCCGGTGAACACGACAAGCTTGTCGCGGGGAATTTCGAGATCGACGTTCTTGAGATTGTGCTCGCGTGCGCCGCGGATGGTTATCGCGCGCGATGCGGAGCCGGCGGGTGGTTGGCGCTTCGCCCTTAGCACTTCATCCATATCGGCATTTCCAGGCGCGCAGGTCGCGCGCCGAGTTGGGCGCGCATTGCCCGCTGGAAACCGGGATCAGGCGCCGATGATTGAAAGTCGGAACATAGGAAGAACGACAGAAAATATCCAGTGCCGCGCGCGAATCATCAACGGATTGTTTTCGCCGAGATATTTTTGGCAGCAGCAGTCAGCAGTGCCGCACAAAAAAAGGCCGGCGCAAGGCCGGCCTTTTCTCAATCTTGGGAACTCAGGTGACGCGGAGATCAGTACGCGCCGAACCTGTAGTTGATGCGAGCGGTGACCACGTCAACGTCCTGACGGATGCGGCTCTGGGCCACCAATGTGCCAGCCGGGAAAACGACGCCGTTGCTCACGAAGTTATAGGTCTTGTCCTGCATGAACATGTGATTGTATTCGATGCCGGCCGACCAGTTCGGGGCGAAGCCATATTCCAGGCCAACGCCGACTACGCCACCCCAACGGGTCTCATCGACACTGTTGGCGAGCTGGACACCGGTGCCGGTCGCGAGCACACGGTAGCGATCGGAGGTCACGGCGGCGCCGCCCTTGAGATAGAACAAGACGTTGTTCGCGGCGTAGCCGACCTGACCGGTGAACAGTCCGAAGGCATCGACACGAGTGTCGTTGGTGAACGCCGGAAGCAGCGGGATCGCATTGCTGCCGTGGAAGTCAGCCCAGTTGCCCTGCGCTTCCACGCCGAATACCCACGAAGCAGCCTGCCAGCGGTAGCCGATCTGACCACCGACTGTGCCGCCGGTTGCGTCATGGCTTCCCTCCGAGAGAGCGATGCCGAGGCTGGTCTCGTCCCAACGGTTGCGGCTCGATCCCCAGCCGCCGTTAACGCCGGCGTAGAAGCCGCTCCAGTTGTACACCGCAACTGCCATCGGTGGCGCTTTGGTATAGGGCCGGGCAGCAAGGTCCGCGGCCGCTGCGGGGGCCATCCCAAGCGCGATCAGGGCAGTCGTCGTCAACAAAATCTTCTTCACGTTTCTTCCTTTCGGCATTTCCAACGCAACTGCGGGAGTCGTCAATTTGAGGTTGCCTGCGCATATAGCGCGAAGTCATCGCAGAATGCTGTCGCCGAAAAACCACATCTGGGGCAAATGTAGGTACAATGCAACCGACGCGGGTGTCGACCATGCCGCGGTACAACCAAACAAACAAAAAGGCCGGCGTGACGCCGGCCTTTCCGCATTCTGTGTGCTCGCAGCGATCAGTACCTGGCGATGACCGGGCCGCCGAAGCGGTAGTTGATGCGAGCGGTGACGATATCCACGTCCTGGCTAATCCGGTCGTTGCCGAAGAAGGCGCCAGTCGTGTCGACGAAGGTGTGGGTGCGGTCTTGCATGAACAGGTGATTGTACTCGACGCCGACCGACCAGTTCGGAGCGAAGCCGAATTCGATGCCAGCGCCGACCACGGCACCCCAGCGGGTGTCATCACCGGTGGTGCCGACCGCGAGGCCCGTGGGAACATCAAAGATGCGGTAACGATCCGCCGTAACGGCCGCACCACCTTTGACATAGAACAGAACGTTGTTGGCCGCGTAACCGACTTGGCCCGTGATCAGGCCGAATGCATCAATGCGCGACTCGTTGCGGAGCGTCGGATCGATCAGGCTGACATTGCTGCCCTGGAAGTCGGCCCAGTTGCCCTGGCCTTCAATACCGAACACCCAGGTGCCGGCCTGCCAGCGATAACCTATCTGACCGCCGACGGTACCGCCGTCTGCGTCATGGCAACCCTCGGCTCCGACGAACGCGCCGGCCACGTCCACGAAGTCCCAGCACTTGCGGCTCGTACCCCAGCCGCCGTTGGCGCCGATGTAGAAGCCGCTCCAGTCGTACACGACGGCGACCGGCGCCGGCGGGGCCTTGGTGTAAGGCCGTGCTGCGAGGTCAGCCGCCGCCGCAGGGGCGGCGAACGCGATGAGGGCAACCGTACTCAAGAAAACCTTTTTCATGGGGTCTATCTCCAGCTCTTCCGCTTTCCGTTGGTCCCGAAGCGTTTCGAAATGACGCGGGCATTCGCGCCGTTCGACAACTTCTATATCGCGACTCGCCCGGAAATGGTGTCGCCGGAATGCAACATGCACAAACGAAGTGTATTTACCCAAGCTAATGATTTACCTGCTATATTCACGATACCGTGCGGAACTTTCGGGTTCCATTTCGGAAGCTTTTGGGTTCCCCGTGAGTTCCCGGTAATCGCGCTTGGGTTGCATCGTGAGAACCGGGCCAGATAGTAGGTGCTGGCGGGAACAAAGCTGGAACGGTCGCGGGGGCGATGCTATATGTGGATAACCGCTGGGTTGCCGAGGGATCGCTAAGTCGGCGGAGCCTGCGAGTGTATAGGGTCGTTCGAATGTCCGGAAACGGACGCAGAAGGCGGACAAGCGACAGGTCAAGAATTGAAGGCGGCCGGCACCTGGCGGGTCCGACCAGTAATTTTTGCCAGTGATTTTTTGCCGGCGATATCGAGTGGAGAGCGGCGATGGCGGGAAGCGTGAACAAGGTGATTCTGGTCGGCAACCTCGGCAAGGATCCTGAAATCCGGCGGACACAGGACGGGCGGCCGATTGCCAATCTGAGCATCGCGACGTCGGAGACCTGGCGCGACAAGGGCACCGGCGAGCGCAAGGAAAAGACCGAGTGGCACCGCGTCGTGATTTTCTCCGAACCGCTTTGCAAGATTGTCGAGCAGTATCTGAAGAAGGGCGCCAAGGTTTACATCGAGGGCGCGCTGCAGACCCGCAAATGGACCGACCAGAGCGGCGTCGAGAAATACTCGACCGAAGTCGTGCTGCAGGGCTTTAACTCGACCCTGACGATGCTGGACGGCCGCAGCGGCGGCGGTGGCGGCAGTTTCGGCTCCGACGATTCAGGCGATTTCGGCTCCAGCAGTCCGGCCAGTTCCGCGCCGCGCCGGGCCGTGGCGGCCGGTGCCCGCAACAGCGACATGGACGACGACATCCCGTTCTGAATCGGGGCCTTCGCCCGGCATATTGGCTCGCAAGAAATTCTCTTGCGAGAACTGGCATCTACACCTGCGTTACGACTGATGTGCCGGCGCAAGAACCGGCCGCATTGGGCTGAAAAGCCATTTGTTGTCTTGCGCCGGGGGCAGACGCGTCGCGATCCGGGCCCGCGGCCTGATGGCTGTCGTCGCCGCCAGCTCGTTCTGGATCCACGAGATCCGCTTGCTCGGCCCATGGAGCCCGATCCATCTGCTGTCGATCTTCACGCTGATCGTGCTGCCGATCGCGGTGTGGAGAGCCAGGCGCCATCGGATCGCCGATAATCGTCGGATCATGACGATGATTTTTGTGGGCGCGCTGGTCATTGCCGGGCTGTTCACATTCCTTCCGGGGCGGATCATGCATGCGGTGGTTTTCGGCCATTAAGCCGTCGCAAAAAGCGTCGCTTGGACCCGCTGTTTGCGGCTCCGAAAAAGCTCGCTCCCGCGAGCCCCATGCAAGGCGCTTCCGATCCCCGTAAGTCCATGAAAAAACGAGCGGAAAAAGAGCCGATCCGGAGCGCTTCGGGGTGGTTATCGGACCCCCGATGCGCTATATGATTCTCGACTGAGAATTGACCGGATTTCCCCTTTGTCTGACCCTGAAGATAACACGCCCGGCGAGCCGCCGGAGCCCTCTGATATTCGTCCCGTTTCCATCCTCGACGAGATGAAACGCTCCTACCTCGATTACGCCATGAGCGTGATCGTGGCGCGGGCGCTGCCGGACGCGCGCGACGGACTCAAGCCCGTGCATCGCCGCATTCTCTACGCGATGCACGAGAACGGCTTCGAATGGAACAAGTCGTACAACAAGTCGGCGCGCACGGTCGGCGACGTCATCGGTAAATACCATCCTCACGGCGATCAGTCGGTCTATGACGCGCTGGTGCGTCTGGCGCAGGATTTCTCCATGCGCGTGCCGCTGATCGACGGCCAGGGCAATTTCGGCTCGGTGGACGGCGATACGGCGGCCGCCATGCGGTACACCGAATCCCGCCTGACCAAGATCGCGCAGACGCTGCTCGACGACATCGACAAGGACACCGTCGATTTCCAGGCCAATTACGACAGCCGCGACCGCGAACCGACGGTGCTGCCGGCCAAGTTCCCGAACCTGCTGGTCAACGGCGCCGGAGGTATTGCCGTCGGTATGGCGACCAATATTCCGCCGCACAATCTCGGCGAAGTCATCGACGCCTGCGTGGCGCTGATCGACAATCCGGCGCTGACGATCGACGACCTCATCAACATCGTGCCGGGACCGGATTTCCCGACCGGCGGCATCATCCTGGGACGGCAGGGCATCCGCTCGGCCTATCATCTCGGCCGCGGCTCGATCGTGATGCGCGGCAAGGTCACGATCGACACCATCCGCAAGGATCGCGAAGCGATCATCGTCACCGAAATTCCCTTCCAGGTGAACAAGGCCACCATGGTCGAGCGTATCGCCGAACTGGTGCGCGAGAAGAAGATCGAGGGCATCTCCGACCTGCGCGACGAATCCGACCGTGACGGTTTTCGCGTCGTCGTCGAGCTGAAGCGCGATGCGGTGCCCGACGTGGTGCTGAACCAGCTCTATCGTTTCACGCCGCTGCAGACGAATTTTCCGGCCAACATGGTGGCGCTCGACGGCGGCCGTCCGCTGACGATGAACCTGAAGGACTTTTTGACGCTGTTCGTCGCCTTCCGCGAGCAGGTGGTGACGCGGCGCACGAAGTTCCTGCTCAACAAGGCCCGCGACCGCGCCCATATTCTGGTCGGCCTCGCGATTGCAGTCGCCAATATCGACGAGATCATTCGCGTTATCAGAACCTCGCCCGATCCGACCACCGCGCGTGACATCCTGATGTCGCGGGACTGGCCGGCGCGGGATGTGGAAGCGATGATTACGCTGATCGACGATCCCCGGCACCGGATGGCCCCCGACGGCACCGCGCGGCTGTCGCTGGAGCAGGCCAAGGCCATTCTCGAGCTGCGTCTGCAGCGGCTGACGGCGCTTGGCCGTGAGGAGATTTCGGAAGAGCTCGACAAGCTCGCGGTGGAAATCGCCGACTATCTCGATATCCTGCGCTCGCGTGCGCGCGTGCAGGCGATCATCAAGGATGAATTGGCGGCGGTGAAGGGTGAGTTCGCTACCCCGCGCAAAACCGTCATTATCGAGCAGGAAGGCGAGGTCGAGGACGAGGACCTGATCCAGCGCGAGGACATGGTGGTCACGGTCTCGCACGCCGGCTACGTCAAGCGCGTCCCTCTCTCGACCTATCGCGCCCAGCGGCGCGGCGGCAAGGGACGGGCGGGCATGCAGACCCGCGACGAGGACTTTGTCTCCCGCCTGTTCGTGGCGTCGACCCACACGCCGGTGCTGTTCTTCTCCTCCCGCGGCCAGGTCTACAAGGAAAAGGTCTGGCGGCTGCCGGTGGCGGCTCCCAACGCGCGCGGCAAGGCGCTGATCAACATCCTGCCGCTGGAGCAGGGCGAGCGCATCACCACCATCATGCCGCTGCCGGAGGACGAATCCTCCTGGGGCAATCTCGACGTGATGTTCGCCACGACCGGCGGCACCGTCCGCCGCAACAAGCTGTCCGACTTCGTCGATGTCCGCCGCTCCGGCATCATCGCCATGAAGCTCGGGGAGGGCGAGGCGATCGTCGACGTGCAGATCTGCACCGAACACGACGATGTGCTGCTGACGGCGGCCGGCGGCCAGTGCATCCGCTTCCCCGTCACCGATGTCCGCGTCTTCACCGGCCGCACCTCGATGGGCGTGCGCGGCATCGCCTTGGCCCAGAACGACACGCTGATCTCGCTGGCGATCCTGCGCCATGTCGAGACCACCTCCGAGGAGCGATCGGCTTACCTCAAGATGCGCCGCGCGGTGGCAGGCGAGACCGCGACCGAGGAAACCGCCGAGGCGGAGACCGAGGAGGCGTCGACCTCGATCCAGCTTTCTTCCGATCGCTACGTCGAGATGTCGGCGCAGGAGCAGGTCGTCTTGACGGTGTCCGTCAACGGCTACGGCAAGCGCACGTCATCTTACGAGTACCGCACCACCGGCCGCGGCGGCAAAGGCATCGTCGCGATGTCCGTTAACAACCGCAACGGCAAGCTGGTGGCGTCATTCCCCGTGGAGCACAGCGATCAGATCATGCTGGTGACCGACAAGGGCCAGTTGATCCGCTGCCCGGTCGAGGACATCCGCATCGCCGGCCGCTCGACGCAAGGCGTCATCGTGTTCGATACCGCCGAGGACGAACACGTGGTGTCGGTCGAGCATATCGGCGACGACGGGGAGAACGGCGAGAACGGCAACGGCGGCTAGCGCCGCCGTCCCGTGTAACGAGTAGCCCGGGCGACGCCAACGGGTCGCGCGAATGCGCGCCCGGCGACGAGCGCAATTGCGCTCGCACAGTGATGACCGCTGGCGAGACTGTTCCCGGATTGCGCTGCGCGCCATCCAGGCTACGCGCTCCCGCTCACGGTAAACCTGCCCTTAACCATAGATTGTTACCATTTGCTGTGTCCGGGTGGTGACCGTCCGGCCAAACGGGAGCGGATATCATGCCCGTCGAGATGCTGACGTATGCCGAACTGGGGGAAAGGCTCACGGTTTCCCCGGAGGCGGCCCGTGCTCTGGTGAAACGACACCGCTGGCCGCGCTCCCGCTCCAACGACGGCAAAACGCTTGTCCAGGTCGATCTCAGCGAATTCAGCCATTCCCCAATATCCCGTCCGCCGCAAGCTCAGGCCGGTCACCAGGTGGTCACCGCCTTAAAGCAACATATTGAGACCTTGCAGACCGAGCTGGCAGAGATGAAGGTGATCGCCAGCGGCTATCGGGGCGACTTTGAGAGAGAATGCGAACGCACGAACAAGCTCCTGGCCGAACTGCTCAAAGTCAGCACGGAAAGCGTGGGAGCCCGGGAAAAGGCCGCCCTGCTCGAAGGGAAGCTATCGATGCTGACGCAACCTTGGCGACGTCGGCTGATCGATGCTTTCACCCTTGCGCTGCCACAAGTCGCCTCCAACCCTCGCGAGAGCGCCGACCCGGTAGCCCAGTCACGGAATTGATCCGACTTGCCGACGTGCCGGGCTGGCACAAACCTGCACATCATTCCGGCTCTGCCATTTCTGACCTGAATGTTCAGTCCGGCTTATCTCTGAAATGGTGTGCTTGTTGATGTAGACAGGAAGTCACTTGCTCGCCTTCGAACTGGCGCTCCTCACTACAATGCACGCCGACTCGCCCTCGCATTAAATCGCGCAAACAGCATGGCTTCCCGGAGGGGCCGGCTCGAGCCTAAGACGAAGACGAGGCCCAGCGCCATCAGCAGCACGCCAAGCCAGGTTGCCATCCAGCCCGGGCCGTCATCGGCCGCCTCGGCGTTCGGAAAGGCGACCGGCGCTGCAGCGGCAGGAGGCACGGAGGCGGCAACAGCGTCGCTGGCGGCTGGTGCGGCTGCCAGAAGCGTCTCTGCGTCGAGCTGGCGCGACGTGGGTTGGTCAAGCGTAAACTTATCGGTCGCGCGGTTGGCGACCGGTGGTGGCGGCACGAAGGCTGCGGCCTCCGTAGTCGGGAGGGAAGCGGCATCGACCATCCTAAGCTCGGGTGCGGGCTGTGTCGGCTGAGACGTTTCCGCTGGTGCGGAGCGCAACAGCTCCGCGCGCGCATCCATGACCGCCTTGCGCCGCGCGGCCTCATTCTCCTCGACAGCTGCGATCCGAGGCTTCGCGGCGCGATCACGAGCCTGCTTCACCGTCGCGGTCCCCTCGGCAGCCTGGAACCAGCATTTGCGGCGTCCCTCAGAACGATAGACCCAGCGCTGACCCTCCGCCGTTGACGTACCGGGTCGCGGCAAGCACTCCCTCTCCTTTTCCGCGGAAGCAGGCTCAGGGGCCGGCGGGGGAGGAGAGACATTGAACAAGTCTGCAAGAGGATTCGAAGACGCAGGCGAAGTCGGGAGACCTGCGAGAAGGACAAAGGTGGCGATGCAAAATCGCAGATGACCGGCCATGAGAACCCCGGAGTTGCGCCCCCGCGGAAACGATCTTTGGCCGTGACCTGGGTCACAATGCGGCTCAAATCCGGCAAGGGGACGGATTCATTCTGGTATGGAACCAGATTGAGGCCAGGGTGCCGTCCTGCATGCAGCTCGTGTGTCCTGGTTCGCTTTTGGCAGGGCGCGTTGCATTGGAGGAACGCCAACAGCTAGCCGCAGCCTGGCTGGAGCAACGGGTCGCGCGAATGCGCGTGCCCGATGACGGGTCCCGGATTTCGCTTCGCCCGGGCTGCGCACAGGCATCACTCGATGGTCAAGCCCGCCTTCTGGATCAGCGGCACCCAGCGATTGATTTCCGACTGGACGTAGTTGCGGAAGCCGGTTGGAGTGTTGGTCGCTTCTTCTGGCATTTCCAGGCCGAGCGGGGCGAGGCGCCCGCGCAGGTTCGCATCCTGGGTGGCCTTGCGGATCGAGGCGTTCAAGCGCTCCACGATCGGTTGCGGCGTTCCCTTCGGCGCCAGGAATCCGAGCCAGACCGGGAAGTCGAGGCCGTCGACGCCGAACTCGTTGGTGGAAGGCACATCAGGCAGAGTGGAAATCCGCGCCGACCGGAACACCGCCAGCGGCCGCACGGTTTTCGCCTGAATCTGGGCCAGCGCCGTGAGCGACACTTCCACCATGTAATCGATCTGACCCGCGATGAGATCGTTCATCGCAGGGCCCGTTCCGCGATAGGAGACCAGATTGACCTTGGTGCCGAGCCGTACATTGAGCATCGCTGCGCCCATGTGGGCCGACGAGCCGGGCCCGGCCGTGCCGGCATTGAGCTTGGCCTCGTTGGCGCGGACATACTCCACGAATGCCTTGAAGTTATCAGGCGGAAGGTCGCGCTTGACGATCAGCACCTGCGGAAGGTCGCCGAGCAGTCCGAGATGTTCGTAGTCCGTGATCGGGTTGTAGCGCAGGTTCTTGTAAAGCCCGACACTCGACACGTGCGTGCCGGCCTGGCCGATCTGGATCGTATAGCCGTCGGGCGTCGCGCGCGCGGCCCTGGTCGACCCGATCGTTCCGCCCGCGCCGGCGACGTTTTCGATCACCAGCGTTTGTCCGAGGTCGCGCGAAAGGAATTCGGCATAGATGCGCGCGATGGCATCGGTCGGCCCGCCGGCGGCAAACGGCACGATGACGGTGATCGGCCTGTCCGGGTAGTTCGTCTGGGCGCGCAGGATCGATGGAATGCAAAGTGCGCCTGCCAGACCAAGAGTAACTGCGCGGCGGTCGAGAGTTCGCGACGCCATGAAGAGATCCTCCCAGTGTTGATTGTTTTGTTTATCGTTTGATTTGACGCGCGAGCACGCGGTCCACCATCGCCCCGGCCGTTCCGAGATAGTTGGACGGTTCGCACAAGGCGGCGAGCCGATCGTGGGGCAGGGCGGATGCGATCGCCGGACGCCGCAGCAATGCCTCAAGGAGCGCGTCGCCACGGTCGAACGCGTCGCGGCAGGCGGCATAGACCTCATCATGCGCGAGCTGGCGGCCAAGCACGGGCGCGAGCCCCATCATGACCGCCTCGGCGACGATCAGCCCGCGCGTGGAATCGAGGTTTCGCTTCATCGCCGCCTGATCGACGATCAGGCCCGAAAGCATGAATTGCGCCTGCGCCAGCGATCCGGACGTGAGAAGACAGACTTGGGGCAATGCGAGCCATTCGCAGTGCCAGGGGCCCGTGGCGCGCTCGAGATCCTGCACCATGGCGTCGAGCATCAGCGAAGCGGCGTCGCGGGACATCTTTGCGTTGGCCAGCAGAATTTCCGACGAGATCGGATTGCGCTTCTGCGGCATGGTAGAGGACGCGCCGCGATGCGAGGAGAAGGGCTCGAATACCTCGCCGATCTCGGTCGCCATCAAGATCATGACGTCATAGCCGATCTTGCCGAGCGCGCCGCAGATCACGGCAAGCGTCTGAACCAGTTCGACCAGCCCGTCGCGGGCGACGTGCCAGGTGATGTCAGGCTCAATGAGACCGAGGGCGCGCGCGTAGCCGGCGCGCACATCCAGTCCACGTTTGCCGAGTGAGGCCAGCGTACCCACTGCGCCGCCGAGCTGCGCCTGAAGCGCGCGAGGCTTGGCTTGTTCGAGCCGATCGGCCGAGCGCTGCAGCGCCGAGAGCCAGATCGCAACCTTGTGCCCGAACGTGATCGGGAGGGCCTGCTGAAGATGGGTTCGCCCTGCCATCGGCGTGTCGCGATGGAGGCGGGCGAGACCGGCGAGCGTGGCCATGACCTCGGCGAGCTGGGCTTCGATCAGCGCCACCGCTTCGCGCAGTTGCAGCACCGTCGCCGTGTCCATGATGTCCTGGGTGGTCGCGCCCCAATGCACGTAGCGGCCGGCTTCGCCCAAGTGCTGCGAGAGCTGGCGCACCAGGCCGACGATGGGATAGCCGACGTTCTCGGTGTCGCGTTTCAACTGCTCGCTATCAAGCACGATCATCGGAGCCTGGCGCGCGATCTCCCGTGCCGCCTCCTGCGGAATCACGCCGGCTTCGCCCTGGGCCACGGCAAGCGCCACTTCGGCCTGCACATAGGCCCTGAGCTGAGCCTCGTCGGAAAACACTGCCCGCATGGCCGGCGTCGAGAACACGTCGCGATAGAGGACGCTGTCGAAGATGGTGCTGGCCATGCGCCTGTTTCACTCGCCGTTAATATGTACGGCCATATGATTAATACGTACAAATTTGTCAAGCGCGGATGCGGGGCCGCCGAAGCCGTGCTAGAGCCTTTTCGGTTCTGATGGGTCAGAACCGGGCTCTAGATTCTTGTTTTGACGCGTTTTCTTGACGCCAACCGGTGTCCACTTCGCTCGAAAACGCTATAGGGAACGCCCCACGCCGAGAACTGTTCGACATGCCAATTTACGAGGATATCGCCCGCGATCTGCTGGAGGCGATCCACCGGGGCCAATACCCCGTCGGCGGCATGATACCGACCGAGCTGGAGCTTGCCGCGCGCTACGATGTCAGCCGGCAGACCGTGCGTGCGGCGATGCGGCGGCTCACCGAACTCGGGGCGGTTTCGCGCCGCAAAGGTTCCGGCACGCGGGTTGAGACGCGCGAACGTCCGCAGGAGAGTTTTCAGCAGACGCTCGGCTCATTGAGCGATCTCGTGGCGCTGGCTGCGGCGACGGATCGCGACATCAGAAGCATCGACACCGTCGTGATGGATCGCAAGGCGGCGCGGCGTTTTGGTTGTCAGCCGGGCTCGCGCTGGCTGCGGATCGCCTACGTCCGCGCATCGACAAAGCCTAAGAGTCCGCCATTGGCCTGGGTCGATTGCTATGTCGAAGAAAGCTATGCGGATGCCGTGAGCGATATCCGGAAGGATCGCCGCCTGGTCTGCGACATGATCGCGGACAGTTACGGCGTGATCGCCTCCGAAGTGCACCAAACCGTTGCGGCGACCGTGATCCCGAACGAGTTTGCCAAGGCGCTGGGAGCGGAAGCGGGGTCGCCCGCGCTCGAAGTTATCAGGCGATACCTGGATTCGCAGGGCCGCCTGTTCGAGATATCGGAAAGCACCCATCCAGCCGGCCGATACGTGGTGACATCGGTGCTGAAGCGTGTCGGCAAGCCGGAAGCAGCAGGCAGAAGCGCGACGCGACCGTCCGGCAAGACGAAATCGCGCCCCTGAGGCAGGCGGAAGAATTCGCGCAAGCATAAGTATCGGGGCCGACGGGAAACGGGAACGATGGTCAGAACGCCAATTCTGCCGGCCTATCTCTCGTACTGACCGACGAGGATAGCTTCTGCGATCGTGTGCTGACGCGCCTCTCGCTCAATTTCACGGCAGGACGCATCGGCTTTTGCCGGAAGATGGTCCGTCGAGAGGGCGAGCAACCGGAAATGATAATGATGAGGTCCATGGCCATGAGGTGGACACGGGCCGCCATAGCCCACTTTCCGAAAATCGTTGACCGCCTGCTTCATTTTCATGTTCTGCGCGGCGCCGTCCGCAAGCTCCGTTAGCACTGGCGGAAGATCGTAGACCGCCCAATGATGCCATGTGCCAGCGGGCGCATCGGGATCGTTGCACAGCAGGACGAAACTTCGCGTTCCGGCCGGCGCGCCGGACCATTGCAAGGGCGGCGACAAGTTTTCTCCATCGCAGGTGAAGCGTCGAGGAATGGCCGCTTTGTCGGCGAAGGCGTTTGAAACGAGCTTCATGGCTGTCTCCATCAGGCTGCAGGAGATACCGGCTCGGGCCTGGCGAGCTCTCCCAGATGCAAAATCAGGTAACTCTTACTAGATCCGGGAAGTTCATCGCACATGGACCAAAATCGGGCCCGCAAACAAAAGGGGCTTTGCGCGGTTAAACCAGAGTGACGCACAAGATGCGTGGAAAACCCGCTGCGGCGGAGTAGCTTGCGATGCGACCGATCTTCCATCCGAGCCTCGTCAACGGTCGCTATGGCGACCCGACGATCTATGTGGAGACGCTGTTCGAAAAGCACAGCCTGCTGTTCGATGTCGGAGAAATCTCTTCTCTGTCAGCGCGGAAGATACGACGTGTCGACCAAATCTTCGTCTCGCATGCGCATATCGATCATTTCGTTGGCTTCGACCATCTGCTCCGTTTGCTGGTCGGGCGCGAGAAAACGGTGCAGCTCTACGGTCCGCCCGGCTTCGCGGAGCGGGTCTTTCACAAGCTTCAGGCCTATCGATGGAATCTGGTCGAAACCTATCCTTGCGATCTTGTTTTCGTTGTGAGCGAATTCGAAACGCCGAGTTCCATGTCCTCCACGCGGTTCCGCCTGAAGAAGGCGTTTGCCGCGGAGCCATCAGTCTCGCACAAAAACCTTGCCGGCGTGCTCTGCGACGAGCCGACCCATCGCGTGTCGGCCGCGATCCTTGAACACGGCACGCCCTGCCTTGCCTTTGCCCTGCAGGAAGCGGCGCATGTGAACATCTGGAAGAACCGATTGTCGGAGCGCGGACTTCCCGTTGGTCCGTGGTTGCGCTCCCTCAAGAAGGCCGTTGTCGAGCATCGCGCAGACGATCATTTGGTCCATATCGACGGACCGGCGACGTCGGATGATCGTCTTGTACCGCTTGGCAGCCTGCGCGATCTCTTGACGGTCGCTGCCGGTCAGAAAATTGCCTATGTTACCGATGTCGCCGACACGCCGGCCAATCGTGCCGCCATCGTAGCGCTCGTTGAGCACGCCGACATCCTCTTTATTGAGGCCGCCTTTGCCGGAGCGGACGCCGGATTGGCGAGGGACCGGGGCCACCTTACAACCACGGCTGCCGGAGAAATTGCGCGGGAGGCCGATGTGCGCCGCGTCGAGCCGTTTCACTTTTCTCCGCGCTATTCGGGAGAGCAGGAGCGGATGCTGGCCGAGGTGATGGCAGCATTCGCGGGATCCCACGCCTGACGCGGACACCGGAGCAGTATTTCATGCCCGCGGAAAGACAATTACCGGCTGCGCACCGGAACTCGGTGCGGCTCTTTCTATGCGGAGATGTCATGTGCGGCCGCGGTATCGACCAGGTGCTGGCGCATCCCTGCAGCCCCGAGATTTACGAACATTACATGCGATCGGCGGAGAGCTACGTGCTGCTCGCCGAGCAGGCAAACGGGCCCATTCCACGGCGCAACGGGTCGTCCTATGTTTGGGGTGCTGCATTGGACCAACTGGAGCGGATGCAGCCTGACGCGCGGATCATCAATCTCGAAACGGCTGTCACCCGCAGCAACGACCGCGCGCGCAAGGGCATCAACTACCGCATGAGCCCCGAGAATGCAGAATGTCTCGCGGCCGCCAAGATCGACTGCTGTGTATTGGCTAACAACCATGTGCTCGACTGGGGCCGCGCCGGCCTGCTTGAGACGCTGACGACCCTGCAGAAACTCAACGTCAAGGCGACAGGCGCAGGACGCAACGATCGCGAAACGCGCGCACCCGCGGTGCTTAACCTTGTCAAAGCGCGGCTCCTGATCTTTTCGTTCGGATCGACATCGAGCGGCATTCCGCTCGAGTGGGCTGCGACGCCAGACGCTCCAGGCATCAACTTGCTGCCTGACCTGTGCGAGGCGAGCGCGTTGGAGGTCGCTGACCAGGTCATGGCGCGGAGGAGGCCGGGCGATCTCGTCGTCGTTTCGATCCATTGGGGATCCAATTGGGGATATCACATTCCGGATCAGCAGGCGATTTTGGCCCGGGCCCTCATCGACAAGGCAGGCGTGTCGATCGTTCACGGGCATTCTTCGCATCATCCGAGAGCGATCGAAATCTATCGAGATCGTCTCATTCTCTATGGCTGTGGCGATTTTCTGAACGACTATGAAGGGATTCCTGGTTACGAGCGCTACCGTGACGACCTCGCGCTGATGTATTTCGCCGATCTGGATCCGGCTAGCGGATGCCTCCATGCGCTCAAACTGGTTCCTCTGCAGATCAAGAACTTTCGGCTCTCCATTCCACCGTGGCGGGACGTTGAATGGATCCAGCAGAGACTCGATCGGGAATGTCAGAAGTTCGGGACAAGGGTCATCTTTGATGCCGAACGGCAGCTCGTAGTGGCTTCAGCTACGGGTTAAGCGCCACCGATTGAGCGGTAACGGCGTTAGAACGCCAATGGCGAGCAGGGGGCATCCCTGCTCGCCATTACTGCGATTCCTTGGAGGTAGTCGGAACGAAATCTGCGCCGTTACGGGGTGCGGTCGGCGGTAACCAGGCGGGCTTCCCGGACCACCGACTTGGAGCCGGCGGCGCGGAGGCAGGATGCCTCGAAATTCGGCCAGGCCTGCTGCGAGCAATCCTTGCCGACGGTGCGGATATCCAGGCGGTCACCCTTGGCAAGCGCCTGCGGCACGCTGGCTTCGACCTGGGGGGCAAAGCCGGGCAGCACGGTCAGCGCGGCAGCAATGAAGGCAGCAGCAGCGACTGCGGAAAAAGCCTTGATCATGACGGTCCCCTGTCACGGGCCTTTGCGGCCCGTCGTTTCGTTGGGTGGACTTGTAGCCAGCGCAAGTTTCCGGCCGTCTTCACCGGCCGCGAAAATGGTTTCGTCGGGGCCGAGTTTTGTTTCGTCGGCCAGTGGCTGACGAAACATTGGCGGCTCGCCCAGGGAGACGCCCGGGGCTCATGGTTCATTGGCCGATCCGGGCCGGCAGGGAACCGGGTTCGGCTTGCCGGGCCGCCCGGGTCGGGGTAGAGGGGGTCTATGCCCCGTATCGCGCTCTATCCCGGTTCATTTGATCCCATCACCAACGGCCATCTGGACGTGCTCCGGCACGCCGTGACGTTGTGCGACCGCCTGATTGTCGCCATCGGTGTCCATTCCGGCAAAAAGCCGCTGTTTTCGACCGAGGAGCGGCTGGACATGGTTCGGGCGGTATGTGAGCCGATTGCGCAACAGGCAGGCTGCGCCTTCGACTGCACCACCTACGACAACCTCACCGTCGCCGCTGCGCGGCAGGTCGGCGCTACGATCATGATTCGCGGGCTGCGCGACGGAACCGATATGGATTACGAAATGCAGCTCGCCGGCATGAACGAGGCCATGGCGCCGGAGGTGCACACGGTATTCGTTCCGGCGTCGCCGGCGGTCCGCCCGATTACCGCCACGCTGGTGCGCCAGATCGCCGGAATGGGCGGCGACTTCTCCGCCTTCGTGCCGCCCCAGATTGCCGCGAGCCTGAAGGCCAAGTTCTCGCAATAGTGTTCTCGCAATAGCGCGCTCACCGCATCCGTCGTCCACTACCTCTCGATCCGGAGCTTTCATGATCCGAATTCTCGCCGTTCTCGCCGCGCTGTTCCTTGTGGCTCCCGCGATCGCCCAGCCACTGCCCGCCAATCTCGACAAGGCGAATGCGATCGTGATCGACACCACCAAGGGCCGCATCGTGATCAAGCTGCGGACCGACATCGCGCCCCAGCATGCCGAGCGCATCAAGCTTCTGGCGCGCGAGGGCTATTACAACAACGTGCCGTTCCATCGCGTGATCGAGGGCTTCATGGCGCAGACCGGCGACGGCAAGAATTTCAACGGCACCGGCGGTTCGAAACATCCGAACCTGGCGGCCGAGTTCTCCAACGTGCCGTTCAAGCGCGGCATCGTCGGGATGGCGCGTGCGAGCGATCCCAACTCCGCCAATTCGCAGTTCTTCATCATGTTCGCCGAAGGCGCCTCGCTGAACGGGAAGTACACCGTGGTCGGCGAGGTGGCGTCGGGCATGGATGTGGTCGACAAGATCAAGCGCGGCGAACCTGTGGCCGATCCCGACAAGATGGTGAAGGTGCAGGTCGCATCCGACGTCAAGTGAGGCGATGATTTCGGCGCGCCGCAAACCGTCTGTCTGGTTTGCCGCCGCTCTCGTGTGGCTTGCATCGGCAGCGCAGGCCCAGCCGGAGCAGCTCGACACCATCAAGGACGTCTTTGCCAAATTGTATTCGTGCTGGCGGCCCCCGCCGGCCTCGCGCGCCAACCCGATGGACATTACGGTTATTGTCAGTTTCAACCGCGAAGGCGCCATTCTCGGTCAACCAAGGATTACCTATGAATCCGCAAATGCCGGCGATAACGACCGGATCGCGTACCGAATTGCCGTAATGGAAACATTGCAACGCTGTGCGCCGTTGCCATTTACCGAGGGACTGGGCGGTGCGGTCGCCGGCCGGCCTTTCGCGGTCACTTTCAGAACCCGCAAACGTCCACCCAAACCTGAAGAGAAAAGAGCATGGCTGATACAGAAAATACTTTGATTCTTGAAACCACCCAGGGCCCCGTCACCATCGAAATGCGCCCCGATCTGGCGCCGGGCCATGTCGCCCGTATCAAGGAACTGGTGCGCGAGGGATTTTACGACGGCATCGTGTTCCACCGCGTGATCGAAGGCTTCATGGCGCAGACCGGCTGCCCGCACGGCACCGGCACCGGCGGTTCCGGCCAGAAGCTGAAGGCCGAATTCAACAAGGAACCGCATGTGCGCGGCACCACCTCGATGGCCCGCGCCGCGAGCCCGGATTCCGGCGACAGCCAGTTCTTCATCTGCTTCGACGACGCCTCCTTCCTCAACGGCCAGTACACGGTCTGGGGCAAGGTCACCTCGGGCATGGAGAACGTCGACAAGATCAAGCGCGGCGAGCCGGTGCAGAATCCGGACAAGATCGTCAAGGCGCGGATGGCCGTCGACGCGGCGTAGTCGCTGCTTGTCATTCCGGGGCGCATCGAAGATGCGAACCCGGAATCTCGAGATTCCCCGATGCGCAATTGCGCATCTGAGGTTCACGCTTCGCGTGCCCCGGAATGACGCTAGGTGAGGCGCACCGCGCCATGCGCACCGATCTCTTCGACTTCGAACTCCCCGCCACGAGCATCGCGCTGCGGCCCGCGAGCCCGCGTGATGCTGCGCGCATGCTGGTCGTGCAGCCGGATGGCGTGTTGTGCGACCGCACCATCTCCGAGCTTCCGCAATGGCTGCAGCCCGGCGACCAGCTCGTTGTCAACGACACCAAGGTGATATCAGCCCAACTCAAAGGCCGCCGCATCGGCCGCGAGACCGAGCCGAAGATCGAGGCGACGCTGATCAAGCGGCTGGACGGCTCGCGCTGGCGCGCGCTGGTCAAGCCGGCGAAGAAGCTCGCGCCCGGCGACATCGTACGCTTCGGCAATGAAGGCAAGGTCTGCCTGCTCGGCCATCTCGACGCCGAGGTCGAAGCCAAGGGCGACGAGGGCGAGATTACGCTGTCGTTCTCGTTTCATGGACCGGCGCTGGATCAGGCCATCGCCGATCTCGGCACGCCGCCGCTGCCGCCCTACATTGCGTCGAAGCGCACGCCCGACGATCGCGATGCCGCCGACTACCAGACCATGTTCGCGGCGAATGAAGGCGCCGTCGCGGCGCCGACCGCGGGGCTGCATTTCACGCCCGGCCTGGAGGCGGCGCTGCGCGGCCGCGGCGTCGAACTGCACCGGCTGACCTTGCATGTCGGGGCAGGGACCTTCCTGCCGGTCAAAGTGGAGGAGACCTCCGAGCACCGGATGCATGCCGAGTGGGGTTCGATATCGGCCGATACCGCCAGCGCCTTGAACGCCGCGCGCGGCAAAGGCGGGCGCATCATCGCCGTAGGCACCACGTCGCTGCGGCTATTGGAGAGCGCCACGACCGAGGACGGCACCATCCAGCCGTTCGACGGCGAGACCTCGATCTTCATCACGCCGGGCTATCGCTTTCGCGCGGTCGATATCCTCTTGACCAATTTCCATTTGCCGCGCTCGACGCTGTTCATGCTGGTGTCGGCCTTCTCAGGGCTCGACACGATGAAGCAGGCCTATGCGCATGCGATTGCGGCGGGGTACCGGTTCTATTCCTATGGGGACGCCTGCCTGCTGTTTCGCAGGTCCCATTGAGGCAAAATGCCGGGCGTCCTGCTGCAGTGCCGCCAACACGGACGGCCCGCAGCCACGCTGGAAAAAAAGCCCGCCGATGCGGCGGGCTAAAGGTTCAGGGAGGAGGCGCTCTGACAATAAAGCGCCACTATCTGTCTCTTCGATTCGGTTGCTGCCGCCAAGATCGTATAACTACCGGCTTCCAAGCATATCGCGTGCGCTGTTGCGCCGTTGCAACCATGCGGGTGCGCGGCATGCGTCGGCGTCTTCGTGCCTCGACGGCGAGGTTCCAACGGTTCCTGTCGTCGGATAGGGTGCGCGCATCATCTGGAGAACTTCATGAACATGTCGGGTATTTTTGCGCGCGTCGTCGCGCTGATCGGCGCCGTTGCGCTTCAGTGGCGGCGACTGCAGGGAGCAGCGCCCGCGCCCGCCTGGGGCAACGCGCCGGCGATTCCGGAGGCGAAGCCGCAGGGCGCCATCCCGACGCTCAAGATGCCGACGGCTCAGGGCTGGAGCGAAGGGCAGAAACCCACCGCAGCACCCGGGCTCAAGGTCAATGTGTTTGCGAAAGACCTGGACCACCCGCGCTGGATCAACGTGCTGCCCAATGGCGACGTGCTCATCGCAGAATCGACGCAGATCGCCGGACCGCCCAGGAGCGTGTTCCACTATGCGATGCAGGCGACGATGCGGCGCGCCGCAGCGCTCGGCGTCAGCGCCGACCGTATCACCTTGTTGAGGGATCGTAACGGTGACGGCGTTGCCGAAGGACGCGGAATTTTCATGGAAGGGCTGAGCCAGCCGTTCGGCATGGCGCTGGTCGGCGACACCTTCTATGTCGGCAACACCGATGGCGTGGTCGCCTTTCCGTATGTGGCGGGCGCGGACCGCATCACCGCCGAGGGACGCAAACTCGTGTCGTTCAAGCCGAACGGACACTGGACGCGGAGCCTGCTGCCGAGCGCGGACGGCAAGAAACTCTATGCCGGCGTCGGCTCGCTCAGCAACATCGCCGAGAACGGTATGGAAGTGGAGGAGGGCCGCGCCGCGATCTATGAGCTCGATCTGGCTGGCGGCACGAGCCGCATCTTCGCCAGCGGGCTTCGTAACGCCGTGGGCCTCGCATGGGAGCCCAACACAAGCATGCTCTGGACCGTCGTCAACGAGCGCGACGGCCTCGGCGACGAGACGCCGCCCGACTATCTGACTTCAGTGCGCGACGGCGGCTTCTATGGCTGGCCCTATTGCTACTGGGGCCAGACGGTGGATGACCGCGTGCCGCAGGATCCGGCCATGGTCGCGAAGGCTATCCAACCGGACTATGCGCTCGGCGGCCATACCGCCTCGCTCGGTCTGTGCTGGATGCCGTCAGGCACGCTTCCCGGTTTTCCGGACGGCATGGTGATCGGTCAGCACGGCTCCTGGAATCGCAGCACGCTGAGCGGCTACGCCGTCGTCTTCGTGCCATTCGAGAACGGGCGTCCCTCGGGTCCGCCGCGGGATATTCTGACCGGGTTTCTCGCGCCCGACGAGAAGGTCTCCTACGGACGACCGGTCGGCGTCACGCTCGGCCCCGACGGCTCGCTGCTGGTGGCTGACGATGTCGGCAACGTCATTTGGCGCGTGACGGGGGCGTAGCTGCCGTAGGTGGGCAAAGCGAAGCGTGCCCACCACCACGAGCCGAGTGCTTGATGGTGGGCACGCTTCGCTTTGCCCACCCTACCGATCCCGCCGCCTTACGCCATCGCGGGTTGCGGCAGCAATTCCGCGATCTGGATCGCGTTGAGCGCCGCGCCCTTCAGGAGCTGGTCGGCCGACACGAACATCGAGATCGAGTGGCCGCTAGCATCGCTGAGATCCCGACGGATACGGCCGACCAGGACGTCGTCCTGGCCTGACGCATCGATCGGCATCGGGAAGTAGTTCCTGGCGCGGTCGTCGACGATCTTGACGCCCGGTGCGTTGGCCAGGATCGCGCGCACGTCATGCTCGGTGATCGGCTTTTCGCATTCGAAGGTGATCGCCTCGCAATGGGCGCGCAGCACCGGGACGCGGACGCAGGTGACGCCGATCGCGATCTTCTCATCCTCGAAGATCTTGCGCGTCTCCTTGATCACCTTGGTCTCTTCGTCGTTGTAGCCGGTCTCGGGATCGATTGCCGTGTTGTGGCTGAAGACGTTGAACGCGTAGGGAAGCGGGATGACCTTGGGCGTGAACGGCCGGCCGTCGAGATAAGCGCGCGTCGATTCCAAGAGCTCTTCCATCGCCGCCGCACCGGCGCCGCTCGCCGCCTGATAGGTCGACACGATCATGCGCTTGATGCGGTTTTGCTTGTGGATCGGCCACAGCGGTACCAGCGCCGTGATCGCAGAGCAGTTCGGAACGGCGATGATGCCCTTGTGCTCGCGGATACGGCCCGCGTTGATCTCGGGGATCACCAGCGGCACGTTCGGATCCATCCGGAAGGCCGAGGAGTTGTCTACCACGACGGCGCCGGCCTTCACCGCTGCGGGGGCGAACTTGCGCGAAATGGCCCCGCCGGCCGAGAACAGCGCGATGTCGACGCCCTCGAACGACTTTTCGGTGAGCTCCTCGATCACGATCCTCTCACCGCGGAAGTCGATGGTTTTGCCCGCCGAGCGGGCGCTGGCCAGCGCCTTGAGCTTGCGGACCGGGAAGGCGCGCCTGTCCATGGTGGCGATGAATTCGGCGCCGACCGCGCCGGTTACACCGGCAATGGCTACAACGGGTTCGTGGCTCACGGGTCTATCCTCTTTGGTTGAGCATCATGGCTTGCGGGCAATAAAAAAGCCCCGGTCCTTTTCAGGCGGGGCTTCGGTTCAGATAATGCGATCGTTCGACTACGCGCGCACGGCTCCCGAGCCCCCGGAGGGTGCTTTGGTTTTCGCGGTCGCTTTGGTCGAAGTCGTCATGGCGCGGACTTATGCGGCAGACAAGCGTCGCCGTCAACGGGTTTTGGCCCTATCCGGGCTGCAGCGGGGTCAGACGAGCCCCGTCATCGCCGCCTTGCGGCGCCAGGAGGCTTGAGGATTACCTCCTTCAGGTCGCTGCCACTCATGACGACAATCGCGAAATTCAGCCGGCTGTGTTCGCGGATCAGGCCGCCGCTGATGGCCTTGCCGGCTGCCGCCTGCTCGGCCACGCGAACGGCATCCGCCAGGCGGTGCCGGATCGTTCTGAGTGCAACGAGGTTGCTGCGGTCCTCGGCATCGAGCTCCTTCAGGGGCAGGGCGGCTTCGCCGCCGACGATCTTGCCGGTCGTGGCGTCGATGGCGTGGTGCCAGATGCGGTCGTTGTGAAGGGTCTTTACCCGGTAGACCGGTGAATCCGATGCGCCGTCGAAGCTGACATCGGCGGTCGTCGCGCCGGCATGCAGGGCTTCGGCAATGGCCATCGCCTGGCTGAGCGAGATCGCCGAGCCACGGAAGAGCTCAAGCTCCCGGTTGACCGCCTGCTGGCCGGATGCAGCGCTCCCCTCGGCCTCATTGCGGAGCGAGGTCGGCTCGCCGCTCGACGACGCGACAGCATAGACCGGGGCAGGGAGAATGACCGCCACCAGGGCGGCTGCAAGCAACTGTCTCCACCAGGGCGCACGCATGTTTGCGTCTCCATCCTTGAGCCTGTCTCTGCCGGCGCACGGGCCGGATCGTCTCGAAAGAAAGCGCGGCCGACCCCTTGGAGGCATACGGGTCGGCCGCAGAACGTCGCAAACGGGACTGTACCGCCGTTTGCGGCGATCGAAGCGGCGCGAGCCCCGCTGGGACTGGAAAACAGGACCCGCACTTCGCTTATAACAAAACCATACCGTATCGTTTTGTTTCGGTCAAGGATGCCGCCGTGCCGCAACCCACGTGAAACTCCGTTCTCACGGAATTGTCAGCGGGAAGGGCGCCGCCTGATGGTTCCTTTGGACTGAACGCGGCTCGATGGCCCAAGCGCTCCGGCCAGGAACAACCTGATCGCCAAGCGCATGCGTTTTTCGGCGGACTTCATTTCCAGCGGCGTTCCGAACGTCGCCATGCGGTGCGTGTGACCAACGACCACGTCGAGAAAGACCTCCGCCGCGATGCCGGTATCCTCGACGTCCATAGCGCCTTGTGCGACCAAACGATCAAAGAAGCGCGCGGTCGTGGAAACGGCTTTCAACCAGCCTTCTTCTTTGCCAAGTTTGGCAATGTCGGGAAAGTTGATGGCCTGTGACGTCATCATGCGGCTGAACGCGACGGCATCGGGTCCGCAGGTGAACGTCAGCATCTCGCGCCCGACCTCTATCAGGCGCTGCTCGACCGAAATGTCCGAGGAACGCGTGATCTGCGCCTCTGCCGCTTCAGCAAGCGGAGCAAGCCAGCGCGCAATCTCGCGCCTCAGCACTTCCGCAAAAAGCCCGCGCTTGTCGCCGTAGCGCGAATAGACGGTGGGCTTGCTGACCCGGGCTGCTTCCGCAACCGCATCAAGCGAGGTCGCGTCGTAGCCCCGGTCCAAAAAAAGACGGGTGGCAACGTCGATCAGCCGCTGATCGCGCTCGACGGCGGCGCTCTTCGTCGGCCGGCCGCCGCGCGACTTCGGGACGTCTCGTTTGGCCGGTCTGGCTTTGGTCGCAGTCAATCCCATGCCCGTTGATTCCTGCGCGGTCGTGAAACTCCTCATTGCTCTATAACGCGCAGTAAGAGGGGCGTCATCGCCAATCTGGCCGAATTGGCCATATCGTCAACGGTCCAGGAAGGCCGTTCCGCTCCTGCGTGGCTCACGGAAGCGTCGAGGTCCAGGCCCGGCCCGACGCAGCCTTCTCATAACCATGCTGATAAAGCGCGCGCATATAGGCGGTGTCGAAGCCTTCTGAGCGCGACGCGGGATAGTCGCGCTCGATATAGGACAGATGGAAGCCCCACCGATTGCGCTTGGCGAAATCGTAGGTCGAGAAGATCACCGAGCGCGTCTGGGACTGGGTGATCGACGACAGGCTGCGTGAGGCAACATCGAGCGTGCTGTTGGACACGAGCTCAAACGTTCGTTCCAGCTTCTTGTTGACGAGGATGTAGATGTTCATCCGGCTGTTTCCGGGCAGATGGCCCTGGAAGAGCAGGGCATCCGGCAGCGTCAGGACCGGAGCGGTCACGCCGCCATCGACATGCATCTCCTCAAAGCGCCGGCCCTGGCCCTCGGCTTCGATCAGGATGGGCGGGAAGACCAGGGGAATGCTGGCGGAGGCCGCCATCACGTCGCGAAACAGGCGCAGCGCCTCGGGCGAACCGACCGCGGCGATTTTCCCCATGTCCCAAACGACCGTGCGTTGGGTGTCGAGATCGGTCGTCACCACGAGCAGTTTTCGGCCCCTGGCATTTTCGCGTGCAACGGCGGTCAGGATCTCCGGCCCGACATAGCGGGCCACCAGCTCGCGCAGTCGCTTGTTGCCGAACAGGCCGGATCCGAACAGCACGCGGATGATGCTGGGATCATCGAGCAGGCTCGAAGCTATGCCGCTGGTGTAGACCTCCCTCAGCGTGTCGTCGTATTGGGAGCCGAGAAACGCAAAGGGCGCAATCAGGCCGCCGGTGCTCACGCCTGAGACGACCGAGAAGGTCGGACGGGTGCCGGCCGCGGTCCAGCCGTTCAGCACGCCCACGCCATAGGCGCCATCGGCGCCGCCGCCGGAGAGCGCGAGATAGGTCCTGGTCGAGGAGCGGTCGTCCTTCTCGAAACGGAATTTTGTGACGGGTTCGTCGGCGTAGCGCCGCAGCCCGTCGATATCGAGCACGCGGGAGCCGGAGGCATCCGCAGCGCTGTAGGGCGTCCGCGGCAGGGACGTGCAGGTGGCCAGCGCGAGGCTGCACAGCAAGACGGCTGACCTGAGCAGGCGTGAGCCTGTCCTCCTGATCCGGCGGTCGGAGAGGATTGATCCAGTCAGGAAAGAGAGGGAGGGCATTCGCCGCCAGTCACCATACACACGCACTTGCCGCCGCCGGCCTCATCGCTAGCGCCGCTTCGTGCCCCGTTCATAAAACTATACGGTATCGTTTTGTTTAACAAGCGGGAAGCTGAGGCGCCTGGGCGGCTCAGTTGTGTGCGGCGTGGGACACGGGCTGCTCCGGAGCGCGCACTGGTGGCGCCGTAGGCGGTCTCCACTGACCGTCGAGGATGGGCTCCCCGCCCAGTAGGCGCGAATGTGAAGCGAGAACTGGCCACTCGCGGGTAGCCAGTTGCTCTCCCTGTCTACGCCCGGCGATTTGGCGCCGGCGTACAGCGTCAGCGAACCGTCCTGACATTGAACATTCCCTTCGCAGGGAATGTTGGCAGCCGCTTTCTTTGCGCGGGTGGTGTAGAGGTCGAAGAAGGCAGCGCCGGACTGACCGGGCTTTTCGCCCACCCATACGCGCTTTTTAGTGTTACCTGGCGCTTGAGCGCCAGGTTGCCGGTTCGCAGGGAGGATTATTCCACGATCCTCCGGCAAACTGGCCAACGTCTGGAGCCCGGATGCAGTGAACGACGCGGGAGGGATGGATGACTGCGCGGTTTTTGTCGTACCACGCCGCCCTGGTGCCTGAGCCCCGGGTTGCCGGTTCGCAGGGAGGATTATTCCACGAACCTCCGGCAAACTGGCCAACGTCTGGAGCCCGGACGCAGTGAGCGACGCGGGAGGGATGGATAACCGCGCCGTTTTTGTCGTACCACGCCGCCATGGCTGGACTAGCGAACATTGCCGCGGCGATCAGTCCTATCGAAACAAGCTTACTCATTTGCGCGTCTCCATATGATATCAGTGATTGAACGATTGCGACGATGCACATCATCAACTGTTGATCTATATCAACCTCGTTCCCGAATACGGCGGCTGATGACCGCTCTGGTCAATCGCTACTGAAATGGGGTATCCGCTGAGGCAAAGTGCCGAGTTTTATTCAATAGCAAGGGAGCTCGAGTGCTTCCGTGTTGGGCACCAAGCGTCACATTTCATCCACCAGGCGGTTGATTGGCCGTTCTCGGCACGCAATAAGCAGCGCCATGAGTCTTCCTAATCAGAGTCTTCCCAATCATTTCGAATTGCTCGCCACCAATGGTACTGCGCGCACCGGCCGCCTGACCACGCCGCACGGCGTGGTGAATACGCCGGCCTTCATGCCGGTCGGCACCGCGGGTGCGATGAAGGGCATGCACTGGCGCGAGGTGCGCGATGCCGGCGCCGATATCGTGCTCGGCAACACCTATCATCTGATGCTGCGGCCAGGCGCTGAGCGGATCGCCGCGCTGGGGGGCTTGCAGACTTTCACCGGTTGGAACGGCCCGATGCTGACGGACTCCGGCGGCTTTCAGGTGATGTCGCTGTCAGACCTGCGCAAGGTGAGCGAGAAGGCCGTGACCTTTCGCTCGCATATCGACGGCGCCAAGGTCGAACTGTCGCCGGAGCGTTCGATCGAGGTGCAGCGGCTGCTCGGCGCCGACGTCGCCATGCAGATGGACGAGTGCGTGCGGCTGCCGGCCGGGCGCGAGGATATCGAACGCGCGATGCGGCTGTCGCTGCGCTGGGCGGAGCGCAGCAAGCGGGCGTTCGAGACCGCGCCCGAAGGCTACATGCTGTTTGGCATCGTGCAGGGCGGCGACATTCCCGAGATGCGCCATATCAGCGCGCGCGAGCTAACTGACATTGGCTTCCACGGCTACGCGATCGGCGGCCTTGCGGTCGGCGAGCCGCAGGCGGTGATGCTTGCGATGATCGAGGAAACCGCGCCGGCGCTTCCTGTGGACCGCCCGCGCTATCTGATGGGCGTCGGCACGCCCGAGGATTTGCTGGAGGCGGTGGCGCGCGGCATCGACATGTTCGACTGCGTGATGCCGACCCGCAACGGCCGTCACGGCATGGCGTTCACCCGCTTCGGCCAGATCAATCTGCGCAACGCCCGCCATGCTGACGATCCGCGGCCGCTCGATGAGGAAAGCGAATGGCCGGCGACGCGCGACTATTCCCGCGCCTATCTGCATCATCTGGTCAGGTCGGGCGAAACGCTCGGCGCCATGCTGCTGTCGGAAATCAACGTGGCGTATTACCAGCACCTGATGCGGGGCATGCGCGAAGCGATTTCACAGGGAATTTTTGCTGACTTCCGCGAACGCACGCGCGCTGACTGGGCGAAGGGCGATATACCGCCGCGCTAGGGCGAAGTCGCCGGAGCGCGTGTGGACCTCCGGCCAAGCAGGATAATGACGGCTGCCAGAAGTTGAAGCGGGGCAATGAGCGCGAACGGAAACTGATAATCGGCTGTCGTGTCTCGCATGGCGCCAATGACGGCCGGTGCGAATGCAAATACCCCCTGATTGATGGCGACAATCAGCGCCACCGCGGTGGCGACATCCTCGCGTTCGAACTCCTTCTGTACGATCAATGGTGGGAGTGAGGTCAGATTGCCGATGCCGAGACCGAACAGAACGCACCCAAGCGTGAGACCCATCCATCCGCTGGCGAAAATCAACAACAGGACACCGCCGATCTGCACGGCAAAGTTGGCGGCAGCCGCGAACCGGCGATCATGCTCGCCGATCCACTTGCCGGCCGCGGTCCGGCCAATGACGGCACATACCGTCGCCAGGCTGACGAGAAACCCGGCATGCTCAATTCCAAGCTCCGGCGTAAGACGAGCCACCAGGTGGGCCAGCAGGCCGATCTGGGCGAAGAGTCCGAGCGAGAAAGCTGCCGAAATCGTGATGAAACGCGCGGATCGAACGATCTCGATGCGCGTCCGTCTCTGCTCCGGCCTCGCTCCCGCCTGATGCGAGGCGTCGCCGTCTGGCGCCAGCCCCATGTCCTCAGGGGATTTGGTCAGGAACCTGACGCAGAGGTACGCGACTGTGGCGACCATGCAGCCACCGATCAGGAGCGCGGCGGACGGAAATCCGATCGATCGTATCAACCAGACCCACAGCGGCACGAACAGCACGCCGCCGACGCTGGCGCCGTTGAACGCAAGTGCTGTCGCCATCGGCCGGTCGCGATCGAACCATCTTGCCACGATGGCGTTCAGTGCTGCGCCGCTCGTTAAGGCCCAGCCAGCCCCGCTTGGGATTGCCGCGGCGAACAACTGCCACGGCTCGCGCGCGCCGGACCACAGGATCAGGCCGGCCGCCGTGAGGACTGCGCCAAGGAACGTCGTTTTGGCTATTCCAAGCCTGCGATGTATCTCGGGCAAGCAGGCAATGACGATAGCGCTGAGCAGGAAGTGGCCGGTGACGGCCAACGAAATCTGCGAGATCGGCCAGCCCCGCGTTTCGTGCAGCGATTGAAGAAACACGGAAGGGCCGTAGAATCCGATGCCCCAGGCAAACACGGCGATTACGAACGCCGACCAGGCAACTGACCATCCAAAGAACCGGCTCGCGGCGACCATTGTTTCCGTTTTCCCGAAACATAAGATGGATACGAGGTAGCATCAGGAGTGCGCGTTGGCTCGCCGCAATCGGACTCGGTCGTCGGCAAGAACCAGGGTCGGCAATCTGGACGTAGCAACCTGCGAGAGGGCGCGCGTCAGCCGCGATCGACGATTTGACGGTCGGTTCTTCTCAGGCGTCAGGACAACGCGCATCTACTGTCGTCCGGTCTGCCCGGTTCGCCCCGCGAAGGCGGAAAACGTGTCGTTTTATCCATCGGCAGCGGCCGCGGAGCGCGCTGGATTTCGGCCGTGCCTGCGTTGCCGGCCAGAGACGGCGCCATTCTCTCCGGCATGGAAGGGTTCATTGGCGACCGTCGAGCGCGCGGTCCGGCTGATCAATCAAGGCGCACTCGATCGCGCGCCGGTTGAAGTGTTCGCGGCCAGCCTTGGCGTGGGCGCGCGGCATCTCACCCGATTATTCGACAAGCATCTCGGCGCCAGCCCCGGTCAGATTGCCAGGACGGCACGCGTACAGCGGGCGAAGCGACTTTTGGATAATACCAAACTGCCGATGATCGAGATTGCGATGCTGGCGGGCTTCCGCAGCCTGCGTCGCTTCAATGCGGTCTTTGCAGAAGTGTACAAGCGTCCCCCGACCGAAATTCGGAGGGCGCAGCGGAACGGTTAGAAATCTTGGGATCAAAAAACAAACGCGCGCCGAATGGGCGCGCGGTGACATCGCTTCGACAGTTTTAAGTCAATTACAGGCGAACCTCTTGACCGAATGTTTGGTCACGAACCCGTAACCGCAGGTGTCGCAGGTCCAGAGATAGCTGATCACGTTGTCGTTGAGGTAGGCGGAAGCTTCCGCAGCCACCATGGTATCAGCGCACACAGGGCACGTCGGCAAATCACAGCCGCGCGGGTCGGGCTTATACGCTACGGTCGACAGGATTTCAGCTATAGCTGGCATCGTGACCCTCCTTCGCGATCTGAACTTCTGGGGACCTCTGGCTCAGTTCGCGACGAAAGTATAACCAAAACCCTTGACGATGTCGCAACACAAATGAGTTGATTTCGCGATATTTAGCGACGCTCTTGTTTTGCAATGCAGCGAACTCCTCGTGCCGGCAGTTCCGGCTTGCGCATCGGCGCGGCCGCCCCCTAAGTATGAGAGCCGCCAATTCCCCCGCGCATGATTTGTTACAGGAGTGTTGAGATGGATGCGTCGTCAGTAACGAGTGCAGTGCAACGTCCGGGGCGGGGCCGGGTTTTCAATTCCATCGTCGATGCGATCGGCGACACGCCGATTGTCCGCCTGCGCAAATTGCCGGAGGCGCATGGTGTTGGCGCAACCATCCTGGCCAAGCTCGAATATTTCAATCCCGCCGCGAGCGTGAAAGACCGCATTGGTGCGGCGATGGTGATCGCGATGGAGAAAGCTGGCGTGATCAACGCCGACACCGTGCTGATCGAGCCGACGTCAGGCAATACCGGTATCGCGCTCGCCTTCGTCGCGGCCTCGCGCGGCTACCGGCTGAAACTGGTGATGCCGGAGTCGATGTCGATCGAGCGGCGCAAGATGCTGGCCTTCCTCGGCGCCGAGATCATCCTGACGCCGGCGGCCCAGGGCATGAAGGGCTCGATCGCGACCGCGGAGGAACTGGTGCGAACCACGCCCAACGCCGTGATGCCGCAGCAGTTCAAGAACCTCGCCAACCCCGAAATTCATCGCCGCACCACGGCGGAAGAAATCTGGAACGATACCGGCGGCAATATCGATTTCTTCGTCGCCGGCGTCGGCACCGGCGGCACCATTACCGGCGTCGGACAGGTGCTCAAGCCGCGCAAGCCGTCGTTGCGGATCGTCGCCGTCGAGCCGGAGGAAAGCCCGGTGCTGGGCGGCGGACAGCATACGCCGCACAAGATTCAAGGCATCGGCGCCGGCTTCGTTCCGGACATTCTGGATCGCGCTGTTATCGACGAGATCGTTAGGGTCAACGGGCCGACCGCGATCGAGATGTCGCGCGCGCTGGCGCGCATGGAAGGCATTCCCGGCGGCATTTCCTCGGGCGCCGCGATCGCGGCGGCACTCGAGATCGGCAAGCGTCCCGAGAGCGCCGGCAAGACCATCCTCGCGATCGTGCCGTCATTCTCCGAGCGTTATTTGTCAACCGCACTGTTTGAAGGAATCTAGCGATGGCGGACCAGCCGCGGCGGCCGAGAACCCTGAACGACGCGCGCACCGAGGCCGAGGCGGCGTTCAAGCGCACCACCACCAAGGTGGCGGAAGCGCCGCCGAAGACGCCCACGCTTCCCGGCGTGAGGGAATTGGTCTCGCTGCGCATCGATCAGGATGTGCTGGAATACTTCCAGGAGGGCGGCCCCGGCTGGCAGGACCGCATCAACGAGGCATTGCGAAAGGCCGCGGGCAAATAGATCGCCGCGAGCATTTTAATTTTGCGAAGCGCAGAATGAAAAAGGCCCGGGATGAACCCGGGCCTTTTTGTAAATGGGTCGCTTGCGCCTTAGCGCAGCATGCCGCCCACGACGCCGCCGATGAAGCGCCCGGCGCCGGCGGGGTCAGGACCGGGCGCACTGTGCTGGCGCGGTTGCGGTTGAGCTTGCACTTGCGGTTGAGCTTGCGGTGGGCTGCTGGCACGGCGCTTGGCAGGACGCTCCTCGTCGGAACTCGCGGTCGGCGCGGCCGCGACGATCTCGGTCAGCAGCGCCTTGTGCTGCAGCTTGTTGAGGTAGCCGCTCTTGGGATAGCCGCGGGCGGCTTGCCAGCGCGCGATGACGCCGCGGGTGGCCGGATCGAACTGGCCAGTGGTCTTGGTGTCGAAGCCGAGCCCGGTGAGGCGGCGCTGCACGTCGCGGCGCTGGCCCTTGTCGAGGCCGATCTGGTCCTCGGTGGTCTGGTCCGCTTCCTCCTTGAAGGTCGCGGGATCGATGCCGGTGCTCAGGTTGCGGGTGGCATCGGGTTTGGGACCGGACTCAAGCGAAGCAATGCGCGACAAGGCCAGCGAGCGGAACTGACCGTTGGGATAGTTGGTCAGATAGGCGTTGAGTTCTTCCGGCTTGTTGGAATCCTTGATCGAGCGCCAGAACTCCAGTTCCACGTCCGACGCCTTTGAAGCGGACCCCGCCGGCGCTGCCGCCGCTACGGCGCCAGGCGCGGGCGCGCCGTTCAGGTAGACCGTACCGATCAGGTTGGTGTGACCCCAAGGTAATTGTCCCTTGTTGGTCTCCTCATTGACTTGGGCGCGGACCTTGGTCATCGCCTGCTGGATCTCGACACCGGGCTGGGTGAGGTTGGCGAGCAGGGCGCGCGTGAACGGGCTGTTGTTGCCTTCCTGGCCGTCGAGCGCGGTCTGGCCCGGGCCGGTCGCGAACGCGATCAGCGTGCCTTCACCGGATTTCATTTCGGCCAGACCCGTCTGCACGTTGACGCTGCGGGTCGCGGCGTTCGACTTGATCTTGGCTGCAAACGGGTTGTCGCGGCAGGCATCGAGGAACACCAGCTTGACCTTGGCGTCGCCCATGGTCTGCTCGAGGGTGAGGTCGATGTTGATCGCGGCGCCGAGCTTGACGTCCATTTCGGATTTGATGTCAGCGTCGATCGGCAACAGATAGTTGGTGCCGGAGATGGCAATGCCGTGACCGGCGTAGAAGAACAGCGCGACGTCGGCGCCTTGCGCCTTCTTGCCGAAGTCGAGCAGCCGCTCGGTCATCTTGTCGCGCGTGAGATTGGAGCCCTCGACGACTTCGAATCCGACATTGCGCAGTGTCGCGGCTATCGCTTTCGCATCGACCGACGGGTTCGGCAGCGGGGCGACGTTCTTGTAGGCGCCGTTACCGACGACGAAGGCAACACGCTTGTCGGCGCTGGCTGTGCCCGCCGTAAAAAGCATGCAGATGGCGGACAAAATGAGGGTTGGGTAGCGCATAGGAAATCCCCCTGCAGAATCGATAAAGGCTTTGGTTCTAACTCTAGACGGACAGTACCGAAAATCACCCGCTTCGCGCCACAAAAAAGCGGGCGAATAACCAAATCCGGGGCCATCCGTTACCGTTGTGCCACGCGCTGTCGCGTGATCTAGATCACAGCCCGGCAAATAAATTTCAGCTTTGGACGGATGCCTTAGTCGAAGGATTCGGTTTTAGGTTCAACAGATTGCCGGTGAGGATCAGCGCCGCGCCGAGAACGGTGAACAGGTCCAGCCGTTCCGAATAGATCAGCCAGCCGGCGGCGGCGCTCAGCGGAACCCGCAGAAAATCCATCGGGATCACCACGGTGGCATCCGCATGCAGCATCGCGCGCGCCATGCAGTAATGGGAGACTGTGCCGCAGAACGCGATCACCACGACCCAGCCCCAGATATGCGCTGGCGGCCACGTCCAGACGTAGAGCGCGGGAAGGAGACCTGCCGCCGATTGCACCACCAGCATCCAGAACAGGATCGCGAGCGTCTGTTCGGTCCGGGTCAGGGATTTCACCATCGCAACCGAAACGCCGAACCCGACCGCAGCCGCCAGCGCGACCAACTGGCCCGGATTGATCTCGCCGGCCGCTGGTCGAACGATCACGACGACGCCGACAATACCGAGCACGATCGCCGCGATCTTCCAGATTGTCATGCGCTCGCCGAGAAAAGTCGCGGCCAGGATCGCGGTCCAGATCGGCATGGTGAATTCGATCGCCACCACCTGGCCGATCGGGATCAGGGTGAGCGCAAAGAACCAGCCGAACTGCGCGCCGTAGTGAATGAGGTTGCGCGCAATATGCTGCGGCAGCCGCGCGGTCCGCATCGCGCCAAATCCGCCGCTCGCGTGGATCAGCGGGTACAGCATCAGGAAGCCGAGGATCGAGCGCATCTCCATGAGCTGGAACAGGTTGATCTCGCGCGCCGCCTCGCGTCCGGCGACCGCTACGATCACCGTCAGGCTGAGCCAGCCGGCCATCCACAGCGCGGCCAAGGTTTTGGATTGTGTGCGGTCCATTGGGCCAGCGAGAGATTGGGGCAGGCCGGTATCGGCGAGCGCGCCGTGATTTGCAACTCGCAAATGCGCGGGGGCAGCGATGCGCGGGATCGTAATTTCGCTGTGGGAGCGGTTGCCGGTTCAGTGCTAAGAGCGGCAAACTTTCAGCGTCATTCCGGGGCGATGCGAAGCATCGAACCCGGAATCTCGAGATTCCGGGTCTGGTCCTTCGGACCATCCCGGAATGACCAAGAAGGAAGGAAACTACGCATGCGTATCTTGCAACCGGCCGAATGGTCGAAACCCCGCGGCTTCTCGCACGGTGTCGAGGTGGACGGTCCCGGCAAATGGATCGTGCTGGCCGGCCAGACCGGCGGCGACGAGAAGGGCGATTATGCCCCTGACATGGCCGCTCAGGTCGGTACGGCGCTGAAGCGCATCGTCAAGCTGCTCGGAGAAGCCGACGCGAGACCGGAGCACATCGTACGCCTGACCTGGTATCTGACCAGCCGCAGCGAATACGAAGCCGCAGGTCCCGGCATCGGCGCAGCCTGGAAGGAAACGCTCGGCCGCAATTTCCCGCCATCGACGCTGCTCTACATCGACGGACTGGTCGACGTCAGGGCCAAGGTCGAAATCGAAGTCACCGCTTACGTACCCAAGCCCTAGAGCCCAAGGCCTAGTGCCAAAGCCTTAGTGGCCAAGGCGAAACCAGACATCACAAGGAGCGCGCTTTCCACGTCAGGCGCGCCGGAAAAGACAAAAGGATATCGTGAGCCAATGACCAGTCGATCGACTTCTGCAGACTTCGTGACCGCCTTCGCAACCGGCTGGCCCGAGCACCAGCCCGACATCATGGTGCTGTCGCTGACCACCCAGCGGGGCGTGCAGGATTTTGCGTTCAACAAGGAGCAGGCTTTGTTGATCGCCAAGACGATCAAGGAGACCGCGGCGAAGCTCGAGAAGCCAAAGACGAGTTAAGCCGCCGGTAGCCAGGCCCCGAAGCAGACATCGCCCGCGATAGCGGGCGATCCAGTATTCCAGAGACGGCGGTGAACCGAGAAGCCGCGGCGTACTGGATACCCGCTTTCGCGGGTATGACGACTGCGACTTGTTACTTCGACAACGAGATATTGGCGGCGCGGAACTGGCTGTCGGCCTTCATGGCGATCTGCTGCTTGTTGCCGGTGGTCTTCAGCGCGATGCTGGCGTTGAAGCCCGCTGCCTCGGCGATTACCTGGAAGCTGCCGCTGGCGCCACGGCCCTGGATGTTGCCGCCGACATTGCGGCTGGTCTCGCTCCAGGTGCCCCTGACTTCGCCGCCCGCTGCGACCACCGCCGCTTGCAGGTTGAACCGGTAGGCGTCGCTGGCGCAGGTGAGGACCATTTCCATGGTGGGGCCGTTCACCTTGTAGGTCGCTCGGCAGCGGATCCGCTCGCTCGAACCGTCATCCAGCGTCACGGTGCCGGGGCCGGACCAGGTGCCTGCCATGCCGGCGAACGCACTGGACTGGGCGTAGCTCATGGAGGCGGCGAAGGCCGTCAAAAAAAACGCGACGGCTGCGAATGTCAGCCGCCGCGCTTTGGCGAAAAATTCTGAAGTCTGGCTTGCCTTACTGACGGGACGCTTCCCATCGACCGCTGCACGCGACACCAGCTGAAGCCCCATTCCATTTCCCCGATCCGGAGTTGCCACTGAGTTGACCGTTCGCATATGCACCATTGATCGAGACTCGCACAAGTCCCCCGCTGCCGACGCTGCCGGAAACCGGACCGCCCGAAATCTTGCCGTCGGCGACGTTCACGGTCGACGTAGTCTGCGCATCGCAACTGCCCGTTTTTGTGACAACGGTAACTTGCCAAAGGCCGTCATAGGGCGACTGGGCGGAGGCTGGAGCTGCGGCCAGGGTCGCGGCGGCGGCAAGAAACGAGGCAAACAAAATGTCGCTGATGCGATTGGCGCGCATGGATCAATTCCTTGAGATGTGTGTGATGGCGTGCCTTATCTGGTCACAATGTGTCCAAACTTGGGTGCGACGCAATACTGTGGAAAGTTCCCGGGATTTCAAACACATCAAGGTGAATCTGGTTCCGGCAGGGGAACGAAAAAATCCGCCCTTTGGTGCCAAATTCGGCGCGAATGGGCGGCTTGAGGTATTTTCGTAAGGGTCAGTGCTTGCCGTCGGACAGGCTCGGCGCTTGGGTGGCGAATTCTTCCTCCTGCGGCGTGGCAGGGAGGTTGTGGTGGGTCCTGGCGTGAAAGATGACGTCAGCGAGCAGTTTCTGGCCCAGCGGGGCCAGCGCGCGCTCCCAGAGCTCGCGGGCGGTCTCTCCCTTTCTGACGAAGACCCACTCCTGCGCGGCGATGGCGCCGGCATCCATCCGGTCGGCGAGGTGGTAGACCGTGCCGCCCGTGATCGGATCGCCTTCCTTGATGGTCCATTCCACGGCGGCGATGCCGCGATGCCGGGGCAGGAGCGAAGGGTGATAGCCGATGCCGCCGAGTTTGGCGGTAGCCAGCGCTTCCCGGGTGACGCGGGCATGGCTATGGGCGGTCACGATCAGGTCGGTATTGGGTGCGATTTCCGATGCGACCACGCGTTTCGGATCGGCCTGCACGACGACCTCGATCCCGGCGGCCTGCGCGGCAGCGGCAAGCCGGTCCTCGCCATCGTGAACGACGACGAGGACGATATCGACCCCGTGTTGGCGCAGCGTATTGAATGTCGTCACGCCGAAATGGCGGGAACCGACCAGGGTGATCCGCATGTGTTCTGTCCGTCGTCGTTAATCAGGCCGGTATGCCGATAGCACACCATGGCGGCCTGTTTCGACGCCGGCCCCGGAGCGTTGGGGTTATCAACAGGGTGGCGCATAGCGTTTTCCAGCGAAGTGGAGGCCGGTTCGCGTCAAGAAAACGCGTCAAATCAAAAATCTAGCCTTTGACGGCGCAACTAGGGTAGGGCGCGGCCTCGCCGGGGACGATCGGCCAGAAGCGGATCGGCTGCGCCAGGCATAGGCCGGTTCTCGTCATCGTAGATTTCCCCCAATGCGCCTGCGACCATCGGGTGGAGCCTGGGCACCCGCCAGCGTGAGTGGCATCACAGCGGCAACGAACGACGCAGCGCTACGGTTCGGGCCAGGAATAGCAACCACGGACCATCAGCATGAAACGCTTTCTGATCTTCGCCGCGGTCGCGCCGCCGCTCGGCTTCATCGTCGCGTTCTGGGTGATGCTGCAGATTGCCAATTGGCTTGCGGGCAGCCCGACCACGTTCGATGTCGCCCAGATCATGATGCTGCCGACGATATATCTGGTCGGGTTGATCCCGGCGCTATCGGCCGCGTGGTTCGATCATGCGCTGGCAAGGCGCAACGTCTCGTACCGCATCGCGCTCACGGCGCTGTTCGGCTACACGATCAGCTACCTGCCGTTTGCAGCGGCGTTCTGGATCGGATTCGGCCACGGTCCGTATGTCCTGCTGCTCGGCCTCATCGGCGCGGTGCCGTCAGCGCTGTGTTCATGGCTGGCGGCCGAACGGCAGGCGCCTGACCTTGTTCCGTCACCATGAAAGGATTCGCAGCGCTGGCCGTGAGTAGGCCGGGATCGGTTGCTGGACCGGCTCGGACTGTTGTTCGGCCGCCATCTGCAGCCGCGCCCGCAGGTCGGCGCTATACTGCTTCATCTGGTTGCGCAACTCGCGCCGGCTGAAGCTGGTGAGGGAGGGATCGCCAAGCTGCCGCCAGGCAGCGCGCAGCCACTGCTGCAGGGCGTGGATATCGGAATCGAGGACCTCAGGCTGGTTCATTGCCGCCGAAATCTCAAAACGTGACCGCGCCATGATTAGGTCTGATTCTTTCGCCGACGCCTACTCCGTAGCCGGACGGACGGCAGAAAAAGCCGACGCGCTGGAAGCAGAGGATCTGGAGCCAAGGATCTTGGAGCCAAGGATCCTGAAGCCAAGGATCTGGAGCCGAGGGAACGCGCGCCCCATATGATGGTTGCATGAGTGCCTCCTGGAGCGATCTCGATGTCCCGCAATCCGGCGCTTGTTGTTTTCGTGGCGCTCGCCCTGATCGCCCCCGCCAGGGCATTCGCACAATTGACGCCGCCAGCCGGCTCGGCCGGCGCCGGCAACTCGTCGATATCAGGTGTACCGTTCGGCCCGGCCAATCCCAGGGCGCTCTCCGATCCCAGCGGCATCGGCAACGCCGCGAATATCCCGCCGCTCAGGCCCAACCCTCCACCGCCGCCCGTATCCTACGGATCGGTCGATCAGCCGGCGCGTGCACGCCTGGTGACGCCGCCCTATGCGGGCGCTTCGCAGCGGATCATCAGCCCGCGTCAGGCTCGCCAGCAAAAGCCGCCGGTTCGGCGGCGGACGCGACCGGAGGTGAGCAGTTTCACGGGGATCTGCCGGGGTTGCTAGAGCACGATCCGGAAAAGTAGCCCCCGGTTTTCCCTCGCGACAAACGCGGAGCGTTTGCCCGGAGATCATGCTCTATCGCTCGAATTGCGATCCATTCCGCAAGCAGCGACCACGCAAGCGGACGTTTCGATGCCCGGCCTTCGCGGGGAACGATTTTCTCTTGCTGGACTTAAGAGCTTGGCGGTCATGCGTGCTGATCCTGCATGTGCTGAAGCCGAGTATCGTGTGATGCAAGATTTGCCCTCACGGGGCAGGAATAGCGGGAATGAGCATCCAGCAACGGACGGCCAAGACTCTTTCCCCGCCGGGCCAGTCCGCCACTCCGGACGTCGCTCGGGCGCTTCGCGAAGGAAGGCTGCGCGCGCGCGAAGAGAGGCTGGCTGTCAAAGCCGAACAAGCGCTGGCGGGCCGCAGCGAAGAGCAGGCGGCCCTGTTCCACTTCTCCGAAAAGCTCCAATACGCCACGTCACTTCCAGATGTTTACGACGCCGGTCTGGACGCCATCCTCGCGGCACTCGCCTGCGAGCGCGCCTCCATTCTGCTATTTGACGACAGCGACGCGATGCATTTCGTCGGATGGCGGGGCCTGTCGGACGGCTACCGGATGGCCGTCGAAGGCCATTCGCCATGGGACAGGGGCGAAGCAAATCCGCGTCCGGTCACCTTCGAGGATATCGGCGTTTCAGCGCTTTCGGATCGGCTCAAGGAAACGATCGCGCGAGAACATATCGCGGCGGTCGCTTTTATTCCGATCATGATCGGCGGCCGGCTCGCCGGAAAGTTCATGGCCTATTACGACAGGCCGCATCACTTCGTCGAACCGGAGATCGACGTCGCGTTGACGCTGGCGCGGCAACTGGGCTTCGGTATCGCGAGATTGAGGACGGAACAGGCGCGGTGCGCCGCCGAAGAGCGTGCGAGGCAGCTCGTGTCCATCGTGGAATTCTCCGACGATGCGATCATCAGCAAGGACCTGGACGGGATCATCCGGAGCTGGAATCCAGGCGCCGAGCGGCTGTTCGGCTATACTGCCGGCGAGGCGATCGGCAAGCCCGTGACCATTCTTTTCCCGCCAGGACACGAGGATGAGGAGCTCGGGATACTCGCGCGCATCGGGCGCGGCGAACGCATCCACCATTATGAAACCGTTCGCCGGCGCAAGGACGGCAGCCTTTTGGACATTTCGCTGACCGTCTCGCCCGTGTGCGACGGCACGGGGAGCATCGTCGGCGCATCGAAGATCGCCCGCGACATCACCGATCGCAAGGACGCCGAACGCAAGCTCAGGGAGAGCGAGCAGCGTCTGACCGAATTGCTCGCGGCTATACCGGCCGCGATCTACACGACCGACGCGCAGGGGAAAATTACCTATTTCAACCAGGCGGCGGTTGATTTCTCCGGCCGGACGCCGACGCTCGGCAGCGACGAATGGTGCGTCACCTGGAAGCTGTTCATGCCGGATGGCACGCCGCTCCCGCACGATGAGTGCCCAATGGCGGTTACGCTCAGGGAAGGGCGCGCCGTGCGTGGCACTGAAGCGGTCGCCGAGCGGCCGGACGGAACGCGGGTGCCCTTCATTCCGTTCCCGACGCCGCTGCGGGATGCTTTCGGCAGGATCACCGGCGCCATCAACATGCTGGTGGATATCAGCGAGCGGCGGCAGGCGGAAACCCAGCAGCGGCTTCTGCTCGATGAACTCAATCATCGCACCAAGAACAACATGCAGGTGCTGCAGTCGCTGCTGTTCTGCGCGGCAAGGACCGCGCACAGCGAGGAGGCGCGGAAAGTCCTGAACGAAGCCAGCGCGCGGATCGCGGCGATGGCGGCGGCGCAGCGTGTGCTGTACGGCCGCAGCGATGCAAGCCATTTCGCAGCGGAAGAATTCCTGCCGGAGGTATGCGAAACCATCCGGCAATTGCTGCCGCCGGATGCGCGAATTGAATGCGGCATTGCGCGCGGCGTGCTTTCCAACGACGTGGCGATGCCGCTCGCACTGATTTTGAACGAGCTGCTGACAAACGCCGTGAAGCACGGCGTCAAGGATCATGCGAGGCAGGGCGTCCGGGTCAGCTTGACCGGCGAGGGCGGGCGGCTGGCGCTCTGCGTCGAGGATGACGGGGAGGGGTTCGACCTCGAGGAGGTACGCAAGACCTCGTCCGGACTGCAACTCGCGCTCGGCCTCGCGCGCCAGCTGCACGGAACGCTCAACGTCACGAAAAATCCCTCGCGGGCATGCCTCGATTTCCCCGCTGCAAAAATCTAGAGCGGTGATCAATGACGCCTCAGCAGCGCGCAGGGCATTTTGCGTTGCCGTCCAAGCCGGACCGGAACCCGCCGCCTGCCGAAGAGGCTCGGCGGATAGAAGACAAGCAGGGCCCGCTACGCGTTCTCGTCGTCGAGGACGATTTTCTGATCGCCATGCAAACCGAAGTCGCGCTGACGGCAGCCGGCTTTGAGGTTGTCGGGCCGGCCATGACCGCCGAGGAAGCCGTCGCGCTGGCCGGCGAGGCACAACCGACGCTCGCCGTGATGGACATTCGTCTCGCCAGCACCCGCGACGGCATCGACGCCGCACGGCAACTCTATCAGGACTTCGCCATTCGCTGCATCTTTGCGACCGCGCATGACGATGCGCACACGCGCGGACGCGCCGAGCCCTATGCCCCGCTCGGATGGCTGCCGAAGCCGTACACCATGGCTTCGCTCGTCGCGGTGGTTGCCGAAGCTGTCGCGGAGCTACGCCGCCGACCGTAGCGCTCCGGCAAGCGCGCTTGCAGGTGCTTTCCCGTTGCCGATCCGCTTCAGTCGACCGGAAGGCTCAGTCATCGTAGTATCGGCCCCGCGGCGGGCGCTGGTAGTACCCGTCGCCGTAATACCGTTGACGCCCCTGCTGATATTGCGGCGGTACCATCCCGTTCGGGTAACATTGGCCATCCCTGACATCGAGGTCGGCGCCATGGCCACAAGGAACGGGGTAGCGGCCGCCGCGATAGTAACGCGGATATTGCCTTGCGGCCTGGTCTTGCGGCGGCAGATAGCCGTTCGGATAGCAGAGGCCATCGCGCGCGCTCAGGTCCCAGCCATGGCCGCATGGCGGCGGACGGGCGGGCACACCGTATTGCACGGCTTGAGGCAAGACAGGTGCATCCAGGACGGGTGCAACAGCGCTTCCAGGCGTCATGCTCAACTGAACGGCCAGTGCCGCGGCGGCAATGCTGACGATCATGGGTCCTTCTCCGATCAAACCAGAAGCTGCCGGCGTTTCCACGACGTGCTGGCCGGTCGCTGCATTGCGTTGATACAAAACGCGCGCTGAATATCCGGTGAACGCATTTCAAGTATCGGAAGTCAAATCCCTGCACGGCCGCCACGGGACAGCCGCTGTACGGCGAACAGCTGTTCAGCGTCGCCGCGCTAGCGCATTTCGTAGTAGCCGTTTCGTCGATAGTGATAGCCCGGGCGGCCTTCCTGATACTGCCGTGGCACCGTGCCCGTCGGGTAGCAGAGCCCATCGCGAATATCGCTGTCTGCGCCGTGACCGCATGGTACCGGGCGCCGGCCGCCGCCGTACTCCAGGGGATAATACCGGCCCGATTGAAACCGCGGCGGCACCGTCCCGTTCGGGTAGCACTTGCCGTCCCGCTCATCGAGATCGTAACCGTGGCCGCACGGCGGCGGACGGCCGTGACGGCGGTACCGGATTTCATGGGTCAAGAATTCATGGGCCAAGGTATCCTGGGCCAAGAATTCATGGGTCAAGATTTCCTGGACCAAGGAGGGCGTGCTTTCGTTCGGCGAATGGGCTGGTACTCCCAATTGTAGCGCGAGGGCTATGCCGGCAATGCTGGCGAACATCTTTCGGTCCCTCCGGTGAACACTCAATCTCCCTGCGGCCGATCTTCGCTCCGGAAATGGCCAGGGGAAAGTGCGTTTCCATATCGATGCTGCGTGTGCGCTCGGGAAGGCCCGGCCTACCGAAATTATGACGGTCCTTCCGGAGCGACGTTCCTGCGGCAGTCGGTAGGCGATAAAGGAGACCATCACGCAATGGCGGCTGAACGGGCAATCGCCGCGCATTCAGCGGAGCTGAGCTTGGCCAGCCCGAGGCGTGAAAACAAAAGGCCGCCCGGAGGCGGCCTTTAAGGCTGATGTCGGTAGAGGATCAGGCTTGTTGAAGATCAGCCTAGTTGAGGATCAGGCTTGGCGAGGCGCGACCGCCCCGCTTTCGTCCGCCCCCGTCGCTCAGGTCGTCCGCGCGGGAATATCCAGCGATGTCAGGCCAACGTTTCTTCATCCCGACGGCAATCTTTTGGACCAGTCGGTTTCCACACTGAAGAAACGGCGTGAACGACGCCCGACGTTCCGCTCTCAATCGTGCGCGGTGGCGTCGAAGATATCTTTTGGATCGCGTATGCATGAGGCATCGCTCCAAGCTCGATAGTCATTAACAAAAAGGCGCCGACCGGAAAGCGGCCTGAGGATGTTCGGGCAGAAAAAGGCGACGCCTGTTTAATCTGTTCAATTTAATAGTTGAATGTGGCAATAATGTCACCATTCGGAACCAAGGTCAATCGATTTAATCACGGTTAAATTGCGCAACCGCCGAGGAGCGCTTTTCTACTTTTCCCGACTCTTTCTTTCCGAATACGATTTGGATGCGACGTCGCTGGACCCGAGCTGGACATCAACGAGTTGAGACATCTGGCTCAACGATATTCCGCGCCAAGGATAGCCGAACTGACCAACCGCACCGTGGGCGGGCTCGCGTTCGAGGCTTACAAAACGGCGCCCACCTTGGTGTGTGCGGATAGTTCCAGCACAGGTCGCTCTAATTTCCGGGCCGCCTCTGCGACCGATTCCCGTACATTCACGAGCACTATTCCGGATGCCTGCTTCCAGATTGCCAAGTCGGCGGCACTGTCTCCCGCGTAAATGAAACCCCCGGGGAACGCTTCTTCCAGGACCTGTGCTTTTGCGGCACCCTTGTAGTTTCTTTCGCCGTCAGACGCGAATACACGATCAATAAATCCGAGCTTGGATGCTACCGTTGTGGCGATCGCAACGTCGGCGGCTGTTGCAATGACGACCGTTCGGCCTGCATTCTTCTCACGAATTGCCAGGTCCACCACCTCCTTGTGAAATTGTACGCTTGCCCATTCGACGTGATATCGCGCAGCGAGTTGACTTTTCAGGAAGGCGCGACCGCGTATCAACCATCCGGCACAGCTTATCGCAATTAGCGGATTGCGGCGAATATTAGCGATAAAGCTCTTGAAGAGCATGTCACCTGCAATCAGCGTTCCATCCATATCCAGAACTAACGGCATTGAGATGGGAAGACCCAGCAGCAAATCGGGCGCACTTCGCATGCAATTCTCACAGTAGGTTAGCTGTATCAGCTCGATTGATGAAATATGCTCAAGGGCGCTTCGCATCTGCAGTGTTCCCGCGAAACACCACAAAATGCGACATGGAAAAGTTCACACCGAAGGCAGCAACGATGGAGACGAGTTTTGATGTCAACACGCTGGCATAGTGGGAGAGTACCACGAGGGTGGTTGTTGCCACGATCACGCCTAAAATGCCTGAGGCCGCAAAGCGTAAATAATGGCGCCAGCTAAATGCTCCCCCGGTTTCGCGACCGAACGTTATCTTCGTGTTCATTGCGTAAGAACCGGTGACTGCTACTGCCCAGGCCAGAACGTTGGACATGATCAGTGGCAGCTGCAGCAGCTTGTAGGCGACAGTGAATACGGTGGCGTCCACGGCGACATTCAACACGCCGATCGAGGCAAAGCTCATCAGCTTTGCAAGCACGCTGCCTCTACGCCACGCGTCGATAATTTGGATCAGAATAAGTTCCATGGCCGAGGAGTTTATCGACCTGGCCTGGCAAAGTCCGCGCTATTGTTCCGACATGCTAAACAAAAAAACCGCCAGAAGGCGGTCTTTCCAGTCTCGAACTGTTCTCTGATCACGCGGAGAGTGCCGTGACCTTGCCCTTAGAACAATGCCGTCAAGCGGAGTATGATCGCTTGGGGGCATTGCCGGTGTGGGTTCGGACATCAGGAAATTGTCCGGTGTCCAGTCACTAGACGATCTCATCGCAACAAAAGTCGTTTGTTAAGCTTGATGTCCGCGCTGCGGGTTAATTCAGGAATTAACGATCGAGGCGCTCGATAGCGGGGTACCGAGTCTTCAGCGTTGTGAAGCGCTAACTGCGGTGACTGCGATGAACATTAGTGTAGCAAGGATTCCAAGGCCGATAAGCATGGCGGATACTCCTATGTGCTTATGCAGAATATTTACGTTTCCGAGACAAATATGCGTGCGCAAAGAACATGCGTTCGATGAAAACATTGGGCACCATGCTGCATAAGGGATGGGCGGGTATATGTATGCGCAGATGTGCACCTGGGAGCCAAAAAGACTTCCGGCAGGAAGTCTCACTTTACGCTTTATCCTTGAAGAACAAGTCCATGGTTTTCAGAATGTCGTTGAGCGGGAAATAAGTGGAGTTCTCCCTCTGGTCGCCGACGACGAAGCCAAATCTTACGCCGATGTTTTCACTCCAGTCCCGCTGCGTCGCAGTAAACCGGCCCGGAGGCTGAAGAAGAAGGAGGGCGCTTCCTGGCGGAAGCGAATAAGCGCCGTGGTATGTTTGGCTTCCCTCAACTGAAACTACTATTTTGGCTGAGACGAGGTGGGACAAAATTCGATCAAGGCTATCCGTCTTAATGTCCAGAACTGTAAATCCCCTGCGGGAAAGCTCGTCAATGATCTCTTGTTCGTTTGCGACCGGTCGCGACGCGCCGGTGTTGCCGCGCTTCAGGTATATTAGATAGTTGCCGGCGGCAGGCTCAAATTGCGTCAGTATCTTGCGCCGCAGCTCAAGTTGACGATGCCTCTTGAGCGATGTTTGTGCGAAGTCTTGAAAAAGAATCAAGTGTTCAATGTGAGCCCGGTCTGTCGCGGTCCAATCCTGTCCGAATATCCCTGCGTATAGTGGCCTATGTTCAAAGGACGAATTCGGCGAACAGCAAACCGGCTTGCTGTATCGTTCCGCAAGCATGTAAGCGAGAACATCATCGGCAAGCCAATGACCGAAATAGGTGCTTCCGGCTGCAGAACTGGAGATAGCTCCGGTATCAAGGTGGACAATCTTCCTGCTTAGCGCAGCGTTCTTTTTCCCGATCACGTGCCTCATGCGCCCTGCATAGATGCTGCCATCCAACAATACGGCGTCTTTGATGTGGTAGGCGATCGTCGGCGCGCTTCTGACGGTTCTACGCAAGACGTGATCTATTTCGGCGTCTAGATGAGACTCGGCCGGTGTTCCAAGAATTTTTTCAATTTGGCCATCCAGGAAAACGGACGGGTTAAGTTCCGAATCTTCACTCGTACAAAGAACCTCTTGCTCAAATGCGATCTCGGCGGGACTCGCCGGACCTCCAAAAAAGCGGCGCACATTCCTTAGCAACGGGGCCGCATGAAGCGGGATCAGCAATTCCGTCTCCGCAATGACACTAAAGTTGCACGCAATAATTCATCAGCAATCCGCAATTAAGACTCTCTCGACCAACTCAACTAACGCCTTTGCTGCAATCAATAGCTTCCGGGCAATTCGGCCGCGGATCAACCCAGCCAACAGAGCCGGGCTGCGTGCACATTTAAAATGTGCGCAGATATCGTACCAGCTTCAGTCCGGGAGTCTATCCAGCGGCACCACGGCACAGTGCCAGCAGCGGGGAGGGGGATCTCGATCAGGCGATCCTACGCATTAGACCCGGATGGCTCTGAACCCTTGCGGCGTGCTGGAAAGCAGCCTCAACAGCGGCTTGTGGGCTGACGACAGGCGGGACGCGAGGCTTCGGTCCCGCGGTCTCAGTTTGGCATGATGTTCGCATCCCCTGTCGCATCCTGCCTTGGAGCTCACATGGGCGAAGTTGTGCGATTTATCTCAAAGTCTGATCTCGACCGGGCTCGTTTAATTCGGGAGGCCCGCGCGATATACGAGCGCATATTCCCGCCGACTGAGCCCGTCAGGGAGCCGCGGGATGACCCCAAGGAATGAGCTTTGCAACGCGATGATGATGGGCCGCAGCGCAGCCGCACGATGATGTGGAGGGCGACGGATGGAAAAACTTCCGCGTACGGATCCCCGCCTGGATGGCCTTGAATCAGGCCACTATTGGGATAGTGAATGTTCGAGGCCAGAAACAGCAGATTTGTGCCATTGGTGTCCTGAAACGACAGCTTCGCATAGCGAATTGAGGCCGGTTCACGCTGGCGGGCCCGCATCGCAGCTTCCTGATGGGGCACCCCAAAAGATCCGATGGGACACCCAATAGAGCAGGTACGAGGTAACCTGCCATTTGCTATCAAGTGGATGTGCCGAACTCAGTTTGTTTCTCGGCACTGACGCATAATCCCTACTTGCGGCCTCAGCCCCCAAGCCAGCTGGGGCCGTATTTTGGTTGGCGGCGTCTTACAGTCTACAGCGACCCGAGCACCTGCCCAATGGCGCTGGCCAGCTTTGCCGCGAGGAAGCAGGGCTCACTGGCATCCGATGCAAGCTTGAGAAATCGTTAATCTCAGGCTGCTACGAATTTCCCAATCGCGGAAACCCGCCCAAGCCCCCGCGAGAGTGCGAAACCCGCCGATCTCAACCCGGCGGGTTTCTGCATGACGCGCAATTCTGCCAAGAATCACACCCAGCTTGAATAGGCCATTCCGGTGGGTGAACCGCAGTGGTAAGGCCCGGCGTATGTCGTCCGGCAACGTCGTGCGTCGGGCCGCCTTGACTTTCGAGGGCTGCCAACCGTGGCGGCGTTACCCCATCTGCTTGGCTTCGATGTGAATAATATATAGCGGGCGTCTGGCTTCGTCGGTCACCTCCAAGGTCCATTCCTGACCGGGCCTAAGATTGCCGTCTATGGCTTTGAAAATCTCGCCAGCGCGCGCTGCACGGGAGGTTCGCCGCGCGGAGCTCGTCGCGGCCATGTTCAGGGGAAGAGCGCGGGGCTTCGGTCCCTCGCTCACAAGCTGGCCAAAAGAGAACGGCCCCAGTGCCTCGGGGACGGTTCGCTGGGGCCGTGTTAGCAAATGTCCGGTGTCCTCCAGACGCCCATATAATTCCGGAACGTTACCACTTGTTCCCGAACTACAGGTAGGTGCCTTTGATCCTGATTGCCCCGATGGGGCCAAATTCCGATTCCTAGGTAACAAAGCGAACCGACGTTTGCTCTATTCTGATCTAAGATGTTCGCGTTTCATCACGTTCGGAATGTTTGCGAATCGCCCGGCCCGAAGCCGGGCTTTCGTTTGAGAAAAGAAACGGCCCCAGCAGGGGGCTTAAGGCTGGGGCCGTCATTCCAATGCGCCAGGCGGCAAAGCCGGCGCGTACCTAAAACGCACTCCGGCTCCTCTCGTTCCAGTTTTTCCCGAAACTCGATGTAGAGTCTGGTACCGGACAGACGGCTGGAGGGCGGGGAATTTTAAATGGCCTCATAGGGAGGCAGCGCCATGGGAAAACGGGGACGCATCAAAAACGAGAAGACGTTTGAAGAGCGACTGGCGGAAGAGGCCCGACGCTTTAACGAGGCAGCAGACAAGCTCCCTCACGGCCCGGCCCGGGAACTACTTCTACGGCGGGCTCGCCAGGCTGAGACGGCCGCTCACATCAATGAGTGGCTGAGATCGCCCGGACTGCAACCTCCTACCTCATTGGGAAACTTGCTGCCGGATCAGGAGAAGTAAGGCCGCCTCAGTCGGCGGCCTCTTTCGTGCGAGCCCGGGACGGCCTCGCAGACTCGCCCATGCGCTGGCGCCGATCGACTTCGATATTATCGCAACAACACCGCGAATTCCCGAAGCCTGTTCGAGATCGCAATCAGGAGTGGGGTGCGACGTTTCATCCTCTCGTCGACGGCTGCAGTGTACGGGAATCCGCCGGCAAATCCTGTCACGGAAGAGACCCCCTGTTGCGCCTATATCACCTTACGGCTCATCCAAATTCATGGCCGAAACAATGCTGCGTGATGCTGCACGCGCTCATGGCCTACGTTACGTCATCTTGAGGTATTTCAACGTAGCAGGCGCCGATCCCGCTCTGCGCACTGGACAGGCAACGCGACTCCAGCACGGCGACAGAACCCGCAAAATGAATGATCTCCGAAATCCCATACTTCGCGATCAGGTGCGCAACTCGTCGCTGATCCCCGATGTCCTCAACGAAAACCGAAACTCCAGATGGGTGTTGCCCATTCGAAGCCCGACGAAAAATCATCGATCACGACGGGCAGTTCGCCGCGATCAGCGAGTTCGTACACCATGTGGCTGCCAATGTATCCGGCACCTCCGGTGATAAGGATCGCCATTGCTATCGCCTTAGGGAGACCTGATTTGAACTTCGGAACAAAGTTCCCTTCAGGCGCGTTATGAAAGCCGATGCCAGGGACAACACTTGAGGTGCGCTGGGGGTTCATTCCCGATTTAGCGATTTAGCTGGGTGTCGCCTGCATGGCGCTTGAACAGGTGGATGACGACGGCTCTGGGTTTGCGACGCCGAAGCTCGGCCTCGCATTTGCTGCTCGCCATGCCGAGACGTTGCTCGTGCTCCTTGTGCTGAGCGTGGCCTTGGTTATCGGGCTTGCGACCGCCGCGGATTACGGGCTGTCGACCGACGAATTCAACACCGACGATTACGGCCCCAAGGCGCTTGCCTGGTACACGAGCGCCTTTGCGGACCGGTCTCAGTTCGAGACGGTCGAAGAGTACCTGTGGATGTATGGACCGTGGTTTCAGATGCTCGTCGCGGCCGTGCAGTCGCTTGAGCTCGCGAGCCCCATCACAGTCCGGCACGCCATGACCTTCCTGTTCGGCCTCGCTGGGCTCGCCGCCGTCGTGCCGATGGCCCGGCTCACGATCGGGTACTGGGCTGGGTTGACGGCGCTAACCCTGTGCCTGCTGACCGGCTACCTGTACGGCAACCTGTTCTTCGCCCCGATCGACGTGCCGTTCCTGTTCGCCATGAGCTGGTCGACGCTCTTGATCGTCCTGATGGTGCGGCAGGAGGTGCCGAGCTGGCCTCTGACCCTTGCGACGGGCCTTGCTACTGGCCTCGCCATTGGGACGCGCACCGGCGGGGTGATCACGCATGCCTACCTCGTCGGTGGCATGAGCCTGTGCGCGCTCGAGGCGCTGCTAAGCCATGGCCGCGCGGGCTATGGCCAATTGCGCCAGATCGCCTTGCATACGCTGCTCGTCATCCTCGTCGCCTGGCTGACGGCGATTGCGCTCTGGCCGTGGTTGCAGACTGGACATCCGCTCATGCGATTCCTCGAGGCCTATCGGCACTTTGCGCCGCTCGACACCTCGTTCGGATTCCAGAACTGGGGCCGGCGCACGTTCACCGATAAACTGCCCGCCTGGTACATCCCCGGACAGCTCGTGGCGCGTTTGCCCGAGGGCTTTTTGGCGTTGCTGTTGCTCGGCATGGCGGTCTGGATCGGTGCTGCAGGGTCGTGGACGCGCGCCGCCCTCGGCGCCCTGCGTCGGTCCGGCGTCGTTGGATTGCGACCGGTCGTGGCCGAGCTCGCAGGATCGCGCGCGGTGCTGGTCGTCAGCGTGGCGACGTTCGGGCCCATCGGAGTGCTCATCCTGCAGGGCTCGACGCTCTACGACGGTGTCCGCCACGTATTGTTCGTGATCCCAATGCTCGCCATCGTGGCCGCGCGCGGGCTGACGAGTCTCTTGCCCTTCTTGCGACGCTTCCCGATTGTGCCCGCGGCCCTCGGGGTCGCGCACACGGCCGTCATCGTGGTGACGCTCGTCATCCTGCATCCGCTCGAATATATCGCAATGAACAGTCTGGCAGGCGGCGTCGCCGGCGCTTACGGCCGATTCGACCTCGACTATTGGGGCATGGCGGCTCCCGAGGCGCTGCGCCGCCTCGAGGGTCGAATTGACGCCGAAGGCCGGTTCTCGGGCGATCCACCGCGCGTGCTGGTCTGCCTGGGCTGGCGCGAGCAACTGGCCGGCGTGATGTTCCGTCGCAACTGGATTGCCGAAACCGATCTGCAGAAGGCCGACTACCTGATCGCCACCGAGCGTTGGCCCTGTGCCGACGGCACGTCGGCCGTACTGGTTGATGAGGTCACGCGATTTGGGCGCCCGTTCGCCCAGATCTACGCCAATCGTCGCGGGCTTGGCGACTGAGGCCAAGTCCCGGCGCGACTTTGGCGCGATTTGACAATGGCATCTACTTCTTCGCCTGCAATTCGATCGGGGGCGCCTCGGCCTTTCGGCCCAACATGACCGGGCGACGTTTTCGCGGCGGGCCTGCCTCACGCCGGCTCTCCTTGGCGCGGTCGATCGCTACGGCGCGCGCCAGCCGCGTGATCATATCGAGCTGGAGCCGCAACTTGAGATGCAAATTGAGCATGATGAGCAGGCTGATCACGACCCAGGTGTAGAGGATGAGGTCGGAGCCGCGGCCGATTCCCACGACGGCCGCAAGGGCGGTGGCATGCTCCGGTACCCAGACGAAGTAGAGGCCGGCGAGCGCAGCGCCGCTTGCGAGCAGGCCGATGATCGGCACCGTCCGATGCGCCGACCAGGCGTAGACCAGAACCAACGCCAGAATGGCCGTCAACAACAGCTGCGCGATCATCGGTAGAGCCTCCGCGCAAACAGATCGATCAGGATGGCCAGCGCATCGGTGATGCGTTGACCCTTGGCCAGCGAATAGGCGCTGTACTCGATGTTCACCGGCACCTCGACAAAGCGCAGGCGGCTCTGCGCGATCTGGTGCAGGATCTCTGACGCGTGCGCCATTCGGTTCTGTCGCAAGGAGATCGCGCGGGCGCCGCGCGCGGTCATCGCCCGTAGGCCATTGTGGGTATCGGTGACCGGCAGTCCGGTGCTCGCGCGCGTGAACCAAAGCGCGGTGCTGAGCAGGATGCGGCGCGACACCGGCAGATTTGCTGTCGCGCCGGTGAGAAAGCGGCTGCCGAGCGCGAAATCGATGCCGGGCTGCTCGATCGCCGCGAGCAGCGCCGCGATGGCCACGGGGGAATGCTGGCCGTCGGCGTCGAACGTGACGAGCGCATCTGCACGCTGCTCGAGGGCGTAGTCGATGCCGGTCTGCAGCGCGGCGCCCTGTCCGAGGTTGACCGGATGCCGGACGACGACCGCGCCTGCGAGCAACGCGACGTCGCCGGTCCGGTCACTGGAGCCGTCATCGACCACGACGACCGCGTATCCGGCGCGGCGAATGCCGGACACGACGCTGCCGACCACTGCCGCTTCATTGTACGCCGCGACAACGACCCAGGGATTACGAATCTGGCCGGTCATGGTGGCGCCTTGCTCAAGACCACGCGCATCGCGTCAAACAGGTTTACCGGAATGGCGAACTGGTTGCCGGTCGGGCTGGCCGCGAACTTGCGGCCGAGCATGCGACCGACCTGGAAGGCGATCAGCGAGAACGGCACGAATTTCCAAGGGTAATCGGAACTCTCGACGCGAAAGCCGACCGAATGGGCCAGAGACGCGATGCTGGCGCGATTGAAGAACCACAGGTGCTGGGGAGGCGTCATCAGGCGCCAGCGCGCGCCGGTCGACCGCGCCGCCAAGGAACCGAAGTCTCCGGTCGTCAGCACGATGATTCCGTCCGGCCGGAGATGGTCCGCAAGCAGCGCGAGGGCCTCCCGCGGATCGGGCAGATGCTCGATGACGTCGAGGAGGACGATAACATCCAGGGTGCCAAGCGACCCGAGAGTCCCTTCGTTCAGCAGGCCGCAGATGACGTTCAAGCCGAGATCGCCGGCATGGGCGGCAGCCGACTCCGCCGGCTCGATACCGCTCACCTCAAATCCCCCGCGGCGGGCTTCATCGAGAAAGAAGCCGTAGGCGCAACCGATCTCGAGCAGGCAGCCGTGTGGCTTGCGGTGCTGGATGAACTCGACCGTGCGGGCGAATTCGCGCCGTAGCACGGGTTCGGCGCCGCGATAGTCGGCGTAGCCGTCGGACTGACGGCCGGAAAAGTAGCCATCGTCATAATAAGCGAGGGGATCGAAGCTCGATGCCTCGGTGCGTCCCAGTCCGCAGTCCCGGCATTGAAAGATGTCGCAACCGTTCTTGATGTAAAGAAACCGATGTGGCGTCGCCCGACTGCACGCGGGACACTTGAGCGTAAACGCAGTTCGGTCGTTTCGCGTCAGCACATGCGTCCCCCAACGGGGTTTCTTCAGTGCGAAAAAAAACGCCTCCGATGCTGAACTGTTCCGCTTGGCGAACGGCCACGGGGTCGCAGGTTGCTTTGTCTCAGCTTCGAATATTGACCCTTTCGGCGTCAACCGCGACCCCGGTCAGAGTCTTATTTCGACCGGCTCGAGGCTGCAGGCAAATTTTCGAGGCGCGTCAGCCTCGGCGAAAGGCGCGAGGCATGGGTCGAAAGCGAGATCGTCGCGTATTTGGACAACTTGATCAGCAAACGCTCGCGCGCACTCGGCGCACTCGGAAGTCAGACCGACCAGCGTGCGGCTCCCTCCGTAGATCGCACGCCTGACCAACGTGCTGATCAGCGCTGATAACTTGCTACCTTCGCTACCTGGGAGAGCTTTTAGGCAGCAGCCAAAAAAGGTCTAGTCTGGAAGCGCTTGATTTTATGAGGTTTTTGGTGAGCGCGGAGGGACTCGAACCCTCGACCCCATGATTAAAAGTCACGTGCTCTACCGCCTGAGCTACGCGCTCACTTGCCGCGCTGTGTAGGGGGCGGGCCCCTGCGGGTCAATAGTGCCGGCGCGACAAAAGCGGCACTCGCGTAATCCAAATTTTCCTTGTGCCCGTGACGCTTAGCAAGGCTTGTTGAAGCGGACGGAACCTCTTCATCCACCGTCAGTTCACCTCGCGGCGAATTTCCGACGCAACCGGCTGGGACTGGCTGCCGACCGCCGGCAGGCTGACCGGGCGCAGCCCGATCAGTTCCGCCGTCCGCACCGCGCTGTTGCGCCAGAAGGCGAAGGAATTGGCGCGGGAGTTCTCCAAAAGCGCGATCGCGACCGCCGCGAGGAACGGCAGGCTCTGCAGCACCAGCACGCCCGCGAAGATGTAGATCTCGTGCACCTGTTTGTAGCCGTTCGTCACGATCAGCACGGCAGCGCCGATCAGGAGCAGCACGCCAATCACGGCCTCCCAGAACGCTTGGAACTCTATCGACATCCGCGACAGGCCGCCCTTGGAGGTGCGGGCGAAGGCGAGATGCTCGGTAATCAGGCCTTGGGCCACGGCGCGCGACACCGTCCATTGCACGCTCATGGCCGCGATCATGGCGCCCAGCATCTGGCCGGCCTTGATCTTCACCCGCAACCGATAGAGCGCGATGAAATGAACCAGCGAGACGACGAAGGAGGCGATGATCGGCAGTGTCAGGATCTTGTCGGGGATGGCGATGTCCGCAAATGCCACGATCGGCACCCAGATCAGATTGAGAATCGCCACTACCACGCCGAGGCTTTCGGCGCCGAGCCAGTTCAGCCAGCCGAGCGAGAATTCGCGGCGCTGGTCCGGTGTCAGCCGGCTCGCGCCGGGCATGAACCGCCGCCAATGCTTCTTGACGATCTGGAAGCCGCCATAGGCCCAGCGGTGGCGCTGCTTCTTGAACGCTTCGTAGGTGTCGGGCAGGAGGCCCTCGCCATAGCGGACGTTGGTGTAATGCGTCAGCCAGCCCTGCTGCTGGATGGTCAGGCCGAGATCGGTATCCTCGCAGATGGTGTCGCTGGACCAGCCACCGGCCATGTCCATCGCGGAACGGCGGATCAGGCACATCGTGCCGTGCACGATGATCGAGTTGTGTTCGTTGCGCTGGACCATGCCGATGTCGAAGAATCCGGCATATTCGCCGTTCATGATGTAGTGCATCAGCGAGCGGTCGCCGTCGCGATGCTCCTGCGGCGCCTGCACCAGGCCGACGCGCGGGTCGGCAAACACCGGCACGAGATCCTTCAGCCAGTCCGGATGCACGACATAATCAGCATCGATGATGCCGATGATTTCGGCATCCACCGCGGTGCGCTCCATGGCGATGCGCAGCGCGCCGGCCTTGAAGCCCTGCACCTTCTCGGCATTGATGAACTTGAAGCGCTCACCGAGCGAGCGGCAGTGGTCCTGGATCGGCTGCCAGAACTCCGGATCGGGCGTGTTGTTGATGATGCAGACGCATTCGAAGTTCGGATAGTCGAGCCGCGACACCGCATCGAGGGTCTGCTTCAGCATCTCGACCGGCTCGAAATAGGCGGGGATGTGGATCGAGACCTTCGGGAAGGCGACGTTCTCGCCGATGGTGGCTGGCGCCAGCGGCGCGCTCTTCGTGATCAGCCGGCGCGGACCGCGGCCGAAGGCAATCGCCGCGATTTCGTCGATGCGCGCCATTGCGATCAGGACCAGCGGCACCAGCAGGATCAGGCCGAGCGTCAGCGCAAACGCCGAGCCGAACACGAAATAGTGCCCGGCCCAGTAGGCGAACACGGTGGCAGCCCAGGCGCCGACGCCGTTGGCCGCGGCTGAAAGCACCACGGCCTGCATGACGGTCGGCTGCTCGAGCCGCAGGATCGGCAGCGACATCAGGATGCCGACCAGGAGCGCGATCGCCGCCAGCTTCCAGTAGTTCTCGTTCACGATCGGGCCGGTCCACGCGAATTTCGGTTCGCGGGAAGCATCGAGAATGCCCCAATAGGGTCCGACGCCGCCTTCGAAGAACTTCCAGGGCTGATCGATCGCCTCGACGATGTTGTAGTCCATGCCGATGGCTTCGGCGCGGGTGACGAAATTGCGCAGCACCGAGGCCTGTTCGAACGGTCCGGGCTCGGCGTTCCTCAAATTATATCCGGCGCTCGGCCAGCCGAATTCGGCAATGACGATCCGTTTTCCCGGAAACTGGTCGCGCAGCAATTGGAACATCGCCACGGCCTGATCGACGGCCTGCCTGGAGGTGAAGTTTTCCCAATAGGGCAGCACGTGCGCGGCGATGAAATCGACGGAGGAAGCAAGCTCCGGATTATCGCGCCAGATGTTCCAGATCTCGCCTGTTGTCACGGGGACGTTGACGGATTTCTTGACCTGCTTGATCAGTTCGATCAGGTCGTCGATCTTCTGCTCGCCGCGGAAAATGGTTTCGTTGCCGACGACGATGCCGTTGACGTTGCTGTTGCGCTTGGCCAGCGTGATCGCCGCCTCGATCTCGCGCTTGTTGCGATCGGAATTCTTGTCGATCCAGGCGCCGACGGTGACCTTCAGGCCGAACTCAGCGGCGATCGGCGGCACCAGCTCGACGCCACCGGTCGACGAGTAGAGACGGATCGCGCGCGTGATGGTCGACAGCTTCTTCAGGTCGGCGCGAATCTTTTCGATCTGCGGAATATTGTCGACGTCGGGATGCGCCGATCCCTCGAACGGCGCATAGGAGACGCTTGGCAGAATGCCCCTGAAATCGGGGGCCGGCTGCTTTTCCTGGAACAGGCCCCACAGCCCGGCGTGAGCTGCGGTCACAAACAGCAGAACGGCAACGACGGCGCGCATTGGCAGCTAAACCATACGGGGCTGCGATTGATGGGAAACGAACCTGTCCCCTAGGTTCGACCGACACGGCGGCATAAGGATAGTCCTGCCCTGCGAATTCACAACTGGTATGACGCCATGACTTTTTTAAGGACGGCGTTTTGAGCGCGCGGCCAATCCAAACGCCAAACGCCGGACAAATAGGATCGTTCCGCTGAACGAATCCTGAATGGCGGGCGGCTATTTCGCCGGCGGGGCGGGGCTGGCGCTCGGGGCCGGCGAGGGCGAAGCGGCCGCGGCTGGCGCCGCATTGCCGGCGGTCGCAGGCGCCGGGTTGCCCGCCGCGGCAGCCTGGGGCTGGGCGCCCGGATTGATCCAGCAGACGTGGATGCGGCTGTCGAGGGTTTCGGCCACTTTGGGATCGATCTGTCCGCCAAAGCGGGTCAGGCAGCGGAAGGCGGCCTGGACATGGCCGCCGGGGCAGCCGAACCGGTCGTAGAGATCGAGATGCCGGAACGCGGTGTCCAGGTCGTCGCGCCACATCAGGCGAACCACGCGGCGGCCGAGCCAGACGCATTCGGGGTTTCCGCCCGGGCCGTTGATGGCCTGGGCCGCCTCGACGAATTCGTCGGCCTTGCGCTGATTGTCCTTGTTGACGTCGGCGGCATTGGCGGGCGGCTTGCCGGATTGATCCTGGGGCGCCGGGGTGCCGCTCTGGGCAAACGCGCCGGCCGATCCGATCAGGAGGGCCAGGCCGGCAGCGGCGAAGCGCCGCAAAACCGCAACTCTTGGATCAAGCACCCGTCGACGCATACATTCCCCGATTAGTTTCCAGCCGCGCGGCTGGTGTGATGGTGGCTTGTTGCCGCCCAAATTCGTCCCCAATGCGGCGGACAAGCCCAGCGATTCACATGACGGGTATTTCGGATTTTGTCCAGCAAAGTCACAACTTTATCATGGCGGTGGTAAAACTGCCGCAGGGGATGAGGGGCAATAGGACGATCCTGCATCTTGGCAGAACGCCGATGAACGGGTAATCGACGGTCCCCGCCCGGAGGATGGAACCGATTTCTCTTCGTACGCCGCTGGCGCTTCTCCTTTCATCGCTTGGTATGATCGCGGCCCTTTGGTGGTGGCTGGCCACGCCGATTACGCTCGTGCGCGCGCCGATCGACCCCAACGCGAAGCTGCAATGCGTTTCCTACGCCCCGTTCCGCGGCGCGCAGACCCCCCTGATTCCGACCACGCAGATTCTTCCTGAACAGATCGCGCAGGATCTGGCTCAGCTCGCCAAGATCACCGACTGCGTGCGGACCTATTCGATCGAGAACGGGCTTGACCAGGTTCCGGCGCTGGCCGCCAAGGTCGGCCTGAAGGTGATCCAGGGCATCTGGCTTTCCAGCAACCGGATCAAGAACCTCGCTCAGATTTCGGTAGCGGTCGAACTGACCAAGGAACACCCTGACGTCATCACCGCGCTGGTGGTGGGCAACGAGGTGCTGCTGCGCGGCGAGATGACGACATCGGACCTCGCGGCCCACATCCGCTCGGTCAAGTCACGCGTCACCGTGCCCGTGACCTATGCCGATGTCTGGGAATTCTGGCTGCGCAACCGCGAAGTCTATGACGCCGTCGACTTCGTCACCATTCATATTCTCCCGTACTGGGAAGACATCCCGGTGCGCGCGAAACACGCCGCCGGCCATGTCGACGATATCCGCAAGCGGATGGCGGTGGCGTTTCCGAACAAGGAAATCCTGATCGGCGAAACCGGCTGGCCGAGCGCGGGGCGGATGCGCGATGGCGCGCTGCCGTCGCGCACCAACCAGGCGCGCGTCGTGTCCGAAATCCTCGACCTCGCCAAGCGCGAAAAGTTTCGGGTCAATTTGATCGAGGCCTACGACCAGCCGTGGAAGCGCCAGCTCGAAGGCACCGTCGGCGGCTATTGGGGCCTGATCGATGACGCGCAGCGCGCGGTGAAATATCCGCCTGGAGAGCCGATCAGCAATTATCCGTCCTGGAAACTGCAGATGGGAAGCGGAATGGCGCTCAGCGCCTTCGTCTTCCTGGCGGGCTGGCTGACGCTGCGGCGGCGGCCGTGGAAACCGCGGTTCGCCTCATGGGTCGCGGTCGGGACGTCGGCGACAACAGCCGGCATGCTGCTCGGGGTCGCCGTCGACAAGATGTATTATGAGAGCTACGGCGCCGGCGGCTGGCTGCAATGGGGGGCGCTGCTGGCGGCCGGCATTACCTCACCCTTGCTGTGCGCGAACGCTGCGATGTCGGGGCGGCCGCTGCCGACATTCCTCGAATTGTTCGGGCCGCGCGACGGCCGGACCAAATCGGTGCTGACGGCGCTGTTGGGTTTCGTGCTTGTCGTCACCACGGTGATCGCGGCGGAAACCGCGCTCGGCTTTACGTTCGATCCGCGCTACCGCGATTTTCCGTTCGCCTCGCTGACCATGGCGGTGGTGCCGTTCGTGGCCCTGATGCTGCTCAACCGGCCGATGGAGGGCGTGCGCCCGATCGCCGAATCCACCTTTGCCGGTCTGCTGGTCGCCGCCGCGCTCTTCACCGGCTTCAACGAGGGTAACCAGAACTGGCAGTCGATGTGGACTTGCGCGATCTATCTGCTGCTGGCGCTCACGCTGTGGCGGGCGCGGGCCGTGCAAATCCCAAAATGAGCAGGCCGATCGCAATTCCCGACAGCACGATATTGTAGAGCACGATCCCGAATCCCGCCGCGATCAGCCCGCCGGTCAACAGCACGATCGACGGCCGCATGACGTGAAGCGTCGCAATGATCAGCGCGGCGATGCCGAACACCGAATTCTTGAACAGATAAGTGGCGAGCGTCCGCGACTTGCAAAGCATGCTTTGCAGGCCGGCGTCGCAGGCCAGCGCGACGGTTGAGAGCTCGACCGCGAGATAGCGCAGGTACAGCGCGTAGCCGACGGTGACGAAGCCGACCACCAGCAGGAATTGGACTTGATAGGGCGTGAGCCGGAACGGGGATTTTTTCATAGGCGCAATATGGTCGGGATTGGCTGCCGGGACAAGCGTTCGCCAATGGCGATAGCGCGTGTCAAAAATTCGGCGTAACGCGCTGGTGTCAAAAGATTATTGTGAACTTTTCCTGTTGAAGAAGGACGACAATGTGGTCTGCGTCGCCGGTGGCGGCGGTTCCGGCTTCTTCGCTGTTTCCTCGACGATCGCTGCCGCCGCCCGTTTGGCGATGCCGGGCCGGCGCGGCGTCGGCTTGGCGGCGGTGGGCGGCGGATCATCCGACTTCAGCGACAGCCGCTGGCCCTCGAAGATCGCGGTCTCGCAAGGCCGTTTGTTTTCGGCCAGGACGGCGCAGATCCTGGCGGCGGCGCCGGCGTCGTTCAGCGGACCGGCCACCAGGCGAAGCTGAATGCCGAGCCCATTGGTGTTTTCCTTGATGACGATGATCGGACGCAACGCCGTCAGCGGGGCGTTCGATCTCGATTTCAACAGCCCGAGCCACAACGCGCGCAGCCCGTTCACCGAATTGGCACTGCCGAGATCGACCCCGAACTCGGTTCGCCGCAGCGAGACTTTCGGCGCGGTGTCATCGTCGGTTTCCGCATCGGTCGCCGATGGCGCCGCCGCCACGACATCAGGGATCGGGCTCGCGATGACAGGGTTTGGCGCCTTGCCCGGCTCGATCAGCTTGCCGGCGGCGGGATCGGGCGGGGCCATCATCGACTGCGACGCCATCAGCGGCGTGGCGGGCTCCGGCTTAACGGCGTCGGCCTTTGCCATTTCCGCTCTTGCCATTTCCGCTCTTGCCGTTTCCGCCTTTGCCGCTTCCGGCTTGGCGCTATCCGCTTTGGCTGCTTCGGTCTTCGCGGCATCCTTTGCGGCGGAGTAAACCGCAGCAGGGGCGGGCTCCGGGGTGGCGGCAACGGGCGCCGTGCCCGGGGCGGTTGCTACCGGCGCAACGGCTGGCGACGGCTGCAGGCTTTGGGCGGCCTGCGGTTCCGCATGTGCAACCGGCGGCGAGGCCGTAGCGGAACCCTGCCGGGCGATAGCCCCGGTGACGGAGTCGAGCCCCTGTTCCAGACCGGTGACCCGGGAATACAGCCTGTCGCGATCGCTATTGAGCGTGTCGATGGCGGCGGCAAGCCGTCGTGCCTCGTTCTGGGTTTCTCTCGCAACCATTTGGATCTGCTGCGCTTGCCGGGCCAGATCGGCGGCGGCGACCTGTTCCCGCTTCAATCCGAGCGACGACTGGTTGGCCATCACTGCCAGAATCACCGCGGCCGTGGCGCCGACGCCCCATGATCCGATCCGCCACAGCGCGCGGCGGTCAAGATCGTCCTCGTCGGCCAACAGGTTGCTCAGCACGCCACCGGTGTCATCCGCCTCGAAGTCCGCGAGATGGTCTGGTTTTTTGGCCAAGCGCCCCTGGCCCTCCTCAAGGCCCTGCCGAATCACACGGCAAACATTAACAGGAAAAGCGCCGGCCACTTGAATCCGGACCTTTTCGGGGCGGCGAATCGGTTTGATCTCCGGGGGAAAACAATTAAAGACGGCCGGCGCCCATCCGTATTGTCCGCTAGGGAATAGAATGACCGCTCGATCCAGCCTGACTGTCGTGCTTGCGGCCGGCGAGGGGACGCGCATGCGATCCTCGCTGCCGAAGGTGTTGCACCCGGTCGCCGGCCAGTCGCTGCTGGCGCATGTGCTGGACGCGGCCCCGCACGGAACGGGCGCTGCGCTGGCGGTCGTGATCGGGCCGGACCACAAGGCGGTCACCGACGAGGTCGCGCGCATCCGCACCGATGCAGCAACGTTCATTCAGGCCGAGCGCCTCGGCACGGCCCATGCCGTGCTCGCCGCCCGCGACGCCATCGCCCGCGGCGCCGACGATCTGCTGGTGGCGTTCGGCGACACGCCGCTGATTTCGGCAGAAACCTTTACGCGGCTGCGCGCGCCGCTGGAGCAGGGCGCAGCCCTTGCCGTGCTCGGCTTCCGTGCCGCGGACCCCACCGGCTATGGGCGGCTGCTGCTCGAGGGCGGCCGCCTGGTGACAATCCGCGAGCATGCCGACGCGACCGAAGAAGAGCGCAAGGTGACGCTGTGCAATGCCGGCGTGATGGCGTTTGACGGCCGCCGCGCGCTGGAAATTCTCGACCGGATCGGCAACGCCAACAGCAAGGGCGAGTATTATCTGGTCGATGCCGTCGCTATTGTCAGGGAAATGGGATTGGAGGCCGTCGTGATCGAAACCAGCGAAGACGAAGTGCGCGGCATCAACAACAAGAGCCAGCTCGCCGAAGCCGAAGCGGTGATGCAGGCGCGGCTGCGCAAGGCAGCCCTCGACGCCGGCGTGACGCTGATCGCGCCGGAGACGGTCTATCTCGCCGCCGACACCACGTTCGGCAACGACGTCACCATCGAGCCGTTCGTGGTGATCGGCCCCGGCGTCACCATCGCCGATGGCGCGGTGATCCATTCGTTCTCGCACATCGTGCAGGCCTCGATCGGAAAGAAAGCCTCCGTCGGCCCCTATGCGCGCCTGCGCCCCGGCACCTCGCTCGGCGAGGGCGTTCGCATCGGCAATTTCGTGGAGACCAAGGCCGCGACGTTAGAGGCGGGCGCCAAGGTCAACCATCTCTCCTATGTCGGCGACGCCCATGTCGGCGCCAACGCCAATCTCGGCGCCGGCACTATCACCTGCAATTACGATGGCTTCTTCAAGCATAAGACCACGATCGGCACCGGCGCGTTCATCGGCACCAACTCCTCGCTGGTAGCGCCGGTGAAAATCGGCAACGGCGCCTATATCGGCTCGGGCTCCGTCATCACCAAGGACGTGCCCGACGACGCGATGGCCGTGGAGCGCAGCCCGCAGAGCAACCGCGAGGGCGGGGCGGCAAGGTATCGCGAGATGAAGATGCGGGCGAAGGCTCCGAAAGAGGGGTGAGCGCGGGGCTTGCTAAGCTTTCGGCTTAGGACTGTCGCAAGCCGCAATATGGTTATCGTCAAGAGTTGAAGGATTAGCGAGAGTCGCCCCCTGTGAATTTGACCTCTCGGACCCAAAGGACCACGGGAAGGGTTCGAAATCCTACGCGTCATTGACATATTTACGTCTGGCAAAATATCCTTCGGAACGACCAGTCGATCCTCGGGCTGACCGACTTTCTTGCTGCAATGCAACTCGTCAGAGGCCGGAGAACAAAATGCTGTACCGTATTCTCGCAAGACTCGCCGTGGTGGCCTCGACGCTCGGCTTGCTCGCTGGCGCTGCGACGGCTCAAGACAAGTGGCCATCGAGGCCCGTGACGATCATCGTACCGTTCGCCGCCGGCGGCAACACGGACGTCATGGCGCGCATTTTTGCAGAGCAACTGACGAAGCGGCTCGGCCAGCAGTTCGTCGTCGAGAACAAGGCCGGTGCGGGCGGGGTCAACGGCCTGCACGCGATGACGCGCGCGGCGCCGGACGGCTACACCATTGCGGTGGCGACCTCCGGTGGAATCGCCATCAATCCGATCCTGATCAAGGACAAGATCCCCTACAACGTCGAGAAAGACTTCACCTACCTCTATGGCATGGCAGCACAGCCGAACATCTGGCTCGTCAACCCTTCCGTCCCGGCCAACACCATGCCGGAGCTGATCGCCTGGCTGAAGGCAAACCCGGAGACGCCGTATGCGACATCCGGCCCCGGCACGACGCAGCATATCTGCGGCGCGATGCTGGAGGACGCCGCGGGGGTCAAGATGACGGCCGTCTCCTACCGCGCATCGAACATCAGCATCCAGGATCTGATTGGTGGTCAGATCCGGCTCGCCTGCGACAACTTCGCCGTGGCATACGAGCAGGTGAAAGGCGGCAAGCTGCGTGCCGTCTCGATCACGTCGCCTGGGCCCTATCCGCTCGCCAAGGAGATCGAGCCGACAGCCGCGACCCTACCGGGCTTCGAACTGATGCCGGCATTCGGCTGGGTCGGCCCCGCCAACATGCCGCCCGACATCGTGAAGAACCTCATTGAAGAGCTTGTCGCGGTCGGCAAGATCCCCGAAGTCCGCACCGCACTCGAAAAGTTTGGTGTACTCCAGACCGAACTGCCCGGTCCGGCCTACGCCGAGGCGCTCGCCAAGGAGCGCGCAGGGTACGCACGTGTGATCGAGCGTGCCGGGATCAAGGTGCCTTGAGTGCCTTCGATTTGTACGCCGTCGGAAACGTTCTGATCGCCATCTTGTCCGTCATCGGTCAACCTCAGGGACAACCTGTCACAGAAATTATCGTGTCTCACTGATGGGGTGCAGTCCAGCACTGTCACCGTAATGGAAAGACGCATCAGCGGGCTCGGACAATTGGCGGCGCTGATGCTCATCGGGTTTTTACCGCCGCGCAGAACTGTTCCGTGACCGCCGCCGTTTCCTCGGTGACGTTCCAGCCGTTCGTCTCGGCGTTTTCCTTGGCCAGCTTATGCTCGGTCTGAAGCATCTTCTTGATGTGCGCGTACGGCTTCCAGTCGGCCTTGGATAGCTTGACGGGGGGCGCACCGCAGACGTTGTGGGCAATCGCTTTCTGCACACCAGTGCTGACGTCGCTCATGTGGTCCTCGACCACGGCGGTGAAGCGCGCCTTGGCGTATTGGCTGTTGGCTGCGATGAAGTCCCTGCAGAAGGCGACCCGTTGACCTCCGTCGCGGGCCTTGATGTAGGCCGTCTGCGTTTCGTAATGGAGGCGGTAGGCGAGCTTGTTGGCGTTCGGGTCGGATTTCACCGCTTCGAGCATGGCGCGGTGGTCACCCGCGGTGGCGTCATTGATCCTGATGTCACATACTTTGGCGAGGGAGACGACCGGAACGTAGGCCCGCACCTTGGCTTCCAAGGCATCGTTGGCGGGCGCAACCGGTGCGTACAGGCTGGCGACGATTGCGAAAGCAGCGAGACGGCGTTTCATGGTGACATGCTCCAGATCACCGAACAGCAAGCGGCGGCGGGGTTGGGATCGCGGTGGCCGACACCAGCGCGGCGACCCGGCCGCGAAGCGTCCAGCCCAGAAAAACGGGTTGAGCAACTTTACTGTGCGAATTCCTTGGGCGACTGTCGAGCGACCATCTTGATCTAAATCATGGTTCCGCATCCCGATTAGCCCTGCAAGTCGTCAAGGGCACCGTCAACGTGTCCGCGCGGTCGATCGAATTACGGGATTACGGTGACACCCATTAGCCGGCCGGTCGTCAAGATGCAGAGCAATTTTTTTGGCAGCGGCAGCTGCCAACGTCTTTGATTGGTCGCTTTCAGCTACTGTGCTCGTACCGCGCCCGTTTCTTCGGTTGATGGCTGCGTCCGCATCACGGATCGCGCCAGACACCCATCGGATCAAGCATCGGCCCAAGTGAGGCCTGCGCCCTGGCGGCATGGCCCGTACGCCTCGCAGATGTGACAGGGTAATCCCTGGTTAGGCTGGCCGTTACGCTTTCCGCTTAAGACTGTCGCAATACGCAACAATTATTGAGTATCTGTCGGACTTCATTTCTCGTTAAGAGACTAGCGGGTTGCGACGCTATTCGTCGATTTGGGGAAATTGAACCGCATGTGCGGAATTGTCGGCATTCTTGGGAAAGCTCCGGTCGCGGAGCAGTTGGTGGATTCACTCAAGCGGCTTGAATATCGCGGCTATGATTCCGCAGGCGTTGCCACGCTGGAAGGCGGCCGCCTTGCGCGACGCCGCGCCGAGGGCAAGCTGAAGAACCTCGAAAAGCGGCTGGATGCCGAACCGCTCAAGGGCAACACCGGAATCGGGCACACCCGCTGGGCAACCCACGGCAAGCCGACCGAGAACAACGCGCATCCGCATGCGACCGATCGCGTCGCCGTTGTTCACAACGGCATCATCGAGAATTTCCGCGAGTTGCGCGAAGCGCTCGAGAAAAAGGGGGTGGTGTTCAAGACCGAAACCGATACCGAGATCGTTCTGCACCTGGTCGACAATTTGCTGCAGCAGGGCATCAAGCCGGTCGAGGCGGTGAGGGCGGCGCTGTCGGAACTGCGCGGCGCGTTCGCGCTCGGGTTCATCTTCTCAGGCGACGACGACCTGATGATCGGCGCCCGCAACGGCCCGCCGCTGGCGATCGGTCACGGCGACGGCGAAATGTATCTGGGGTCGGATGCGATCGCGCTCGGGCCGTTCACCGATACGATCAGCTATCTCGAAGACGGCGACTGGGTGGTGCTGACGCGCAAGGGCGCGACCGTCTACGACAAGAACAACGCGATCGTTCGCCGCGACGCGGTCAAGCACACGGCCTCGACCTCGCTGGTCGACAAGGCGAACTACCGCCACTTCATGGCCAAGGAAATCCACGAACAGCCGGAAGTGGTCGGCCATACACTGGCGCGCTACGTCGACATGGCGAGCGAGCGCGTGATGTTGCCGGTCAAGCTGCCGTTCGACTTCAAGGACATCCAGCGCATTTCGATCACCGCCTGCGGCACCGCGAGCTATGCCGGCTACGTCGCCAAATACTGGTTCGAGCGGTTCGCGCGCGTACCCGTCGAAGTCGATGTCGCCTCGGAGTTCCGCTACCGCGAGGCGCCCTTGCGCAAGGGCGATCTCGCGATCTTCATTTCGCAGTCGGGCGAGACCGCCGACACGCTGGCCGCGCTGCGCTACGCCAAGGCCGAGGGCGTGCACACCGTATCGGTGGTCAACGTGCCGACCTCGACGATCGCGCGCGAAAGCGAAACCGTGCTGCAGACGCTGGCCGGTCCCGAAATCGGCGTCGCCTCGACCAAGGCGTTCACCTGCCAGTTGATGGTGCTGGCCTCGCTCGCGGTCGCCGCCGGCAAGGCGCGCGGCGAGTTGTCGGAGGAGGACGAAACCAAACTCGTCCACGGCCTCGTTGAGATTCCCCGCCTGATGGCGGCGGCGCTGACAGCAGAACCGCAGATCGAAAAACTGGCGCGCGACATCTCGAAATCAAAGGACGTGCTCTATCTCGGCCGCGGCACCAGCTATCCCCTGGCGCTGGAAGGCGCGCTGAAGCTGAAGGAAATTTCCTACATTCACGCCGAGGGCTATGCCGCCGGCGAACTCAAGCACGGGCCGATCGCGCTGATCGACGAAAACATGCCGGTCGTGGTGATCGCGCCGTTCGACCGGGTGTTCGAGAAGACCGTCTCCAACATGCAGGAAGTCGCAGCCCGTGGCGGCAACATCATCCTGATGACCGACGCCAAGGGGGCGGCGGAAGCCACCATCGAATCCCTGGTCACCATCGTGCTGCCCGACATGGCGGCGGCGTTCACCCCGATGGTCTACGCCGTCCCGGTGCAGCTGCTGGCCTACCATACCGCCGTGGTGATGGGGACCGACGTCGATCAGCCGCGAAATCTCGCCAAATCGGTAACGGTCGAATAGTCAAGTCAATCGACTGTCACGCTGGCCCTTCAAAAACCTGCTAGGATGGCTTAGCTGGCATAGGCGCGATCAGCAAAAGTGGGACCCGGTTTTGCGTCCGATCGCGCCCGAATGTCGAGTTCGGCTGCCCTGACCTGGAACCACGATGAACCGCGAAGAACTGCCCCCGACCGCGTCCCCGGAGGAACCCCTGCCGGACGCGCACCATGCCGGGCTGATGGCCCGTTTCCGGAACTATTTCCTGACCGGACTGATTGTCGCAGGGCCGGTCGCGATCACGCTCTATTTGACCTGGTGGTTCGTGAACTGGGTCGACAGCATCGTCCGTCCGTTCGTGCCGACGGTCTACCGGCCGGAAACCTACCTGCCATTCGGCCTGCCCGGGTCGGGGCTGATCGTCGCCGTGATCGCGCTGACGCTGCTCGGTTTCCTCACCGCCAACCTGATCGGGCGGACGCTGGTCGATCTCGGCGAACGCCTGCTCGGCCGCATGCCGGTGGTGCGCGCGATCTATCGCGGCCTGAAGCAGGTGTTCGAGACGCTGTTCTCGGGCAAGGGGTCGAGCTTTCGCAAGGTCGGCCTGGTCGAATTTCCCTCGCCGGGCATGTGGTCGATCGTTTTGATCTCGCAGTCGCCGAGCGTGAACATCGCCAGCCAGCTTCCCGGCCAGGAGGAGCATATCTCGGTGTTCCTGCCCTGCGCGCCGAACCCGACCACGGGCTTCTTCTTCTACGTCCCGAAGAGCAAGATCATCGAAGTCGACATGAGCACCGAAGACGCCGCGACCCTGATCATGTCTGCCGGCGTGGTGCAGCCCGGCTCCGATCAACAGAAACGCAACGGCGCGCTGGCCGGCATGGCGAACGCGGCGCGTGTGGCCAATTCGGCCGCGCTGGCGCCGGCTCCGGCGAAGGTGAAGGTGGAGTAGGGTCTCCGTGTCGAAGAAGATCGAAGGCATCATTCCCGTGATGATCACGCCGTTCACTGCGAACGGCAAGATCGACTATCCGGGCCTCGGCCGGCTGGTGGAATGGTACATCGACAATGGTTCCGACGCGCTGTTTGCGGTCTGTCAGTCCAGCGAGATGCAATATCTCAACCTGGAAGAACGGGTTGAACTCGCCTACTTCGTCAGACAAGCCGCAGCGGGCCGCGTGCCGGTGATCGCTTCCGGCCACATCAGCGAGAGCCTGGAAGACCAGCTTGCCGAATTGACCGCGATTGCCGCGACCGGGGTCGACGGCATGGTGCTCGTCACCAACCGTCTCGACGCCAGGCGGGAAGGCGGCGGCAAGTTCATCGACGATCTGACCTGGCTCCTCGCGCGGCTGCCGAAGCAAATTCCCCTCGGCCTCTACGAGTGCCCGGCGCCCTATCGCCGTCTGCTCACCGACGATGAACTGACCTTCTGCGCGGGTACCGGCCGCTTCGTCATCCTCAAGGACGTCTCCTGCGACCTCGAAACGGTAAAGCGCCGGGTGGCGCTGACGAGAGGCACGCCGCTCGCCATCGTCAACGCCAATGCGGCGATTGCCTATGAGGCGATGAAAGCCGGTTCGCGCGGCTTTACCGGCGTGTTCACGAACTTTCATCCCGATCTCTACCAGTGGCTGATGACCGAGGCGGCCGCCCATCCGGCGCTGGCGGACGAGCTTTCCGTCTACCTCGCGCTGTCGGCGATGGCCGAACCGATGGGCTATCCGAAGCTCGCAAAGCTCTACCACCGGCGTCTCGGCACGTTTGCCTGCACCGACACAGCCGCGCCGTCACCTTCGATGTCCACGAAAAATTCTGGGCGCTGGAGGCGTTGATCGACAAGATCGTCGAGGGCACCGAGCACTACCGGCTTCGCATCGCCGCCGCCGGAGCGCGCTATCCCGCACCGATCAGCGGCACGGCCTCGTCGCGTTCGTACAGGTAAAGCAGGCAGCGCAGCGCTTCGCCGCGCTCGCCCTTGAGTTTTGGATTGTCCTTCATGATCCGAAGCGCCTCGTCGCGGGCCTGCGTGATCAGTTGCGCGTGCACGTCGGAGCGGGCGATGCGATAGCCGGGCAGGCCGCTCTGGCGGATGCCGAGCACGTCGCCTTCGCCGCGCAGCTTCAGGTCCTCCTCGGCGATCCGAAAACCGTCGGTGGTCTCGCGGATCACCTTCAGCCGCGCCTTCGACATTTCGCCGAGCGGCTCCTTGTAGAGCAGCAGGCAGGTAGACGCCTCCGAGCCGCGCCCGATCCGGCCGCGCAGCTGGTGCAATTGCGCGAGCCCGAAGCGCTCGGCGTTCTCGATCACCATGATGGTCGCGGCCGGGACGTCGACGCCGACCTCGACCACCGTGGTCGCCACCAGGAGCCCGATCTCGTGGGCGGAGAATTGCGCCATCACGCGGTCCTTCTCCGTGCCCTTCATCTGCCCGTGGACGAGACCAACCCTGTCGCCGAAGCGTTGCCGCAGCTTTTCAAACCGCTCCGTCGCGTTGGTGAGGTGCTCGGTCCCTTCGGCTTCGGATTCCTCCACCAGCGGGCAGATCCAGTAGACCAGCTTGCCGGCCTGCAGCGCGCGGCCGATGCCATCGGTCACCTCGTCGAGGCGGCTCATCGATATGGTGCGGGTTTCGATCGGCTGGCGGCCGGCCGGCTTCTCGCGCAGCTCGGAGACGTCCATGTCGCCGAAATATGTGAGCACCAGCGTGCGGGGGATCGGCGTCGCGCTCAGGACCAGCACGTCGACCGCTTCGCCCTTGTTGGTCAGCGCCAGCCGTTCGCGCACGCCGAAGCGGTGTTGTTCGTCGACCACGGCGAGCGCGAGCGCCTTGAAGATCACGTCGTCCTGGATCAGCGCGTGGGTGCCAACCAGGAAATCGATCTCGCCAGCTTCGAGCTGCGCCAGTATCTCGCGGCGCTCCTTACCCTTCTCGCGGCCGGTCAGGATCGCCACGCGCAGGCCGGCGCGTTCGGCCAGCGGCGTGATGGTCTTGATATGCTGGCGGGCGAGGATTTCGGTCGGCGCCATCAGGGCGGCCTGCTTGCCGACTTCCGTAACCGCGGCGGCGGCCAATAGCGCCACCACCGTCTTGCCGGAGCCGACGTCGCCCTGCAGCAGCCGCAGCATCCTAACCGGCTGGCGCAGATCCTCGGCGATGGCGGCCATCGCCTCGCGCTGCGAGTTGGTGAGGGCATAAGGCAGCGCGTCAATGATCCTGTGGCGCAGACGACCGTCGCCGGCGTTGCGGTCGCCCGCCGGGCGCCGCAATTGCGCGCGCACCAGCGCCAGCGCCAGTTGACCGGCCAAGAGTTCGTCGAAGGCGAGCCGTGACCAGAACGGGCCATCGGGCAAAATGTCGGTGAGTTCGAGCGGCACATGGACGCGGTTCAGCGCTTCCCGGATCGGCGGAAAGCTGCATCGGCGGATCACTTCCGGACTGATCCATTCCGGCAGTTCCGGCAGCTTTAGTAGCGCCTGCGCGATCGCCCGGCGGAGCGAACCCAGCGCGAGACCTTCGGTAAGCGGATAGACAGGATCGATGCCGGACAGTTTTGAAAACGCTGCTTCATCCACGACGCGATCGGGATGCACAATCTGCGGAATGCCGTCATACATCTGGAGCGTACCGGAAACGTAACGCGTCTCGCCGACCGGCAGCAGCTTTTCGACATAGCCGGGCTTGGCGCGGAAGAACGTCAGCACCACGTCGCCGGTATCGTCGCTTGCGTAGACGAGGTAGGGCGCGCGGGAATTGCGCGGCGGCGGCGGCCGGTGGCGATCCACGGTGACTTCCAGCGTCACCATGGTTCCCTGTACCGCCTCGCGGATCTTCGGCTGCGCCCGGCGATCGATCACGCTCGCGGGCAGATGCAGCAGCAGATCGACCAGCCGCGGCGTCTCATCGCGCGACAGCAGATAGCGCAACAGCTTGTCCTGCTTCGGTCCGACGCCGGGAAGGGTCGTGACCGGTGCAAACAGCGGATTGAGCAAGGTGGGGCGCATCAGAAGACTTAAATCCGTTTCTCGCCGTCATGCCCGGCCTTGTGCCGGGCATCCACGTCTTTTTTGTTTGGCCCCGTGTTGAGGTCAAGACGTGGATGGCCGGGACAAGCCCGGCCATGACGAGCATTTGCGCAGGTAACGTAGGAACAAGGGCTGACATTGGCGATCCCGACCGCTATATCAACCCCGCCCGGCAACGTCCGGGCTTTTGGCGTTCGGATGGGATCAGAGAAATGACGGGTACGACACGATCAAGCGGTGGCCTCGACGACCGCCGCAAGCGGCTTTTATTCCGCTGCTGGCATCGCGGTACCCGCGAGATGGATCTCATTCTCGGCCGTTTCGCGGATGCCGAGATATCGGGCATGCGCGATGACGAATTGGCCGAACTCGAACGCCTGATCGAGGTACCCGATCCCGATCTCTATGCCGCGGTGATCGGCGACACGCCGCTCGATCCGGAATATGCGACCGCGCTGTTCGACCGCATCAAGGCGTTTCGCGCCGTGGATCACGACGCATGAAGTCGCCTGTCAAATCGCCTGCCGCGCTGCTGGCTCCGGGCCGTGCGCTGACCTTTGCCAACGTTGCCGAAGGCGCCGAGGGGCTGGTCGTATCCGATCTGGCGCGCGCGGTGGCGGCACGGCCAAAACCGCCGGCAGTCAGCCTTGCCGTCGTCTGCCGCGACGGCCCGCGGATGCAGCAACTCGCGCGGGCGCTGGAGTTCTTCGCCCCCGATTTGCCGGTCATGCAGTTTCCGGCCTGGGACTGCCAGCCCTATGACCGGGTATCGCCGCATGGCGGCATCCTGGCGCAGCGCCTGACCACGCTGGCGCGGCTGGCGCGCCTGCAGGGCAGCGACAAGCCGCTGATCGTGCTGACGACGGTCAACGCCATCGTGCAGCGCGTGCCGGCGCGCGAGGTGGTGGCGGCGCAGGCGCTGTCGGTGGCGCCCGGCCATGTCGTGCCGATGGACTCGATCGTGGCCTGGCTGGAGCACAATGGCTACAACCGCTCCTCGACCGTGCGCGAGCCCGGCGAATACGCTGTGCGCGGCGGTATCCTCGATCTGTTTCCGGCCGGTCTCGACCAGCCCGTGCGGTTCGACTTCTTCGGCGACAGCCTTGAATCGATCCGTACGTTCGACGCGGAAACCCAGCGAACGCTGCTCGACATGCGCGCGCTCGATCTGGTTCCGGTCTCGGAATTTCAGCTCGTCACCGAAACCATCCGTCGCTTTCGCATGGGCTATGTCGCGACCTTCGGCGCGCCGCAGCGCGACGACCTGCTCTATGAGGCCGTCAGCGAGGGCCGCCGCCATCCCGGCATGGAGCATTGGCTGCCGCTGTTCCAGGAGCGGATGGATACGCTGTTCGACTATCTCGACGGCGCGCCGGTTGCGATCGAGCCGCAGAGCGAGGACGCCGCGCGCGAACGCTTCAAGCAGATCCAGGATTATTATGAGGCCAGGCGCGAGGCGCTGGAACACCCAAGCTCCGGCGCGATCTACAAGCCATTGCCGCCGGATCGGCTCTACCTGACGGAAGCCGAGTGGACCGAGCGCCTCAGCGAGGCCGCACTGGCACGGTTGACGCCATTTGCGGTGCCTGAGGGCAGCGCTGATGTGTTCGACGCCGGTGCGCGGCAGGGCCGCAATTTCACGCCCGAGCGCGCCGACGGTTCGGTCAACGTGTTCGAAGCCGTGGTGGCGCACGTGCTGGCGTTGCAGGCGCAGCGCAAGAAGGTGGTGATCACGCTGTGGAGCGAAGGCTCCCGCGACCGCATGGGTAGCATGCTGCGGGATCACAAGCTCGCCAATCTCACCAGCGTCAACGCCTGGCGTACGGTGCAGGCGACGCCGCGTAACGAGGCCATGCTGGCGGTTGTCGGCATGGAGAGCGGTTTTGAGACCGACGAATTCGCCGTCATCAGCGAGCAGGACATTCTCGGCGACCGCCTGGTACGGCCGCGCAAATCGAGCCGCAAGCTCGACAACTTCATCTCGGAGGTCACGAGCCTTTCGACCGGCGATCTCGTGGTCCATGTCGAGCACGGCATCGGACGCTTCGTCGGATTGCAGACCATCGAGGTCGGCGGCGCGCCGCATGACTGCCTCGAACTGCATTATGCCGCCGAAACAAAACTGTTCCTGCCGGTCGAAAACATCGAACTGCTGTCACGCTACGGCTCCGACCACGCCAATGTCGAACTCGACAGGCTGGGCGGCGGCGGCTGGCAGGCGCGCAAGGCGAAACTCAAGAACCGCATCCGCGAGATTGCCGGCGAACTGATCAAGATCGCGGCCGAGCGGCATTTGCATGAAGCGCCGAAAATGCCGGTGCAGCCGCATGTCTATGACGAGTTCTGCGCGCGCTTCCCGTATGAGGAAACCGAGGACCAGTTAGGGGCCATCACGTCCACGCTGAAGGATCTCGAAAGCGGCAGGCCGATGGACCGGCTGATCTGCGGCGACGTCGGCTTCGGCAAGACGGAAGTGGCGCTGCGCGCGGCGTTTGCCGTCGCGCTCGATGGCAAGCAGGTCGCCGTCGTGGTGCCGACCACGCTGCTCGCGCGGCAGCACAGCAAGAATTTTGCCGAACGTTTTCGCGGTTTCCCGGTCAATGTCGCGCAGGCCTCCCGTCTGATTCCGGCCAAGGAACTGACGCAGGTCAAGAAGGGGTTGACCGACGGTAATGTCGACATCGTGGTCGGCACCCATGCGCTGCTCGGCAAGGCGATCAAGTTCAGAGATTTAGGGCTTCTGATCGTCGACGAGGAACAGCATTTTGGCGTCAGCCACAAGGAGCGGCTGAAGCAATTGCGCGCGCAAGTACACGTGCTGACGCTGAGCGCCACGCCGATCCCGCGCACGCTGCAGCTGGCGCTGACCGGCGTGCGCGACCTCTCGATCATCGCTTCGCCCCCGGTCGATCGCCTCGCGGTGCGCACCTTCGTGGCGCCGCACGATCCCTTGATGATTCGCGAGGCGCTGCTGCGCGAACGCTACCGCGGCGGCCAGGCGTTCTACGTGGTGCCGCGGATCGAGGACCTCGCCAGCGTCAAGGATTTCCTCGACAAGAACGTGCCGGAGATGAAGGTCGCGGTCGCGCACGGCCAGATGCCGCCGACCGTGATCGAAGACATCATGTCGGCGTTCTACGATGGCAAATACGACATCCTGCTCTCGACCACGATCATCGAGTCCGGCCTCGATATCCCGACCGCCAACACGCTGATCGTGCACCGCGCCGACATGTTCGGGCTGGCGCAGCTCTATCAGCTGCGCGGCCGGGTGGGGCGTTCGAAGCTGCGGGCCTATGCGCTGTTCACATTGCCGGCGCAGCAGAAGATCACAGCCCAGGCCGAGCGGCGGCTGAAAGTGCTGCAGTCGCTGGAAACGCTCGGCGCGGGCTTCCAGCTGGCCTCGCACGACCTCGACATCCGCGGCGCCGGCAATCTGCTCGGCGAGGAGCAGTCCGGCCACATCAAGGAAGTCGGCTTCGAGCTCTATCAGTCGATGCTGGAGGAGGCGATCCTCAACCTCAAGGCCGGCGTGGTGGAGCCCGCGGCCGACCGCTGGTCGCCGCAGATCACCATCGGCATGCCGGTGCTGATCCCCGAGGATTACGTCAACGACCTCGCCGTGCGGCTGTCGCTGTACCGGCGGCTCGCCGATCTCGAGACCGACGAGGAGATCGACAATTTCGCCGCCGAAATGCGCGACCGCTTTGGCGTGCTGCCGGATGAAGTGCGCTATCTCTTCAAGGTCGCGGCCATCAAGGCCTATTGCCGCAGAGCCAATGTCGAGAAGGTCGATGCCGGACCGAAGGGCGCGGTGATCTCGTTCCGCGACAACAAATTCGCGCAACCGGACCGGCTGGTGTTCTTCATCCGCCAGCACGGCCAGGCCGCGAAGGTGCGACCGGACATGAAGGTGGTGTTCCTGCAGACATGGAAGACGCCGGAGGAGCGGTTGATGGGCACGACCGAGATCTTGCGGCAACTCGCCAATCTCGCGGAGAGCAAGAAGGCGGCGTAAATGGTTAGGCGCAGCGCCATCTCCGCGTCATTGCGAGCGAAGCGAAGCAATCCATCTATCCCCGAGCCGAACCGTGGATTGCTTCGCTTCGCTCGCAATGACGGGGATAGATCTGGCGGCGCTTCACGACGCCGCGCGATGCGCCTCTTCCTGCAGTCGTGACCGCAGCGATTTTGCGGAATCGTTCGGCAGCAGCGTTGCCACGGTGACCGCCGGCTCCGATCGAGCGTCGCGCGTGCCGTGGCTGGTATGGCGCATCACGCTCGACAGCCGCCGCGCGATGGTGTGTGCCGTCTTCAGGTCGGTTTCGGCAAAGACCACGACAACCGAGCCGTCTTGCTGGGCGGCGCCGAAATCCATTTGCCGCATCAGGCGGCTGATGATCCGCGCACCGTCGAATTGCGCGCGAGGATGCTCGGGATCGAACGCAAAGCGTGCAACCGACAATCCGCCGCCGCGCTGCTGCGTCTGGTAGATGGCGCTGGCGAAATCGCGCTCGAAAGCCTCCCGGGTGAGCAGGCCGGTCCGCGCGTCGATCAGGCCGTCGGCGTCGATGGCCTTCAGCGTGCGGCTCAGATGCGCTTCGAAGGCATGTTGGCGGATCAGTGGCAGCGCCGCCGCAACCACCAGGGTGGCGTCGTCGGAGACGATTTCGAGGTTCGGCAGGTCGTAGGCCGGCGCCAGATTGTTTGCCGTCACGACGACGGGAAGGTTGCGGAAACGGGCATCCTCCGTCAGCACGGTGAGGAAGGCGTCGACCACGCGCGGGCTGAAACCTTCACCGAGCACGATGCCGTCGATGTCTCTGACGTTGAGATGCTTCGCCGCCGCCTCGATCGAAAGTGCGCCGACCACGCCGGTGCGCTCGCCAAGCGCGACCGACAATGTCGGATAGGCGCCGCCGCGGCCGATCAGCAGCACGGTAGCGTCGCGCGCCGGATCGATATGCGACAGCGCCATCGACGTTGCGGGCACCAGCCGCCGGCGCATCACGGTCGCATGGAGCGAGCGCACGCGTAGCGCGGCACGCAGGCGGGCCACCAGACGGTCGGAGCCGCCTTGAGGGTGCGAGGTTTGGGTCTGAAAGAAGGGAATAACGTTGTCCGGATGCGGGAGCCGCGGGTCGACCGCGATCAGCGGCAGATATGGCTGGCGTGCTGCAGCCCGCGCTGCCAGCTCCGCGAGGCCAGCTGCATCGGTGTCGGAGGTATCAGCCAGCACGGCGGCCGGTTGCACCTGTTCGACGGCGCGCACCGCGTCCGCCCACTCGGTCTCGACCACCGGAAACAGCTTCGCGAGGTCGAGCGTGGCGGCAAAGGACGGCCGTCTCGCGGTCGACACGACGAGGATCGGACCTTGCTGGGACATCTTGGGAAACTCGGATCAAGCGCGCATCTGGAGCCTGCGACTCTAGTTTGCGGCGCTTAATGCGGCGTCAACGCCGGCCTCGCCTGGAGGCTCTCAGGCCGCGCTGCTCCGATCGCGAAATGCTTCTACCATCAATGGGTTAAGACCGAGCTCTGTCAGCGCGTCGCGGGCGCGCGCATTGTCGAGCGCGCGGCCGGCGAGCCGGTGGCCGCTGAGGCGGTCGGGCAATGCGGTCAAGAGCGCGCCTTGGCCTAGTCGCCGCGCCCACTCTTGCAGGTCCTGCGCCAGGAAGCGGTAGCCGCCGACGGCCATGACGCCGGACGGCGGCGCGGTGATGTTGATCGCGCCGGTCACGCGGTCGAGCCGCGCTGCGTAATCCGTATCGACGTAGTCGCGCGGCGGCGAGGCGATCAGGGAGTCGCTCGGCGGCGGAGGCGGTGCATAGGCTGCGACCGGCACCATCGGCCCGCGCAATCCCAACGTGCCGCGCGGCGTCAGCAGGATCTCGCCCGCGATCGACGATCCCGGCAACTCGCGGGGCGCGCCGTGGGGGCCGGGCTTGATCAGCGCCGGCGAGCCGTCCTCCGCGATCCGGCGCGCGCCGAACAATCCGGCCTCGCCGAACAGATAGACATCCGTCAGCGTCGCCTGCTGCGCGGTCCAGCACGCGCTGGAGCCGACCTGTTCCGGCGTGCGCCACAGGCCGACGACATTGCGCAGGCTCGGCATCCGCGCAGCGAGGTCCATTTCGTCCAGCCGCAGCGCCAGTTGAGCCGGTGCAATCAGCGTATCGCAGGCCTGCTCGATGATCTGTTGTTCCAGCGCCTCCTCGTCGAACGGATGGTGCAGCACCAGCGTTCCGCCCGACAAGAGCCAGACCGCCAGCGACGAGGCAAGGCCGGCAAACGACATCGGCGAGAAGGCCGACAGCACCGTTGCGCCCTGCGGCACGTCGCTTTCGAGCGACATGGAAAGGCCGCCGGCAATCAGGCCGAGATGGGCGCGCGGAACCGGCCGGAAGCCGTCCGAGGTGACGTCGAAGGAAATCAGCGCTGCCTTGCGGCCGTCCTGGATCACGGCGCGCGAGGTCAGGGATTCCCGGAAAATCGCGTTGTCGAGCGAGGCCATGCCTTCGGGCAGGTCGCTGCCAAAGCCGCAGACATGGCGGATCGAGAACGCTTCGGCGGCGGCGTTCATGGCGATGTCCGAATAGACCACGCCGTCGATCTTGCCCGAGGTCACGATCCCCCGCGCGGCGGTGCGGTTGAGCGCCATGGTCAATTCCGACTGCCGCCAGAGCAGCGGCAACACCGCGACGACGAGGCCGGCGCGGAAGGCGGCGAGCACGGTGAGCGCGAATTCGATGGTGTTGGGTAGTTGAACCGCGATCACGGAATTCGACGGCAAGCCGGATTCGATGAAATGCGCTGATAGCGACGAGATCATGCGGTCGGCCTGCGCGAAGGTAAGACGCTTCGGCGGCTGCCCCGTGATGCGCTGCTTGTTGAGGGGGTCGACCAGCGCCAGCGCATCCGGCTGTCGCGCCAGGTTCCGTTTGAACAATGTATCGAGCGTTGGCGAAGCGGTGGGCTGGGTCACGGCGTTACTTCGGCTCTGTCACGGGGGTTGCATCACTTGGGTGAGTTCACTTCGTTCCCGGCTTCTGCCACCAGGTTTCCGGCAGATAGCCCGTCAACGCGGTCGCTACAGGTCGTTCTACCCGATTCCAGCGCGCGATCCATTGCTCCTGCACGTTAATAACGGGGATAGCGTAGAAGCCCGACATCAGGACGCGGTCGAGCGCCCGTACCGCGGAGACGAAAGCCGGGCGCTCGCGTGCCTCGAGCAGCGCCGCGATCAGGGCGTCGATGGCGGGCTCCTTCGCCCCCATGTAATTCCGCGTGCCGGGAATGTCGGCGGCCTGGCTGCCAAAGTAGAAGGACTGCTCGTTGCCGGGGGATAGCGATTGATCCCAGCGGTTCTGCAGCATGTCGAACTCGTAGCCGAGCCGGCGCTGGTCGAACTGCACAGGATCGACCGCGCGAACGCTGGCCTCGATGCCAGCGCGCTTGAGGTCGCGCTGATAGGCCAGTGCGATCCGCTCCTGATCGCGCGTCGTCACCAGGATTTCGAAGGCGAGGGGGACTTTGGTCGCGCGCTGCCGCAACACGGTTCCATCAAGCTCGTAACCGGCTTCCGACAGCAATTTGAGCGCGCTGCGCAGCGTCGTGCGATCGCGGCCCGATCCGTCGGTGACGGGCAGGCGGTAGCTGCCGTCGAGAATATCCGGCCGGATGCGCTCGGTGAACGGTTTCAAAAGCTCGCGCTCGCGATCGTCGGCCGGACGACCATAGGCTGAGAGTTCCGACCCGGCGAAGAAGCCCGCTGAGCGCGTATAGAGCCCGAAAAAGTAATTCCGGTTGATCCACTCGAAATCGAACAACAGCGTCAGCGCCTGACGTACGCGGATATCGGAAAAGATCGGACGCCGCGTGTTGAACACCAGGAATTCCGACGGCTGCGGCATCCCGATCTTAATGGTATCGCGGATCACCTCGCCGTTGTGGGCCGCCGGAAAATCGTAGCCGTCGTGCCAGCGCAGCGGTTCGTGCTCGACGCGGAAGTCGTAGAGGCCGCGCTTGAACGCCTCGAACAGGCCGTTGGATTCGCGATAGAAGTCGAGCCTGATCTCGGCGAAGTTCCACAACCCGCGATTGACCGGCAGGTCGCGGCCCCAGTATTCGGGATTGCGGGTCAGCGTGACGCTGGCGCCCGGCTTGATGGCGGTGACGCTATAGGGGCCGGAACCGATCGGTCCGGTCATCGTGGTTTCCTCGAACGTCGCGGGATCGACCGCGTGGCGCGGCAGGACCGGCATCAGGCCGAGGATCAGCGGCAGCTCGCGGTCGTTGGCGCCGCCGAAATCGAACCGCACGGTGAGTGGGTCTGGCGCTTCGGCCTTTGCGACCTTGGAATAATACTGCCGGTGATTCGGGCGGCCCTTATCGCGCAGCAGCTCCCACGAAAACAGGACGTCGTCTGCCGTGACCGGCTTGCCATCGGCGAAGCGCGCCTTGGGGTCGAGGCGGAAGGTGATATAGCTGCGCGCGTCGTCGGTCTCGACGCTTTTGGCCAGCAAGCCGTAAAGCGTGAAAGCCTCGTCATTGCCGCGCGCCATCAGACTCTCGACCACAAAGCCCCGCATCTGCTGAACGGCGATGCCGCGTACGATCATTGGATTGAGGCTGTCGAAGGTTCCGAGTATGCCCCAGACCAGCCGCCCACCCTTCGGCGCATCGGGGTTGGCGTAGGGCATATGCGTGAAGTTGGGGGGAAGGGCCGGTGCGCCGTGCATCGCCAGCGCGTGGCTTTCGGCTGCCTTTGCTGCGCAGAACGGCGCGAGCGGCGTTACACCCAGCGCGAGGGCAACACACGCCAACACACGCAGGCGAATACGCCCGCAAACGGTCATAGGCTGGCAGGGATTTGATTCGAAAATGCGCACCCGAAAGCTTTACCATAGGCTTCGGCCTGGACCTTCGGGGAATGCCAAAGATGCCTGTCGGCATTGATCTTTTCGCCTGTCGCTGTATTGAAGGCGGGCAATTGATGATGGCGGGAACACCTGTCACGTATCCGCCTCAATTGCCAACGAGACAGCCGCCTCAGCGCGGCTAGGTGTCGGTGCCTGTAGCGGTTTCGGGCGCTGCGGTTCAGAAAGGGTTTTCCGCAATGAATTTCCGTATCTTGGCCGGGTCGATCCGGCCGCGTGGGCAGATCATCGCCCTGTTGGCGGCCTCGGCATTGTCGGCAACGTTGATCGCTTCGGGCGCGCAGGCCCAGCAGCCGGCGCCCGGCGCGCCGAAGGCGCCTCCGAAGGCCGCTCCCAAGGCTCCGGCCGCGCAAGCCCCTCCGGCTGGCGCTCCTCCCGCCGGCGCTGCCCCCCAGCCGCAGGAACAGCAAGTCCAGCTGATCTACGCGCCCTGGACCAAGTTCTGCCTCAAGGGTCAGGAAGCCGGCGCCAAGCAGGTTTGCTTCACCGGCAAGGACGGCCGCATCGAGTCCGGCCAGCCCGTCATCGCCGCCGTCATCATCGAGCCGGAAGGCGAGCCGAAGAAGCTCTTGCGCGTGACACTGCCGCTCGGCATGCAGCTGGTGCACGGAACCCGGATCATCGTCGACAGCAATGCGCCGCTGCAGGGCCCCTACGTCATCTGCTTCCAGAACGGCTGCATGTCCGACTACGAAGCAACGCCCGAGCTGATCGCCAGCTTGAAGAAGGGCCAGAATCTCGTTGTTCAGGCGATCAATTCCAACGGCGCGCCGCTGACGCTGCCGCTGCCGCTCACGGGTGAATTCGCCAAGGCCTATGACGGTCCGCCGACCGATCCGAAGGTGTTCGAGGAAAACCAGAAGAAGCTGCAGGAAGAGCTGCAGAAGCGTGCTGAAGAGCAGCGCAAGAAGCTCGAGGGTGGCGGCGGCGCCAATCCGGCGGCGAAGTAAGAGCCGCATCGCTCGACAAAACACAAAAGGCGCCCGGGCAGGGCGCCTTTTTTATTTCGGCTTCTATCGTGCCGGTCAGTGAGGAGGCCCGACCCGCGGCCTCGCGTCGGCCGCGCTAATTCAGCGACGGATTGCGCGGGCGATAGCCGCCCGACTTGTCCTTCACGAAGATCTCGGCCACCTGCGAATGGCGGATCGGCTCGCCGGAATCGTCCGGCAGCAGGTTTTGTTCGGAGACATAGGCGACGTATTCGGACTCCGAATTTTCCGCGAGCAGGTGATAGAACGGCTGATCCTTGTGAGGCCGAAGCTCCTCGGGAATCGACAACCACCATTCCTCGGTATTGTTGAATTCCGGATCGATGTCGAAAATCACGCCCCGGAATGAAAACACCCGGTGGCGGACGATCTGCCCGATCTGAAATTTGGCGGTGCGCGCTTTGATCATGTTCCGTCGAATAGACCATGATTGTGGCCGATGCTAGGGGCAATAGGACGAATTAACCTTTACATGTGGTGGCCACGTCCGGCGCCATGCCCCAGAAATCACTGACGAAAAGACGTTTTCGAGATGGTCGATATCCTCAACCTCGCGCTTCCCTATTTTGGATTGATTTTCATCGGCTTTGCCTGCGGCAAGACCAGAGGGCTGCCGGAATCGGGGCTCGCCTGGATGAACTTCTTCCTGCTGTACGTTTCTCTGCCGGCGTTGCTGTTTCGCATCATGTCGGAGACACCGTTTTCCGAACTGAACAACCCGCCATTCCTGATCGCGACGACGGTCGGCACGGTCAGCGCTTTCGTGCTGGCGATGGTGACAGGGCGGATCATCGGCGACCTCTCGCTGCGCAAGGCGACGATCTCGGGCCTTGCCGGTGCCTACGGAAATATCGGCTACATGGGACCGGGGCTGGCGCTGGCGGTGCTTGGCAGCAAGGCGGCGGCGCCGACGGCGCTGATCTTCTGCTGCGACAGCATTTTCCTGTTCTCGATCGTGCCGCTGTTGATGGCGCTGACCGATCGCAAGCATCCGTCCTTCCTGCACGCGATTGGCGTCGCCGTGCGGCAGATCGTGCTGAACCCGCTGATCATGTCGGCTGCCGCCGGGGCGCTCGCTGCGGCGCTACAAATTCAATTACCCGTTGCGGTCGACAAAACGCTGCTGTTCCTGCAGAACGCGGCCGCCCCGACCGCGCTGTTCGTGCTCGGCGTCACCGTGGCATTGCGCCCGTTCGATCGCGTGCCCTGGGAAGTGCCCGGCGTGATCGCGATCAAGCTGCTGGTCCATCCGCTGATCGTGTTCGGCTTGATGCTGCTGTTCGGGCCGTTCGCGCAGCCGTGGGCGGCGACCGCGGTCCTGATGGCAGCGCTGCCGCCGGCGCTGAACGTGTTCGTGATGGCGCGGCAGAACAATACCTGGATCGAGCCGGCGTCGGTCGCCGTCCTGATCGGGACCTTCGCCTCCGTGGTCACGCTGACCAGCGTGATGTGGTTCATCCAGAGCGGCCGGCTGGTGTTTCCGTAGGGGGCGGGTTCTCGAAACATAAAAGATCGAAAACAACCCCATGCAAAGTAGAAAACACGCGTAGCCCGGGCGAGCGAAGCACCCCCGGGGACCGGTTCCCGGGGTCGCTTCGCTCGCCCGGGCTACGGCAGTGTAGTCAGCTGACGCGCTTCCAGGTCGGCGCCAGCCCCTCGCGCATCGCGAGCCGCCGCAGCGGGCCGAACGAACCCAGCAGGTGCATGCCCGCCGCGCGCAGCGATTGCATGCCCAAGAAATCGCTGAGCAATGAACGGTTGGCGACATCGATGGCGATCAGCCGGCTTGCGACGTCGGCGCGGCGGGCGGACTGATAACGCGCCAGCACCGCCAGCGATCCGGGATCCTCCCCGAGCGAGATCGCACCGCCTGCGATATCGGCGATATCGGCGGCATCGCGCAATCCCATGTTGAGGCCCTGCGCGCCGATCGGCGGCACCACATGGGCGGATTCGCCAACCAGCGCGACACGATGGCTGGCGAATTGGTCGGGACGCTCGATCGTCAGCGGAAAGATGTTGCGGCCGGCTTCAACCTGGACGCGGCCGAGAATGGAGTGCGACTGCGTTTCCGCGGCCTCCGACAATTCGTCGTCACTGAGCGACATCAACCGCTCGGCTTCCCTGGTCGCCGAGACCCACACCACGCTGCAGCGGTTGCCGGGCAGGGGCACGAATACGCACGGACCTTGCGGAGTGTGAAACTCGGTGGAGATGCCGTTGTGCGGCCGCGAATGGGAAATGTTGAAGGTCAGCGCCGACTGGTGCAGGTCGCGGCGGCTGATGCCGATTCCGGCCGCCTCGCGGGAAGGCGATTGCCGCCCGTCGGCGCCGATCACCAGCCGCGCGGTGAGCTGCTCGCCCTTGCCGGTATGAATGGTGACGATCGCGTCCTGCGGATCGATCGTTGCCGCCTCATCGTCAAATCGGGTCAGGTTCGAAAGCCCGGCGGCGCGCTCTTCGAGGGCGACCATCAGCGAGCGGTTGTCGATGTTGTAGCCGAACTGTTCGAGACCGATCTCCTCCGAGGAAAATCGCACCTCGGGCGCGCGGATCAACCGGCCGGTGTCATCGACGAGGCGCATGGTCCGCAAGGCGGCGGCCTTGTCGCGGCAGCGGGACCAGACCTCCAGGCGTTCGAGCAGCTCGGTGGAAGCCCCGAGCAGCGCCGTGGTGCGGTTGTCGGCATAGGGGACACGGCGGGCGAGCAGGGCGGTTCTCGCGCCAGTCGCGGCCAGCGCGATGGCCGCGGTCAATCCCGCCGGACCGCCGCCGATCACGGCGGCGTCATAAACTTGCGATGCATCGTTCATATTGGGACAATCGACGTTCGGGGCGGCATTTTCAAGCCATCAACTGGCCGAAATGTTTCCGCCCTATCGCGCGGCGGAACGCCGCAAGCGCCGATATGCAAATCGAAGCGATTCCTGATAGCACTGCCGGAGCAATGGACCCGACAACCGAGCCAGATTCCGCACCCGCGACCAACCGAATGCGGACCGCAGCATTCGCCGTGCATGTCTTCACGGCGATGGGCGCGGGCATTGCGTTGCTGGCGATGCTGGAGGCCGTGCGCGAACACTGGGCCAACATGTTCGGCTGGCTTGGCGTCGCCTTGATCATCGATGCGATCGATGGCCCGCTGGCGCGAAAACTGGAGGTCGTTCGGTTGCAGCCGAACTGGTCGGGCGAGGTGCTCGATCTCGTCGTCGATTACGTGACCTACGTCTTCGTGCCGGCCTATGCCATCACCGCTAGCGGGATGCTGCTGCCGGTGGTGGCGCCGATTCTCGGCATCGGCATTATGGTGTCGGGTGCGCTCTATTTCGCGGACCGGCGCATGAAGGCGTCGGACAATCACTTCCGCGGCTTCCCGGCGCTGTGGAACGTCGCGGCGTTTTATTTGTTCTTGCTACACTTGCCGCCCGTGCTTTCCAGCCTCGGCATCGCTGTTCTGATCGCGCTCACATTCGCCCCGTTTCATGTCGTGCACCCGGTCCGGGTGGTGCGTCTGCGCTGGCTGACCCTGTGGCTGATGGCCATCGGAGCCGTGCTCGCGATATATACGCTCGCCCGCGATTTCGACGTGGGCGCTCCGATCGTCGCGGGGTTGTGCGCTATCGCGGTCTACATAATAGGAAGTGACGCGGTGATCCGGCGAATAAAGTCGTTCAAGGCATGATGGAATTACTGACGAGCCCGGAAGCCTGGGCAGCGCTGCTGACATTGACGGCGCTGGAAATCGTGCTCGGCATCGACAATGTCATTTTCATTTCGGTGATCGTGTCGCGCATTCCTCCCGCGCAGGCCAAACGCGCACGCCAGATCGGTTTGCTTCTTGCGCTGGTGTTTCGCATCATACTGCTCAGCGTGCTGGTGTGGCTGATCGGCCTGACGGAGCCCGTCGTCACCGTGAGAAACGTCGAGTTTTCGTGGCGCGACATCATCCTGATAGGCGGCGGGGCGTTCCTGATTGCCAAGGCGACGCATGAAATACATGGCGAGGTCGAGGCCGGCGACGCCGAACCTGATGGCGAACCAAAGGCCAGCGCATTTTTCTGGGTGATCGTTCAGATCATCATCATCGACATGGTGTTTTCGCTGGACTCAATCATCACCGCGATCGGCATGGCGCAGGATCTCGAAATCATGATCGCGGCCGTCGTGATCGCGTGCATCGTCATGTACGTCTCGTCGGGCCCGGTGGCGCGGTTTGTGGCAAATCATCCGACCACAAAAATGCTGGCGCTGGCGTTCCTGGTGCTGATTGGCGTGGCGCTGGTCGCGGACGGTTTCCAATTCCATATCCCGCGCGGCTACATCTATTTTGCCATGCTGTTCGCGGCCGCCGTCGAACTGTTCAATGTGCTCGCCAGGCGCAACCGCCGGAAGGCCGCCCGGTAGCCGGTTTCGGCCGGCGAGTTGACATCCGGGCGGCGATGGCTTTCGTTTCGCTTTCAAGTTGGGTGCTTCAGGAAATACCGAGGGAGAGACTGTCATGACCAAGGCCGTGCGCGTGCACAAGGTGGGGGGTCCGGAAGCCCTGGTGTATGAGGACGTGGACGTGCCGGCGCCGGGACCGGGCGAGGTCCGTATCCGTCAGCACGCCGTCGGCCTGAATTTCATCGACGTCTACTTCCGCACCGGCCTCTACAAGGCGCCGGGACTGCCGTTCATCGCCGGAAACGAAGCCGCGGGCGAGGTCGTGGCGGTCGGGACGGGCGTCACCAATTTTCACCCCGGCGATCGCGTCGCCTACTATTTCACGCTCGGCGGCTACGCCAGCGAGCGGGTGATCCCGGCGGACAAGCTGGTCAAGCTGCCCGACCATATCACCTACGAGCAGGGCGCCGTCTTGATGCTCAAGGGGCTGACGGTCTGGTACCTCCTGCACAAGACCTTCAAGGTCGAGCCCGGCCACCGGGTGCTGATCCATGCCGCCGCGGGCGGCATTGGCTTACTCGCCTGCCAGTGGGCAAAGGCGCTCGGCGCGCATGTGATCGGTACCGTGGGCTCCAAGCCAAAAGCCGACCTCGCGCTCGCCAATGGCTGCGACCACGTCATCCTCTACAATGAGGAGGACTTCGTGGCGCGGGTCAAACAGATCAGCCGCAACGAACTTTGCGATGTCGTCTATGACGGCGTCGGCAAGACCACTTTCCCGGGCTCGCTGTCGTGCTTGCGGCCACGCGGCCTGTTCGTGAGTTTTGGCAACGCCTCCGGCCCGGTACCGCCGTTCCCGCTCGCCGAACTCAACAATCACGGCTCGCTGTTCGCGACGCGGCCAAAACTCAACGACTACGTCTCTACCCGCAAGGAACTGCTCGAAGGCGCCGACACGCTGTTCGCCGCCGTCATCAACGGCAAGCTCCACGTGCCGATCAATCATGCGTATGCGCTGAAGGATGCGGCGAAGGCGCATACGGAGCTTGAGAGCCGTGCGACGACGGGGGCGGCGATTTTGCGGCCGTAGTCTTACGCAAGATCGCACCTCAGACTCGTCATGCCCGGCCTTGTGCCGGGCATCCACGTCTTTGCAGCCGGAAAGAAAGACGTAGATGGCCGGGACCTCTAGTCGGTAGCTTCAGCCAAATTGAACGGGGTGAGGGCTTGCTCGATGTCCGCCATGCCCCGATAGCGACCGAGTTTTGCATGGCAGGAAATTTCGCGATGTGCCAACAGCGGAAGTGCCACTTTAATTCGGTGGATGTTGAGTTTGTTAACGGTAAACCCGTCCAGACCACGATCATCTCGGCAGTTTCGACTAAATTTGCCTCATGAGGCGATTTTTGATCTTTGGGTTGCTCGGCCCCGCTTGTTGCGCATGAGACAGGTCATGAACGTTCGAACGAAGGCAGTTGTTGTCGCCTACCTGACGATCTGGACCACGACCGTGGCATATCTGGCTGTGGTGACGATTCGGCCACTCTATCCTGACCTAGTGCGCGTTTGGATAGGCGCGTTGGGGTTGCTTCCGACGCTGACCCCATTCATCGCATTCTTCCTCGCTTTCGGCCAGGCAATGAGCGTGACACGAAAGCGCAACGCAATTGATAAATGGATGCTCGCCCGCTACTTCCTCGGCGCTCCTATCTGCATCTTTCTGACGCTTCTGACTATCATCTCCCTGCTCACGTTTACCCTCGCTCCGGTCACATTTTACTTGGGTCTGGTCTATGGCGCTGTTCCACTGATGGCCGGCACAGCGATTCACTTGGTCGGAATGGTGCCGTTGTACTATCTGGATAGATGGCTGCACCCGCCCGCCCAATCTCGGATATCAGCGGCGATTGCGTCCGAAGTCGGCTAGAGACAATGGCGGAAGTGCCTCGATAGTGAGGTACGAGATAGCATCATGAAGCCCATTGCAGTCATTTTCGGCATCCTGCTCGCTCGCTGCGATTTGGTCGCCCATAGTCGGTCCGTATATCGCCATTGTGGTGATTACAGCTTCTGCAATGCCGGTCCTCACGGTTCACGAAAAGATCGCACCGCTATCTGATAAGATTGGCAGTGTTGTCGGACAGCCGGGCATGAATGTCACGGTTGGGTTGATCGTTTCAATTGCGATTGCCGTCGTCGCAATTTGCTTAGTTTGCGCGGCTTTCGATCCGCTACAGCGGCGGGCAAGAGAATATGCAGGCGCGGCAACAACGGTAGTTGGCATATTTGCGGTAGTGCTTTCTTCCTATTTACGTTTCAAGTTCCCCAACTGGTAATGGCGAGGCTCCATATCTGCTAATGGAATGGTCCGGCCGTGCTCCGGCCCTGCCAGTACGAGAAACTGGCAAGGGGCGCTCAAGACGAGGAGCACGCCATGTCTCAGAAACTCAACGCAGCGATCGCCGTGATCGGCATCGATATCGGCAAGAACTCGTTCCACCTCGTGGGTCATGATGACCGCGGCGCCATCGTGCTGCGGCAGAGGTGGT
>NZ_PYCN01000079.1 GCF_003062295.1 Bradyrhizobium algeriense | reverse complement strand
GATCGATGGCGGCAGCAGCCAAACCTGATCAACGTCCCAAGGACGAAATGTCTTGCTCATCCACCGTTTGAATCACGACGCTTGTTCTTCGTCGAGAAAAATCCGATTACTCGGACAGGCTCCTAGCTGGAGATCCCATGCCAAGGGCTCGCGCAGAATAAAGTTAATGAGACGGCAAAGGATGGTATGGCTCTCGCAACCGGGTAGCAGCGACCGAAACTGCAGCTGGTTGAGCGGGCCGAGGCAAAGCCGGAATTTGCCTACGATGTCTGGCATGGTTTCACCAGCAAGGGTATCAACGCCGAGCTCAAGACCAGGCCGACCAAGGCGCCACTGCGCCTCTTGTGGAATGTCGATCTCGCGCCAGATGAATTCCTCGACCCGGGCCGAAATATTTAGATGGCTGGAAATCACACCGGTCACGAGCTCGGCCGACCGGCTGCACAAGGCAAGGACGCCGGCATGCGGCAGCAGCCGCGCCCGCCATTCCCGTTGGTTGGCTGTGTCTTCCCCGGGCACGAGTCCAAAGAGCGTACCAATCAGCACCGAGATCGCGTCGGTTGCGCCCTCCTCGAACCGCAAATGGTGGCGGTAGTACCGCCAGATCCGCAGCAGCAGGCTGATCAGACGGTGATTGAAGAAATCAAAGAAATCGCCGAGCGAACCCATGCCGTCCGCGTGCATGACCCGTTCGGTGTAGAAGGGCGGCAGCGGGGAGGAGGGACCGTGCAGCCCGAGGAAGTTGACGTCTACCTCCACGCGCTCGCTGGCGGCCTTGACCTGTCTGATTTCCGCGATCTCTTCGGCAGGAAAGCCAAGCGTCGGCGCCGCACGGAAGCGCACCGCCTCCCGCGCGGGATCGTCGGTGGATCCGATCGGGGGAGCGTCGCTGAAGCGCCGCTCGAGATGCGCAACGAGCGAGAAGAACCCGAACGCCGAAAGCTCATCGCGTTCGTCGGGCGCCGTCAGAGCGGCGTGATCAATCCGCTTCTCGCTGGCCATAGGTAGTGTGCGTTGCTTTCCGTGCCGCGAACCGAAAACCGGTGCAGCATGTTGATACCGGCGAAGGTCGCGAAGAAGGCGTCAAGCACCGAACCCAACAGGAACAATTCGCCCTCACCACCGATCTTGCTGTCGACCACGGCCAGTTCGATATTTCGCATTCGGATCGCCGCGCCGCGCACCACGTGATCGGTGTCGGTGGTCACGAACTGGTCGAGGCCTTCGAGCAGCAACTCCAGGCGGCGACGCGCCTGAACGTCGTAGACCGCACGGAAATCGTAGCTGCCAAGGATGGTCCGCAGCGCGTCGACGTTGACCATGGCGCCGTAATTGCGCGCCAGATTGGCCGTCAGCCGCCGGAACAGGCCGTCATTGACCGGTGGCGGAACCTCTGCAACGACCGTCGTGATATTGGAGAAGGTAACCGCGCGAGGCGTATCAGAGGTCGGCAGATCCACTGCACCGACCGGCAACCGGTCGGCGATGGGTCCGTTGGAGCAAGTCAATTGCAGGGATGCGACGTCGATCGGCGGATGCTGGCCGATGTCGAGCCGGTCAACGAAACTCACATAGTGATCGACGCCCCGACCGACCACCGCCGGCCGGATGCGCTCGCGAAAGTAAGCGCGGTTGCGCTCGGCGCCGGGCAGATCGTGGCGTAACAGGTCGAATGGCTCAAACTCGGTGCGTTCGGGGCGGCCTTGCACATAGCCGGTCACCCGGTCGACGGAACGGATGCTGAAGTTCGGCCCACCGGAGGCAAGCACCCGGTATTCGGTCTTTGTCCGCTTCAAGCGGATCGGCGAGGCCTCGTGGCTGAAGACGTTGATTGCTGGCGTGCAATTCAAGCAAATCTGGCCCTTGCCCACGCGCAACTGCGCGGGGAACGGACGCTGAAACTCGAGGCTGAGCCTGCATTCCGTCTCCATGTGGGTCCCAACCGGCTCGAGACCAGACAGTTCGACGTGGAGAAATTTCGACGGGTAACTCAGATACTCCTGAATGATCCGGAATCCTGAGAAGGCGTTGCGCGGCCAGGGCAAGACCGCCTCGTCATCGCTGAAGCCGATTGGTGCGATCTGTGCGGCTCCGATCGTGACGACTTGTCGATCCGCCACCGTGACGGTTGCCTGCGTGACGTGCCGGCACAGCCAAGTCAACAGATAGCGCCCCACTTGTGGCTCTCGCTCCGTCGAGAAGAAGAGGCGGAGCCGACCATTCTTAAGACATGACAGGTTTTGCTGGCCGGTTGCTTTGATACCCAAAATAAGTCGAGCCGAATTTGTCCGGTTCTCGAGCTGAACGTCGTTAATCTCCAGCGGCAGCACGTCAATTGGATAGCAGGTGACGAACGTGCAGTTCGTTCCCTCAATTGGACGCGAGCGAACGCTCGTGCCGGCCGGTACGTTCGGGCTCGCGGCGCTCGCCGATGGCTTCGCGGCAAAGGCCAGAGTCGTAATGGGCGGCAGAGATTGAAGATATTGCGGCCATACCATCCGCAACAGGCCGTGGACGAATTCGGGAAACTCGTTGTCGAGCTTCTGGCGCAGCCGCGCGACAAGGAAGGCGAAGCCTTCCAATAGCCGCTCTACGTCGGGATCCGTTGCGTCACGCCCGAGAAATGGCGCAAGCTTCGGATTGGCTAAAGCGAAGTCAGTGCCGAGCTCGCGCAAATAGGACAGCTCATCCTCGTAATAGGGATTAAGGGCCACCGCTTCAGCCCCTCACCTGGACGTGCTTCTCGAAGATCGCATCGAAGGCAACCGGCTCCACCTGGTCGTTATAATTGAGCGTCGCGTTGACGTGGAAACTCAGCTGCAGCGGGTTGTCGGGATCGGCATGAAAGCGGATCAAAACATTCTTCAAGCGCGGCTCAAATGTCTCGATCTGCTGCTTAAGCGAACGGGCGAGCGCGCGGACCGCGTCGGCTCCCTGCCCGACCGCCTCGTTGAGCTCGGGCATGCCGAAGTCCGGCCGTGTTTCGCAGCAGCCCTGGCGCGAGTTCAGAACCCGACGTAAGTTTTCCAGGACGCTTGCCCGGAAACGGTCGAACGAGGGCTGATTGGTCGCCGTCCCGTCCTCCAAGCGCTCCATAAGGCTGCGGTCGAACATCGTCTACCACCTCTACTGCTTGTCGAGCTTACCCTTGAGCGTCAAAGCAAAATCCGCGCCCATGTACTTCAAGTGTGGAACGACGGCGATGCTGACGCGATACCAGCCCGGTTCACCTTCGACGTCCTCGACGATGATCTCCGCCTTTCGCAAAGGCCGCCGCGAGCGCACCTCTGCCGACGGATTCTCCTGATCGGCGACATACTGACGGATCCAGTTGTTCAGTTCGCCTTGCAGCTCTTGCCTGCTCTTCCAAGAGCCGATGTTCTCGCGTTGCAGCACTTTGATGTAGTGCGCGAAACGATTGATGATGAACATATAGGGCAGCTGGCTGCCGAGCTTGTAGTTGAGCTCGGCCGCCTTGCCTTCCTGGCTGTTCCCGTAATATTTCGGCTTCTGCACGGAATTAGCCGAGAAGAAAGCGGCATTGTCAGCCCCCTTGCGCATGGTCAGCGCGATGAAGCCCTGCTCGGCTAGTTCGAACTCGCGCCGGTCCGAGATGAGAACCTCAGTCGGCACCTTGGTCTGCAATTGCCCCATTGCCTCATAGGTATGCAGACTGAGGTCCTCAACTGCGCCGCCAGACTGGGGGCCGATGATGTTCGGGCACCAGCGATATTTGGCGAAGCTTTCGGCTAAGCGCGTCGCAAAGGCAAAAGCAGCGTTGCCCCAGAGGTAGTTATCGGTTTCGCCATCTGAGGCCTCCTGGTAATTAAACGCCTTCACCGGAACGGTCTCTGGACCATAGGGCAAGCGCAGCAGGAAGCGCGGCAGCGTCAGGCCGAAATAGCGAGCGTCCTCGCTTTCGCGGAACGAGTTCCACTTGGCGTATTTTGGTCCCTCGAACACCGATTGCAGATCTTTCAGACCCGCGATCTCCTCATGACGTTCGACGCCGAACATGTTCGGTGCAGCGGAGGCAATGACCGGTGCATGCGACATGGCGGCCACCGCGCTCATGTACCGCATGAGCTTGACGTCCTGGCCGCCACTGCCAAACTCGTAGGCCGAGATCATGGCTGCGACGGGCTGGCCGCCGAACTGGCCGTACTCTGCGGTGTAGACGTGCTTGTACAGGCCGGACTTGACGATCTCCGGACTGTCCTCGAAGTCGGTCAGCAGTTCATCCTTGCTGACGCTGAGGATTTCTACCTTGATGTTCTGACGGAAATCAGTGCGGTCGACCATGAACTTCAGCCCGCGCCAGGCCGACTCGAGCCGCTGGAACTCGTCCATGTGCAGCACACCGTCGAGCTGGGCCGAGATCTTGCGATCGATCTCGGCAATCATCTGATCGACGAGGGCGTTGTTGACCTGCTCGTCGGCGCGGCTCGGTTTGATGAGCTCACTGAGGAAAGCTGCGACGCCCCGGCGGGCGAGGTCGTAACCCTCGTCGCACGGGGTCATCTTGGTTTCGACGAGGACTTGATCCACCAGCGAAAGGTCAGTGGTCGTGGTGGTGACTTCGGCCGGCTGCTGCGCACTTGTGTCGGTCATAGCGCCCTCGCTCAAAACGGCTCGCTGATCCGCTCACTCGCTCTTGCTGGTGAGCTCGCTCAAGAGCCGCGGCCGCGCGCCGTGGTCTTCAAGCAAATTCTGGATGGCTTTGCGGAAGCTCGGCACGTTGCCGAGGGGGCTCTTCAGGGCGATCAGGGCCGCGCGCAATTCGGTCAAGGCGCGCAATTCGGGGATTTGCTGTGCGACACGCTCGGGTTCGAAGTCCTTCAGGCTCTCAAACGCCAGCGACACCGACAGCTTACCGGATTCAGGCTGGTCGTCGAGCCTATTCTCGGCGGAGAGATGAAGAGTCAGTTCCTGGCTTTTGACAACCTCGTTGAAATTGTCCTTGTCGATATTGACGAGCTCGCGCTCCTCAATCGGGCGGTCATCAGCCCGTCCGGTGAAGTCGCCCAAAACCAGCAACTTGAGCGGCAGCTCGACATCCTCCTTGAGGTTGCCTGTTGCCGGCTTGAAGCGGATATTGATGCGCTCCTTTGGAGCGACCGAGCTTTCCTGCGACATATCAGCTCCGTTAATACTTTGCCACCGACACGGTCCAGCTAGGCGCCAAGCATGCTCGCGCGTGCAATGTCGATGGCCGTGACCCGCGTTCGGATTTTTTCCATCGCGGCGCGACGGCGCGGCCCGTCAAGCATTTGCAGCGAATCAGAATGAGTCAGCGCACGAAAGCGCAATTCGGCGACGTCGAGCGCAAGCCCAGGCTCCCAGCTTCCGAGGTTGCGCTCGGCGATCACCTCTTCCATGTGCTCCAGCAGCGGGATGGCGGTCGTGACGAATCCGGCTTCGATACAGAAACGTGCTTGCGCAAGCTGGCCCACGAACCGCGCTCGTTCTCCGGTCGCGCGGTCTAGCGCACGCGACAGCTTCTCGAGTGCGGCCTGCCGGTGCCCGCTGCCGATGAGCCTGTGTGCCTCGGCAACCGCTTCATCGATAGGATCACGGCCCGTCGACACGTCCGCTGCGCCCACCGCGGCCCAGGCACGCGTTTCCTCGTCCGCAAACGGCCGGCCGTCGTCGAATTGAAACGCCAAGGTCCGCGGATAGCGTGTGGCCAGCAGAGCTACTGCCGCGCGCACCGCCGCGGCCGCCGGCTCAAAGAGCGGCCCCATTTGCTCCAGCGCCTTGGCGGCATGCCGGTGAGCATCGAGCCAGAACGGCGCTGTCCAGACGATCTCTTCGGCTAAATTCACCACATCGGCGTGCTGACCGGCCGCGAGCTTTGCTTCTAACGCAAAGATGTGATCGTCGGGCGGCGATATCATCGTGCGGCCCCCCGTATCAGGCGGCAGCGCATCAAAACGCAGCCATGAGCCAATGCGATTGAGCAGATAGACCTTCGGGTCTGAAGGCGAGGCGACGCGCCGGACAGCCGCAGCCTGCCGCAACATATCAGGCAAGCGGTCGATCAAGCCGGCCCAGTCGCCATCGGCGCCAGCCGGTAGCGATGCCTCCGCTGCTGCCGGTTGAGCCTCCTCAACCGGCGGAGTGGATACGGCCGGTGCGGCAGCGGCCTCTTCGGCAGCTTGGGCGGCCTCGGTCGCACGTTCAGCCGCCGCGGAGATCGCTCGCTTGGCCTGTTCGTAATGCGGTTGCAGGGCCCTCAATAACTTGCCCAAAGCGGCTTGCTCATTGACCAGCTTTTCGCGCAATTGGCGATCGAGATCATCGAGCACCTCATAGGCGGCGAGCACTGCCGCATAGTCGGCGTCGGTCGGCGCATTCTCCGCCACCTCCGGTCCAACGCGACCAATGAGCCAATCGATCGCTCCGACGCGCGCCCGTTCCCGCCTGATCGGCGGAAAGAGGCCCTCCCAATGGGCGTCCACCATGCCGCGCAAAACGCCTAAACCGACGGCAAGACCCTGGTATCCTCCAGTCCGAAACAAACCATAGGTCGCCCAGCAGGCGACCAAAATGTCCTTTGACTGGTTCGACAGGATATGGAGCGACAGTGTACTGACTTTGCTCCAATCAACCGCAGCTGGTCCGTCGGCATCCATGCGCCGCACCTCGGCTTCGAGCCGTTCGAATTCGGCCGCATCACGGACATTAATGCCGGTGGGCACGGGGCCCGGCACAGGGGCAGCGCCGTGGCGCGCACGCGCATCGATGCTGTCTCGAACCACCACCCATGAGTCGATCACGGTGACAAAACCATACGCGGACGCGCATTGCGACGGATCGCGACATTAGGACGGTCAACGTCGTAACCGCCGCATACAATAAGCTGAGAGTGGACATTCTTGTAAGCCACCACTGCCCCTCCTTGCACAGGCGCTGCTGGATGCCATTCCTCTTTCAAGCCTTATGCCAATTGCAATGGCTTGATTTGTAAAGCGATTCTCTCAATCGAAGACGTCATGGCCCCGACAGCTTGTTGCAAACCCGACATCAGAGGCGTTGGTGGTGGCTAATGGGTCGGCTCAGTCATTGGCCTCCTGGAGCCTGGGCGCAGGCAAACGCGCCACGCGCGCTCGCGCCTGCGAAACTTGGAAAGACAATGAGACGAGGATTTTTCAACACGGTACGTCGATGTTTCATCGTTGGAACATCCCAGTTCCTACGCGACAGCGGCGACTCGCCGCAGGCCCCGATGCAGCCCCATCGTGACGATAGGGAGCGCCTCAATGAGGTCTTCAATGACATCAAGAGGGCTGCGATTGCGGGCGAGCCTGCCGCGGGTCGACTCAAGCCGCAATCCGTTGCGAGTATTGCTTCGCCGCTTCTCTTGCTGGCTCTCCGAGAAAAAAACAGGGCATTGTTGTTCGGCCTCACGACGCGTCGCTGGACGAAGATGCGAAGCTTTACAAACTAAAGTGTGGTGACAGAAAAATCTTCAATGGGCTGACTCATCTCCGGAACTTCATGTTGGGGACCAGAGCGCTGGAAGTCTTGCGCCCGCAGCTCGCTCCCTGTTCCGAAGACGCGGCTCTCATCCAAAAGGCAGCCGAGGCGGCCAGAGCGGGCATTGCGAGCGGAACTCCATGGCAGGGATTCGAAAAACCGTACAGTGTCAGCAGGGCCGCTACCATGCTTCGCAAGTTCAGTGAGTAGCTCCAGACGCAGCACATGAGCGCGATAGCAGGCCGCCTCGACGACCATTCGCTGCAGGAAGATGGCAAGGAATTCAGGCGCGTCAGAAATAGCCACTCGCTGCGCATCGAATTGAAGCTGCTTTGGACGTACAACTCGCTGCAGGCGTCTCCCGCGGCAGCCATCAGCGACAACGACTTAGCAGTCCGCTGAAAAACCATGAAATGGAGAGTTTTTTTATTCTGGCCGGTCGTTGTTGGGGCGACGCGGCGGAGTTGGATGTAAATTTCTAGCCTGGTGTTGGGTGCACCTGACGCGGGGTGGCTAAG
>NZ_PYCN01000078.1 GCF_003062295.1 Bradyrhizobium algeriense | reverse complement strand
GCTCGGCTTGCCGAGACAAAGCGGTTCCATCTTCGCCCATTGGGCGTCAGTCAAAACGAATCGGTCCATCCGCAGCTTGAATCACAACCAAGCCCGGATGAGAATCCTGAATCCCAACAGACCCTAGGCGGCGTTCGCAGCGTTGCATCAGACGTCGGCCCCAAGTGTCGGGTGCGGAGTCGCCGATGGAGCCGAAGATGGCTTGGCCGGGTGGTGGCGCGAAGCCGCCGCGCGTCAGCTTGAGGGCCGGCTCGATAGAGAAGCGATCAGGATCTTCGAGCCACTCGGGCGCATACTCGAAGACGACTGTTTCGTTACCTCGAACGCGGTTGCTTCTGGCCAAACCGACGCGCCGCGTGCGGCCGTCCAGCTCGATGTGGACTTCGAAATCAGCCATTGTCGGCTCGGGCGGTTCGCTTGAGGTGGATATGTTTGGGTAGCTCTGCGCTGGCCAGCGCCTGTCCGACTGGGTCGTTGCTGATGTCGGCGACCTGGCTCAGACGGTCGAGCAGGCCGAGCGCCTGGAGGACGCCGGCATAAATTCCGACGCTTACATTGGTGTCCCCGGCTTCAACTTTCTGGAGCGTTGAGCGGGAAGTGAATGCGCGCTCGGCCACGACCGCCATCGGCAGCCGTCGTCGCCGGCGGGCATCGTGAATGTCCGTGCCGAGCTTGCGCAGGGCCCGCCGCACAGCGGCAGGAGGATTATGTGGAGTAGGCATTTGTCACCTTCGTACTACAGATTGGCAAAATATGTAGCACGAAGATTACATTTTTACTAGTCGGCTGGAAGGATCGACAGCCCCTTGAAAATCCACGAATGTAAGATTATCTTACCATATGTCGGATCAAGGAGGCTTCCATGGACCCTGCTACCCTTAAGGAAAAGCTAATCGCTGTTCTCAGCCAGATTCAAGCTGACAGCGGCTTGGAGTGCCCAGCGCTGAGTGGCGCGATCAAACCGGTTGAGACCTTGCCCAAGTTCGACAGCAAGGTCTGGCCCGTCGCGACCACGATCCTCGCCACAGAGATCAGCGCGACGATCCCGAACGACGTCAATATCTTCGTCGACGAGACCACCAAGCTTCCGCGCTCCATCGACGAGACGGCGATCTTCGTCTGTGACCTGCTCAAGAAGCAAAGCGAGAAGGAAGCGGCCGCGGCATGACCGAGCTCGATCCCGCGAAGCGGGCCCAGATCGCTGATCGACTAAAAGAGGCGCGCAAGCTGTCCGGCTTGTCACAAGGCCATGTCGCCAAGATAATCGGCCTGCACCGTCCTTCCATCACCGAGATCGAAGCAGGCAACCGCCGTGTCTCAGCCGACGAACTCGTCCGACTTGCAGAGATCTATGACGTCAGCGTCGCCTGGCTGCTCGGCGAAGCGCCCGAGACGCTCGACGTTCAAGATCCGCGGCTTGAGCTTGCCGCACGCGAACTCTCCAAACTCAAGCCAGATGATCTGGAACGTTTGCTTAGGCTGTTAGCGGCGATGCGCAACGATTCCACCGCGAACGGGGACGATCGCTGATGAGTGTGACGCGCACCAAAAACCCAGCTTTGATCGCCGCGCCTTGGCGACCCAGGCCATGCAGGCAGCCACGGCCACGCGGGCGAAGGCCCAACTCGACCAGGCCGGGCCGATCTGCATCTACGGGGTATGCGAGACGCTGGGCGTCGTGGTGCGCTTCAACAACATCAACATGGAGGGGATGTATCAGCGCGGCCTTCCTCCGCGCATCCATCTCTCGGCCCGACGGCCGCTACCGCGGCGCACTTACAATTGCGCGCATGAGCTCGGCCATCACGTGTTCGGCCATGGCTCGTCGATCGACGAGCTGCGCGAGGATGCGAAGGCGCACCCTTGGGAGGACCCAAAAGAGTTTCTGGCGGACACGTTTGCGGGCTTCATCCTCATGCCAATCATCGGCCTGCGCCGTGCCTTCTCGGTCCGGCGCTGGGCGCCGGAAACGGCGACGCCGGCGCAGATCTTCACCATCCCCTGCGAGTTCGGCGTCGGCTATCCGCATGAGTTGTGGACGACGCGGCTCTTGGCGCGCCATGCGCGCGAACACGGGCCGGCGGCAGGGCATGCGTGTTTGGCCATTTGGTCCAGGGAACGGTGTGCAAGATCCTCGGCCGGGAGGAAATCAAGCCGCACAAGGTGCGTTACTATCTTGAAAATCGCGACGCCGAGTTCGAACAGAAGATGGCGGAGGTCCTGTGCGTCTATCGGGAAGTCGAAGTCCTGAAGAAAGCCTCTGCCAAGGGAAAGAAGAAGCGGGGAAAGCCGGTGACGATCGTTTCCTACGACGAGAAACCGGGAATCCAGGCCGTCGCAACGACGGCACCGGATTTGCCGCCCAAGCCTGGTGTCCACGCCACCTTTGCGCGCGATCATGAATACAAACGCCATGGCACGCTCAGCCTGTTGGCTGGGATTGATCTGCTCACCGGCAAGGTCCACGCCCTTGTCAAAGATCGCCATCGCAGTCGAGAGTTCGTCGAACTCCTCAGGCTTATCGATGACGCCTATCCGTCGAACACTGCGATCAAGTTGATCCTCGACAATCATTCCGCGCACATCTCGCGAGAAACCAGAGCCTGGCTCGCCACTCGACCAAGCGGGCGCTTCGAGCTCACCTTCACCCCCAAGCACGGCTCGTGGCTCAATCTCATCGAGGGATTCTTCTCCAAGTTCGCCCGTTCAGTCCTCCGCCACATCCGGGTGGCCTCAAAACATGAATCAAGGAGCGCATCATGGCCGGTATCGACGACGTCAATCGCCATCCGGTCATCCACACGTGGTCCTACAAACTCGCCGACGCCGCCTGATATGATTCGAACCAAGAAAACGCTAATCTAGATTGGGATGCCGCCGGCGCCGACGAGGGGCAGATTGGGCTGGAAACCCGCTACGAGGCGGTGGTCGAGCATCCAGAACTTGGACGCCTGACGTGGTCGCTCTGGCAGGGGTCGAACTTTGGCCTAGAAATCAAGATTTTTTAGAGCCGCATCAATGATTTAGCTTGCTTTATCGAGCGGTCTTGATGGAAGATCGTGCCTTCCACTTAATCCGACTGCCGCTTCAGAAAGCGCTTTATTGCCATGGTATTAGATGGTTTGTCGCGATCTGGTGATGCACTGTCGAATTGCTTGTATGGCATATGAAATTTGGAAAGGAGGGAAGCACGCTCAGATTTAGTCCTGTCTATGGTACAACGACAGATGATTGGGTCGTCTGAAACTTGGCCATGGATGATCAGTCTCCGCCGCCAAGAGCAACAGAAGCGTAATGAAGCAACATGGCAATCACCGATCCGCCCTTCTCTGCAACGGTGACCTCAGTCTTTGATGCCTTTGTGAAACGGCTCGAGGATCACAAGGCACTTTCGGCCGAAGCGCTCGCAGCTCTTCGCCAGGCTCTCGACCAGCACAAGCTGGACGCGGAGAGCCTGCGCGATGCTATTTTTACCTCAGCGGGGTCAAGCAATGATCCAGATTGAGGAAATCGAGATTGTCGAGTTTCGCGGAATCCGCCACCTGAAGCGTGCGCTGGGTCGGAAAAGTTTCGGTATCGCGGGGCCGAATGGCACCGGCAAGAGCGGAATCGTCGACGCGATTGAATTTGCTCTGACGGGCAATATCACGCGCCTCGGTGGAGCCGGCACCGCCGAACTCAGCGTTAAGGCCCATGCGCCACACGTCGATGCGAACAAGAAGCCGGAAAAAGCCCTTGTTCGCCTCAAGGTCTATGTCCCCTCGCTTAAGAAAAGCTTCGCGATCGAACGGACCGTCAAGAACGCCGGTACTGCCGAGCTCAAGCCGAGCAATACTGAAACCAAAGCCATTCTTGCGCAGCTCGAAACCCATCCCGAATTTGCGCTGTCTCGCCGCGAGATCATTAAGTACGTCCTCGTTCCTGCAGGCAAACGATCGCAGTATGTCCAGGAGTTGCTGCGCCTGGCCGAACTCGAAAAAGTGCGTATGTCGTTGCAACGCGTCGCGAACGACGCCAAGCGCGATCAGGTAAGGACCGAAGCCGAAGATCGGCGGACAAAGGCTGATTTTTTCAAGCATCTCGGGTTTGCGAACCCGAAGAAGTCCGACCTGCTTGACGGAGTCAATGCTCGCCGCGCCGTGCTGAAGCTCGAGCCCATCACGGATCTTGCCCCGAAGAATGCCTTGAAAGCTGGCGTCAATGTTGAAACTGGACAGGGTTTGCAGCCACCCAAGTTCTCCAAACTTGGTGCCAAGGGCGATCTTGAACTGTTCATGCAGCAGTTGGCGGCTCCGCAGGAAGCGGCCATCGCGGGCGGGAAGGCTGACTCGGTCACGGCGCTTACTCAACTCACCAACGATCCAGCCCTCCTAAAAATCGTCAAGCAGCGGGCGCTCATTGAGCGGGGCCTCGAACTCGTCGAGGAAGATGCGTGCCCGCTCTGCGATATCACATGGGATGTGGCGCTGTTGACCGAGCATCTACACGAGAAGATCGCAAAGGCCGACGCCGCGGCAGCCATCCTGCAGCAGCTTGCCGTCGCCGTCGAACCACTCGTGGTTCACCTGCAGGCCATCATGCGTGAAGCCGGCAAGGTGACGGAATGGTGTGAGAAGGCCACCCCCCCGATCGATGCTGCGCCGCTTCGCGCGTACGCGAAGGCAGTCTCTGGTGACCGCGCCGTTCTCGACAAGGTCGTTCGCGACCCGGCGGCGATTGCAGACGCCTTGCAAGCGCTTGGTCGGCTGGACGCGCCGTCTCCGCCCGAGCTGCTTGACGCCACCAATGGCTTGACGGCGTATATCGATACGCTCGCCGATCCGTCAAAGGAGGAAGAAGCGAAGGAATTTCTGATTGTTGCTCAGGAAAAATACGACCAATGCCGCAAAACGCAACGGGACTTGACCGATGCTATGCAACAGGCGGAAACGGCGGCTGCTGTGCTGAGCCACTACGGCATGGTCAGCACCACCATTCTGGAAGGGATCTACGACAAGGTTCAGAAGGACTTCACTGATTACTACAGCTTCATTAACCGTGATGATGAGGCCAAATTCGAGGGCAAACTGTCGCCATCGTTTGGTAAGCTTGCCTTCGACGTCGACTTCTACGGCCGGGGTAAATTTCCGCCGGGAGCCTATCACAGCGAGGGCCATCAGGACGGCATGGGCCTTTGCCTTTATCTCGCCCTCGTGAAACACACGCTCGGCGATGGCTTCACGCTCGCCGTTCTGGACGATGTGCTGATGTCGGTCGATGCCGGGCATCGCCGTGAAGTTTGCGCGCTGCTCAAGCAGAAATTTCCAAATACGCAATTCATTCTAACCACCCACGATGGGGTGTGGCTCAAATTCATGCAAAGCGAGAAGCTTGTTCAGGGCACGCTGAGCTTCGGCGGCTGGACCGTTGACAGCGGACCGCAGGTCTGGAACGAGGGCGACGTCTGGTCGCAGATTCAGGATTATCTTGCAAAAGGTAATGTTCCGACTGCTGCCGGCATCCTGCGGCGTTACCTGGAATTTGCCTCAACGATCCTTGCGGACAACTTGCGAGCCCGTATCGAGTACCATGGAAATGGACAATACGATCTTGGCGACCTCTGGCCCAGCGTGCTTGCGGCGTGGAAGGCCCGTCTCCTGGAAGCCCGCGATTCTGCCGCTTCCTGGGGCAAGAATGTGCAAGACGCCGAAACACTCCAGGTAGAATCCAAGAAGAGAGTTGCGGCCACAAAATCGGAGGAGTGGATGATCAACAAGGCCGTGCACTATAATGCCTGGGCGGACCTGCAGCCTACGGAATTTTCTGCGGTGGCGACCGCGTTCCAGGGACTGCTCCACCTGATGCAGTGTCCCAATTCCGATTGCGGTGAGTTCCTCTGCGTCTCGCCCATCAAGGGTGACAAGGAAGTACTCCGGTGCAGCTGTGGCACCGTTAGCCTCAATCTCGTGCCCAAGAAGAAATGATTAGCCGCCTGGCTGCAAAGCGGGTTTTGGGGCGCGGGGGGATGATGCAAAGGAGCAATTCTACAAAATTGCAAATGTAGCTTTGGTTATTGTAAGTCATTGAAACAGAAGCTGATAATATAGATTACGGAAAGTGGTGGGGATCTCCGACCCTCAAGCCGCCTCCGACCGGGGGCTTGGCGAGTTCGAAGCGACCGGCAGAGTCACAACGCTGACCGCATCGTCGAGGGTTTTCCGGGCCACGTCGACCAGATGTTCGTGGTGCGTAAAGAATAGCACCTGAGTCTTCTTTGCCAGCTCATCCAGGACGCGGAAACCGGCGGCAGCACGCTTTTCGTCGAAGTTGATGAACAGATCATCCGCAATGAACGGCAGGGGGTCGGCGTGGTCGAGATAATCTTCGATCGCAGCAACCCGCAGAGCGAGGTAGAGCTGATCCGCGGTTCCGGTGCTCATGCCGGAGACCGGCACCCGCCCCTTCCATCCTGCTTGATCCCGGCAAGTTGCACATTGTCGTGCTCGTCAAGTTCAAGCTGTAGCTTCTGGAACGATCCGCAACTGAGGATAGCGAAGATCGCTGGCGCGCTTGGGTATCGATGCAGTCGGTTTCTTCGATGAACTTCAGCGCGAAATATGAGAATTTCGCCTGATATATGCGGTGCCCAGGAGAAATTGGCTACTTTTTCTTCTTCATGACGAGGTAAGTTTTCGTTTGTGGACGGTGCCCGATCGAAGGGCTCGGTCGGTCTCCCGGATGTAGGCTCAAGCCGAATGAGCGCACGCAGCAACAACTTTATGTTGGATGCCGAGCTGGATGCTACCAGTGAGAGTCAAGCTCTTCGCGCCCCGTCCTTAGCTGCCGCAAGATTGGCGGATCACGATGATCTTGCGGCGGAACTCCACCTCTGCACGCACAGTGAGTCAGCGACTCCGGAGTTCCAGTACCCGGGTGGGGCCCAAAGAAGATGAAGATGCGCGATTGCCACGAACGCTTTGAGTATCGCCCAGCAGCGACAAGCTGCGCCGTCTGTGACGGAAAGATTGGCATGATCAGATACTACTCATGGCGGGCGACGCCGTGCTCCAAGAAGTGCCTGGACCGCTTCAAGGCACGCCGGGAACGAGACCGCCGCTGGCTGTTTCGATTTGAGGCGGTGGGCCATGCAGCAGCACCTCAAATGCGGCAGCAAGATCGATCTGGAGCTGCAAGATCTGTTCGACGGCACGACACGTGAGTCGCCGATGAAGAGGTACTATTTTGATATCCGCGACGGCAGCCAGTTCATCCGCGATGATGAAGGTGCGGAGCTGCCGAACATCGATTCTGCTCGGGAAGAGGCGACCACTGCACTCTCGGAGATGGCCCGCGAATGGGTCAGAGGCAGGCCGCAGCACCGCATAGCAGTTGAAGTTCGCGATGATCATGGCCCTATTTTGGAGGCGAGCTTTAGCTTTGTGATGAAACCGTGCGCGACGTGAAAGCCAGCGGTTGGGATCGAAATGCAATTTTCGACGCCGATTGACAGCCGAAATCGCGGGTCATCAAGCGTTTTCACCCAACCAAGACCTACAGCAGTCCGGCGTGCGGCCTAGCGGTCGTCACGCTTGTGTAGAGCGTAATCCTCACAGTACCATAGTCTTGACGCCGCTGCCTTGCGGACACGATCGCGAGACTACCACCTGCCGCTGCATCATTCGGATACTTTGACGATAGAAGCGATGCGGTTGGCGCCCGGCAAGATCACGCGGAACTACTTCGGCAGCGAAGGCATGGATACAGTCTTCAAGGAAGACGTGGTCGAGAGGCTGCTTTCACGAGGTGATGGCAGCGACATGCTGAATACCGTGCACATCATTGAACGCAAAAGGATGGACGCGGGCGCGTTCCTCGACTAGCTACTTTCCGGCGCAAAATTCGGCGGCCTTTTGAGGCAGCCAGAATCGCTTGGTGGGGCGAAAACTGCAAGATCGGACGGAATCAGCGTTGAGTTGTGTGGGTGAGATTGATTCATTCTTATGAATGATTCGAGATCGAGCTCTTCAAACCCGCGAGAAGCTTGTCGGCAAGCTGCCGGTCACCGGCGAACTGCTGCGTGGTTCGCTGCTGGAGCGCACTGTTCGTCACAAGCGCGGCTGCCCGAAATGTGCGCGCGGCGAAGGGCACCAAGTGTACGTGCTGACGGTGAGCTATGGCGGCGGACGCGTTCGCCAGTTCAGCGTGC
>NZ_PYCN01000077.1 GCF_003062295.1 Bradyrhizobium algeriense | reverse complement strand
GGCGGGTTCTTTAGAAGAATTACAGTCCTACCTGATACTGCTGCGGCCCATCACAACCTCGTTCCACTTGTGCAGTCCTCCAAATCCGAGGACATCGGAGTACCGGTCGAACCGTCCAATCGATTGTAACGAAACTTGAACAGATAGCAGTGAAAGCTGTGAACCAACTGCCGAAGAGCGTGGTGCGGGAAATCCGCACGCCACGTTCTGTGAGAACCGGGGGCGGGCGACCGCCTCCGGTGACCCGGTGGGCGGAGCTGCGAGGCTCCTCCCTCTCGATCAATCACTTTCGGGGATCCCGTCAGCGAAGGGGGGAGGGAGCCCGTAGGGAGTCCGTCCGCCAATGCGCCCCTTACTGATCCCAATGACTTCGGAGTCATCTGCGACGCGCTGTTAGGTGAGCACCCCCGTTCAGGTCCCCCTTGCGGCCCCTCGCGGGAGAGGGGGTAGGGACAGGGATAAGCCGCAACGGAGGTGCGCCTAGAAAGCGTCAGTTCGACTTCGGGGTCGCCGCTGGCGGCTGGGCGGCCGCCTGCGGGGCGCGGCCGACCATTACGGTGAGCAGGCCGTCGCCCCAGAGCTTCTTCGCGACCCGCCTGGTGTCATCAAGCGTCACCGCGTCGACGATGGCGTTGCGCTTCTCGATAAAGTCGATCGGCAGCTTGTCGAGCTGATACTGCAACAACGCCTGCGCCAGCTTGGAGGAGGTGTCGAGCGCCAGCATCTGCGAGCCCTTGAGGTAGGACTTCGCCTCGTCGAGCTCCTGCTGCGTCGGGCCCTCCTCGGCGATGCGGCGGATTTCCTTCTCGACCGCATCGACGGTCTCGCCGGCGCGATCGGCGCGGGTGCCGGTGTTGCCGATGAACAGCGCGGAGTGATCCATCCAGAGCAGCGCTTCATGGATCGAATAGGCCAGCCCGCGCTTCTCGCGCACTTCCTTGAAGAGCCGCGACGACAGGCCGCCGCCGCCGAGAATGTGGTTCACCACACCGGCCGCCATGAACTCCGGGTCGTGCCTGTTGATGCCGGGTCCGCCGAAGGTGACGACGGTCTGCGGCACGTCGAGCGGGATGAAGGCGCGCTGCGGCGGCTTGGCCGCCACGACGTCGGGGATCGGCGTCAGTTCAGCCTTGGCCGGCAGCGCGCCGAAGGTCTTGTCGAGCAGCTTGCCGAGCGTATCGGGATCGACGTCGCCGACCACGACGATGCGCAGCGTATCCTTGGCGAGGATCCGGCGCGCATAGTCCTTCAGGTCGGCGATCTCGATCTTCGGTACGCTGTCCAGCGTGCCGGTGGCCGGCCTGCCATAGGGATGATCGCCGAACGCGACTTCGAGGAACTTGCGGTCGGCCAGCGAGGACGGATTGGTCGATTCACGGCGCAGGGTGGAGATCACCTGGGCGCGGATGCGTTCGACATCGGCCGGCTCGAACCGCGCGGAGGTCAGCGCCATCCGCAACAGGTCGTACGCTTCGTCCTTGTTGTCCTTGAGCATGCGAAGCGAGCCGCGGAAGTGATCGCGCGTCGCGGAGAAGCTCAACTTGATGGCCCGGCGGTCGAGCCGCTCATGGTAGGTCTTGGAATCGAGATCGCCTGAGCCTTCGTCAAGCAGGTCGGCGACCAGATTGCCGACGCCGGGCTTGCCGGCCGGATCCTGGCTCGCGCCGCCGCTGAAGGCATATTCCATCGCGATCAGGGGCACGGTCGCGTCCTGCACGAACCACGCTTCGATGCCGCCAGGCGACACCAGTCGCTGGATCTTGGCTGCAGCCTGCGAGGGCGCGGATGACAGCGTCAGCATCGCGGCGCAGGCGCCGCCGATCAGTGCCGCGCGGCGGGTGAGGGAATAGGTCACGAGCGCTTCTCCTTATGTTTCGGCGCAGTATCCTTGATCAGATAGCCGGTCACCGATCGCTTCTTGTCGAGCCATTTGGCCGCGGCGTCGCGCACCTGCTCGGCGGTGACGGCGCGGATGCGGTCCGGCCAGCTCCTGATATCGTCGATGCTGAGACCGGTGGTCAGGGCACCGCCATACCAGCGCGCCAGCGTCGCCTGATTGTCCTGGGCGTAGATCGCTTCGGCAATGAGCTGGGTCTTGACCCGCTCGAGGTCCTCGGCGCGTGCGGTATTCTGCGCGAGGTCGGCGATCACCTTGTCGATCGCCTCCTCGATCGGCGCAAATTCGACGCCGGGCTTCGGCGTCACCAAGATCGAGAATTGCGACGGGTCGAGCGCCGTGCCATCGTAGCCAGCGTCGGCGCTGATCGCGAGACCCCTGTCGATCACCAGCGCGCGGTAGAGATAGGAGTTGGCGCCGCCGCCCATCAATTGCGCGAGCACATCGAGCGTGGGGCTTTCGCCCGTTGCCGCCGTCGCGGCCGCCGGCACCAGATAATAGCGGCGCAGACCGGGCTGCTCGACGCGCGGATCCGACAGCGTCACGGTGCGCGGCGCCGCCGGCATCGGCTCCTGCGGCCGGATGCGCTTCTCGGGGATCGCGTGCTGCGCCGGGATCGGACCGAAGTTCTTCTCCACCAGCGGGCGGATGTCCTTGACGTCGACGTCGCCGGCGATGACCAGGATTGCGTTGTTCGGGGCGTAGAAGCGCTTGTAGAACGCGAGCGCATCCTCGCGGTCGAGCTTTTCGATCTCCTGGTGCCAGCCGATCACCGGGCGGCCGTAGGGATGGTTGAGGTAGAGCGCGGCCATGATCTGCTCGGTCAGCCGCTCGTCCGGCTCGTTGGCGACGCGCATGTTGTATTCTTCCAGCACGACGTCACGCTCGGGCAGCACGTTCTCGTCCTTGAGGATGAGGCCGGTCATGCGGTCGGCCTCGAACTCCATCATGGCAGGAAGCTGCTCGCGCGGCACGCGCTGGATGTAGCCGGTGGTGTCGACCGAGGTGAAGGCGTTCTGGTTGCCGCCGACCCGCCGCACGGTCTGCGAGAACTCGCCGGCCGGGTGCTTGGCGGTGCCCTTGAACATCAGATGTTCGAGGAAATGCGCGAGCCCGGATTTGCCCGGCGTCTCGTCGGCGGAGCCGAGCTTGTACCAGATCATCTGCGTCACGACGGGCGTGCGGTGATCGGGGATCACCACAACCTGCAGGCCGTTGTCGAGCGTGAAGCTGGCGGGGCGTTCGGAGGTAACCGTGGTCTGGGCGCGGAGGCCGCTGCTTGACAGCGAGGTCGTGCAAACAAGTGCGGCAACGAAAAGGGCGGTCGCTCGGTGTGAGGGCATCATGATCCTTATGGAAGCCCGAACATGCGGTCGGGGCGCGAAAGCACGGGCACCCTACACGGCACTGTCCGTGCCGGTCATCACGAAACGGAGAGAGACGCGCCGCCCCGCATTAAGCTTTGCTCATGTGAGGCGCGGCCGCGAGGATGAGATTGTAAAACCATACGTATCGCTGATTGACGTTAGGTTCGATCGTCTCCGCGCGGTACGCCAGCGCCTCTCGTGGCAAACCTTTTACCTGCCGAAGTTTCCTCACGGTAAACGCGGTACCTTTCGGATAGTCACGCCCGAGAGGGCGTCTCCTTCAAGAACTCTACACACGTCGCATCTGGTTTCTCCATGAATGGCTGTTGGGGCGCCGACTTAAATCTCCGTTGACACCGAGCTCCAGTACGCCAGTTCCGGGCAGAATTCGGCACGGCATCGTGTCCGCAACAATCTGCCGGGTACACCGGACTTCTGCCCGCTCGTTTTCAAGACGCCAGTACTGGTGGGTCTGTTGCGCAGGATATCAAGGAACGCGCCCGCGCCGTAGTGAGCCAGATTCCAAAAGATCTGCTCGCGCGAACCGCTGCTGTTCTTCTCCTCAAAGACTCAAAGTCGAGCTACGTCAATAGAAGGCGAGAGACCACCGCAGGACCGTATCCAGCGATGGGGAATGGTCATCGGGAAGGCGGGACGGGGACCGCTCGATGAGGCAGAGGTTCTACGCGTGCAGCGCATCGCGATCGGCGATGAGCGCTTCGTGAAGCTCGGCTTCCGTACCGAAGCTGGTTTCGTCGGCGACCACGACCGCGAGACGCAAAGACCGATCCCGGATCATATCAGCGCGCGCCACGAAGATATCGCCTCCCTGGTCCGCGGACCAATCGCGTTCGATCATGCGGCGGAAAATGAGCTTGATCCAGTCGTCGCCGCCGCCGTGCTGGCCTTCGGTTTCGTCTTTATCTACCGCTTTGAGGACGGCAATGGCCGCATTCACCGATAGCTGATGCACCATGTTCTGGCACGACGAGGATTTCAATCCCGCTGGAATCGACATTCCGGTTTCGGCAGTCACTCTCGACAAGATCAGCGAATACAAGGAAGTGCTGGAAAGCTATTCGATTAGATTGCTTCCGTGTGTTGAATCGGGAGCCGACGCCACAAGGCAACATGAAGGTCGTGAACGATACCGGGCGACTTTTACCGCTTCTTCGACGCGACGCCACACGCCGAGTTTCTGTACGAATGCGTGCAGAGGACCGTCGAACAGGATCTTCCGAAGGAAACCCGATTTTTGCAGAGCTTCGATACCTTCCGCACGAGGGGTCGAGAATATCGTCGACATGCCGGAACGAACGCTAAACAATCTCTTCGGGTTTCTGCAACAGAATGCAGGCGGACTCTCAAGCGGGCCCGCGAGAATGAGTTTTCTGAACTGACTTCGGATGAAGTGACGAGAATTGCGGAGCTTTATCAAGCCGCCTTCTCTCCTTTGCGGGGCGGCAGGAAACGGACAGCACGGTTTTTAATCGCTCACTCAGACCGTTCGGCCATGGCCTTTTCGATTTGCTCGGCAAGCTGCCTGAAATGGGCGGCGAGGTGCTCGTACAGTTCGCGCTCCTTGTGCGCGCGGCACCCTTGCGCAGCGCCGTCTTCAGCTTCGAGAATGCCATTTCAACCGGATTGAGGTCCGGCGAGTAGGCCGGCTAATAGCGCACCTTGGCGCCGACCGCTTCGACCGCCTGGCGAACGCCGTCGATCTTGTGGGTGCGCAGGTTATCCATGAAGACAATATCGCCTTTTCGCAGCATCGGCGCGAGGATCTGCTCAACATAAGCGAGGAACGATGGCCCATCCATCGCGCCGTCAATGACATAAGGCGCCGTCAGGCCGTTGATGCGCAACGCGGCAACAAGCGTCAGCGTCTTCCAGTGGCCGTGCGGCACGCTCGCAACGAGACGCTCGCCACGCGGTGAGCGGCCGCGATGCCGGACCATCTTGGTCGTAACCGCCGTCTCGTCGATGAACACGAGGCGCGGCGCATCAAGCTTGGATTGCTCGACCTTCAGCTCGGCACGCGCTGCAGCGACATCGGGACGATCCTGTTCGGCGGCGTGCAGAGTTTTTTTTGAACGTGATATCGTGGCGTTCGTAGAAGCGCCAGACCGAGGTCGTGCCGGTTTTCAGCCGCTTCTCGGACTTGAGCCGCGCGCGAATCTCTTCGAGCGTCAAGTCCGGCTCCGCTGCGACCAGATCAAGCAGCCATTGGCGATGCGCCTCGAGCGGCGAGCGGCTGTGGCCCGTGCCGGGCAATGCCGCTACACTGCCCGTTGTCGCCCAGCGCTCGATCCAGCGGATTGCGGTCGAGGCACTGAGACCGAGCACCCGCGCCGCTTCCCGTCTGCTCTCGCCGTCTTCGACAAGCGCAACCGCCCGCGCCCTGAGGTCCTTCGAGTATCCCTTCGCCATCGCGCGACCTCGCCGTTGCTGTCAAAGCAACTCGAATCTGATTTGCGCGCCTCTGGGAACCCCCTTACTGTTCCGATTCACATCAACCGAAAACCGCTCTCTAGGATCCCCGCCCTTATAGAGCACAAAATAGGGTAGCCGGCGCTCGCCTTGCTTTCGTATCTGAATAAAAACGCGGCTTTCGCAGCGCAGGCACTTGGCCGTCAACCCGTCTTGGCTACCACGGGCGCCGTCCGTTAGCCGATCCCGAAGAGTACCCCACGTATCCTCGGACAAGGATGGAAGCTCGCGCGCCGACATTGAACCGATCGGCCGGTCAAACATGACCGCTTCGATGATGCGGCGCGGCGGGCGGTGCGGGGAGACTCACTTTTCAGCATTCCTAGTGGTTCATCATAGTGATTTTGACGTTTTGATACCGAGCCATTTGAGGATGGGCAAGTTTTCCGGTGGCAAGAGAATCTCGATGCTTCTGGGGACGCCGGGTTGACGTCGGATGAAGCCGTTCCGTTCGAGGGTGACGATCATCTGGTGGACAGTCGGCGGGCTGACGCGGAAATGGCGCTGGATGTCGGCTTCGGCGGGCGGCTGTCCGAAGATGTACGAATAGGTATGGATGAAAGCGAGGTAGTGCCCCTGCTTCTCGGTGAAACGCGCGCCTGATTTTTGACTCATCGTTGGATTCGTCTGGCCTCCGACAAGGAGGCAAAGCATGAATGTACGTTATCGGGTCGAATTGAGCCAAGCCGAGCGCGATGAACTGACGGCGATGCTCGGCGGCGGCAAACACGCCGCCCGCAAGCTCAAGCGGGCGCAGATTTTGCTGGCGGCCGATCGGGGCCGCCGCGACGAGGAGATTGCCCGGACCGTGAGTGTCAGCCTCTCCACCGTCGGCCGGACCAAGCGCCGCTTCGTGGAAGGCAATCTGGAGCGGGCCTTGAGCGAGGAGCCGCGTCCGGGCGCGGAACGCAAGCTGACGGGCAAGGAAGAGGCCCTGCTGGTCGCGACCGCATGCGCCAAGCCGCCCGCCGGCCGCAAACGCTGACGCTGCTGGCCGACACGATGGTCAAGCTCACCGATCACGATAGCCTGTCGGGCGAGACCGTGCGTCGCCGGCTGGCCGAGAACGACTTCAAGCCATGGCGCAGGGACATGTGGTGCATTCCCCATGTCGACGGCGAATACGTCGCCCGCATGGAGAACGTGCTCGACCTCTATTCCGAGGCGCCGGATCCCGAGCGGCCGCTGGTCTGCTTCGACGAGACTCCCATCCAGCTCATCGGCGAGGTGCGCCAGCCGGTCCCGGCCCAACCGGGACAGCGCGAGCGCTACGATTACGAGTATCGCCGTAACGGCACCGCCAATCTCTTCGTCACCTTCGATCCACATCGCGGCTGGCGCAACGTCAAGGTCACCGACCGCCGCGCCGCCGTGGACTACGCCCACTGCATGTGTGATCTCGTCGACGTCCATTATCCCGACGCCGCCTGCATCCGTGTCGTGCAGGACAATTTGTCGATCCATAAGCCTGGGGCGCTGTATGAGGCCTTCGCGCCCGCCGAGGCCCGGCGCATCCTGCGCCGCCTCGAATTCCACTTCACCCCGAAGCACGCCAGTTGGCTCAATATGGTCGAGTGCGAGATCAGCGTGCTACAGCGCCAGTGTCTCGGCCGCCGCATCGACGATCCCAAACGGCTCCGAAAAGAGATCGCAGCATGGCAACGGCAGCGAAACAAAGCACGAGACCGCATCAAATCGATGTTCACAACCGACAAAGCCCGCGCCAAACTCGGCCGCGCATATCCAACCATCGCCAAAGAGTCAAAATTACTGTGATAAACCACTAGTCCGATGAAGAGTTGATCGGCCCGGATCTCTGTTCCCAGGAGAGAAGGCCGTGTCCCCCCGAGTGACCGACGTAGGCTGCGCCAACGTACTGGATCGGAAATGGCGGTGACATAGGTCTCCTACCTTTCAATTCAAAAGGCAGATTGTCATTTGCCGCCTCCCGCTTCGCCTCCGCCAAATCGCTTGCGGCCATCTCTCGGACCAATGTGTACGGTTTCGCTTGGAATCTACGCGCCTGTCTCGCACTTTCTGCATGGCTTCAGGAGTTGTAGGCGCCGCGGCGCCGATGCCGACGTGATCGCCAACTATCCGACTGCGCTTGCGGCGAAGTTGCTGGGCGCTTCGACCATTGCTGCGCTCGGTCTTGGCGATCGCGTCGAGACCCGCCTGATCCAAGCCTCGCCCGGCCGGCGAGCAATATCACCGGTATTTGATGTTGCGACAACGCTCGCGTCCAAACGGCTTTCGCTCTCGTCGAAGCTGCGAAAGTAGCGCGAAAGAGGAAATTTGGATTATGGATGTATCCATCGTGTGCATTTGTTCTATCAGAACAATCGATTGGACGGTTCGACCGGTACTCCGATGTCCTCGGATTTGGAGGACTGCACAAGTGGAACGAGGTTGTGATGGGCCGCAGCAGTATCAGGTAGGACTGTAATTCTTCTAAAGAACCCGCC
>NZ_PYCN01000076.1 GCF_003062295.1 Bradyrhizobium algeriense | reverse complement strand
TGGCGACGAAAATCGGCGTCCAATTGCCCCGGAAAATGCCGGCATCCGACGTCAGTTCACCCCGGTTTTATTGCGGAAATGGCATGCCTCGACACAAAAACAGGCGTTTCGCGACAGAAACTAGCTACTTTCCGGCGCAAAAATCGCGGCTCTGAAGGGCGGGGTCAACCACGCAGACAACGAGAAGCCCCGCGGGGGCCGCGGGGCGATGAGAGGCCAAGATTGGCGCTGGAAGTGGACTACCTTTGGAGTGACTGCTCTTCCATCACGCGACCGATGCTCATGAGGTTATCGGCGACAACGCCGAGCCCGACCCAGCGCTTCATTCCAGTGCTGCCTTTGTAGCGGCAGCGATCGAGCCCGTGCCGCCGTTTGGCCACGCTGATGCGCCCCTCGCATCCGGTCCGCCATTTCTGGCCGTTGCGGAACCACCGCTTCTTCTGCTCGCGCTTGCGCGCGACGCTTTTGGTGGAGCGATTGGGGATGCAGACGCGTTTGACGCCACTTGCCTTCGCCGCAGCTTCATTCCTGGCGGAGTAGAACCCGGCGTCTGCCGCGACCAGACGTGGCGTGCGACCGAGCTTGGCTTGGTGGATTTCGATGGCCGGGATCAACAGGTCCGTATCGCTCGGCCGCCGGTCGTAGACTTCGTAGTCGATCACGATCTGGTTTTCGGCTTCCTGCAGCTTGACCATCTTGCCGAACTCGTTGGGCTTGCCGGCCTTACCCTTGCGAATGATCTCTGTCGAGGGCTCGAACACGCTGAAGAGCTTGTCCTCTGCCCGCGTATTGCCGCGGAAGATGCGTTCCCGGGTCTGCCGCATCACCTGCCGCACCAGCGGCATCATCGCTTCCAGCTCCTGCCGCAAGCCTTGCAGCGCCAGCCGTTTCAAGATGCCCCTGGCCCGCTTCACGCCGGTGGCGATCTCATGGGAGAAGCGCTTCGCTTGCCCCACCACACGGCTCGTCGAGTTCAACAGCCGCCGGTAGCCTTGCTTGAGCTTCTCGTGATTGAGCGGTCCTTTGGCACGTGCGGTTCGCGAGATATCGAGCAGGCGCAGTTTTACGCTTCGCGTTCGGTCGCGCAGTTTTGTTCCGGCCGTGCCGACGATCTTGGTGACCTTCTTCATGGTGCGGATCAACACCCTGACCCCGTCGCCCAGCAACATGCTGTCGGTCGGGTAGTGGATGTTGGTCTCCACCACCGTCGTATCCACGCGCATTCTGCGTCCCTGCGTCACCCCTTGTTGCTGCGCGACTTGCACAATCCGGTCGTGGATCTGCTTGATTGTCTCCGGATCCAAAGCCAAGCCCCAGCGCCCCATTGTCTTGGCGTCCGGCGTCTTGCCGCCGCCCACCCGGGTGAAGTCGCGGTAAACCAGGTTGGCGCGCACTTCGCGTTCCAGCACGTGATAGATCCAGTTGCGAACGTGCTTGAGGATCAACAATCGCAACACCACCTCGGCCGGCGCGCCCAGCCGACCACGACCACGACTCTTGGGATGTCGTCTCGCCAGCGCCTCGTACACCGCACCGACGATCTGTTCATCCGCCAGAACCCGGTCAGCATGGGTCATCCAACCTTCGCGAAGATCGCTCACTTCCCCGGCGATCAAGCCGTCGCCGAAGCTCAGTTGCGCTCTGCGCATCTCAATCACGTTTCTTCCTCCCCCGCGGCACCGCCGCATCAGGGCGCAGCAGGTGGTGATTGAGCTCGCAGATCGCCTCGATCGCGTCTTTCAGCTTCTGGTAATTGTCCAGCCAACGGCGCACCTCGGCAACGCGCTCGCGCCGCACGCTGAACTGACGCACGCGTCCGCCCGCATAGCTTACCGTCAGGACATGCACCTGGTGCTCCTTCGCCGCGCGCGCATTTCGGGCAGCCGCTCTTATGACGAACCGTGCGCTCCAGCAGCGAGCCGCGCAGCAGTTCGCCAGTGACCGGTAGCTTGTCGACAAGCTTCTCACGCGTTTGAAGAGCTCGATCACGAATCATTCGCAAGAATGGATCAATGCTGCCGCTTCAAGTCAACGCCAATCCGTCCGACCTTGCAGTTTTCGCCACAGCGAGCGATTCTGGCAGCCGCACAAGGCCGCCGATTTTTGCGCCGGAAATTAGGCTAGACGACCGATTCCATGAAACCTGCGCTGATGGAGCAGGCTGAATTGATGGAACGGACGGGTTGTTGGCGGATTCCTCGTTTGCGGTCGGCGAAACGAGGAGCTGTATCATGGCAGGATGGCGGCGAGCGGTCGAATTGGCAATGAGTGATGAAGAGATAGCGACCTTGACGACGCTTTCGCGGTCGAGGATCGAACTGGCGAGCCGGGTGTCGCGGGCGCAGATGCTGCTGGCGTATCGGGAAAATCCTTCGTTCTGCGCGGTGGGCCAGAGACTTGGGGTCCATCATCAGACGGTGCAGCGCTGTGTCGAGCGGGCGCTGGCCGATGGCCCGCTGGCGGCCCTCGACGACCGCCCGCGACCGGGCAAGGAACCAACCATCACGCCGGAAGCCAAAGCCTGGTTGGTGTCGCTGGCCTGCGACAAGGCCAAGGACCACGGCTATCCACATGAGTTGTGGACGACGCGGCTCTTGGCGCGCCATGCGCGCGAACACGGGCCGGCGGCGGGGCATGCGTGTTTGGCCAATTTGGTCCAGGGAACGGTGTGCAAGATCCTCGGTCGAGAGGAGATCAAGCCGCACAAGGTGCGCTACTATCTTGAAAATCGCGACGCCGAGTTCGAACAGAAGATGGCGGAGGTGCTGTGCGTCTACCGCGAAGTCCAAGTCCTGAAGAAAGCCTCTGCCAAGGGAAAGCGGCGGGGAAAGCCGGTGACGATCGTCTCCTGCGACGAGAAGCCGGGAATCCAGGCCATCGCAACGACGGCGCCAGATTTGCCGCCCAAGCCTGGCATCCACGCCAGCTTTGCGCGCGACCATGAATACAAGCGCCATGGCACGCTCAGCCTGTTGGCTGGGATCGATCTGCTCACCGGCAAGGTCCACGCCCTTGTCAAGGATCGTCACCGCAGTCGAGAGTTCATCGAACTCCTCAGGCTTATCGATGCCGCCTATCCGCCGAACACTGCGATCAAATTGATCCTCGACAATCATTCCGCGCACATCTCGCGAGAAACCAGAGCCTGGCTCGCCACTCGGCCGGTGGGACGCTTCGAGCTCACCTTCACCCCCAAGCACGGCTCGTGGCTCAATCTCATCGAGGGATTCTTCTCCAAGTTCGCCCGTTCAGTCCTGCGCCATATCCGGGTGACTTCAAAACACGAGCTTAAGGAGCGCATCATGGCTGGCATCGACGATGTCAATCGCCATCCGGTCATCCACAGGTGGTCCTACAAACTCGCCGAGGTCGCCTGATATGATTCAAACCAAGAAAACGCTGACCTAGTTTCTGTCGCGAAACACCTGCATTTGTGTTGAGGGCGCCATTTCCTCAATAAAACCGGGGCGAATTAGCAGTAGATGCTAGCATTCGCCATGTGTTTTGACGCGAGTTTCGTCGCGATTTCATGAGGCGTCCGGTAGACGGTGCAGTGGTTGCACTGAAGTGCAGCGGATAAGATTTCCGCCGCAAGCGAGGGACCTGAAGGGATATTGTCAGGCGGCTTTTCGTCTGCGCGATGATCGGTCCGCCAACAGGGCTGCGATCTTCATGAGGTTGTTGGCGAGCACGGCGGCTGCAACCCATAGCTCGAAGCGCTCGCGACCTTCGAGACAACGCTTCATGCCGCGACCGCGGAACAATACCGAGATGCGCCCTCGATGCCGGCGCGAAAGCGCTGGCCGTCCTTGAACTCCCGGCTCTTCTCATAGGCTTCGCGTTCGGGCGCCTTGGTGCCGCCCCGCTGTGGGATGCACACCACCTTAACGCCTTCCTGCTTGCACGACATCACGTTCCTCTCGCTGAAGAAGCCGCGATCCGATCCATACAATTTGGGGACATCGCCGAAGGTCTGCCAGGCCAGCGGGGTTCGCTTTCACCGGCCCACCAGTAGAACGAAGATTGACCAGCTTCGTTCGCAGAAGGTCCTGCCAGCACCCAAAAGACCAGCGTCGTACACGCATAGTTCGCGAACTCCCTGCCCTGATCCTTGCGATAGCTCAAGCAACGGGGCATGCCACTCGATCACACGTCTGTCATTCCAAGCACCGCGGCCATCGAGCATGAGCCCCCATTCCCGCAGTTATTTCTTCCCCATCCAGACATCTTCGAATGACGAGAGGGGCATAAGTTCCTCCTCCTGCACGGGCCGGTCATTCATGACGTCGGCCGCTTTCAACGTCGCACTAAACCGGACAACAGTGCGTCTTTCGATTTCCGCCAATGTCGCTTGCTCGTCTTCGAAGCCTTCTGGCGAGAATTCCTCAAACGGTGAATCGTCAGCTAGCTCCTGCTTTTGCGATGTGACGAAGCCGAACGCCTTGATGCTGCCGCTCCTGGTCGGTGCAACGACTACCTTCCAATAGGATAGCGGCACATAAACGTTGCCTGCCTCCTCGTCTTCAAGTTTCAGATCCCGCATCGTGAAAATTGGACCAGCAAAGATCGACAGGCGTGCCAGCGTCCTATCGGAGGATGCTTGCCTGCTAATGTGATTTTCGAGCCGCCCCCACAAGCCGTGGAAACCAAACTTATCGCGATTAAATGCTTCGTGCTGGGGCGTGCAGTTCGTCAGGTGAAACGTGTCTGAATTCGCGTACTCAATCTCTGTCTTTGACGCACCCCAACAGTTATCATCTCGCCTCACGAGATGGCCAAAATCGAGTCTCTTCCACCGATCATAGAAGCCTTTCGGCAGCTGGTACTTTTCGTCCATGCGGCTATCGGTTATCCACTCGTCCTTTCCAAAGGTTTCGCGGCCCTTAATCTTCCTCTGGCCTTTGCTGTAATCGGTATTGCAGGCCGAAAGGACCGGCATTCTCCGTTGTGCATGCAGCATGCACGAGTAGTGATGGTAGTGGAGGACCTTGCCGGCGCGGCCCCGCAAGGGAGCAATCAGCTTCGGGTCTTCGCTCTCTATGGTCGGGAATTCCGCAATACGGTCGCGGCCGAGGAAGTTTTCGTCGTAGCCTTGTCGATCGCTATAGTCGGTGTCGAAGTTAAGCTTCTCCAGCAACAACTCGTCAGGCTCAGCACTTGCGACAATGGCCGGAGCAGCCAATGGCTTTACTTCCGGGATCAACGAGCGGATAGAAGGAGGATTCGAAAGGCTTTCAACCTTGAGCGAGACGTTTAGTGGCAAGACGAGTGAGAATCCCTCACTCGGCAGGCTTGCTGGAATGAGCTGCAGTGCGAAAGTAGGCCGTGCTGACGGCTCCACGTCGATTTCGAGTTCGGCTGCAGTTGGCTTGATCGTTCCTTGGATAGCCGCCTCAAGCACCGGCAGGAGATCATGACGAGCAGCCTGTTTCCTGATGTCAGCTACGAGCCGGCTGGTCCTGACGCCTTCGTTTGCTATCCATTTGATCTCGTGCTCCAGCGGCTTATGGTCGGTAATGGGCTGGCCGTCGTGACCGATGTAGCGACCTTGGCTATCTTTCAGTGGCTTTCCCGAGTGGTGTAGGGCAACGACATCCCAAAGATCGTTGAACACTGGCGAGCCTGACGAGCCTCGGAAGGTATCGCTCTGGTAGGTGAGAAAGTCTTCAGTGTCATCGAAGGGCAATAGTTTATTTTCACGAATGGCTATCTGCTTGCTCTGGCCTCCGGGATGCTGAACGATGGAAAGAAACTGGCCGTAGTCCGCCTTGCCGAGTTGAGGATTCAGGCGAAGCCATCCGAAACTCGCCAGCTCTTCCGTCCCTTGCTTTGAAAGAGGGTCGACCGCCACGACGCAATAATCGAGATCCTTATTCTTGAAGAAGAACTTGTCAGGAGCGAAGGAAAACCAGGTGGGGATTCGGTCATTTCCAAGGGGGTCCGACTCGTATGCGAACTGGACACGCGAGCGGCCTGCTACTTCCGGCATCTTAAAAACATGCCAATTCGTTAGCAGGAGTGTGGGGGCGATCATGAAGCCAGTAGCAGACCCTCCGCGATCACCCGGCGACGGTGGTATTTTGATGCAACCAACAGAACGGGCCGCACGAATGCCTGCCCAGAAGTAGTGTAGGCTCAGTAGGTCATTCGTTCCCATCGCGCGCTCTAGGGCGGCGATGTCATCGGGCGTCCGGTTTTCATTGATGTACCGAGTGACGCGATCCGCCCGATCCTTCGGAAGATCAGGCTTTGCCGCAGGTGCCTTGAGTTCACCGCGCTTCGAGTCGACTCGCGCGGTCGTCGTGGCGACTACTTCAGTATCAATCTGCATACGTTCCCCGTAGAATTAGATCTTTAGAAACAACACAAACCGGCCCGTGGCTCGGCTTCAAACGGCACTTCGCGTCAATCATGGAAACTTAAGGTTCAGTTGAATCTGGCAATGATCACTGGGCCAACGGGAACGCGGCGTTTCCTCTTCAATGTCTTTGCCGTATCGCCATTTCCAGTATGATCCCGCGTCCGCAAGGGCAGCGGCCTTCTCATTCAAGACAAAGAAATCTATCGAAAAGCGTTGGCTGGCAGGCTCGGTAGGCCAGCACTTGAACTCCTTGTTCTTAGGGATATGGGTAAGTTTCACGTCATCGTCAGGGCTCGACGTGGACGCGCCAGACATCACATCCCACATATCAGTCGTCTTTATCTCAGGGCTTTCGCGGTCGAACCTGCGATTGAAGTCTCCGGCAACGATAACCGGCCCACCGCCCTGATGCGCTGCCCTGATCCAGGATTTAAGCGGTTGCAGCTGACGAAAGAGCGCTGGACAGTGGTCGTTATCTGAAGGTTCTTCGATGGGATCTTCGTTGCAGCGAGACTTCATGTGCACGACGAGTAGCCGCAAAAGAGCGCCATTTTTGTTCAAGGTAATGTCGAGCCCCCACCGGGTCTGGTGGTCAGTTGCGGGGTCTTTTGGCCCAAGATCCACGACGTCCCTCGTATCTCCGAGTGAAACGCCAGAAGATCGCGTGATTGCTAAAGCAACATACTGCCTGGCAGGATTGGTGAGTTCGCCCGGCAGAGTACTCACGGCTGAGGTCGGGTCGGTTACGCACTGCGGCTTGATATCCGAAAGCTGGTTGAAAGGATAATCGGGCGCCAGGCCACGCTGGTCCGCAACGGTCTGCCCGGAAATGCAGAGAATGTACTGGGATGGTGGGAAAACGCGCGCGAGCGCGCGAAGGCTCGCGATCTCCTGCATGGCGTAGACGTGGCCGTCGCTGCATTCACGATAGAGCCGCAAGTCCTTGAATTCATCTTCCGAGCGGAGGAGACGATCATAGACCCTCACTGCCGTCGCTAATTCGGCGATATTCCACGAAATGAGCTTGATCTCACTCGGCTTCGGATCAGGCCCTTTTGCACCGCAATTGATGTCTTGCGCGAGGGAGGAAGCCGACAAGCCAAGAATCCACAAAGCAACAAGCGCGATCATCTTCATGGACGAGCCCCTCGAATCCAAAATCGCATTTTTAAGATACAACTATGACGAGAAGATTACAAGTTTTCGCTACAGATGCTTTAACGCTGGTTCAGCGTCTACCGGACCAATCTGCGCTTGGCGACTGCATACTCAGCCAGTGCACAACATCGCTGTCAGAATGCGCGGCGACGGGATCGATCTATCTTGCCTCCTGAGCGGTGACGTGGACAGCGACGGTACAGGATATGCCGTGTCCCCGCTTGACGGCGTCAACGGAGTCCGCCGCAATCCGCTTGCGCGCATCGGCACCTCTTAAAAATCATTGCGGTGCCTCCCGACCCGTTACCACTATAAATTGTTCAACCCAAGCAGGTTAAGCAAAGTTCTTACTCCTTGATAGTCCAAAACCGAAATCTATCGGTAGCTCCGGACCGGTGCCTCCCAGGTCGGAGAGAGGGCCCGCGTCGTTCATCGATGGCCTCGGAGGCGCTATTCTGAGGACTCATCCGAGACGACGCGCTGCCCTCGTCCTTGTCGCACTACCTGCTGTACCACGCTCGGCCCGAGCTCGGCCAGCGTGGTCACTTTTGCATCCTCCATGCTGCGCACGACATCAATCAGCGGACGGTCCTCCGCTTTGGCCGCGCTAGGAGCCTGTCCGAGTAATCGGATTTTTCTCGACGAAGAACAAGCGTCGTGATTCAAACGGTGGATGAGCAAGACATTTCGTCCTTGGGACGTTGATCAGGTTTGGCTGCTGCCGCCATCGATC
>NZ_PYCN01000075.1 GCF_003062295.1 Bradyrhizobium algeriense | reverse complement strand
CTCCGGGTTACTCATCCGCTCGTCGAGAACGCAGGCGATGTTCTGCTGGAACATCAACTTCGGCTTGACGGCAAGCGGGCGTTGGTCATGTCGCGTCCTGCCACGGATGAGGTGAAGCCCCGTCTAGGTGAGAATGAGGGAAGTACTTTTAGCGCCAGTGACGGACGTCATTCTTCAGTCGATCCGACGGCGAGCCGGTGGTGAAAGGCCGGCCCTGAATGTAGCCGCTGGATTGAACCCAAAATGCGAAAGCATTGTTGCCGTCTTGGCGGCACGAGGGGGACCGGCGTCATTTGTCATCTATCTTGTCGTACCAGTCGTGTCCGGTTGCGGACGTTGATGTGGAGAATCCGACTACTGCACCTAAATCATTCCGCGGGTGCCGCTTCGGGCACGTGCTTTTTCTTCTTCAAGCGACGCGCAGAGCACTTTCGCGTTCGGCACGCCGATTGCTGAGATGAAGATGCCGCAGTTAAAAGGCGGCGCGCTGGTCACCGACCCAGGAATTCACAATGAGACTTGCTCGATTGATATTGATCAATGCGGCGTTGAGGCTAGTCGTAACTGTACAAGCGGCAGACATTAATGTGGCCCTCGCCGCCAACTTAACCGCACCGACCAAGGAGATAGCCTCGACCATCAAACGGACGGCTGGTCACGGGGCAGCTATGAGATCGGGCGCGAATGGACAATGTTACAACCACGTCACGCAAGGTGCGCAATTTCAGATCTCGGCCGACACGCGACCAACGGAGCTGGTCGTGGATGAAACCGTACTACCGGAAGGCCGCTTCATCAACACGATCGGAAACTTCCTACTTTGGAAGAGTGCGAATTTCGTGAACGGCGCGGAGATGTCCAAGAGGATGGCCTTCGCAAAATTATCGATCTGCCTCGCCGAGACACCTTTTAAGGTAGCCGTGATCGAGTCAGTGAGTTCGCCCAGCGTTCATGAGGCCATGCAGCCGAAGGGCATCGAGGGCGCGACAGTCACGCGGGCGGATCAATACGAGATCGGCTATGACGAGCTCGCCTTCGTCACGAGATTTCAATTGATTGGTGATGATGCCTCGCGCTGGCTGATGCCGCAGGAGCTCCATGGTCCCATTGAGCAAGGTGCCGCGTCGTCGAAGGGAAGCGCCGACCGCGAAGCAACGCTGGGGTTCATCGATCTCCGAAAGGCCTGAGGCTCACGTGATCATTGAGCGCTATGGTTAGGTGCTCGAAGAGCCAACCCTGGACCGCAGGTCGGCTGGGATCTGGTAGTCGGCAAGGGGACGATCAGGCTCGCCAGCCTCACGGCCGTGATTCTATCGGCATCGGCATGGCGACGTTCACTTGACTTGGTGATCTCGATTTGCTGGGACCCAAATCGACTAGCGCAGCACAAGCATGGGATACGGATGACGCACTGGGGCAAACCACAACCGCGCGTGATTGCAGGCGGTAAGGCCGATCGCGCATTGCATGCTGATGCTTCGCAGCCGCGGATAGTGTGGAACTTCTGGCCGCTTGCGGCGGTCCTCCTCAACACGCTCCTGTGGGTCGGCATCTGCTGGGTCATTTACGCGTTCTCATGAGCAAGGCGGCGTGGCCAAAGCAGCCAAGTTCGCGCCACAAGGATGGGCGCGTTGGCAAGCGCCATCTGGCATACACGCCTGAGGTCATCGACTGACCTCTCTCAGCGGGTCGCGAATATTGGAGGCACGTGCGTACGCACGCCAGTTGGATTAGCCCAACTTAAGCCGTCACCAACGCCAGACGCCGCAATACGCTTCGCCATTGCGCCCTACCACCTAATCAGCCGCAATTCCAGATCGGCCCGGTCGGCGTCCGCGTTCAGCACGGGCCAAAGCTGCCGCCATTGTAGCGGCCGTCGTAAAAGCCGGGCCGGCCGAAATAGTGCCAGGCGCCATCATACCCGTAGTAACGGGGGACCGGGTCAATGTACCAAGGGCGCCGGTCGCGGCGTGCCGATCGCCGCATCGCATCTTTCTGGGCGTAAAGTGGAAGGCTGTTGTTCAGCGGCTGCTGGTCACCCGGCAGGAAGCCATAGCCGTGCCAGCGCGGAGCCGGCCGCTTTTGAAGCGGTGCGGCCAGAGCGGCGACTGATAACAGCGACAGGACGATAGCAGTGAGAGATACACAAGGCGGGACATGCGGACACCATAGACAGTCGATCGTTGAGAGGCCATTCAAATCCAGGTGCAAAGCTCACGCGCCTATGCAGCTGCGGCATTCTCTATCGCCGTACGCTGGACGATCTAACTACCCCCTTCTTCCACAGCCGAAATCCGCCCTCGAACGCGTTGGTGTTGACGCCGAGGCGGACCTTGCGCGGCAGCTTGTCGACCTTGCCGGCGTTGCCGCCGCCCAGCATGATGTAATCCGGCTCCACGGCTGCGAGCAGGCGCCTGATGACGTCATCGACCGTGCGTTGCTATTTCTTCTTTCCAACGCGCTTGAGGGCTGCGGCGCCGACATATTGCTCGAATGTCTTGCCGTTGCGGTACGGCAGGTTAGCCAGCTCCATCGATTCCAGAATGCCATCCACGATCATCGCGGAGCCAAGACCCGTGCCGAGGCCGAGGAACAGCATTCGGCCGCCCTGATAGCTGCCGATCGCCTGCATCAGCGCATCGTTGACGACCTTGGTCGGGCGACCGAAGGCCCTTTCGAAATTGAAGCCGGCCCACCCGAGACCGAGATTGTGAGGCTCCGACAAGGGCCGGTTGTTGACCACAGGTCCGGGATATCCGACCGCGACGACGTCATAGGACCAGTCCTTCGTCAGCGCCTTGACCTTCCTGACCATCACTCTCGCTGATAGCTCGGGATCGGACGCAAACGCGCGCCTGGTTCGCTCCCTGTTGGTCGTGACCTTCACACGCGAACCACCGATGTCGATCACGAGGACCGTATGCCGCGATGCTTGCTTGCCCGCTTTCTTCGCCATGAATTCGCGCCCTGCTCGGTCGGATGATCATAACTCCAGCCGATCCTTACCTGAAGCAGGGAGACAAGCAGCATCACAGCTTTGTTCTCCATCCGACTCTATTTTGTTCGCAAGGAACGAATCGGAATCGCGCAGATCAGTGCGGGCCAATTCTTAACAACGCGTTTGCTTCGTGCTTGCACGCGGATGCAGCCAAGCAAGCAGCCGGATGAAACGAAACAAGCATAGCCCGGATCAGCAGAGCGCTATCCGAGCCTGCTCGGTCGATCGATCTTACCCTAACCCCCGCCCTCCGGCTTGATCCCCGCCTTCGTGATCGGCAAGAGGCGCGCTCCTCGCTGTCGCGAAAGGCCGATATCTCCTGCGGCGTGGTCGGCCAGGTGGCGGCCCCTATGCGATATGCGAGGCTGCTACGGCTCTTGGGTCAGATCTCAGTATACGTGCTGAATATGCTGGCGAGCCGTGACATTCCCCAAGCGTAACACAGCCTGAAGTGGCCGCTATGTGACTCCATCCCCAAGATCAGCCACAGAATCGATTACAATGTAACGCATCGGAAGATCGCCATAAACGGAAATCGATTTATGGGGTTTGGTGCTGGGAAACCTTTGCAGCCTCCGTTCAGGACCGTGCGTAGAAGCGCGGCCGTTTCGATATCGAACCAGGAGATGCCCCCATCCGGTAGTAGGAACGACAGACAGGCTGATCGAGATGTTCGGAAAATCGCGCATCATTTGAGCTCTGCAAATCAGTCCTAACGGTGCAGCTTTGACGCGTTGGCGAACGCGCTCTCCATGCCAGAACCACAGAAAGCGCTTTTGATGTTGCACGCGCGGCAATGCACAGTGTCACACCTCGCACAGCGCGAGTGAAACGGCACCGTTGTATCGGTCATCGCACAAACGGCTGCATCCGACTTAACACCGATGAATGCGGTCGAGCGTCGATCTCCGATGCTGAAACAGCACCGGCCCGACGCACACTGCCGGGTATGAGGTGCGTCGGGCCGGTTGGGGCATGGCGCGGCACCTGGCCGTGTCCAACCCAGATAAACCCGTGCAAATGATATGCCACACGAAAAGGTGCCGATGATCGGCGTCGAAATCGCCGGTGTCCGGCCACACGGATTTTCATTTGCGGGCGGGCGCGCGTACGTATGGGCCATCTCCTCCGGGCTTAGTTTGCGTTACGCCATCAAGATCGATTTGATCGGTGGCCGGACGATTGCCGAATTTCGATGTCGGGGAGACTTCCTTTGCGCGGCCTGTGACCAGAGGGACGCCGATATCCGAACGGATTAGATTTACTGCGTCACAAATCATGACGGCGCATGAGCTTCCATTTCGATAGCGCAGCACGGACATCTAGGTAGCGTCTAAGCAAATACGCTCGCGAGGCACCGCCGCATGGTAGCGAACGAGTCCGGCATGTCACCCTCTGTTCTGAGCGGGAGCGCCGCGGGTCAGCCAGTCATTGCGATGAGCGGGGCGGACCCGGAGCCGCGCAAAGCGCGAGGTCAAGAAGTCAACGCTGCCGTCGCGCCATTTGACATTCCGCCAAGCTTGTTTCGGTATACCGAGATCAAAGTCCCTTGACCGAGCAAGTATTTTGCTCGTCGTCCCATCGCATCAATTTCGCCGGCGGTCCATTCCCCGACCATTTCTTCGGGCGGTGCGTCCCTGCCGGGCGGCCACACGGAGTGCTCGGCAAGATGCCCGTTTCTTGAATGCTCGTTCGAAACTCTTCCGCTTACGCTTATATGTGAGCCTGCACCCTCTCGGTCATATCGGCCTCCTTTGCATTCACGCACTATTGCCGTTTGTACTTTCGACGCTGCCACCCGCTGGACCAAACAGTGCAGAGGGTGTCACAAATGGTGAAGCCACTTCGCATACCTTACGTACCGAGGTTGTGAGGTTGGATTATCCTTCGCAACGACTTGCGCGCGGTTGCGACACGTGTAGTTGTTGCGACCGAATATGTCCGGACTCCGCCAGGCTGTTTGCGAACACGACATCGGGCAAGTTGGCGCTTGCGTTACCTGCGGTTGTTGTGGAGGAGAAGAGCGTATGAAGTTCAGTGGCAGACGCCTTTCGATCCTGTTGTCCTTGCTTTCGGCTGTAAGCGTGAGCACGATCGCCAAGGCCGATGAGCCCTCGCCGAAATACGCCGAGGTGCTCAGTGCCCTGCAGGCCGGCAAGAATGTGAAGCTCATACTGGACCTGAACCGCTGTACCACCGTCGATGGCGGCAAGCCCGGACCGGCCACGCAGGCCGGGTTGGTTATAAGTGCCTTCAGGGTGACGGCCCAGAACGGCATCAGCTTTGCCAATGCGCATCAAACCGTGGATTGACGGAATACATTCCGCCACAGCCTCAGCCGCGAAGGCAAGCTTACGGTGCGGGCCTTCAAGCTGACCGCCGGGGCGACCGAAGTCGTGAATCAGGGCGAATTCATCTGCGAACTGCCGGACGGCGCGAAGTTCGTTTGGGACACTGCGCAGGGCCACGGTGCGGCTTCGCTACCCTGATCCTTTCGAGTGGAGATCTATCGAGCCATAATACGGCAGCCGAGATCGTGATGGCGGCCAGGTCGTTTCTGGCCGTCTTTTCGTAGCCGGTCGCCACGCGGCGAAATTGCTTCGGTTTACCGAAGCAGCACTCGATGAGGTGATGCTGACCTGCCAGGGCTGTTGAAGCACTCAGCCGCGTTCGCAAACGAAGCTTGTATCGTCGCCATTGTGTATGAAGAATTGGCCGACGAGCCTGCCCGCAGTGCCGATCATAACCGATCCGCGACCGCAGGCGGGGTCATTTTCGTCGTGTCATTCCCATGAGAAACTCCGAGCAGGCCGAACCGTCTCGCGCGCTGTAGCGGACGTCGAGAAGGCGCTTCAGCGCACCGAAGGCGATTTCACAATCGGACTTACCCTCGAAGGTGAGATGCGCCTCTTCGACAAGATCGAGGAAGTCGCTGTCCCAGTTGTCCATTTCGGTGATGCGCCAGCGGCAATGGCCTGGGCGAAGCCGGGCACCTTGGCCATCAGCCGGCCCCGGCAGCCGCACCAGATGAAGTCTTCTGCATCGCAGGCAGGCGGTTACGCCTGCATGGTCCGTCAAATTTGAGTATGACTACCTGCATTTTGGCGGGCCGAGTGTCGCGACCGCTCCGACCGTGCAGTTTCCACCGCTTGCAATTCTTCCGGCGAACACAACCAGCCTATCGAGCAACTATCACATTGGAAAGGTCAGGTTGAATTACCACTTTGGCGCCGACCCGCGGGCGGCGCAATGGTCTGACGCGCCGCTGTATGCAAAAGAACCCACCAGCGTGCCGCCCATTGCGTACACGGCCGATTAGTCATTCGAAGGCGGATCGCGGCTCTGGCGCAGCCGGGGACGATTCCAATGGGACCATAGCGCTGTGCCTCATATACCTGGAGATCCTAGCATTCTCATCTCGAGGCTCACTTATCACGGACTGGACAGACTTCCGGAGAACTATTTGGCGGTCTTGACAGCCCGTGGGGAATATTCCTGAAGGGCAATATTGGCCTCGGGCGCTTCAACAAAGGAAACATAAACAATGAAGATTGGGGCATCGAACGCTCGTTGTCCTGTATCAACAGGCCAGGCCAACGGAAGGTTCACATACTACACGGCCGACGCCGGTTACGATTTGCTGCGCGGCACCAACCATAAGGTCGGCGCATTCATCGGCTGGCCCTATTACGGCCAGAGCTCCGACTCGACGGGATGCGTGCAAATCGCCAACCCCATGTATATATGCCGGCGCCGGCTGACAGGATCATTGGCAGCCAGCATACTAACTGGGATGCATTTCGTGTCGGTCTAAGCGCCGAAACCATGCTCACGGAGCGTTGGCGCTTAAGCACCGACGCGCTTACCTGCCGTGGACCAATTACAGTGGTCGTGACAACCATCTCTTTCGCCATATGACCCACTTCACTGATCAACGCGGGAATGGTGGCGGGGGTACATCTCTCGCCTCGAGGGCGTCCGCAGCTTGGTCGCACAAGTCATCGATGGTGTCGAGTTGCGTTCTCGCAAGGGGATCCTTGCTCCCCGGTTTTGTTTACGACAAGGTCATCCGGGATTGTCGCATTCTTCTGGGCGGCGTGCCCTTTCATGCTTCAGGAAACGACTCGACGTGGCTTGCGGACTTCCGCGCGAAGGTCGAGGCGCTGCCCATATCTTACGTGATGAAGCCCAAGCTTATTGAAGCAGCCATCGAAGCAATGATCAGGTTCGTCCAGCCGGCCTACGTCGATTTGATTGCGGCGGCGGGCCGGCTCGAGGCCTCGTCCAGCACGTGACGATGGCGCCTGGAAGCACCCCAACGGGGGTTGAGTTCTACGCGCAGGCGCTCAGGCACATGACCACGACGGAGCCGTCGGCGACACAAATCCACGAGTACGGGCTGGAGGAGGTCGGCCCGGATCCACGGAGAGATGGAAAGATTAAAGAACTCGCTTGGCTTTGGTGGCGACCTCGCCGCTTTTTTCGAGCACATCAAAACAAGCCCCAAACTTGTCTATCCCGATACTGAGGAGGGACGGAGCACCTAGCTCCGCGAAACCTCCCGCGTTATGGATGCGATGTACCGCAATCTCGGCAATTCTTTTGGCAGGCTTCCCAAGGTTGGGTGCGTATCGCGATCCGATGTTCGTGAGCATCCACAAAAACATCTGGCCCGGTTCAGTGGAATCGTCCAGGCGGACTGCTACAACGGCTTCGAGCCGCTGTTCGATCCGAAGAAGAAAGCGCTGCCGATCATGCCGGCATTTTGCCTCGCGCATGCGAGGCGAAAGTTCTTCGAGCTGGCCGACATCGCAAAAAATGCCCGGGAGGGCAAGAAGGGTAAGCCGATCTCCCCGATAGCGCTGGAGGCGGTCAGACGCCTCGATGCACTCTTCGTCATCGAGCGCGAGATCAACGGCTTGACCGCCGCCGAGCGGCTTAGCTTGCGACAGCAAAAGAGCAAGCCGCTGTTCGACCGAACGCGCCACACTCTCGCGCTCCTCCGCGGTTCGCGAGCCGATCGACTACATGCTCAAGCGCTGGGCCGACTTCGCCCGCTTCCTTGATGATGGCAGAATCTGCCTGACCAACAACGCTGCGGAAAGAGCGCTGCGCGGTATCGCTCTCGGAAGACGCAATTGGATCTTTGCCGGTTCTCAGCGCGGGGCAGACCGCGCCGCTGTCATGCTGACGCTTCTCACCACCGCACGCCTCAACGATGTCGACCCGCAAGCCTGGCTCGCCGATGTTCTGGCCCGTATCGCCGATCTGCCTGCCTCGCGCCTGCACGAGTTGCTTCCTTGGGAATGGAAAAGGCTACGCGCGGTCGAAAAACACCTCTGATCAGCGGTCCGTCGCAACCTGAACGTCTCAACCGGCTAGCGACCATCATAACCAAGACCGTCTATGCGCGCGCGTAATCGTTGCGCGGCAGTCCTCGGATGCGTAACGACTAACTGAAGTGACGGGCTTGATGTAGGCAGGTCGGACGTCGGCCAAATAACGGCTATATGACAGCTTGTCCTTAACGCGCACCGAATGTCACCTCACGAACACAAAGGTCAATTGGGTGTTGCCGGCGTTGCGGCGGATGGCGCGGCGCCTGGCTGTACTGCCGCTGGCGGCGGCGTCGTGGCCGATGGCGCGGTGGTCGACTGGGCTGCGGCCTGCGGGGAGCTGCCGACGATGAC
>NZ_PYCN01000074.1 GCF_003062295.1 Bradyrhizobium algeriense | reverse complement strand
GGCGCAATGTACGAAAACAGTCCGCCCTGATCCGTAAACCTGCCCCGCATGATCATCTCCGCCGATTCGAGATGATCAAGTGAATCATCAAGCCCCCTCCGTGGCGAGGGGGTTCTTCAGCAGACTGCTAGGGGCAATGGCATGCGACATGGCTTGATTTCTCCCTTCGAGTGGATTGCATCTCAGTTCAAGGTCCAGGAAGACTTCAGGATCACTACGCGTCGGTTACTTGGCGGTTTGGCGCTGTCGCTATCGCACTTAAAATGATAATTAGCATTTCGTGGGAGCTTCCGCGGTAGTGCCCCGAAAACTAATTCCCTCGGTGCCGCCATCATAGATCTTGACAGCTTGAGGGCCTGCTCGAGCGCCTCGGATCCAGTCGGGTCGGAGGAATGGAAACCGCATCGAACTCTCGATCGTGTCACCTGCTGATCAGAGCGAGGCTCATCGGGCCAGGAATTTAGCAACTGTCCACTCCACAGTCGAAGTGGAACTACGTTGGGCTTCGCGGTTTTCAAACTTGTCTCCATTTTTCTTCAATCTTACATCGATAACCTGCCTCAGGCCCTCTACCGCAACTATGAGTAGCACCTGCTCATTGCAAATTTGTGTCCGTATGTGCAAGTAGAATTCAAGCATGTGTGAAGTCGATCCAGCCTATGAGGATGAAAAGTAGACTCTTCGACATTTGGTCGCGATTGCAGATGTTCTGTGCAGAAGGGTGCGAGAGCTTTTTCGCCAAAGCATGTGATAGGCGGCTCTCGTCGATTATGGAGGCGCGTTCCGACCGGATGAGGGATGCGACGATGAGCCCTTTTCGTTGACGCGAGTACCCTTAGCCAACAAACAACTGCTGTTGGCAGTGCAGAGAGCCCGCGGACTCCGGTTCCAGTGCTCTGATAAAGAGCTTGACTTAGTCAGTCTTGGGAAAAGCGAGCCCCGCACAGGTGCTTCGCGCACTTTCGGCTCAATGCTGGCCAAAACTCATGAGATTGAGGGAAGAGCTAATCTCTCTAGCCAAGAGAGCCCGACACCTGAGATGGTGCAGACAAGGCAAAACAAACTTGGAGATAGACGAGCTTCGTCGAGCTCAGAACGATAGAATTCCCACCTCGCGAATGCGATCAGGGAGATTGTCGCATGTAATGGGATCGTAGTAATTGCAGTAGAGAATGGTCTTGTTTCGCTGTGATGTCTCTGAATTCGCTGCCCTGTGCTTCCCCGGGGAGCAAATTTGTCCTGGTCGTATGGAGCCGACCGCTGACATTTAAGATCTACATCGAAGCTATTCAGATCGGCGGATGTGCGCGTTTCACTTTACGTATCTGACCTGCGATCCGTTCAGGGTTCCGGACGGACAAGCGCCTTGCAACGGAGAGGCTCTTGAGGGCGATCAGTGCGTGGTATTCGCACCCTTCTCGCCAACTATCCGCAAAAGCATCGACCCGATCTTCCGCCGCTTCAGCGAGTGCGACCGGGTTCTTTGCTTACGGGATATGGAGCAATTGCCGGCGACGGCAATTCTTGCGCAGCGCTTCAGCACGACGTGACTTCATTAATCCGCTCACCCTTTAGTGCCGAAGCGGTCCAGCGAGCTCGATGCAATGCTTGCCGTAGCCCAGGAGGGCTCCTCTCGTTCGCGCGAAATGTTGCTCCTGCGCGCCCACTTGTCGGAGTATCTGAACAGTACTAGGGCGGAAGTCTTGTTGTGAAATGAGAGGGCAAAAAGCTACTGTGGGATTTAGGCCGGAGGGTGCTGTTCTAGTTCGGACACTTGGTCCGGTAAGTTAGGACAGCAAGCTTTTGGAGTTGGCATTATTCAATCAAAATAGTCTGGAAAGCTTAACCCCAGCCAGCGACACGGAACAGATGCCGGGATTGGGAGGGCTGTATTGGTTCTCGGGTCCGACGGTATCGAAACGATTGGGTCACGCCTGTCCGGAGCCAACGGTAAATTTCAGGCCGTTCTTGGCCTGTCTATCGCGCGCTCGCATAGCTTGTGGAATGCGGCCTTCCAGTCCTCAGAGTGCATGGGGCTTACGATGTCGTTGATGGCCAGGAGGGCCCTGGTGGCAGTTAGTTACAGCAGTGGGTGAACTAGGCTAGGCGGCTACAATGTGCGCAGCGCGGTCGCCCCCCAGTGCCGGAGGCGAGATATTGCGGTTCGATATTGCTGTCCTCGGCGCAGTTGTCGTTGTCGTGAGAGCTCGTTCCTTGCATTCGGTTTTGTCGAATGAAATGGCGGCGCTTTAGCCATGATCAAGCTCCTCTGGGCGCGCTTGCAGCGGGTCTGAGATATCGTTGACGGCCGGCTAGAAGGGCCGTGGTGCAGGTTAATCATCTGCACCACCGCAGCGGGTGAACTAGGCTAGGCGGATGCAATGTTCGCAGCGCGGTCGCCCGGCAGTGCCGGAGGCGAGATATTGCCGTTCGATGTTGTTGCCCTCGGTGCACTTGTCGTTGTCGTGATAGACGTTTCTTGCATTCGGTTTTTTCGAATGAAATGGAGGCACTTTAGCCATAATAAGACTCTCCTGGAAATGCGCGCATCGAATCAACGCGCGTACGTGGCCCTGAACAGTAACGATGCGTCGATATTGATTAATGCAACAATTCCCGTATCGACGCTGAAATTCCGCGATCAAGCGCCCTTCTTTTACGGATTTCACCAACCGATAGTCCGCCTGTGCTGGTGGCGACCAGCCATCAGCGATTTGAGCGAGGTCAACGAATCCCGAAGCTCACCGAACTGCCCGACCATTTGAGGGCCCTGAGAATTGGTTCGCGCTTGAAGCTCACTCGTTTTGCTACGCCGCGGCCGAAAACGGTGCAAACCGGTCGGTACGACGTCACTGAAGCCGCAACTGTTGGATTTGTTTGGTGGGCGCACCAGGGCTCAAAACTGAGGCCCGCTGAGTAAGCGTCTTAACCGTCCCATTTGCACTCCAAGGCCGCCGATTGCCGTACCGCGACGTCCTCGAAGCGCGACGCGATCGCTGGAGCTCACACGGCGATGGGAGCCGTCGGACCTGGTATCTGGATGTCAGGGCAAAGAGTGCGAAAGCGAATTAAAGTACCTGCGCCGCGAAATCTATGGGCGCGACGACGTGAAAATACCCGGCCGAGGCCTTACAGCCTTCGATCGATATTTCGAAGGCTTGTAGAGCGCCCGAATAGGGCCGTTCTTTCGAGGTCGCTCGGGCCTGGGCACCAGTCCGAATCCTGGGGCACAGGGCCGCCCTCTCCTTCGCCCTGACAGCGCCCAGATTTCGTGCCATTTTTGCAATTGCCTTTTACCGCCTCGCACGATCTGTTGCCCAAGGTTGAATTTCGCAGGTTCATCAGAATAGGTGTGAATCATTAGCATAGGTGCGAATTGAAAATTGGGTCGTTTCGTGCTGGAGCCGCTGGAGCAGTTGGCTTAAAGCCATAATCATGCCCGCTTGGACTTCTTGTCGATCGCGTCGCGAACCAACTGACGCATGCCCGGGAAGCCAACGTTGATCTAAACCACCTCGAAACCGCGAGCCGGCTCTGCATCGAGACCATAGACATAGACGGGTAGCAGCCCGTCGATCGAATGAGCGCGGGCCAAATGTCGGATCGACGACTTGCAAGTTCAGGAAGGTGACCGGACCAATGGATCTGATGGCGGATCCGCGTCTCCGACACATCGTCGTGATTGATCTTGAGCGGGCGCGGCTCTCGGGGGGGGGGAGGATTTCAACCGGAAGTCCCAATCCCACGGTCGCCGCGTGCGCCTGCCGGTTCCCTGTCATGGAGGAGGTCGGGCACGGCGAATTCAAAGGGCAAGCGGAACAACTCCTCCAGGAGAGTTGAGCCGCGCCACAACGGTCGCGGCACAATGCACGTCTGTCTGTTCCGGATACATTCGCCATTGCGATAGCGCAGTGACCTGGCACTGCTTAATTCCTAAGATGGAGTTAGGGTCCGCGGCGAGCCGCGCTAACCGCGCGGCCCCGTCGGGTGAGGCGCTCTCCTGATTGTCAGGTTAGAATGCTCGTCGTTTGGGTGTTTGGGTGGGGCGAACGCAAGGCGCGTAGCGCTCGCGCTGCCCACACGAGAGCCATGTGCGCTCGTGGCGTAAAGTATGCCAAATACAGCGAAGAAGATCCACAGCAAAATGAACAATAGCATGGGCGGCAACTAGTTTCGTTTGCGGAACGCGGGTTCGTCAGATGTCCTGTTGGACACCGAAGTCCCCGTTCGTTAGCTTGGCGAGAATCTCTACACCCTGACGCCACGTAAGGTTCAAGTCGCTTGAACAGAGCAATATGAAGCGCCTGCAGAAGCTGAAGATTTTGAGTTCGGCACGTTGCTTGCTTATTCAGGCACATCAACAATGCGCTCGTCATGCTTATTGCGGGATCGGCGCGTGTACGCGGCGGCGCAGGTAGCGGATACGACTACGTCATCCACTACGTCGCTGGCGAGTACTGAACCTGTACCACCACGGTGAAAAGTCGCACTTTATACTCACTGAATGCTTGGGAGTGTACAGCGGCTTTGACCACGACGCATCATCCTACTTCTCAGTGAACGTAGCGCGAGGTGAAGCCCACATGTTTGATTACAAAGACGACTCCTACTTCGCATACAACGATTGATCGTGGATCGCAGGCGGCCTCTGCCGCCTCTCTACCTCAGTGGCTGAGTATTGAAATTTACAAGGCATCTGGCATTCGATGAAAATCTCTGAAGCATTCGTCCTGATAGGCCGTTCAAGTAACTGGCGAGTAACAATTCCGGCCTTCGCGTGGCTGTTCGTGCAGCTAGCCCAGATATCGAGCGGCCCTCAACCGGCACAAGCCAGCGCTTCACCAAGCGGAGCTCTCGTCAATCCGGTCGTCCGTGATGACCAGGATGCGGTTTACAAGTCAGTTGACGCTCGCTCACTCCCAGCCGGGCATTGTCGCGTCAAGAAATCGGAGCTCAGCAATGTTCAGTTGGGCTCAAACTACGCAGACGTCGTTTACGTGTTCGGCTGCGCAGGCACTATCACTTCAAGGGAGATCATCCAAGGGATCAAGCTTCACGTGGTTGCCTGGAATGACGGGCAGGTCTTAGCGCTATTCGTTAACGGAAAGCTCTCGATCACATCGCAGTCCGGCCTTCGGTAACGATTCGATCGCTTGTAAGCTTGCTCCTTATGCTTTGCATCGCTGCCTTACACATACAAAGCCGATCTCGTGAGGCGTACGATAAGAAGCGGCGATTTGTTAGTCTGGAGACAATTCCAACAATTTGACTCACGTACATCGCCGTCTTCGAGGTGGGAACCACAATCGAAACGTCCCTACCGCACGCCGATTGTCGGTGACTGACAGCCTGATGCACGTGCGCGAACTGCCACGGATTGAGCTGTCATAGCGATGCATGTCTCGGACATCGGCGCCTCACGTTGCAACGACGAAGATCCCGACGCTCGCAGGTGCTAAGGACGTCTAATCGCCGTTCTGCTGAGCAGAGGTGAAGGACACGACTATCTCGTCGCGGAGCGACTGATCCACAGAGTGAGGCCACCGAGACGCATGCTTGGCGACGAAGTCAACGACAATGCCAAATTGCGCGAAAGAACTTAATTGGCTTGAAAACGAAAGCGGTCATCTCGGCTTCACCAAACGTCTCTATTGGCTTCGTTGGTCCATCGAGAGCGCTGTCAGCAGACTAAAGCGCTTCAGTGCGCATACCAACCCGTTATGACAAGGCAACACGTGGTATCTGTCTGGCGGGAGTACTTGCATGCTGGCTTTAATGAAGCTGGGCTTTAGGTCTTTGGCAAAAAACGGGCCGGCCGGTCGATATACCCACTTTCGATCGGGCGACTTGTGTATCCGTTCTATGAGCATGTCACGCTGGAGTTCTTAATCATGGACCAGCCTCTGACAGCGTCGTGAGCGCCGCATTTGACAAGTCATGGCGCATTGTCGAGACGGATCCATTGCTAGTGCATAATGCCAAGGAATTGCTGCGCGATCGATTACGAGCTGATCTAGAACTCTCACTGAGAAACGGCGAGCAGGACATAATGCATCTTGCAAATAGCGCGATTTGGACGCTACGCACCGAACTAGGAAGACCCTCGGACCTGTAGTATCGCCCCTGCCTCAGCTGAAAGGGAGACTCCCTGTCACGCAATCCTCTGCGCGCGCTTTGGTCCCGTGTACGGCGAACTGAGCATGAAACAACTCATCATGAGGAGAAAACAGTGTCGCTCTTTCATTAGGCGGTGCCCTGGTCAGTAGTCGCCCATTGCAAGACATGTGGCAACATCGAAAACTGCTCAGGCACATTGCACCGGCTCGGAAGCGTGCCCGCCGCCGCTTTCTGAAGAGCAGATTATAGGGCTTCAAGGAGCACGAGGCCGGCGTATCGGTTCCCGACTTATGCCCGAAGTGGGGTCAGCGGCTCCAACATCTACAAATAGAAAGCCTTGTTCGGCGGGCTGGAGGTCTCGGAGCCAGCGGCTGAAGACGTGGGAGAGGGAGAACACGCGGCTTAAATGGCCTCTGGCTGACGCATACTGATAATGCATAAGGATCTGTTGGGAAAGAATGGTGGCGCCCGCGGCCAAGCGGAAGCTGTCGCTCACCTTTAAGACGAGCAAACGGCGGGCGTGTAACGCCATCGGCTGTTGCCGCATGACATGAAATAGCATTTCTGTCACCAACCTTGGCGATGAGAGTCGAAGAAGCCCTGCCACATCTACGTTGAGGGCATGAGCAACGCGCCAATTGCCGCCGGGAAAGAACAGCGCCGACACCGACGACACAATGTAGGATGTCCCCAGTTCGGGTTCGCATTCGATGCATGCTTCTCAATCAGAAAGAAGACCTTTTGTGGTCCGCGGCCAAGCCGTTCGATCAGCCCGTTCCTCGAAGGGCGGCTCAAGCGTGAGCGTGTCGGGCATAACGCACATGCCCACATTGACCAGCCCAACGTTACGCCCAGAGCCGCCGAATTCCATTTCCGTGGTCTCCAGCAACGCGACGCGCGCGGCCTTTCTCAGCAAGGTGAAGGGCGGCAGAAGCTGTTTATCCGCCGCCAATCACAACGAAATCGGCTTGCAGTTAGCTCCCACAATCCGTACGACCTCGGATCGTTTCGCATCAGATAAATTCGGCATCTCAAGGCGTCGGCCTTTCGATCAGCGCAATTCCATGAAAATAACCAGGGGTCGCACAAGCAAAGTGACAAGCCCAACAAAGCATCGGCGAACTGCTCGTCTCTCATGACGTTATTCAGAGCCGGACTGAGCGAGCGGCCCGAAGGTTTCTTGGGAGGCGCATTCTATCCGCTCGCGTACATCTCGACAGCCTGTGTTTCGGCTTGCAATATTGATTCCTGAGCTGGGGACCCGGGGGTCCAACGGCTGACGCCAAATTTGCAAACCGATTGATAGAAAAAAACGTGAGAGGGACTTGGACTTCGCATCATACGGACAGCCGCAACGAAATCTCAGTACTCGCGAAGGTTCTGTACGGCGTTGACATCTCCATATCCACGACCCGCATAGATGCACGTCGATCTTCATAAATGTACCGTACGCGCCAGAGCGGCCCTATGTCCGGTGTGAAGCTGAAATCGCCAGAGTCAAGCGCTCTCGCGATCACTCGGATAGCGTCACTGTTGCTTATTGGCAAGGAGAACGCCGCATCGATAAGTGCCGCCAAGCTCACGCCGTCTGCGAGTAACGCACGTGCAATGTTCTCCCCGTGAACGCGCCGCAAAATTGAGACGATTGCCGCTACGGCGTCTGGGTCTTTCAGAGGCACTCTGCGCTAGCCTTGTTGAGCCGCGCCATAATGCCGAAGCCCGAACGTCCTGCAAATCTGCGGTGATGTTCCTGAAGGCCAGGACGGACCGATTAAGAAAAGCACTCCGCCGGCAGTATGCCGGCATATGGCTCGGCTTTTCCAATTGCGAGCGAACGGAGCGGCCTGATACCGCTTGCCGGCTAGCACTCGAAATTTTCTGCGATATAGCTGTCGCCGCGGGTCACGAAGGCACGGTGTCAAAGTGGTGCCAGTGGGCATCTGTAGCCGGCCAAGCGCGCGGCCGCTACCGGCCGCCTCGATCGCAAGCCTGACCGAGACCTCGCTCATCGGCGCAACCCGTGGAAGTCCTGCCATGCGCATCAAGTCTCGGCTTCCCAAGCAATTGAGGTGCACCCAGGCTTTAGGAGCACCTTGGCCTACTCTGGGTCCGGCACCAGATGCGGACAAGTGAAGAGATCTGGTTCTCTCGCAGCTGTGTCCATTCGGAAAGCTGGGGCTCCTTGACCTTTATCACCATCTCGCTCGATGCAAATACCTCATGAGCGGAGTCCAGAATCGTTGCGCCGGCCTTTGTCGTCCATAGCGCCCATGCCGACACCGGAATTGGTCTCGACTACCACCCTGTGGCCGGCCGTCAAATATTCGCGGACGGCCGCAGGCGTAAGACCCACGTGGTATTCGTGCGCCTTGATTTCCCTGCGGACACCGACGTTCATTTTGCAACCTCCTTACCTGGACGATCTCTTTTAATTGGAAGAGCGGTGCAAGTTTGCGAAGCAGGCGCTAAATGGTGCAGAAATTCAGCACTCTTGACCCTGTTACGCAGGATTCCAAACAGATGGACCCTATAAGGTCGATGTTACAGCCGTGGCCAAACTAAGCACCAATACGCGGATCAGTCAGACCAAACTCGCCCTCCACTAGTTCAAGCCGATTCAGCCCACTGATTGCGGCTGTCCATGCGCACAGTTCTCAACAACTAATCCATCTCGATGCAAGGCGTCTCTCCTCGGATGCATACCTCACGCCATGGGTGGCCTAACGCTCCGGCGACATAATCAACCCGTCAGCACGGTCGTTCTCGTATTCTGGGGAGCTCTAATTTGTCATACAATACGGTCAATTTCCCACCTGCCTATCCACTCTTAAGCAATGCCCATGAGCAGCCGCACACATTTGCAAGCTGCTCCCGAGCTGATCCAATGCTCGGGCGCTCGCTCTACCTTTCAGATGGCAAGGCGAGGTAAGCGGTATTGAACATTCGGTCCTAGTTAATCGCCGGTAGTCCTCGCAATTTCTTCAAAGACCCCTAGGAGCCTGTCCGAGTAATCGGATTTTTCTCGACGAAGAATAAGCGTCGTGATTCAAACGGTGGATGAGCAAGACATTTCGTCCTTGGGACGTTGATCAGGTTTGGCTGCTGCCGCCATCGATCCAGGATTTGGTGCCTTCCGGGCACACGGCCCACTTTGTGCGCGA
>NZ_PYCN01000073.1 GCF_003062295.1 Bradyrhizobium algeriense | reverse complement strand
TGCTTCTCAAAACTCAAGCAGTTCCGCCGCGTCGCAACCCGCTTCGAAAAGACCGCCCGAAACTATCGGGCCGTCGTTACTCTCGCCGCCATCGTCCTATGGCTCCGCTAAATGTCCACACCACCTAGAGGACGTTGCCAAGAGAATCGAAATCAAGGCGAAGCGCACGGTCGAGATCGTGATTGCCGACCTTGCTGATGCGAAGGACCTGTTGCGCATTGAAGCACTCCTAACCGAGCGGGAGGACATCGACGTCTTGATCAACAATGCAGGCTTGGGAGCGCTTGGACCGACCTCGAAAGTGACCGCGGACGCGCTGGAAAACCTGATAAAAATCAATATTCTGGCGTTGACACGACTGACTCATGCCGCCCTGCCGGGCTTCCTGCGGCGCAATTCCGGTACGGTCATCAACATCGCCTCCATGATCGCGGTGATGCCGACGCCCTCCGGCGCGGGCTATTCCGGCTCCAAGGCATATGTTTTGAATTTCACACGCTCGCTCCAGATGGAGCTTGCCAAGACAAGCATCGTTGTTCAGGCGGTGCTTCCCGGTCCGGTTCGCACCGAGTTTTTTGAAGCATCCGGTCTTACTGCAGCCCCCTTCCCCAACGAACTCTTCATGTCCGCGGAGCAATTGGTCGATACCGCTCTCCAGGCATTGGACCAGGGCGAGCCCGTCTGCTTTCCGTCGCTGGAGAATTCATCGCTCTGGACCGGCTTTGAGGACGCTCGCATGGCATTGAGCCGTGCGCTCATGCAGTCGGGTAAGCCAGCGACCAGGTATTCAGAAAAAGCTCGGTAACAAACAATCGGCTGTTATCGCCGTAGCGGGGTTTGCACCGCTCGGATGCGCGACGCTGATCAATTCCATCGAGGAGGCTCCTATGCGACGAGACGGTAAAGTGGCCATTGTGACCGGGGCTTCTACAGGGATCGGGCAGGCCTCCGCAAAGGCGCTGCACCAGGCTGGATTCCGAGTGTTCGGCACCAGCAGGCGTGCCGTCGCGAGTACGCTCGAGGGGATCACGATGGTCACCTGCGACGTGACAGATGACGCATCGGTCACGGCGGCGGTCGACAAGGTGCTCGATACGACAGGCAGGATCGACGTTCTGGTCAACAACGCGGGGACCGGCCTGCTTGCGGGAGCTGAAGAATCTTCAGTGAACCAGGCCCAGGCGTTGTTCGACGTAAACCTTTTCGGAGTGATCCGCACGACCAACGCGGTCCTGCCGGTCATGCGACGACAGAAGGCGGGACGGATCATCAATATAAGTTCGGTCCTTGGCTTGATACCCGCCCCGTTCTCGGCCCTCTACTCCTCCACCAAGCATGCTCTCGAAGGCTATTCGGAATCCCTTGACCATGAGGTGCGGACCTTCGGCATTCGAATTTGCTTGCTTGAGCCGGCGTATACCCGCACTTCATTCGAACAAAACATGGTGCTTCCGGATCGGAGCCTGGACGCATACGTCTCGGCGCGAATGCGCTCCAGCGCGATTATGAGTGAGACCATGAAGACAGCCGATAGTCCCGAGGTTGTAGCCGAAAGGGTCGTGGAAGCCGCGACGACGACGTCGCCCCGTCGGCGATATACCTGCGGAAAGATGGCGCGGCAGGTGAGCCTGCTGCGTCGTTTCGTCCCCGAACGGATGTTCGACAAGAGCCTTCGGAAGCAGATGGGATTGCCGACGTAACCGGGCTGCCAAAGCCGATCTCGGCCGGGCCGTTCGCGCTTGCCTTCTGGATAGCTCAAAAAGGTAATCTCTATGCGTCGCGTCGTCGTTACCGGGTTGGGACTGGTATCACCGCTGGGTTGTGGCAGTGAGCTGGCATGGTCCCGCTTGCTTGCGGGCCGTTCCGGGCTGGCTCCCCTTCCCGAATGGGCGGCTGCCCTTCCCGCGCGGGTCGCTGGAATCGTGCCGACAAAGGCCGACGATCCCGATGGCGGCTTCGATCCGGATCTGGTCGTGCCTCCCAAGGATCAGCGGAGGATGGATCGCTTCATCCTGTTCGCACTGGTCGCCACGGCCGAGGCCGTCGCACAAGCGGCATGGACTCCTTCCGACGCACACTCGCTCGAGCGCACGGCAACCGTGATCGCATCGGGCATCGGAGGCTTTCCGGCAATCGTCGAGGCAGTTCGCACCACCGATCAGCGCGGGGTCAGGCGCCTCTCGCCATTCACCGTGCCGTCCTTTCTCGCAAATCTCGCGGCCGGTCATATCTCCATCCGCTACGGCTTCAAGGGTCCCATCGGCACGCCGGTTACCGCTTGCGCCGCGAGCGTGCAGGCGATCGGCGATGCCGCACGCCTCATTCGAACCGACGAAGCGGATGTCGCGATTTGCGGTGGCTCGGAAGCCTGCATCGATCTCGTGAGCCTCGGTGGCTTCGCCGCCGCCCGCGCCCTTTCGACCGGCTTTAACGAAACGCCAGCGCGTGCGTCCCGGCCCTTCGACCGCGACCGCGACGGCTTCGTCATGGGCGAAGGTGCCGGTATCCTCGTCATTGAAGAGTTGGAACACGCGATCCGCCGCGGCGCCGAGCCGATCGCCGAAATCGTCGGCTATGGCACGACCGCTGACGCCTACCACATCACGTCGGGTCCCGAGGACGGCGACGGCGCGCGACGTGCGATGGCAGGCGCATTGCGGCAGGCCGGCCTCAAGCCCGGCGACATCCAGCATCTCAACGCCCATTCCACCTCGACGCCGGTTGGCGACATTTCCGAACTGGAAGCGATCAAAGCCGTGTTCGGCCGCGACGGAAAAATTGCCGTCAGCGCCACCAAATCGACGACCGGTCATCTGCTCGGCGCAGCCGGGGGAGCGGAAGCAATCTTCACGATCCTCGCATTACGCGACCAGGTCGCACCGCCCACCCTCAATCTCGAAAATAGCGACGCGGCAGCCGTAGGCGTCGACCTCGTCTCTCGTGAACCCAGGCGCATGACGATGGAGCATGCGATTTCGAACGGTTTCGGGTTCGGAGGCGTCAACGCCAGCGTCATCTTTCGCCGTTGGCAATGACATCCTCCTGGCGATCGGTATTCGGGAATTTTCGGCTTTCCCAGACCAAAACCCACTATTTGAGCAACAGCCTGAAGAGGCCTGTGCGGCTTCAGGCGGGCGCCGTCGCGCCGGGTCGCCGCGGCTCGCACCAAAAATATCGAAAACAACCCCATGCAAAGTAGCCGGCGGCCGCCGCAACCGCCGGCTAGACCGAAAACTTGACACGTCGGGCAAATCAGCGGCACAATTTCATCATCCCGGAATTCGCTAAAACGACTGCGTGCGCGCAATATTGATGCGATCATGTTCCGCGTGGCTGGACCGTTGAAGACACGCCGCCGTCGCTTGCGCGGGGGTGCAGAAACCGCAAAAATCCAGGCTGTTTCAAAACTTATCAGGGGAATTCGGCACAGATGAAGTTTGATGACGTTATTCTCGGTCGCCGGAGTATCCGCGGTTACAGACCTGATCCAGTACCCAAGGCGCTGATTGCGGAAGTCATTGGTTTGGCGATGCGCGCGCCGTCGTCGATGAACACCCAGCCCTGGAATTTCTACGTCATATCAGGCGAACCGCTGGATCGGATCCGCGCCGGCAACACCGAGCGGATGGTGGCGGGCATCCCGCAGTCGCGCGAGTTCCGCACGGGCCAGGCCTTTGCAGGCAAGCACCGCGACAGGCAGGTCGGCGTCGCCAAGCAACTGTTCTCCGCGATGGGAATCGAGCGCGATAACAAAGATAAGCGCCAGGACTGGGTGCTACGCGGCTTCCGTCAATTCGACGCGCCCGTCTGCGTGATCATCACCTATGACCGCGTGCTGGATGGCAGCGACGATACGCCGTTCGATTGCGGCGCCGTGGCGACCGCCCTGGTCAATGCCGCCTGGTCTCGCGGGCTGGGCGCCGTGATCAACAGCCAGGGCATCATGCAATCCCCCGTGGTGCGCGAGCACGCAGGGATCGCCGAGGATCAGGTCATCATGAAAAGCATCGCGCTGGGCTGGCCGGATGAAACTTTTCCGGCGAATGCGGTGGTGTCGGAGCGGAAGTCTGTCGAAGAGGCTACGGTGTTCGTCGGGTTCGAGAAGTAGCGGCGCGCGGGCGGAAGGGCTGGAGGTACAGCAGTGATCCGCGCCATGGTCCGACGTGCACTGGAGCGTTTTCCAGCGAAAGCCTGCCCCGGACTTGATCCGGGGTGGGTACCGGTTCGCGTCAAGAAAACGCGTCAAAACAAGAAGCGAGAGCCCCGTTCCGATTCAATCGGAACGGCTAAGGCTCTTGTGCTGGCGGCGGCTTTGGCCGCTGCCTTGACGCCGGTCACGTGCCTTGGCGAAAGCAGCAAGCCGTTGCCGGCCAAGGCAACGCAGGAACTGCCCGCCGAGCTGCTCGCGCTGCTCGAGCAGAAGAAGATGCCAAAGTATTCACCTATCGTTGTGCGTCTTTTCAAGGAAGAGGCGGAGCTCGAAGTCTGGAAACAGGACACGACCGGCCGTTTTCAGATCCTCAAGACCTATCCGATCTGCCGGTGGTCGGGCGATCTCGGGCCGAAGTTGCATGAGGGCGACCGACAGGCTCCGGAAGGGTTCTATACAATTACGCCTGAGTTGATGAACCCCAACTCCAACTTCTATCTTTCGATCAACCTCGGCTACCCCAACAGCTTCGACAAGGCGAACAAGCGCAACGGCAGCTTCCTCATGATCCACGGCGACTGCTGGTCGAGCGGTTGCTATGCCATGACCGACGAACAGATCAGCGAAATCTATTCGCTGGCGCGCGACTCGCTCAGCGGCCGGCCGTCGTTCCAGGTCCAGGCCTATCCGTTCCGCCTGACGCCAGCGAACCTGGCGCGGCATCGAAATAATCCGAACCTCTCCTTCTGGAAAATGCTCAAGATCGGCAACGATCATTTCGAGACGACGCAACTCGAACCGACGGTGGATGTGTGCAACCGCCGCTATGTATTCGATGCGCAACCTCCCCCGAATTCGCCGTCTCCTCTTGTGTTCAACCCTGCCGAAAAATGTCCCCCCTTCGTCGTCAATCCGCAAATCGCGCGGCGGGCGCTGGAGAAGAGGCGCGCTGACGAGCTCGAATACGCGCGATTGCTTGAAGACAACGTGCCGGCTGCCCCGATCTACAGCGGACTGGACGGCGGAATGAACAAGGCGTTCCTCGCACGGTTTCCGGGCCGAGTGACGCTTGCGAAAGTGATGCCGTACGCATCCTACCTGCCGCAATTGCCGCCGATCCCCTGGATCGACAATGATGGCTCGTTGACGAGCAAATGGTTTGGTATCTCGTTCTCCAAACCCGTTGTGTGTGATGCGGCTCGTGCCGGCTTCCCATCGAACCGGTGCTAAACACTTGTTCGACGTCAGCGATGGGCCATCGGCAGACCCACGCCTGGCACCGACATTTCGTCTGCTCGCTGTCAGAAAGCAACGCAAAGTGTCGCCAAGCAACTGCTTGACAGCAGTGACGATACGCCCTTCGATTGTGGCGCCGTCGCGACCGCCCTAGTCAATGCCGCCTGGTCTCGCGGGCTGGGCGCCGTGATCAACAGCCAGGGCATCATGCAATCCCCCGTGGTGCGCGAGCACGCAGGGATTGCCGACGATCAGGTCATCATGAAAAGTATCGCGCTGGGCTGGCCGGATGAAACTTTTCCGGCGAATGCGGTCGTGTCGGAGCGAAAGTCGGTTGAGGAAGCTACGGTGTTCGTCGGTTTCGATAATTAGGCTGGCAAACGCGCGCAACGGGTGCTGTCCGGTATAACGTCAGGCGAAACTTCTTCACCTATGATCGGAAGCTGCATCGCTATCACGGTAACCCTGATCGGACTCGTCTATCGAAGGTTATGGAATTTGCCCGGCAACTGATAAGGTTTGTGTAATGTTCTTATCAGTGACCGATTGACTCCGTTTGCGACCAAACTTTATCCGTGATAGTTGGCCCCGACCTCAGAGGAGTGTCAATCGGGCAATGTTAGTCATGACCGGCTTTCAGCTTCCCTAGCGGCCATGCGTGTTGCAGCCTTCAATCGGGTACGGTTCAGCGCGATGTTGCTTTTGAGCCTTTGCGTATCAAGCGGCAAGGAAAGAAAATCCAGTATCTCCTCGCGCTTCCTGAAATTGTAAATATTCCAAAGGAAGAACCGAATAAGGGCGGCCAGGTAAAGGCTGCCATATTGGGCGCAAAGTAGCGCGTGATCGCCGGCCTCGCCGCGATGAACGACGCGGTTGCGATAGTCCTGAATGAAGTTCAGGCGCATGGCAGCATGCCGGAAATTGTCGAAGATCGAGCTCGCGCGCTCCACTACGCGCTGTGTCGGCTCTCGCTCTTCCCGCGCACACAGCACTTCGATAGCGGTCCATATTTTTAAAAGCGCGACCTCGACGTGGCTCGTTTCAAGCCCTTCTTGAAACAGCAATACCGCCTGGACCATTTTTTCCTTGAAGTCGATCCGCGCAAGGTCGGAAGCGACGTTCTTGGCAAACTTTGTGATGTGTGCGGCGTCGTGCGCCTGCCAAACGGAGAAGTTTCTTTTCCAGGCTGTCGGGTAATAGCTCTCGGATTGCCAGTTGCCGAGCTTCCGTGACGTTGTATCGATGAGGAATATAGGTGACGCCGACAGAAACTTTCCGATCGGAGCGTTCGGGAAGCCAAAGCGCTTGCTGACTCCGTAGCCGCTCGTTGCCATGTTCAGGATGCCAAGAGAGTATTTCATTCGGCGATAGGCGGCATTGAGCGCCGCGCGGTCGTTCCGGCCTTTCACTTTCATAATGAGATAGGCAAAGTCATCTTGCAGATTGAGCCGCTGCCGTTCGAAGCCTTCGAGTTTCTCAATCACTTTCAGACTTGAAGGTGGCAGGCTCGCTCTGATCTCGACCAATCCGTCGACTGACATGATCTTGCCCGGAAGCTGCGTACCAACTCGGGCGTTGATCTGGGTTACGGCCATGAACGTTCGCGGCTTGTTACTAAGCAGCCCCTCGAGAAAGGCCCTTAACTTCTGGATGAAGAATCGAGGGGTGAAATCCTTGGCGCGCGCACACTCATTCAGCGCAGACCAAATCGCGGCGTCCTTCTCATAATCATCGATCGGCGGATCGAATGTAAGATTATAGAGGACCTCAAAGCTGCCGTGCTCAAGTTTGGCCGAATCCCACCCAACGCGGCCGTCGTGATCCGTTGGAATTTTTGACAGGCCTTGAAGAGCTTCCGCCAGATGGCTCTTTCCGTGGATCTGCATCGGCGCTCCCTGCTCTCTTCGGATCTCTTCCTCCTAACCGATTCTGAGCCAATCCGGACAGGATGTGGCAAAAGCCAGCTCTCTTCTTGAACGGATGTAAGCGCGCCGGTCACAGTCGCGAGATCCAGAGGTCGTAAAGGGCTGAGCGCCGCAGCACATATCTTGGTTATCCCCACTGAACTCTACGGGCTTCTTCTCTTTCACGACCTATTATGCGTACAGCTCACTTTGGATTGGCAAGGCTCTTCAGCTTATCGATTTGCACCCGGAACAGTGACGCCGTGAATTCCTTGCTGTCGCCCGTTATGGCATCCTGCAACTGTGCTGCTTCGGACGTGTAGCCTCCCTTTTTCTCGCACTCAGCAACAATCCGGACTAGCTTGTTCCTGAATTCGTTGGCGACAACCTTCTCATCGTCGTTCAGCCATTCCGTCGGGGTCAACGTGTTGAGCTCTTCGCCGAAATTAAAACTGTCCAACCGGCGCCAGACTTCGCTGATGTCTACCCTCTTGTTGTATTTTCCCATCCCATCGCTGTGAGCGTCCCTCAATTCGCGGGTCTCAGGGGCTTCATTTCTCGCGTTCTCGACCAAAATCCCGTACCGGATGCCCGCGTAGTCGTAAATTATTTGCCTGTAGTCCAGGAAGAAGTCGTACTTGAGCATGTTGACTACGGGCTGGACGATCCGCAGTCGCTCTTCTTCAGTTACTTTAAACTCCCTGATTTGCTTATCGACATCATCCAAGAGCGTTTGTTTTTCTTTGGCCGACGGCGATCCCATTCGGTTGGCCCAGGCAATGCTCATGTAGGTCACTCGGGCGTTGATGGCAGCGATCTTACGTATGCGATCTTCAATAGCCTGAACCTCAAGAACCTTGTCTCGCATCCGCGTTTCCAGTCCGAAGAAACTGAACTGGCTGATAAGGGGTAGAAATACAATCACGCAGGCTGCGAGAAAGACGCCAAGCACGGGGGCGACACTTCCCCCTTCTCTGCTCATCGCCTGATACAAAGCGCCAATGATTGAAAACACCGCGACAGCGCCGGCACTGTAGGTGACAATGTTTTGAACTTTCTCAGCGTCCACTGGAAACCCCAAAATAAAAGCCGGGACAAGCCCGGCTGAAAACCACAGGTAGCAGGTTATCTTATCGATAACTAGGCTGCCAATGGCATTGAATCCTTTCATCGCCTATTTCGTCCCCAAGAAAAGTGGTATTGGCAACACTTTCAACCAACGAGATTCGCATGCCCGGAATCCGTGACGAAATCGTTGACCTGAAGGCGCTGCCGGCGTCGATGAAGCTCATCTTGATCGGATGTCTGGCGCTAACTGCGTTTAGCGCAACTATGGCCGTCCTGATTATGTTCAGCTCTGGCTTTAAATTGGATCCTGGTCTTGCAACGTTGACCGGTTCGGTCATTGGTCTCGGGATCATTGCCTATCAGGCGAGGCTAGGCTTCGCAAACCTCACAAGGTCTCAAGCCAATCAAGCTGAGCTCGACCGCGAAGCACGTCTTCATAAGGCAGAGCTGGACGACGCATCGGCCACAATCAGAGAACGCAGAGAACGAGCGTTGTTGCACGCCGCCATCCGTGCTGAATTGATCGGGTTACTCGCAGAGGCTCACAACTCTGCGAATGTCATGGAGCAGTTCTCAAAACTGTCGGAAACTTTGCTCAACCGCGATGCTCCAGCTGTGAAGCAGAACATTCAGTTCCCGAGCTTTAGTACGCCCATCTATGACGCAAATCTTTCTCGCATAGGCTTATTGGGCGTCTCGTTAGCCGGGGACGTGATCAAAGTCATGAACCGGGCTAGACGCAAGGCCAACACCGCAGCGAACGAAGCCCCAATGGAACATAAGCTAGCCAAGACGATCTACGATACCGCTTCAAAATCTTACAATTCTTGGGCTAGTGAAATCCTTCATGTTGCAATGCGCATTCGCTCGGTCGAAGAGGGTTGGAAAGACCCCGGTACACTCGTCGATACTCTTGAGGCGCGTAAAGCGGGTACCATGAGCTATGACAGCCCGGAAAGCCGCAATCCGGACACAGCTCCAGCTGCTGAACCGGTGGCGCCCAGCTAACGACGGGTAATCACCACCTCATCGCCAAAATACTTCGTGCACACCGTCGTGCCGGGCAACACGCGGAATAACGTCTGCATCGCCATGAAAATCGGAGGGGCGGGAGGAGTCGAACCTCGAGATGTTGAATTGGAGTCCGATCGTAGAAATCGGACGCTCTCGCCTACCGACAGAAACAGAGTCCTTTCCGCTGAATCTCGTAAGCAGCTCGAAACGATCGAATTTCGAGAACCGTACCGGATAGGCCGAGTCCAGAGGTTCAGAGAGAAACGTGCCTTTCGGAGAATAGCCGCGCGGTTCTGCCTGTCGGGAATTCAGAGCTCGAGTTAGAATTGGCTGCGGCAGCTGGGCTCAATTGCCAGCGTGATCGCACGGAGAACACATGATTTGTGAGCGGCCCGAGACATAGGTGACATTTCGTACCGGACACATGGGTTACACTTTTCGCTTTTTTTGCAAGCGGGAGGTGTGGATGCCGTGGAAAGCGAGTTCGGTGATGGAAGAACGGCTTCGCTT
>NZ_PYCN01000072.1 GCF_003062295.1 Bradyrhizobium algeriense | reverse complement strand
AGAGGCTTCCGCCAGTTCCTCCTGCGCAGCATCGACAAGGTCAAAGCCGAATGGGCCATGATCTGCATCGCCCACAACCTCGCAAAACTCGCCGCCGCACGCTGAGGAGAACCTGTCTCCCCAAAAAGCTTCAGAACCCGCCTCGCTTAATCCTAAGTCCATTATAGGGACAGGCTCCTAGATCCAAACCCGCGGTTCGCTATCTGGTCCGCCCGTCGTCTCGCGTTTCACCGCGCCGGTGGGCATCGACGCCCTGCTCCGCGCCCTGGCGCCGGGCATTGGCAAGCTCCGAAAGCTCGTTCTTCAACGCATGCCGGCGGGTTTCGATCTCCGGCATGTCCTTGACGAATTGGTGGATCTGCAATGCGAGCGCATGATCGCGCGCCGTTCCCGCGCGCTGCAGCTCAACCGCGTATTCAAGATATCTTTGCCGGATTGCGTTCTGACGTGACCGGATCCGGGCGTCCCAAGGTCGTTCTGTCGTCTTGCCACCCCTCACGTCACGGAGAACCTCCTCCCGGGCCAGCCGATCGACGTCGGGCGCAATCTTTCGCTTGCGCAAAGCGAGCACCACCCCGCGATCAGCCTTTCGAACCCGTCCCCGGGTTCGCCGCGGTGTTGCCTCCGCTGCGATTCCGCGAAGCCGGAGTTCGCCGGCAAATCGTTCGCGCCAGGCCTGAAGATCCGCCTTGCGGGGATTGATGCGCTTGCCGTCATGGCCCAGAGACCGAATGGTCAAGTGCACGTGGGGATGCTTGTCATCGAGGTGCTGGACGAAGACGTAGTCGTGATTGTGCCCGAACGTCTCGATGGCAAACGCGCGGACAGAATCCTTGACCGCGACAGCATCGGTTCCCGCCGGCATCGACAGGATGATATTGATCGACAGCGACCCATCGCGGCGGCGCTTATCGTCGAGACTGGCGTCATCCTCCCATCGTTGCTGCAGGTCTTTCAATCCCGACCGACCCGTCATCGCCGCGCCCTGCTCTGTTTCCGCATCGAGCTCACCATTTCGAGTGACGTATGCGAGGTGCGACTTGAGATGCGCCACGCCCTTGGTACGACCGGTAATCTTGACCATCACCTCTGGCACTCGGCCCACGATGCGTTCGAGCTTTGCACGCATCGCTGGTGCCAGGCGGCGGGGAGCGGCCGGATCCGGAATATCCCACTCCGCCCGCCTCGGGCGCCGATTGGGCGTTTCCCAAACATATGAGATCGGCGGCAGTTCGGCGACCAGGCCAGTTGGTCGCGGTGAGCGGCGCCGATTCATCACCGTGCATCCCAATAATCAGCGTTGCCCTCCAGCGCACCGCGCAATCGCGCGAGCGCCATCTCGATCACGAATTGAGACTCTCGAATTGCGGACAGATCAGGCTCAACCGCCCTGCCCTGCAGCACACTGGTGTTTGCGGCCCGGGCGATCTGGTTGATGTTACCGCCGATCCGGTTGAGCTCGCGAACGATTGCCCGAAGCGCGGCATGTTCCTCAGGGGAATGCTGCACCGGGGATGCCAATCGCGACCGCACCAGCGCTACGATCCACCCGGTTCGGGTCATGCCACGCTGATGAGCGATCTCGGCGAGTTGCCGCATCTCGCTCTCGCGAAATCGCACCGTCACTTTGTGCGGCCGGCCGACCGGCAACGCCGAGATGCTCCGTGCTGGTGCATTTAGTGCCTCAGCAATGAGGCGCCGCAACAGCGCGGACTTGCCGCCCTGGGTGGCAGCAAGAGCTGAGAAATCTGCTGCTACCTCGTCGGCGACGCGAAGCGAGATCAGAGCCATCTGGTCCAATCCCAATCGCGACGTAATACATCGCTGGCGCGAAGCCTATCCTGCACTAGAAAACGCGAATCTCTCCACCCCCTCCATGTTGGTTCAAACCAACGGGACCGGCATTCAACGCTCGAGAGCTGCTGCAGGTGAGATCCAACCCAGCCGTCGATCGATGCGGAGAATTCCTCTTGGAATGACGCAGCCGTCGCCCCTAATCCTTGTTCTCCACGAACCCCGCGCGTGCAGATCGGCAACATCGGCACCGAATATGTGGACCGCGGCTTTCCAGCAGCCTCCGGCCTCTCTACGGCGCTGTGGGGGGCGCGTTCGGCCTCCGGCTGCTGCGCTAACGCGCCATCCTTCGGATGGGAAATCCGCTCCGCCGGCGCACGAACTGTAGCAGCGTTTCTGAGGAGGCTGTCTAAGACAAGCTTCATGCGAACAGGATCTCTTCAATTGTGACCGTCGATGCCGGAACCTCTTCTGCTACTTCTGCGCCATCGATCAGCAGCACGGCATGGCGTGAGCCTTGAGACGCAAGTCGATCGACCAGAAGACAGCCACTTCGATCTTGGTGACGCACTCTGATCGTCAGTGATGTGCTCATTCGCTCGTTCCGATCGACCGAAGAGTCGGAGGGCTTTTCCGCGATCGCCGTCACACGGTCTCTCTCTCTGGGTCGCAATGCTACTTGCGGTGCGACCTGGCTTCGTGGTGGTTGATCTCCAGGGGACCCCTCGCCATCAGCAGGGGAACCACGAACTTCCATACGAACTTTGCGAGCCAGTTGACGGGCGTGCGCGTCGGTGAAGCTCTCCTGTGCTGCGCATATGGTCTCGACGGCATTGGGCTGCTCACGCCAAGCCTGGTAGAGTTCATACACAGCACGGATTGATGAGCCGGCAAGCTTCGATCGGAGGAACTCCGGCATACTCTGGACCGACGCGTAGCGAGAAACCCAGTCCTTAGGCTTACCGAGCTTGCGTGAGATGTCAGCTTGGTTATCACCCCGCTCCAAGCGGTCCGCGATGAATGCCGCAATTTCGGGAGCATTGAGGTCATCGCGCTGGATATTCTCGATCATCTGAACATAACGATCCACGGAACCAACGGCATGAACGAAAGCCGGGATGTCACGAAGCCCGGCGCGCTTAGCAGCACGATACCGCCTCGCACCCATGATGATCACGTACCGGCCTTCCTCCGTCGCTTGCCTCAGCACGATCGGTTGCAGCACGCCATGCTGACGGACTGATCCCGCAAGCTCCTCGAGCTTCTGTTCGTCGAAGCTGCGACGAGGCTGGTCCGGATCTTCGTCAATACGGTCGATGGCGATGCAAGTCGGTTGCCCGGTTGTGGCAGCACCATCTTCCGCGGTGTCGATGAGCTGCTTAAAGCTGAGATCAAGCGCCATGTGCCGTCTCGTCCATCTGCGCGACGATCTTGGCGAGAACATCGCGGATTTCCCGACCAGCCTCCTGCGCAGAGCGGCGCTTCAGCTTCCAGACCGGCACGCGTTCGGCGACGGCCTCAGCGTAGCCGTCCCTTGCAACAATCTGGCCCGGAAACACATACTTGCCGGCCTCGCGCAAGAGTTGCTCAAGATGCGTCCTTTGACGGGGCGACTTCGTGTTGAAGTTCGAAGGCAGCAATCCGAGGAACTTCGTATCCTGGCGGCCATAGCGCCTCTGCACGCCGATCACGGTCTGCATCAGACCTTTGACGCCCTTGATCGAGTAGTCCTCCAGATAAATAGGGGCCAGCACATGCGACGCCGCCACCAAACAGCCGACACTGCGCAGTCCAAGTGATGGCGGCGTATCAATTACGCAGGCGTCGAACTGATCCGACGCGATAGCGAGGTTCTCTTGCAGAGTCGTTATGGCGGCCGCATTGCTGCGATCGAGATCAGTCAGCGAGCTATCGGCCGGCGCGAGCGTTAAGCCTTCGTCTTCCCGAGGTACGATCCGTATCCCCGGCTTGAACAAATCCGCGGCTAACGTTGAACCGGCGTAGTGCCTCAACGTGTCCGACGCATTGCTCTGCGCATCAACGTCGATCACAAGAACGCGGAGATCCGCTTCCGCCATGAACCAAGCCAAATGCACAGCAAGCGTCGTCTTGCCGACCCCGCCCTTTTGATTGTTGATGACAATGGTCTTCATCTTAAGGCCCGAAATGGATCTAACAGCGCGGGAGTCATGTCCTTGTCCCATCATGTCCTGGGGGATGTTGGTTTGAACCAACAGACGGATTGCGAATCCGATCACCGGAACGATCCCGGAATTCATCCGGCGAATCCCCTGCCAGAAGAGTCAGGTCAGTTCATAGCCATCGAGGGGAGCAAACTCCGGGACGCGAGGCTGGGATCGTGCTCGTTGCTAGGGCTCTGCGACACGGTCGCGAGAGGATCGTCACGCGAAGGCGCGGAGACCGCTTCTGGGCTCCGGGAGCGTCGCCGCGGTCTGTTCCACGGCCTTGGTGTCAGACGCGCAAAATCGAAACAAGACGGAGCTCGTCCCATGACAACTGCCAATGAGATCGCCGAAAAGATTGCAGCCGAAGACGACCTGACAAAAGCTAAGGCGAAAGCCATCGTCGATAGCGTGTTCAAGGCGATCGCTGATGTGGCCGTGAGCGGAGCCGAGACGAGCCTTCCCGGGTTTGGCAAGTTCAACGTCAAGGATAGCCCGGCCCGAGAGGGCCGCAATCCGTCGACCGGGGCAACGATTGCGATCGCAGCTTCCAGGAAGCTGACCTTTACGCCTGCCAAAGCCATCAAGGACGGTCTCAACGGAGGAGCGGACCGTAACGACGGTGCATCGTAAGATGCAAGAGGAGGGGGCTTATGCCCCCTCCTCGGCTGCGAGCGCTTCGTTGCGTTGGTTGATGAGTTCGGCCAGTTCGACTTCGAGCGCCTTGCGCTCCACCGGCGTGAACACGCATTCGCGCAGCTCGGCGCGCAATTCTTCAATGGTGTCGACGGTCATGATCGCATCTCCGGTAGAAGGGAAGCGGGCCCCGCCTCGCGGCGGAGCCCGCTGGCTGGAGCTTCAGTCCCGGTTCGGCCGGGACCAGATCAGTTGGAGGCCTTCCGCGCCTTCGACCTCGATCAGGGTGGCGTAGATCGGAGCGGGAAAGCTCGGATCGTCCAGCTTAACCGAGAGGTAGTCCCGCTCCGTGTCCTTAGCGGTCTTCTGCCAGGCCGCACCCAACTCGACGTTGCCCGAGTAAATGCGGAAATGCGGTCCCTTGTCGGAAGGGCTGTCGACGCGGATCAGCTTGGCCTTAACGTTGAGGTTGAGCGTCTTGATGGCGCCGGAGAAGCCGTTTTAGGTCAGCTGGCAACCGTCTTTCTGAAATGAAGCGGTTGATCCGATTGCGACAATTTCTGAAGGACACTTTACAGTGTCCTTTTGTCGGATTTGCGACGCCCCGAGGTGGGGCGCCGCATCCGAGCAGTGGCCGCATCAGCGCGACCAGACCAATGCGTAGCCGTCATCGACCGCGACGAGGTTGGCGTAGATCGGTGCCGGGAAGGACGGGTCGTCGAGCTTGACCGAGTGGTAGACGGTGTTGTCCTTGGAGGTCCGCTGCCACGCGGCGCCTATCTCGACATTACCGAGCACCACGCGCAAGTTCGGAGCCTTCTCGTTCTCAGAGGGTTCGGCCGGAAGGAAGCGCGCCTTGAAGTTGAGCGAGAGCGTCTTGATGGTGCCGGTGTATGAGCCGTCTTCGGCGCGGGTGAAGGTGCCAATCTGAGCCATGGTAATCTCCTGTTGCTGCTTCCAAGCCCGCGACCATCGCGGCCTTGATGGCGATCTTTGAGCGCCGCAACGATCGACCCGCAGCTTCCTCTGGCCCGCAGCGCAGCGGAGGATGGCGGGCTGAGCGATCTTGTTGCCTCGCGAGGAATGCCGCCGCTTGGCGGCAGGGGAAGAAGATCGCGAACAAGCCATTGCGGGTAAAGGTCGGCGAGCGCAGCGAGCGTATTGTGGCGCGTGATCCGCCAGAAAAAGGCCGCTATGGACGTGGGCCTAAGCAGCTTGACAGGAGGGCATCGGCTCAAGGCACCTCACCGCCGCCGCGATCGCAACACCACTGGAGCAACAGCGCGATCGAGCCACAGCGGTTTGCGTCCTCCGATCCCGCTCCAACGGAGAAGGCTCAATGTTCGTGCAGATGGCGTCGTCATGGCCGCTTCGGAGCGGATCCAAGGTATGCTCGTGAATCCGCCGCGGTGAGAACGGCATCGGCGACGCACGAGTCATTCGCTCGACGTTCGCAGCATTGCGGGACCGCGCAAAGCCGAGATCTCCTTGGTCAACTGGGCGCTGCGGCGCTCGGCCCTCTCGGCACGGCGTTCCGCCTCGATGGCGCGTCGTAGGAGACCCGCATTCTTGGTCACGATCTGCCGGACCTGCTGCTGCATGTTGTCGATTACACCACGCTGTTCGGCGAGTGTGTCGCCCATGGTGGCGATCCGATCGGGTACGCTTTGCCGCCGGCGGGCCTGGATGAGGTTGTCGAGGATGTCACGGTGATTGGCGTAGATGGCGTTGCGGCCGACGCCCGCCTCGCGCGCGAGCGCGGCGACGGTCAGACGTCGGATCGAAGCGGCGGATTGTTCCGCGGATCCATCCGTCAATCGATCGAGCGCCGCGCGGAGCTTCTCGGCCGTAGCCTTTATGCGCCGATCATCTGGATTTGCGGGGGGTCTCTTGGGCATGGGCCTCTCCTGCGGCGGAAAGATCGGACAGAATACGTTCGCACTCGGCGATGCGCGTGTTGGCGAGAGCGAGGCTCGGCCCGTCGAGGCGTCGGTCGGCGATCAGTGCCAGATTGCGGTCGAGGCGCGCCTGCCAGACCGGCCGATGACGCTCGGTGACGGCGAAGTTGGCGCAGCTTGCGCAGGTGCTCTGGGTGCGCCAGAGCGGGTTTGGACCACGATCGTCGCCCATGCAGGCGGCGGTCTCCACGCGGTAGACGCAATAGCCCCAATTGCAGACGCCGAGCCGCATTCCGCTGTCCTCGATCAGGAAATCGATATAGGCGGCAAGCTCGCCGTCGCGCGTGCGGCCGCGGAAACGCGATCGCGAGGACAAACGACGCCCGCCATTGCCGGCGAGGCGCGAGGCGGTGAGCAGCTCCTCGAGAGCGAAACGCGTCTCTTCGAGGGTCTGTGCGTCCACGAGCTCGCCCAGATCAAAATCGGTACCGACATAGGCGCTGTCGGTCATGATGCGAGTCACATGCCCGAAGTGATGCTGGAGAGCGTGCAGGCCGGTGGGATCGCGCTTGCCAACGAAGCGGGCGAAGGTCTTGCGACCCTGATGCGTGGTCAGGTGCCAGGGCGTGCCGTCGCCCTGACAAGGCAGATCGATGAAGGGAGCGAACCTCTGGTTCAGCCGGGTGATGAGAGAACAGCCGGTCGGGACCTCCGGCGCGCGGCGGTCGACGACGCCCCTGCCGGCGAGGGAGAGCCAGAGCTCCGACCGGCCCGTCTCAGCGCGAAATGGCTCCGACAGATGATGCAGGACCTCGACGGCGCGCAGGACGGGTGCCGGCGCCGGCCAGAGATGCGGCGTTCCGGCGTCAGTGCCGGCGGTCTTGAAGATCCGCCCGCAGAGATAGCTAAAGGATTCGGCGCCATCGGCGGATGGGCGCTCTTCGACGCGGTTCGCTTGAAGCGAGAGAATCTCTGACACGCGCGCGCGACCAGATAGGAGATGGTGACGAAACACGCCTCCTGAATCCGGTTGATCAGCAGGCGCAACTCCCTTGTGCGGGTCAACGGAGGGTGCAGGCGACTCCTCGCCCTCGATCGTGGAAAAGCGGAACGAGGAGACGAGCGCGCGGACGGCCTGCCGGTGGGCGAAAGGCGAGCGGCCACGATCGTCCTTGCGAAACGGCACGACACGATCGCGCAGCGCGATGACGTCGGCGGCTGGTTGCCCGATCAGCCGGATCGCTGCCGAGATGAGCGCAACGGCGATGTCGTCCGGCGTGTGGGGCAAGCGCTGGATGGTCTGGCGGCCGAAGCCGGAGAACCGGCTAGCGCGCTCATCGGCGAAGGGATGCTCGCTCGGTGGGCAGGCCAGTCTGGCTCTTTGCTGGAAGAGGCCGATCAGTAGATTGGCGTATGCCTGACGGGTGCCCGGTCGGAGCGGCATGCCTGCATGCCGCGTCGCTCCGTGACGGATCGCATGAACTCTTTTGCCGCATCGGTGTCCAACTCGTCGAACCCGTGCATGCCCCGGCCCGCCATCCATCGGATCAGGAAGCGCAGCTGGACGGCCACTGTCACGAGCGATCTGGCCTGAGCTTGCCGGCGACCGACAGGAGGATCGACGCGAAGCGACCATAGGAAGGTGCGGGCATCCTCCAGCCACCGATGCCATCGCGGATCGGTGAAGCGACTGCCGTCCGGCAGCTCGAATGCCCAATCGACGCGAAATTGATGACGACGCAGATCGGCCCGCGTATGGTCGAATGCCATTGCGCATCGGTCCAGATCGATCGTGACGAAACGCGTTGCGCGGCATCGAAACGGTGGCGCCGCTCTGATTGTGCCGGCATGGTCATTCCAACTCCGGGAGCAGCGGCATCCCGGTGGCGAGCTTGCGGGCGGGCTCGTGCATGTTCGCGGGGAAATCCGGGAGGATGTCCTGGGTGAGAATGCGCCACGACGGGGCATAGAGAAGGCTCCAGCGCTTCGGATCGAGCCGTTTACGTGCCTCTTCGAGCCGATCGACAGCGGCGAGGATGCGCGCCAGATGCCCGACATCGATCGGGACGACGAGGCCCGGACAAGCGAGGCAGCCGCCGAACTGCGGGCAGAGGCGATCGACGCCGTCTCGGCCGGGAGCGACAGGAGCCAGGCACTCGTGCCCGAAAGGGACGGTGGCGCGCAGCTTCCCGAAGGCCGGCCGAGGCGTGTCGCGCTCGGGGCCGAGCACCCAGTTGATCATCTGCTCTTGCAGGTGCGCGATCGTTTGGCGCTGGAGGCGGGTCGTCTCCTCGCTCTTGAGATAGGTCTCTGTCGTTGCGACGCTGGCATGGTTCAGGATCGATTGAGCGACGAGAACGTCGCCGCCGGACGCGCGGTAGTGCTCAGTCGCCACGCTTCCACGAAATAACGCCGGCGCAAAGTCGGCGATCGGCTCCGGCAGTTGGTCCGGATAGTCCGTGTTCCACGCGTCGATGCGTTGGTTGGCGCGCTCGATGAATCTGAGGATGGCACGCCTCAGAACGGTGTGTTCGATGACCCCGGTGCGGCTGCGAAGCGAGCGGCGCGAATGCTCCTTATGGATGCTGCGCGTCAGGAAGAGTCGATCTTGCTCGTTTGGCGGTGCTGTGGCGATGATCGGTTCTGTCAGCGCCAGCATCATCTCGATCAGGTTGGGTGCGGCATCTCGTGGGCAAAGGCTCCGCTCTCTGCTCCAGAGGTCGAACCGTCGAGCACAATGGCGAGGACCGCGGTCTGGCGTATGCCGATCCCAGCGCAATCCCGGTTGTCGGTCGTCCTCGTTCCCTGCTGGCTGTGCCATTGGATTGCAAACGCCATATCAGCCGTTGCCCAACTGGCTCAATGCGATGAATCGGTCGCGAACAATGTCAGCACGCCCCTCCGGGCCGCGAATATTCCCTTCGAGAAAATGATCGAAGTCGCGATCTGCGAGAAGCGCTCTGAATTGCTCGGCAATGTATAAGCGAATGTCCGCATCGGCGGCGGCGACTTCGTCAACCAATTCCTCCCGCCCGTCGACGAGCAGGAGAATGTCCTCGGCGTCGCGGCTGCCGATAAGGTCCCCACCACCTCTTCCGCGATAGGCCTCCAGCTTCGTTGCGATGAACAAGGGCGGCGTAAGACGACGAATCGTAATGGCATCATCCAGTGGCGTCTCAACAGCAGTTTCGATGCCCTTTGCGTACCAGCGATTGCTGAAACCGAGGATCTTCTCGTCGTCGGGCATGAAGTCGACCTTGAGTTCACCAAGCTTCATCCGACAGATGACATTGTCGTCGGGTGTCTCGGAAAAACCCTGCGTTCGCAACTGATCCACCAGCTTTGCCCACTCCGGGAAGCCGGCGAGATCCACGATTAGGTCGACATCATCTGTCGATCTGACACCTTCGAGGGTGACCGGATCCGTAATGTAGAGAGCGGTTGTGCAGCCTCCGGCGAAGACCAGTCGCGCGCGCAGCTCGTCGCCGAGCGCGCCGGCGACTGTCTTCAGCATTTCCTTGAGATGCCCCTGGATGGTCACCCTAGCATTACAGTTGCCTTTTTGTTTTGACGTGCGCGCGCTGAGCGGCCGCCTGATGAGCTCTACGCCAGAATGACCATGCGATGATGTGTGCGGGTTGAATACGGTTTCGAGCGAGTCTGATGGC
>NZ_PYCN01000071.1 GCF_003062295.1 Bradyrhizobium algeriense | reverse complement strand
TTTGTATTCTACCGTGGTTTTTTGGCCGTCTGGAGCCTTGATGGCAGTCCAAAGTCCATTCTTGGTATAGTAGTTGTCTCCGTACCTGATGTAGACAAGCTCCTCGTCCATCTGTTTGACGGTTTTGTTGCCCAACCTGGAGAGAGCCTGAAAGGCCGCTCCAGCGAAAAACGTGTATACGTTTTTCGCCGGGAGGTCTTTGGAACGATCCGAATTCAACGGCACTACGGGGATGCCGTTTTCTCTAAGTGTGGTGTCTTTGACCGCAATCAACAGGTCGTCGTTCGAGGGAAGTTTGGCGGCGTCGGTACGCCGGCTTGCCCTGAGTTCAAGCGCCGCCAATCGTCTAGCGGAGGCGTCGAGCTCTTCGGCTTCAGGCATGTCATTATCATCGGCCATGTAAGCGATCCTTCAAGACACTTGGATACTCAGCTGCAATTGTTTTTCGTTTGTTTTTCGTCTCGGGCCTTAACAGCTCTTAGCAACGCCATAAGCCGGCGTTCAGTACGCATCCGGCGTAGGCCGCAGGCTCATTGGATTATTCTGGCGGCCATCGCTTAAGCAGTTCCGGGCTTTCGTTGTACATCCGGACGAGTTCGATCAGGTTTTCGATTCCGAAGTCAGTGAAGGCCTGGATGCCATGTTCTCCGACGCCATAGACCCAGATGGCGCCGTCTTCGATCTCCATTTCATTGGCGACGTCTCGCAGCCAGTCTTCGTCTTCGCCAAGATCCTCGGCAACACGGTTGATGGTGGTAACGTGATGAACCTTGTTGACGTGCATGGTTACGCAGCTCGAGCGGGGATCGCTGATGCCGACGTCCAATTCCAGGGGAGCAGTTCGTCCAGCCGATGAACTGGATGAGCGGCGATGCGGGCAAGGACGTCAGTGAGCCAGGCCTGCGGATCGATGCCGTTCATTTTGGCCGTGACGATCAGGCTGTACATGGCCGCAGCGCGCCACCCGCCGCGATCAGAGCCGCAGAACAACCAGGCCTTTCGGCCAAGTGCGATGCCTCTTAGGCCGCGCTCGGCGGCATTGTTTGAGAGGCAAACCCGCCCCTCTTCAAGGAACAGGGTGAAGCTCGCCCAGCGCTTCAGGATGTAGTTGAACGCCTTGGCCAGGTCGTGCCCGCGGGACAGTTTAGCGAGCTGCTCGCGCATATAGACCTGAAGGTCCTCGACCAGGGGCCGGCTCAACGCCTGCCGCACCTGAAGGCGTTCCTCGGGGCTCCTGCCATTGATGGAGCGCTCGATCTCGAACAGCGCATCGATCCGCCGCACGACCTCGACGGCGATGGGAGAGAGCGGGATCTCCTTTTTGCCCGCAGCTTTGCGTCGCGCATTCTCTTCGATGTCGGCCATGGCAAAGAACGGGCGCCGCGCATGGACCCAGCACGCCGCCTCCTGGATCGGCCTAGGCTGGCGCCCGGCCAGATAAAGCTGGTTGTACCCGTCATAGGCGTCGGCCTGCAGGATGCCGGCATAGCCTGCCAGGTGCACCCGGGGATGCTCGCCCTTGCGATCCCGCGAGTAGTAGAACATCGCGGCCGGCGGGCCGGCGCCGCCAAACGGCCGGTCGTCCCGGACGTAGACCCAGCAGCGTCCCGTGTCGGTCTTGCCCTTGGCCAGGACAGGGACGGTCGTATCATCGGCATGAAGGCGCTCGGCCGCCATCACATGGGCTTCGAGGCGGCGCAGGAGGGGATCCAGGGACGCGCAGACCGATCCTACGGCGTCCGCCATGGTCGATAGCGCAATCGGCACGCCCTCCAGAGCGTAGCGCTCGGCCTGACGGTTCAACGGCTGATGCTGGCCGAACTTCTCGAACATGATCATGGCCAACAGGCTCGGTCCGGCCCATCCCCGGGCGATGGCATGGAACGGCGCCGGTGCCTGGCTGATCTTCTCGCAGTCGCGGCAGGAGAACTTCTCCCGCACCGTCTCGATCACCTTCCACTGGCGCGGCACCACCTCCAGTGTTCGGGTTACGTCCTCGCCGAGCTTGCGCAAGCGATTGCCGCCACAACACTCGCAGGCGGTCGGCGGATCGATCACCACGCGCTCGCGTGGCAGATGCTCGGGGAAGCTCTGGCGGTCGGCGCGCTTGCGCGTAAATCCCCACACTGTGGTCGTCTTGGCAACAGCTCGTTCAGCCGCCAGTTCGTCCTCGGTAGTGTCGGCCTCCAGCTCTTCGAGTGCCAAGGCCAGCTGTTCGATCAGCCGCGACGAACGCTCCGACCGCTGTCCATAAATTTGGCGCTCGAGCTTGGCGATCTGAAGCTTCTGATGGACAATCAGCGCGCTGTCTTCCGACGCCTTCGCGCGGGCTACCGCAAGCTCGGCGGCAATCTCCAAGGCCTTGGCGCGCTCGACCGCCAGAGCCTCCTTCAGGGCTGCGATATCATCAGGATCAGAGTTGCGATCAGCATCCATGCGACGCAGTGAATCACAGATCGGATGCGTTGTGACTCCCCAAAAAAGCGAAAGCCGCAGATTTATTTGCTCAGCCCGCGCTTTGCGGCCGCCAGCTGAGTTGCGGGTTCCTCCAATCGATGCCCTCGAGCATGTAAGCCATCTGCGCCAATGAGATCGATACCGCACCGTCCGACGCTGAAGGCCAGATGAACTTGCCGCGGTCTAGGCGCTTGGCATAGAGCGACATGCCCAACCCGTCATGCCAAAGAATCTTGACCAGATCGCCGCGGCGCCCGCGGAAGATGTAGAGATCGCCTGCATGAGGATCGCGCTTCAGGCTCTCCTGAACACCCAGCGCCAGGCTTTGCATGCCGCGGCGCATGTCCGTGTGGCCGGTCGCGATCCAGACCCTCACGCCGCTGGGAATCGGGATCATCGTGTTCGTCCATCCGCCAAGGCCGCGACAGCAGCCTTCACCGTTGATGCGTCGACCGCGCCCGTGATCCGCATACGAGCCCCGGCAGCAAACTCGATCTCAATCGCGCCGCTGCTCACTGGCCTGATCGGATCAGGCGTCACCTCTGGATCCGGGACCATCTTCGCTGGGACGAAGCTAAATTGTGTGCCGGTGGCATCCTTTGGCTCGGGATGAAAAGCCCGGCGCCATCGCAGCAGCAGCGACCGCGAAAGGCCGTATCGCCGTGCCGTTGCCGCGACCTGGCGGGGACCCTGAAAGCTCTCCACAACGATCTTGAGCTTCTCCTCCTCAGACCAGCGCCGTCGCCGGCCTGTGTCCACCACCTGAAGCCGCTCGACTTGAGCGCTGCGCCTATCACTGTCCATAGAGACAGGTTCTTAGTCCCCAAGCCACTTAGCAAGGCGGCCGCCGCCGGAGGCGTACGGCGTTCACGAGAATTCATAAATAGTTTCGGATCGTCCATCGGCGCATAGTCGTCTGCATCAATATCCAAAAGCGTACTCAGTTCAGGTGATAGCCGAACGCTGTTTCCACTTTGACTAAGCCCGGAGTGCGGTGATGGAAGTTTTACGAGCGGCAACTTGGCTTCCTTTCAATAGCGAACGCACGGGTTGGCGCGTTGGATTTCCTTTATAGAGATCTGAAATTCTGGAGCGTCAACGTCGAATCGCGCTGCACTTGTAATGTGGTTACATCGGACACGCTTGCTCTCTCGCCGCCGTGCCGACGCGCATGCGACAATCAGCGGTCTGATCCTGAAGTCAGGGTATCGGCTTCGCCGCATACGTCACGAGTGCACGAATGCACAAACAAAGAAAGGCGACAAAGCCATATATCCTGCCCCGCCCCGCCCCGGGGAAAGGCCTCGATGAACTCCTGACTGTCGTTCAGTTGACAGTCGCTGAAGGAGCTTCGTTGATCGCTCGCCTGTACCAACATACGAGGACAGATGGATCGAATTTTACAATTTCCAACGCCCTCGTCAGGCGCTGCAAACCGCGCGCAGATGACGGTCTGGCGGACCGGTGTCAGCGGCGCCTTCGGCGACGAGGCTGTGGATATGACGCTTCTCGCAAGCGAGACGATTGGACAACGCTGCGCGTTGCCCACATCCCCCACAGCCACAACAGCAGCAAGCAAGAGCAGCGTAAGGGTATTGAGAAAAACGAACGGCAGCAGTTCCACTGAAACGAGTGGCTTCAGCTGAGTGGACAACCTCCTGAAAGTTCACATCTAGCGCGCACAAAAATAAACATTCAGTGGCAAGGTCACTTTTTGCAGAACACAACAACTTTATTAATAGCTAAGATAGGGTTACATTTCCGGAAAGCGATGAAAATAGGAGCACCCACACGGCGATGGGCACATAACTAGAAAGCAGACCATATAACAGAAACACAGACACTGTAGCAACAAAGGACAAATAGCGAGCGAGAGGCGTTCTCAGCCTCTATGGAACCCACTTCTAAAAAACTTAAAAACACTGACAATACAAGCGAACAGAGACACACCACAATCAAATTAACAATAATAAAGGTAGGAGTTCTAAAAATGACGATCAGTCGGCGCCAAGAGAGCGCATCAAGAACGCTTGGCAGGCAGCAGGCGACTCGAACAGGAACATCGATCTCCGCCATACAGCCTAAGCTTAACTTGTTGCTTGGTGGCGAGCGCGTTTATTCGGGAGACACCTTCAATGAAGGTATGTCTCGCAAATAGCTAGAACGTCAAAAGTACCAAAATACGGGCGACTATAGAAGTGATCCCCTTCATCCCGAAAGCGATCGGTTTTGGGAATGATCAGACATTTTCTGATATGGTGGTTGTTTACTTCGTGGCGTCCCAAGTTCCGGTATTTTGAGCCTACCCTATAAGCACTGAATTCGTCTTCCCACGGTAGAAATTCGTATGCCAGCATCCTGGTCTTCCCGTCGGCGAAAAAGCCATATTGGCTCACAATTTCGTTAAGATTTTGTGTCACAGTGGCCACGCCGCATAAATCTGCGTTGAGCAGGACGGCGAGTAAGATAGGGTACCCATCTTGATCTCGTTCTATCTGCTCTAAGCGGCCCTCAGTCGGATCATTGATGCACGGACGGTTCCGGAATTCCTCCAGAAGATCGTTGATCTGCGGCTCGGGGAAACGCTCGCACCAGGTTTCACTATGCTTTAAAACGTCTGCATAATATTGTTGTTGCGGCTGCAGGGTGTTATCAAGAAAAGCGTCGTAAATCATTTTCGTCTCCCGAACGCGGCGTCGCACAGACGCCTTAGAGGAGGTGCCGCCACAATCAATGCTCTGGTCAAATGTTGGGCGATCGAAATGTGCCATTGTGAGAGACGATGTAAGCTAAAAACAGTGTGATGGAAGAACAAGCAGTTGTGGTGATAATAGCTAGAATGGTGAGAGGATATAAATACAGGAGGGATTGGATTCTTCCAGCCCTTGCAAAACTTCTTAGGCAAGCGACCAGAACAATGGCCTTTCATAAGCGAACCGCCAAAGAGGCCCTTTAGCGAGACCCAAGCATATTTTTACCGCTGGAGAACGACAGAAAGTGACATCCTCGGGTTAAACTTATTGGACCATGCTTTTAGACAGTGACATTTGATGGGTTTCACACATCCCTCTAGTCGAGACGGAAGAACCTTGCCCCTCTGAGCTCCAGAATGGACACACTCGGCCGGCTGCCACATGTAAGTATCTTCCTGATTGGCCCACACGGATAGCGAAGGCACACGATTGACCTTTGCAGGCGGGTCCCCTCGCTCTTCCTTATTGGACCGCAATCACAAACAGTGACAGGCACCAATGGACAAGCAGAACTCGACTTCACTTCCGTCCGCAATGTTAGACTCTCGTAGAGCAATAAAAAAGACGACGATAAGGGCCGCTCTTATTGGACCGAAACTACAGAGGTCAATGACGGGATCCAATAGGGTAAAGGTCTCAAGTTTATTATACTATTCTTTTAACGATCAATAAAAGCTCATCTATCATCTAATGTAAACGTCGCGTCGGTTTTTGGGCGCGGCAACTTCACGCGCGACACGAAAACGGAGGCCGTGAGGCCTCCGTTTTCGTGTGGCTCCGCGGAAGTTGCCGCGCCCAAAAACCGACGCGACGTTTACATTAGGATATATCCTGCCCAGCCCAGCCCAGCCCAGCCCAGCCCAGCCCAGCCCAGCCCAGCCCAGCCCAGCCAGCCAGCCAAAAGTTGGATGTGACGCGTTGTTGACTTAGCAATCCGGGCGACCCTTTGCAGAACGCCAAAGTTGTGCCCTTTGACGGCTTCACAGAAGCTGCGACTCTACGCGACCTAAGGGACACATCCAAAAGATGCCCCTTTATTACACCGCAACGGCAACAACTGTGCCGGTTGGAGATTACAAAACCCATCACCTCGTGGACAAGCCTCTATATAAACGAGTCACTCTTATAGTTCGCCACGCAGCGAGCCCTCTTATAGTATCTGTCGTAGACGTCATACCTTCACCATGGCAGACAATTATCCAACCTACGAGCGCCCCCAATTTGACAGCGTCTGCCTAACGGGTACGACCAGAAACAATCTGTGCAATGGCCTCAAGATGGCAGTCGAAGCCTACCGTGAGCACTTCCTCAAGCAGGTCCAGCGAGCTCAGGGCGAGTGGGTGGCTGCGGCGCGGGCGTACGAACAGGCTGCGGGCCATCCTCCACGGGATTTTGGGGCGTTCGAAACCCAGCCCTGTATGACCGAGTCTCCATCCGGTGGCATCAATGAGGCCATCGATGTTGACGCCCTCTCGCTTGATGCTTCACATCCCCCCCTCTTGTATGTTTATTTGCCTACCACCCTTGCACTATCCTGTGTTGCAACCAGGAGTTTCGAAGAAGTCCCAACTAAATATTGCCCTGGGGTGGTGATAGCAATGAACTGCAGGCCATACGATGACAACATCTCTACTAAATCTTTATCGAAAAGGTACCACGACCGATGGTGCACTAACGTCCAGCGCGAGGAGATGCAGTATTTCCTCGCTATCGTTCAGACCGACCTCTTCAGTTTCCAAGAGAACCAAATATGGACGCGCGATACGACGACAGGGCGATTCGACATCGTGGCCCATGGACAGATGATTTGGCCCCCCTCTATGCCCGCCTCCAACTGGCCGAGGGCGACCGGTTGGGATTAGTGGTGCCACTCTCGCTACGCCAATGTTGGTCCTGGCCCCTCGTAGAAATACATCCTGTTTTTTAATTTCCATTTGCGTCAGTCGTGTTTGTTGGTTGTATTATTGTTGTTTCCGTTTTCGCTAGTTATGCTTTTGCGCCCATGGCGTCATGTTGTTGTACTGTTCACTGAATTCAATTAAAGGCCAGGCAAGTTTGCACGTCTAGACTGTCATATGCGATAAGAGACCATCTCTGGCGCAAAACGTCGCATTAAAAGCACAATGGCAACAATCAAACACATAATGGCCTTTTCATAAGCGAAACGCTAAGAATAATTAAAGTGGGCCCTTAGCGAGACCCAAGCATATTTTACTATTGGAGAACGACAGAAAGTGACATCCCTGATGTAAATGTCGCCTCGGTTTTGGACCGCAACTTCCGGGCTCGCGCTTTGCGCGAGCCCGGAAGTTCCTGTCGCGTCCAAAACCGAGGCGACATTTACATCAGGATATATCCTGCCGCCGCCGCCGCCGCCGCCGCCGGGATGGCTCAAGGAACCGTTGCGGAAGGAGATATCTGAACCGCCCTGGGTTTGCCGGAGGCTCCAACTCCTGAGAGGATGGAGCCATGACGAGCAAGACGACGAACAAGTTTTCACCCGAGGTCCGGACCCGCGCGGTTCGGATGGTTCTGGATCACGCCAGCGAGCACCCGTCGCGCTGGGCGGCAGTGACGTCAATCGTGGCCAAGATCGGCTGCACGCCGCAGACGCTGCATGACTGGGTCAAGAAGGCCGAGGTCGATAGCGGGCAGCGGGCTGGCGTTCCGACCGACACGGCCGAGAAGCTGAAGGCCCTGGAACGGGAGAACCGTGAGCTTCGGCAGGCCAACGAGATCCTGCGCAAGGCAAGCGCCTATTTTGCGATGGCGGAGCTCGACCGCCGGTCCAAGCCATGATCGCCTTCATCGACGATCATCGTGGGCGCATGGGGTCGAGCCGATCTGCAAAGTCTTGCCGATCGCCCCCTCGACCTACCACGCCCATGTGGCCAAGCGGCGCGATCCGGCCAGGCTGTCGGCGCGCGCCAGGCAGGATGTCAGGCTGAAGATCGAGGTTCGGCGCGTGCTCGATGAGAACTTCTCCGTCTACGGCGTGCGCAAGGTCTGGCGGCAGCTCAAGCGCGAAGGCTTCGATGTTGCCCGTTGCACGGTGTCGCGACTGATGCGGGACATGGGTTTGCAAGGGGGGATCCGCGGCAAACCGGTCAAGACCACGATCAGCGACAAGGCCGCGCCCTGCCCGCTGGATCACGTCACAGGCGCCACGACCGAACGTTCTCTGGCTCTCCGACTTCACCTATGTCGCGACCTAGACCGGCTTTGTCTACGTCGCCTTTGTGATCGACGCCTATGCTCGCAGGATCGTGGGCTGGCGAGCCTCGCGCACGGCACATGCAGGCTTCGTCCTCGATGCGCTGGAGCAAGCACTGCATGATCGACGACCGGTCCATCGCGGCGGGCTCGTGCACCACAGCGACAGGGGCAGCCAAGGCGTCTCTATCAAATACACCGAGCGCCTGGCTGAAGCCGGAGCTATCGCCGAAAGTTGGTGACGGCGGGAATCGGGAAGGCGGCATATCGTGGGGGTGCTTGACGCCTCCACTTCTCCACCAAAGGAGCGATATGCCGTGCCCAACGATAACGTCACCAGACTGATTCAGCCAGGATTCTTCGACGATCAACTCACCGAAATCTTACGCAATGGAGCCCGTGCGCTGCTTGCCAAGGCGGTCGAGGCCGAGGTCGCGGACTTCCTCGACAAGCGACAAGCATGCCGATTTAAAGACCCAGGACGGTCAGCAGCGCGTCGTCCGCCACGGTCACCTGCCGGAACGCGAGGTGATGACCGGTATCGGTCCGGTCACCGTTCACCAGCCGCGTGTGCGCGACCGCACGGCCGCCGCCGGCGATCCCGGCCGCATCCGGTTCTCACCGTCGATCCTGCCGCCCTACATGCGCCGGTCGAAGTCGATCGAGACGCTGCTGCCGATCCTTTATCTGAAGGGTATCTCGACCGGCGATTTCTCCGAGGCGCTGGCGGCGCTGCTCGGCAAGGATGCTGCCGGGTTGTTGGCATCCGCCATCGGCCGCCTGAAGGACGGCTGGTTCGACGAGCACGCCGCGTGGCAGAAGCGCGATCTGTCGGCGAAACGCTACGTCTACATCTGGGCCGACGGCATCCATCTCGAAGCCCGCCTCGAGGACGAAAAGCAGTGCATCCTGGTGCTGATCGGCGCGACGCCGGAAGGCCGCAAGGAACTGGTCGGCTTCACCGATGGCGCCCGCGAGAGCGCGCACGACTGGCGCGATCTGCTGCTCGATCTGAAGCGGCGCGGGCTCGCCGTGCCGCCGCGGCTCGTCATCGCCGACGGCGCACTCGGGTTCTGGAAGGCCGCCGGTGAGGTCTGGCCGAAAACGCGCGAGCAGCGCTGCTGGGTGCACAAGACCGCCAACGTACTTGCCAAGCTGCCGAAGAGCCAGCACCCGAAAGCCAAACGCGCGCTGCAGGAGATCTGGATGGCCGAAACCAAGGCCACAGCCGAGCTGGCGTTCGACGCCTTCATCGAGAGCTACACGCTGAAATACGAGAAGGCGGCCGACTGCCTGCGCAAAGATCGAGACACGCTGCTGGCTTTCTACGACTTCCCGGCCGAGCATTGGAAACACCTGCGCACGACCAACCCCATCGAAAGCACCTTCGCCACCGTGCGCCACCGCACGATCCGATCGAAGGGCTGTCTATCCAACAAGACCGCGCTCGCGATGGTCTTCAAACTGGTCGAGGGCGCCCAGAAAAATTGGCGTCGTCTCGATGGCCACAACCAGTTGCCAAAACTCGTTCTCGGTGTGACATTCAACAACGGGATCGAGGTCATCGCAAAGCCGACCGACCGTCAGCCCACAACCGAAGCCGCCTGACCGGCCCCGGCCGTCACCAAAATTTGGCGATAGCTCCTGAAGCCGGCGTGGAGCCCTCTGTCGGGAGCGTCGGAGATTCGTGAGCGTCATGTAGGGACCACGCTCTGAGGGCTGATCTGGTCGGCTAGGAAGATCTTGCGGAATGGTTTGTCGCGAGGTCACAATGTCGAAGGATAGTCGTAAGGATAGCGATAAGGATAGGCAT
>NZ_PYCN01000070.1 GCF_003062295.1 Bradyrhizobium algeriense | reverse complement strand
GTCTTGACGGCACCACGCCGGATCAAGCCTACTTCACCCCGCTGCCACTCCGCATGGCAGCCTAACCCCGGCAGAGGCTCCACCTATCGACGCGGAAACTCTGTTCAGACAACCGGGACCAGCTCTGGCGGCGACCATCGCGCTTGAGATGATCGGCCCGACGCCGGGCGCACTCATTAGGCGGCGACAGTGTGGATCTTGATCAGCGAGTTCGTCGATTTCTTTCGTCATTGACGCGACCCGTCGGTCGAGATGGCGCCAGTCCTCGGCCAAGTCTTGAATGAGCTGGATCACTCGAGGCGATAAGTTGTCCTTTGGCGCTGAGAGAATCTGAGGAAGTGCCAGTCGGAGCGCTGCCGCTCCCTGCCGGACGGGCAGCCCTCGCTCAAGCAAAAAGCCTCGGATTTGATTGATGACCGCGGTTCTTTGCGTCACCAATCGACTGCGAACTCTGTGCAGTGCCTGCAAGTCAAGTTGCTCGGCCGACTTCAAAGGGACAAAGCGCATGGTCGGGCGCTGCGTCGCCTCTGCGATGGCTTCGGCATCACGGAAGTCATTCTTGTGGCCCTTGAGGTATGGCTTCACATACTGTGCCGGCAAGAGCCGTACTTGATGGCCTAATTTCTCCAGCTTGCGCCCCAGGTGGTGTGCTCCTGAACAAGCCTCCATTCCGATCAGGCAGGCCGGAACATTAGCCAGCGACTGCTCAAGCTGATTTCTCGATCGCTTCTTGCGTAGGATGATTGCACCCGTGGCATCGAATCCCACCACATGGAATGTGTTCTTGCCTAGGTCGATACCGATCGTGACAATGTTCGTATGGGACATGGCTCGTGCTCCTTCTCTTGCCGGGGCTTAACGTTGCCGCTGAGAGCGGGCGTGGTCCATGCCATTAACTCGTAAGGCCGATGGGCCTTACCCTTGCCGATGCACTCGACCTCCGGCGCGTGCAGGGAATAGACCTTCGGCCCGCGTTGACGCTGCTGCTGCTCGCGCACGCGCCGCGCCAGCGCCAGCAGCTTTGCGAACGCCGCCTCGAGCCCGCTGTTACCCTCGATCTTGCGGGCGATGTCGCGGATCACGCGGCCCAGATAGGTCCGCAGCGTCTTGAGCTTCCGGTTGGCGCGCTTGAACTGCTTGGCGTGGGCATAGCGCTGGTGCTGGATCAGGGCGAACTTGCCCACCCGCGCATAGGACTGGCGCAAAGCCACCCCATCGCGCTGCGCCAGCCGCACCAGCTTCTCGCGCGCCCGGTTCAGAAGCTTTGCATCGGTGGGGAACGTCACGTTTTTGGGCTGAACCGTGGTGTCGACGATCACCCGCGACAGTTCGGACGGCTTGATCGCCTTGGTCCTGGTGGCGACCGACAGGCTCTCCTGGATCAGCGCAGCCAGCCGCTCCTCGCCCATCCGGTTGCGCCAGCGCGTCAGCGACGAGCGGTCGAACACCAGCCGGTGCTGGAAGAACTCCTCGCCGCAGAAGTATTGGTAATAGGGGTTCTCGACCCACCGCTCGCACAGCACCTCGTCGGACAAGTCGTAGGTGTGCTTGAGGATCGCCAGCCCCGCCATCAAGCGCGTCGGCAGCGGCGGGCGGCCGGGATCATCCGTGTAGACCTCGCCGAACCGTTCCTCCAGGAACCTCCAATCCACCGTGCGGCCCAGCGTTACCAGCGGATGCTTCAAGTCGATGATCTGATCGAGCCGCGAGCGGAAAAGATCCTGCTCTCCCGTCTCGCTCCGTTCCCGTGGCCGCATCGAATCCCTCGCCAATGCCGGTTCTGGGGCGAGTGAATCACAAATCAAGTTTGCAAGGAATCCCGCTCCAAAGCCCCGCTTTCCGGCAAATCCAGTTACGGCAAAACGCCGTTTCAGGATTCCAAATCAACGGCTTGGGAATTCTTCACGGACGACTAAGGAGTGCTCGTCCGAGGACGGCCGTCTTGCGGGTGTTCCCGATCTGTAGCTGACTGTCGGTATGGATATCCTGCAATCTCGTTCGTATTCCGAAGATGCTGGCAGCAACGGGATGAGCCTGTCTGGAGCGTCAAACATGAGCGAAAACTGCGCGTACAGCGCTCTATACCACCCATCGGTTGGCTCATCCTCGCCCCGCACATCAGGAAAATCGCCCTTCAAGACCCATTTTTCAGCAGCCTGCTGAAACGATCTCTTCGATCTGTCCGTATTTCGCTTCAAAGTATCGCTCGGACGGGTACGTGATAATTAGTCGAATGATAATTGTTGACTTGGTGGCATCGAACCAAATGACGTCCTTGATAGGCAGCGGGTTCGGGACCGGCTGATCTGGCTTGAGGGATTGGGAAATGCCGGTATCGGCCTCACACTGGACCGCGATGCATCCAGGATCAATCTCTCTTCTCACCGACAAGATCCTCGATCAGCTTGCCGCCTGCTTTTTGCTGATCCCATCCCCTCCCGGATCGCGGTCGCCGGTGTAGCCAAGATCGGCGCGGTCGAACGACAGGTCGATGTCTTCGGAAAAGCGGCGGATCGCGCCGAAGGCCTTGGACAAGGAGGTCCCACCCTTGAAGACCAGGGTGGGCGCGTCTTCTTTCTGCAGCCCAAAGAGGCGTTTCAAGGTCCAGCAGACCCAGAAGTCCTTCTCGATGATGGTGTTGGCAACCCCACGCGCTGCGCCCGTCTCACCGAACAGAGCCGCGCGCTCGGCGCCGTCGAGACGGGCGACCTTATCCATCGGCCCCACCGGAGATGGTGGCGATGGAGACGAGTGTCGGTCGCATCCATGCCGGCGCCCGGCGACGCGTGCGACATCGGTTGCCCGTACGGGGCCGAGATGCCGCAGAGCCTGAACGACGGTGCCGGCGAAGCTGCCCGGAGCGATCAGGTGTTTTGGCGAGGCGTGACGCAGATCAACGACCCGCTTGCCAAGCACGACACGGCGGGAGGGACCATCGGTCAGGTAGCGAAAGCCAGAGGCGTCAAACGCGTCTGCATTCCCAATCGCTCGACCAAGAGCGCCGAGCGCAAGCGTGAGCAGAAAAAGCGCTGGTTCCGTAACGGTCAGAAATGGCGAACCGGATGCGAGGGACGTATCAGCGTCGTCAAACGGCGACACGGGCTCGATCGCTGCCGCTACAAGGGCAGCATCGGAATGAAACGCTGGGTCGGCCTCGGCGTCGTCGCCGACAACCTCATCAATATCGGACGCGCGATGGAAAACCAGTCACGCCAACCGTAGTCCGTCCCAGCTCAATCTGGCCTCTCAAGGCCCCGCCAGCCCCTGGCGGGGCCTTGTCGTTGTCCGCGCGGTTGACCGACCAGATCTCCGTCGAATGGGGTCGCATCGCCGCGATCCGCCCCCGCGGCGATATCGACGGGCTGATCGCCGCCACTGCGATCGTCCACGACCTCATCCTCGTCACCCGCAATGTCGGGGATTTCGAGGATACGGGCGCAACGGTGATCAATCCTTGTTGGGAGGAGTCGGTATGAGCAGCACAGATCCTGCCTACGCATCAGTCCCCTCCCCTCTCCCAGCGTCAAAAAACGGGAAAAATGCCCGTTTTCAGCCCCAGAGCCCGGTCAGGGGCCTACGAGCCAAGCCAAGCGCCAGCATTATGAGGATTTGCAGTCCGGGTATCGTGCAATCGCGGGCGGGTGGTGTTATATAGGTAGAATATTGAAAAATAGGCACCAAGGAACTCCAACATGGCGCTGAGTATCAAAGATCCTGAGACGGAAAAACTCGCACGCAGGCTAGCCGAGCGCACCGGAGAAACGATCACCGTCGCGACCAGGCGCGCTCTCGAGGATCGGTTGCGGCGGGTCAATGCCGACGTGACCAAGGCGAAGCTGCTTGAGGACATGGAAGCCATTCGGCGCCGCCTATCTGCCCTCCCGATCCTCGACCCGCGCAGTATGGATGAAATCATCGGGTACGATGAAAACGGCTTGCCGATCTGATGGTGATCGACTCATCCGCCATTCTGGCAGTTCTTTTGAATGAGCCGCAGGCCAGCGACTTTGAGCATCGCATTGCGGCCGACCCTGTCCGGCTGATTTCGGCAGCGACGGTGTTGGAAGCTGGAATAGGGATCGAATCAAAGCTGGGCGATGGCGGCGGCGCCGAGCTTGATCTCTGGCTGCATAAGGTTGGCGTGGAGATTGTTCCAGTCTCAGCCGGGCATGCCGATCAGGCGCGGCGGGCGTGGCGGCGGTATGGGAAAGGCCGGCATTCCGCCAAGCTGAACTTTGGCGATTGCTTTTCTTACGCTCTCGCCACCCTCACCGGAGAGCCCCTGCTGTTCAAGGGCAACGACTTCTCGCAGACCGACATCAAGGCGGCCTGAAGATGAACATACTTCCTCCCAGTAGCGAAAACCTTCCCGTCACTTCGGAAGCCGTGAGGGAGGGGGCCGAAGCCGCCTCCCCTGCCCTGTCGGCGCATCTGGAACGGCTCGCCGATCGCGCGCGCGACTATGTCGAGGCGGCGAGCTCAGCCAACACGCGGCGCGCCTACACCTCCGACTGGAAGCACTTTTCCGCCTGGTGCCGACGCCAGGGCCTCGAGGTGCTGCCGCCGTCCCCGCAAACGGTCGGGCGGTTTGCCATTCCCGGACTTCGTCGAGAACCGCGTCGGTCACCCGGCTGATCAAATCCGGCGAGACCTCGGCCCCATAAAGTTCAGATAAATGCCCCCGGATCTCGCGCACCGTCATGCCGCGCGCGTAGAGGCTCAGGATTTTGTCGTCGAAGCCGTCGAAACGGGTCTGGCCCTTGGCGATCAATAGCGGCTCGAAGCTGCCGGCCCGGTCGCGTGGCACAGCTATGTCGATCTCGCCGTCCTCGGTCAGAACCGTCTTCGCGCTGGTCCCGTTACGGCTATTGCCGCTGCCGCGGCCGGCAGGGTCCCCCTTCTCGTAGCCAAGATGATCGCTCAACTCCGCACCAAGCGCCCGCTCAATCAGCGCCTTCTTCAGCTGCTTGAAAAGCCCATCCGCACCTGTGAGGTCTTCAGGCTTCTCATAGTTAGCAAGCAGTTGATCCAGTAGTTCAGGTGTAATCGTCGTGTCGGTCGTCATGTGAGTCTCCTTGGTAAGGTAAACTCACAGAAACCTGCTTACACATTCTTTCTGACACCCTCGGGGACCAATCCCGACGAAGTATCGGCCGACGCCGGCTACTGCTCCGCCGCCAATCTTCGCACGATCAAACGGCGGCGCATTGAGGGCTACATCGCCACCGGAAGGCAGAAGCACGGCACCAAATCCGCCACCGCGAAAAAGGCTTCAAGACCCGGCTCGCTGATCGCCAGGATGAGCACCAAGCTCAAGCGCGCCGGCTACCGAAGTCGCTACCGCTTGCGCAAGCAGATCGTCGAAGCCGTCTTCGGACAGATCAAACAGGCAAGAGGGTTCAGGCAATTCCTGCTGCGCGGCATCGAAAAGGTCAGCGCAGAATGGGCGCTCATCTGCACCGCTCACAACCTCGTCAAGCTGGCGAGGGCCGCATGAGCCGCTATCATTCGGATAAAACCGGCTTCCCGATGCTAACTGGACAGGCTCCTAGCGCAGACATAGCGTGCATCACGCCTCGAATGGTGGTGGACCTTGAACTTGCGTCCGCAGCGCTGTAAGCCGACGAGAAGTCCACCGCCATTGCGCACCGCGCCCGCCACCATCGCTCCCTTCATGCTCGCATTGCCGGAAGTGATCGTCCGGTTGCGATCATACTCCTCTCAGGAGATATAGCCATCGCGGGAGCGTTCGCTCCGACGCATCCACTTGCTGTCGATGCACTCGCCGCACTTCAGTCCACCACGTCTCTCCATCGTGTGGCTTCGAGGAGGCCGGTCACAGCACACACTCCTAGCGAAGTTGTGCCTTCTCCGCGCCCTTCGCCCCTCCGAATCGCGTCCCTGCGGGCCTAGCGGTTCACTTCGAGGCGCCAAGGAGTCATCGTACCCCTGCAGTGCAGCCCATCGAAGAGAGTAATACGTGAAGCAACGTTCACGCGGCACAATCCTCACCAAGATCCTCCCCGCTCGTCATCGTGCGATCGCACGATCACACGTCCGCTGCGAAGTCGCAGTGGTTCATTGGGATCGAGATCGTCAGGTTCAGGCTCGCGGCGGCGATGTCGCCTCGCGCGTTCTTCGGATTCGCGCTATTCACGGGCCGCTCGCTGGGCGCGAGTTTCGATGATGGATCGTGCGAAACGGCGGCGCTGCCGCGGGCGCTCGAGCGAAGTAGGCTGGACGTCGTCGCCTTCGAGCTCGCGGCTGCGGCGCCGCCGAGTTTCGCTCTGGAGCTCAAAACCGCCAACATCTGATGGACCGGGGTCGGTGTCTTGTGCTTCGATTGTCATAACAATGCCACCAGTATTCGCGCGGTCAACTATTTCCGCAGTGCTTCTGGACGTTTGGATTGCCCGGCCGATTGCGGGATCTCGTGCTGACTGAAGGGATTCGGCCATTCGTATCCTGCCGTCGCGTTCAAGGTGCGGCGGTTCGGGGTGGCTTCTGACACTAACGGGAATATCGGGTGCAGGCTCCGGCCTCGCGCGTTCTTCGGATTCGCGCTGTTCACGGGCCGCTCGCTGGGCGCGAGTTTCGATGATGGACAGTGCGAAACGGCGGCGCTGCCGCGGGCGCTCGAGCGAAGTAGGCTGGACATCGTCGCCTTCGAGCTCGCGGCCGCGGCGCCGCCGAGTTTCGTGCTGGAGCTCACAATCACCTACATCTGATGGACCGGGGTTCGTGCCTTGTGCTTCGATAGCCCTAATAATGCCAGCCATATTCGCGCGGTCGACCATTTCCGCAGTGCTTCTGGACGGTTGGATTGCCGGGCCAACTGCGGGACTCCGTGCTGCTTGAAGAGTTTCGGCCATTCGTATCCTGCCGTCGCGTTCAAGGTTTGCCGGTCCGGGGTGACCTCTGGAACTAACAGGAATATCGGCTTCAGGTTCCGGCCGAATTGCGACGGCTTCTCTAACCCTCCGCCTGCGTCGGAATTCCGCATAAGTAATCGGACGCTCCATAATGCCTCGGTCAGCACGCCGTGTGGCATCCAATTCAATGCCATGATCATAGGCTGCATCAACCAATACGGCGCGCATATTGTCGTAGTTCTGATGAGGATGGCGGCGCGCGATCTTCAGCCAGTGGCCTTCCAGTGCCCGTCGATTGACGACTACATGCAAGTGTGGATGCTGCCGATCGACGTGGAACGCCGTGAAGTAGTCGAATGAACCACCATTGTAACCTGAACCGAACATCGTTTCGGTCCAAGCACGGCCGGCAGCATGCGCACGGCTGGTATCGGTACCGGGCGGGAAGCTGACGATGATATGAGTCGTTAGGTCCTGGTTGCTTTCTGCGGCCGACTGACCGGCTTGATAGTTACCAGTCTGCTCGGCCCAACTTTGGGCGACCTCGTCGAGTCGGTCATACGGCAGAACAACGCCTTGATGACGTTCGGAACGTTGGAGATCAACGGCTCCGTTGCGGGAAAGGTATTTCAGCTGATCTCGAATTTGCCGGGCGGTCCGAGCGCCGCCTCGTGGCACAATTCTTACGATTGCTTGAGGATGAGGCATTTTGGGTGTCCAATGACGTCGTTTTCAAGAGCGCTCTCCCCCTGCATGACCTCCTGTAATCGCCTACGGCCGTCCTCTCGCCGTCGCGATACGTTCAATATTGTGCGGAGTAGGGCGTCGAGCGCGGAAAATTCCTGACCAAAGTGCTGCCTATGCCTCTCAAACCTTTCAATATCGAAGGTGGCGTCACGGTTAGCAACTCGGCTCAATTCTCTGAGTGTTTGGGCAATGTTGCCGATGTGACTGGTGATCGCCCGAAGATCATTCCGAGTCTCGGCGCCAATTTCAATAAATCCGGCGATCCTGCGGACCGCAATTCGCAGTGCCAGACTGTTGGTCATCCCGAGCACACGCAACTGCTGCGAGAACGTATCGAATTCTGCCGCGCGTAAGCGGACGCTGATTATTCTATAGCCGCTTTGGGCGGTGATAGCAGCACTTCCCCTTTTACTTGACGGCGCGTCGTCAATCGAGTGCGACACGTTGCACCTCCATCATATCTAGGGTCGCCATACGGTGAGAAACGCCAAATATAATACTGTCGGTCCCGAATTGCACCAAAGACCGGTTGCTGTTGTAGCTAAGCATATCGTGGCGTGCTCGATGGTGGGTTATGTTGACGCCGCTCGACCTCTGATTAGGATCAGATCGTTTTGAACTGACGTGGCCCGGCTGCCAAACCTTCACGTCACATGTCGTATCAAACCTGTTTGAGCACGGGGACCATCGGATATGAAGCTAGTCACTTGCTGCTCATTCAAAGGAGGGGCCGGTAAAACCACAGCCTTAATGGGTCTGTGCTCGTCATTCGCAGACAAAAAGCATAAGGTCGCTCTTTTCGAAGCTGACGAAAACCGCCCGCTTACTAAATGGAAAGAAAATGCCCTGCGTAACGGCGCTTGGGATCCTGGGTGCGAAGTATTCGTTGCGGATCAGTTGCCCCTGCTGGAGAATGCATATGCACACGCGGAAGGTAACGGCTTCCACTATGCGCTTGCCGACACTCGCGGCGGCTTGAGCGAACTCAATGATAGTATTATCGCCAGCTCCGATTTCATTCTGGTGCCTACCATGCTGACACCTCTAGATTTCGACGAAGCACTTGCGACTTACCGATACGTTATCGAGCTTCTACTAGAAGAGGGACTTCAAATCAAAACCGCGATTCTTGGCCAGCGAGTGCCTACATGCAGGCTGACCGTCTCTCAACAGGCCACGCAAGCCATGCTGGCTCTCCTGCCGATGTTCGACACGCCGATGTATGAGCGTGATGCCTTCGCTGCTATGAAAGAACGTGGTATGCTGCACATTACGGCGCAGAATATGTCACGCACTCCCGCAATGCGGCTTATGTTGCATAACACCCGGCGCGCAATGGACGAGCTGTCCATCATCGGAGCCTTCGTCGAGAAGGCATTGGAGGATTGATGTGGTTTTCCGCAAGCTGACCAGTTCGCTGCAGGCAGCACGTCTCGCTTCCCCGAGTTTGGAAAAGCGGAGTAGTACGACCATCTCATCTCTCTCAGCAGGGATGACGCCGCTTGAGCAGATTGCCCCGCCAATAGTGAACGCAAAGGTCCCTGCCTCCGCGTTCTCCGAGGAAAGGACAACTATCCTTTCGAATCAGCGCGCCGAGCCAGATCCCAAACTACAGGTGTTTCTGTCAGCAGCGCTTCCCGCTCCCGGTTTCTCTCCGGGGTTTGACAGCCTGTGTGGGCAGTATCGCCCGGCGAAAGCTCTGCAGATGATTTTGCGGCGCGCGTTAGACGATTACCAGGTGATGCTGTTAAGCGCCTCATTGACCAAACCCGTGGCTCCTTATCCTGTTGAGGAGCCCCTGTCGCTCGTTCTAACATCGCGAATGATGCCCCGACGGGTGGTTGAGATCGCTCTCGCGCATTTTGATCCCTTAGGGCTGGAAAGTGCGCGTGCCTTCGGTCGTAAACTGGCGAGCGCCGCGCTCGGCATGTTCTTCGAGAACGAAAGGAAAGGCATCCGTCAGCACCGCTGATCGGCGCGTGGCTAGCGGTAGTTGGGGTGCTTCTCTGTTGAGGCTCTTGCTGAACCAACCCGGTGCGGCGCTTCGTTGATGGGGCAAGCGTGAACGCAGCCAGGCTTCCGCTGGATCCATCCGTCGTCCGTGAAGGACGCGGATTGCGATGCCGTAGGTGGTCCCTCACCGCACCGATCTTTGCCAGCCGCGATCCACGGCAGCAGGCGCAGGTCGTTCGAGCCTCAATGACGACGAGCTTGCGTCCGATGTCATCCGACCATGGTTTGCGCACCGGCCGCTTGCGCATGAAGGGGCGGACGTTCTACGTCTTCGCCGCTGCGGCCTGCGCGGCAAGCGTATCCTCGCTCGCCGTCTTGCTGGCAGGCAACGCGCTTCCGCCATGTGTCGCTCAATGCGACGGCGGGTGCGATCCGCGCGCCAGCTTGACGGCAACACTCGGAATCGAAGCCGTCTCGGGTCGGAAGCGATCGCGCAATGCCGCAAGATCGGGTAACTGTCCGGCATCGAGGTCGATCGTGATCGCCTTGGCGAGCTCGGCTTCGTACGCTCGCTCGTGGGCCAGCGCCAGAAGCTCGACCGTCACCTTACAGGCGCGCCGGTCATCACCATGTTCCCGCATGGTCTCGAACAGACGTTTGTAAGCCGCGCGCGGGAAGAGCTGGTCGCGATAAACGAGGTTGACGAGCGCCATCGGCTTGCGGCGCAGAGCATGGATGACGTGCCGGTAATCGACGACATGCCCGCCCTGGCTCTCCGATACAGGCCGAGCGCGCCGCAGCGTCACGACCGGCGTGACGCCGAGGAAGCATTCGAGCCGGTCGTCGAAGATACGCACACGCAGGCAATGGCCAATCAGTCTTGAAGGCACTGTGTAGAACACGCGCCGCAGGATGGAGCCACCTAACGACGTCACCGGGATCACCTTCTCCTCGAAGTCGGTCGTGCGGCCTTTCGGCAGCGGCGGCAGCGCTCCCTTCTCGAGCGCGATCCGCTTGGCGAGGTTAGCGTTCCGCCAACCGACAATCTCGTCTACAAAAGCCCGGTAGGCATCGAGACTAGTTTCTGTCGCGAAAGACATTTCGCCCTTTAAAATAAGGGTTATCTCGCGATTTTCGAGCACGTTTTTTTGTTGCGACGTACATGTGCATGGTATCACATTTTATATATGAATCATGTTGATTCGGAATCGTCTTCGGATGTCGCGCGCTGGCTGCGAAGCGAATCGACGAGTCTTTGGCCTGCGCTTCTGGGTTCGCTGAGCCTGCGTCGTAGCCGGTGCATCCGCAAGAATTGCCCGGCGTGCCGGTCTGGCGAACAGCATCAAAGTTATGTGCTCTACAGTCGTGCGAATGAGCGTCGCGTTGCGGTCTACGTGCCGGAAGAGCTTGTGCCGGAGGTTCAGCGTAGCCTGGACAACGGGCGCGCTCTGCAGGATCTGTTGCACCAGGCGGCGCCGCGATACATCAAAGCGT
>NZ_PYCN01000006.1 GCF_003062295.1 Bradyrhizobium algeriense | reverse complement strand
ACCACCTCTGCCGCAGCACGATGGCGCCGCGGTCATCATGACCCACGAGGTGGAACGAGTTCTTGCCGATATCGATGCCGATCACGGCGATCGCTGCGTTGAGTTTCTGAGACATGGCGTGCTCCTCGTCTTGAGCGCCCCTTGCCAGTTTCTCGTACTGGCAGGGCCGGAGCACGGCCGGACCATTCCATTAGCGGACCGTTTGTATTGGCCTTGTGGCTGGCCTGTTTCGACCTCATATTGGTCGACTTCTCTCCCGTAAAGGCGCGCCGTTCCTGTGACGCTTGAACTCAAGCATCCGAAGGTTTGCGTAAACCTTGATCGCTGCGTGGGAATTGCCGATCCCTTCGTATGACCGATCGCGCCTGCCGCATTCTGCGGAACAAATCAACGTGCTCGTGCGTCGCGATGGTGACATAACGCCGTTGTTTATCGTGCCTACCCCTTTAGGAGCGAGAAGGAGCCGATCGATGAAAGCCGAAGACGCCGCCGACATGATGGATCAGGAGAAGGCGAACGACCGCTTCAAGCAGCGCGCGGCGGTCAGCATCGCCATTCTGGCGATGCTGCTGGCCATCACCGGGCTTGGCGGCGCCAACGCCGGCAAGGAGGCGACCAACAACAACATCTATGCCGCGAACCACTATGCCTTCTACCAGGCCAAGAACATCCGCCAGACCGATTACAACCTCGCGGCCGACGCGATCGAACTGGCGTTCCTGCAGGACGGAAGCCTCAACGCCGAGGCCAGGACTGCCCTGAAGGCAAAGGCCGAGGCCTATCGCAAGACGGCGGCACGCTACGAGTCCGAGCCCGAGACGCAGGAGGGCAAGAAGGAATTGATGGAGCGGGCCAAGGACTACGAGGGCAGGCGCGACCATGCGCTGAAGCAGGATCCCTATTTCGACTATGCCGAAGCGCTTCTGCAGATCGCCATCGTGCTGATCTCGGTCTCGATCGTCGCGACGGTGCCCTGGCTTGCGATCGTCGGCGGTATCGTCGGCGCCGCGGGTGGCCTGCTGATGGTCAACGGCTATACACTGGCGGTCGAGATACCGTTTCTGGCAGCATAGTGGTCCGCACGCACGCTGCGCCGGTCGGATGGGTGCTATTTGGCAAGGACGAGGGGAGCACTAAAAACTGAGGCCGCTTCAGTTGGCAACACGTCGACCGGCCTCCTGATGCTGTCGCTATTGCCGCTCGCGGCGGGGCTCTTGGTGTTCCTCGGCGGCCACGAGACGAAGACGGAATTCGCGAGCGCGAAATAGCCCGTAGCCCGGATGGAGCGTAGCGCAATCCGGGGGAGTTTGTCCGCGGTGAGGCCGGCCCCGGATTTGCGCTTCGCTCCATCCGGATTCGCGGGAACGACAGCCCTTTGGGAGAAAGCAATTACCTCTTAACCCGATTTTCCATCACGAAATGATGACCACTGACGAATGTTGACATTCGTCAGTGAGCATTCAATACTCTTCATCAGATCCTGCGATGGAGAGTCCAATGTTCGCCCGGTCCATTTTCTCTAGCTATTACAGGCTCTTGACGGGAGCGTCGTTAGCATTTGCGGTGTTTGCGCTGGCCGGCTGCAATGAAAAGGCGGCGGAAACGGCGGCCCCGGGGCGACCGGTGCTGGTCGCTACCGTGCATTATGGGGCCGAGACGCCGGAACGCAGTTTCGTCGGCACTATCCGGCCCCGGATCGAGACCGATATGGGCTTCCGGGTTCCGGGCAAGGTCGCGAAGCGCCTGGTCGAGGTTGGCCAGACCGTCGATATCGGCCAGCCGCTCGCCACTCTCGACGAGGTTGATCTGAAACTGCAGGCTGAGCAGGCGGAGGCCGAATTCCGCGCCGCCACCGGCGTGCTGGCGCAGGCTGGCGCCGCCGAGCAGCGCGCCAAGGATCTGCGCGCCAAGGGCTGGACCACCGACGCCCAGATGGATCAGAGCCGCGCCGCAGCCGATGAAGCGCGCGCGCGCCTCAATCGCGCCGAGCGGCAGGTCGAACTCACCAAGAACTCTCTCTCTTATGCGACGCTGCTGGCCGACAGCCGCGGCGTCGTCACCGCCACCCTGATCGATCCGGGTCAGGTCGTGGCCTCCGGCCAGACCGCGATCCGCGTCGCGCGCTTTGCCGAAAAGGAAGCGGTGGTTGCGATTCCCGAAACGCTGGTCGGGCGCGCCAAGTCCGGTGCCGCCACCGTAACGCTGTGGTCGGATGCGGAGAAGAAATATACTGCGAAACTGCGCGAGATCGCGCCCTCGGCCGATCCGGCGACGCGCACCTATCTTGCAAAATTCTCGTTGCCGGAAGCCGACGACAAGGTTTCGCTCGGCATGACCGCGACGCTGACGCTGGCGGATGCCGCCACCCAGCGCGTGGCAAAGCTGCCGCTGTCGGCGCTGTTCAGCCAGGGCAGCAATCCCTCGCTCTATATCGTCGACGATTCCGGCGCGGTGATGCTCAAGCCGGTGATTGTGAAGTCCTACGAGAGCAATTCCGTCGTGATCTCCGGCGGCGTCAATGATGGCGCCAAGGTGGTCGCGCTCGGCGTGCAGAAGATCGATCCGGCCCAGAAGGTCCGGGTGGTCTCGTCGCTGTCGTTCTAGTCCCGTCATTGCGAGTGGCATGAGCGACGACTTGTCCGCCGAAGCTCAACGAGCGAAGGCGGAAGCAATCCATACTTTCTTTCCGTGGTCGGATGGATTGCTGCGCTTCGCTCGCAATGACGGTGGAAATGCAAACAGATTTTGGATCTGGAGAGTGACATGAAGCGCTTCAATCTCTCGGGCTGGGCGGTGAGCCATCCGACCCTGATCCTGTTCCTGATGATCATGCTGGGCGTTGCCGGTTTCTTCTCCTACCAGCGGCTTGGCCGCGCCGAGGATCCGTTCTTCACGGTGAAGGTGGTGAACGTCTCCGCGATCTGGCCGGGCGCGACCGCGCAGGAAATGCAGACCCAGGTCGCCGACCCCATCGAGAAGAAGCTGCAGGAACTGCCGTTCTTCGAGAAGGTGCAGACCTATTCCAAGCCGTCGTTCACGGCGATGCAGGTCACCTTCAAGGACTCGACCCCGCCAAAGGACGTGCCTTATCTGTTTTATCTGCTGCGCAAGAAGCTCGTCGACGTGCAGGGCCAGTTGCCCGCAGGCCTGCTCGGCCCGAATGTCAACGACGAATTCTCCGACGTCGATTCCATTCTCTATATGATGACCGGCGACGGCGCCGACTACGCGCAGTTGAAGAAGACTGCCGAAGGCATGCGCCAGCGGCTCTTGAAGGTGCCTGGCGTCACCAAGGTCAATCTCTACGGCGCCCAGGACGAGCGCATCTTCGTCGAGTTCTCGCACGCCAAGCTGGCGACGCTTGGCATCACGCCGCAGGCGCTGTTCGATTCGCTGGCCAAGCAGAATAACGTCACGCCCGCCGGCACGGTGGAAACCTCCTCGCAGCGCGTGCCGCTGCGTGTCACCGGCGCGCTTGACGGCGCCAAGGCGGTTGCCGAGACCCCGGTCGAAAGCAATGGCCGCGTGTTCCGGCTCGGCGATATCGCGACCGTCACGCATGGTTTCGTCGATCCGCCGACCTTCGTCGCCCGCCAGGAAGGCAAGCCGGCGCTAGGCATCGGCGTGGTCACCACCAAGGGCGCCAACATCCTCGAACTCGGCAAGGAGGTCGAGAAGGCGACCAACGATTTCATGAAGGCGGTGCCGCAGGGTATCGAGGTCGAACAGATCGCTGACCAGCCGAAGGTGGTCGAGCGCGCCGTCGGCGAGTTCGTGCATTCCTTCATCGAGGCGCTCGCGATCGTGCTGTTCGTCTCCTTCGTGGCGCTCGGCTGGCGCACGGGCATCGTGGTCGCGATGTCGGTGCCGCTGGTGCTCGCCATCGTCTTCATCGTCATGAACGCGATGTCGATCGACCTGCACCGCATCACGCTCGGCGCGCTGATTATCGCGCTCGGCCTTCTGGTCGACGACGCCATCATCGCCGTGGAAATGATGGTGGTGAAAATGGAACAGGGCTGGGACCGCGTCCGCGCGGCGTCCTTTGCCTGGGAATCAACTGCGTTTCCGATGCTCACGGGAACGCTGGTCACGGCCGCTGGCTTCCTCCCCATCGGCTTTGCCAATTCGGCGGTCGGCGAATATGCCGGCGGCATCTTCTGGATCGTGGCGATCGCGCTGGTCGCCTCCTGGTTCGTCGCGGTGATCTTCACGCCCTATATCGGCGTCAAGCTGCTGCCCAACATCAAGGTCCACCACAACCACGATCCGCACGCGGTCTACGAGACGCGCATGTATCGGGGCTTGCGCCGCATGGTGCAATGGTGCGTCGACCACCGGGTCAAGGTGGTGGTGGCGACCGTCGGCGTGTTCGTGCTCTCGATCGTCGGCTTCGGCAACGTGCAGCAGCAGTTTTTCCCGCTGTCGGAGCGGCCCGAACTGTTCCTGCAGTTGCGCCTGCCGGAAGGCACCGCCTTCAACGTCACGGAAAAATCCGTGAAGAAGGCTGAGGCGCTGCTGAAGGACGACAAGGATATCGCGACCTATACCGCCTATGTCGGCCAGGGCTCGCCGCGGTTCTGGCTCGGCCTCAATCCGCAACTGCCGAACGAGGCCTTTGCCGAGATCGTGATCGTCTCCAAGGACGTCGAAGCCCGCGAGCGGATCAAGGCGCGGCTGGAGAAGGCGGTCGCCGAAGGCGATCTGTCTGAAGCACGCGTGCGCATCGACCGCTTCAATTTCGGTCCGCCCGTCGGCTTCCCGGTGCAGTTCCGTGTGATCGGCCCCGACGCCAACACCGTGCGCGACATCTCCTACAAGGTGCGCGACGTCATGAAGCAGAATCCCAACGTCGTGGAGCCGCAGCTCGACTGGAACGAGCAGTCGCCTTACCTGAAGCTCGTGGTCGACCAGGATCGCGCCCGCGCGCTCGGCCTGACCCCGCAGGACGTCTCGCAGGCGCTGGCCATGCTGATCTCGGGCGCGCAGGTCACGACCATCCGTGACGGCATCGAGAAGGTCGGCGTGGTCGCGCGCGCAGTCCCGTCCGAACGGCTCGATCTCAAGAGCGTCGGTGACCTCACTGTGACGTCACGCAACGGCGTTGCCGTGCCGCTGCAGCAGATCGCCAAGATCGAGTATTCCCACGAGGAGCCGATCATGTGGCGGCGCAACCGCGACATGGCGATCACGGTGCGCACCGATGTCGTCGACGGTGTTCAGGCACCCGATGTCACCAGCCAGATCTGGCCCAAGCTGAAGGAAATCCGCGACCATCTCGAGCCGGCCTACCGGATCGAGCCGGGCGGCGCGTTCGAGGAATCCGAAAAGGGCAACGCCTCGATCGCCCTGCTGTTTCCGCTGATGGCGCTGGTGATGCTCACCCTGCTGATGATCCAGTTGCAGAGCTTCTCGCGCCTGATCCTGGTCTTCCTGACCGCGCCGCTCGGCATCGTCGGCGCCTCGCTCGGCCTCAATGTCGCCAACCAGCCGTTCGGCTTCGTGGCGCTGCTCGGCCTGATCGCGCTGGCCGGCATGATCATGCGCAACGCGGTGATCCTGGTCGACCAGATCGAGGCCGACGTTTCCCAGGGCCTGACGCGCAAGGAGGCCATCGTCGAGGCCACCGTCCGGCGTGCCCGCCCGGTGGTGCTGACCGCGCTGGCGGCGATCCTGGCCATGATCCCACTGTCGCGCTCCGCCTTCTGGGGCCCGATGGCGATCACCATCATGGGCGGTTTGTTCGTCGCAACCTTCCTGACCTTGCTGTACCTGCCGGGCCTCTATGCCCTGTGGTTCAGGAAGAGCCTGGATGAAAGCGGCCAGGCCGAGCAGCCTGATCTTGCGCCGCAACATGAGGCCAAGTTGCATCCGAAGGGACCGCACGCAATTCCGCTTGCCGACGCGGCAGAATAATTGAACATTGAGAGCTGACATGACGCTGATTTCGGAACACATCGAGACTGACACCCGGGAAAGGATTCTCGTGGTGGCGGAGCGTCTGTTCCGGCAGATCGGCTACCAGAAGACCACGGTCGCCGATATCGCCAAGGAACTGCGGATGAGCCCCGCCAACGTCTATCGCTTCTTCGATTCGAAGAAGTCGATTCACGAGGGCGTGGCGCGAACCCTGATGGGCGAGGTCGAGGTCGAGGCGCAGCGAATTGCGCAGGCGTCCGGGCCGGCGTCGGTTCGCCTCCGGGAGATGATGAAGACCATCCACCGCATGAACACCGAGCGCTATGTCGGTGACTCCAAGCTGCATGAGATGGTCGAGATCGCGATGGAGGAGGACTGGGACGTCTGCGTCGCCCATATGGAGTGTATCGCCGCGACCCTCGGCCAGGTGATCGGGCAGGGCGCGGCTTCCGGCGAATTCGAAGCGCCCGACCTGCAACTGGCCTCGCTCTGCGCCTGCACCGCGATGATGCGGTTCTTCCACCCGCAAATGATCGCGCAATGCGCCACCAAGCCCGGTCCGACCATCGATCAAATGATCGATTTCGTCATCGCCGGCCTCTCGCCGCGCACCAAGGCGAATTAAACGCATTCGTCGCTTGACCGGCTATCCCGAACTGCGTAGCCCGGATGGAGCGTGAGCGTAATCCGGGACGACTCCGGCCGCTTGCGAGAGGCCCCGGATTGCGCTTCGCGTGCGCCGGGCTACGAAGAACAAGGAAGAACCGGAATGGACGCCAAGAGCCAGAAAGACCTGCATTTCTACGAGCCGAAAAACGGCCACGGCCTCAAGCACGACCCCTTCAACGCCATCATTGCGCCGCGCCCGATCGGGTGGATTTCCTCGCGCGACGGCAGCGGCAACGTCAATCTGGCGCCCTACAGCTTCTTCAACGCCTTCTGCTATCACCCGCCGATCATCGGCTTCTCCTCGACGAACTGGAAGGACAGCGCCGGCAATATCCAGGACACCGGCGAATTCGTCTGGAATCTTGCCACCATGGATCTGGCGAAGCAGATGAATGCAACGGCGGCCCACGTTGCCCGCGATGTCGATGAGTTCAAGATCGCAGGGCTGACGGCTGCGCCCTGCAAGCTCGTCAACGTGCCCCGCGTGGCGGAAAGCCCGGTCGCCTTCGAATGCAAGGTGACGCAGATCGTCCAGTTGCAGGGTGCCAATGGCGACAAGGCGCATGCCTGGCTGACGCTGGGCGAGGTCGTCGCCGTACACATCGACAAGGCCTTCATCCATGACGGCGTCTACCAGACCGGGCTGGCCCATCCGATCGTCCGCGCCGGCCGCCGCGGTGACTATTTCGAGATCAAGCCGGAAAACATGTTCGAGATGATCCGGCCGGATTGAGCGTTTACCCAGGCGTCACGGAACTCCGCACCGTCCAAATCTTTATCAGACAGTATTTTGGAGATTTCCCGATGGTCCGCTTGTTCGCCGGGGTGATGCTGCTCGTCTGTCTCGCCTCTCCGGCCTTGGCGGGCCTCGATGCGGCGGCGATCAACAACGCGGAATTCAAGGGCAAGCTGCCGAGCGACGACAAGATCAATCCCGCAATCGTCAAGGCGCAGGTGCTGCTCGCCCGCGCCAATTTCTCGCCCGGCGAGATCGACGGCAAGCTGGGCGAGAACGCCGAAAAAGCCCTGAGGGCGTTCGCCGAATCCAAAGGCCTGGCCGTGAGCAAACTGCCGCTGACGTCCGAAGTCTGGAGTGCCTTGCTGGCTGCCGGATCGGACCCGATCGTCGTCGACTACAAGATCACGGAGAAGGACGTCAAAGGGCCGTTCCTGAAGAAGCTGCCTGCGAAGATGGAAGACCTGAAGGGCCTGAACTCGCTGGACTACACCAGCCCGCGCGAGGCCATCGCCGAAAGGTTTCACATGAGCGAGGCCTTGCTCGCGGCTCTCAACCCCGGGAAGAAATTCGACGAGGCCGGTCAAACGATCGCGGTGATGAACGTCGCGATCAAGGAGAGCAAGTCAGCCGTGACGCGTGTCGAGGTCGACAAGATGTCCCAAACCGTCAAGGCCTTCGCGAATTCCGAACTGATCGCGTTCTTTCCCGCGACCGTGGGAAGCGAGGAGAAGCCGAGCCCTGGCGGCGTCCTCAAGGTAATCTCGATCGATGCAAATCCGTATTATCGCTACAACCCGGATTACAAGTTCAAGGGAGTCAAATCCAAACGAGCCTTCAAGATCAAGCCCGGCCCCAACAATCCCGTAGGCTCCCAATGGATCGGACTTTCAGCGGAAGGATATGGCATTCACGGGACTCCCAACCCATCGAAAGTCAGCAAGTCAGCATCCAATGGCTGCGTGCGCCTCACCAACTGGGACGCCGACAAGCTGGCAAGGCTCCTGAAGAAGGGCGTAGAGGTCGCATTTATCGAGCGCGAAGCGGCCAACAAGAAGTGATTGCGGATGCGATGCTGTCAGATCAATCGGTCGTGGCAAACGCGTCGTAAACCAGTTTCTTGAACACAGGCGTGATGCGTCCACGTTCGTTCTGGGTCTGCTCCAGCAGGATGTAAATCATATCCAGTTTTGGATCGACACCGAAGGAGGTGCCGCTGCCGCTATCCCATTTCAGTTCGCCGATTGAGCCTGGTGACGGCGGCTTGGCATTTCCCGGATCGGTGCGTACCGCAAGGCCGTAACCGTAGCCGAAGCCGTCGCCGGGAAAGTAGAAATAATCCCGCGCAACGCCGGAGTCCGGCCCGACATGATCTGACGTCATCGATCTGAACGCTGCCGGGCTGAGGTAGCGTTTGCCGTCGAGTTCTCCGCCGTTGAGGATCATTTGGGCAAAACGCGCATAGTCGTTCAGGGTCGAGACCAGTCCGCCGCCGCCGGACTCCCATTCCGGATGGGCGCGACGTTGAGTCTCCGCGAGTTTCAGGATGGTATCGCTTGGCAGCGGCTCTGCCATCCGCGCGCGTTCCTCGTCACTTTCCAGCACGAACTTCGTGCTGGTCATGCCGAGCGGATCGAAGATGTGCTGCTTTTCAAATTGATAGAGTGTCTGTCCGGATACGATCTCGATGATGCGCCCGAGGACGTCGGTTGAGTGCCCGTAGCGCCAAAGCGTCCCGGGTTGTCGCGCCAAAGGCAATCTGGCGATGCGATCGGAAAACACCTTGTTGTTGTAGCGCCCATCGAAAAGGCCTGATTCAGAATAGGCCTTCATGATCAGCTTGCCGCCGATATAGTCGTACGTGATGCCCGACGTATGGCGTAGCAGATCCAGAATGGTCACCGGCCGATCTGGCGGGACAAGCTTCAGAAAGGGTGTTCCGTCGGCCGCTACCGACGCTACTCCCACCTTGACGTCGGCGAATGCCGGAATGAATTTTGAGGCAGGGTCCGCGAGCGAGAGCTTGCCTGCGTCGATCAACATCATCGCCGCGACACTGGTGATCGGCTTCGTCATCGAATGAAGCGCAAAGATCGTGTCTGCTGTCATCGGAATTCTGGTGTCGACATCCTGGACGCCGAAGCATTTCAGATAGACGGGCCTGCCGTGCTGCTGGATCAGTACGACGGCGCCCGGCAACTTCCCGGTCGCAACCTCATTGTTGAAAAACTCGGTGATGCGCTCGAGTTTGTTTGGAGATGGGGCGGGGATGTTGGCCGACTGATTGGCCGCGGCCGTATTGGTCCAAACCGCCAACGATAAGCTCGCAGCAAAAAGCCGTCCGGCGTGCGTTGCAGCGGTGCAATGCAATATTCGTCGAGCCGGCGTCTTCATTTGTTTTGTCCCGCGCACAGACGGCTTTGCCGGAGAATTCGACGAACCGGCGCATGAGTAGCACGCCGCCCACCTTGTCGCCACGTGGGCAATTGCCCCAAGCGCGACGATGGCAGAGCCTCCCGCCAGACATGCGTTGGACGAGGTAACGCCATTTTCGACTGCAAGCTTGAACCGGGAGCTGAATTGAAAGCAGCTCTCGCAACCGGACGCGGTCCGGATTAACCTCAAGTTGCCAGGCTGGATCAACGGCCGGTGAACACATTGGGAGGATGCGATGACACGCCAGGAGCCGTGCGATCCACAACAGCGCGATCCAGAGGTCGCGATTTCACGACGAACGCTTGTCCACGGTCTGGCGGTATGCGCCGGCGCCACCGTCGCGGGGGTTGGCGGCGCACTGGCCCAGAGCGGTCCCGTGGCGCCGCCGTCTACGATCACCAATCCGCCGCGCGATTTCAGTCCGCGCGGCGCCCCGACCACCTATTTCTGGGACCCCGACATCATCGCGGTCGATCCGTCCTTCAACGACCTCGCCCAGCCCAACACGGCGATCAAGCGCCTGCACACCGGGCTGTTGTGGGCCGAAGGCCCGGCCTGGAGCGCGCAGGGGCGCTACCTGCTGTGGAGCGACATTCCCAACAACAGGCAGATGCGATGGTCGGAAGATGATGGTCACACCAGCGTCTTCCGCACGCCGTCCAACAACTCAAACGGCAACTCGTTTGATTTCCAGGGCCGCCAGCTCTCCTGCGAACATCTCACCCGCCGCGTGGTGCGCTATGAACACGACGGCACTGCGACGGTGCTGGCCGATTCCTATAACGGCAAGAAGCTCAACTCACCCAACGACGTCGTCGCCCATCCGGACGGCAGCTACTGGTTCACCGATCCGCCCTATGGCGGGCAGCTCTATGAGGGTGAGCCTGACGTCGCGGGCGGCCCGAGCAATTCCGGCGGCAAGCTCAATCCGCGGATCGGACAGCCGGCTGGCTTCGTGCCGGGCAAGCGCGAGCTGCCGACCAATTGCTATCGCATCGATCCCTCCGGCCGCATCGACCTCGTGGTGACCGAGGAGCAGGTGCCCGATCCCAACGGCCTCTGCTTCTCGCCCGACTACAAGAAGCTGTATGTCGCCTCTACCGGCAAGGGGCCGGGCGATACCGGTCCGGGCGGCAAGGGCGACATGTTCGTGTTCGATGTCGGCACCGACAACAAGCTCACCAACCACAAGCGGTTCAGCGATTTCATGGTCGACGGCGTGAAATGCGGTCCCGATGGCGTGCGCTGCGACGTCAGCGGCAACGTCTGGTGTTCGAGCAACGCCGGGCGTGCGGTGGGTTATAGCGGCGTGACGGTGTGGTCGCCGGAAGGCAAACTGATCGGCCGCATCCGGCTGCCCGAAGTGTGCGGCAATATCTGCTTCGGCGGCCCCAAGCGTAACCGCCTGTTCATGGCCGCCAGCCAGTCGCTCTACGCCGTGTATACGGCGACGCAAGGCGCAGGACCGGGTTGACGACTGGCTCTGCAGATTGCTCGATACGGCGATCAGGCGTCGGCGCAACCCGCCGGCGCCTGATCATTTTAGAGCCGCCGGTCCGCAGCCTGAAGCCGAGGAATCATCAGCTCCAGCCTGCCGGCATAGTGGTGTTTTGATACCGTGAGCCTTTCTGTATGTTCTCTAACTGCGCGCTTTTCCGGGCCGCAAAACGGGGCTCGGCGCTTGCTCCTTCGCTAAACTCAAGCAGACTGGTTCGGTCGGTCGATGGAGTCTTAGGGGGCAGAAATTTGTTTGACGTTCGAAAGCTAGAGGATGCCGGCAAACGCCTCGGCGATGCCGTCCTGGACCCATTGGTCTGGACCGAACTGATGGAGGACATATGCCAGGCCGCCGATGCCAAGGGCGCGGCCATGCTCCAAGGCGACGTGCGAACCGAAGACATTCCAAGAACCGAAGCCATCTCCGAATATATCGACAACTACTTTCACCATAAATTCCACGTGGCCGACGTAAGGGCCGCGCGAGGTGTTCCGCTTCTTCAGGCAGGCGCTGACGTGGTTACGGATGCCGATTTGTTCAAATCGGAAGCCGAGATGCTGCGCGATCCGCTTTACGCAAATCTCGCTGGATATGGATTGAAGTGGTTTGCCGCGGTCGGTTTCAGGGCTGGTCCGGCCCTATGGGGACTGTCTCTTCAGCGCACCCCTCAAGAAGGAATGTTCGAGCGCGATGAGGTGAAAGCGTTGTCGCAGCTTTCGCGCCGGCTTACAGAAGTCGCCACGCTTTCCAACGCGGTTGGCCGGGCCGCAATCCTGAACGTGACGAACGCCCTTGATCTTGTGCAACGACCTGCATTGGCGATTGATCGCCATGGAGGATTGCTCGGCTTGAACCGGCGGATGGAGGCCTATGTCGGCCACGAAATCCTCCTTCGAAACAATCGGCTGGTGCTTCACGACAGCCGCGCCAATTCCGAATTGTCCGAAGTGATCGATCGGCTTAAAGAGACGTCGGACCTGCAAGCTTGTCGCCTCGATCCGATCATCGTAAGGCGAGAAAGCAAACGGCCTCTGGTGCTGAAGGCGCTACCCGTTCCGCCGGCGGCGCGAAGTCCGTTTCTTGGCGCGCGCGCCGTGCTCGTACTAAACGATCTCGAAGGCGCTGCGACCGTCAATCCGGATATGCTTGGGAAAGTCTTTGAGCTCACGCCGGCACAAGCCAATTTGGCGGGAAAGCTTGCGACAGGCAGTTCTATGGAGACGGCTGCAGCCGAACTGGGTGTCACGGTCGAAACAGCCCGAAGTCATCTCAAGTCAATTTTCAACAGAACCGGCACGCATCGCCAGGGCGAACTCGTGGCGCTCCTTAACAGGCTGTCTCGTTAATCAATTTTTCAATCTGATTTTTCGCCAGCTTTGGCAGGGCTCGACACGAATTTCCGTGAGACACCGATGTCCACGGTCGTCCGCGGCGGTTCATTAAAATTCGCCACAATCTGGCAATCCGCAGCCAACCGTTTGGGCAAAAGCTGGGCACGTCTAAACCCGGCTTTTATGGCGCGTGGCGCACCCTCCTTTTCCAGAAAGGGAGAGCCTGTGCACCAATGCCCGTATTCAAATATTTTACCGTCGTAGGATCGACGCTGTTCGTTTTTCTGTTTATTTCGAATGCTTATCTTACCGATGACGAGAGCAATTTGCGGTTTGACGGATCGCTGTACGCCAGCGCGCTCTACGCGCCTCGCGTGGAGGAAACCCGGACCACCGTGGAGCTTCGCTTTACCCGCGATGTCACGCCTGCCATTCGCGTCAAGGAAGTGTTTGCCGTGTTCGTCCCTAACGAGCGACGGCGCAACAAGCGTGATTCATAGCGCTGGTGTGCCCGCAGGTGAGACCGGCGGGCACGCCAGACGGCAACCATCCGGTAACGTCGCCAATTTCTAAACGCTGGATAATGCGGTCATATTGGAACGGGTCCGGGATCTCCGCCGTTATCTCCCGGTTTATCAATTTCGCTTCATTCTCGGCGCGAAACGTCCCCCAATCCCGTGCTTTCAGCTAGAATAAGCCGTCGTTGGGCACAGGTGGGCGCGACCTCGCGCCGCAGACCAGGAGGGTTCGCCATGAGCTTCCGCCGCGATTTCATCAGCAAGCCGATCTTCGCTTTCGCGCGTGGTGCTATGCCCGCGATGTCCGACACCGAGCGCGAGGCGCTCGAGGCGGGCGACGTCTGGTGGGACGCGGATCTCTTCACCGGCAATCCCGATTGGTCGAAGTTGCTGGCCGTTGCGCCGGCGACGCTGACTGCGGAAGAACAGGCCTTCCTCAATGGTCCGGTCGACGAGCTCTGCGCCATGCTCGACGAGTGGAAGATCAATTGGGAATGGCGCGACCTGCCGCCGGAGGCGTGGGCCTTCATCAAGCGCCACAAATTCTTCGGCATGATCATCCCCAAGGAATTTGGCGGGCTCGGTTTCTCGCCCTATGCGCATTCGGAAGTGGTGCGAAAACTTTCCTCGCGCTCGCTGACCGCGGCTGTCACCGTGATGGTGCCGAACTCGCTCGGGCCCGGCGAACTGTTGATGCGTTTCGGCACCAAGGAGCAACAGGATAGATGGCTGCCGCGGCTGGCCGAAGGCGCCGACATTCCCTGCTTCGGCCTGACCAGCCCGGAAGCAGGCTCAGATGCGGCGTCGATGGTCGATACCGGCATCATCTGCAAGGGTAATTTCGAAGGGCGGGAGGTGCTGGGCTTAAGGCTGAACTGGCACAAGCGCTACATCACGCTGGGGCCGGTCGCGACGCTGCTCGGTCTCGCCTTCAAGGCCTATGACCCCGATCATCTCGTGGGAGATCAGGAAGAGCTCGGCATTACCGTGGCCCTGATCCCGACCCATCTGCCCGGCGTCGAGATCGGCCGCAGGCATCTGCCGGCGATGCAGGTGTTCCAGAACGGTCCGAACTGGGGCCGCGACGTGTTCATCCCGATGGACTACATCATCGGCGGACAAGAACGGCTCGGGCAGGGCTGGAAGATGCTGATGACGGCGCTCGCCGCCGGCCGCGGCATCTCGCTGCCGTCACTCTCCGCCGCAGGTGCTGCCTATGCGGCGCGCACCAGCGGCGCCTATGCCCGCATCCGCGAGCAATTCGGCATTTCCATCGGCAAGTTCGAAGGCATCGAGGAGCCGCTCGCCCGTATCGCCGGCACCGCCTATCTGCTCGACGCCGCGCGTCGGCTGACCTGTGCGGCGCTCAACCAGGGGCACCATCCCGCCGTCATTTCCGGCATCATGAAGCTGCACGCCACCGATCGGATGCGGGTTGTGATCGACGACGCCATGGACATCCATGGCGGCAAGGCGGTGATCGACGGCCCGCAGAACTACATGGGCAACCTCTATCGCGCGGTGCCGGTCGGCATCACCGTCGAAGGCGCCAATATCCTGACGCGCAATCTGATCGTGTTCGGGCAGGGCGCGATCCGCGCGCATCCCTATCTCCTCGAAGAGATGAACGCGCTCGGTGAAGCCGATCTCGCCAACGGGCTCGATGCTTTTGACAAGGCTTTCTGGAATCATGTCGGCCACAGTTTTAGAACCATGTTCCGGGCCTGGGGCCGAAGCTGGACCTTTGGCCTGTTCGCACCGGCGCCCAGTGCCGGCGATGCAACGCGGTTCTATCGCCAGCTTTCGCGCTACTCCTCGGCGTTCGCGCTGTGCGCCGACATGGCACTGCTGACGCTCGGCGGCGCGCTCAAGCGCAAGGAAATGCTCTCGGCCCGGTTCGGCGACATCCTGTCCGAACTCTATCTGTTGTCGGCGGCGTTAAAACGCTGGCAGGACGAGGGACGGCAGCAAGCCGATTTCGCCGCGCTCCAATGGTGCATGGCCAGCGGCTTCAAGACCATCGAGAACCGCTTTGCCGAAATCCTCGCCAACCTGCCGAACCGGTTCGTGGCAATCATCCTGAAATTCCTGATCCAGCCGTTCGGTGCGCGCGTGACCGGTCCGTCCGACCGCGTGGTGCATCAATGCGCGCAGCTCGTGCTGGAGCCATCGGCGGCGCGCGACCGGCTGACATCAGATCTTTCCGCGGTCGACGATGATGGCGGCATCGCCCGCCTGGAAAAGGCGTTCCTTCTGGTCACGGCGGCAGAAGAAGCTTCCAAACAGATGCGCGCCGCGCGCCTGCATGACTGGAAAGAGGCGGTCAAGAAGGGCGTCATCACGCAGGCCGACGGCGAGAAGCTGCAGGCTGCGCATGAAGCCGTTGCGAAGGTGATCGAGGTCGACGATTTTGCGCCCGAGGCGTTGTCGCCGATTTACAGGAAGGGCGCCGACGTGCATCAATTCTTCCAGGAACTGGGTGAGCAGAGGGCAGCGGGCTGATGGCGCGACCGGTCTTTATCGTTGACGGCAGCCGGACGCCGTTCCTGAAAGCGCGCTCCGGTCCCGGCCCGTTCACGCCGGTCGATCTCGCCGTGCAATGCGGCCGGCCGCTGCTGGCGCGGCAGCCTTTCGCGCCCAATGCTTTCGATCAGGTCATCCTCGGCTGCGTCAACGTTATCGCCGACGAAATGAACCCGGCCCGCGTTGCCGCGCTGCGGCTCGGCATGGGCGAGAAGATGGTCGCCTTCACCGTGCAGATCAATTGCGGCTCCGGCATGCAGTCGATCGACACGGCTTACCGCTACATCCGGGAGGGCGTCTCCGACCTGATCCTGGCCGGCGGCGCGGAAGCGCTGAGCCACGCGCCGCTGGTGTGGCCGCAACAGGGCGTGCGCTGGTTCGCAGGCCTTGCGGGCGCGAAGGGCATCGGCGCAAAAATCATGGCCGCGCTGAAGGTGAAGCCGAGCTATTTCAAGCCGATCATCGGGCTGGAACGGGGGCTCACCGATCCCATCACCGAACTCAACATGGGCCAGACCGCCGAAGTGGTCGGCCAGCTCTTCGGCGTCACGCGCGCGCAGTCGGATGCCTATGCCGCCGAAAGCCACAAGCGGCTGGCGAACGCGCAATCGCAAGGCTGGCTCAAGGGCGAGGTCGAAACCGCGTTCGCTCGCGATGGGAAATTTTATGATCACGACGACGGCGTGCGGCCGGACTCGACGGCGGAGAGCTTGGCGAAACTGAAGCCGGTGTTCGAGCGTCCGTGGGGCAAGGTCACCGCCGGCAATTCCTCGCAGATCACCGATGGCGCGTCCTGGGTGATCCTCGCGTCCGAAGAGGCCGTGGCGAAGCATGGGCTAACGCCGAAGGCGGTCATTCTCGACAGCCAGTGGTCGGCGCTCGATCCCGGCATCATGGGTCTCGGTCCGGTGCTGTCGGCGACGGAGCTGTTGAAGCGCAACGAGCTGACGCTTTCCGATATCGAGACCTGGGAATTGAACGAGGCGTTTGCGACGCAGGTGCTGGGCTGCCTCGCCGCCTGGAACGACGAAAAATTCTGTAAAGAAATTCTCGGACTCGATGGCGCGGCCGGCGAACTCGACCAGAGCAAATTGAATGTCGATGGCGGCGCGATCAGCCTCGGCCATCCCGTGGGCTGCAGCGGCAACCGCATCGTGCTGCACCTCGTCAATGCCATGAAGCGGTTGGGCACACGGCGCGGCATCGCCACCGAATGCATCGGCGGCGGGCAGGGCGGCGCGATGCTGATAGAGACGGTGTGATCATGGATTCACAGATCATGGGCGTTCTCGGCGATCGCGTGCTCGAACTCGGGCCGAAGCCCGATGCTGAAGGGCCGTACAAGAACTTCAAATTGACCCGCGATGCCGACGGCGTCGCCTGGCTGCTGTTCGACCGCGAAGGCACCAGCGCCAATACGCTTTCGGCGGACCTGATCGAGGAACTCGACAAGGTGCTGGCGGAGCTGGAAGGCCAGCGTCCCACCGGCCTCGTCATTCGTTCCGCCAAAAAATCCGGCTTCATTGCCGGCGCCGACGTCAATGCGTTTCGCGGCGCGACTGACTCCGGCACAGTCGAGAGCGAGATCGGCCGCGCGCATGCGGTGATCGACCGGCTAGAGGCCCTGCGGGTTCCGAGCGTGGCCGTGATCCACGGCTTCTGCCTCGGCGGCGGCCTCGAAGTGGCGCTGGCCTGCCAGATGCGGATTGCGATCGAGGACGCGCGGTTTGGTTTTCCCGAGGTGATGCTCGGCCTGCATCCCGGCCTCGGCGGCACCGTGCGGTTCACGCAGCTGGTCAATCCGATGCAGTCGATGCCGATGATGCTGACCGGCAAGACCATCGATGCGCGCAAGGCAAAATCGCTCGGGCTGGTCGACGCCGTGACGCAGGAGCGGCATGTTCTGTATGCGGTGAAAGACGCCGTATCCGGCCGCTTGAAACGCTCACGGCCCGGGATGCTTAACAATGTTCTCAGCCTCGGTCCGGTCAGAGGTTTCCTCGCCGGCCGCATGCGCAGGGAGGCCGCCAAGGCCGCGCCGGAAGCGCATTATCCCGCGCCTTACGCGCTGATCGATCTCTGGGAGAAGCATGGCGGCGACCGCCGGGCGATGTTGAGCGCGGAGAAGACGTCCTTTGCCAGGCTGATGGTGACGCCGACCGCACAAAACCTGATCCGCGTCTTCTTCCTGCGCGAGCAGATGAAGAAGCTCGCAGGCAGCGGCAACAAGATCGAGCACGTTCACGTCATCGGCGCGGGCGCGATGGGTGGTGACATCGCCGCCTGGTGCGCCGGCCAGGATTTTCGGGTGACGCTCGCCGACATGAAGCCGGAGCCGATCGCGGGCGCGATCAAGCGCGCCGCCGATCTCTACGGAAAAATCCTGCGCAAGCGTACCGCCGTGCGCGATGCGCTCGACCGGCTGATGCCGGACATGCAGGCCGAGGGTGTCCGCAACGCCGACCTCATCATCGAGGCGGTGCCGGAAAAGCTGGAGCTGAAGCAGAAGGTCTATGCCGGGCTCGAGCCTGTCATGAAGCCGGGCGCGATCCTCGCCACCAACACCTCGAGCATTCCGCTGCAGGATCTGCGCACCACGCTCTCGAGGCCCGAGCGGCTGCTCGGCCTGCACTTCTTCAATCCGGTGTCGCGGCTGCAACTCGTCGAGGTCGTCAGCCATGACGGTACGGATGCGCAATTGCTGAAAGAGGCGCTGGCCTTTGTCGGCGCCATCGACCGCCTGCCGCTGCCCGTAAAATCGTCGCCCGGCTTTCTCGTCAACCGCGCGCTGACGCCGTACATGCTGGAGGCGATGGTGATGCTGGACGAGAAGATCGACAAGACCGTCATCGACGCCGCCGCGAAAAAGTTCGGCATGCCGATGGGCCCCATTGAATTGGCCGACCAGGTCGGTCTCGATATCTGCCTCGATGTCGGCGACATGCTGCGCTCGAAGTTCGGCGACATGCTGCCGCCGACGCCGGCCTGGCTGCGCGAAAAGGTCGCCAAGGGCGAACTCGGCCGCAAAACCGGCAAGGGCTTTTATACCTGGAAGGACGGCAAGGCGGATACCGGCGGCATGTCGGCGATCTCGGAGCCGTCGGCGGAGATGATCGACCGGCTGATCCTGCCGATGTCGAATGTCTGCGTCGCCTGTTTACGCGAGGGCATCGTCGACAACGCCGATGTGGTCGACGGCGCTGTCATTTTCGGCACCGGCTACGCGCCGTTCCGCGGCGGGCCACTGAACTATGCGCGAACCCGCGGTGTGGACAATGTCGTCTCGACGCTGGATGCCCTGACCGACAAGTTCGGCAAGAGGTTTACGCCGGATGCCGGCTGGGAGAATTTCAAGTGACGGAGACGCATGTGCAGGCGCCGCCCACGACCGAGACCGAGCCGCGGGGCGATCTTTGCATCCGCACCTTGGCGATGCCGGCCGATACCAACGCCAATGGCGATATCTTCGGCGGCTGGCTGTTGAGCCAGATGGATATCGGCGGCGGCGTGTTCGCCTCCAAGATCGCGAAATCCCGCACCGTGACGGTCGCGATCGAGGCGATGAACTTTCGCAAAGCCGTCTATGTCGGCGATCTCGTCTCCGTCTACGGCCATCTGGTGCGGGTCGGACGCACCTCGATCACGGTCCATCTCGAGGCCTGGGTCGTGCGCCGCAAAGAGTTGCAGTCGATCCTGGTGACCGACGGCAACTTCACCTACGTCTCGATCGACGATGACGGCCGGCCGCAGGCGGTGCGGCCGGATGGTGCCATACAGACCTGAACCTTACGGGCAGGGATGCTCGTAGCCGTCACGGCCGATGAACGTGCCCCGGCGCGGATTATAGCTCGAATAGCGCATGCAGCGCGGCGTGTCGTCATAATACCGGGGCGGCGGCGGAGCGTATTGCGCCTGGACACCGCAATAGCGCGGCGAAACTTCCTGCCAGCCGCCGGGCTGCTCCACGTAGCAGCCGCCTTGATAGTAGCGATAACCGCCAGGCCGCGGCTCGCCTTGGGCGCCGATCGCCGCGCCCGTGCCTGCGCCGACGATGGCGCCGATCGCAGCTCCGCGGCCGCCGCCGAGCGCGCCGCCGACAATGGCGCCCGCGGCGCCGCCGAACAGCGCGCCCCCGAGCGTGCTTTCCTGCGCCGCAGCCTCCTGGAGCGGCGCGCAAACCGCAAGGGCAACCAGCATCGAGAGCGCGAATTTCGGCATCATGTCAGTTCTCCAGCCATTTGAGCGATTCGCTAGCTATTCCGCGACCAGCTTTGACATAATTTGGCCTCACGGCGCAACGGTGGAGGCGGAACAATTCTCCGTGCAACCCGTTGTAAGCCCGGAAGAAATCAGAGGCTGGGCCATGTCGGACACCTTTATCATCGAAGTCGGCTCGCAGCCGGCGGGGATCATCGTGCGCTGTCCGGACGGCTATCGGTTCTTCGCCGCCTCGCACCGTTTCGACCGGCTGGAAGGGCAGATATTCCGCAACCCACGCGAGGCCGAGCGTGCGGCCCGGCGGCTAGCCAGCGGGATGTCGCTGGCGGCGTAACCGCCAGCGACCGGCTTGCAAAGGTCAGAGCTTGCAGCCGTCAGAGCTTGGTGGCCGACCGCGACAGCAGTTTCCAGTCCGAGCCCTGCTTCTGCCAGTTCATCAGGATGTGCAGGTTCTGCGGCGTCTTCTTGCCGTCGTTGAACTCCTGCTCGCCGACGAAGTTGAAGCGCACGATGGCGGTCGGGCCGACGACGCGGATCGTCGGATCCTTGTATTCGAGCGACGTCCATTTGTAGTTGGCCTTGGTGATGCCATCGAGAAGCGCCGCCTTGGTGTCGACCTTGGCGTTCGAGTGGCTGTAGCTGAGTTCCTCGGCGCAGAGCGAGGCGATCGCCTCGGCATTGCCGGCTGCCTGCCCCGCACGGAAGGCTTCGACGTTCTTCGCAATGGCATCTTCGTCCGCACCGGCAAAAGCCGGGACGACGCTCATGAGCCCAATTCCAAGCCCAAGTGCGAGTACGGGCAAGGCGAGCTGGCGACGATCAATGTTCATGGTTTCCTCCATTCGTTTCTGGTTGTGTTTACAGTGTTGCAGCGACAAATTGCCTTGTCGAGCGGCCGCGCATGGTGCGGCTCGCATGGCTTCGGGGGCGGTTGCCTTAACCAGGATTCGTTGTTTCGCCCTGCCAAACGCCCCTGCGGCCAATCTCCCTCGTTGACCGCAGCCCCAATCAGCCGCACCATAACGGCAACTTTGTGCCCCAGGCCCATATCTCAAGTCCATATCTCAAGGGTGCCGCCGTGGCCGGACTGTCCCATCGTCAGACTGAAATCCTCAACATCGCTCGTGCCTTTGGCCGGGTGATGGTGGAGGACCTCGCCAAGCGTTTCGAGGTTTCGGCGCAGACCATCCGCAAGGACCTCAACGACCTCTGCGACCAGCGCTCGCTGACCCGCATCCATGGCGGCGCCATCATCGCCTCCGGCGTCGAAAACCTGGCCTATGAGGCGCGGCGTTTCGTGGCGGCGGAGGAGAAGCGGGCGATCGGCATTGCCGCCGCGTCGCGGATTCCGAACGGCTGCTCGCTGTTCATCAACATCGGCACCACGACGGAAGAAGTCGCGAGCGCACTGACCTCGCACGAGGACTTGCTCGTCATCACCAACAACCTCAACGTCGCGATGCTGTTGTATCGGCACCCGCGCATCGAGGTGATCGTGGCCGGTGGCGCGGTGCGCCGAGCTGATGGTGCGGTGATCGGTTCGACCGCGATCAGCCTGATCGGCCAGTTCAAGGTCGATTACGCCATCATCGGCGCGTCCGCGATCGACGAGGAGGGCGCGCTGCTCGACTTCGACTATCGCGAGGTGCAGGCAGCGCAGGCGATCATCGCCAATGCGCGCAGCGTCATGCTGGTCGCGGATTCGACCAAACTTCGCCGCAGCGCCCCGGTGCGCATCGCCCATCTCAGCCAGATCCAGACCTTCGTGACGGATGCTCCATTACCGGCAGGGCTTGCCAGCATCTGCAGCCATCGCGGCATCGAGGTAGTCGAGGCGATGGACAAGCCGGCTGTCGATATCGATGAACCGGGCGGCGAGTCGGCTTCGACGGTGGTGCGGTTGAAGTAGTGCGGTCGGCGCGGACCACAAAGCACCCTTAGTCCAAAAGTGTGCCCCAATCGGGTCCAAGTTCCACGCTTTCATCTTGCTTTCGTTTTTCGTTGTGATTAACTCCCATCCGAAAGTGAAATCGCCGAAGTGAAGAGGCGATCGCCGGGGAAGCGTTTCGGTGGATAGGGTATTCGACCTCGCCATTATCGGAGGCGGCATCAATGGCTGCGGCATCGCGCGCGATGCGGCGGGCCGGGGTAATTCCGTTTTCCTTTGTGAAATGAACGACTTGGCGAGCGGAACGTCGTCCTGGTCGACCAAATTGGTGCACGGCGGGCTGCGCTATCTCGAATATTACGAGTTCCGGCTGGTCCGCGAGGCGCTGATCGAGCGCGAGATCCTCTGGCAGATTGCGCCCCACATTATCCGTCCGCTGCGTTTCGTTTTGCCGCACCACTCCGGCTTGCGCCCGGCCTGGCTGCTCCGGTTAGGGTTGTTCCTGTACGACCATATCGGTGGCCGCCATCTCTTGCCGCCGACCCGTTCGGTCGATCTCGTTCATGACGAGGTGGGCAAGCCCTTGATCGCCAACCGTTACAAGCGCGGTTTCGAATATTCCGATTGCTTTGTCGATGACGCGCGCCTCGTCGTGCTGACCGCGCGCGATGCCGCCGATCGAGGCGCGGAAATCCACACCCGCTCGCGCGCGGTCGAGATCAGGCAGGTCGACGGCATCTGGCAGGTCACCGTCGAGAATACGATCAGTGGAGAGCGCACCACCATCCGCTCGCGCGCGCTGGTCAACGCCGGAGGGCCGTGGGTCGAACAGGTGCTGTCAGCGGGCTCCGGCGTCAATGCGCGCGCAAAAGTGCGGCTGGTGCAGGGCTCGCACATCGTGGTGCGCAGGCTCTATGAGCATGACCGCGCCTACATGTTCCAGAACGCCGACGGCCGCATCATCTTCGTCATTCCCTATCAGGACGACTTTACGCTGATCGGCACCACCGATCGCGATTACGACGGCGATCCGGCCAAGGTGAAGGCCTCACCTGAGGAGATTCAATATCTCTGTGCGTCGGCCAGTGAGTACCTGAAAAAGCCGGTGCTGCCTGCGGACGTGGTCTGGACCTATTCCGGCGTGCGGCCGCTGTATGACGACGGCGCCAGCGAAGCGAAAGCTGCGACGCGCGACTACGTGTTCGAACTCGATACGCCCGGCGGTGCGCCGCTGCTGTCAATCTATGGCGGCAAGATCACGACCTATCGGCGCCTGGCGGAAGAAGCGCTGGAGCGGCTCGCGCCCTATTTGCGTAGCGCCAAAGCGAAAGAAGGCTGGACCGGCAAGTCGCCGCTGCCCGGCGGCGACATGGATGTTTCGGCGGTCGCCGCGCTGACGGCGGAACTGACGCGGAAATATCCGTTCCTTAGCCATGCGCATGCCAACCGGCTCGCGCATGCCTATGGCACGCGTGCGACAAAATTGCTCGGCAGCGCGAAATCATTGGCCGAGCTCGGCCAGTCGTTCGGCGCCACCTTGACGGAGAGTGAAGTCAGGTACCTGATGTCGAACGAATGGGCCTGCACCGCCGATGACGTGGTATGGCGAAGGTCCAAGCTCGGGCTGCGGATGTCGCCAGATGAAATTGCCGCGCTGGATGAGTGGATCAAAGCCCATCGCGCCCCCGGCGAACGTCCCTTGCGTGAAGCGGGAGGGCGACCGTGAGCGTCACGCTCGAACATGTCACGCGAACCGTCGACGGCATGGCGACCATTCGCGATGTCTCGCTGACGCTTGAGCGCGGTACGCTGAGCGTGCTGCTCGGACCGACGCTGTCAGGCAAGACCTCGATCATGCGGCTGCTTGCCGGCCTCGATCGGCCGACGACCGGCCGCGTGCTTGTCGAGGGCAAGGATGTCACCGGGTTCGACGTGCGGCAGCGCTCGGTCGCGATGGTCTATCAGCAGTTCATCAATTATCCCTCGCTGACGGTCTACGAGAACATTGCCTCGCCCCTGCGGGTACAGGGCAGGCCGCGCGAGGAGATCGACCGGCGCGTCCAGGAAGCCGCAAAGCTGCTGCGGCTCGAGCCCTATCTGAGGCGCACGCCGCTGCAGCTTTCCGGCGGCCAGCAGCAGCGCACCGCGATCGCGCGTGCACTGGTCAAGGGCGCCGATCTGGTTCTGCTGGACGAGCCGCTCGCCAATCTCGATTACAAACTGCGCGAGGAGCTGCGCACCGAACTGCCGCGCATCTTCGAGGCGTCGGGCGCGATCTTCGTCTATGCGACGACCGAGCCCTCGGAAGCGCTGCTGCTTGGCGGCAACACCGTCTGCATGTGGCAAGGCAAGGTTCTGCAGGCCGGCGACACGTCAAAAGTCTATCGCCAGCCCGATACGCTGCGGGTGGCGCAGGTGTTCTCCGATCCGCCGCTCAACATTGTCGGCATCGAGAAGAAGAACGGTTCTGTGCAATATGCCGGCGGCATCCAGGCGCCGGCCACCGGCCTCTATGCATCGCTCGCCGACGGCCCCTATCGCGTCGGCTTCCGCGCCCATCAGCTCGAAGTGGCGAATGGCGTCGCCGGCCGCCACGCGTTTCACGCCACCGTCACCGTGACCGAGATCACCGGTTCTGAAAGTTTTGTGCATCTCAACCGCGGTGCCTCCAACTGGGTTGCAGTGCTGCCGGGTGTGCATGAATACGAGCCCGGCCATTTGCTCGATGCCGTGCTCGATCCCGACAATGTTTTCGTGTTCGACGCCGCCGACCGTCTGGTCGCCGCGCCGGAAATAGCGTTTTCAAGCGAAGTGCGTAGCGGTTCGCGTGAAGAAAACGCATCAAAAAATAAAAGCAATTGAGGGAGATGCAGCATGGCCCGCATTGACCTCGTCGATCTCGCGCACTCCTACGGCGGCAATGACGCTGCCCTCGAATCCTTTGCGCTGAAGCCGGTGACCATGACCTGGCGGCAGGGCGGCGCCTATGCACTGCTCGGCCCGTCCGGCTGTGGCAAGACCACGCTGCTCAACCTGATTTCCGGCATCGTCACGCCGTCGCGCGGGAAAATCCTGTTTGACGGCGCCGATATCACACCGCTGTCAACCCAGAAGCGCAACATCGCGCAGGTGTTCCAGTTTCCGGTGATCTACGACACCATGACGGTCGGGCAGAACCTTGCATTCCCCCTGAAGAACCGCGGCGTCGCGAATGCCGAGGTCGATGCGCGGGTGAAGCAGATCGCCGATCTGCTCGATCTCACGCCTTATCTCGGTCGCAAGGCGACGCGGCTGACCGCAGACGCCAAGCAAAAGATTTCGCTCGGCCGCGGCCTGGTCCGTTCCGACGTCGCCGCGGTGCTGTTCGACGAGCCGTTGACGGTGATCGATCCCGAGCTGAAATGGCAGTTGCGCTCGAAGCTGAAGGCGCTGCACCGCGAGCTCGATCTCACGATGATCTACGTCACCCATGACCAGACCGAGGCGCTGACTTTTGCCGACACCGTCGTCGTCATGCACGACGGCCGCGTCGTGCAGAGCGGGACGCCGGCAGAGCTGTTCGACAAGCCCGCGCATACCTTTGTCGGCTATTTCATCGGGTCGCCCGGCATGAACATCGTGCCGGCCGCGGTGAGCGGACGCGAGGCGCGCGTCGATGGCCATATCATCGGCTTGCATCGCAATTACGGCGTGCTTCCGGCAGGCGCGAAAATCGAGATTGGCGTGCGACCGGAATTCCTCCATGTCGCGGCGCCCGCGTCCGGGCTGTTGTCGGCCACGATCGAGCGCATCGACGATCTCGGCCGCGTCCGCTTCGCCCGCGTTCGCGTCGGCGACGCAAAGTTTTCCGCCCGGGTGCCTCCGGGATTTTCCGTTCCCGACAACATGGTCGGGCTCGTGTTCGATCCCGCTCATGTTCACGTCTATGCCGACAGCCGTCTGGTCGAGGGGGTTGCCTGATGGACAAGACCATCAACCAGAAAGCCTGGTTCTTGGTGCTGCCGGTATTCCTGGTGGTCGCGTTCTCCGCGGTCTTGCCGCTGATGACGGTCGTGAACTATTCGATGCAGGACACGTTCGGCAACAACCAGTTCTTCTGGAATGGCGTCGGCTGGTTCAAGGAGCTGCTCGATCCCTCGACCGATCTCGGCGGGCGCTTCCTGGCCTCGCTCGGCCGCAATCTGCTGTTTTCGGCCATCATTCTCGCGATCGAGGTGCCGCTCGGAATCGTGGTCGCGCTGTCGATGCCGCGCCAGGGCTGGACCGTCGCCGTATGCCTCGTGATCCTGGCGCTGCCGCTGCTGATTCCGTGGAACGTGGTCGGGACGATCTGGCAGATTTTCGGCCGGCCCGATATCGGCCTGCTCGGCTATACGCTCAACAGCCTCGGCATCGACTACAATTACGTCTCCAACGAATTCGACGCCTGGGCCACCGTCATCGTGATGGACGTCTGGCACTGGACCAGCCTCGTTGCGCTGCTGTGCTACGCCGGGCTGAAATCGATCCCCGATGCCTATTACCAGGCGGCGCAGATCGACGGCGCCTCGCGCTGGGCGGTCTTCAAGGCAATACAACTGCCGAAGATGAACCGCGTGCTGCTGATCGCGGTGCTGCTGCGGTTCATGGACAGCTTCATGATCTACACCGAGCCATTCGTGGTGACCGGCGGCGGACCGGGTAACTCGACCACCTTCGTCTCGATCGAGCTGGTGAAGATCGCGCTCGGGCAGTTCGACCTCGGCAAGGCCGCAGCACTTTCGCTGGTCTACAATCTGATCATCCTGATCGTGTGCTGGATCTTCTACACCGTGATGACCAACTCCGGGACTGAGCGTCCCGCCAAGCAGGGAGGCGCCTGATGAATTCGATTCCCGGCCGCCGCATCATCATGGTGTCGTTCCTGATCTTCCTGCTGTTGCCGATCTACTGGCTCGTCAACATGAGCTTCAAGACCAATACCGAGATCGTCACTACCATGACGCTGTGGCCGCACCAGCCTACGCTGGAGAACTACAAGCGCATCTTCACCGACGAGAGCTGGTATTCCGGCTACATCAACTCGCTGACCTATGTGCTGATCAACACCGTGATATCGATCGCGGTGGCGTTGCCGGCGGCATACGGCTTCTCGCGCTACCGCTTCCTCGGCGACAAGCACCTGTTCTTCTGGCTGCTGTCGAACCGCATGGCGCCGGCGGCGGTCTTTGCGCTGCCGTTCTTCAATCTCTATTCGGCAATCAACCTGTTCGATACGCCCTGGGCGGTCGCGCTCGCGCATTGCATCTTCAATGTGCCGTTGGCGGTGTGGATTCTCGAAGGCTTCGTCTCCGGCGTGCCGCGCGAGATCGACGAAACCGCGTTCCTCGACGGCTATTCGTTCCCACGCTTTTTTGTCAAGATCCTGGTGCCCCTGATCGCGAGCGGAATCGGCGTCGCCGCGTTCTTCTGCTTCATGTTCTCCTGGGTCGAGTTGCTGCTGGCGCGCACGTTGACCTCGGTCAACGCCAAGCCGATCTCGGCGATCATGACCCGCACGGTCTCGGCCGCCGGCATGGACTGGGGCCTGCTGGCGGCGGCCGGCGTGCTCACCATCATCCCGGGCGCTCTGGTGATCTGGTTCGTCCGCAACTACATCGCGCGCGGTTTCGCGCTGGGACGGGTGTAGCCATGGAACACATCGCATGGATGGCCTGGACATTGCCAACCGCGATCTTCTTCGTGATGCTGGCGCTGACGCTCGGTGTCATGACCTGGTTGGCGGTCGCCTATCCCGAAGCCGAACGCGTCGGCTTGCTGCGCATTCCGACCACGCGCGGCGACCGCCTGTTCATTTCGCTGGTGCTCGCCGCCGTCATCCACTTGCTGTGGATTGCCTTTGTCGGCATCGACCCGCTTCTGACGCTTCCGATCGGAGAGGGCGTTGAAATATCGAGCCTGTGGCTCGCAACCGTGATTTCGCTCGTCTCGGCCGTTGCGATTTTTCGCACCGTCTGAACAGCGGAAAAAGACAGATCCGGGATCAACCCGGGCCTGAGTTTGTGTTTGTCGCTGCAACCGGAGGATCCAACATGCGACGCTTGAGAGGAAGAAACGGTCCGTTGACCAAGGAGAGCTTTCTGACGATGACCAGCGCGGCTGCGCTGATCGCGGCTTCCGTTACGATTGCCGCACCCGCTCGTGCGGACGACGCCGTCAATCAAAGGTGGATCGACAGCGAATTCCAGCCCTCGACGCTGTCGAAGGCCGACCAGTTGAAGGAGCTGCAGTGGTTCGAAAAGGCAGCCGCGCCCTTCAAGGGCATGGAAATCAACGTCGTGTCGGAAACGATCACGACGCATGAATATGAATCGCGGACGCTGGCGAAAGCCTTCACCGAGATCACCGGGATCAAGGTCAAGCACGACCTGATCCAGGAAGGTGACGTGGTCGAAAAGCTGCAGACCCAGATGCAGTCCGGCAAGAACGTCTATGACGGATGGATCAACGACTCCGACCTGATCGGAACGCACTTCCGTTACGGCCAGACCGTGATCCTGTCGGACTACATGACCGGCGAAGGCAAGGACGTCACCAATCCGCAGCTCGACGTCAACGACTTCATCGGAAAATCCTTCACCACCGGTCCGGACGGCAAGCTCTATCAGCTTCCCGACCAGCAGTTCGCGAACCTCTATTGGTTCCGCTACGACTGGTTCTCCAATCCGGACTACAAGGCCAAGTTCAAGGCCAAGTACGGTTACGAGCTCGGCGTTCCCGTGAACTGGTCGGCCTATGAAGATATCGCCGAGTTCTTCACCAACGACATCAAGGAGATCAACGGCGTCAAGGTCTATGGCCACATGGACTACGGCAAGAAGGATCCCTCGCTCGGCTGGCGTTTCACCGACGCCTGGCTGTCGATGGCCGGCAACGGCGACAAGGGCATCCCGAACGGCAAGCCGGTCGACGAATGGGGCATCCGCATGGAAGGCTGCCGTCCCGTCGGTTCATCCGTCGAGCGCGGCGGCGACACCAACGGCCCGGCGGCGGTCTATTCGATCGTCAAATATCTCGACTGGATGAAGAAGTATGCCCCGCCGCAGGCGCTGGGCATGACCTTCTCCGAGTCGGGACCGGTGCCGGCACAAGGTGCGATCGCGCAGCAGATCTTCTGGTACACCGCCTTCACCGCCGACATGGTGAAGCCCGGTATCCCGGTCGTGAATGCGGACGGTACGCCGAAGTGGCGCATGGCGCCGTCGCCGCACGGCTCGTACTGGAAAGAGGGCATGAAGCTCGGCTACCAGGACGCCGGCTCCTCGACGCTCCTGAAGTCGACCCCGCCCGATCGCCGCAAGGCGGCCTGGCTCTATCTGCAGTTCATCAACTCCAAGACGGTCAGCTTGAAGAAGAGCCATGTCGGTCTCACCTTTGTTCGTGAATCCGACATCTGGGACAAGTCCTTTACTGAACGTGCGCCGAAGCTCGGCGGCCTGATCGAGTTCTACCGCTCGCCCGCGCGCGTGCAGTGGACCCCGACCGGCAACAACGTGCCTGACTATCCGAAGCTCGCGCAATTGTGGTGGCAGAACATCGGCGATGCGTCGTCCGGTGCGAAGACCCCGCAGGCGGCGATGGATGCGCTGGCCGCAGCCCAGGACTCGGTGCTCGAACGTCTGGAGAAATCCGGCGTGCAGAAGGAGTGCGGGCCGAAGCTGAACAAGAAGGAGACGGCCGAGTTCTGGTTCGCCAAGTCCGAAAAGGACGGCAACATCGCTCCCCAGCGCAAGCTGGCGAACGAAAAGCCGAAGGGCGAAACCGTCGACTACGACACGCTGGTGAAGTCGTGGCCGGCAACGCCTCCGAAGCGGGCCGAGGCGAAGTAAGCTTCGCAAATTACGAGTGATGCAAACAGGCGAAAAGGCCGGGAGCAATCCCGGCCTTTGTTCTTTCCGTCATTGCGAGAAGCGAAGCGACGAAGCAATCCATGCCTCAGCAAGTGGCGAGATGGATTGCTTCACTCCGCTCGCAATGACGGCGAGGGTTGTTACTCCGCCGCCTGCGCAGCCCCGAGCGTCGGGTAGTCCGTATACCCCTTCGCGCCGCCGCCGTAGAACGTCGCCTTGTCGAACGGGTTCAGCGGGGCGCCCTTCTTCAGACGCTCGACCAGATCGGGGTTCGAGATGAACGGTTTGCCGAATGCGATCAGGTCGGCGGCGTTGGCCTCGAGCACCTTGGTCGCGAGATCGAAATCATAGCCGTTGTTGGCGACATAGGCTCCGCTGAAGCGCTTGCGCAGGCTTGTGTAATCGAACGGCGCGATGTCGCGCGGGCCGCCGGTGGCGCCTTCGATGACGTGGATGTAGGTCAGCTTCAGGGCGTTGAGCCCATCCACGATGTAGTCGAACAGCGGTTGCGGGTTGCTATCGGAGACGTCGTTCGCCGGCGTCACCGGCGAGATGCGGATGCCGGTGCGCTCGGGGCCCGCCACCGCAGCGACCACCTTGGAAACTTCCAGCATCAGTTTGGCGCGGTTCTCGATCGATCCGCCGTAAGCGTCGGTACGCTTGTTGGTGCCGTCTTTCGCGAATTGATCGAGCAGATAGCCGTTGGCCCCATGAATTTCGACGCCGTCGAAACCGGCCGCCAGCGCATTCTCGGTGCCGCGCTTGAAATCCTCGATGATCCCTGGAATCTCCGACAGCTCCAGCGCGCGCGGCTCGGAGATATCGGTGAAGGTGCCGTTGACGAACGTCTTGCCCTTGGCGCGGATCGCGGACGGCGCCACCGGGTTGCCGCCGCCGGGCTGCAGCGTCGAGTGCGAGATGCGGCCGACATGCCAGATCTGGATGAAGATGCGCCCGCCCTTTTCGTGCACGCGGTCGGTGACCTTGCGCCAGCCTGCGACCTGCTCCTTCGAGTAGATACCGGGCGTATCCTGATAGCCTTGGCCCTGCTGCGAAACCTGGCTGGCTTCGGTGATCAGGAGGCCTGCGGAGGCGCGCTGCCCGTAATAGTCGATCGCCAGCGGGCTCGGCACCATGCCGGGCGGCACCGCGCGGTTGCGGGTCAGCGGCGCCATTGCGAGGCGGTTCGGCAGCGTGATCGGGCCAAGCTTGAAGGGCTCGAACAGTCTGGTCTGGCTCATGTCTGATATGTCCGGATGGATGATGATAGGGGACAGTTGGGCATTGCGGGTAATTCTCGCAATCCCGGAAGCCATTCGGTTTGCGCAGAGGAGCTGCGCCCGATCCTGGCCGTGCGGCCGGCGCCGGGAAACGACGTATGCGCATAGCGTAGCAGGATTCACTCGAAACCACGAACCGCACAGCACGGGCTGCCTCGATGCCCGCGCCCTGGTGGCCGAACGGCGCTGTCGGCGCATGATCGAGCCGCCCCCGGCCGGCGCCGCGGTCGATCGGGGAATCGATGAGGCGGGGCGCGATCACATTGCCGCGAATGCTTTTTTTCACCGCCACGCCTGCCGGCGCCACAAGCTATTCCGCTGCAAATCCCATTCGCCTGTGGTCCAATTCCGCGATGGGGCCTGCGGAATCGACCTGCAGCAGTTCGAATGTCAGGCATTCGCAGCCGATGGCGCGGAGCACCTGGCTGGCGGCCTTCTGCGCGCTGTTGCTGAAGCTCTGGTGGTCCAGTTGAATTTCGAGGCGGGCTTTTCGGCTGCACACCGCCTTCACCACCGATTGCAGCCGGATCGATACCTCGTCCCGGTAGTTTTGCGTGCTTTCGAAAGCTACCCTGGGATCGACGATTTGACTCCGGACGACATAGACGAGGTTGATCGCAATACGGTCCGCGGAAACGGCGCCTTGCACAAATCGAAACACCTCGGGGCGTCGGTCGATCCGCGCCAGTTGGCGGCTGCCGGCGCGGATCCGGTGCCGGCCGGGCGGCAGCGCCTTTTCAAAACGGCCGTTCCGGTAGAGCAGGACGGTTTCAAACTGTTGCACACAGACCCGGTCGAAGCCGAGCAGCGCCATGGCGCCCTTCCTGAACAGCGTCGAAATCCAGGCCCATGCGCCGGCGATCACGGCGATGACGATCAAGGAGAATGCTATTGACCCCAGAAGTTCACCCACGTTCCCCTGCCATGTTTTTTATCTCGTCGGCAACACCGCGATATTAGTCATTGTCTTGGCTTTTCGTACGTCGAAATTAAGTCATCCGCATTTCAACCATAGCGGGTAAACAAAAAAATAAGCTCGGTGCCATCAGGCCATTTGTATTTTTAATAGAGTCATTGTGACGCCCGATTGTACGCGCCTTTGCCAAGGCTTTCGCGGGGCGGGCGGTCTCCGGCCGGCGTGTTCATTGGCATCCCCGCCATGGCAGTCCGGGCTACAAACTTTCTCCCCGTTATTGCGAGCGGCGCGACTTGGTGGAAGCAATCCATAGCCCGTAGGATGGGTGGAGCCAACGGGTCGCGCGAACGCGCGCCCGATGACAGGCTCCGCGATACCCATCAACGTCGGTGCGCGTGATGATGGGTTTCGCGTCGCTCTACCCATCCTACGAATAACATACCTTCGCGATCTCGCGGCGCATTGCGCCCGAGGTTTGCATTTTCTTTGCCCTCCAGAACTTAGAGGGCGCAGGGAAGACCGGGTGCACGCTGCACCCGCGATCTCGTGTGCAATTGCGCACAGAAAACGCGCACACGAGCATACAGGTACAGGCGGAACACTCCGGCCTTCCCTGCGCAATGGCTTTACGGCTTACTTCGTGCTCTCCCCGGCGGGCCGGGCTCGTTGTCACCGTCGCCGGCGGAATTGCTTCCGCCAACTTGACGCCAGCATCGGGGCGTCAGGACCACACGACTTCGCCGTACGCTCAAGCTGCACACGTCAGTCGCAGCTCTCGCGTCCATCGCATCTCACCGCGCGTTTGTGACGATGGCCAACGCCCCTCATCCGCCGTGAGACGGGCGGTGTTATGCCGCTGATTTGGCCTGCGTGTTAAGCGCAATATTTTTGCGCGAGGGGCTGGACAGGTTTCAGGTGATTTGCCCGTCGTGTTGCTTTGTCGCAGGCACTCGAGCGAGATTGCGCTTGCGCGCGAGGCAAATCAGTCCGCAGAGCGCAGGGTGGGCAAAGGCGCGTTAGCGCCGTGCCCACCAATTCACACTGTGCTCGTGATGGTGGGCACGCTCCCGCCTTCGCTCTTCGAGCTACGGCGAGACAAGTCCGCTTTGCCCAGCCTACGCTCTGCCGACCTAGCTGTGCGCGGGAATGTCGACGCCGTCAGTCGCATACTGCCGGATCTTGTTCCGCATCGTGCGCACCGAAAGTCCGAGCACGCGGGCTGCGTGGGTGCGATTGCCGTGGCAGCGCGCCAGCGTCTGCAGCACGAGCTCGCGCTCGATCGCCTCGACCGTGGAGCCGATCAGCATCGGCACGATCTGGTGGGGTGAAAGGCCTTGAGAATCCGACAGCGGAATCTCGGGCACGAGAACACAGTCCGCGCCAAGGTACAGGTCGCCAAGGTAGTCCCGGGGCATCAACACCTCCCGATCAACGCTAGCTCCGAAACGCGGAGCTGAAGCATCAGGAATCAACGGCCCCCAAGCCGTAGACGGAGGGTGAGCGCGTTTGGTTAATGAAAGGTTAATCGGCACGTAAAGATTTTGACGGCGGTTTGTCACACCCGGAGGTATATGCTCAACAGCGGGCAGATAGACGGGGCAGAGCGGCCCTACGTGTTAGCAGGGAAACCCAAATCTTAGGCGGTGGTGGCGAATGTTGGCCTCGGAAGGTCGCGCCGTGCTTGGCTGAAACACGTTTGTTTTCCGTAGAAATTGGTAGGCCGAGTCTTCTAGTTCCATACTCAGCTCGAGCCGCTTTCCATCCAATGTTAATGCGATCAAGCCTGCGTCAAAGAGGGCGTGGATATCCGCTCTGAGCAGGATCCCGTTCTCCAAGCTATTATCATCAACGCCCTTGCCGACCTTGATGTGAGCCGCTTCCAGTACCTCGGTCGTGGTGCTGCCTGTGATCGCACACGTGTTCTCGTAGGTCCGCCGGATGCTTGCGCTGAACGTGCTTTGATTTGGTCGAGAGGCAATCTTCCCGAGTCGTATGAGCCGCGCGACTTCGTCCTGTCCATCAGATTGAAGAGCGTCCAATGAAAACAAAGCGAGCAATTCGTCTGCTTCTGTTTGGTCTACTCGCCTTATTCCAGCGGGCGAATACGTCTTCAACTTCTCAAACAAGCTTTGTTGTGCGAGATTTTTGGAACTATAGAGCTTGTCAATTTCAGCAGCACCAAATTTTGAAGTGGCCTTCTGCAGATCTTCGATTCGAATCACAAACTTACTTGGATCACGTCTGTCTAAGGCCCGAACGCGGCCATACCATTCCAGCCCATGACCACCACTGTTCTCAAAAATCCATACAAACACGCGATCTCCGACAGAAATGTCTCCGCCCTTCTTCCGGTCAATCGGCTGACCCGATAGTTTGAGGGAATTGCCGTCGACTTCTGCGGTGTGGGCTTTGACAACGAAATACCGCGCAGCAGTCGCTCGATTGTCCTCTAACGAAATAATGGGACCTAAATCGACGAACTCTTGGCCGTTGGCATCCTGCCAATCTACCCGGCGAACTTCTCTTCTCTCGTTTCCCTCAAATGTTATTCGCGTGATACCCAACCATGTAGCGTTTGGTGGATTTTCGTTCGCTCGGTAAGTCAGGGTTGCAATATTACGCCTGATGAAGAGGTTAGACTTGACAGCGTATGCCGTTCCATTGGGCCTTCTTACCAAATGCTCGATCTCTCTCTCATCAGTCTCCGATCGAAACAATTCCAAGGGAACGATATCGACATAATTTCTTGAGTCTTTATTTGTCCAACGTATCCAAATCGATTTCATCGTGAAAAATCCATCTTAGTTGTGAAATATTGGCGTACAGATAAATCTGCAGCTGTGTGGAGCAATTTACGAAGCGTCCCCACCACTTGGGGATATGAGTAAGTCGGCGGATTACGCCTACGAGCTAACCGTTACTTCGGAAGACTGGACAACAAACGACAGCTCCAACGAGAGCAGCCATGGCCGTTAAGAGTTTTGCAAATGCTTCCATGAAGAACCAGACGTGAATTGAGATGCAATAACTGCGCATCTATTGGTTGTGTCAATCCGTTTCATCTAAAAAAGAAGGCCGGACAACTAGCCCGGCCTTCGTTATGGATGCCCGGGTCAAGCCCGGGCATGACGAGGAGAGAGCGGTGCCTCACAACACCCGATTACTCTCCTTCACCTTCTCCGCATCCAGATAGAGGTCGCTTCCCATCTCCTTGAACTTCTGGCTCATCGCCGCCATCCCATCCTCGATAGTCCCACTCACCGACATCCCGACACTCGCCGGATCGTTCAGCGTCGCCGCATAATCCCGCACGTCCTGCGTAATCTTCATCGAACAGAATTTCGGGCCGCACATTGAGCAGAAGTGGGCGACCTTGTGGGCTTCCTTCGGCAGGGTTTCGTCGTGGAAGCTTTTTGCGGTGTCCGGATCGAGGCCGAGGTTGAACTGGTCGGTCCAGCGGAAGTCGAACCTCGCACGGGAGAGCGCGTCGTCGCGAAGTTGCGCGGCGGGGTGGCCCTTGGCGAGGTCGCTCGCGTGGGCGGCGATCTTGTAGGTGATGACGCCGACCTTGACGTCGTTACGGTCGGGGAGGCCGAGATGCTCCTTCGGCGTGACGTAGCAGAGCATGGCGCAGCCGAACCAGCCGATCATGGCCGCACCAATGCCTGAGGTGATGTGGTCGTAGCCCGGCGCGATGTCCGTGGTCAGCGGCCCAAGCGTGTAGAACGGGGCTTCGCCGCATTCCTTGAGCTGCTTGTCCATGTTGATCTTGATCTTGTGCATCGGCACATGGCCGGGGCCTTCGATCATCACCTGGCAGCCCTTGTCCCACGCGATCTTCGTGAGTTCGCCGAGCGTCTCCAGTTCGGCGAACTGTGCGCGGTCGTTGGCGTCGGCGATCGAGCCGGGACGCAGGCCGTCGCCGAGCGAGAACGAGACGTCATACTTGCGCATGAGGTCGCAGATCTCATCGAAATGGGTGTAGAGGAAGCTCTCCTTGTGATGCGCCAGGCACCACTTCGCCATGATCGAGCCGCCGCGCGACACGATGCCGGTGACGCGGTTGGCGGTGAGGTGGATGTAGGGCAGGCGCACGCCGGCGTGGATGGTAAAATAGTCCACGCCCTGTTCGCACTGCTCGATCAGCGTATCCTTGTAGAGCTCCCAGGTCAGTTTTACCGGATCGCCTTCGCACTTCTCCAGCGCTTGATAAATGGGAACGGTGCCGATCGGGATCGGCGCATTTCGAAGAATCCATTCGCGGGTGGTGTGGATGTTGCGCCCCGTGGAGAGGTCCATCACGGTGTCGGCGCCCCAGCGGATCGCCCACACCATCTTGTCGACTTCCTCTTCCACCGACGACGTCACGGCGGAGTTGCCGATATTGGCGTTGATCTTGGTCAGGAAATTGCGGCCGATGATCATCGGCTCGAGTTCGGCGTGGTTGATGTTGCAGGGAATAATGGCCCGGCCGCGCGCGATCTCGCTGCGGACGAACTCCGGCGTGATGAAGGCGGGGACTTCGGCGCCAAAGCTTTCGCCGTCGGCCAACGCTGCCTCGGCGCGTTCGAGCTGTTGCTTGCGGCCGAGGTTTTCGCGCTCGGCGACGTAGATCATCTCTTTCGTGATGATGCCGGCGCGGGCGAATTCGAGCTGGGTGATCTTGTGGCCGTCGAGGCCGCGCAGCGGCTTGTGGTGCGCGGTGAAGGCCTTTGCGGCGTGCGACGCGCCGACATTGCCGTTGTCTTCCGGCTTGATCTCGCGGCCCTGATATTCCTCGACGCCGCCGCGCTCCTTGACCCAGGCGAGACGATTGCGCGACAGGCCGGCGTTGACGTCGATGGTCACGGTCGGATCGGTGTAGGGGCCGGAGGTGTCGTACACGGAAAGGTTCGGCTCGCCGGCGCCTTCGCTCAAAATGATCTCACGCAGAGGCACGCGCAGGTCGGGCGCGGCGTCCGGGGTGGCGAAGATTTTGCGGGACGAGGGAAGGGGCCCGGTGGTGACGGCGGGAAGGGTGGTGTCGGGATTGGAGCGAATGTTCATACTGTATCCTCCGTTGAATTTCTGATTGGTTTCTCCGTCATTGCGAGCGCAGCGAAGCAATCCATCCCACCGAGCATGCGGTAAGAATGGATTGCTTCGTCGCTGCGCTCCTCGCAATGACGTTGATAGTTTCGTAAATCATCACGCGGCCTCCGCGCTCTGGCCGAGCCATTGCCGCACCCGCGCGTCGGGGTCGGCGTGCTGGGTGACGTCGCTGACGACGGCGATGGAATCCGCGCCGGCGGCAAAAATCTCAGGCGACTGTTCGAACTTGATGCCGCCGATTGCGACCAGCGGTATGTCGCTGATGCGCTTCTTCCATTCGGTGATCTTTGGAATGCCCTGCGGGGCGAAGCGCATGGATTTCAGCGTGGTCGGGAAAATCGGACCGAGCGCGATGTAGTCCGGCTTCGCTGCCAGCGCGATCGCCAGCTCTTCGTCGTCATGGGTGGAGATGCCGAGCGTCAGTCCGGCTTTGCGGATTTCGCCGAGGTCGGCGTCCGCGAGGTCTTCCTGGCCGAGATGCAGGTGTTTTGCGCCGGCGACGATCGCCGCGCGCCAGTAGTCGTTGACCACGAGTTTTACCGGCGTGCCCTTGATGGCCTCGAGCGCGTCGGTCACGATCTGCAGCGCCTGGGATTCATTGAGGTCCTTGGCGCGCAACTGGATGGTGCCGGCGCCGAGCAGCGCCAGCCGCGTCACCCAAGCGACGTTGTGAACCACGGGATAGAATTTATCAGGATACGGCATGCCAGAACGGTGTCCCGATCACAGGGGTTGAGGGCGAGGCGAAGTCGCGGGCTTCCATCAGGCCGGCTTCGTAGGCGGTGCGGCCGGCTTCCACGCCGAGGCGGAACGCATTGGCCATCACGACAGGATCGGCAGCCTTTGCGATCGCCGTGTTGAGCAGCACGGCGTCGTAGCCGAGTTCGAGGGCGTGGGCGGCATGCGACGGCGCGCCGAGGCCGGCGTCGACCACCAGCGTGATGTCGGGCAGACGCTCGCGCATGAGTTTTAGCGCGTCACGGTTGGTGATGCCTTTTGCACTTCCTATTGGCGCGGCCCAGGGCATCACGACCTTGCAGCCGGCATCGACCAGCCGCATCGCGACCGAAAGGTCTTCGGTGCAGTAGGGGAACACTTCAAAACCGTCCTTGATCAGGATGCCGGCGGCTTCGACCAGGCCGACCACGTCGGGTTGCAGCGTGTCGTTGTCGGCAATCACCTCCAGCTTGATCCAGGGCGTGGAGAACAACTCACGCGCCAGTTTTGCCGTCGTCACCGCCTCGCGCACGCTGCGGCAGCCGGCGGTGTTCGGCAGCACCGTGACATCAAGCTCGCGGATCAGCGACCAGAACGCGTCGCCGGTCTTGCCGCCGGCGGCCTCGCGCCGCAGCGACACGGTGACGATGTTGGCCCCCGACGCGCGGATCGCGTCCTGCATGATCGCCGGCGAGGGGTAGAGCGCCGAGCCGATCAGGAGGCGGGAGGAGAAGGTTTTGCCGTAGAAGTTCAGCATGGTGTCAGTGTCCCGTTCTTTCCCGGTCGTCCCTGCGCACGCAGGGACCCATACCGCGTGATCTCGCGTATCGGCGCGGTCGCAGATACCTTTCGTCATCACGAAGGCCGGTGGTTATGGGTCCCTGCGTTCGCAGGGACGACGGGGGGAGAGAGTTTGCGCACAAAACCATCCTCACCCTCCCTGCCGCGGCGTGATGATCTCGATCTCGTCGCCGGCCTTCAGCACCGTCTCGGCCCAGCGGCTCTTCGGCAGCACGTCGTAATTCAGCGCAATCGCGAAATGCGTGCCCTCGTATTCGAGCTCTGAGAGCAGGGCGTCGACGCGGGAAGAAGCGATCTCCCGTTCTTCGCCGTTGACGGTCACACGCATCGCATCACCTCATTGTCGATCGCGCCGCGCTGGACATAGCCGAGCGTCAGCTCGGCGAGCGCAGGGGCCAGCAGGAAGCCGTGGCGATAGAGCCCGTTCACCGCGATCTTCTTGTCGACCGTGATCCGCGGCAGATTATCCGGGTAGGCCGGACGAAGGCCCGAGCCGAACTCGACGATGCGCGCCTCGGCGAAGGCCGGATGCACCGCATAGGCGGCGCCGAGCAGCTCCAGCGCCGAGCGCACGCTGACGCCGGTGTCCTCGGCCTCGATCGAGGTCGCGCCCAGCATGAACTTGTTGTCGCCGCGCGGGATCACGTAGAGCGGCCAGCGCGGATGGATCAGCCGCACCGGGCGCGACAGTTCAACCTCGCTCGTCTCAACGATGATCATCTCGCCCTTGACGCCGCGCAGATCGGGCTGCTCGTTTCGCGCCGCCAGCCCGCGGCAGTCGATCACGATGCCGTCGAGGTCGTCGGCATCGGCATCGCAGTCGAACTTGATGATGCCGCCGGCGGCTTCGATGCGGGCATGCAGTTCGGGGAGCACGCGGCGCGGCTCGACATGGCCCTCGCCGGCATAGAACAGGCCGTCGCGGAAACGGCCATCCAGCGACGGTTCGAGGTCGCGTAAACCGCCCGCGTCGAGCCTGACATGACCGGTGGTCAGCTTCGCAAACCGTTCGAAATCGGCACGGTCGCGCGCATGTGCCACGACCAGCGATCCGTTGAACGGGGTATTGGGAAAATGCTCGCGCCACAGATCGAGCGAGCGGATGCCGAGCCGGCCGATCACGGGCTCAGAGGTCTCGGCCTCGCACCAGGGGGCCAGCATGCCGCCGGCCCAGTGGCTGGTGGAAAGCGTCATATCGGCGTCACTGCGCTCATACAGAGTGACGGCATGGCCGGCCTGTGCGAACAGCAACGCCTGCCATGCGCCGGCAATGCCCGCTCCGATGATGGAAACGGGGGAATCCCCCCGCGGATCTGACTTCTGGTACATCCCTGTCCCTTCGCCGGCATGACCCGGATCAGGTTCAAAGGGTCACCGCGGTCCTGGGCGCCTCTACTTTGAGGTAGAACTGCCCAAGCTTGCGGTATCTCAGCTCCTCATCGGAGCACCCCTCGGAACAGGGCTAATGTAGGCAGTTGGGCGGAGGTGTCAACGCGGCTTTGCGGGAACTGCACCGCTGCCGTGCGCCGGACGCGGCGCAGCCGGGCCCAAAACCCCGCTACTGGGAGGTCTGCATTGCGTTCGCCTCAGCGGGCGTTTTCGCCGTTTCGACGGGCTTGGCGACGATTTTCGGCGGCACACCACTTGCGAGCACCGGGGTGGTGAGCCTCGGCTGCTCGAGCCGCTGGCGCTTTGCAGCGTAGTAATAGCCGCCCGCATAATAACGCACGGCCCGGCTGTGATCGCCGTTGGCGGCGCGGTAGGCGCCGGCCAGATATTTGATGCCCCAGGCGAGATTGGTGTCGGGATCGCGCAGGCCCGCGGCGTCGCCGGTGTAGCCGAGGCCGCGCGCGGTCGGGAGCTTGATCTGCATCAGCCCGATGGTGCCGCCGCGCCCGACGAGGCTTGGATGATACTTGCTCTCGCGCACGATCACCCGGTGCACCAGCGCTTCCGGCACGTTGTTGGCGCGCGCATGGCTTGCGACCATGCTCTCATACTGCGCGCGGCTCTGCGCCATCGCATCGGGTGAGGCCACAAGCGCCGCGATGGCGGCGAGCGCGAACTTCGGCAAACTTTTCATAAAATCAAATCCCGGCGGACAGGGAGCGTTAACGGTTCGGCGTTTTCGGTAGTTCCATTACCGGGCACAGATGTGGCGAAAAACCGACGATATCGCGGCGGGATGTCCGTAGCTGGCGCACGCGCTAACGGACCTGGGCGATCGTGACGCTGAAATTGTCAGTGCGATGCATCGCTTCTGTTACGCGAATCTGCGTCATGCGGACGCGCATGATTGTCGTGCAAATAATGCGATGAAAGTGTACAAGCGTTGCCGCCAGAATGTTCTATTTCGACAGCAATCCTGTCTCATTCAACGACATAACCAATCATCGATTTTGCAAAACGTCGTCAGCAAGACGTCGAAAGCAAGACGTCAAAAGGGAGATGCGTCATGGCTCGACTCGATTCCAGCTATCTGCCTCGCGGCAACCCCTGCGCCCAGTGCGGCAAGCCGATCGCAAGACCCGATTGGGTAGAGAGCAGTCCGGGCCGCACATCCTTCCTCTGGTTCTGCCGCGCCTGCGACTATCGCTTCGAGGCGATCGCAATCTACGAGGAAGCGGATCCCGACGCGCTCGCAGCCTGAAGCAATGAACTAGGCCGCAGCGCGGCCGCTGCTCTGGTGGATCGGCAATCGCATCCGAACCACCAGTCCATGCGGCCGCCGGTCATGCAGCGACAGCGTGCCGCCATGCGCCGTTGCGATGGCGTTGGTGATTGATAGACCAAGGCCGAAGCCCGCCGCCTCGTCCATATTGCGGGCCTCGTCGCCGCGCACAAACGGCTCCAGCACATTCTGCTTTTGCGCATCCGAAATGCCGGGGCCGTCGTCTTCGACGTCGATGGTGAGCTGGTCCGCCGAGACACGAAGGCGGATCACCGCTTCGGCGCCGAATCTCACGGCATTCTCCACCAGATTGGTGACGGCGCGGTGCAGGTCGTCGGGCCGCACCGTGGCCATGGCATGCGCGGGGCCGTCATAGGCGACCTTGCGTCCCATGTCGGCGAACTGGTCGGTGATGAGCTGCAGCGTGCTGGCGATGTCGGCCAGCGTCATCGCCTCCAACCTGCGGCCGTTGCGCAGGAACGACAGCACGGACTCAAGCATCGAGCGCATCTGGTCGAGATCGTCGAGCATGCGGCTGCGATGGGTCTCGTCCTCGATGAATTCGGAGCGAAGACGCATTCTTGTAATCGGCGTGCGCAGATCGTGGCTAATCGCGGCGAGCATTTTGGTGCGGTCGTCGATGCCGAGCTGCGAAAAGGCGCGCGCGATGTCGGCGGAGAGCCGCGGCCGTTCCGATGCGGGCGCTGCACCGAGCAGCTGCACGGCTGCGGCAAGCTGGGCCGTGGCCGCGGTCAGACGACGGCTCCGGCCGGTCGGGCCGCTGCAGCAGGAAACTCGCGGTGATGATCAGATGAAGCGCTGCGATCGAGACGACGACGAGGGCTGCGATCTGGCCGCTGATGCCGCGCAGGTTCAACAGGCCCTTCATGATCAGTGACCGGCGGCGGTCACCGCCTCGACGCTGATGGCTTCAACGCGCGGGGTGAACATGTAGCCGCCGGAGCGCACCGTCTTGATCAGGGTGGCAGCTTGCGGATCGGGTTCGATCTTGCGGCGGATGCGGCTGACCAGCACGTCGATCGAGCGTTCGAACGAGCCGGCGTTGCGGCCTTGCGTGAGGTCGAGCAGGCTGTCGCGCGACCCGGCGGTCCGCCGCCTGCGGATGGCGCGTCCTCCAGCGACGACTCCTCCTCGTCGAGCACGACTTCGATCGACGACATTCTCAAGCAGTTCCTGCAATCGCTGCAGGAATCGCTGTCGGCTTCGGCGTCGACGAGCTATGGCGCGACCGGTACTTCGAGCAGCAGCAACGCGTCGTTCTCGGCGTTGCTGATCGACTATCAGAGCTGATTTTTCCCCGCGCAGCTCCGTACCTTGCAACCCATCCTTTCCGACAGGGAAGGATGGTTGTCCTTTTTTGCGGCTGGAACCGCGCGGTTGCTGCGGCGTTGATTCACCTCTTCATTTGTGGAGGGTGCGATGGCAATCGACGTCATGGCCAAGCCGCATCAGTTGATCGCGAGCGACCGTGTCGAGGGGACCGCGGTGCGCCGGCCGAACGGGGACATGATCGGCCATATCGAACGGCTGATGATCGACAAGGTCACCGGTAAAGTATCCTATGCAATTCTGAGTTTCGGCGGCTTTCTCGGCATCGGCGCCAATCTGATTCCGTTGCCGTGGGGACGGCTTCGCTACAACATGAAGTTCGAAGCCTATGAACTCGACGTCGACGATGAAGAGCTGAAGCGCGCGCCGTCGTTCCGTGCCGACAAGGATTTCGACTGGGGCGATCGCGCGAAGGAAGCCGAGCTGCATCGCTATTACGGCATGCCGCCTTACTGGGGCGGCTTTTGACCGCAGTGCGGCGCAGGTTTCCGCGCGAAATGCGTGGAACACTTGTTGAAGTGACGGGTTCTTCCAGAGCGTTTCCTGAAATGAGGAGATGAGGAGAACCGATATGTTAACCAAAACTGCCGTTGCCGGCCTCGCGGCTTCCGCGTTGCTGGCGAGTGTCGCGTTCGCGCAACAAAGTCCTTCGGCAACGACTGACCGCGCCACCACCGCCGCGCCTGCGGCTGCGTCCGATACCTCGTCGTTCAAGGGCAACTGGCGTACGTCGAAGATGGTCGGCCTGAATGTGTACAACGACAGCAACGAAAGCCTCGGGTCGATCAACGATCTTCTGGCCGACAAGAGCGGCGACATCAAAGCCGTGGTGATCGGCGTCGGCGGGTTCCTCGGGGTCGGCGAGCATCTGGTCGCGGTACCGATCGACAAGGTGAAGTTCGTCGACGAGCCGATTGCCTATACCGGCACGGCCGGCGCGCCTGCCACCGGTGGCGCAAGGCCTGGGACGACAGGCACGGGTACGACGACGGGTGCTGCGCCGCCCGCGCCTGCCGCCGCGCCCAAGAAGAATCCGTGGTATCCGGACCACGCCGTGTTCAGCGCGACCAAGGATCAGCTGAAGTCGATGCCGGAGTTCAAGTACTCGACCGAGTGAGGCATCGGTCGCGTAGCAATGACTTTCACAAATGGCTGGACGGCGTAAGCCGCCCGGCCATTGTGTTTATGGGCGTGTGTTTTATGGGCGCCCGCTGGCGTAAGCGCTCGCAATGGTGCAGCGCATCCTATTCACGATGCGCGTCCCGATGTTAGGTTGTAACTGGCAGGAGCACCTGCGTCCTGCCTTGCATAGACCCTTGCTCAACGGGAGGACGACATGGCTGATAGCGTCTACAAGGTCATCGAGCTGATCGGCACCAGCACAGAATCCTGGGAAAAGGCCGCGGCGGCCGCGGTCAGCCGTGCGGGAGAGTCGCTCCGCGATCTGCGCGTCGCCGAAGTCGTGAAGCTCGATCTGCAACTTGACGCCAAGGGCAAGGTCGAAGCCTACCGTGCCAAGCTGAGCGTTTCGTTCAAGTTCGAGGGGGCGTAGCGACGGCATAATCGTGGGGTGGGCAAAGGCGCGCACGCGCCGTGCCCACTATCTTCATGAGCGTGCCCACCATCTTCATGAGAAAGAAACGGTGGGCACGCTTCCGCCTTCGCTCGTTGAGCTACGGCGGACAAGTCGCTTTGCCTACCCTACGGATCTCATCACAGCCCCGGCAGCGCGGTCACATAGACGCTGATCGCGCCTTCGGCTTCCGCGATCACGCGCAGCGTTTTGGAATCGAAGGCGATGTCGGCGAGGCGCAGTCTGCTGATCTCGGCCGAGACCCGCAGGCCTTCCTCGTTCTTCTGGAAATCGGCGATCACGGCCGCAATCTTTTTCTGGGCGTTGGCAGCGAACGGCTTGAGGTCGACGGTCGCCTTTTCCGCCAGCGTCTTCTGCAGGTGCGGGATGGCCGCGCGCGCCGCGGCGCCCAGCAGCCCGAAGGCGGCTTCCGACTCGACGGCGAGTTCGATATCGGTCAGCCGCAGCGTCTGCTCGGCGTGATCGAGCACCGGCCTTCCCCAGATATGCACATTGGCCTCGCCGCCCAGCCCCAGGAAGCTCTTCTTTTCCCTGGCGCTCACCAGCAGCGAAATCAGCAGGCGATTGCCCGACGCCGCGACGCTGGCGCGCTTGACGGTGACGTCGACCGAGCCCGAACCATCTTCCGGAAAAGTCTTTCCGGCGAACTGCGCTTCCACGATTCTGTTGAGCTCGGTGAAGGGCATGTCGATGGGAACGCCGATCGCGACCCGTCCCGGCGTTGGCGGCACGATGACGATCTCGGCGGGGAACGGGCAGGAGGGCTTGGTCTCACCCGGCGTGATGCGGGTCTCCGCCTCGATACCGAGCGTCAGCGTAAGGTTCGAAGCGTCGATGCGCGGCTGCGCGGCGATCGCCCGTGTGGGGCGCAATTCCAGCCACAGCGTCGGCATCGTCGAGCCGGCCGTCGTGCCCTGCAGCGGGATCGAGCGGCAGGCCTTGGCCCACTGCACGCGCGCGTTCTGTTCGAAGGTCGGATCGTTGCGCATGCGCGCCTGCACCAGCGCGATCTGCTCGGCGACGTTTTTGTCGATCAACGGCTTCACCTGCGCGGGCACGTTGACGCGCGCGCCGGCCACGCTGAGGCTGGTGTCGCCGAGATTGACCTGTGCCGCCAAATTCGGATCGATGCGCCAGTTCGCGGCGATCTTCGGCCGCGCTGATATGACGACGTTGCCCTTGATCTCGGCGCTGGCGTTGAGGTTCTTGATGTTCACGCTGCCGATTTGTTTCGCGACATTGCCGCCGAGCAGGCCGCCGAGCGCGTCGCCGACCGCACCGGTCGCCTTCGCCGACAGCGAGCCGGTTACGTTCAATGTACCGGTCAGCGGCGTCGTCAGCGACAGCACGTCCTGCGCGCCGGTCGCTGCGATCGGCCCGCGCGAGGCGGTCCAGCCGATATCGGCGTTCTGCAGGATCTGCGATATCGGATTGTCGGCCTTGCCGGTGAACGATCGCGGCGCGCCGCGATCGGCGGCGTCGCGGATCGCCGACAGCGTCACCGCAATCGGCGCCATCACGGTGGATGCGCGCGGCGCCGGCGGCAGCGGCGGCAATTCGGCGAGCGACGGCGCCCGGTTCGTGGCACGCGGCGCGACGAAGTCCATCACCTTCAGGCTGGCCACAAATGAGACGATGACGACCGCGAGCGCAATCGAAATCGTCTTGAGATGCATCGGCAGACGCATCGTCCCCCCGGATCCCCAATGAATCGCCCCACATCGTTTTACAGCGGCGGCGAGGGCCACGCCACTGCGCAATGAGGCTGCATCAGATCAATACAAACGGCCCGGCGAAGGCCGGGGCCGCCTTTTTCGCATTAAGAAGCGCTAATGACTTACCCGGATGGTGCCGCCGAGATCGGCGCGGCGATCCGTCATCGGCAGCACGATCACCTTGGTTCCGACACTGACCCGCGAATAGAGATCGCTGACGTCTTCGTTGGTGAGGCGGAGGCAGCCTGAGGAAACACGGGTGCCGATCGTCTCCGGCGCGTTGGTGCCGTGGATGCGATAGATGGTGCCGCCGAGATACATCGCGCGGGCGCCGAGCGGGTTGCCGGGGCCGCCGGCCATGTGGCGCGGCAGATAGGGCTGGCGGGCGATCATTTGCGGCGGCGGGGTCCAGGCCGGCCATTCGGCCTTGCGGGTGATCGTTTGCGTGCCGGACCAGGTGAACCCGTCGCGGCCGATGCCGATGCCGTAGCGCATCGCCTGGCCGTTACCGAGCACGAGGTAGAGATAGGTGTTCGGGGTATCGATGATAACAGTGCCCGGCGCCTCGCGGGTCGGGTAGCTCACGACCTGGCGACGCAGGCGCGCCGGCAGTTCGACCGAGCGGTCTTCTTCGTCCCGGGGGGCAGCCTGCACCGGCGGCGGGGCCGCCTCGATCTGCGGCAGGAAAAACGGAAACAGCGGCAGCGGAGCCGCCGCGGCAGGTGCGGAAAATGCGGTCGCGCCGATCGCCAGCGCGCCAAAAATGGCGGCAGCAAAGCGGGTATTGAGGCTAAATGAATTAAACATTGGTCGTCCCCTGTTCTACGCCCAGTCACGCCGTTTTCGGCGCGTCGTTGGGGAAACGTGTACAGGTGAACCGTTTCAGGACATTTGCACAAAATAGCCAAAATGGTTTCGTCGCGTTAGGGAATTGTTTCATTAAGGTTTCGTTGACGGCCGCGGCCCTCATCTTGAGACCAGCGCAGCCGGCTCTTGGGGATCGGCATTCGCCCGCGAATCGATCGACTGCCTGTCTCCAGCAGGCATAGCCCTTGCCCAGGCTTTCTTCGCTTGACCAACGGCGCATTGACCAGCGCGCTAGCTCCTAGTCTGCCGTTGTCGCCGCTCGAGGCGAAGTCTTTGCGCTCTCATGCGCTTGATGTCCTCTTCGAGCGCTTCCATCTCCGCGTTGCGCCGCTCATCTTTTGACTCCGGATCGGCGGAGCGGATTTTTTTCAGAGCCTTCTCGACGGAGAGTTTGGTTGTTTCAGCCATGGCGATCCTCTCGATCCCAGAACATGCAGGGCGGGAACCTGTCAAATTCATGGGTGCTGACCAAGGCGCTTCCTTGATTTGAGTCAACGTCCATAAAGAGACAGTAGTCTTACGCTCTTCCACGTCACGGATAACGGTTCGTCGATCTGATGCTGCTGGTCCGGTCGACGGAGTACTCACCACCAGCGTGGAGGGCAGGAGGCATGAAATGTCTGACCGCGGTGCTCGCGGCAATGCTCTTGCTTGCGCGAGCGGAAGCAAGCCATGCGCTGGTTCGAATTACCGATGACCGGGGCGGTCAGATCGGCCGCTACGTAGATCGATATGAAAAATTGCGAGCGTCAGGACACGCGATCGTCGTCGATGGCCTTTGCGCCTCCGCCTGCACAATTGTCCTCGGCACGATCCCCTACAACAAGATCTGTGTGACTCCGAATGCCGAGTTCGCCTTCCATGCCGCCTGGGATTTCGGAAGGCGCGGACGGGCTATTCCGAACCCGGAAGCAACCAGAGAGCTCTTTTCAATGTATCCATCGCAGGTCCAGCGCTGGATCGCCAGTCGCGGCGGCTTGTCTGCGCGCACGATCTTTCTGCGAGGCAGGCAGCTCGCAGCGATGTACCCTGCCTGCTACGGGGGCACGCAAGCTGCTACGACGCGGCGCATCGAGGGTTCTGTCTTAAGAAACTCCGGCCGACGGGAGCGGCCGGGATTGTTTGCAAGGGTTCACCAGCGGCGATAGTGGCGAACCCGGTACATCCCATAGCCCGCCGCCCAATACGGGCGATAGCCCGCATAGTAGCGCCTGGGGGGTCGATAATATGGGGTTCCTGCGGCGTAGCCATGATAGGGCAGGAGTAGCCGTAAGGCCTAGCTAGCGCGCATTCGCGGCGTCCCGGCAACGCCGGTCTGCAGCACCGCGCGGCGGTCTGCGACCGCATGGTGGAATTGTTCGAGCGTCAGCGCGATCACCGACAGATCACTCTCCTCGACGGTGCCGTCGTCATAGCAATCCAGCGTCTCGCGCAACATGCCGTCGGCCGCGCTTTGCATTTCGGCGAGTTCTTCCGGCGTTTCGGCCTTCCTCACCGAGGCAATCAGCTCGAGCAAATGATCGCGATGGGCAATGTACTGCTCGCGCTCGTCCTTGTTCCAGTAGTGCTTCAGCCAGGCGCCGGCCGATCCCAGGCCCGAGAGGATCAGGACCAGGAACCAGATGTAGTCGGTGTATTTTTCGAGGAACGTGCGCTCGTTGCCGTCGATATAGGCGGCCGCTCCCGCATGCGCCGGCAGCGCGGCATCCTTGTCGGTATCAGGCTTTTCGATCTGCGAGGCGGTCGGCAATTCGCGCGCGAGCTGCTGGCGGTTGGTGAAGAGCTGGCGGGCGAAGGCGGCGACCGCCGTGTCCGACAACGACTTCGGCGCGATGATCAGATGGCTGACGGCAACCGTATCGACCTTGTCTTCCGGCCGCTGCGGCGAAGAGCCGAAGATGCTGGCGGGAATTTCCTCGGATTCGTAGATCGGGTTCTTCTTCGCGATGGCATCGGCGACGTCGACCGGCAGGAACTTCGGCTCGCCGCGGGCCGCAGCCGTCAACGCGATGGCGTCGACCGTGATCTTGCTCTTGAGCGGGCCGACGGCCATGAACGCGTCGATCGTCTGGTCGCGCGCCATTTCGCCGATCTTGTCAGTGGCGAACTGGCTGATCGTGACCTTGTCGGGATTGATGCCGGACTCTTTCAGGACATTGCGCAGTAGCGTGACATTGGCCTGCGTCCGCCCGATCACGCCGACGCGGTGGCCGGCGAGTTCATCGAGACTCTTGATCTTGGGGGTCGGCTGCTTCTTCGAGCCCTTGGCGGGAAGGCCGGAAGGCGCCCACAGCACGACGACATTCTTGCGCAGGATGGCGACCGACTCGGCGTTCTCCGGCAGGTTGAGGTCGCCGCGGGCGACCGCGAGATCGGCCTTGCCGGCCGTGAACAACGCGATGCTCTCCGCCGCCCCCTCCGTCGTGACCAGCGACAGCCGCACCGAGCTGCCCTCGCGCGCGAACGTCTGCGCCATCAACTGGACCAGTTTCTGGTCCTCGCTGCCGGCAGGTCCCACCGCGATCCGCAGCGTCGTCGGCCGCAGCGCGTAATACAGCGCGCCGGCGGCAACGCCGAAGGCGAGCATGCCGGCGGCAAGGATCAGAAGCGCGTAGCTCCGCCGCTGTCGCCGGCGGCGGGATCGTGCAGGATTGTCGTTCGGGTCTGACATCATTCTGTCACGTTACCTGAAAAGCGTGGAGCTGGGTTTAAAAAACAACCTTACAGAACGATGACGTCATACGCTTGAAATATCCATGTCCCAACGTCGGATTTGAGAATCATTAATCTCGGGTCCGGGACATGAAGATACTGATCGCGACCGACGCGTGGCATCCGCAGGTGAATGGCGTCGTGCGCACACTGACGTCGCTTAAGCGCAGCGCCTCAGCGCTTGGCGCCGACATCAGCTTTCTCACGCCTGACGGATTTCCGTCGATGCCCCTGCCGACCTATCCTGGCTTGCGCGTCGCGCTGCCGAACCGCCGCGAGATCGCGCGCCGGATCGAGGAAGCCGTGCCGGACGCCATCCACATCGCGACCGAAGGACCAATCGGCTGGGCGGCGCGCGCCTATTGCCGCCGCCGCAAGCTTGCGTTTACCACGTCCTATACGACGCGCTTTCCCGAATATGTCGCCGTCCGCACCGGACTCCCGGCGAGCGTCGGCTATGCGGTGATGCGGCACTTTCATGCCGCGTCTTCCACAGTCATGGTCGCGACCAATTCGTTGCGACAGGAACTCGGCGCGCGGGGCTTTCGCAAACTCGGCTTCTGGACGCGTGGCGTCGACACCGAGCTGTTCAACCCGCACACGCCGGCAACGCTGGATCTGCCGCGGCCGATCTTCATGACCATGGGCCGCGTCGCGGTCGAAAAGAATCTCGAAGCGTTCCTGTCGCTCGATTTGCCGGGATCGAAAGTGGTCGTCGGCGACGGTCCGCAGAAGGCGCAGCTCGCGAAACAATACCCCGGCGCGATTTTCCTCGGCGAGAAGGAGGGCGCGGACCTGACCGCGCATCTTGCCGCCGCCGACGTCTTCGTGTTTCCGAGCCTCACCGATACGTTCGGTGTCGTGCAGCTCGAGGCGCTGGCGTGCGGCACGCCAGTTGCGGCGTTCCCGGTCACCGGCCCGAAGGATGTCATCGCCGATCATCCGATCGGCGCGATCGACACCGATCTGCGCAGCGCGTGCCTGCGCGCGCTGACGATGTCGCGCGAGGCCTGCCGGAATTTTGCGCTTTCGCGTTCCTGGGAAAACAGCGCGCGGCAGTTCATCGGTAATTTGACGGCGCTGCAGCCAAGCCGCGCGCTGCGGCCGGTGCGCCGGGCGCCCGCCGCGAGCGCCGTACAGGGTTGAATATCAAACCAGTCATACGAGTGAGACGAGAAGGCAGGACCACCATGGCAGACATCATCAAGCTTGACGGCACGAGGCAGCTCGATTTCGACCGCGAAACGGTCGAGCAGGCCTATGATCGCTGGGCGCCGGTTTACGACCTCGTGTTCGGCGGCGTGTTCAGCAAGGGCCGCAAGGCGGCGATCCAGGCGACCAACAAGATCGGCGGCCGCGTGCTCGAGGTCGGCGTCGGCACCGGCATTTCGCTGCCGCTATACGCGCCGCATCTGCGCATCTTCGGCACCGACATTTCGGAGGCGATGCTGCAGAAGGCGAAGAAGCGCGTCGACGAACTCGGCTTGAAGAACGTCGAGGGGCTTGCGGTGATGGACGCCGAAAACCTCGAATTCCCCGACGATTCGTTCGACGTGGTGATGGCGCAGTATGTCGTCACCGCGGTGCCGAACCCGGAAAAGGCGCTCGACGAATTCGCCCGCGTGCTGCGGCCGGGCGGCGAACTCATCATCCTGACCCGCGTCAGCGCTGATGCCGGCATGCGCCGCTTCATCGAGCAGCGGCTGCAGCCGGTGGTGCGTCCGCTCGGCTTCCGCACGGCTGAATTCGCCTGGTCGCGCTATGCGCAATGGCTGGCCGGCGCGGGCGGCATCGAACTGGCGGAGCGCCGCCTGGTGCCGCCGCTCGGCCATTTCTCCCTGGTGCGTTTTCGCAAAGTCGACGTCGCTGCGGCAGCCTGACGCGTAGCGGTTGCTGTTGCGTCATCGCGTCGCTGCAAGCCGTCACATGTCAACATGATGATGTCACATGCCGGACATCGAATCTCAGTAAACACAAACCCGAAAGCATTTGGGGGGTAGAGAATGATCAAGGACTTCCTGCAGGAACTGCGAACCCAGCGCTGGGACGACCATCGCTACTATCACCACAGCCGCATCAACCAGTCGCTGCACTTCGTCAGCGCCGCGAGCTTCCTGTTCGCCTATGCGATGCTGTTCTTCGATCCCGTGGTGTCGGCGCTGGTCGGCTGGCTGGTTTCGATGACGACGCGGCAGGCCGGTCACTTCTTCTTCGAGCCGCGCGGTTACGACCACGTCAACCACGCGACCCACGAGCACAAGGAAGAGATCAAGGTCGGCTACAATTTGCAGCGCAAGGTCGTGCTGATGGCGATCTGGGCGCTGTCGCCGCTGGTCCTGTATCTCGATCCGACGCTGTTCGGCCTGTTCACGCCATGGACCTCGACGGCAGACTTCATGCGCCAGGTGGCGAAGATCTGGCTCGCGGTCGGCATCGGCGGGCTGCTGTTCCGCACCGTGCACCTGTTCTTCATCCGCGACGTCGAGACAGGTTTGGTCTGGATGACGAAGATCCTAACGGACCCCTTCAGCGACCTCAAGCTGTACTACAGGGCGCCGCTGGCGCTGATGAAGGGCGAACTGATTGATCCGGGCCTGGAGAAGCACGTCAAGCACGCGTGAGTGTTGGGCAAGCGAAGAAGCCGACATGCCCGGCCTTGTGCCGGGCATCTACGTCTCTAGCACAGTCATTCCGGGATGGTCCGAAGGACCAGACCCGGAATCTCGAGATTCCGGGTTCGATGCTTCGCATCGCCCCGGAATGACGAGGAGACAGCAATAGCAGCAACAAGAATGACGTGGATGACCGAGACAAGCCCGGCCATGACGACAGGCGTTGGTGCCTCAGTGCCCGAACCTCTTGGCGAGCAGCTCTTTCAAAATCTGCCGCTTGATATTCTTGTTGGTGAGGGAAGCATCGTGCCACCACCAGCCGTCGCGCTTCATCTTTTCGGCGGCCGCGACAAAGCGGTCGGCGACTTCAGTGAAATCCGCGTCGGTGTAGTTGAGGCTGAAAATCAGCCGGCCGGTGCCGACCCAGCTCAGCGCCAGCCCTTCGGCGCGCAGATAATATTGAAGCATCCAGTTGTAGCGGGACGGCTCGGTGTATTGCACCATCCAGATCGAGGAGATGTTGCTGACGCGGACGGGCAGATCGTTTGCCGCCAGCCGCGCGTTCAGCACTTCGGCGCGGCCGTTCCAGGTCTCGTCGAGGCCCTGATAGACGGCGTTGAAATTGGGGCTGGCGAGGCGGCTGAGGAATTCATCCATCGCCGTCATCACGTAGGGGTGCGAGTTGAAGGTGCCGCGGGCGAAGCAGACGTCGGCGGGGCGGTCATCGCGAAAACGCCGCATCAGCTCCTTGCGGCCGCAGACGACGCCGACCGGAAGTCCGCCGGCAAGGCTCTTGCCGTAGGTCACCATGTCGGCGCGGACGCCGAAATATTCCTGGGCGCCTTTGGCGGCGAGGCGGAAGCCGACGAAGACTTCATCGAAGATCAGCACGATGCCGCGGTCGGTGCAGACGTCGCGCAGCTTCTTCAGCCATTCGGTGTAGGCCGCGCGATCGAAATTGCCTTTTCGCGAACTGTCGACCAGCGCGGAGTCGCCGGGCGCGTTGGCGTTCGGATGCAGTGCCTGCAGCGGATTTACCAGCACGCAGGCGATGTCCTTGCGCGTGCGCAGCACATGCAGCGTTCGCTCCGACATGTCGGCCAGCGTATAGGTCTCGTGCGGCGAAACCGGATTGCCGACGCCGGGCTGCACGTCGCCCCACCAGCCGTGATAGGCGCCAGCGAAGCGCACAAGGTGCGAGCGCTTGGTGTGGTAGCGCGCCAGCCGCACCGCCTGCATGACCGCTTCGGTGCCGGACATGTGGAACGAGACTTCGTCGAGCCCGGAGATTTTGCACAGCCGGCGGACGTTGTCGGTGATGACGGGGTGATAGGGGCCGAGCACGGGCCCGAGCGCATGGGCGCGCTTTTCGGCCTCGGTGATGCACTCCTTGTAGAAGTCATTTCCAAAGATGTTGACGCCGTAGGAGCCGGTCAGGTCGTAGAACACATTGCCGTCGACGTCGGTGACGGTGACGCCGGCGGAAGACTGCATGAAGGCGCCGGTGCCGAGATTTTCCCGGACAAGGCGGCTGTACTGGAACGGCACCCGGTAGCTTTCGGTGAACTGCAGATCGGAGATGTGCGCAGCCGCTTCCGCCGTCATCTGCCGGCCCTTGGCGTAGCGCTCCTCATAGAGGCGGGCGAGGCGGAAGAAGGCGTCCTGGCGCTGCATGGCGACGTTGCCGGGCGCGCCGTCGGAACAAAAGAAGCCGTCGATATCGAACTCGTAATGCGGCAGCAGCCGCGCGACCATTTTGGACATTTTGGAATGTCCGGCCAGCGAACGGTGCTTGGCGCGGGACAGCGCCAGCCGCGCCTGCAATTTGGGGAAGACTGCCGCGGCGCTCACGACCGCAGCGGCGGACAGCGAAAGAATCGGAAGGGACGAATCCATGCCTGAAGCGCTAGCCAATCCTGCTGACAGATTGATGACAATAAGGGGCCTGATCGCCCGCTTCACGCAACAGGAGGATCTCAATTTCCTCCTGACCAACCGCATCCCGCGGGCTGCACTGACGCGGTTCATGGGCTGGTTCAGCAAGATCGAGAACCCGTTCGTGCGCGATACCTCGATCGCGTGCTGGCGGCTGTTTTCAGATCTCGATCTGTCGGAAGCCAAGAAGACCGAATTCAAGAGCCTGCACGATTGTTTTACGCGCGAACTCCGCCCGGGGCTGCGCCCGGCCGATCCCGATCCCGCCGTCGTGGTCAGCCCCTCCGACGGCATCATCGGCGCCTTCGGCAGAATCGCGGATACCGAACTGTTCCAGATCAAGGGCGCGCCTTATTCGCTGCTGGATCTGCTCGGCGATCCCGCGCTGGTGGAGAGCCATCGCAACGGCCGCTTCCTGACGCTGCGGCTGACGTCGAGCATGTATCACCGCTTTCATGCGCCGTATGACGGCAAGATCGAGCGCGTGACGTTCATCCATGGCGACGTCTGGAACGTCAATCCGATCGCGCTGAAGCGGGTCGAGCGGCTGTTCTGCAAGAACGAGCGGGCGGTGCTCGAGATGCGCCTGCCGTCGGGCGAAGCGCTGACGCTGGTGCCGGTTGCCGCCATTCTGGTGGCCAGCATCCGGCTGCATTTCCTCGACGTCACGCTCAACGCGCAGAGCAAAGGCCCGACCGTGTTTCCCTGCGATGCCAATGTGCGCAAGGGCGACGAACTCGGCTGGTTCGAGCACGGCTCGACTATCATCGTGCTGACGCCGGAACATTTCGAATTCGCCGACAATGTCGTGGAAGGCGGGCGCGTTCACGCAGGCGAGCCGCTGCTGCGAAAACCGTAATTCCTGATCTCGATTTTGCGGCCGCTTGTCGCTATATGGTCGCGAGATTCGAAATCGGGAAACGGGAAGAGAGATGGCGCGAACGCCCGTGCTGGCGGCGGGAGGCATTGTGCTGCGGCCGGCAGAGACGCCGCTGGTCGCGGTGGTGCGCCTGCGCAAGCGCAATGAATGGGTGCTGCCCAAGGGCAAGCTCGACGACGGCGAGACGCCGCGCGCGGCTGCCGAACGCGAGGTGATGGAAGAAACCGGGCACGATGTTTCCGTGCACGAATTTCTGGGCACGCTGGTCTATGAGACCAGCGGCGGCTCGAAGGTCGTGCACTACTGGCGCATGGAAGCGCGCGGTGGCGCGGTTCATGAGCTGATGCGAGACGTGAAGGCCGTGGACTGGCTGCCGCTTGCGGACGCCGTCGACCGGCTCTCCCGCGATTACGAGCGCGCGTTTCTTGAAAATGTAGGCCCGATTGCACTCTCCGCGGCGGCGCATGCCGCGACCACCCGGAAAGCACGGGCCAAACAACCGGCGCCGGAAAAGCGCCGGACGCGGCGAGCCGACGTCACAGCGCCTCCGGCAGTCACTCCTGCGCCTGCTTCGCCCCCAATCGATCAGCCCTTGCCGCAGTTTGCGCCGCAAGAGGATGTGACTGACGTGATCGATGCGGCCGCGGGTGCATCCGTCGAGGAAGCGCAGCCGGCCGTCACGCCGTCATTTGCGCCAGAGATAGAGCCGGTAACCGTCGAACCGGCCGAGATGCAGAGGCGAGAGCAGCCGCGCAGAAACCTGCTTCAGCGCGTACGGGACTGGCTGCGGGGCGCGGCCTGATCCCATTTTCTGAGGGCAGGTCTAGCTAGATTGCTGAGGTGGGAATAGTTCACTGTTTCCCAAGGGACAGTGATCACCTAGACTGAGGTTGCGCGGGGGGCCCGTGGCGCGGAAGCCTAGTCTTGGATGACGAAACGTCCGAGCTGGCGTTGGCTACGGACGGGCCTGTCCAACGTTGAGTTTTGCACAAGTCGCGCTTGGTCCCCATAGGGCGCCGTGCGCAAGGCCAGATTGATCCTGAAACTGTACCGACGTCAGATAATAACCCTCTGGGCAGTCGAGTTTCAGGCCACCAACAGGTTTGCGCTCACTCGCTGCGCTGAGTAGCCCATTGCGTAATTTCGCCAGCTCGGTCTCGGCCTTTACTAGCCTGAGCGTGAGAGCGCTTAAGCACTCATTTAGTTTCTTGAAATTGGCTTCTGCTTGATCAGTTGTTGTGCCACCCGATTTGATCGAAGCCATGGCGCAGGAATCTTGCTGCGCGTTGGCTCGGGTCGCCACCAAGTTAAGCATGAGCAAATTAAGAGCAGTTCCAACGAAAAGTGTCTGTAGTAAGAAGTTTGACCGCTGAGCAATAGACATTGAACTCTCCTGTCATTTGCAGAATCACAGATCCAGCTAAGAAAACGCCGAAGAGGAAAATTGCGAGGATCAGCCACCGCAGGGGCAGCAACGCGATTATCCGAATCAACGGAGGCATTTTGGCCGGTTCAGCTTCAGGTCTTGGGCTCTCTCCTCGGAGGAATGGCACCCAAAATCTTCTGCAGAACTCCTTCGTCAAAAAGGCGCTGTGGCGAGAACGTTCATGCCAGCGCGTGAACACGCCAGGCCTGTTAAATTGGGTTGACCCGACGGAGCCATAGCCCCAGCCCGCGCTTTCGGCCAAGACTGGCCAATAATCGTTGATGCCAACCTCATTGAGGAGCGGATCTTCGAAGCGGTGCATTATGCTGCCCAAGTCAAAATCCTCGCGCAGGACGCTTCCGCAAAAAATCACGCGGTACCATTTCATGTCTGGATTACGCGCCACAATTGCCGCAACGACGTAGGTTCCAAAGCTATGACTTATGACGGACAATTTTTCGGGGTGCTTGCCCACTTTGCGGCGGTAAAGATCAATGGCCAGCTTGACATCGTATTCGACGCGAGCAATTGCGCGATGACGATACCAGGGCAACGGAGCAAGGAAGCGAAAAAGGCTAAATCTCCCGAAGCTTGTGGCCCCCACCGCAAAGCCGGCATCTTCAAGAGCCGGCCCTACATTGCCCATCCACAGGCCTCGCGTGTTTATGCCGTGTACCAGAATAACCAAATGGGTGCTGGGCAGCCCCACGTAGCCAGTTCGGCGTACTAACCCGAGCGCAGCCAAGGCGGTCGAAATCGCGACTCGGTTGGAAAGCAGTGAAGTTTGGATGACGCCAAAGGGCGGAGGGATGCTGCGAACGGCCAGTTCTGGTGTACGCAGCGGAATGAGAACCTTTCGCTCGTTGGCGCGCGTAGCTTCCCATCGTACCCAGTCGGAACTGACGGACTCCGGTGACCAGATAACGATAACTGCACGAGCTTCGTCGATCCTCTTGGTGATTTCATCGCCAAATCGGTTACCAGTGATCAACGACGTGTCCCACCATACCTCGAAGCCATTGGCTTCGAGCTCGGCGACAAGTTCTTGGGCTTGTGCATAATTTGCCGATGAGTAGCTTACAAATATGTCCGTCATAGAAATCTTGCGATCCTAGGAAAGGCGCACTTAATCAGTCTAGCGTCTGCTACATCGAAAATACTCGCACACTTTCTGGTTGGTTGACCAGCCGTCCGTCGTTACCCAGCTTGGGTTGTGGAGCGTTTGCGGGCCGGTCCGTTCGATTTCTACTACCGCAGCTCCTTTGGCGGCGGCTTGCCCCGTTGCGGCGCGACCGCTGGCCGCCTCGGCGCAGGCGATCCCGGACGTTGCACGGCAGGCGCACCCTGAATGCCGGGCGCTCGTTGCAGTCCGGGAGCGCCGAACCTGTTCAGCCCGGGGCGTCCCTGCGGCGCGGTCGGCTGCGCCGGCACATGCGGTTGCTGCGGTTGGCCCGCGCGCGGCGGCAGGCCGAGCTGTGGCGGCAAATCGGATCGTGGCGGTTGTCCCGCACGCGGTGGGAGACCGAGTTGATTTGGCAGCCCGAGGCGTTGCGGCTGTCCGGCGCGCGGCGGCGTACCCGGGCGGAGCGGCGAACCCGGCTGCTGCTGTCCCTGGCGGTTGGGCGCGCCCGGCGCTTGCGGTTGACCGGGTCGGTTCAACTGACCGGGCGGTTGCTGTCCGGGACCAGGCTGCTGTTGCCCGGGGCGGTGCTGCCCTGGCAGGCCATTCTGCCGCGGCTGGCCCGGCTGGAATTGCCGGATCGGCCGGTTCGGATTGACGAAGGTGGGATTGGCGCGGCGGAATTCGCGCTGCTGGAACACGACCTGCCGGCCGAAATTCTGCGTCGAGTGAAGCCGACGCACAATGCCCTGATCGCGCAGAATCACCGCTTGCGGAATCGCCAGCGGCACCGCTGCGAAGCGCACGCCGCCGCTACCTGGCCGGATGGTGAAGCCGCTTGCGCCCTGCGTCAGAAAGCCGAGCCGCGCGCCGGCGCGGTCGTTGACCTCGATGCGGCCGACGCGCCCGTCCGCGTCGGGATAGAGCTTGACCGCGACGTTATTCGGATTGTTGGCGGCCGCACCCTCCGGCACTTCGACGAGGCCGGTGGTGCCGCGAATGCCAAGCGTTGCCGTTGGCGTCGTGATCTTCATGTCGCCGGTCTTTGCCACCGAGGCGGCGACGAAAGCGGCGGTGCCCTTGGCGACGTCGAAGATCGCCGCGTTGCTCTTGCCGCCGTCCTCATAGACGTAATTGTCGATGGTGATCTTCGTGCTCGCCTTGAGATTAAAGGTGGTGGCGTCGATGAAGGTGATGCCGAGCGCGGAATTCGTTCCAGTCTGCACCACGTCGTTGAGATAGATGTCGTCCTTGATCTTGAGCGGCGTGGTCTTGTCGTTGCGGATCACGCTGGCGCGGCCGGTCACGGTGGCGACGTTGCCGACCGGCTCCTCGGGCGCTTGCGCATCAGTGGCAGGCGCGGTGGCGTCAGGCGTGGCGGGATCGGGCGTGGTCGTCGCCGGTGCGGCCGGCTGCGAAGGCTCGGTCTGTGCCTGCGCCAGTTGCGTCGGCCCGGAAGGACCTGCGAAAACTTGCCCCGCCCCGATCAGCGTGCCGCAAGCAAGCAGCACGAGCGCGAAGGAAAGTTGGCGCGACATCGGGTATTTCCGTTCACGGAGGGGAAGGCAGAAGGCGGGAATCCGATTTCAGCGCCATCAGGCTGAATGCGGGATGAACGCCGCGCCTGGTGTCAGGGCGAGCGCACAACGATCAAGCGCCACACCCGGGGTGCGGGCATGGCGCTTTGATGTCGCATTGGGCTGCGAGTTGCGCGCCGAAAGTAACGCCTCGTTGGAAAGGAGAACTACGAGACGTCGGAGCCGTGTCCACTACATTTCCGCAACTTCGCCCAAGGTTGGCAATGTCCCTTCGGCACGGATCGGCTATAATCTGATTCTGGCGCGGCCCATGCCTCCCCCCTCCGTCGGGAAAGCATCATTCATGCGGGGCCATTGCGATCATCGAACCAACTGTTCGAGCTACCCAAGCATAAGGAGGGGTTGTGATCATTGCTCGCAATAGGAGGTTCTTCGATGAAGCTGTCTGCGCCCCTTTATCACTTGAAGCGTAAGGCCAAACGTCTATCCCGTGCAGAAAATATCCCGCTGCACGAGGCGCTCGACCGCGTTGCCAGGCAAGAGGGTTTTGGCGGCTGGAGTTTGCTCGCGGCCAAAGCGACCGCAACCGCGCCCGCCGAAAAACTGTTTGCGCGGCTGGCTCCCGGCGACCTGGTGCTGGTGGGTGCGCGCCCGGGCCAGGGCAAGACCCTGATGAGCCTCGAACTCGCCGTGCAGGCCATGAAGTCCGGCAGTCGAGGCGTGTTCTTCACGCTGGAGTATACCGAGAAGGACATGCTGGATCGTTTCCGCGCCATCGGCGTGGCGCGCGAGGATTTTGCCGGCCTGTTTGAATTCGACAGCTCCGACGAAATAAGTTCGGATTACATCGTCAAGCGGCTGGCAGGCGCGCCTCGCGGCACCCTGGTGGTCGTGGACTATCTGCAGCTGCTCGACCAGAAGCGCGAGAATCCGGAATTGATGGTTCAGGTTCGCACCCTGCAGTCGTTCGCTCGCGATCGCGGGCTGATCTTCGTCTTTATCTCCCAGATCGATCGCTCGTACGATCCGTTGAAGAAACCATGCCCCGATCTGGAAGATGTCAGATTGCCGAATCCGCTGGATCTGAGCCTCTTCACCAAGACATGTTTTCTGAACAACGGCGAGGTTCAGTTCCGGGCGGCAAGCTAGCCCGCGGACTCGTTAAGCCATAGTCGTATCGACGCAAGGTGCATGGCCATGCTCCTCGGCTGAGTTACAGAGCACGAGAAGCATGCGTCAGCGTGCAGGCATGGGAATCAGGTCGGTATTCGGGCCGACTCGGACATGCCTTGATCTAGATCAACCGGGAAATGTGCCACTCCGTTTCCGTACGCCTCGGCATCCGTCAAAGGACCTTACTGAAAAACGCTCAACAAGCCATGTCGGCTTCGACGCGCTAGCAAGTAGAACGAGCAGGAGAGTGGCGGCGCGCATGGTCTAGTCGATCCGACGTTTTCTACTGGACGGAAGGAGAAACCATGAAGACAGCTATGGATTCCAGGTACAGCAGGGAGATTTCCTCCGTACCGTTGCTGGATATGAAGAATCCGCCACGAGTCAAAGCCGGCGGCGGCTAGTCGCGGCGGGCGGGTCGAGCGGGGCGTGCGCAGTTGCACGTCCCGCTGTTATTAAAGAAAGGACATCCCATGCACCCAGCAATCATGGCAATTGCGGTGAGCACTCAATTGGTGAGTACTCAATTGTTGACGCCCATTTCCGATGCCATCCCAAAACTCAACGTCGAGGCTACCTGCAGAGGATCGGTAGAAGCCGATAAAGCGATGGGTTTGGCCTTACCTCAAGGTTTCGACAAGTGTATGAGCGATGAGCATTCAGCGCGACAACAATTGGACCCGATCTGGGCTTCGTATTCCCCGGCTGTCAGAGCCCAGTGTGAGGGAGAGGCGACGGTTGCCGGCGAAGCGAGTTATGTCGATCTCTTGACCTGTCTTCAAATGAATGATGGATCAGTGACGACCTCGGCAAGTGCTTTGAAGGGCGCGAGCCGAAAGAAAAGGGCCCCAAACTAACTCGTATTATTGCCGCAACGCCGAAACGCCGGTCTTGTTGGGAGATAGCTGAGCGTGGCGGAGCCTTTCGATCGGCGCCTCCACCAGTAAGTTCGTTGGCAGGGCATTGAACTTGCGGCACCCCGGCGATCTTGGAGGCAGCGGCGCCGAGCTTTGGGCCGGTGCGCCGGGCAAATCCTTGCATCACTTTGGGAGCTGCAATGATGAAGTGTACCAAATCGACGAAAGAGAAGCGAAACGCTGCCATTAGAAATGGCCTAATCGCACTTGCTGGCATGGGTGCGGTGTTCGGCAGCGGTGCGCTGGCGCAGACACCGCCAGTCGCGCCCACCGGCTCGGCAGTACCGGCATTTGGCGTACTGGTTGGCCGGTGGGCGCGAACCGAAGGCCCATATGTAATCAACATCAGTGCGGTTGATGAAAACGGCAAGCTTGACGCCGGTTATGCCAATCCGAGGCTGCTACCTTTTCACACCGCAGAAGTTACCCGCGACGGAAACGCGCTCAAGCTATTCTTTGAATTACGCGCTGGCGGTTACGGCGGCTCAACTTACACACTCAAATATGATGCCGCGAGTGACAGTCTGAGAGGCGTCTACGACCAAGTTGTCGTAAAGCAAAAGTTCGACGTGGTTTTTAATCGTATGAAGTGACGGTACCCGGCGCAATTTGACGATGCGCATAAAGAAGGCCCTGTGGCGAACCACAGGGCCTCAAGTCTCGGGGAGAAGGTAATCAGCTCACGCGCTTCCAGGTCTGGCCGCCGCAGAACATGCCGCCGAAGGCGCAGCCCTGGACCTTGAGCGTATTGCTGCTCTTCAGCGCGATCGTCGAGTCGTAGTTGCGGCCGCTGTCGGGATCATTAATTCGGCCGGTCCACTTGCTGCCCTGCGGCTTCATGTTGATCAGGATCCTTGCGCCGGTGTTGACGGAATAGCCGCACAGATTGGCGCCGCATTCCTCGATGCGCACGTTGCCCTTGTTCTCTTCCGTCGCCCAGATGCCGATCGGCGAGTTCGGATCGGTCGCGGCGGCTGCGGCCACCGGGGCCGGCTGGGGTGCGGGCGCGGTAGCGATCGGCGCGGGTGGCGGAGGCGGAGCGGGCGGTGCAGCTTCGGTCCGTGCCGGCGTGACGGCGGCAACGGTCTGGGCGGGGGCGGGCGCAGTCGCGGCGGGAGCGGCAGGCTGCGGCGCGGTGGCCTGGGCCGGAGCGGGTGCTGCCGGTGCCGCCGGCGCGGTCGCCACGGCGTCATCGTCGTCGTCCTTGCGCTTGGAGCCCATGCCCTTGAGATCGACATTGCCGAGCGTGCCGTTATAGCCGGGCGCGGTGATCTTGATGCAGGAGATGGCGTTGCAGTTGCGCGGCGCTTCAACGCGAACGCGCTCGCCGTTGATCTGGAGCGTAATTCCGCCGGCATGCGCCGAGGTGGTGGCCATCAACAATGCGGCGAGGATGTAGAGCTTCTTCATGACTGGCTCCTGAGCGGCTTGTGAGCGCGTGGCGGTGAATGTGCGCGGACCCTACGCGGCGCGAGGGAGGCGTTCTGTGATGTACGTCACAAGACGCCCCGGGAGCGCCACAGCCGGAAGCACCGCGACGGCGCGGCTCGGTGATTCAAATCACATCCAGTCGAGGCTCCCCGCGGCTAGTTTTCCGCGTCACCTGCGGGGAGGCTTCGATGAAACGATTTTGTTTTCTCGCCGTGCTGATCACGCTCAGTTCTTCGGCCTATGCCGCCGGGATTTCATTCAACGTCGGCCGCCATCGGGTGCAGATCGAATCCTCCAGGCATTGCCGTTCGGTCTCGTGTGCCAGGATGTCGATCTCCAGAAACCTCGACTGGCGCCGCAAGCGTGACCGCTACGACGATGAGCGCGATGCGCCCGTACCGGCGAAGCCCGTGCCGTCCGCGCCGCAGACGGTCGGGCCAACTACGCCGCAGACGATTTCGCCGCCCGCACCGCCGGCGACCACGGCGCCGGCCAAGACCATCGTTGCCGCGCCGCCGCCGGCCGTTTACACGGTGGCCGCATCGAGAGGCCAGATCGTCGATGCGCCTCCGTCACCTCCGCCGCCACCCGTTCAACAGGATTCGATTCCGGTGCCGCCGCCCCCGCCGGCCGCAAAACCGGTCGAGACCGCGCAGCCTGCGCCGCAGGTCGAGCGCGTCGCGCATCGGGCCGAGGAAGAGCCGTCTGATTCTCCGATCGGCGATTGGCAGACCGAAGGCAAGGGATCGGTGCGGATCGCCAAGTGCGGCAATGCGCTGTGCGGCTTTGTGCTCGGTTCATCGAACGAGAAGGGCGAAGCGATCCTGATCAACATGAAGCCGAAAACGGACAGGCAATGGACCGGCGGCGTCTACAGCCAGGGTTCTGGCGAGACCTATTACGGCACGATATCGATGAAGGGGATCAACACGCTGCGCGTCGAAGCCTGCGCGCTCGGCCGCTTCTACTGCTCCGGCAACAATTGGAGCCGCATCACGCGCCGCGCCGACAGCCTGGTGACGTCATGGCAGACATTGTCCGGGCAGCGCTCTTAGAGCCTTCATCAATTCTTCGCTCTTGACGCTAAGTCAGCTCACGAAAACGCCCGATGACATCGTCACCGGGCGTTCAGGTCCATGTCTGGACGGGAAAGTCTAGAACACGCCAAGCACAATCGCGCCGACGAAGGCGAGTGCAAGATACGCGGTGACAACGCTAAGTCTGCTCACGAGAGGACTTGCGAAATCCATTGAGGACAGCTCCCTAGGTTCACGTCGTGCCCGCACATAACACTTTAGGCTAGCAAAGCGTTCCCGGCCCAAAAAGTCAGTGTTGCTGTCCATCCATCGGCTCTCCACAGGCGGCAGCCCCCGAAAACATGGTAAAAAATTCGTAAAATCAACATGTTGAAGAGTCTTTAAATAAATTAGTTGAACGTGCGAGCGATGACGCGCGGAGTTCGTTTGTATCTCGTCGGCTCCTTCGTCCTCGTCTCGCTAGCGGGTTGTGGCCGCGGATTTTTTCAGTCCGCCGAGCGCGAACCGTGGCGCGCCGAGGCCGAGGTCGCTTGCCTGAAGTCCGGCGCGGTCAAGGAGAGCCCGGAATTGGTTCGGATCGACCCGATCTCCGGTCCCGGCGTGTGCGGCGCGGAATATCCGCTGAAAGTGGCGGCGCTCGGCGAAAACATCACCAGCTTCGGCTTTGCCGACGAAAGCCTGCGGCCGCCCGGCAATATCGGCAATCAGCCGCGCTGGCCGATCGCGCGCGCGCCAGCGGCGGCTCAACCCCAAGGAAACTATCAAGGAAACTATCCGCGAACCTATCCGGATCCGGCGCCGCGCCAGCCGAATTATGCCGCGCCGTCGAACGGCCCGATCTCGCTGTCCGCGCCAGGCATCGCCACGCAGGAGGATGACGTCGACCTGCCGCCCGAGGGCGCGCCGGCATCGCGCGGAGGCGGCTATATGGCGGCACCGTCCCATCCGCCGCGCGACCGTTACGCGGCGCCCTCTTCTGCGCCGTATCCGCAACCATCCTATTCGCCACCGGCGGCAAACCCGGCCACGCCGCGGCTCGGGCCAGCGCAAGGAAATTCCGTCAGCGCTTTCGGGCAGGTCTCGATGAAACCGCCGGCGACGCTGGCGTGCCCGATCGTCTCGGCGCTCGACCGCTGGCTCACCGATTCCGTGCAACCGGCGGCGATGCGCTGGTTCGGCGTGCGCGTCGTCGAAATCAAGCAGATCTCGGCGTATTCCTGCCGCGGCATGAACGGCAGTCCGCACGCGCATATTTCCGAGCATGCCTTCGGCAACGCGCTCGACATCGCGGCCTTCACGCTCGCCGACGGCCGTCGCATCACGGTCAAGGGCGGCTGGCGCGGCATGCCGGAAGAGCAGGGCTTTCTGCGCGACGTGCAGGGGGCCGCCTGTCAGCAGTTCAACACCGTGCTGGCCCCGGGCTCCAACTCCCACCACGAGGATCACATCCACGTCGACCTGATGCGCCGTGCCTCCCGCCGCACCATCTGCCAGCCCGCCGCCGTGCCGGGCGACCAGGTCGCCGCGCGCGCCGGGCAGCGCAATCCCTATGCGTCACGCGATCCGTATTCGACCGGATCGGTCGGAGCCAAGAAGTCGGTGTCGCGCTGGTTCAGGGGCAACAGCAAGGTCAACGAGGAAGACGAGTTCGAGGATCATTAGAGTCGTCGGATTCGTAGGATGGGTGGAGCGAAAGCGATACCCATCAAACCCGTTCGGCAAGTGATGGGTTTCGCAAGGGCTCACGGGCTGGAGCTGACTTCACTGTGCGTGGTGACGCCTCCAATGGGTAGCTCGCATCTAGGCTAAATTGCGAAGGCTATCTATCCACCTCTGACGAAATCGCTCTTGTTGCTCTACCGTAGATGGAACAACAGTCTCATCAGCTTCGAAAATGTTGACAATGTCGTGGCGTGAGGTCGGGGAACCGATGCGCATCTTGTAAGCCAAAATCGCTGGCCCCATCGATTTCTGCATTCCAGAGGGATAAACATTCTCGCTGGCGCCAAAGCAATGAAGCAATGTGCTAGTTTTCTCCAAGTCGAGACGGAGTCTTTTCAACGCTTCAAAGAAATCTTCTTCCGACTCGGCAACTCTCACTTCGGTGCCTTGCTCAAGGGAAATTCTACAAATCTCTTTGCCTTCCGCGTAGATTTCGTCTGCAGTCAATTGGCAGGCACACGCGATCCATCAGCGAGAACGATGGTGATGTCTCCAGCAAAATATCGTTCCGGTTCCATTCAGCGCACCCTCCATAGCCAAGATTTCGAAATCATGACGCTGAGCTTGAGTAAGCGCCTTTGATTTCAGTACCGAGAAAAGTCACATCGTTGCATCAATCCGCTTGAGCATGGGCTCGTCACGCGCGTAACCTTGTGACATAGCTCGACGCACGAAGGTAGAAGCGCTCCGTCAGACGATACCAATATCGGTCAAGGGAAAGTCGTTTCCCTTGCAAAGTAGTGGGGCATTCATGGCCTTCGCCAGCGCGTAAGAAAAACAATCTCCGTAGTTTAAAGCCGCGGCATGGCCGGTCCCCTTTCCGAACCGGCGATGAGCTAAGCGGGCTATAGCCGCCTGCTCCCGCGTTACCGGTTCGATCCGGATGCCCGCTGTTTCGATGAATTCATCAAGCCACCGCTCGGCCCTATCCGGCGCGATTTTCTTCAGACCGCGCAGGACAATCGACGTCTCTACAATATTCGCGGCCGATATGAGCGGATCATCGTCAGCCGCAATACACCGTGCATAATGCGCGGCATCATCTTCCTGCCGAAAAATCGCGATGACGGCTGAGCTATCGACGACGATCACGTCGGCAGGCCGTGCTCATCGTAACCGAGAATCTCCTCCGGGCTGCGTCCGCTGTCGGGCAAGGCCGCATACCGGTTGCCGATCTTCAACAAACGCGCGGCGACATCGTCGGTGTTTCGGCGCCGGCGCTCCCGGGCCAGGCGTTCGCGCAGCGCCAAGGTTACGGCAGACGTCAAATTCTCGCCGGTGAGCTTCGCCAGTTCGGTTGCGAGCTTATGTGCTTCATCGTTCTTGATATTCAGGTGCATGGCCGCCTCGTTGATGGTAGAAATATATGAAATATCTACCATCTGCGCAAGGGCATGTGAAAATTGCTCCGCCAGTCTGCCACTTCGTAAACGGATCAGCCAACGGCGTAATCTGCTGATCCAATCACATCGATATCTTTAGTCCCTCAGGAATGGAAATTCCTGCCGTTGTGGGCAAGATTTTCCGGCGCGCTAACTTTCTTCAGGAAGGAGGACACCAGCCTTATCAATGATTTCCGCGTTGGCATGGTGATTGCCTTCACCCTTAAATTGCCGAGGAAGGGTGTATCCATGATTACGAGTATGGCCGGTGCCGGGAGCTATTTGCGTCCCACACAAGCGTATCCATCAAAGACGACATTGACGCCGGCAGATGCGTTGCCTGTGGCTGGTGCAGAGGCAGGCGCGACAGCAGGAAATGCCAAGCCGGGAATTCCAGTTTCGGCCGTCAAGGCACTCGACATCTCGGGACTGAAGGTCATCAGGGACATCCCCGAGCTTCGCGACCGGATGGCGGCGAGTTGGCTAAGGAAACAAGCCGCTGACGCAAACGTCGTCACTGACGTGCCCGACAATGCGCCGCAAAATATCTATGCGACCGTCAAGGTCAACGGCAAGGTTGTTGCAACCCTTTATAACGGCGGTTCTTCGGCGATGACGAACGATGCCGCGGCCAAGGTCGCAGACCTGCAAGATCCTCCCGGCCTGAGCGGCGGCCCCGATCTGGCGCGTTGGCGTGCGGAGCATATCGCGAAGGCCGTCGGCGGCACGGTCGAGAAGGCATCCACGGCGATCACGCAGTCTGCATGGAAACCACGTCAGACGACGTCGACAGACTATACCCGCGCGCAACTGGACGCGGCCTTCGAAGCAATGATGGCGGAACGACAGCAGGCCATCTCGCCGCGCTCTGTGGGCTATTCAACTGCGCAGGAATCCTCCGGCGGTTACGCAGATATCAGCGCCTGAGGCTTCTCCGATTCGGCGGTGTGGCCGCAACCTCCGCCCACACGATCATCCAAAAATCGTGGATTGGCTTTGCTAGTCCGTCCTGCTTTGGGCGTGCCGACTAGTTCGTGCGAGGCTTCAAGGGAGGACTGGGCTCTCTCCCCCTCACCCGGCCCATGCGCGCCCGGCACGGTTACAATGTCAGCGAAGCTCTAATCGCATCAGACAGATCTCGGCGGCTCTGGATCGACTGGAGCCGTGGCCGTCGGCGTAGCCAGTCGGCCCAAAATACCAGCTTGTTGACAATGGTGTTCGACGGTACCGTGGTCACGATTTTTCAGGGACCTAAATGATTTGCCAGAGTTGCCAGCACGAAAACGGCCCGGCGGCGAAGTTCTGCGAACAATGTGCTTCTGTGCTGGCACGCGTTTGCACGAACTGCGGCACTCAAATTTCGCCGACGGCGAAGTTTTGTTCACATTGCGGTCATTCAACGAGTCATAGCGTCGCAAATCAGAGCGTCGCAAACTATCTGTCTGCGCGCTCTGAGGCGTTGAAGCCACAGACTGCCCAGCCCCTCACAGCGAACATTCTAACCTCCACCGCCGAGCTTGGGGGTGAACGAAAACAGGTGAGCGTGCTGTTCGCAGACATCACGGGCTCACTGGCCCTGATATCCGGCCAGGATCCGGAGAGCGCGCAGGCGATCCTCAATCCTGTGCTCGAGCAGATGATCGATGCCGTCCACCGTTATGAGGGGACCGTCAACAGGATCCTGGGTGACGGCATCATGGCGATCTTTGGCGCGCCGCTCGCCCATGAGGATCACGCCGTGCGCGCCTGTTCCGCCGCCCTGATGATGCAGGGCTCCGTGGCCAAACTGGCGGACCGCGCCAATACGCCGCTCAAAATTCGCGTTGGGCTCAACTCGGGCGAAGTTGTCATCTGTGCCATCAGCAGCGAGCTCGACATGGAATACACCGTTGTTGGTGAGGCTGTGCACGTGGCCGCTCGCATGGAGCAGATGGCGGAGCCCGGCTCGATCCTGACGACGAAGAAAACCATTCGGTTGGCCGAGGAATACGTCATGGCGCGGTCGCTCGGTCCGCTGCCGGTTAAAGGGCTTGCCGAGCCCGAGGAGGTCTATGAGCTCATCGGTGCGGGTCCTGCACGCACCCGTTTGCAGGCCGCAACGATTCGCGGCCTGACCCTGTTTGTCGGCCGCGAGGCGGAGCTCGATGAGCTGCGCCGCGTACAGCAGCGGGCCGATACGGGGTCGGGCCAATTGGCGGCGATCATCGGCGAGGCCGGCATCGGCAAGTCGCGGCTTGTCTATGAGTTCACGCATACAAGCCGGCTGCCTGGTCTGCTTGGCTGGCTCGTGCTCGAGAGCACGTCGCTCTCGCACGAAAGAGCGACCAGCTACTTGCCCGTGATCGAGCTTCTCAAGAGCTACTTTGGAATCCAGGATCGGGACGAGCTTGATGAGATCCGCCAAAAGGTGGTCCAGAAAACCATCGCGCTCGACGAAAGGCTGGAATCGACGCTTCCCGCGTTATTGGCTTTGCTCGATATCCCCGTCGATGACCAGGGCTGGCACGCGCTCGATCCAGCTCAGCGCCGGCGTCGCAACATCGACGCCGTAAAGGCTTTGTTGCTGCGGGAAGCACGCAAGCAGCCGGTCCTCTTGATCTTCGATGACCTCCATTGGGTGGATAACGAAACGCAGGAATTGCTCGATGCCCTGGTGAGCGCCATGGGGTCGGCATCCCTCATGCTGCTCGTCAGTTACCGCCCGGGCTACCAGCACAACTGGGGAAGCAGGGAGAACTACCATCAGATCCGGCTAAGCGCGTTGCCCAGGCGTGACACCGGCTATCTGCTGGAGGCGCTGCTTGGCGAGGATCCCGGCATTGCGCCACTCAAGCGGTTTCTGATCGCGCGGGGTGGCAACCCTTTTTTTATCGAAGAAACCGTCCGCTCTCTGGTGGAAACCCAATATCTCGTCGGCGAACGCGGTCATTATCGACTGATGAGTCCGACCGCGACCATTCAGGTTCCACCGACTGTCCGGGCCATCTTGGCGGCGCGAATAGATCGGCTTCTTCCCGGTGACAAGAATCTTCTGCAGATCACTTCCGTCGTAGGCCGGGAGATTCCGTTTGCCGTGCTCCGAGCGATGGCCGATCTGACAGAGGGCGCTCTGGATGGCGCGCTCGATCGGTTGCAGGCGGCCGGCTTTCTCCATGAGACCAGGTTTTTTCCGGACGTCGAATACGCGTTCGTACACGCACTCACCCACGAGGTGACATACGAGAGCCTGCTGCGGACGCGACGGCGCGCGCTGCACGCGCGACTGGTCGACACGATCGAGACTCTGTATCGGGATCGGATCGGCGAGCACATTGAGCGTCTCGCGCAACATGCGGTTCGCGGGGAGTTGCCGGACAAGGCTGTTCGATACCTGCGACAGGCCGGACTGAAGGCGCTCTCGCGGTCGGCCCTCGAGAACGGGCGAGGCTGGTTCGAGCAGGCGCTCGCCATCCTTGAGAAGCTGCCCGAAAGCAAAGAAAGTATCGAACTTGCTATCGATATTCGCTTCGATCTGCGAAACGCCCTTCACCCATTGGGACACCTCGATAAATGCCTGGGGCACCTGCAGAAGGTGCAGGCGCTGGCTGCTCAACTCGCTGACAAACGGCGGCTCGGACAAGCTTCGTCATTCCTGTGCCAATACTACCGGCTCATGGCGGAGCTTGGCCCTGCCATCGAGGCCGGCGAAAAGGCAATGACTATTGCAGACGAGTTAGACGACTTGCGCCTCCACATAGTGGCTGCCGGACATTTGGGACCAGCTCTGACTGCAAGAGGGGACCATCATCGCGCGTCACAAATATTGGGCGCGGGCGTTGAGCGTCTCCGAGACGATCTCGCGGCCGACACGATGGGTACAACCGGCGTTCTTGGCGTGTTCACGCGCGTATATCTGATTTCCTCGCTGGTCGAACTCGGAGAGTTTGATCGGGCGTTGCGCGTTGCGGAGGAGGCCGTGGAAATTGCCCAAGCCGCCAACCACGTTTACAGCCTTGCGTTCTCCTATTACGGACTCGGCACTGTTCTTGCCCTTCGGGGCGAGGTTTCGCGAGGCATCACGGTCCTCGAGCAGGGCCTTGAGCTTTGCCGCTCGTGGATTCTTCCATTGATGCTGCCGCTGCTCGGCACCTCGCTTGGACACGCTTATCGCCTGGCTGATCGCATCGATGAGGCCATTGTCCTCCTGGAGGAAACCGAACGTGAGTCGAGCGCGATGCACCGCATGAGCGGGCTCGCCATGACGGTGGTCCGGTTGGGTGAAGCTTACCTTCAGAAGCTCCGCACGGCTGACGCCGAGCAATGCGCTCGACGGGCGCTCGAACTTGCGCGCAAACATGGTGAGCGCGGCCACGAAGCTTACGCGCTGCGATTGATCGCCGAACTCGGCGTGACGGACGCGCCTCTCCTCGACGAAAGCGAGACGAATTTTCTCCAGGCCCTCCGAAGGGCCGAGGAACTCGATCTGCGACCGCTGGCGGCGCAGTGCTATCTCGGGCTTGGAAAACGCTACCGGCGTATTGGCAAGCAGGCGAGCGCGGAGCAGCACTTCAGCGCCGGCGCAGCCCTGTTTCGGCAGCTCGGTCTGCAATTCCCCCTGGAGGATCACGCTACGTGCAACGGCTAGAGCATGATCCGGAAAAGCGGACACCGGTTTTCCCTCGCGACAAACGCGGAACGCGTTTGCGCAGAGATCATGCTCAAATCGCGGAGATCACGCTCATATCAAAGAGATAGAGTGGGATGGCGATTCGAAGAAACGTCATCCCGCTCTAGCTCAACTTTCCGAGAAAAGCTCTGCCAGACCGTGTAGCGGACGATCGTGCGGCAGGCTTTGGAAACTGCGGGCTGAATTGCCGGCTAGCCGCGATTCGAAGTTTCGACCTTGATGCCGCTGACCTCCAGCCCGCAAGAGCGGGCAAGAGCTCGCAGCTGGAGCTGGATTGTCTCTAGCTGATGGGTATCGAGGTCGCGGTCGATCGTTACCGTAGCGACAACGGCGTTCTCAGCTTCCCTTCTTTTTTGCAGCTTTCTTTTTCTTGGCCTTGTTGGCGTCTTGATAGGCCTTGGTCGCTTTCCAGCTTTTCTCAAAATCCTTCACTCCGGCCTGAAATTTACGAAGCAGCGCGCGTGTCTCTGGACTCTTGGGTGTGACCGCTACCCGAATTTGGGTTCGCCCTTTGCTCAAACGTTTGAATATTTTGATGTTTGCCATAAGTTTTTGCCCCTTTTCGTTGCTTTCAAGCGGCCTCGACGAGAGGCTGCCCCTTGCCAAGCGTTCATGATGTTATCTGAGAAATCGGACGCGTGGAAGATGCGCGGCGCTCCGTCGAGGTCTCGCAGCATGTACCAATCCGGTGCGGCGTCGTAGCTGTCCTCGATGTCGACCGGCAGATCTCGCGCCAGACGGACGAAAGTTTTCGCCATGTTCTGTTTTCCAACCAGATCAAAAATATTGGTCGCCGACGAAAACCGGCCCGCGTTGATTTCCGTGATGCAGGGAATGCCGCGCGTATTCTCCTTGAGATCCACGCTGAAGACGCCGGATGCTTTTGCATCGAGCAACCTGATGGCCCGGACGCAGGTGTCGACGATTTTCGGTTCGACGACTGTTTTTGCAAGGGCTGCCACCGAAGAGACTTGCGACGGTTGACTGCCCGTCCCGAGATAGGAAAGCCGTTCATACGTCTTGATCAGTACCAACTCGCCATCCTTCCAAAGGCTTTGACAGCCGAAATCGCGGCCTGGCAGGTACTCTGAAAGTACAAACGACGTCACGGGTATGCCGCGCATTTCTTTCCAGTACCGGATCCAGCCGCGCGCCTGCTCGGGCGTCCGTACCGGCAGGGCGCCAAGCGCGCCGGCTCCGCTTCGAACGCGGCACCAGAGGGGTCGCTTCCCGCCAAGTTGGCGGAAAATCCCGGTGATGTGCCTGATATCCTTCACCGGGTAGCTCGCGGGCGCGTCGATGCCGTTGCTGCGCAGGAGCTCAATGAGACGATACTTGTCCCGGCAGATGTCGACTACGGATGCCCGCGGCAGGAAAAGGTACTCACCAAGGCGGTTACGCGCGCGCGACAGGTCATCTACATCGGTATCAACGGTCGGAATAATGAGATCCAGGCATTCGGTCTCGGCGATCCATTGCAGTGTCTCGGCCCACTCCGGATGGTCCGCGGGCGGAACGAGATAATGTCTGTCCGCGTCGGATTTCTTCAGCGCGAACTGGTCATCATTGCAACCGACTATGAATACAGGCCCGTCACCCGTTCGCAGGCTGCGCGCCAGATTGTTGCTCGGAGCGTTACCAGCGTTCGTAAAAAGCAATCGCGCAGCCAACTCACTTCTCCTGCGTCTGCCAGCGAGAGGTCGCCGACAGGAAGACATTATGGATAATAAGAACAGGAAGACACTATGGATCATAAGACATGAAAAAGACATTCAATTTCCGCCGGCCCTTCGCCGGCGTCACACCGGCGCGTCCCGGCGATCGATGCATCCACTCGCTTATGGTCCTGCGGGGAGGTTAGGTTCGCGCTTATGAGCCCGTGGCCTGGTTACCCGCCAACCGTTCCAGCAGATCCTGCACGACGCCCTTCAGCAGATCGAGCTTATATCCCGTCATCGGCAACGGTTTTGCACCCGATGTCGCGCGTTCTGCGGCAACGGCAATCGCTGCTACATTGGCCGGCTTCCCCTGCAATGCCGCTTCCGCTGCGACGAGCCGCAGCGGCACCGATGCGATGCCGCCGGCGGCGAGGCGGACGAACTGGAACGCGCCGTCCTTGATCACGGCGCGGGCGCAGATCTCGACCAGCGGCCATTCCGCATGGGTGCGGCTGATCGCGCGCTTGTACAGCGCGCGCTCGCCTTGCAGCGGAACGGGAAGCTCGATGCTCTTGATCATCTCGCCCGGCTGCAGCGCGTTGTCGGCGCTGCCGTTGGAGCCGTCGCCGAGGAGGTCGCCGATCGTCAGCGAACTCCTGCGGTCGGTCGTCACGTTCGCCTCATAGGCCAGCAGCGCCGCCGCCATCGTCGAGGGATGCGGCGCCACGCAGGGACCGAGGTCGAAGGCGACATGATAGAGATGATTGCCGGACCGTGCCGGACAGTCGGACCCGCCTTTCTTCAGGCAGGCGATATGCGGATTTCGAAAATACCAGCAGCGCGAACGCTGCGCGAGATTGCCGCCGAGGGTGGCGAGGTGGCGGATCTGCGGCGTCGCCAGACCTTGCGCGGACGCGGCAATGCCCGGATACGCCGCGGCGAGGCGCGTGTCCGCAGCGATGGCGGCAATGGTGGTGAAGGCGCCGATGCGCAAACTCCCCTCAGTGCCCCAATGCATCCCGATCGTGTCGGGCGTGGCTGATATATCGACCAGCGGTCCGGTCGAGACGCCGCTGCGCCGTCGCTCGGAGAGGTCGGTGCCGGCGGCGCGGAATTCGCCTGCTTGCGTGGCGGTCATGGCTGATGGTGTCATGCGGCGGCCCTCCCTTTGAGCGCGGCGACGAGACGGTCGGGACGGATCGGCAGTTCGGTCAGCCGAACGCCGGTCGCATTGTGAATGGCGTTGGCGACCGCGGGCGAGGTCGGCACGGTTGCGACCTCGCCGATGCCGACGCTGCCGCCGAGCACGTGGTCGAAGCCGCCCTGGTCGAAATGCACGTCGATCATTGGCGTGTCCGCGATTCCCGGAATGCGATAGTCCTCCATGCCGCCGCTGAGCACATCGCCGGTGCGGGAATCGACTTCGCGGGCTTCATAGAGCGCGTAGCCGATGCCTTGAACGACGGCGCCGGTCGCCTGGCTTCGCGCCAGCGCGGGCGCCACCACCTTGCCGATCGCAATGCCGGTGTGAACGTTGACGACGCGCACGTGGCCGAGCCAGGTGTCGACTTCGACCTCGACGACTTGCACCGAACTCGGCATGCCGGCGCCGATCGCAAGGTTGGAGAAGCGCCGCATCATCCAGCCGAAGATCCAGCCCATGAAGCCGGCCTGTTTCAGCGGCGACTCGATTCCCGGCGCCATCTGCCTGGAGTCTTCCGGCCGCACGCGGGAAGCGGAGAGATCGGGTGAGGCCGCGAGCAGTTCGCGCCAGGGTGCGTTGGAGCCGGGGACGGGCTGCCGCTTTGCGTGTTGCTGGATCGCGGCTTTCAACTGCTCGATCGCCAGCAGCATCGGCGGGATCACCGAAGCGGTGACCCGGCTGCCGCCTGAGCCCGGCCCTTCCGGCAGTTTTGAATCGCCGATCCTGACTTCGATCTCATGCGGCTCCAGGCCAAATTCGCGCGCGACCGTATTGGCGATCACGGTGCGGGTGCCGGTGCCGATATCCTGCGTCGCGGTGCTTGCGATCAGGCGTCCGCCCTTGACAGCCACTTCGACCTTCGAGCCGGGCTGCCACAGATAAAGCCAGTAGCCGGTGGCGACGCCGACGCCGCGGCGATAGCGGCCGCTCTGCGCGGCAATGGGTTTCCGGTTGCGCCAGACCTCCAGGCTTGACGCCCAATCGTACAGCCGCTGCCGGTTGGGATCGGGATCCCAGCGTTTGCGCAGCGCGATCGGATCGACGTTCATGCGCAGCGCCGCTTCGTCGATCGCCTGTTCCAGCGCGAACGCCATCGGCGGCCCGCCGGGGCCGCGGAACGGAGCGCCGGCCGGCAAATTGCTGATGACGTCGAAATCGGCCAGCTCCTTGCCTTCCGCGGGATAGATCAGGCGGGCAAGTGCCGCGATGGTCGAATTGGTCGCGGCTCCCGTGTCGGCATAAGCGGTCAGCGAAAGGGCTTTCAGTCCGCCTTGCTCGGACGGCAGCAATGCAATTTTCATTTCCGTTGCCGGCCGATAGCCCGTCACCGAAAGCTCCTCATGCCGGTCATAGGCTACTCTGACCGGCGCCCTGGCTTCGCGTGCCAGTTCGATCGCGGTGGTCGTTTCCACGCCGAGAGCGGCCTTCGAACCAAAACCTCCGCCGACATGATCGGCAATCACGCGCACCTTGTCGTGGCCGAGCTTGTAGCGCTTGGCGATCTGCTCCATCGTGTGAAACACCGCCTGCGTCGAAACATGCACGGTGAGCCGGTCGCCGTCGAAACGCGCCACCGCGGCATGCGGCTCGAGGCAGGCATGCTGTTGCGTGCCGGTGCGGAAGGTACCCTCCACCAGCAGCGGATTGTTCGCCGCCCGTGCGCCGTCGACCCAGCTCCGCACTTTCTTCGGCTTCTTGGAGAACGCCGCCGATGGGCCGCGGACATTACCTTTCCAGGAGGCCGGCGAACCGCCGCCTTCGGAGACGTTGCCGGCTCTCTTGCGCGCGGATTTTTCGAATACGACCGGCGCATCGGCCTTGCGCGCTTCGTCGAGCCCGATCGCCGACGGCAGGCGTTCGCTGCCGAGCTTGATGGCGGCGATCGCGGCCAGCGCGGTCTTGCGGTCCTTTGCCGCGACGGCGGCGATCGGTTCGCCGACATAGCGGACGATGCGATCGTCGCGGAGCAGCGAGATCACAGCGCTCACCCCCGGCATCGCGCGCGCCGGCGCCAGATCGAGTTCGTTGACACGCGCATGCGCGAACGGCGAGCGCAGGATCACGCCTTCGAGCTGGCCGTCATGATGGATGTCGACGGTATACTTCGCCGATCCCGTCACCTTGTCGCGCGCTTCCATGCGCGGTGGCAGGATATCGTCGCCGTCGAAGCGGCCGGCACAGGCATCCGCCACGGCGCGGAAGATGCCGTCATAGGCGCCGCAGCGGCAGAGATGTCCCGACAACGCCGCGCCGATTTCCTCGCGCGACGGCACCGACGTTCCCTTTGCTGCGCGCCAGCGGTCGCAAAACGCCGCGGCCTCGACGATGAAGCCCGGCGTGCAGAAGCCGCATTGCAGGGCGTCGTGCGCCATGAAGGCCTTCTGCACCGGGTGCAGCTTTGCCGCGCCGATGCCTTCGACCGTCGTCACGTTCGTGTTCGCGGCTGATCGAGCGGGCATCAGGCAGCTCACGGCGGCCTCGCCATCGACCAGCACGGTGCAGGCGCCGCAGACGCCGGCCCCGCACACCAGCTTGGTGCCGGTGAGATCGAGCGCGTCGCGCACGACATCGACCAGCAGCGCATCGGGATCGTCGAGGAGGGGAGCAAGCTTGCCGTTGATCGTCATCGTGCTCATCTGCGATCTCCAGGTTTGCGAGAGGTGGATTTCCTTGCCGGCTTCGGCTTCGCCGCGGGCTTCCGCGGCGCCGGGCTCACCGCGCCAGCCACCAGCGTCCGCAGCATGATCTCCAGATCCCTCAGGAAAGCGCCGGCCGGCTGCAGCGCCGGATAGGCGGATTTGGTGCCGTTAATCGCCATCTCGATGTGCCGTGCAAAATCGCGCGGCGTCGTGGCATTGAGCGTGAGGTCCTGTTTGCGGCAGACGCGCGTGATCGTTTCCGCGAGTTGCTCGGTATAGGCGGTGGTGTATTTCTGGTAGAGGTCGCGGGCCTGCAGCAAATGTTCGGAGAACAGTTCCTCGACATGGGGCGAGCCATCGAGCGAGGCGGCCAGTTGCCCGAGCTTGGCGCTGACCGAAGCGACGAGGATGTCGGCGAGGCTGCCGCCCTCGTTCTCGGCGGCGCTGGCCGCGGCCATTTCGGCGGCGAGGGCCTCCTCATGCAGCCGTTCGATGACGGCGCGGAACAGCGCTTCCTTGGACTCGAAATGATGGTAGAGCGCCTGGCGCGTCAGGCCCGCGGCCTCTGCCGCCTGCTCGATCGACGAGCGCCGGAATCCCTGCCGGCGGAACACCAGCATTGCGGCATCGAGAATGCGGGTACGCGGGCCCATTTGACGATTTTGACAAAAATAGAAGAAGTGTCAAATAACGAGATTGCGAACAGGGACCAGTGCCGCGACGGCAGGCCCGATGTCACTGATCGGACGGCACTTTATATGTGCGGCAGTCGTACGGCCCGTTCCCGTCACGGCCGGCCGCCGTGATGTTCGCGTTGAAGAACTGGCCCATCGAGGGCGCGTTCAGAAACGCATCGAGCGTGTCCTTCGGCAAATCGCAATATTGGTGGTAGGCCGCGTGGCGCTGCACAAGCATGCGGCGGCTTTCGGCATCGTAGCAGACCCGGCTGATGACGCTGCTCCGGGTGATGTCCTGACAGTTGAACGGCTTGAGATCGACCGCTCCCATATCCTTCACGTCAACGATCTCGGCTTCTTCCCAGGGCGCGGTGAAGAGCAACGCGAGGATGAAAGCAAGACGGGTCATGTCGGTTGGCACCAAGGGCGGCGCAGGAAGCTGCAGCTTGGGCGAGAAGATGACAAGCGCCTGCGCCGCGGCAGGTTACACGAACTTGATCCCACTTGTCGCACTGGCAAGTCTTTCAGGCGCCGGTCCAGTAATCAACCTCATGCGGCTCATGCATGTTGATCCCGATCAGGTACGCTTTCCATTCGATCGTACGCGCGCGCTGTCACGCATCGCGCGCCGTTACAACTGTTGCGTTGTCTACTTAGACCAAGACTAATTCTAAATCCTGTTGGATGACGCTTATTCAAGCAGCCTGGAGCAATACTAATTCTAAACGCGTGATTGACGTGCCGTTGTATCTTTCTCGCACTTCATCGCAGTGGTCGCGCTTGTTACTGGTCCCGCGCGAAGCGATGAGGACTGGAAATGAATGCAAGTTTGAAGACCGCGGGATGGCTCGGCGCCGCGCTGCCGATGCTCGCTGCGATGATCGACGTGACGCCGGCGCAAGCGCAATCGTCCGCGCGGGAATTACCGGCAGTTGTCGTCGACCAGCCCTCACGTCCGCCGGCTGCGCGGTCGCGACCCGCACCCAGGCGGCAATCTGCGTCGGCCGCTAGCCGTCGCGCTGCTCAGCGCGCGCAGACGGCGCCTGACGCCGCTACGGCCGCCGGCGCGCGCGCTGAAACGGCGACCGGCCCGGTGCGCGGTTATCTCGCGGGCCAGAGCGGCACCGGAACCAAGACCGACACGCCGCTGCGCGAAACGCCGCAATCGATCACGGTGGTCACCGCCGACCGCATCACCGACCAGGGCGCGCTCACCGTGCAGGAATCGCTGCGCTACGTGCCGGGTGTGTTCGCCGACGCCTATGGTCCGGATTCGCGCGGCGACTATCCGCGCGTCCGTGGCCAGGATCCCAACATCTATCTCGACGGCACCCGCGTGGTGAACACGTTCCAGTTCAACGAATGGCGGCCCGATCCCTACACGCTCTCGCGCATCGAGGTGCTGCGCGGTCCGGCATCGGTGCTGTATGGCGACACATCGACGGCAGGCCTCTTGAACCTGGTCTCGAAGCGTCCGCAGGCGGAATCTTTCAACGAGATCGGGGTGCAATATGGCAGCTTCAACCGCAAGCAGGTGCAACTCGATTCGACCGGCAAGCTGACCAAGGACGGCGAGTGGCTGTACCGCTTCATCGGCGTATTCCGCGACAGCAATTCGCAGACCGATTACGTGAAGGATGACCGCATCGTATTGGCGCCGTCGCTGACCTGGCGGCCGACCAACAACACGAGCTGGACCGTGCTCGGCACCTATCAGAAGGACATGACTGGCTCCTCCACCGCCTTCCTGCCGCATGAGGGCACGCTGTTTCCAGGACCCAACGGCCTGATTCCCGTGCGGCGTTTCGCCAGCGATCCGAGTTTTGACAAATACCAGACCGAGACCGGCGCGGTCTCTAGCCTGTTCGAGCACAGCTTTGGCGAAGGGCTGAAGATCCGGCAGAGCATGCGCTATGCGCACGTCGAGGGCATCTACCGCACCGTCTATCCGGACAATTATTCAAATCCGGACAATCCGTATCTCGATGCCTCGCACCGCACCGTGGCGCGCTATGTCTCGGGGCGGCAAACCACAAAGGACAGCTTCACCTCTGATGCCAATGCCGAGCTGAAGTTCGCGACAGGCGCGATCACGCACAAGGCGCTGTTCGGCGTCGACTATCGCGGCCTCGGCGAGCGGGCGTCGTCAGGGGCGCACATCGACGGCGGAGATCTGACTCCGACGCCCTTCGATCTCTACGCCCCCGTCTACAATAGCGTCGTCCCACCCACGATGACGGCCGAACCGGACCTGCGGCAAAGCCAACTCGGGCTTTACGCACAGGACCAGATGCGGCTCGGGCCGTGGCTGGCTGTCCTCGGCGTCCGCCAGGATTTCGTCAGCAACAATGTGCAGGGGGCGCCGGCGGAAGACACCAGGGCGACCACCGGCCGCGCCGGACTGATGTACGAATTGCCGTTCGGCCTGACGCCCTATGTCACCTATGCGCAGTCGTTCACGCCGATCTTCGGCTCCGCCTGCGTCGGCGGCATCTGCAAGGCCCAGGCGGGCGAAATGGTGGAGCTCGGCTTCAAGTACAATCCGATGCCCGGCACGGCAATCAACGGCGCGATCTTCGACACCATCGAGAAGAACCGGCTGGCGAGCGATCCCGGCGGCACTCAGTTCTCAGTCCAGACCGGCAAGGTGCGGATTCGCGGCGCCGAACTCGAGGTGATCAGCCGCGTGACGCCCGACCTCGATCTGATCGGCGCCTATTCCTACCTCAATGCCACGGTGGAAAGCGGCGACAATGCCGGCAAGCGCGTCGAAACCGTTCCCGAACATCAGGCCTCGCTATGGGCGAAGTACCGGCTCACTGCGCTCGGTCTGCAGGGCGTGACCATCGGCGGCGGTGTGCGCTACATCGGCGAATCCTGGGACGGCGCCGACGTCATCCGCACACCTGACTACACGCTGTTTGACGCGATGATCCGCTATGAGACCGGCCCGTGGCGGTTTCAGGTCAACGCCACCAACCTTGCCGACAAGCGCCATGTCACCACCTGTCTCGCCCGCGGCGACTGCTTCTTCGGCATCGGCCGCACCGTGCTGGGGAGCGCGACGTACCGGTTCTAAGCCGGGGTCCGGAATAGGGGGGGCCGGTCTTACGCCGGCTTCGCCCGGTACGTCTGCAGAAACAGCCGCGTCGCGCTGTCAACCACGTGCGCGATGCGCTCCGCCGATGGCGCCGGCTCTGCCTGAAACACGAACGGCAGGAACAGCGTCGCCTGGCACATCTGCAGGAATTGCGCGGCGGCCAATCCGCAATCGTCGATGGCAAGATCGTCCGGCCCGAGACGGGCCTGCAGATAATCGGCGAGACGGTTGATCGTCTGTGCCAGCACGTTCTCGTAGAACCGGCGTCCGACCTCCGGCATCCGCTCGGCGATCGCCATCACGGTGCGGATCGACGATCCGCCGCCTGGCCGGCAGATCGATCCGATGTAGGTCTGGCCGAACTCCCGCAGCGTGGTTTCGACATCGCGTTTGGGATCCAGATTGTAGGCGATCTTGCCCCTTTCGAGCGCTTCGTCCTCGACGATGGCTTCGAAAAGCCGGCTCTTGTCGGCGAAGTAGACGTAGAGCGTACCCTTGGAGACGCCGGCGGCGCGCGCGATCTCGTTCATGCTGGCGCCATCAAAGCCCAGATCCATGAACACCTTTCGTGCGCCGTCCAAAATCTGGCGGCGCTTCGAACTGTCTTCCTCGCCAAAGGGATGAATGGTGTTTGATGTGGATGCAACCATTGGTTTATCTTCTCAGGAAAGAATTCAACCCGGGGTACAGGCCTGCATCTGTTTTCACTTTATGGTCTATACTCTGGATTGATATGTTGACCGAACCGTTCGGTCAATGCTACATTTTGTCCCGGCGGCGCCCGTGCAGCGAGGTTTAGGGCTGGCTGGCGCCGCGGCATTGTATGGGGAGGGTGGTCATGGCCGCAGCGAGAGACCAGGCCGCACGCATCGTTCGCGCCGGATCGGAAAAGGCGCAGGATGAAGCTGCGCCCGAGTCCGCCGCGCAGCTTGCGGAGCAGTTGCGGACTCACGTTGAGGAAACCAGACGTCGCACCGCCGAGACCGAGCGGCCGGCCGGCGTCGCCGAAGCAGCGGCGGCGAAACCGGGCAAGCGCAAATTCATCATGATCGGTGCGCTCGGACTGCTCGCGCTGGCCGCGATCGGTTACGGCGTCCACTTCGTCCTGGTCGGGCGCTTCTATGTCTCGACGGACGATGCTTACGTTCGCGCCAACAACACCACGCTTGGTGCCCGGGTATCGGGCCATGTCGCGGCCATCCTGCCCCGCGACAATTCGATCGTTCGCGCCGGCGACGTGATTTTCAGGATCGATGACGGCGACTATCGCATCGCAGTGGATGCCGCGCGGAGCAAGATCGCGACCCAGCAGGCCACCATCGACCGCATCGGCCGTCAGGTCACAGCGCTCGAAAGCGCCGCGGAGCAGGCCAAGGCGCAGCTCGCTTCCGCGGACGCGGCGCTGAAGCGCGCCGGTCTCGACTTCGATCGCCAGCAGACGCTGAGCACCAAGGGTTTTGCCTCGCGCGCCGCCTTCGAGGTTTCCGAGGCCGGCCGCGACCAGAGCGTTGCTGCGGTGAAGTCGGCGCAGGCAGCCTATGATGCCGCGCGCGACAATGTCGAGGTGACGAAAGCGCAGCAGGCCGAGGCCCGCGCGCAGCTCGCGGAGTTGCAGACCCAGCTTGCCAAGGCGGAGCGCGACCTCGCCTTCACCTCGGTGCGCGCGCCCGTCGACGGCACCTTCTCCAACCGCCTCGTCAATGCCGGCGATTTCATCCAGGCCGGGCAGCGGCTCGCCAACGTGGTGCCGCTGAACGACGTCTTCATCGACGCCAATTACAAGGAAACCCAGCTCAAGCGCATCCGTCCCGGCCAGCCCGTGAAGATCTCGGTCGACGCTTACGGCCACCGCAAGTTCGCCGGAATCGTCGACAGCATTTCACCGGCGGCAGGATCGGTATTCACGCTGCTGCCGCCTGATAACGCGACCGGCAATTTCACCAAGATCGTGCAGCGGCTGCCGGTACGCATTCGCGTGCCGAAGGAAGTCGCGAAGCAGAACCTGCTGCGCGCCGGCATGTCGGTCTATATCACCGTCGACACCCGTGAGGGCGCGGCCGACGCCGACAGCGAGGCCGACCTCGATGCGCCCGGGGCGGTTCAACCGCAGTAGTTTTTCCCTAGAGCCCCGGGTACAAGCCCGGCGCCTGTTCCGAGCTGATCATGGCTGACGCCACCGCCGCATCGCCGTCCGCGATGAATGCCGCGACCGACGCCGCCGAGCGCATCCCGCCGCGGCGGCTGTTTGCGTTTCTGATCATGGTGTTCGGGATGTTCATGTCGATCCTGGACATCCAGGTCGTCTCGGCATCGCTGTCGGAGATCCAGGCAGGCCTTTCGGCCAGCTCCAGCGAAGTATCGTGGGTGCAGACCTCCTACCTGATCGCCGAGGTGATCGCGATCCCGCTGTCCGGTTTCCTGTCGCGCGCCTTCGGCACCCGTCTGCTGTTTGCGATTTCCGCTTCCGGTTTCACCGTCGCCAGCTTCTTCTGCGGCTTTGCCTCGACCATCGAGCAGATGATTCTGTGGCGCGCGATCCAGGGATTTTTGGGCGCGGGTATGATCCCCACCGTGTTCGCGTCCGCCTATACGGTGTTTCCGCGCTCGAAGTTCCACATTGTCGGCCCGATCATCGGTCTGGTCGCGACGCTGGCGCCGACCATCGGGCCGACGGTCGGCGGTTACATCACCGGCATGATGTCCTGGCATTGGCTGTTCTTCATCAACATCGTGCCCGGCATCGGCATCACGATCGGCGTTCTCGCGCTGGTCGACTTCGACCGCCCGAATTTCGCGCTGCTCGAGCATTTCGACTGGTGGGGGCTTCTGTTCATGGCGGGCTTTCTCGGCACGCTCGAATATGTGCTGGAAGAGGGACCGCAATCTCAATGGCTGGAAGACACCTCCGTGGCCATCTGCGCGGCGATCTGTGTGGTCTCGGCGATCGCCTTCTTCTGGCGTGTGCTCAGCGCGCGGGAGCCGATCGTCGACATCAGGACGTTTACCGACCGGAATTTCGGCGTCGGTTGCCTGATCTCGTTCTGTGTCGGCATCGGGCTGTACGGCCTGACCTATGTGTATCCGCGCTATCTGGCCGAAGTGCGAGGCTACAGCGCGTTGATGATCGGCGAGACCATGTTCGTCTCGGGCATTACCATGTTCCTCGCCGCGCCGATCGTCGGCCGGCTGATGACCAAGGTCGACATGCGCTACCTCATTGCCTTCGGTCTCTGCACGTTCGCGCTCGGCTCCTACCAGATGACCTGGATCACGAAAGAATATGATTTCTTCGAATTGCTGATCCCGCAGATCCTGCGCGGCGTCGGCATGATGTTCGCAATGGTGCCGACCAACACCATCGCGCTCGGAACGCTGGCGCCGGAGCGGGTGAAGAACGCCTCGGGCCTGTTCAACCTGACGCGCAATCTCGGCGGCGCGGTCGGTCTCGCGCTCATCAACCAGGTGCTGAACGAGCGTACCGACCTGCACATCTCGCGTCTGCACGACCGCGTCAATTGGGGCAACGCCACCGCGGTCGAAACACTCAACATGTTCACGCAGCGCCTGCAGGGCATGGGCGATGCCGCGCTGATGGCGATGAAGCAATTGTCGCAGATCGTGCACCGCCAGGCCGTGGTGATGGGCTATGGCGACGCCTTCTTCATGCTGGCGGTGTTCTATTTCGGCCTGAGCCTGCTTGTTCTGGTTCTGAAAAAGCCTTCGGCAATGGTGGCCGGGGGCGATGCGCATTAGCCGCGCTTGATGATGCCCATCACGCGGTTGTCATGTTGCAAATCACCCGCGATGCATTTATAAGCAGCGCATTGTCGCTCGAACCGGGGAGATTTGCATGATTTCGATGTATTCGCAGATCGTACCCTCGCGTCCGATGCCCGTGCTGGATTTTCGGTCGCTTTGCTGACCGCGATCACTGCCAGCCCTGATCGGGCCTGACGTCCCGATCATCAAGCTTCCCAACGACTTAACGATATTTTTCAACGACGTTCGCGTTCGGCCCGAGGTCGGCTCGCGCGTCAATTCAGATGGAGCCGGCGTGTGCGCCAAGCGCAGCCGGATGACGCCATGACCGCTCTTAAAGACAAACGTCCCGCGGCAATACGCGTGGTGATCCCGTTCGTGTTCCGCCACTGGCTGCAGCAGCCCGGCCGCGCCGCAGTTGTTGCCGGCGGCCTGCTCGGCGCGACCGCGGCCGACCTGTTCATGCCGATCTTCTCCGGCCGCTTGGTCGATGCGCTGACCCTGGGCGCTTCGGACACGGCGGCGCGGCAGGCGGCATTCGCAGCCTTCGGCGGGATCGTGGCGCTCGGCCTGATTTCGATGGTGCTGCGGCTGACCGGCCTGCAGGCGATCGTGCCGTTCACGCTGAAGACCATGTCCGACGTGTCGCGCGACGCGTTCGCGCGCGTGCAGCGTTTCTCGACCGACTGGCACGCCAACTCATTTGCCGGCTCGACCGTGCGCAAGGTTACGCGCGGCATGTGGGCGCTCGACCTGCTCAACGATACCATTCTGATGGCGCTGTTGCCGTCGCTATTGGTGCTGGTGGGCTCGATGATCCTGCTCGGGCTGCACTGGCCGGTGCTGGGCGCGGTGATCGCCGTCGGCACGGTGATCTATGTCTCGATGACGATGGCGTTCTCGGTGAACTTCATTGCGCCGGCCGCGCGCGTCTCCAATGCATGGGACACCAAGGTCGGCGGCACGCTGGCGGATGCCCTGACCTGCAACGCAGTGGTGAAATCCTTTGGCGCGGAAGCGCGCGAGGATGCGCGGCTGGCCGGCGTCATCGGCCGGTGGCGCACGCGCGTGCGGCGGACGTGGTACCGTTACAACTACACCTCGACGGCGCAGCTCGCGGTGTTGTTGTGCTTCCGCGCATCCGTGATCGGCGGCGCGGTCCTGCTGTGGATCGCGGGCCGCGCCACGCCGGGCGACGTCACCTATGTGCTGACCAGCTACTACATCATCCACGCCTACCTGCGCGATGTCGGCATGCACATCAACAATCTGCAGCGTTCGGTCAACGACATGGAGGAGCTGGTCGCGATCCACGCCGAGCCGATCGGCATTGCGGATGCGCCTGATGCAGGACCGATCGACATCCAGGGCGGCCGCATCGTGTTCGACGACGTGACGTTCCATTATGGCGGCCATCGCGCGCCGCTGTATGACGGTCTGTCGGTGGAGATCCGCGCCGGCGAGCGGGTCGGCCTGGTCGGCCGTTCCGGCTCCGGCAAGACGACCTTTGTCAAGCTGGTGCAGCGGCTGTACGACGTCAGTGGCGGAAAAATCCTGATCGACGGTCAGGACATCGCGCAGGCGACGCAGCATTCGCTGCGCAGCCAGATCGCGATCGTGCAGCAGGAGCCGATCCTGTTTCACCGCACGCTGGCCGAGAACATCGCCTATGGCCGGCCGGGCGCCAGCATGGCTGCGATCGAGCAGGCGGCGCGGCTTGCCAACGCGCACGACTTCATCCTGCGGCTGCCGAAAGGCTACGGCACGCTGGTTGGCGAACGCGGCGTCAAGCTGTCGGGCGGCGAGCGGCAGCGCGTCGCGCTGGCGCGCGCGTTCCTGGCGGACGCGCCGGTGCTGATCCTGGACGAGGCGACCTCAAGCCTCGATTCGGAATCGGAAGGCCTGATCCAGCAGGCGATGGAGCGGCTGATGAAAGGGCGCACCTCGATCGTGATCGCGCACCGGCTGTCGACGGTACGCAGCCTCGATCGCATCCTGGTGTTCGATCGCGGCGAGATCGTCGAGCAGGGTAACCATGCCACACTGACGGCGCGTCCCGGCGGGATCTATCGCGGGCTGTTCGAGATGCAGGCGACCGAGTTCGGCCGCATCTCGGCGGCGGAGTGAGGTCGCGCATTGTTGCTAACCCCATCGATGCCGGAATATATTTCTGCCGTCGATGGGGCGTACGCGATGCGCTGGTTTCAAAAAGAGCGGAAGCTGGACGTCTGGGAAGCGACGGACATTCAACCGGCCGGGGATATCGAAGCGGCGCACGCCATCCGTGACATTTGCACGTCAGCCGCGGCGATCGTCGAACATATGGCGAGCGTTCACGGCAACAAGGCGGAGCAGGAGCGGGCCTCTGACGCCGAGCGATACCAGGCCGGCATCAAATGCGCGATCGAGATCGCAGGAAAAATATCCGACGATGCCATGCGTGATGTCGCGGTGAGCCAGATCGTCAGGCTGTGCGTCAAGGTCAATCATCTGAAGACGGCAAGAGTGCTGCTTCGGGCCATTCAATTAGAAAAGATGCGAGCCGAACTGATTGCGGAGTGTCCGGCCCTGATCGATCAGGACGCCGCCAGCTGAGGCGGCTCCCGATCGCGTTGCGGCGGCGCAGGCGCCTCTCTGGCGCGCGTCCGCGTCGAGATCGCGACCGTCACCACGACGGCTGTGGCGAACAGCAGGATTTGCAGCGTGATGGTCTCGTCGTTGAAGAACACCGCGAGCGCAAAGGTGACGAAGGGTTGCAGCAATTGGATCTGCGACACCCGCGCGATGCCGCCCATTGCGAGGCCGGCGTTCCATGCGAAGAACCCGATCCATTGCGAGAACAGCGCGACATAGAGCAGCCCGAGCCATGGCCTCACGGCGATGTGGGCGATGTCGGCAGGTACGGTCAGCACGGTCGCGGGGATCGAGAGCGGCAGCGCGATCACGAGCACCCAGCTGATCACCTCCCAGCCCGGCATCTGCGAGGTGAGCCGGCCGGAGAATGCATAGCCGATCGCGGCCACGGTGACGGACGCGAACAGAAACAGGTCGCCTGCCGCGAGCGCACCGCCGCCTTGACGCAAGGCAAACGTGATCACCAGCGCGGCGCCGGCGACGGACGCGATCCAGAACAGCGGCCTCGGCCGCTCATGGGTGATGGCAACCGCAACAAGCGCGGTGGCGATCGGCAGCACGCCCAGCACCACGCCGCCATGCGACGCGTCGACCCGCTGCATCCCGAGCGACATCAACAGCGGAAACAGGATGGCGACGCAAAGCATGGTGACCGCCAGTTGCGGCCACAGCGCGCGCGGCGGCAGCTTGCGGCGCAACACCAGCAGAAGCACGAGCGAGCATAGCCCGGCGATCACGGTGCGCAGCGAGGTCAGTGCAATCGGATCAATTTCCGCAACCGCAATCCGCGTCGCCGGCAACGTGCCGCCGAAGATCGCCATGCCGACGAAGCCCAGCAGCAGACCGAGACGCTCGCGCGAAGCATTGGAAGTCATGACGCGATTGGTTAGCGACTTTGCCGGTCAGCGTACAGCAATCTACTCGGTGCACATGGCGGCCATGCGCCGCTATCTCGGAGCAATGCTGCTCCACACCAATCCCAGTCCGGACAGGAACAGGAGAGCCAGCACAACGTCGTAGAAGTTTCGGTCGTTGAGGGCTCGATAGGTGCGCATGCCGAGGCGGGCGCCGATCAGCGTGCCGGGCATCGCCAGCAGCGCCAGCCAGAAGACGTTCAGCTTCACGAAACCGGTGGCGGCTTGCAGGATCAGCGCGGCGCCGAGAATGGTGCCGTTGAAGATCTGGAAAACGCCGCGGCGCTGATCCTTGGTCCAGCCGCGTATGCTGGCCCACAGCGTCGGAAGCGGGCCCGACAGCCCGGCAAGGCCGCCGAGAATGCCGCCGGCGAATCCGACGCAGGCATCCGCGATGCGGCCGCCGAAACGAAAGGCCATCGGCTTGCGGATGAAATAGAGCGCGGCCGGAAACACCAGCAGCATCACGCCGACGCTGAGCTTGAAAGTCTGCGGGTCGGCGCGCGCGACCAGCAGTGCCCCGATCGGCATGCCGAGGAGTCCGCCGGCCACGAACGGCAAGGCCAGCCTGAAGTCGAGCAGCTTCCACATCGAGGGTAATGTCGAGATCTGCGAGCTGACCGAACAGATCAGCACCAGCGGCACGGCAATCGCGGGCGGCAGAATGTATAGCCAGATCCCCAGCGCCATCAGCGCCGTGCCGAAGCCGGCAAGTCCGGACACGAAGCCGCCGGCAAGCGCGCCGGCAAGCAAAATCGCGTAGGTAGCGACGTCCAATCTTCATCCCCCCGTCATTCCGGGGCGCGAAGCGAACCCGGAATCTCGAGATTCCGGGTCTGGTCCTTCGGACTATCCCGGAATGACGATATTGAAATTTGCGGCGACGTTTACACGATGGAACAGACAGGTACTATCGCAATCCAAGCCTTCAACAACATCATCATGGAAACGGCCCGATGAGTACAGCTCCTTCGAAAACCTTTCTCGTCTGTCACGGTGCCTGGTCCGCAGGCTGGGCCTGGAAGAAGATGCACCCGCTGATGCAGGCGGCCGGGCATCGGCTGATCACTCCGACCTACACCGGCCTTGGCGAGCGCGCGCATCTGGCCAACCCAGCGATCGACCTGGATTCGCATATTGAGGACGTACTGAACGTCATCAGGTACGAGGATCTTCGCGACATCGCGCTGATCGGGCACAGCTATGGCGGCATGGTCGCGACCGGCGTCGCCGACCGTGCGCGCGACAAGGTCAAGCAGTTGATCTACGTCGATGCCTTTGTGCCCAACGATGGACAGTCGCTGCTCGATTTGTACGAGGCGGACCGGCCGCGGATACAGGAACTGTTGAAGAGTGGCGACGGCTGGCGGGTGCCGCCGAATCCGACGCCGCCGGATACTTCGCCTGCGGACGTCGAATGGCTGACGGCGCGTCGCGTCAACATGCCGATCAAATGTTTCGAGACCAGGCTCAAGCTGCAGGCCGGCGCGCTGACCCTGCCACGCAGCTATATCTACGCCACGCGCATCACCCCGGCTGACACATTCGGCCCGTTCGCCAGGATGACGAAGAACGATCCCGCCTGGAGCTATTACGAGATCGACGCCAGTCATTCGCCGAACGTCACCGCGCCGGAAGCGTTGATGGCGCTGTTGCAAGAGATCGCTGCGTAGTTGCGTCGCTCTGTAGCTGCGTAGCCCGGATGGAGCGCAGCGAAATCCGGGGGCTCTGCACGCCAAAGCCTCGTCGTATATTTGATTACGGCGTCCGGGACGACGTCGGTCCCCGGATTGCGCTGCGCTCCATCCGGGCTACGAGGTGTCTCCGAGGATTGACTCTCCACCGTTCGCCCAACAAGCTGGCGAACCGGTGGTCGACGTCGATCGCGGAGGGCAGGGCCATGGCGGCCAGAACGACGACGGGCATCGAGACGTGGTCGACTGGCTCGGTCGAGCCGGAACGACGCCTCGACTATTGGATCGGCGCCGTCTGCGAATGTTTTCTCGAAATGGATATCACGACGCAGGTTCGATCGGGCTTCGACTGCTCCGTTCAGCGCGGGCAACTCGACACCATCGGCATCAACCGCGTGCAGGGATCGGCGCAGCACGTCTACCGCCGCAAAGCCAGTGTCGCGCGCAGCGCGGCCAACTTCTATTACCTGCTGTGCAAGACCGACAACGACTGGACGGTGATGCAGAACGGTCACGCGTCGCGGATGCGGCCGATGGATCTGGTGCTGCTGGATTCCCGGCGCTGCTATGAATTCAACTTTCCGGTGAATGCGGACACGCTGTCGCTGGAGCTGCCGATCCACTGGGTCGAATCGTGGATATCAGATCCCGAGCGGCGCATCGGGCAGCGCATCGACGGACGCGCCGGCTGGGGCGCGGCGCTCAGCGCATTTGCCTGCCAGCTAACTCCCCAGCTCGCCACGGACCGGCCGCTGCCGGCGCGCGTCTTGACTGACCAACTCGGCGCGCTGTTGGCGCTTGGGTTCGGCAGCGAGATTCCGGCCACGCCCGCCGAGCAGCGCGATGCCGCAAGACTTCTGGACCAGATCGGCTGTGCCATCAGGCTGCGCTACGCCGAGCCGGGACTGACGGCGGTGGCGGTGGCGGAGGAGTTGCGTGTCTCGGAGCGGACCTTGCACCGCTGCCTCAACAAAGCGGGCCTGACGTTCAGCGGGCTGCTCAACGATTGCCGGATGGCGGCGGCGCGCCGAATGTTGAGCGAGCCGCGGTTCGATCGCATCAGCGTTGGCGGCATCGGGCTGCGCGTCGGCCTGTCCGACCCATCCCATTTCATCCGCCAATGCCGCAGGTATCTCGGCCTGACGCCTGGAGCGTTCCGACGGCAGCGCTAAAGCCTTGTTGTAATCCCCTTGGCGTAAATCGCCGATGACGCTGGCCGGATCCGGCCATCGGGGACGAGACGCCGTCTCTATCAAGGTTCGATTTTCCGAAATCGAGGGGAGACCGGAATGGCAGACACTTACGTACTGGTTCACGGCGCGTGGCACACCGGCGCTGAAATGGAAGTGGTGGCTGGACATCTGCGAAACAGCGGCCACGTCGTGCATTGCCCGACGGTGGCCGGCAACAACAGGGATGATGATCGCGAGAAGATTGGCCTCGAGCAGGCGATCTCGTCGGTTGTCACCTACATCGAAGCGAACGATCTGCGCGACGTCCGTCTGGTCGGCCATTCCTATGGAGGCATGGTGATTTCGGGCGTCGCTGACCGCCTGACGGACAGGATCAGACGCCTCGTCTATGTCAACGCCTTCGTTCCGCTGGACGGGCAATGCCTCAACGACATGGTGCCGCCGCACTATGTCGGCCTGTTCGATGCGGTGGCCGCCGCCAACAAGGGCGCCGTGATGCTGCCGTTCGAAATCTGGCGCGATGCCTTCATCAACGACGCCGACCTTGAACTGGCGAAATCCGCCTTCGCCAAACTCAATCTGCATCCGTACAAGACGTTCACCGACAGGATCACGCTGAAGCATGCGTTGGCGGAACTGCCGATCGGAAAATCCTATGTCAATTGCCGGCAGGACATCGCCCTGCCGCACAGCATGCCATGGCATCCGCGGTTGTCGGAACGGCTGGGCCTGTTTCGTTTGGTCGAGTGCGACGGCAGCCACGAAATGTTTTTCAGCAACCCGGCGCGGCTGGCGCAGGCGATCGCGGAGGCGGGACGCGATTGAGATCGTCGCGCCTTGTTCGACACCTGTAGCCCGGATGAGCGAAGCGATATCCGGGACAACTCTCGCCAATCGCTCACGGTCTCCAAAGCCGTCCCGCATGTCGCTACGCTCATGCGGGCTACGGTTCTGAACAAGACTGCAAATGGCGAGGGGTCCGGCGTGTTTGCGCCGAACCCCTCATTCTCATCGCTTTCTACTCGCTCGAAAACACTTTAGAGCATCAGCCAGCCTGTAAGCCGGGTTCTGTAGGGCACCATTCTTGCGAATGGTACGTGACGGCCATTCCTCTGGGACCATGTTTGCACATGGCCTCGAGCAACCTACCCGGACGGCGAGCCTGACATCGCCCTGCGGAGTTATCACCCGAAAGCGAACTTTCCGCGTTGCCATCCCTATTCGGTTTTGCTCCCGGTGTGGTTTGCCATGCCGTTTCCGTTGCCGGATACGCGGTGCGCTCTTACCGCACCTTTTCACCCTTGCTCCGTCCGAAGACGGAGCGGTTCGTTCTCTGTGGCACTTTCCCTGGGGTTGCCCCCGCCGGACGTTATCCGGCACCGTATGTCGATGGAGCCCGGACTTTCCTCCCCCGCAGCCTTTCGACCATAGCGGGAGCGGCCGTCCGGCCGACTGACGCCTTACGAATGGGGATTTCGGTGCGCCGCGTCAAGGGAAAGCGATGGTTAATCGGTTCCATGCGTGCAATTTTGACAGACGCGGCGCGGCGGCATTTGATGTAGCGGAAGAGTAGCGGTGACACGCGATGAATATTCCTGCCGGTCTTGGTGAAAGCCTGCTGCACAGCGCCTCCGACGCGATCATCGCGACCGATCGCGACGGACGCATCACATTCTGGAATCCCGGCGCGGAGCGGATTTTTGGATTCCCGGCGGGAGAGACCATCGGCCAATCGCTTGACCTGATCGTCCCTGAGAATTTGCGCGCACGGCACTGGGCCGGCTTTCGTCATACGATGGAGACGGGAACAAGCCGCTACGATCACGGCGATTTGCTGTCGGTGCCTGCGCTGACCAGGGCCGGACGGCGCATCTCGGTCGAGTTTACCATCGTGTTGCTGCGAGACGAGTCGCAGCAGGTGGCGGGCACCGTGGCGGTCATGCGCGACGTGACGAAGCGGTTTGAGGAAGTCAGGGAGTTGAAGCGGAAGCTTGCAGAGGTCGGCGGGAAGTCTTGAGTTACAAAATCCTCCCTCCTGGAGGGGTCGCCCTCCCGCCAGAAATAAATTTCCGGGACGATGTCGTTTTGCGGGAGGCCCGTTCGACTGGGTGTCGGCGATCCAGCCGAACAATGGGAGTAATGAGATGCAGTACCTGCTGTTGATCTATCAGAACGAAGCCGAAATCGGCAAAATGGGCCCTGCCGAGCGGAAGCAAGTGACCGCCGACTACGGCGCATTCACCCAGTCCATCGTTCAGAGCGGCCATTTCAAGGCCGGCGACGGTTTGCAGCCGACGACGACCGCGACCACGGTGCGGGTTCGCGACGGCAAGATGCTGACCACGGATGGTCCATTCGCGGAGACGCGCGAGCAACTCGGCGGCTATTATCTGGTCGAGGCCAAGGATCTCGACACGGCCCTCGGCATTGCCGCGCGCATTCCCGGCGCCAAGTCGGGTTCCATCGAGGTCAGGCCGGTCATGATTTATGACTGACGGCGAAGCCGTCATTCCGGGCTCGAAGCGGTAAACCAGATGACCCCGGTTGAGGTCGAAAAGATATTTCGCGACGAGGCGGGCAGGGCGCTGGCGACCCTGATCCGCCTCGTCGGCGATTTTGATCTCGCCGAGGATGCACTGCAGGACGCATTCGCGGTGGCGCTGGAGCGCTGGTCCAATGCTGGCCTGCCGTCCAATCCGCGGGCGTGGCTGGTCAATGTCGGGCGCAACAAGGCGATCGATCGCATTCGCCGCAACGTCACGCTTCGCGGCAAGCAGCAGGAGCTGACGCGCGAAATCCTGCTCAACGCGTCCGCGCCATGCGAGGATGCCGACAACGCGCTCGACGACGACATGCTGCGGCTGATCTTCACCTGCTGCCATCCGTCCTTTGCCGCCGAGGTTCAGGTCGCGCTCACGCTGCGTACCGTCTGTGGCCTCACGACTGCGCAGGTCGCGCGCGCGTTCCTCGCAGGCGAAGACGCGATGGCGCAGCGCCTGTTGCGGGCCAAGCAGAAAATCCGTCTTGCCGGCATTCCCTATGAGGTGCCGGAGCGCGATGCGCTGGAGCCGCGGCTGCGCGGGGTGCTCGCCGTGATCTATCTCGTGTTCACCGAAGGCTATGCGGCGACATCAGGCGAAGATCTGATGCGGCCTGATCTGGCGCGCGAAGCCATCCGGCTGGCGCGGCTGCTCGACGCGCTGATGCCGGGACGTAGCGAGATCAAGGGATTGCTGGCCCTGCTGCTGCTGCACGATTCGCGCCGCGCCGGCCGCGAGACCGCAGGCGGCGACATCGTGCTGCTCGAAGAGCAGGACCGGATGCTGTGGGATCGCGGGCAGATATCGGAGGGTTTGCAACTCGTCGAAGACGCGCTGCGGATGCCGGGGCGGCCGCAATCCTATGCGGTGCAGGCAGCCATCGCCGCGCTGCATGCGCGTGCGCCGAGTTACAAGGATACCGACTGGCGGCAGATCGCCGGCCTCTATGAAGTGCTGCTGCGGATCAGCCCGTCGCCGGTGATCGAACTCAACCACGCCGCCGCAGTGTCGATGGTCGACGGGCCGGCGCGGGCGCTCGACCTGATCGATGCGCTGGAGGCGCGCGGCGGGCTGAAGGGTTATGAGCTGCTGCCGGCGGTGCGCGCTGACTTGCTGCGCAGGCTGGGCCGGCGTGACGCGGCGCGCGAGGCGTATCAGGCCGCGACGGCCGCGACGCAACTCGAGCCGCTACGGCGATTTTATGCGCGGCGGATCGCAGAGATGGATCGGCTCTAACCGTCGTTGCGAGGAGCGTAGCGACGAAGCAATCCATGTCTCAGCTTGTGGCGCTATGGATTGCTTCGCTGCGCTCGCAATGACGTTGAGAGCACCCGCAAACAATTTACCTCGCCGCGACCACCGTCGTCATCGCTTCCGGCGGCAGGCTCGACAGCAGCGCGTGCAGCGTGCTGATGGTCGAGTGATCGGCGATCCCGTCGACGCGCTCGGGACGGAAGTGGCGCTGAAATGCGGTGACCACTTCCATGGTCGGGCCGTCAAACTTGCCGTGGGTCGGGATCTTGTAGCCGTATTTGGCAAGCGCCGCCTGTAGCCCGGCGACGTCGTCGCTGATGCTGCCGAGCTTGAGCGTTTCGCTGCGCACGATCGGCGCCGGCTGCACCCAATGGCCGACGCCGGAATTGGCCAGCGAATGCCATGGAAACTTTTCGCCGGGATCTCTTTTGCGCGCCGGGGCGACATCGGAATGCGCAAGCACGCGATGCGATTGTATCTTGCGGCGGAGCATGATGCCGCGGCACAGCGCGATCACGGCGGCGATCTGGCGCAGCGGGAAATCCGGATAGCCCCAGTCGTGACCGCGATTGATGATCTCGATCCCTATCGAGCAGGAATTGATGTCTTCCTCGCCGGCCCAGGAGGATACCCCGGCGTGCCAGGCGCGCTTGGCTTCCGGCACGCATTGCACGATGCGGCCGTCTTCCAGCACGATGTAATGCGCCGATACATCGGTGCCGGGGGTGCAGAGCTGGGCGATCGCGCCCTCCACATCCGGCATGCCGGTGTAGTGCAGCAGGATCATGTCGGCGAGGCGGCCCTTGTTGCGGTCGCCATGGTTCGGGGACGGAATGACGTCGGATGCGATCGAGGAATCCGGGGTAAAGGTCTTCATGTCGGCGTTGGCCCTGGGCACGGGAAGGGCGCGTTGACGCTTCGAATCAATACCAGCAGATGCGAACGAACCAGAAGCCATTTTTTAAACTCAAACCGGGCAAGGGAATGGCAACATGATGTCTTAAGCGACAATGCCATTTACTATTCCTTTACCTTGCGCCCGCGCAATGCGATGGCCGGGTTCCATCTCGCATTTTGAGCGAGTGTGTGCAGCGCGCATCACCGATATTCAAGTGTATAGAGCTTCGGTTCTGATCGAATCAGAACCGAAGCTCTAGATTCTTGTTTTGACGCGTTTTCTACCGCAGATAAGTCTACGCAATCTGCGTAAACTTGATTGCTATGCGGGACCCACTTCACTCAAAAACGCTATAGAAGCGCACAAAACTCGCAGCCGATCATCAACGCTTTCTTAACGCTAAGTGCCGTTACTAAGTGGTGAAGAGCCGAACCGGGTTGGGGACGGCCGAGGCCCTCTTTCGCGCTCGAAATGCCATGGCAACCCAGCAAATTCCGTCCGGAAATGAGGGGGCGCGAGGCCGGGCTCGATGCGGCAATCGTGCCTGTTCGCGGCTTTTTGGCCGGAAAAGCCCGGCGAAGCGCAAAGATTTGAGGCGCAATGGGCCCGTCCGCGTCCATCATCCATTTTGCAGGCTGGAATACGCTGGAGGACGGCGCATGAGCCCGGCTGCGCCACACCATATCTCCGTTCTCGGCCGCGAGGCGGTCGAAATGCTCGCTCCGCGTGACGGCGGCGTCTATGTCGACGCGACCTTCGGCGCCGGCGGCTACAGCCGCGCGATCCTCGCTGTCGCGGGAACCCGGGTCGTCGGCATCGACCGCGACCGGTCGGCAGTTACCGGCGGATTCGATCTGGTCGACCAATCGGCCGGCCGGCTGACCTTGGTCGAGGACCGATTCTCCAACCTTGCGGACATCTGCACAGCGCAAGGCATAGCCGAAGTGGACGGCGTCGTGATGGACGTCGGCGTTTCCTCGATGCAGCTCGACCAGGCCGAGCGTGGTTTCTCGTTCCGGCTCGGCGGCCCGCTCGACATGCGGATGGGCCATGACGGGCCGACGGCAGCGGATGTCGTTGCGAAGGCCTCCGAGGCCGATCTCGCCAACATCATCTATATCTTCGGCGAAGAGCGACATTCCCGCGCCGTCGCGCGCGCCATCGTGGCGGCGCGGAAGGAAGCGCCGATCACGACCACGCAAGCGCTGGCCGATATCGTCGGCAAGGTGGTGCGAAGCAAACCGAACGAGATTCATCCGGCGACGCGCACGTTCCAGGGCTTGAGAATTTTCGTCAACGCGGAACTCGACGAGTTGCATCTGGCGCTCGTGGCAGCCGAACGCGTGCTGAAGCCCGGCGGGCGGCTGGTGGTCGTGTCGTTTCATTCGCTGGAAGACCGCATCGTCAAGGATTTTCTCAACGCGCGCGGCAAGACCGGCGGCGGATCGCGGCACCTGCCCGAACTGGCGCAGGCCGCGCCGAGTTTTCAGATTCTGACCAAGCGTCCCATTACGCCCGGCGAAGCCGAAGTGTCTGCCAATCCGCGCGCGCGTTCCGCAAAATTGCGCGCTGCCGAGCGCACCACAGCGCCCGCTCATGCGGCAGACCGCCTGCCGGCATGGCCCGTTCTTACTGATGTGATGAGGGGAGGCTGACCATGCGGATCATCCACTTCCTCGTCATCGGCGTGCTGGTGTTCGCGGCCGCCTACGTCTACCGGATCAAGATGGAATCGACCGCGCGCGTCGAGCGCGTGCTGCGGCTCAACGCAGAGATCCGCGAGCAGCGCGACGCCATCGCGGCGCTGCGCGCGGAATGGGCCAAGCTCGACGCGCCGCTGCGGCTGCAAGGGCTCGCCGAGCGCCATCTCGGCCTGAAGCCGCTCAACGCCACGCAATACGATCAGTTGAAGAATTTGCCGGAACGGCCGCCGGCCTTTGCAAGGCCCGGTGCGCCCGATCCGATCGGCGCGATGATCAATACCATCGAGGCCAGCGCCGATGCGCCGCCCACAACCGGGTCGGTGCCCACGCCGGGAGATCGGCAATGACCGGCCGGGCGCTCACCAACATCAAGCGGCCCGCGGAGCCGTGGCGGCAGCGGCTGATCCGCAGCCTGCTCTATGGACGCAATGTCGATCGCGCCGTCAAGGCGCGGGCCCGGGTAGGATTGGCCATCCTGCTGTTCGCGGCGATCTATGCGGTGCTGGCCGGACGTCTGGTGATGTTCGCGGTCGGCGCCGACAGCCACGGCGCGCGCCGCACCGGCTCGCAGGATGCGATAGCGACCGCGCGGCCCGACATCGTCGATCGCAACGGCACGGTGCTCGCGACCGACGTCAAGAGCCCGAGCCTGTTCGGCGAGCCCAGGCGCATCATCGACAAGGACGAAGCGATCGAGCTTTTGACCGCGGCGTTGCCGGACCTCGACGAAGCGGAGGCGCGCACACGCCTGTCGTCGCGCAAGGGTTTTGTGTGGCTGAAGCGCGAGATCACGCCGAAGCAGCAGCACGACATTCACAAGCTCGGCATTCCCGGCATCGGCTTCCTGCGCGAGAACAAGCGGGTCTATCCGACCGGTGCCGCGGTCGCGCATCTGATCGGGCTCGTCAACATCGACAACGCGGGCATCGCCGGGATGGAGAAGTGGCTGGACAATAACGGTCTGGCCGATCTGCACCGCGCCGGCTTTGCCACCGACCGCCTGCAGCGCCCGGTAGAGCTGTCGATCGACCTGCGCGTCGAACATGCGCTGCGCGACGAGTTGTTGAAGGCGAAGGAAAAATACAAGGCCAAGGCCGCTTCGGGCCTCGTCTCCAACGTCCGAACCGGCGAGATCGTGGCCCTGGTGTCGCTGCCGGATTTCGATCCCAACAATCCGAAGGAGGCGCACGATCCCGAGCGCATCAACCGCCTGACCACCGGCGTGTTCGAAATGGGCTCGACCTTCAAGGCGCTGACGCTGGCGATGGCGCTGGATTCCGGCAAGGCCAACCTCAACACGCTCTATGATGGGCGCGGGGTGCTGAAGTTCGGCAAGTTTACCATTCACGACACCCATCCGGTCGGCCGCTCGATCACGCTGTCGGAAGTGTTTACCTTCTCCTCGAACGTCGGCGCCGCCAAGATCGCGCTGGCGCAAGGCGTCGACGCGCACAAGGCGTTCCTGAAGAAGCTCGGCCAGATGGACCGGCTGCGCACCGAACTGCCGGAAAGCGCCTCGCCGATCGTGCCGAAGCGCTGGACCGAGCTCAACACCATCACGGCGGCCTTCGGTCATGGTATCGCGGTGGCGCCGCTGCAGGCGGTGATGGGCATCAACGCCTGCATCAATGGCGGCCTCCTGATTCCCCCGACCTTCCTCAAGCGGTCGGAAGAGGAGGCCAGTGCCATGGCCAGGAAGGTGCTCCGAACCGAAACCTCCGACAAGATGCGCTATCTGATGCGGCTGAACGCCGAGATCGGAACCGCCAAGAAGGCCGACGTGAAGGGCTACTATATCGGCGGCAAGACCGGCACCTCGGAAAAGGTGGTCAACGGCCGCTATTCCAAGAAGCAGGTGCTCAATTCCTTCACGGCGATCATCCCGGCCGACAATCCGCAGTATCAGTTGCTGGTCATGCTGGACGAGCCGAAGGCGCTGCCGGAAACCCACGGCTTCATCACCTCGGGCTGGAACGCGGTGCCGACCGGCGGCAAGGTGATTGCCCGCATCGGGCCGCTGCTGGGCATCGAGCCGCGCTTCGATCTGCCGCCGTCCGACCGCCTTATTCTTGCGGCATCGAGGACAACCCAGTAAGGCGTAAGATCACGCGCCCTCACTGCGCCGGGCCGGACTGGAACACGATGAAACTTCGCGACCTCTTCAGCGATGACGCTGCGATCGAGCCGCAGGCGGAAGCTGTCGATGTGAAAGGCCTCAGCGTCGACAGCCGCGCGGTAAAACCGGGCGACCTGTTCTTTGCCATTGCCGGCAGCAAGACCGACGGCTCGCGCTTCGTCGATTCGGCGATACAGGCGGGTGCGGTCGCGGTAGCCGGTGACCATGCGCCGCCCGGCGGTCGCCGCGTGCCGTTCGTCGTCACGCCAAATCCGCGCCGCGCGCTGGCGCTGGCGGCGGCGCGATTTTATCCGCGCCAGCCCGCGACAACAGCGGCGGTGACCGGGACCAGCGGCAAGACGTCCGTTGCCGCCTTCACGCGCCAGATCTGGGAACGGCTCGGCCATGCTTCCGCCAGCATCGGCACCATCGGCCTCGTTTCGCCGAAGCGCACGGTCTACGGCTCTCTGACGACGCCGGACCCGATCGCGCTGCACAGGCAGCTCGACGAAATCACGGGCGACGGCGTGACGCATCTGGCCTTCGAGGCATCCTCGCACGGGCTCGACCAGTTCAGGCTCGACGGCGTGCGCATTGCCGCCGGCGGTTTTACCAACCTTTCGCGCGACCATATGGATTATCATCCTGATGTCGCGCATTACCTCGCCGCCAAGCTGCGGCTGTTCCGCGATCTCGTCGCGCCCGGTGGTGCGGCGGTGATCTCGGCCGATCATGAGTGCTCACCGGAAGCGATCGAGGCGGCGCGGTCGCGATCTTTGCGGATCATCGCCGTCGGCCGCAACGGGGATGGGGCAGGCGAGGGCATTCGTCTCGTCGATGCAGCGGTCGAAGGATTTGCGCAAAAGCTCACGCTCGAACATCGTGGGCGCAAGCGCATGATCAAGCTGCCGCTGGTCGGCGAATTCCAGATCGAGAACGCGCTGGTTGCCGCCGGGCTCGCGATTGGCACCGGCAGCGAACCGGACGCCGTGCTGGCTGCGCTCGAACATCTCGAAGGCGCAAAAGGGCGGCTGGAGCGGGTCGGCGAACACAATGGCGCGCCGATCTTCGTCGATTACGCGCACAAGCCGGACGCGCTGGCGAAGGCGCTGCAGGCGCTGCGGCCTTATGCCAAACGCAAGCTCGTCGTCATCTTCGGCGCCGGTGGCGACCGCGATGCCGGCAAGCGCCCGATCATGGGCGCGATTGCGGCTGAGAATGCCGATCAAGTCATCGTCACCGACGACAATCCGCGCAGCGAGAATCCGGAAACAATCCGCGCCGCCATTCTGGCCGCGGCGAAGGGCGCAACAGACATCGGCGATCGCGCTGAGGCGATCAGGGCAGGGATAGCGGCGCTGCAGCCCGGCGATGCGCTCCTGATCGCCGGCAAAGGGCACGAGACCGGCCAGATCGTCGGCGACAAGGTTTTGCCGTTCAGCGATCACGAGGCGGTGGCGGCCGCGCTTGCAGCGAGGGGGGCATGAGCACGACGCCATTGTGGACCGTTGCCGAAGTCGCGCGTGCGCTGGGCCTGTCCGGCGAGTATCCGGATACGCCGATCGATTTCGTCACGCAGGATAGCCGCCTGGTGAAACCGGGCTGCCTGTTCGTGGCGCTGAGCGGCACGCCAAGCGGCGGCTTCATCTCCAGCTTCGCCAGCGCGCGCGACGGCTGGGAATTCGCCGACAAGGCGGAAGCGGCCGGCGCGGTCGCGATGGTCGTTCCGCATCGGATCGACGGCATCAGCGTTCCGCAGTTGATCGTCAAGGATACGCTGATCGATGGCCTGTGGCGGTTGGCGCGCGCCGCGCGGGCGCGGTTTGCCGGTCCGGTGATCGGCCTGACCGGTAGCGCCGGCAAGACCAGCACCAAGGAATTCCTTGCCGCGTATCCTGCCGCCTATGCCAGCCCGAGCAGTTTTAACAATTTCTGGGGCGTGCCGCTGACGCTGTGCAATGCCAGCCCCGAGGCGAGCGTGTGGGTCGTCGAAATGGGCATGAACCAGACCGGCGAGATCGCGCGGCTCAGCGAACTGACCCAGCCCACGGTCGCGCTGGTCGTGAACGTGCAGCCGGTGCATCTGGAAAAGCTCGGCAGCCTGGAAGCGATCCGGCGCGAGAAGGTAAGCATCGCGCAAGGCTTACTAAGACAAGGCCTGCCAAAGGACGGCGTGCTGGTGCTGCCCGGGGATGTCGAGGCGCCGGAATGGAACGGCAAGGTCGTTCGCTTCGGCGAGGGATCCGGGGTACGGGAACTGAAGCACGCAGCCGAGGGCGAGAGCTGGAACGTCGCCGCAGAGGTGAACGGCACGCCAATCAAGTTCGGTCTGACGCCCGGAGCGCCGCATCGCCTGCAGAACGCGCTTGCCGCGCTGGCCTCCATCCACGCCGCCGGGCTCGAACCCGCGGTGCTGGCCAAGGAGCTCGGCCATGTCGGCATCATGACCGGCCGCGGCGTCGAGCAGGCGGCCCATGGCGTCACCGTGATCGACGACAGTTTCAACGGCAATCCGGCCAGCATGGTGGCCGCGCTCGGCAGCCTGAAGGCGCGGCCGGTGAAGGCCGGCCGGCGCATCGCCATTCTCGGCGACATGCTGGAACTGGGCGCCGATGCGCCTGCCTATCACGAGAAGCTCGCCGGCGACCTCCCGGGCATCGACGGCGTTTACTGCGTCGGTCCGCTAATGCGCCATTTATATGGTCTGGTGCCGGCGGAGCGGGCGCTCGGCTGGCATGAAGACCCGGCCACGCTCGATCCCCAACAAATCGCCGCCTTGCTGCGGGACGGGGATGTGGTGGTCGTCAAGGGCAGCAAAAAGATGTTCTGGGTGAACAAGTTTGTGCCGAGGCTGCTGGCCGCCCTGCAGGCAAAGGCGTAAACTGGCCGTATTTGGCGGGTGCGTTGTTTCCGCGTGGCATGATTCGTCAATACCCCATGCATGACCAAGATTTGCTTGGTTTGACGATGAAAACGATTAACAAGGCGTTCCCGGAACGAAGGCGTTCCCGAAGCGCTTCCCGCCAAAGACGGCGTAACCAAGCCGCGTGATAGGGCCGACCTGAATGTTTTACTGGCTGATCGAGCTTTCCAATACTGTCCCGGGTTTTGGCATCTTCCGCGGCGCGTTCAACGTGTTTCGCTACATCACCTTCCGCACCGGCGGGGCGATGGTGACGGGCGCGCTGTTTGTGTTCCTGTTCGGGCCCTGGATCATCGATCATCTGCGGCTCCGGCAGGGCAAGGGCCAGCCGATCCGCACCGACGGCCCGCAATCGCATCTGATCACCAAGAAGGGCACGCCGACGATGGGCGGGCTGATGATCCTTTCGGGCCTCGTGGTCTCGACGTTGCTGTGGGCCAATCCGCTCAATCCCTACGTCTGGATCGTGCTGGCGGTGACGCTCGGCTTCGGCTTCGTCGGCTTCTACGACGACTATCTGAAGGTGACGAAACAGAGCCATAGTGGCTTCGCCGGCAGGCTGCGGCTGTTGATCGAAGCGGTGATCGCGATCGCGGCCTGCTACGCGCTGGTGCGGCTCGGCCGCGATGCGACCTCGACCTCGCTTGCAGTACCCTTCCTGAAAGACGTGGTGATCAATTTCGGCTGGTTCTTCGTGATCTTCGGCGCGTTCGTCATCGTCGGCGCCGGCAACGCGGTCAATTTGACGGACGGCCTCGACGGGCTTGCGATCGTGCCGGTCATGATCGCCGCCGCGAGCTTCGGCATGATCTCGTATCTGACCGGCAACGCGGTCTTCTCGGACTACCTGCAGATCAGATATGTGGCCGGCACCGGCGAGCTCGCGGTGCTGTGCGGCGCGGTGCTTGGCGCCGGCCTCGGATTCCTCTGGTTCAATGCGCCGCCGGCTTCGATCTTCATGGGCGACACCGGCTCGCTGGCGCTCGGCGGCATGCTTGGTGCGACGGCGGTTGCGGTCAAGCACGAGATCGTGCTGGCCGTGATCGGCGGATTGTTCGTGCTGGAAGCCGTCTCCGTGATCGTGCAGGTGGCTTCGTTCAAGCTGACGGGAAAACGCGTGTTCCGGATGGCGCCGCTGCATCATCATTTCGAGCAGAAGGGCTGGACCGAGCCGCAGATCGTGATCCGGTTCTGGATCATCTCGGTGATGCTGGCGCTGGCCGGCCTCTCCACGTTGAAGCTGCGGTGAGCCGCGCGCGATGATCCCCGTCACCTCCTTTGCGGGCAAGACGGTCGCCGTCTTCGGCCTCGGCGGTTCCGGCCTTGCGAGCTGCCACGCGCTGAAGGCCGGTGGCGCGGAAGTGATCGCGGGCGACGACTCTGCCGACAATGTCGCCAAAGCGGCGCAGGCCGGTTTCACCACCGCCGATCTGCGCACGGTGTCGTGGTCGAATTTTGCGGCGCTGATTTTGACGCCCGGCGCGCCGCTCACCCATCCGACGCCGCATTGGTCGGTGCTGATGGCGCGGCAGGCCGGCTGTGAGGTGATCGGCGACATCGAATTGTTTTGCCGTGAGCGCCGCCGTCACGCGCCGGACGCGCCGTTCGTTGCCATCACCGGCACCAACGGCAAGTCGACCACAACAGCGCTGATTGCGCATCTGATGAAGGTCGCCGGCTACGACAGCCAGATGGGCGGCAATATCGGCACCGCGATCCTGTCGCTGGAGCCGCCGCGCATGGGGCGGGTGCATGTGGTCGAGATGTCGTCGTACCAGATCGATCTGGCGCCTTCGCTCGATCCGTCGGTGGGGATTCTCCTCAATGTCAGCGAAGACCATATCGACCGCCACGGCACGCTGGAGCATTACGCCGCCGTCAAGGCGCGGCTGGTTGCCGGCGTGCAGCCGCAGGGCACCTCGATCGTTGGCGTCGACGATGGCTGGTGCCGCAACATCGCCGATCGCCTCGATCAGGCGGGAAAACGCGTGGTGCGGATCTCCGTGAAGAACCCGCTGCCCGACGGCGTCTATGTCGAGCGCGAAACCATCGTGCAGGCCTCCGGCGGCGCGCGTCGCGAGATTGCAAGGCTGGGCGGCATCGGCTCGCTGCGCGGCCTGCACAATGCGCAGAATGCGGCCTGCGCGTCGGCCTGCGCGCTGGCGATGGACATCTCGATCGATATTTTGCAAAACGGCCTGCGCAGCTTTCCAGGGCTGGCACACCGCATGGAGCAGGTCGGCCGCCGCGGCAACGTGCTGTTCGTCAACGATTCCAAGGGCACCAACGCCGATGCCGCCGCACACGCGCTGTCGTCGTTCGCCGATATTTTCTGGATCGCCGGCGGCAAGCCGAAGCAGGGCGGCATCACCGGCCTCGCCGAATATTTCCCGCGCATCCGCAAAGCCTATCTGATCGGCGAAGCCGCGCAGGAGTTTTCCGGCACGCTTGGTGAGCGTGTGTCGCACGAGATTTCCGAAACCCTCGATGTGGCCGTAGCTAGCGCCGCGCGCGATGCGGAAGCGTCGGGACTCACTGACCCCGTGGTGTTGCTGTCGCCAGCTTGCGCCTCGTTCGACCAGTACCGCAATTTCGAAATCCGCGGCGCCAAGTTTCGCGATCTGGTGGCGGCGTTGCCGGGCGTCAAGCCGGTGGTGTGAGGATGCGGATCGCGTAGGATGGGTAGAGCGCAGCGAAACCCATCGCTGCGGTGCTGGATTGATGGGTTTCGCTTCGCTCTACCCATCCTACATCCTGCTCCTTCGAGGGCGTCGCAAATGGCAATTCATGCTCCCTCACGTAACCTTGTTCGTTTCGCGGTTGCGGTGCTTTCAGCGACCGTTGTGCTTCATGCCGTTGTAGATGCGGCTTCGCCGGTGTCCGATGGCGTGTCGCTCAGCGAGTCGACGATTTCGTGGAGCACTGTCAAATACGCGACCTCTGCGGAGAACGGATTCGTCAGCGGGTCGCTCGACAAGAAGGCCATCGTCGATCGCACGTTCAAGACCTACGTGCTCCAGAACCGTTATCTGAAGGTAACGCTCGTGCCCGAATTCGGCGGTCGCATTCTTTCCATCGTCTACAAGCCGACCGGCCACGAACAACTTTATCGCAACGAGGTCGGCGTCCCCTATGGCATGACGGCCGGCGTCTTTTATTACGACTGGCTGATGGTGTATGGCGGCATCTTCCCAACCTTCCCGGATCCCGAGCACGGCAGGACGTGGCTGAAGCCGTGGGATTTCAAGGTCGTGAAGGAGAGCGCCGGCGAAGTGACGGTGTCGATGTCGATTAAAGATGATTTCGCGTATCCCGCAGCGCCGACGCAGTTTTTCAAGGAGGTGACGGGTATCGAAGCGACTTACTACGTCACGCTGAAAGCCGACCGCGCCGCGCTCGATGCGCGCGTGGTGCTGAGAAATCCGCAAGCCCGGACGATCGACTACGAGTACTGGACGTGCACGACGCTCGCGCCGGGATCGGACCCGAACAACCCCAAGACGACCGGCGGCGCCGAGATCGTCGCGCCGATCCAGGCCTACAGCACGCCCCGCTGGTCAGCCAATCTGTCCGACGGCGACGAGAGCGCAGGCGCGGGCAGGAGCCGTTTCGAAAAACTGCGCCACTTCAGGAACTGGCCGACGATGGGCATTGCATACGCGGCGCCCGATATGCAGGGCGGGAATTTCTGGGGTGTGATCAACCACGATAATGAAGAGGGGATCATCCGCATCGCCGACAACACGGTCACACCGGGCCTGAAGATGTGGACGTGGGGATTTCCGTCGTTCACGAACGAAACGGATGCACGCAAGGACCCGAACGAAGCGCGGCCTTACGTCGAATTGTGGGCCGGCGTGTCGGACCAGTTTTTCCACCGCGCACAACTTCCCGCGCTGGGCGAAGTGTCGATTCCGGAGACCTACAGCCCGATCGTCGGCATGAGCAATGTGACGGATGCGAACGAGAATATCCTGATCAATCTCTCGGCCGCGGCATCGGGCGTGAATCTTCAGTTCTTCAGTATCGAACCAGCCACGTCATTGCGCGTCACGTTGAAACGCGGCGATGCGATATTGTTCAACGACGCCGTGACAGCCGACCCGAAAAACGGAAATCGCATTTCCGTAGGGGTTCCTGCAGGCTACAGCGGCGAACAGGTGCGGCTGACGATCACGACCGCGGAAGGCAAAGAGCTGATCGCGGCCGAGACAAAAATAAGGTGATCTGACCGTAGGATGGGTAGAGCGCAGCGAAACCCATCAACTTCGCCAACCGCAATTACCGCATAATGGGTATCGCTTCGCTCCAACCATCCTGCGCAGCTACATTCTGTCGTCACCCGCCTTGTGCGCAATCGCGGGTATGACGACCTTTTGTGAGGCGGGTACCGTGCGCTCCCATCTAAAAAGTTACCGTCCCCATTAACCCCCCATAAACCATCCTGCTCCACCAATGGGCGTTACCTCTGCCATTTTGGGGACGCCCATGCTCGCCCGTGACCAACGCACGCCGTTTTCGGACTGGTGGTGGACCGTGGATAAGCTGCTGCTCGGCGCGATCATGGCGCTGATGCTGGGCGGCGTCATCCTGTCGCTGGCGGCCAGTCCGCCGGTGGCGACCCGGATCGGGCTCGATCCCTTCCATTTCTTCGGCCGGCACGTGCTGTTCCTGCTGCCGTCCTTGATGGTGCTGATCGGCGTATCGTTCCTGTCACCCAAGCACATCCGCCGCCTCGCGCTGCTGGTGTTCGTGGTCTCGATCCTGCTGATCGTGGCGACGCTGGTCTTCGGCGCCGAGGTGAAGGGATCGCGGCGCTGGATCACGCTGCTCGGCGTCAACATCCAGGCTTCCGAATCCGCCAAGCCTGCCTTCGTGGTGATGGCGGCGTGGCTGTTTGCGGAATCGACCAAGCGGCCGGAAATGCCGGCGACATCGATGGCGATCGTATTGTTGCTGACGCTGGTGGCGCTCCTGGTGATGGAACCGGATTTCGGCCAGACCATGCTGATCCTGATGGTGTGGGGCGCGCTGTTCTTCATCGCAGGCATGCGGATGATCTGGGTGGCCGGCCTTGCCGGCGTCGCGGCGGCCGGATTGTTCGGCGCCTATCTTCTGGTCCCGCACGTCGCGGGCCGCATCAAGCGCTTCATCAATCCGGCCTCCGGCGACACCTTCCAGGTCGACATGGCGATGGAAGCCTTCTGGAACGGCGGCTGGTTCGGCCTCGGACCGGGCGAGGGGATTGCAAAACGCAGCCTGCCGGACAGCCATACCGACTTCGTGTTCGCGGTGGCCGCCGAAGAGTTCGGCATCATCCTGTGCCTGGCGCTGGTTTCGCTGTTCGCCTTCGTTGTGATCCGGACGCTGACACGCGCCTATTCGAGCGAGGACATGTTCGCGCGCTTTGCGGCGTCGGGGCTTGCGATCCTGTTCGGCGCGCAGGCCGCGATCAACATGGCGGTCAATCTGCAACTGATTCCCGCCAAAGGCATGACGCTGCCCTTCATCTCCTATGGCGGCTCGTCGATCATCTCGCTGGCTTACGGCGTCGGCATGATGCTGGCGCTGACGCGGCAGCGCCCGCGTACCGAGGTGGAATCGATGAACGCGGCCGGCGTGTCGCGCGGTTACGCGTAGAACCTTATCGATTCTGAAAACGCTATGGGGCGTGACTAGCCTCGCCGCGTCGGCTATTTGAAGCCATGGAAAACGCGCCTCTCATTCTACTCGCCGCCGGCGGCACCGGCGGTCATCTGTTTCCCGCCGAAGCGCTCGGCGTCGAGCTCATCAAGCGCGGCCTGCGGGTGCGTCTGGCAACCGACGACCGCGCGCTGCGCTACAGCGGCCTATTCACCCGGGATAACATCGATGTGGTGCCGAGCGAGACCGTGCGCGGCCGCTCGCTGGTGGCGCTGGCGCGCACCGTCTACACGCTTGGTTACGGCACGCTGGTTGCTGCCAGGCTGGTGCGGCGGCTGAAACCTGCCGCCGTGGTCGGCTTCGGCGGCTATCCGACGCTGCCGCCGCTGATGGCGGCAAGGCTGCTCGGCGTGCCCGGCATCATTCACGACGCCAATGCCGTGCTCGGCCGCGCCAACCGCTTTCTCGCCCGCCGCGTCAACGCCATTGCCACATCGCTGCCGGGCGTGCTCGATCGCGATCCTGATCTCGCGGGCAAGACGGTGACCGTCGGCACGCCGATGCGGCCCGCGATCCTCACGGCCGCCGCCGTGCCGTTTGCCTCTCCCGAACCGAACGGGCCGCTGCGCCTGCTGGTGGTCGGCGGCAGCCAGGGCGCGCGGGTCATGAGCGATATCGTGCCGGGCGCCATCGAAAAGCTGGAGCCGATGCTGTGGAGCCGCCTGGTTCTCACTCAGCAGGTGCGCAAGGAAGACATGGGGCGGGTGCGCGCGATCTATGAGCGGCGCAGGATCAATGCCGAACTCGCGCCGTTCTTTTCCGACCTGCCGGCGCGGCTGGCGTCCAGCCACCTCGTGATCTCGCGCTCCGGCGCCGGCACGGTGGCGGAACTCGCCGCGATCGGCCGGCCCTCGATTCTGGTTCCGCTGCCCGGCGCGATCGACCAGGACCAGTTCGCCAATGCCGGCGTGCTGGCCCAGGTGGACGGAGCTTTACGGATTCCGCAGGCCGAATTCACGCCCGACCGGCTGGCAGCGGAAATCTCCGCCTTCGCCGCCGAACCCGCTCGGCTGACCGCGATGGCATCAGCCGCACGCAGTGTCGGCAGGCTGGATGCTGCTGAGCGGTTGGCCGATCTGGTGATGAAAATGGCCGGAATCTAGGCCGTTGCGTGCAAAATTGCCCCTTGTCATGCCACGCGAAAGCGGGGCATCCAGTACCCTGCGGCGCCTGATTTGAGCCTCGGCTTCGCGGGATACTGGATCATCCGCTCCCGTGCGCAATTGCGCACAAGGCGGATGATGACGATAGGGAATACTCCATGAGACTGCCGCGCGAGATCGGACCCATTCACTTCGTCGGGATCGGCGGCATCGGCATGAGCGGCATCGCCGAGGTCTTAAGCAATCTCGGCTATACCGTGCAGGGCTCGGACGCCTCCGAGAGCGGCAATGTCGCGCGGCTGCGGGAGAAGGGGATTACGGTTTCGGTCGGGCACAAGGCCGAGAATGTCGACGGCGCCGACGTGGTGGTGGTTTCGACCGCGATCAAGCGCGACAATCCCGAATTGATGGCGGCCCGCGCCCAGCGCATTCCGGTGGTGCGCCGGGCCGAAATGCTCGCCGAACTGATGCGGCTGAAAAGCTGCGTCGCGATTGCCGGCACCCATGGCAAGACCACGACGACGACGATGGTGGCGACACTGCTCGATGCCGGCGGTCTCGATCCGACCGTGATCAATGGCGGCATCATCAACGCCTACGGCTCCAACGCGCGGCTGGGCGCGGGCGACTGGATGGTGGTCGAAGCCGATGAGAGCGACGGCACGTTCCTGAAGCTGCCGTCCGATGTCGTGATCGTCACCAACATCGATCCCGAACATCTCGATCACTTCAAGACTTTCGAGGCGATCCAGGACGCATTCCGCAATTTCGTCGAGAACGTGCCGTTCTACGGCTTTGCCGTGATGTGTACCGATCATCCCGTGGTGCAGAGCCTCGTCGGCAAGATCGAGGACCGCCGCATCATCACCTATGGCGAGAATCCACAGGCCGACGCGCGGCTGGTCGAGCTGACGCCCACCGGCGGCGGCTCGACATTCAAGGTCGTGTTCCGCAACCGCAAGACCGACGCCACCCACGAGATATCAGACCTCATGCTGCCGATGCCGGGGCGGCATAACGCCTCGAATGCCACCGCGGCGATCGCAGTGGCGCACGAGCTCGGCATGTCCGACGAGGCGATCCGCAAGGCGATGGCAGGTTTTGGCGGCGTCAAGCGGCGCTTTACCCGGACCGGGGAGTGGAACGGCGTCACCGTGATCGACGATTACGGCCATCACCCCGTGGAGATATCAGCCGTCCTTAAAGCGGCGCGTGAATCCACCAACGGCAAGGTCATCGCCGTGGTTCAGCCGCATCGCTTCACCCGCCTGCAATCGCTGTTTGAGGAATTCTGCACCTGCTTCAACGACGCCGATGCAGTCGTGGTCGCCGAGGTCTATCCGGCCGGCGAGGCGCCGATCGAGGGCATCGACCGCGATCATTTCGTGCTCGGACTGCGCGCCCACGGCCATCGCGAGGTGATCCCGCTGCCGAATGCGGGCGAACTCGCCAAGGTGGTTCACGGCCTCGCCGGTCCCGGCGACCTCGTGGTGTGCCTGGGGGCCGGCAACATCACGCAATGGGCCTACGCGTTGCCGGGCGAATTGAAGGCGTTGGGTTAGCCGTGGCATTCCCCGACATCACACCCGATCTCAAGACCGCGATGCCGGAGCTGCGCGGGCGGTTGCTGGCGAATCAGTCGCTGGCGGAGCTGACGTGGTTTCGCGTCGGCGGGCCGGCGCAGGTGCTGTTCACGCCGGCGGATGAAGACGATCTCGCGTACTTCTTAAAGCGGCTTCCGAAGGCATTGCCGGTCTATGTCGTCGGCGTCGGCTCCAACCTGATCGTGCGTGACGGCGGCATGGCGGGGGTGGTGATCCGCCTGTCGCCGCGGGCGTTCGGCGAGACACTGGCTTCTGGCGATATCGTCAGCGCGGGCACTGCCGCGCTCGATAAGCGCGTGGCGGAGACCGCGGCTGCCGCCAACATCGGCGGCATGGAATTTTTCTTCGGCATTCCCGGCACCATCGGCGGCGCGCTGCGGATGAATGCCGGCGCCAATGGCAGCGAGACCAAGGACGTTCTGATCGAAGCTGTCGGCATCGGCCGCGACGGCACCAGGCATGTCTTCACCAATGCCGGCATGAAGTTCGTCTATCGCAACAGCGGCGTCGATCCCTCGGTGATTTTCACCTCTGCGCGTTTCCGCGGCGCCATCACGGATGCTGAAGCCATTCGCGCGAAGATGAATGAAGTGCAGACCCATCGCGAAACCGCGCAGCCGATTCGCGAAAAGACCGGAGGATCGACCTTCAAGAATCCGCCCGGAGACAGCGCCTGGAAACTGATCGACGCCGCCGGCTGCCGGGGCTTGCGCGTCGGCGGGGCGCAGGTCTCGGAAATGCACTGCAACTTCCTCATCAACACCGGTAATGCTACCGGGCATGATATTGAAACGCTGGGTGAAACCGTGCGCGAGCGGGTTAAAGCGAATTCTGGAATCGAGCTACACTGGGAAATCAAGCGGATCGGAATCGAGCGAGGCTGATGCGGACGACCATTCTCTTTGGCGGCACCAACAAGGAGCGGCTGGTCTCGGTCGCGAGCGCCCAGGCGCTGCATCGGGCCTTGCCTGAGGCCGACCTCTGGTTTTGGGACGTTGCCGATACCGTCCACGACGTCAGCTCAAAGGCACTCCTCGAGCATTCGCGTCCGTTTGAGGATGAATTCAAACCCGGCAACCGCGGCCTGTCGCTCGAAGCCGCGCTCGACAAGGCGAAGTCCGAGGATCGCGTGCTGGTGCTCGGCCTGCATGGCGGCCGGGCCGAGAACGGCGAATTGCAGGCGATGTGCGAACTGCGCGGGATTCCCTTCACCGGCTCCGGCTCGGCGTCGTCGAATCTCGCTTTCGACAAGGTGGCGGCAAAACGCTTTGCGGCCTATGCGGGCGTCGCAGCGCCGGCCGGCGTCGCCCTGGAAAACCTCGACGCGGCGTTTGCGGAATACGGCAGGCTGATCGCAAAGCCGGCGCGGGACGGATCGAGCTATGGCCTGATCTTCGTCAATGCGAAGCAGGATCTCGTCGCCGTGCGCAACGCCGCCAAAACAGAGGAATATCTGATCGAGCCGTTCGTGCCGGGTGTGGAGGCGACCTGCGGCGTGCTGGAGCGGCCAGACGGTTCGGTGCTTTCATTGCCGCCGATCGAAATCGTTCCGGCGGAAGGCGCGTTCGACTACACGGCGAAGTACTTGCTCAAATCCACCCAGGAGATCTGTCCGGGACGATTTTCGCCCGAGATCAGCACAGCCCTCATGGACCAGGCGCTGCGGGCGCACCGGGCGCTGTCGTGCAGCGGCTATTCCCGGACCGACTTCATCGTCTCGGCGAAGGGGCTGGTTTACCTGGAAACCAACACGCTGCCGGGCCTGACCGCCGCATCGCTCTACCCGAAGGCGCTGAAGGCGCAGGGGATCGAATTCCCGGATTTTCTGCGCGACCAGATCGCGCTGGCCGAACGGCGCAACCGGGAACGGGTCTGACCGGCCGACCGGCCAGTTAACAGGCCGTTAACCCGGAACTAACCTCGCCACGAGAATTGTTGCTAAAATCCTAAGAATTAGCCGGCAAACCACTCAAAAGACGCGTCAAAACGCGTCACCGGTGCCCCGAATTTACACTTTGTTTACCAGGAAGTCCGAAGGTTAACGCTGGCGGCGCATGTGGCGCTTGGCTGCCGGGGCGTGCGCTGTTCCGACTTCAGATCAGCACCAAGTCCGGCAAAACCGAGGCGTCACATGGGCCGGAACCCGCAAAACGCTTGCGGGAACAACACTTGGACAGGCTCGTGCAATGGATGGTGCAGGACGCCTCGCTCGGTCGCTGAGATCGCTGGGGCCCCAAGCTGACCTGAAAGCGGCTGCTATTGGAGCGGCCGTGCTGCTGCGCGAGCGGATGGGCCTTCGTGCCCGCGTCCCGGCAAGGCCTGTGATCGATCGCGAACCGTCGAATCGCCTGGTCCTGCTGGTCGAACGTTACCTTCCGAACCGCGCAGGCGTCGCCTTGACCGTGCTGATGCTGCTCGGCAGCGCAGGCCTGGGTATCGTCAAGGGCGGCCATGTCGACGACTTCATGGTGGCGCTTAACGATACCCGCAATGCGCTGGCCAATTCGGCCGGATTCCGCATCACGACGGTTGCCATCAACGGCCGCAAGCAATTGAGCCAGGACGAGGTGCTTGCGATCGGCGGCGTCAATGGCCGCTCCTCGCTGTTGTTCCTCGACGCCGCCACCGTGCGCGACAGGCTCAAGGCCAATCCGTGGATCGCTGACGCGACCATCCTGAAGCTTTATCCCGGTCAGCTGCAGATCGACATCGTCGAGCGTACGGCGTTCGCGCTGTGGCAGCAGGAGGGCCGGCTGTCCGTGATATCGGAGGACGGCGCGGTGCTGGAGCCCTACGTGTCGCGCCGCTTCGTGACGCTGCCGCTGGTGGTGGGCAAGGGCGCCGACGTCAAGGCCCGTGATTTCCTCGCGCTGCTCGACCGCTATCCGCAGGTTCGCACCGCGACCAAGGCTGCGATCCTCGTCGGCGAACGGCGCTGGAATCTGCGGCTGAAGGACGGCCTCGACATCCGCCTGCCGGAGAACGACGTTGGCAATGCGCTTGCCGTGCTGAGCAAGCTGGACAAGGACGACCTGCTGTTCTCGCGCGATATCGTCGCGGTCGACATGCGCCTGCCGGACCGCTTGACGGTGCAATTGTCTGAAGACGCGGCCAAGGCCCGCGAAGAACTGTTCAAGGACAAGAAACCCAAGAAAAAGGCCGGTGACGCATGACCGGCCTCGATCGCAACCAGACCCCGAAGACGCGCCCCGTCGATCACAAGCGCACCGCGCTGGTGGCGTCGCTCGATGTCGGCACCAGCAAGATCGCCTGCATGATCGCACGGCTGAAGCCGTCGCCGGCGAACGACGCGCTGCGCGGCCGTACCCATGCGGTGGAATTGATCGGCTACAGCCAGATCCAGTCGCGCGGCGTCAAGGCCGGCGCTGTGGTCGATCTCGCCGAATGCGAACAGGCGGTGCGGCAGGCCGTGGCGCTGGCCGAGCGTATGGCCAAGGTCCGCGTTGAGTCAGTATTGCTGTCGGTTTCCGGCGGCCGGCTGCAGGGCCAGCTGGTCGAGGCTGCCGCCGATATCAGGGGCGGCGCCGTTACCGCCGATGACGTCACCCGGGTGACGTCCACCGGCATGCGCCACGCCACCGGCGAGGGTCGCACCGTGCTGCACGCGCTGCCGGTCGGCTACGCGCTGGATGGCGTCAAGGGCATCCGCGACCCCCGCGGCATGGTGGCCCGGCAGTTCGGCGTCGACATGAACGTGGTGACGGCGGATGCCACCGTTGCCCGCAATCTGATGCTGGTGGTCGAGCGCTGCCATCTCAATGTCGAAGCCATGTCGGCGAGTCCTTATGTCGCAGGCCTTTCCGTGTTGACCGACGACGAGGCCGATCTCGGCGCCGCCGTGGTCGAAATGGGCGCCGGATCGACCACGATTGCGACTTATTCCGCCGGCCGCTTCGTTCATGCATCAGGATTTGCGCTCGGCGGACAGCACGTGACCATGGATCTTGCACGCGGCGTCGGCGCATGCATTGCAGATGCCGAGCGAATCAAGACTTTATACGGGACCGTGCTGACCGGCGGGTCCGACGCGCGCGAGTTGATGTCTGTTCCGACTGCGGGAGAGGAACACGATGCACCGCAGATCGTCTCGCGCGCCACGATCGCGAACATCGTCCGGCATCGCGCCGAGGAGATTTTTGAAATGGTCCGGGACCGGCTCGCGGATTCCCCCTTTGCGGCAGAGCCGCGGGCGCGGGTTGTCTTGAGCGGCGGCGCGTCCCAGCTCACCGGCACCGTCGAACTCGCCACCCGCATTCTCAACCGGTCGGTCCGGATCGGCCGGCCGCTCGGTTTCGGCCGGCTGCCCAACGAGGCCAAGAGCGCCTCGTTCGCGGTGCCGACCGGCCTTTTGGTCTATCCGCAATACGCTCATCTGGAACACGTCGAACCGCGGCATACGCGGCAGCTCAGGACAGGGACTGACGGCTATTTCGGAAAGGTCGGACGATGGCTTCGCGAGGGCTTCTGATGACCGGTCCAATGACCAAACGATTTTCACCAAATCCCGCGGCCGTCGGCCGGGGCGAACCAACGCGCGCGTCGTAGGAGAGGCAACCATGGCACTCAATCTGACCCCCCCTGACATCAGCGAGCTGAAACCGCGGATTACTGTCTTCGGCGTCGGTGGAGCAGGCGGCAATGCCGTCAATAACATGATCACTGCCGGGTTGCAGGGCGTCGATTTCGTCGTCGCCAACACCGACGCGCAGGCGCTGACCATGTCGAAGGCGCAGCGCATCGTGCAGATGGGCACCCAGGTGACGCAGGGCCTCGGCGCGGGGTCCCAGCCTGATGTCGGCGCGGCGGCGGCGCAGGAAGTCATCGACGAACTTCGCGACCACCTCTCGGGCGCCAACATGGTGTTCGTCACCGCGGGCATGGGCGGCGGCACCGGCACGGGTGCCGCCCCCGTCATCGCCAAGACCGCGCGCGAAATGGGTATCCTCACCGTCGGCGTGGTGACCAAGCCGTTCCACTTCGAGGGCATGCGCCGCATGCGCACCGCCGAGTCCGGCATCGCCGAACTGCACAAGGTGGTCGATACGCTCTTGATCATCCCGAACCAGAACCTGTTCCGGGTCGCCAACGAAAAGACCACCTTCGCCGATGCCTTCGCGATGGCCGATCAGGTGCTCTATTCGGGCGTTGCCTGCATCACCGACCTGATGGTCAAGGAAGGCCTGATCAACCTCGACTTCGCCGACGTGAGGGCGGTGATGAAGGAGATGGGCAAGGCGATGATGGGCACCGGCGAAGCCACCGGCGAGAAGCGCGCGCTGACCGCGGCCGAAGCTGCGATCGCCAACCCGCTGATCGACGACTCATCGATGAAGGGGGCCCGCGGCCTGCTGATCTCGATCACCGGCGGCAAGGACCTGACGCTGTTCGAAGTCGACGAAGCCGCCACCCGGATTCGCGAGGAAGTCGACCAGGACGCCAACATCATCGTCGGCGCCACCTTCGACGAGACGCTCGACGGCATCATCCGCGTCTCCGTCGTCGCCACCGGCATCGAGCAGGCGCAGATCGCGCGCAATGCCGCCGCCGCCCCGGCGGCCGCGACCACGGCCACTGCCGGCGCCACGTCCTCGCCCGACAACCGCCTGGCCGAACTGACCGCTCGCCTGCGCGCCGACAATGCGCGGCTGGCCGAACGCGCCCAGAAGCTCGAGCCGGCGCCCGCGCAGCAGGCGATTGCTCCGGCTCCCGCGCAGGCCCCGGCCGTCGCGTCGGCGCAACGTCAGGCCAACAATGTCGAGCGTGCGGCGCTTGCTGCGATCGCAGCTGCGGTTGATACGCCGCAACAGGCTCCGATCCAGCCGGCTTCCTATGGCGACGTCACGGTCCGCCCGATCGCGCAGAAGCCGACTTTGTTCCCGGATCATAACGAGGCCGCCCGCATCGAGCCCGAGCAGCCTGCGACCCCCGAAACCTTCATCCCGCAGGCGGCCGAACGTGCGCCGGCCCGCTCGCCGCGGATGCCGAAATTCGAGGATCTGCCGATGCCGGCGCAGGCCGAAATCCGGCAGGCCCGCGGTGAGGCCGAAGAGGAGCACCCGCAGAAGTCCAAGCTCTCGCTGTTGCAGCGGCTCGCCAATGTCGGGCTCGGCCGCCGAGACGAAGAGACCGAGCCGCCGATTTCGGCCCGCGCCTCCGGTCCGGCGATGGCGCCGCTGCCGCCGCTGCCCGATCGCAAGCCGCAGCGGACCGTCGCCCAGCAAATGGCGGCGAATCACGAGCCGGTATCAGAGTACGCAAAACGCCCGGCGCCGCAAGGTTTGGACGTCCATGGCCGCCCAGCGCCTGTTGCCCAGACGCCACAGGGCGACGACCATCTTGATATCCCGGCCTTCCTCCGACGCCAGGCCAACTGAGCTTTTGTAACAATTAAGGCGACCCAAGGGGCCCCGGCTGACCCAGCCGGGGCCCTCTCTTTGGCTGGGTGCCGAGGCGCGGTTGGTCAGTCAAGCAACTGATTTTAAATGATTAATTATTCATTCCGTGATCAGCTATTGCAGCTGAAACGGCCTTCGGCCGTGCCGGAATTTGGTTAACCCTTGGCGTGATTGCGGCAGAGATAGGGTAACAATCCGTAAAGAAGCGTGAGTTGGCGCGCATTGGGAAATAGTTATGGTCTGCCGTGACTTGGGGATGCCTAGAACGCGAATCGCCACCTACGCGCGGTTCCCGTCTTTGGGTTAAGTCAGGGTAGTGGGCAGTTATCGATGAAATTCAGCCGGCAAACCACGCTTCGGTCGCAAGCCACCGTAACGGGCGTTGGCGTTCATTCCGGTTTACCTGTCAGCCTGACGCTTGGTCCTGCTCCTGTGGATGCGGGTTTTATTTTTGTCCGCACCGGCCTTGATGAGGCCGACCGCGAAGTTCCCGCCATCGCAGAATCTGTAACCGCCACCGATCTTGCTACCGTTCTCGGCGACCGCGAAGGCCCGCTGGTTTCCACTGCGGAACATGTCCTCGCTGCCTTGCGCGGCATGGGCGTCGACAACGCCATCATCGAAGTCGACGGTCCCGAAGTTCCGATCATGGACGGCAGCGCGGCGGCCTTCGTCGCCGCCATCGATCAGGCCGGCATTGTCACCCAGTCGGCCTCCCGCCGCTTCATTCAGGTGCTGAAGCCGGTCCAGGTTGCGATCGGCGACAGCTTCGGCGAGTTGCGGCCGCATGCAGGCGGGTTCCGCGTCGAGATCGAGATCGACTTCGCCAATCCCGTGATCGGCCGCCAGAATTTCTCGCTCGATCTCAATCCTGAAAGCTTCCGCCGCGAGGTTTCCCGCGCCCGGACCTTCGGCTTCATGAACGACGTCGCGCGGCTCTGGAGCGCCGGTTTTGCGCGCGGCGCCTCGTTTGAGAATACGGTGGTGCTCGACGACGCCCGTCTGCTCAACACCGAAGGCCTGCGCTTTTCCGATGAATGCGCCCGCCACAAGGCGCTGGACGCGGTTGGCGATCTGACCCTGGCCGGTTTGCCGCTGCTCGGCGCCTATCGCTCGGTGCGTGGCGGCCACAAGCTGAACCACGCCGTACTGACGGCCCTGTTGGCCGATCCCAGCGCCTGGCGGGTGGTCGAGGCCGAACCGGCACGCCGTACCCGTGGCCATGTTGAGGCCGGCGCAGGCATGGTGGGCGGTTTGATCGCCCCGGCCTATGGTCCGGATGTGTCCTGACTTTCGCTTTGCGAAATGTCCTGACTTTCGCTTTGCGAAATGTCCTTGACCTTGGCTTGTGAAATCCACTGACTTCGGCTGCGAAGGCCGGGCTTTCGTGCCGTACAGACGCGTTTTCCGTAGTAACCACAATCGGTAACGATGCCCGTTCCGCCGCCTTAATCCGGGCGAATTGGCTGCGTATTCGGTTGGTTGAGGACCATTTTTCGGCTACAGAGGCTCGCGGTTGCACGACAAGCGCTACGGGCCCCTGAGGAATTATGCATTGGGCACGGGAAATATGGCTTCCATGACCGCGGTTCATGGGCAGGCGGGCTCCAGTCATCAACCGCATCAAAGGCGTCAGGTCACAGATTCAATGTCGGCACAGCGTATGACGCTTGAACCACGCAAATCACTACGGTCGCTGCGGCTGGCGGCGGGCCTGATTGCGCTCGCCATTCCCTTGAGCGGATGCGGCACCGGCGCGCTCTGGGACAAGTTCACCGCCAAGGACGACACCTTCAACGAGGAACCGGCGGACAAGCTCTACAATGAGGGCTTGTACCTGATGAACCAGCGCAAGGATAACAAGGCGGCCTCGAAGAAATTCGAGGAAGTCGATCGCCAGCATCCTTATTCCGACTGGGCGCGCAAATCGCTGCTGATGTCGGCCTATTCCTTCTACAATTCCGGCGACTACGACAGCTGCATTGGTGCTGCGACCCGTTACGTCACGCTGCATCCCGGCAGCCCGGATGCTGCTTATGCGCAATATCTGATCGCGGCCTCGCATTACGACCAGATCCCGGACATCTCCCGCGACCAGGGCCGCACCGAAAAGGCGATCGCGGCGCTGGAAGAGGTGATTCGCAAATATCCGACCTCGGAATATGCCAACTCCGCCAAGGCCAAGCTTGAAGGCGCGCGCGACCAGCTCGCCGGCAAGGAATTGGACGTCGGCCGCTATTATTTGGATAAGCGCGACTTCACTCCGGCGATCAACCGTTTCAAGACCGTGGTCACGCGCTATCAGACCACCCGCCACGTCGAGGAAGCGCTCTACCGCCTCACCGAGGCCTATATGGCGATCGGCATCGTCGGCGAGGCGCAGACGGCGGCGGCCGTACTTGGACACAACTTTCCTGACAGCCGCTGGTACAAGGACGCCTATAATCTTGTAAAGTCGGGTGGTCTCGAGCCGAGCGAGAACAAGGGTTCCTATATTTCCAGGGCCTTCAAGAAGATGGGTCTCGGCTAGGAATTTACTTCGCATGCTGGCGCGTCTGTCGATCCGTGACATCGTCCTGATCGAACGGCTCGATATCGAATTCTCCCGTGGCCTCGCGGTGCTGACCGGCGAGACCGGCGCGGGCAAATCCATCCTGCTCGATGCCTTCGCGCTGGCGCTTGGCGGCCGCGGCGATTCGGGCCTGGTTCGCCATGGCGCAGAGCAGGGCCAGGTGACGGCCACTTTCGACGTTCCCAAGGGCCATCCGGCCGCAAGGATCCTGTCCGAGAACGGTCTCGACGATGCGAGTTCTGAAGAATCCTGCGAAATGATTCTGCGCCGCGTGCAGCTCGCCGACGGCCGCACCCGCGCCTTCATCAACGACCAGTCGATCAGCGTGCAGACCCTGAAAGCGGTCGGCGCTGTCCTGGTCGAGATCCACGGCCAGCATGACGAGCGCGCGCTGGTTGACGCCTCGACGCACCGGCAGTTGCTCGATGCCTTTGCCGGGCTGGAGAAAGAGGTCGCGGCGCTGGAAACGCTATGGGAGGCGCGGCGCACCGCGAATCAAGCGCTCGACGCGCATCGCGCCAGCATGGAACGCGCCGCGCGCGAGGCGGACTATCTGCGCCACGCCGCCGACGAGCTGAAGACGTTGAAGCCGAAGGAGGGCGAGGAGACCGCGCTCGCCGGACGCCGCACCATCATGATGCAGGGCGAGAAGATCGCAAGCGACCTGCGCGAGGCGCAGGAGGCGGTCGGCGGCCCCCATTCGCCGGTGCCGGCGCTGGCCGCCGCAGTACGCCGCCTCGAACGCCGCGCCGCCAATTCGCCCGCGCTGGTCGAGCCGGCGGTGAAGGCGATCGATATCGCGATCAACGCGCTGGAAGAGGCCGACCAGCATCTCAGCGCAGCCCTGGTCGCGGCCGATTTCGATCCCGCCGAGCTGGAGCGCATCGAGGAGCGGCTGTTCGCGCTGCGCGCCGCCTCGCGCAAATATTCGACGCCAGTCGACGGGCTCGCGGCGCTCGCCGCCAAATTCGTCGCCGACGTGGCGCTGATCGATGCCGGCGCGGATCAGTTGAAGAAGCTGGAAGCCGCCGCTGCCGAGGCCGACCAGCGCTATGGCGTGGCAGCCGAGAAGCTTTCCGCGGCCCGCAACAAGTCCGCCGAGAAGCTCAACAAGGCAGTCAACGCCGAACTCGCGCCGCTGAAGCTCGAGCGCGCAAAGTTCATGACGCAGGTCGAGACCGATGCGAAGTCACCGGGGCCGCAGGGCATCGATCGCGTCGAGTTCTGGGTGCAGACCAATCCGGGGACAAAACCGGGGCCGCTGATGAAGGTCGCTTCCGGTGGTGAGCTGTCGCGCTTCCTGCTGGCGCTCAAGGTGGTGCTGTCCGACCGCGGCTCGGCGCCCACGCTGGTGTTCGACGAAATCGATACCGGTGTCGGCGGCGCGGTGGCGGACGCGATCGGCGCGCGGCTGTCGCGGCTGGCCGGCCAGGTCCAGGTGATGGCGGTGACGCATGCGCCGCAGGTCGCCGCACGGGCCAGTACGCACCTGCTCATTTCCAAGGATGCGCTCGACAAGGGCAAGCGCGTCGCCACCCGCGTCAACGCGCTCGCCGCCGACCACCGCCGCGAGGAAATCGCCCGCATGCTGGCGGGCGCCGAGATCACGGCGGAGGCGAGGGCGGCGGCGGAGCGGCTGTTGCGCGCGGCGAGCTAGCCGTCATGGCCAAGACAGCAAAAACAAAAAGCCTGACCGACGTTGCCAAGCTCACCAAGGCACAGGCCAAGGTCGAGCACATGCGGCTGGCGCTGGAGCTCGAGGGCCACGACAAGCGCTATTATCAGGAGGACGCGCCCAGCGTCAGCGACGCCGAATATGACGCGCTGCGGCAGCGCTACAACGCCATCGAGAAGCGGTTTCCCGAATTCGTCACGGCGGAATCGCCGTCGCAGAAGGTCGGCGCGGCGCCGTCGGGGCGTTTCAAAAAAGTTCGCCATGCGGTGCCGATGCTGTCGCTCGACAACGCGTTCGCCGAACAGGATGTGCTCGACTTCGTTGGCCGCATCGAGCGCTTTCTCAAGCTCAGCGACGACAAGATCGATTTCTCTGCCGAGCCGAAGATCGACGGGCTCTCGATGTCGCTGCGCTACGAGGGCGGCGAACTCGTTACCGCCGCCACCCGCGGCGACGGTGCGGTAGGCGAGGATGTCACCGCCAATATCCGCACGCTGGAAGATGTGCCGCACAGGCTGAAGGGCCGCAATATCCCTGATATCTGCGAGGTGCGCGGCGAGGTCTATATGACCAAGCACGCTTTTCTGGCGCTGAACGAACGTCAGAAGACCGCGGGCGACACGATCTTCGCCAATCCGCGAAATTCCGCCGCGGGTTCGCTTCGCCAGAAAGATCCTTCGATCACCGCTTCGCGCCCGCTCGGCTTCTTCGCCTATTCCTGGGGCCAGATGAGCGCGATGCCCGAAAAGACTCAAGCCGGCATGATCCACTGGTTCGAGCGCTGCGGCTTCAAGACCAACCCGCTGACAAAGCTCTGCCACTCCGTCGAGCATCTGATCGCATTCCATCGCAAGATCGAGGAGCAGCGCGCCGAGCTCGATTACGACATCGACGGGGTCGTCTACAAGATCGACCGGATCGACTGGCAGGAGCGGCTCGGTTTCGTCTCGCGCACGCCGCGCTGGGCCATTGCGCACAAATTCCCGGCCGAGCGCGCCATGACGGTGCTCAAGGACATCGAAATCCAGGTCGGCCGCACCGGATCGTTCACACCGGTCGGCAAGCTGGAGCCGGTCGGCGTCGGCGGTGTGATCGTGCAGAACGTCACGCTGCACAACGAGGATTACATCAAGGGCATCGGCGGTGACGGCGAGCAGTTGCGCGAGGGGCGCGATATCAGGCGTGGGGACACCGTCGTGATTCAGCGCGCCGGGGACGTCATCCCGCAGGTGGTCGACGTCATCATCGACAAGCGCCCGAACGACTCGAAGCCCTATAAATTTCCAACAAAATGTCCGTGCCCGCTGCACACCGACGTCGTGCGCGAGGAAACGGCAACCGGTGAGGAAGGCTCCCGCGCCCGCTGCACCGGCGAGTTCGCCTGTCCGTTCCAGAAGATCGAGCATCTGAAACTGTTCGTTTCGCGGCGCGCCTTCGACATCGACGGGCTCGGCGAGAAGCAGCTTCAGTACTTCTTCGACGAAGGCTGGGTGAAGGAGCCCGCCGACATCTTCACGCTGCAAAAACGCAACGCCAAGCTGAAGCTGGAGGAGATCGAGGGCTACGGCGAAACCTCGGTGCGCAACCTCTTTACCGCGATTGAGAGCCGCCGCCGCATTGCGCTGGAGCGTTTTATTTATGCACTCGGCATGCGCCATGTCGGGGAAACGACTGCACTTGCTCTGGCGCGCGGCTACGGCTCATGGGACGCATTCCACGATGCCTGCCTCAAGGTCGCCAAGGGGGACGAGGAGACCATCGCCGAGATGGACGCACTCGACCAGATCGGCGACACAGTGATCAAGAGCGTCGCCGCCTATTTCGGCGAGAGCCACAACCGCGGCATCGTCGAGCGGCTGACGAAAGAACTCGAAGAGATCATCGACGCCGAAAAGCCGAAGAGCAATTCGGCGGTTGCGGGCAAGACCGTGGTCTTCACGGGTTCGCTGGAAAAAATGACGCGCGACGAGGCCAAGGCGACGGCCGAACGGCTGGGCGCCAAGGCAGCCGGTTCGGTATCCAAGAAGACGGACTATGTCGTTGCGGGCCCGGGGGCGGGGTCAAAGCTGGCGGAAGCCAAGAAGCACGGCGTGCCGGTGCTGACCGAGGATGAGTGGCTGAAGCTGATCGGGGAGTAGGGTGGTGCGACGCATTCCTGTGTCGTCACATGCGAAAGCGGGTGACCCGGTATTCCAGAGACGGTTGTGACAGATCGAGAAGCCTCGGCGTACTGGATCGCCCGCCCCAGTGCGCAATTGCGCACAAGGCGGACGCCTCCTCCGCTTGCTCAATCAATTCCTCGCACGCGTTCGGCCGTCAGTTGAATTCGAGCCGCTGATATGTCTCCCACGATCGGAAGGGTGAGACCACACGCCCCCTGCGGTCGATGCGTCCCCATTGTCCGCCCTCGTACCAGCTGCGCTCGCCTTCAGAGACATTGCGGTCATAGACAATAGTGCAAGCCGTGCAGACAACAGCAACTCCATCCTTGAATGGATAGGCTCCGTCATAAGTTGCTGCGATCACGAGGTTGAGTTTGCGGTCGATGTATCCAATCTTGCCGCCGACCCGCGACCGCGCGAGACCATCCTCGAAATAGTCCGGGCCGTTGTCCATTGATTCAACCGGCACTGGGATGACGCCACGTCGAACGTAGAACCATTGGGCTTTTCGTTTGTCAGTCCCATTGAACAACAAGACGGAAGCCAGCCCACCTCGGTCATATCGAAGTCGAGCCAAATAGGATCGCTTCAAGCGCGGCCGCCCGTCGGGGCCGGTTGCCGCACACCGCTTGAAAGTGCGCTCGGGCTCCCAGCAATCAAAGACCACAGGCGCAACCGTGTCCTGATCTTTTGCTATGACCGGCCTGGACGAGAGTGCAAGCAGAGCGCCCAGCACAACAATCTTGAGAAAATCGGGCATCATGCACGCTCGTCGCAGGCAGACTGTATCCAGCCGTCATTGCGAGCAAAGCAATCCATTGCGGCATAAAGAAAGTGATGGATTGATTTGCCTGGCTCGCAATGACGAAATGGCGTCGTCGGGTGCGACCAATTGGCACGACGGGCAAATCACCAAAAGCCTGTCCAGTCCCGCGCGCAAAAATATTCTGCTTTCGTTCTCACCCAAATCACCCGCATAACTCCGCCCGTCTCACGGCGGATGAGGGGCGTTGGCCATCGTCACGAACGCGCGGTGGGGTGCGATGGACGCGAGAGCTGCGACTGACGTGTGTGGCTCAAGCGTACGGCGAAGTCGTGTGGTTCTGACGTCGCGGTGCTGGCGTCAAGTTTTACGAGTCACATCGTGGAGCGACGGTGGCAAAAGAGCCGTTCACCGGGGAGAGCTCGATATAAGCCGTAAAGCCATTGCGCAGGGAAGGCCGGAGTGTTTCGCCTGTACCTGTATGCTCGTGTGCGCTTTTGCCATGTGCATTTGCACACGGGACCGCGGGTGCAGCGTGCACCCGGTCTTCCCTGCGCCCTCTGTTCAAGAGGAGGGCAAAGAAGATGCAAACCTCGGGCGCGATGCGTCGCGAGAAGGCGAAACTATATCCACGTCATTGCGAGCGAGGCGAAGCAATCCACCTCTCCGCATGCCGTGTATGAATTACTTTACTTCGCTGCGCTCGCAATGACGGTCGAGGCTGCGATCGTAACCTCACAGCATCCCGCTCTCTTCCTGCTCCGCCTTCGCCATCAATTCCTCGCTGACCACGACCGTTGGCCGCGGCACGAGAAAGAACATCGCCGACGCACACGCGATCGACAGCGCGAAGATCGCCGCCGTCAGCGGCAGCGTCGTGGTGGAGTGGCCGCCGAGATAGGCGCCGAATTGCGAGACCAGCGCGCCGATGCCCTGTTGCAGGAAACCCATCGCGCCCGCCGCGGTGCCGGCGGCCTCGGGCCGCACGCTGATGGCGCCGGCCGCGGCATTGCTCATCACGAAGGCGTTGGCGACCATCACGATCATCTGGGTGCCGAACAGCCAGAGCGGCGCCTGGTTGGTCCCAACGATGCTGAAGATCAGGTTCAGCAGCGCGCCGGCGAATTGCAGCGCCAGCCCGAACCAGATCAGCTTCTCCAGCGAATGGCGCGGCGCGAAGCGGACGCAGAACAGGTTGCCGACCAGATACGCAAATCCGGTGGTCGCGAACCATGCGCCATACTCGGCGGTGGTTCGGCCCATCTGCGTCACCACGATGTAGGGACCGCCGCCGGCAAAGGTGAAGATGATCTGGGAAGCCAGCACCTGGCACAGCACATAGCCGAGAAAGGCGCGGTCGCGCATCAGCTTGCCGACATCGCCGCGGAAGCTGCTGCTCACGCCGCGGTCGCGCCGCGTCTCGGGCAGCGCAACGGCGATCAGCACGGCGACACCGAGTGAAGCCGCGGTGATGGAATAGAAGATCGCGCGCCAGCCGAACGCGGTCTCCAGCAGGCCGCCGGCGAGCGCACTCAGCATCTGCGCCACCATCATCACCCCGATGACGAGGCTGATCATGGAGCTGATGCGGTCGCGGCTGTAGAGATCACGGACGATGGCGCGGCTCACCACCATGCCGGTGGCGCCGCCGAGCGCCTGCAGGAATCGCGCGGCGATCAACTGCGGCAGCGTCTGCGCCAGCGAGCAGCCGATGCTGGCCGCCACCATCAGGGCAAGGCCCGCGAGCAGCACCGGACGGCGGCCGTACTTGTCCGACAACGGCCCCATGACGAGCTGCGAGCAGGCGATGCCGACCATGAACAGCGACACCGTCATCTGCGCGATCGAGATGTCGCTGCCGAACATCGTCGCCAGCACGGGCAGCGCCGGCACCAGCATGTAAAGCGAGATCGGCGCGACACCGGTCATGGCGACCAGCATCAGCAGCATGATTTTTGAGGTCGCGACGGCATTCGCCGCCGCGCCGGGCGGTTTGCCCACGACGCCGTGCATTCAGTCCGATCCTGCTGTTGAAGATTCTGTTGGTTGAATCAGACTGTAGCGCGATGGCTCATGGCGGATACGGATGTTTCAGCATGCGGCCATGCCCTTGTCGCATCCGTCATTTGCGGGGTGCGTCTTCGTGCGCCGAAATGACGATTAAAGCGGCAGCATCGCCGCCGTCGCCTCATCGAGCCACAGCTTCGTGGCGTTGTCGTCGAGATGCGGGCGCACCGCGCGATTGACGCGCTCATGGTAATCGTTCAGCCATTTCAGCTCTGTCGGGCTGAGCATGTTCACGTCGATCAGGCGGCGGTCGATCGGCGCCAGCGTCAGCGTCTCGAACGCATTCACCGGCTTGTCGGCACCTGGCACGTCGGTGCCGATGACGAGTTCGAGGTTCTCGATCCGGATGCCATAGGCGTCGGTCTTGTAATAGCCGGGCTCGTTGGAAAGGATCATGCCGCGCTTCAGCGGCGTGGTGCCGAGTTTTGAAATCCGCGCCGGGCCTTCGTGCACCGAGAGATAGCTGCCGACGCCATGGCCGGTGCCGTGCTCGAAATCGAGGCCGGCCTGCCACAGGAATTGCCGCGCAAAGGAATCGAGCTGCGCGCCAGTGGTGCCGTCGGGAAACACCGCGCGCGCAATCGCGATGTGGCCACGCAGCACGCGGGTGAAGCGGTCGCGCATTTCGTCGGTGGGATTGCCGATCGCGATCGTGCGGGTGACGTCGGTGGTGCCGTCTTCATATTGCGCGCCGGAATCGATCAGCAGGAGATCGCCGGGCGAAATCCGCCGGTTGCTCTTGCGGGTGACGCGGTAATGCACGATCGCGCCGTTCGGCCCGGTCCCGGCGATGGTCGGAAACGAAACATCCTTCAGCGCGCAGGTCTGGCGCCGAAAGGTTTCCAGCGCCTCGACGGTGTCGATCTCCGTCAGCGCGCCGGATGGCGCCTCGCGGTCGATCCAGGCGAGGAAGCGTGTCAGCGCCACCGCGTCGCGCTGGTGCGCGGTCCGCGTGCCCTCGATTTCGGTGCTGTTCTTCACCGCCTTCAGCAGGCTCACCGGATCGTTGCCGCTCACCGGTTTTCCGCCGGCGCCCGCGATCAGGCGGCTGAGCGCATCGGCGGCCGTGGCGCTGTCGAGGGCGATCGCGGCGCCGCTGCGCGCGAGTTCGGTCAGATCGGGCACCAGCGCGTCGGGATCCCGGACGTCGGCTGATTGTTCGAGATGGTCGCGCGTCAGGTTGGAAAGCTTGCGGTGGTCGATGAAGATGGTGGGGCGGCCGTCCTTCGGCACCAGCGCGTAGGACAAAGGCAGCGGCGTGTGCGAGACGTCGGCGCCGCGGATGTTGAAGGTCCAGGCCACCGCGTGGCTATCAGACAGAACCAGCGCCTCGGCCCCGAGCTTGCTGATCTCAAGCCGGATCCGCCTGAGTTTTTCGGCTTCGATCTCGCCGGAAAACTGCACGCCATGAACGGAAACGGGGCCGAGCGGCGGCGCCGGGCGCTCGGTCCACACCTGGTCCAGCGGGTTGCTGTCGACCGCGATCAGCTCCGCGCCCGCCTTGGTACAGGCGGCGGTCAGCCGCTCGGCTGCCGCGGAAGTGTGCAGCCACGGGTCAAAACCGAGGCGATCGCCGGCCGCAAGGTGCTTGGTCAGCCAATGTTCCGGCGGCGGATCGGCCAGCGGCTCGATATGCCAGGCCTTGCGGTCGACCTGTTTGGCGGCCTGCAGCGTATAGCGGCCATCGACGAAAACGACGGCCTCGCGCGTCAGGACGATCGCTATGCCGGCCGAACCGGTGAAGCCGGTGAGCCAGGCCAGCCGCTCTTCGGAGGCTGCGACATACTCGTTTTGCTGCTGATCGGCGCGCGGAATGACGAATCCCGTCAGCTTTCGCCGTGCAAGCTCCTCGCGAAAGCGGGCCAGCCGTGCGGTCAGCGCCACGCCGCCTTCGGGTTCTTCGAATGTCTGGAAATGGGCTTCGAACATCGCCTTGTCACTTTAGGGTTCGGTGGAGCGGTCCGCAATGCAGCGGGGCTGGCCACAATTTGGCATAATCCGTGCTTCATTATATCCGTCCGCGTCAGTCGGATGGAACGGTTTTGCGGTGCTGTTCGGCTCAGGATACCGGGAGGTCCGAGGAGTGTTTCAACTCAACGAAGAGGGGATACACCATGCCTGCTTTCACGTTCGAGAAGATTTCGCCGCCGGCCGACCGCGGCCCGGTTCCGCCGGTGGCTAACAAGAAACAGCGCGGCGTTATCGTCCAGATGCTGGACCGGTTCGCGGAAGCGCGGGTCAAACGGACGTTGAAGGCAGAGAAGGGCGCGATCGCCCGCAACCCGCGCAAAGCACCCGAGTAGAGTTTTCAATTCACCTTGCGCAACAACAGGCTGCTCCAGCCTTCGATACGCAGGTGCCGTAGCGGCACCAGCCCACGGGCGCGATAGGCGGCGATGACCGCGGGCGCCTGATGCGTCAGCAGGCCCGACAGAATGACCAGCGCCGATGGCGCCAGATGTCGCGTCATGGGCGCTGCCAGTTGCCGCAACGGATTGGCAAGAATATTCGCCAGCACCAGGTCGAACGGCGCGGCATCAGCAAATTGCGGCGCCGCGAAGCCGGTGGCACGGATCGCCTGCACCAGATGCCCTGACACGTTCAGCCGCGCGTTTTCGCGGGCCACCTGCACCGAGGGCTGATCGATGTCGCTCGCCAGCACCTTGTCGTGCAGCGCCTTGGCGGCGGCGATCGCCAGCACGCCGGTGCCAGTGCCGAGATCGAGCACGCGGCGTGGACGCCAGGCTTTCAGGACATGATCGAGCAGCAGCAGGCAGCCGCGCGTGGTGCCGTGGTGGCCGGTGCCGAACGCCAGCGCCGCCTCGATTTCGATGCCGATCTTGTTGGGCGCGATCCGCTCGCGGTCATGCTGGCCGTGGACGATGAAGCGTCCGGCCGGCACGGGAACGAGGTCTTCGAGGCTGGCCTTGACCCAATCCTTGGCCTCGACCATGTCGAAGGCGATGCCCTCGGCGATATCAGCGCCTGCGGCATTGGCCACGAGTTCGCGCACCAGCGGCTGATCGGGCGGCTCGGCGAAATGCACCGTGACGTCCCATCGGCCATCCGGCCGTTCGAACGCGGCGATCGCGGCCTGGCCCTCAAAAAAAACTTCGGTCAGGGCATCGACGACGCTCTTGGCTGCGTGCTCGTCACCGATGGCAAAGCTGACGCGATACGTAGCGGGAGGGGAAGTCATGGAAGAACCTGGGAGAAGGCGAGAGGGCGCGATTGGAGGAAGCGGTGTTTCGTTCAAATTTGAACAAATTTCATGTCGCAATATCCCGAAAAGTTGGGTTCCGGTTGTTAGGCCAACATTAGATGAATCCCCATAGGTTCCCAGCTAGGAACTACGGGGGGCACCCTGGTTCCAGAAACATACACTTAGGTCGGAACCAGCCATGAAATCGATCGTCAAGTCATTCTTCAAGGATGAATCAGGAGCCACGGCCATCGAGTATGGCCTGATTGCAGCCGGAATCTCGATTGCGATCATCACCGCCGTGAACGGTCTCGGCGGCAAGCTCAGCACGAACTTCAATACCATCAGCACCTCACTGAAGTAACCACCCTTTTCGGGGGCATTTCGAGACCGGGCGCGCCAAGCGCCCGGTCTCTTTCTTTTTGGACCAGCGTTGCTGCGGTGAAATATCCACCTTCTATCCACAGCCGGCAGGGGCCTTGCTGATAACGTTATGCGCGATAGGTCCCGGCTCTTTCCACAGCCGCTGCGGCGAGTTTTCGACAATCAATCCACAGGCTTTTCCCATCATTACCCACCGGCTTTGCACATTGTCTGCAGCCGGCCCGCCCTCGCAAGTCGAAGGCAAATCGCGGGACTTGGTTAAAATCCCGTTCAGGGCAATTCGGACCGGCGGCCCGACGCCGGTCTTAGGCGTTGCGCCTTGTGCGTTCCATCTATCCGAACAGTGCGCGGTGATCGCCCAGGATTGTCCGCGCGGCGTTGTGGCCGGGGGCGCCGGTGACGCCGCCGCCGGGGTGGGCGCCTGAGCCGCAATGGTAAAGCCCCTTCAGCGGCCCGCGATAGTCGGCATGGCCCAGCATCGGCCGCGCCGAGAACAATTGATTGAGCGTCAAGGCGCCATGGAAGATGTCGCCGCCGAGCAGGCCGAACTGCCGCTCGAGATCGAGCGGCGACAGCACCTGGCGGCCGATTACGCTTGTCCCAAAGCCTGGCGCGAATTTATCCACCGTCGCGATCATGAGGTCGGCGACCTCCTCGCGATGGTCGTCCCACGATTTTCCATCCGGCAATTCCGGCGCGACATGCTGGCAGAACAGGCTCGCGACATGCCGGCCTTCCGGCGCGAGCGAGGAGTCGAGTGTCGAGGGGATCAGCACTTCCACCACGGGCTCGCGACTCCAGCCGTAGCTGCGCGCATCCTGCCAGGCGCGATCCATGTAGCCTAAGCTCGGCGCGAGGATGATGCCGGCGGTGAGATGGTCGCCGGGGCCGGGCAATGCGGTGAAGGAGGGCAGGGCGCTCAACGCGACGTTCATCCGAAAAGTGCCGGAGGCGTTGCGCCAGCGCGAGATCCGTTCGAGGAATTCCGGCGCCAGCGCGCCCGACGGCACGAGCCGCGTATACAGCAATTTCGGATTGACGCCGGAGACGACGTATTTCGCGCGGATCGTCTGGCCATTGTCGAGGATGACGCCCGCGGCGCGGTCGCCTTCGACGATCACCTCGCGCACGCCGGCCTCGGTTTCGATTTCGGCGCCATGCCCGCGCGCCGCGCGCGCCATCGCTTGCGTGATCGCGCCCATGCCGCCGATCGCGTGGCCCCACACGCCCTTCTTGCCGTTCACCTCGCCGAACGCATGGTGCAGCATAACGTAGGCCGAGCCGGCGGCGTAGGGACTTGCGTAATTGCCGACGATGGCGTCGAAGCCGAACAGCGCCTTCACCAGGTCGTTCTCGAAACGCTCGTCCAGCATCTCGCCGGCCGAGCGCGTGAACAGGTCGAGCAGATTGCGCTGCTGCTCCAGTGAAAGCTTGCGCAGGATGCCGGCGGTGCCTACCGCATTGAAGGCTTCCCGGATCGCGCCGATCCCAAATCCCTCGACGATGTTCGGCGGCGCGCGCAGCACGAATTGCCGCAGCACGTCGGCGATGGCCTCCAGCTCGCGCGAGAAGGCATCAATAGCGGCCGCATCGTGCTGGCTGAGTTTCTCGACCGATTGCCTTGTGCGGCCCTCGCCGGTCAGGAGATAGCTACCGTCGGGCGCGGGCAGAAAATTTTGCGCACGGCGCTCGACGATGCGCAGGCCGTGATCGGCGAGCTTCAGGTCGGCCATGATCTGCGGGTTGAGCAGGCTGACAGTATAGGCGGCCACCGAGTTGCGGAAGCCGGGGTGGAATTCCTCGGTCACCGCGGCGCCGCCGACCGCCTTGCGGCGCTCGACCACCTTTACGCGAAGGCCGGCCATCGCGAGATAGGCGGCGCAGGTGAGGCCGTTATGCCCCGCCCCAATGATGACAACGTCGGTCTCGTTCATGCCAGCTTCAGCTTCAAAAAGGTTTGATCGGGATGGGCGCGGCGCGCCTATCCGTGCTTTCTTATCCCGCATTGCTCGCCGTGTCGCCCTATGCTCCATTGCGGCCCTCCGGCGGCCCTGCCGGGCATCCCGCCACCGGCGCCCGCCGGTTTCCAGCCGGAGTTTTGATGACTTCTCCCGATCTGTCCGTTTCAGCGGACCAGCCTTCCGAAAGCCGGAACCGGCTGGTCCTGGTCGTCTACACCGCCGCGATCTTCGTCAGCGCGCTGCTGCTGTTTTCGGTGCAGCCATTATTCACCAAGATGGTGCTGCCGCGGCTCGGCGGCTCGCCGGCGGTGTGGTCGGTGGCGATGGTGTTCTTCCAGTCGCTGCTGCTCGGCGGCTATGCCTATGCGCATTTTCTGATGCAGGCCCGCAACCGAACGATTCCCGTGGCGGTCCATCTGCTGCTGCTCGCTTGTGCGATGCTGACGCTGCCGCTGTCGATTTCGAGCGGATGGGGCGATCCGCCGACGTCAGGCTATGCGCCTTGGCTGCTCGGCCTGTTTGCGGTGTCGATCGGGTTGCCGTTCTTTGCGCTCGCGGCCAACAATCCGCTGCTGCAGGCCTGGTTCGTCCGCACCGGCCACCCCAACGGCCCCGACCCGTACTTCCTCTACGCTTCCTCGAATATCGGCAGCTTTCTGGCGCTATTGTCCTATCCGGTGCTGCTGGAGCCGATGTTCACGCTGCGCACGCAAAACCTGATCTGGACCGGCGGCTATGGCCTGCTGATCGTGCTGATCGCAAGCTGCGGCATGTTGCTGCTGCGCTCGCCGGCGAAGGCGGCCGAACTGAACATGCCGGCCGGCGATAGCGCCGCGACGGCGCCGCCATGGATCTTGCGCGCGCGCTGGATATTCCTCGCCGCCGTACCGTCGGGGCTGCTGATCGCGGTGACCGCGCATATTTCCACCGACGTCGCCGCCGCGCCCTTACTGTGGGTGCTGCCGCTGTCGCTCTATCTCCTGACATGGGTGCTGGTGTTCCAGTCGCGGCCATTGCTTCCTCATAAATGGATGCTGCTGGCGCAACCGCTGGCAATTGCGGGCGTCGTGGTGCTGCTTGCGTTTGGCGGCGAACAGAACCTGCTGCTGACGCTTGGTGGCCATCAGCTCTGCTTCTTCGTCATCGCGATGGCCTGCCACGGCGAACTGGCGCGCACCCGCCCGGCGGCGAGATATCTCACCGGTTTCTATGTCGCGCTGTCGTTCGGCGGCATGGTCGGCGGATTGTTCGCCGGCCTGATCGCGCCGTTCACGTTCTCATGGGTTGCGGAATATCCGATCCTGCTGGCGCTGGCGGCGCTGTGCCGTCCGACCGGTAATGAGCGGTTACCGCGCTGGAGCCACTGGTACTGGCCGTTCCTCGCCGCGTTGGCGGTGGCGCTGATCGCACCGACCTGGTCGACCGGCAAACTGTTCACTTGGCTCGACACCAACAGGGTCTGGGTGATCGGCGCGGTCGGCGTGCTCTCGGCGCTGCTGGCGCTTGCGCTCAACGCCAACCGCTGGAAGATATTTGCGACCGTCGCTGTGGCGCTGGTGCTGCTGCGCGCTTATCCCTCCGACGAAGGACGGGTGGAGACCGTGCGCAGCTTCTTCGGCGTCCACAAGATCGTGGTGACGCCGAACGGCCAGTATCACGTGCTGATGCACGGCACGACGATTCATGGCGCCGAGAAATTCAAGAACGACGACGGCACGCCGGTCACCGGCCAGCCGGAGCCGATCACCTACTACCACAAGGACGGCGGCATCGGTCAGGCGATTACCGCGATCCGCGAGCGCAAGGGCGCGCCGCTGCGGGTCGCGGTGATCGGGCTCGGCTCCGGCACGCTTGTGTGTGCTTCGGAGCCCGGCGAGGACTGGAAGTTCTTTGAGATCGACCAGTCAATGGTCGATACCGCGCGCGACCCGAAGTATTTCACCTACATCCAGGTCTGTGAGCCGAATCTCGAACCCGTGATCGGCGATGCGCGGCTGACTTTCGCGCGCGAGCCCGATGGCGTCTACGATCTGATCATCGTCGACGCCTATTCCTCGGATGCGATCCCGATTCATCTGGCGACCGAAGAGGCGATGGAAATCTACAAGTCCAAGCTGGCGCCGCAGGGGGCTGTGGTGATGCATGTCTCCAACCGGCATCTGGAACTGTCGAGCGTCGTCGTCGGCATCGCCGACGCCAACGACTTGAAGAGCTGGGTCTACAGCGAGGATTCCGGCCGCGACAATGAATACATCTTCTCGACCTCGGTCGTGGTCTCGGCGCGCGAAGAGGCCGACGTCGGCAAGCTGGCGTCGTCGGATAAATGGACGCTGACCGAGGCGGAGGATCACCAGCGGGTCTGGACCGACGATTATTCCAACGTGCTGGGCGCGGTATGGCGACGGCTCAGGAATGGTGAGGAATAGACGGGTTGCGGTCAGGCAAGGCACGCCTATGATTGAGCGGGCCCAACCAATGGAAATCCGTCATGGCTAATTTCACTCCCGTATCGGCCGCGATCGGCGGTGTGCTGATCGGGCTTTCCGCTGTCCTGCTGATGTTGTCGACCGGCCGGATCGCAGGAATCAGCGGCATCTTCAGTGGCCTGTTGAATTTGCGCGGGGAGGACAAGGGCTGGCGCATCGCCTTCGTCGCCGGGCTCATTCTCGCGCCCATCCTCGCCGGCCTGATTGGTTACGGCATGGCGCAGCCGAAATTGCCATCGAGTTGGGCCGTCATTATCGCAGCAGGACTGCTGGTCGGATTCGGCACCCGGCTTGGCGGCGGCTGCACCTCCGGCCACGGCATTTGCGGAATAGCCCGGCTGTCGCCGCGCTCCATCGCGGCCACCGTCGTCTTCATGGTGACGGCGGTCATTACGGTCGCGGTCACCCACCATGTGTTGGGAGGTTGAGCCATGTGGATCATCGCTCCCCTGCTGTGCGGCCTGATCTTCGGCGCGGGCCTGCTGATTTCAGGCATGGTGCAGCCGACCAAGGTTTTTGGCTTTCTGGATATCTTCGGCGCGTGGGATCCGAGCCTCGCGGTGGTGATGGCTGCGGCGCTCGCGGTATCGGTGCCGGGCTTTATGCTGGCCAATCGCCATTCGCGGCCGTGGTTTACCGGGCAATACTTCCTGCCGGGAAAATCGGGGATCGACTTGCCGCTGGTGGCGGGTACCGCACTGTTCGGAATCGGGTGGGGCCTTGTCGGCTTGTGCCCGGGACCGGCGCTGGAAAGCCTTGCGATCCTGTCGCCCGGGATCATCGTCTTTGTCGTCGCAATGGCCGCCGGGATGATTGCGCACGACGCCTGGCAACAGGCGCGGTTGACGGCGCACCGCGACCGCATGCTGGCGAGCGCGACGGACGGTTAGAATCGCGGCCGCGGATAACGCCGCGGCCGCGAAAAATTCGCCCAGCTATTCCTGATAGGTGAACAGTCCGCGCGGCTGATACGACTGCCGCGGCTGATAGTAGTAGCCCTGCGGCGCCGGCGCGTAGCCGCGGTTGCCGTAATATTGCTGCTGCTGCTGATAGGCTTGGGTGTCGTAAGCGCGGCGGCCGGGCGCGGGGTAGCGGGCTTCGTTGGAAGAGCCGTCGGCGGGATAGATATAGCCATCGTCGGCTCGCGCCTGCGCCTGCGGTGCCACGCGCTGCTGCGGCGGCGTGATCACGACGGGATCGCCGGCGGAGTCGTATTGCTGTTCATATTGCGGCAGCGGGGCGCGGCGGGCGACGGCGGTGTTGCCGCGCGGTCGCGGATTGCGCGCCAGCGCGACCTGCGACGAGCCGCTCAGCGTTACCGTGGTGTTGAGCACGCCTTGCTCCTTGACCAGCGCGAAGAGTTTTGCGGCATTCTCGCGCGACAGCCGCACACAGCCATGCGACGCCGGGCTGCCGAGGCGGTTGACGGAGTCCGTGCCGTGGATGGCATGGCCGATCTTCGTGAAGAAGATCGAGTGCGGCATCGGCGCCTCGTCGAATTCCTTGGAGTAGTGGTCCTCTTCCATCCGGAAGGCGCGGAAGCTGCCGCTCGGCGTCTCGTAGGACGGAAGGCCTGATGATACCGGCCACGTGTAACGCTCGACGCCGTCGACGGCGACGGTCATCTGCTGGTTATCCTTATCGACGGTGATGGAGACTTTGGCTTGGGCTGCGCCCGAGGCAAACAGCGTCAGCGCGGCGACAGCAATGAGGAAGGAACGCATTTTACCTTTGGCCTCCCAGGCCCCTGTACTAAACGCCGGCTCTCCGTCCCACGGCATCGACTATGCCCGGAAACCGGTACTGGTTCCAGTGGCCTGCGCCGCAATCGTTAACGCCCGCGGCGGCGCAAACAAGGCAGCAGGACGGCGCAGGCGGGCTGTGGCGCTGACTTTTTCGCGAGTGGCGGATGGAGGAGCCGTAGCCCGGATGGAGCGAAGCGAAATCCGGGGACTTCGCCCGATCGCGAGAATCCCGGATTGCGCTTCGCTCCATCCGGGCTACGAGGCTGGGGTCAGTTCTTCAGCCGGTATCCCGTTTTGAAAATCCACCACACCAGGGCCGTGCAGATGGCGAGGAAGCCGAGCGTCATGCCAAGGCTCAGGGCTACGCTGACGTCGGCGATCTCGTAAAAACTCCAGCGGAAGCCCGAGATCAGATAGACCACGGGATTGAGCAGCGTGATGGTGCGCCAGCCCGAGGGCAGCATGTTCACCGAGTAGAAGCTGCCGCCGAGAAAGGTCAGCGGCGTCACCACCAGCATCGGGATCATCTGCAGCTTTTCAAAACCGTCGGCCCAGATGCCGATGATGAAGCCGAACAGGCTGAACGTCACCGCCGTCAGCACCAGGAAGGTCAGCATCCACCAGGGATGCATGATGTGCAGCGGCACGAACAGCGCCGCGGTGGCTAGGATGATCAGGCCGAGGATGATCGATTTGGTCGCCGCCGCCCCGACATAGCCGATCACGATCTCGTAATAGGAAACCGGCGCCGACAATATTTCATAGATGGTGCCGACGAATTTAGGAAAATAGATTCCGAAAGAAGCGTTGGCGATGCTCTGCGTCAGGACCGACAGCATCACCAGCCCCGGCACGATGAAAGTGCCATAGCTGACGCCCTCGACCTCGGTGATGCGGGAGCCGATCGCTGCGCCGAACACCACGAAATAGAGCGAGGTGGAGACCACCGGCGAGACAATGCTCTGCAGCAACGTGCGCCAGGTGCGGGCCATTTCGAACAAATAGATGGCGCGGATCGCACGATAATTCATGGCGCCCTCACCAGGCTGACGAAGATGTCTTCCAGCGACGACTGCCTTGTGTCGAGGTCCGAGATGCGGATACCCGCGCTGCGGAGGTCGCCGAGCAAGCTGGTGATGCCGGTGCGGTCGCCCTTGGTGTCGTAGTCATAGATCACGGCGTGGCCGTCGTCGCACAGTTCGAGATTGTAGGCGGCGAGCGAGGCGGGGATCGCATCGATCTTGCCTTGCAAATGCACTTTCAATTCCTTCTTGCCGAGCTTCTGCATCAGCCCGGCCTTGTCCTCGACCAGGATGATCTCGCCCTTGTTGATGACGCCGATGCGGTCGGCCATCTCCTCAGCTTCCTGGATGTAATGCGTGGTCAGGATGATGGTGACGCCGGAGGCTTGGAGCGCGCGCACCACATCCCACATGCCCTTGCGCAGTTCGACGTCGACGCCCGCGGTCGGCTCGTCCAGGAAAAGAATCTGCGGCTCGTGCGACAGCGCTTTTGCGATCATCACGCGGCGCTTCATGCCGCCGGACAGCGTGATGATCTTGGAATCCTTCTTGTCCCACAGCGACAGGTCCTTCAGCACCTTTTCGATATGGGCCGGATTCTTGGGCTTGCCGAACAGGCCGCGGCTGAAGCTGACGGTCGCCCATACGGTTTCAAAGGAATCGGTATGCAGTTCCTGCGGCACCAGCCCGATCAGCGACCGCGCTGCGCGATAATCCCGGTTGATGTCATAGCCGCCGACGGTGACGCGGCCTTCGCTCAGATTGGCGATGCCGCAGACGATGCTGATCAGCGTGGTCTTGCCGGCGCCGTTCGGCCCGAGCAGCGCGAAGATCTCGCCGCGCTTTATGTCCAGATTGATGCCGTTCAGCGCCTTGAAACCGGAGCCGTAGGTCTTTGAAAGATTTGAGACGGATATGATGGGGGGCATCGCGAGCATGGCAGTCTGAAACGGAAATGGGCGAACGACACAGCGGCGCCTCGGCCGGATCGACGCGGGGAAGGGGTGGGAACCGGGAGATAGGAACGAACGTCTCATTCCGCAATGGTAGAATCTACTTTGCGGAAACGAAGCCTTCGCAATGCATTTGTTCTCGGCCAACCTCGAAACGTCGACGGTCTCCAAACCGCATGTTCTTATGACGTGGGCAACAGCCATTTGCCTTGTGCGGCTTGCACAACAGGCAGCCGGCCCGGGCGAACTTCGGGCGTTTGCGCTTGTGGTTCATGAGGTGATTTACACCCGCTCCACGAAACTATCGACCACCTTCTTCTCGCCGGCCTTTTCGAACGCAATCGTCAGCTTGTTGCCGTCGATCTTCACCACGTTGCCGTAGCCGAATTTCTGGTGGAACACGCGGTCGTCGAGCGAAAATTCCGAAACGGTGCCGGTGGATTTTGCGACCAGCTCGCCTTCGATCACCATCGGGCCGCGCTTGTTGCGCGAAAAGCCGCCGCCTGAGAAGGTATCGCTGCGCGAGCCGGCATCGCTGCGCGAGCCTGAGGTATCGCTGCGCGAACCAGAAAACGGCGACTGGCTTTCCTCGAAACCGCCGCGGGCCTGTCCGCGACCGCCCTGGTTGCGGTTGCGGTTGGCCTGGGCGCGCTGCCAGCCCGGGGTGCTGTAGCTGGAGCCGAAGGATTCGACATTGTCGAAGCGCGACGGGCCGTAGCCGCTGCTGCCGCCCCAGCCGGAGCCGCCCTTGGATTCCGTGATCTCGACATTGGCCGCCGGCAACTCATCGAGGAAGCGCGACGGGATCGTGGTCGACCACGTGCCGTGGATGCGCCGGTTGGTGGCGAAATAGAGTTTGGCGCGGCGGCGCGCGCGGGTCAGGCCGACATGAGCGAGGCGCCGTTCTTCCTCGAGGCCGGCGCGGCCCTGCTCGTCGAGCGTGCGCTGGCTCGGAAACAGGCCTTCTTCCCAGCCGGGCAGGAAGACGTTGTCGAATTCCAGCCCCTTGGCCGAATGCAGTGTCATCAGCGATGCTGCTTCATCCTCGGCGCCGCCGTCGCGGTCCATCACCAGCGAGATGTGTTCGAGGAACCCTTGCAGGTTCTCGAACTCTTCCATCGAGCGCACCAGTTCCTTCAAGTTATCCAGCCGGCCCGCGGCGTCGGCGGAGCGGTCCTTTTGCCACATCTCGGTGTAGCCGCTCTCGTCGAGCACGATTTCGGCCAATTCGGTATGCGAGGTGACCTCGCGCTGGGCGCGCCAGCGGTCGAATTGTGCGACCAGCTCGCGCAGGCTCCCGCGCGCCTTCGGCTTCAGCTCGTCGGTCTCGACCACGGCGCGCGCCGCCTCGAACAGCGGAATGCGGCGCTTGCGGGCGTGGTCGTGCAGCATCTGCACGGTGGCGTCGCCAAGCCCGCGCTTCGGCACGTTGATGATGCGCTCAAAGGCGAGATCGTCGGCCGGCGAGTTGATCGTGCGCAGATAGGCCAGCGCGTCGCGGATTTCGGCGCGCTCATAAAACCGCGGCCCGCCGATCACGCGATAGGGCAGGCCGAGGGTCACGAAACGATCTTCGAACTCGCGCATCTGGAACGAAGCCCGCACCAGGATCGCGACCTCGTTGAGGTTTTCGCCCGCGCGCTGCAGCTCCTCGATCTCCTCGCCGATGGCGCGGGCTTCCTCTTCCGAATCCCAGGAGCCGGTGACGGTGACTTTCTCGCCGTCGACATCCTCGGTGCGCAGCGTCTTGCCGAGCCGGCCCTCATTGTGCGCGATGAGATGTGAGGCGGCGGCGAGGATATGACCGGTGGAACGGTAATTGCGTTCGAGGCGGATGACTTTTGCGCCGGGAAAGTCGTGCTCGAAGCGCAGGATGTTGTCGACCTCCGCGCCGCGCCAGCCATAGATCGACTGATCGTCGTCGCCGACGCAGCAGATGTTTTTGAGAGGAGCGGCGGGCGACGCGGCCGCGCTCGCCGTCATTCCGGGATGCGCTGAAAGCGCAGACCCGGAATCTCGAAGTGAGTCTTCGCCCGCTCGAGATTCCGGGTTCACGCCTTCGGCGTGCCCCGGAATGACAGGAGAATCGATGCGCCCCGGAATGACGGAGGGCTCCGTCGCTCCCGGAATGATCGCCGAGAGCGGCGCCCCCGGCCGAGACGGCGCCTGCGACAACAGCCGCAGCCAGAGATATTGCGCGACGTTGGTGTCCTGGTATTCGTCGACCAGAATAAACTTGAACCGGTTCTGGTACTGCCGCAGCACATCGGGGTTTTCGCGGAACAGCCGGATGTTCTCCAGCAGGAGATCGCCGAAATCGGCGGCGTTGAGAATCTTCAGCCGCTCCTGATAGCTGGCGTAGAGCTTGCCGCCCTTGCCGTTGCCGAACATCGCGGCCTCGCCCGCCGGCACCTGCGAAGGCGTCAGGCCGCGGTTCTTCCAGCCATCGATCAGTCCGGCCAGCATGCGCGCCGGCCAGCGCTTGTCGTCGATGTTCTCGGCCTGCAGCAATTGCTTCAAGAGCCGCACCTGATCGTCGACATCGAGCACGGTGAAATTGGATTTGAGCTGCACCAGTTCGGCGTGGATGCGCAGGATGCGGCCGCCGATCGAATGGAAGGTGCCGAGCCACGGCATGCCTTCCACGGCCTGGCCGAGCATCTGGCCGAGCCGCAGCTTCATCTCGCGCGCGGCCTTGTTGGTGAAGGTCACCGACAGGATTTCATGCGGCCGCGCCCGGCCCTGACTGAGGATGTGGGCAATCCGCGTGGTGAGCACGCGGGTCTTGCCGGTGCCGGCGCCGGCCAGCACCAGAACCGGCCCGTCCAGCGTCACGACCGCGTCGCGCTGTTCGGGATTGAGGCCGTTCAGATATTGCGGACCGGCCGCGGCCCGCGCACGCGCGGCGATGCCGCCAGCCGCAGGCTGGTGCTCGGGGACGCCGTGATGGGGCAGCTTGCTCGGCTCGGTCATGCTCGAATCGCGTTGGCCCCACGATGGCACCGTGAGGCGGTAAAGGGGAGCCTTCATAGCAGGGATTAAGGGCCATATAGGGCCTGTCCGGCCGTTTTGACAGGTTTAATCCTGGTGCTTTTGCAGGCCGGATTTTGAGGCAAGCCTGCGATTTTGTTCCGCTGGAATCGTCAAATTTCGCGATTTTGCGGCCCGGAACCATCATTCCCGACCCGGATTGGTCCAGCAGGCGATGCGCGACGCGTCAGCCGCCGCCATCGCGAGAGCAACAGCTAATCGAGGTCATGTGATGTTGAGCTGGGTCGTTACGTTTCTGGTCATCGCATTGATCGCGGGTGTTCTGGGCTACGGCGGCATCGCCGGCGCTTCCGTCGAAATCGCCAAGGCGATCTTCTTTATTGCCGTGATCCTGTTCCTGATCTCGGCGGTGGTCGGATTGGTGCGCGGACGCAGCGACGTCTAGCGACCGGAATGGGCTATCCTGAAGGCATCGCGACCTTGCGGCCGATGCCTTCGGGCCGCGGCACGGCTGCATGCGAACCCACCACCGCCTGGATGCGGGCGCGGATATCGGGCGGGAAGGGGGCGACCTTTCGCGCCTTCATGTCCATGTGGAGCGTCATGTTCTCCGACGTGGCGGAGAGCCAGCCTTCGTTCGCGTGGCGCAGTTCCTCGAACGTATGCAGCCGCTTCTCATCATGACCTAACAGATAAACCGAAATCTGAACGGGATCGCCGAGGTGAATCTCGCGTATGTAGCGTACATGGCATTCGGCGGTGAAGGTCGAGCTGTGGCGCTCCTTCATGTAGGCCGGCCCGATCCCGAGCTGCAGCCACATCTCGTCAATCGCGCGGTCCATCATCACGTTGTAATAGGCCATGTTGAGATGGCCGTTGTAGTCGATCCATTGCCGTTCGATCTGCATCACCGAGGACAGGAACGGGACCGGCGGTAGCGGCATATCCTTCAAATTGTCCTTGGTAGCGGCAGCGGTCGTCATCCATCCATCCCTTTGTTTTTGCGGGTCTCTTGACCCCCCTTATATCCTTTGCCACGGTCCGCTCAAATCCGGAGGAATTTGGCGTGGCGATGACGGTATCAGGTAATTTGAAGCGGCCGGAGCCGCAGGCGCTGGCGGGCGCGGTCGAGGCGCTGGCGGCGCGATTCGGCAACCGGCTGATTACCTCGCAGGCGGTGCGCGAGCAGCACGCCCATACCACCACGTGGCTTCCGACGCAGCCGCCCGACGCGGTGGTGATGGCGCAGGAAACGTCTGATATCCAGGACGTGGTGCGGATCTGTGCCAAGCACGGCGTTCCCGTAATCGCGTTCGGCACTGGTACGTCGCTGGAGGGCCAGGTCAACGCGCCGGCCGGCGGCGTCTGCATCGATTTGCGCGACATGAACCGGATTCTCGAAGTTCATGCCGAGGATCTGGATTGCGTGATCCAGCCGGGCGTCACCCGCAAGGCGCTGAACGAGCATCTGCGCGACCAGGGATTGTTCTTCCCGATCGATCCCGGCGCCGACGCCTCGCTCGGCGGCATGGCTTCGACGCGGGCCTCAGGGACCAATGCGGTGCGTTACGGCACCATCCGCGACAACGTGCTGGCGCTCAAAGTGGTGCGCGGCGATGGCGAGATCATCACGACCGGCACGCGGGCGAAAAAATCAGCGGCCGGTTACGACCTGACGCATCTGTTCGTCGGCGCCGAGGGTACGCTCGGTATCATCTCCGAACTCACCATCAAGCTGCGCGGCATCCCCGAGACGATCGCAGCCGCCGCCTGTTCGTTCGAAACCGTGCGCGGCGCCTGCCAGGCCACCATCCTGGCGATCCAGACCGGGATTCCGCTCGCGCGGATCGAGCTGCTCAACGCCGAGCAGGTCCGCGCCTGCAATGCCTATTCGAAGCTGACCTTGCCGGAGACGCCGCTGCTGCTGCTGGAATTCCATGGCAGCGAGGTCGAGGTGGCCGAGCAGTCGAGGAATTTCGGCGAGATCGCCAAGGAATGCGGCGGCGGCGATTTCACCTGGACCACCAAGCCGGAGGACCGCACCAAGCTGTGGCAGGCGCGGCATGACGCCTATTGGTCGGTGAAGGCGCTGCGACCCGGCGCGGGCGTGGTGGCGACCGATGTCTGCGTGCCGATCTCGAGGCTTGCCGATTGCGTCACCGAGACCGAGGACGATCTGAAGCGGCTCAATCTGCTGTCGCCGATCGTCGGCCATGTCGGCGACGGCAATTTCCACTGCTCGCTGGTCTGTGACATCGACAATTCGGAGGAAATGGCTCGCGGCGAGGACTTCATGCATCGCCTGGTCGAGCGCGCGCAGGCGATGGGCGGCACCTGCACCGGCGAACACGGCATCGGGCAGGGCAAGCAGAAATACCTCGAGGCCGAGCTCGGCCCCGAGGCGATCGACGCCATGCGCGCGCTGAAGCAGGCGCTCGATCCGCAGAACATTTTCAATCCCGGCAAGATCGTGCCGGCGAACTAGGGCACCCCGGATCAAGTCCGGGGCATGCTTCGCTCAAAAACGCTACAGCCCTGCCCAGCGACAGCCACCTTCGTGTTGAAACCGCTGGTGGTGGGCGAGGGCCTGCAACGACGTTGTTCGCTCAAGGGTTGTACATTGTGGCGGCCGTCGCAGTTTGGTTCCAAACATAGCCTCGTTTCACCACAGCGCCGCCCGACTTAAACATCGTCGCGCCCGAAGTTCCCTCTTCAGCTTGGTTCCGCAACATGTGTTGCGTGTGCGTGCGTGATGAGGTGCGTTGATGCGTTTTCTTTCCTGGGGGATTGTTGCCGCTTGTGGCTTTTTACTGGCAGGTCCGGCGGCGAAGGCTGCCGAAATCCGTATTCCGGACCTGCCTTCGCCTCAATACAACTGGACCGGGTTCTATGCGGGCGTTTACGGCGGCGGCGCGTATGCCGCGTGGGCGGCCGATTACTGCCGGAATGGTGCTTGTCGTCATGCGGAGGGGCAGGCCGGCGGCTTCGCCGTCGGCGTCTATGGCGGCTACAACTATCAATTCGCCAACCGCTTTGTGATCGGCGGCGAACTCGATTGGGGCAAGTCCACGTCGTCGCGGGACGAGCACGTCTTTGGCGACAGCGCGTTGCTGTCGAGCTTCGGCGCATTCGGCTCCGCCCGCCTGCGCGCAGGCTACGCGTTCGACCGCCTGCTGGCGTTTGGTGCGGTCGGTGTCGGCGTGGCCAGCATCGGCAACGGCTACCGCTACACCGTTCAGAAGGGGTGTGACACCATAGAGCAGGTTATCTGGGACGAACAGGTCAAGGCCGGGCTGATCGCGGGCGGCGGCTTCGAGTATGCTTTCACCAAGCATTTCGTCGGGCGCGGAGAATATCTCTACGCTAATTATGGCAGCGTCACACTGTCCAGCCGGGACCGCACCCGCACTGAATTCCGCAACGAGATGCATCTCGTGCGCGTCGGCGCCAGCTACCGGTTCTGATGGTTCGTTCGAATTGGTCCGGCGGCGATTGGCTGCCGGATCATGCTTCTCCACGCGCCTCAGGAGGACCGCGGCGCGGTGATCGCCTTGCGGATCGCCGCGAGCGGCGCGGTGTCGTCGAATTCGAGATCCTCGCCAACCCGCTTCAATCCGAGGTCGCGCCAGAGCGCAGCAAGATCTGGCGTCACCGGCTTCGGCCCCATCTCGTCGTGGAGCCGGGTCAGCACGTCGACGCCGACGGCCTTGTCGGCGGTTGCAAGAATGCGCTCGATCGACCAGTCCTGCTCATGACTGCCGCCGGCGGCGAGCACGCCGCGCATCGCGTCCTGCAGCCCGCGGCGATTATTCGTCGCTTTGCGGATTTCGATATCGGCCAGCAGGCAGAACATCGCGCCGCCCCAGTATCTGCGCCCCCAGGTGGGCGTGTTGTCGAGGCCCTGGTCGCCGGCCTGCGGCAAACCTTTCGGCATGTCGCGCATCATCGCCTGCCAGATTTCCCGCTCGTTAAGATCTCCGGCCTGCACCCGCGCGACCGGCTCGACATAGACGGCCAGTCCTTCCGACAGCCATGCGTAGCGATCGGGCATGTCGGGCAGGGCGGTATGCACCATCTCGTGCACCATCACCCAGTCGCGCTGCAAGACATCCTCGGTGGAATCGCGGCCGAGCGGAATGCGAATGGCGGCGCCGCGATAGCCCCACGTCGTGCCGCCGCGGATGCGCCCGCCGTCGACGGGCACCAATAGCAGTCGCAGCGAGGCGACGGGAAACCGCCCGTAATAGGTCGTGACGGCCCGGGCCGACATCCTGATCCAGCCGAGCAGTTTTTCCCTGGGGAGTGCGATGTCGCCCGGCGCGAACGCGACATGGATGGTGCCGCCAGGCACTTCAAGATCGGTCCTGGGCAGCCGGTCGAACGCATCGTAGGGCATGCGGTCGCCGCGCATGTATTCCGATTGCGCGTCGGCGCGGAACGATAGGGCGCTTGCCAGCATTGCGGCGAGAACAGCGGCGGCAACGGTCCAGCGAAAGGCACCGGCGGATTTCATCGCAGCAGGCTTTGCACTACGGCCGGGCGGTGCTGCTCGGTGCCTTGCGCGATGAAGGCCGCGGCCTGTTCGTGGAGATCGTCAAGCATGGCGGCGAGCAAGGCTTCGCCCTTGGTCGATGTCGCCCGCGTCGGATCGCCATAGCTGCCGGAGCGGCTGTAGTTCGGTGAATTCGGGTCCGACGGTGTCAATGCGCCCGGCGTCCCCTGTTTCAGCTCAGGGCTGGCTTCGGCGCGCGTCATGTCGACCACGTGCGGCGCCAGTGCCAGCATCAGCGACGTTTCCAGTTCGTCGGCATGGCTGCCGTGGCTCTGCTCGGCCAATTGCCTGGCCACGCGGGGATAGCGCGGACCTTCGTGGATCCACAAATGCTTGACCCGCTCGCTGGCGAGGCGCGCCAGGGCGCGGTCGACCGGCGCCAGCGTGCTGATCCCGGTATTGAGCACGAGCAGCTTTGGGCATGCGCTGCCGAGAATCTGCCCCGCCACCTCGCGCACGAGCGCCTCGAAGGTCGAAATCGAAAGGCTGCTGCTGCCGGCATATTCGACGAAGGCGGGGTAATGGCCATAGGTCAGCGTCGGCCAGATCAGCGCGTCGATTTTTTCCGCCATCTGGCCGGCGAGCCATTCGGCCTGAATGCGGTCGGTATTGAGGGGCAAGTGGAAGCCGTGCTGCTTGGCCGCGGCGCCGATCGGCAATATGGCCACCGCGCCATCATTGATGCGCTGCGCGACTTCGTCCCAATGCATGCGCTCGATGAAATGGCGATCGGTGTCTTTTCCCATTCGCCGGGCGCCCCTCTTTATGAACCGACGGAAACATCCGTCAAAAGTCCTGCCGTGATCCAGCCGTGCAGATAGCCCGCGCCGCGGCCCGCCGCGCTGTCGGGATCGTCATAGGTAGCCAGCATTTCGCAGAGCACGCCGAACGGAATGCCGTTCGCGGCCTCGTCCCACATCATCGCTTCCTCCGCCGAAAGTTCGCGGAACATCGGCGTGACGTCCTGGCGCCAGATCAGGAGATGCGCGGGCTGCTCCAGCCCGGTCGCGTCCGGCGGTGCTTCGTCGTTCTTGAGCGCAAGCCAGATCGCAGCCGCATTGGTCGCGACGTCGAGCCGGAATGCAGTGGGATGCGGCTGGAATCGGAGGCCCGACCATGCTTCGGGCGCAAAGCCTGCCATGTCGGTCAACGCGACGACCTTGCCTTCCGCGGCGTCGAAGGCGTCGTTGAGCGCCTTTTCGAGTGCGGCGAGATCGGACAGCTCGGGATGGTCGGAGTAGGGGGCGGTCGATTTGAGGAACGCCGGCAGGCCTTGCGAGAACCAGCGCAGGTTCGGATGCCCGGACGGGCGCGCCTTGACGTAAGCGTGGCCCATCTCATCGAACATCTCGTCGCCGAGATAAAGATGCAGCAGCTCATGGTCGTTGCGCATGGCCTCGACCAGCCGCGAGCCATAGGCATAGCGATAGACGCCGAACAGCACCTCGCGCTTCTCCCGCGGGCTGTCGAGGATTTCAGCCAGCACCTTTTTGTCGCCATCAAGGATGCCGCGCTGAAACTCGGCCTGCTGTCGCGCGAAGTCGCTCATCCCGTCTGCTTGCCTGCCGGCAGAATTTTTTCGGCCATCTCGCGGGTCCTGGCAATCTCGATGAGCAGTTCGTCGAGCGGCGGAATGTTGTCGTCGCGCTCGATCATGGTCGAGACCCGGCCAAAGCGTTTCAGGGCCGCGGCATAGAGCTCCCAGACATCCTCGCACACCGGGTGGTCGTGGGTGTCGATGATATGGGTGCCCATGTGGCTGTGGCCGGCCATGTGAAACTGCACCACGCGATCCGCCGGAATTCCATTGAGGAAGGTCATGGGATCGTAGCCGTGGTTGAAGGCGCTGACATAGACGTTGTTGACGTCGAACAACAGCCAGCATCCGGCGCGTCGCGACAACTCGGACAGGAATTCCCATTCCGTCATTTCGGAATTGTTGAACTGAACGTAGGTCGAGACATTCTCCAGCACGATGGCGCGGCCGAGGAAGTCCTGCACCAGCTGGACGCGGCTGACGACGTGATCGAGCGCTTCCTTCGTGTAAGGAATCGGCAAGAGATCATGCAGGTTCTTGCCGTGGACGCCGGTCCAGCACAGATGGTCCGATACCCATTTCGGCTCGATGCGCTTGGCGAGATCCTTCAAGGCTTGCAGATATTCGAAATTCGGCGGCGCGGTGGAGGCGATCGACATCGACACGCCGTGCATCACCACGGGATAGCGTTCGCAAATGCGATCGAGCGTGCGCAGCGGTTGGCCGCCGGGCAGCATGTAATTTTCGCTGATGACCTCGAACCAGTCGATCGGCGGATTGCCGCCCAGGATTTCGTCGTAATGCTGGTGGCGCAGGCCGAGCCCGAAGCCGAGGAAGGGCGGCTTGGCCGATGTCGCCGGACGGTCTGCAAGCGCAGCCGCCGAAGTGTCTGGCAATCTGCTCGCGACGTTCATCTCGTCTCCGCTCGAACGGCACCGCCATACAATGCGTGTCCCAAACTGTGCCGTCAACCTAGCATGGATGCGAGGCCCGGCCTACACCGGGCCTCGATCGGGCCGTCACTAGGACGGCATGAACTTGCCCTTGGCGGCGTCGCACTTTTCCTTGGTCATGGCCGAGAAGCCCTGACCCTTGCAGGCGTTCTGGCCCTTGCAGGCATTTGCCCCGCCCTTGCATGCGCTCTGACCCTTGCAGGCATTGGCGCCGACGCACTTGCCTTCGCCGGCCGCGTAGGTCGGGCTCGACATGGTGGCGCCCGCCAGGAACAGGGTGGCTGCGGCGGCGGCAATGGCGGTGCCGGACTTGGATGTCATCTTCATGGGTATCCTCCAAAGGAAGTGAGAGGGTGCATCGCCCGCAAGCCGCGACAGTTCCAGCCGACAAACGGCACCCTGAGATAGCTACGCGGCGGGTCTGGCTTTGGTTACGCGCGGGGCCGAATTTATTTCAGCCGCCGGGTCGAAACAACGAGGGCCCGGCAGTGCCGGGCCCTCCCTCGCACTGGTCCGCCGATCAACCCTTGACGAACTTGGCACCCTTGGCGGCGCACTCCTTTTCGGAGGCCATCGAGAAGCCGGTGCCCTTGCAGGCGTTCTGGCCCTTGCAGGCATTGGCCCCGCCCTTGCAAGCGCTCTGGCCCTTGCAGGCGTTACCGGCCATGCACTTGCCCGCGGCGGCGTTCGCTGATGTCGACACTGTCGACACCACCGAGCCGGCGAGGAACAGGGTGGCGGCGGCAGCGGCAAGCGTCGCACCGGACTTGGAATTCAACTTCATGACGATCTCCTCGATGATTGTTTGAAGACAATACGCCGTGCGCACCCGTGGATCTCTCGATCACGGACCCCACAACGCAAGCGATGTGACGGATGGCAATCGGGTCGCGGAGGCCTGCCGTAAACGGCGGGTCTCCGTGACCTTGGTGCTCATCCAGAGCCAGCTACGGGGCATCGGGCGATTTGGTTACAGAGTTTCAAAAGAAAATTTTCTTTTTTTCATTTGGACATCCCGCCCATGTCCAACCCCGGCGGTTCCAAAGTATTTCGTTGCGTATGACAGAGACCTTCGCAGCCGTGCGCCGTGCGGAAAGCGCAGCGCTTCAACGGATTAGCCGGGATGCGGCGGTCGGTTGCATTGCACAACGAGATTCAATCAAGCTATCCACGCACAGGTTTTAGTCTGGCCATCTGCGCAACCGTGGCCCGCAACTCCTCGGCATTGAAGGATGGAAACGAACAGATGCGGTTGCTGCAGGCGAACGCCGCGGGTTCGCCGAGGTCGGGATATTCGACGTCGGGGTTGGGCAGCTTGCCCTCGCGCAGATCGAGCCACTCCAGCCGCTTGTAGCGGGCCGGCAGCGCACGGGCCAGCGCGTGCAGGGTTTTCGCGCGGGCGTCGTCCTTGTGTCCGACGATTGTCATGTGGGTGGGCTCGACCGCGAGTTCTTCGTCGGCGAGCAGGACGCCGGGTACGGGGCGCATCATTCCGGCCGAGGCGCTGGCGAGATAGCGCATCGCGTGCGCAGCCTGCTCGCGATAGGTCTCGCTGCCGAAGTAGCGGTTGAGCAGGTTCGTGAACCTTGCGACCTGCACCTGGTCGTCGATCAGCTTGGCGGGTTTTGCGAGCACGCCGGTCTTGCCTTCCGCGGTCTTCGAGGTCACGAAGCCGCCGGCCTCATCGCGGAAGGTCGCGACGAAATCGCCGGCCTTGGCGGCGGCGGTGAGCCAGTCGCGGTTTCCCGTGGCGGCATAGAGATCGAGGAAGGCTTGGCCCATCGCAAGCGTATCGCCCAGAAATGGTCCGCCGCGATCCTTCTCGCCATGACGGAAACCGCCATCCGGCAGCGCGCGGTTGTCGATCACCCATTTCGCAGCGCGTTCCGCGACCGCCAGCACCTTGGGATCATTGGTAACGTTGTAGTACGCGGCAAGTGCTGAAATGGCCCAGCCATTTTCGCGCGCGTATAAATTCTTGTCGATGCGCGGCATGCCCAGTTTGCGGCGCTCGCCGTCCGGCAGCGCGTAATATTTGTGCCCATCGGTATCGTGATCGAGATCGGCATCCTGGCTGACATAGAACGCACCGTCGGGGCTCGTCAGAAACGCCGCGAGATAGCGTTCGATGTTGCGTGCGGCGGCCAGATATTTCGGATCCTTCCACAGCGCATAGGCCTGGCTGTACTGCCGGAGATATTGCGCCTGGAACGACATGATCTTTTCGAAATGCGCGCGGGTCCAGGAGCCGCCTTCGGAATACTGGTACACGCCGCCCCACACCGGATCGATCAGCGCAGTAGCGGCATCCAGGGTCTGCCGGACGCGCTTGATTGCCACGGCGTCGCCGGCCTCGGCACGGGTGATCGCAAGATCCATGCTGTCGCCGTCGATAAATTTCTGGTCCTCGCCCCAGCCGCCGAGGTTTTCCTCGTAGGATTCGTCGACATTCTTCGTCAACGCGGCGCGCTGCGCCTTGTCGAGGAAGGCCGAGGTCGACGGCTTCACCTCAAAGGCTTCGCCGACCGACGGTCCGGGTGAGGGATCGTCGATGATCGCCTTGAGAAGCGCCTGCATCCGCTCCGGCTCGATATAGCCCCTGATCTTGGCTATCTCGGTGCCGTCGGGGCCGAACACGATGGTCGCCGGCCAGCCCCAGTCGCCATAGCGGCTCGACAGATCCGGGTTGGCATCCTGATCGACGCGCACCGGCAGATATTTTGCGGCGAGCAATTCCCTGACCTCGGGATTGGCGTAGGTCGTCTTCTCCATGACGTGGCACCAGTGGCACCACACCGCCTCGAGATCGAGGATGACGAAGCGCTGTTCGGCCTGCGCGCGGGTGAACAGGTCGTCGCTCCATTCACTCCATTTCGGCCCATCCGAAGCGAACGACGGAGACACGGCAAAGGCGGCGAGGGCGAAGGCGGCAAGGCGGACGAGTTTCATGGCGGCTCCCGGAAACGCTGGCGTTTCGCCAGCTACGCTGCAGGCGAAATCCGGGCTCAGCTTTTCGGGCGTTGTCACAGCATTGTGAGATCAGGTCGATTTCTCGCTGTGGCCGGCCGTATTCACCAGCAGCCGGTCGAGGGACGCAGCGCCGGGACCGGCGATGGCGAGCCACATGAAGCCGGCGAAGTAGACTGCCTCCTCGAAGCCGAGCAGCGTCTCCAGCGAATCGACGTCGCCCCATTTCGCCGCCTTGATGGCAACGACCATGACCACCGCCAGCATCGCGGCCGGAATTCGCGTGAACAGGCCGAGGATCAGCATGGCGCCGCCGAACAATTCGACGCCGGCTACGAAGGGGGTGAGGATGTTCGGGAATGGAATGCCCCAGCCGACAAAATTCTCCGTCACCTGCTCAAGATGGGTGAGCTTGCCCCAGCCGGACAGCATGAAGGTGTAGCCGACGATGAGCCGCATGATCAGGGGCCCGGCCCAGGAAAAATACGATGCGATTTGCGCGGGCAGCAGGATGAGCAGATTGACGATGAAATACATGCGAACCCCCCTTTAATTATTGGCGATGCCGCAACCTGCGGCTTCTTTCACTCCAGTGCGCGCAAAAAGCCACGGGCCGCGATTGCGGCGATCTGGTCCTGACAGGAATTTCGTAATGGCCCGGCCGCTTGTTACGTGGCCTAACCGAAATTTTGCAGTGCGGGGAAAGTCTCCAGCAGCCAGATGCTGATGCTGGTGACGGAACCGGTCAGGAAGCCGATGCCGGTGATCACCATCAGGATGCCCATGGCATGCTCGACCTTGCCGAGGTGCCGCTTCATCCGCGCGAACAGCGAGGAGAACTGCTCGACCATGAAGGCTGCCAGCAGGAACGGAATTCCGAGCCCGGCGGAATAGACCGCGAGCAGGCCGGCGCCCTTGGTGACGGTGGCCTCAGCGGCTGCGATCGACAGGATCGCCGCCAGAATGGGGCCGATGCAGGGCGTCCAGCCGAAGGCGAAGGCGAGGCCCATGGCATAGGCGCCCCACAGGCCGACCGGTTTCGGCATCGTCATCCGGCCCTCGCGCATCAACAGCCCGATCCGCGTCAGGCCGAGGAAATGCAGGCCCATGATGATGATCACGATGCCGGCCAGGATCGAGAGTTCTGCCGACCAGGCGCGGATCAGGCCGCCGATCAGGGAAGCGCTGGCGCCGAGCGCCACGAAGACGGTGGAAAAGCCCAGCACGAACATCAGCGCCGAAGCCATCACCGCCCGCCTGGAGGTCTTCGTGGTCTCCTCATTGGCGACATGCTCGATGGTCGCGCCGGTGAGATAGATCAGATAGGGCGGCACCAGCGGCAGCACGCAGGGGGACAGGAAGCTGACGAGACCGGCAATCAGGGCCGCCGGGATGGAAACATCGTGCATTGCGTGACCTTCGAGAATTGCCACAAGGCATAGCGCCGTACTGGCTTGTACGGAACAGACAATCGATAAGTTTCGTCGCCATTACGGCTCAAGTTCGGTCACAGAGGCGTGTCCGGGCTGCCGAAATGGCCTCGCGGCTGAAACAGACGCTGGTATGGTCCCGTAAGGCCCATAAGCGCCCCCGCGAACAGGACCCCTGCATGCGCCTTGGCATCCGCACCGCCATTTCCGCCCTTGTGCTGACGTCCATCGTCGTCAGCGCCGTCGGCGTGCATCTGTTGTGGTGGCGCACCGCCCATCAGGTCAGCCAGACGCTGGCCAACACCATCAACGACCAGATCGTTTCGGCAGTGGGTGACGAACTGCAATCGGTCACGACGGAGGCGCGCTCGTCCATGATGGCGGTGCGAACGCTACTCGCCGAAAAAGTGTTTGATCCGCGCGATGCCCGAAAACGCGAAGTCGTTTTCCGGTCGCAATTGCTGTCGCAGCCGACCATCTCCTCGGTGGCGTTCGGATGGCCGGATGGATCGTTCTTTGCCGGCCACAAGGCCGGCGACGGTGTGATCGAAATGCTGGAGATCGCGCCCGACCGCAACATGCGCATCAATCGCTACGAATTCGTCGGCAACGATCTTCGGCTCAAGGCCAGCTGGTTCGAAGAAACCGACTATTCCGTGGCAGAGCAAGAATGGTTTCGGGTCGCCAAAGAGACCAACGATGAATACTGGTCGACGCTGACGACGCATCCGCGGGGCGAACGGCTGGCAGCCGCCTTTTCGGCCCCTCTCGACATCGATAAGAAGCCGGCCGGCGTCATCGCCATCATCATCGAACTGACGCGGGTGTCGAATTTCCTGTCGCAGCTCACGGTCGGAAAATCCGCCGGCGCCTTCATCCTCGAGCGGAACGGCAAGGTGGTGGCCTCACCCGATCCGAACGCCAACGAGGCAGTGGCGCTGAAGACCGATCATCCGCTGTTTCCCATCGCGGTCGAGGCGATCCAGAATGCCAGTGCTTACGAACCGGGTGAAGGGCAGCCGTTCAACACCAAGGTGGTTCGCGACGGCAAGGCCTATCAGGCGGTGCTGACGCCGATTTCGTTTCCGGGCTGGTCGCTGGTGACGGTGGTGCCGGAATCCGAATTTCTCGGACCGGTGCAGATGACGATCCGGAATTTGCTGATCGGGCTGGCGGTGTTGATCGTTTTCGCGGGGCTCTTGTCGGCATGGCTCGCCCAGCGCCTGATCGCCGCGCCGCTGATCAAGGTGGTCAACGAGATCAGGCATGTCGAGCGCTTTGACCTCGACAAGGTGCAGCGGCATCCGTCGCGGCTGACCGAGATCGGGAATCTTTCAGGCGCCATCGGCGACATGGCGCAGGGGCTTGCCGCGTTCCGGAAATACATTCCGGCCGACCTGGTGAAGCGGCTGATCAGCGACGGTAATGGTGCGCGCCTCGGTGGTGCGATACGGCCGATGAGCGTGATGTTCATCGATCTCGCCGGCTTTACCGGCATGTCGGAGCGTCTCGGCGACCGCATCATTCCACTGCTGTCGCGCTATTTCGACAGCGTCTCGGTGCAGATTCAAAACCAGAACGGCACCATCGACAAATTCATCGGCGATGCTGTGATGGCGTTCTGGGGCGCGCCGGCGCCCAATCCCGATCATGCCGTCGATTGCTGCCGGGCGGCGCTGGCATGCCGGCGTGCGGTGGAGGAGGCCGGCCTCGTCGACGACCACGGTGAGCCGGTCAAGATTCGCATCGGCATCAATTCCGGCGACATGCTGGTCGGCAATATCGGATCGGAAGTAAGGCTGAATTACACCGTGATCGGCGACGCCGTGAATATTGCGAGCCGGCTGGAGAGCACCAACAAGGCGTACGGCTCCACGATCATCATCGGCCCGGAAACGCGCCGGCTGGCGGGGAAAAGCATCGTCGTTCGCGAACTCGACCGGCTGGCGGTCTATGGCCGCGCCGGCGGACTGCAGATCTATGAATTATTGGGCATGGCCGGCGAGTTCGGCGGCGCCCCCGACTGGGTGGCCTCGTATGAATCCGGCCTCGCCGCCTTCCGCGCGCGTGATTTCAAGGCCGCAATCGCTGCGTTCGAGAACGTGCTGGAAATCCGTAACGATGCTGCGTCATCTGCGATGATCGAACGCTGCCGGCAGCAGCTCGAAAATCCCGCCGGTGAAGATTGGGACGGTACGACGGTCGCCCGATCCAAGTAGCCCGACACGGCCGCCGCAGCCTTGCGCGAGGCGGCGGCTTTGCCATAGATGTGCCGGCCGTGACGCCACATGTCATGGCGATCGACAGGGAAGCCGCCAGCGTTGAAAATCCTGCTGACCCACACGCCCCAGTCTCGCGCCCAGTATTATGGCGAGCGCAGCCTCGAGGGGCTGCAAGCCATCGCGCAGGTCAAGCTGCATCAATCAAGCGACGCGCTCGACGCCGCCGGGCTGATCGAGGCCGCACGCGAGGTCGATATCATCGTGGCCGACCGGCTCACCGCGGGACCGGGCGAGATCTTTCCGGCGCTACCAAACTTGCGCGCCTTCGTTCGCTGCGCGGTCGATATCCGCAACATCGATGTCGAAGCCGCTTCAGCCGCTGGCGTTCTGGTGACGCAGGCCGGGCCGGGCTTCGTGCAATCGGTCGCCGAACTCGCGGTCGGCTTCATGGTCGATCTGTCGCGCGGTGTTTCGCGCGCGACCGCCGACTACCATTCGGAGCGCAAGCCCGAGATCATCATGGGCCGGCAACTGGCCGGCAGCCGCCTCGGCATCATCGGCTACGGCAGCATCGGCCGTTACCTGGCTGATATCGCGAAGGTGCTGAGGATGGAGGTGCTGGTCGCTGATCCCTTTGCAACCGTGAGCGATGCCACGATCCGGCATGTGCCGCTCGACGATCTGCTGGCGCGCGCTGACTATGTCGTCTGTCTCGCGGTTGCCAACGAGCAAACCGAAAACCTGGTCGGGCAGGCGGCGCTGGCGCGCATGCAGAGGCATGCCTTCTTCATCAACCTGTCGCGCGGCAATCTCGTCGACGAGGCCGCGTTGTCGGCGGCGCTCCGCGAAAACCTCATCGCCGGCGCCGCGATGGATGTCGGCCGCGCGCTGGACCAGATGCCGTCGCCGGAATTGGCAAAACTGCCGAACGTCATCGCGACACCGCATATCGGCGGACTGACGCCGCCGGCGATCGAGAGCCAGTCGCTGGAGACGGTGCGGCAGGTCGAGCAGATTGTCAGGGGCGAGGTTCCTCCGGGTGCTGTGAACGCCAACAGCTGGACGCGGCGGCCCTGACACTACGGGGGCTCCAAATTGCCGCCACCGCGTTTCTCGATTTCTACATAGTCGCCCGGAGACGGAACGTCGGTCGCCTGCGGGAATTGAGCCGGCGGCTTGGCAATATGCCGCGCCAGCTGGGGTGCCGCTGTACTGGTACCTGTAAGCCGAAACACGGCGCCGCTCCTGTTGCCTCCCGCACGTATGCCGCCGAGAGCGTAGGACTCGTCGCAGGGCAAGAGGTAATCAGGACCGTAGCGACGGGTAAGCGGGCCGGGGCGAGCCGGGCCAGCCGACGAATAACGCGACTTGCGCCGATTCGAGATAATGAAGCCGCCAGCAACGTGCACGCCGTCATCTTTGGCGGTAGCAATCCCGTTGAGGGTGCCGTGGCGATCGATTAGCGATCCGGTCCTGTTGAACTCCCCATTTGTGTACGTGCATTTGTCCTCGGCCGACCGGGCTCGCTCCCAGTTTCCGTCGACAAAATACGAACGTTTGGCGCCCGTCCGCATATTCATATTGGGATCGGTGCGTGCGACATAGGCATGAAGCTCGACACCTTCGGGGATCTTGGCAACCTGGATCGTCCAGTCGCCATGTTCTGCCACGACCTCGTCGGTGGCGATGGTAGGTTCGACGTGAAGCCGCCACATCGTGTCTTCAGTGGTCCACGGAATCGGGACGTCCACTCCAGCGGGTGGTGTAGGGGGCAAAGGGGTGGGAAGGGGAAGCGGAGGTGCGGTCGGCTTGTACTGGACGCCGCTAGGCGAAATCAAAGTGACTTCGACAGGGGCGGCATAAGCCGTTTTCATCCACACTTCCGCGAAGCACAGACTGGTGTTGTCGGGAGGAAGACGCCAAGTCCATTCGACATGGTCAGGCTGACCACTGGTCCTGCAGAAAGTAACGTGATCCTGAAGCAGATAGGAATTGCCTGCAGCGATCACGATATCGAGCTCGAGCTTTCCTTCGCCGTCGTATTTTTCGACGAACGTCGTCAGCAACGTTTCCAATTCGGCCAAACCGTTGTGCGGTCCTGTCGTCGGCCCGTAACTGAGGTTTATCACGACGCGACCGGGCTTCGTCGAATCCACATGCGACAGGATGTACAGGATGGCATCATGAACATACGCCTTCAGCCACACGCCTGTCGCATCGCGAAGGCAATGCGTTGGGAACTGGACGAACACAACGTCCGTCTCGTCTTGGCTAGCCGCGTCGGCGCCCACGCTCCAACTCGGCGGATCGCGCCGGTCGCCTGGAAAGGGACCGATTCGTGACGAGGTCGGGATGCGCCCCGCGAACAGGTCCATGACATGCGCACCATGCGACGCGTGGTGCGCAAGGCAGGGAAACCCGGCATCGGCATAGCAGCCGTCTTCGTCGACGCTGCCTTGCGGCGTCACATGCAACTCGATCCATTCGTTAAGTCCCATTTGCCGCGGGGACGCGGCGCCGGGCGCGTCGGAAGCACGCCGAAATTCGAGTCCGTATTTGAGATCACCCAGCGTTTTGCCAAACACGCAAGGCTGGCCGTCCTTGTCATTCACATTGATCGGCTGTCTGCCAAAATTCTGATCCCATATGCCGCGCACTCGCGTCCTTCTGCCGACTCCCGACGTACTCTTGAGGAAATGTGCGGCGGCGAACGGGCAGCCATCGTCGATCACGCCCAGCAAGAGCGGCCCCACCGGATCGTCGCCATTTTCGCGACGATCCATCTCCCTCTCCACAACACCCGGTTCAAACTTCGGCTTCAAGGGTAGAGACAGTTCGACCCTTGAGACGAAGCGGTCCCAGACATCCAAGGCTTCGCCAGCCACAGCCGACTTAGTGGCAAACATCGTAGCATACCGGGTGCCGTTTGGCGGGCTCAAGTCGACGGCGCCCCCATGGGCCTTTGCCACGTCATCTACGAATCTTCTGTGCTGATCTTTTTCAGCGGTCTTAAATTCCACCAGAAAGAACAGCGCGGACTGCAAGTCGAAAAATTCGAAATTCCTGAAGTCCGTCGAGATCGCGTACCGGAGATACGGACCGAAGCATTTCGGGTAGCTGCGGGGTTCGGGCATCGTATGCTCTCCGCTTCGGGTTGCGAGATGATACTTCGCCTATGGGAATCTACCCGCCCACTCGTATCGCGCTTTTTCCCAGACGTGCTCCATCAATTCGGACTCCTCTACGTTCCCTGTTCCTCCCGAAAGTTCGGAGTAGAATTTTCCGGTGCTGAGATGCTGGTCGGCGTTGAACGGATTGAAGTCCGTGCGAGGGGCGGCGTCGATCTCTGCAGCGAGGAACTTGCGCTCCATGAATTTCTGGCCACCTGCGCAACGTCCGACGAAGTAGTCAGCCAAAGCAACGCCCAGCATGCGGCCTGCCATGCTATCGACCGGGAAATGGACCCCGGCAACGACACGGTTGGTTGCAATGCGTGCAGCCTGGCGGTCGAGCTGGTCGATTACCGGGGCGTGTGCGGGCTTGGTCGGATCGAGATCCAGCAGCGCTTTCAACATATGTGCGACCGCATGGACCTGGGTGGCGTGTCCGCTCGGAAAGCTTCCGTGCCCGGGAGTCGTGATCATTGGTTGCACCTGGGCGTTGTATTCGACGGGCCGCCAGCATGCGAGCGCATGCTTGAAGCGCATTTCTACATACACGCAGAACTGCAAGAGCATGTTGATGAGTTCGAATGTGCGTTTAGTCCGGTCGGGGTGCATGTAGATGATCGACGACCAGAAGGCGTATTGGGGGTCGATCTGGGCCATGATCTCGGTGGCGCGTTCGCTGCGCAGTTCGGCCCAACTAAGCACCATGGGAATCTGTGCCTCGAACGTCGGCTTATGCGGACGTTGGATTTCCGCAATCAAGTATGTGCCCGATAGAACCTGGAATCCGTTGCCCGCCGCGCGAAAGTTGATCCCCTGCAGCATCTCGCCGATCGCCGTGTAGGCGCGAACCCACGGCTCCCAGCGTTCCATTTGTTCCTCATTATCGATGCCCGGCAAATTCGGCGCGTAGAAGTAGTACCGCGGGGGAGGACCCGGATCTTCAGGAACAACGATCGTCCCTTCGCGACCGAGAATGAGTGCATCCACCATGATCGGATTGGCATAGACGTCGCCCAATGTGCCGAGCATTGCTCCGCCGGCTCCGCCAGCCCCTCCCGCGCCGCCAGCGCCACCGGCGCCTCCCGCTCCACCGGCGCCACCCGCGCCGCCCGCACCACCTGCTCCGCCCGCACCGCCCAGTTGAGCCATTCCTGCCTCCTCTGTGTGTAAGTCAGCTTTCCGCCAGTAAGCGCCTCGTTGCAATTTCCCCGGTCACGCTCGTTCCGAATGTGTACTGCTTCACACGGGCGAGATATTTTTCTCCAGGATCAGTGCCGGTTCGAGTTGCCGTTTCCCGATGGCAACCCCGCCATGGCCAGACAGCACGCCCATTGCCGGCCGGTTTCGAGCGCCGCATTCGGCATGCGCGCAAGATATCGCTCCACCGTCAATTGCGGCTCGAGCTGTCGCAGCCTGGCGAGCGCCTCGCGCGCCTCATCCATTCGATCCTGCGCCACGAGCGAGATCGTCAGGGCCCGCCATGTGGAAGAATGCATGCGGTGGTGCACAAGCGATGAGCGCGCAAGCCTTTCAGCATTCTCGTATTGATGCGCGGAAAGCTCTGCCGCCGCGCCAAGGCACTCGAAGTAGTAGCGTTGCGGATCGAGCGGAGAGAGCTCTATCGCACGGCGTGTCGCGTCCACAGCCGCTTTCCCTTCCCCCATGAACGCGTTAACGGTGCCGAGATAGAGCCAGCCGAGGGCGTGGCTGGGGTTGGCATTCACAGCCTCGTTGCAGCGCTTGCGCGCGGTCTCCAGATCCTTCAACAAGTGACAGTAGACAAAGCCCTCGGTCGCCAGCGCAAGCGCGTCCGACGGATCCCGGTCGAGGGCGGCGTGGGTTGCGCTTAAGGCCTCGACCGCCTCGCGCTTGCGGTCCTCAGACCAGCCGCGTGTCACCTGCAGAATGTACCAGTTGCCGAGCCACGCGCGCGGCGCCGCGATCCGGCTATGCCGGTTAATCAGTTCGTCAAGAATTCTCCGCGTCTGGAGAAACTCCTCCTTGCTGGAGCGGTGCATCAACTTGATGCTGCCAAGCAGCAGCGAGTAGCTCTCGAGGGTCGGCAGCGGCTGGGTCAGAATATGCTCGACCTCAGCGTCGAGGACGGACAAATGCACTGCCTGGGCGATGCGATCCGCCAGTTCGCTTTCCGGCCTCAGCAGATCGCCGATTTCGCCGTTCAGTCGGTCGGTCCAGACCACTTGGTTGTTGCGCGCTTCGGAGAGTTCGGCACTCACCATGATCTTGCCGGCATCCGCAACATACGCGCCGCTGAGGACATAGGTGGCGCCGAGATGTGCCGACACCTCTCCGACATCGCTCGCGCGGCCGCGGAAAACGGCGGTCGACAGACGTGAAATCACCTTCAGGTCCGCTGCCTTCGACAGTCGCCAGATCACGCTGTCGGCAATCAGGTTGCCGACATCGAAAAGCGCTGGGCTGTCGTTCCTCGCAGAGAAGGGGATCACGGCAATGGTCGGCTGCATGGCCGTTCCATAGTCGCGCCGCCGAGTAAGGCTTGGAAGCGGACTAGGCGGGCCAACGCGATAGGCCCGAACCGGCTTGTCAAAATGTTTGAGAATGCATTCTCCAAGGTCTTCGCACGACGCGTCAACACCATGCGTAAGCTCGTCGCGTGCTGTGGCGCTGCCGATGGTCTCGCCGGGCTTCGCAAGACTTGCCAGGGCGGCCGCCAGTTGCTCATGTGCTGAGGCGCTGGCAATCGTCTCGCCCGGGCCGGCCAGCGTTGCCAGCCGCGCCGCCAGGTTTACGCCGGTCCCGTAGATATCGATCCCGTCGCTCCATGCCATCGCGGCGTTGATTCCGGCGCGCAGGTCGAAATGCTGGTCTTCGGGCATGCCGACGTTCTGCGCGGCAAGTGTCCGATGCATCGCGGCGGCGGCATCAGCGGCGTCAGGCACCGTCTCGAAACGCGCCAGAAGGCCATCACCGAGACTCTTCACCAGGACGCCACGATAGCGCGGCAGTATCTCAGTAGTGACGATGCCGACAAAGTCTGCCCATCGGCGAATGGTGAAAGCTTCGTGCTCTCGCATGAGCCGCACCGATTCCACGAGATCGACCAGCAGCACGACGGTCTCTTGACGCACGAGTGCAACGCCTGCACCCGGTACAGCAAATCGCCCGGTCCGGGCGGCTTGTTCTTCGCCTTTGTCCACCGCCTCATCGTTCATGTTGAACCAATTTCGCGATCCGGGCGCTGCATCTTAGATGGTATGGAACCACACGCAAGAGCTGCGCGAAAAGCACTCGGAATCAAGAGCTGCCAACCATGAGTACCCCTCGACAAGCGAAACGATCGTGGTGCGTCACAATTCTAAAGCGATTAAGTGATGAAACACCGGATAAGGTTGTGCATCGAAGCCACATCCGGGTACGGTCCCTGAGAAATTCGTGTCATCTTGAGTCGCGGATGCGAAGGTGATGGCCGATCAGACTATTGCCAAGAACATCCTCATTGCCGAGACATCGAAGAAAATCCATACGAAAAGCCCCCCGATGCATCTTCCCTTCTTCTACGGCTGGCTGATCGTCGTCGTGACGTTCGTCACCATGGCGATCGGCGTCAATGCGCGGACGGCGTTCTCGCTGTTCTTTCCGCCGATCATTTCCGAGTTCGGATGGGAGCGCGGCGTCACCGCGGGCGCTTTCTCGTTCGGCTTCGTGGTATCGGGTGCCGTCAGTCCGCTGATCGGGCGCATGATGGATCGCTTCGGTCCGCGCGCGGTGATGGAGCTCGGCGTCGCGCTGATGGGCGGCGGGTTGTTGCTCGCGCCGCTGACGACGCAGCCATGGCATCTCTATCTCACGATCGGCGTGCTGGTCGGCGCGGGCAGCGTCTGCCTCGGCTATTCCGGCCAATCGCTGTTTCTGCCGAACTGGTTCATCCGCCGCCGTGGGCTCGCCATGGGGCTCGCCTTTGCCGGCGTCGGCATCGGCTCGGTGACCTTGCTGCCATGGGTGCAGCATTTGATCGAGCAGACCGGCTGGCGCACCGCCTGTACAGCGATGGGCATTCTGGTGCTCGCCGTGCTCGCGCCGATCAATTTCTTGCTGCGCAAGCGCCCCGAGGATATCGGCTTGCTGCCGGATGGCGATGCGGCGCCGTCGGCGACATCGGCCGCGCCTCGCTCGAACGTCGTCGATCCCGTGTGGGCCGGCACTGACTGGACGCTTGGCCGCGCGCTGCGCACCGCGCGGTTCTGGTGGATTGCGATTGGTTACTTCTGTGGCCTGTACATCTGGTACGCCGTGCAGGTTCACCAGACCAAATTTCTGCTCGATGTCGGCTTCAGCGCAAACGTCGCGGTGTGGGCGCTCGGCGTCGTCAGCCTGCTCGGCATTCCCGGCCAGATCTGGCTCGGGCATCTTTCCGACCGGATCGGGCGCGAATGGATCTGGGCGATCAGCTGCGCCGGCTTTGCTATCTGTTTCGCCGCGCTGATCGCCTTGAAATTCGCGCCGGTATTGCCGCTGGTCTATCTCATGATCTTCACGCAAGGCGCGCTCGGCTATGGCCTGACGTCGATCATGGGCGCGGTGGTGCTGGAAATCTTTCAGGGCAAGCAATATGGCAGCATCTTCGGCACCATTATGCTGGCGGCGCTGGCCGGCGGCGCCGCGGGTCCGTGGGCGACCGGGGTGCTGTACGATCTTTCGGGCAGCTACACGTCAGCCTTTGCGATCGGCATTGCCGTCAGCATCCTGTCGGCGGTTGCGATCTGGCGGGCGTCGCCGCGCAAGGTGAGGGCGGTCGCGGGACAAATGCACAAGGCGCACATCGGAAGCGACACGGGCTAGCTGCCGTTATTGCAAGGCTCGCGATCGCCGCTCATCGGGCGCGCTTCAATGTCGAACGTCTTTCGCAGCACTTCCGCACCGTCTCTGATCACGAGGCGGATATTTTCGTCTCAGGTCGATGAAATTCCCATCGTCCTCTGCAGGTCGCCGATGGCGCGAAAAAAGCTGTCGGGCGGCGTGGTCTCGGGATCGATCAGGCGGTGCAGACGAAAACCGTCCTCCAGCGCCAGCACCAGCGCGCCGGCCCATGTCGGGTTGAGAATGGTCGTCCTGCCGCTGTTCCTGGCCGTGGTCTCGATGATGTCGGTGACCAGCTTTCGCCGGGCGCGCAGCCGCTTGGCGAGTTCAGGCCGGCGCTTTTCGGCGCGCGCCACGAACAGGATCATTTCCATGTGCAAGAGGGGAGAGCGGCCGAGCGGATCCTGCTGGCTGCGGTTCATGGTCTTCAGCGCATCGATGAAATCCGCAAGGTTCCTGTGCTTCTCAAGCAGGTCGCGGATGCGCCCGATGGATTGCTCGACGTGATTCTCGAGCATGGCGATGATCAGTTCGTCCTTGCTCTTGAAGTTCGAATAGAACGCCCCGCGCGTGAAGCCGGCCGCCGCCGCGATCGCCTCGATGCTGGCGCCGCCGATTCCCTGTTCCTCGAACACGCGCGCCGCCGCTTCGAACAGCTTTTCGCGGGTGTCGTCCCTGGTGGGTCTCGTTCGCACTCTTGACATCTGCCCAGTTTAGGCGAGAATGCAACTCAATACAATAATGTATCGAATTTCGATCGCTCGGCCCGGGGGAAACGCGCTGTACTGCGCATAGCAACCAGTTGAGGTCACCATGAACGAGCACGCTCAGACTGCCAGCAGCGCGCCGCTGTTCAATCCGCTGTCCCCCGATTTCATTCGCGATCCCTATCCGCATTACGAGCGGATGCGCACCACCGATCCGGTGCACCTGACGCCGCTCGGGGTGTATGTCTGCAGCCGCCACGCCGAGGCCAGCCTTGTGGTGCGCGACAAGCGGTTCGGCAAGGACTACGTCGAGCGCACGATCCGCCGCTACGGCCCCAAGATCATGGACGAGCCGGTGTTCCGCAGCATGAGCCACTGGATGCTGCAGCAGGATCCGCCGGACCATACCCGCCTGCGCGGGCTGGTGGTGAAGGCCTTCACCGCGCGCCGGGTCGAGGACATGCGCCCGCGCATCCAGCAGATCGTCGATGAGACGCTCGACCGCATCATCCCGCAGGGCAAGATGGACCTGATCGAGGATTTTGCGTTCCGCCTGCCGGTCACCATCATCTGCGACATGCTCGGAATCCCCGAAGAGCATCGCGAAGTGTTTTATACCGGTTCGCGCGATGGCGGACGCCTGCTCGATCCGGTGCCGCTGACGCCGGACGAAATCAAGCAGGGCAACGCCGGCAATGCGATGGCGGCGATGTATTTCCAGCAGATGTTCGAGCTGCGGCGGAAGACCCCCGGTGACGACCTGATCACGCAATTGGTGCAGGCGGAGGAGGACGGCAGCAAGCTCTCCAACGAGGAACTGACCGCCAATATCATTCTGTTGTTCGGCGCGGGCCACGAGACGACCGTCAACCTGATCGGCAACGGATTGCTGGCGCTGTATCGCAATCCCGACCAGCTTGCGCTGCTCAAGGCCAGGCCCGAGCTCATCACCAACGCCATCGAGGAATTCCTGCGCTACGATTCCTCGGTGCAACTGACCGGCCGGGTGGCGCTGGAAGACATCGACGATCTCGGGGGAAAACGTATCCCGAAGGGCGAGAGCGTGCTGTGCCTGCTGGGCTCGGCCAACCACGACCCGGCGGTCTATCCCGACCACCCGGAACGCCTCGATATCGCCCGGCCCAATGTAAGGCCGCTGTCCTTTGGCGGCGGCATCCATTTCTGCCTCGGCGCCCAGTTGGCGCGGATCGAGGCCGAGGTCGCGATTTCGACCCTGCTTCGGCGGATCCCGGACCTGCGGCTGGATGACGCCGTCAATCCGGAATGGCGGCCGACCTTCGTGCTGCGCGGCCTGAAACGCCTGCCGGCGAGCTGGTAACGCCCTGGCGCGGCGGTTTTGAGCCCCCGGCGTCGGATCTGTTTCAATTCACAGCCGAAAGAGCTCCGGCCGGAGCCCGGCCGGGCGCCTGTCAGTATGCCGCTGTGACATCGCCGCACTTGCCTCTATATTCCGGGCTGCTCCGGGGCCGGGTTCGGCGTAGCGCGGCCTGCGCGCCGGGGCGGTTCAAGGGGAGATACCGTGCAGACGACGCTGCTCGGCCTGGCAATCGCCTTCATCATTGCGTTGATTGCTGCGCTTGTCGGGCCATATTTCATTGACTGGAACCAGTTCCGGCCGCAATTCGAGGCTGAGGCGACGCGGATCGTCGGCGCGCCGGTCCGGGTCGGCGGCAAGCTCGACGCACGGCTGTTGCCGGCGCCGTCGCTACAACTGCGCTCGGTCGTGGTCGGCGGCGCCAACGATCTCGGCAAGGTTCGCGCCGACAAGCTCGACGTGGAATTCAGCCTGGGCTCGCTGATGCGCGGCGAGGTGCGCGCCACCGAACTGACGATCAACGGCATGTCGCTCGATCTCGGGCTCGACGCCAAGGGACGCATCGATTGGCCGGCATCGACCGGGACGGTCAATCTGGGTTCGCTGGCGATCGACCGGCTCAATCTCACCGGGCGCATCGCCCTCCATGACGCGGCCAGCCGCAGCACGCTCGAACTGAACGATATCGCCTTCAGTGGCGACGTGCGCTCGCTGGCCGGCTCGGTCCGCGGCGACGGCAACTTCATGCTGTCGGGCACGCGCTATCCGTTCCGCGTCTCCTCGGGGCAGGGTCCTGACGGCAATGGCACCCGCATTCATCTCAATGTCGACCCGGGCCAGCGCCTGCTCCTGGCAGATCTCGACGGCGTGCTGAACTTCGATTCCCGCAGCCCCCGCTTCGAAGGCGCGATCACGCTGGCCGCTCCTCCCGGCCAGAAGGGCAAGGGTAACGATCCACCGTGGCGCATTGCGGCGAAGGTCAAGGCCGATTATTCGGCGGCGCGGCTCGATCAAATCGAGGTGACCTATGGCGCCGAGGAGCGCGCGCTGAAACTTTCAGGCAATGGCGACATCCGTTTCGGGGTGGCGCCGCTGTTGCGCGCGGCGCTGTCGGCGCGTCAGCTCGATGCCGACAGGTTCGTCGCCAAGGACAATGCCACTGAGCCGGTTCGGGCGTTACCGGCGCTGCGGGCGCTCACATCAGTCATTCCGCATCTGCCGATCCCCGCGCAGGTCGAACTCGCTTCCGAGCAGGTCATGCTGGGCGGACGCCCGTTGCAGGACATCGCCGCCGAGCTGCATGGTGACGACAAATTCTGGCATCTGCGAAGACTGGAGTTCCGCGCGCCCGGCGCCACCAGGGTTTCGCTCAGCGAGGCCAGTGCGACGGTCGCTGCACCGGACCGCTTCAAGGCCGCGCTCAGCGTCGAATCCTCCGATCCCGAGGCGCTGCTGACCTGGCTGCAGGGCCGCGGCGAGATCGCCTATCGCAGCCAGAAGCCGCTTCGGCTGCGCGGCGATGTGACCGTGGCGCCTGAGGGCTTTGCCATCGATGCCATGAAGGCCGACATCGAGGGCGGTACGGTGGAGGGGCGGGTGGTGGTGTCGCACCGGCAAGCCATTCACGGCTCCCGGCTCGATGCGGAACTGAAGGCGGAGCGTCTCGATCTCGATGCCGCCATGGCCTTTGCTCGGTCGCTGGCGGGGCCGCAAGGCGAGTGGCCGGATGAGGGGAAGCTTTCGCTCGACATCGGCCGCGCCACCTCCGCCGGCCAGGAGCTTAGTCCGCTGCTCGCCAGACTGGCCTATTCGCCGGCGAAGATATCGCTCGAGCAGTTGAAGATCGGCCAGCTTGAAAGCGTGACGCTGGACGGTGCGGGCAATTTCGACCGCGTCAGCGCGACCGGATGGTTCGCGCTAAATTCGAGCGCCGCCTCGCTCAGTCGGTTGACCGGCCTGATCGTCCCCTTTTCACCGGCGCTGGCCGCGCGGCTCAATGCAACGGGGACCAGCCCGAGCCCGGCGCGCCTGAAACTGGCGCTCGATCTCACCAGGATTGCCGGGCAGTCCGATCGCGTCCAGGCGCGCGCCACGGCCGACCTCGACTCGGCGCTGCTCAAGGGCGTCACCACGATCACCGCCAGGCCAACTGTGGCGGCCATCCAGGGCATCGATCTCGCCGCGCTCCGGCAGAGCGACGTCGGGATCGAATCGAAATTGTCGTCCGAGCAAGGCCGCGCGCTGCTTGTCCTGCTCGGCCTCGATCGCGCGGTGGCGGCGGGCGACGGCCCGGCGCAATTCGAGGGCAGCGCGACAGGCACGTGGGGCGGGCCGTTGCGGCTCAAGGCAAAGATCTCGGGAACGGGACTTGAAGCCGAAGCGGAAGGCTCCGCCGAACCATGGGCGCAGGAGGCCAAGGGCAGTCTCTCCTTGAAGGTTCGCCGCGCCGATTTCGGGCCGCTGCTCGATCTCAAGCCGGCGGATACGCTGGCGCAGAACATCGGCCTGTCTTCGCGCGTGCAGCTCACCGGAAACAGGTTGACCTTCGACGACCTCGACAGCAGCCTCGGCGGTTCGCGCCTGCGCGGCAGCCTCGCCGTGACGCTCGGCGAGGAAAAGGAGATCGAGGGCGAAATCGGCGCCGAGCAGCTCGCGCTGGCGCCGGCCTTTGCCCTGGCGCTCGGCGCCGCCGGACACGATGCCGCCGAGCCGCTCAGCACCGGGCTCGCGAAGGGCTGGCGCGGCAGGATCGCGTTTCAGGCATTGCGCGGCCTGCTGCCGGGCGGAAGCGAATTGCAGCCGGTGAGCGGCGTGGTCAAGAGCGACGGCCAGTCGCTGAGCTTCGATGCCATCAAGGGCAAGATCGGCGGCGGCGAGGTCACCGCCAGTGTGGATGCGAAGCCGGGCGCGAACGGCATTGCGTTGAACGCGAGCGTCCAGTTCTCCGGTATCGACGGCACGGCGCTGCGCTATCGCAACCTCGCGATGCCGGCCGGCCGCGCGTCGATGCAGATGACGCTGACGAGCCAGGGCCGCAGCGCCTCGGCGCTGGCGGGCGCGCTGTCCGGCAGCGGAACGCTGACGCTGGAGGCGGCGCGGATCTCAGGCCTCGATCCGCGCGCCTTCGAAGTGGCGGTCCGCGCCAATGACAGCGGGCAGGCAAAGGACGACGTCCGATTGAAGCAGATCGTCGAAGCCGCTCTTCCGGCCGGCGCGCTCGCGGTTCCTTCCGCGCAGATCCCGTTCACCGTCAGGGACGGCCGGCTTCGCGTGGGCGCCACGACGCTGGACGGCAACGGCGTGCGGGCCACCGTCTCCGGCGGATACGATATCGCCGCCGATCAGGCCGATATCCGCGCCGCGCTTTCCCTGACGATGACGACCGGGCGTCCGGAGATTCAACTGCTTGCCGTGGGCACGCCCGACGCGCTCAGCCGCAGTGTCGACGTTGCCCCTTTGTCTTCGTGGCTGGCGGTGCGCGCGATCGATCACGAAACCCGAAGGCTCGATGCCATCGAACGTGGCGAACCGCCGCCGCCGGCGCCGGCGCCGATCGTGCTGCCGCCCGTGGATGGACAATTGCCTATCCCGGAAGCGACGCTGCCGCCCGCACTGGTGACGCCAAAGGGGCGCGACCCACGGCGGCCTCCGGCGAAGAAGGCGACGGCGCCGCGTCCACCCGTGGTCAATGCGCCGCCCGCGCCCGTCGCGGGCCAGCCGCAGGTTGCGCCGCTGCCGCCGCCGATCGACGTGAGGCCCGCGCCGGGCGCCGCCAAGCCGAGGCCGCCGCGTCCGCCGCTGGCGCTGACGCCGCAAGTGGGCAATCCGCCGCCGCGCTCGAACTAGGTGTGGCTCATTGGCGCGCAGCCGCAGACTCAGTCGAAAATGACCCTTTTCAGACTTCGCGGGGTAAAGGCCTACCCCCGGCTGCGGGTTCTGCTAACTCGAAATGGGTAGTTTCCTCAACGAACCCGAGTTGCGAATATGCAGCGCAATTGCGGTGGCCGCCGGGGGTGTGGGGGCGGCGTTGATTCCTATCAGAGTCAGCGGCAGGTCGCTTAGCCCGTCTTTAGATGCTCGAGTCTGTCCGTAGTAACAGTAGCGATCTTTGATCTTTATCAAGGAGATCAAAAAGTCAGTCATGGTGGACGATCCAACTGCCTAGTCTAGGCGTCGACGATGTCCGATCCACGATCACTAACGCCAGAGATAAATTTCCGCCGAGGCATTAGCTATGCCGGCGGTCTGGTCGCAATTGGAGTGATCTATTTCGCCCTGGCAAAAGGCGGCCTTGCTCTCGCCTCTATTCATGCCAGTGCAACGCCAATTTGGCCACCGACGGGTGTCGCGCTGGCGGCGGTGATGTTGTGGGGATATCGCGCTTGGCCCGCAATTTTCACGGCAGCGGTGATCGCCAATGCGACGACCGCCGGCTCGGTTGCCACCGCAATTGGGATTGCGACCGGTAACTCTCTTGAAGCGGTCGTTGGCGCTTACCTGATCAATCGATGGTCGAGCGGATGTAATACTTTTTCGACGCCAAATTCTGTCGCGAAGTTTGCTCTGATTTGCTTCGTGATCGCGACACCGATCAGCGCCAGCATTGGGCTGACCAGCCTGGCAACCGCCGGGTACATCGAACGGGCGAATTTTGCGGACGCCTGGGTCACATGGTGGCTGGGAGATGCGACCGGCGCGCTGGTCATTGCCCCCGCTATCGTGCTTTGGGCGTCAAGTCACTACCGTGCTTTCAGCCGCAATGAATTTTTGGAGACGGTCGGCGTCCTCGCAACAGCGGCGGCCGTTGGACTCATTGCCTTCAGCCCCGTGATCGAGCAAACGCCGGGTCGAGATCCGCTGGGTTTTCTTGCGATCCTGCCAATGTTGTGGGCGGCGCTGCGCCGCGGTCCACGTGACACCGCAACGGTTGCGCTGGTGCTTTCCGGCATCACGATTTGGGGGACGTTCACCGGCGGCGGCCCCTTCACGACCGCGGATCAGAACGTTTCATTCCTGCTGGTGTTGATGTTCCTGATCAGTATTACCGTTCCAAGCCTGTTGTTGAGCGCCGACGTCGAGGTGCGCAAGAAGGGGGAGGAAAGTCTGCGCCGCGCGCAGATCGAACTCGAACGGAAGGTCGCAGAGCGTACGCAACAGCTGGAGCTCGCCAATGCAGCAAAATCGCGCTTTTTTGCCATGGCAAGCCATGATTTGCGGCAACCACTACATGCACTCGGCCTGTTCGTTGCACAGCTGCGCACGCCGCTCAAATCGGGGGAAAGGACAAAGACGATCGAGCAGATCGATGCAACGCGCAAAGAAATGGATGAAATGTTCAATTCGCTCCTGGATATTTCCAGGCTCGATGCTGGGATCCTTACACCCAAAATTACCGAATTCCCGATCGCGCGCCTGTTGCAAAAAATTGAGACGACGTTTGATCAGGCAACGCGAGACAGGGGCTTACGTCTACGCGTTAGGCGAAGTGACGCCTGGGTGAGGAGCGACGCCATGCTGCTCGAACGCATACTCCTCAACTTGGTATCCAATGCTGTGCGCTATACATTGCGCGGCGGGATCATTGTCGGCTGTCGTCGGCGCGGTGAAATGTTGCGCATCGAGGTCTGGGATAGCGGTCCCGGCATTCCTGAGGATCAGAAGCAGAATATCTTTGGGGAGTTTTTTCAACTTGCTGCCCCAGAACGGTACCGGTACGGCGGCCTGGGGCTCGGCTTGGCTATTGTCGACAGGCTTCGCCTGCTTCTCAACCATCAAATCGACTTAGCTTCGACTGTGGGCCGAGGTTCGCGCTTCGCAATCCTGGTTCCGATGGCCGATGAGTGCGTCACGTCCACCGAGCCCGTCGACGCACCTCACCCAGCGGCCTTTGCGGTCGAAGGCAAGGTAATTCTTGTTATTGCCGATGCTCCAATTGTGCAGGAGGGAACGGGCGGATTGCTTGGCAGATGGGGATACTCCGTCCTTACCGCCGGATCCGACGAAGCGGCACTTATCCGACTTGCTGAGCGCCAACAACGCCCCGATCTTATAATTTCGGATTATCATCTTGCTAGCGGAAAGACCGGGATCCAAGCAATTGAGCAAATTAATGCCGCGTTTGGCTCTTCAATTCCAGCTATTCTCATCAGCGGCGATACGGCAGCTGAACCACTACGTGACGCAAAGGATAGAGGATACGTTTTGCTGCACAAGCCTGTCGACCCAATGCGGCTCCGCGCTGTCATGCACGAGCTCTTTAGGGGTCATTGACGATAGGAGAGGCGTCGGTGCGGCTTTATGATTCAGATTTCGGCGACGATTCCCAGCCCATTTTTCCTACCTTTATTACTGCCTCGGTGCGGCTCGTTACGCTGAGCGCCTTGAGAACGACCGTGATGTGGTTCTTCACTGTCGGCACCGCCATATTGAGGGTCTTGGCAATGACCTTGTTGCTTTTTCCCTTCATCAGGAGCGCAAGCACTTCAATCTGCCGATCGGTCAACCCGAGACCCTTGAGAGAGTCGCGCGTCGCTAGCTGATTTGTAAGCCGCGGAGACGTTGTTTCCTCCAGAATTTCCGAGGGAATGTAAATACCGCCGGAGAAAACTAACTTGATGGCGTTGAGCATGACCTCACGTTCGGTAGTTTTCGGGATGAATCCCAGAGCGCCAAGTTTGAAGGCGCGCTTGACCGTGTCTTGATCACTTGAGGACGAGAGAATGATGACAGCAATGGTCGGATAGTAGTCTCGCAGTTCGCGTAGGACAGAGAAGCCGTCTCGATCAGGCAAATTGATATCAAGCAAAATGAGGCTGATGTCGGGATGTTCCTCGACTATGTGCATTGCCTGACGGCTGTTCGAAGCTTCAAATATGACGGCTTCCGGCTTCAGTTGTTTCAGGACAGCCTGCAACGCCTCGCGAATCAACGCATGATCGTCGACAATAAGAACTTTCATGAAAAGCTCTCCGTCATCCCATTGTACGGAGATCCAATTGAAGGAAAATCATACACCCATCTCGGGGTCTTTGGCGAGGAAGAGGCTGGCGGAAGACCGGCTCCCGAAACCGTCCGTCCTCCATCGTTGGCCCAATAAGCGGTTCACCGTCAGGCACTCAAGGTAGGAGCCGAATGCCGTTGTGTGCTGTAATTGCAATCACCTCACAGTAGGACACCGAAAAGACGAGTGGGGATCACGAGACCGGGGGACTCAGAGTCTCCTTTGCCTATGCGCAACAGTGAATGTCAAACTGATGCGGAGATCCGTACGATACCTTGATCATAGGACCTAAGGACCTCTCTGTTTGGACCTCCGGCTGATTTACGCGCTGTGCCGTTGAAGGATAATCGTCAATGGACGGCCTCCCGCGCCGTTCTACCAAGCGCCGCCATATGATCGTTCTCGCAATAGCCTTCGTGGCCCGGGTTGGCGTCAAGCAACTCTAGACTGCGACGTTGTCACGATCCGACAGTGCGCGGGCGATGTTTTTTGTTGAATTCGGTCCCTCTTGAGAGCGTGCTCACGCGCCGGACGGGGCAACCAGATGCATGATCGAACTGCCACCCCGAAGCCATCGGCAGGCGCGCTGCCGGAGCTGAAAGGCTACGGCCGCGATCTGCGCATTGATGCCTGCCGCGGCATCGCGCTCTGGTGCATCTTTCTTGACCATGCCCCCAACAACATCGGGAGCTGGCTGACGCCGCGCAACTACGGCTTCAGCGATGCCGCGGAAGTGTTCATGTTCCTCTCGGGCGTGACCTGCGCGCTGGCCTACGGTAAGGCACAGCGGAGCGGGGGCTGGACCGGCGTGATCGGCCGGACGCTGTGGCGGAGCTGGGATATTTATGTCGCATTTCTGCTGCTCACGCTCGCCTGCGCCGTCATGGTTCACCTCGCAGGCGGCGGCCATCTTGCCGACAAGAGCAATACGCGCATTCTGTTTGAACAGCCGGGCGTGACGCTCGCGCACGCGGCGATCCTGCAATACCGCCCGGTCAACACCGACGTCTTGCCGCTCTTCGTGCTTTATCACCTTTTGTTCGCGCCGCTGCTGTGGCTGCTGCTGCGAGTGCCGAACGCAACGCTCGGCGCGTCGCTGTTGCTTTACGCACTGGTGTACGTCTTCGGCTGGACCATCCCGGCATGGCCGAACAGCCACTGGTTCTTCAATCCACTGGCATGGCAGTTGCTCGTCGTGCTTGGCGCGTGGTGGATTATCGAGGGCAAGAGATTCCGGCCGTGGGTGACCTCACGCACCGCACTTGTGCCTGCCGTTCTCTATCTGGGGTTCAGCCTCATTATCGCATTGAGCTGGAGCATCAAACCGCTGGAAGGGCTGGTCCCGCAGGCGCTGCTGACGCTGCTTTACCCGACGGACAAATCGAATCTCGATCCATTGCGACTGCTGCATTTTTTGGCCCTTGCGGTTTTGGCCGTATGGTTCGTGCCTCGCGATTGGCGAGGGCTGACGACGGCGGTGATGCGCGGCGCCATTCTCTGTGGCCAGAACTCGCTGCCAATCTACTGCCTCGGCGTTCTGCTGACGCTCGCCAGCCACCTGGCGCTGCTCGACATCTCGGAGGGGTTGATGATGCAGATCGCGCTCAGTGTTGGTGGCGTCGTGGTGATGATCGTGGCGGCGACGCTGCTGAACTTGATCCAGACCAAACCCGGGCAGCAGCCGCACGCGAAGCCCGCCGACCTGCCCGTCGAGCAGCCAACCAAGTTTGAACTGGTCATCAATCTCAAGACAGCCAAGGCGCTCGGCGTTTCCGCCCACGCTGCTCGCCCGAGCCGACGAGGTAATCGAGTAAAGATGCTGTTTGCTCCGGTGCGCGAGTCCGGCTGCGGCGCTGATCCAGTGCCAGCAATCGCGCACGCCTTCGGGCCACCGGCAAAAAATGCGGCTCAGGATGTGAATTAGACCACAAAGACCGTGGAACCTTATTTTTCCGATTATCGTAGGAGCCTAGGCCATGATTTCCCACCCAAAGACCCACAAGGGCGCGGTGCTGATCGCGGCGTACGTGATGTTTGCCTGCCTAGCGGCATTACTGTCGGTCAACCTGACATCACCCACCAGCGCCGCGCTCGGCGCTGACTGGCAGTGCAGCCGGTTTGCGCTCGTACTCACGACCTGCACCCCGGTGCGTGCACACGAGACCCGTTCCACTGGCGATGATGGCCCGAGTCACAAGCTCGCAATCATAGATTCGCAGTAGATTCGCGTCGCTTTTCGTCTGTACCTCGCACCACCGGTTTATAAGTACACGGCCTAGCCCAGCGCGATCTCCCGCCCGATCCCGATCGCCTGCAGAAATGCCTCGTCATGGCTGACCGCGATCAGCGCGCCGTCGAATCCTTTCAGCGCATTTTCCAGTTCCTCGATCGAAGCGAGATCGAGATGGTTGGTCGGCTCGTCCAGCAGCAGGACGAACGGCGGTTGCGGGCGTGCGAAGGCGCAGGCTAGGCCCGCGCGCAGCCGCTCGCCGCCTGAGAGCGTGGCCGCGATCTGCAGCGCCGCCCGCTTACGGAACGCAAACCGCGCCAGCGCGGCGTGGGCCGCGTTGGCCGAGAGCTCCGGATTCAGGCGGCGCAGATTGTCGAGAATGCTCAGCCCGGGGTCGAGCAGGCCGATATGCTGATCGAGCACGGCAACGCGGTCGGTGTGACGGCGGACATCGCCGCGCGCGGGTTTCAGCTTGCCGGTGATCAGGCGGAACAGGGTGGTCTTGCCACTCCCGTTGGCGCCGCGGATGGCGATCCGCTCGGGTCCGCGAACGTCGAACGACAGCGGTCCGAACAGATGGCGCTCCCCGAAGGCCATCACCACGTCCTTGAAGGCGATGAGTTGGCGCCCGCCGGGCAGATCGGTGCGCGGCAGATCGATCGAAAGCGGCGTCAGGATCTCGACTTGCGCCCTGGCCATCTCCAGCGCCTCGGCGCGCTCGCCGAGCAGGCGGCCGGCGAGCTGGCTTTCGCGCGCGGCGCTGTTCTCGGCGCGCTCCTTCTCGCGGTCCATGAACATTTTGTCCTCTATGCCCTTGCCGCGCCAGGCGCGGCCGGCCTTGTCGCGGCGCGCCTTCTTTTCCCGCGCCTTCTGCAGCGCGCGTTCGGTATTGCGCAGGGCATCCGAGGCGCGCTCGAGGTCGTCAGCGGCGCGGGCGCGGGCCGCCTCGCGCGCTTCGGCAAAGTCCGACCACGCGCCGCCGAATATGCTGATGCCGACCGGCGTCAACTCGACGATGCGGTCGACGCGTTCCAGCAGCGCGCGGTCGTGGCTGGCGATGAGGACGCCGCCCTGCCAGCGTTCGAGCAACTGCGCCACGGCCTGCCGGCCACAGGCATCGAGATTGTTGGTGGGTTCGTCCAGCAGTAAGAGATCCGGCGCCTCGATCAGGAGGCGTGCCAGCGCGAGGCGCGTTCGCTCGCCGCCGCTCAAGGAGACGATCGGGCGATGCAGCGGCAGTGACGGCAGTCCGGCTTCGACCAGCGCCGCCTGTATCCTCGCTTCCAGCGTCCAGTCCGCTTCGGTTGCGTCATCAAGCGATTCTTGAAGCGATCCTTCGCCGCGTTCGAGCCGGCGCAGGCGGGCAAGATCGTCGGCGACGCCGAGCGCTCGGTCGACCGTCAGCCGTTCATCGGTCAGCTGCGCGAGCATGCCGATCGAGCCGATGCGTTGCAGCGATCCGCCCGCAGGTTCGATCTCGCCCGCGATCAGGCGAAGCAATGTGGATTTGCCGCAGCCGTTGCGGCCGACAAGGCCGGTGCGCTCGCGCCCGATGGCAAGCGTCAATCCATCGAACAGCGGGCGTCCGTCAGGCGTGGCGAGGGAGATGGAATCCAGAACGAGAAAGGCAGGCATGGAGAGCTTCCGAAAATGGACTGAGGTCGCGAGGCGCGGTCAGCTTTGCGATGTCCATTTCTCTCTCCAGGCTTTCTCTGTGACGGGTCTTCTTCCGTTGGTCGTCGTCTTCCGTCGGTCGTCGGGTTCCGCCCGCCAGTTAGGCAGGGAACCGCAACGGCCAATCAATTAGATACATTGCCGTCATTCGTCCAGCCTGCCGCAACGCGCAGCGCCTCTGCGCGGCAGGCGGAATACTTGCCGCCCGGCGGGGTCTGTACCTGCGGCTGGACCATGGATTCGCTCACGCTGGAAAACCGGAGGGTTCGCATGTTGAAATCAGCTATCAAGCTCGCAACGCTGGCACTGTTTTCGGTGGCTCTGATCGCATCGCCGCCATCCGTTCCGGCCTTTGCGGCGGGCGGCGGAGGCGGAGGCGGCGGTGATCCGCCTTCGGCCAGCCCGCCGCCGCCGGATACCAGGTCCGCTCCCAGGTCGAGCTCCAAATCCAAGAAGAAGCCCACCAAACAGTCGAGCGCCGACGATGCCGCCTTCCGGGAGGGATACCGTGCGGCTCACGCGACGATCTACGAGCGCAACGATTATGCTGCCGCCATCGATCAGCTCAAGGTGCTCGGCCACGACGACAACGCCGGCGTCGCCAACCTGATCGGCTATTCCTATCGCAAGCTCGGCGATTACAAGCTGTCGCAGACCTGGTACGAGCGCGCGCTGAAGGCGGACCCGAACCACGTGCTGACCTGGCAGTATTACGGCCTGTGGCAGATCGAGCAGGGCAATCGCGACCAGGCGTCGTATCATCTCGGCCGTATCGCGGCGATCTGCGGCACCGGCTGCGAGGAGTACCGGTCGTTGGCCGCAGCGCTCGAAAAGCCGCCTGGCACCGGACTCGTTTATTGAGCGTTGCGATCGAGCTGGGTGGGCGCGCCTTCTGACGCGCTCGCCCTGATCGAAGCCTTAAGCCTGTGGCCGCGGCGCGTCCGGCGCGGCAGGCGGCAGGGCGCGGGTGCGGAAATAGTCGAGCACGAAGAGACGGATCGCCGAGGACAGATTGCCCTGCTGGCGATTGCTGTCGATCTCGCCGACCAGTTCGGACAGCGTCATGTTCCGCAGGCCCGAGATTTCCTTCATGCCGTTCCAGAAAGCCTCTTCGAGGCTGACGCTGGTCTTGTGGCCGGCGACCACGATCGAGCGCTTGACGACAGGTGACTTCATGATGCGTCTCCGTCATCGAGCTTGTGCTGATCCAAGAGATCGCCGGCGCGATCCTTGCGACGTTCGTTGAGAGAGCGTTCGGCCTTGGTGCGGCCGAACCGTGCGCGGTTGGCATCGGCTTGCTTCGCCGATTGTTCCCGCTCGCTGCGCTTCTTGAACCGCTTCAGGTTGATCACGTCTGCCATGTGCGCTTCCATCATCCGGCGACTCGAAGGCGTGATGATCGATGACTTAAGCAAATATTTTCGCGCGGCGCGCGAGCAAACTCGACCGTCATTCAGAATCCCCGTGTGGTGCTCTTTGATAGCACCAAAAAATATATTTCGCTCTGCGAAAACCGAACAATGCTTGCTCCTACCATGCGTCAACGCAACCGCGATAGATGATCAACCTCATTCTTCAGCAATGATCCATAATATTTATATCTCTCACCCCGTAGTTTCCCGGGGGGGGGCGCCGCCGCGGCGATCAGCCCGGGTGTGTCATTTTGTCCGGCTGCACCAGGCGTTCGAATTCGGCGTCGTTGACAAGGCCGAGGCGCACAGCCTCTTCCTTCAATGTTGTTCCGCGCGCATGCGCCGATTTGGCGACCTTCGCCGCGTTGTCGTATCCGATCTTGGGAGCCAGCGCGGTGACCAGCATCAGCGAGCGCTCCATCAATTCGCGAATTCGCTTTTCGTCGGCGCGTATGCCCACCACGCAATGTTCGGTGAACGAACGCGTCGCGTCCGACAGCAGTTGAATGGAATGCATCATACAATATGCCAACACGGGCTTGTAAACATTCAATTCGAAATGCCCCTGGCTCCCGGCAACGGTGACGGTTGTCTGGTTACCGAACACCTGACAGCAGACCATGGTCATCGCTTCGCACTGGGTCGGGTTGACCTTGCCGGGCATGATCGACGAGCCCGGTTCGTTTTCCGGCAGGATCAATTCGCCCAGACCGGAACGCGGGCCCGAGCCCAGCAGGCGAATGTCGTTGGCGATCTTGAACAGGCCGGTCGCGGCTGAGTTGATCGCGCCATGCACCATGACATAAGCGTCGTTGGAAGCCAGCGCCTCGAATTTGTTGGGCGCGCTGGTGAAGGGCTGTCGTGTGATTTTCGCGACGTGCCTGGCAAACAGTTTTGCAAATCTCGGTTTCGAGTTGAGGCCGGTGCCGACAGCCGTTCCGCCCTGCGCCAGCGGGAACAATTCCTTCACCGCGATGCGCAGCCGCGCCATGCCGCTTTCGACCTGCGCGGCGTAGCCCGAGAATTCCTGTCCCAGCGTCAATGGCGTTGCGTCCTGGGTGTGGGTTCGCCCGATCTTGACGATTTTTGCGAAGGCCTTTTCCTTCTTGCGCAATTCGCGATGCAGTTCGTCGAGCGCCGGAATCAGGTCGGCGATGATGCGTCCGGCGGCAGCGATATGCATCGCCGTCGGAAATGAATCGTTCGACGACTGACTCATGTTGACGTGATCGTTGGGATGAACCGGTTTCTTGGCGCCGAGTTCGCCGCCCAGCATCTGGTTGGCGCGGTTGGCGATCACCTCGTTGAGGTTCATGTTGGTCTGGGTGCCGGAGCCGGTCTGCCAGACGACCAAAGGAAAGTGATCGTCAAGCTTGCCTTCGATCACCTCGCGTGCGGCACGGATGATGGCGCCGGCGCGGCGCGCATCGAGCAATCCGAGTTCCCGGTTGGTTTGGGCGGCGGCGAGTTTGACGATGCCGAGCGCATGGACGATCGCGATCGGCATGCGGTCCTGGCCGATCTTGAAATTCTGTCGCGAGCGCTCGGTTTGCGCGCCCCAATAACGATCGGCGGGAACATCGATCGGACCGAAGCTGTCGGTCTCACTGCGGGTGGATTTGTTTCCAGATGTTTCTGTGCGGGCCATGCGTCATGTCCGTTGCGCCGTGAAGTGGCGGAACGTTTACACTACAGCGTAGCCGATTTCTCGCGCTTAGATTATTTCTTGCGGAAACGATCCAGCCGAACCACTTCAGCGCCTTCGCTCGTCTTCACCGGCTCGTCCTTGCTTTCCGCGGCGGGCTCCGGCGCGGCGACGGGCAGGGCGGACGGAGCGGGGACAGCCGGCAGCTTCGCCGCCGGCGCCTCGGCCGCCGTCTCCGACGGCTCGAATTGCAGGCCGAACTGCACCGAAGGATCGAGGAAGCTCTTGATCGCCGCGAACGGAACCACCAGCCGCTCGGGGATGCCGCCGAACGACAGGCCGACCTCGAAACGATCCTCCGTCACCACCAGGTCCCAGAACTGATGCTGCAGGATGATCGTCATCTCTTCCGGGTATTGCGCGAGCAGCCGCGGCGACAGCTTCACGCCGTCGGCGGTGGACAGGAAGGTGATGAAGAAATGGTGCTCGCCCGGCAGGCCGTGTTCGGCGGCGTCGGTGAGCACGCGGCGCAGGACCCCGCGCAGCGCGTCGCGCGCCAGCACGTCATAACGGATGTGATCGGTCGCCATGGTCGTCCTGTATGGTCGTCCTGTTACGTTGGATGGCCGCCGGTCCCCCGACTCGCCCCTTTGCGCCATGCTACCCCGGCGGGAGCCGCAGGTCAGCAGGCGTGACGGAGCGAATTTGCGGCAGAACGGCGTCGTCGGCCGGAAATAAAAAGAATAAAGTGGAGGCTTCTGTTGCCAGGTGCCTCCGAACCCCGCCTAGCGGAGCTTAACCCACCAGGACTTTAGACTTGGTCTTTCAAACTGCGTTACGCAGCCTGAGCAACCGGAGCATAGTTGTCGTTTGCAACTATTGCATAGCCCGATAACGGCGGAACCATACCGAGAAAAAACTCGCCCTTTACGCCCTCGTCGATCCTGGTTCGCCCCCGCCGAAACCCATGCTGCAAGGTAGGCAAGGGTGGGCTTGGGTGGAGGCGCCGGGTACTGCCCCCGGGTCCGAATGGTTTATTGCGACGGTCATTTATTTCCATAGCCGGCGAACCGGCACCCCCAATATAGGGCGCAAATTTGGAGAAAAACAGGGGGCGAAGGCGCTGAACAAGAGGGGAACGCGAGGTAATACTTTCGGTTTGATGTCGGTCAGTTGCGGTTTTGCCACGGATTCGACCGTTCCTGAAGTGCGACGGGTGCCGATCGCGCGTCCCGGCGCTGCATGAATTTTCGCCAGCCGGCCGCGCGGATCGCGCGGCCGATCGCCAATCGCTAGGGGGCTGCGGTGCACCAATCGAAGGTTGCGATCTGCGGCCCCGTTGCTGGGCCTGATTGCAAGCTTTGCATTTCATTTGCCATTCGGCTCGGAAGCGTTTTGGGTTTTGCTGGCGTTGTCTGAGGAAACTCGCTAGCAAGTTTCCGGGACAAGCATCCAGGTTATCCAAGCAACGGGCTCGAAGCCCGCTTTGGGGGAGGAGTATCCATGAACGCCACGCCGGGCCATACGCCGGTTGAATCTATCTTGCCAAAATGGGTCCGCGGCCCGCAGGATTTTATCGGCGGCCTTGCGCTGATTGCCATCGCCCTGTTCGCCCTTTGGGCGTCGAGCGACCTGCAGGGCATGCGCGGATTTTCGTTCGGTGCCGGCACGGCGCCCCGGATGTTCGGATTTCTGCTGCTGGGTCTGGGCGCTGCCATCGCCCTCGTCGGCGTTTTCACCGAAGGCGCTCACCTCGCGAAATACCACTGGCGGGGTCCTCTGTTTGTGTCGCTGGCGATCCTGTCGTTTGCCTTCACGATCCGGCCGATGGGAATGATCTTCGCGGCCATGGCAAGCTTCGTCATCGCGGCATGCGGAACGCCAGAAACCCGGTGGACGGAAACGCTGATCGTCGGCGCCTGCCTGACGGCGTTTTGCGCCCTGCTGTTTCCGTACGCGCTCGGTCTGCCTTTGCAGCTGCTGCCGACTTTCCTGATACGTTGAGGGTACGATGGGAGATATCTTCTCAAATCTTGGGCTCGGCTTCGGTGTCGTTTTCCAGTTCGTACAGTGGACGCCCGCCTTTCTGGGCGGGGCTTCGATTCCGATTCCCGTCAACATTCTGCTGTGTCTGATCGGCGCGCTGGTCGGCACGCTGGTCGGCGTGCTGCCGGGCATCGGCACCATCGCCACCGTGGCCATGCTGCTTCCGATCACCTTCGGCCTGCCGCCGGTTGGCGCGCTGATCATGCTGGCCGGCATCTATTACGGTGCGCAGTACGGCGGCTCGACCACGTCGATCCTGGTCAACATCCCCGGTGAGGCCGGGTCTGTAGTCACCGCGCTGGACGGCTTCCAGATGGCCAAACGGGGCCGCGCCGGTCCGGCGCTCGCGATCGCTGCGATCGGGTCGTTCTTCGCCGGCTGTGTTGCGACCGTTCTGATTGCCGTGCTGGGCGCGCCACTCACCAAGCTCGCGCTGGCATTCGGGCCTGCCGAATATTTCTCGCTGATGGTGCTCGGCCTGATCTTTGCGGTTGTGCTCGCAAAGGGATCGGTGCTGAAGGCGATCGCGATGATCGTGTTCGGGCTGCTGCTGTCCATGGTCGGGTCCGACATCGAGACCGGTGCGTCGCGTATGGCTTTCAACATTCCCGAACTCGCCGACGGTCTTGGCTTCGCCACGGTGGCGATGGGCCTGTTCGGTTTTGCGGAGATCATCAGAAATCTCGATGCCGGCGGTGAAACCGATCGCAAACTGGTGCAGGAAAAAGTCACGGGACTGATGCCGACGCGCAAAGACCTCAAGGATTCGGCCCCCGCGATTCTGCGCGGCACCGTGCTTGGATCGATCCTCGGTATTCTGCCGGGCGGTGGCGCTGTAATCGCTTCCTTCGCCGCCTACACGCTCGAAAAGAAGATTTCGAAAACGCCCCAGCAGTTCGGCCACGGGGTGATCCAGGGCGTCGCGGCGCCTGAAAGCGCCAACAATGCCGCGGCCCAGACCTCGTTCATCCCGTTGCTCACGCTGGGTATCCCACCCAACGCCGTCATGGCGCTGATGGTCGGCGCGATGACGATTCATGGCATCGTGCCGGGTCCGCAGGTAATGCAGAAGCAGCCGGAGCTCGTTTGGGGCATGATTGCCTCGATGTGGGTCGGCAACTTGATGCTGCTGATCATCAACCTGCCGCTGGTTGGAATCTGGGTGCGGCTGCTGCGGGTGCCTTATCGCCTGATGTTCCCGGCCATCGTGGTTTTCTGTTCCATCGGCATCTACTCGGTGAACAACGCCCCAACGGACGTCATGCTTGCCGGTGCGTTCGGGCTGGTCGGCTATTGGCTGATCAAGCACGATTTCGAGCCGGCGCCGTTGCTGCTCGGCATGGTGCTCGGGCCGTTGATGGAAGAGAACCTGCGGCGGGCGCTTCTGATCTCGCGCGGCGACTGGTCAGTGTTCCTGACCCGCCCGTTGTCGGCGGTGCTGATGGCGATCGCTGCGGCCCTGCTTGTGCTTGCGGTACTGCCTTCGCTGCGCAAGAAGCGCGACGAGGTGTTTGTGGAGTCGGAAAACTGACCTGCGTCGGTGCGTCGCAGCTCGAAGTCTGGGCGACTTCGGGCTAACTGATGTGAGAAGCGAATGCCGGCTCGGGAGCGCCGGCATTTACGAATATTTCGGGAGGAAATCAAAATGAACTGGTATGGTCGCTCGCTTGCGAGCGGTTGCTTGGCTGCGCTTGCCGGACTGGCTGTGTTTACGGCGCAGGCGCAGGCTCAAGCCTATCCGACACGCAGCATCACCATGATCGTGCCGTTCGCGGCTGGCGGTCCGACCGATGTCATCTCGCGCATCGTCACCGGCCATATGGCGCAGACGCTCGGTCAAACCATCATCATCGAGAACGTCGTCGGCGCCGGCGGCACCACCGCTACCACGCGCGCCTCGAAGGCAGCCAATGACGGTTATACGCTGATCACCGGGCATATGGGAACGCATGCGGCCTCCGTGCCGCTTTATCCCAAGCTGGCCTATCATCCGGAGAAGGATTTCGAGCCGGTCGGCCTGCTCGCCGGCACGCCGATCCTGATCCTGGCGCGGAAGGATTTCCCGCCGAAGGACCTCAAGGAATTCATCACCTATGTGAAAGCGAATGAATCCAAGGTCAACGCGGCGCATGCCGGCGTCGGTTCGGTCTCGAACGTATCGTGCGAATTGTTGAACTCGATCCTGGGGGTCAAGCCGATCGGCGTTCCTTTCAACGGCACCGGTCCGGCGATGAACGCGCTGGTGGGCGGGCAGGTCGATTACATGTGCGACCAGATCGTCAACGCGGTGCCGCAGATCAATGGCGGCACGATCAAGGCCTATGCCGTGGCGACGGCGGAGCGCAATCCGTCCCTGCCTAATGTTCCGACCACCACCGAGGCCGGTCTGCCGGCCTTCCAGGCTCAAGCGTGGAACGCGATTTTTGCGCCCAAGGGAACGCCAGCGGACGTCGTTGCCAAGTTGAACGCCGCGATCGTCAAGGCGCTGGATGACGAGGGCGTGCGCAAGCGCCTGCTCGATCTCGGCAGCGTTATCCCGGCTGCCGCGGATCGCACCCCGGCTGCGTTGGGAACCCTGGTGAAGAGCGAAGTCGCGAAGTGGACGCCGGTGCTCAAGCCGGTGAATTAACCCATACAATCAAGACAATGGGCGAGGGGCGGGACGCAGGTTCCGCCCCTTGTCGTTTGCGCGCGGGATGATCATTTTTCCGGGTATAATCAGTGTGCGAAGCCGAATCGGCGTGTCGATCGGCTGTCCCGGCCGCTAAATTCGCCGTTCTGACAAAGGCCTGAAGCACCAGCCATGAACCAGTACCACGATCTGCTCGAACGGATTCTCTCTGACGGCGCGGAGAAGCACGACCGTACCGGCACCGGCACGCTGTCGATCTTCGGTCACCAGATGCGGTTCAACCTGTCGGCCGGGTTTCCGATGCTGACGACCAAGCGGTTGCCGCTGAAGGCGATCGTGCACGAATTGCTGTGGTTCCTCGCCGGCGACACCAACATCAAATATCTCAAGGACAATGGCGTTTCGATCTGGGATGAATGGGCCGACGCCAACGGCGATCTGGGGCCGGTCTACGGATCGCAGTGGCGCTCCTGGCCGGCGCCGGACGGGCGCAGCATCGACCAGATTTCCAACGTCATCGACATGATCAAGCGCAACCCGGATTCGCGGCGGCTGATCGTGAGCGCGTGGAATCCGGCCGACGTCGACAAGATGGCGCTGCCGCCCTGTCATTGCCTGTTTCAGTTCTATGTCGCCAACGGCAAGCTGTCCTGCCAGCTCTATCAGCGCTCGGCCGACGTGTTCCTCGGCGTCCCCTTCAACATCGCGTCCTATTCGTTGCTGACCATGATGGTCGCGCAGGTGACGGGATTGAAGCCCGGCGATTTCGTGCACTCGTTTGGCGACACGCATCTCTACTCCAACCACCTCGAGCAGGCGCGGCTGCAACTGACGCGGCCGACGCGTCAATTGCCGGTCATGAAGATCAATCCGGACGTGAAGGACATCTTCGCGTTCCGTTACGAGGATTTTGCGCTCGAGGGCTACGATCCGCACCCGCACATCAAGGCCGAAGTCGCCGTATGAGCAGCAGCGGTGTGAGCATCTGATGTCCCTTCTGATCCGCCGCGCGCGGCCGGGCGAAGCGGGACTTGTGCTGTCCTTTGTTCGCGAACTCGCCGAATACGAAAAGCTGCTTCACGAAATGGAGGCGACGGAGGCCGACATCGATGCGGCGCTGTTCGGCGCCAATCCGCGATTGTTCTGCGAGATCGCCGAATGGGACGGGATGCCTGCCGGCTTCGCGGTCTGGTTCGTCAATTTCTCGACCTTCAGCGGCCGCTCCGGGATCTATCTGGAAGACCTGTTCGTTCGCCCCGCACTGCGCGGCAAGGGTATCGGCAAGGCACTGCTGGTGCGTCTCGCCAGGGAATGCGTGGCGAACGGCTGGTCGCGTTTGCAATGGTCGGTGCTCGACTGGAACACGCCGTCGATCGAATTCTACAAATCGCTCGGCGCCGAACTGATGGACGAGTGGACGATTTGCCGGGTCGGCGGTCCTGATCTGACGGCGCTGGCGCAAGGGACGCGGTAATGGAAATCGTTCTCATCGTGGCAGTCGCCGAGAACGGCGTGATCGGGGCCAGCGGCGCCATGCCGTGGCGGCTGAAATCCGACATGGCGCGCTTCAAGGCGCTGACAACGGGAAGGCCCGTGGTGATGGGGCGCAAGACCTTCGTCTCGATCGGCCGGCCGCTTCCCGGACGGACCAATATCGTCGTCACCCGCGACGCGGGCTTTCGCGCCGGCGGCGTTGTGGTCGCCAACTCCTTCGCGGATGCGAGGGCGATCGCCACCGGCGATGCGCTGCGACGTTTCGCCACTGAGATCGCTGTGATCGGCGGCGCGGAAATCTATGCCCAGTGGATGGAGGACGCCGATCGCCTGGAGATTACCGAGGTGCACGCCCGGCCCGACGGCGACACGCGTTTCCCACCCGTCGATCCAACCGCATGGGAAGAGGTGGGGCGCGTGCGGAATCCGGCCGGGCCGCACGACAGCGCCGATTTCTCCTATGTGACATTTCGCCGGCGCGGGAAGCGCTAATCGTCGCGTTAACCTCGCTAACCAATGTTTCCATTGACAATTATGGCGTCAGGCATAGCTGCTTCGAGCAGTAAGCTTGCGTTGTAAGGGACCTAGCGGTCCCCTATAAAGCCGGGCGGATATGCGAGGCTTAAGGCATCCTGCCCCACAGGCGGACCCCGGCCACCCGCAGAGGAGAGTTTATATGCCGTGGAAGAATCAAGGCGGGGGCCCCTGGGGCCAGGGTCCCAAAGGACCATGGGGCGGCGGTCCGCAATCGGTCGGGCCAAGGCCCCCCGATCTGGAGGACCTCCTGCGGCGCGGCCAGGACAAGCTGCAGCAGCTTCTGCCCGGCGGGCATTTCAGCGGCATGGGCATCGCGCTGGTGCTGGTTGGCGCGCTGGCGATCTGGGGGTTGTCCGGATTCTTCCGCGTGCAGTCGGAAGAACTCGGCGTCGTGCTGCGCTTCGGCAAGCACGTGCGCACCGTGCAGCCCGGCCTGAACTATCATCTGCCCTATCCGATCGAGACCGTGCTGCTTCCGAAGGCGTTGCGCGTCTCCACCCTCTCGATCGGCATGTCGCTGATCGACGATCCGGCGCGGCGCGGCCGCACCATGCGGGACGTGCCGGAAGAAAGCCTGATGCTGACCGGCGACGAAAACATCGTCGACGTCGACTTCACCGTGTTGTGGCGGATCAAGCCCGACGGCGTCGGCAATTTCCTGTTCAACATCCAAAACCCCGAAGGCACCGTGAAGGCAGTGGCCGAAAGCGCGATGCGCGAGGTGATCGGCCGCTCCTTGATTCAGCCGATCCTCACCGGCGCCCGCACCACGAACGAGCAGGGCGTGCAGGAATTGATGCAGAGGACGCTCGACACCTACGGCTCCGGGATCCAGATCACGCAGGTACAGATGCAGAAGGTCGACCCGCCCGCGCAGGTCATCGACGCGTTCCGCGACGTGCAGGCCGCGCGTGCCGACTTCGAGCGGCTGCAGAACGAGGCGCAGAGCTATGCCAACCGCGTCGTCCCCGACGCGCGCGGACGCGCCGCGCAGATCCTGCAGGTCGCCGAAGGTTACAAGGAACAGGCGGTCGCCGAGGCCAAGGGCCAGAGCTCGCGCTTCACGAAAGTCTACGACGAGTACAAGAAGGCGCCTGACGTGACGCGGCAGCGAATTTACCTGGAGACGATGGAGCGGATTCTCGGCGGGTCCGAGAAGCTGGTCTATGACGGCGGCAACTCGGCACAGAGCCTCGTGCCGTATCTGCCGCTCAGCGAATTGACGCCGCGCCGTCCGGCGCCGACGGCTGGCCAGCAGCAGACCGGAGGCACCCGATGAGGTCTCCCGTTACAGGTATTGTCACCCTGATCCTGCTGTTTCTCGCGGTGATCGTGGTCTACAGCTCGATCTTCACGGTGTCGCAGACCGAACAGGCGCTCGTTGTCCGGCTCGGCCGGCCGGTCGACGTCGTGTCGGAGCCGGGCCTTAACTTCAAGGCGCCGTTCATCGACACCGTCATCAGCATCGACAAGCGCATCCTCGATCTGGAAAATCCGTCGCAGGAAGTCATCGCTTCCGACCAGAAGCGGCTCGTTGTCGACGCCTTCGCCCGCTACCGGATCAAGAACCCGTTGCGCTTCTATCAGAGCATCGGCTCGATCCAGGCCGCCAACATCCAGCTCACCACGCTCTTGAACGCGGCGCTGCGCCGCGTGCTGGGCGAGGTCAGCTTCATCAATGTGGTGCGCGACGAACGCGAGGGCCTGATGACGCGCATCCGCGAGCAGCTCGACCGGGAGGCCGATCAGTACGGCATCCAGGTGGTCGACGTGCGTATCCGCCGCGCCGATCTGCCGGAACAGAACAGCCAGGCGGTCTACAAGCGCATGCAGACCGAACGTGAGCGCGAGGCCCAGGAATTCCGCGCCCAAGGCGGCCAGAAGGCGCAGGAGATCCGTTCGAAGGCCGATCGCGAAGCGGTCGTCATCGTCGCCGATGCCAATTCGACCGCCGAGCAGACCCGCGGCGTGGGCGACGCCGAACGCAACCGGCTGTTCGCCGAGGCCTATGGCAGGGATCCGGAATTCTTCGCCTTCTACCGCTCGATGTCGGCCTACGAGACCGGGCTCCGTTCCAACGACACCCGTTTCCTGCTGCGGCCGGATTCCGAGTTCTTCCGCTTCTTCGCCAATCCGTCGGGCCATCCGCCGGCGGCCGCGGCGCCGAAGCCTTAAGAACGTCCGGGCCGGATACACGCGTTACGGCGAAGCGGGGCCCGCTTCGCCGGCATAAAAGCAAAAGACGCTTGAATAGCGGGGGGTTGTTTTCCGATGAGGTCCATAGCGTTCACCGACTTCCTCATCGGTGTGGGCATCCTCTTTGTGCTCGAAGGCCTGATGTTCGCCGCCAGTCCGGCCTGGATGCGCCGGGCGATGAAGAGCGCGCTGGCAACGCCGGATAATGTCCTGCGGATCGTCGGCATCGTCTCGGCGGTCGTGGGTCTGGTGCTGATCTGGTTCGTGCGGCGGTAGACGTTCACCGTCATTCCGGGGTGTTCCGGAGGACCAGCCCTCAGGTGTGCAAGTGCACACCGGGGAACCCAAAGATTCCAAGATGTGCAATTGCACATCTAGTTTGACTTCGCGCCCCGGAATGACGGCAATAAACGGCCCGCAACTAGCTGTGGCGTCAACGCAATCGTGAGCCGCCTGGGGCCGGTTTTCCGGCGGAATATCAGGCGAGATGCTTGCGCCTCGGACCCGTTCGGGCGCACTGTGGGCCCGAATCCACCCCCTTGGAGACAAGCCGACATGACCGGTGCCAGACCCGCCTTGAGCCGCCGCCTGTGCCTGATGGGGATTGCGATCTCGCTCAGTGCCGCCAGCTTGCTGGCGTCGGTGCCGGCTAGCGCGCGCGGGCCGGACGGCATCGCTGACATTGCCGAAAAGGTGATCGACTCCGTCGTCAATATCTCGACCTCGCAGAACGTCGAGGCCAAAGGCGGCGGCAACAACAGGGAAGCGATGCCGCAATTGCCGCCGGGCTCGCCGTTCGAAGAGTTCTTCGACGATTTCTTCAAGAACCGTCGCGGCGGCGCTGCTCCCAAGGACGGCGACAAGAGCGGTGAGTTGCAGCGCCGCAAGACCAATTCGCTCGGCTCCGGTTTCATCATCGATGCCGCAGGCGTCGTCGTCACCAACAATCACGTCATCGCGGACGCCGACGAGATCAACGTGATCATGAACGACGGCACCAAGATCAAGGCCGAACTGGTCGGCGTCGACAAGAAGACCGACATCGCCGTGCTGAAGTTCAAGCCGGTGAAGCCGGTGAACGCGGTGAAGTTCGGCGATTCCGACAAGCTGCGGCTCGGCGAATGGGTGATCGCGATCGGCAATCCGTTCAGCCTCGGCGGCTCGGTCACGGCCGGCATCGTGTCGGCGCGCAACCGCGACATCAGCCAGGGGCCGTATGACAGCTACATCCAGACCGACGCCTCCATCAATCGCGGCAATTCCGGCGGGCCGCTGTTCAACCTCGAAGGCGAAGTGATCGGTGTCAATACGCTGATCATCTCGCCGACCGGCGGCTCGATCGGCCTCGGCTTCGCGGTGCCCTCGAAGACGGTGGCGGGCGTGGTCGATCAGCTCCGGCAGTTCGGCGAACTGCGCCGCGGCTGGCTCGGCGTGCGGATTCAGCAGGTCACCGAGGAGATCGCCGAAAGCCTCAACATCAAGCCCGCCCGCGGCGCGCTGGTCGCCGGCATCGACGACAAGGGGCCGGCCAAGCCGGCCGGCATCGAGCCCGGTGACGTCGTCGTCAAGTTCGACGGCAAGGATGTCAAGGATCCGAAGGATCTCTCGCGCGTCGTCGCCGACACCGCCGTCGGCAAGGAAGTCGACGTGGTCATCATCCGCAAGGGCAAGGAGGAAAGCCGCAAGGTCACCCTCGGGCGCCTCGAGGATACCGAAAAGGTGCAGCAGGCCGCCGCCAAGACCAAGGAAGACCCCGTCGAAAAGCCCGTGACGCAAAAGGCGCTCGGCCTCGATCTCGCCGCGCTGAGCAAGGACCTGCGCACCAAGTACAAGATCAAGGACAGCGTCAAGGGCGTGATCGTCACCGGCGTCGACAACGGTTCCGATGCCGCCGAAAAGCGGCTGTCGGCCGGCGACGTCATCGTCGAGGTGGCGCAGGAAGCGGTCGGCAACGCGGCCGACATCAAGAAGCGCGTCGATCAGCTCAAGAAGGACGGCAAGAAGTCGGTGCTGCTGCTGGTCTCGAACGGCGAAGGCGAATTGAGGTTCGTGGCGCTGAGCGTGCAGTAGTTAGAGTCGACGTAACCGGGCTGGCCGCTCCAAACGACAATGTCGTCCCTGCCTAGTGCGCAATTGCGCACGGGCGCAGGGACCCATACGCCGCGGCACCAATTGTTTTGGAAGACGTCAGCCATCGTGCTCTTATCGACAGGACAACGCGGTATGGGTCCCTGCGTTCGCAGGGACGACGTAGAGTCTTAATCCCCCACAAACTCCTCGCGCCGATACCTTGCGCATACAGCAACGCCGTGAGATAGCCGTCGTCGATCCATACGTCCGCCGGCCAGCGTCACCGCAAGTTCTTCGGTAGCGATACTCAAAATGGCTCACGTCAGCGAGACCACGGCCAGAAAGTGGATTGGCTCAAGGCGAAGCTTCGATCGCTTGACTTCAGGTATCTTGCTGTAGTGCTGTAGCCATAGTTCAAGAAAGCGGTCGAGGTCGACCAGTTCGATGTGAACGGCGCCGTGGCCTGCTTCGCGACGCGCCTCCCGTGAGAAGCCGCCGGAAGAAACAAACAGGCCAATTTCCCGATCGCCCCGAATGATGCCTCGAAGTGCCGCGACATCTTCACGCGAAGCTGTCTGGTCTCGATGCTTTACTTGAACGCGGATATGCGGCGTCTGCGCGCCCAGCGGATCGATATAGGCAAGGATATCCGTTCCTCCATCCGAGCCTGGTTTTGAAACGGTGCTGGTGGCGTATCCCATCCCTTCAAGCAAGGCCGCCACGAGGTTCTGAAATTCGTAGCCCGAGAGGGTGTCGAGATAGGTGTCGATTTCTTCGCGCGCCTTCTCCTTGGCATCTTCGAACAAAACCGAAGTGTCGAGTGGCGCCGTTTCGTCGGCAGCGTTTGCAATTCCGGCGTCCGGCTTGCCCTTCGGGTGGCTCCAGCGCCATTCGCGGTAGCGGGATCGCATCAGCCGCTTGAGTTCGTAATCCGGCAGCGTCACGAACTTCTGGCCTTCGTCGGTCACACGCCATCGTCCGTCCGACTTGACGAGCAATACAGCCTTCGTCGCAGCGACAGAGTGGAAATGCAGGGCGGCTCGCCACCGCGGCAGCCCCGATCCCTTCATCGTCTCCTTGTCGAAATCATCCAAGGGCAGCTTTGATTCGATCTCCGCGTAGATGTCGCGTGGGCGCATGCCGTCCGGGTGAGCCCTTAGAAGTCCAAGCACGAATTTGATGAATGAAACGCCACGATCAACCGTCTTAGGTTGGCTCATTGCGACCCCTTAAGATGCTCATTCGTAGCAAGCTACTTAAGGTTGCTCATCGTCGCAATAGGTTCACGTTGCTGGCGTGAGCAACGAACCGATTTCAATTAGTCCGCGAACTCCTCGCGCCGATACCCCTGCGCATACAGCAACGCGGTGAGGTCGCCGTAGTCGATCCGCGCGGCGGCGGCAGCCGCGACTGCCGGCTTGGCGTGATAGGCGACGCCGAGCCCCGCCGCCTGGATCATGCCGAGATCGTTGGCGCCGTCGCCGGTCACCAGCGTGTCGATCTCGTCGAGGTCGAAGGACTCGCGGAGCTCGATCAGCGTTGCCAGCTTGGCGGCGCGGCCGAGAATCGGCTCGGCGACTTCGCCGCTGAACTTGCCGTCGCGAACCATCAGTTCGTTGGCGCGGTTCTCCTGGAAGCCGATCTTGGCGGCGACCGCATGGGTGAACAGCGTGAAGCCGCCCGAGATCAGGCAGGTGTAAGCGCCGTTGGCGCGCATGGTCATCACCAGCTCCCGGCCGCCCGGCGTCGGCGTGATGCGTTTTGCCAAGACCTCGTCGACCACGCCGACAGGCAGATCCTTCAAGAGCGCAACGCGCTCGCGCAGCGCCGGCTCGAACTCGATTTCGCCGCGCATCGCCCGTTCGGTGATTCCGGCGACATGCGCCTTCAGCCCGGCGAAATCGGCCAGCTCGTCGATGCATTCCTGGCCGATCATGGTGGAATCCATGTCGGCCAGAAAAAGCTTCTTGCGCCTGAAAGCTACAGGCTGCACGACAATGTCGATCGGCAGGTCGCCGCGCGCCTGTTGCAGGCGGGCTTCGATCGCCTTGATGTCATCAGGGCTCTTGACCCGATAGTCGAAGGGAATGTCGACTGCCACCTCGTCGAACAGCCATTGCGCCGTTCCCGGCGAGGGGAGAACGGCCAGCGCGCCGTCGACGATGGTGGTGTCGAGCGCGGGATTGGCCGGGTTGCAGATAAGGGTGGCGACGAGGGACATGCAGGCGAATTCGCTAATGTTGAGCAAGGCCGTGCTTATCGCAGGGCCGACCGCCAGCGGCAAGTCGGCCCTGGCGCTCGAATTGGTGCAAAAGGCCGACGGTATCATCATCAACACCGATTCCATGCAGGTCTATCGCGATCTCCGCATCATCACGGCGCGGCCGACGGTGGAGGAGGAGGCCCGCGCGCCGCACCGGCTCTATGGCCATGTCGACGCGTCAGTCAATTTCTCGGCGGGCGCCTGGGTGGTGGACGCTGCCAAAGTGCTAGCGGAGGCGCGGGCGGAAAAGCGCTTGGCCGTCTTCATCGGGGGCTCGGGCCTGTACTTCAAGGCGTTGACGCGCGGTCTTTCCGCGGTGCCGCCAATCCCGGCCGAGGTGCGCGAGGCTGTTCGCGCCCGGCTGGAACGTGACGGTGTCGAAGCGCTGCATGCAGACCTGGCGCGGCGCGATTCCGTCTCGGCCGAACGCCTGAAGCCGCGCGACCGCACACGGATTGCGCGCGCGCTGGAGGTCGTGGAGGCCACTGGCCGTACGCTGCCGGACTGGCATCGCGAAGGCCTGCCGCCGCTGCTGCCGCCGCGCGAATTCACCGCCCTGTTCCTGGCGCCCGAACGGGACCAGCTTTATGCGCGGATCGATGCGCGGTTCGGCACGATGCTGGACGCCGGCGCGCTGGAGGAAGTCGCGGCGCTTGCCGCGCGAAAGCTCGATCCCCTGCTGCCGGCAATGAAGGCCCACGGCGTGCCCGCGCTGATCCGCTTCCTCCGCGGCGAAATCACGCGCGAACAGGCCGCCGAAATCGGCCGCGCCGACACCCGCCATTACGCCAAGCGGCAATTCACCTGGTTCAGGCATCAACTGCCGGAGTTCGAGTGGGTGAAGCCGGAGGCGGCGAGGGAGTGGGTGGAAAGCCATCTGCCGTAGCCCGGGTGGAGCGCAGCGCAATCCGGGATTCGTCCAGCAACCACCGGCCCCGGATTTCGCTGCGCTCCATGCGGGCTACGAGCCTCCCCGCATGGCTGCACGCATAAAAATCCCACTCGCCGAACCGCCGGAACACAGTTACACTGCCTAAATCGCGCAAATGGCGTCCTTCCCTTGACTTTCGGGGACCGGGCGGTATAACCGCGCAACCTTTGGGAAGTCCGAGCCGCCGAATGCGCAATATTATTACCAAACTCCTTATCGTAGTCGTACCCAGGCGCACCGCCGGGGGTGGCTGAGGCCATCCCAAATTCAGGCGGTGTGCATGGGGCCTCTCGGGCCCTTTTTTTATTCCCTAGAGCATGATCCGGAAAAGTGGGAACCGGTTTTCCGAAAAGATCATGCTCAAACAAGAAGATAGAGCGAGATGAAGTTTCGAAGAAACGTCATCTCGCTCTAGACCTCGAAACCGAAGAAAGCCGCGCCAAACAGCGCATCCGGAGCAGACCATGACCGACAAGAGCCACGATCCGAACCAGATGACCGGCGCCGCGATGATCGTGCGCGCGCTCATCGATCATGGTGTCGAGCACCTGTTCGGCTATCCCGGCGGCGCGGTGCTTCCGATCTATGACGAGATTTTCCAGCAGAGCGACGTCGAGCATATTCTGGTGCGGCACGAGCAGGGCGCCGGCCATGCGGCCGAAGGTTATGCGCGCTCGACCGGCAAGCCCGGCGTGGTGCTGGTGACGTCAGGTCCCGGCGCCACCAACATGGTGACGCCGCTGACGGACGCGCTGATGGATTCGATTCCCCTGGTCTGCATCACCGGGCAGGTGCCGACGCATCTGATCGGCAACGACGCGTTCCAGGAATGCGACACCGTCGGCATCACGCGTCCCTGCACCAAGCACAACTGGCTGGTGCGTGACGTCAACGATCTCGCCAAGGTGCTGCACGAGGCGTTCTATGTCGCGACCACAGGCCGTCCCGGACCCGTGCTGGTCGACGTGCCCAAGGACGTGCAGTTTGCAACCGGCACCTATCATCCGCCGCGCAGGGACGACGTGCACGTTTCCTACACGCCGCGCGTGAAGGGCGATGCGACGCAGATTCGCAAGGCCGTCGCGCTGCTGGCTTCGGCCAGGCGGCCGGTGATCTACTCCGGCGGCGGCGTCATCAATGCCGGACCCGAGGCGTCCAAGCTGTTGCGCGAGCTGGTCGAGGTCACGGGATTCCCGATCACTTCGACCCTGATGGGCCTCGGCGCCTATCCCGCGACCGGCAAGAACTGGCTGGGCATGCTCGGCATGCACGGCACCTACGAGTCCAACATGGCGATGCATGGTTGCGACGTCATGCTGTGCGTCGGCGCGCGCTTCGACGACCGCATCACCGGCCGCGTCGATGCGTTCTCGCCGGGCTCCAAGAAGATCCACATCGACATCGATCCCTCTTCGATCAACAAAAACATTCATGTCGACGTGCCGATCATCGGCGATGCCGGCAACGTGCTCGGCGATTTGCTGCAGGTGTTCAAGGCGGAGGCGAAAAAGCCCGACATCAAGAGCTGGTGGCAGGAGATTGCCACCTGGCGCGCACGTAATTCGCTCGCCTACAAGAAGAGCAACGACGTCATCCTGCCGCAGTATGCCATCCAGAAACTGTTCGAGGCGACGCGCGGCCATGACACCTACATCACGACCGAAGTCGGCCAGCACCAGATGTGGGCGGCGCAGTTCTTCGGGTTCGAGGAGCCGCACCGCTGGATGACGTCGGGTGGTCTCGGCACCATGGGCTACGGCCTGCCGGCAGCACTCGGCGTGCAGGTCGCGCATCGCGACAGCCTCGTGATCGATATCGCGGGCGACGCCTCGGTGCAGATGACGATGCAGGAGATGTCGACGGCCGTTCAGTTTGAATTGCCGATCAAGATATTCATCCTGAACAACCAGTACATGGGCATGGTGCGGCAGTGGCAGCAGCTCCTGCATGGCAACCGGCTGTCGCATTCTTACTCCGAGGCGCTGCCGGATTTCGTCAAGCTGGCCGACGCCTTCGGCTGCGTCGGCCTGCGGGCGATCAAGCCTGGCGATCTCGACGGCGCGCTCAAGGAGATGATCAAGGTCAAGCGCCCGGTGCTGTTCGATTGCCGCGTCGCTGCGCTGGAAAACTGCTTCCCGATGATTCCGTCCGGCAAGGCGCATAACGAAATGCTGCTGCCGGCGGAAGCCACCGACGAAGCCACCGCCGCGGCGTTCGCCGGCGGAAAGGCGCTGGTGTGAGGTGAGACCGCAAAATGTTTGACCTCGAGGAGCTCGAACGCGCGCACGAAATCGTGGGGCAGGCGGTGCCGCCGACGCCGGCGCACGCGTGGCCGTTGCTTAGCGAGCGGCTCGGCGCTGATGTCGTAGTCAAGCATGAGAACCACACGCCGATCGGCGCCTTCAAGGTGCGCGGCGGGCTGGTCTATCTCGACCGGCTGAAGCGGGAGCGGCCGAATACGCCCGGGATCATTTCCGCCACGCGCGGCAATCACGGGCAGAGCCTCGCCTTCGCGGCCGGCCGCCATGGCGTTCCGGCCGTGATTTATGTGCCGCGCGGCAATTCGGTGGAGAAGAACCGCGCCATGCGCGCGTTCGGTGCCGAACTGGTCGAACATGGCGAGGACTTTCAGGCGGCAGCCGAAGAAGCTGCGCGCCACGCCCAGTTCGCCGGCCTTCACATGGTGCCGTCATTCCATCCCGACCTCGTTCTCGGCGTCGCGACCTATGCGCTCGAATTGCTGCGCGCGGCGCCCGACCTCGACGTGCTCTACGTGCCGATCGGGCAGGGTTCTGGCATCTGCGGCTGCATCTTGGCGCGCGATCTGCTCGGGCGCAAAACCGAGATCGTCGGCGTGCAGTCGACCGAAGCGCCATCCTATGCGCTGTCGTTTGCGGCCGGCACGGTCGTGACGACTGAGTCCAGCAACACGCTGGCCGACGGCATGGCCACCCGCGTTCCCGTGGCCAAAGCGCTTGCGGTCATCCGCAAGGGCGCCTCGCGCATCGTGCAGGTCACGGACGATGAGGTCGCCGCGGCGGTGCGCGCCTACTGGACCGACACGCACAATCTCGCTGAAGGCGCGGGCGCGGCTGCGCTCGCCGCCGCGCTGCAGGAAAAGGCAAAGCTCGTCGGCAAACGCGTCGGCCTGATACTGAGCGGCGGCAATATCGATTTCGATTTGTTCCGAAAATGGATCGGGACGGACATCACTGCTACCGCCCAACGGGCGATGGCGTGACGAGAGGACATTTGAGGGGACGATAATGAACCAGCCCGCATCCGCCTACTTCCTGGAAGAGCGCCATGATCCCAACGAGACGCACACGCTCTCGGTCCTGGTGCAGAACGAGCCGGGCGTGCTCGCGCGCGTGATCGGGCTGTTCTCCGGCCGCGGCTACAACATCGAGAGCCTCACGGTCTCTGAAACCGAAAGCCAGAAACATCTCTCCCGCATCACCATCGTCACGACGGGCACGCCGATGGTGATCGAGCAGATCAAGCACCAGCTCGACCGCATGGTGCCGGTCTATCGCGTCGTCGACATGACGATCACCGGCCGCTCGATCGAACGGGAGCTCGCCATGGTGAAGGTGCGCGGCGGCGGCGACCACCGGGTCGAGGCGCTGCGGCTGGCGGATGCGTTCCGCGCCCGCGTGATCGACGCCACCACCGAGAGTTTTGTGTTCGAGATCACAGGCAATTCTTCCAAAATCAGTCAATTCATCGACCTGATGCGCCCGCTCGGCCTTGTCGAAGTGTCGCGCACCGGCGTTGCCGCGATCGGGCGCGGGCCTGAGGGGATGTGAAACATGCTGGCGCGGGACTGGTATTACAATCAAAGGCGGCAACTCGGGCTCGATTCCGCGGTCGCCTCGATCTACGACCGGCATGACGACAGCGACCTCCGCGCCCGCGCGGCGCTGACCATGCTCGGTGTGCAGAAGGGCTGGCGGGTGGCCGATATAGGCTGCGGCAACGGCGTACTGGCCTGCGAGGCGGCGCTGCTGGGCGCCGAAGTCGACGCGATCGACATTTCGCCGGCGATGCTGGCGCTCGCCAACATCCAGGCCCGCGACCGCAAGGTGGCGATCCGCACCCAGCCGGCCGGCATGCTGAGCTTCGCCTACCAGCCGAATTCCTATGACCTGATCGTCAGCGAATTCACGCTGCACCATTTGCCGGATTTCTGGAAGGCGGTGTCGCTGGCAAGAATCTATGCGGCGCTGAAGCCCGGCGCCAATTTCTACCTGCGCGATATCGTGTTCGTCAGCACGCCCGACGGCACCGAGCGCGATGTCGAGCAGTGGGCCGATTTCACCATAAAGAACCACGATTTCCAGCGCGAGGGCGTGGTCACCCATATGCGCGACGAATACTCGACCTTCGGCTGGGTGATCGAGCGCATGCTGACCGATGTCGGCTTCACGCTGGAATCGGTCGACTATCACGCGCCGCTGCACGGCACCTACCTCCTGCGCAAACCGAAGCCGGACCAACAGAGCTAAGAAAACCAACAGAGCCAAGAACCAACAGAGCCAAGAAAAATGAAACCGGCCGATGTTTGCATCGCCGTCCTGGTGGCGGTGATCTGGGGGCTTGCCTTTGTCGCGAGCCGGATCGCGCTCAACGAATTTTCGCCGGAACTGATGACGACGCTGCGCTTTGCCATTGCCGCCTTGCCCTGTCTGTTCGTGGCGCGGCCGAAGGTTTCATGGACGGTGCTAGTCTCGATCAGCTTCACTTTGTTCCTCGGCCAGTTTCTGGCGCAAGCTTTTGCCATCGCCCTTGGCGTTCCCGTCGGTCTTTCCAGCGTGATCGTGCAGAGCCAGGCGCTGTTCACCATCGGCTTTGCCGCGCTGCTGTTCCGCGAGTGGCCGGGCGCATGGCAGACGGTGGGCATCGGTGTTGCCACGATTGGCCTGCTGATGATCTGCGGCACCGTCGGTTACGATTTCAGCGTCGGTGCGTTTGTGATCTTGATGATCTCGCCGCTCAGCTTCGCGGCCGGCAATCTGTTGCTCCGGCGCGCGCCTGATGTGCCGATGTTCGACCTGTTCGCGTGGCTGTGTCTGGTCGCGGCGGTCCCGCTGCTTGCGCTGACGCTGGTCAGCAATGGCCCGCAGCCGACCTGGCATGCGCTGACCCATATGTCGCTGACCGGCCTGATGTGCATGATCGGTCTCGGCGGGGTCTCCACCAGCATCGCCTACTGGCTGTGGGGGAGGCTGCTGCGCGACTACCCGGCGGCGCAGGTGGTGCCGTTCGCGCTGCTGGTGCCGTTCGTCGGTTCCGCCGCCTCGAGCGTGGTGTTCGGCGAAACCTTTGGACCGCTGCGGCTCGCCGGCATGGTCACGGTGGTGGGTGGCATTGCCGTCATGCTGCTGTCGAAGCGTCCCAAGACTTCAGAAGATTCGGCCTTAGAAAAACAAGTTCTGCCAAAGATCGCGTGAGGCCCCATGTCGCATTCGCTCCTGATCGCCTTCGTCATGTTCGCCACGGTGATGTTCTTCACGCCGGGGCCGAACAACATCATGCTGCTGTCGTCGGGGCTGACCTACGGCTTCCGTCCCACCATCCCCCACATCATGGGCATTACGGTCGGCTTTGCCTTCATGGTCGGCGCGGTTGGCCTCGGGCTCGGGACCATCTTCATCGCCTATCCGATTTTGCAGACCGTCCTGAAATATGCCGGGGTGGCCTACCTGGTCTATCTGGCCTGGGCGATCGCGATCTCCGAGCCGCCCTCGGCCGAGCAGGACAATGCCCGCGGCCGCCCGATGACGTTCTGGGGCGCGGCCATGTTCCAGTGGGTCAACGCCAAGGGCTGGGTCATGGTGATCGGCACCATCACCGCCTATGCGGCGATCGCCGCTTACCCCTGGAACATCGTGATCCAGGTCGGGCTGAGCCTGCTCCTGGGTATCCTGTCCTGCACCACCTGGGCTCTGTTCGGCACCGCGCTGCGGCCGGTCCTGACCTCCCGGCGGGCGGTGCGGGCCTTCAACATTGTTATGGCGGTGCTGCTGCTGGCCTCGCTCTACCCGGTCTTCATGGACGCATGATGCCGCACCGCGCCATGCAGAAACGGGTTTCCCCTCGGGGGGAAAATGCTCTAGACAACGCCGGAAATTCGCGGGCGACCGGCGGTCCCACTTAACCCAAATGCCTGATTAACCGGCCGATTTGGCCATCGATTAAGGAAACGACCCATGCGTGTTTATTACGATCGCGACGCCGACCTGAACCTGATCAAGGGCAAGAAGGTCGTCATCGTCGGCTATGGCAGCCAGGGCCACGCCCATGCGCTGAACCTGAAGGATTCCGGCGTCAAGGAAGTCGCGATTGCGCTCCGCAAGGGTTCGGCCTCGGCCAAGAAGGCGGAAGCCGCAGGCTTCAAGGTGATGGAAGTCGCCGAAGCCGCCAAATGGGCCGACCTCGTCATGATGCTCACCCCCGACGAGCTGCAGGGCGACATCTACCGCGAGCACCTGCACGACAACATGAAGAAGGGCGCAGCCCTCGTGTTCGCCCACGGTCTCAACGTCCATTTCAACCTGCTCGATCCGCGCGCCGACCTCGACGTGCTGATGATCGCGCCGAAGGGCCCCGGCCACACCGTCCGCTCGGAATACCAGCGCGGCGGCGGCGTGCCCTGCCTGATCGCGATCGCCAAGGACATCTCGGGCAACGCCCATGACCTCGGCCTGAGCTACGCCTCGGCAATCGGCGGCGGCCGCGCCGGCATCATCGAGACCACCTTCAAGGAAGAGTGCGAGACCGACCTGTTCGGCGAGCAGGTGGTGCTCTGCGGCGGCCTGGTCGAGCTGATCAAGGGCGGCTACGAGACGCTGGTCGAAGCCGGCTACGCCCCGGAGATGGCCTATTTCGAGTGCCTGCACGAGGTGAAGCTGATCGTCGACCTGATCTATGAAGGCGGCATCGCCAACATGAATTACTCGATCTCCAACACCGCCGAGTACGGCGAATACGTCACCGGCCCGCGCATCGTGACCGCGGAGACCAAGGCCGAGATGAAGCGCGTCCTCGCCGACATCCAGGGCGGCAAGTTCGCCCGCGACTGGATGCTGGAGAACAAGGTCAACCAGACCTCGTTCAAGGCCACCCGCGCCAAGCTCGCCGAGCATCCGATCGAGGAAGTCGGCGCCAAACTCCGCGACATGATGCCGTGGATCAAGAAGGGCGCGCTGGTGGATAAGACAAAGAACTAGGGCTTGATCCACGCTCGAAGTGCGAGATCGCGCAAGCGCGATCTCGATGATCAAGAAGGGCGCGCTGGTCGACAAGACCAAGAATTGATGGTGTCGTTCCCCGGATGCAGCGCAGCACGCAAGTGATGCGCTGCTGGTCCGGGGTCCATCTCGCGAAGCGGTTCTGGCTCTGCGGCGCATCGCTAACGCGCTGCACCGCGTCCGGGACGCGAGAGTATGCAGTGGCCGGTTCGACGATGCACTACCGGCATACCAAATCTTAAACCTTGATCGGCATTATCCGGCGAGATCGCGAACGCGGTCTCGCCGTTTCTTCGAAGAATTGTTGGCTCGACTATATTCTTGAACGCGTCGCACCGAGTGTGCCGCCCGAGCCGAAACGAAGAGCTGACGCTTCATGCACATTCTTGGTGCGAAGCAATTCAACAAATACATTAGCGACGGAAAAGCCAGCGTTTACCGAGTCAAAGCGCAGTTACTTAATCTGCGCTCTCATTCGTGAAACGAGATCGACGGTGCTTTGAACAAGCAGGACCGGTATCCGTTTCCTCGCTCCGAACGTCTCACGTGTTGGATCAGCAGCGAACCCGGCCTCGACCTTGCGTCTCTGCGGAGTGATGCGCGTTCCGTCGTCGGAACGTGCGACAGTCTCCAGCATTGCGTGGCATTTACTGGGCCGGGAAGTCGCCTCTGTCGCGGACTAGGATTTGGATTTCGCGACCGTGGCCGTGTCCCCGGGAATCACAATCCAGTAGTTTCTGCCGTTGTATCGGGGATCGGTGTTGTCGCTGGACGAGAACATAATGCCGAAATCTTTCCAGTGGGCATATCGGCCCAGACCAATGTCCTCGATGGTATGGTGTGCGCTGTAGGCCGGTCCTAGCGCCTTGTCGTTCTCGTAGAGAATAACCGGAGACCTCTGGTTTTGTGGATCGCTGTCTTCCAGCGCCCGCAAGCCCGGCGGCCCCCTGTAGAGGAACATATGTTTGGTCTTGTCGCTGCCGAAAAGTGTCGCACCACTTACAAGCAGCGCGCCGGGCTTCGGCGGCTGCGGAGCGGAGGGGGCGGTCCAAAGCGCGACAGGCAAATAGGCTGCAAAGACAGCCAACGCCATGCCAGTCACCTTTGACGTTTGGTGACGCTCGATCATGTGTCTGGCGGGAAAAAGTACCGCATGGTGAAGCGAGCCGCGAGCAGCAGCACCACGAGGGTGACCGTCGCGCAAATGAGAAGTTCCAGTTTCATTCGGTTATTGCAGCCCCCTGCACCACGAGTCGGATCATAGCATTCTAACCAAACCGCGAACAACCTTAAATAGTTGCTCGGATGCCTCACCCGGGGCACAGCCTGACTCGGGCGACGCCGCAACGATCGCGTCGACGTTCCAGGCCAAGCCCGCGAATCCAAACGGCCGGCGACGATTTCAGGGTGGCAGTGACGTTCTTGCGGGCCTCGGCGGCGCCGACTTTTATCGGTGGGGGTGCGGGTGCCGATACGGCAGGTTCATTCCGGGCTGGACGGCCAAGACGAAATCATCACGATCAATGGAGCCACCGCCAGCAGCATCCATGCCAGTGATGATCAGTTCCTGGCATCGTGCTCATTCGAACGGAAATGCCGGGCCCGGGGGCGGCGTGCTCAACTCGCCCGGATGATCGGTTCCTTCTCGATCTTGTTGTGAAGCTGCCAGAAGCGGACGGTGCGCTGCGCCGTCTCCATCGACAGCTTGCGGAAATCACGTTGCGCGACCTCCAGCGTCTGTTCGCTGATCGGAGGCTTTACGGGCCGGTTACGCAGAATCGACTCGACCGTCGGCCAGTTCAGGCGTGCTGAGCGACAGGGGATGAGGATCAGGTCGGCGCGGGGCCCTTCCATCAGCCTGGCTGTCATTTCGACCGGCATGTCGTTGAGGACGGCAAGTGCCACGGTGACCTCGTCGAACTTGTTCGATTCGGCGAACTTGTAGACCGCCGCGTCGTCCAGTTCGTTCAGCCCCTTCATCAGCTTCACGTATTCCTCGGCAACGCCGAAGCTGCGGCTCGAAGGCGGTGCCTCGCGGGCAATCTCGTTCAGGACCCGTTTGATCTCTTCCTGGACTGTGGGCGGCGCGATGGCCAAAAGCCGGGCGCGGACCGCGTCCTTGGCGCGGCGCAACAGGTCAGCAATGAACTTTGCCGGGAAATCGGCGCGCAGGCCGAGGATTTCCACCAGTTCGTCGTCCGCGCCGGCGCGGGCGACGATCGTGGAAAAGCCCTGGTCGGAGAACTTGGCGCCGGCGTTGTTGGCGAGTTTTCGGATCACTTGGTCTTCGCCGCGGCCGACGATGACGTCGGTCACGGCCGCAGGCAGTTCGGCACGGCCGGAAATGGCGAGCAGGTGGTCCTGCCCCTTGCTGCTGGCGATCTCGACCAGCACCTCGGTCCCGAGCCGGCTGGAATTGGCAAGCACATTGCCGGCGACCTCGATCTCGTCGTCCCAGGCCAAATGCTGGATCACCTCGAACGGCGCGTAGTCGAGCGGCGCCAGCCGCCTGGAAAGTTCGGCCTTCGCCCGCGTTTCGACGCGTGCGATCAGGAGGCAGAGCACGTCGTCGAAGACCTTGACCTGGTCGTCGCTGAGGCGTTCCCCGTCATTGAGGAACAGATCGGTGACCTGCCGCAGGGTTTCCACCCGTCGGGCAGACGAGCCGCCTCTGACGGCATCTTCAAGTTCGGCAATGATTGAGTGCGCCGGCTGTTGCACCATTGTGGGCAGCCTGTCTGGTTGTTGAAGGGTTGGCGCGCACAATGACAAGCCGAGCCTTACGCCCGCGTTAAAGGCGCGGCCCGGTAGAAATAAAGATTGACTGCGCCTGAAATGGGCAATCGGTTGGCGGCGGCGTAACAAGCGCGTCGGCGTCGAAGCAGGCCGCGCATTGCCAACGCCGCGTTTCGAATTGCTTTACCAACGCGATTGGGACGTATGCGGCGATTTCACGCGATAAATCGCCGATGTCGAACCGGATCTGGCATGTGCCGCCGCTTCCGGTATCTTGATCCGGCTGCTATCCTCTCCAAACCGTTCCCGGGAAAGATCGAATAGCAACGTGCCGAACAAGACGCCGTCAAGGCTGGCCGCACCCGCGGAGGAAGTTCACCAAGCCGGTGCTTAAGCATTCCTTCACGACGAACTCCATTAAACCTCTCACAAGGGCTTAAGGTCATGAGATCTGTTGTCATCACCGGGGCATCCACCGGCATTGGCTGGGCCAGCGCCAAGATGTTGCTCGACCGCGGTTTCCGCGTGTTCGGCAGTGTGCGCAAGCAGGCCGACGCCGACCGCCTCAGGAGCGAGTTCAGCGCGAACTTCACGCCGCTGATCTTCGACGTCACCGATGAGGCCGCCGTGCTGGCCGCCGCGCGCGAGGTGCGCAGCGTCCTCAATGGCGAAACGCTCGCCGGTCTGGTCAACAATGCCGGCATTGCGGTCTCCGGGCCGGTGCTCGAACTCGCCGCCGACGAATTCCGCCGCCAGATGGAGGTCAATTTCATCGGGCCAATCATCGCAACCCAGGCTTTCGGACCGCTGCTCGGCTCCGATCCGGCCCTGAAGGGACCGAAGGGACGGATCGTGATGATCTCCTCGGTCTCCGGCAAGAGCGGCAGCCCGATGACGTCAGCCTATGCCGCCTCGAAGCATGCGATCGAGGGACTGTCGGAGAGCCTGCGCCGCGAACTGATGCTGTTCGGGATTGACGTCATCATCATTGCGCCGGGCGCGGTGAAGACACCGATCTGGAGCAAGGCCGAGGAGGTCGATATCTCTCCTTACAAGAACTCGCCGTATTTTCCGGCGCTGGAGAAAATCCGCGCCTTCATGCTGAACCTCGGCGCCACCGGATTGCCGGCCGAGAAGATCGCCGAAAAGGTTTTTGACGCGCTGACGCTGCAAAATCCCAAGGTGCGCTACATGATCGCGCCGGATCCGATGCGGCAGTTCATGGCGGCGGTGCTGCCCAAGCGCACCCTCGACCGGATCATCGCCAAGCGCCTCGGGCTGATGCCGCAGGGATGAGCACGATGGATGCGCGCGCGAAAGAACTCGAAAGTTTCGGCCGCCAGTGACGACGGGAAAGAGCAGAGCGGAACTGAAGCAAATCGCCGACGCGGCGCTTCGCAGCCAGCCGGGATGCGAAACGGCGTCCGTGCCGACGGTGCGGAGCTTGCCCAACATTCGCGAGGGTCGGAACTGGGAAATCCCCAACGTGGTGCTTGGCGACAGCCTGATCAGCGACGTCGACCGGGCGGTCATCACCGTGCATCGCCGGCTGGGGCGGAAATATCATCTGGTCGGGGATGACTAATTCACCCCGTCCGCACGGTCGTTTGCGCACGCGGCGCCATCGCGATCATCCGCAATGCGAATACCGCGGCCAGCGGGATCAGGAACAGCGCGTAGAGCGGCATGTCGGGAATCCGCTTGCCGAACGACACCATGAACTGGAACAGCAGGTAGTAGCCGCCGATGAGATGCAGCCGGCGCCAGGCGCGCGCGCCGATCGCAGCCGCGGTACGGTCGAACGAGGTGGCCGTCATCGCGATGATGAAGGCGTAGCCGATGCCGCCGAAGATGTAGGACGCGATCGAGGTCGCCGCCGCGTATCCTGCGGGATCCATCAGAGCGAAGGCTAAGATGGCGACCGCGTGGATGGCGTGCGAGGCCGCAAAGCTGACGCCGAGATAGCGGCGGTTGCGGCGCTGCCATCGCGTCCATGCGTTGGGCCACAGCCGGGCCAGTGCGGCGGCCGAGAAGGCAAGGCAGAACAGCACCAGCGAGGTCCGTGCGGTGAAGCGGATCACCATCCGCACGCCGTCGACCTCAAAATCCCGCATGCCGGCGATCCAGATGCTGAGTGCGAGCAGTGTCAGCGACAGCAGGGCGAACAGCCGCCAGCCATCGAACCAGTTTTGACGCGTCGGCATGTTTCGCCCCCATTGTTTGCGCCGCCATTGCTAGCGAAGCGAAGCAATCCATTCTTTCTTGACGTGGCGAGATGGATTGCTTCGCTGTGCTCGCAATGACGCGGATGGTGATGTAATCACCAGTTACATGTCCATGGCCCGTTCGGTCAATCCGTGTAATCGGTGCTTACATTCACAAGGCGGTGATGGTAGGAGAGGGCATGCGTCCTGCCGCCAAATCTCCTGCAGCGAAAGCGCCCACGGCCAAACCGAGCCGCCGCGTTTCGCGAGCGCCAGCGCCAAAGCCATATCACCACGGCGATCTCCGGCGGGTCCTGATCGACGCCGCGCTGCAATTGGTCGGCGAAGGCGGGGCGGACGCGGTCAGCGTCCGCGAGGCCGCCCGCCGCGCCGGCGTCTCGCCGGGAGCGCCGTTTCGACATTTTCCGAGCCGCGACGCCCTGATGCAGGCGGTGGCGGAGGAGGCGCAGCGGCGGTTCCGCGCCGAGATCGAGGCGGCGCTGGCCGAAGCGCCGGCTGGCGATCCCCTGGCGCGGTTTCGCTGCCTGGGACTGGCCTATCTGCGCTGGGCGATGCGAAACCCGACGCATTTCGAGGTCATCTCCAGCCGCCGGCTGTTCGATCACGACAAGGCGGCTGGCGTCTCCCGTAACAATGCCGAGTTGATCGAACTCACCGAGCGCACGCTCGAGGAGGCCTTTGCGGCGGGCCAGCTCCGTTCGGGTGACCTCAAGGCGGTTCAGATCGCCGGACGGGCGTTAGTCTATGGCTTTGCCCGGATGAATATCGACGGTCACTTTCCGCGGTGGGGCGTCGCAGGCCCCGAGGCCGAGCAGACCGCCGAGGCGATCCTCGACCTCTTTATCGAGGGCATTGCGGACCGGCCCTAACTCCTGCCGTCATTCCGGGGCGCGAAGCGAACTATGGTGCGCAATTGCGCACCTGAGAATCTCGAGATTCCGGGTTCGATGCTTTCGCATTGCCCCGGAATGACAAGCGCCAAATTTACCCTGCGGTGTTGGCCCGGCGGCAAATTCATTGCGCGTTCATGACGAAACCACTACGTTTTTATGACACGACACAGGTTCCGGATGGGTCGTGCGTCTCCTGGTCGTCACCAGCCAAGGCTTTGCATTGCGCCGGGTTATGTTGCGTATTCACCCATGGCGCCCGCGCCAAATCCAGGGCCCTCCGCCACCACCCTCGTTGCCGGCCTTGCCGCCATCGGGTTCTGGCGGCTTTCGGCTGTCGCTGCACCGCACATGGCCGCGCTGGTGGTCATGCTGGAGACCGAAGCCGATTTCGGCGGCCGCATGGGTTTTGCGCTGGCCTGGGGCATCCTGAACTTCTGCTTTATCGCGCTGCTGCGACGCCCGGCGCTGTCGGGCGCGCTGTCGCTGACGATGGTCGTGCTGCTGGTGCTGCTGTCACGGCTCAAGCACGACGTCGTGCAGATGACCGCGAATTTCGTCGACCTGATGGTGATCGACCGCGACACCGCGGCCTACCTGTTCACGATCTTTCCGAACTTGCGCTGGAGCGTGGTCGGCGCTGCGCTGGTCATCCTGCCGCTGATGTACGCGCTGTGGTGGCTCGATCCGTTCCGCATCCGCCGCCTGCCGGCAGCCGCCGGCCTGCTGGCCTGTCTTGCCGCGCTGACCGGGCAGGCCATGACCTGGCCGGACGAAGCCTGGCGCGGCTACTACGACGACGGCTATCTCTCCAAATTCGCCCGCTCGGGCGTGACAGCGGTTTCCGACTTCGCCAATTACGGCTTCATGGAATCGGAGGCCGTGACGGCCGAGCGGTTGAAGATGCCGCTGGTCGATTCCTGTCATGTCGCCGGCCGCCGCCCGCACATCATCATGATCCATGACGAGTCGAGCTTCGACATCCGTCAGGCCAACGGCGTCAAGGTGCCGCCGGGCTATGGCAGCCACTTCAAATCCTTTGACGGCCGCGAGCGCAAGTTCATGGCCGAAAGCAGCGGCGGCGCAAGCTGGATGGCCGAGTACAACGTACTGGCGGGCCTGTCGTCGCGCTCATTCGGCCGCTTCTCCTATTTCGTCACCCGCATCGCGTCGGGGCGGGTCGAGCGCGGGTTGCCGCTGGCGCTGCGCCGCTGCGGCTACAGCACCCTCTCGCTTTATCCGGCCTACGGCGCTTTCATGGGCGCGCGCGGCTTCCAGAGTTCCACGGGTATCCAGCACTTCTACGATGCGCGCGATCTCGGCGCGAAGGGCATCGAGCCGGACAGCTTCTTCTACGACAAGGCCGTGAAGCTGATCGCCGAGCAGCCGGCCAATACGCCGCTGTTCACTTTCGTCTATCTCGCCGCCAATCATTTCCCCTGGGAAACCAAATTCCGCCCCGACCTGCTGCCGGCGTGGAGCAAGCCCGGCAACGCGCCGGTGGTCGACGAATATCTGCGCCGCCAGACCATGAGCGCCGGCGACTATGCGGGCTTCGTCGCCAGCCTGAAGAAGAAATTCCCGGCGCAGCCGTTCCTGATCGTTCGCTACGGCGACCATCAGCCGGAGTTCTCGTCGAACCTGCTGGATCCCGGCCTGGACGAAGCCAGGGTCGCCCGCAAGTTCGACACCTACGACCCGCGCTACTTCACTACCTATTACGCGATCGACTCCATCAACTTCGAGCCGGTGAAGAGTTCCGCCGTGATGGACACGATCGACGCGCCCTATCTGCCGTTGGTAATCCAGGAAGCCGCCGGCATTCCGCTCGACCCGTCCTTCGAGGAGCAAAAGAACATCATGCTCCGTTGCAAGGGTGTATTCTACGCCTGCAAGGACGGCGCCGAGGCGCGCAGGTTCAACCGGCTATTGATCGAGGCAGGTTTCATCAAGGGGCTTTAGGACGCCGATATGTCTGCGATTGCTGAACCTGGAATGAGCGAAAGTACCGTCGCGGAATCGCGCGGTATCAGGTTCTTTGCTCTCGCTGGCCTGATCGTTGCTGTCCATCTCGCGGGGCTCGCGGTTCTGCTCTCCACTGAATACGGACCGTTTGCGATCACGCTGTCCGTGCTGGCGTGGGTGTTCCTGAACTGCTTCCTGCTGGTCGTGCTGCAGCGGCCCGGAATCTGCGCCGCGCTGGCGCTGGCTCTCATCGTGATCCTGATCGCGCTGTCGTACTTCAAGTTCGGAATTCTGCAGTTAACGCTGACATTCCTCGACTTCCTGATCATCGACCGCGATACGTTTTCGTTCCTTCTCTCGGTATTCCCGCGCTTGCAGTTGCAGTTGGCCTTGGCTGGCCTCGTTGCGGTTCCGCTGTTGTGGCTGGTCTGGCGTTTCGATCCGTTCCGCGTGCGCCGCCGCTTTGCACTGACGGGCGTGGCGGCGAGCGCCGCGCTGATCGCGGCGATGTCGGTCGCCTCGCCCGAGCAGGCATGGGAGCCGTTCCAGGGCGTCAATCACATTTCCAGTCTGGCGCGCTCCGGCGTGGTCGCGGTGTCGCGGCTGGCTTCGACCGGGTGGATCGAGGTCGATCCGCCGGCGAACGGGCCGCTCAGCCTCGCGCGGGACGCCCGCGCCGCCGGCCTGCCTGCGCTGCCATCGGGCGAGGCTTGCGACGACACGGCCAAGCGGCCGCACATCATCATGCTGCTCGACGAGTCGAGCTTCGACATCTCGGCCGCGCCTGGCATCAAGGTGCCGCAAGGGTACTCCGATTACTTCAAGTCCATCGACGGCAAGCAACGGACCATGATCGCGGAGGCAACCGGCGGCCCGACGTGGTACACCGAATTCAACGTCCTGACCGGCATGTCGGCGCGGTCGTTCGGCGATCTGAAGTTTTATGTCACAAGGATCACCGCGAACCGTGTTGCGCGCGGGTTACCGCAAGCGCTCAAGCGTTGCGGATACAAGACCTTCTCGCTCTATCCGACCTATGGCAACTTCCTCGGCGCGCGCGCATTCCAGAAGGGCGCTGGCGTCGGCCACTTCATCGACATGGCGGATATGGGCGTCGCCCAGGATATGCAGCCCGACAAGTTCTACTTCGATCAGGCCTTGAAGGTATTTGCGCGGGAGCAGCCGCAGCACGCGCCGGTCTTCATGTTCGTCTACCTCACGGCCAACCATTTTCCCTGGACCGACGTCTATCGGCCCGACCTGACACCGCCGGACTGGACGCCACCGGGAAACACGGCGGAGACCGACGAATATATTCGTCGCCAGGTCATGACGCAGAACGACTACCGCGAATTCATCGCTGCCCTTAAGCGCGACTATCCGGATCAGTCGTTTCTGGTGCTGCGTTTCGGCGATCACCAGCCGGCCATCTCGCAAAAGCTGCTTGAGCCCGGCATCGATCAGAAATTGCTGGCGAAACGCTTGATGGCAGCCGATCCGCGCTACTTCTCTACCTACTACGCGATTGATGGCATCAACTATCGGCCGGGCGACCTCTCGTCGGCGCTTGATACGCTCGATGCGGCCTACATTCCAATCGTGATCCAGGAAGCCGCCGGCATCCCGCTCGATCCGTCGTTCGAGGAGCAGAAGAAGATCATGCTTCGCTGCAACGGCGTGTTCTATGCCTGCCGAAAGGGCGCCGAAGCGAGACGATTTAATCGCCTCCTGATCGATGCCGGGCTGATCAAGGGGCTTTGAATTCCACTCTATCCACGTCATTGCGAGCGCAGCGAAGCAATCCATCGCGCGGCAAGCGGAGGCATGGATTGCTTCGTCGCTTCGCTCCTCGCAATGACGAGGAGAGGCCGCGGCACACAACAACCTCCTATCTCTTCCCCACCTTCTCCCACAGCCACTGCGCTACCGCGTCCGGCGAGCTCGTCGCGTCATTGCCGGCGGCGCGCAGATTGGCCTCGCGCATCGTGGCGATGTCGATCTTGCCGAGCAGCGGGGTCAGCGCCTTGCGTAAGCTATCGTCATTGGCGCGCTTCGGCGCCAGCAGCACCATTGCATCATAGGGCGGGATCGCGCGTTTGACGTCACCCAGAACAACCAGATCATATTTCGCGATCAGCCCGTCGCTGGTGTAGCCGGCGATGACGTCGACCTCGCCGGAGGCGACGGCTGCATACATGAAGTCCGGCTGCATCTGCCGCTGGCCGCGGAACGACAGGCCGTAGGCCTTGCGCAGCGCGGTCCATTCGGGGCGCGAGAAGAATTCATAGTCGCCGGCGATCGACATGTTGGCCGCGCGCGAGGCGAGGTCGGCGATGGTGCGGATGCCCAATTGCTCGGCGCGCTTGCGCGGCATCACCAGCGCATAGGCGTTCTCGAAGCCGAGCTCGCCGAGCAGCGTGATGTTCTGCTTCGCCAGCATCATCTTCAGTTCGGCCAGCAGCACCTCTCGCGGCCTGATGTCGTTGCGCTGGAACTGGTTGGCCCACAGCGTGCCGGAATAATCGACATAGACGTCGATATCGTTTGCCGCCAGCGCCTCGAAGATCACGTTGGAGCCGAGGCCTTCGCGCGTCGTCGCAGGGAGCGAGGCGGCTTTCAGCCGCTGCGCCATCAAGGCCGACAGCACATATTGTTCGGTGAAGGTTTTTGCGCCGATGACGTAGTTGGTCTGCGCGCGCATCATCGTCGGCACCAGCGTGGCCGCGACCAGCGCTGCGATGCCGGCGCCGCCCAGGCCTGCGCGCAGGCGGCTGCGGATACGCAACCCGCTTTCGATCAGCGCCAGCAATTGATCGACCGCCAGCGCCAGCACGGCAGCGGCAAGGCAGCCGAACAGCACGAACACCCAGTTCTGGGTCTGTAGCCCCGCAAAGATGTAATTGCCGAGGCTGGTCTGGCCGATCGGCGTCGACAGCGTCGCGGTGCCGATCACCCAGACCGCCGCGGTGCGGATGCCCGCCATCATCACCGGCAGCGCCAGCGGCAATTCCACGGTGAACAGAGATTGCCGCGGCGTCATGCCGACGCCCTGGGCTGCTTCCAGGATCGCAGGCTCCACGCCCTGCAGGCCGGTGATGGTGTTGCGCAGCACCGGCAGCATCGAATAGAGCGCCAGCGCCAGCACCGCGGGCAAAAATCCAAACGCGGAAAAGCCAAAGCCGAACCACGACAGCGACAGTGCCGCGAGCGCCAGCAGCAGCGGATAGAACAGCGCCAGCAGCGCCAGTCCCGGTACCGTCTGCACGATGCTGGCGAGCCCGAGCAGCGCGCCGCGCGCTACTCGACGATTGCGTACCGCAATCGCGAGGGGCAGGCTGACCAGAAGTCCCAGCGCCAGCGCGGCGACGCTGACGCGGACATGGCTGCCGAGATAGTCGGGTAGATGACTGAATGCCTCGCTCCAGCGCGGATCGGCGAAGATGCTCATGCCGCACCGCCCCGCGGCAGCAGGGCGCCGAGCCGCTCGGCCTGCCGCCGCGGCGTGCGCAGCAGTTCGCCGACATAAGCATCGTCACTTTCGGAAAGCTCTGGCGGCGTGCCCTGCGCCAGCAGCCGGCCGCCGCCCATCACCGCGATCCGGTCGGCGAGCAGGATGGCTTCGGTCATGTCATGGGTGATCATGACCGTGGTCAGGCCGAGCGTGCGATGCAGCTCGCGAAAATCGTCGCCGAGCGCATCGCGGGTGAGCGGGTCGAGCGCGCCGAACGGCTCGTCCATCAGCACAATGCGCGGTTTTGCGGCGAGCGCGCGCGCCACGCCGACGCGCTGGCGCTGGCCGCCGGAGAGTTCGTGCGGCAGCCGGTCGCGGTATTCCGCCCGGTCGAGCCTGACAAGGTCGAGCAGTTCATCCACCCGCGCGGAAATCTCCGCAGGCGGAGTGCCCGTCAGCTTCGGCGTAATGCCGATATTGTCGGTGACGGTCAGATGCGGAAACAGTCCGCCACTTTGAAAGACATAGCCGATCCGCCGCCGCAGCAGGATCGGATCGACGCTGCGCACGTCTTCGCCCTCGACCGTGATCGAGCCGGAATCCGTCTCGATCAGCCGGTTGGCGAGCCGCAACAGCGTGGTCTTGCCCGAGCCGGAGCCGCCGACGATGGCCAAAAATTCGCCCTCGGCGACCTCGAGCGAGACGTCGTCGACAGCCACCACGCGGCCGCCGTCAAAGGTCTTGCCGACTTGGGTATAGGCGATCAGTGGCGTGGCAGGCATCCGGTGCGGTTCCAACCCTTGGCTCTTCCTTACGGGTACAGTGATAGCCGATAAATGGATCGTCGTAAGCCGAGCGCTGGATCTTTTATGCCCATGGGGGGATCCAGGAGGAGGCCAGGGCTGTTGGCGCAAGGCGGATACTGCCGACCCGCGCCGACAAACGCCCCGGGGGGGTGGACGCGGGGCGCGCGGATGCCGTTTCAGGGATCACGCGTTTCGGCCGCGCACATCCGAAGATTGTTGCAGTTTTATCGAAAGATGGCTCGCGTTTTTTAGCGGCTTTTAAAGTACGCGCGCAGGCTACTTGCCTGGCAGTGCATCGCCTCAAGGAGCTACGAGTTGGTTTGATCACCGACGACATCAGGGGGCCGGCTGTCATGGATCATCATGCGCAAACAAAGCAATTCACCCCCGGACACGCTCCCACGTTTGCTGCAGACGGAGATATCCAATCCATCGACCCCGGTCATGACGCCAAGGGTCTGCAGCGCGATCTGGACGATCAGCTGAGGCCGGATGTCGACGAGCCGGTAAGTGGTGGTTCCTCTGACCAGGAGTTGCCCGCGCGGTCATGGTCCCTGATCCTTCGACGGGTGCTGAAGGTCGCCGTCGGCCTCGCCATCGTTGCCGTGTTCGGATGGCTGCCGCTCCGGGCCATCTGGCAAACTTCCAGCGTCGAGGCGGTGGTCAACGCCAGGCTCGTAACGCTGAGGTCGCCGATCGACGGGGGAGTGAGCGCGAAGTCCGGCCCTTCCACCGCATTGAGCGTGGTGAACGAAGGTGAGGTCATCCTTCGGGTTGTCAACACGCGAGGAGATCGGGCCCGTTTGGACGATCTAAGGCGACAAATGTCCCGACTGGAGAACGAGCGGCCAGGCCTCGCAGCCAAACTGGCCTCGGCTCAAGCCGCGCAGCAGGATCTCGCCCGGCAGTCCTCCCAGTTCAGGGAAGGCCGCATGCTTCAGCTGGAGGCGCGGATCGCTGAAATACAGTCGGCGATCGAAGCCGCCGTGTCGCGACGGGAAGAGGCGACGGCGTCTGTGGAGCGGGCATCGTCGCTGATCAGGTCGGGCAGCGTCTCGACCGTAGAGCTCGCAAGGTTGACCCGGGAACAATCAATCGCTCAGCAGACCGAGATCGGCGCCCGCCGAAGGCTTGATGCGGCCAAGGTCGAGCTGACGGCCGCGAAGAACGGCACATATCTGGGCGACAGCTATAATGACCGGCCGAGTTCAGTCCAGCGCGAAGAAGAGATGCGGCAGCGCGCAGGAGATCTCAAGGCCGACCTGGCGCATGCGGATGCCGAGATCGCGTGGCTGTCCCAGGAGATCGCGTCCGAACAGCAGCACTATATCAGCCGATCGGAAGCAGACATCAGAGCGCCGGTGACCGGCCGGATCTGGGAGAAAATGACGTCGCCGGGCGAGGATGTCCGGGCCGGACAGGCGCTGCTGAAGCTGCTTGATTGCAGCAGCGCTGTGGTGACCGCAAACGTCACAGAAGGCGTCTACAACCGGCTCCAGCTGGGTGACCAGGCGAGTTTTGAGCCGAACGACGGCAGTCCGGCGATCCAGGGGACGATCGTGAATCTCACCGGCTCATCCGGTGCGCCCGCGAATCTGGCCATCAATCCCGACGTGCTCGGCAAAGAACCATATCGTGTGACGGTTTCGATGCCCGGCATTGATACCACAGGCAAGGATTGCGCAGTCGGGCGCACAGGAAGGGTCGTGTTCAACTACGGTGCGCCAAAGCCATGATCTCAGCGTTCGCGCCAGGCCTGATCGCGCTCGGTGCCTGCATCGCCCTCCTGCCGTTGCTCAGACGCGACAGCACCCTCGCCCGATCATTGATGACGGGGATGTCGCTTGTCCTGTTGATCCGGTACTTCGCGTGGCGCGTTACTTGGACGTTGCCGCCACCGGGGCTTACTGCCGATGCTCTCGTCGGATACCCGTTCATGCTGGCGGAGGGTGCCTCGCTGGTTGCCGTCAGCCTGTCGCTGCTATTCCTCAGTCGAACGATCGATCGCTCTGCCGACGTGAAGGCTGGATCAAGGCGAGCCGCAGCGGCTGCGCCGGCGCCGCTCGTCGACGTCTTCATCTGCACCTACAATGAGGAGAAGGCGATCCTGGAGCGTACGATCATCGGCACCACGGGGCTGGAATACGGCAACTATCGCGTTTGGGTCCTGGATGACGGACGACGCCTGTGGCTCAAGCGCCTGACGGAAGAACTCGGCTGCCACTACCTGACCCGCCCGGACAATGCGCACGCCAAAGCCGGTAACATCAATCACGCGCTGCGCCACGTGACGGGACTGCACGACAAGCCGCAGTTCATCTCCATCCTGGATGCCGACTTCGTTCCGATGCCGGATTTCCTCGCGCGTGCGACTAGCTTGATGGAGGACAAATCCGTCGGCGTGGTGCAGACCCCGCAGCATTTCATCAATCCTGATCCGATCCAGTCGAATCTCGCCGCCGCCGAAGTGTGGCCCGACGAGCAGCGGTTTTTCTTCGACATTCTGATGCCCGCCAAGGACGCCTGGGATGTTGCCTTCTGCTGCGGCACTTCGTCGGTGATCCGCGTTTCAGCCCTCATGCAGATCGGCGGTTTCCCGACGGACTCGGTGACCGAGGATTATCTCGTCACGCTGCGCCTGAAGGAACGTGGCCATCGCACCGTCTATCTGAACGAGAGGCTCACGCTCGGGTTGGCGCCCGAAGGACTTAAGGAATACATCACGCAGCGCGGCCGATGGTGTCTCGGCATGATGCAGATCGTGCGCGGCCGCAGTGGGCCGTTTTCCTTGCGATCAAACCTCGGATTCATTGATCGGCTTTCACTCGTAGACGCCTTCATGAGCTGGGCCGCGGTTTATGGGGCGAAGGTGTTTGGCCTCGTCGTGCCCTGGCCGTTTCTCCTGTTCGGGATCAAGGCGGTTTATGCCGATCTTTTCGAGCTGTTGAGATACTTCCTGCCTTTCTACGTCTGGCACGCATTCACGATGGCCTGGATTTCGCGTGGCCGTTCGATGGTGATCATGACCGATGTGTCGCAGTACATCGCGGCGCCCGCGGTCCTGAGGGCGGTCGTCGCGGGCCTTGTCAAGCCGCGGGGGCACAAGTTCAGTGTGACTGCCAAAGGCGGCAACCGCAGTCAGAAGTTCGTGGAGTGGTCGCTGCTGCGGCTTTACGGGTCCGCGCTGTTCGTAACCTTGCTGGGCATCGCCTATGCCTTCATCCTCAATTTGAAGGGAGAGAACATCGCTTACGGCGGACTGGCGCTCGCCTGGAGTTTGTACAATAGCCTGGTGCTGGCGATCGTGTGTTTCATCTGCATCGAGCAGCCCCGTCGTCGCAAGGCCGAACGCTTCGAGCGGGATGAACCCGTTCTCATTCACCTGGGAAGGACCCCGCGGCTGGTTCGCATGGCGGACATCTCGATATCAGGTGCCAGGTTCATCGATCCTGCGCCGCCGCCGGTGGGGACCGTCATCAACTGCAATGTGTACGGCCAGGACGTATCCGCAGCGGTCGTGCGGCGAACCGTCGACGGTTTTGGCGTTCGATTTGAAGAAACCGTCGCAACGCGCGTGCGGGTCGTGCGCGGTTTTTACGCAGGAGAGTATGTTCGGGCTGTTCGCGATGTCAGAGCGGCCCCTGTCGGCAAGGCTCTTCTGATGCGCCTGTTTAATTGAATGGAGTTGCTTCTGGTTCGGCAGAATGTAACGTCCGCCGGTCGTTGAACTTATCCTTCATAACCGCTAAGGCATCTCTCCAACCTTGGGGAGAAACATGGCGGATACGGCTCAGCCAACGGCGGTCGCGCTCGATGATGCTACAGTGGCGTTTCGCGTGGCCGGGGATCGCGTCTACACGGCCGTGGAGCGGGCCAGCCTGTCCGTCGCCCATGGCGAGTTCGTCGCCATTGTGGGCCCGACCGGGTGCGGGAAATCGACGCTGCTCAACGTGGCGGCCGGGCTTTTGAAGCCCGCCGCGGGGTCGGTGAAGATTTTCGGCAAGCCGCTGACGGGGTTGAACCGCGATGCCGGCTATCTGTTCCAGGCCGATGCGCTGTTTCCCTGGAAGACTGCGATCGACAATGTCGCCATTGGCCTCGACATCAAGGGCGCGCCGCGCGAGCAGGCGCTGCAGCGGGCGCAGGGCTGGCTCACCTCCGTCGGCCTCGGCGCGTTCGCCAACCGTTATCCGCACATGCTGTCGGGCGGGCAGCGCAAGCGCGTCGGCCTTGCGCAGGTTTTGATCCGCGATCCAAAAATCCTGTTGATGGACGAGCCGTTCGGCCCGCTCGATGCCCAGACCCGGCAGATCATGGGCAATCTGCTGCTGGAGCTGTGGAACGCCGACCGCAAGGCAGTGCTGTTCGTCACCCACGATCTCGAAGAGGCGATCGCGCTCGCCGACCGCGTCGTGATCATGTCGGCAGGTCCCTCGGCGCGCATCATCGGCGACTGGCGCGTGCCGTTGCCGCGCCCGCGCGACATCTCCGAAGTGCGGATGGAAAAGCAATTCCACGAACTGCACCGCGAAATCTGGAGCGTGCTGAAGGACGAAGTGATGAAGGGTTATGCGCAGTCGACGCTAAGTGCGGAGGCCGGCTGATGTCGCGCCTGACACTGCTGTTCTGGCAATTGATGGTGGCCGTGGTCGCACTCTCGCTGTGGCAGTTCCTCGCCACCGTGCCGGTGTTCGGCCGCGTCCTGCTGCCGCCGTTCTTCTTCTCCAACCCGGTCGATGTCGGCAGCCAGATCGTCAAATGGTTCACGTCCGGCGTGATCTGGAAGCATCTGATGATTACGCTGTGGGAGTCGGTGCTGGCTTTCGTGATCGGCTCGGTCGGCGGCGTGCTGGTCGGCTTCTGGTTCGCGCGCCAGCCGCGTGTTGCCGCGGTGTTCGATCCCTACGTCAAGATGGTCAACGCGCTGCCGCGCGTGGTGCTGGCGCCGATCTTCACGCTGTGGCTCGGCTTAGGCATCTGGTCCAAGGTCGCGCTCGGCGTGACGCTGGTGTTCTTCATCGTGTTCTTCAACGTCTATCAGGGCGTCAAGGAGGTCAGCCAAACCGTGCTGGACAACGGCCGCATGCTCGGCATGAGCGAGCGGCAATTGACGCGGCATGTGTACTGGCCCTCGGCGTTGTCGTGGATGTTTTCGTCGCTGCACACTGCGGTCGGCTTTGCCGTGGTCGGTGCTGTCGTCGGCGAATATCTGGGATCGGCGGCCGGTCTCGGCTACCTGATCCAGCAGGCCGAAGGCGTGTTCGACGTCGCCGCCGTGTTCGCCGGCATGTTCGTGCTATCGGCTTTCGTCATCCTGATCGACATGGTGGTGACGCTGGTCGAGCGCCGGCTTTTGATCTGGCGGCCGGTCGCGGCGGAGGGTAGAGGGTAGCCGCCTCCGGCGTTGCAAGGCGCAGGCCTAATCGCTGAGTTCGTACGCATGATTTGATGCCCGGTAACCAAGTCAGGCGGTTCGATCCGCCGTTTCCTTATTGCGGAACCAGCCGATGCCCAGAGTGCACCACAAGCTGTTTGACATAAGCGTGTGATGTTATAACATTACGTAAATCTTCGCTCCTTCAGGCTGTGTCGACAATGACTGTTGTTTTCTTCCCAAGGTCGCCGCGCCACCAATGGAACGTGGTGCGTGAATTGAAAGAGCATGCCCGGACAGCGATCAACGCCGATGATGAAACAATAATCACCGTAAGCGAACGCGGTGATCCCAGTTGCGGCGGCGCCCGAACCATCGTGCTCATCATGCACCCGAGACGGCCAATCGAGGTCGTCACGATCGACAAGCCGCTTGATCAGATCACGCAGACAGACCTCGCGGATGCGCTGGCGCCGCTGGCCGCACCAACCGGCCTGCCCGAACCTCCATCGAAACGGAATGACCGTCGCTTATCCGCGGATCGACGCTAGCCGGCGCAGACCAATTGCAAGCATCAGCAAAGGACAATCCCATGCAGATGGCTTTGAACCGGACTCCGGTCACGGTGATTACCGGCTATCTCGGGGCCGGAAAGACCACGCCGCTTACCGTATCCTCACGGAGACGCACGGCAGGCGCTACGCCGTCGTCGTCAATGAATTCGGCGAGGTCGGAATCGACAATGACCTCATCGTCAACGCCGAAGAAGAGAACTTCGAAATGAACAACGGATTTGAGTCCTGCCACGTTTGATCGTCGATGCATTGGTGAGCTGCACGCGGCATTTTTCGAGCATCCGCCAATCATCTCACGCTCGTGCGGAAGGCGGCAGATTCATCTGCTACCGTCTCAATTTGATTGTGGCGTCACGACCGGTTCATCGTGGTCGGTATGGCAGCAGATGATTTTCTCCGGCCATATCAGTTCATCGTGCGATTCAAGAACCTCCCGGCCAGTCGTGAAAATGATCCACAATGCAACGGCTCCTGCGGTGATTGGATCGAAGATTGGATAACCCGTCACTAGAAGCAGTAAGCCCGCGGCCACCGGGGCGAGGGATACCCATACGTCGCCAAGATTGTGGATATACGCGAGCCGGATTGCAGCGTTGTTTTGGCTTGGCTCCAGGAGCAAGCGGGCCACGCTCCAATTGGCGGCAGCGGCAGCCAGACCGACGATCATCGGAACGACGCCCTGAACCGGCACCGGATTGAACAGACGCTCGGCGGCCTGCCACAAAAGCAGTCCGCTGACCGCAATCAGCCCGACTGAGTTAAAGAGATTTCCAGCTCGCAACAGCCGCTGCGAAGGACCTCTGGTGACCAGGAATGCTGCATACAGGCAGACCAGAGCCAACTCGTCCGACAGGTTATGCGCGCTGTCCATCAGGAGGCTCAGACTCGATGCCTGATAGCCAGCAATACCCTCCACCAGAAAGATTGCAGTGTTTATCGCCACTGCAGCGGCGACGGCTCTTTGATGATGAGCCACTTTGCATCCCCCATTTCCGCGACTTGGCAAATATGTGCACTAGAATGCGCTTCGAGGTGCTGAACACGACCTACTTCGTTCGCGCGGTTGCGATATCGTCGCAGGCGTCATCGGCCGGCGCCTCCAGCGCCGCCAGGGTTCGATCACCATCGCCCTCAGGCTAATTGCACGGGCCCGTGATCATCGCAATGATCACCGTGCGGATGGTGCAGCCGGCCGTCTACAAGATAGTCGACATGGTCACCATGCGGCACCGCTTCATGTCCGCAGTTTGGACCGTGCGTGTGCTCGCAATGGACCTGAGGCGTGCATTGCACGGGATTTGTGGCATTTACCGTGATGGCATGTTCGTCCACGTGATCCTCGTGCATATGGTGGAGATGGCCGTCGTGAAGATAATCCACATGTCCGTCATGACGAACCGCGGTGTGCCCGCAATCCGGGCCATGCTTGTGAGTGTGGTTGGCGTGGTGTTTCTCGGTACATGTGGCCATTAGCAATACTCCTTGCGCTTGTTTGCCATCGGTACCCGATCATCGCGGACAATAGTGGAACAGTTGCGGATGCCAACGATGCCTGAGGTGCCGGCACCCTGATTTAGTTACCGATAGCCAACGTTATAACGTTCAGGTGGGAACGAAGGTTGCGAGCCGAGCACTAATCTACCGGTTTATCCACGTCTTATGTTGGAAGCCGTGACTGTTACATGGATTCAGAGTCGCAGGGTAGGTGAGGCGTGCCCACCGTTCACGACTACGGTAAGAACATGGTGGGTACGGCGCGAAGAGCGCCTTTGCCCACCCCACGGCCTCTGCCGAAGGCCACACTAGCTGACGACATCGGACGCCATTCGAAATTGCGGATCCAATTTCACGTCGGCGGTAAGCGAGTTGGAGATGAAGCAGTTTTCCTTCACCTCGGCCATAATCGTTCGGGCGGCTGCGATATCAGCCTGACTTCTCAGGACCAGGGTTGGCTGTACGCTGACTTCAATGATCCGATATTTGCCGTCGACGTTTGCCAGCAAACCTTCTGCGGCGCTTTCATAAGCCACAAACTCCAGCCTCTTGCTTTGCGCGAACGATACAAACGTCAGCATCATGCAAGCATTCAGCGCGGCGACCAGCATTTCTTCGGGAGCCCAGACGCCCGCCTCTCCCTTGAATTCGGGAGGACTGCCGATCTCGATGTCGGGTTTGCCGGGCGCCGACGTTCGGCCGCGACGAGCGGTGTCCCAGACCAGGTTGTTGCTGTACCGAAAGGACTTGTATGTTTTCCCGGTTGCCATGTGATCCTCCAGGAATCGTAGGGTGGGCAACGCGACCTGTCCGCGGTAGCTCAACGAGCGAAGGCGGAAGCGTTCCCACCATCACGACCACAGCAAGAACTTGGTGGGCACGGCGCAAAAGACCGCCTTTGCGCACCCTACGATTCTAACATTTGAGTACGTCATTCCGGGGCGCCTCGAAGAGGCGAACCCGGAATCTCGAGATCCCGGGTTCGCTTTCGCGCCCCGGGATGACGGCGCGAGGGCGCGCCGTCAATTCAACATCTTCGTATCGTCAGGCGCTTGCGGCGGCGTCTTGATCGCGATCGCCTTGAGGGTGCGGCCGTCCGGCTTGGTGCCGCCATGCGCGGTACCCTTGGGGATCACGACCAGATCGCCCGGCTTCACCCGCACCTCCTTGTCGCCCAGCCAGATCGTGCCGGTGCCGTCGAGGATGTACTGAATCTCGTTGGTGTTGGGATGCATGTGCTTGCCGACATTGCCGTCCTGGATCGAGATGGTCATGCCGTCGGCGGCGACGAACAGTTTGGAGCGCATTCCGGTGCCCGAGGGCATGCCGAGCGCATCGCCTTCGAGTTCGCCGGTGTGGATGACCTGCGCGGCGATGTTCTCGGCGGCGATCGCCGGCCGTAGCAGATGGGTGACGCTGCAACCGGCGGCAAAGGCGGCGGCGAGCGATAGCGTGATGGCCAGGCGATTCATGGCAGTCTCCCCCTGTGTTGATTATTGTGGGGCGATGCTATTCCGCCCGGTAGCGCCTGACCAGCGGGCGGAAAGTCGCCTTCTCAACGTCCACGCGCTGCTCTATCTTGCCGGCCAACAAATGGAGGAACCCATGAAGAAACTGTTCGGCCGGCTGGCCGGGGTGCTGCTGGCGCTGGTGCTGACGACAGGTCTTGCCGCAGCGCAAAGCAAGGTCACGGTCGCGATCGGCGGCGGCTCCTGCCTGTGCTATCTGCCCACCGTGCTGGCCAAGCAGCTCGGCGAATACGAAAAGGCCGGCCTTGCCGTCGAGCTGGTCGACCTCAAGGGCGGTTCGGACGCGCTCAAGGCCGTGCTCGGCGGCAGCGCCGACGTGGTGTCAGGCTATTTCGACCACTGCGTCAATCTGGCCGCCAAGAAGCAGGAATTGCAGTCCTTCGTGATTTATGACCGCTACCCCGGCCTGGTGCTTGTCGTGTCGCCCGCCCATACCAATGAGATCAAGTCGATCAAGGATCTGGCCGGCAAGAAGGTCGGCGTCAGCGCGCCGGGCTCCTCGACCGACTTCTTCCTGAAATATCTCCTCAAGAAGAACGGCCTCGACCCGACCAGCGCCGCGGTGATCGGCGTCGGTCTCGGCGCGACCGCCGTGGCGGCGATGCAGCAGGGGCAGATCGACGCAGCGGTGATGCTCGATCCCTCCGTCACCGTTTTGCAGGGCAGCTATCCCGATTTGAAGATACTGGCCGACACCCGCAGCGAGAAGGACACGCTCGCCGTGTTCGGCGGGGAATATCCCGGCGGCGCGCTCTATACGACCACGGCGTGGATCAAGTCGCACGAGAAGGAAGTGCAGGCGCTGACCACGGCGATCGTCAACACGCTCGACTGGATTCACTCGCATTCGCCGGAAGAGATCATGGCGAAGATGCCCGACGAAATCGTCGGCAAGAACAAGGAGCTTTATCTGGCGGCGCTGAAGAACACGATCCCGATGTATTCGCTGACCGGCAAGATGGATCCCAAGGGCGCGGATGCGGTGCTCGCGGTGTTCAGCGAGGGGTCGCCGGAGGTCGCCAAGGCCAATATCGACGTGACCAAGACTTACACCAACAAATATGTCGAGCAGGTCAAGAAGACCACCGGCACGAGCGCGAAATAAGGGCTGGGCGGGATCGGCGTGAAATCAAGCGAAGTCAGGCGATGAGTGACACGAAACCTCTGGTCATTCATCGCGTCAGCGCGCTCGACCTCGTTGTCGAGGCGTGGACGTGGCCGTTTGCCGAAACGCGCCGCGCGGAGATCGCGACGCATTTCGCCGACAAGCAGCGTGAAAAGCCCGCGATGTGGAACGGTCGCGTCCTGCTTGGACGCAATCCGGTGTTTGCCGGCGATCGCCTCAGCGCCAGCTATTTCGAGACCGACTTCGCAAGCTTCCTGGCTTGGCGTGACTGGGGTTTTCCCGATTCGTCTGTGTTCAACGGCTTCGGCATGGGCGCGCTCCGCTGCGCCGACGGCGCCTTCGTGCTCGGCGAGATGGGCCAGCACACGTCGAACGCCGGGCGCATATACTTCCCATCAGGCACGCCCGATCTCGACGACATCAGGGACGGCACGGTCGATATTTCAGGCAGCGTGACGCGCGAACTCGAGGAAGAGACGGGCCTTGCGCCCGGCGAATACGAGAGCGAGCCGATTTGGCACTGCATCTATACCGGACGTGCGATCGCGATGATCCGCATGTTGCGGGTCGACATGCCGGGCGAGGCCGTGCGCGACCGGATCGTGGCCAATCTCGCCGCGCAGCGTCAGCCGGAGTTATCCGCCATCCACCTCGTGCGCGGAGCGCACGATCTCACCTCTGCAATGCCGCGTTTTGTCACGGCGTTCATCGAGGCGCAGTTCGCGTCCCCGCCCTGACGCCAGCAATACGCTTGACATCTGGTCGCGCTACCAATGTGATAGGCGGCAACAAGAACAAGAAAAACGCAGTGCACAAAAAATAATCCAGGGAGGATTCCATGCCGGGGCGCAAAGCTGCACGCCTTCTCGTTGGGCTGTCTGCCGCAATCGCGGTGCTGGGGATGGCGGTTACTGCCGAAGCCCAGGAAAAGAAAATCAAGATCGGCGTGATCTACGACCTGACCGGTCCGCTCGCGGGCGGCGGTTCGGAACTGCAATATATCGGCGCCAAGATCATGCTCGACCAGTACGCCAAGACCGGCGTCGAGGGTTACAAGGTCGAGGCGGTTTACGCCGACGCCCAGAGCAAGCCTGATGTTGCGATCAACGAGGCGGTGCGGCTGATCGAACAGGAAAAGGTCAACATGCTGCTCGGCTTCTTCTCGTCGGCGCAATGCGTGCCGGTGGCCGCGCGCGTCGAGCAGCTCAAGAACTTCATGTGGATCACCACCTGCATTTCTTCGGCGGTGCTCGCCGACAAGAACTTCAAATACGTGTTCCGTCCGCAAGCCTCGGGCGACCAGTTCGGCATGATGACGATGGATTTTATCGCGCAGAACGCCAAGGAAAAGTTCGGCAAGGAGCCGAAGGATCTGCGCGTCGCGATCATCCACGAGGACGGCGCCTATGGCGTCGACGTCTCCAAGGGCAACGAGGCCGGCGCCAAGAAGGCCGGCTTCAACGTCGTGATGAAGGAGGGATATTCGGCGACCGCGCCCGATCTCTCGGCGCTGGTGACGAAACTGAAGCGCGCGCGGCCCGATGTGATCTTCCATACCGGCTACAACCCGGACATCACCTTGTTCGGGCGGCAGGCGCGCGAGCAGGGCCTGAAATTCGCAGCACTCGTCGGTCACGGCGCCGGCTATGGCGTGTACGAGAAGCTGAAGGAGGGTCTCGGCGGCGACGTCAATTACGTCTTCAACACCGATCCGATCTCGATCTGGCTCGCCAACCAGAAATCGATGGATCCGAAGCTGCCGCCGGTCATCAAGATGGTCGGCGAGGAATTCGACAAGGCGAAGCCGGGCGTCGCGATCCGTTCCGCCCATGTCGGCATGGCGGCGTCGAACACCTACCTCTTCCTCACCGACGTGCTGCCGCGCGCCATCAAGAAATATGGCGGCGTCGATCCCGATGCGCTGCGCAAGGCGGCGCTCGAAGTCGACATTCCCGAAGGCGGCACCATGCTCGGCTTCGGCGTCAAGTTCCACGGCGAGGGCACGCAGATGGCCGGCCAGAACGAGCGCTCGTTCCCGGTGGTCATCCAGTACATTGACGACAAGTCCTATGTGGTGTGGCCGAAGAGCCAGGCGCAGCGCGAGGCCGTGCTGCCGCTACCGAAGGGAACCACGTTCAGCAACCAGTAAAGCCAGCAAACGAGTAAGCGGAGGTTCTGGCGTGCTGACGGTAGAAGGGTTGGTGAAGCGTTTCGGCGGCTTCACCGCTGTCAACAACGTGTCGTTTCGGGTCGAGCAGGGCGAGATTCTCGGCCTGATCGGTCCGAACGGCTCCGGCAAGAGCACGATCTTCAACATGCTGTCGGGCACGCTGGTGCCGACGGCGGGATCGATCCTGTTCGACGGCGCGGAGATCGCGGGCGTGGCCCCGCATCGTATCATCAACAGCGGCATCGGCCGCACCTTCCAGATCCCGCGGCCGTTTCACCGGCTCAGCATTTTTGAGAACGTGGCGCTCGCCGGCTATTACGGCCAGGGCCGTCACAGCCGCGTCAAGGCGGATGAGGCGGCCGAGCGGGCGCTCGGGATGGTCGGCCTGCCGACGGACCGGCACGCCAGCGTCGATGGACTCGGCGCCGCCGGATTGAAGAAGCTCGAACTCGCCAAGGCGCTCGCGACGGGGCCGAAACTACTGCTCGCCGACGAAAGCCTCGGCGGGCTCGATGAGCACGAGATGGATCAGGCGGCCGACATGCTGCGCAAGATCCGCGACGAGCTCGGCATCACCATCATCTGGGTCGAGCACATCATGGGCGTCCTGATGCGCGTGGTCGACCGCGTGATGGTGCTCGATCACGGCGAGAAGATCTCGGAAGGCCTGCCGAGCGCGGTGGCCGGCGATCCCCGGGTGATCGAGGTCTATCTCGGCACCGACGCGGATTCGAGCCAGATTGCGGCAGCCGAAGCGCGCCGCAAGGCGGGGGTCTGACATATGCTCGAATTGAAATCGCTCGATGCGGGCTATGGCACCTTCCAGGCATTGTTCGGCATCAATCTCGACGTCAGGGCGGGCGAGGCGGTCGGCGTCATCGGCCCCAACGGCGCGGGCAAGACCACGCTCATGCGCGTGATCTCGGGGCTGATCCGCCCCACCAAGGGCGCGATCTCGATGGAAGGCCACGACGTGCTGGCGACGCCGGCGCATCGCATCGTCGACCTCGGCATCGCGCATGTGCCGGAGAACCGCCGGCTGTTTCCACGGCTCACCGTCGACGACAACCTGAAGATGGGCGCCTACATGCCGGGCGCGCGCGCCAAATATGCCGAGCGGCTGGAATTCGTGTTCGACCTGTTCCCGCGCATGAAGGAGCGGCGCAGCCAGATGGCTGGCACCATGTCCGGCGGTGAGCAGCAGATGTGCGCGATTGGCCGCGCGCTGATGTCGGACCCGAAATTGCTTTTGCTCGACGAGCCGTCCGCGGGGCTGGCGCCGGTCGTGGTGCAGCAAGTGTTCGAACTGGTCAAACGCATCCGCGCCAGCGGGCTGACGGTCCTGATCGTCGAGCAGAACGTGCAGCAGGTGCTGAAGGTGGTCGACCGCGCCTACCTGCTGGAGGCCGGCTCCATCCGCGCCTCCGGCACGTCGGAAGAGATGTTGTCGACCGATACGATCAAGCAGGCATATCTTGGGGTCTAGAGCATGATCCGAAAAAGTGGGAACCGGTTTTTCGAAAAGATCATGCTCAAAAAATAGGGCAGGCGATGCAGGCGTTTCTGGAGATCTTCGACATCTATCTGCTGGAAGCCGTGGTCAACGGCATCCTGCTCGGCGGCGTGCTGGCGCTCTTGGCGCTCGGGCTGAACTTGATCTTCGGCGTCATCGACGTCACCTGGATCTGCTACGCCGAACTGGTCATGATCGGCATGTACGGCATGTACTACATGGTCCAGGTATTCGGCATGCCGTATTGGGTTGCCGCGCCGTTTGCGATCCTGCTGGTCGCGGCCCTCGGCGCTGCGCTGCATTACATCGTGATCGCGCCGCTGCTCACCGCGCCGCCGATCAACCAGCTGCTGGCGACCGGCGGCGTGCTGTTCATCCTGCAAAGCTTTGCCACCGTCGCCTTCGGCATCGACTTCCGCAATCTCGGCATCCGCCTGCCGGTGCTGGCGATCGGCGAGATGCATTTCAGCTATTCGCGGCTCCTGGCCTTCGCCGCCGCCTTGATCGGCATGCTGGCGATCTACTTCTTCATGAAGCGCACCTATACGGGGACTGCGATCCGCGCCGTCGCGCAGGACCGCCAGATCATGTCGCTGATGGGGGTCGACACCAAGCGCATCTATCTCATCACCTCGGCGCTGGGCGGCGCGCTCGCCGGCCTCGCCGCCTGTCTGCTGGTGCTGCAGTACGACGTGCACCCCTTCGTCGGGCTGTCGTTCGGGCCGATCACCTTCCTGATCTGCGTGCTCGGCGGGCTCGGCAATTTCGTAGGCGGCTTCATCGCGGCGTTCGTGTTCGCCCAGATCATTTCGTTGGGCGGCCTGTTCTCAGATCTCGAATGGGGTTACGTGCTGGCCTTCGCCTTCTTCATCGTCATGATGTTCATCCGGCCCGCGGGCCTGTTTGCGAGGCGCTCGTGAATCTCCGTCATGCCGCCTGGGGCGTTGGCCTCGCCGCGCTGATCGCGCTGCCCTTTGTCTATCGCGAGCCCTATCACCTGCATATTCTGGTGCTGATCCTGATCTGGTCGTTCGCCTATACCGCGTGGTCCATCATGGGCCGCTTCGGCCTGGTATCGCTCGGCCATGGCGGCTTCATGGGCGTCGGCGCCTATGTCACCGCGTTGTTGTGGAACCATCTCGACGTCTCGCCGTGGATCGGCATTCCCATCAGCATGGTGGCGGCGGGAATCCTGGCGCTGATCGTCGCCTATCCCTGTTTCCGCTTCCGTATCACCGGGCATTATTTCGTGCTGGTGACGCTGGCGCTGTCAGGCATCGTGCTGCAGGTCATCACCGCGACCCGCGACTACACCGGCGGCTCGCTCGGCTACACGCCGAACCGCGCCCGCAGCGGCTCTGGATGGATGGCGCTGCAGTTCGACGACAAGATCACCTGGTATCTGATCGCGCTGTTCGTCTGGGTCGTGGGGCTGTTGATCTGGCGCTGGGTCGATCGCAGCATGAGCCGCTACGCCATGGAGGCGATCTCGGAGGACGAGGACGCGGCAGCGGCGGCCGGCGTCAACGTGACCGCCGAAAAGCTCAAGATCACCTTGATCTCGGCGCTGATGACGGCGCTCGCCGGCGCGCTGTACTGCCAGTACCAGATGTTCATCTCGCCCGACACGGTGAGCGGCATCGCGGTGTCGCTGCAGATGGTGTTCGCGGTCATCGTCGGCGGCCTCTACGTCTCGCTCGGGCCGACGGTTGGCGCCATCATCACCATCATGCTCGCCGAAGTGCTGCGCATCGGCTTCGGCACCAAGGCGGTAGGGTGGGACAATCTGGTCTACGGCGTGCTGCTGGTCATCTTCATCATATTCCTTCCCAAGGGCATTCTTGGTAGCGTCCTCGACAGACTGAAGACGCAACCCAAGCCCTCCGGGACGAAATGAGCAAAAAACCTTCGCAACCACTGGCGAACGAGCTGAAACCCTATGTCGTCCCGTTCCGTTACGACGGCACGGGCGAATTTCACCTGAAGTCGCACAAGACCAATGAGAAGGGTGGCCTCGACAAGGAAAAAGCGACTGGGATCATCGAGGCCAATCGCGAGCGGCTCAGCGATTTCCAGGAAAAGCTCTACGCGCAGGACCGCTGGTCGCTGCTGCTGATCTTTCAGGGCATGGACGCCGCCGGCAAGGATTCTGCGATCAAGAGCGTGTTCGAGGGCGTCAACCCGCAGGGCTGCGAGGTCACCGCGTTCAAGCAGCCGTCGACGAACGAGCTCGACCACGATTTCCTGTGGCGCAGCATGATCGCGCTGCCGGAGCGCGGCCGGATCGGTATCTTCAACCGTTCCCATTACGAGGAATGCCTGGTGGTGCGGGTACACCCGGAGATTCTCGCCAAGCAGAAGTTACCCGAGCGGCTGGTAACCAAGGACATCTGGAAGGAGCGCTTCGAGGACATCACGGCCATGGAGCGCCACCTCGCGCGCAACGGCACGGTCATTCTGAAATTCTTCCTCAACGTTTCGAAGGAAGAGCAACGCGAGCGCTTCCTGGCGCGGCTAGAGGAGCCGGCCAAGAACTGGAAGTTCTCGCTCGCTGATATCGGCGAGCGCAAGCTGTGGGCGAAATACCAGGCCGCCTATCAGGACATGATCCGTCACACTGCGGCGGAGGCGGCGCCCTGGTATGTCGTGCCGGCCGACCACAAATGGTTCGCCCGCGTGGTGATCGGCTCGGCCATCGTCAGCGCGCTCGACAGACTTGACCTGCATTTCCCCGATGTCGAAAAGGCCGACCGCAGCGAATTCAAGCAGGTCCGCGAGGCGTTGCTGGCGGAGGGGAAGGGGACGAAGAAGTAGGATGGGTAGAGCGAAGCGAAACCCATCATTCCATTCCCGGTCGGAGAGCGATGGGTTTCGCTACGCTCTACCCATCCTACGGGCCGTCGGCCCGAATGCGGGCAACGATGGCCTCAGCCAAGTGCGGAAAGATGGCGAAGCGCACGCAGCTCCCTTGCCGCGGCCTTCATGAGAGGCCTTGCCTGCTCGTCCTCGCGGCCAACGATAATGCCTGAAACAAAGGCACGGGCACGCCTGTTTTGCGGCGGGGCCTGGAGCGCGGCGTCTGCCGCCAGCTTTCGATCCGCAATGAAGTCGTTGAGCGAGCCCAGCGCATCCTGAATCTTCTTCGCATGTTTCGATAGACGCGCGAGCGCCTTTCGCTCGCGTTTGCTGCGGAAAAGGCTTTCGAAAAACTCGGCCGCGTATCTGAGCTTCTTCATCCTGATCCGGAATTTGTGCCGCTCGGGTGCCGTCATCTCCTGCAGCTTCCCTGCGTCCCTTTGCGCCTTCCTGATGCGTCGATCCAGGAGCTTCCCGGCGAACTCGCCAAGTTCGGTATTTGCGGTGTCCGTCCGGCCGGGCTGCGCCTCGATCCACTCGAGCACATCGACGAGCAGCGCGCGGCATCGCGGCGAATCGACAGCCTTCCTGGCCCGCTCGAGCGCCTCGGCGCGTTTATCGGCAAATTGCTTCGCAATGGCTTTGCCGCCCCGCCGCGGTGTTATTTCGCGAGCGACAGGGCCAATCTTCTCCTCCAGGAAGACGTGCAGTTCGCGCGCGTGGGCAAGCTCGCTTGTCAGCCACCTCAGTTCTGCCTTGATCTCTGCGGTTTTCGCAGCCGCCAATGCCTGCGAGAACAGCGAGATGGCCGCACGCAAGCGGCGCAAGCCTACGCGCATCTGATGCACGCCTTCCGGGTCAAGCTTGCGGACGGCATCGGCGTTTCCGGAGAAATGGCGAAGGGCGGAGCGGGCGATCACCTGGAAACCCTCAATGGCGCTCATTCGCTTGTTAAGTTCGATCGGTTCGGCAAACACAGCCTGAGCGCGCTTTCCATTGACAAGATCGTAGCCAACGTCTGCCTTCGCTCTCAAACAAAGCTCGGCCGCGAGCTTTCGCTCCAGCGCCTTCGCGACGCGAAACAGATCCCTTGCTGGACCTTTTTTCAATTCGAGTTCAACCTCCTCGATGCGGCTTGTCCGCCCCGCCGCAGTGATCTTGCCGTGATCAATGGCAAGCTCCAGCTCGCTCCGTCTGGTGCGGACCGGCAGGGTGATGCGATGCACCGAGGTCTCGAAGATCGGCTTCAACTTGCGCCGCAGCTTGTTCGAGGCCAGTCGCTCCAGCGGCGTGCCGTTTGCCTCCCCGAGATCGGGCGTGCGACCTCCTATTTCGGTTTCCCACTCGCCGCGGCCGAACTGCGCGCCGGACGTCTTCTTGATCGTTTGTACGTGCTTGCCGTCCGCTTGCCTGACCCGGAGCAGAAGTCCACGCCGCTTCAGCTTGTGTTTCCGCGTGTCGAAATAGGTCGACAGCAGATCGCTCTCCGAGCGCTTGCCGATTTTGCAGCCGGGCACCGTCAACCTGGAAGAGGACCCGAGATTGCGCTTGGGCATGCGGAACTTGATTTCGGTCTCAACGCCCATCGGATGCTCGTCTGAAAGACTAGGCTGATAACGCCGGAAGGCGCTTCCAAGTGCCGGCCAGTAAACAGAACCGTCATTCCGGGGCGATGCGGAGCATCGATCCCCAATGTGCAATTGCACATTGGGGAATCTCGAGATTCCCCGATGCGCAATTGCACATCATCTGAGGTCTGGTGCTGCGCACCATCCCGGAATGACCCTCCTTCGAAAGGTCACCCGTCCTGACCATCTTTTGGCATTGCGGCCGGCCATAATTCTCGTCTAGAACGACCTCTGGACGTATTCCCGGCAACGAACCGTCAATGGTTTTGGCTGAGGATTTGGCCGTCCAAAGGGTCTGGCAATGCTGATTCGCAGCAAAAAGTACGGAGTTCGGGGTGGAGCGGCCAAGGTTGCCCCCGCGCGTCCGGCTGCGTCCGCGCCCACCCTCCTTCTTGGCGGGCTTCTGCTTCTTATCGGCCCCTGAGGGCCGTCTGGGCGGTTTGCGCCTGGGCACTCAGGGGTTCGCGCGAGATCACCAGACCCTTCAGCGCCTGGAAAAAACGGCGCTACCACCCAAAAGGAACTTCAGAAATGACCACCGCCAACAAGTCCGAAAAGGACCGCGTCATCGTATTCGACACCACCCTGCGTGACGGCGAGCAGTGCCCGGGCGCGACCATGACGTTCGAGGAAAAGCTCGAGATCGCCGAAATGCTCGACGACATGGGCGTCGACGTCATCGAGGCCGGCTTCCCGATCACCTCGGAAGGCGACTTCCAGGCCGTCAGCGAGATCGCCCGCCGCTCCAAGAATTCGGTCATCGCCGGCCTGTCGCGCGCCAACCCCAAGGACATCGACCGTTGCGCCGAAGCGGTGAAGTTCGCAAAACGCGGCCGCGTCCACACCGTGATCGCAACGTCGCCGCTGCACATGCGCGTCAAGCTGAACATGACGCCGGAGCAGGTGATGGAGCTCTCGATCGCCAATGTCACCCGCGCGCGCAACCAGATCGACGACGTCGAATGGTCGGCCGAAGACGGCACCCGCAGCGAGATGGATTATCTCTGCCGGATCGTCGAGGCCGTGATCAAGGCCGGCGCCACCACGGTCAACATTCCCGACACGGTCGGCTACACCGTGCCGGAGGAATACACCAACTTCATGCGCACGCTGATCGAGCGGGTGCCGAATTCCGACAAGGCGGTCTTCTCGGTGCACTGCCATAACGACCTCGGCATGGCGGTGGCGAATTCGCTGGCCGGTATCGCCGGCGGCGCGCGACAGATCGAATGCACCATCAACGGCATCGGCGAGCGGGCAGGCAATGCCGCGCTGGAAGAAGTCGTGATGGCGATCAATGTAAGGAACGACGTGTTTCCGTGGTGGAACAAGATCGACACCACCATGCTGACGCGGGCCTCGAAACTGGTATCGGCGGCGACCTCGTTCCCGGTGCAGTACAACAAGGCGATCGTCGGCCGTAACGCGTTCGCCCATGAAAGCGGCATCCATCAGGACGGCGTGCTGAAGGACGCATCGACCTACGAGATCATGCGGCCCGAAATGATCGGCCTGAAGAAGTCGTCGCTGGTACTCGGCAAGCATTCCGGCCGCCACGCTTTCGTGCACAAGCTGGAGGAGATGGGCTACAAGCTCGGCGCCAACCAGCTGGAAGACGCCTTCGTGCGGATGAAGGCGCTGGCCGATCGCAAGAAGGACATCTATGACGAGGACATCGAGGCGCTGGTCGATCAGGAGATCGCGGCCTCGCATGACCGGATCAAGCTGGTCTCGCTGACGGTCATCGCCGGCACCCATGGTCCGCAGCGCGCGACCATGAAGCTCGACATCGAAGGCCAGATGAAGATCGAGGAAGCCGAAGGCAACGGCCCGGTCGATGCGGTCTTCAACTGCATCAAGGCGCTGGTGCCGCACGAGGCCAAGCTGGAGCTCTATCAGGTCCACGCCGTCACCGAAGGCACCGACGCGCAAGCCGAAGTGTCGGTGCGGCTCGCCCATGAAGGCCGCTCGATGACCTCAAAGGGGTCCGATCCGGATACGCTGGTGGCGTCCGCGAAAGCCTATCTCGGTGCGCTGAACAAGATCGTCATGAAGCACCAGCGCGACATGCCGGCGCAGGCGGCGAGCTGACGGCTTTCGCAGCCGCAATTCGTAGCAACCATTAGATCGATTGATTGCGGGCAAGCGACTTGTCCGCCGAAGCTCAACGAGCGAAGGCGGAAGCGTGCCCACCATCGTGAGCGAAATCTGAGACGGTGGGCACGGCGCAAACGCGCCTTTGCCCACCCTGCGATGCTAGTGCAGACGGTACGCTGAACGAATCTGGCTGTTCGAGCCAGCTAGTCCCCGACCTCGCTCCGCGCCCGGTGTTGCCGATCCCTGTGCGATTTCCTGCAATGCGCGACGGCCAACGGCCTCCAGGCCGTCAAGCGTGGTGTTGCCTTTCCTCGCAGCTTGAGCCAGTTTCTGCGCAACGTATTTCCGCGTTGCGTGATCTCCACCGCTGTTCGGCAGCCCGCGACAGACATTCTCGAGTACGACATCCATCTTGGCGATGATGCGCTCATCCAGCTTTGTCATGGCAATGGCTCCAAAATACCGGTTACTTAATAAATCCGGCCGACCGTTCCGTTCGCGTGAAAGGATAGCCGGGCAATACGCGTGCTATGATTTGGGCAAGTGCCGCAATTGACTGTCCACTGCCCGACATTATTTTCATTTTTTTGCAAGGTCGCGAACTGAGCCGGGACCGGCGAGGGAAAGCGCGTCCAATGCGATCGGAGGCTTGGCGGTTAGCAGAACAATCTGTCCGCTAGGCATTCTTTGATCGCAACCGAGGGCCGCCAAAGCGGACGCTTCGCTTTGCCCGCCTGCGACATACCGGCACGACGGGCAAATCACTTCTGATTTTCCGAAATCGCGTCAACCCCGGGAATCAAAAATATTCTGCTTTCGTTCTCCCCCAAATCACCCGCATAACTCCGCTTGTCTCACCCAATTGAGGGGCGTTGGCCATCGTCACGAACGTGCGGTGAGATGCGATGGACGCAAGAGCTGCGACTGACGTGTGTGGCTTGAGCGTACGGCGAAGTCGTGTGGTTCTGACGCCGCGGTGCTGGCGCTAAGTTGGCGGTTGCGCATCGATCCTATTGGATCGAGCGCGGTGTCCCGCCGGCGATGGTGGCAAGAAAGCCGTTCACCAGGAAGAGCACGAAGTAAGCCGTAAAGCCATTGCGCAGGGAAGGCCGGAATGCTCCCGCTGCCCTGTATGCTCGTGTGCAGTTTTGTTTGCGCAAATCGCACGCGAGACCGCGGGTGCAGCAAGCACCCGGTCTTCCCTGCGCCCTCTGAACAAGAGGGCGGGAAGTTCTCCAGCAAACCTCGGACGCAATGCGTCGCGAGATCGCGAAACCGTTTTTTCGTAGGATGGGTAGAGCGAAGCGAAACCCATCGCCTTCTGCGCCAGCATTTTGATGGGTATCGCTTCGCTCCACCCATCCTACGGGCTGGCAGTCGGATTGCCGCGCTTTTGCGGTGCAGCAAAGCTTTCGCGAGGCACCCTGCTAACGGGCAATGGCAATTCGGCTGGCTTGTCTGTATTGGTGCAACTGGCATGCAAGCCTCGGAACCCGCGTTCACGTGCTCCGGGGAAATAACGGGAGGATACATGCGCAAGCTGATTTTGGCCGCGGCATCGATCGCGGCATTGACTCTGGCCGGACCGGCTGCGGCGCAATCGCCGATCGTGATCAAGTTCAGCCATGTGGTGGCGACCAATACGCCAAAGGGGCTGGCGGCCGAGAAATTCAAGGAACTGGCCGAGAAATACACCGCCGGAAAGGTCAAGGTCGAAGTCTATCCGAACTCGCAGCTCTACAAGGACAAGGAAGAGCTGGAAGCGCTCCAGCTCGGCGCGGTGCAGATGCTGGCGCCGTCGAACGCCAAGTTCGGGCCGATCGGCGTCAAGGAGTTCGAGGTGTTCGATCTGCCCTACATCCTCCCCGACCTGAAGACGCTGCGCAAAGTCACCGACGGACCGCTTGGCACGAGGCTGCTGAAACTGCTTGATGCCAAAGGAATGACCGGTCTCGCGTACTGGGACAACGGCTTCAAGATGATGAGCGCCAACAAGAAGCTGGTGGCGCCGGCGGACTACAAAGGCCTGAAGTTCCGCATTCAGTCCTCCAAGGTGTTGGAAGCGCAGTTCCGGACACTGGGTGCGATCCCGCAGGTAATGGCGTTCTCCGAAGTCTATCAGGCGCTGCAGACCGGCGTGGTGGACGGCCAGGAGAACACCTGGTCCAACATCTACACCCAGAAAATGCATGAGGTGCAGAAGTACATCACCGTCACGAACCACGGCTATATCGGCTACATCGTGGTGGTGAACAAGAAATTCTGGGACGGCATTCCGGCGGATATTCGTACCGAGCTGGACAAGGCCATGAAGGAGGCCACCGCCTACGGCAACGGCCAGTCGGCGAAGGAAAACGACGACGCGCTGGCCGAGATCAAGAAGACCGGCAAGAGCGAAATCGTATCGCTGACGCCGGAGCAGGACTCAGCGATGCGCAAGGCGCTCGAATCGGTTTACCAGGACGTGGCCAAGCGCGTCGGTCAGCCCCTGATCGACGAATTCCTCAAGGAGACGAGGGGCGCGACGAACTAGAATAATAGCGTTGAAGGGCTTCCGTGTTTCGGCACGGAAGCCCTTGTCTTTTCCGAAATATGCTATGGGTGAGTGGGGACTGCGGCCCACAATGGATGCCGCGGAAATAGCGCAGGATCAGGCTGGGACAAAAGCGGCCGATCTTTCAGGGGGAAGTTGATGCTGCTTCGCATCCTCGATCGGCTTGAGGAGATATTGATCGCGACGCTGATGGGGCTCGCGACCTTCATCATCTTTCTGGCGGTGATGCACCGCTATCTCATCGGCATTCCGTTCCTGTATCCGATCCTGTTCCCGATCCATATGTCCTGGGCGCAGGAACTTTGCATCTACATGTTCGTGTGGGTGGCCAAGTTCGGCGCGGCCTATGGCGTGCGCACCGGCATCCATGTCGGCGTCGACGTGGTGGTCAACCAGCTCAGATCGCCGTGGCGTAATGCGGTGGTGCTGTTCGGGCTGTTCTGCGGCGCGTTTTTCACCGCCGTGATCGGCACCATGGGCGCGAAGTTCGTCTATGGCCTGATGCACACCGACCAGGTCTCGCCTGACCTGGAGATCCCGAGCTGGTTCGTCTACCTCTGCATTCCCTTGGGCTCGTACCTGATGTGCTTCCGCTTCCTGCAGGTCGCCTACGGCTATTGGCGTACTGGCGAGCTGCCGCACCATGACCACGCCCATGTCGAGGGGGTTGACGTCGAGGCGCCCGGCGCCGGTGTCGCGGAGGTGACGCGATGACCAGCGTATTCATCTTCGGACTGCTGGTCGCGTTGATGCTGACCGGTATGCCGATCTCGATCGCGCTCGGCATGACGGTTTTGACCTTCATCTTCACCATGACCAACGTGCCGACCGAATCGGTGGCGCTGAAGCTGTTCACCGGCATCGACAATTTCGAGATCATGGCGATCCCGTTCTTCATTCTCGCCGGAAATTTCCTGACCCATGGCGGCGTCGCGCGCCGCATGATCAATTTCGCGACCTCCATGGTCGGGCACTGGTACGGCGGCCTCGGGCTGGCCGGCGTGATGGCCTGCGCGCTGTTTGCCGCGGTGTCCGGTTCGTCGCCGGCGACCGTGATCGCGATCGGCGCCATCATGCTGCCGGCGATGGTGAAGCAGGGATTTCCCAAGCGCTTCGGGGCCGGTGTCATCACCACCTCTGGCGCGCTCGGCATCCTGATCCCGCCTTCGATCGTGATGGTGATCTATTGCGTGGCGACCGGCGGCAGCATCGCGCTGGATCCCGCCGGGCAACGCGTTTCGTCGGCGTCCGTCGGTCAGATGTTCATGGCGGGCGTCATCCCGGGCCTGATGCTGGCGACGCTGCTGGGGGTCACGACCTTCTATCGGGCGTACAAGTTTGATTATCCGCGGCTGCCGAAGGCGAGCTGGACGGAACGTTTCGTGGCGTTCCGCAAGTGCATGTGGGGATTGCTGCTGATCCTGATCGTGCTCGGCGGCATCTATGCAGGTCTGTTCACGCCGACGGAAGCCGCTGCCATCAGCGCGGTCTACGCTTTCGTCATCGCGGTATTCGTCTATCGCGACATGTCGCTGAGGGATGTGCCGAAGGTACTGCTCGGCTCCGCCAATATGAGCGCGATGATCCTCTACATCATCACCAACGCGGTGCTGTTCTCGTTCCTGATGGCGAATGAAAACATTCCGCAGCAGATCGCGGCCTGGATCACCTCGATCGGCGTCGACTGGATCATCTTCCTCCTGATCGTGAACTTGTTGCTGCTGATCGCAGGCAATGTGATGGAGCCGTCCTCGATCGTGCTGATCATGGCGCCGATCCTGTTTCCGGTGGCGGTCAAGCTCGGCATCCATCCGGTGCATTTGGGCATCCTGATGGTCGTCAACATGGAAGTCGGCATGTGCCATCCGCCGGTCGGGCTGAACCTCTATGTAGCCTCCGGCATCGCCAAGATGGGCATCACGGAGCTGACGATCGCGGTGTGGCCGTGGCTTTTGACCATGCTGATCTTCCTCGGCATCGTCACCTACGTGCCGGAGCTTTCGCTGTGGCTGCCGCGCGTACTCGGCATGCTGTAGCCATTCGTGCATGGCGAAAGGTCGGCCCGGTCGAGATTACATCTTGGTAAGGGAGGCTCCACTTTCCGATCGTTAAGTTGATTACCGATTGGCGCGAGCCCATCTTCAGGCAACCTTTCACAGGAGGTTCGCATGAGGAAGTTTGCTATCGCAGCGGTTGCGGTACTCGCCATCGCCGGTTCGACCGCCGTCTATGCCCAGCACCGCCATTGGAGCCACGGCTTCTCGCGGATGAGCCCGGAGGACCGGTCGGCCTATGCGGATGCCCGGATCGCGGCCGTTCATGCCGGCCTCAAGCTGACGGCGGACCAGGAAAAGCTGTGGCCGCCGGTCGAGGCCGCGGTCAGGGAGTTCGCCAAGCTCAGAATCGATCGCGCCAACGCGCGGATGAACCCGCCGCGGGACGATTCCAGCCAGCAGAAGCCGGATGATCCGGTGGCGCGGCTGCGTGACCGGGCCGAGAATATGGCGGCCACGGCGGCGGCCATGAAGAAGATCGCGGAAACCGCCGACCCGCTCTACAAGACGCTCGATGACGGCCAGAAGCGCCGGCTCGCCGTTCTGACCCGGTTTGGGGGCAGGGAAGGCTGGCGCCATCACCGGTTCGAGCGCGAAATGGGCAGGGACCGTGACTTTGACCGCGACCGCGGCTACGGCCGAAATCGCGATGACCGGGACGATGGACCGGCCCGGGGCGGCCCCGAACGGCTCTGACGCGCCCCCTCAATCGGGGCCCGATCCGAACATCGGCGGAAGCCGCTGAAATCCAGCGGTTTTTTGCCGTTCTGCCGGTCAGCCAAAGCCCGGGAAAACTCGCTTCGGCTTGCTGGACATCCCCGGGTCGCTTTGCTAAACGACGCCCTCTCGCGAGAGCTTTTCCGGAAGCCAAGCATCCGGGCGCATAGCTCAGTTGGTAGAGCAGCTGACTCTTAATCAGCGGGTCCCAGGTTCGAGCCCTGGTGCGCCCACCAAGCCTTTCAAGGGGCTTGGGATCTCTCGTGAGAAGCCTTCCGACAAGCGGCTATTCCGACAAGCCGGCTGCTCTTGGTCGCTCCTCGGCAATTGCCTTGCCGATCTATGCCGGTCTGCGGCGCGCAACTCCGCATCTGTGAGATCGCTGTCGGCACCTTCGGTAAACCCGCCGTGACGGAATGAGGTGAGCGAAAGCTCGTTACGAATTTCCAGCTTTGGCAAACTGAGAAATCTGCTTTGAGCCGGCGCGCGTACCATCCTTCAGTTCGTGGCTCGCAAACAGTGCCAGGCCCGTTCATACAGCCGCTGCGTCTTGCGCCTACCAGTTCTACGTACAGCTTGAAAAGCTCTTCAGACAGATCTTTGTTAGCTCCAAATTTCAACAGCACTGATTTGGAATCTTTCAAAGCGTGTTTGGAAACTTTCCAAACACGGTGTCAGCTGACTCGAGTCGTCGATGATCGAGACATTCTAAGTCGCAGCGCATGCATTTGCGTTGGGGTCACCATAGCGCCTCTCTAAAGACGCGGTGCAGCTCGCTCGCGATCGGACTTTGCCGATAAGGCACAGGCAACCAACCCGAAGTGCGAGTCTGCGGGGCATCTGATTCACAGAGCCATAAGTGTCGGGCCGAGCTCGGACGCGGAGAGCGGATCTTCGATCTATGGTCGTTGCGGGTCGAGCGTAGAACCATTTCACGTTGTGCGACGTGCTATTGAGGGGGACTTTCTGGAAATGCGACGTGCAGGTGGGATCGGAACGGTAACTCGCTTTGGTGCGACACTGCTGGGTGGAGTGGCGTTGTTGGCGTGGTTCGAATCGCCCGCTCGATCCCAAACATCGCATGGCGGCAACTCCCTTCCACCCGTTACTGTCGATGCTCCGTCGCAACAGTCGGTCCGCCGCGCGCCAACCAAACGAAGTGACGCCCGGGTCCGATCGACTTCACGGCGCACCACGGTGCCTGCCGCCTCGCAAGCGGAAACCGTCGCGGTGCAATCGCAGCCGTCGCAGCCGGGTGTCGTGCCCGCCTTTGCCGGCGGCCAGGTCGCTCAAGGCGCGCGGCTGGGAATGCTCGGCAACACCAACACAATGAAGTCACCGTTCAACGTGACGAGCTACACGGACAAGTTCATCCGGGATCAGCAGGCGGCAACCGGTGCGGATGCCTTGATCCTGGATCCTTCCGTGCGCAGTTCCCACCCAACGGGCGGCGTGGTCGATTCCTTCAACATTCGCGGCTTCCCAATCAACGAAGGCAACAATGGTGAGTTTGCCTTTGAGGGCCTCTACGGGATCGCGCCGAGCTACCGCATCTTCACGGATTACGTCGAGCGCATCGAGGTGCTCAAGGGTCCCTCAGCCGCGCTCTCGGGCATCGCACCCAATGGCGGCGTCGGCGGCGTCATCAATGTCGTGCCCAAGCGTGCGGGAGAGGATTTGACCCGCCTCACCGCGAGTTATGGTTCGGCCGCGCGATTCGGCGGTCACTGGGACGTCGCGAGGCGCTACGGCGACAGCAAGGAATGGGGCGTGCGCGCCAGCGGCAGCCTGCGCGGCGGCGACACGCCGATCGACCGCCAGTCTGAAACGACGGGCGTCGGATCGCTGGCCCTCGACTATCAGGGCGAACGGTACAGGTCTTGGCTCTACCTCATCGCGCAGACCGATCGGTTCGACGCTCCGTCACGTCCGTTCCTCATGGCTACCGGCCTGCAGGTACCAAAGGCGCCGGACGGCCGGTTGAACGTGACGCAACCCTGGGAGTGGTCGCGCATCAACGATCAATCTGTCCTGTGGCGCAACGAATACGATGTAAACGATCAGGTTACGTTGTTCGCCGACGTCGGCGGATCGCGGACCAATGTCGAGCGCTTCTTCGGTCTTCCGACGATCACCAATACGAGCGGCGACACCAGGTCGACGCCGCAATTCTTCGGGCTCAGCATTGACCGGCATACGTATGATGGTGGCGTCCGCGCCCGCTTCGATACCGGATTCGTTCGCCATGCCGTCACCTTCCAGGCCTCGGTTTATCACGACGCGCTGCACCGGCGGACCACCAATGGCAGTCCGGTCACGTCGAACATCTATAGTCCGACCGTAGCGCCAACTCAGTTCGCAAACGAGATCCCCGGGCGCCCTCGACTCTCGGACAGTCAACTCACGGGGCTCTCGATTGCTGACACCTTGTCCGTGCTCGATGAGCGTGTCCTGTTGACGCTGGGTGTCCGGCGCCAGGGCGTCGAGGCGAACAACTATCTCTCCAATGTCGGAACGCTGCTGAACTCCTATGACAAGAGCGCGACCACTCCCGTGGTCGGCCTCGTCGTCCGGCCTCGGGACAACGTCTCCCTGTATGCGAACTACATTGAAGGCCTAAGCCGGGGCGATGTAGCGCCGTCGCAGCCGGGTGTTTCCAATGGCAGCGAACTGCTCCCGCCCCACATCGCCAAACAGTACGAGGCCGGCATCAAGGTGGACTTCGGCCGGGTCGCAACCACATTCAGCGCCTTCGAGATATCGAAGGCGAGCGGCGAACCGTTGAATGGGCGCGTCGCGGCGACCGCCGAAACGCAGGTGCGTGGGCTCGAGTTCAACGTCTTCGGCGAGCTCATGCCCGATGTTCGCGTCCTCGGAGGCGTTTCGCTGCTGGATGGCACCCTGACGAAGTCCGCCATTGCGTCACGTGTGGGCAATACGCCCATCGGCGTTCCGAACGTACAGGCCAATATTGGCGCCGAGTGGGATCTGCCGTGGGTGAGAGGGCTCACCTTGAATGGGGCCGTCATCTACACCGGCAGTCAGTTCGTCGATGCGGACAACAAGCAGCCGATCCCGGATTGGACGCGGCTCGATCTCGGCGCCCGCTACACGACGGCGATCAACGGCAGGAAGACGATTTTCCGCGCGAACGTTCAGAATGTGACCGGTGAGAATTACTGGTCCAGCGTGGCCTCATTCGGAACGTTCTTCCTGGGAGCACCGCGCACGTATCTCCTGTCGATGACCGTGGACATGTGATTGCTGTTCTTACAGTTCGGTGAGACGCCTCAGCGGTGGGCTGGCCAGCGACCTGAGAATCAAGGTCGGCGCCACCGCGCTCGAGGTGCAAAGCACTTGCAAGCTCGCGACCGGAAAGATCAAGCAGGTCGCGATAGATGCGCATCCCGTATCTTGATCGACGCAATATGGCTTGTGGTATTTGCGGGCGCCAAGCTTGGCGTAGTTGTGACAATTCAGTGTCATGTCGGGGCAGGCACGACGAACAGACTCAGCAAAGTCGAGCGCGCTCAGGATGAGCAATGCGTTCATCTTACAATTTTTGCGTTAGCATTGTTGCAATTCATAATCTCGCCAGATTGGGATACCAGTTGTTTATCGACAAGAACCAGTTATTCGGCGACGAAAGAGGCCAACTTGCGAAGGCCGTAGTCTCTGGCTGTTCAACTGTCATGCGGTGGGTCGGCTGTTTGTCAGGGGAGAAGCCATGTGGTCGCGCAGCCTGTTGGTCCAGAATCTGTTGGTCCTGAAAAAGGCCAAGCCGCAAGACAACGATGCCGACAGTGCCAATGCGGTCGCCGAACGACCGGTCTCCTCTGAGATGCAGATTGTGCCGGCGCTGAGCGGCAACTTTGAGCACGCGCTCGTCAATGGTGCCCTCTCCGGTGACGCTGGGGCAGCGAGCAGGTTTCTCGAACACGTCTCGACGACATTATGGTCGATCGTCGTGAAACTGGTAGGCGAAGGAGCGGACGCGGAGGCTGCGTTCCTTCACATCGTCGCATCACTGAAGGCTGACGATTATGCGCGGCTGCGGAGGTTCGACGCGCGCTCGCGGCTTATGACGTATTTGTCGCTTGTCGCCCGTGATGTTCTCGCCGACGAACTGGCGGGACAATTCAGTAAAACGCCGCACGAAGCGTGGGAGAGATTCTCGCGTTACTTCGAGACCGACATTCGCAGCCGGATCGCCAGACAATTGCCGCGTAACCTTGGTAGAGCCGGACGCGAGGATACATATCAAGAAGTATGCCTCAAGCTGATCGAGAATGATTTCCGTCGTATCCGCTTGTACGGAGGCCGCGGCAGCTTCACGGGCTATATCCTGACCGTGGTCGATCGCATTTTGATCGATCTCGTGCGGCGTGAGGCGCCCCGACGGCGTTTGCCGGTCGCGATTTCTCGTTCGACGCCGCTTGACCAGGCGGTTTACGCAGCCGTGGTGTGGGAGGGTTGTCCGCTGGACACCGATCGCCTCGCTGCTGCATTGCGCGGCAGGCTGGCGCAAGATCCGACAGCCGCTGACGTCGCCGAGTCGATCGCGCGCGTTGCCGGCTTGGCGAGGCTGGAACGCACGCCGCCCGCGACCGAGGCCATCTCGCTCGACGCGCTGCTTGGCGAGGGTGGAGGTGTTTCGATCGCGGATTCGTCGCCGACGCCAGAGGACCGTTTGCTGCTCTTTGAGGAGGAAGAGCGCCGCGCTACTCTCGTCGCTGCCGTCAATACGGCTGCGGAGAAGCTTCCCGCCGATGAACGGTTGTACCTTCAGATTGTATTTTCGGCCAATGAGCCGCTGCCAGCACGTGACATCGCGAGGCTGATGGGTTGCCCGGTCGAGGATGTCTATCGTTTCAAGCAGCGAACCCAGAAGTGGTTGAAAGAAATTGCGGTGCAATTGGAAAAGAATTCCGATATGTCCGTCTGAACATGGGTATTGGAATTCTGCCCGATGATCGAACGCCCTAGTCAGGAACCGGCGTCTGTGCCCGCCGAGGACGATGACCGCTCCGACCGGCTGCAAACCTATGAGCTGCTTCGCGCGCAACTGTCGCGGACCATTTCCGAGGGTTTGGAGCAGGGTTCCCTTGCAGCAGGTCAATGGGACGAGATCGACAACGCTCAGATCGCTGCGTTTCTCGACTGTTCCCTGCCGCGGGCAGAGTGGGATGCTGTCGCCGCGAGACTTGCGAACGACCCGGTGGCCCGCGCGGAGTTAACTTCCGCGGCGGCATTGCTGGACGAAATCCACGCGCGGCCTGCGACAGCTCCAGCGGGTCTGGTGGTGCGGGCGGCTGGCGTTCTTGCTGCGTCGGAACAGGGCCGAGCGCAGGTTTCGGCAATGGCGGTCAGTCCAGTTGCTCGGTACCGGCGTTCGATTGCGTGGTCCGGCTTCGCTCTCGCCGCCCTGGCCGTGATCGCGATCCCGACCGTTGTGAAGATGGTTGGGGACGGTGCAGCCATCGCGGTCAAGCAGGACGACGCAGGTGATGCGATCGGCCGCGGAATCGTGGCGACCCCGTCCGGTCCAACGAAGAAGAAAGATGCTCACTCGTGCAGTGACGCGAACGAACAAGCCAGGAAATCGACACCCGGCAGCATGGGAAGCGATCGCGGTACTGGACCGGGGGCGACCGCGGAGGTGGCCGAGCATCCAGGCAAGGCAGTGCCCACCGATGATAACGATCCATGCGGGCCAAGGCCGGCAGGGGGGCCGTAGGCATGAGCGCCCCGCTTCCGCAGGACCGAACTGACCTGAACTCGACGCTTAAGTCGTCCGGGCCACATCTCGGTGGCGGGAGGTGCGTTGTGCTCCATCACGAGGATGGGCCTAACGAGACATCGCGATGGCTGGCGACAGACCAAAAATGAGAGCCTGTCCGTCTGCTCCAATGTTGTCATCCAACAAAGGAGCAAGAGATAATGCGTTATACAACGACGAAGGCTGCGATCGGATCACGCTTGAGCATGCACAGAGCGTTGCTGCTCTTGCATTTGGCAGGTGCCGCTTTGCTCGCGATTGCCGTAGCCGGGCCTGCACGTGCGCAGAGCACCGGCATCGCCGCTTGCGACGACTTTCTGCAAAAATATGATAGTTGCGTTACGTCGAAACTTCCGGAGGCGCAACGCGCGACCTACAAGGCACAGCTCGACCAGACGCGCAAGATGTGGGTTGATATGGCCAAGAGTCCATCAGCGAAGTCAACCATGGAAGGGACGTGTAAGCAGACGATGGACGCGATCAAGACCTCGCTGCAAAGCTTCGGCTGCTCGTTCTGATGTAGCCGCGCTGGCAGGAAGGCTGGGGTGCTCATCTGATCGCCCCAGCCTTCTGAGTACGGCGCGTCCAGGCGAAGAACCTGGAGTTCACCCTGCCAGAGCGTGATCCGGAGAAACATGCCCTCGGGCCGATGGTGGAACAGCGGTTTTCCCTTGAGCCTAACAAAGGCGACGCGTTTGCGCGGAGATCATGCTTAAGCAAAGAGCCAGAGCATGATCTGGCTTTCCGAAAAGATCAAACAAGCGCCGATGGCGATGTTTCCTGAACTCATCGCGCTCCAGGTTCAAGATGAGACCGCTGCTTGTCGTGAAGGTCTCGAAAGCGATGCGATTACCTCGCCTATCGCGATTTGATCTCCCGGCAGCGGGCCGCGCGCAGTCCCGTTAAAGCGTCGCGCTGCAGCAGTGTCGGGCAGGCATTGCCAAGGTAGTAGCTGTCGCCAGTCTCGCGGGCGACCTGCGCCACGACCGCAGGGCCGAGTGTGCTCCAGCAGGCTTCCGTGAGCGCCTTCGACGCCTTGGCTTCATCCCAGTCGGGAGGCCGGCTGAGCGCGGCAATGACGGCGTCCGTGAGATCTGGATCCGTACAGACTGCCGCATTTGTTTCGGCCGGCGCCTCGATCGCGATGGCGAAAAACGGCGCGGCGGCCGAGCGGTTGAGCTTGCGTCCGACGAGACGGGCGGCGTCACGCGCGAGGTCGGCGCGCGCCGTACCGACGCTCTTGGGCGTTGTGCGCACGAAGCTCTCCAGTCCCCGGCGGCAATCGGCCGCCCCGTAAGTCTGCTCAAGGCAGTCGCCGAACGCGGACAGGCCGATCGACGCGCGCAGAGCCAGAAATTTCGGGTTGTCGTTCAGGATCGGAAAGGTCGTGGCATAGCGCTCGAGCGCCGCAAGCCGATCGCCAAACGAATGCGGCGACGTTGCAAGTGGAGTTAATTCGCCGATCGCGGCTTGTTCGGCCAACGTAGCCCAGTGTGCGTCGCGCGCCGTCGGCCTCACCGTTGTCAGGTGGCCGCGGAGCTCGCTCCAGCTCTTCGCGGCCGCCAGCGCGTCGAGCTCGGCGATCACAGGATCGGCCGAAGGAGCCGGCACGGCCTCGGCGGCGCGCTTGTCGACCTCGGATAGCAGGGCCGCGGTTTGTGGTGGCGGTGGGTCGGCGGGCGTGGTGCGTCCGCTTGAGTTAAGTACGATCTCGCCGACGACCTGGTCGTAGTAGGCCGGCGTTTGCTCGAGGCCGACGCTCGCTGCCAACTGCCGAACCTCGATTTGCAAGCGCTTGGCAATCTGCACCAGCGTCAGGTCTGGCTCCGCCAGCCGGCGGACGAGGTTTCGCGTGAACACGGAGTTCGAGGCGCGCTCGGTGCTGGACAGCCGGTCGAGCGCGGTCTGCTTGGCGCCGGCGGAGAACATGATGAATACGCCCTCGGCAGGCGTCATCGCGGCGAGCCCGCCGCTGCCCCTGAGCCCGCGCCCGCCCGGCCGTTCGAACGGATTGTTACGGCAGGCGTCGAGCATGAGCACCGTCGTGCGGGCGCCGCGCGCCTGCAGCCGGTCGATGATCCGGTCGGCCGGAAACGCGGAATCGCGGATCAGCTCTTCCTGTCCTTCGCGGACCTCCGGGATGTCTGTCGGCAACAGGTAGTTCTGGCCGCGGATCTCGAAGCCGTGTCCAGCGAAGAAGAACAGCGCGATGTCGCCCGGCTGGATCATCTTGTCGAAAGCGAGCATGGCCTCGCTCATGGCACGGCGCGGCTGGTTCTCGACGACCATCACCGAGAAGCCGAGCCGGCGCAGGGCGGTGCCGACCGCGCGCGCGTCGTTGGCGGCGGTCTGAAGCCGTGGAATGTTCTCATAGGCGTTATTGCCGACCAGCAGGGCGACGCGCTTCTCCGCGCGTGCGGTCGTGGCGAAGCCTATCGCGAGGCTCAGCGCGAGAATCGCCAGGCACCAGTTTGTTTTCAACATGGATGCTCTCGTCGTTGCTCTAGCGGGCTCATGGAGCGGCTGTCTCACCCGGTTGGCCAAACTGTTCGGCGGGTGAGCGCCATTACCCGTCAACTCATTGTTTGTCAGCTCTGTGGCCGGGTGATGTGCATGCTGTGGGTCGGCAGGTTGGCTGCGAACTTCATCATGGGCGGGTAGCCGACGACGATGATCGGGGCCGGCAAATAATGAAAATAGTCCAGATTGCCGATGACGATCGAGACGCGCCGGCGGCAGGCAAGACAATCCTGGAGCATACTCCGGTTCGTTCGCCACGGGATTTCGTCACGCCCAAGATGACTTTTCAGCAACCTGCTGGGGGGCGCGATGCGTTCAAGATGAAGCGTCATCGCGCTTTAGCTTTTTGTTGAGTATGAACTTTTCGGGAAAATCGGTGCTCCCATCGGGTCGTGGCCCGATGGGCGTGATTTTCCGGACCATGCCCTAGATACGATAGAGAAACGTAGCGACGATCGTCCATAGGCCGAGGACGATCGCGGCATAACCGAGCACGGTCTGATAGGGGACAATGGCAGCGCGAATCTGCTCGCCACGCTGAGCCGCTTGAGCGTTGTGGCTGAAAATGAACTTCGTCAGCAACGCATAGCCGAGCAGCAGGCCGAGCGATGCAATTAGCACGCCGGTCGCGAGGTAGGTCAGCCACCAGACCGGCACGTAGCCGAACCAGTTCAGGTTGATGATCGCATTGATGATGGTCCAGGCGCCCCACAGGCAGGTTATGAATCCGAACCATCCCTGGTAAGGTACCATCAGTTCGATATACGCCTTCGCGTCCGGACGCCTCGCAACGATGCTCGAAGCGGCCGCCAGGGCGCCGAGCGCGAGCAAAACCAGCCCAGTTATAAGACCCGACATTGGATTCCTCTCTTTCTTGACAACAATGCAACATATTGCGGTGACATTTCGAGACGGCCCGCGGCCGTCGCCACCACATCAAGATAGAGAGACGGACCGGTGGGCATTTTTCTCCGCGCCGGCTGCTGTAAATTCGTGTCCCGGGGTATCGATCCAGCTACAGAAGGTCACCGATCGCAGACTTGAGGCGCGCCGAGGACGGCCGGCCTGTGATCGCCTCCCTGGCTTCGACCTCCACGATCAGGGTGTCGCCCGCCAGCCTGACGTCGACCTGGTCGGCGTCGCGGATGACGACGCGCTGCAGTTTCGCAGCGATGATCTCGCGTGCGATCGGTGAGGTGAGCATCTCGGCCAGGGCCGTTCCTGTGACGGCGATGGCGTCTGCCATGCCGGACCACGCGGCGGAGTCAGCGGAAAGGCGCGGTGCATCGAGCGAGATTTTGAGCGCCGGGGCGCCGGCGCGCCCAAGCCTGCGCCCGAGCGACTCGGCCTCGGTCTCGGCCTGCTCTTTCGTTGCGTTCTTGACGACGAGTGGCTCGGCTTCCTGGTCGTGATACGCGTCAGCCGAACCGCCCGACAATTTGTCGCTGAATACAAGGACGCGGCCCGTTTCGTAGATCCGAAGGACCGAGACGCCGTCGTCGCGCTTGAGCGTCATCGATTCGTAAGGAGCCGGCTCGGCAGTCAAGGCCAGGATTTCGGCGGTGCCGTCGAAGCGCAGCTTGATCGGCGTTCCCATGCGGTCGATCACAAAGCCGATCAATCCGCTGCCGGTGCTGTAATGCCCGATGCGAAGCCGCGGGCCCCTCTCCGCGGCGAGGGCGCCATGGCCGACGATATGGCCGGCGATCAATGCGAGGGCGGCGCCGACGACGGCCGCTCGGAAACGTCCGGACATGGCAGACCTCACAGCATCACGACAATCCGCGGGATGCGGTACCGCTGATGAGCGCAGCGAGAGATGAGAAACAAATACGGAGTTTTTGCGGCCGATGCCTACGTTGAACGCGGCGCATTCATGATTCAAAATGCTTCAATCAAGATGCACCGCTCCGGGTGCTGCGATGACACGGTGCTGCGATGACGCGGGAAAATCACCGCCGCTGTCCGTCTATCCCTGGGTCCGTCGCAGTGGCCGGACGCCGTGCCCGCACGGGATGCGCGCATGAACATCTAAATTGGAGTTATCCGCTATGAATATCCGTGTCGGTGTCGCCGTCGTCGCGCTCTCGATCTGCTCCTCGGTCGCGCTTGCGCAATCGCTCAAGGACAAGGAGTATTTCGCGGACCAGGAAAAGTATCTCGCGGGAGAGGTCACCTCCACCAACGAGCGGTGCGGCAACAGTCTCACGGCGAAGTTTGACTGGTTGAAGCCGCCGACGCCGGAAGATCGGAAGACCTACAGCGTATACAGTTACTGCGGCGCAGCTCTCGAGGCCATGCGGCGCGTCTGTGACTCCCAGGCCGGCAAGGAAGCCGTCAAACAGAAGATCAAAAGCCTGACTTGTCGTTTTGGACCGCAGCGCACGGTTGTGCTCAAGGATGGCACGATCGACTACGAGGTCAATTTCAATTCGAGCAACGACGCCGACTACGTGTTCGAATATCTGCAGAACAATTTGTGAGGTGCATCTGCGCCGAATCCTGCGATTCCCATGCGGACTGCTATGACGGCGTCAGAACGCATTGGTCTTTGAGCAAGGATGCACCAGTCTCCCGCTCGGTACAGCGCACCGGCATCATTCGTTCACGCGCCATCCTTGGTGGACTTCACCACCACTACGCCTGTGCTTGAGTTTTCGGTACACACAACAGGACCCATAATCGCTCGTCGACCGGGATCCCGGCTGGCGGACTGAGCCGTGCTCCGGGTAGTGCACGGGAATCTCAGACCGGCCAGGCGGGATGCCCCATTCGCGGAGAGGGGCGGGTTATTGCCCATTTTATGAGTTTATGCTCATATTGGGCATGAGAAATTTACGATGATCCGGCCCGATCTCATCATTTTCGACTGCGACGGCGTATTGGTCGACAGCGAGGTGCTGAGCTGTCGCTGCCTCTCTGACACGTTGGCGGGATACGGCATCAGCCTTGACATCGATCAGGCACTTGATCTGTTCCTTGGGCGAAGCGTGACGGCGGTCTTCCAGCATTATGAAGCGTTGGGACGCTTGAACCCCGAGAAATTTTCGGCCGAGCTGAGGGCAGGGGTTCGAGCGGCGTTTCTCTCGTCACTTTGCCCAGTCGAAGGGGTGAACTCGGTGCTGGAGGACTTGCAAATCCCCCGTTGCGTCGCCTCGTCCAGCGACGTCGATAGGGTGTCCTTCTCCCTTTCTCTGACCGGCCTCGCGCCGCATTTCGGCACGCGTCTCTATACCTCCCAGATGGTGGAGCACGGCAAACCGGCGCCCGACCTCTTTCTCTACGCGGCCGAAAAGATGCGGGTAGATCCACGTCGCACCCTTGTGATCGAGGACAGTGTCAGCGGCGTCAAGGCGGGCAAGGCCGCCGGCATGACCGTTTGGGGCTTTGTCGGAGGCAGCCACTATCAATCGCGTGACGGGAAGGCCATTCTCCGCGAAGCGGGAGCCGATCGCGTATTCGCACGGATGGCGGATTTCTGGCAGACGGATCGGTAAGGTGTCTGATGGCAGCATCCGATAACGAGAAGTCGCGTCTGGACGAAGCCGCACGGGCCGGTTGGCTCTACTTCATTGCCGGTCACACCCAGGACGAAATCGCCAAGATGCTGCAGGTTTCGCGCGCGTCGGCACAGCGCCTCGTCTCGCTGTGCCTCGCCGAGCGCCTGATCACTTTCCGCCTGGAGCATCCGATCGCTGCATGCATGGAATTAGCAGCGCGGCTGAAGGATTTGTTCCATCTCGCTTATTGCGAAGTCGTGCCGACCGATCCCGCCGCGCCGCTGTCGGCCGCTGGAATTGCCGAGCGCGCCGCCAACGTCCTTGAATCGACGTTGCGGACCGAGAAGCCGACCATCGTGGCGCTTGGCACCGGCAGAGCGGTGCGGGCTGCCGTCGAGCGCGTGTCGCCGATCGACTGTCCGAACCACCAGATCGTATCGCTGGTCGGAAACATTTCGGCCGACGGCTCGGCCAGCTTCTTCGACACTGTCGGCCGTCTCGCCGACCGGACCAAGGCGCGCCACTATCCGATGCCGCTGCCGTTTCTGATGTCGTCCGAGCGCGAGCGCGACCAGATGCTGAAAATAGATCCGATCGCCAGGGTGAGAGCGGTCGCCGCCAAGGCCGACCTGCGGCTTGTCGGGGTCGGGCAGATGGATCGGCAGGCGCAAATTCACGTTGACGGTTTCGTCTCGCGCGAAGAACTGCTCGAGATGATGCGGCTGGGCGCCGTTGGCGAACTGACCGGCTGGGCGTTCAACGAGGAGGGGCACCTCATCAAAGGCGGGACAAACCTTCGTCTCACCAGCATTCCGCCGCGGGTACCTGCCGAGGCCCTGACCATCGGAGCGGCGGTCGGTCGTGCCAAGGTTCCGGCCATCAGGGCGGCGCTGAAGGGGCGGCTTCTCAACGGGTTGATCACCGACGAGGCGACGGCAGGCGCAATCCTCAAGCCGTAGCGAACTGGCCGGTCTTTCGGCCTCGGCGTGCGCGGGTTTCCCGCCAGCCGATCCTGGCATGCGATCCCGTTGAACCATGTCCTGCCGCCCAGCGAGTCCGGTGCGGAAGCGCGATCCGATCCTTGACAACGCTTCGGCTCGGTGTGAACATAAATGCAAGGCGTGGGCATATGCTCAACGCCGTAAGGGAGGTTATCGTGAAACACGTCCTCAGCGCCCTGCTGGGCGCGGCTACCTTGTTGGGCGCAGCTCCTTCCGTCGCACAGACATCCCTGACCATCGCCACCGTGAACAACGGCGACATGATTCGGATGCAGGCGCTGACCAACGAATTCACCGCCAAAAATCCTGACATCACCGTCAAATGGGTGACACTCGAAGAGAACGTCCTGCGCCAGCGCGTCACCACCGACATCGCGACCAAGGGAGGACAGTTCGACGTCCTGACCATCGGCACCTATGAGGTTCCGATCTGGGCCAAGAAGAACTGGCTCATTCCGCTTGACAATCTCGGACCCGACTACGACGCCGCGGACCTGCTTCCGAAGATCCGGGATGCCGTGTCGGTTTCGGGCAAGCTGTACGCCGCGCCGTTCTATGGCGAGAGTTCGATGGTGATGTATCGCACCGACCTGTTCCAGAAGGCCGGCCTGACCATGCCGGAAAACCCGACCTGGGATTTCGTGATCGATGCGGCGAAAAAGCTTACCGATAAATCCGGCGGCGTCTTCGGCATCTGCCTGAGGGGCAAGGCGGGCTGGGGCGAGAACATGGCGTTCCTGACCGCGATGTCCAACTCGTTCGGCGCCCGCTGGTTTGATGAGAAATGGCAGCCGCAATTCGACAAGCCGGAATGGAAGAAGACACTTTCGACCTATGTCGATCTGATGAAGGCCGCGGGCCCTCCCGGCGCCAGCTCGAACGGCTTCAATGAAAACCTCGCGCTGTTCAACTCCGGCAAATGCGGGATGTGGATCGATGCCACGGTGGCTGCGTCCTTTGTCACCAACCCCAAGGATTCCAAGGTTGCCGACAAGGTCGGCTTCGCGCTTGCGCCGAATGCGGGGCTCGGCAAGAACGCCAACTGGCTGTGGGCGTGGAATCTCGCCATCCCTGCGGGCTCGAAGAAGACCGCAGCCGCCGAGAAGTTCATCGCCTGGGCGACCAGCAAGGACTACACCAAGCTCGTCGCCTCGAAGGAAGGATGGGCCAATGTCCCGCCCGGCACCCGCACCTCGCTCTACCAGAATCCGGAATATCTGAAGGTTGCGCCATTCGCCAGGCTGACGCTGGCATCGATCGATGCCGCCGATCCGAATAAGCCGACCGTGCAGTCGGTGCCTTACGTCGGCGTGCAGTACGCGGCGATTCCGGAATTCCAGGGCATCGGAACTAGCGTCGGCCAGCAATTCTCGGCGGCGTTGGCCGGGTCATCGACGGTGGATGCTGCGCTCGCAGCCGCGCAAACAGCCACCGAACGCGAAATGAAGCGCGCCGGCTACATCAAGTAGCGCGACACGCAATTCTGGCTGCCGTCAGGCTCCCGGGGCAGTGACGGCAGCCCCATCTCCATTCCCAGATAACAGGAGGCGGCGATGGCAACGCAGCAAACCCAGGTGCTCGGAAGGGCCCTGCTGACGCCGGCCGTCGCATTGCTGTTCATCTGGATGATCGTCCCGCTGGCAATGACGATCTACTTCTCGACGTTGCACTACAGCCTCCTCGATGCGGAAACCTGGAGCTTCGTCGGGCTGGAGAATTTTCGATATTTTCTCACCGATCCCGCTTTTCTGACCGCACTACGGAACACGCTGGTGCTGGTCGGATCGGTGCTCGCAATCACCATCCTGCTCGGCACGCCGCTGGCGCTGCTGCTCGATCAGCAGGTGGTCGGGCGCAGCATCGTCCGCCTGATGGTGATCGCGCCGTTCTTCGTGATGCCGACCGTCAGCGCGCTGGTCTGGAAGAACCTCCTGATGCATCCGGTGTCCGGACTGTTCGCCTGGGTCGCGACATCAGTGGGCGCAACGCCGATCGACTGGTTCAACGATGTGCCTTTGTTCGCGGTGATCCTGATCGTGGCCTGGCAATGGCTGCCGTTCGCCACCCTCATTCTGCTCACGGCGCTGCAATCCCAGGACGAGGAGCAGAAGGAAGCGGCCGAGATGGATGGGGCGAGCGCACTTTCGACCTTCATCTATCTCACTTTGCCGCATCTGGCGCGGCCGATCACCGTAGTCATCCTGATCGAAACGATCTTCCTGCTGACCGTGTTCGCCGAGATCTTTGTCACGACCGGCGGCGGCCCGGGCCTCGCGACCACCAATATCGCGTTCCTGATCTATACGCAGGCGCTGGTCCAGTACGATGTCGGCAACGCCTCAGCCGGTGGACTGGTCGCGGTCGTGATCGCCAATATCGTCGCATTCTTCCTGGTGCGGATCGTCGGACGGAATCTGGAGGCGTAAGCGATGGCACGCAAGGTCACAGCACGACGCGTCTGGGTGTCCACCGCTGCGGCGTGGCTGTTCGGATTTCTGATTTTCCTGCCCATCCTGTGGATGGTGCTGACGAGCTTCAAGACCGAGCTCGAGGCGTTCTCGATGCCGCCAAAATTCCTGTTGTTTCACTGGACCACTGAGAACTACGCGACAGTGCAGGAGCGCAGTGACTATTTTCATCATGCGCTCAATTCGATCATCATTGCCGGCGGATCGACGTTGATTGCGATGATCATTGCCATTCCGGCGGCCTGGTCGATGGCGTTCGCGCCGACGAAACGCACCAAGGATGTTCTGCTCTGGATGCTCTCGACCAAGATGATGCCATCGGTCGGCGTGCTGGTTCCGATTTACCTGATCTACCGGGATTTCGGGCTGCTCGACAGGCGCGCCGGTCTCGTCATGATCCTTTGTCTCGGCAATCTGCCGATCGTGATCTGGATGCTCTTCACCTATTTCAAGGAAATCCCGAAGGATATTCTGGAGGCGGCGCGGATGGATGGTGCGACCATCGGACGTGAACTCGTTTATGTTCTGACGCCGATGGCCATCCCGGGCCTTGCCTCGACGCTTCTTCTCAATTTCATTCTGGCGTGGAACGAGGCGTTCTGGACACTGAATCTTTCGACCCTGGACGCAGCACCGCTCACAACATTCATCGCGTCCTATTCAAGTCCCGAGGGCCTGTTCTGGGCAAAACTGTCGGCCGCCTCAACGCTCGCCATTGCCCCGATCATCATTCTCGGATGGTTCACGCAGCGGCAGCTTGTCCGTGGACTGACCTTCGGCGCCGTCAAATAGCAAGGGGACCAGAGATCATGGGCCAGATAACGCTGCAGGGAGTCAGAAAATCGTTCGGGCCGGTCAACATCATCAAGGATGCCAATTTGGATATCGAAGACGGCTCCTTCGTGGTGTTCGTCGGGCCGTCCGGCTGCGGGAAGACGACGCTGTTGCGCCTGATCGCCGGACTTGAGGATGTCACCGGCGGGAAAATCCTGATTGACGGCAAGAATGTGGTGGATGTGCCGCCGGCCAAGCGGGGCCTGTCGATGGTGTTCCAATCCTATGCGCTCTATCCGCATATGAGCGTCCGCGGCAACATCGCGTTCGGCCTGAAGATGGCCGGCCTGCCGCGGCCGGATATCGACCGCAAGGTGGAGGCCGCGGCCGCCACGCTGAATCTTACGCCCTATCTGGACCGTAAGCCGCGCGAGCTATCCGGTGGGCAGCGCCAGCGCGTGGCGATCGGACGCGCGATCGTGCGCGAGCCCAAGGCGTTTCTGTTTGACGAGCCCTTGTCGAATCTCGATGCGGCGCTGCGGGTCCAGATGCGTCTGGAAGTCACCAAATTGCAGAAGCAACTTGCGACCACCGCCATCTATGTCACGCATGACCAGGTCGAGGCCATGACGATGGCCGACAAGATCGTCGTGCTCAACGCCGGCCATATCGAACAATATGGCTCGCCGTTGGAACTCTATGAGCATCCGGCGAATCTCTTCGTCGCCGGCTTCATCGGATCGCCAAAGATGAATTTTGTATCCGGCGAGGCGGCAGGCCAACCCGGCGTTGCCACGCTCGGCGTCAGGCCCGAACACCTGAGGATCGGCAAGGAGGGAGAGGGTTGGCCCGGTACCGTGTCGGTCGCGGAGCATCTGGGCAGCGACACCTTCCTCTATGTCGACGCCGGCAAGCTCGGTCTGCTGACGGCGCGCTGCATCGGAGAATTCAATCTCAAGGCCGGCGACCGCATCTGGCTTTCGCCCGATCCAACCCGGCTGCACCGCTTCGACAAGGACGGCGCGGTGATAGCGGCATGAGCGGACAGCACGCTGCGCCGCAATAGGAAAAGCCGCGATAGGAAAACAGGAATAACAAGAAGATGTATCTGGAAAAATTCAAACTGGACCGAAAAACGGCGGTTGTTACAGGCGCTGGCCAGGGAATCGGCCTTGCCTGCGCCGAGGCCTTGGCGGAGGCCGGAGCGAAGGTCGTGATCGCCGATCGCGACCCCCAACTTGCCGATGCCGGGTGCGCGAGCCTGAAGGCCAAAGGCCTGGACGCCGAGATCGTCATCATGGACGTAACGGACTCGAAGCGCGTTACCGAGGTCGCCGACCAATTGGCAGCCCGCTACGGCGGCATCGATATCCTTGTCAACAATGCCGGCATCGCGCGAAGCGAGACGCCGGCCGAAGAGGTTGCCGACGAACATTGGCACAACGTCATCGACGTCAATCTCAACGGCACGTTCTGGTGCTGTCGCGCCTTCGGCAAGCACATGCTGGACGCAAAGTCCGGTTCCATCGTGAACATCGGGTCGATGTCAGGCTTCATTGTCAACAAACCGCAGGAGCAGTGCTACTACAACGCTTCCAAGGCCGCGGTGCACCATCTCACCAAATCGCTCGCGGCCGAGTGGGGGGCACGCGGCGTCCGTGTCAACGCCGTGGCGCCGACTTACGTCACCACGCCTCTCAATGCATTCGTCAAAAGCAACCCGAAGATGTACGATGCCTGGATCGGTGGTACGCCGATGGCCCGAATGGGGGAGGTCGACGAGATCGCATCGGTCGTCCTGTTTCTGGCGTCTGACGCCGCCAGCCTGATGACCGGGAGTGTTGTCCTCGTTGACGGAGGCTATACGTGCTGGTGAGCTGGCGCTGAACTGAAGCGGGGTTGCAATGCAGCAGGCCTTCATCGGCATCGACGTCGGAACGTCGAGTGCCCGCGCCGGAGTGTTTGACGAGAAAGGAACCTTGCTGGCGACCGCCCGGCATCCGATCACGCTATGGCACGAAGCGGGCGGTGTCGTCGAACAGTCGTCGTCCGAGATCTGGTCAGCGTGCGCCGCGTCGGTTCGCGCCGCGATGGGAGAGGCAGCCATTCCGCCTTCCACGGTCAAGGGCGTGGGTTTTGATGCGACCTGCTCGCTCGTGGTGCTCGATGCCGGCGGCCATCCGCTGACCGTAAGTGGTTCCGGCGACGACCGAAGGAACGTCATCGTTTGGATGGATCATCGCGCTATGGCCGAAGCGCGCGAGGTGAACGAGACGCAGGACGAGGTCCTGCGCTATGTCGGCGGCTCGATCTCGCCGGAAATGGAAATTCCAAAATTGCTTTGGCTTAAACGGCACCTGCCGTCGACCTATCGGTCGGCGGGCCATCTCTTCGACCTCGCCGACTATCTTTCGTTTCACGCCACCGGATCAACGGCTCGGTCGATATGCACGGTCGTCTGCAAATGGAATTATCTTGCCCAGGATCAGCGCTGGAGCCGCAGCTATTTCGAGCGCGTTGGCCTTGGCGACCTTGCCTCGGACGAATATGCGCGAATCGGAAGGGAGATCGTTGCACCCGGCACGTCGCTGGGTGCCGGCCTGACGAAGTCCGCGGCACGGGATTTGGGACTTCTCGAAGGCACGCCGGTCGCCGCGTCGCTGATCGATGCGCACGCCGGCGGCGTGGGCACGATCGGTGGGCGCGGGAAGTCGGGTGAGCCGGTCGATGTGTGTCGTCGCCTTGCCTACATTATGGGAACCTCGGCTTGCATCATGGCAACGACGCGTGAGCCGTGCTTTGTCCCCGGCGTCTGGGGTCCTTACTATTCGGGAATGGTGCCCGGCTTCTGGCTCAACGAGGGCGGACAGTCCGCAGCCGGTGCCGCCATCGATCATCTCGTCAGGTCTCATCCCGCTTACAGCGAGGCCGTCGCGACCGCGCGCTCCGCCGGCATGGAAGTTCTGGAATTTCTCGAACGGCGCATCGTCTCGGGCGTCGCGAGCCTGGGCGGGGCGGCGTTGCTGGCCCGTGACATCCACGTTCTGCCTGAGTTTCTCGGTAACCGGTCGCCCTTTGCCGATCCCTATTCCCGCGCGGTCGTTGCAGGCATGGATCTCGACGTCGACATCGGCTCGATGGAGCGGCTGTTCGTGGCCGGGCTGTGCGGGCTTGCGTATGGACTTGCCGATGTCGTCGAAGCTTTTCGAGCGCACGGCGTGGACAGCGATATGATGGTGATCAGCGGTGGCGCAGGACGAAGTCCGCTGGTTCGCCAGATCATGGCGGATACGACCGGCCTGACCGTTGCGGTCCCCGAAACGCAGGAGCCCGTGCTGCTCGGCGCCGCCATGCTGGGCGCGGTTGCGGCGAAGTCTTGTGGGTCAATCGGTGAGGCGATGGCCTCAATGTCCGCGATCGGCCGGCTGAGCGAACAGACACCGCCGGGACTGGCCGATTTCCACCGGACAAAGCGGCGGGTTCACGGGCTGATGCGAAAGCTGGAGCAAGATAGCCGTCATGCGATGCAGGGGATCGCATCGATCGCCAGACGTGAGACGAAGAACTAGAGCCATGCTGCTGAGTTGCGGAGATGCCCTGGTCGATTTCCTGCCGGTCAAGTCCGTGGATGGACGCGACGCGACTGTGCCAGTTGTCGGAGGATCCTGTCTCAACATCGCCGTCGGCATGGCGCGTCTCGGCGCGCCGGCGGGGTTTGTGGGCGGCATCTCCACCGATCTCTTCGGACGTATGATTGCCGACCATGCGTCGGCCTCGCAGGTCGACCTTCGCTACGTGACGCGCAGCGATTGCCAGACGACCCTTGCCTTCGTCCGCACTATCGCGGGCGAGCCGCAATATGCTTTCTATGACGAGGCGACGGCGTCCCGAAACTGGGCCTATCGGCAGGGCTCCATCCCCTTCGACGAGATCGAAGCGATTCATGTCGGATCGACCACGCTTGCCAACGACAAGGGGGCAGCCCAGGCGCTGGCGATGATCGAAGACGCAGCCGGCTCGACCACCATCTCCTTCGATCCGAACTGCCGGCCCAATCTCGTCAGGCACAAGGCGCACTACGTCGATCAGATGAATGCTTTTGCGGCCGCTGCAGACATCGTGCGAATGTCGGATGTCGATTTTGAATTTCTATACGGCGGCAACGACTATGCGGGAAAGGCCAGGTCGCTCATCGAGGCGGGCGCCGGCCTGGTTGTTGTCACTCGTGGAATCAAGGGAGCGCAGGCGTGGCATGGAAGTGTAGGCGCAGTTGAGGTTCAGGCCCCCGCCGTAGATGTGGTGGATAGCATTGGGGCTGGCGACAGTTTTCAAGCGGCGCTCCTATTCGCTTTGCGTGCGATCGGAAGAATCAAGACCCACCCCCTGTCGCAGATGAATTCCGATGAGCTTTGTCGAGTGCTGTCGTTTGCCTCGATTTGCGCGGCCTTCACATGCGGGCGGGCCGGGGCCGATCCGCCGCGCCATTCGGATGTCAGCGGGGCCTTATCTCGTCTTTTGTCGGATGGGCTCGGATGAGAAATTGCGCCCGTCAGGTGCGTGTCATGGCAATGTATTGGCGCAAAGTGCTCATCGCCGAGAAACTTTATTGTAGTTCGACGGCCTCCGGCCGACGATCACATCGGCGGTCAGTCATTCCCGCCCACCCCGTTTGACTTGTCGTTCTGCTTGCGGGGCGAGCGCTTTCGTGGCCGGCCAGCCCGCAGGAGTTGCCCCAGGCGGCTTTTGAACTGCGCAATAAGATCGTCGTTATAAAGTTCCGAGCTTGTGTCGCTATCTTGTTTCTCTGGCTCGAAATCCGGGACCTCAGGTAGCTTTTGCATCGAGGCTGGCTCCTGCGGGAGGCCTAAGCGTGTGAGTTCACGGTCGAGATTTGCGGTTCTCCAGCCGTTGGGAACTCCGACGGAACCAGCGTGGAGCGCTCGTGCGCAGGCAGAGTAGTCTCGACTTTATCTTCAGAGGTTCGTATTCCGCACTCGACGGCAGACTGGTTGATCTGCGCGATCATAAGGGCGGCGGTCTTGAAGGAGACATCGATAGCCCGGCTGAGCTGAAATGGCTTGATAGGTTCCGTGCCGCACCCGGTCAGGAAGAGAGCCTTCAGCCATTTGTGAAATGGGACGTGGCTGCACTCGAACATTGTGCCTGTTCGCACCGAGAACAGCTTTCGGCAGCCATAACACTTGCGCGTGCCGGTCTTAGTACTGGATCCTCTTAGGAGACTAGTTCGACTATTTTCGCCGCAATGTGGACACACAACCCCGTTCGGCCAGATGCAGGCCTCGACAAGTTCGAGCGCAGCACACTCATCTTTGAAGCAGCGAGAGAGGTCGGTACGCATACGGGGCCTCGTTTACGTCCAAAACGTCGTCGAGACGTTCCACTCCCCCCGATTTCATTCTCAGAAATTTTTACGCGCGCTTACGGCATGCGAGAACCGTACCAGTTCACGAATGAAGCTAGGTGCGGATCGCAAATGCGGATTGCAGACCAGGCTTCAGTTCAGTTTCGAGCTGATTTGGATCGGTTTCTCTCGGAATAAAAATTTTTGATACAGCGTGTACGTGATCACTCTACCGCGAATGCGCCAGCTCCCGAGCGTGAGATCGATGGCGGTGCGTGCACACTGAGCGATCAATATGCACAAGCATCGCGCATTAGTGGGTTAGAATAATCAAGTTGCGATGCACCAATAGTTACGCATTAATTAACAACAATAGTTGCGCACTTATTAGCGATGCGGGCTGGCCGAGAGATTTGTTCCCGGTACTGCCGATTAAGCGAGACCAACTAGCGAGACCCACTCGTGACCGCGGCGCGAGCCGCGGAATGAGGACGGCTTGCATGAAGGTCCCTCATTGGAGCTTAAGCTAATGCAGTTGTATCAGTTGCCGAAGAGTGCGACCACAGAAGTCGGCCTACTCATCGACAGGCGCATCAAGCAGAGATCGGCAAGGTATCCGATCGGGGGCGTACCGAAACGGTTACTTGATATTCTCGTTTCTTCGTCAGCGCTTCTGGCCTTCGCACCGCTCCTTCTCCTCATTGCATTGCTTCTGAAGGTCATGGATCGCGGTAACATTCTTTACCGGCAACCACGCGTCGGCTTTCGTTCTTCCACTTTCGGCTGTCTGAAGTTCAGGACAATGGCAATGGATGGCGACGCGGTGCTGGCGCGGCACCTTCGTGATTATCCCGAGGCTGCGAGGGAGTGGGCCGAAACGCGCAAGCTAAAGTGCGATCCGCGCGTGACTGCGGTTGGCCTGGTGTTGCGTCAAACCAGCCTGGATGAATTGCCGCAGCTCTGGAATGTTCTTCGGGGCGACATGAGCATCGTGGGTCCGCGGCCGGTGGTCGTCGAAGAGATCACAATGTACGGACCGAGCGCGGGGCACTATCTGCTGACGCGTCCTGGTCTAACCGGCGCGTGGCAGGTCAGCGGACGCAACGATCTTTCCTACGAGCGCCGCGTTTCCATCGATCTGGACTATGTCGAGAACTGGTCGTTCTGGAATGACATAAAGATCATCGCGAAGACTGTGCCGGTGCTGATTACGGCCAAGGGCACATACTGATGCGGGTCGCAATAGTCCACTATTGGCTTGTCGGGATGCGCGGGGGCGAGAAGGTCCTCGAAGCCATCTGCGAACTCTATCCATCGGCCGACATCTTCACGCATGTAGTGGTGCCGGAGTCTATTTCCCCGGCGATTGCCAACCATCGAATCGTCACGTCGTTTATCGCCAGGCTGCCGCGGGCAAAGTTCTGGTACAAGAAGTATCTGCCGCTAATGCCGCTTGCGCTCGAGCAGATCGACCTTCGCGGCTACGACTTGATCATCAGCAGCGAGTCCGGTCCCGCGAAGGGCATCATTCCTCCCGCGCATGCGGTGCATGTCTGCTATTGCCACTCCCCGATGCGGTACATCTGGAACATGTACCACGACTACAGGTCCGCGTCCGGCCTGCTGACGCGCGCCGCGATGACGCTGTTCTCTCACTACCTGCGCAACTGGGATCAGGGGTCATCCGCTCGGGTCGACTTGTTCGTTGCCAACTCCCACAATGTGTCATCGCGTATCCGGAAATACTTTCGCCGCGAATCCGATGTTGTCTTTCCACCAGTCGATGTCGACGCCTTCGAACAGGTTACGGCTTCTGATGTCGGCGACTACTATCTGATGGTGGGGGAACTGGTTGCCTATAAGCGGGCCGACCTGGTCGTTGACGCCTTCAACGCGTCTGGCAAGAGGCTCATCGTTATAGGCGGCGGTGAGATGCTGGATACTCTCAAGCGGCACGCGCGGCCCAACGTCACGATTATGGGACCGCAGCCATTTGCAGTCCTTCGGCATCACTATGCGCGTTGCCTTGCTTTGATTTTCCCCGGTGAAGAGGACTTTGGCATCGTTCCGGTCGAAGCGATGGCGAGCGGCCGGCCCGTCATCGCATTCGGCCGCGGCGGCGCCACCGAAACAGTTATCGACGGCGTTACTGGCGTGCTGTTCTCGGAGCAGACCACGGAGGCGCTTGGGAAGGCGATCACGCGCGCCGAGACGATCAGCTTCTCCGCCACCGACATCGTTCGGCATGCAGCCGGCTTCAGTAAGGAGCGCTTCAAGCGCCAAATGAGGCGTTCGGTTGAACGGGCATTGCGCGAAAACGCGACAGTTGCTGGCGGCCACCAGAATCAGAATCCGTCCGGCGCCGGAGCGCGAGTTGTCCATGCGAGCAGGTTCTGGGGCGGATGAATCGCATTCTGTTACGATGTTGAGTGGTAGTATCATGAAGGTTGTCACCTTCAACGTTAAGTACAGCCCGAACCTCGGTGATGGGGTGATTGCCGAATGCCTCGAAGCCGAGCTTGGGCGGCGGCTACCCGATGTCGGCATTGAAGCTCTGGATCTTGCCGGACGCACCGATCGCGACAGTTCGGCAAGGTCAGGCCGTCGTGTCCTTGCCTTGAAGGCACTGCAGATGATGCCCGCCTTGCTGCGCGATGTTTTGGTAGAGGCAATCCTTCGCCTTCAGATGAGGAGGAAATGCCGACCGGTCTGGCGCGAAGCGCTACGCGATGCCGATCTCGCGATTGTCGGTGGCGGCCAGCTAATCCAGGACGGCGACCTCAACTTCCCGGTCAAGCTGTCGATTGTGGCGGCGGAGTGCAAGCGCAACAATGTTCCGATCGCCTTGTTTGGGCTAGGTGTCGCCGAAAGCCGCTCTGGACGAGGTGCAGCACTGATCTCGTCATTGTTGCATGCTGACCAGCTGGTGTTCGCAGGCGTGCGCGACAGCGATTCTGCGAGACGGCTACGCCAGCGTCGCGTGAAGGGCGTCGTCGTGACGCCGGATCCCGGCCTGATGGCGTCTCAGGTGTGGCCATCAAGTGTGCGGCGACAGCGCAAGCGCCCTGTTATTGGCGTCGGGATGACCCATCCGGTCGTTCTGCAACATCACGGGGAGGGAAAGTCTGATGATACGACCGTTATGGATCTCTATCGAAGCTTGATCAGGCGGCTGCTGGCATCGGGATACGACGTAACCTGCTTCTCGAACGGAGCTCGGGAAGACCGGACTTGCCTGGACCGTGTCGTTGGTTCGTTCCGTGGTGACGATGGCCTGACGCGCGCGCCAGACTGCAGGACACCCCGGGAACTCGCGGAGCTGGTGGGAAGCTTCGATGCGGTCATCGCGCACCGGCTGCACGCATGCATCCTTGCATACTCCTACCGCGTAGCGCACGTCGGATTGAGTTGGGACCCAAAGCTCGCGGCGTTCTTTGCGAATGTCGGACGGAGCCGGTACCTGGTGGAGTTCAGCGATGACGCTGTGCAGATAATGCCGGAGCTCCTGGCCGCTGCGCGGGCCGAGACGATCTGCGAGGTCCAGCATAAGCGTGTACTCACATTAACGGGGGCATCGATCGATGGTCTGGTGCGGCTGCTCAAGGGGGAGACGCGGCCAAAGCTGATCGGGCATTCCGAACGGGCCTTGAGCGCAATGCGTCTCAGCAAGGTTCGCGCATGACCATCGAGATTCTCGGCATTGGCACAATTTTGGCGGGCCTCTGGGTGCTGTGGCAGGGCCCAATCGCGGCGTTCTGGGTGATGGCCCTGGCTACCCTGCTGGGGGCAGCGGCTGCGTTCAAGGTTCCGGCGCTGGGCGACGCAAGCGTCCCACCGGTCCTGGTAGTCGCCATCTTTCTTGCGATGACGGTCGCACTGCGACCGCGTCTGCGCACGGCAGCGCTCGAGAGTCTTGCGCCGGCGGGGCCCGGTTTCTGGGTCCTGCTGTTCACGACCTACGCCGTTGCAACCGCATTTTTCATGCCGCGGCTGTTTCAAGGCCTGACCTACGCCTACTCGCTCGCGCGAAACGACGCCGACATTGGTATCGTCAGTCTTCCGTTGAGGCCTCGGGCCGCCAATGTGACGCAGGCCTTCTATCTCATCGCGGATCTCGGCTGCTTCATGAGCACCTGGGCGCTTATGGTCCGGGACCAGGCGAGAGGAATCACAAATGCGTTGATCGTGTGTGCGGTGGTCTTGCTCGCCTCGGCCGTGGCCGACGTCGCCACACATTATACCGACACGGGATTCTTGCTCTCCTGGCTCCGCAATGCCAACTACCGGATGCTCGAGTCCGGTGAAATCGGCGGATTCAAACGCATCGTCGGCACTTTCACCGAAGCCGGCGCCTTCGGCTATGTGGCGCTGGGCTTCCACGCATTTACCCTGAGCCTTTGGCTGTACGGGTTCCGCACTCGCATCACCGGATCGCTCGCGCTGCTTCTCGCAGTATCGCTGTTGTTATCGACGTCGACGACGGCCTATGGATCCTTGGCGATGTTCTCGTCGCTCATGCTGGTCGGTGCACTTGTGAAGCTCGCCAACGGACAGGCCACCGGCAGGGACTGCAGTTATCTTTTTATCGTCTCGATGATCCCGTTCCTGCTTTTAGTGGTCATCTTGTTCGTGCCTTCGATCTGGTCGGCTATGACGGGCCTGTACGATGCAGCCGTCTTCAACAAGCTGGCAAGCCAGTCCGGGATTGAGCGCATGCGCTGGAATTACTTCGCGCTGCAGAACTTTTGGGACACTTCGGGCTTCGGCGCCGGGCTCGGGAGTGTCCGGGCGTCCAGCTTGGTGGTCGCCTTGCTCGCCAATACTGGCGTTCTCGGCTTGCTCCTGTTCGTCGTGACGCTGGCATCGGTGTTCACTATGGTAAGGCCGATTTCTTTTGAGGATGTTGTCGCGCGTGCAGGCCTGCATGCATGCCTCGCTCTCTTTGGCTCAGCCTGCATATCGGCTGGTAGCGTCGATCTTGGATTTCTCTTTTTCATCTTCTTTGCGCTTGCCGCTAGCGGGCGACAACTGCGTGAGCGTGCGGCTCAGGCGTTGGTGAAAAGCAATCCATTGATCGCCGTGGGGACGTAGTTCATGAGACAGCCGCACTATCCGGAATCGAATGACAAGGTGTTCGGCGTCTGGGACATTGCCGCCTTTCTCCTGGAGAACCGCAAGACGATTGCTGTTTTCATCGCAGCGACCGTTTCTGCCGCTGTGGTCTATCTTCTGCTGGCGACGCCGATATTCGTGGCTACGACCAGCGTCATCATCGACCCCAACCGGGGAGCGGAACTGTTCAATGCAGCGCCAATGCCTCCGACGATGACGTCGGATCAGTCGCGCGTTGAGAGCCAGATGGAGGTAATCAAGTCGGACCGGGTCGCCAATTCGGTTATCTCACGGCTGAAACTTGAGCAGCGGCCGGAGTTCGCGACTGGACCCTCGCTTTTCCAAATTGTCCTGGCCCGGCTTACTCCAACTTCGACGGCTTCCGCAGCAGGAGAGGCCGGTCCTCCAGACACGACGGAATTTCGTGAGGTTGCGTCACGCTTTGCTGGCAAACTGTCAACGAAACGAATCGGACAGTCTTTAGTCATAGAGATTGCCTTCTCGTCCGCCGATCCGAACTCGTCCGCAGAGATCGCCAATGAAATCGCCGAATCTTTTATCAGAACGATAGTCGAGGCCAAGTCCAAGCTTGCAGAGGAGCAGGGCAAGTGGCTCTCGGAGCGATTGGAGACCCTGCAGCAGCAGGCGTTCGAGGCGGCGCGCAGGGTTAACCGCTTCCGCTCCGTCGGGGACTCCCTTTCCAGCCAGGACGCTCGAGCAAAGCTCGAAGAACTCGAGAGCATCGCGACCAGTTATCGCAAGATGTACGATGATTTCCAGCGCCAGTATAACGAGACGCTGCAGCGCATCAGCTATCCGGACGCTGATGTAAGAATCATTTCCCGGGCGTCGGCCCCGCTGGGAAAGAGCAGCCCACGCACCTCGCTCGTTCTTGTATTCGCGGTTGTTCTGGGAGGACTGAGTGGAACGGCGTTTGCGGCGGTACGCCTCACTGGCGATCGCGCCGTTCGCTCCCTGGCGCAGCTGAGCGCGAATGTCGGAGTAGCCTCCCTTGGTGCGATCAATGATCTTTCAGAGGCGAGCACCTGGCGGGAAGGGAAGCCGCGGTGGTTCAGCAGGAGCGCGACGGCCCGAGACGCTACGGGTACCTTGAGCAGGATTGCGGCTGGCTGCCTCAGTGCTTCGGTGAAGACCGATCTTCGAAGGATCAGAACAACTATCGCGTCGCTAACGGCAAATCCGGATGTCTTATGCATCGGCGTGATCGCGTGTTGCGAAGGAGAGGGGTCGACGACGGTTGCGGCATGCCTGGCCAATGAATACGCGCGGAGCGGCGCACGAACCATTCTGGTCGATAGCTGCGCTGACAGCCGGACACTAAGCCAGGAGCTGGCCGCCGGAACGACGACAAAGTCGCAGCCGGATGGGCGACGGGAGTCCGAGCGAGCGATCGGACCTGGTGCTCTTGCATTGGCATTGTTGCCGTCTGCCGAAAGTTACCTCCAGCCAGGTGAAACCAATCGGCTCCTGATGGAACGGACGACGGCAGTACTTGCGGAATCCCGGCTGGAGTTCGAACGGATCATCGTCGATCTGCCAGCGCTGCTGTCGTCGGATCATTGGAAGCTGCTCATTCCCTACGTCGACCAGGTGATCATCGTAGTCGACTTCGGGAAAACGACAGTCGACCAGGCAAGAGACGGCGTGATCGAACTCAATCTTGCAGGCAGCAAGGTACTCGGTGCCGTTCTCAATCGCGTGCCCGCAATTGCTCGGAAGACCTGGTCATGACGATTGTCGGGCAGAGAGAGGTAGTGATGACCACTAGCGCGTTTGTCGAACCTTCAGCAACTCCTGTGTTGTCAGCCATTCGTAGTCGTCCCCGACTCAAGGCAGTGATGAAAAGGTACCTCGAAGCGATTGGCTATGACACGACTGACTGGGTGCGTGTGGCGATGTATCGACATGCGTTCGAGTTTATCGCGCGGTTGGGACCGGAGCGACTTCGTGTTCTGGAGGTGTCGGCCGGCTCGCAATGGAAAAGCAGGTTTGCCTTCGAGTCATTCATGGGAACGAGCTATCCGACTTTCGATATCTGCAAGGATGTCTTGCCGGATCAGTTTGATCTGGTCATCGCCGACCAGGTCTTTGAGCATTTGAAGTGGCCGACACGTGCCGCCCGCAATGTATATGAGATGGTGCGGCCAGGCGGCCACTTCCTCATCGCTACGCCGTTTCTGGTTCGCTATCACCCATCGCCGATAGATTGTAACCGGTGGACGTCCGAGGGGCTTTCCTGCCTCTTGCAGGAGGCAGGGTTTCCCGAAGCCGGGATCCAGACCTTCGCCTGGGGTAATCGTTCGTGCCTTAAGGCGAACCTGTCAGCATGGCGCAAGCGTGGTTTCTTCGGCTCGCTGCGCAACGAGCCGGATGTTCCGATCATGGTGTGGGCGTACGCCAGGAAGCCGCTCTTGCCTGCGGAGGCAGCGGCATGAATGGCACCGATTCCAATTGGTCCGAAGAACGTGTGCACTATCCACCGCTCAGGATTGTAGTGGGTATTGCAACGTCGGGTCGCCCCCTCATTCTTGCGCGCCTGCTGGAACGCTTGCGCGTGCAGGCGCGTATTGCCGACGCGGTCATTGTTTGCGGCCCGTCTCCGGCCGACGTGTCAGGGATCGATTCAGGACATCCGGGACTTCGCTGCATCACAAGTGATCGGGGCCTGACGATACAGCGTAATGCGATCCTGAGGGCGGGCGCGGCCTTCGATCTCGTCGTCTTCCTCGATGACGATTTCGTGCCTTGTCCTAGTTATCTTCAGGCTGTCGAACGGACCTTTATGACGAGGCCCGATGTCGTCGTTGGCACCGGACATGTCGTCGCCGACGGCATTCTTGGTCCCGGGCTCGCCTACGAGGATGCGCTCGAGACACTGCAGCAAGACGGTCAGGCGGAGCCGGCGCAAGACATTGAGGACGTCTATAACGCCTACGGCTGCAACATGGCGGTACGCATCGACGTGGTGCGTGCGAGGGGGCTGGAGTTTGACGAGACCCTGCCACTCTACGGCTGGCTGGAGGACGTCGACTTCAGCCGTCGCATGGCGGCATATGGCCGGATTGTGAAGATCGGTGCTGCGCGCGGCGTCCACCTCGGCGTGAAGTCCAGCCGTCAATCGGGGCGCCGGCTCGGCTACTCGCAGGTTTCCAACCCGCTCTATCTGGTTCGCAAGGGCACCTGCTCGAGCAGCAAGGCGCTGAAGCTGATGAGCCGCAACGTCATGGCCAACGTCGCCAAGACGTTTCGCCCGGAGCCTTACGTCGATCGTGCCGGTCGACTGAAAGGAAACATTCGTGCGTTGCTCGACTTGCTGGCCGGCCGCCTGTCACCGAAACGCGTTTTGAGTTTGTGAGATTCATGTATGTTGCAGGTGATTGACCAAATTCGTCCGGCATCCGGGGCGCAACAAGCGCGGCTGGCGCCGGATCGTGTCGTCATCATCAACGATGTGTCTCAAGTGCATGGAGGCGCCACGAATGTGGCGTTGCATTCCGCGGCATTGCTGGGTGACAGCGGCATTCCGGTTACTTATTTCACCGGCGACCATGGCTTGCACTCCGAACCCCGGCTGCGCAATGCAGATGTCGTGGCTGTCGGCGGTGAACATATCCTCCGAACGGCATTGCCGCGCGCGGCACTGGACGGGCTCTACAACGTGTCGGCCGAACGGAGGTTGGCCGCCTGGATTGCCGCCAACGATACGCCGGGCACGATCTATCATCTGCATGGCTGGTCGAAGATACTATCACCCTCGGTATTCCATGCGCTGCGTCCAGTCGCAAAGCGCCTGATCGTCAATGCTCATGACTTCTTCCTGGTTTGTCCGAACGGCGGCTATTTCAACTTCCGCAGCGAAAGTCCCTGCGAGCTGCGGCCGATGAGCGCGTCGTGCCTGCTCAGTTCCTGCGACCGGCGCAACTATGCCCACAAGCTCTGGCGGTCGGTTCGTCAGGAAATTCGTCGCGCAGCCTTCGATTTAGCGTCGGGCGCCAGGGTTCTGGCGGTTCACGAAGGCATGCTGCCGCATCTCGAACGCGGCGGAATTCCGCGGGCGAGGCTTGCGACCCTGCGCAACCCGGTTACGCCGTGGTGCCCACGACGCATCGAAGCCGAACGAAACAAGGTGTTCCTGTTCGTTGGCAGACTCGAGGAGGACAAGGGTGTCGACCTTCTTCTTGCGGCAGCCCGCGACGCGAACGTGCGCGTTCGTGTGATAGGTAGCGGTCCGCTCGAGGGCAAGCTTGCCGGGATCTATCCCGGGGTGGAGTTCACCGGATGGAAGAGCGCAAATGACATGCCCGCACTCGTCCGCGATGCCAGGGCCCTGGTCATGCCGAGCCGCTACCGTGAGCCGTTCGGCCTGGTGGCGTTCGAGGCGCTCGCCAGCGGCCTGCCGGTCGTCGTCTCCAGCTTTGCGATGATCGCCGACGAGCTATCGGAGGTCGGAGCAGGCATATCCTGCGATCCTTACGATCGGGATGCATTCAGCAAAGCCCTGTCGATTCTGGCATCCAACGACGAACTGACCGCTTCGATGAGCGATCTGGCGTACGCCAATGCCGGTCGCTTCTCGCTGACCCCGAGCGAGTGGGCGCACCGGCTTGTTTCGCACTATAGCGACGCCTTGCAGGAGGCCGTAGCGTGATGAACAGGCTTGCTGCGATCCAGATCCTGCGTGCCGTTGCGGCGCTCCTGGTCGTTGCTTCTCATGCAATCTTGCGGCAAGCCGAATGGGCTCCGACCGATCCGTTGACCAGTCAGATCGCGATACACATCGGTCTCCTTGGCGTCTGGATCTTCTTCATCATCAGCGGCTTCATCATGTCGTACACTTACTACGACAACTTTGCTCTTCCCGGCGCCGCGGGGCAGTTCATCGCCAGTCGCATCATCCGGATCGTTCCGATCTATTGGTTGGCCACCGCGCTTGAAGTTGTGCTGCGCCTTCATCACGGCGCTGGGCTGGACGTCCACAAGCTGATCTGCTCGCTGTTCTTCATTCCGGTTGCGGTCGAGCCAGGCCCGATGGTGGCGATGCGTCCGACGCTCGGCGTAGGCTGGACGTTGAACTACGAGATGATGTTCTACGCGGCTTTTGCGGCGGTGCTGTTGCTGTCGCGCAGGAAAGGCCTGACGGTGCTGATTGCTCTGATGGCAGGAGTTGTCTTGACCGGAACGTTGTTCAAGCCGATTGCCGATACGCGCGCTCCCACGAGCCTGATCACGTTCTATTCCGATCCCATCATCCTGCTGTTCGGTGTCGGCGTCTTGCTCGGAGCCGCCGCCCGCTGGCTCAAGAGCGCGCATGCCGTTCGCAGCAACGCTTTCCTTTTGATCGCGCTGGCCATGTTTCTCGTTGTCGATGTCATGTTGTTTGCAGCCTTCGTTGGCACTCATCCAGTTGACGTCGCGTGGATCGTTGCCTTCTGGGTTATCAGTGCGATTTGTGTCGCCCTTTGTGTCGCTGTGCGGATAGACGACACACGATGGCTCACCCAAAGACTCGTGCAGTTGGGGGACGCATCCTACAGCCTCTATCTGTTCCATTTCTTTGCGATCATTGCCGCGGAGAAGCTTTGGTGGTGGGTCTTTGGGAAAAGCGAATCATGGATGTTCGCCCCCGTGTCTGCCGTCGCAGCCGTCCTGGCCGCCATCGCGATCCATAATTTCGTCGAGCAGCCGATCGGCAGGCGATTGCGACGCTTCCGTGCGTTGTTCGGTACGCGTCGATTTGTTCGACCCGAAACCGTCCGAATTCCGATGAGGGGGATGCCTGATGAGGTAGCCTGGAACGGCGTTGCATTGCCTTTGGAGCCATCGCGTCCAGAGGTGTCATCCGGCACGCCCTTCGCCGACATCGTCCACAGAAGGAGGCGCTAGTCATGCAGCACGCAACGTGGAACGCCGTCGAATCTTCCTCTGTCGCGATGAGCGTTTACCGCTCCTATCGGAGGCTGCTTCCGTCATCAGCCCGAGCCCTGCTGCGCTGGCTTGCGATGCCCCGCTGGAATGCGGCTGCGGCCCTGGTCCGTCATCGCGCTGCTGACACGGTGCTGTCCGGCCCGTTTAGGGGAATGCATCTGAGCTTGACCCCGGTCTCCAGCCGGAATCTGCTCGGTTATCTTCTCGGCACGCAGGAGATCGAGCTGCATGACGTTGTGCGTCAGGTGATTGCGCGTGACTATCCGCGCATCATCAACGTCGGTGCGGCTGATGGGTACTACGCCATCGGGTTCTTGCGGCAGATGCCACGGACGAAGGTTACGGCCTTCGAAGGTGCCCTGGAGCATCACGCCGGCCTGCTGCGGGCGGCTGTTCTGAACGGCGTTTGCGCCCGGTTTACGCTGAAGGGCTTCTGCCATCCGAATGACCTCGGGGCCGAACTTGCCGAACTCCCCGGTCCGACGCTGGTGCTCGCCGATATCGAAGGCGGAGAGCTTGATATGCTCGACCTCATCAAGGTTCCACGCTTGTCGTCCGCCGACATCCTCGTGGAAACGCATGACGCCTTCGTGCCCAACTGTACCGAAAAGTTGAAGGCGCGATTTTCCGGAACGCATAATGTTGAGCAGATTGTCGCGCGGCCACGTTCCCTTGCAGACTTCCCCGCGGCGATTATCCCCGAACTTTCGAAGTTCATGCCGCGCACCGCAGTCGAACTCATGAACGAACGGCGCACTGGAACGCAGATGTGGCTCTATCTCACCGCAAAACGGCAGCCGGAAGTCGATGCTGTTGGAGTTGAGGAGAAATCAAATTCGGACAGAGGTAATTTGTGAGTATTCTACTCGCCAGTGGCACGTCATACCTTCCCCACGTCGTCGGTGGTTTGGAAGTCAATACGCACGAGCTCGCGCTCGAACTGAATCGCCGCGGAGTCAAGACCTCCGTGTTGTCGCGGTTGCCGCTACGGCGCGTGGATGGAGCATTGCGAGCTGCCGCCAATTTTCTTCGCGGGACCGACGTATGCGTGGACCGGCAGCTTGGCTACGATGTCTACCGATCGCGCAAGCCGTGGGACAGTCTTGACGGGCTGCCTCTGCCTCGTCTGGTCGTGGTTCAGAACGGGCAGATGGTGGAGATCGCCAAGGCGTTCGCCCGCCGCGGCGTGCCGGCGATCGCCTACCTGCACGGGCTGGAGTTTGAAATCGGCCGCAGGCGTTGGACCGGCTCCAGCGGAGGTCTTCCTTTTCACGCCTATATAGCCAACTCGGAGTTTACTGCGGGAAGGTTCCGCGAACGGTTCGGGATTCATGCCTGCGTCATTCCGCCTGTGTTCCGGGCCGAGCGCTATCGCCTGGCTGGTGATCGTCGTTATGTCACTTTCATCAATCCGGTGGCCGAAAAGGGCGTCGATGTCGCCCTCGCGATTGCCGAGCAGTGTCCGGACATTCCGTTCCGCTTTGTGAAGGGGTGGCCCCTGAGAATGCGCCAGGCCGCACTGTTGAAGGGGCGCATCCACAGGCTCGCCAATGTCGAACTTGTCGAGCGCAGCGACGACATGTCGCCGATCTATGCCTCGACACGTGTATTGCTGGTGCCGAGCCAATGGGAGGCGGAGACCTGGGGCCGCGTCGTCTCAGAGGCACAGTTCAGCGGAATTCCCGTGCTGGCGAGCGATCGCGGCGCATTGCCGGAGACGGTCGGTGCAGGCGGGGCCATCATCAAGTATGACGCGCCTGCCTGCACCTGGGCCACCGAGTTGAGGCGGATGTGGTCCGACGATCTGTATTACCGGCATCTGCAGCAGGCAGCGCTGGCGCATTCGCGCCGCCCGGAACTCGACTTCAAGCAGCAGATCGACGCCTTTCTGGCAGTCGCCACGAGGATTGCGGCATGACTGCCTCAGCGCTTCTGCCACGCCCGGACATAGTCGACATACATGTAGGACGGGCTCGGCGCCTCGTTGATAGGCCATCCGGCGCCAAGCCCGAGATCGATCAGCATGTACATCGGCTGATGATGTTCGGCTGCCGTCGGCACGCTCCCGACCTCACGACGATCGAAATAGAATCGCGTCCACTCGCCGTCGATCTTTACACCATAGGTGTGGAAGTCTGCGTAGAGGGAGTTGGGCGGCACCGCGACGAACTTGTGCGTCGTGCGCGACTTTTTCGGCTCCTTGCGATCCCACACGTGAACCGAAGCGGTGTAACGCGCGGGCATATGGCCGTAGTGCTCGACCACGTCGACCTCGGACGTATGAGTAGATCGATCGAGACCGATCAGCCAGAAGGCGGGCCAAAGGCCCTTGCCCGCTGGAAACCTGGCTCGCATTTCAAAGTACCCGAACTGCTGCGCAAAGCCTTTGCCATCCCGATCGACGGACGCCAGAAGCCCGCCGCGCCACTTCCCATCCGCGCCTTTGGCGGCTTCGATGCGGAGCTGGCCGTTCTGCGTAGTGAATGGAAAGCCCGGCTTCGGATCGGCGAAGGCCGCGCTCCCAAAGTCGCCGTTCCACGGCGTGTGGGCGATCCAGCGCGTTCCCGGTCCCCACGCGGACACGTCCAACGCGTCAAAATCCTCGCTGAAGGTTTGTATGAGATCCGAAAGATTGAGTTCGTCGCCGGTGTCGGCGCGCCCGAGCGTCGGAAATCCAGCCAGTACAAGAAGGAGCAAAAGAACTCGGGTAACCATGTCAACGCCTCATACCCTAAAGGGGAAGGCCTCCGACCCGAACGAACCATAGCGATGCTTGATGGCGATGTCATGCATCGCAAATATCGGGGGCTCCACAGGTCTGGACCTATTATGCAGTGGCCGTTTATGCAGTGGCCGTCGGCATGCAAGCTGGAAGTCCAAAAGGGCGCACTGCATGTCTAGGTTCGTGAAGAACTCGATGCTAGGCGCGCTGGCGGGAGGTGCAATTGCGCTTGCGAGCTTCCTCAGCAGCATTGCCGTGGCTCGTACACTTGGCGTGAACGAGACGGGATCGGTCGCCTATGTCATCTGGCTTGTTTGGATGGCCGCGCCTTTCGTCGATCTGGGTCTATCGTCCGCTGTTGGACGGTTCCTGCCGTTCCTGCACGGGAGCGGACAGTCCAGCGTGGCGGCAGATCTGGACAGAAACCTTTCGCGACGGCTCGTGATTTCGGTGCTTATCGCGACGATCTGCGCCGGCATGATGGTGTGGCTGTATGGTCACCGATCCGTTGCAGAGTTCCTGAGCGGTGGTGCGGCGAAGGGCGCATCGATGCCGCTGGTCGTCCTCATGATCCTGCTTGTCGTCGGCCAGGCGTTGACCACTTACACCTATGCTCGCTTGAGGGGACGGCAAGAATTTCTAATGGCGGCGCGCATCGCTGGCGTTTCGCTATTGCTTCAGGTCTTCGCCGTGATCGGCGGTTCACTGTTGTTCGGGATCACGGGCGCATTGGCTGGTTACGCTGCGGGGATGCTGGTTCCTTCGGTGGTGTGCCTGTCAGCGATGTTCGGGCCGGCGTCAATCGATCGCACGCTGAGCCGGCGCGTGACCTCGTTTGCCCTCTACTGCTGGGGCGCCAATGTCACCAGCGCCATTGTCTGGTCGCGGATCGAGCTATTCTTCCTCGAACGCTACTGGGGAATGGATGCTGTGGCGATGTTCGCGGTTGCCCTGGCGCTGACCCAACTCGCGGTTCAGGGCCCCATGTTGCTGACAAGCGCAGTGCTCGCGTCGCTTGCCGAGAAACGCGGGCGCGACGATCTGGATGGCATGAGAGAGCAGTTCGCTGCCGCGGTCCGGCTTCTGGCGGCACTCGTATTTCCGATATGTTTTGGCACCGCTGCCATTGTTCCGGAGCTGCTGCCGGCTCTCTTTGGTGACAAGTTCGTCGCCGCTGTGCCGGCGGCAATGGTCCTTGTTTCCGTTGCAGCGCTGAGCGTGTTGTCGACAATCGCCACCAGCCTGGTGCAGGCGCTCGAGCGAAGCGACTTCGTATTTGTAAGCTCCCTCTGTGGTGCCGCATGTGCGCTGGCCGCTGGTTTTCTGCTGATCCCCGAATTCGGCGTGATGGGTGCCGCTTCCGCGCGGGTAGCAATACAGATGTTGATGATCGGCCTGGGTTGCTGGTTCGTAGTGCAGCGGCTCGGATTCACCATCCCGGTGGTTGCAGTGCTGAAGCTCTGTGCAGTTGCACTCGCCAGCGCTGCGGCGGCGTCCGTCTGCATCAGGATTGTCGGCCATCCTTCAAGCATACCGTTGGCGATTGCCGCGGGGGCGGCGGTCTACGTAATTGGGCTGCGCGTAGTGAACGCGGTCGAGCCTGGTGATGCAGCTTTCCTGACTAATCTTACGCGATCGCTGCCGCCGGCGCTCGCGGAAATCGCTGCTCGTCTTGCAGCTTTCATTAGCGCAACGAAGCGGAATGAAAGAATGCTGCCGCCATGAGATCAGAAGAGGACCACCACATGCCGCGTAACTTGATGGAGACATGGATTACGGCTTCGACCTGGAGCCATCGCGTCGCGCCGCAGAGGATCGGTGCATCGCTTGCGGCCCTTTGCGTGCTTCAACTTCTCGCCGCACCGGCTTTCAGCGCTGAATATCTTCTTGGCCCTCAGGACAAACTGCGCCTGAAGGTCGTCGAATGGCGCGCCGGCAAGGCCGAATACTATGAGTGGACGCCGCTCGGCGCGGAATACACCGTAAATCCTGCTGGTCGCGTCTCTTTGCCGATGATCGGCGAAATCGCCGCGGAAGGGCGGAGCAGCGACCAACTCGCTCGTGCGATCACGGCAGAACTGCACAAGCGCACCGGCTTTATGGGTGCGCAGGAAGCGGCGGTCGAGATAGTCCAGTATCGCCCGTTCTACGTGCTGGGCGATGTGGAGCGCCCCGGTGAATTCAGCTTTCGTCCCGGCTTGAGCGTCTTGCAGGCAGTTGGCGTAGCCGGCGGCTTGCATCGGCCAAGCGAAGCCGGGATGCGGGAGCAGATCAACGCGGCGGGAAACGTCGAAGCTGCACGTCTGGAACTGTGGCGGACCTACATCCGCCGCGCTCGGCTCGAAGCTGAGCTTGCCGAGCAGAACAAAATCACTCTCCCGCCCGAGCTCGCTAACAAGAAGGATATCGGAAGTCTCCTGGCAGAGGAGGCAACGATCCTGATAACCCGGCGCGACGCGCTGCAATCACAGCTCGCGGCCTTGTCGGAACTGCGATCGCTGTATGAGAAGGAGATTGTCTCGCTGCAGAGCAAGCTGGCGACACAGGAGAAGCAGGTCGCCCTGGCCCAGCGCGAGCTGAATACCGTCGGCGCGCTTGTCGATAAGGGGCTTGCAGTCACGTCGCGGCAGTTCGCGCTGGAGCGCACGACCGCAGATATTCAAAGCGGAATGCTTGATGTGCAAACCGCGTTGGTGCGGGCTCAGCAGGAAGTGCGGAAGACGGAGCGCGATGCAACCGATCTGGTCAAGGACGGCAAGGCGAAAGCCTCGTCCGAACTGCGGGAGGCCAAGGCCAGCATCGAGCAGCTGATCAATCGGATGAATACGTCTGAAACGCTTGTCGCCGAGACAGCGACGTCGCCGCGGACGGCTCAGGGCGGCGGGAAGTCGCTTTCTTACTGGATACAGCGGCGCAAGGACGGCGCGATGGCAACATTCCCGGCTGACGACGGAGCGCTTGTGGAACCTGGCGACGTTGTTCGCGTCGAGGTCAATCGCGCGCCGGGTGCTGCAGCGTCAGCCTCACGCAAGGGTGTCGCGACAACGGCATTCAACGCGGGGAACTACGCCACCATCGTTTCGCAATCGGGTGAGCAGTAGAGCGGAGCATGCAATCAAACGGGCTTCAGCTTGTGGAATGGTCGGTCTTGCTCGCGCGCGCGACATGCAGAATCGCATGCAGCCGGGCAAATCCGGGCGAACGAGCCTTCAGCTTTATGAGACATATTCGTGCGACGACGGCTCCCACGTATCCGACCTGCAGAAAAAGCAGCGCCAACAGCAACTCGATGGCCAGCACGTTCAAGGAGGTGTTGGCCAAGCCAAGCAGCAGTGCGTATCCGGCAATGAGTGCCGCGACGCCGATTGCAAAAGCGCCGAGTCGAAAAACGACGCCGCAGGCAAAGCCTGCGGCCATGAACAACATGCCCGCGAGCATTCTGAGCTACCTTTGCGGTCGGTCGCGTCGGCGATCCAATCGGAACGCGCCCCGATCTCTATCGATAAGCTGCGTTCTATCCGACAAATAATAGTGTCCAAGATGCATGAACAAATCAATAAGTCGCGCCTAAAAAATGGGCAGGAAGCCACCTTCGAGAGCTCGAGGAACAGAATGGGATCCGGCGCAGGAGCAGAGCGGTTGCCGGTTCCACCGGGAAACGAAGAGGTCGTAATGAAGATCGCAAGAGACTTTGCATGCGACACGTGCGGCTCTGCCTCTATCGCGCCTCCGCCAAGGCTGGGCGATAGCGACGAGGTCAGGTGCCAGCACTGCAAGAAAGTTCTGATGACCTGGAAAGTCTATCGGCTCCTTGACGCCGATGATGCAGGCGAAATCGCCATCGACCCTGCTGGTTGGGAAGATTGAAGACCAGTTTTGCTCAGGAAGGGCGAAGCGGGGCGTGTGACCGCCTGTTTTTCGGCCGCGGCCAGGACCAGACGGATGGAAGGTGAATGACGATGCAGGACTTCCGGACGACGCGATTGATGAATGGCAACAGCGTGCTGGTCACCGGCGGAGCCGGCTACATCGGAAGCCACGCGGTCCTGGCCCTGCTGGATGCGGGCGAGCGGGCCGTCGTAATCGACGATCTATCCACGGGTCTGCAGGCCGCCGTCCCGGAAGGCGTGCCCTTTTATCGTGCAAGCTGCGGCGACACTGCGATGGTCGCCAAGATCCTGCAGGACCACGCTGTCGATACGATCATGCATTTTGCCGGCAGCATATCGGTCGCTGAGTCTGTTCGTGATCCCGGAAAATACTATTTGAACAATACCGTGAATACGCATGCGCTGATCTCCCAGGCTGAGCGCGCTGGCGTTTTACACTTCATATTTTCGTCGACGGCCGCTGTTTACGGAGAGCCGCGAACGATCCCGATTGAGGAGGAAAATGCGACGCTCCCAATCAACCCATACGGCCGTTCGAAGCTTGCCATCGAATGGATGCTACGGGATGCAGCAGCAGCAACCTCGCTCAGGTATTGTGCGCTGCGCTACTTCAATGTCGCAGGGGCCGATCCGGCGGGGCGTTCGGGGCAGTCCACGCGAGAGGCATTTCATCTCATACACGTCGCGGTGCAGGCGGCGCTGGGTCGGCGGCAGGGCATGGACGTGTTTGGCAACGACTATCCAACCGCGGATGGATCCTGCATTCGGGACTATGTGCACGTCACCGATCTCGCGCAGGCGCACGTCGATGCGCTGACGTATCTGCGAAGCGGGGGAGAGTCCCTGACCTGCAATGTGGGGTATGGCCGCGGCTACTCGGTCCTGGATGTGATCGATGTCGTCAAGCGCGTGTGCCGCGTCGATTTTGACGTGAGGACGCGCGAACGCAGGCCCGGCGATCCGGCTATCCTCGTGGCATCCAACGCAAAGGCGAAGTCTATCCTGCGGTGGAGATCGTGTCACGACCATCTCGAGCAGATCGTGCAGCACGCACTGAGCTGGGAGCGGCAGCTGAAACTCGGCGTTCCGGCCTGATCAGGCTTACTCACGGTGTTGGTTTTAAGACACATTACGAAGGACCGCCGAGGTCGGAACGGAAAAAGGGGGTTATTTGATGCGCGTCCTATCTGTTCACCAGCGAGTCGGTTTCCGATCTACGCGCGTACCGCGGCCTACGGCCATTTCGGCCGTACGTCGGACAATGAAGGCGGCTTCTCCTGGGAGAAGACCGATCTGGTCGAGTCACTGAAGCGTGCCGTCTGACCGGGAGACCAAAGAAAGTTTGGCGACAACCAACGAGAACTGCGGGTCACGTTAGTCCCGGGCGGAGGCGAGCAGCGAAGCGTCGCGCGCCAGATGTTGGCCGGCTCCTTTGCGGCCGACCAGGGTGCCATCCGCGACGACGACCTCACCGCGTACCAGTGTGGTCATCGGCCAGCCGGTGACACGAAAACCCTCATAGGGTGTGTAATCGGGGCCGTGATGCAGGATGTCCTGGCTAATCGTAACCTCACGCGCCGGATCCCAGATCGCAATGTCTGCGTCCGAACCGATTGCTATCGTGCCCTTGCGCGGATAGAGGCCGTAGGTCTTGGCATGGTTGGTCGCCGATAGGGCAACGAACCGGTTCAGATCGATACGACCCTTGACCACACCTTCCGAAAACAGGATCGGCAGGCGCGTCTCGACGCCGGGAATGCCGTTCGGCACCCAACGAAAACTGGTACGGCCTTTCGGGGCGAGCTTTCCGGTCGTGTCGTAACGGAACGCGCAATGATCGGAGGAGAAAACGCTGAAGGTGCCTTGCTGCAATCCTTCCCAGCAGGCGACCTGGCTTGGGACATCGCGTGGCGGTGGGCTACAGACGTATTTGGCGCCCTCCATGTTGAGCCCTTCCATGTCCTTCTCGGTCAAGACGAGATATTGCGGGCAGGTTTCGCCGAACACCTTGAGGCCGCGCTGCTGCGCGCGGCGGATTTCCTCCATCGCCTGTCGGTTGGAGACGTGGACGATCATCACCGGGACGTCGATCAACTCGGCGAGGGCGATGGCGCGGTGGGTGGCTTCACGTTCGACGGCAATCGGCCGGGATGCCCCGTGGAAATGCGGTGCGGTATGGCCAGCTTGCTCGAGGCGATCCGTGAGGAACCGGATGGCATCGAAATTCTCGGCATGGACCATGACCAGCGCACCGGTTTCACGGGCGACTGCCATCACCTCAAGGATCTGGCGGTCGCTCAGCGCCAGGTCTTCATAGGTCATGAACACCTTGAACGAGGTGTAGCCATCCTTGATCAGTGCCGGGAGATCCTGGCCGAGAACCTGATCGGTTGGATCGGAGATGATCAAATGGAAACTGACGTCGATGTAGCAGTTGCCGTCAGCCTTGGCGTGATAGTCCCGCACCGCCTGACGCAGGCTCTGTCCGCGTTCCTGCAGGCAAAACGGCAGCACCGTGGTGTTGCCGCCGAAGGCGGCGGCGCGTGTGCCGCTTTCGAAATCATCGGCCATGACGATGCCCGGTCCGCTCGGCTGGGAAAAGTGGACATGGCTATCGATGCCGCCGGGCAGCACCAGCCGGCCGGTAGCATCGATGGTCTGTCCCGCATCGCCGAGGTCGTGGCCGAGTGCTGCAATCCGTCCGCCTGATATTCCGACGTCGCAGGCGAAGGTGTCGGACGCCGTCGCGACTGTGCCGCCGCGGATGATGGTGTCGAATGTCATGTCGCGCTCCGTCGGGTCGGTTTGCGAATGGCCGCCGCGCTTGCCGTCAGTTGGTGGGACCGTCGCCGCGGATGACGAAAGTGGTGGCTTTCAGCTTGGTCATGCCGAACTTGTCGAACAGTTTGTCATAGGTACCGTCGGTGCGGATGGCCGTCAGAGCATCCGCTGTCGCCTGCGCCAGCAGCTTGTCGCGGAAGGCGAAGGTAATGTCGGTGCCGGCAATGTCCCTGACCCAGATCTTGGCGATACCCCGCTGTTCGAGCGAGTTGGCGGTCTCGTTGATGTTGAGCGCCGCTTCGAGCTGTCCGGCGCGCAAGGCCGCCGAGGTCGCGGTGACGGTCGTGAACGTGCGCAACTCGACTTCCTTGAGTCCTTTCGCCACCATCGCGGCGCTGAACTCACGCGCCTTGCGCTCGGTATAGGTTGCCGACTCAACGCCGACGACACGGCCGGCGAGATCTTCGAACTTCTCCAGCTTCAGGGAGGAAGCGGGATCGGTATAGATGCTGATCGCCTGCTGCGCGTAGGGCACGAGGTACAGCATCTTCGAGCGCTCCTCGGTCCAGAACAGACCGGTATTGATGGTGTCGAAGCGGCCGGAGCGCAGACCCGGGATCATCGGCGGGAAGTCCATCCGCAGGAACACCGGCTCGATGCAGATCCGTTTGGCGATTTCGCGGGCCAATTCGACATTGAGCCCCTGCAGTTCGCCCTTGTCGTCGATGAATTGCTGTGGCGGCAGGGTCGGGTTGATCGACATCTGCCATTTACCGGCTTCGATCAGGCTCGATGCCGGCACTTTCGGCGTGCAGTTCTGGGCGTGAGCCGTTGGAACGAGGCCGATCAGGACGGCAAGGGCGGAGAAGATATTGAGAAGTCGCATGACGTAAACCCCTGTGTAAAAGTGAATGGGTAAGGCGGCGTTCCCGGGTCTGGTCGTCTTTTCGTTGTCTCGTTATGTCGCGTCCGGCATACCGGATGCGCGATCCGGCTGGCGGGTCAGGATCAGCGAAGTATGGCGGGCTTCCGTCACTACCTCGTCGCGCTGGTTGATCAGGTCGAGTGCTTCGATGACGACGCCGCGTGCGGGGTTGCGGGTCGGCCGCTTCTCGACGAAGCGAAAGCGCACGCGGAGCCGGTCGCCAGCGACCACCGGCGCCTTGAAGCGCACTCCGTCCCAGCCGAGCGAGGCGACCGAAGTTTCTTCATAGAGCTTCAATTCCGACTTCAGCCCTTCCATCAGTGACAGGCCATACAGCCCGTGCGCGATCACTGCCGGGAAGCCGCGGGATTTTGCATAAGCGCCATCGACATGCAGCGGATGATGATCGCGCGTGACGTCGGCGAACGCCGCGATATCGGCCGGTGTTACGGTATGCGTCGCGCTTTCGAACTGCGTGCCGGGTTCGATGTCTTCGTAACGGAGATTGATCGACGCGGGGGCCGTGGTTTCCATGGCGTGTCCTCAGGCGACCTTGCGCGGGCGAGCCGGCAGCTCGACGAAGCCCTGTCCGATTCCCATCGGCCCGGGCCGGAAGATGCGCGGGTCCATATCCCGGAGGTCGGCGCTGATGCGCGGCCGGAAACCCATATGCGCCAGCACGTCCTGCTCCAGGCGCACGCCCGGGGCGATCTCGGTCAGCGTGATGCCGCCATTCTCCAGTTGGAACACGGCGCGTTCGGTGACGTAGGACACTTCTTGGCCGCGTTGCGCGGCCAGCGCCGCGCTGAAGCTGATCTGGCCGACCTGCGGCACGAATTTACGGAAGGCGCCGTCGCGGCGGATCGCCAGCCGGCCGTTCTCAACGGCGATGTCGAACTTGCCGCCGGTCATGGTGCCGCTGAAGATCAGCCGTTTGGCGTTCTGGGTGATGTCGATGAAGCCGCCCGAGCCGTCGCGGCGGTCGCCGAAACGGGTGACATTGACATTGCCCGTCTCGTCGACCTCCGCAAAGGAGAGGAAGGCGCAAGAGAGGCCGCCGCCGTCGTAGAAATCGAACTGGTAGGCTTGATCGAGGATGGCGCGGGGATTGATGGCGGTGCCGAACTCGCGCGCATGGCCCGGCACGCCGCCGACCACGCCGGATTCAACCGTCAGCGTGATCAGATCCGCGATGCCTTCCTCGGCCGCGACGTTGGGGATCATCGCGGAGATGCCGACGCCGAGATTGACCACGTCGCGCGGGCGCAGCTCGAAAGTAGCGCGGCGCGCGATCACTCGCCGTTCGGTGAGCGGGTCGGGCGTGATCATTGCGACCGGTACGCGGGTCTCGCCGCAGCGGGCGGGATCGTGGACCGTGCCGTAGGTCTGCATCTGGTCGGGTTCGAGCACCACATGGTCGATCAGGAAGCCGGGGATCTTGACCATCTGCGGATGGATCGAGCCGCGCTTGACGATCCGTTTCACCTGGCAGATCACCGTGCCGCCAGCATTGTGCACGGCCTGCGCGATCGAGAGATCCTCGCGTGTCGTGCCTTCGTGCTCCATGCTGATATAGCCGTCTTCGTCGGCCGAGGTGCCGCGGATGATGGCGACGTTCGGAGGCGCAGGCGCGCGGTAGAGCAGCCATGGCTGGGCCTGCAGCTCGACGAGGTCGACCAGCGGAAGGGTGGTGCGCGCGTTCATGCGCCCGCCATCCTGGCGCGGATCCATATAGGTGTTGAGGCCGACATGGGTCAGCACGCCGGGATGCTTCGCGGCCATGGCGCGGCAGAGCTGGCTCATCACGCCTTGAGGGAAATTATAGGCGTCGATCAGTTCGTCGCGTACCAGGCGCATGAACGGCACCTGCAGCCCGAAATTGCCGCCGACCACCCGCGCAATCAGGCCCTCATGGGCAAGATGGCAGAGGCCCTTCTCGGTCACGGCGCCGACGCCTGTGATGTTGATCAGCGTTAACCCGTGCGGTCCACCGCCGCCGAGGAAGCGCTGCTCCAGCGCATCGAGAATGGCTTCCGCCGCGCCGGTGCCGCCATTGCCGCCGACGATCAGCGTATCGGCATCGCGAACCAGGTTCGCGGCCTGCGCCGCGGTGATGATGCTCAGCACAGTTGCACGCTCCAATTCATGCGGCTTCCTTTTCGACCTGGCGGGCGATGATGAGGCGCTGGATCTGGTTGGTGCCCTCGTAGATCTGGGCGAGGCGCACGTCGCGGAACAGCCGCTCGATGCGGTAGTCGCGTGAATAGCCGTTGCCGCCGTGGATCTGCAGCGCGTTGGAGACGTGCTTCATCGCCATGTCGGTGGTGAACAGCTTTGCCTGTGCGGCTTCCTTGGCGATCGGCTCGCGGGCGTCGTGCAGGCGCGCGGCGTGGTGGATCAGAAGGCGGGCGGCGGCGATGTCGGTGGCCATGTCGGCCAGCATGAACTGAATCGCCTGAAAACCGATGATCGGCTGGCCGAACTGCTTGCGGTCCTTTGCGTAGGCGGTGGCATCCTCGAAAGCGGCCTGTGCCATGCCGAGCGCCATCGATGCCATCATCAACCGGCTGAAATTGAAGTTGCTCATGGCCATCTTGAAGGCCTGGTTCTCGGGTCCCATCACGCTGTCGGCCGGCAGACGCACGCCGGAGAAGGTGATCTGGCAATCCTCAAGGCCGTGCATGCCCAGAAGCTCCTCGTTCTTGCCGCGCGCGATGCCCGGCAACGTGCCATCGACGAGCAGGCAGGAGATGGCGCGGTGTCCACCCTCTGTGCCGGTGCGGGCGAACACCATGATGCGGTCGGCGACGCCGCCGAGCGTCACCCAGGCCTTGGTGCCATCGAGCAGCCAGCCGTTGCCGTCGCGCACCGCGGTCGTCCTGATGCCCGCGACATCAGAGCCGTGGTCGGGTTCGGAGACGGCGGTAGCGGGGATAATCTCGCCACTCAGGATCTGCGGGATCAGCGTCTTGTGCGTCTCGGTGCCGTGCTGGTCGAAAAACAGCACCGCCTCGACGGGGATGGCGAAAGCGTTGGCCACCGCGCCCGAACAACGGGCCAGCTCTTCCATGGCGATGCAGGCCGCGGCCGCGTCGAGCCCTGCGCCGCCCGCGCCTTCGCGCAAGCAGATGCCGAACAGGCCGAGGTCGGCCATGCCCTTGTAAAGCGAACGGTCGAAGCGGTCGTCGCGATCGATCGCGGCCGCGCGCGGCAGGATCTCGGCTTGTGCGAAGCGCCGCGCGGTGTCTCGCAGCGCCTTCTGGTCCTCGGTGTAGAAACGGTCCATGGCGTGACGCTTCCCTCAGTCGCTGGCGAGCTTGGAATCGTGGGCGACCTCGTCCTTCTCCCGGTCGAGGAAGTACGTGGCGACATCAGTGCCCGGCACGCCATAGGCGCTGCAGACGCTGCGCGTCAGCGCGGCCGCGGCGGCGCGGCGCTCGGCCGCGCTGCGGCGGAACGCGTGTACCTTGAGCAGGATACGCTGGCCGGTGCCTTGCGGTCCCATCTCGCCGGCATGGGCGTAGTCGCCGGGAGCGATTGGCAGGAAGTAGAGTGTGATCGTCTGCGCGCCGACGCCGAAGGCCGACATCAGGCCGTCGGTGATGGACTTTGCCAACGAGGCCTTGCTTTGCGGTGGGGCAGGCGGCGCAAGAATTTCGACATAGGGCATCGGTCAGGCCTTCGATCTGGACGATTTGGTTGCAGAAGATCCGCGCGCGGACGGATCGAATGGGCGGCAGGAATCGCGGATCACCAGCCGGGCGCCGACGCGATATTCGCGTACGCTATCGGCGCCATTCCCCTTGGCGTCCATACGGTGCAGCAGCCGGTCGACCGCGAGATTGGCAAGGTCGCGCGCGCCGTTATCGACGATGCTGATGGCCGGGCGATGCCATTCGAACCAGGGCGAATGCTCGTAACAGAGTAACGACAGATCATCGGGAATCGACAGGCCACGCTCCGCCGTCACGCGCAGGACGCCGAGCGTCGCTTCGTGGTTGGCGACGAAGATCGCACTGGGGGGCTCGGTGAGATCCAGCAGCTTGCGACAGGAGGCGGCGCCGGTTTCCGGCTCGAAATGGCCGGCATGGATCAACGTATCGTCCACGGGTATCGACGCCTCGCGCAATGCGCGGACATATCCCGACAGTCGTTCGCGTCCCGAAGTCGTATCTGGACGGCCGACAATAAGGCCGATCCGCCGGTGCCCGAGTCCGGTCAGGTACCGCGTGCCGACAAAGGCGCCTTCCGAATCGTCGGCAAGTACGGTCTCGAGGTCTGTCCCGTCGTCGCGGCGCACCAGGCAGACGATCGGGATTTCATTTGCCAGAGCGGTGAGGCGGGCGCCGTTCTTGCCCGTGGGCACGACGATCAGTCCGTCGACACGATGGTCGGCAAGTGTCGTCAGCGTGTCGCTTTCGAGCTGCGGATCATCGCCGGCGATGCACAGCAGCATCTGGTAGCCGAGCGCCTTCAGCCGCGCCTGCACCACCTCGGCCATCACCTGGAACGATGCGTTGGCGAGATTGTGGACCAACAGCCCCACCAGCCGCGACTGTCCGGTCTTGAGTCCGCGCGCGATCGGATTGGGACGGTAGCCGAGCTCGCGCGCAATGCGCGTCAAGCGCTGCTGGGTGCGCTCGCTCGTCAATCCGCTGCCGCCCAGCGCGCGCGAGGCTGTGCTGATCGAAACGCGGGCCGCCAGTGCCACATCTTTGAGCGTGACGCTCATCAATCTCGCCGCTAGAATGGAAACGATTGCAAAACAGTATTGGCAGAAATTTGCGTGTGCAAGCCTAAATTAGAGATGGGTTCTGCCCAAATCAGCGTCAATCCTGCAATCGATTGCAGCGCTATGGAGGTGTGCGGTAGAGGCCGCTGCCCGAGTTCACCTGAGCAACTGGAAGTTCTTCGATGAAGACATTTCGCGGTACCTACACGGTCATGATCACGCCGTTCACGCCGGCCGGTGAGGTTGATGCCGAGGCGTTGCGGGGGTTTGTCGATTGGCAGATCGGGCAGGGCATCCACGGGCTGATTCCGCTCGGCTCGACCGGCGAGTTCCTCTCGCTCGACGATGACGAGAAGGTTCTGGTGGCCGAGACGGTCATCACTCAGGCGGCGGGGCGCGTGCCTGTGCTGATCGGGACCGGCGCGGAGGATACGCGGGAAGTGGTGCGCCTCAGTCGCCGTGCCGAAAAATTGGGCGCTGACGGGGTGATGATCATTCCGCCGTTCTATTCGACGCCGACCGACGACGAACTCGTCCATCACTACAAGACAGTGGCCGATGCGATCTCACTGCCCATCATGGTCTACAACAATCCCGCGACCGCAAATGTCGATCTCAAGCCAGCACTGGTGGCGCGACTCGCCGAGATCGACAACTGTCTTTACATCAAGGAGTCGACGCTCGAGGTGACGCGCGTGCGCGACATCATCCGGCTGTGCGGTGACCGGATGACCGTGTTCGGCGGCATCCTCGGTTTCGAATCTTTCGTGGAGGGTGCGCAGGGCTGGGTGGCCGTTGCCTCCAACGTCGTACCCCAGCCCATGGCGCGCATCTTCAGCCTCGTCGCGGATGAAGGTGCGATCGATGCGGCGCGCAAGCTCTATCTCGACTATTTGCCGGTGATCGAATTCGTCGGTGGCCAGGCTTACGTTGCCGGCACCAAGGCGTTGCTCGGTCACATGGGCTTTTCCGCGGGCGTGCCGCGTCCGCCCCGTCTGCCCTTGCCGGGCCCGCAGGATGCAGCCGCGCGTGCACTGGTGGCGAAGTTCGGTCTGGTGTGGCCGGGCGCGACCGCGGCATCACGGCAGATCGCCGGCTGAGGAAAGGGCGCAGCATGATCGCATCCGTTCTTTGTGGTCGTACATTTCGGCGGCGCAAACCGTCATGAGCGGTCTGAGGAAAAAACTCGATCTGCGCGGCGTCACCGTCGCCACCGTGCTGCCGTTCAAGGACGACCTGTCGATTGACTGGGACGGCTATGCCCGGCTGCTCGATTACTGTGCCTGCCCCGACGGCATCGCGGCTGTCTTCGTCAACGGGCATGCGGGCGAGGGCGCCTCGCTGTCGGACGAAGAGCGTCAGGCGGTCATCGCGCGGACCCGGGCCCATATCGGCGGCAAGCCGCTGCTTGCCGGCATCATCGCGCACTCGACCGCAGAGGCCATCCGGCAGGCCCGGCTCGCGGAGGCCGCCGGTGCGGCTTGCGCGGTCCTGTTTCCGCCTGTTGCCCTTGGTGGCGGTGCATCGGCCACACCGCGCGCGCCGGTCGCCTTCGTGCGGGCGATTAGCGAGGCAATCGCAATCCCGGTGTCTATCTTCCAGTATCCGGTGGCGTCCGGCTTCGGCTATTCGACGCAGACGCTCGCAGAAATGGCGGCCATCGACCGCGTCATCGCCGTCAAGGAAGGTAGCGACACGATGCTCGCCTATGACGAGAACCGACGGGCCGTGAAACAAGCCGATCCGGAGGTCGCGGTCTTACCGTCGAATTACAACTGGTTTTTGCCGCAGCTCGCTGTCGGTGGCGACGGTATCCTGTCCGGGCTCGTCAGCCTGGCTCCGCATCTGTTTATCGAACTCTGGCAGGCGTCGGTCGCTGACGACCTCAAGGCGATGCGCGTCGTGAACGAGCGGCTCTACCCGATCGTCCGGGCGATTTACGGCCCGGCGCCGATCGTCGACATGCATACGCGCATGAAGGTGGGCCTCAAGGCATTGGGGCTGATCCGCAACGCGGATCCGCGGCCGCCGTTGTTGCCGGTTCTGCCCGATCTTTGCGACGCCATCGCAACGACGCTCGGCGCGGCGCGCCGCGCCGGCGGCATGCACCTGACTTGAGGGCGCCGTCATGTCCGACGAAGTCTTCATTCCTATCGGCAGGTCGGACCGACGGAACTGATAGCATGCTTGGGTTCGAGGAGCGCTCGAAGCTGATGTACATGGTGGCTCATGCTGTGCAGGCGATCTCGGTTTTCGTCGCTCCCGATGGCGGCATGAAAATTGCTGCCGAATACCACACGGAGATGAGCCGATGACCCATTTCAATCTGGCGGCCAGCGTCGACTACTTTTTCAATTTCTTCCTGATGAAGGGGGTACTCGTCACCATCGGCTTGACGGTTGCCGGAGTCGTTGGCGGGCTTATTCTGGGGATGGGCATTGCGCTGATGCGGATGTCATCCAATCCTGTGCTCAGCGGCTTCGCCCGGTTCTACATCTGGTTCTTTCGCGGCACGCCGCTCCTGATTCAGCTCGTGGTGATCTACAGCGGCTTGCCGCAGCTGGGCATCAAGTTCGACGTGATCACCTGTGCCCTGATCGGGTTGATCCTCAATGAAGCCGCATATCTTGCTGAAATCGTTCGCAGCGGTTTCATGGCGGTGTCTGCCGGGCAACGAGAGGCCGCCTGGGCTCTAAGTCTGTCGAGATGGGTGACGTTCCGGCGCATCACGCTTCCGCAAGCCTTCCGCCTGATGATCCCGCCGCTCGGCAACTCCATCAATTCGCTCCTGAAGGCGACGTCGCTCGCCTCCGTCATCTCGGTCGAGGAAATCATGCGCCGGAGCGACATGCTGATGCAGGAGCATTTTCAGATCCTCGAAGTCTATGCGGCCGCCACCGCCTATTACCTGATCCTCACCTCGGTCTGGGATGTGGTCCAGCGCCGCCTGGAAAAACACTTTGGCCGGTCGAGCGCGACAGGATCGCGAAGAGCCACCGCGACGGCGTCGTCGCCGCAAGCCGGCCTCGAGGCCAGGGCATGAAAGTGCCGAGGGAAGATTTTGTTGCGAGGAACGAAGCTGCGACCGCGAGGCGCAGCTCCGGTGCGCGCGCCACTAAGGAACGGATCGATGGCAGCCGATATTGAAGGTGGACAGGGCCAGCCGCGCATGCGCGAGGTCGCCGCGGTTCAAATGGAGGCGGTCTACAAATATTATGGCGATTTTACCGCCTTGAACGAGATCGATCTCAAGGTGGCCAGGGGTGAGAAGATCGTCATCTGCGGTCCGTCCGGTTCGGGGAAGTCGACGCTGATCCGCTGCATCAATCATATCGAAAAGCACGACCAGGGGCTGATCTACGTCAACGGTACCGAGCTGGATGATCAGCGGAAGAACATCGATGCCATCCGGCGGGACACCGGTATGGTTTTCCAGAGCTTCAACCTGTTCCCGCACATGACGACCCTGGAGAACTGTATCCTGGCGCCGATGACGGTGAACGGAATGGCGAAGGAGGAGGCGAAGGACCTCGCCATGCACTTCCTGACCAAGGTCCGGATCCCGGAGCAGGCCGAAAAGTTTCCGGGGCAGTTGTCAGGCGGACAGCAGCAGCGCGTCGCCATTGCGCGCGCGCTCTGCATGCAGCCGAAGATCATGCTGTTCGACGAACCGACGTCGGCGCTCGATCCGGAAATGGTCAAGGAAGTGCTTGAGACGATGAAGAAGCTGGCGGAAGAGGGCATGACCATGCTCTGCGTCACCCACGAGATGGGCTTCGCCCGCGAGGTCGCGGACCGGATCGTATTCATGAATGAGGGGAAAATCGTCGAGCAAGCAGCTCCGGAGGACTTCTTCAATCATCCGGCGTCCGAGCGGGCAAGGACATTCCTCGACCAGATCCTTCATTAGTCTAGAGTGTGCGGGATGCCCGTGGCGGCGTTCCGTCGTGTCCTGGATAGGGCGCGGCAGGGCGAGCGCGGAGCATTTGGCTGCGCTCTTCGATTGCCAAGGCGATGCTTGGACGCTAATGCCATCCCGCATGCATGGAGAAGGTCCCGCCGTGGCATTTGAACTGTTCGACCTGGCCGGCAAACGAGCGCTCGTCACAGGATCTTCCCAGGGAATCGGGTTCGCGATTGCGCGAGGGCTCGCCGAGCATGGAGCCTCCGTCGTGCTCAATGGACGCGAGCGCAACAAGCTTGAGGCCGCCGCCGCGAGCCTGACCGCTGCCGGACACAAGGTTGCGGTGGCGGGATTCGACGTGACGGCCGCGGAGGACGTTCGTGAAGGCATTGCCACGATCGAACGGACGGCGGGGGCGATCGATATTCTCGTCAACAACGCCGGGATGCAGTTCCGCGCGCCGCTGGAGGATTTTCCGGTCGAGAAGTGGGAGCAATTGCTCAGGACCAATGTTTCAAGCGCCTTCTACGTCGGCCAGGCCGTCGCGCGCCACATGATCCCGCGCGGCAGGGGCAAGATCATCAACATCGCGTCGGTTCAGAGCGAGTTGGCTCGTCCCGGTATTGCGCCCTACACCGCGACCAAGGGAGCGATCAAGAATTTGACCCGCGGCATGTGCGCCGATTGGGCGAAGCACGGCCTGCAGGTCAATGCGATCGCACCGGGCTACTTCAAGACTCCCCTGAATCAGGCGCTGGTGGACGATCCGACCTTTTCGGCATGGCTCGAAAAGCGGACGCCGGCGTCCCGCTGGGGCAATGTGGACGAACTGATCGGCGCCGCCGTCTTCCTGTCAGGCGATGCCTCATCCTTCGTCAACGGGCATACGCTTTACGTCGACGGCGGCATCACGACCTGCCTGTAATCCCGGCTTTCCAACGCCTGAGATTGTCGCCCGCGCAGCCGCCGGACCGCCGGCGCCGAGCGGAGACGTGAAGCGGTTCGACCATCACGAGATTTGCACTGATTGCCTGGATTCCGTAGTCGCCGAACCTGCGGTGAGGCCGGCAAAGAAGAAAGCGGTTCCGCAACCGGTCCAGGCGGGAATACGCTTCCATTCCATGGTTTGAAAAGGCAAATCGCTTCCATTGCCCCATCGACTGGAAACGACGACATTTGCCTTGCAAATCAAGAGATTGGTCGCGCAATGGAACGCTTGAGATACGAGCCGTTTGGCGAGCGCCTGGTGCCCGAAGGGGAAGCTGGGCCGCGTTCGCGCGGGTCCAAATATCTGTTGTGGGCCGGCACCGGTCTGTTCTGGTCGCTGGTGGGGGCCATCGTGATCGCCCGCGCCGTCTTCTTCGAGCCGGGCGTCTTTGACGATTTCAGCCGCGTTGCCGCGCTCGTCAAGGCCGCGATTTTCTAAGCCATCTCCGCAACGCGCTTGTCCTGCCAGATCATCCGCTCGAACGCGGTCGCCGCAGGAATTTCTATTCGCCCGGGTACCTTCAATTGCCACAGCGTGCGCTCGATCTGCAGGTCGCGCATTGGCACGACCTTGAGCCGGCCAAGCGTGACCTGATCGGAAATCGTGGCGCTGGAGACGATGGCGACGCCGAGGCCGGCGGCCACCGCCTGCTTGATCGCTTCGGTGCTGCCGATCTCCAGCGTGCGCCTGGGTTCAATGCCCTCGGCAGCCAGCGCCTGCGACACCACCTCGCGCGATCCGGAACCGGGCTCTCGCACAATCAGGACTTCATCGCAAAGCGCCGCGCCGTCGATGGCGCGCTCGGCCGCCGCGAAGCGGTGCCGCGCGTCGACGATCAGGCTCATCACGTCGGTGCGCCAGGCATGACTCTCAAGCCCGTCATCTTCCACCGGACCTTCGACCAGCGCGATCTCGATATCATGCGCCAGCATCAGATCGGCGATGTCCCTGGTATTCGCGATAATGAGATGCAGGTCGATCCCGGGAAATTTTCGGTGAAACGTTCCGAGATAGTCCGATATCATGTAGGTCGCGATCGTGGTGGATGCGCCGATGCGCAGCGATCCGCTGTCGAGATTGCGCAGCGACAATAATTCGTCCTCGGCCGCACGCTCTGCCGCAAACAGCGCCTCCGCATGCCGCACCAGCGCCTTTCCCTCCCGCGTCGGCCGCACGCCCTTTGGGGTCCGGTCGAGCAGGCGACAGCCGACCTGAAGCTCGAAATCCCGCACCCCCTTCGAGATCGCCGGCTGGCTGATATGGAGGGCATCGGCTGCACGCGAGAAACTCCCGGTTCTCACCACCGTCGTGAACAGGCGCAGCAAATGCAGGTTTAAGGACATAACTTCCCTTTATTGGGCCAGATCGAAAATATATTACCCGACTATCCCGTTCTGGCGCATAGATTTTTCTCCCCGGGAGAAATTAGTGCCGCAGGACGAGGAATTTTCCACCCCAGGAAATGGGCCGGCCCACAGCGTCAGCCGTCTTGCAGCGCTCATTCCCGGCGTTCTCCTTTGCATCGTCGTCGCCGGCGTCTCGGCCGCCCTGGAAATTGCAGAACGACGCCTGTTTGCGCACCCCTATGTGGAGGCGCTGGTACTGGCGATCCTGCTCGGCATGGCCGTGCGCAGTTTCTGGAATCCGCCCGAGCGCTGGCAGGCCGGCATCGCCTTCAGCGCCAAGCAGCTGCTCGAGGTGGCCGTGATGCTGCTCGGCGCCTCCATCAGCTTTGCCGCGATCGCGGCGTCCGGCGCTGCCTTGCTTGGCGCGATTGCCGCGACTGTCGTCGTGACCCTGGGCCTCAGCTTCGGCGTCGGCCGCATGCTCGGCCTGTCGACGCGGCTCTCGATCCTGATCGCCTGCGGCAACTCCATCTGCGGCAATTCGGCGATTGCAGCGGTCGCGCCGGTCATCGGAGCCGATGGCGACGAAATCGCATCCTCGATCTCGTTCACCGCGATACTCGGCGTGATGATGGTGTTGGGGCTGCCGCTGCTCATTCCGCTTTTGCAATTGTCCGCGACGCAATACGGAATTCTCGCCGGCCTCACGGTCTACGCCGTCCCGCAAGTGCTTGCCGCAACCGTGCCGGCGGGGCTCGTGAGCACGCAGATCGGCACGCTGGTAAAATTGATGCGCGTATTGATGCTGGGGCCGATCGTGGTGGGACTTTCGCTGCTCGCCCCGCGCCTGCATGGCGGCGTGCGCGGCAAGGCTGTGGTCGGCTTCTTCCGGCTGGTGCCCTGGTTCATCCTCGGCTTTCTCGCGCTATCCGTTCTGCGCTCGCTCGATATCGTACCCGCAACAGTGATCGGCCCGCTGACGGCGATTACCGGCTTTCTCACGGTCGTGTCGATGGCGGCACTCGGCCTCGGCGTCGACGTTCGCGTCCTCGCCATCGTCGGCGGCAGGGTGACGGCGGCCGTGACGCTGTCGCTGATGCTTCTGCTTGCGATCAGCCTCGGCTTGATTCATCTGTTCAACTAATGCCGCGCTGGGGTGGCCGCGTTCGAACCGATCAGTCCAGCCTGAAGCCGATGCGCCTCACATAGGCGCCGAAGTCCGCGCGCTCGGGGTGCGCGTATTGCCGCGCTTTATCCTCCGACCAGCCATAGGTTTCGGCTACGCCGAACTCTCTGACATAGCGTTGAGCCGCGTAAGGTTGCGCTGCCTCGCGGCGCCGATCATATGCCTCGATGGCGTCATCGAGCCCGTCTTCCAGAAATGTGTTGTGATGCACGGTCACGGACAGCGGAAGCCGCATGCTGAGCTGCGGCGCTTCGGCAGGATATCCCACGGCGAGGCCCGCTACCGGGAAAACATGGTCGGGAAGTTTCAGGAGCTGTGACAGCGCGTCCGAGTGTATGCGGATCGCGCTGATCGGACAAACACCCAGGCCTTCGGCCTCGGCCGCGATCACGAACGCGGACAGCGCTATTGCCGCATCGACCGCGGCATTGAAGAAGGCATCGAGGTGGTCGTTGGCGAAATGCCTGTCGCGCAACGTGTGGATTCGACGCTGCCTTCGATTGTTGCCGCAGAAGATGAGAAGGTTCGGGACGTTTGCGAGCCATTTCTGGCCTAGCGGTCCGTCTGCCAGCAGCGCACCGATCCGGGATTTCAAGGACGGCGCGTCGATGATGATGATGTCGCGCTGCTGGAGATCGCTTTTGGTTGGCGCGCATAGCGCCAGGGCACATAGCCGCCGCAAGGTCAGGTACGGAACAGTGTCGGGCCGGAATTTTCGTACCGAGCCGCGAGCGGCCAACTGATGGTGCAGGGACGGGGCGTCGCCGCCGAATTCCACATCCGCAGCGTCAGGACCGAAGCGATCGACAAACGGGGTTCTCGAATTGGACATCTTTGAGGTCTCCAGGGGCGCTGCGCATTTACGTCAGGTCCGAGCGAGATAGGCAAGGCTGCGAGGAGTGGCCCGCCGGATCGGCGTCAAGACGAGAATTATTCGTTTGCCTTTTTTGGCGCTTCGGAGCCGAATGATCGAAAAGGTTGTACCGTTTCCGGGCAGAAGATGCCGGCGGCTATGCGTTGTTGCGGAATGTGCAAGTCGGCGATGATCCAAACCCATCAGATAAGCTGCCTCACGATCCAGACGATGAGAAATAGCCAGCCGGCCATGGCGATCGCGACAGCGATCAAGTAGTTTATTTTCATCCACGTGTTGCGCACTGGCGATCCAAAGAACGAAGCCGCCAAGCGGCGTATATTCGCCTGGCGGCTTCGCCGGTGGGGGCCCGGACGCTTGGGGGAAATTGTCCGGTACTCAATCAATAGCCGAGCTTGAGGACGCTGCAACTGAACTCGCGACTTAACCTAACCAGTCAACCTTACTGATCGGCAAGTCTTGCTGATCGACAAGTCTTGGATCGCAGGTGGCAGCAACTATTGGATCCTGAACTCATCGAGCTTCCTTCCAGCCGCAATCAGTTTGGCTAGCCAGCGCGGGGTTTTGCCTCGTCCCGACCACGTCTCTGACGGGTTGTCCGGGTTTCGATACTTCGCCTCTACCTTCGGGTACGGTCGGCGCTCGGGACCTGGCGGCGATAATTCCGCAACCCTGCGGGCCAGTTGATCGAGCTGCTGTTCAAGTTTCTTCTTCTCACTCTCAATCTTTTCACTCAGGATCGCGCCGATTCTTTCGTGCAGATCCCAGAGGTCGTCGAGCGACATTTGCTTTAGTTTGTTGTCTTTCATGCCGACCCCCCAGCAAGGAGCGTGAAGAATCAATTCGTGACCAAACCAGCGTTTCAAAAGAAAAGCCGCCCTAAGGCGGCCCTTCAACAAGAAGCCAGGCAGCCAGGGTTCAGGCTGCCGCGGCGGCACGCCTGGATCGGCGGCGACGATATGCGAAACCAATACCGGCGAAGCCCAGCAGCATCATGGCCCAGGTCGACGGCTCCGGCACGGGTCCAACATTGCCGTAGGAGATGTTGTCGAATTCGAATGAATTGCTCGACGATGCGAGAACGATCTTGTCGAAGCTCAGGTCGGTGAACGTGACATAAGCGTTCGTCAGGGCGCCCGACTGGTCGCCGTTAAATCCAAGCGCAGGCACCGCATTGAGGTTGTTTCCAAAAAGCGTCAGGAACGGCGTGGCGCTGCTTCCCAGATAGAATGCGACGCTGTTGTAGGAATCGATCGATCCCCAAAACAGACCGAACGTGTTCTGGGTTCCCGAGAACGTCAGCGTCTCGGATTTGCCACCCAGAATGGACATGTAGTTTGTGATGTCTCCCGCCGGCGTCGCCGAGATACCCGCCGCCGTTCCCGCAGCATTCCTGGCGATGATCGCCGTACCCGAGAAGGCGATGCCGCCAAGCGAAGCCGGCGCAGCGCCCCACTGGATGCTGGTGCCGGCAAACGTGTTCGGCGTAGCGAGGCTGTCGAACGTAATGTCGTTGTTGGTGTTGCTATTGCCGGCGCTGAACGGCCCGTTGGAAGCCGTGACAACCACGGCACTGGCGTGATCGCTCAAGGCGACAAGGGCAGCGAGCGCGCAGAGCGGGGCAAGCAATTTTCGCATTATCGGTTTTCCAAAATTAATAGTTAATATTATTGTCGGCAATTTAAATTCGCGAATTAAATAAAGCAAGGCCAATTAAAAGGAAAGGATATCAATACTAATAGCAATTCCGTCGCCCGACCCGGATGCAAGCCGATGCTCGCCGCATCGTGGGCCCTCTTGCCGCGGCCTTATCAGCTTCGGTCAGGTTTCTCCCTTTCATGGACGAATATTCAAATCCTAACGAATCCGTTGGGCAGGAATTATTCATGTTCCGGGACGCGCAACGCCCTTCGCGCGCAAAAGAACCATATGGATAAAACTGTAACGGTCGGTTTGAGCGGCGGGCAATAGTCCTCCCGCCAAATGCCCCAGAGCCCGCGAGAGGCTCCTGGGGGTGTTTGATGTTTTCACGTGACCTGGCCGGCCCGACAAGCAGGGATGCGATTGACGGCTTCGATGCGATCGCGAATGCGCTCGATCAGGGCTTCGATCCCACCCACGGCAGGAGCTCAAGGCTGGGCGACTTCCTGGCCATCGCGGCAGGCTGGCTCGTTCTCGGAGCGATTATTTTTTACCCCGGTCTCCAACTCGCTGCGATCGTGGTCTGCACGGCTTTCCTCGCAACGCGTTCGTTCGCGCGTCTCATCCTCGGCCCAAGCCCATCCGCTGGGCAGCAGCGCGAAGGCCAGCCTCTGCTGGCCGCCTAGTCTAGCTGTTCCCCGCGGCTCCCGCGCCATCGGCGGCCACGGCCGTTCGCGGCAGGGTGAGGTCGCCCATGTGAACCGGGTAGGAGTGGGACGTCTTGTCCCAAACGAGTGCGGTGCCGGATATCCGGTGGCTGAGATAGATCCGCACGGCGCGCCACGTTGCGAAGAAGTTGACGAAATTGCCGACGACAAGTCTCGGCGCGGCCATCAGGGCGTGACGCACATTGTAGATCATGCCCGTGAACGTCATTCGGTTGAACAGGCGCCAGACCAGAAACAGGAAGTTTGCGAAAAACATCCAGACCGCCCAGTTCTGGTTCAGCAGGGTATAAACAAACTGCTTTTCGGGATCGAAAACCGCCCGATAGAATTCGAACACGGTCAGATTGGCGAGCGCAAAATAGGCGAGCATGACCGCAGGGCTGGTGATCACGCCCTTTCTATCTCGCGCCAGAAAGTACTTGGTCCCGAGAGAGCCTTTCCAGCCTTGCTCCTGGGAACCCTGGAACACGATGCCGAGCAGCCAGCGCGCGCGCTGGCGATAGGCGGCCTCGAGGCCTGACGGAAAGAACTCGCGGGTCGCCACCGGAAGGGTCCGGTGGAGAATGCCTGGGTTACCGCTGTCGATATTGATGTCGATCGCGTAGTTGGCCGGATAGGCGATAAACGCGGACTTGAACCCGAGCTCAGAGACACGAAACGCGATGTCATAGTCTTCCGTGAACGATGACGTGCGGAAAGCCTCGCCGTGGTTCTGGTCGTTGAGATGCTGGATCGCCTCCCGGCTGAAGCATGCGGAGACGCCGGCGCAGGGAATGACGCCGCTGATCCGCTGCCGGACCTCGAGGTCCTTGGTGTGCATCTCGGCGAACTCATCCATGTAGAGGCCCGCGATCATCGAAGTGATCGGCCGGGAGAACGAGTAAACCGGCAACTGAATGAAGTCGTAGATGTCGACCAGCTTGTTGAAGAGCTTGAGCTCCAGCGGATGAATGAGGTCCTCGGAATCGTGCATCACGATTCCCGCAAACTGGATGTTCTGCTCGGCCTCGAACATGAAGATGTCGGAAATGGTCTGGTTCAGACAGTCGGCCTTGCTGGTCGGGCCGTCATGCGGGACCAGCACCATATGGATGTTCTTGTACAGCCCCTGCGCCTTGCGCACCTCGGCCTGGGTGAGGGGATCGTTCAGATAGACGCCGACGAAGTAATGCGCTTGCTCGTAACGCACGAGCCGGGAGTTCGATGAGAGCATCGAAAAAATGACGTCGTGCTCCTTCCAGCACGGCACCATGATGGCGATGGGGCGCTCAGGCAGTTGCTCGAGGATCTCCACGCTCGGCAATTCCCTGGACTTGCTGTCCGCCGTGCCCATCAGCCTGCTGCTCCAGTACAGCAGGTCGACCACGAGGTCGTCGATGCTGGAGATCGCGATGATCACACCGGCGATCAACATCAGAATCTCGACGACATAGAGATATTGAAAGAGGAAGGAGGGGGCTTGTGTCATGAGTTACGACGCGTGGTGAAGCTGAATGATTTCGGCGGGGCGCATTTGCGGCGGCAGGACGTATCGCCGATAGAGAGCTTCGACGATCCGCTTGCTGGCGTGACCATCGCCATAGGGAAAAACCGGCCGGGCCATGCGGGCATATTTGGCGCGGTTCTTGTGCAACTCGAACAACGCGCCGAATACCGCCTCGCGGGATGTCCCAACCAATTCAACAACCCCAGACGCCACCGCCTCTGGCCGCTCGGTCACGTCGCGCAACACCAGAACCGGCTTGCCGAGCGCAGGCGCCTCTTCCTGAAGGCCGCCGCTGTCGGTCACCACGCACCAGGCATTCTGTATCGCGGCGACGACGTCGCGGTAGCTCAGCGGATCGACCAGCTTGATCCGGGGATGTCCCGAAAGAATTTCGATGGCCGTTTCGCGCGCATTTGGATTGGGATGAACCGGAAAATACACCGCGACGTCGGGGGTGAGATCGACGAAGGCCCTGATCGCGGTAAACGCGTCCCGCAGCGGCGCGCCGAAATTCTCGCGCCGATGCGCTGTGAGCAGGATGGTCCGCAGCCTGGGAAACCCGGCGGGCCGCGCCGGTTTCGAGGCCGCGACTTCGAGCAGCGAGTCGATCACCGTGTTTCCCGAAACGATAATCTTCTCCCGCGAAATGTTCTCGCGCGCCAGATTCTGCGCAGCGGCCGATGTCGGGGCGCAGTGAAGGGACGTGGATACGGCGATCGAACGGCGGTGGAATTCCTCGGGGAAGGGCGCGTCAAGGCTTGGCGTGCGCAGCCCGGCCTCGACATGCACGAAGGCGATCTTGCGGTAGAATGCCGCGATCGACGATGCATAGGCGGTCGTCGTGTCCCCCTGGGCCAGAACGCAATCCGGCCGAACCTCCCCGAAATATTTGTCGAGACGGCGAACGAGCAGGCTGGCGAGAACCGCAGGCGTCCGACAATTGCTTCGATGCGGGATGGAGAAGTCCGGGCGGAGGTCGAATTCGGCAAGGGTGCTGTCGAGGAGATCGCTCTGCTGGCCGGACGTTACGATCCGAACGGTCGCCCATTCGGCTTCGCGCAGGCGGCGGATGATGGGGGCCACCTTGATGACTTCAGGCCGGGTCCCAATCACAAAGACAAAAGTGCGGACAGGCGTTGAGTGGCTGAAATGCTCTCTGCGGGGGTGATGCATGCCTTGCTTTCAAAAAGATCGCATCGTCCCCACGACACGACTACCGACCGAAATGCCGTTACATCACCACTAAACCCGACGGCACCATTAGAAATCCACGGTGTTTTAGCCAGCAACCAAGAATTAGACAATTGATTTAAATGGATTTTCGGAGATTGCCGTAGTAGTCCGGAGAAGACTTGGATGCATGGTAAATGCGGTGCCCGTATTTATGCGGGCATCATAAATCTTGACCGTTAACGCGGTCGCCGGAAATCGATTTGCGATGTGGATTGGTCGCCTGCGAGCTACGGGCTTTCATGACCCCGGTGTAGCGAGGACGGTTCGGCGGACGCGCGAAAGAAATCCTGAGAGCGAGCTCCGCCCTTCGAATCTCTTCGCGAAGCAGCTGAATCTCGAAATAGGCTTTCGCAATATCGACCGGCATAAATGAGATCTCGACCAAGGGATTCCAAAGTGAACCACAACCCCATCGCCTGGTTGGGTCACGACGTAACAATGGAGCCGGCAACGGCATCCAAGAGCAATGCCATACAAATGGGCTTGCTTCGTGCCGGGGTTTTCGCCCCGCGCGCTATGGAAGGCCCAATGCTTGCGGGCTGTTGCTCGTCTACCGCAGGACGCCGCGCTTTACCGCAAAAACAAAGTGATTGACGAATGTCTCCAGGCGGTCGCCCCGATTAGCCTCGAGATTTGCCGCGGCCGAACGAAGCAAAGGATGCGGCCGTTGTTCAATGGCATCCAGATCCGCCGAAACCGCCTCAAGGGCGTATCGCAACCGTCTCAAATCGGAGCTGAGTTTGGTATCCACGGCCGCCACCGCAAAACCCCTCAAATTAACTAATTAAAGGTAAAACATATGTGATAATATTGCGGCGGTCAACGCGGGTGATTAAAAAATATTCCAATGATTTTATTTACTTAGTCCGGCGGCCTTGGCGCGGTCTTCAGATGGCAGTTTTCTGCTTTTCCTTAATTGTGGGCTGATGATTGCAATCAAGAGATACGATCGCCCTTGTTCGCGGCTGCGTGAGTCGATGGCGTGATGCGCTGAGGTTGATGCCCGCTTTTGTCTCTCAAGCGACGTACTTGCCGCGCAGCAGGGTCCAGCACGGTACAAAAAAGAAGCCGCCCTGCGGCGGCTTCTCAGTCCAATTGGAAGCGCTGATCAGGCTGCGAGCGCTGCGCCGTTGCGACGGCGATAAGCTATAAAACCTACACCAACGAAGCCAAGGATCAGCATCGCCCAGGTTGAGGGTTCCGGAACGGGCGTCAGCACGTCGAGCGATACGTTGTCGAAGTATTGCGAGGTAACGCCACCACCGGGTGCGAAGATACGCGTGGCCTGTAGCTGGATGGTATGCTGCCCAGCCGTAAGGTTGGTGGTGAAGTCCAGCGTGTTGTGCAGTGTCGTCGACGTGCCAGGGCCGATGAAGTCAAAGCTGTCCAACACCACGCCATCCAGCAGTACGCTCATCAATCCGAACGCCGTGAGACCATTCACGCGGGTAAATGCCGCAATATCGGCCGAGAATGTCGCCATGCCACCCGACGTCGTGAACGTCTGCGAGACGCCACCACCTTCCCCGGGAGCGGAACCATAGGGAGGAATGATCTTGCCTGCGTTCAGGAACAACGCGTTCGAAGCGCCGGAACCCGTCACGTCGAAAGAGACGACCGAGGCGTTCTGCGGCTGCGGAGCACCTGGCAAGCTCGGAGTGGCAGCGATCGTTCCGTTCGCAGTGGTGTACGAGGTCCATCCCGTCAGACCCGATTGAAAGTCGCCGTTCGTGATCACTTCGACAGCTTTGGCCGGCACAGCGGACACAACAAGAAGAACAGCGCAAGACAGCTTAGCGATGGTACCAACCATTTAATGATGCTCCGTTGAGAACCTGCGCCGAAACACTGAATGTTCCTCGTCAGGCTCGATCGATGACTGCGTCCCAAGGCTGGCCCAAGTGTTTATTTAAAGTTCGCCAGCTCCAATGTTATCTAATGTCGTATTATGACGCGTGGATGATACTTTTACCGTGTTTATCGCCTACGCCTCAGGCAAGCAGATCCTCTGCTCGCGCAGCACGCCCGTCGAGCAAGGGTCTTGTCACTTTCGAACTGTCCGCATTTTTTAAGAGGCGACCTTCCACTGTAAATTGTGGCTGTGGAGTCGCTACGGCGCCAGCGCAGCCGTCTGATCACCGTGATCGACGGAAACGCTCAAGGCCGCATTCGGGGGCTTTTTTCGCTGCTCGCAAACGCGCCGCACGATGGGCGCTAATATGTGGGTGTGGTGGACGCAGCCGAGCGTGGCTTAAGAGACGGTATCCCGCCACACGCTGGCTTCGTAGCCATCGATGACTTGGGTGGTGTGGGTAAATTCCTCAAGCTGACGCAACGGCTCGATGATCTTGCGTGCCACCAGCACGGTATTCGGTTCGGCGTTCTTCTGCATGTGCCCGGCGACGTCGATGACGCGATCCGAGATCGTCTCGAGCGGGGTAGAGTCGTCGAAATAGACCAGGCCCGCGTTGACGCCGCAGCGAACGGCGAAATCGGCCTTGGACAGTTTCACATCGCGGTTGAACACCTTGAGACTCTTGATGACGTCCTTGCCCGACTGGCAAGCGTCCTCCACATGGGCGAAGCATGCCATCACGCCGTCGGGCGTCCATGCCGTCTTCAACACGCCCCTGGCGCGAAAGATGCGCTCGACGAGCTTTCGATACTCCTCGAAGTCATATTGAATTGAAGCGTGATCCTCGCCGTGCTTCATCCCCGCCGAACCGACCACGTCGACGGCAAGGAAGGCCACTTCACGGCCGAACGTGTCCAGCTTCTTCTTGGTTTCGGCAAATACCCGCAACAACTCCTGACGGTTCACGGTCTTGCCGCTTTCCGCCATTCGCAGCGTGGTCTCCAGTTCGGCGTCGAGCTTGGAGCCCGGCTTCACGCCTTCCTTCCGGCGCCATGCCTGGGCCGACTTTCGCAGGAGCCGCCGGTTCTGGGCGGTCTGCGAGCGCTGGGCGATCGAGCCGGAGAAAATAGTGACGACAATGGCGAGGCCAATGAGGATCCAGTCGGAACGATCGCTGCCGGCAATATTGGTCGGCACATATCGATGCAGCACCGGCGCGGATTTACCGAGAATGTATTCGCGCGCCTCGAACAGCTTGGCCGGGATCGTTGCGTTCTTTGGATTGTCGAACAGGACAAACAGCTTCGGGCCTACCAGAACAATTATCAGAGCGAACGTTGCGACGCCCAGCAGTTTCCTCAGTCCAAAAAGCGCGTGAACCAGGATCGATTTAGGAGCTTCACGATGAACCACTTTGATTGTCCCCAGGCAGAGCGGGCGAGACGATCAGGCGACCGCCCGACCGGCTTATAGCTTGCCATCCGCTTGAGTGGCAAATCACCCCGTCCGATCAGGCGCATATAGGAGGCAATAACATCGGCGGCGCTTGCGCTCAGGCCGAGGGTGGCTGTCCGTCCGCATTGCCTATGACCGGCCCCAGGGCAGACATCGCCGCGGCCTTCAGGCGGATCGGATCGCGCTCGCCGTCGCCGGCTACCTTCAATATCTTGGCTGCGATCAATCGAAGCTGCTGGTCCGACGCCGGCTCGGGCAGGGAAGCCTCGGCACCTTCCAGCGCCGTTGACATCAACTCGATCGTTTGCGGACCGAAGGAGGGACCGCCAAATTGAGCATGGTCCAACTCCTCGATAATCCGGCGGGCCTTGCGGTGCTGTACGGTCTCCTCGGCTTCGAGACTTGTCGCGACATTCTGCGACGCCTCAGCCTTCGGATCGGACGCAGTACTCCCGCCTGGATGCATGAGCTTTTCAGGCACAAACAGCTCAAGAGCAAATTTCAAGGTGTCTCGAAATCTCATCTTGCTTCTGTCCGGTAGTCACCTCGGCATATGCTTGGCAAACCTATACGCTTGCACGGTCGTTACTATCGCAGAAAATCCGAATCATCTGGGAATCCAGCCTTTCGTTTTTTCAAAAAAATGCAACGTTGTTGATCGGGCAGTGGTTCGATAGGCTGTACAAAACTTTCCTTTCCCAACGGTGGTCAGCGATCTGCCGGTCCGGCGAAGCAGTGCAGCGAAGACCGGTCTGCCCAAGGAGACTCGATATGGCACGAGCTTTCAAGGTTCGTTCCGCGGAGCGCGATGCTCAGACTGACAGCGAACGGCTCGGCTCAATTTCGGCCGCCGTTGAGGCCGCAGTCGCCTCGATCCAGAGAGAGAGGGACGCCCTGCGTGCGCGGGTCGATGCGGCGCGCGATCAGGCCGCCTTTGCCACCGGCACTGACTATGACGAATACCTGACGCGCGACGCCAAGGACGCGGCCAGGATCAAGGAATATGAGCAGGAAATGGCAAGCGGCGAAAAACGCACACAGGAGCTCGATCGTCAGCTTGGTGGTCTGGGTGCCATTCAGGAAGTCTTCAGCCGGTATTTCGCCGACAAGGTGCGGTAGGACCGCTAGCCGCGGAAATTTTCGAATAATCCGCGTTTAAATCGTATTCCCGGGATTATACCCGCTCTGAGTGCCGAATATTGAGCCGGGATCGCAAGTGCAAATAAGCCGGCCGGGTCGTTAGCCCCACGAAATAGCCTGCCTGAACGGCGATGATTGGAAGTGCCAGGACGGCCAGGCTGTCCAGCAAGCCCTGGCCGTTGGACCAGGCCGAGACAACGTATGCCCCGGCGCCCAGTACAGAGAGCGGGAGCAGCGCCAAAATATTGAAGTGAAGGCCCACATAGATGCCGGCACCGCAGGCGAGGATGGGCAGCATGCGTCTACTCACTCCTTAATACGATTAAAAGCGCATTCAAACTGATTAAATGTTGCGTTGCACCTCCGCCTGAGTGTATGGTCACGGGTATTAACGAAGAGTTACTTAGGCCTTTGATGGTCTGTCGGATTTATGGTCTCTGGCCAATAATCAGACCGTTGTATCAGTGATATTGCGCAGGCATTTTTTCATGTCGATCGGAGCGGATATTGGCAACAAGGTAGGCCAGCTCGACAATTCCGCTGGCGGTCCTCCCGCTCGTTTCTCCAGCAACGCGGTCCCCTATTTATTATCGACCGCAGATGCCTTCGTGATCCTGCTGTCCAGCGTGGCGGGGGGCATCGGCTATCAGCTGTCCGCCGGCAACGACGTACCGAACATTCTCCCGCATTGCGCAGTCGGCTTGTTGGCCAGCTTCATTCACATCCTGCGCATGAGTGGCAGCGGTTATTACGATTTTCCTGACAGCGCCAAACCGCGCGTCGAGATCAGCGAAATACTGATCTGCTGGTTTACGACAGGGTTGCTGCTCGCCTTCTTTGCGTTTCTGCTGAAGATCGGCGTCGATTATTCGCGCGGCGCCTTTGTGGCGTTTTATTTTGTTGCACCGGTGGGATTGCTCGCCGTCAGGAAGGCTACCAAGGTGGCCCTGGCGGCTGCCGTTTCGCGCGGCGTGATCGGCCGACGGGACATCGTGCTGATCGGCGATTTCCACGAGATCGCCGCGCTGGAGCCCCGGGATCTCCTGGTTTTCTTCGGTACTTCCGAAGTCAGCCGCTTCACGCTCAGTTCGGAAGACGATCCCGCGAAGCGCGACGCGATCGACGTCAGCGTCATCAACTCAGCCGCAAACTTTGTCAGGCGCAATAATTGCAGGGAAGTCTTGCTTGCGATGCCCTGGGAGGATGCACCCCGGCTGGAGTTCATCCGCGAGCACGTCAAATCGCTTCCGGTAGCGGTGCGGCTCTTGCCCGACATGCGGGTTCGGACGTTGACGAATTATGCGTCATCGGCGCGTCAGCGCGTCCTCGCCATCGAAATTCAACGCGCGCCGCTCAGTGCCGCGGAGCGCTTCGTCAAGCGCGTGATGGACATTGTTATCGCGGGCCTGGCGCTGGTGTTCTTTCTGCCCATCATGGCGCTCACTTCTATCGCCATCAAGCTTGACAGTCCCGGGCCGGTTATTTTCCGGCAGTTCCGGAAGGGATTTAATGGCAAGCAGTTCATGATGTTCAAATTCCGCACCATGACCGTGCAGGAAAACGGGCCCGCCGTGGTGCAGGCCACGCGCGACGATCCGCGGGTAACGTCCATTGGCCGTCTGTTGCGATCGGCAAGCATCGATGAATTGCCTCAGCTGTTGAACGTCCTCAGGGGTGACATGTCCCTGATCGGTCCGCGTCCGCATGCGCTGGCCCATGACAATTATTTTGAGACGGTGTTGAGCGCGTATGCCTTCCGGCATCACGTCAAGCCCGGCATGACCGGTTGGGCGCAATGCAACGGAGCGCGCGGGGGCACACCCACGATTGAGCACATCTCCGAACGCGTAAAACTCGACCTCTGGTACATCAACAACTGGAGTCTGTGGCTGGACATCCAGATACTGATCAAGACCTTTTTCGAGGTGCTGCGTAAGCGCAACGCTTACTGACCCAGCCGAAGACATCGCGACGCTCGTGATCTGCTAAGTGCCGGTTTCTTTCAACCCGTGGGTGCGGGGAACCTTGCTATTTGCCTGCGCAATTTGGAACAAAGCCGCCCGGAAGGTTTCGGATGGATCATGATTTGAGAGATATTTGAACCACTTAGGTTTGATGCTCGGCAAACCCGCGTTTTTGCGGAGATTTGTTGCCAAATCTACAATTTTGCTGGAAAGGCCCACCGCTGGACTTATAGTTTGTTACGAATCGTGATGGTCACAGGCGGGATGAACAAGAAGCTAAATTTCGATGGAATGTCTGTAGACGAGTTATGGCAGCTCCATGAGGAGCTCAGTCAGATCTTGTCGGTTCGATTGACGTCGGAAAAGCGTGAGCTCGAGAAGCGGTTGGCGCAACTTCGGCGCGAGAAGGAGATGCGCCAATCGGAATCCGCGGATGTCCGAAGTGCGCCGCGCGAGCGCCGGAAGTACCCGCGCGTATTTCCAAAATATCGAAATCCCGATGAGCCTTCCGAAACCTGGTCGGGTCGCGGGAAGCAGCCTCGCTGGCTCACAGCCGCGCTAAAGACCGGTCACAAGATCGAAGAGTTCGTGATTGGCAAGCCGGATGCCAGCGGCGAAGGTTCTCGCCGCCGCCGTGCATAGGCGTCTTTTGGCAGCCGCAAAGGCTGTGTAATCGGAGGTCTCCATGAAGCTCGCGCTCTGTGCAGCGTTGTCCCTGCTGCTGATTGGAACCGCCGCGGCAGGTCAAAGCAACGTCTCGATCGGCAAGTTGCGGTTGGCGGATGCCGCCAGCGACGCCTGCTTTGCCAACTGCGCCAGCCAGAACGATACCTGCAAGCGCATATGCCCGACCACGCTCGGCGCACCCTGCCAGATCGCATGTGACAACCAGGCCCAAACGTGCAGGGAAAGTTGCCGGAGATAGTACAGACCAGTCGCGATGCCACGTATCGGGCTGACGCGACGGTCCGCAATTATTTTGCGGCGTGCTGATAGAATTCGGCTTCGGCATCCCAGGCCGATGGCTCGCTCCAGCCGAATTCCGCCCCGTCAATCCGGTCGGTGTTGATCCGGACCATCGGTTCGGTGAAGTCCTCCTGCTGCAGCAACGTGACGGGGCAGGCAACGCCAAGGCGGGATGACATTTCCGCGGCGAAGCGTTGTGCAAACGCACCCTGGCTCTCGACGTAGAAGCTCGGATTGAACTTCGTCATGCCCTTCTGCAAGGGCACTCTCTCGGCAAAGGTCGCATAGGTTGCGGCCAGGAGATCGACATGAATGTTGTCCCGCACGTAGAGAGGTGTCCGTACCGCCGGAACCTCGCCCTTGAACCAGGTACGTATCAAATAGTTGCAAAACCGCGGCTCTTCGAAAGGCCCGATCGGATTCGCGATCACGAACTTCCCAAGATTGAAGTTCATGGTTTCGCTCAGGAAGCGGTAATATTGCCAGGTGAGGCCTTTCGATAGTCCGTAGGGGGAAAAAGCTCTGAGCGGCGCTTCACCGGCACCTTCGTCCTGTTCGAATGCGGACCCGGTCAGCACGACGCCTGCCAGGCCGCGCGCCATCATCGCCTTCAGGACTGCGACGGCATTCTTCGTATTGTCGGCGACGGCGCCAATGACGTCGAAGTCCGGATTGCGGTAATCGCCGGTTTGGGCCCCATGCTGACACAACAGATCCAATGAGCCCGTCCCGGCGAGATCGAGAAAGCGGGCCGAGCCAAACGGGCAATCCTCGACGACTTCAGCCACACGACGGAGCTCGGCAACCCGACTGCCGCGCAAGCCCGAATAATCGCTGCCCCTGAGGGGGGCGACGACGGTATGGCCTCTCGCGGCAAGGCTGCGCGCAAACCAAAGACCGGTAAACGAACTGCCGCCGGTCAGAAGGATTCTCACGTCAGGCCTCGCAGGGATTCGATGCCATGGAAGACAGGGTCGAAATCCGGCCAACTGCTGTCCTTGGGCGAAACTTCAACGGGAGCCCGCGGCCACTCGATCCCAAATCGTGGATCGTCGAAGCGCAAGCCGCGCTCCTGCTCGGGGGCGTAGAACGCATTCACCAGATAGAACGCTTCGGTGTCGTCGGTGAGCGTCATGATGCCGTGCGCAAAACCCTGCGGAACGAAAATCATCCGTCGGTTTTCTGCGGTGAGTTCGACGCCGAACCACTTGCCGAAGGTCGGAGAGTCCGGCCGCAGATCGACGATGGCGTCATAGAGGGCTCCGCGAATGCAGCGCACCACCTTGATTTCGGCGGCCGGGGCCAGTTGATAATGCATCCCGCGCAGGGTGCCGGCTTTCGCACTCAGGGAGTTGTTGATCTGAACGATCGACGTCGGCACGCCGGCCGCTTCGAATTCCTTCTGGCAAAAGAAACGCGCGAAAAAGCCCCGGTCGTCACCGCGCTTTTCGAGTTCGATCGTGTAGGCGCCATGAAGCGGCGTTGGGTGAAACTTCACGATTGTCGGCCTTTCAAGATTATTGCCAGCGGAGGTCGGCAGACAGCCGACCCACCGCAATGTGGTCCTTGAGCGTCTTGAGCCGCATCAGGGAGGATGTGCGAAATTCCTTGTCGGAGAATCTCATTCCGTTCAGTCCGGCTGAGAGGTTTCGGACGGACTGGGCGAGCGGCACCGCCGGGAGATGCGCGGGCGCCAGTTCGGCGAAAAGCGAAAAATCAACCTGATAGGAGCGCAGGTCCGGCGGCGCCGCCGTATTGATGCTCACCTGGGTTCCGGGCAGTTCAGCGGCCACAACCTGGGCCAGATCGCGGACTTGATAATTTCCTGCGTTGCTGCCGGCATTCACCACAAGAACCCGTCCGCCTCGGTCGGTATCGCGTCCGATGGCCCACTCAATGGCCCGTGCCATATCCGACACGTCGATCAGCGGCCGCCACGGCGTCCCGTCGCTGAGCACGGTAATCTCGCCTGTGGCCAGCGCACTCGCGACAAAGTCGTTCAGGACCAGATCGAGCCGCAGGCGATCCGACATGCCGCAAGCGGTCGCAAACCTCAGGCACGTGACCGTCATTTCACCGGCGTTGCTCGCGCGAAGCGCGTTTTCCATCGCGACCTTGGAGCGAGCATAGGCGGTGAGGGGATTGAGCTGGTCGCTCTCGCGCTTGGGGTGACCTTCGGCGGCGCCGTAAATGCTGCAACTCGAAGCGAATACGAAGCGGCCGACGCCACGCTGCTCCGCCATCTGTGCGAGCGCAACGCTGGCCTTTTCGTTGATCGCTTCGGTGACGCCTTCGAATTCCTTCCCCATCGGGTCGTTGGAGATCGCCGCCAGATGGACGACGACGTCGACGCCATCGAGCAGCTCCGGCGGAAAGTTTCTGATATCGCCGAAATGCATGCGATCCAGCAGCGACTCGGGCAACCTGGCCGCTCCCGTAAGATTGTGAGCAAAAAATGCGGTATCGAAGCCGATCAATTCGGCGTCTGGAAATTTCTGCCGGAGGTGACGCGTAAGAATGGGGCCGACATAGCCCATCGAACCGGTAATAAGAATACGCATGGAATCTTTCTTCTTTACCATTTTTTCCAGGGAGCCTTATTGCTTGACCAAAGATCTTCCAAATATCGCTTGTCCCGCAACGTATCCATCGGGTGCCAGAAGCCGTCATGGAGGAACACGCTGAGCTGGCCATCGGTTGCCAGATTCGTCATCGGTTCTTTTTCCCACACGGTGGCGTCGCCTTCGATGTAATCGCCGACCTTGGGTGAAAGCACGAAGAAGCCGCCATTGATCCAGTTGCCGTCGCCGCGCGGCTTTTCCTGAAAGCCGGTGACGCGGGGGCCCTGATGGTTGATGGCGCCGAAGCGGCCGGGCGGCTGTGTGCCGGTCACGGTCGCCAGGCGGCCCTCGCGGCGATGGAAGGCGATGCTTTCGGTGATGTCGATATCGGCCACGCCGTCGCCATAGGTCAGGCAGAAGGCGTCGTCATCGCCGATATAGGGAAGAATTCGCTTGATGCGCCCGCCGATCATGGTTTCTTCGCCGGTGTCGATCAACGTCACCCGCCACGGCTCGGCGTGCTTCTGCAGAACCTCCATCCTGTTTTCGCGAAGGTCGAAGGTGACGTTCGATTGATGCAGGAAGTAGTTGGAAAAATATTCCTTGATCACGTAGCCCTTGTAGCCAAGGCAGATGATGAAGTCGTTGATGCCGTGGCTAGAGTAGATCTTCATGATGTGCCAAAGGATCGGCTTGCCGCCGATCTCGATCATCGGCTTGGGACGAACATCGGTTTCCTCGGCGAACCGAGTTCCCAGGCCACCCGCCAGCAATACTGCGTGCATTTAATTTGCCACTCAATACGTTGAGATTAATAGGTTTACCGCTATTCACTACATGAAATGGCGCTGCCGCGCGAGGCCGTGCCGTCATTTCGTGACAGAATGGTTTATTTGATTTCGCCCGTCAATTTGCGGGTTCCGTTGCCGGGAACGATGCGCGAAATCAAGCAGGGTTCATTGCATGCCGCACGTTGAGATTGAATGCGGCCAGGTAAGGTTGACGGGTTAGCTTAATCAACGGCTTTGATTGAGCCCTTCATCGGCGAAGCTATGATGAAGCATGAAGCGAAATCGCCCGCATCGGAAAGTCGTCACCAAGCGTAAATTGCGGGCTCGGCCCGGAGACCTCGCGCAAAGATATCGGGAAGTGTGCGAACTTCGGCGCAAACTCGAATGCGTTACGGCCAAGATGGCTTCCCTTCATCCCAGACAGCATTGAGGTGTGAACGCGCCGTCATTTATTTCGGCGTGATTTGCCTTCTATGCCGGAGTTCAGTCCGATGAGCCGATACAACCTGTTTCAAATCCCGTCGTTCAATCCCGAGCGGACGTGGGCGGACACCTGGCATCTCTGGACGGTCATGGTGCCGAGGCGCTCGATTACGGGGCGGCTGTTGTGGGGCAAGGTATGGCGCCGGCACGATGGCAGGCGCTGGATCTACAAGAAGTTCGTCGAATACGAGCCCGACGACCTCGTTTGATGGCGACCTCGTTTGATGAATCGGCTGCCTCGCTCAGGCGTTGCGGGACACGCCATTGCGGCGTTCTGAGCGAAACGCCAGAACAACGCCGACGGCGATGACGGCCATCGTTGCCAGCAGACTGGCCGGAGTGGTGCAGTTGATGCACGTCCCAACGACCGAGAAGGTCTCGCTCACGGGGGCTGCGACAAGGTTCATCATACCGTCATCCCTGATATTCAGGCCCGAGAGGGCGGGGCCGAAATTAAATGTAGCAGCTTCGTCCCGATTCAGCCAGCCGCAGCACTCGTTGCAGTGAGACCGATAACGCGGCCCATCGGCTGGATTTTCAGGTCTATATTTATCGGTCCGAAACGGACCTATCGTCTCCCGATTTTCTTCATTTCATACTCTTCCCGAGGGATGCATGGCTCCCGCGCGCCCCACAGCCCGGCCGATTTACTGTCGATTAACTATGATGTTTTACCAAATATTTACGCGCCAAAAATTGCCCACGGTGCGAAGCTGTTTGGGGATTTTATTTGTTACTTTCTCGTAGCCTTGCGACGAGGTTAGCCGCCTGCTGGGCGGCAATACTTGTTGTATCGGGCTGCACCACTACCCCCATCGCGACGCCCCTGACCACGGTGTCACAACCCAGATTGGCTTCGGGACAGCCGGTTTCCCTGGAGCAATCCTATGCGCATGACGGCGGCCCTACGGGCGCCGTGCCGCTTCCGTCCCCCTCATCGCCGGCCGTTGCCGTCATGGATGGCGGCAGCGGCAGCATGATCGGCGGGACGTATTCGAAGCGGAAGACCGCCGGCGCGGACGGGAACGTGGTTCTCAATCTGGCGAGTGTTCCCCTGCAGCAGGCCGCCAAGACCGTTCTCGGCGACATGATCGGCGTGAACTACGTCGTCGACCCTCGCGTCGACGGCGTCATTTCGGTGCAAACCACGCGTCCGGTCAGCAAGGCCGAGGCGATGGAGATGTTCCAGACCGCGCTGGTGCCGATCGGCGCGGTGCTGGTGCAAAGCCGCGGCACTTACCGGATTGCGCCGGCTGATCAGGCCGCCACGGGCGTGATTGCGACCGGCGATGGTCCGGCCGAGAGCGCGATCGCCGGCAACGGCATTCGCGTGGTTTCCCTGAAATATGTTTCCGCCACCGAAGTCGCCCGCGTGCTGGAGCCGATGGTGCCGAAGGGCGCCATCGTGCAGGCCGACGATGCGCGCAACATTCTCGCGCTCAAGGGCTCGCCGGCGGAAATCGAAAGCATGCTCGACTCGATTTCGGTGTTCGATGTCGATGTCATGAAGGGCATGTCGTTTGCCGTCGTTCCGGTGAAAACGCCCCAGCCGGAGAAAATGGTCGACGAACTGAAGGCGATATTCGCGGCCGAGAAAGAGGGGCCGCTCAAGGGCCGTGTGAGGTTCATCGCAAACACGCGGCTTGGCGCCATTCTGGTCGTGACCTCGCAGCCGAGTTATTTGCCGAGGGCGCAGACCTGGATCAGGCGGCTCGACGCCAAGGCGGCCGGCTCCGAGCGGCAGCTTCACGTCTATCAGGTGCAGAACCGGCCGGTGGCGGAACTCGCCAGCGTGCTGCAGTCGATGTTCGCGAATGAAATGAAAGTGGTGAAGCCGCCGACGCGCAGCGTTTCACCGCGGTCGAAGCAGGCGAGCTTCTCCGGTAGCTCGGCCAAGTCGCCCGGACCAGGCGGCGCGACGCCGGATATCGATCAGGGCGCGGGGATCGGGCTTCGCGGTGTAAGTCCCGGCAACGATCTGCAAAGCCTGCAGCGCGCGCTGAACAACGAGCCGGAAGCATTGACGCCGGATTCGATGGAGCCGTCTTCGTCGTCTTCGTCGTCCAACGGGGTGGGCGGTGAACCGCCGCTCAAGATCGTGGCCGATGAAACGAAGAACTCGCTCCTCATCATGGCCAATGACCGGGACTACCAGCGCGTGCTTCGCGTCATCCAGGGGCTCGATGTCGTCGCAAGCCAGGTCCTGATCGAAGCGGTCATTGCCGAGGTGACGCTGAACGACAAGCTGCAATATGGCGTGCAATGGCAGCTATCCAAGAAGGGCACGCCGACCGCCTCGTTCTCGAACGCGCTTACCGGCGGCGTGGCTTCGGTGTTTCCCGGCTTCAATTATGCCGTCAACGCAGCCAGCATAGCGTCGACGCTCAGCGCATTGAACGCGATCACACGCGTCAACGTCATTTCGACGCCTTCGCTGATGGTGCTCGACAACAAGACGGCCCGGCTGCAGATCGGCGATCAGGTGCCGATCACCACGCAGACCGCGACCAGTACGGTGACGGCGCAAACGGCGATCGTCAATTCGATCACCATGCAGGATACCGGTGTGATCCTTTCGGTGACGCCGCGCATCAACGAAAGCGGCAGGGTGCAGCTGGAGATCGAGCAGGAAGTCAGCGCCGTGGTGAAAACCACCTCATCCGGGATCGACTCGCCCACCATCCAGCAGCGCCGTGTGAAGACCACCGTCGTCGTCAATGACGGCGAAGTGCTGGCGCTCGGCGGCATGATCCAGGAGCAGGCCCACAAGACCAGCAACCAGATTCCGCTGCTCGGCGATATCCCCGGCCTTGGCGCCGCGTTCTCCAACCGGGGCGACCAGGTTCAGAAGACGGAGCTCGTCATCCTGATCACGCCCAAGGTTGTCCGCGACGGCACGGAAAGCCGTCTCGTGACCGAAGAATACCGGCGCAAGATGCATGTCTACATGCCGCACACCACCTCACGCGAGCGTACGCCGGCCAACACCATGCAGCGGATAATTTCACAGTGAAGCGCCGAGCGGCCATAAGAAATTTCTGGCTGTTGTCGAGCATGGCCTGCTCGCTGGCGGGCTGCGTGACCTATGCCTATCCGATCGAACCGCCGCCGCCCTATGCCGTCCTGCCGGTTGATGAATCGATGAGCTGCAACGGCATCGCGGCGTCCTTCCGCTACGCGGCGCGGCGCGCGGCCCGACTGGAGTATTGGTTGGCGGTGGGGCCGCTGGCGGGCTACGGCTACGAACGATATCCGCTGGATGCGCCCAAGCAGCTCATCGATGAGCGCAGGCGGCTCGACGCGCTGGCCGATCTGCAGCGCTACAAGGGTTGCACCGTGATGGAGCCGGGCCCAGCCGTCGTCGAGGAGCGTCTGAAGCTCGAAGGCTCGGTCCGTCCGCCGCCACCGCCCCCTCTGCCGCCGCCGGTCGTGCTCAACTCAAAAGGCTAGGACGCGGACTCATTAGCGCGCAGCTGGGCTCAACATGCCCGGCCAAGGAGCGCTTTGGTCGCGATGCGCCCGAAAGCGGACGCGTTATACTCACTTTGAGTTTTGTCGTTCGTGACCCAAAGGAGACACTGACGGCTCGCTTCGACAGGCTACTCCGGCTCGGGCGCGCGACCAAAACAATTCAATCTTCCGAGCGCAGAGCCGCTTCGATGCGCTGGATCAGCCGCTCCCGCATCGAAGGCACTGCGTTGCCGAGAATGACGAAGGTGCGAACGATGGGCAAATACGGCTCCATTGCCGCCGTTAGCTCCGCGAGAGACATGCCGGCCAGCCGAGCATATTCGGATTGCGCCGCCGCATTGGTCGCGCGCGGCCGCTCCGGATTGTCGGCGACTTCCGGCCCGAGCTCGGACAGGATCACGCGCAAGAACCCAAGCTCGAGGACTGCGGGCCCGCACATCGCGCTGACCCAGTCGACCAGCTTTGGGCCTTCCGCGGTCATGATCACGTTACCGGGGCTCAGGTCGGTATGGCAAAGCCCGTCGCCCGGCGGTAAGCGATCGATCAGCGCGAGGATTTCAGTGGCGATGTGCTTCGGGAGCTTGCCGTCGTCGTGCCCCAACTGAGCCTCCATATACTCGCGCATGGAGAGGACCTCCGGCGGCAGGGGCGTCTTGTGAATGGACATGGCAAGAGCCGCGACGATCGCGCCGGCCTGTTCGAACGTCACCGCGCCGGTTCGGGTTAGCTGCAGTAGGGTCGGTCCGTCGAGGCGCTGCAGCACGATGCCGAAGCGCCCGTCCAGGGTCACCTCGCCGAACACCTCCGGCACCGGCGCGCCGGCGGCGTGGACGGCGCGGATCATGTGCACCTCGAACCGGGGCATCCGCCGCGGCAAGCCGGGCTTGAACAGTTTGACGACTTGCCCCGGCGCCCAGGCGTAGGCTTCGGAGTAGGCGCCTTCACCGATCTTTTCCCCCAGCGATCCCTGCATGCCGTTCTCCGCCGTGCAAAGTAAACACCGGCTGCGAGCAAAAAGGAACCCATCCCGTCGCGGGGCCGCCGGACACTATGATAGCCTTTCAACCTGCAGAGAGCTTCGTCCACTCCGCAATGGTGCCAAGTCCGGTTGTGGCACTTTTCGGAAGTGGTGGGCCTGACCTGTGATGTCCGCAGTTGGAAGAAGATCGGAAGCGGTCAGCGGTGGGATGAACCGACGCGTTTGACCCAAATGTATGGTCCGGCCGCGCGTTGCAAGAGGTTTCGTCAACCTGGCAGATGCGGTCTTGCATCAATGTATCCGGCCTCTGATTGGAGCGTGTGGTGCTCCGGGCCATCATGGATATCAGCGCGCACGCGAGCTGGTTAGCGGACAGGCCTCGAATGGGCCATTTGGGTCACCAGTGTTCGCATACGCCGGGAAGACCGATCCTCCATCGTCGTCTCATCCTCTCGCAGACCTCGGCGGGTAAGGGATGTTGGTTACGTCATCGATAGCTCCTCACTTCGCGCTGTTCCTTTGTTCGTGCCTGGCGGTCGTTCCTTCGTCCCGGCCTGCGCGCGCAGAC
>NZ_PYCN01000069.1 GCF_003062295.1 Bradyrhizobium algeriense | reverse complement strand
GGATCGATGGCGGCAGCAGCCAAGCCTGATCAACGTCCCAAGGACGAAATGTCTTGCTCATCCACCGTTTGAATCACGACGCTTGTTCTTCGTCGAGAAAAATCCGATTACTCGGACAGGCTCCTAGACATTCTTTGAGCTAGGCCGGATCTCCCGCAGCTATCGAGACTCCTGGAATATATCCCAGTTGCCGCTCCAGGGCGGCCAAAGTCAGGCGGGCTGAATCCAATCTCGCAGTCGCCTCGCTCAGGGCGACCCACGCTTCGTCCGATCGCGACACCGCTACCGAGCCAATCTCAAACAGGCTATGCTTGAGAGACGGCGCTTCTTCGTCGAGAATGGCGCGCCCCAAATCAAGCAGCGTGGTCGTCAGCGCTCGATGCGCGGAAGCTTCCTCTCGTTCCAGGTTTTCAACCGTGACGAGGGCCTCGCGATAGTGCCGTAACGCTTCGATGGTTCTGTTTTCAAGATCGGCATTATCGCTCATCTGCTTTTCTCCTCCTCGAGCCTTTGAGAGATTTATTACCAGCTTGAACGAACAAAGATTTAACGACTTACATAGAGGAGTGGGATCGAGGTGTCGAAGGACATCCATCCTGAAAACATCCACCTAAAAACTTCAGACGGTGACCTATGGATCCCCCCAAGGGGGTGCTGGCCAAATCTCACAATATCTGATTTTTAGATAATCTGTAAATCAGATTATTTGTCTGCCCCCTGTCTCTGGGGCAGAAAATGCCGCGTACGCTCCGATCTCCTCGGCAAAAAGCTTTGATTGCGATGCTTATTGAGCAGCGAAAAAAATCAGGTTTGACGCAAGCGCAGCTCGCAAAACGCTTGAGGCGCTATCAGTCGTTTGTGGCTACCGTTGAAAGTGGCCAGCGCCGGATCGATGTTGTTGAGTTTCTCGATTTTGCAGAAGCGATTGGGTTTGACCCGATTGATGCAATCAAGAGGCTTCGGACTGCGGTTCGTTCGCAGTAATTCGCAAGGTCCGCTTGGTGTCGTCGCGGAGTTGGTTGGAAATGAGGGTGGCGTAGTCTCCAGGGTGATCAACCTCGAATCATCCGGCGTTTGCGCGCTGGACTGGAGACCACGCCATGACGAGCACTACCACGAAGCCCGATTCTTCGCAGCCTGCAGCGGAGATGGCTGTTGATCTTTTCGACAATTGGTTTGATCCACTCGAGACCGAGTTGCGGGCTCGGGCGCGCGGATTCATCGAAGAGCTGATCCGCGGCGAGCTCGATGCCGTGCTGGCCCGGCCGCGTTACGGGCGAAGCCAGGTGACCGGGCAATGAAGCAAAAGCGGGTGTTGCAGGCCACCGCCATGGCAGTCGGAAGCGGACGCTGACCGGGACCTTCGGGCCGGTCGAAATCGAGGTGCCGCGCGCCTGGCTGGAAGATCTATGCCGACCCCGACGATCGCCGCGTCGCGGAATTCGTCGGAAGCCCCAAGATCAACCTTCTCGACGGGGTGGTGCGCGAGCGAGGCTCGGTCGACGCTGTCGGCGCCAGCTTCCAGCTTCTCTCCGATGCTCCGTCTGGGGCGGAGCTCGCGCTCGGCATCCGTTCGGAAGCCCTCCACCCGTCCGAGTGCGACGGCGCCAACACTCTGACCGGGCGGTCCGGCTCATCGAGCACACGGGCTCCGACCTCTGCGTCCACCTCGACCTCGCCGGCCTCGATCATCCGCTTATCGCGCGGCTCGCCGCCGAGCGCGCGCCCCAAATCGCGCTCGGCCAGACGCTGCATTTGGCCGTCAACCCCGACCGCATCCTGGTGTTTGGCCGGGACGGCAAGAGGCGCAGGCCCACCGGGTCGGCGGAGTTGGCTGGGATTGATCTGCTCACCGGCAAGGTCCACGCCCTTGTCAAGGATCGCCACCGCAGTCGAGAGTTCATCGAACTCCTCAGGCTTATCGATGCCGCCTATCCGCCGAACACTGCGATCAAGCTGATCCTCGACAATCATTCCGCGCACATCTCGCGAGAAACCTGGGTTCTGCACTCTTGACGACCGTGATATCGCGGATCAGCAAACGCAGCATTCGTTTGCGGTCGCAAGCTGACGTGGTCGCTGCCTTCCATAGGCGAGGAAAGTCTTTGCCGAGCTGTAGAACTTGCTGCTTTTGTTCGGCTGTGAGGCTTCGCATGGCTTGAAGCTCAAAGTCGGCAACCTCAGCCTCGAGTTCTATCATCCGCTGCATTGCGTCATTCCAGCGTTTTTCGAGCGTGCTGGTAACCAGGCGATTACTGGGGTCCGCCTCCTCATAACGGCGTTCTGCCAAGTCAGCATCGTAGCGGGCCCGCTCGATCCTTCGGTGCCATTGCGCAGAAATCGCTTGGTCTCGCGCTTCTAAGTTGGTCAGTGCTTCAAGTGCAAGTTTGATTGTCAGTGGCGTGACGGCGATTAACAGATTAACAGACGCGCAGCAATGGCGTCGTCCAGCGGCTTTGCCGGCAAAGACATGCAGTGCCGGAGCGGCGATGCGTCCCGACTTCTCGAGTTGCAGTCATAGCTCGGGTAAAGACCGCCGTTGCCGGTATAGCGTGTACTCAGACGCCGCCCGCAAATGCCGCAAAGCAACATGCCTTGCAGCAAACAGAGTCCCTCGCGTGCAGGCCCAGCGAGAACCTCGCTGTTGGTCCGGTTCGCTGCCAGGCGTCTGCGATTGGCGAGGAATTGATCCCAGGTGATGTAACCCGGATGGTGGTCCGGAATAACAACACGCCACTGATCTTGTGGCATCTGGCGCGATTGAGTACAGATCTCGCCGGTGGGGCCTATCTTCTTACAAGATTGATACCGACCAAACACGTAGGTGCCGGTTCGCGAGAACGCCGATCACCCGTGAATGGGTCAGCCGACCCCATATGAGCTTGCCATCCCAGACACCGCCGTACGACCGACGCGGAAAGAGAAGGCCGAGTTGGTGGAAGCGTTGAACCACAGCGTAGGCGCTGTTTTCTTGCTCGAACAACGTGAAGACCGCCCTGACGGCGCCTTGCACTTCCTGGTCGGGATCGAGAACGATCTTGTCGCCGTCGAATACCAAACCAACCGGCAAGGGAAAACGCAACTCACCTTTCTGCGCTTTGTTGAGTTTAGCGCCGTGGAGGCGCGCGCGAATGATGTGCAGTTCTGCCTGAGCGAACGTGCCCTTCATGCCAAGGACAAGGCTGTCGTTGAAGTCGGACGGATCGTAGCAGCCATCTCCGTCGAACACCAATGTCTTGGTGACAGCGCACAGTTCCAGCAATCGATGCCAGTCCTTGTTCGAGCGCGCCAGGCGCGAGGACTCCAGAGAAAAGATCGCACCGACTTGCCCCATAGCCACATCGCTCACAAGGGTCTTGAAGTCGTCGCGTTTGGTCATCAGTTCTCCCGACTGGGCGAGATCCCCGTCGAGGATTCGGACCTGCTCCGGAGTCCAGCCGAGCGATTTCGCTTGGTCCGCTAGATTGTACTGGCGCTCTGTGCTCTCCTGATTGAATCGCACTTGTGCCATTGTCGACTGACGAATGTAGATGCAGGCCTTTCGCATCAGATGATGATCGGCAATCTTCGAATTCAGCATGATCGGCTCCTTCGTTGAGCGACGGGGCGCCTGCAGCGAGATAGGATTCGATCATGTTGGCGATGATGGCGCCCGCCCTGGCAAAATCCAGCATTGCGACAGCCGGATCCATTTAGTCGAGACTCTCGCGACGGCGCAGAAGCTCGGCATTGATCGCGCAAATCTCGTTGAGCATCTCCTGAAGCTTGCGGTAATTGGCGAGAAACGCGGCGACTTGGGGGTAGGTCGCATTCGGCACATAACCGAGGCGCGGGCGTTCGCCGGTTCGGGCGATCGTGGACAAGTATCGCTTGGGTCCGTGCCCAGGCCCGTCGACGCAATGGCAGTTCGGCCGACCGCAGCGCTTGTAGGTCTCGATCAGCGACCCGCGTATGACCTGCTCGATTGGTGGCAGGGCTCGCACCAACCGGTGGCGGCGTCTGCGTAGAGCCGCGGACGAAGAGTTTTTCATGTTCTTCGGACCGAATCGAATCTATGTCCGAGTGATTCAGAAATCGAGTCATCGGTCAAGCCTCACTTCTTGCGTTTCAACGAACAGACGACTTCGCTGAGCGCCAGCGCGCCGGCAACATCGAAGAGCACTGGCTGTTGGCCATTAATAGGCTCACTCGGAGTGCCAGGAGGTGCCCAGTCAGTCCATTCGCGTGGGACTGCAAACGAGCCCCTCTCGGCATGGCGCAGGCTCAACGTCTCTACGCCTGAGACCTTCCTGACCTTCAGCACAACAAACTGATGACCACGAAGGGGATCAAACGGGTGGGTTATCTCGGCCGATCCCAAAGCCTGACCGGGCCAATGTGCAGTTCGAAGTAACCGTGCCGACGATCCGGGACCGGGTGGTGCAAACTGCCACCAAGCTGGTGCTGGAGCCGATCTTCGAGGCGGACCTTGATCCCGCAGCTTATGGCTACCGACCGAAACGGAGCGGGACCGAGGCGATCAAGGCGGTGCACGCGCTGCTCTGCCGCGGCTACACGCCACCGTCGTCGCCGCGCTGCGGCGCTATCTGGCGGTTCGGGCGCGTCACGGTGCGCTCTCCAAGGACTCACCGCTGTTCCTGTCCTCAACGGGCGGTTTCATCGCGAAGCGGAGGATCAATAAGGTTTTCCAGAAGCTTCGCACCGACCTCGGTTGGATCGCGCGGGGCGGCCATGGCGAGGTGCGCATCCATGACCTGCGCCACACCTTCATCTGCCGCCGCGTTCAGCTCTGGCACGAGCATGACGCCGATATCGACAACGCCATGGCGGCGCTCTCGACCTACGTCGGCCATGCCAAGATCTCCGATACCTATTGGTACCTGACCGGCGTCCCAGAACTCATGGCGGTCTCCGGCAAACGTTTCGAGCTTTTCGCAGCAAACGGCGGAGGGGGGCATCATGTCTGATCCCAACCCGACACCGTCCTTCCCCATCCTGCTTCAACGCTTTTTTGTCGAGCATCTGGGCAATCAGCGAGCCGTCAGCCCTCGCACCATCGCCGCCTACCGGGACACATTCCGATTGTTGCTTGGCTTCGCCGCGGCGCAGATCGGCAAGGAGCCCACCCGGCTGATCTTGGCTGACCTCGATGCGCAGTTGATCCTGGACTTTCTCGACCATCTAGAGAAGGAGCGGAGTAACGGTGCGCGCACGCGCAACGCCCGCCTGGCGGCGCTTCGCTCCTTCCTGAAGTATGCCGCCCACTATGACCTGACCGCGCTCCTCGTCATCGAACAGGTGCTGGCCATTCCGATGAAACGGTTCGACCGGCCGGTTCTGGGATTTCTGTCACGCGAGGAGATGCAAGCGATCCTTGACGCGCCGGATACGCAGACTTGGGCAGGTGAGCGAGATCGCGCACTGTTCAGCCTGATGTACAACACCGGCGCCCGCGTGTCCGAAGCCCTCGGCCTGCGCGTCGGCGATGTCGTCGTTGACGGCACGGCGGTCGCGCACCTGCATGGCAAGGGGCGCAAAGACCGCAGCGTTCCGCTCTGGCGTACGACCACGAAGATGATCCGCAATTGGAAGCGCCGGTTGAACGGAACGGGCGAGCAGGACTTCCTGTTTCCGAATCGGGGCGGACGGTGCATGGCGCGTTCAAACGTCACCCAGCGCCTTGAACTTGCGGTATCGGCCGCCGCAGAACGTTATCCGCAACTCGCGCGCCGCTCGATTTCGCCTCACACCATCCGCCACACTACGGCGATGCATCTCCTGCAGTCCGGCGTCGATATCAGCGTCATCGCCCTATGGCTCGGTCATGAGAGCCCCGCCACGACACACATGTACCTTCAGGCAGACCTCGCGATGAAAGAGCGCACGCTCAAACGACTGCAGCCCATGACGGCCAGTCAAGGCCGGTATCGTCCGCCGGACAAGCTCATGCAGTTCCTGATGAGCCTTTGAAATTATGCGCAGTTCGCCAGCCGGAAGTCGTCCGAGAATCCCATGGATATAGGCTCCTGTTCCTGCGAGCTGCGCATAATCACGGGGTGTGCATAATCACGCACGTAGGTCCAGATTCGCCCGGTCGTACACTTGCCTTTCGCCAGAATGCGGATGGTGGTGTCGTCACCATGAAGCCGCTCAGCCGCGAACACATGGCTCTCGATAAGGTCGAAGAACGGCATGACGGCGAACGTTCCGTGGCCGACCTGATCGGCCAGCGTCTGCGTCGACAGGTCTATCCCCTCGCACCTGAAGCGCGTGCTCTGACGATTAAGCGGCTGGTGCTGGTTAAACTTATCGACGAGGATCATCGCCAGCAAGCTGGGTCCGATGAAGCCGCGCGGCGTGGCATGGAATGGCGCCGGCGGCTGCATGATCGCTTCGCAATCCCGGCAGGTGAACTTCTCTCGCACCGTCTCGATCAGCTTGTAGCGGCGCGGGATCGCCTCCAATGTCCTGGTCACATCCTCGCCCAGCTTCGACAACCGCGCCCCGCCACAGCAGGCGCAGGTGGTCGGGGGATCGATGACGACGCGCTCGCGTTCGATGTCATCCGGCCAGGCCTTGCGTACCGGCCGCTTGCGCGTGAACGCGCGCACGGTCTGGGTTTTCGCCGCCGCGGCCCGAGCTGCAAGCTCATCCTCGGTCGCCGACATTACCAGATCTTTCAACTGCTCGATCAGCCGCGCCGTGGGTTCGGAGCGCGACCCATGCAACTCGCGTTTCAGCTTTTCGATCCTGAGCTGCAGATGAGCGATCAGCGCTTCGGTGTCGGACAGCTTTGCCTGCGCGCTGGCGGCTTCAGCCACGGCCGCATCACGCTCAGCCTCGACCCTTTGCCGCGCTTCACGCTCGACCAGCAGCGCCGCCTGGGCTCTCGCGAGGTCCGAAGGAAGATCATCCGACTTCAAATTCATGAAGCGAGTGAAATCAGATTGGCTGGCAAGTTCAATCACAAAATGCTTATCCAACTCGCGTTGGACGCCACGTTCCTTGAGGATTGCGCCAGTCGATTCCAGACAAGAGATAGCTCAATTGCGCCGGAGAGATCGTCACTGCTTCCCCTGCAACCGAAGGCGAGATGAACCTTCATCTCTCAAGTCTTTTTGTAAACAGGCATGCCCCCTGGCCATCATGCCAAATACCTTCAAAAGATCGCCGCGTTTTCCCCTGAAGCAAAAAAGATTTCCGCCAAGAGGATCTTGCTTGAGCACTTCCTGCACGCGGAGAGCCAAACTCGGAAAGCCGCACCGCATGTCGGTGTAGCCGGTCGCAAGCCACACACGAACGCCCGTCGGAATTGGGATCATCGTCCCTCCAGCACTCTTAAGACCCGCGATAGAGCGGCGATGTCGACATCCACTCCAACGATCAGACGAACACCGCTGCCGAGCACGATCTCTATCCGTCCAACAACCTGCTCGCAGCGAGCGGCGTCACGGCTCCCATCGCTTCTCGTTGGATCCGGCTCAATCAGAGCCGCAATAAACCCGTGTTCGCCATCTTTGGGTTAAGCGCTCCAAGAGCGCCCTGTCGCGCCAGGCGTCGCCATCCGAACAGTTGGCCAGGAAAAAGTCCGTGGCGGCGAGTAACAGGATCGCCACAGCAATAACTCTCCTCCACAATCCGCTGCTTCGCTTCAATACTGAACCGCCGCCGCCGTCCTGTGTCGACAACCTCCATAACTTTCGCATTATTGGCAGTAGATATGGTGTCCATACTGCTTGTAATCATGCAATAGCCAACCTCTGCAAGGCGGCCGCCCTCGGATGCGTACAGCGTGTCCGATGTAACCACATTACAAGTGCAGCGCGATTCGACGTTGACGCTCCAGAATTTCAGATCTCTATAAAGGAAATCCAACGCGCCAACCCGTGCGTTCGCTATTGAAAGGAAGCCAAGTTGCCGCTCGTAAAACTTCCATCACCGCACTCCGGGCTCAGTCAAAGTGGAAACAGCGTTCGGCTATCACCTGAATTGAGTACGCTTTTGGATATTGATGCAGGCGACTATGCGCCGATGGACGATCCGAAACTATTTATGAATTCTCGTGAACGCCGGCTTATGGCGTTGCTAAGAGCTGTTAAGGCCCGAGACGAAAAACAAACGAAAAACAATTGCAGCCAAGTGTCTTGAAGGATCGCTTACATGGCCGGTGATAATGACATGTCTGACGCCGCTGACGCCGCTGACGTCGAAGATCTCGACGCCTCCGCTAGACGATTGGCGGCGCTTGAACTCAGGGCAAGCCGGCGTACCGACGCCGCCAAACTTCCCTCGAACGACGACCTGTTGATTGCGGTCGAAGACACCACACTTAGAAAAAACGGCATCACGGTAGTGTCGTTGAATTCGGATGGTTCCGAAGACCTCCCAGCGAAAAACGTATACACATTTTTTACTGGTGCGAAATTTCAGGCTCTCTCCATGTTGGGCACCAAAACCGTCAAACAGATGGACGAGGAGCTTGTCTACATCAGGTACGGAGACAACTACTATACCAAGAATGGACTTTGGACTGCCATCAAGGCTCCAGACGGCCAAAAAACCACGGTAGAATACAAAAATTCTGAGTTCAGGAAAATCACGACATCACTTGGGCTCACAGCGGAGCGTGATAACGACCTTTTCCAAGCCAACAAAGTAGTGTTTAAGGACGGGAAACGAGAAATCGTTCCGACTTTCAAACTCGATGGCGAAGCGCAAATTTACAAGACTCCAGCCGGGAACAGACGACGGGAGGTCGCCCATAAAAATCCGCATACTAGCGGCGAGCAGGCTCCGGACATCATGGTTCGAATGAAGGGCGGAGTCATGAAGGGGCTTTCGCGCCTCCCGGACGATGGTTATGAGGAGTGTACGGCTTCGGACTTAGAGATGGAACTTGGCGGCGACGTATGGCTGAAGTCAAAACTTCACGGCTACCAAACCATCGACTTCATCGAGCGCACGCTTGGGCCCAATCAAGCGACCCACCGCTTACGCGACTATGTCGGCGAAAGCCGCGGGTATAACCAGGATACCCATCGTGCCTATGTGAAGATCGATACGACATACTTCCCGATAAAAGATGTTCTCGGGAAACTACCCGACGACGTAGCGGCACAAGCCGTCCAGGGATCACCCTCCATGGATGCAATGGACCATCGGATCATAATCAGGATGCCGGAGGGCAATACGTTCGTCACGCCGGATTTTCTTGGAGGCCCAACGCGCTTTCCTAAGTACTTTCAGGAGGTGTGCAAAGAGCATGGTATCAATCCGCAATGGGGCACGTTCAAACCAAATTGGGATGAGATGCTCGATAAGTATGCATCCCATGATCGCGTACTCGTGGCGGTAGATGAGACCCTTGTTGAAGGTCATTCAATCGAATTGCCGAAGGGCAAATCCATAATCGACATGTACACGCCAGAAGAGATATTCTATGCCGACGATGGAGAGGCTAGAGGTGTAAGTTACACGAAACCCTCATTTACGTCGCTTGCTCAAACTCTGCAGAGGGCTCACCAAGAGAGGAATAAGGATAAAGCGCTGGATCTTCCAACGAGCGTAACGGATAGGCTTCTGTCGCGTCAGGAGGCCGAGTCGGGCAACACCAGCGATATGAGCAAGCCGCAGCGGCCGCCAGGCAGCAGATACGACGATCGGAACGACAGATCACGCGACGTTGCCCGTAGTTGGGGAACCTGACAATCGTGCGCACGCAGCCGCGTGTCAGTGGCGAAAGCCGGTTGTCAAAGGACAGCCGGCAACGCCCTTCCGCGCGACGCTGTGCATGAGTTTTGCTGCCTTCCATGTTCCCTTTCGATCGAAAAGCTTTGCAGAAGATCCAACTCATGGTCGACATTCAAAAAAAACCGATCAAGCTGAGAGATCCTGTCTATAAGAACGCGCGTTCCGTTAGGCGCGAAGCAGAGCAGCATCTTCGAGCGCGGGAAACGGCCGACAAAGCTCGCAGAATAGATCGCAGGCTTAGGAGACCGAGCAAACAAGCGACATATGCCAACGAGATGGAACTCTTTGACAAAGTGAAAGAGGGCTATCACGGGGAGATCGGCTACAAGCTCCTCGGCAACAAGAAGCTAGCAATCGATAAGAATGGCGAGCGCACGCGCAAGAGGGGCGTGGTCAGGAAGACCACGGAGGTCCTCAAACGTGGGCCGCAGTCAGACGCTGTTTACATCAGCCAGCTTGAAAGGGAGGATTGGCGGAAAAAGGCGCGTTACGACTTTGACGCGAAGGGAGAACTTCGCTCCCACAGCCTCGAATTCAAAGATGGCAGTTACCGTGAAAAATGGGAACGGGACGAAAAAGGCCAACTGATTCGCACCAGCTACTACACGGACAGGCTTCGGGACGGTCGGCTCTTCAGGGCGATTTCTGAGGAGATTAGCGCCCCTTACGAAAGCGGGGCCGATAACAAGAAATATCGAATCCTAACGCGTATCAAAGGCTCCAGAAAAGAAGTTTTCGAGCGAGACGAAGACGGCAATCTGGAACTGATCGGTCGCGAAAATCGCGGCTTCTCGAAGTATTCGAGAAAATCGCAAGACAGGAGAACTGAGGTAACCGAAACCAAAACGCTCTTTGGTGTCAAGTCATATACATCTCTACTGGATCCGCAGGGAAACGAGCTGGGCAGAAACATTACGTCCCATCGAAGGCTTTGGACCAAAAGGTCGGCCACGTTCGACGAAAGCACCTATCAATTAACCGAAACCAAACAGACCCTTGGCAAGTTGTACAAGCGTCAAACGAAATATGTGGGCAGCAATGCGAAGGTCGTTACAACGAAAGTGTTGGGAATAAAACTGAAGACGCGCCTAAAGGGCCTCCAAGAGCATGAGCAAAATGCCCAGAAAATGAGAGCTGCAGAAGCAATGCAGCATAAGGCGGCTTGGGAAAATACCGCTCGTTTTGACGCTCCTTCGAATAAAGAGAGTTGCGTGGACGACGATCACTATTCGAACAGCATTTCTCCCAGAAACATCGACAAAATAATGTTGGCGGTGCAGTCACGGGCCACGGCGGCGCGGGAGAACCCACTTGCTTCCGGTTCTGCGAACAAATCCGAAGCGCTTCAAGTCGACCTCGGCAAGGCGCAACCTCCTAAGTATCAAAGCATGTTGGACAGCGGTGGAGCGCACCGGGAGTACTATGAGCCGTCGGGCATGCCACTGTTGGCAGCAGCGAGTCATGGTGATGAAGCAACTAAACTAGCAGGTGCGGACACGGCTTTAGAGATCTTACCCACCTTCGATACTGCAAACAGAAACGACACGATCAAAGATGATTTTAGCAAGACGCAACTTCCTACGAATAAAGAGAGTCGCGTGGACGACGGTCACCATTCGAACAGCATTTCGCCCAGAAACATCGACAAAATAATGTTGGCGGTGCAGTCACGGGCCACGGCGGCGCGGGAGATCCCACTTGCTTCCGGTTCTGCGAACAAATCCGAAGCGCTTCAAATCGACTTCGGCAAGGTGCAACCTCCTAAGTACCAAAGCACGTTGAACAGCGGTGGGGGGCTCAAGGGACAGGATTACCCGTGGGGTATGCCACCGTGGAAAGCAGCGAGTCATGGTGATAAAGTAACCAAACCAGCAGGCGCGGACACGACGCCAGAGGTCTTACCGACCTCCGATGTTGCAATCAGACTCGAAGCGATCAAAGATGATTTTAGCAAGGCGCAACCTCCTAACTGCCGAAGTAGTAACGCCGCCGCCAGCGCGGCACCGAACGGTAGGAAAATGGCTATGATGGAAGCCGCAAGGCGTCGTGACGAAGCAGCGGAGAGAGCTGGCCTCGACACGCGACCTGTGGCGAGCATGGGTAGATGCTGATGTCGAACCGGCAATTCGCGACATTGTCTGACTGGAGCATTTGCGGAGGTGTGGATAGAGCTAGGATCTCGCCGGACTGGATGGAGTTGAGGGATCTCGGATCGTCATTGCGATGCCAGTCATCATTCCTGCGGGCTGGGCGCCGGGACGCTGCCATAGATGCCGGGCCCGATTTCCTTTTCGATGATGAGTGCGAAGCCAAGAGCGGCGTTGCCCTTCCCGATGTCGATCGCTGCAAAAATCGAACGCCCATCGTGTGACTTGAAACGGACACGGCACAAAATTGCGACTGTGACCGAAGCTAGCGACCGTACTTTTGACTCGGGACATCAGACGATCATTGGGTTCGAGCCGGAAACTTGAAAGGCTTCTATTCGGTGCAGCTTTGTCGCTGCTCGTGGGTCTATTTCTGGCGAGCGCCTACGCCAACTTCCAGCATGGAG
>NZ_PYCN01000068.1 GCF_003062295.1 Bradyrhizobium algeriense | reverse complement strand
TTGACGGGGTTAAATGCCACCAAAATCGTATCGGCCGCTCCCTTCCGAACGCAGTCTATCGCCAACCCGTTTCTATCCCACAGGGGGCGTGCAGCGCCGAGATCAGTTTTTTAGAAGGAGCGCTCACTAAGGCGGGATTGCTGAGCGCAAAGCGATGATTGACCGTGCGCACGATCTGCCGATCACCCGGCAAGCGGAAGCTCTGAACATCAGCCGCGGCAGCGTCTATTATCTGCCGCGCCCGGTGTCGTCCGACGACCTCGCGATCATGCGACGGCTCGACCGGCTGCATCTGGAGTTTCCTTTCGCCGGTTCGCGAATGTTGCGAGGCCTGCTGGCTGCCGAGGGGTGCAAGATCGGCCGCCGGCATGTCAAAACGCTGATGCGGCAGATGGGGATAGAGGCGCTCTACCGCCGTCCGCGCACCACCAAGCCCGAGCCCGGCCACAAAATCTATCCATATCTGCTGCGCGGCATGGAGATCACGCGGCCGAACCAGGTCTGGGCGATGGACATCACGTACATCCCGATGGCGCGTGGCTTTGTGTATCTCGCTGTCGTGCTGGACTGGGCGACCCGCCGGGTTCTGTCGTGGCGGCTGTCGATCACAATGGAAGCGGCATTCTGCGTCGAGACGTTGGAGGATGCTTTGGCGCGTCACGGCAAGCCGGAGATATTCAACACCGATCAGGGCTCGCAGTTCACGGGCGCGGCATTCACCGGCGTGCTCGCCGACAACGGCGTCGCCATCAGCATGGACGGCCGGGGTGCCTGGCGTGACAACGTGTTCGTCGAGCGCCTTGGCGCAGCGTCAAGTACGAGGAGGTGTATCTGCGCGGCTACGACAGCGTCAGCGAGGCCCGTGCTTCGATCGGAGCCTTGACGGCGCGACGCCCGATCAAGCTTACTTCACCACGCTGCCTCTCCGCTTGGCAGCCTAACCTCGGCAGAGGCTCCACTTATCGATGCGGAAAATCTGTTCAGACAACCGGGCCCAGCTCAGGGTTCGAAAAGCTTCCGTGCTCCCTTTCGGTGCGACAGCAAGCGATAGGTGTGCCGTACCTGCCAGCTGAGCGGACGACCTCCACTTCGATCAGCGCCTTTGAGTTGAGCCTCTCCCGTCGTTCAACTTCACGGAAAAACGCCGAGGTCATTACCTAATCTCGCGCAGAAACTTTCAAGCAGCACAATGCTGACGGTCGATTGCCTCGTTTCGAACCGACTGATCATCCGGACTGAAATACATGCTGCCGATGCACCATCGCCAAGCGTAAGCCCGCTCTCGAGCCGGGCACGCCGAATGGCAGCCCCCCTTCTCATCGATCGGCGCCTTTGCGGTCGCGCAGCGGTAGGCGGAAGCCGCTCCGGCACGCTTCCTTCTTAAGCTTACTCGGGCGCTTCCAATCCGCTCGCTTGACTTACCCAACTCGGCGTCCCCCGCAGAAATTGCTTGCACAAGATTTGACGGCTAGACGCTTCGCGACTAGCAACGCTCGTTTGTCGCCATTGGTTCTCCTCGCCGATCCACAACAGTGCTCCGGCTTGAGATCGCGTCGAGGACATTCGCCCGAAGCTCCAGAAACGTTCATCGAAATTTTTATCGGCAGTCCTTAGCCAAAGGTGACGGATCCGACCGAGAGGACCGCACCATGTTTGGCTCGGTACGATAGGCCGTTCCGGCAACGAATGCGAGACTACTAAGGCCCGACAACCCTTCGAATGTCATGATGCGGTGCTCGATCAATGTGATTGCAACATTCATCTCCTTCGAGAGCAAGCGGAGTAGACACTCGACGCACCTCACCTACTCCGATGTTAGGGGGTTAAGCGTGCCACACGCAGCCATCACGAATGTCCGATTCCTCGAGCCCCAGCCTTCTCGTCGTCATAGCTTCGATTAGCGCATCGATCTGGTGCTTGGTCGTGCCCGGCGTGACGACCAGGTGGCTGACGTCCTGCGTCGCAATCTACCACTTGGTCTTGATGCATTCTCCAACGGGAGGGAAGACCACGGTCAGCGCATCGGGATTGCGCCACGCTCTCACGCCATGGGCAAGCGTAACGAAGCACAGCGGAAATGCGTTGAGAGGCTTAGAAACCCAAAAAGCTCCCAATGCTCCGCAGCTCGCGATTCCCCTTCAATTGCAACTTCGGACTTCTGCGACCGGCTTGGCCCTACTGCCACCTGGCGCGGTGCAGGATTTGAGCCACTGCGACGCAACCGCAAATTGGCTGTTTTTTTCGCTCGCGATGTCGCATTCGCAACAGCTTGGCGGCTTCTAGACAAGAGGCGCGTTTGCTTTCGTACGGAAGCGCGCGCGCAGGCCAAGGCGAATTGCGACTCGGCAGCCCGACGGGCGCCCACCGCCTCGATCATCTCTGGCTTGGCTGTTGCTTGCGGCGTCGCTCTCACCACGTTGCGTATCCGGCAGTTTACATAGCTTGTTCGATGTTGGATCTAACGGCGCCATCGCTATTGCGAGCGTGGGCATCATCGCGCGAAACCCGGATAACGGCAGCTAGTCGTGACCTATCAGGCGCTCCCTTTTCACGGTTTCCTGATTGAGAGACCCACATGATGACCGGCATCTCAGCTCACGTTCGATCAGAAAGGGCTCGGTGAAGGACCTTGTCTGGTCGGATCGCGGAGAGGGCAGCGGGGCGCTACGGAGTCATACACATTAAGCTTCTTATCGGAGTCAAAGCGCCCACTCGCTACTAGAACAGAAGAATATTCTTCAATTGCAAGGCAACCTCGATGAGGTCTCGTTTGGCCTTCCAGCATTTAGCTGACGAGATGCATCACGCGCCTCGAAATCGCACGGCTAGTGCTAGAATTCCTCCAACAAATGGACGATAGATTCCATTTATGGTTCGACTGCCGAAACTAGTAGGCTTTTCCGGGTTGACAATCTCAGCCTCGAAGACCCCGCTCTGATCATTCGTCCTGACACTGACATCTTGAAAATCCAAGAATTCACCAGTTGCCGGCGCATATGATTTGTATACGGCTTCCTTTATTGCGAAGAACAATTTCGGGCCGAAGCGACTGCTGGACCACTCCTTACGCTCGATTTCCTCGGAGGTGCACACGAGCGGCAAAAGGTCCGCTCCTAGCGGTTCTTGATCTTCAATGTCCAACCCCAGAGCGAGCACAGTGTTGGACTTTCCAGCAACAGCTCCGCAATCAGACGAAGAGTGGGAAATGCTGCCGACGACTCCCGAAGGCCAAAGAGGAGCCCGATCCACTCTCGACAAAATCGGAACAGGAGCGAAACCCAATTTGCGCAAGACCTCATGAGCGTGATGCCGTCCCCAGGCGAACTCACGCCGACGACGAAGCGAGACGTTCCCCAACATGTCGTCTTCGGCCGGAAATGGGAGGGGGACCGGGTCACATATCGATCCGCCGGAAAAGCTGATGTCATTTGCCAAAGCTGCGCCGATAGCAGCCCCTAACGTCGTTAGCGTTTTCATAGGTTGGACCAACCTTTGTTCTGGAACAATGTGAAGCTGCAGATCTGAGCTCGCTTTACGTTAGCTAGCCTGAGATCGCAGGCCGCTCAAGGCCCGCAGCATCCGAGACGAAGTCATGCTCTGCGACGCTCGATATTTCGACGGCAGGATCGGACCGATCGAGCGTGCATCGGACGAGCTCTGCGCTGACGCGACCCGCTTTCGAGATCGACAGCCCTCGCGCCACACCTGGCTGGCCGAATTGCATCACCGTTGTCGGAGCTGTCGCAGAGTGCTCAGAGTGGACGGGTACGGCCTTCAACAATTCCGGTGAGGCAGAGGTCGGGGCGGATTGGTACCCTGCTTGTGGACGTCGAGCAGAATTATGCAGTCTATGTGGAACCTAACCTGTCGGTCCTACCCTCCATTATGATGCCGGACCAACGAGGGCGACTTTGTGCTGCGCGCTCGTGCGAGGAGCTCCATTCCGTTCGCTCACTGCATTTGATCCGTGGCGCGACCGATGAACTCGAGCACCGACTGCGCCTTGTGGATCTCGCGTGCGACGCAATTGAAGATTCGGGTCGCAGATTCAAGCGTGACGACAAGTCCAACCTCCTCGCATGATAGCTCAAAATGATGCGCAACCTGTTCGTTGGTAGGTGCAATGCCACTTTGCAGCGAGCTGATCGCTAATGATGCGAGCATGTGCTCGACCACGTCTTTTTCGGCCTGAGTCAAGACATGCTTCCTTTCTGAATGTTGGCTCGCCTGTCGGCGAAGTTGTGGTCGCCGTTGAAAGACCGGCCAAAGCCGCTCCGCCTCCGCGCCTGTGTTGCCACGACGGTCACATCATGCGGGCTCAGGAAACTTGGGCGAAACAGCTTCCGTCGACTTCTAGACTCTACTTCTGGGGCTGCGGTAAGCAGAGTAAGGCTCAAAGACGACCCTGCGCATACGATCTCGGAAGTTCGAGACGTCTGCCGGATCCGCAGCCTCACCCATTGGGGCGCTTCGCCGTGACACGAACTCGAAAGCGGCGACGTCGACTTCTGCACGCATGGCGGGAGTCCGAAATTACACGACCATGATGACCATGCCGGCGCAACCGCCGGCCCCCGGTGAGCAGCGGACTGAGGTTTCCCAACATGCTCCACGAAACGAGGAGAAGGCAGCAAGCATCACAGTAGTTCAGCTCCTTCGCAGCGATACCGCACTTCCTAAAGAATACGGCGCCCTCGCCACCTGCATATCAAGATCGGCTGAGAAGATCGCAACGTGCCACGCGGCCCAGCCAATGCGGCGCACGCCTCACCCACATGGGTGACTCTGCCTAAGGGTGGCCGGCCCTCCGAAGCGCTTGCACGGACTGATCTACCTCCCACGTCGCACCACTACGAGCCCTCTTACGAGCCCTCTTGGATTTGTGGATCTTTCCTTGACTCCGATCTGTTTCTGCCTGCCAACACGCGAAGTGACTCAGCCTCTCGAAGCACACTGAATGAAAGCGTCACGAGGATGCTCGAGAAGACACGAATCCCTCAATGGGAACGTTGCGTGGCACTCGTTTGAGTTGCTAATGATGGCTTTAGTCAGCATTTTTTCAAGCCTACAACCTGACGCTACGTGAGATTCAAGCTGTTTTTGTTGGGCCTGCGGCTTTTCGGGATTTGGGTACTTGCGAGTTCTTATCGAAGAGCTGGTCGCAGGCGAGTGAGGGTTCATCGCCGGACGAACGAAGGTAACAGGTCAAGATTGGCTTGCAGGGACTGCTGCCCTTCATAGAGCTCCTGGTCGCTGCATTCCGTGTAGACGAAGCGCGTGTTGCTCAAGGTATTCCTGCCGCCAGCGATCACATCGGACTCGGCTCCCTGCACGTCCATCCAGATGAAATCGATGCGTTTTAAGTTCGCCTCACTGCACCAATCATCCAACCGTCGAGTTTCAACTGAGATGGGATGATCAAACCGAACCCAGTCATGTTCCACGAGATGATTCTTGGGTCGGCGTATTGAGCCAGAGAGATCCCATTCCTTCGCATCTCCATTTCCATTGCTTGGATGGAAATCGACCCTGCCATTTCGGTCACTGACCGCGATCTCGAATAGCTTCACTTTGTCGAGGTACAGATCCATGTTTTTCTTGAAGCGAGCAGCCGCTCGGGGATCTGGCTCAAAGCAGTAGAGCTGAGCCTGCGGGCAGAGCTCGAGAAACTTTCGCGTATCGGTTCCGTCGTTGCAGCCGATGTCCAAGATAACGCGATCCGGCTTTTGGAAGAAGAGAAGCAATCTGCCGATGTACTGTTAAGGATGATGTGGGTTCCATGGAAATATGCGGTCTCTTAGAAAAAGGCCTGCCGAAGCCTAGCCAGCAGTCCTGTCGAGAACTTTTGGAGCGCTCGGCAGCTGCCTACTTACAGGGCCTCGCGGAGGTCCGTTGAACTTTGTCCTTGAATTCTCGATTACACGCACCCCCTTCCTGCGCAATGTATATCAATGTATATATAGTGTATGCGCCGGCCTGACGATAAAGCGGATGGATTATGCGCGCCTCTCGATCAACTCGTGGCTTTTAGGATGCGTCGCCAGCGTATTTCGGGCTCTTCAATAGGCGCGTCGTACCATGTCATTGCTGTCGAATTGCAAAGTAGCTCGTCACAATCGCACCACAGCACAAGGCAAAGGGCGGGCTCCAGCTTTCATTGCCCCGGCCGATGCTGACTCGGCGGCCTAACCGCCTGATTTGAATCGACTTTCAGTTAGACTTCGCAAATGACGGCCTTCCCTTGCGCATAACCGGAGAGAGAATGACGGCTCAGGATTCACAGCGGCGCGTGGCGCTGATCACCGGCGTCACCGGCCAGGACGGGGCCTATCTTGCCGAATATCTGCTCGGCCTCGGCTATGAGGTCCACGGCATCAAGCGGCGGTCGTCCTCGTTCAACACCGCCCGCATCGATCACCTCTACCAGGACCCGCATTCCCGCAAGGTGCCGTTCCTGCTGCATTACGGCGACATGACGGACTCGACCAATTTGATCCGGCTGATGCAGCAGATCCGGCCGACCGAGATCTACAACCTCGCCGCCCAGAGCCATGTCGGCGTCAGCTTCGAAAGCCCGGAATATACCGCCAATGCCGACGCCATCGGCGTGCTGCGGCTCTTGGAGGCGATCCGCATCCTCGGCATGGAGAAGGAGACGCGGTTCTATCAGGCCTCGACCTCGGAGCTCTACGGTCTGGTCCAGGAGGTGCCGCAGAAGGAAACCACGCCGTTCTATCCGCGCTCGCCTTACGGCGTCGCCAAGCTGTACGGCTACTGGATCACGGTCAACTACCGCGAGGCCTACGGCATCTATGCCTCGAACGGCATCCTGTTCAATCATGAGAGCCCGATCCGCGGCGAGACCTTTGTCACGCGCAAGATCACGCGCAGCGTCGCCCGCATCGAGACCGGCTTCGATGAGGTGCTCTATCTCGGCAACCTCGAGGCCAAGCGCGACTGGGGCCATGCGCGGGATTATGTCGAGGGCATGCACAGGATCCTGCAGGCCGATGCCCCCGACGATTTCGTGCTGGCGACCGGCGAGACCCGTTCGGTGCGGGAATTCGTCGAACTGGCGTTTGCCGAAGTCGGCCGCCGCATCGAATGGCGTGGCAAGGGCGTCGACGAGACCGGGTTCGATGGCAAGTCCGGCAGGACCCTGGTCAGGATTGATCCGGTCTATTTCCGGCCGACCGAAGTCGATCTTCTGGTCGGCGATGCCAGCAAGGCGCGCGAGAAGCTCGGCTGGAAGCCCAAGACGTCGTTTGCCCAAGTGGTCAAGGAGATGGTCGCGAGCGACCTCGAAGACGCGCGACGGGAGGCGGCTCATGGCAAGCATTCCCTTTGAGCTGAAGGGCAAGACCGTCTACGTCGCCGGCCATCGCGGCATGGTCGGTTCCGCACTGGCGCGCCGGCTGGGGCGTGAAGATGTCGAACTGCTGACAACGACCCGCAATGAAGTCGATCTGCGTGATCAGGGGGTAGTCAACCAATGGTTCGCCGCCAGACGTCCGCAGGTGGTGTTTCTCGCTGCCGCCAAGGTCGGCGGCATCGTCGCCAACAACTCGCTTCGCGCCGAATTCCTCTACGACAACCTGGCGATCGCGACGAATGTGATCCATGCGGCGCATGTCAACGGAGCCGAGAAGCTGATGTTCCTCGGCTCCTCCTGCATCTACCCCAAGCTGGCGCCGCAGCCGCTGCGCGAGGATTCCATGTTGACCGGCCCACTGGAGCCGACCAACGAGCCATATGCGATTGCGAAGATCGCCGGGATCAAGATGGTGGAGGCCTATCGGAGACAGTATGGCGCCGACTTCATCAATGTGATGCCGACCAATCTCTATGGCCCCGGAGACAATTATCATCCCGAATATAGCCACGTCGTGGCTGCGTTGATCCGCCGTTTCCATGAGGCGAAGGCATCCGGCGCCAGCGAGGTCGTGGTCTGGGGCACCGGCACGCCACGGCGCGAATTCCTCTATGTCGACGATCTCGCGGATGCCTGCATCCATCTGATGAAGATCTATTCGGATAGCGAACTGGTCAATATCGGCACCGGCGAGGACATCACGATTGCCGAATTCGCCCGTGTCGTGGCCGCAACTGTCGGCTATACCGGCGAGATCAGCTTTGACACCTCGCGCCCCGACGGCACGCCGCGCAAGCTGCTCGATGTCTGCCACCTCACCGCGCTCGGCTGGCGAGCCCGCACCTCGCTGAGGGAGGGAATTGCGTTGGCGTACCGAGCATATCTCAACGAGAGCCACTGGTCGCGGCAGAGTAGTCCTCCGCGTGCCGGACAAGCGAGCGTGATCCGGGACCCATAAGCAATCGGCCTGTGAAGAATCTCCTAGCGCTTGAGCGGGAATCGATGGTTCGGGCAGAAGGGGTTTTAGATGCACGCCTTTTTTTAAGCTTTAGGGCTCGAAGGATTGCAAATTCGACGACGAGAAGCAGGCCAAACAAGCTGCTTTTCTTGTCATCGTCCATCATATTCAGCCCAACAATCGGAGGTTTCGTAGGCTCGAACGGATAATATTTGATGAAGCTTGTGCTTCAATCTCTCCAAGATCAAAACGGCAATGTTCTCTGCCGTAGGATTCTCCAATCCCTCGACTTCGTTTAGGCATCAATGATCAAGTGCACTGATGATCTAGGTCAGAAAAGTCTACGACGAATCCGGTGACAGGATCCCTGGTCCATCGAGTTGCACCTCGACCCTATAGGAATGGCCGTGCACGCGGCTGCACCTATGTGTGGGCGGCACGTTCGGGAGCCGGTGAGCCGTTTCAAAAGGCTTGGGATATCTTCATCGAATGCGCAGATGCTTATAGGATTTCAATGCTCAGCCCAGTTCGGATAACTGAGTAGTACCCATGATTTCGCGTATGGATTGGGGCATCCATCAGCTAAAGGGGCAATTGGATTCAGGGGGTGAGGCATTCGGCATCTACCCCGATCAACGTAGTCACCCAGAAAACTTAGACGCATAGCTTTGGGTTCGACTCCGCGTTCCCAGCTTCGCAGAGAAATCAATTGTAGGATTGGCGCGGCCAGCACACAAGCTTCTTAGGACTGTGAGCGATGCGTGGCCGATTTCCTCGGCCGTTGCCGGCCACTGAGGGCACCCGCCCATGAACTCGGCCAGATCCCATCGCGGCCCTCGCGTCAGTCGACCTTGGCCGACTTGGCGAAGGACTCGCGTGAAGCCATCGGAATGGCGCCTCCGCGGGTCGGGTCCGCGAAGGTGCCACCGGCCGAGGCGTAGTCCTTACCTGTACAACGCTCAAGGACGATGCCAATCGCCTCGACATTCGGGATGTCCGACTCGTGCAGCTCGGGCATCGAGGACTTGCGGGCAAGTGCCGCCTCTACGTAGGGAGCCAGCTCCTCTTCTTTACGTCGGACGCGCTCGTCTTCCCGCTCTTTCAGAGCAGGCATGACCTCTTTGGCGAACAGCTCAAGTGCCTCACAGATATGCTCGTGCTTATTCATGCCGCACTGCTGGATAAAGATCATCTGGTCGATACCGACATCAGCATACCCCATGAGATGCTCGCGAACACTCCTGGGCTGTCCGATGCTGCCTGAGCCTGGCGTCTCCTTCATCTCGTCCTTGATCGCTTGGAAGCGCCGCCACAAATTCGTGCGCCCAGGGCGGTGTTCGCCATATACAGCATAATGCGCGATCGAATAACCGAAGAACTTGAAACCATCGAGTCCTCGACGCATCGCTTCTTCGGCGTTCTCATGAACCATCATACCGTTGAGAGTGGCGATGTTGGCGTTTACCGAATGCCCAATGGGCACGCACTCATTGGACTTGATGATCTGATAATACTCGTCGCGCCACACTTTCGCTTGCGACGCCTCCACAAATCCAAAAACCAGCGCCCCTACCCCGTAACGCGCGGCACGCAAAATACTGTCGCGCCGTGAACACGCCATCCAGATCGGTGGGTGCGGCTTCTGGACCGGCTTTGGCACGATGTTACGGGTCGGCATTGTGAAGAATTGCCCGTCGTATCCGGGATACGGCTGCATCGTCATCATATTGGCGGTCTGCTCGACCCCTTCCCGCCACATGGCACTTTTCTGCTCGGGCTCGATCCCAAAGCCATGCATCTCGATCAGCGACGCGGATTCTCCGGTCCCCCACTCGGCGCGCCCCCCAGAGATCAAATCGAGCGTCGCCAGACGCTCCGCCACCCGTGCCGGATGGTTGTAATTCGGGGAGGACAGGCAAATGCCGTGACCAATGCGAATAGTCTTTGTACGCTGGGAGACAGCCCCCAGAAAGACCTCGGGTGCGGATGAGTGGGAGTACTCCTCGAGGAAATGATGCTCAACCTCCCACATGTGATCGAATCGGAGCCGATCGGCCAGTTCGATCTGCTCCAGCGCATCACTGAACAATTTTCGCTCGCTGCCGTCCTCCCAAGGACGCGGCAACTGGTGTTCATAAAACAGTCCAAGCTTCATCCTTTTTCTCCTGGGGTACGATGGTCACCGAGCCGCTTCAGACATGGTGCCCAGCCCAGTGCCGCAGGGTGGTTCTGCGCCGCGGCCAGCAAATGTACTTCGTTCTCTCGGTTCAAAGCTCTTGCGCGCCAATCGAGCTCTCTCTTAACTCCAGCCGCCCGATCTGCTGGAACGGCTCGCCGCCCCCTCCACGAAGGTAGTGCACAGCGCCTCATTCGCGACCAATTCCGAAGCCACTGAAGGGCGGGCGCTCCCAGCTCGCCGCGACCGAGGCGCGATCTGGATGTGCCTCTCTGCCGACGATCAGACGCGATAGGACCAATGCCGCTGCTGGCCTAATGACAGCGGCACCACGACGGATGTGGCTTCAATCGGCGGTACAGCACTCAACAGTGCAGCAGTGATGGCATTGATTTGGATCAACTGAGCAAGTCTCATCTAAACTCCCGGGCCGGTGCCTGCGATACCGCCATTGTCGTGACGGATTCTTCACCGTCTCCCAGCAATCGGCGTGCCACAAGACCTTTTGTGCGAGGCTGCTTGAAGAAGAAACACCATGTGCTTCGCGTCACGCCGGCGGGCTACTAGCTGCGTAGTGTCGGGCCTGGAAATTACGTCTTCAACCGGACACGGCCGACCACGACAACACGTGCGTTAAACGACGACCCTGGGTCTCGTGCCGAACTCGAATGCCTGCTCGGGGATCATCTTGCCTCTGGCGACTTCACGGCCAGGGCGCTCGGCATCGCAGCATGATCTGGTATCTGGCAATTTGCGGCGGGGGCATCCAGTGGTGCTGGCGTTGGCCGTACAGGCTGCCGCATCACCGATGCTTGCCGGTTTACTGCGATCGTGGCTTGGCGAGAGGCCGCCTCTTCCGGCCACTTGCTGAAACCGTTCACCAGCGATGCTAGACTTTGGCTGTTAAACTCCTGAAGCGCTCCGCTTTCATCGCCCGAACATTCGGCTATTCTGATCGTTGCATTACGGCATTCGTCCATCGTTGAAGTGTCGACCGAATGATGATGCGAAGAACGAAAGGGCTCTGAGCCCGACTTCCTAATCAGAGCGTTATCAAGCCGCAACATACATGCAGCTATGCGCTCGCACGCTTCGATACCTGCCTGACCTCAGGCCTGCTGGCTCACCGCGTTGCATGTCGTGGCGCGATATCCTGGCGCGGATGTCTTCTTCGAAGCATGGCACGAATCTCAGTTAGTATCTGCGGCGGCCTTTTACAGGAACGTTGCCTGGTCCACGCCGACACCCCGGCCGGACACAACTGCCTATGCAGCGGGAGCGCGTCTCTTCGCGAGCTTCTGGTAGCTTGATCGCAGCGCGGGCGGTGCGCGACCTGCGCAATTGCAACTTACATCACCAAGCATTCAGCATTCGTATCATCCGACACTCCCCAGGCCACATGCGACTTTGCCCGCTTTCAGTGTCATTCCAATAACCGGCGAGAGCGCTTCCCATCCTGGTACAAGATGTACCTGAATGATCGGTCATCATCCGCAAGCGAGAAGGTCGACCTCGCAAGCATGCCGCTCGAATTGATTTCTCAAATGAGCCATGGACGCCTGCGTGGTAGCCTTGGTCATCGTTCTTCCAAGCCTACAACCTGACGCTACGTGAGATTCAAGCTGTTTGATGCTCATCCATATACGGCGACGTACTGCTGATGGTGGTCGCGGTGATCATCGCCGCAGTCGGCTTTTTCCGAGAACGGCTCGTTCGCATGTTCACAAACCTGACGTGGAACACCGCTCACAGCAACTAGATTAGCGTTTTCTTGGTTCGAATCATATCAGGCGGCGTCGGCGAGTTTGTAGGTCCACGTGTGGATGACCGGATGGCGATTGACGTCGTCGATACCGGCCATGATGCGCTCCTTGAGTTCGTG
>NZ_PYCN01000067.1 GCF_003062295.1 Bradyrhizobium algeriense | reverse complement strand
TCGGTCTGCACCACCGTGGTATCGACACGCAGCTTTTGGCCGTCTTCCAGTCCGAGCTCGACCGCCGCCCGCACCACCAGATCATTGATCGCCTTGAGCGTCTCGGGCGTGAGCCGATTGAAGCCGCGGTGGAACGCATCGTGTCGAGGCACTGGCAGACAATAGAAGTCCGTGAACTGGCGCAGCGTGCATCCGTCGGCGATCCGCTCACGTAATTCGCGATAGTTCCAGTTCTTGACGCGCATCAGAACCAGCGAGCGCAGCACCTGTTGCGGCGTCAGGCCGCTGCGACCCGTCTCGGCCTTCTTCAAACCCCGCGTCAGATCGCCGCGGACCTGGTCGATTATGTCCTTCTGGTCGTCAAGAAAATCGGAAATCGCCTGCAGCAACGGCTCAAGGCACAGGCCCTGACGCACCAACTCCCAATCAGCAAAACTGACCTGCCGCTCCGCTATCCGGGACACCGCTCAATCCTCGTCGCGCTTCGCAGCTCTGGCGCGTGCTCGCTTGAGCGCCTTGATATATCGCGGCGCCGCTTGGTGCAGCAGATCCTGCAGAGCCCGCCCGTTGTCCAGACTGCGCTGAACCTCCGGCACAAGCTCTTCCGGCACATAGACGGCAACACGATGCCCATTCGCCCGGCCGTACAGAACATAACTTTGATGCTGTTCGCCGGACTGGCACGCCGCGCAATTCTCGCGGATGCACCGGCTACGCCGCAGGCTCAGCGAACCGAGAAGCGCAGGCCAAAGATTCGCCGATTCACGGTCGCTGCTTCATACAACAGTCCGCGCAGATGATTGTCGCCGTGCCGATATGACCGTCATAATCGACTTCACCCGACTGGTAGCGTCTGGTCGTCAGACCGATCCAGGCGCCCACCGAGCGCGATTTTCTAAAGTTTCCCGGATCCTCGATCGCTGCAACGAAGGAGGAAGTCGTTACCGCGCCGATGCCAGGGATCGACGCAACCAACTGGCATTGCTCACTCGCGCGGGCTGAAGCAACAAGTTGCTTGCTCAATTCAGCGGCGCGGGCGCGCATGCCCCTCCAGGCATCGAGCAACGGCTTGATAATCTGCTTGAGGCCGGCATTGTTCGCCAGCAGGCTGCACACATGGCCCTCAAACACGCGTCCTGCCCCCTTGGGAACGACTAGATCGAACGTCTTCATCAGGCCCGGATCTGTTTGGACAGCTGGGTTGTCATCCTGAGCAGTTGGTTGCGCGCTGCGACCAGCGTGCGAACCAGCATGCTGTCAAAGCTCTTCGCCCGCACCTCGCGGTAAAAGCCGACCTCGGCAAGATGCGAGAGCCCATCCGCGTCATTTGCGTCGGTCTTGTTTGGCGCCATATCTAGCGCCACCTTGGCGTGCCGCGCATCTATGCAAATCGCTGGCAATCCTTCCTGTGTCAGTGCGTGGTAAAACCAGACTGACAAGGGGCCCGTCTCGAACACGACGCGTTCCGCGTTCGATGCACGCTTGCGGATGACATCGGCTATCAGCTTGGGATCGGATGGGCATTTTCCGCGCCAGATCCGCTTGCCTCCTTTGCGTACCGAGACGATTGTATCTTTCAATGACGCGTCGAGGCCGATAAACTGCTTCATGGTTGTCTCCCGTTTGATGCTGCGCCCGGCGTCGAGTCGAGAGCCCGTATTTCATCCTATCGGGGGGCAACCACCTTAATCCAACGCATCACAACCGCGCCGGTGTCCCCACCCCCGCGATTACCCTATGTAATTGTAAGATCGGCTTAGCGCTTACACCCGATCACCTGCGACACCGCATATTCGGGTGGCCGAGCGCCTGTGATTCAAGCTCCCAAATTGGGGTTTAAGGCCGCTGATATGGATCGAGCCAGAAGTCGGCGGTTCTCTGGAGCACTCATCATCGTCATGTGGTTGCCTGGAATTGGCACAGCATGAATGGCCGCTGCACTCAAAACTTGGTCCCAACCGCGTATGGGTGAACTGGCCTCTGTGGCATAAAACTGATGTATTTCAACTGGCAGGGATGGAACTTGGTATAACTGCAGCGCCCTTTGAAATTGGGCAATTCTTGCACACCTCAAAGCGTCAATTTCGAGATCATGATCTAGAGATAGCGCCCCAAGTTGCTGCGCCTTTTCAAGCAACTGGGCAACTGAACATTGTCTAGCAAAGTGCTCCAACACTTCGAACCGCTCATCATCCAAGGGCTTGAGAGACTCTAGCACCATTTCTAGTACTATTTTGGCTGGCGACATGCTCAATGGATTTGCAGGTAACGTAACATCGATGAAAGCCATGAATGACACAGTTTCATCGAGGCTTAGTAAGCGCTGGGCAATTGCGTAGGCCAAGAATGCCCCTGAGGAATATCCGGCGAAGCGATATGGGCCTTGCGGCTGAATCTCTTTGATCGCCGAGATTAGTTGCGAGGCTATCGCCTCAAGAGTTGGCGAACAAAGTTCATCGAAGGACGGCCATGGCAGAGCATAGACAGGACAGTCTATGTCCATTTCTTTGACCAAACTGACGACATAGGAACAATCCCCCAAACCTGTGGGAACAAAGAAGAGTGGTGCTTGCGATCCCGTTACACGAACGGATAGCACTCCAGCTGCATTGCGGTGCGGCTGCTGCAACTCAACCTTCGACGTAAGTTTCTGCAAAACAGGGGCTTGGAAGAGGTCGGCGGCGCTGAGCTTCAGCCCAAGATCGAGCGCTCGACTGAGCAACTGCACCGCCAAGAGCGAGTGGCCACCCAGTTCGAAGAAGTGGTCGTTCCGTCCGACCCGCTCAACACCCAGAAGCTCGGCCCAGATCGTCGCCAGCGCCGTCTCGATCTCGCCTTGCGGCGCCTCATAGGCGGCGCGCGCATACGCCTCATCCTTAGGCGCCGGCAGGCCCTTGCGGTCGAGCTTGCCGTTCACCGTCAAGGGCAGCGCCGCAAGGTGCACAAACGCCGACGGCACCATGTAGTCCGGCAGCCGCGCACCTAAGTGCGTGCGCAAGGTGCCGGCAAGTTCGCTTCCATCCAGCCCATCCGAGCCCGCCTCGGACGCGCACACCACATAGGCGACCAGCCGCTGCTCGCCGCCGCGGTCCTGGCGCGCCACCACCACCGCGTCGCGCACCGCGGCGTGCTCGACGAGCCGCGCCGCGATCTCGCCCGGCTCGATGCGGAAGCCGCGGATCTTCACCTGGTCGTCGTTGCGGCCCAGAAACGCCAGATTGCCGTCCGGCAGATAGCGCGCAAGGTCGCCGCTGCGGTACATCCGCGCCCCCGGCTCAGTGCTGAACGGATCGGCCAAAAACCGCGCCGCGGTCAGCTCGGGACGGTTCAGATAGCCACGCGCCACCCCCGCGCCGCCAATGTAAAGCTCCCCCACCGCCCCAAACGGAACAGGCGCGCCATCACCATCCAGCAGATAGATCCGCGTGTTCGCAATCGGACGGCCGATCGGGATGTTCGCAGATACAGCCATTTCTGTCGGAACGTCATAAAAGATACAACCGACAACTGTTTCGGTTGGGCCATATTCATTCACCATTCGGGCCGTGGGCTGGATCTTGCGCCACAACTCAACTGTTGAATGCGACAGCGCTTCACCGCCGATAATAAATGATTCAACTTGGCTGGCAGCGGAGTCCGCCAGCATCTGTTGCCCAAGAGCATCCAGATGGCTCGGGGTGATCTTGATTGTTCCGCATTCCGCGCTGATCTTTGCTTTTAACCCCTCGACCTCTTGTCCCTCCATCATAAGATCTGCATGGCCACCACAGATCAAAGGTGCAAACAGGCTGGTAACTGTTGCATCAAAGGCCAGAGGAGAGGAGACCACGGAGGATGATCTGGAATCGTAGGCATGACAGGCCCAGCACAGATAATTTGTCAATCCCCGATGCTCGACCATGACACCCTTGGGCGTTCCGGTGGATCCCGAGGTGTAGATCACATAGGCGAGATGGCGCGAGGTCAGACCGAGGGCGCGCGGGTCCGGGTTCGCGGCCGGCAGCTGCGCCCACGCCGGGGTCGCCGTCTCCAGGTCGACCACCGTCAGATCGAGTAGCGCATCGCCGCCCAGCGCCGATCGTCCCGCCGCATCGGCCAGCAGCAGAGGCGGCGCCGCATCCTTGAGCACCTGGTGCAGCCGCGCCGACGGATAGGCCGGATCCAGCGGCAGATACGCCCCGCCCGCCTTGAGGATCGCCAGCAGCCCGACCACCATCGCGATGCTGCGCTGAAGGCAGATCGCCACCGGCTGGTCCGGCCTCACTCCGAGCCCGATCAGGTGGTGCGCCAGCCGGTTCGCCCGCGCATTGAGCTCGTCATAGCTTAAGCGCTGGTCCTGATAGACCACCGCCACCGCATCCGGCGCCTTGCCCACCTGCGCCTCGAACAGCTCATGGATGCACTGCTGCTCAGGATACTCCGCCGCCGTCCGGTTCAGCTCCTCCAACAGATACGCGCGCTCAGCGGACGGCAGGATATCCAGCTCGCGCACCGGCGTGTTCGGCGCCTGCTCCAGCGCGTCGGCCAGTTGCTCGAGCGCGCGCTGCATGTAGCCGCAGACCCGATCCGCGGAGACGGGCTCCGCCACCTGCGCCGTCAGACCGAGCGCCTCGCCAACATCATCCACCGACAGGGTCAGCGGATAGTTGGTGCGTTCCTCCCCGCCCAGCCATTCCACGCCGCCCAGCCCAGCATCCGGTCCGCAAGCGAGCGCCGGCGCGGTGTGGCGGTAGTTCAACAGCGCGCTGAACAGCGGCGCCGGCGCCGCAACGCCGCTGCAGCGTTGCGCCAACGCCAGCGAGGCCTGCTCGTACGCCAGCAGCTCGGCCAGCCGGGCGTGCGTGGTCCGCACGCTCGCCTCGACCCCGGTGCCGTCCAGATCAAGCCGCAGCGGCAGGGTGTTGATGAACAGGCCCATGGTGCGGTCGGCACCCGCGCCGCCATGCATGCGGCCAAACAGCACCGTGCCGAACACCACCTGCTCGCGGCCGCTGCTGCGCGCCACCACCTGTCCCCACGCCAGATGACACAGGCTGGCCAGGCTCACCCCAAGCCGCCGCGCCTGGCTGCGCAATCGCGCGTTGAGCGCCTGCGGCAGCCTCCGATGCGCCTCATGAACCCCGCAGCCGTCGCCGTGGACCTCGCTTAAGCCAAACGGCGTGGTCGGCGCATCGATGTCCCCCAGCAGTCCCCGGAAGAACTCTTCATGCGCTTTGGTACCAACGCCCAGGCGCGCCTGCGCCACCAGGTTGCGGAACGGCTGCGGGGCGGCCAGCTCATGGTCGCGCCCGCCGAGCACGGCCTTAACCTCGGCATGCATCACCTCCAGCGTCGTGTGATCCCCGATCAGATGATGCTGCAGCTGCAAGAGCAGCCAGCGCGCGCTGCCGGACTCGCGCGCGATCACAAACCGCAACAGCGGGGCCCGGCCAAGATCGATGCGGTGCTGGCGCGGATCAAACCTCAGCCTGAGCTGCGCGTGGCCAGGACCGCCGGAGCCATCCAGCTCGACCTCGGTCACATTGAGTGGCGCGTTCCGCCACACCACCTGGGCCGCGCGCGACAGGCCCTCCCAGACAAACGACGTCCTTAAGATGTCGTGCCGGTCCACCACCCGCTGAACCGCGGCAAGATAGCGGTCCAACACGCCACGGTCGGCAAACGCCATCTGCGACACCAGCAGGTACGGATCGCCTTGGCGGGCCAACAGATGATGGAACAGGATGCCGTCCTGCAGCGGCGACAAGGCATAAATATCCTGGATGTTGCCGACGCCGCCGGGCACCGTGGCGAGGATCCGATCGATCTCTCCTTGCGTCAGCTCGATCAGCGGCAGCATCTGCGGCGTGATCGAGCGGCTCTCTGCCGTGATCAGGTTGGCCGGCACCGCCACCTCGTGATGACTGCGCAGGCTCGCGGCCAGATCCGCCAGCACCGGCCTGGCGAACAAAGTCCGCACCTTCACCCCCAGCGACAGCCGCCGCAGACGCTCGATCAGCTGCACCGCCAAGAGCGAGTGGCCGCCCAGTTCGAAGAAGTGGTCGTTCCGTCCGACCCGCTCAACACCCAGAAGCTCGGCCCAGATCGTCGCCAGCGCCGTCTCGATCTCGCCTTGCGGCGCCTCATAGGCGGCGCGCGCATACGCCTCATCCTTAGGCGCCGGCAGGCCCTTGCGGTCGAGCTTGCCGTTCACCGTCAAGGGCAGCGCCGCAAGGTGCACAAACGCCGACGGCACCATGTAGTCCGGCAGCCGCGCACTTAAGTGCGTGCGCAAGGTGCCGGCAAGTTCGCTTCCATCCAGCCCATCCGAGCCCGCCTCGGACGCGCACACCACATAGGCGACCAGCCGCTGCTCGCCGGCGCGGTCCTGGCGCGCCACCACCACCGCGTCGCGCACCGCGGCGTGCTCGACGAGCCGCGCCGCGATCTCGCCCGGCTCGATCCGGAAGCCGCGGATCTTCACCTGGTCGTCGTTGCGGCCCAGAAACGCCAGATTGCCGTCCGGCAGATAGCGCGCAAGGTCGCCGCTGCGGTACATCCGCGCCCCCGGCTCAGTGCTGAACGGATCGGCCAAAAACCGCGCCGCGGTCAGCTCGGGACGGTTCAGATAGCCACGCGCCACCCCCGCGCCGCCAATGTAAAGCTCCCCTACGGCCCCAAACGGAACAGGCGCGCCATCACCATCCAGCAGATAGATCCGCGTGTTCGCAATCGGACGGCCGATCGGGACAACGGCCCCATCAAAATCAGCCGGGCAGCTCCACGTCGTCGCGCAGACTGTTGCTTCGGTAGGTCCATAGGCGTTGACAATAGATGCTGCAGGCAGGGCTCGGATAAGCTCGGCCTTCGGGAGCTCTCCAGCAAGTACGAGAAGTTGCGACGCCAAATATTCCAGATGCTGGCTTCCCTGAAGCAATGCTGGAGGCAACGTCGCATGCGTGATGGCTTCGTTTCGCAGATAGTCCGATAGCTCTTTGGTCGATTGACGGATCTCACCCGCAGGCAAGTGCAAGGCGGCTCCTGAGCCAAACGCCATGACAAGCTCTGAAACACTTGTATCAAAACCAAAGGAGGCGAACTGCACCACTCTACTGTTGGAACAAGCGCCAAAAAGCACATTCTGAGCCAACTCCAGATTGACCAATCCCCGATGCTCGACCATGACGCCCTTGGGCGTGCCGGTGGATCCCGAGGTGTAGATCACATAGGCGAGATGGCGCGAGGTCAGACCGAGGGCGCGCGGGTCCGGGTTCGCGGCCGGCAGCTGCGCCCACGCCGGGGTCGCCGTCTCCAGGTCGACCACCGTCAGATCGAGTAGCGCATCGCCGCCCAGCGCCGATCGTCCCGCCGCATCGGCCAGCAGCAGAGGCGGCGCCGCATCGTTGAGCACCTGGTGCAGCCGCGCCGACGGATAGGCCGGATCCAGCGGCAGATACGCCCCGCCCGCCTTGAGGATCGCCAGCAGCCCGACCACCATCGCGATGCTGCGCTGAAGGCAGATCGCCACCGGCTGGTCCGGCCTGACTCCGAGCCCGATCAGGTGGTGCGCCAGCCGGTTCGCCCGCGCATTGAGCTCGTCATAGCTTAAGCGCTGGTCCTGATAGACCACCGCCACCGCATCCGGAGCCCTGCGGACCTGCGCCTCGAACAGCTCATGGATGCACTGCTGCTCGGGATACGGCGCCGCCGTCCGGTTCAGCTCCTCCAACAGATACGCGCGCTCAGCGGACGACAAGAGCCGAATTCGTCCTACCGGCTGCTGCGCATCGGCCATCACGGCACACAACAAATTCTGCAAATGCTGCGTCATGCGGTCGATCTGCTTGGGCGCCAAGCGACCTGCATCAAAGTGCCATCGAAAGCTCCCTTCCAGAGCGCAAACCTCAAACGTCAGCAAATCACCGGATAGGGGCGCCTCAAAACTCGGGCTTGCAAGATCACCAGCGGCAGACCCGCTATTTGCAGTAACCGTAACGCCAACCGGCCAGGGACGGCGCGATCGTAGCGCCTCACCGCCCCGCAACGTCGGGTAGCGCGCGATAAGATCCCGCGCAAAGCTATCGTGCTCCCTCAGCTGAGCACACTCGGCCGCCACCGCCCTGCGCACCTCTGCAAAATCATGACCGAGATCTATGATAATTTCCATTGGCACGACAGAAGCGACAAGCACCTCCACCGCCTTCACCCCGGCTCGCGATTCATTCGCTGGGGGAGTCCATCCCAATTGAAGCTCTGATTCTCCCGTGAGGCGGGCGAGATAGATCAGCCAAGCGCTCAGTATGTACTCGGTGCGATCATTGGGGGACAGCTCGGCCAAAGCACTTGGAATGAGCCACGAACTCGACTGCCATCTCGGGGGAGCCACAGCTTGTGGAGACGACAGAAAAGGAAGCTGCAATATTTTAGATTGCTCAAGCCGCTGTCGCCAGAAACTCTCCCGAGGCGCCAACATTTCATGCGTAACAGTTATACTCCGCGCCTGATCATCGTTTAAGATCGGCAGGCGATCGCCTTCATCCAGATCGGAGCACCTTGCGAGTGCCCGCGCATCCAGAGCCTGATCATCCAGGCCGCCAAACCAAACATCAACATCCTCTGTCCCGGTCGCCACACGCCAGTGGCGGGGATGGATTTCAACCAGGGAGCCCGCCGGAAAGCCCGAGCGCCTCACCGTCACCTCCAAGCACCTGACTGCGACAACGTCATCGCCCACGAGAACCTTGGACAGACACAAGGGATTGGCATGATACGGCCCAAAATCCAAGGCGCGTGTCATTGCTGACAGATCTTGCGCGGATCGATCCCATCGCAGACACCCCGCAGCATCTGGGCGTCGACGCCTCGGGAAAACACTTCTGTCAACTAGCGCCTGCGGACGGGCACTGAGCTCTCCATTTGTTAAGCCGGTCAAAAGCTCACGGAAGCCCTCGATCGCGGCTTCATAACATTTGAGGTTCAGCGTTAACGCCGTATCGCTGGGCGCAATTAAGACGTGGCGCTGAACCACCAGAGCACCAGCATCAACCCGATGATCGATACGATGCCACGCGATGCCATGTTCGGCCTCTTGGGCCAGCAGCGCCCAAGACGTCGCGTGAGTACCCGCATATCGTGGCAACGGACCGTCATGGTAGTTGAAAGCGCCTTGACGGGCTCGCTCAAACACCACTGGCGGCAAAATGAACGGGTTGGCAACCGAAAAAATCCACTCAACCGGTTCGGTCTTCAGCAACGTGGAGAGCTCTTCAATGCTCCCAACACACAGGATATTGGCGTGAGCGGCCCAATCGGCGAATGTGGCGTCGGCACACAGCGCCGCGCGGATGTCGTGACCCTTCTCCCTCGCTAGCTCAGCACACCTGATGGCCAGCGTACCACTACCAACAAAGACGGTAGAACCGATTGGGGAGGTTGCAAGTCGTTGCCCACCACAATCGCCTGACTCGCAAGCGTTTGGCTGCGCCAGAGGAGACCAATGCGCCATCTTCACCCCTCAGCCAATGCATGCGGTTCCCGGCCAAGGCGCGCGCCACATAGCGACCTAAGCCTGTCACACTCGTCAGGATTTGCTCGGGAATTGCCGCACTGAACGCTAATCGACTCCGGCCAGCCATGAGAGTTATCCAGCGCTACGAATGACAGCGACATCCCCGACGGACGCCACAACGCTTCATTTGGCGGGATCGCACTCAACCGTGCAGCGTCTATCGAAGTGAGAATCAATCGAGCAAGATTCCTCTGAATGTGTGGGCGCGGGGCCGACCGCGGGACCGCTATCGTCCTTTGGATCCTCACTGTCTCAGAGCAATCCGCGTGCCACCAAACAGGTTGTGGAGGGCTTACTTGAAGAGGGAAAAACCACTCTTTGCGCCGCGGCGGCGAAATACTTGATCCTCTGTGTTCGGTTCCGGATACTACATCGTCAATTGGACACGGCTGTTCGCGACAATACAGAGCGGCATATTAAGAACGGTTGTTGGTTATGCATAACTCATCTCTTTGTTAAGGCTAATGTCCCGATGGCGAACTCACAGCCAAAGCGCTCGGCAAACTCTGTTCTTTACGCACCAGCATGCGCTTTTCGGCGCTTGCCATTGATGCCGCCGTACCTTTGCCCTGCTCAGAGACCCCGGCCGAACTGGTGAGCCAGGCCATGTGCTGCCCCTGAACCCAACATGGCCAACGCGTCGGCACGACCATCATTTCGTGGCGTGCCACAGGGCTTTGGCACCCCCGCCCGCAATTTAACGGCATTGGAAGCATGGCTGCGCGCACGATTGTCTGAAATGGGCCCCGATTTTGGGGCCATTTGCTTAGTTGGAAACGGCTGCTCCGTTTGATAGACGGAGCGGATAATGACGACGAAGACGAGACACAGGATCGACGCGACACTGAAGGCAAGGATTGCGCTGGAAACCGTGCGGGAGCAGCGACAGTAGGATCTGTCCCAGCGTTATGAGGTCAGCCCAGACCGGTGGCGCAATCTGACAGCCGGTATCGCCAACACGGTGCTCTCCTGGTGCCGCCGCACCTGGTTGACGGACAACTGCCGCGTAGACATAGGCCAACTTAGCCCGATGCGCCGCCGCGAGCCGTTCGTCAGCGACTTTCGAGCTGATCAGCAGGACCCACCCACTTGCGGACGTATGGGGTACGTGATCGGGGATATGGTGACTCGCCGTTCGGCGATACTCGTTTAGCGCGTCACGGACCTCGTAGCGATGCGATCTTCTTGGGACAACTTATGGACGATGTGAATCGTGTCGTCACAGCTTCTGGCACCCGCGAGTTTGGACATATGCACGCGACGAGCTCTCGAAGGGCTTGAATCGCACGTAGCGTCAAGTTGAGCCGCCATTATCAAGATAAAACTGCCTTCCCAAAGCTAACTGGACAGGCTCCTAGCTCCTCCGGCTAACGCGGGTGTCCGGTGAAAACGGGGTGCAGTTCAGCGTGTTTATTGGCGAACCATTCAAGGCTCTCGATAACATGCGCGCCAAAACTTTGCGGTTTTCTGGGTTGCTCATCATCGTTACGTGATTGCCTGGAACTGAAACTGCATGAATGGCCGCCCCACTCAAAACGCGGTCCCAGCCGCGCATGACCGATCTTGCCTCCGGGGCGATTGAGTTTTTGCCCCGCACACGACGACTAGGGAAAGGATCAGCTGCATAAAACTGATGTATCTCAATTGGCAGGGTCGCAGCTCGATACGATCGTAGTGCCCTGTGAAAATAGACATACCTCAAGGCGTTGTCATAGAGATCGCGATCTGAAGCTATGGCCCCAATTTGCTGCGCCTTTTCAAACAACTGAGCAACTGAACTTTGTTCAGAAAGTTTCTCCAGCAATTCGAACCGCTCATCATCTAAAGACTCGAGAGGCTCGAATATCATATCTAATGCTACTTGGGCATCCGACCTGCTCGATGGATTTGCAGGTAATGTGACATCGATGAACGCCATAAATGAGACAGCTTCCCCGCGACTTAGCAAGTGTTTGGCAAGCGCATAAGCCAAGATTGCCCCTGAGGAGTAACCAGCGAAGCGATACGGACCCTGCGGCTGGATCTTTCTGATTGCGAGGATTACCTCCGCGGCGATCGCATCGAGAGCTGGTTGACAAAGTTCATTGAAAGACGGCCATGGCAAAGCATAGATCGGGCAGTCTACATCCATTTCTTTTGCTAAAGTGAGGACATACGAATAATCTCCGTAACCTGTCGGTACAAAGAAGAGTGGCGGTTGAGATCCCGTCGCCTGAACGGGTAGCACTCCAGCTGGATGACGTTGCGGGTCCAACTCAACCCTCGATGCAAGTTCCTTCAGGACAGGAGCCTGGAAGAGATCGGCGGCATTAAACTTCATTCCAAGATTTAGCGCTCGGCTGAGCAACCGCACCGCCAGGAGCGAGTGGCCGCCGAGCTCGAAGAAGTGGTCGTGGCGTCCGACCCGCTCGACCCCGAGAAGCTCCGCCCAGATCTCTGCCAGCGCCGTCTCGATCGCGCCGCGCGGCGCCGCATAGGCTGCCCGCGCATAGGCATCGTCGGCCGGCGCCGGCAGTGCCTTGCGGTCGAGCTTGCCGTTCACCGTCAGCGGCAGCCCCGATAGCCGCACGAACGCCGACGGCACCATGTAGTCCGGCAGCCGCGCACTTAAGTGCGCCCGCAAGGCGCCGGCCAGCCCGCCTCCACCGTCCTCGTCCGAGCCAGCCTCGTCCGAGCCCACCACATAGGCGACAAGGTGCTTGTCGCCGGACCGGTCCTGGCGCGCCACCACAACCGCATCGCGCACCCAGGCGTGCTCGCAAAGCCGTGCGGCGATCTCGCCCGGCTCGATGCGGAAGCCACGGATCTTCACCTGGTCGTCGTTGCGGCCCAGGAACTCCAGATTGCCGTCGGGCAGATAGCGCGCCAGGTCGCCGGTCCGGTACAGCCGATCGCCGTCCACAAAGGGACTGGCGATGAACCGCTCCGCCGTCAGATCGGCACGGTTCAGATAGCCACGCGCAACCCCCGCCCCGCCGATGTAAAGCTCACCCACCGCCCCCAACGGCACAGGCGCGCCATGACCGTCCAGCAGATACACCCGCGTGTTGGCAATCGGGCGGCCGATCGGGACGTTTTGATGAGACACACCGAGCCTCGCGTCAATAACAAAACTGGACGACCAGATCGTTGTTTCGGTCGGACCGTAAAGATTTCTTAGAGACCTCACCCCTCTACTGAGCCGCGACGACTGACTCGCAGGTAACGCCTCACCTCCACACAATACATTTAAGCCCGGTGTTCCTTGCCAGCCGGCATCCAACAGCAAACGCCACGTTGCTGGAGTGGCCTGCATCATAGAAATCTTGCGCTGATCTATAAGGTAATGCAACGCCGTAGCATCCGTAACATCCTTACGGCTGGCTAGGACGATTGTGGCTCCCGTGCACGATGGAAGAAATAGCTCCAGCCCTGCGATATCAAATGAGATGGACGTGATGGCTAGGAATACATCCTGCTCAGTGATCCTCAATATATCCGAAAGAGCATATATGAAATTCAACAGGTTCGCATGCTCGACCATGACGCCCTTTGGGGTTCCGGTTGAGCCTGAGGTGTAGATGATGTAGGCGAGATGGCGCGAGGTGAGGCCGAGGGCGCGCGGCTCGGGATCGCAGGCGGGCAGCTCGGCCCAGG
>NZ_PYCN01000066.1 GCF_003062295.1 Bradyrhizobium algeriense | reverse complement strand
CGGACGTATCAGCTTCTTGATCTCTCGAAGCGACGCCGCCCACAACGCAAGCGTCTCCTCAATCGACGCTGCCCGCGTCCACGATCTCCGAATCATGGTTGCCCATGGATTCAGAAACCTTCCAAGAACGCAACTGTAATGCTAGATCGCTGGCGCCAGCAGGGCATACCTCACGCAGGAAGCGGCGAATGGATGGCAGGTGGCCGTTTCGGCAGAAGGATTGGCTGAAGTTGTGGATCGTTGCCTCGACACCGGCGCCTGCGACGGGACGGCACCCTCGAGTCCGTTCGGCGGCAATTTCGCCCAACTCGCCGAATTGAAGCGGAACAGTCCGGAGCTTCGGATCCTGATTTCGTTGGGCGGTTGGAGCGGGTCGAAATACTTCTCGGTAGCCGCTGCCACGCCGATGTCGCGCGCGCGGTTCGCACAATCCGTCATCGAGGCGTTCTTTCGGCCGTATCCGGGCCTGTTCGATGGTGTGGATGTCGATTGGGAGTTTCCCGTCTCAGGAGGACGTCCAGGGAATCTCGCGCGCCCTGAAGACCGTGGTCATTTCACGCTCCTGATTGCGGAAGTCCGCCGAAAGCTCGCCGAGCGTTCCGCATCGGAGCGCAGGGAGCTGGAGCTCACCATCGGCGATCCAGATCCCGATCTCCAATGTCGATGCCAGTGTGGACGCCTTGATCAGGGCCGGCGTGCCGCCGGCAAAGGTGATGCTCGGGGTGGCCGTCTATGGAAAAGCTGTTGCGGACGTTCCGCAGGAGAACGGCGTGCTCTTCCAAAAGGGGGCGACAGCGAGCGAGGAGTGGGGAGGGAGCGACGGCATCGATTATCGGGATCTCGTTGCCAGGCGACCGGAAGAGCAGGGCTTTCGCCGGTATTGGAGCGACGAGGCCCAGGTGCCATGGCTCTATGATGCCGAACGGCGGATATCGACCAGCTACGACGATCCGCCCTCCATCGCACGCAAGGCGATGTATGCCCGCGCCCATCGACTCGCCAGGATCATGATCTGGGACCTGTTCGCCGACGATGGTTCGCTGCTCGCGACATTGCGCGTCCTTCCCGCGCGAAGGTCCGATTAGGAGTGTGGTCATCGCGTCGTGTTGAAGCGCGTCATCCGTGCGCCTCGAGCGAACTCAGCCGCGAAGTGCGTTCGATGCCGTGAGATCAGGGCCACGTCGGTTGAAACCGGCAATGTCGGACATCTGACAACCGGCAGCATCGTTCGAGAGGCATGCTGGCGACAATGCGTGTTTCTTGTCGTGATGCGACGTGCGCACCGGATTGCGGAACGAATCTGGCCCTGGGCGGCGAGGTTGTAGATCTCGGTCGGTTGCGTCAGGCGGATCAGAGTCGTGGAACCAGTGCAGTTGGCGGCTTGTGTTCTCTCCCCCGAAAATCAGGAATGTGCGGAGATGCACTTCGCCGGCGGCGGATTGGAATGAGCCCTGCGAGACCGCTAAAAACAACTTGAATCGCACGTGGCGTCAGATTGTAGGTTCGAGGCTATCACGAAAACGACACGCGGCGTCAATGAATCATCGGCAAGTCACGTTCGAGCTTCGCGCCTCTCTTCAAGAGATCCGTACTTCGACGCACCAAAGCGTGAGGCGCTTCGCCGCGGTGCGTTCGGTCGATTTCTCTTCGAGAGGTTGCGCCACTTCGCTCCAGTAGATCGAAACAAATTTGGTCAAAAACAGATCGAGAAGACCTCGTCAACAAGAAGACGCGGCGCACTGTGGAAGGTCGATGGAATGGTATGACTGGCGCGCGTCGGAAGCTCGGAGCGTTTGTGTCATGCGGGTAACACGTCTCTCGTCTCCCGCTTGCTGGACTGCTCGCGTGCAGCGTCCTGGGCCAGCGCACGCGCGAACTCGAGTTGCGCCTGCATGACGAGGGCTGCAGATTTTCGAATGCGCGACTGCGAAGGGGGTATCGGTGACTTCTTACAATTTTCTCTTCGCCTCGTGGGGCACGTTGGGAAATCTCAGTCCGCTGCTTACAGCGGCTCGCCGATTGCGCCGGCATGGTCATCATGTTCGGGTGATCGCCGATCCGGCCATGCGGACGGAAGTCGAAGCCGCCGATTTCGAATTCGTGACATGGTGCCGCGCCCCGAAGGGGGAGGCCGCGGACCCGACGGATGTCTCAGACCTGCGAGATCGGATGCGCAGGGTCGTCTTTGAGCCTTGCTCTGCCTACGCGGCCGATATTCGCGACGAGATTGGCCGTGTGCCAACAGATGCGGTCCTCGGTCTCGACCTCCTGTTTGGCGCGGCGGTCGGGGCGCAAGCATGTGGCGTGCCTTTCGCGTTTCTCTCGCCTCACGTCAGCATTCGGATTCTGCCGGGAATGCCGCCTGCGACGTCCGGATTGGGGCAACCGAAAACGCCGCAGGAGCGCGCCGAAGTCGGGGCAGCCTCGGCCGCGCTCGCTGCGGCGATGAACGCGTCCCTTCCCGTCCTCAATAGAGCCCGCGTCGATTTTGGCCTTCCTGTTCTTCCAGACGCTATGGACCTGTTCGACCAGGCAGATCGCGTTCTGCTGGCAATCAGTCAGGCCTTCGACTTCGAGGCAGACTCTCTTCCGGGCAGTTTCCGTTATATCGGGCCCTTGCTCGATGTGCCGAGTTGGTCCAGGTCGTGGCAGGCTCCCTGGACCGCGGGACTCGATTGTCCCCGCGCGCTGATCGCCTGCAGCACCGGTGCGCAGGGCCAGCGCGACTTGTTTCAACGCGTCATCAATGCCGTCGGCGCCATCGATATCGAAGCTGTTTTCACGACAGGTCCAAATCTGGACATAGCCGATCTTCGTGCTCCGAAGAACATCCATCTGGTGTGCGGCGCGCCCCACGACTCCGTTATGAAGGATGTTTCTCTTGTCATATCCCAGGGCGGCCACGGGACGGTCACCCGTTCAATCATCAATGCGTTGCCGCAACTCATTCTGCCAATGGGACGAGACCAGTCGGCAAACGCAGCGCGGGTCGAAGCAAAGGGAGTAGGGCTTCGATTGGGACCGACAGCTTCCGAACCGGAGATAGCGGCAGCGATAAAGCAGCTGATCACGGGACCGCAATTCAAGGTCGCGGCCCGAAAGCTCGGCGAAGTTATCAAAGCTGATATCGATACATCGCCTCTTGTCCACGAGATGGAGATTCTTGCCGCGATCGGACGACGGCGACGAAGCCGCTCGTGACGAGCTACGTCTGGTGCCGATCCGGCGATCTCGGGGGCGGCGCCTGGTCGATGCATTGTCTCCCGGACGAAAACATCTCGAAGCTGCGACATGGCGCCAGCCTTGACGCCGATCAGGAGAAATACGGCTGTGCGCATTCATCCCAATTCGTTCGCCTTCACCTTGTTGCTTGGTCTTTTGGCGTCGTTGCCGACATTCGGCATTGCCATGATCCTGCCAGGCCTTTCGGCGACGGCAGCCGATCTCGGCGCGACGTCGGCCGATGTCGGTCTGGCGATGAGCGTCTATCTCATGAGCATGGGAGCGGCGCTTCTCGTCTATGGGCCGATATCGGATCGCCTCGGCCGCAAGCCGATCGTTGTGTTTGGCTGTGCACTTGTCGTCGTCGCGAGCCTGGGCTGCCTTTTGTCCGTTTCGCTGCCGCAGTTGCTGTTCTTTCGCGCCCTGCAGGGAGCTGGCGCGTCGGCGACCGGGATCGCTGCCGTTGCGATTGTCAACGACCTCTTTGAGGGCGAGGCCGCGGGGCAAAGATGGCCAACGTGGTTCTGGCGATCTACATCGTCCCGATGATCGCGCCCACCGTCGGCGCGGCGCTGCTTGCGCTAGGCAGTTGGCGGACCATTTACCTCGTGCCGACCGCAGGAGGATTGGTGCTGCTCGTCGCGATGTTCGGTTTCAGCGAGAGTGCGACAATCGATCCAAAGCTTCAGCTCAGCCATGCGACAATCCTTCGAAACTATCTTCGCGTTCTGCGGCATCCACTCTGTGTGGGCTATATCCTTTGCAACGCCGCGGCTGCGGGAGCCATGTTCGCCTACGTTGCCGGCTCATCGCTGTTCTTCATCAATGGCCTGGGTCTCAACCCGTATCAATTTGGTGTGATCTTCGGAGCCAGTTCGCTGTCCGTCATGCTTGGCACCCGCGTCAACAGGATTCTCGGCCGTCTGGGCCTGTCGCCGGCGCCAGTGATTTTGGCCGGCCTCGCACTCTCGACCTTCCTGGCCACGTCCCTGGTCATCATGACGCTCGCGGGAGGCAAATCGGCTGTTCTGGTGGTGATCGTGATCGTCGGCGTCGCATTGTCATTCGGCCTAATCTCGCCTCATACCACGAACGAAGCGGTACGGCCGATGCCGGAAATCGCGGGGACCATCAGTGCCGCGAGAGCGTTCGTGCAGATGATTGGCGCCGCGTCGTCCATCGCAATGGTCGCTGCGCTTTACGACGGGCATTCGGTATTTTCGATGGCTGCGTTGATGCTTGGCTTTTGCTTGTTGGCATTCGCCATCTATGTTGGCGTCGTTCTTCCGGCCGAACATCTCTTCTCAGTTGCTTGAATGCCAACCAGGTTAGGGAGGAAGGACCGTGATTTCTTGTGGCACGTTGAAGCCCGTCCTGTTGTGTCGCGACGGCGTACGTTTGGCACATGTTGAGGCCGGACCTACAGCCCCGCAAATCCCTCCGCTGCTCCTGATCAATGGCTGGACGGGAGACCACGGCATCTTCACGCCGCAGATCGCCCATTTTGCTCAAAGCCGCCGTGTCGTGGCCGTCAATATTCGCGGCCACGGCGCCAGCGATGCGCCCGAGCAGGAGTACACCATCGCAGGATTTGCTGACGATATCGCTTGGCAATGCGCTCAACTGGAACTGCTCAAGCCTGTTGTGATCGGCCACAGCATGGGAGGCCGGATCGCGCTCGAACTGTGCGGCCGCTATCCTGACCTGGCCTCAGGCGTGGTCATGATCGACACAATCGTCATGCCGCCTCCGATCTTGCGCGAATCCCGCGAGCTTACAAGGCTACTGGAAGGCATTGGCGGACCCAACTATCTGGCGGTCTTAAAGGCAAACGCGTGGGAGATGGGCTGCGATTTTGACGATCCCACCCGGCGAAAGATGATCTACGAGACCTATGTACTTCCGTCTTGCGAGCAAACGCCACAGCATGTGGCCTATTCGATGATACGGAACGCAACCTTGAATTATGATCCCGTCCCTGCAGCAGAAGCCTGCCGGATTCCCATGGCCTATATTTCCGCAGATGTTCCGCTGGTGAACGTGACGCGCGACCTGGATCGGCTGCAAGAGATCTGTCCACAGCTCGTCATAGCGAAGACAATGCTTGCCGGACATTTCAACACGATCGAGGCTGCAGACCAGGTCAATACCATGCTGGATCGCTTCTTGGCCGTCGGCCTCCGCCGGTGGAGGTAGAAACCTTGAATAGATGCGGAAATCGAATTGGCTGTGATCGCGAGCTGGATTGGTAGCGAAGCCGAATTGGTCCTGTTGGGTTCGGTGCTCGACGCCTCTGCGACCTTCGCCGGCATCACGTGTTGCACCGGTTTTCGGTCCGCGGCACGAAAAGTTCGTTACCAGCACACCATGCCGCCGCCGTCCCACGCCAGGAGTTTCCCCTCTGTCCATGCGCGTGCCGCGGAACACGAAGACGTCGCCGCAATGCGGGTTCGCGCGCAGTGCTTCGCTCACCAGCGCCGACGGCGTATGCACCGACTTGCGAAAGTTGACCGGCTGTGCCGCCAGCACCACTTTGAGGTCGGACCTCAGTGCAATCACCGGATGCCCCGAAGCACCGTCGAAAGCGTCGCCAGTTCCACACCCGGCTCGACCGGATGGCGCCCCGCTCAGCTCGATCTCGATCACCCCGCAGGCCCTGGTCGGCGACGCGCTGATCTCCTTGGTCGACGAAATACGCTCGTCGGCTGCGCCGCTGCTCTCGGCACCATTTTGGATTGGCACAGAGCTCGGCACCTTCGCTACCGCCGCCGCAGCGACTCCGCAAGACCAGGCAGCGGAATGACGGACGTCCGCATGAGCGACGCCGGCGTCGAGTTCCTCGAACGTCTGCTGGAACGAAGCGAGCGAAATCCGGATCGGTCCCGGCCGGCGTCCGCCGCTCCGCAGTACGACAGCCTTTCTACGACGCAACAGGTTGGCCGCTTTCACGATCTCATGGTGGCGGCGGAGAGGTTCGGCGCCGTCGAGGTGCAGCGGGGCCGGAGAGACCGCGGCCATCTGATCGAGCGCTTGCGTGTCCGAGATCCCGATCTGCTCGCTCGCCATCTGGGCCGCCCGACCGCGAGCGCGATGGCGCAGCGCACCCGGGAGGAGCTGCTACCGGTAGCCGCTACGGGAGAGCCTTGGGTGGCCAGCTTGTTGGACGAGATGACAGGCCGTTGGGCGAGGGGCGAAGCCGCCTACCGGCTGACCGCCGCCCAGACCGAGGCCGCCAAGGAGTTCTTCACACTCCTGGCATCCATTTCGCGGCAGGAAGCCCGAGGGCTCGACGCACGCACGTTCTCTTTCCGAGCAACGAACGACACGAAGGCCTTTGACCGCCACCGCCTCCCGGCTCGCCGCGATTGTTGGTGTCCAAACTGGCCAGCCTGGCGCTGCGGCTGATGTGATTTGGACCAGCATCGGGTTGGAACGCTTCAGCCACCCCGTCCACCTGAAGGGGCCAGTGGTCGTAGAGGGCCCAACCGGTCTCCTGGTGGACGGCACCGCCAAGCCCTTCGCATCCATATACACGCGGCCTCATTCTCGAAAACATCGAGATTGCCTCCGATCGAGCGGACCAGCTTGCGACCGAACTGTCTATCGTACATCTGGACCTGAAGGCCAAAGGCTGTGCGGTCCGGGTCACCAGAGCCGAGAACGCTGAGGTCTATCGCACGCCACTCGATCCGATTCCGTCATGGATGAGACGTCAGCACTGAGCGCCTGCAGCGGCAAGCGACACTGGAAGCGCGCGGTTTGGCTTATGTGAGGGGCGATTCGCGGCGTCCACGCGGCGAGGCGCCGCGATGTTCCCAAACAGTCGATCTGTCGGGGTGATCTACGGGCAATAGCGTCGACAGAATGGAACGCGAGATGGACAAGTAGACATTCACTGCTTACTTGGTCGCCTGAACATAAAAAGGGAGCTTTCGATGAGGCGACCGAGGCCTAGCTTTGTGCTCTAAGCGCGGTTCACGCGTTTTTTTTCGTTCAAAACCGTTCAATCCAGCATACCAATCGGCATCTTTCGCCGGATGCGGAAAAAGGGCCGCGCGAACATTACGCGCGGCCAAGTCAGGGAGGAAACGCCCCAAGGGCCATTGAAGGAGCATCGAGATGAATAGATCGATCACTCATCGAGAGCTACAAGCTTGTGACAGCATCACCGTTGCGAGAACTTCAATCGTCTTTAATCGCGCGCACGAGTGATTGGATAAGCGAATTCTGCGTCGCTTGGCGGCGATTTTCGCAGATGTTTCGCATCTTTTATGCAAAAATGATCAACTTGTCGCACGCTGTGAGCTACTGCCGACCTGATGTGGCAGCTCGTATCTCATCGGCCTGTAAATTGATTTCCAGTTGATAGATATGCAACGTGTCCTCAAAGGCTACGTAGCGCGTCTCGGACCGCTTTTGCCTAGCAAGCTTGGCTCCCCATCATCGCGGCACGAAACTCGTCGCGGCCAGTTCGCTCGCCACGAACAACAGCGCTTCACCTACGCTGCGAATTCAGGATTTCGAAATCAATGTAATCTAATTGGCAGGTCGTCATCGACCGAATGAAGTACTCTCCCGTTTAGCTCAATATAGAAAAACGCCCGTCGCACTCGCGATAACTAGCACTGCGCGAGAGCACAAAGTTATTGAAGGGGTAAAATGAGTAAAATTGCTACGAGGATTGGCGGGCAATCAAAGGGCCGCCGTGGCTTACGCATCGGATTGCGCGGCCAAATGGCACTACTCGGGATTTCTGGGGTCCTCGTCACGGGTGCAATCTATGCCGTCGCCCTGAGTTACGCGAGCCTGGTCCAGAGCGCTTCGAACGACAGCAACCAGTTCAAAGCCCATGTCGCATCATTGTCGCAAAGCTTCCTGGAGTCACGACAAATCGCGAGCGACTTCCTGCGCAAGCCCAGTGAAGTGTCGATCAAGAAGTATGCGGACAATTATGAGCGGCAGCTCGCAGACTTGAGTCGAGTCGAAGCATTTGTGACGGCGTTGCCCGAGGATGACCCGCTGAAGCAGGCGACCTCCCTGCGGCCGGTGATCGGTCTCTATGCAACGCGCTTTCATAACCTCGTGGCAGCGCAACGCAACCTCGGCTTCAACGAAGAGGACGAATTTCAGGGCAAGCTGCGCAAGGCCGTGCACACCGTCGAGCAGCGGCTGGCAGAGCTGAACCAGCCACGCCTGACGATCTTGATGCTGATGATGCGCCGGCACGAGAAAGATTTCATCCTGCGCGGCGAAGACAAATATGGCGATCAACTGGTGGGCCGGGAGGCGGAATTCGAAACCACGCTCGCTCAGTCCAGCGTGCCGGCCGAGGTGAAATCCCAGATCCTCGAGCTGATCCGCGCATACAAGTCGAGTTTTGTGTCGTTCATGGTGACGCAGCAGACGGTGAGCGACCAGGCGGACGATCTCGGACAGATCTACGACCGCATTCGCCCAACGCTCGCGAAGATAATGGCTGTCGCTGACGCGCGTACGCAGGCTGCGGAAAAACGAGCGGAAGGAATTCGGCGGAAACTGATCTGGATGATCGCGCTTGCAACAATGTTCGTGGGCATGCTCGCCATACTGTTCGGCCAGCGCATCGCCAAAACAGTCGCTTCGATGACGGCAGCCATGCGCCAGCTCGGTGACGGTCGGTTCGATGTGGTTCTGCCGGGCCTCGGCCGAAAGGATGAGCTTGGCGAGATGGCCGAGGCAGTCGAAATGTTCAAGCTGAGGGCTCGCGAGAAGGCGCAGGCCGAACTCGACGCAAAGGCCGAACAGGATCGTACCGCTGCCGAGCAGCGTAAGGCCGATATCGCTCGGCTCGCCGGCGAGTTCGAAAACGCTGTGGGCAACGTGATTGACACCGTCTCGTCCGCCTCCACAAAACTTGAAGCCTCCGCACGTAGCCTTACCCGCTCGGCGGATCACAGCCGGCAACTCTCGGTCGAGGTCGCCTCCTCATCGGAGGAGGCGTCTGGCAACGTTCAACGTGTCGCAGCCGCGACGGGCGAAATGGCGGCAACCATCGCCAATGTCGGCCGGCAGGTCGAGGAAGCGGCCAATATGGCGCGCGAAGCGGTTCGCAAGGCCGAACTCAGCGATCAGCGCATGGTTAATTTGGCGGCCGCGGCGGAGCGGATCGGCAGCGTGGTCCAGCTGATCGCCACGATCGCGCGGCAAACCAATTTGCTCGCGTTGAATGCGACGATTGAAGCTGCGCGCGCCGGCGATTTCGGCAGAGGTTTTGCTGTTGTCGCCCAGGAAGTGAAATCTCTCGCGACGCAAACCGCGCACGCGACCCTTGAGATCAGCGAGCACATGGGCGGCATCCAGGCCGCGACGACTGAGTCGGTCGGCGCGCTCACCGAAATCAGTGTCATCATCGGTCGCATCTCGAGGATCGCCATGGCCGTAGTCGATTCGATCGGGGAGCAGGAGGCGACGAGCATGAACATCGCGTTCAATTTGCAGGAAGCGGCGGCCAGGACCACCCAGGTGGCGGCGAGCGCCGGTGAAGTCACCAACCGCGCGAAGGAAACCGGAGGGGCTTCGATGCAGGTGCTGATGTCTGCCGAACTGCTGTCTGAGGAAAGCTGTCGGCTGAAACACGAACTAGACAACTTCCTGGGCAGGGTTCAAGCGGCTTAAGTCTCAACGTCGCAAGCTCTCCACCCCTGAATTTGACCTTTCTTGCGAAGCCAAGTTGCCCCCAGCTGCCCCGGCGGATTGGCGCGCAAATGCTAGGCGTTCAATCAGACCTAGTCTGTTAGCGCTGCAAACGCGGTAATCGCCAAGTCTCTCAATCCTAGAGCTTTCATGCGCGATTTCTTTGTCTCCGCGGCAAGACGGCGGAGCGAGCCGTAATCACACTGAAAAAATGCATTCCTGCCTAATAGCAGCAGGAATAGTGCGTCGATTTCGAATAATAGTTTATGTGTTGACCGGTAGAACGGCGCAACGCAGCGATTGCTACTCTCCGAGGGTATTTCATGGGCAATCATGACCTAGTCTCCAGTAGCTTCCTAGCACTGACCGCGGCCGGCCTCGCGCTGCTCTGCTCGAGCCTGCTCGTATTTGCCTTCGCTTAGCGGCTGCATCGGACGACGACGAGCCGATCGAGATCATCATATGGAATTGTGAATCCCGATGGTCTTGCTGCGGTGAAGAACGTTGAGCATCAGCATCCAGTAGGCGTCCTGCAGCATAGGCGGCTTCGCGATCGCTTACATGAAGGTAACTGCATTGCCGAGAGCGCCTTCGGCACATGCCGACAATCGATGGAATCCGTCGAGAAACTGCATCAGAGCGCGGAATTCAAGCGTCGGTGCCGGGACATTGCATTAATCAATATCGCCATATGGCTACTGTGCAGGGGCGAACGTAACCATTGCGCGAGCCGACTGTTTGTGGAGACCGACAAACTACATTGGCGCGGTTAAACCCATTCCAATTCGACGAAGTAGCAAATGATCTGGCTGCAGGACAATCTGATGGGCTCGGGAGCGAAGTAGTCCGATCGGAGCGCTAGTCCACTGCGTGGGTCAGCTAGTCCGGAATGGAAACGAAGCGGCTGAAACCATCAGCAAGTTGATGTAACTCCAGCTAAAACGGCAGGACTATCTTGTTCAAAGCCGCAACCAGACCCCCGTCCGGGGACGACCTCGATGGCAGATGTCTGCACGGATGCACCTTGCTGTTCGTGAGCGTCGCGACGGCGGTGCTTGCCGGCGTCACGGCTGCGGACGCGGCCGACTGTCCGCGTAAGGACGCGCTCGGGACCTCGCGCGTGCTCGCCGTTGATGCCAAGACTTATCCGCGGGTTGGACTGAAGAGCTTTCCCCAGACGCTCCCTTTGGCCGATCGCGAGGTTGTGCTGACGTTCGACGACGGGCCCCGGCCGCCGTACACGGAAAAAGTGCTGGCGGCGCTCGCGCAGGAGTGCGTCCGAGCCACGTTCTTTGTGGTCGGCAAGTCGTCGGCCCAATTTCCCGAGCTCGTGCGGCGCGCGGCCGCGCAAGGCCACACCATCGCGCACCACACATGGTCGCATTCGATGGCGTCGAAGATCAGCTTCGAGAAGGCGAAAGAGGACATCGACCGCGGGATTGCGGCCGACGAAATGGCGCTCCATGGCGTATCGACAATGGCGCCCTCGACGCCGTTCTTCCGCTTCCCCTATTTCGACTCGACGCCTAAGACGCTCAAGCTGCTCCAGTCTCGGGGCATCGTCGTGTTCGGAGCGGACCTCTGGGCCAGCGACTGGGAGGAGATGACCGCGGACCAGGAGCTGAAGCTCATCACCAGCCGGCTGGATGCCGAGGGCAAGGGCATCATTCTGTTTCACGACGCCAAGGCACATACCGCCGCTATGATGCCCGCCTTCCTACGGTACCTGCACGACAACGACTATCACGTCGTTCACATCGTTCCGACGGCGATACCGCAAAGGAATGCCGATACGCATTGATGGCGAGATGTCACGGCGGCGCAGAGAATGGGTGATCCCCAATTGATCAAGCCTTCGCTCGTGCTAGGCGGTGCAATGACAGAGGGGGAATCGCGGCTGAGCCGTTTCGGGCAGGCTCCGTCAAAGGAAGATACGAACCGCAATGTGACGTAGTAGGTCACTTCAATGGCAGAAGCCCACCGTTTGAGCGATGATCTAAGTGATCTTCTGCTGAACTGGCGCGACAATCCAACGTTGTAACGCGTGTCCGCAGCTAAACCGCCAAGCGGAACCGATCCGCTCGCGTAAGCATCCTGGGGCTATGCACAGAAGGCGGGGGCGGTAGCGCAACCGCCAAGAAGGGATGCGCGGCCAATGTGCTGGTCAGTGCGGAGGTCGAGTGAGCGTTGATAGCTCTCGACGGATCATTTTCGGATTCCGCTACTGAGCGCCTCAGCCCACATTGCATCCATATCAGGAGGCGGCCAGTGTTGGAGATGTTGCGGATCGCGCAAAAGCGATGTTGGCGGGACTCGTGACCATCACCACGTCGATCTAACGTCGCCTCATTTCCGCCTTAACCGCCGAGAGCCTTCGCAGATATTCAGTATTGGCTCCAATAGTGCCGCGATCTCCAAATTTCAAGTCAGTCATAAAACTTTGCATTTTGGCGAATGCTGCAGGATTCCGGCTATGCCGTGTCCCACAACAGAGTAATCCTGTTCCCGCAGCTTGGTATGCTCTCGCTCGACAACTGCTTAAGCTCGTGGGGTTTCTCGTGAGCCACAGTCGCCTTCGCTGGGTCGTGGATTTCTTCGTCACTATCCTGCTGGTGGTAGTCGCAGCGGCTATCGGAGCGGCGGTGGGCTGCGACGATAGGAAAGTGAGCAACGACACGCCCGCTGGCGTGCACATCCGTCGTTGATCGGCGTCATCAAACCGCTTGGACTTGCCGAGGAGCAAGGGGCGGCAGCCCGCTCCAGCGGGGATCTAGTGGTGAAAATCAGACGCTTCGGTCGCCCGAAAAGGCGCATGCACCTTGGCTGACAGCGGGTTCGGGGGCGATATGTTAGATTCTCACCACTAGCGTGACCAACATCATATAAATGAAACCAACTTCTTGCGCATGACGTCTAGATTCGGTCGTTAGCGTCCGTTTCATTGACGGCTTCCCCGGTTACGGTCAGATGAGGCCGCAGCGGTTGGAAATCGCGCGACTCAAGCGCGACGTCAGTCAAAGCTGAATGCCGAGCGGGATATCCTAAAAAAGCCGCGGCCTGCTTCGCGAACGAGTCGACATGAAGTTCGGTTTTGTTGCGAAGCACCGGGGATTTGGCGGGCGGGGTGGTTGTGCGAATCGCTCGGTGTCTCGCGAGGTGGGTTTTATGCGTGCCTGACGAGGGCACGCAGTCAGGTGTCCGGGATGATGAAGTTCGGGGTGAAGGTCCATGCACGAAGGCCGTCTCCCAAGTTCGCCGATACTGGCGGATACGCGTACTTGGCATACCGATCGTTTTGCTGTTTCTGAACAGCCTGAATGCGCCGACTTTCTCGATCGCCTATCAGGCATTTTTCGGCCAAGCGGCGAATGTCCGCGTGTTCTTGCAGACGATTGAGGTAAGCGTGGTGGCCACTGCCATCTGCTTCATCGTCGGCTACCCCACAGCTTATCTGATCACCGCCGCTTCGAAGAGCGTGCGCACGGCGGTCCTGGTGTTCGTTGCCATCCCCTACTTGCGCGTACCGAGCGATCGCGACCGGGCGTTCCGATTGATCACGACCGGCTGTACCGATTGATTGCGACCAGGCGTTCCGATTGATCGCGACCACCCATTCCGGGCGATCGCGACCAGCCTGTGGA
>NZ_PYCN01000065.1 GCF_003062295.1 Bradyrhizobium algeriense | reverse complement strand
ACGAGACACGCTACCGTACGCGAGTGATCAACAATTTGCACCGACGTGCCAAGACATTCGGCTTTGTTCTGCAGCCCTTGGAACCGGGAGCTGGTGCCGTTTCTTAGGAATCGTTCTCCAGCGTCAGTTCCCCAATCTTGGCGTGCAGCGACTTCACATCGATGGCGGGTAGCGCCACCGCGTTGCCGCCCCCAGGGCCGAACACGTCGGCGGCCCCGCCCTCAAGCTGCGCTTTCCATGATGCGATCTGATTGGGGTGGATGTCGAACTGCTCCGCCAGCTGAGCCAGTGTTCGGTCGCCCTTGACGGCGGCCAGCGCCACCTTCGCCTTGAAAGCCGGTGTGTGGTTCCGGCGTGCTCGTCTGCTCATCGTCTCTCCTGATTCGCGGGCCAATCTTGCCCGCCGTCAGGCAGAAACTCCACTTATCGCATCGTTCAGATTGGTGGGGCCGGCTCTCCCTTCCTCATCAGCATACAAGCAGAAAGCGATAGCATCCGCGGTTTCTATGCGCGTTAAGTGATGAAAAGCGCGCAAACGCGTCGATCCGCGGGGTGAAACGCCTGCATCAGCGTGTTGTCAATTCTCGGATGGTGCTTCAACGGGAACAGCAAAGCCCGCCTTTACGCGATCCAATACGACCATCGTCTTGAAGCTCTTAATGTCCGGGTTCACATAGAAGAACCGCCGAGTGAACTCCTCATAATCTTCCATTGTGGGCGCGGTAACGTATAGGACAAAATCCGCGTCGCCGGTGACGTAGAAGCCGTTGACGATCTCAACGGACGATCTGATGGCCTTCTTGAATCTATCGATTATATCTGAACGCTCTCGCTCCATGGTCACCAGCACCAGCATTTGAATAGGTCTGCCCACCGCTTTCGGCGAAACGATTGAAACATCGGCCTCGATAATGCCCTCCGAACGGAGCCTCTTCAGTCGTCGTTGACACGCGGTAGCAGAAAGCCCTGCTAGTGCGCCGATCACCTCGGAAGTTAGGCGGTTGTTCTTTTGCACAATCTCGAGGATGCGGGCGTCTATCCGATCGTATTGCATAATCGGCTCCCCGGCCTTGAGGTGAATTTCATCCCGAAAGGCGTCCAAAATATTCCAAATGCATGCGATGATTTCAACGAATGACCGCGTGGGCCATCGCACCGTCTTGGCCGCTGGTAGTGAGTCTGCTCCGCCAGGAGCTGATCATCCTGCCGGATGAAGAGCAGCCAGTGAACGTTAACGACGACGTGTGAATGGTATGAGGCGTTGGTGCGATCACCTGCTGCTCCCCACCTTTGCCAAAGATCGTTCGTTTAAAGGAGGGCCTATGCTCAAATTTCAAGCTGGCTCTGCTTTCTCTTGCGAAGCTTTTGGGTTCCGGAGATTGCGGGCCCCTCGGCTCTAACTTGCTGACGGATTTGCTCAAGCTGGCGGCCGATCTCGGCCTTGCCGCTGGCAACGCGATTGCGCCAAAGACCGCTTACAATGTTCGCATCCTTCTGAAAACGTTGCTCCACGCTCCGGGCCTTCTCCTCGCCTATCCATCGTTGGGGCGCTGCCGCCGGCGGCCCAGGGCGATGACCTCGATGCAACGATAGGAATCAACTTCCTGCCTGAAATCATGCATCGCATTGCCGCCATTCCACCTCCACTGATGAACTCAGTCTAGGCCGGATCGCAGGTGAGCCGAAGGATGGAGGTGAGGGGCTCATGCCGGTAGACTTAGTTACGTGTTGAGCGGCACAGGTACTGAAGTTGACTTGAGCCTCAACGTGAAAGGAAATGTGGTCGCTAACAGCCGTTCGAAGGCGGAACACTGTTCAACCAGGCGTTGCTCGATGAGCTTTCGCTCCTCATCAGGCAACTCGCTTTGAAGCAACTTACGACAACGCCAAATTTCATTGCGCACTGATCTGATCTCACTTAAGCTATCATCAATCGAAGTACTCATGGATGCCGACACAGTGTGGAACTAACCTTTGAAAACTTATCAAAGTGTCATCCTCGGCGAAGCCGCACACTGAATCGCCTTCATCACGAACGTTTCAGGTGTGTTGAGGATGGCCGGAAGATCAGGCCGACAGTGGCATTCATGGCATCAAGATAGCATCGATAGATGCAGGCCTCGCGCGCCGATCTCGGGGCCACCATAAATCTTAGGCTCTCAATCGAGCCACGGTGGAAGCTTTGCGCATTTCGCCTCCAGTCGGCATTACGTCTATAGCCTCCCTGCATTGTCTTCCGCTTCACCATGCCCGCAGGTGAGGTGCAGCGATCCCAAGTCTAAGGTCCGCCTTGTTGGCGAAGCGGCTCGCTCCATCGGAGTGCTTTGCGAGGTTTGCTGAGTTTAACGAATATTTAGATCTTGATTAATGCAATGAGCAGCGCATCTTCGTGGAATTTCTGCGCTTTGGTACATTTTTTTGATGGATTCAAGCAGCCGGGATGCGATGGGTTTGTAGCAGCACTCGTGAAGTCGCCACTGCCAATACAGGCACGCGAACAAGCTTTAACGCGAGCCATGTGTTACCGGCAGAGCGTGTGAGATGTCGATCTCGGCCTTCCTTTTTCATTACGGGGGCGGAGAAATGCTTACTCTCCACATTTCTTCCGATCATGGTCGTCTGGATGGAAGGAGTGCACCATATCGCTTTCTACGGTAACCGGCATGAGGCCCCCACCTCGCCATCGCGAGGTTCACCTGCGATACAGCTTGGCATGAGCTGATCTGTGGAGGTGGCGCGATGGCAAATGCCATGCTTGATGCCAGGCAGGAAGGTGACTCTTATCGCCGCGTCGAGGTGATCACCGGGGAGCGCCGACGGCGACGGTGGACGGGCGAGGAGAAGGCCCGGATCGTGGCGGAGAGCTTTGAGGAGGGTGCGAACATCTCCGAGGTGGCGCGGCGCAATGGCGTTTCCCGCGGGCTGCTTACGGTGTGGCGACGCCAAGTTGCGGCGGCGGTAGCGGGCAAGCCGCCAAACTTCGTGCCGATCCAAATTGGTGCCGAGAGCGGTGGCGGGACAGCAGGCGAGTCCGAGCGTATTTCGCCGGTACAAACGAAGCCTTTGGAGATCAGCGCGCCGCGGGCCAAGGCCTGCGGGGTGATCGAGATCGAGGTGAGCGGGGCGCGCATCCGGGGCGAGCCGGGCGTGGAGCTGGCGACGCTTGTCGACCGTGCTGGCAGCGCTTCGGGGCATCCGGTGATTGCGCTACGGTCCGACCTCAAGGTGGTGCTGGCGACACAGCCGGTCGATTTCCGCAAGTCGGTGCACACGCTGTCGGCGCTGGTGAGCGAAGCGCTGCGCGCGAATCCGTATTGCGGCGACGTCTTCGTGTTCCGCAGCAAGCGTATGGACAGAGTGAAGCTTCTGGCGTGGGAACTGCAGCGGCATGGTGCTGGTGACGAAGTGGCTGCACCAGGGACGCTTTACCTGGCCGCCCGTCCGCGACGGCGTGGTGCATCTAAGTGCGACGCAGCTCGCGATGCTGCTCGACTATCCATGCGAATGCCCCTCCTCGTGAGGCTCAGTGATTCTGAGATCAAGATGATCGAACGCGTGATTGCGTAGTTTTCGAACAGCCTCAATCACGTGCGACGTGTTGGAGAACAGGTGCGCGCCGGAAGAGTGACGATCGATCAAAAGGCGCCTTTGCCTGATCTGAACGTACAGCCAGTTCACTGGAATGTTCAATACGCCGGCGAGTTGCTGGGCGCTGAGCAAGTCCGGTGAATGCCGCCATCGCGTACGTTGCTCGGTAAGCCCCCTTGAGGCCGGCGTGCAAGCGAATGCGCTGGACGGTGATCGGCAGCACTTTGTCGGGGCAATTTGGTGACCGGTGTCCTTCGTTCGTCAACATGGCAGCGATCTCGTCGTCGTGCATCTTGGTGCGGGCGAGCTTGAGCACGCGTTCTCGCATCTCCGCGCCTTGGGTGAGACTCGCTACTGAGTTGACACGCATCTTTACCTCGATCTCGGTGACAGCTCCGCCGCGCCAGACGATCCTCACCCTGACGACGTCGTGCTCGCCGCGGTCGAGGATCACCTTGTCAATGAGACAGCGCAGCAGCGCCTTGCGTTTTGCGTCGGTCGTGCTCGGGTCTGTCCAGATCGCAGGCAGACGGCCGGAGAGGCGGACGACTTTGTCGTTCAGCGCCTTGTTGCCGACGGTGATCTGAGCGATAGCCTGGGGAGACTCCAAACGGGCCAGGACCTCCTCTGCCGCTCGGACCTCCTTCAGAGCCTCCTCCCAACGGCGCTCGAGCTCGGCGGCGACAAGCCGGTTGTCAGGATCGACGCGGTTGAACTGACGTTCGGCGAGCGCTGATTCGTAGCGCCGGCGCTCGAGCTGCTGCTCGGCATTGCTCCGTATTGCTTTGTACGTCTGTTGCTGAGCGCGACGAGCGCACGACAACGCGTCGATCTCGGCCGGCGCCAGCGCTGTGAGGAACGCTTGCGCCACGGCGGCGTCGACGCGGGGAGCACGGATGACCTCGTGGCTCGCAAGTCCGGGTGCGAGAGCAATGACCCGAACTTCACGGCCAAAGCCGTCGATGTTGTCGGCCTCTACGTCGCCCCGCCCGAGAAGGCTATCGTGCTATGCGTGGACGAAAAGCCTTCAATCCAGGCTTTGGAGCGAGCGCAAGGTTATCTGAAGTTGCCCAATGGTCGCGCCTTGACCGGTCAGAGCCACGATTACACGCGTGCATGGCACGACAACGCTGTTTGCGGCGCTCGAGGTTGCGACCGGAAAGATCATCGCGATGCATTCAAAACGGCGGCGCCGTGTCGAGTTCCTCGACTTCATGGACAGCGTCACCTCGGCTTTTCCGGACCGCCAGCTTCACGTCATCCTCGACAACCTCAACACCCACAAGAAGAACGAGCACTGGCTAAAGGCCCACCCCAATGTGAAATTTCATTTCACGCCGACAAGCGCATCCTAGCTCAATCAGGTCGAGGTTTGGTTTTCGGTCTTGCAGGGGCAGTCGCTTAGCGGCACCTCCTTCACAAGCCTCAAGCAGCTGCAGGAACACATCGATGCCTACGTCGACGCCTACAACGACAAAGCCGAGCCCTTCGTCTGGACCAAGAAAAAAGTCCGTCAACGCAGATTCAAAGGCCGCCGTATCACTCAGCTCTGATTCCGGGTACTAGCATGGGGATCCGGCGCCGATTGGGACGGCATGCCCGCAAGCGTTTCCGTAAAGCTGTCGCTATCCACCGACTGGTTCGGTTCGTCAGCTTGGCTAGCGCGTGTGGATGAGCCACTAATTCGATTATACATGGCGATTCGCGTTTCCCTTCGGCGAAGTCTCTTCGCAAGCGCGTCGGGCTGCATGATACTCAGACAAGCTGATGACAAGCTGACGGGCGCAGGTGTTACCCGGCTTAGAGAGCATGAGGAAGGGCATCGTCACGTTAACGGGCATCCGACGGATCTTGGGCGGGGAAGAGCATAGTTTTCAGGCAGCGAGCGCGACCGAGGTGATGTCCGCCCATGTCTCGAAGGCGACCCCATGGGCTTCGCGATAGGTGCTAGCAGTCAAGCGATGGGGCCTTAGGTGAAACAGGTTCGCGATGGGATCGTGGATAGAAAGAAAGCGCTGCGCCTGTCGTGCCGATTTGAAGCGCTTCATCTGCCGCTCTCTTCGGCGAGCGGGCTGGTGGGAATTCTCTGTTCGATGTTTAATCCTCTATGCTGCCGATGCTTGATGCTTAGCCCCATCTCCCTGCGAGTAGCGCCATATGGCAGGAGCGCGATCGCGAGCGCTACCGCAGCATCGCTATTGGCCGGTACTGCATTCAGGAAATCCGCCGGACCGCCATCAGCTTGCGCAGCCACTCAACTGCCACAGCGTTCATGCTCGCCAGCTGCCAGCGGGTCCGACAAAATGCGCACCCGCTGGCGATGCGGACAGTTAGTGGGGAACGGTGAATTGTCTATGTAGTAGAAGCCGGCTGGACCGGAGGGCTCCCGCCCAGCCAAGTTGGCTCAGCCACCGCATAGATTTCAGGTCTGGCGGCGCGTAAGCCTAACGAACCCTCCTTCTTTTAGCTCGGCGTTATAAAGCTTGCTGCCGAGCGAAATGGTTGTTGGGTGGTCTGCGGTAGGCATGAGCCCATGTTCGCGCAGCTTTTCAATAAGCGCCAGCGGGGCCCATTGCTCCGGGCGGGGCACACGACCACGCCGGGTCTCAACGAAGAACGCTCCGAAATCTGGCGCCCCCGTCGACCCGAGTCGCGGCATTTGAGCTTCCGGTGGGTTATGAATGAGGCGTACGCTCTGAGACGGATCCAATGCGGCCGTGTAGAGGTGACCCCGGATCTCGTAGCTCATCGTCGGCTGCTCCGAGTCGGGCAGGAGACCGTGGTGGGTCAGTTTCTCGATCATTCGGAGCGGGGCGACTTGGGAGCCGTGCGAAAACATTTCGGGAACGGCCCATGAGACATCATATACCGTCTCTGGCTCGGCAGACGAGGACGGCCCGGCTTCATTGATCACTCGACTAAATAGGTCATGATCTTCTTGAGTCCACTCGTAGGCACTTGGGGACCCTGGAGACCCAGCACCATCGATCCGGTTGAAATCCATACAGCTCTCCTATTGGTTTGAGAACGTGGGCTCAAATCCGCCAGAGCTTTCCCTGGGCTTGTCACCAGTTGACCCATCGGCGGCATCCGTCGTCAAGAGACCACGTTCTCATGTTAGGGAGCTTAGCTGTCAGGAAGCTGACGAGTTTCGGGACACAGCTGTACCCGCGCCCGCGTTCCCAACTCGATCTTCTGGACTCCGGGAATGAGATCCTGTGCCATTAGCCCAGCAATAGAGCAGCTCGATTGTTTTCGGCGATCTTACCAGGACGGGTGTTTTACCTTCATTGGCGTTATTGTCTCACCACGTCTCTTCTTTCTTTGTGTGTCAGGTCGTGCGCCACATCTTCGCTTCGAACCCGGCTACCCCGATCATTCTCGAGTGTGACCCCTCTGATGTTCGCGCCATTGTTCGTCTTGTTTCTTCCGAGCCTGCTGCTGCTTGAGCGCGTTCTCAGCAGCTTCGGGGAATTGCTCTGCTCTCCGGTTGGCAGAGATGGTTCGGGACAGGCCGAGCCCAGGTCTATAAGATCTACTGCTCACGCCCGCTTCAGGCCAATGGCTCGGATGGTGGCCCGGACTGACGCATAGACGATTGGATGGAATTGCCCTAATCATCATTCCAGACGGTCGCATTTAACAGAAACAGCGCCGCGAGATAATGATAAAGTGCCGTTAGCTCGACCGGTGGGGCAAAAGCCTGCGCCATCAGTGCCGTCAAGGCTGAGCGATGTTTGTTGGTCTCGATGTACTGCGCCGACGCGCAGACATTGCCCTTGGTCCGGCGGGGCAGCGCGACGTTGCCGGCGAAGAAGGTAGCCAAGGCCTCCGGCGTCATCGGCACATCGCTTTGGACAACTCGGTGAGGCAAGGGCCGAGATAGGGAATAATGCTGCGGGCACGCTGCCTGAGGCCGAGGCCAATGAGGATCATCTCCGCGTCGCTCGCATTGAGCGGGGTCGTCTTCATCGGTCATCCCCGTCCTCACCACGTTCCTGGCATTTACGTGATCGGCAACGGCGTGTCACTCGCCATCTCAGGCAGATCGAGCACCCAGCCATTGGCTATTCTTATCCACCCGCCCCACAGCGTGTCGTGCTCCGATCCAACGACCGACTCTTCGAGGTCCTTCTTCGGCACGTAAATCGACAGGCCAGCCTCGGGCGAGCGGCAATCATGACTTTCATAAGATCAACTCTGGTTGGAAGGACATTGCCCGCAGGACTGCGAGCGTCCAGCGCGCAAGCGCGCCACGATGCCGGACAGCGCGCGCAAGAGCTGATCGATCTCTCCGATCGTGGTTTCACGCGAAAGCGGAAAGCGGAAAGCGGATCGCGCCCCGCAGGCTCGTCGCCGGCACATTCATCGCGCAGCACATGCGATGCTTCCATTGAGCCGGAGCTGCAAGCTGACCCGAGCCTGTGCCGATTCCGAATCTATATCCGCTCGCGCGTCACATCAGCAGCACGCCCGCGCGTGGCGGGCGCTCCCGTTGCAGCCCCACTTTCGCCCCGGTGCATGCGGCTATGAGAAGTCGGCCACTTTCAGTCCAAGCCGCACCTGGCGCGACTTCTGCTAGCCGGTCACCGGGACTAAATTGAGCGGATCGAAGTACCAAGAAGGATCATCCCCAGACGAATCCGTTTCGATATATTCTTCGCCCGAATATTCCTCGACGCTTCCTTCGTTTTCGTCATCACTACTCTCAGCTTTGGAGAGATATAGTCGAGGCTTGTCCGCCCGCTGCCATTTTCCCTCCTCATTCAGCGTCCACTTGTCGGGGTGCTGCCTAGGGTCAAGCACATATTGATTGTCACCCACGTGAACAAAACTGTTCGCGTCCGATAAGGCGCCTACAGTCGGAGAACGACGACTTTTCGGCGAAGACCTAGTTCGCCGCGCCGCGCCAAGACGATGGGACACCAGCGCTGGGGTCGGCGGCACGCCAACGCGCCAAGAGTAATGCGTCTAAGCTCCCTTTCGGAGGGGTTACTCAACGGACACGCGCTCATTCTCGAGGAGATCGCGTGAAGCTCGCCCGTCGCTTCAGCCAGATCGTGCTCTCGGGCGAGCTTAAGGAGTTGCTCCCGATATAGACCTGAAGGGCCTGGCCGAAGCGCGTCAGACAAGAGAGGTGTGTCGAAATCCGATCCGCCGGTTATCGACACCTCCATTCTTATCCCTGCTCATCCACAACCCCACTCGATGCGCGGCAGCGTCTTGCCGGCGCTCCAAGAAAAGGGGTGGCAATGCCTTATATCGATTCAGGTGGAATAAGGCTGTATTTCGAGGAATATGGGCGGGGCTATCCAATCATTTTCGTTCATGAATTCGAATCCGACCTGCACAGCTGGGAAGCGCAGATCCGTTATTTCTCGCGTGGCTATAGGTGCATCGCCTACAACGCGCGTGGATATCCACCGAGCGACGTTCCTGATGATCCCGCCATATACGGCTGGGAGGTCGCCGTGGAAGACATCGGCATCGTCATGCGCGACCTCTCGATCGGGCGCGCCCACATGGTTGGATCTAGCATGGGCGCCTATGCTGCTCTGCTGTTTGGGTTGCGGTACCGCGAAAGGAGCAGCGCGATCGTCGCAGCCGGAGCAGGGGCGGGATCTCCGGCCTCGGATCGTGAAAGGTGGTTGAAGAACACGTCTGTTCTCGCGCGCGCATTGGCGGCGCGAGGTATGGATGCCATGGCAGAGAAAATGGCACGCCACTCCACGCGAATTCAACTGAAACACAAGGATCCGAAGGGCTGGCAGGAGTTCGTAGATCGGCTCAAGCAGCATTCGGCGCAGGGGATGGCCAATACTTTGCTTCAGTGCCAAGCTGTGCGACCGGCTTTGTACAACTTCCGCGACGAATTTTCACGGATGACGGTCCCGGTAATGCTCGCGGTGGGTGACGAGGACATGCCATGTTTAGAAACCGGCCTAATGCTCAAATCCACAATTCCCGCCGCCGGCATTTGGGTGTGCCCCAATACGGGCCATGCCATCAATCTCGAAGAACCTGCGGCCTTCAACGCGCAAATTGAAGCCTTCTTCAGCGCCGTCGAGCGAGGAAGCTGGGGTCATATCGACCGGCGGAAACAGTCCGTCTCGGGACATGAGAAGTCAGCGGCCGCTCGATTGCATTTCGACGGAGCGCTTCCATGAAGCCATGGATCGGCGTCTACCTTTCAGAGCCTGTCGCCGCGCGGCTCGAAGTCGCAGCGCAACGTCCCGGGGCCACCAAATCGGCGGTCATTGAGGCTGCCCTCGCTCATTTCTTCAAGCCAGATCATGACGCCATCGAAGAGACCTCGGTTGATCGCCGGCTGAACGCCATCAATTGGAACCTCGAACGGCTTCATCAAGAGTTGCGGATTGTGAGTGAGGCTGTTGCACTTCAGGCTCGATTTCTTCTCGCCGTCACGCCCCCGCTCGCAGCTGCCGACCAACCTGCCGCCTGTACCCTGGGACTCGCGCGCTTCGACGAATTTGCTGCTCAGGTGACAAGGCGAGTCGATCTAGGAACGTCGCTCATAAAGGAAACAATCGAGCGGGTGAATTCGACTGATCCGGCGCATCTTGCAACACAACCGGTGAGGCAAGAAGGGTCGACCCGCTCCACACACCGGGAACCAAACGGCGTTGCGGCGACCGTCGCCGGCAACAAACCACAATCTCCGCCTGTTGCTCGAGGGGCAGCCTTCGAGCGCGAACCCGATGCAACAGCAGAGCAAATGCCTGGCGCGATATTGCGGCCGCTTCTGGCGCCATGGCGTGCTAGGGGGCCGCAGCGGTCACGAGCCTTCTCCACAGATTGGCTTTTAGTTTTGCGCGTCTTCTTACCCTTCGTCGCAGCTTACTACCTTTCTTTTCTCTTTCGCACCATCAACGCGACCATAGCTGCACCACTGACCAATGAGTTTGGTCTGGGTGCCGATGACCTCGGTCTCCTGACGTCCATCTACTTCCTGACCTTCGCGGCCGCCCAGATTCCTATCGGGGTGTTAGTGGACCGATACGGTCCAGGGAAAATCCAGAGTGTCGTGCTGATGGCCGCAGCCGCCGGGGCAGCGCTATTTGCCGTAGCCGACAACTTTTGGCTTCTTCTTCTCGGCCGGGCGTTAATCGGCCTTGGCGCTTCTGCAGCATTGACGGCCGGATTGAAAGCCGTCGTTCTCTGGTTTCCCGCCGAGCAGGTGCCACTGCTCAATGGCCTGATGATTATGCTAGGGTCCTTTGGCGCTGTGACGGCAACATTGCCGGCCGAATACCTGCTCGCGTCGATCGGCTGGCGGGGATTGTTTGAGCTCCTGGCCATTGTATCGGTTGGATGCGCCCTTGCAATTTTCGTTCTCGTGCCAAAGGGCAGGTGGTCATTGGCAAAGGGCACTAGCCTTGGACTACGAATAATTTATACAGATCCTCGCTTCTGGCGTTTGGCTCCGCTCTCTGCGACCTGCATTGGTACGGCCTGGGCGTTACAGGGGTTGTGGGCTGCCCAGTGGTTCTCCGATGTCGAGGGCCTGGACCGATCGGAATTGCTTCGCAATCTCTTTGTCATGGCAATCGCCTCGAGTGCAGGCGCCCTGGTTCTAGGCGTTGCGGCTCAAAAGCTTCGTCGATACGGGATAGGTCCACGACCGCTCTTGGGCTTGGTCGCAGTTCCGTTCTTCGTAGCCCAATTGGCAGTGATCCTGCGAGTACCTTTGCCATCATCTGTTCCGTGGATGATCGTCGCTGCCGGCGGAGCGGCGACCGTCCTTAGCTACGCGATTCTGGCCGACTTTTTCCCAAAAGAGCTTGCTGGACGTGCCACCGCGGCGCTCAACGTCTTTCACATCGGTTGCGCGTTTCTTGTCCAGTATCTGGTGGGCTTCGTGATTCAGTACTGGACGCCTCAGCAGGGCCACTACCCGGAAGTTGCTTACCAGACAGCCTTTGCAATCAACCTTGCAGTTCAGCTCGGAGCATGGTTCTGGTTTATTATCCGCGTGCCTCTATCGGCGGGACGAGGCAGTGGTGCGGGGAGCAAGGGATCGCTCTAGCTGCTCTAGAAGATGTGGACGAAAGCGGCACCACCGAGATCCGGGTCCATGTGGGAGCTCTTCAACCTGACGTGCCCGGCTTTGCCGCGAAGTGTTTAATTGCGGGGGGCGACAGGCAGAGCCACTCAACCCAGTCGACGTCTTCACGTGGAGTTAGTCTTCTTGAGTCAGCCATGTGATAAACTGTTCAACACTTCTTGCTTTGCGCGCTGAGGGGTTGAATAGGCCGTAGAACCCAGAGCCAATGATGCGTGATTGAGGAAAAAGAATTCCAAGGCGCCGTTCTGCAATGTCCAGCGAAACGAGAGCCTCCGGCACAAGAGCAATACCATAGCCGTTGATTGCTGCCTCTATGCAGAGAAAGAAGTGGTCAAAAACTTGGCCACGTGGCGTCTGACTGATATCTATACCAGCCTTGCGGAACCAGTCTGGCCAAGCCGAGATACGGCTTTTCATGTGCAGTAGCGGGCACCGCGTCAAATCCTTAGCATGGCGTACTTTCAATTCCGACAGCAGCACTGGCGAGACGACCGCCACGGCTTCGTCATCGAGAAGATGACGGCAAGCTAGTCCGGCCTTTTTCATAGGATAGCGGCGGATGACAAGATCACTTCGCTCGACGCTCGACTCGAACTCATCGGTGTTAGAGGTTTCAAGTCGAATTTCGATACGCGGATTCAGTCGCTGAAAGGCCGCGATACGGGGGATGAGCCATCGCATCGCAAACGACGGCGTCGCGTTGATGCGGATGCAGTGTGCGGAGCCGGAGCTGGCAAAGTCCTCCGAAGCAACGGCCAACAGATCGAGGCTCTTGCGTACATCATGAGCGTAAGAACGTGCTGCAGGCGTCAATTCAATGCGGTTGCCAGCCTTCCGCACCAATTTGCGGGAGAAATATCCTTCCAGCAGGCGCAACTGTTGGCTGACAGCGCTGTGGCTGACATTCAGTTCAGCGGCAGCTTGCGTGACGCTTTCATGGCGTGACACCGCCTCAAAGGCACGAAGAGCGGTGAAAGGTGGAATTTTGCGCATGCCTAGGTGTTAGATTCTCTAACATGGATCTCAAGAAATGATACTTTCAAGATGACGGAAACCCTGTTAATTCGGGCAATTGAAAGTCTTCAAGGGAAACGACAACAAGGTTGATTGTAAGAGATTCTCTAGCTCTTGTAAGGCTGCGTTGCAGGTTTTCACTTTGAAAAAGGATAAGATGGCAATTTAGTCTCTTGGCGGGGCTCACCGTTCGCACGGCTTTTCCGAGTTTGCCGAATCCTGTCCGAATGGGTTGCATAGAATGATGCCGCTACATCGACGGGCAGGGTGTTCATGTGCGCCTCCAGCTCGGCCATCAGGTCTCGAGCGCGTGGCTGTTCTGGCGGGAGCTCGCGCGACCTGGTAGGCCGAGCAGCTTCTTCGCCAAAGGCGAGGGTGAGTCATTAGGAAGCACGTCGATTATGTTCAAATGGTAGAGCCGGAATGAGCCCGGTCGAAAGCATCTTCCAGGAATTTATTGATGCCATCCAAACCGCAACCAACGCGGATGAATTCGAGCGCGTCGCAACGCGGCTAACACAGAGGCTTGGCTTCCAGCGATTTGCCTATCTGCGCCTGACTGGCGAGACGCCGATGTTGATCTCGTCCTATCCCAAATCCTGGACCAGCCGGTACTTCCAACTTGGATATCAGCAGCTCGATCCTGTGGTGCGCCGCGCGCGTGCCGAGCACGCGCTGTTCAGCTGGGGAGGCGAGGCGTCAGCCCTGGCCGGAAACCGCGAGCAGCGCCGGTTCTTTGATGAAGCGACGACCTTCGGGATTAGATCAGGCATCACTGTGCCAATCAGGAGTGGATTTGGACGGATGGCTGCATTTACGCTGGCGACCGGCGACCGCGATCTTCACCCCGAGCGGCTCGTGGCCGACGGGAAGGATCTGGTACACCTCGTCGGGTTGCACTTTCATTGTTATGTCGCCGCCAGACTTGACGTACTCTCTGCCAGTAAACTCGCCGCAAGTGAACTCACTCAGCGCGAGCGCCAATGCCTTGCCTGGACCGCGCGCGGAAAAGCTGTCGTCGATATCGCGGTGCTGGTCCAGATTGCACCGCGAACTGTCGTGTTTCATCTTGAGAACGCGCGCCGCAAACTAGGTGCAGCATCTATTGCCCAATGCGTCGCCGAGGCGCTGCGGCGCGGTTTGTTGTCCTAATCATCCACACCCTCCCATTTCGCGAGATGCACAAG
>NZ_PYCN01000064.1 GCF_003062295.1 Bradyrhizobium algeriense | reverse complement strand
CTCCGAAAGCTGGCAAAGCTGATCCCGCTGCCCGCCCCGATCCCGGCCTGAAAGCAAACAAGCTCCCGCTCGCCTGTCTCCTCGCACGGCCCAGAACACCTAAGGCGGCGACTTCTTCAACACAATCGGCGCAAGGCGGCCATTCCGAACTTCGGGCTGCGCCCGGTGCGGGACGCGCGACGAGACGAGATGATCTCAAGCTTTTGACCAGATGCGCCGACTTCATCCCCAACAGCTTTGCCCATCAGAAGCCTTGCCACTGGTGATGCGAACGAAGCTTGTCGGCGAGTGCGTAAGCGTGGCCAGATCGACATCGTTCGGTGCGACCTGCATCGACAAGGACGACAAGCGCCCATATTGGCGCGACGCGGGCATTCGTCGCGCGTAAATGATCTGAAGAGGAAGCGCGCGTTTGCAAGACGAAAGCGTCAGTTCGGCTTCGTTGCCGTAGCCGGCAAGTAGTCCGCATGAGTCAAGAGATTCTTATTCCAAAACGGTGCGCATAAGCCGACCCTCAAAACGAATTCGCCAGCTCAATCTCCGCCTTCAGCACCGCGATCCGCCGCTCGGCTTCCCTCGCCGTCAGATCCTTCTCGAACAACTTCGGCTGATACGCCTCGGCGCTGAGGGTGCGGAGCGTCGCCAGTTGGCGGGGCGTCATCGGCGCGTCGACCTGGTCGGGGAGGCGGGACATCGGGTAGCTCCAAAGAATCTTTAATCTGGGCTCAACTCTTAACTTGAAATTTGTTCTTTATTTGTTCTTATAGGGTTCAACTTGCGAGGTGGCCCATGGACAACAAATTGAATGAAATTCGTAGAAAAATCAGGTTCTTGCGGGCGGAGATGCTGAGCGCGGAGGATAATATTCGCAAACGGGTCAACCGGGATGAGGACTGCTCGGAGGCCGCGGTTCACCTGATGTCCATGCGGGTCGTCATGCTCAGCCTGCTCGGCGAGCGAAACCGGCTTGGCGGCGAAGAGCGGCTGCTCAATGTCGACGAGCGGCTGAAGCTGGATGTCCGCGCGGCCGGCAGAAAACCCGCGAACGGGGCGCCAGCGCGTTTTCCGGCGAAAGCCAGCCCCGGACTTGATCCGGGGTCGGGATCGGTTGGCGTCAAGAAAACGCGTCACATCAAAAATCCGGAGCCCCGTTCCGTTTCAACCGGAACGGAAAAGGCTCGAGGCCGCCGTGAGCGATGAGGCGATTCAAGCCCTGCGCCGGCGGATTGGCGAACTGGACCAGCTTGCGCGCCGGCTCGATCAATCCGGCCTCGACAACGCGCGGGCGCAGCTCCTGCTCTCGCGCAAGCGGGCGGAGCTGGAAGACTTCATCAGCAGGGGCCAGCGATGTCAGGACCGCTCAGATGGTACGACCACAATGCGGATAACCCGCCATGGATAAAAGCCCTGGCGGAAGTCCGCATCCAGGCGACGCGGGAAGGCTGGTGCCACGCGCATGTGCAGGCGATCATCGTTGCGATCGATCAATATGCCGAAGCGGCGCTGGGCAACCGGAGTTATTTTCTCAACAAGCCGTATGGGGTTGGGGGTAGTCGGAGTGATAACGTTCCGTGAAGGCCGTGATGTTCGGAGGAGCAGTAGCCCGCATGAGCGCAGCGATATGCGGGATTGTAGATAAGACCCGGATGTCGCTACGCTCATCCGGGCTACGCTTGCTCAGCCGTGGCCGGCGTTCTTGCTATGCAAGTTCGGAAACAAGAATATCAATGGAAGTGCCAGCGGTCCGATAAGCGCAGCAATCCACGCCCAGATTGTGAAACGCCGTCCGCGACGTTCGGCAATCCGACCGGCGAGATACATCGAACCGATCGTAGCGACCGTCAGCAATGCGAAGAGGACATAGGCGTCAAAGGCAATGTTGGTACTCATCTCCGAGAGCTCCAATCCTGCGTTGCGCGAAGCATAGTACAGAGTTGGTCGCCCGGCGACTGGTCCTCAAGCGCCTCTCGTTTAATTGACACCGCTAGCAAGTAGCCCGCATGAGCGCATGCGATAAGCGGGGCTAAGCGAGGAAGAATCCCGGATGTCGCTTCTGCCTTCGAGCTACGGCGGGACAAAGCCGCTCATCCGGGCTACGCGGCCACGACCAGACTAATTCGCCTTCGCCCCGTCCGCCGTCTCCGGCGCCACAGGCTTCTGCCCACCACCGGTAAACCGCTCGATCACCGAGCGCACCGCATCGCGCGTCTTGCGATCCTTCACCGCATCGAGCAAGGGCGCCGCACCCGGCGAGCGGCGGATCAGGCTTTCGGGATCGGGAAATACCAGCGGATCGTCCCACGGGCCCTGCACCACGAAGGGCAGCTCAAATCCCTTGTCGCCGCCGTTGTTGGCCGCAGGCGTCAGGCTGGCGACGCCCTTGAGGTCGTATTCGCGGGCCGGCACGGAAGCTGTGCCAGTTAGCGTCAGGCGCGTCGTCGGGCCGTCGACGCGGACGTCCTCGACGGTGGCGATGCCGTCGTTGAAGCGCACCGAAACGTTAAGATTGTCGTAGGGCGTCGAACCCGAGCGCAGATTGCCGCCGCCGGCCAGCGGCCGGCGCTCCAGGCGCTTGAGGAGTTGTTCGACATTGAAGCCCGCGATCGCGCCGTCATGGCCGATCAGCGTGGCGGTGCCGTCGAGCGAGGAGGCGAGGCCGAACGGGCTCGAGCCGGAGGCCATCAGCGAAACCCCGAGATTGCCGCGGCCGGAGAGTTTTGTGATCCCGAACAATTCGCCGGCGCAGGCCTGCAGGTCGACGTCGGTGAACTGGAACTGCGCCTTGACGTCGGCGATCGCATCGGAACGCGCGATCCCGATCGAGCCCCTGGCGATGCCGCCATACATCTGCGCTTCGCCGATCGAGAGCGCCAGCGCGCCGCCGCGCAAATTGGCGCCGAATGCCGTACGGCCGAGTTTTGTAGGGCCGACCGTCACCCGCGCCGCCGACAGCCGCATGTCGAGATCGGTGGCGGAAAGCGAAGTGAGGTCGAACAATTGCCGGTTCCAGTCGCGCGCGCCGCTCGCCAGCAGGCGCACGGTGGAGATGTAGGGCGTGAAATCAAGGTTGCCCGCGGCGAGCGTCGCCTGCAGCGTCTGGCGGCCGTTATTGGCCACCGTCATCACGCCCTCGGCGGCATTGCCGTCGAGTTCGACATTCACGTTGGTCAGCGCGGCCGAGGCGCCGACGACATTGGCGCGGGCTCTCAGCGTAAAGCGGCCGAAGCCGCCGCTGCCGGGCACCGGCTGTCCCATCCAGCGCATCGCGTTGCGCAGCGACAGGCTGTCGACGGTCACCGTGCCCTCCATCATCAGGCTGGTGCGGTTGGCGACCGAGCCGTCGAAGGCCAGTTTCAAGGGCGCGCTGACGATGCGTGCCTTCAGGCCGGAGCGGTCGCCGGACAGCATCGCGACGAAGTCGCTGGCCGAGATCGAGCCGTCGACGCGCTCATTGCGCCAGTCGAATTGCCCGGTCGCCGCGAACGAGCGCGAGATCGACGGCCACGCCAGCGATAGATCGATGTCGCCGAGCTGTTCCTTGACCTTGTTGGCGGCGTCCTCGTATTTGAGCACGCCGTCCTGGATCCTGATTTCGGAAAACGACACCTGGTTTTCAGCGCCCGGCTTCATCGCGCGCGCGATCCGTTCGACGAACGGTGTCCAGTTGCTCTCGCCGCCCGCTTCCCTGACGACGCGGATATGCGGCCGCAACATCATGACGTCGGCGATTTCAAAGCGGCGCAGCAGCAATGGCAGCAGGCGCAGGTTCGCGGTCAGCACGTCGACCTGCAGCGCGGGATCAGTGGTGCCGCCGCCCTTCAGCCCGACATTGTGAAAGGAGACGTAGCTGCCCGGAAACACCGAAACGTCGATCGTGCCTGACGCGATCAGATCGAGCCCGGTGACCTCGCGGATCTGCGCCTCGACGGCCTGGCGCAGCGCGTCGCGGTTGAGGAACCAGGAGGTTCCGATCAGGGCGAGCACGGCCGCGCCGAACAGCGCCGCAATCGGCATCCCGAGGCGCTTCATTCCTTGGGGCATCGTCAATGACATATCCGGATCTGGCTAAACCGAACTCGGGTTGATGCTACGGGGACTTGTTGATTAAGGGTCTATGTTGTTCAGGGGCAGGCGCCGTATCGGTAAGCCCGTGCCAACCCACGCAACTTGAAGGGTTTTCTTGACGCTTTCAAGGCCGAGGTGGCGCCCGGTGGGCGGTTCGGCGGCATAATCCCCACGTCATTGACGCACCGCGAAGAATTCGCCTAATAATTCGGAGATAATGCCGGCTTACCGGCCGTTCCCTCCATCAGGTCATATTCCATGAAAAAGGTTTACCCCGACGCCAAATCGGCACTCGATGGCGTTCTCAAGGACGGCATGATGATCATGTCCGGCGGCTTCGGCCTGTGCGGTATCGCCGAAACCCTGTCGGACGCGATCCGCGATTCCGGCGTCAAGGGTTTGACGGTTATCTCCAACAATGCGGGCGTCGACGGCATCGGCCTCTCCAGGCTGCTGGAGACGCGGCAGATCAAAAAGATGATCTCGTCCTATGTCGGCGAGAACAAGCTGTTCGCGCAGCAATACCTCGCCGGCGAGCTGGAACTCGAATTCAACCCGCAGGGTACGCTGGCCGAGCGCATCCGCGCCGGCGGCGCCGGTATTCCGGCCTTCTACACCAAGACCGGCGTCGGCACGCTGATCGCCGAAGGCAAGGAAGTGAAGGAGTTCGACGGCGAGAAATACATCATGGAGCGCGGCCTGTTCGCTGATCTGGCCATCGTTCACGCCTGGAAGGGCGACACCGCCGGTAACTTGATCTACCGCAAGACCGCGCGCAACTTTAACCCGATGATGGCGACCGCTGCAAAGATCACCGTGGCCGAGGTCGAGCAGCTGGTTCCGGCCGGCGAACTTGATCCCGACCACATCCACACCCCCGGCATTTTCGTCAAACGCATCATCGAAGTGGGCACGGCCAAGAAGCGGATCGAGTTCCGCAACACCCGCCCGCGGCCCGCGGCATAAGCGCGACACAGCGCATGATCCGGAAAAGTGGGCACCGGTTTTCCGATAAGAGCATGCGCAAACAATAGACCGCAGGAGAAACGATATGGCCTGGACCCGTGAACAGATGGCTGCGCGCGCCGCGAAAGAGTTGCGCGACGGCTATTACGTCAACCTCGGCATCGGCATTCCGACGCTGGTCTCGAACTACATCCCCGACGGCATCGACGTCAGCCTGCAGAGCGAGAACGGCATGCTCGGCATGGGACCGTTCCCTTATGAGGATGAGGTGGACGCCGACCTGATCAACGCCGGCAAGCAGACGGTGAGCGAACTGCCTGACACCAGCTATTTCTCCTCGGCCGATTCCTTCGGCATGGTGCGCGGCGGGCATATCGATCTGTCGATCCTGGGCGCAATGCAGGTGGCGCAGAACGGCGATCTCGCCAACTGGATGATCCCCGGCAAGATGGTAAAGGGCATGGGCGGCGCGATGGACCTCGTCGCCGGCGTCAAGCGCGTCGTGGTGGTGATGGAGCATTCCGCCAAGGACGGCCCGAAGCTTTTGAAGACGTGCAATCTGCCGTTGACCGGCGAGCGCGTTGTCGACATGGTGGTGACGGATCTCGCCGTCTTCACCATCGACAAGCACGGCAAGGACGGCATGGCGCTGATCGAGCTCGCCGACGGCGTCACGCTGGATGAGGTGAAGGCCAAGACCGAAGCCGAATTCCGCGTCGCGCTGAAGAACGCCTGACGTCATGGCGGCGGGGCGGTCGCAACCTGCGATCCGTCCCGCGCGTCCCGAAGACGCAAGCTTCATTGCCCGCAACATCCTGTCGTCGCAGCGCGGCCCGTTCCCGCGCGGCTGGTTCGATATCGCGCTTGGCTGGGACGAGCCGCAATGCCTGGCGTTCGTCGAATGCATCGCGCTCGCGCCAACGCAATCGTGGTGGCACACCACTCAATTCATCGTCGCTGAGGTCGAGGGCGAGCCGGCGGCCTCGCTCTGCGCGCTGCCTGCTGCCGGCACCGAGGCCGCCGCGCGGGCGGCGATCCGGGAGGTGGCGACCGCGATAGGGCTGAGCGCCGCCGATCAGAAGGCGATCTTCCGGCGTGGCGCCTATGGAGCGAATTGCTGGGTGCAAGGCGGCGAGGGCGAATGGCTGATCGAACATGTCGCGACGCTGCCGGCGTATCGCGGGCGCGGACTGGCGCAGGCCCTGATCAATCACGCGCTGGCGGCCGGAAGGCAAGCAGGCTTCGAGCGGGCGTCGATCTCGTTCCTGATCGGCAACGAAGCGGCGGAGCGGTGTTATGCGAAGGCTGGCTTCGCATTCGCCGAAGAGAAGCGCGATCCGGCATTCGAGGCGATCACGGGTTCACCGGGCTTCCGGCGATTTGTGCGCCGAATCTAGAATGCGTGCAGCATGTAGATCGCTGTTGTTGTCGTCCCTGCGAACGCAGGGACCCATACTCCGCGGCCTCTCATTTTTGGCGCTGGGGCCAGTTGCCTTAACAACAACGGCCGGTGGTTATGGGCCCCTGCGTTCGCAGGGACGACGAGAGTGTTGCTCGAGCTACGCCGGCCCGCTCGGTATATCCGAAAACCGCGTCAGCCACGCCACCGGGCCGATGCTGGCGGCGACGATCAATAGCGCTGCCAGCGCGCCTTCCTCAAAGCTGCCGCGGCTGGCGTATTGGTAGATCGAGGTGGCCAGCGTCTCGACGTTGAGCGGCCGCAGCAGCAGCGTTGCCGGCAACTCCTTCAGGCAATCCACGAACACCACGATGACGGCGCCGAGCATCGCGGGGCGCAGCAGCGGCAGATGGATCAGCCGCATCGTCGTGGTCTGGCCGGCGCCGACGGCGCGCGCGCTGTCGTCGTAATCGCGCGGGATCCGCTCGAACCCGGCCTTGATGAATCCGGTCGGCACCGCCAGAAAGCGGATCACATAGGCGATGACAACGGCGGCGCCGGAGCCGACCACGATCAGTCCCGGCAGCGATCGTCCGAGCGATGCGGCGAGCGTGTTCAGCGCGTTGTCGATGGCGAGCACCGGCGCGAGCAGCCCGAGCGCCAGCACCAGCCCGGGCAGCGTGTAACCCAATTGCGCGATGTTCATCGCGACGAAGCGCAGCCGGCTCGGCCGCCAGCGCCAGGCCAGAATGGTCGCAAAGCCGAGCAGCAGCGCGGCCAGCGTGGCAAGGCTTGCGAACGCGATCGAGTTGAAGGCGTCGCGCCACAGCGCCATGTCGAAATTCGCAAACAGCCCGCGCTTGAAACTCTGATGCGCCAGATACAACAGCGGCACCAGGAATCCGAGGCAGACCGGCAGCAGGCAGGCTGCGAATGCCAAACCGCCCTTGATGCCGGCAAGCGGCGTCCGTTGCGTCAGCCGCGGGCTTTCGGCGGAAAACTCCGTCGTGACGTTGCGCCGTCCGTAGCGTTCAATTGCGATAAGTCCGGCCACGATCGCCAGCATGAAACACGACAATTGCGCGGCGCCGGCGAGGCTGCCGCGGTTGAGCCAGGTCGTGAACACCGAGACCGTGAGCGTGCGAACGCCGAGATATTCGCTGGCGCCGATGTCGTTCAGCGTTTCCAGCGACACCAGCGCTGTGCCGACCGCGAGCGCGGGACGTGCCATCGGCAGCGAGATGCGCCAGAAGACGGTCCAGCGAGCGGCGCCGAGCGTCTTCGCGGCCTCGGCGAACTCCGCGCTCTGGAACTGGAACATCGTGCGCGCCGAAAGATAGACGTAAGGATAGAGCACCAGCGCGATCACGATGATGGCGCCGGGCAGCGAGCGCAAATTGGGAAGCACGCGCACCGCGTCCTGCAGCGGCAGCCAGACCGCAAGCGTCCGGTGGACCAGGCCGAGCGGCTCGAACAAATCGACATAGACGTAAGCCGCGAGATAGGTCGGGATCGCGAGCGGCAGCGGCACCAGCCAGAGCAGCATCTGCCGGCCGCGGAATTCATGCAGCGAGATCGCCCACGCCGTGCCGGTGCCGATCGCGAGCGACAGGGCGCCGACGCCGCCGAGCAGGAGCGCGGTGTCGAGAAGACTCCGCGGCAGCACATATTCGATGAGGGGCTGCCAGACGTCAGGCGCCGGCTGCAGCGCCAGCGCGATGATGGAGATGACGGGAGCGGCGACAAGAATGGCGGTCGCGACCGCGATCGACGCGGCGATCCGGCCCGAGTGCGTGGTTCGGGTCACGCCGGCTCACATCGGCAAGAAGCCGGAAGCCCATGCAGCAACATGCCCTCTCCCGGGGAGGGAGAGGGCATGTTGGCGGAATGACTATCGCGACTTGGTGCGATCAATTATCGAACCCGACCTTGTCCACCAGCGTCGAGGCTGCCTTGCGGTTGACGGCGATCTTGGCGATCGGCAGCGGATCGGCGACGAGCTTGCCGTAACCCGCGATCGTCGGGTTGACGGCGACGCCGGCGCGGATCGGGTATTCATAGTTGGAATCGGCGTAGATCTGCTGCGCCTTGTCGCCGACGAGCCACTCGATCAGCTTGACGCCATTGGCCTTGTTGGGCGCGTTCTTCGCCAACAGGACGCCCGAGAGATTGACGTGGGTGCCGCCGCCTTCGAACGTCGGCAGGATCACCTTGGTGGCTTCCGCCCACGGCTTCTTCTCGGGGTCGTTGTTCATCATCAGCGCCCAGTAATAGGTATTGCCGATGCCGATGTCGCACTTGCCGGCCGCGACGTCGCGCGCGGCTTCGCGGTCGCCGCCCGAGGGCTTTTGCGCCAGGTTGGCCTTCACGCCGCGTAGCCACTCCTCGGCCTTGGCCTCGCCGTACTTCGCCGTGTAGGCCGCGAACAGGCCATTGTTGTAGATGTGCTGGCCGGAGCGGATGCAGATCTTGCCCTTCCACTTGGGATCGGCGAGCTCTTCGTAGGTGATCTTGTCCTGCTTGACGCGGTCCTTCGAGGCGTAGATCACGCGCGCGCGCATCGAGATGCCGGCCCAGTGTCCATCAGGATCGCGGTATTGCGCCGGCACGATTTCGTCGATCACCACCGACTTGATCGGCTGCGTGACCTCGGCCTTCACGGCCTCGTCCATGCGGCCGATATCGACCGTCAGCAGCACGTCGGCGGGGCTGTTGGCGCCCTCCGCCTTCATGCGCTGCTCGAGCCCCGAGCTCGCCGAGACGACGTTGACCTTGATGCCGGTGTCCTTGGTGAAGGCATCGAACAACGGCTGGATCAGCTTGGTTTCGCGATAGGTGTAGACGTTGACCTCGCCGTCGGCGGACGCCGGCGCGGCTCCGAACGCGGTAAAACAAAGCAACGCTGCGGTTGCGGCGGTAGCGCGAAATTTGATCATGAGAGCTGCCCGACAAAGCTGGTGAAGATGCCGATTTCAGTAGCGCAGCGACTGCCATGCCGTCAGCGACTGGATGTCGCGAATGGCTCGATTTAGAAGGATTCCAGCGTTATGATTTAGAGCGATTCCAAACTGTGGACGAGCTACCACCGCCCTGCGCGGAGACGCAACCATCGGCGCTCAATGGGTGAGGTCGAAATTGACGACGGCGGTGTTGCCGCCGCTGATGATGATGGCAACGCGCTCGCCCGCGACGGGCCTGTAGGCGCCCGACAGGATCGCCGAGAATGCCGCGGCGCCACCCGGCTCTGCCACGATGCGCAAGGCACGCCAAAGCGTCGCCTGCGCCTCGGCGATCGCGGCGTCGGAAACCAGCACGGTTTGCCGCGCGTATTTTTGCACGATCGGAAAGACCTGTTCGCCGACCCGCCGCGGCGCCAGCGAATCCGCCGCCAGACCGCCGGCCTCTGCATCGACCGGCCGGCCGGCTTCAAAGGCCTTGGTCAGCGTCGGCGATGCCAGCGGCTCGACGCCAATCACCTTGATACGGCCGGCGTACCAGGCGGCGATACCTGCGATCAGCCCGCCGCCGCCCACCGATACCAGCAGCGTGTCGATATCCGGCGCCTGGCCGGCCAACTCGAGGCCGAGCGTTCCCTGTCCCACGATGGTTTCCTTCTGATCGAAGGCCGGCACTTGCAGTGCGCCGGTTTGCTGCGCCCAACTCTCGCTGGCCGCGAGTGCGTCGGCATAGCGGTCGCCCTCGATCGCAAGGTCGGCGCCATAGTCGCGGATGCGCTGCAGCTTCGCCGGCGAAGAGATGCTAGGCACGAAAATCTTGGCCGGCTTGTCAAGCTTCATCGCGGCATAGGCGACCGCCGCACCGTGATTGCCTCCTGACGCCGCGACCAGGCCGGCCTTCGGTACGTCACGGGTCAAAAGATTGGCGAACGCGCCGCGCGCCTTGAACGAGCCGGAGTGCTGAAGCAGCTCCAGCTTGAACGTCAGCGTATGGCCGGGAAGGCCGAACTCAGCCGCATCGACGTCGACGACCGGCGTTCGCCGGATGAAGGGCCGAATGAGCCTCTCGCATTGTGCGATCATTTCCGAAGTTACCGCATCTGCTGACGCATCCATTCCAACGCGCTCCCACGGCTTTATCGGCCCGATTGACAGGAATTAGCCATTTAGCTAATTAGCAATATGGCTTCTTTCGAGGACGACGTCGAGTCTGCTTTTCGCGCGCTTGCCAGCGATCGGCGGCTGCTGATCCTGGAATGGCTGAAGCGCCCCCGGGCGCATTTTCGCCCGCAGGTCGACGGCGACCTTGTCAAAGACGGGGTCTGCGGCGTGCTGATTGCCGAGAAGCTCGGCGTCAGCCAGCCCACCGTGAGCGAGCATCTGAAGATATTGTCGCAAGCCGGGCTGGTGAGCGCCAAGCGCGTCAAGCAGTGGACGTTCTACAAGCGCGATGAAGCGCGCATCGCCAGGCTGAAAGCCGCCATGCTCGAAAAGATCTGATGCTCGGTCTTCGGCCGCGCCAGCGCGTGCGGACGCCGGACTTTCCGTGCTGACATTTTGAGCAGCGAAGCGCGCGTTATCCGTTCGACCTTGGCGTCATCAGTGCCTAGTCTTGCCTGGAGCGGAGATGATGCCAATGCGCGCGGTACTGGACTATTGCACCGGAGGGGTGGAACGAGAGGTGCCGGCCGGTACGGTCCTCATTCACGAGGGCGGCAAGACCGGGCATCTCTTTGTCCTGATCCGCGGGCGGCTTGAGGTCATCAAGGGCGACAGCGTCGTTGCCGTCCTCAGCGAGCCGGGGGCGATGCTGGGCGAAATGTCGGTGCTGCTCGAGCAGCCCCATACCGCAACCGTGCGCGCCGCCGCCGATTCCGTCGTCTACGAGTTCGATGACGCCGCGGCGTTCCTGCGCGACCAGCCGGCGATGGCGCTGTTGATCGCGCGCTTGCTGGCGCAACGCCTCAACGTCGCCAACACCTATCTGGCCGACCTGATGCACCAATATGCCGGCCACGGTAACCATCTCTCGATGGTCGGCGAACTGCTGCAGAGCATGATCAACCTGCCGCCGACGCAGGTTTCGCCAGGCTCGGATCGGCAATCCGACCCAAGGATGTGAGCCAGGCTGGCGGGGTTTCGATTGCCGCCGCCGGCCGAGCCAAGGGCGCGCGCAGGTCGATGCGTTGTGCTTCGCCGGCCGCAAGCCAGAACGCCGCACTCTCATCGAGGTCGAGCACGATGCAGACCGGCGGACGGCCATGCTGCAGGCCGGTGTTGAATACCCAGGTCGTGCCGAGCAGGTCGAACCACGAGCCGTCGGGGATGAACGGCGACTGATGCACGTGGCCCGAGATCACCATTGACGGCTGATACTGCGCGATCCATTGCACCAGCTCGACGTCGCCGAAGAACCGCTTGCCGCCCCAGCTCGTCGGCGAATTCGCCGGCGGCGCGTGATGCACCCAGATCCAGCGTTGCGCCCGCTCGAGCGCGGCGTCGCGAAGCTGGGCTTCGATGCGGTTCTTGACCAGCGGTCCGTCCCACCACGGACACACCGTAAAATGCGTGCCGCCGACGGTGAGGCTGTCGCCGTCGCAGGCGATGCCGAGTTCTCTGACATCGCCGACCCAGCGCGCGATCTTTTCGCCTTCCGCGCTGCGTTCGTCGAGGTCGTGATTGCCTGAGCAGAAAATGACCCGCGTCATGCCTGACAGCAGCGACAGGTATTTTTTCACGACGAGGATCTGCGCGCGGAAATCCACGAACGATCCGATGTCGAGCGCGTCGCCGGCGAAAATGACGACGTCGAATTCAGGGGCTGCCGCCAGCAGCCAGTCGAACTGCGGCAATGAATAATGCAAATCGGCAACGACAAGGCAGCGCATAATGCTTCAAATCCAAAAAATGCCCAGGAAACAGGCGATCCGCAGGCGGATGCATTCAGGCATAGCGGATTCGAGCAAGAATTGTGCCGTCCGTGACTTCAAACGGGATCCAGCACCGCTGGAAGGACCAGGGCGCTGCCGAAATTCAGACCCGGCTCGATATGGAGGGCAATGAATTGCCCGAACGCATACGCGACTTTCGGCGAGAGCCACCGGCACAATACATGCCAGCTAAGTCTACGTTTGGCGCGTGATGCCGCGATTAGGGCGTTCGTCAAACAGGACTTCCGAGTCTGACGTAACGGATACTGATCTTCGGCTGGTGACGCGAAGGCTCATCCTTAGGGCCAAGGACTTGGGGCCAAAGACGAGCGCGAACTATTGCTCTGACGACAGGCGGATCATCTGGCGCCCGTCATTCATCGCCTTGAGATTGTTGACATAGTTCTCAGGACGCTGCCAGCGGTGAGGAACTTTCAATCCCATGAATTCTGCAATGCTGCCGATAAACGCAGTGCAATTCGTTGTTTCGGCGTTCCAGACCGGTGAACTCGCCTGCAATTTCTTGATGTATGCGAAAACCCTCTTTGCATCCGGTTCACTCAAGTAAACGCGGTAACTGGCGGTCAGGTATTGCGGATCAAGATCGCCATAGCTTGCCTTGGTCTCGGACGGCACCCACATCAGATGACCAAGTACATAAGGCACGTTGTCTCCCGCAGGGGTAAGGCCCGCGACTTCAACGGCTCGCTCGCTAGTCTTCCCGAACCAGACGAAAGCATGTCCCCAGCTCGCCGCCGTTCTGGCTCTGAAATCGACGTAGTACGGGCCCTTTGCTGATCCCGACCCTGGTTTTCGGGTCGACTGTGGCGCCCCTTTCGATTCACTGAACGCCTCACGGGAAACAAGCGCGTTCGCGTTGGCGGCGCGCTTGTCGACTTCCTGTTTGGGGGAAATGAGACGTTCCAGACCCGCGAGAATGTCAATCTCGCGTGCAGAAGCAGGATGGATTTCGCACTGGAGCAGGACAGCGAGTCCCGCAAGCAAGCATAGTCCTGATCTCTTCGGCCTGTTTGCCACGCTTCGCCCTTCAAATGTCGACGATAAAGCTCAGACTCAACGAGGATCTGAATCAATACCGCGCATAGGGCCGCGCCGCGACGGGCGTCTTGCCGATCGGGGTCTTCCCGATTGGGGTCTTGCCAATCGGCATCTTGCCGAGTTGGGCCTGCTGATAGACGGGCTGCCGGCGCGGGATGTCGGCAGCGCCAGCGGCAGTAACGACGGCAAGCGTTGCACCCGCTATAATCACAATTTTCATCACGGTACTTTTTCCTGTGGGTTAGTAGAAACAAGGCAGGAACCTGCTGCGCGCCCCCCTCAGACACGCCGTGAGCATGAATGTCGGAATACGTCTACAGTGCGGCAGGTCGCACATTCGAAGGATAGGTCTACAGTGCGGCAGATATGAGACATGCCGGAACCTCGCCTCTATTGCATCGGTGGAGCGATGGCCGAACGCCGTTGTCGCGCCAATCCGTCCGAAGGCGATGACAAGGCGATATTGACGACTGGCCTGCGTTGTTCGGCTCCGGGTCATTCGCTACAGGCGCGACCCAGCGACAAGTCCAGCCATGTCCGCTGTGACGCCGATTGTGTTGCAAAACTCCCGTTGAGACGACTCGCGAACCGTGATTCCTTGGTGGAGAGGGCATCAGCGGGAGCGGCGCATGATGGGGCGGCAGGAAGATGGGCAAGGACAGTTTTTCTATTCGTTT
>NZ_PYCN01000063.1 GCF_003062295.1 Bradyrhizobium algeriense | reverse complement strand
ACGAGACACGCTACCGTACGCGAGTGATCAACAATTTGCACCGACGTGCCAAGACATTCGGCTTTGTTCTGCAGCCCTTGGAACCGGGAGCTGGTGCCGTTTCTTAGGAATCGTTCTCCAGCGTCAGCTCCCCGATCTTGGCATGCAGCGACTTCACATCGATCGCAGGCGTGGCCGGCGCAGCGCCGCCAGGTCCAAAAACTCCGCAAGCGCCACCCTCCAGCTGCGCCTTCCACGCCGTAATCTGATTGGGGTGGACGTCGAACTGCTCGGCAAGCTGAGCTATCGTCCGGTCGCCCTTGACGGCGGCAAGCGCCACCTTCGCCTTGAAGGCCGGTGTGTGGTTTCGGCGTGCTCGTCTGCTCATCGTCGCTCCTGATTCGCAGGCACCAGCGTGCCCGCTGTCAGGCAGAAACTCCACTTACCGACCTGTTCAAATTTGCGGAGCCGGCTCTTCGGACGCCTCGCCAGTGGCGAGGATGCTTTCGTTTCCCGCTCGCGCCTTCGTCTTAATGAGGGGCGTCCCTACGGTTCGAGCCGGACCGGCCGCTTTATCTTCGGCCTCCGTTGTCCTGCCGACATTGCCAAGTTGCGTGCGCGAGACACAATCCGCAAAGTCGCGGCGCCCCGATGAAATTGCCGAAACGCTTCCGCAGCGGACGCATCGAGGAAGCTGGTGGTCGTCTGAGCGTCTGCCGGCGACGAGAGAACTCCAGCCGGCACGCCGTGCTGCCATCCGCGCGCAGCGCGGAAGCTCACAACCAATTGCCCGAATGTCGGATAAGCATGGTCCAGATGGGCGTCCGCAAACGAAATTAGCTCGCTGGACAGATCGCACGGTACGCGGCCGGCGTTATCGGCGTAAATTTCAAAATGGCGTTTCTTGGCGGTAAGAAGATCGGCTGCGACCGCTCCTCGGCATGCGTCGTAGAATTCCTGCGCGTTCGATTTCGGCTCGCCTTTCACGGCGCTGATGTAGCTGAAGTCGGTGTCGGTGCCGTCGGTCCGGCGGACCCAAAAGCCAGGCGTCGAGTATCCCTCCCCGACATTCCGCCGCCGGAAAAAGTGTTCGATACCGGATCCGATCTTTGCCGGGCTATCGGTGATGACCGCGTCATAGCGCTCGAGAAGAGCAACCAGATCATCGTGGTCCGAACGGCCTTCCACGATCTGGTTGTCGAAATGCCGGGCAAGCATCTCCTTGAAATGGGTTAACGCCTCTGTCTGCGTCCTCCAGGATCGACCGTTCGGCAAATTGATCGGCTTAGCCATCATCCCCCCAATCGCATTTCGTTTTCGGCAACACGTCTATTTTTGGCGGCGAGCGCCGAAATCTCTCAGACGGCGCTTGGAATCAGGTTTGGCGGCGGCACGCAGCAATTCTTGCCAATTGTTCGGTGGACTTCCTCGGTTCAGCATCTTCCGGAACACGGCGTAAGCATCCGTCGTGCTGCCATAGGCGCGCAACGTTTCGTCGTCGTTCACCCAAGCGAGGATGATAACCTTGCTTGTGTCCGTCTGCTGATAGCGAAAGAACAGCCGATACTGTAAAAAAAAAGTTCGCGCGAAACCAGTGTTTGTAGTCAGCGCCGAGCGTATCGCCCTGCCGGAACACGTCGCCGGCCGGATCGGCGGGAATGTTTTCAAAGGCGACTTTCAGGATCGCGGCAAGTAGTTTTGCCGCTCGTTTCTTCTTATAACCTTTCGGGTCCTTGGCTCGCGCCTTCTCGACGGCCGCGATCAGCGCCTCCAGCTGATCAAGGAAGAGAGGATGCGCGTAGATGGTCCAGCCATTGATCTCGATCGTCCGGTCCGTCACGCATGGTCGTCCGGCAAGGCTGCGTCGAGATCGACCTCAACGCCCTCGACGAGGGCTGCACCGCGCGCGAGCATAGTCGGCGGTATCGGTCGAACCCGCGCCGGGTGCGCCGCCATGTCCTTCTCAAGAAAGCGCAGAAAATTTGCGATGACGGGGTCAGCCTGCTCGTCCGCCACTTTCTTTGCCAACACGACGGTTCCGTCGGCGAGCCCCCGAAACACCACGCGGTCACGCTTGCCCAGCGCCAGCATCTTGCGGATCGCCGCGGGGACGGTGGTCTGGCCCCGTTCGGTGATCGTTGCGGGGATTTCGAGAATCTCGGCTGTCTTCGCCATTCGCGGCCTCCCTTGGTGCCTTGATGTAATGCATTTGCATTGTAAGTCAAGATCGGTGATATTCGCAGTCACTAGAACTAGCTTAGCTTAGCTAGTTTCTGTCGCGAAACACCTGCATTTGTGTTGAGGGCGCCATTTCCTCAATAAAACCGGGGCGAATTAGCAGTAGATGCTAGCATTCGCCATGTGTTTTGACGCGAGTTTCGTCGCGATTTCATGAGGCGTCCGGTAGACGGTGGTGTGGTTGCACTGAAGTGCAGCGGATAAGATTTCCGCCGCAAGCGAGGGACTTGAAGGGATATTGTCAGCGGCTTTTCGTCTGCGCGATGATCGGTCCGCCAACAGGGCTGCGATCTTCATGAGGTTGTTGGCGAGCACGGCGGCTGCAACCCATAGCTCGAAGCGCTCGCGACCTTCGGCGAGACAACGCTTCATGCCGCGACCGCGGAACAATACCGAGATGCGCCCTCGATGCCGGCGCGAAAGCGCTGGCCGTCCTTGAACTCCCGGCTCTTCTCATAGGCTTCGCGTTCGGGCGCCTTGGTGCCGCCCCGCTGTGGGATGCACACCACCTTGACGCCTTCCTGCTTGCACGACATCACGTTCTTCTCGCTGAAGAAGCCGCGATCGCCCGGATGGAAGGGTTAGAGGCGATTGCCGATACCACATTTGGGTCGGCACTCAAACTCATTGCCGCCGATAGCCACATCAGTTGCCCGGACCGTATCCCATTCGTCACGCAGGACGCCGGCGGCCGCTGCAACGCGCGACCGCTGGTTCGCCGTGAGCAGATGGGTGCGCCTGACGGTTTCATCGCACAGGATCTCGTCGAGATCCGCGTCGGCGGCGAACTGCCGCGCATAGCGGTCGTCGGGATGGGCGGCAAGCGCTTCCCGCGCCGCCTGCCACCAGGCTGGCATGAGCCCGCGGTGGCGGAACACGGCGACCCGGCCGATAGCGACCGCAACCGACCCTCTGAGATCCGCCGGCACAAGGTCCAGCGGCTCGGCGATGGATGGATCAAACCGGGCAGCCTGAACAAGATAGCCGGCGACGCCTTCATTGCCCGGATCAGCATTCAACGCCGAGCGGAAGGCGAGCACCTCCTCCCAACGTCCTTGCAAGAGGAGCGAGAATGCCTTGTTGGCGATCGCCTTCGGCTCCGTTGGCGCATGATCATAGGCGTCTGAAAGCAGCCGCGCGGCATTCTCGTCTTCGCCCAGGGGCCAGTAGACACGATCCGATATTGGCCTTGATCCGGAACAGGATCCGCCCCGATGCCGTCTGCTCCACCCGCTCCAGCAGACGCTCAAGCAGGGGCAATGCCGTCCGCGGCTTGCCCGAGTTTGCAAGTTCGCGATATTCGTCGATATCGGCGTCGAGTTGGGCCTCCAGCGCAGTGGCGCCACGCGTCGCGTCGCCCGGCGCGAGCTGCAGGGTTTCGAAGCGGGCGAGCCTGGCATCGAGCTGGGACAGTCCGGTTTCGACGCTCGCTTTCACTTCTTGTTGGGCGACGGCGACACGATCGACCCGCTCGAGAATCCGGTCGCTGAACGGTCCGTAATCCGGGTCGAACTGCTTGCGCGCATCCGCCCTCTCGCTGATCCGTCCCTCGAGGGTGGTCCAGCCCCAGACGTAGATCAGAATGGAGCGGCCCTTGGTCGTCTGCTCGAGGGACAGCTCCCTTGCCAATTCCTGGAGCGCCACGTCGTCGGGCGCCGTCGTAATAATGAAGTATTCCCGCAGCTCAGGGCGAAACATAAGCGCTTTACGAACTTCGTCGCGCACTTCGTCCGCGGTCAGAACATGTCCATCGCTGTTCAGCTTGCATTGGATGCCGACGTGATAGCCGGGGTCGCCGTTGCGCACGCCGAAGAGATCGACGCCATTTTGGCGTTGGCCGCGGCGGCCGTTACGTTGAACGTTCGGGTCGCCTAGAAGGCCTCGCCAAAGCGCAACGGAGGCGCGTTCGAAGGCCTGTTCGTCGGCTGGCTTGGGGATTTGTGTGGCGGCAAGCAACGACATGATCGAATCAAATCACACCATAGCGTCATCGTCGTCGCTCAGCGTGGGTGTTCATAGAATTCCCCACGCCCGATACCGTCCGCGTCCGGTCGCCTCACGCAAGCCGAGCTCGCCGACCAGGTCTTGGGCGGCGCGCGCTGTGATTCCGAGCTCCGCCGCGATCATGCCGGCCGAGACGATCGGGCGGGTCAGCACGTAGTCGAGCAGGGCCGGCAGTTTTGAGGTGGCGCGGCGGCCGGCGAGTTTTCGGGCAAGCAGGGTGCGCTGGTTAAGCCAGCGGTCATGATGTTTGAGTCCGGCGTCGGCGGCGGCCGTGATCGCCGCGAGCTGCACGGCGAGGCGCGCCGCGACGTCGCGCGGCCGGCGCCGCTCGCGCGGGATCGCCTTCAGCCCGTCATGGAGGCACGCCAGGTGCCAGCGCGTCTTGCCGCGTTCGCGCAACAGCGCGGCGCCGAGCAGGCGGCCGAGCCAGGGCGTGTGCTGCAGCGGCGCGATGGCGTCCCAGGCCTCGGCCGCGATCGCCGCCGCCAGGGTCGGCGGCAGGGCGTGGGTCTCATCGACGGCGGCGCGCCAGTCGCCGAGGCGGCCGTCCTCGTCCCAGTCGGGATCGTAGACCAACGGATCCCGCTCCGGGTCGGGACGGCTCTTGCCGGCGAGCCTGCGCTCCGCCCTGGCATTCGCGGCGTCGACCGCGGCGAAGGCAGCCGCGAGGTGCAGATCGGTCTCGACGACCCCGAATGGCGCCTCCCTCTCCGCCGCGACAAGCTGCTCATCGGCTGCATCCGCGCCGTCCTCCCGTTCTTGCGTCCGCTCGCTGGTGTCGTCGCCCACCCGTCCTTGGTCCCGGTCGCCCTGCCCGCCCCGGCCGCGCAGGCTGTCGAGCCCCGCCGGTGATGGCGCCCAATCCGGCTTCGCGTCGGCGATGCGGCGCCGGGTCCGCAGCACGGCGTGGGCGCGGGTGAGTTCGTGGGTCGGGGCACGGATGTCCATGCTGGCGTCGTGGAGAACCAGATCTTCGAGATGGACCAACTCGCCTTCCAGCCACAGACTGGCGCAGGCGTCAGTATAATGTGTGCGCGCAACCCAGCCGTCGCGGATCGGGCTCTTGGCCAAGCGTTCGTCGAGCCGGGCCAGCGCGTCCTCGGCGATGGCGAGCGGGCCGGCGAGCTGAGCCCAAGGCAGTGGATCGGGGATCTGGTACCAGCCAGTTTGCAAGTTCTTGATAACCTTAACAGGAATCTCTCAAACGGAAGCTATCACGGGAATAGCTTCCGTCATAGCAACAGCTAGTTCCGCGTGGCGCTCACTATCGATAACTATCTCTTATCGATAGGGTTGGACGCGGACTCGCAAATCAGCGATTCTGGGCCTCCGGAAGCCCCAACTAACGCCCTCAGCCGGGCTGAAATCGATGCGAGAGCGTGTCCCGTGGCAGCCCCTCCCCTCCTCCGGAAGAAGCAATGCCCTCCCCTTTCGGTCGGATTTTGGCCCCGGCGATCCGCGGGTGGACGCGATCGCGTTCAGGAATCGTCGAACAGGTTGTCGCGAAACGCCTTGTCGGCCGGGCCGTCCCCTGGCGGCATCGCCGCGCGCCCGAAGTTTTCGGGCGAAGTCGAGCCCAACATCGACAACGGACATCCCAGCCTGGTCGAGCTCGGCATCGAGATGTTCGAACCCGGCCTCCATCTCGCTGGCTTCGATCGCCGCGATCTCCTCCTCGCTCAGATCCTCGGTGCGAACGGCCCGCCGATTGCGGGCGGCCATCTGGTTCTGGTCGGGGGTTGGTCCGCCGTCTTTGGGCATTGGGGGAGCCCTTTGCTTGTCGGTTTCGGCCATGACGCGCCTCTCCTTTCGGTCGCTGACAATAGAAGCGCTCCGGCAGCAGCTGAACTGCGCCATTTCTGCGCGGAGACGCATTGAAAATCGCCTTCAGGTCGCTTATAGTCACAGTAGTCATTATAGTCACAGGAGCATGCCGTGACCGCATCCCAAAAGTTCCCAGCGCGCGAATCGGGCCATTGGACCGTAGCCGGCGCCAAGGCACGCCTGTCGGAGGTCATCGAGCGCGCCCAGACCGATCCCCAGATCATCACCCGCCACGGCAAGCCCAGCGTCGTCATTGTCTCGGCCGAGGAGTGGGCGCGCAAGACCGTCCGCAAGGGTTCGCTTGCCGAATTTCTGATGGCGTCGCCGCTACGCAACGCTGATCTCGATCTCGATCGGGTCCGCGATCAGCCGCGCGACCTCGATCTATGAACGTCCTGCTCGACACCAACGTGCTGTCGGAGGTTCGCCGGCCGGCGCCCGACCCGAAGGTCCTCGCCTGGCTCGATACGATCGACGAGGACCGCGCCTTCATCAGCGTGGCGTCGATCGCGGAGCTCCGGCGCGGCATCGCGCTGATGGCGGAGGGCCGGCGTCGTGCTGCGCTGGCCGCCTGGCTGGCAGCCGATCTGCCGGTGCGGTTTGCCGGGCGTATCCTGCCGATCGATCCCGCCGTCGCCGAGCGCTGGGGGGATCTGATGGCGCAGGCCCGTCAAAACGGTTTTGCACTCTCGGTCATGGACGGATTCTTTGCGGCCACGGCGATCGCCCATGAGCTCGTGCTTGCGACCCGTAACACCAAGGACTTTGCGCCCCTCGGCGTGCCGGTGTTCAATCCCTGGACCGACGAAAGCAAACCGGGATGACCGTTCCTGTCCGCCTTCCAGATGCCGCTTCGCTCGAGACCGTCTTGGCAAGGCTGGATCCGGCCTCGGCCGACGCGGACCTCGTCCCTGCCCTCGCCGCCGCCTTCCCGGGATTTGAATTCAGCTTGGCGCTGATCGATGACGATTACTGGCGCGACACCCGGTCCATCTTGCGGCCGGACCGCTCGCGGCTGGGTGAGCTGCGGCCGTGGCTGATGGCCGAGCTCGCCAAGGAGAACGGTGACGTCAAGGCGCTCTGGCAGCGGTTGAAGGAGACCGATCTCCAGATCACCGAATGGCGCGGCACGAGCGCCTTCGTATCGGCGCCGACCGGGCCGGGCGCGGCCGACTACGTTCAGATCGCGCTCGGCCGCGAAATCGAATGGCGGGCCGGTCCGATCGTCGATCCCCGCTGGCCCCCCTACGGCGTGGAGGAGCTCTGCGATCCCTCCAGCATTCGGTGTGACGACGCGCCTCCGGACGACCAGCTTGCAGGGCCGATCTATCGCCTGCTCGATCGTGCCGGCGGCGCCTTTGTCCATATCCGCAGCTTTCTCGATCGCCGCGGCCGCATCGAGCGCGAGCGCCGCGAGGCCAAGCGGACCGAGATGGAGCGGCGGGTCATTCGCGAGGTTGGGCCGGACGGAACGCGCGAAACCCCCTTTCTCGAGGTCGTGCCCGATTGGTTCGACTACGTGCCGCGGGAGCTGCGGTTCTTTCGGGATTGGGAGGAGTCGAGCGCCAGCACCCACAGGGTCTTTGCCCATTGGGCGCTCGACATCCGCGACTACACCTACAAGGGGGAGCGTGAGATCGGGTTCATCCCCCGGCCGCTACGGCCGCCGAAGGAGCGGCTGATCATGACGCCGGATGCCTCGGTTCATCTGCTGATGGACCGGATCGAGGCCGTGGACCGCGAGGTCGGCCTGCCGTTCGGCTGGTTCTTCCTGATGACCCATGGCCATTGGGTCGATCCCGATGTCGGCCTGGCGATTGCGCAGGGCCTGAAGGCGCAGCGCGTGCGGCTGCCCGATGGCGACGCCCGCGTGCTGCTGCGTTGGGCGGATCGAACCTACGGCTTTTGAGGGAGCACTGGAGCGAATGGACGACGTCACCTCCCACGCGCTGGTCTCCGACCCCGAAACCCGACGCGCGCTGCAGCTCGACGCGCTCTCGGCCATCCTGCCGATGGAGCGGCGCGATCGTCTCGCCGAACTCCTAACCGACGATGACGTCGAGACGCTGAAGCATCTGGCGCGCGAGGGCATGGGCGAAAATACGCTACGCGCGCTGGCATCGGACCTGGCTTACCTGGAGGGCTGGGCCCAAGCCACGACCTGCGCGGCGTTGCCATGGCCGGCGCCGGTGAGCCTGGTGCTGAAATTCGTGGCGCATCATTTGTGGGATCCCGCCAAACGCGAAACCGACCCGCAGCATGGAATGCCGGCCGAGGTGGCGGCGGACCTGCGGGACGCTTTGCTCCTTCGCGCCGACGGGCCGCATGCACCATCGACAGTCAAGCGCCGGTTGGCGAACTGGGGCACGCTGCATCGCTGGAAAGGGCAGGAGGGTCCGTTCGCCTCGCCGAGCCTGCGCTCGGCGCTCCGGCTCGCCGTCCGCGCCAGCACGCGGCCGCGTCGGCGCAAGAGCAAGCGCGCCGTAACCCGGGATGTTCTGGACCGCTTGCTCGCGACCTGCTCGTCCGATCGGCTCGCGGACACCCGCGACCTAGCCATCCTGCTCCTGGCCTTCGCCTCCGGCGGGCGCCGGCGCAGCGAGGTGGCGCGGCTGCGGGTCGAGCAGATCAGTGACGAGCCGGCGGTAGCGCTCGATCCCCGGGACCCGAAATCGCGGACCTTGCCGTGTGTGGCGATCCATCTGGGCCGTACCAAGACCGGCGACGCCAATGAGGCGGGCAGGGTGCTCTTGGTCGGACCACCGGTCGAGGCGCTGCGCGAATGGGTGGAACGCGCCGACATCAGCAAGGGACCGATCTTCCGGGCCATCGACCGCTGGGAGGCGGTGGAGGAGAGGGCGCTGACGCCGCAGTCGATCAACTTGATCGTGAAGCGGCGCTGTGCGCTCGCGGGCCTGGAGGCGAGGGAGTTTTCTGCCCACGGCCTGAGATCGGGCTATCTCACGGAGGCGTCACGCCGTGGTGTCTCCCTACCCGAGGCGATGCAACAGTCGCAGCATCGCTCGGTGCAGCAGGCAGCCAGTTATTACAACGAAGCAGATCGACGACTCGGTCAAGCTGCACGGCTCGGCGTTTGAACAGGCGCGGCCCGAGGCCGAACTTAGATTCGGCTTGCGGCGCGGTGGAATGGGGTAGGCTGGGCCTCGACCGGGGAAGGCGATTCGGGCCATTTCGCGGGAGTTGACCGCGGTCAACTTTCTCTTGTTCCGGGGTGTTGATCCCTCGCGTGCGGGTCGGGCCCTGTCCAGCGGATGCACAAGCGGGTGTTGGCGCTAGGTGGGATCTCGCCGAAGTTGACCACGGTCAACTTTTCCGTTCGCACAGGAGGGACCGAGTCTGACCGTTAAGGATTCTTTACCCTTTAATTGTTGCGCGACCGCTCAGAATCGGGCGTACTAGCCACGCTTTGCGCATGTCCTGCATCCGAAATTCGTAACTACGCGAGAAAGCCGTGGCCCTGAACGACCAAGAAGCGATGGCGCCAATCCCGTCGGCCGCGCTCCCAGCGATCCACGATACGATCGCGGCCGACGCGCGGGAACTCTCCGCGAAGCTTCATGCCCATCGCATGAAGCTGTTTCCGCCAAAAGCCCGCAAAAACCTCCGTCGGTTTACATCCGGCGAAGTCGCTAAACTCGTCGGTATCAATGACGGCTATCTCCGCCAATTGTCGCTGGAGGGAAGGGGCCCCCAACCTGACACCAGTCCATTGGGTCGACGATCGTACACATTCGAAGACATTCAGAGCCTTCGAGCTTATCTCGACGAATCCGGCAAGGGAGTGCGACGATACCGACCGCATCGCGTCGCGGGCGAACAGTTGCAAGTCATCGGCGTCGTTAATTTCAAGGGTGGATCAGGCAAGACCACCACCGCCGCGCATCTCGCTCAACACCTCACGCTGCAGGGATATCGGGTGCTTGCGGTCGATCTCGATCCGCAGGCTTCGCTCTCGGCGCTGCACGGCTATCAGCCAGAGTTCGACGTCGAGGAAAACGGAACCCTCTACGGCGCCATCCGCTATGACAACGAGCGTCGCGAGCTGGACGAGGTCATTCGACAGACTTACTTTCCGGGGCTCGACATCGTCCCCGGCAATATCGAACTGATGGAATTCGAACACGAGACCCCGAAAGCGTTAGCTATGCGCCGGTCGGGTGATCCGCTGTTCTTCGCCCGCGTTGCCCGTGCCCTCGCCACTGTCCAGGACCGTTACGACGTCGTCGTGATCGATTGTCCGCCCCAACTTGGATTTCTCACGCTCTCCGCGCTCTGCGCGGCAACCGCGATCCTGATCCCGGTGCATCCGCAAATGCTCGACGTCATGTCGATGTGCCAATTCCTCATCATGACATCCGACCTCCTCGCCGTCGTCGCCAAGGCAGGTGGCAACATGAATTACGATTGGATGCGCTATCTCGTCACGCGCTACGAGCCCGGTGATGGACCGCAGGCCCAAATGGTCGGCTTCATGCGCTCGCTGTTCGGCGATCGCATGGTCACCAATATGATGCTCAAAAGCACGGCGATCTCCGACGCCGGCATCACAAAGCAAACACTCTATGAGGTCAGCCGCGATCAATTCACACGCGCTACCTACGACCGCGCAATGGAATCGCTGGACAGCGTCAATGGCGAAATTCAAAGCCTGATCCAAGCCGCATGGGGGAGGACCTAATGGGTCGCAAAAACCTGCTTGCTGACCTCTTGGACGACAAGTTGACCGCGGTCAACGAACCGCCGTCAGGTGGGTCCAGCGACAATCGGAGACCTTCCCAACCAACACTGGGATCGCGCGGTGCAGTCGGTGCCATGAGCCGCTCGCTCGAGATGCTGTCCGCAGAGCGCGATGCCGCCAAGGCCCTGACCGAACAACTCACCACCGGTCAAGCCGTCGTTGAAATCGATCCAGGATTGATCGACGCCTCGATCGTTCCGGATCGCATGACGGGCGTCGACGAGAAGCACCCCGCTCTCGTCGAATCGATTCGCGCCAATGGACAATTGGTTCCGATCCTCCTTCGCCCGCATCCGACCAGTCCAGGACGGTTTCAGATCGCCTATGGCAATCGTCGCGTCCGTGCGCTTGCCGAACTTGGCCATCCCGCGCGGGCGGTAGTCCGTGACCTCAGCGACGAAGACCTTGTGGTGGCACAAGGTAAAGAGAATGGCGAGCGTGAGGATCTGTCCTTCATTGAGCGGGCAACTTATGCCGCCGCGCTCGAGGATCGTGGATTCAAGCGTGAGATCATCATGGCGGCGCTCAGCGTCGACAAGACAGAACTCTCGCGCCTCATCACCGTCGCGCGGGCCCTGCCACGGAGCTTGGTCGATGCGATCGGGCCAGCGCCGAAGACCGGCCGCCGGCGCTGGATGGAGCTGGCAGAGCGGATGGTGGGTCGCCACGACCAAAAGGCATTGGCTGACAGCGTGGCTAGTGATCGCTTCGTGCGTGCTACTTCCGATGAACGGTTCTCGATCACATTCGCCGCGCTCGCGCCCCGCAAGCCCAAAGCTTCTCCACGGCCGACGACCTGGAGCGATGACGACGGCAAGAAAATTGTGAAGATTGAACGTCGCGCAGATCGCGTCACGCTCGCGCTCGATGAAAAGGCCGCGCCGGCGTTTGGAGACTTTGTGATTTCGCGGCTGCCAGAACTCTACCGCGCTTTTCGCGGGGGACGTACCGATGAATGACATCGCGCGTCTCGCCGCTTTGGATATGGCGCCGTCCGGACCTCTCATGGTCAGGCGGCGCGATGCGTACCCGCGTTTCCGTCCTCTAACCGTAGGAGCATAGCGGAAAAAGAAAAGGCCCCCGAAACGTCCCCCTTCTCTCGTCATGTTTGGCGACTGACAGAGAATCACTTTCGCGAATCGCAGTCAAGCGTCTTTAGCGACGGCGCCGTTTTGGCGAGCAGATTTTCTTTGTCCGCATGAGGCAAAGACATGCAGTCACATCCACCAACGACGCCCTTTGGGCGGCGATCGCTGACGCTTGCCCATGTGGCAAGCCAAATGGTCGCAACGGCACGCCCTCCCGAAAAGATCGTGCACAAATGGAAGATCTTCCACGCCATCTGCACGGCACGGCCGCGCCTTAGGGTGTCGGAGCGCTCGCTATCGGTATTGAACGCGCTCCTAACCTTCCATCCCGAGACCGCGCTGACAGGGGAGGATGATCTGATCGTTTTCCCGTCGAACCATCAGCTCAGTCGGCGGTCGCACGGCATGCCGGCGTCGACGCTACGGCGCCACCTGGCTGTGCTGGTCGACGCGGGGCTGATCGTTCGACGTGACAGTCCGAATGGCAAGCGATATGCGCGCAAGGACGATGCTGGCGAAATCGAGCTCGCCTTCGGCTTCGATCTGTCGCCGCTCGTCGTGCGTTCGGAGGAGTTTGAGCGCCTGGCGGCTGATATCGAAGCCGAGGCCCGCGCCCTCAAGCTCGTGCGCGAGCGGATCACGCTGTGCCGGCGCGACATCGCGAAAATGATTGCAACGGGCATCGAAGAAGCCGTTCCGACGCGAAGGGAAGGGCAGGGGCCTGCGGATTGGCAGGATGTGCACGCCACCTTCCGCGCGATCGTTGGCCAGATTCCGCGCACGGCGACGCGCCAAGAGCTCGAGCCGATCGCCGACGAGTTGTCTCAGCTCGCGGACGACGTGCTCAATCTTCTGGAAGCACACATTAAATCCACGAATCCGAACGCCAATGAGTCCCATTCTGAGCGCCACATACAGAATTCAAATCCAGATGCCCTCATTGATCTTGAACCTGTCTTTCGAGAAGGCAGGGCGGCGGGAGCTGAGTCAAAGCCTCAACCATCGCGAGTCGGGGAGGGGGCGTATCCATTGGGAATGGTCCTGAGTGCATGCCCGGACATCGTCGATTATGCGAAGGGTGGGATTTCGAACTGGCGCGATTTCCTGGCCACAGCGGCCGTCGTACGATCGATGCTGGGGATCAGTCCGAGCGCCTGGGAGGAGGCGCAAAAGGTTATGGGCGAGGTGCCCGCAGCCATCGTCGTCGCGTGTATCCTGCAGCGCGGGACGGCGATCAATTCCGCCGGCGGTTATCTGCGCGGTCTGACGCGAAAAGCCGAGGTCGGCGAATTTTCGCTTGGCCCGATCCTGATGGCGCAGATCAATTCACGCCGGCGAGACAAGCAGCGGGCGTGAGGGGATGAGGCGCCGTTCCCAGACCTTGCCTTTTTCGTGTGATCGAAGCTGCCCGCACTGACCCGGCTTCTGCGCTGTGTCGAGGCAAAGCCGTTCGGAGAGATCGTCATGGCAAAACACCCTCCAATCATCCTCACGCCGTTTTTCCAGCCTCGTGATGAAGGCGCCGCGGAGCAGCGGACGAGGCGGGCGAGGCCTGGGGGACGCTGATTCCGTTGGATGCGGAGATGGTCGAGCACGCCGTTCTGGGACAACAGACATTCACCGTCTGGTGCAACTCCGACGGCCGCATCCAACCGCAGCCGAGCAGCGACAGTCTTTTTGATGAGCTTCTGGAGAAGGGCCAGTTGAAGGAGACCGCCCTCGATGAGCTCGTCGCGGAAGCCATCGAGCAGGGCAAGAATGAACCCAATGATGACATCCTCGATATGTTCGAGACCCTGCATGAGCGGCTGGTGCGGACGGAGGGCATGGTCGCTGATGAGATCGCGCGGCGCAGGCGATGACTCTTCGCGGTGCGCGGTTTCATGCTCCGGGGTGAGCCCGTACTAACGCGAGCTCCGCATCATCACCATGGTTATCCGCGCACTGGCAACGATAGACGGAGTCGGCGGCCAGCATTGTGCGGCGACGCGAGCATCTCTTTGGCGCCTCGCAGGGTGGCCGCGTGGACGCGGCGGGCGAGGTTGCATCCACATGGCGGGTACGTCGGCATGCCTCGCTATCGATCTTGCGATGGCAACTTCGACAGGAGCGCCGAGATTGCTGATAGCGACGATCTCCATTGCGGGTGATGACGCGCCGTCCAGGTGGCCTACAAGGTGTAGCCGCATTTTGCTGCCCCGCCCGTTGCCGAATGGCTGAACGGATTAGTTACTTTCCGGCGCAAAATTCGCGCTTCTAACCAGACTGGTCAACCGCGCGGACAACGACAAGGCCCCGCCAGGGGCTGGCGGGGCCTTGAGAGGCCAGATTAGGCTGGGACGGACTACGGTTGGCGTGACTGGTTTTCCATCGCGCGTCCGATATTGATGAGGTTGTCGGCGACGACGCCGAGGCCGACCCAGCGTTTCATTCCGATGCTGCCCTTGTAGCGGCAGCGATCGAGCCCGTGTCGCCGCTTGACGACGCTGATACGTCCCTCGCATCCGGTTCGCCATTTCTGACCGTTACGGAACCAGCGCTTTTTCTGCTCACGCTTGCGCTCGGCGCTGTTGGTCGAGCGATTGGGAATGCAGACGCGTTTGACGCCTCTGGCTTTCGCTGCAGCTTCGTTCCTGGCGGAGTAAAATCCAGCATCCGCCGCCACCAGGCGTGGCGTGCGTCCGAGTTTTGCCTCGTGGGTTTCGATGGCCGGGATCAACAGCTCCGAGTCGCTTGGCCGCTGATCGTAGACGTCGTAGTCGATCACAATCTGGTTCTCTGCTTCCTGCAGTTTGACCATCTTGCCGAACTCGTTGGGCTTGCCGGCCTTGCCTTTGCGAATGATCTCGGTCGAGGGCTCGAACACACTGAGGAGCTTGCCTTCTGCCCGGGTGTTGCCGCGGAAGATACGTTCCCGGGTCTGCCGCATCACTTGCCGGACCAGCGGCAGCATCGCTTCCAGCTGCAGACGCAGGCCTTTCAACGCCAGCTGCTTCAAGATGCCCCTGGACCGCTTTACGTCTTCGGCGATCTCGCTGGAGAAGCGCTTCGCCTGACCCACCACCCGGCTCGTCGAGCTCAGTAGCTTACGGTAGCCTTCCTTGAGCTTCTCGTGATTGAGCGGCCCCTTGGCGCGCGCAATCCGCGC
>NZ_PYCN01000062.1 GCF_003062295.1 Bradyrhizobium algeriense | reverse complement strand
CGCAAAACGCGTCTCGCTATCTCCGCTCTGATCGAGATTCATCTGGCCCTCCACACGCCAAATTGCGAATCTCCTCAATTACTTGATTCCTGGCCTCCCGTGCGTGCGACCTTCTGACTCAGTACGACTAGTGTCTTTGAGCAACTGGCGTTGCAGCTTCAGGATTTCCCAGCTCCGCCAGCGCGCTATCGGCCACAAGCGCAAGAGCCGGAACTTGTTAGTTAGCGGCAGTGCAAAACCTTTGTGGCAAAAGTGGTCCCAACAAGAGAAACGGGGGCCACAATGTCTGGTTTCAGGGGGCAGGGGAAAGGTTTGGCGGTTACCGCCATTCTGTTTGCAACTTGCGTCTCGGCCAAGGCCGGCGACGTGCTCTACGCCAGCCTGGGTGACACCACGCGTTCGCCGATCGGCTGGGTCGAATTCTGCGCCGACAATCCGGGCGAGTGCCGCGGCGGCCCGACGCAACCACGCGACATCGTGTTGTCGCAGACCGCCTGGCGCGACCTCGTGCGGGTCAGCAAGTGGGTCAATGAGACGATCAAGCGATCAAGCCGATGACCGACATGGATCATTGGGGCGTTGTCGAGAAATGGTCGTTGCCGACTGACGGCTAGGGCGACTGCGAGGACTACGTGCTCCTGAAGCGCAAGATGCTGATGGATGCCGGCTGGCCGCGCGAGGCGCTGTTGATCACGGTGGTCCGCGACAAGAAGGGCGAAGGCCACGCGATTCTGACTGTGAAGACCGACAAGGGCGAGTTCGTGCTCGATAACCAGAACGAGAACGTCGTCGCCTGGACTGATACTGGCTACCGCTTCGTCAAGCGCCAGTCGCAGAGCGATCCCAATGTCTGGGTCTCGCTCGGTGACAACCGCCCGGCCGTTGCAACCGCAAGCTCACGCTGAGCCAACAAGGATTTTCGAACACGCGACCGGTCACATCCCCACCCCTCCCCGTCCCAGACCGGTTCGCGCGCGGCCAGGCATCCCCCAATGCCTGGCGCAACTTTTTTGGCGATCCGATCGCCTTCAGGACAGCGCTATTCGGCTCAGTACCGGACGCCGGCGGGAGGCTCGCCGAACTTGTAGGAGGCCTGGAGGAAGCCGCCAAAGCGTTCGTAGGTGAAGGTCGTCGGAGACGCCGGCACGCCAGGGAATTTGGTCGTGCCGTTGTCCGTCTTCGCGTACCAGTAACGGCCACCTGCGCCGACGCTGAAGTTCTGCGTCACATCATAGGAGACGATGCCCTCGAGTTGGTAGCCCCAGCCATCTCCCGACTGCGGCAGCGGGTTGATGTCCGGCCGCAGCCAGTGGTTATCAAAGCCACTCAAGTGGACGAAGGGCAGATAGGCGCCGTCCAATGTGAGCTTCCACTGCGGAGCCAGATTGATCACGCCGTTCAAGCCGACACGCAGCGAGTCCCAGGTTTCGGTCTTGCTGAGACCCAGCACGCTCCCGGAAATCGCCGGGGTACATCCAAACGGATTGCCCGCAACCTGCGTGCAGCCATAGGCATTCACGTTCTCATAAAACCGGTTGTAGCCGAGGAAGCCGCCGACCTTGAAGCTCGACCCTTTCCAGAAATTGTAGCCGGCATCGACGGTGCCATAGGCCTGGCTGCCGTTGTTGACGTTGCTGACGGTGTTGGAATACAGCGGGATCGCCGGCGGGAAATCCTCGTCGTTGATGCTGCCGTTGATGTTGCCCGCGCCGACGAAGCCCTTGGCGAAGAATCCGGAAAGATGATCCAGCCGGGCAAAGGCTTCCCCTGCGTGGCTGCCGAGATTCTTGTACGTCAACTGCGAATGGACCTGCCCGGGCACGAACGGATCGCCCAGCGTGAAACGGGTACGCCCGGAGCTGTAGAAGTAGCGCGCGCCGACTTCAATGATCCATGGCGACAGCACAAGCGGCGGCGGCGCCTTGAGCGCCTTCACCGGCATGCCAGGCGTCGCTACCGCGACCCCGTCGGGAGCTGCGTCCCAATGATAGTTCACGCCGACGCGCGCGATGCTGCCATGCGTCGCGAAATCATACTGCGACTGGAATCCAGGCGCCATGGTCGGCGTGCCGAAGCCGGAGGTCAGCGAGTGGTTGCCGAGATCGTAGTAGAGGTATTCACCCTTGACCGTCCAGTGCGGGGCGAACCTGTACTCGACGCCCGCGCCGGCGGTCCAGCCAACCTGGAATGCGTGGCCTGACGCTCCGAAATCCCGGAAAGCGGCTGGTCTCTGAAGATGGAAGTCGCCTTGCGCGCCCACGTCACCATAAGCGAGGCCGGCGGTGCCATAGAGCAGGAGGTCGGGCCTCGCCAGGAAGCCGGCCCGGGCACGCACCGTTCCAAATGCGTCGATGGTCTGGCTCGCGGTGACGAAGTTACCCGGAAAGCTGCTGCGCCCGTTGTTCGCGGCCACCACAGGACGTGAGATTGTCTTGCGCCCGCCCATATTGGCCCAGTCGAGATCGGCCTCCAAACCCCAAACCCAGGAGTTGATCTGCCAGTTGACGCCAGCCTGGCCGCCGGCGAGGCCGCCGCTCATCGTGTGGCCAAGATCGTAGACGCCCATCGCACCGGGAAAGCCGAGTGCGGCACCTCTCATGCCGAACTCATTCGCTCCGGTCGAGCCGAAGCCACCGCCGCCGTTCAGACCCGCGTAGAAGCCGGTCCAACTGCCGACCGTTTGAACCGGGGCCGGAGCCTTATAGGGGAGGTCCGCAGCCGATACCGAACCGGGACCGACCAATGCAACTGCCGAAGCGATCGGCATCGTCCAAAGCAGGTTTCTCAAGACATCCTACCTAAAACGCCCTAGCGAGTAGCGCACGGGCAACATCGGCGATGTGTGTTGGGTACCTTGCCTCCGCAATGTCGCAGCTCTTCTTCTCATGAATTGTTGTAAATCAGCAACAAATAGGTTTTCCGGCGAAATCCACCACATCGGCAAATTCGAATCGACCGGTTCTGCTTGCGAGCCCTACTCCGCGGCCTGCGCGCGGTGCTCTTCCAACGGCACGAGCTCGGCGGAAGTCGATTTCTGCTTCTTGTGCACGAGGCTGACTAGGGTCTGTTTGGATTCATCTTGAATTTATCACGGCGGCGGTGAGGTTGATCATTGCTCCGAAGCTGAGGTCAGTTTTGTCGGCACGCATGGCGATCCGCTTGAATTCCTTGAGCTTGCAGAAGAAGTTTTCGATCAGATGCCGCCATTTGTACATTTCCTGGTCGATGGCGAGAGGTTTTGCGCGCCGCGGGTGCTGGGAGATGATGACCTTGGCGCCGCGTGTGTCGAGGTCGGCGATGATGGCGTTGCTGTCGAACGCCTTGTCTGCGATCAGCGCATCGAAGGCCAGCCCTTCGATCAGCGGCGGGACGCCGACCGTGTCGAAACGCTGTCCGGGCAGCAGCACGAAACGCACGAGATTGCCGAGCGCGTCGGTCAGTGCCAGGATTTTGGTAGTCATTCCCCCCTTCGAGCGGCCGATGGCCTGGTTTTGCGTCCCCCTTTTGCGCCCTGTCCGTGGCGGTGGACCTTGACGATGGTGGCATCGACCATGACGTATTCCATGTCCGGCTCGTCTGAGACTGCATTAAACATTCGCTTCCAGACGCCCGCCTTCGCCCAGTCGCGAAAGCGCGTGTACACGGTTATCCAGTTGCCGAAGGCGCGCGGCAGATCGCGCCACGGACTGCCCGTGCGGGCAATCCACAACACTGCTTCGATCCGGATGAGAATCTGGAGGGTTCTGTGAGGTCGCGTTCACGCGCTGGCGCGGCATGCGCAGTTACGCGACCTCATTGAAGCCGGATTGAACGAAGGCGCGGGCGGGTATGCGCGGTTTTGCAGCTATGGGGATTGTTGGAGATCGCAAGGCCCGGTCTGCCGGCTCGGCACGTGAGGCAGAGCTGCGAGATGTGTTCATCGGGGAAGAGTTGAGATCAGGCGCGCTTTGCCGGAGATCGCGATAGGCGTTTTGCTGCATCGGACGGTTGTTGTCGCGCCGTGTGGCAGCACGGATTCGACAGCGTCCACGATGATCGAGACGCTGGGAGCGGAATGACGAATGGCGATCGTTGTGCACGGCATGACTTGGCTCACGATGTATCGCACCGGAACGGGCATGTTTGAGGACTGGAGCGGTTGCAGCTGTGTCGAAAGCGCTCGACGATGCGCATGACGCCACCACACTCAGGACAGGTGGGAGCCTTGGGCCACGTCAGAGCGTCCGACTCCACAGGCGACGGCTCGCCATCGTTTGGCGCTGTCCGCTCACGATCGAGAAGTTTGCGGCAAAGGGCGAGTTTGGCAGCGCGATGGCTGTTGGCCATGAAGCCGAAGTGGCGGATGCGATGGAAGCCATCGGGCAGCGTGTGAAGAAGGAAGCGGCGGATGAACTCGTCGGCCTTGAGCTTCATGATCTTTGTCGTGCCGTTCTGGCGGTAGTCCTTCCAGGTAAAGGCGACGTGATCCTCGTCGAGGGCTACGAGCCGGCTGTTGGCTATTGCAACGCGATGGGTATAGCGGCCGAGATAGGCCAGCACCTGCGCGGGACCGCCGAACGGCCGCTTGGCGTAGACAACCCAGCTGATGCGCCGCATGGCGACGAGGTGAGCTGTGAAGGCAGCAGGCTCGGCCAGAGATGCGAGATCGCCGAAGAAGTTCAGGGTGCCGGCGTCGAAGGCGGCGGTCAGACGTTCGAGGAACAGGCGTCTGAACAGCCGGGCGAGCGGTTTGACGGCCAGGAAGAAGTTTGGTCGGCTGGCGATCCAGCGCGCGCTATCGGGCGAGAGGCCGCCGCCCGGCACGACGCAGTGGACGTGGGGATGGTGCGTCAGCGCCTGTCCTCAGGTGTGGAGGACGGCCACGACGCCGATCCCGGCGCCGAGCCGGCGTGGATTGGCGGCGAGCGTCGACATCGCCTCGGCGGCGGCTTTGAACAGGATCGCATAAACGATGGCCTTGTTCTGAAAGGCGATCGCGGCGATCGGAGCCGGCAGTGTGAAGACGACGTGGAAATAGGGAACCGGCAGCAGGTCGGCTTCTCGCGCGGCGAGCCACGCGGCCCGGGCTGGCCCCTGACACTTCGGACAGTGCCGGTTGCGACAGGTAATGGGCGACGCCCATTACCTGTCTTATGGGCAAAGCCGGTAATGGGGAGCTGGCGGCAACTTGATCGCGCTCCTGCACTAATCACCGCCAACCCCGCTCTCCATTACGAGGTACGCCTGAGGAGTTCGATCAGCTTGTCGGTCGGCTGGAAGACGCCGCGCCGCAGGTGGGGCGGCACGATCGCCTCCATCGCATCGAGCTTCTCGGTCGGATCGCCGCGCGTGTAGACCTCGGTGGTCGTCAGCGTAGCGTGGCCCAGCCATAGCGACACCTTCCGGATGTCCCCGGTCGCTTGCAGGACGACCATCGCGCAGGTGTGCCTGAGCACATGGGGCGAGACGCGTTTCTTGGCGAGACCGGGCTGCTTGCGAGCCGCAGTCGCGGCGTGCTGCCTGAGCAGATAGGCAAAGCCCCATCGGCTCAGCGGCTCACCACGGGCGTTGACGAACACCTCAGGTGTCGCGACCTGTCCACGGATGGCGAGCCAGGCGCGCAGTGCAGCGGCCGCCGGCTTCCACAACGGCAGGGTCCGCTCCCGGCGTCCCTTGCCGAGCACGAGGATGCTCATCGAAGGCAGGTCGATGTCATCGACCTTGAGGCCCGTCAGCTCGGAGACGCGCAGCCCTGCGCAGACGGCCACGTGCAGCATTGCGCGATCGCGGATGCCATCGCGTGTCGCCGGATCGGGAGCGTCGAGCACGGCTTGGAGCTCTTCGCGCAGAAGGTAGGGCACCAGGCGCGTGTCAGTTTTCTTGAACGGGATCGCCAGTACACGGCGGATCTGCTCGAGCGCTGCCGGCTGCCGGTACTCGAGGAAGCGGAAGAACGACTTGATCGCCGCCAGGCGAACGTTGCGCGTCACGGCCGCGTTTTTGCGCTCGTCCTCAAGATGCTCGAGGAAGGTGCTGACGAGCCCGGCATCGATCTGCTCGAGTGTCAGCGCCGATGGTTTGACCTTGAGCCGGTCGGCGGCGAACACGAACAGCAGCTGGAAGCTCGAGGCATAGGAGTCGCTCGTGTGCCGGCTGGCGCCCCGCTGGCAAGCTAGGTCAGCGTTTTCTTGGTTCGAATCATATCAGGCGGCGTCGGCGAGTTTATAGGACCAGGTATGGACGACGGGATGGCGATTGACGTCGTCGATTCCAGCCATGATGCGCTCCTTGAGTTCATACTTTGATGTAACCCGGATGTGACGCAGGACGGAGCGGGCGAACTTGGAGAAGAAGCCCTCGATGAGGTTGAGCCAGGAGCCGTGCTTGGGCGTGAAGGTAAACTGGAAACGGCCTGCCGGTCGTGTGTCGAGCCAGGCTCTGGTTTCTCTCGAGATGTGTGCGGAATGGTTGTCGAGGATCAACTTGATCGCGGTCTTGGCCGGATAGGCGGCATCGAGGAGCTTGAGGAATTCGACGAACTCTCGGCTGCGGTGGCGGTCTTTGACGAGCGCGTGGACCTTCCCGGTGAGCAGGTCAATGCCCGCCAACAGGCTGAGCGTGCCGTGACGTTTATACTCATGATCGCGCGCGAAGGTCGCATGCACGCCCGGCACTGACGGCAGATCCGGCGCTGTCGACGCGATGGCCTGGATCCCCGGCTTCTCGTCGTAGGAGACGATCGCGACCGGCTTGTCCGATTTCTTCGAACGGGCGCCGGCTTTTTTCAGGATCTGGACCTCGCGATAGACGTACAGTACCTCCGCCATCTTCTGCTCGAACTCGGCGTCGCGGTTTTCAAGATAGTAGCGCACCTTGTGCGGCTTGATTTCCTCCTGACCGAGAAGCTTGCACACCGTGCCCTGAACCAGGCGGGCGAGGCATTCATGTCCGGCCTCTGGTCCGTGCTCGCGGGCATGGCGGGCCAACAGCCGCGTCGTCCACAACTCGTGCGGATAGCCATGCTCCTTGGCCTTGTCGCACGCCAGAGACACCAGCCACGCCTTGGCCTCCGGTGTGATCACTGGCTCCTTGCCCGGTCGCGGGCGCTCGTCGAGCGCCGCCAATGCACCATCGGCCGCCGCCCGCTCGACGCAGCGCTGGACCGTCTGATGATGGGCGCCAAGTCTTTGTCCCACCGCAAAGAATGACGGGGTCTCGCGGTAGGCAAGCAGCATCGCGGCCCGCGACACCCGGCGCGCCGGTTCGGTCCTCGACCGCGAAAGAGCCGTCAACGTTGTAATCTCCTCATCGGTCATCGCCAACTCGACCGCGTGCCGCCATCCTGCCATGATGAAACTCCTCGTTCAGTCAATCGCAAACGAGGAATCCACAAACAAACGTCCCGTTCCATGCTGCCAAGTTCATGGAATCGATCGTCGGATCGGATGCGCCGCGATGCTTGCGCAGCCACGTCTTGAAGTCGGCGACCAGCTGCGGCTCGGCGGATGTTGGCCCCACGGCCGCGGACCGGCAAACGCCGCGCTCGACGAGGTGCCGACGAAAGAGCCTGGCACCGTAGATGGTGTGGTGGTTGCGCCGGCCGCCTTTGGCGCGTGGACACCGGCAGGTGCGCAGGTGCTCGCCGAACGCGGCGAGATCAATGTCCGTTAGGCCCGCGCCTTGCTCGGCCATGACATGGCCGATGTGAGCCGCCGCTCGCAAATAGCGTACCGCTGTCTCGGGGCCATAGCCTTGCTGCTCCAGTGCCGCTGCAAACCCGTCAAGGTAAGGCCCGCTCGGCCCGCTGCGCAAATGCCCCAGCATCTTCGCCGCCGAAAAGTACGTCTCCAACATGTTCGTCCCCGTATGTGACCGGCCATCAGTGGCCGACCCGACGGGGCCGCACGGGCGACTTGTAATGGAGAGCTCAAGAGCGGCAATACACAGGAAAATACGGTGATCGCGATTGCCAGCTCCCCATTACCTGCCGCAACCGCCATTGCCCCAAGTGCCAGGGACTGGCACGCGCCGAAATGGCTCGCGCGTCGACAGGCCAAACTGTTACCGGTGCCGTACTTCCACGTCGTCTTCACCCTGCCGAAGCTGGCGGGCGAGATCGCGTTCCAGAACAAGGCCACCGTCTATGCGATCCTGTTTCCGCGCCGTCGCCGAGACACTCACCACCATCGCCGCCGATCCAAAGCGTCTGGGCGCGCAAATCGGTGTTACCGCGGTACTCCATACCTGGGGTCAGACCCTGCAGCAGAACCCTCACTCAAGATACCGGGCATTATCATCTCCTTGATTTTCAAGTGAACAACGCAAGTTGATCTTCCGCGCAACCCCCCTGCAGAATTAGCTTGCCGGTGCGGTGGAGGCCCTCAATAACGCTGCGAATGGGTTCGGCATCCAAATCACGGCGGCTGACTTCCCAAGGTGCACGAGGAGTTATTTGTTCGCACTTCAATAGGCCGGCTTCAACCAGCCTTTGGATGGTGTGGTGGCTGACGCCGCATATTCGCGCAGCTTCGCTCAAACTCACTCTCTCCGGATCGTGCAGAGCTCGTTTTTGACCGGCTATCGAATGGTTACGCCGGGCTGTCGCTACACGGGTCTGATTCCACCGCTTCCCTTTACCCGTGGAATAGCCGCGTCGGTTCAACACAGAGGCAATCTGGTCGTCGCCGTATCGAACAGCCATGCGACGAATGATCTCCAGCGCCTCCATGGGCGTGGCCGTTTCCGTTACGGAACGTGGTCGTTCCATCGTGAGTTGCGTATGCGCACCTCCTTTCCAGTGAATCAGCAACTCAAGGTTTTTTTTATCCTGGTCAGTGCGTACAATGATCTCTTCGATGGCGGTGCGGAAGATCATCTTCTTAAGTGTCGGGGGACAGTGGTTGCTCTGCCAGACTCCAGCAAAATGATCACCCATCGAACGTATTCTGATTTCCTCTTCAGGCGATAACGAGTAGCGCTCGGTTTCGAGACTGGAAAGCCGCTGCTTGACTGCCTCGATCTCTTCCAGCTTTCCGTTCCACCGCCGTTCCAACTCGCTGGCTGCAAGTCGATTCCGGGCATCCACCGCGTCGTACTGTTCGAAGGCCTTCCTCGCCTCATACACCAGTTGCTCGAGCTTGCGGGACAGGGCGGTACATTGAGCGGTGCCGACAGCACTCAGTTCTTCGAGAGCTCGCAGACTGGCTTCCACCCCCAATGGCGCGATCGCCTTTAATAGTTCTTGTCCTACGCACCGGTCTACCGAGCTGCCGCCGAAGCCGATGCAATACTGCCCGCCATCATCGTAGTCGCCCTTGCAAAGGTAGCGCGCATGGGTGCCACGGCCGCCCCAATACCGTACATGCAGCTTGCGCCCACAATGTCCGCAGCGCAGGAGTCCGACCAGAAGACCCTGGCCAGCGCGAATCGCCGCCATCGATTCGTCCCCCTCCCAGTTCACCGAATTGTGCCGTATCATTCGCTGATTCTCTTCGTAGGTTGCCCAGTCAATATAACCTACATGATGATCGCGGATGAAGACGCGGCACTCTTCGGCGGGGCGCATCGCGCTCTGACGTTTCTCGAGCCGGCCTCCTACCAGCAAGGTCGTTACTGGACGCCGTCCCCAAACATAGGCACCGGCGTAGAAGGGATTGCGTAAAATGTCGCGGATTAGGCTCTGCGAAGGAACCTTCCAGATCAGCCGCGTTCCCTGTATGGGATTGACCGGTAGCTCCAGGTCGTGATCACGGAACCATTGGAATGTCTGACGCACGCTCCACAGTTCTCGAAACTTGGCGAACACGAGCTGTATCGCTTCGCAGATCCGTCGGTCGGGATGAAACATGATCTTACCCACGGGGTCGCGGGCATACCCAATCGGAAGCCGTTTGAACAGTTCGCCGCGGCGCGCTTTGGCTTCCTGCCCTGCCAGCATTCGTTGGCGTATAACCTTGAGCTCGACGACGCTGAGTGTCCCTTTGATACCCAACACCAACTGATCGTCGAGATTATTCAGATCGTAAACCTGTTGCTCGTCAGCGATTAGCGTTCCAAAGATCTGGCATACCTCCAACAGCCGACACCAATCTTTGTCCGTTCGGGATAGCCGTGATACCTCTCGGCTGCCGACGATTCCGACCTCTCCCAGCGCTACCGAGCTGAGGACGCGCTCAAAGCCTTCCCGCTGGGCGGCGGCAAGGCCCGCGCTCGATCCCAGGTCATTATTGATGATCTCGACCTCCTGCCAGCCCAGCGCACGCACCCGTTCGGCCATCGCATACTGGAGGAGTTGACTTTCCTTATTCTGTCGTACTTGCTTTTCGCTGGATTGCCGAAGGTAGACGATCGCCTTGCGAGCCAGATGCTCCGGTTTGATTTTGGGATTGTGCAAGAGCTCTGTCATTTCCTCTTCTCCTCTCCTCGTGAAACACCGCTGCTATAACGCGGGCTATGAGATCGATCAGATCGGCGCGTGTCGCTGCGTCCATTGGCACGGCGCCGCATTCCCTTGAGATCATCAAATCTAAAAGTTGAAGTTGCACCACGACGACCTCCCTCGCTTCCGCTAACGCGCGGTCGCCGAAGGTTATCGTGGACAGGGTGAGTCGAGTCGTGAGGCGATCAATGAAGCGAGAGATAGGAGGGCTTGCTTACCGAGGCGCGGTCGTTGCGAGATCGTGATCTCGGCACACTCCGGCAACAGCATCCAGATGGGAATCTTCAGTCGTCTCCCGGCTGGATCCATGACACAGACCGCCCCATCTCCTCGCGTTGGTCTGCGAAGAATCCGCAGGGTAACACCATGAAGCGGGTGAAAGGGGTAGAAGACCTGAACATCTGTATTATCGGCGCTCAGGGTATTGTGGGCGTGGGTGCCATCATCCGCACATTCATTGCGTGGTGCCAGGCGGCGGCCCCTCGCTCGACGGCAGGCGCTGGATCGCTTGCCGCCCCGGTTTCTTCCTGCCCGTGCGCGTGCTCTCGCGACTGTTTCGTCGCCTGTTCCTGCAGAACCTGCAGGATGCATTCGAGGCGGCAAGCTGCGCTTCTTCGGCAAACTCGCCGGTATGGCCGCGCCCACGGCCTTCGCCACCGGGCTCGACCAACTCAGGCGCATCGAATGGGTCGTCTATGCCAAGCCGCCGTTCGGTGGCCCCGAACAGGTGCTGGCCTATCTCGGCCGCTACACCCATCGCGTCGCCATCGCTAACCGCCGGCTGGTCTCGCTCTTTGACGGCAAGGTCCGCTTCGCCTGGAAAGACTATCGCCAAGACGGCAAGACCAAACTGATGACGCTCGATGCCGACGAGTTCATCCGCCGTTTCCTGCTGCATGTCCTGCCGGATGGCTTCCACCGGATTCGCTACTACGGCTTCCTCGCCAACGGCCAACGCGGCGACAATCTCGCCTCTGTCGCCGGTTGCTCGATGCCCTTCACGTCACGACCAACTCCGAGTTGGCGGACGCTCACGTCAAAAGCGATCGACAGAGTAACGCCTGTGACTTCCTCATCTATCCCGATTGCGGCGGTACCATGCGGCGTATCGCAGCCGTTCCGCGCTCATCCACGCATCAGCCATTCTACTGTGATACGTCATGATCTCATCGCCGCCGATTTTCGTCATCACTGCCACCGAGCTTGCCGCGCGTCCTGTCGCTAATCGGTCAACTATGCCGATCGACTGCCGCAATACCGACTCCAGAGCTGGCCAACGACTGAACCTGACCTGTTGCTCGCGTTCAGTACCCAATCCGCGAGATCTTCCTACGCCAAAACGGCGCCTCGCATCAACTGCGCCGCCGTCGTCAGAGCAGCCTCGCCAGCACGCCGCGGTAACTTTCCCCATAGCGCCAAAACAACCCGCGGCTTCGTTCAATCCGGCTTCTATGAGGTCGTGCGTACGCATACGACGAAGGCCGCCAGATTGACGCATGCGCGCGGGGGCCGGGTCGGCTATGATGGCGCTGCGTGAAGGTTAGGCAGCTTGCTGATCGTTGGGGTCGTCGGCTTGGCGCGGGAGCTTCCATTCCCAGGGCAGCAGTTCGTGCAGACGCGAAGCGGGAAGATCGGCGATCCGGGCGAGGACGTCGGAGAGCCAGGCTTTGGGATCGACATCGTTAAGACGACAGGTGGTGATCATCGTCAGCATGATGGCGGCGCGGTCAGCGCCGCGCAGGCTGCCGGCGAAGGTCCAATTGCGCCTTCCCAAGGCGATGCCGCGCAACGCTCTTTCGGCGGCGTTGTTGCTGAGGCAGATCCTGCCGTCGTCGAGGAAGCGGGCAAAGTCGGCCCAGCGCCTGAGCATGTAATTCATGGGCTTCAGGACCTCGGAGGAGCGCGACAGGGTTTCTCGCTCGCGCAGCAGCCAGGTGTGCATGTCGTCGAGCAGCGGCTTGCTTCTCTCCTGGCGCACGGCACGCCGCTCGTCGGCACTGCGGCCGTTGATGGCGCGCTCGATCTCGAACAGGGCGTCCAGACGCCTGACCGCCTCCAGCGCGATCGGGGAGACCGGTTTGCCCCTGTGGCCTTCCCGGGCATTCTTCTCGATGTCGGCCAGCTCGAAGAAGCCCCGCCGCGCATGGGCGAAGCAAAACGCCGGCGTAATCGGCAGCATCTTCTTCTGCGGATCGAACAGCGGCTCGAAGCCGTTGTAGCAATCGGCTTGCAGGATACCGGCGAAGGCGGCCAGATGCTTCTGTGGATGCTCGCCTCGACGGTCGCTCGAGGCGTAATAGACCGCCGCCGGCGGCGCAGGTCCGGCGAAGGGCCGGTCATCCCGCACATATGTCCAGATCCGACCGGTCTTGCACTTGCCCTTCGCCAGGATGCGGATGGTGGTGTCGTCGCCATGAAGGCGCTCGGCCGCGAGCACATGACGCTCGATCAGGTGGAAGAGCGGCATGACGGCGAAGGTCCCGTGGCCGACTTGGTCGGCCAGCGTCGATAACGGCAGGTCGATCCCCTCGGCCTTGAAGCGCGCGCTCTGGCGGTTGAGCGGGATATGCATGCCGAACTTGTCGAACAGGATGGTCGCCAGCAATTGCGGGCCGATGAAGCCGCGCGGTGTTGCATGGAACGGCGCGGGCGGCTGGCTGATCTTCTCGCAATCGCGGCAGGTGAACTTTTCCCGCACCGTCTCGACGACCTTGAAGCGACGCGGGATCTCCTCCAGCGTCTTGGTCACATCCTCGCCGATCTTCGCCAGCCGCGATCCGCCGCAGCAGGCGCAGGTCGTCGGAGCCTCGATAACGACGCGCACGTGTTCGATGTCGTCCGGCCATGGCTTGCGCACCGGTCGCTTGCGCGTGAAGGCGCGGACTTTCTGCGCCTTCGCCGCCGCGGCCTGCGCGGCAAGCTCATCCTCGCTCGCCGTGGTGACGAGTTCTTCGAGCTCCAATTCCAACTGCTCGATCAGCCGCGCAGTGCGCTCGGAGCGCTGCCCGTACAGTTCGCGTTTGAGCTTCTCGATCCGCAACTCGAGATGCGCGATCAGCGCCGCGTTATCCGACAGCTCCGCTTGCGCGCTGGCAGCCATCGCCTCGGCTCGCAGCCGGGCCTCACGCTCGGCCTGCAGCGCTGCCAAGGCACTGACAAGATCCGATGGAAGGTCGTCCGGCTTCGATATCATGAAGCCATTGAATCAGATCAAGCAGCAGATTCAAACCCAAAACGGCTATCCGACCCGCGTCGGACGCTGGGTTTCTTGCGGGTTGCGCCAATCGATTCCGGACAACAGGTAACTCATCTGCGCCGGCGAGATCGTCACTGCATCGCCCGCAACCGAAGGCCAGATGAACCGCCCTCTCTCCAGTCTTTTGGTGAACAGGCATGCTCCCTGGCCATCGTGCCAGATCACCTTCACAAGATCGCTTCGGCGACCGCGGAAGACAAACAGATGACCGCTGAGCGGGTTCATGCGCAGCACCTCCTGCACCTGGAGTGCCAGCGACGGAAAGCCTCGGCGCATGTCCGTGTAGCCTGTCGCAAGCCACACTCGTGCGCCCGTCGGAACCGGGATCATCGGCGTACCAAAGCATCGAGAACGCGACGTAGTGCGTCTCCATCAACGTCGCCATCGACCCGGATGCGGTGCCCGCTACCAAGATCTATCTCGATGATGCCCAGGCTCTTCCGTCGACGCGCCGTCGTCGTTAGTGGCGCTTCGGCCACCTCCCGCGGCGGCACAGACGGCCCAATCTCGACCGGCACGAACGGCGCTATACTCGCTTCACTGTGCTTGCAAAGCTCTTTGCGCCACCTGAACAGCTGGCTTACATGAAGGCCAGCCATGCGAGCCACCTCGGAAACACTGGCTCCGGGCTCGAGCGATGCTGCAACAAGCCGTTCCTTCTCATCCTGCGACCACCGGCGCCGCCGCTCGACCGATGTGATCACCTCCGCCCTCGAAATCGTCATAGCGCTTCTCCTAGGATTACCCCTAGGACCTGCAGCGTTCGCGTCCGTCAAACAAGGCGGCCCTCAACGGCCTCAACGGAGGAATACGGTCGTGCTCACGATCACGTCCACGTCGCCGGTGTGCCCACGACCTCACAGAACCCTCAAGATTCTCATCCGGGCTTGGTTGTGATTCAAGTTGCGGATGGACCGATTCGTTCTGACTGACGCCCAATGGCCGAAGATGGAGCCGCTTTTGTCTCGGCAAGCCGGGCGATCCCGGCCGCAGCGGCAAGGACAACCGGCTGTTTGTCGAGGCCGTGCTGTGGATCGCCTGAACCGGCAGTCCCTGGCGGGATCTGCCGCCCTCGTTCGGCCACTGGAACAGAGTCTTCACGCGTTTCCGCGACTGGGTGAAGGCGGATATGACCGGCTGACCGAAATCGCTCGACCGCAGGGGCCGTGGACGCTCGTGCATTGCTGGAGCAATTGCGCCGGCGCTTCGTCAAACTGGCCCGCAACAGCAAATCGCCGATCGCCGAGGCCGCCGTTCGGCACATCGCACAGCTTTACGCCATCGAAGCCATGGTACGCGGTTCATCGCCGGACAAGGTCATTAGGTCAAGTCAGATTGGGACGACAAGCGCTTCTGCAATGAGATAATCCGGTTGAGCAGTGCGCGCTGGCGCGCCACGGCCTCGCCTTCTTCCGGTTTCAGCACAGGTTCTGTCTGATGGCCTTTTGAGCCCTCGAACGTATGATCTTCGGCCTCGCGCTCGCGCCATTGCTTTACTGCCCCCTCATCGGCCGGCCCGTGTTGCGCTTCCTCTTCCGCAGTTGGAGTTTCTAATTCATGTCGGACCCGACACTTATCCGCATCCTGGTCGGCAAGATCGAGATATTTCTCGCCGTGACCGAGAGCGATGGGATCCGGAGCGAAAGTCTCTGCTTGATTAACGGCAAAAAGACCGCGGTCGCTTGTGCCGACGACCTCTTCTCCCTCCTGCCCGCACTGCAACGGCGT
>NZ_PYCN01000061.1 GCF_003062295.1 Bradyrhizobium algeriense | reverse complement strand
TGCTTCTCAAAACTCAAGCAGTTCCGCCGCGTCGCAACCCGCTTCGAAAAGACCGCCCGAAACTATCGGGCCGTCGTTACTCTCGCCGCCATCGTCCTATGGCTCCGCTAAATGTCCACACCACCTAGAGGCCAACGGTCGCTGATCCGAGGTCTGGCGGAATTTTAGGTCTAGAAAATTCAGCGACGTGGAAGGCTGAAACAGCACAACGATCAATCCATCGACGCCCGAAGCGACCGCGGTCATTTGCGTTCGTTGTTCCGCTGCGCGGCAGCCGCTCATGTACGAGCCGAAGGAGCAGGCTGGGCGCCTCGGCGCCGGAATCACTCCGCAGCCGGTGCGACGTCGTTGACGTCAACTTGGCCGACCGTTCCGTCCATCTCGCTCTGCGGTCGTGAGCGGCTTGGCAACATTTCTCAGGATCGTGGCGCGGCAGTTGGCTAGGCATCTCTTTCGTGTACTTCTCGCCGAAGTAATCCAGAACGAAGGTGCCGCCATAGTCCGACTCATCGGCGACACCACTGGTTAGGCCGTCGAGGATTGTGCCGACTTCGCGGATGCGATCGGAGTACCGGGCGCGGATAACGTAACCGCGTTCATCGAGTGAACTGCCTCGTCGGCAGTCACTTCTCTTAGCCAACGAACGAATCTATCGTTCCCAAGTCCGGCATAAAAACCCTTATCCGCAGCATAGGCGTGGCAGGTGCACATTTCATCAAAGGCGATCATAACCATCACAGAGAATTCGTCTTTCAGGTATTCATTGATTGCACTAAAATTGTGTGATCGAGCAGCGTCCAATCTCTCCCAAAGATCCTTTTCGGATCCATCAGCGACGAGCTCCATAATCTGGATAAAGCCCTCGGCGTGACGCTCCTCGTCCGCGGCCCAGGCATCAAAGAACGCCGCAGCCTCCTCGGTAGAGATCAAGTTGCGGATGGGCAACTCCTTTTTCAGATGCCTCGCGTCATATTCAGTATACAATTCTGGCCACAACTTGTTCCAACGTGCGCGCAGAACTATGGCTCGGCGGTGAACATCACCGGCGTCAGAGCATTGAACAATTCTTTGGGACTCCAATTCCGTCGAACCGGCGTGATCATCCGACTCCTCCGAATCACGAACGGTACGAGCGGTCTGGCGGACGCATTTTCTTCCCGAACGCTCGCAAAACATATTTGCTACACACAGATGCTGTCGCCTCCTTGTTTTGGTGGGATCCAATTCCAGTCCGCACGCCTCATTGACGATCACCAAGACGAATCCGAGTGTACTGACGAGGGCAGCGTCGCGTGGCGTTTTTTCGCAAACCGCTCACGTCAATTGCTCGGCGGGCGCTCCGGGCAGGTATTTTCGATTAAATCAATGCAACGGCACTTCGCGGTGGTGTTGACCGTGCGGGCCTCATTACGCCCGGCTCGCCGCGCAGCATCGAAGTGCCGGTCCCTCCTGAGCAGCTACCCGTCCTGGAAATGCTAAACCAATCATCAAAACCTCTGTGTCGAGGTACTAGGACAGCTCAGGAACAACCTGGCGTCCAACTCCGGAACAGATCCCGCGGCCTAGGCGGCACGGCAAAGTGCGCGAGGCTGTTCATGACAAACTTTTCAACGGGATCGCGCAAGCTGGCCGCGCAAGGTGGACCGCTGACATCAGTACTAACGGAGGAGCGGCGGATTACAAACCTTCGTATAGCCCTCCAAACCAATTCAATATTGAAGGCTTACCTACGTACAATTGAGCCATCAATCGCAATAGTTTTATTCTCGTCGAGAATCGGGCCGGAGCGTCCTGAATGGCTCTCGGCGCAACGAAGTAAGACGAGGTGACCGACGATTATGAAGTTCTATCGCAGGACGCCATACGGTCCGTCGATCTGCATCGAGTGTCGTCGATCCCTAGGGTCACGCTACCAGCGAGATATCTCCACCCAGCAGTCCTATTGCGACTACGATTGCTATCTTCGCTACCGGACGAAGAGTCTGTTTGCGCCATGGCTCGCTGTCGCACGGGACCATGGACGCGCGCCTGAGTATTTGGCTCACCTCGAAACCCTCAGCTCGTTTGCTGCGCTGGCTACCGCTTCCTACTGGTATTCGATCGTGGTCGCCAAAGCCGCGCTGGGGTTGGGCGAACCGATGATGGTTGAAATTCTAAGTCCTAGCTCACGCGTGTGCACGCGGCGAGACTAATTGCTCTGACAGAGAATTCCAGAGTTGAACCGCCAACGATGTCGCCATCCGCAATGAGTATTGAGTACGTTCAGACGAGTGAATTTGGTTAAGAAGTTTCTGCGGGTTTGAAGATGATTTCCTTGAAGCTGGAGGGCATTGATCGACATGTGCGGGATTATCGGCATCTTGGGGCGTGGTCCGGTCGCGGGGCAGCTGGTCGAGTCACTCAAGCGACTGGAATATCGCGGCTACGATTCCGCAGGCGTCGCGACGCTTGAAGGCGACCATCTCGAACGCCGGCGTGCCGAGGGCAAGCTGAAAAATCTCGAGGCGCGGCTACGCGGTGATCTGCTGTCGGGTCATACCGGTATAGGTCATACGCGCTGGGCCACCCATGGCAAGCCGACTGAGCGCAATGCCCATCCGCATGTGACGGACAATGTCGCCGTCGTCCATAACGGGATCATCGAGAATTTCCGCGAGCTGCGCGCTGAGCTAGAGCAGAATGGCGCTAACTTCGCCTCCGAGACCGATACCGAGGTGGTGGCGCATCTCGTCGAATCCTATCTAAAGCATGGCTACTCGCCGCAGGACGCAGTGAAAGCGTTGCTGCCGCGGCTGCGCGGCGCGTTCGCGCTGGCATTCCTGTTCAAAGGTCATAACGATCTCATGATCGGCGCGCGCAGGGGTTCGCCGCTCGCGATCGGGCATGGCGACGGCGAAATGTATTTAGGATCGGATGCTATCGCGCTCGCGCCCTTCACCGATACAATCACCTATCTTGAAGACGGCGACTGGGCCGTGCTTACCCGCACGATCTGCGTCATCTATGATTCGAAAGGCGCCGTCGCCCACCGGGAAACGCTGAAGTCCGGCGCGTCATCGCTCCTGGTAGACAAGGCGAATTATCGCCACTTCATGGCCAAGGAAATTCACGAACAGCCGGAAGTGGTCGGGCAGACGCTGGCGCGTTATGTCGATATGGCCGCCAAGCGCATCGCGCTGCCGTTCGAACTGCCATTCGACTTCAATGACATTAAGCGCATCTCGATCACGGCTTGCGGTACCGCAAGCTATGCCGGTCACGTCGCCAAGTATTGGTTCGAGCGGCTGGCCCGTATGCCGGTCGAGATCGATGTCGCCTCCGAACTCCGCTACCGCGAAGCGCCCTTGCGCAAGGGGGATCTCGCGATCGTCATCTCGCAGTCCGGCGAGACCGCCGACACGCTGGCCGCGTTGCGCTACGCTAAGGCGCAGGGGCTGCACACGGTTTCCGTGGTCAACGTACCGACGTCGACGATTGCGCGCGAGAGCGAAACCGTGCTGCCGACACTGGCGGGCCCGGAAATCGGCGTCGCCTCGACCAAAACTTTCACCTGTCAGCTGATGGTGATGGCCGCCCTTGCGGTCGCCGCAGGCAAAGGGCGCGGAGAATTGTCCGACCTCGATGAATTGAAGCTTGTGGGCGAGCTGATCGAAGTTCCGCGGCTGATCGCTGCGGCGTTCGCGATCGAACCGCAGATCGAGAAGCTCGCGCGCGACATCGCCAAATCGAGCGCTGTGCTCTATCTCGGCCGCGGCACGTCGTTCCCCTTGGCGCTGGAGGGTGCGCTGAAGCTGAAGGAAGTCTCCTATATCCACGCCGAAGGCTATGCCGCCGGCGAGCTCAAACACGGCCCGATTGCGCTGATCGACGAGAGCATGCCTGTGGTGGTGATCGCTCCTTACGACCGGGTTTTCGAAAAAACCGTCTCAAACATGCAGGAAGTCGCCGCTCGTGGTGGCAACATCATCCTGATGACCGATGCGACAGGGGCTTCGGAAGCGACGGTGGATTCGCTCGTGACCATTGTGCTGCCAGACATGGCTGCAACCTTTACACCCATGGTCTATGCCATTCCGGTGCAGCTTTTGGCCTACTATACCGCTGTCGTGATGGGAGCGGACGTCGATCAGCCACGCAATCTCGCGAAATCGGTGACCGTAGAATAGGCGGGCAGGGCCAAAGTCGCGGTGGTCGTGAGCCTCCAGCCAATAGGCCTTCGTGTTCGGTTATGTCCGTTCTGTGGAAGCCAAAACCGAGCAGATCCTCAATTTCTCTCCTATCCATGTTGATGCCGATCGTCGTTGCTGCGTGCGTCCATATCGCCTTCCGGACATGAATGGTTCGCATCTCGAAATGCGAGAATGACCTCAAAAGTACAACTGGGGTTCAGCTCCCGGACCGGGATTCACGGATGGCGCGATCTATAGGAACTTTGTCTGCCGTGCATCGGTAACTGAAAGTCCGGTTGAGTAGTCTGCTACCACCATGGCCGGGCGCTGCTGATCCGGCTGGTCAGCGCGGCGACTTCGGCCAGATCGCCGTCCAGGTCCCACCGCAAATTCGGCTTCGTGAGCTTTTACTCATGTTCGTCGCGGCAAGCTTCGTGACCTTGGCGCTTTCAGTGTGCGCCCGACCGTTCCATCGCTGGCTCCAAGCGCTTTCCCATCGTCCGCGGCCATGTTCGATATTCGCGGTGTGCATGATCGGTGTCCACCGTGTGCAATTCCTATTAAAAGTGCCGCGATCCCGCTGGAAGGTGTGGCATCCATTCGTTCTTATCTGTGCGAAGAGATCAGGGAATTCCCCGAAGTATCGAAAGTCGGAAGACCAATTTGCTCATAAACTACCGCTTCGCGACGATTCACACAGACTCATTCTGCCGCTGGCGCGATTTGAGCGACTCACGCTAGGCTATTATCCTCCAACAATCCCAATGCGAGGGAGAAACGAAATGGTTGCTGCCGCCCGCGAACTGCCCACGTCAGGCTACGCGCTTGAAGTGGATGGTCGATTGAAAGCCGAATTTATGACCAAAGTCGGAGCAAAGACAGGGGCAGAAGATCTGAAGAAGCGCTTTCCAATGCTTCAGGTCAGAATTTACGATGCGCAGACGATGACTCGAGAAGAGGTATCGCTTCCGCGAGCTTAGGTGCGCTCATCGAAAGAGTTTTTGATGCGCGTGCGGCAGGGACTGGCTCCGAGCCGCACAACGTGTCGGCCCCTATCGCTTGGTCCCTGGCGGTCGTCCGTGAAGAGCTGTCCAAGCCATTGAGCGGGAGTCGATTTTTTGGAGCGGAGCTCACGGGTGAGTCTGCGCGTCATCACATCGGCTTCTGCGAAATAGGGCACGGATCGCAGTCTCCGCGGCGGTCGGCCCGCTTGCACAGCTGGCGTCGGCCAGTTCGCCGATATAATCGCCGCCCGCGTGTACAACTTGACGCATCGCATTCGTGCCCTCTTCGGGATCGGCTTTCAGGAGCGGGTCTCAAACCAATCGGAGTTGCTGAGGTAAAGTCGAACGTTGGGCTAACTTCACTGATCAGTGCGAACTGCTAGAGTCCATTTGTCCGCACTGAGGATCTGCCGTCCTGCCCATCCTGGCGACGTGCAAATACGGCGAAGACGGGCGGGCTGCTTAAAGCGCAAGCGGCCGCACCGATCCCGCCTTATTGGGAACGAAAGCGCCGCCGAGACCGATCGTTACCGCTTCTAACTTGACGAAGTCGCCGAAGCTCTTCAGCTCTTTAGGGTCTTTGTTTTCCGCGGTGAGGGCGAGGCAAACCTAGCCTGTTTCATTGTCCCTCCTAATGATAGTTCTGTGTCCACAGGAATGGCGGCGGCATCGCACGCAATGGTGGCGCCTTTTCCTCAGACAAATCAGAGACTGTCGTGTTAAGCCGTAAGCGGTCCCAAATCACACGACCGTTAACGCGCTTGGGGCGTGGCATGCGGCCGTCGGAGACCATCTAGCCGAACTCGCTCGTGCCCACGTTGATGTAGCGGCCCGCTCTCGTCGCGGGACGTGCGGCCGCGGTGGGTAGATGATCGGGGCTTAGACTGATCGTCTATGAGATGATCCAGAAGTCGATGGGCAGCTAGATTACTCTCCGGCATCTTTGTTGCCCCGGGAGCATCTGAATGCAGGCGAGGGCCAGAAGGCTATCGCGAAGTGGAAGCAACGTGAGACCGTCGCCCGCGGGTCGGGGCGCCAGGGTCAGGACCCGGGCACGTTGATCCGCCACACAGTCAGCCGGCCCGAGTGAAGGCCAAGCTCGTCCAGTGTTTTGATCTGCATAAGCGGTCCTGCCCGCTGGTCAGAGACGCAAACTGTGCGTGTGGCGCAGCGGCGACCGCCAGATCCACAGCACCGACGCCGCGCCCAACACGCTACTGGCCAGCAACGTGGCACGCAGGCCCAATGCGGCACCCGCCGCGCCGCCGACCAGCGCGCCCAGTGGCGCCAGCCCCCACACCACGCTCCGGATGCTCGCGTTCCCCCGGCCCTGCAGCCGGTGCGGGGCCAGCGCATATCGAATAGGGACCTGCTGCACGTTGTAAATCCCTTGGCCAACCGACAGCAGGAACTGAGACAGTGCCACGCACACCACCGCGGCCCACCATGGCTGGGTGAGAAGCGCCGCCAAGCTCATGCCTCCAGCGCTGAGCGCCAGCGCAACCATCAGCACCGGCTCAAGCCCGATCGCGCGTCCCGCCCAAGGTGCGGTGACCGCGCCGACGACGCCACCGAGTGCACCGATGCCGAGCACCATGCCGACAGTCCCGCCCTCCAAACCCAGATCTTTCGTCAGGTGCAGCAGGAAGACCGCCGAATATGCGTTGTACCAAAAGATGAAGGTGCCAGTGGCCAACGTGACTGCCCGCAGAATCGGGGTGCCGAACACGGTGGTCAGCCCTTCGGCCATTTGGCCGAGTAGCTGGGTCGCCCGGCCGCTGAGCGCGCGGCCGCGCGCATCGGCACGAGCGACAGCAACGCGGCGGCGAGCAGGAACGAGGCCGAGTCGGCCAGGATCGCAGTCGGCGCGGAGAACGCGCTCACCAGCCAGCCGGCCAGGAACGGACCCGCTGCCAACGCGCTCGCCTGGCTGAGCTCCAACAAACTCTGCGCCTGGACCAGTTGAGTCCGGTCCACCACCGTGGGTACGCACGCCAGATAGGCCACCTCGGCGTTCACCGCCGCCACCCCGACCAGCGCCGTCGCCGTACACAGCTGGACCATTCCGAGATGTCCGAGGCCGGCCAGCAGCGGAATCGTGGCCAGCGTTGCCGCCATCACGAAGTTGGCGATCAACAGGATCCACCGGTGCAGGAGGCGGTCCACGATGACGCCGGCGAACGGGCCCGCCAACAGGTACGGCGCCCGACCGCAAGCCAGCAGCAGCCCGGTCTGCACGGGTCCCGCGCCCAGCAGAGTGATCGCGGTAAGCGGCAGCGCCAGCATGGTCACCTGGGAGCCCAGCAACGACACGGTCTGGCCAACGAGCAACGCCAGGTAGCCGCGCGGCAGTCGGAGCAGGGCGGCGGAACAGTGGGCGCGCCTCACGCTTCGACGGTCAAAGTCGGGGCCGATAGATAGCCCATCCGGGCCAGTTCACTGCCGGCGATCCGCTCGAACTCCGCGATCTGAGCGCGCGTCAGATCCTCGGCGTAACGACCGAGCCGGCCCGAGTGCAGCGGTTTGCCAGCGGATTCGGCCGCCGGGTGGCCGTACGGATGGTCGAAGAGCGCGTGCTGATACTCGGCGTGCCGCAGCACGGCCTCGTCCCAAGGCAAGCCGAGGTGGTCCAGGATTTGGGTCAGGGTGGGTCGAGGACGACTTACCAGATCCTCGTAGCGCAGCTCGAGGTAGCGGTCCGGCGGCGCGACCCGATGCGGCCGGGAAACCACTTCAAGCCAGCCCCGCGCGGCTTCGGCGGCGGTCCGGTAACCCCAATCCGGCACGGTTTTCAGGTGCGAGGCGGCCAGGTCCCGACCGTCGCGCACGATGTGCAGGAAATGCGCCCTCGGCCACAGCCGGGCGTAAGAATCGACCTGAGCGATCTTGCGCTGTAGTTTTAGTCCCCACCGCCGGGCTCCGGTGTGAGCCCTGCGGAACTCACCGATCTCGTTGATCAGCCGGCACCGGTCGGCGAACGACACAATGTCATTGGCCACCTCGACCATTACCTTGGTGACCAGTTCGCGCACGTCGTCGAAGTCCAGGCCAAAGCGTCGGCACTGCACCGCGAAGTGCACGCCGTCGTACCAGAATGGATCGATCGTGCTTTTTGTGGTGCCGGTGACCTTGGGGTCGCGGGCATCCAGCAGGTCAATCGCGCGCAGGATGTGCGGACCGAGATTCGGCGGCTCCAGGAAGTCGATCTCCGGCCCGATCACCAGATCGGGATGCGAGTCCAGCACGACGCTCAGCAAGGTCGTGCCGGACCTGTTGTCGCCGCCGAGCAGAACCGGCGAAGTGGGAAATGGGTCGGCCTCGGGCATAGCGGTGTCCCCTGTTTGACAGCCGGTGCTCATGGGTGGCTGGGCGCAGTGAACCAGCTCGGACAGAATCCGGGGTGGCCACGAAGTGATCACCGGCGAACCGCACGGCGGCGGCCACCGGATCCGGGTCGCCGCCGGTGCTATCCACTCGCGCCAGTGCCGCCGGCAAAGCCTGTCCGGCGGCTTCGATCGCGGCCCGTACGTCAGCGTCGGACAGTGCCGCGGATGGCATGAACCGGCCGCCGTACTGCATGAGGAAGCCCCGCGACCACATCTCCTGGAAGAACGCGTGGCCGAGTTCGGCGTCGGCAAACATGACGTCGAACATGGTGGGCCAGGCGAACGCCCACGCCTCGACCTGCTGGCCGACGAAGACCTCGTTGAGCCCGTTGATGAGTTGCTCGCCAACCTGACGCATCCGCGCCAGCGCGGTCCCGTCGCGCAGCGCGTCTAGGGTGCTCAGCGCGGCCGCGAACGGGGTAACCTCGCGCTGATAGGTGTTGCCCAGGTAGGTCTTTTCGGTGGCGTTGAGCACGTCCGCCCGACCGGCCACCGCAGATAGCGCCATGCCGTTCGCCAGTCCTTTGCTCAGTGTGATCAGGGCGGGCGTGAGGCCGACTGCGGTGTGGTATCCGCCGAGGGCGTAGCGGAAACCGGTCATAACCTCGTCCAGGATCAACAGGGCACCGTGCTGGTGCACCAGCGTCTGCAATCGCCGGTGGTATTCGGCAGGGAAGAAGTTGACCTCGGGGGTAAGGATCACCGCGGCGACGCGCTGGACGCTGGCCAGTTTCTCAAGCAGGTCCAGGTCGTAGCGGAACTCCACGCTGTCCTGGTCCCGCCTGGGCAGCCCCATCGCTGGCCGGTCCTGTAAGTGCCAGTCATGCCAGCCGTGATATCCGCTAGTAAGCACCAGGTTGACGCCGGTGTGCGCGCGGGCGAGGCGGACTGCGGCGGTGGTGGCGCATGAGCCGGTGCGGAAGAACACCGAGCGTTGCGCGACCGGGAAGATTTCCGCAAGCCGTTCGGCCACCTCGACCCGGTGCACGGACAACGGCCCGGGTAGGATGCCGCCGGTGCGGCGCATTTCCGTGGCGACGTGCGCGAGCACAGGTTCGTATCCGGCTCCCAACGGCGCGGCCCCGCTACACGAGGTGAAATCCACGTATTGTTTTCCATTAACATCCCAGACATGCGCGCCGGAAGCGCGGCTCATCACCACTGGAAAACGCCGGTTAAGATCCCATTTCTCCGACGCGGTGATCCCCAGCGCGCGGCGGAGCGCGGTTTTTTGCGCGTCGCTCGCGGCCAAGGTGGCACTGGGCGTGTTCATGGACATGAATGATCTCCGGTTGATTGTCCGCCCATGGTCGGTTAGGCGAGCTGCGTGACTATTCTTCGAGCGATCCGCAGCGCGTTCGCCTGAATAGTGAAGGTCGGGTTGACGCCTCCGGAATACGGAAAGAACCCGCCGTCCGCGACATAGAGATTGTCGACGTCGTGCACCCGACCCCAGCGGTCGACTACAGACTCTGTTGGATCGACCCCTGCTCGACAGCCGCCATGCAGATGCCCGCTACCGGACTGATAGTTGGAATCCTGGTAATCGACTTTTTTCACGCCGGCTTCGGCGAGCAATTCCGACGCGCGTCGGGACAAATAGCCTAATCGGCGTTTGTCCAGCGGATGGGTCCAGTATTCAAGAATGATTTTCTGCAGACCTAGCCGATCTCGACTGTTGGCCAGTCGGACCGTGTTTTTGCGCATGGGCTGATCGGCCGCCAGAAAATGAAGTCGTAGCGCTATATTGCCGTCACAAACCGCCTGCTCGGCAGGACTGGCTTCGTAGATCATTCCGCCAAGCCCGGAGGGCGCCTCGTCGTCGAGGTAGTGATCCGACATTGCAACCGTGGAGAACGGGCCGCCCGGCGACCGCGCGGGCAGCCGGTCCAGCGTGGTGCTGCCGGACACGTAACCACTGATTTTGAACGAGATCCCGCTGCCGACCATGCCAGTGGCGTTGCCGATGCCGTTGGGCGCCGCTGACTGCGCCGACCGTAGCAGCAGGGCGGCAGACTGCACCGCGTTGCCGGTGAGCACCACGCAGCGGGCGCGGACCCGAGCGCGTTGACTGGTGACGGTGTCCAGCCATTCCACCGAGTCCGCGCGGCTCGCGTTGCCCAGGTCGATACGCACGGCCTTGCTGGCCAGGGCGACTGTCAGTGCGCCGGAAGGCAGGGGCACGTCAGTGAACGGGGACCGCGCGTCGGCCCTCGCACCGGTCGGACACAGGTGTTCGTTGCACGGGCCGCAGCAGTGACACGCCGGGCGACCGCCATACGGCAACGAGTTGATAGCCAGCGGGGTGGGGAACGGTAGCCGGCCTAGGCGTCCGCCCGCCTTGGCGATCAATAGGCCCTGTGGGCTGTACTCGTGCGGCGGCAGCACGGCGGGATCGCTGGGCGGTTCGAGCGGGTCCGCGCCGGGGAGCCGGGCCACCCCCATCCGCTGTTCGAGCTCCTCGTAATAGGGGCGTAGTTCGGCGTAGTCGATCGGCCAGACTGGGTCGAGCGCGTCCGCGGCCACATGCGCTCGCGCGTCAAAATCGACGGTCCGATAACGGAAGGCGATCCCGGCGTACAGCGTCATTCCACCGCCGAGCGCCGACACGGTCCAGGGGCGCCCGAACGGCGTCAACGTCCCGGCAGGAGAGGGCACCAAGGCGTCATCGAAACCACTTTGGACAGTCGCCAGTGACGCGCCGGGGGGAAGCGTCCGGCCTTCTTCGAGGACGAGCACCCGGAATCCGTTTCGAGCGATCTCGTGGGCGACTATCGAGCCACTGGCACCACTCCCGACGACGCATACGTCAACGGCACTGGCCGTCATTGTCTTACCTGGCCGTTCTAGCCGCAACTATCGCGTCCTGTGATATGCTCCCAAAACCGCCGCGTATCGAAGTGCCGCGAACTTCTTTGGCGTTGGTCTGTTCTTTCCTCGGCATCAGCGCTTTTTCTCCGTAAATCCAAGATCCTGTCGTGCCGTTCATGTTCATTGGCCCTTATTGCCCTACGGTGAGATAGAGCAACGGCCGTGCCAGCGCTCCTCACGCGCATTAAGCGCCTGATTGTGCTTTGAAACAGTTCGCGATTCGCAAACGGCGCACGGTGTTTTGAATCTCACAGGTTTGTGTGCCGCTGTCAGAAAGCGGACAAGGATCGAGGGGCTGACGCATCCGGACCTTGCCCCACGGACTTGATCCAGGTTGAAGGCACTTCCTTTTTTGGCAATGCGCGCGGCGTCCTGGGAGACTTGCGGTGGACTACCGCCAACTGCTGCAAGAGGATTTCACGGTCCATGCCGCGCTTACAGCAAACTAACTGAGGCCGCCCGTCCATGCTGCCGAGGTCTATGGTCTCGGGGGCTGAGAGCCACAAAAAGTTGACCCTGCGCCGGCAATTAGACAACGCCCGCGCGTGACCGGCGTGTGCCCATGCTACGCATTTCGATCGGATCGCAAATTCGCACTTAGAGTCAGAACGCCGCGATACTCGCGCACGATTTCGATGTCAGCAACATAAGCTTCCCCACTTATCGAGTAACCCACTCGCCGGGCATTGACGGAGGCCACACCGGTTTCCATGACCTGGGCTTTGAAGGATGGGACTCTGGATCGCATTCACGGTCGAGACGCACCGAGATGGCCGAGACGAGGAGATATCCAGAGAGCCAAGAGTGGCGGCCCGGATTGCCGTGACGGGTTTATAGCCGCGAGAGAGGCTCGCGGTGCCCGTCGCGGAGAACTGCGATGTCCAGGCACAACCAAGTTTCGCAGAGCAGCCCCAGCCGGACCAATTTTTATGACGAGATCACGAATAGACTAATTGCCGAACTAGAGGCGGGGTGTGTGCCCTGGGTCCAGCCGTGGGGAACGGCCGCGGCGAAGGCGCCGCTTGCCATGCCTCACAATGCAGCAACACATCGGCGATATAGCGGCATTAACATCCTGATCCTCTGGAGCGCTGTGGTCGAGCGGGGCTTCTCCGGCCAGAGCTGGCTCACCTTCCGGCAGGCATTGTCGCTGGGTGGCCACGTCCGCAAAGGAGAGCGAGGAACGACCGTCGTCTATGCTGACCGCTTCGTGCCCGAAGAGGAGAGGAAGCGGGCGATTGAGGCGGCCGACGAAGCCCAAGCGATTAACTTTCTGAAACGTTTTACGGTCTTCAATACCGACCAATGTGACGGGCTGCCAGCCGAGGTGTCGACTATGGCGCCTCTCCCGTTACCTCACATGATCGAGCCGCAAGTCGAAGCGCTGATTAGTGCCAGCGGCATCGATCTTCGAATCGGCGGTAACCGAGCTTTCTATTGTCCTTCTGAGGACTACGTTCAGGTGCCATGTCCGGCTGCCTACTTTGAGCCGATCAATTGGCACCGCACGTCTCTGCACGAGTTGGCTCATGCCAGCGGCCACTCCTCACGGCTCAACCGGGATCTATCCGGAAGTTACGGCACCAAGAAATACGCCTTCGAGGAAATCATCGCGGAGATATCCGCTGCATTCTGCTGTGCTTCGCTCGGCATCGTGCCGACCGTGCGGCATGCGGACTACATTGCTTCGTGGCTTGAGGTGCTCCGCGAAGACAATCGCGCGATCGTCCGCGCCGCTTCGCAGGCCAGCAAAGTCGCGGATTATCTGCTCGCGTTCTTGCCTGATCTCGCTTCGAGCCCGGCGGAACAACCCGCCCACTGCGAGGCCGCCTGATGCTGTTCGACGCTTCCGAACTGGCACACCGCCTCGCGCGCGAGGCCGAGGCGGTGTGCCGCCACTATCTCTCCAATGGTCGGCGCGTGGGGCGCTACTGGCTGGTCGGCGACGTCCGCAACACGCCAGGCCGCTCGATGTTCGTGCGGTTACAGAAATCACAGAAGGGGCCTGCGGGCAAATGGACCGACGCCGCCACGGGCGAACACGGTGATCTCCTCGACATCATCCGCGAAACCTGCGGCCTCATAGAATTCCGCGATGTCGTGGACGAGGCAACGCGCTTCCTTAAGCTGCCTCGGCCGCACCCGGATCTCCCAACGAAGCCCGTCCGTGCAACAGTAAAGGCAGGATCGCCGGAAGCGGCGCGGCGGCTGTTTGCGATATCTCGGCCGATCGACGGAACCCTCGTGGAGGCATATCTGCGCGGACGCGCCATTTTCGAGCTGCACCACGGAGCGAGCCTGCGCTTCCACCCACGCTGCTACTGTCGGCCGGATGAGGACGCGCAGACCGAGATTTGGCCTGCAATGATTGCCCGCGTCACCGATCTCGATGGCCGGATAACAGGCGCGCACCGGACCTGGCTCAATCCTGAGGGTTTTGACCCGATCCGGCTCGGCAAGGCGCCGATCGACACACCACGACGGGCAATGGGCGATCTGCTCGGCAACGCAGTTCGTTTCGGTACGGCGAATGATGTGCTTGTCGCTGGCGAAGGCATCGAAACCATCCTGTCGCTGCGCTACGTACTGCCTACCTTGCCAATGGCCGCCGCACTATCGGCCAATCACCTCGCTGCCATGCTGCTCCCGCCGACGCTGCGTCGCCTCTACATCGTCCGGGATGCGGATGCGGCGGGAGACGCGGCGACGGCCGCCCTCAGGCAGCGCTCGGAGGCTGCTGGTATCGTGGCGATCGCTTTGTCTCCTCGGTTGGGAGATTTTAATGACGATCTCCGCACGTTCGGCATCCACGAGCTTCGAGCGGCCATGCGCATTCAGCTCGCGCCGCAGGACGTTACCCGCTTCTTGGTTATGGCGGAGAAGGGATAAAGCCGGCGTTGCTCGCGCCGTCGTCACGGCAGGTCGATGGTAGGTCCATGGTGCCGAGGAGAGGCGGCGCCCTAGCCTTCTAGAGGGCGATCGGACAGCATTCGGACCGGACCGGCAATGGCTGCGCCCGGCTATTTTCCGCCGGCGGTGTTCACCCCACGAAGAAAGCTTCGCGGGGCCCCGGCCACGCGCCTTTGCATCGCGAAACAAAATAGCCGGACTTCGCCATCCTCCGCTATTGCTGCGGCCCTTCGCTTCGCTTCGGGTTCTGGTCCGTTCCGCCCGCCGTCAGATGATCGCCACGAAGGCCGCGATGGGCGCGGCCGATCCGGGCAAAGGACCTCGACCATGACATCCGATCGCAACGACCTCGATTTCGAACCAACGCACGGCTCATTCCCGAATGATCACGTCATTAGCGAACTTCAGCTCTTTGGCTACCGTCCTTTCAACGACGAGCCAGACCCGAGGCCGCTTCCCGAAGGCAAGATGATCGCGGGTGCTGTCGCCGATATCTTCGACGCCCTCGTCGCAACCCTAAGCGACACTCGCCTCGAGCCGGATCTCGATGACCTGCTCTGGTCGACGGTCAACCTGTTCCACCGTGCAACAGAGCGCATCGAGCGCGAGCTCGACAGCAACGAGCAAGCGCAGCGGAAGAGCCAGCGTGAGCAGGACGGCTCGGAAATCAGATCGGTGGAACTCGAGCGGCTCACGGCCGAAGGCATCACGCTGGTCGAACGTCGTAACTGCATGGAGCTCTTCCGCGATCAATCCATCGAGAGCTTCCAGGTCCATACCGGCTCGCCCTGGCGTCCTCGCTCTGGATCGCTGGTCAATCATCGCAAGCTTACTGCGGCGATGATCGACTCCAGGGATTTCCTCGCCGCCAAACACCGGGCGGAGACCGAAGTGTTGCTGCCGGCCGGCCCCAAAATTGCGCTGACCGGTGGGCTCGACTTCAACGACCATCATCTGATCTGGGATCGACTTGACAAGGTCCACGCCAAGCATCCTGACATGGTGCTGCTGCATGGCGGCTCGCCGAAAGGCGCCGAACTGATCGCCGCCAAATGGGCGACCAATCGCAAGGTGCCTCAGATTGCTTTCAAGCCAGACTGGACCAAGCACGCCAAGGCCGCACCGTTCAAGCGCAATGACGCGATGCTGGAGATTCTGCCGATCGGCGTCATGGTCTTCCCCGGCACTGGCATCCAGAGCAATCTCGCCGACAAGGCGAAACGGCTCGGCATCCCGGTCTGGAAGTTTGGCGATGGCGGCGCGTGAGCGCCGTCCATGCCGATTTCGAAATCTCCCTGCATAGGGCTAGCGTCGTAACCGACGCAATCGCGCCACCCGAGCACATTCGCCACCTCGAACGTGGTTAAACAGTGAGCGGCACTTCTAACTAGTTCCGGCTTGAGTAACCTCGCGTCCAGGTGGTGGTGGAAGGCGCGAATTGCTCTCGGACTTCCTCAATACCTTCGCATCGGCCTATTCTGCTCCGATCTTTGCTCTCGCTGTAGACGCCCTTCCATTCCTGGTTAGGTTCACTGCCGGCGTGATGGTATTTCATAGTGCGCAGGCACCATCGGCGCGTTGCTCGTCGGCATCGCTGCCGCCGCGCTGATGCTCCTCATCGGTCAGATCACCTTCGCCCTGGCGCCGTCATTCGTCTTGCGCGCCGTCATCGCGGCAGTCTTTGCCATTCCGGCGGCCGTTGCCGGTTATCATGTGATTCTCGGATATCGTACGTTGGGATGCCATCCCCGCTCTGGCGCGAGATCTTTGGCTGCATCGGTTCGATCTTCATCGGTGACACGGGAGCGGGCGCGCATGACCGTCTTGGCCGAGCTTGGCCCGCTTCAGTCAGTCAGGGCAGGGCGAACCGAACGTCAATCAGTTCTCGCGGCCAGGACGGTTATAGCCCTTCGGCTCGACGCCCAGGGTTCTCCTCAATCGTTGGGCGCGTCGAGAATGCCAACGACGGGTGTCGCAGCGAGAGGCGGTCTCCTCAGAGTACTACACGGCCATTATACCCATCATTCGCGACCCTGTGAGTGTCGAGGGGGCGCTCTCTAACGGCTATTTCGGGGCGGCCGACGCCCGACTTTTCCCGCACGTTGTTTCCTTTCTTCGCCTGAACCTCTCGACCTCTTGTACAGGACGACCGACGTCCGCCGCCCCGTCTCCTTAAGGCTGTTCAGCGCACGGACGCACCTTGCCTCTTGATGGCTTGATCTGGCCGAAGACCGGCTCCGCCTCGATCGTCTGAGCCGCAACGCCGCCGTTAAGACTTTCTTCCCCTGGGCTCACGCCCATTCCTCGCGAGCCAAGAAAGTCTTCCGGCTAGCGTCCTCCGCTACGCTCCGGCCCGCGAGCGGGTGCGTCGCCGATCGTCATTCGGCCTCTCGATCACCATCGAGGCCGCGGTGGTCGCGGGCTCGAAAACTCAAGGAGAAGTGACATGGCTAACATCGGTTCCTTTAAGAAGGTCGGCAACGATTTTCAGGGCGAGATCGTCACCCTGAGCGTGCAGGCGAAGGGCGTCCGCATCGTCGCCGAGCCCAACCGCACAAACGAGAACGCGCCCAGCCACCGCGTCTACGTCGGCCGGGCCGATTATGCGAAGCGGAGCATTATGCGGAGCGATGTCGTCTGAGCGCAGGTTTTCCGCGGGTTTCTGGCTCGCCGCGCTCCACATAATCCCGAGGGAAGAGCTGCGACGGCTCGGCGGGCGAGCCGTC
>NZ_PYCN01000060.1 GCF_003062295.1 Bradyrhizobium algeriense | reverse complement strand
CAGCTTGATGATGTTATCTTTGGACACGGCATATCGCTCCTTCGGTGGAGAAGTGGAGGCGTCAAGCACCCCCACGATATGCCGCCTTTCCGATTCCCGCCGTCACCAACTTTGGGCGATAGCTCGCTCCGCACCAAGCGCCCGCTCAATCAGCGCCTTCTTCAGCTGCTTGAAAAGCCCGTCCGCACCTGTGAGGTCTTCAGGCTTCTCATAGTTAGCAAGCAGTTGATCCAGTAGTGTTCAGGTGTAATCGTCGTGTCGGTCGTTATGTGAGTCTCCTCGGTAAGGTAAACTCACAGAAACCTGCTTACACATTCTTTCTGACACCCTCGCTCCTCACGCGCGGCTTCAGCGTTCTCGTTGCTGAATTCTGACGCGCTCACCATTCTGATTCTGACTGGCATTGTCTTTGTCGCTTCCCGATCGATGCCGGTCTTGAAGAGAGTCTATCACGGTCGCACGCGCGAACGAATGTCCGCGCTCGAGGTGATCAGCAATGCGGTCCCTGACCGCATCTATTATACTGCGCCGCGCACGCTCGTCCTCCGGAAACGCGCGTTCGAGCGCCTTCTCAATAACCGCCATCTGCGACTGCGCTGCGACCAGATCGACATCACGCGACGCCGTCTGCCGATCGGCCGAGCGAAACTTCTCTGCGGTCACCCGCCAGCGATTGCGCGGCACCTGCCGCCGCTCGATACGCGCAGTCCCACTTGCTGCATCTATCACCTTGATATCTTTGGCGACGCGTTCGACGCCATCCCTGCGCACCTGAACGCGATCGCCGGGCCTTGCCTTGCTATCGGCGCTCGCCTTTTCAAGACCCACGCCCCACACCTGATGCCGGCGGCCGCTGTCGAGCTCAATGGCCACGTAGGTGGATGTCTCGGCATCGTTCCGATTACGATAGGGTGCGCGGCCGACCTCGATCAGGCGCCCCGAGACACCTTTATCGTAGTCAAGTCTTTCAGCGCGCTCGTCCCTGTCAGAAACCGAACGAACCTCCACCTCGTGCGTGCGAGGGTGTGTTCGGTTCCAGACGTCCTGCCGATCGGAGAGTGCCTGCCGATCGAGATCGGTCGGCTGATAGCCCTGAACTTCGATACCGCGAGCGCCAGCCTCAAGCCAGGCCTCGCGCCGGAATTCCGCCGACCCGCGGACCTGAAGAGCCGCCCACTGCCGATGTTGTGCCACGCTGACCATGTCGCGGATCACCTCGGCGGCGATCAGGCGCGTTACGAGGCGGTCTTCCATCACCTTGAAGGCGAGATACTCGCCGCGCTCGTCGGCGTAGAGGTGTGCCCCACTGCTTGGACCATCTTTTCCGGTCTCATTCGCCACCACGTAATACTTGCGACTGATACGCTCGGGGAGCGCATTGGTGCCGAGCGTCGCGGAGGATGACTGGTCGGCCGACTCCAACCTCGCTTCGGGATCCTCGCCCGACTTTTCCTTCCCCGGATCGAGCCCCATGCGATTCTGCCGTGTGAGGCTGAAGTCCTTGCTGTCGTCACGCGTGTCGTTCATGCTGCTGCCCGTTATGCTTGCGGCTGGAGCGTCGCGCCGGCGGAATAGCCTGGGCGTCGATGTAATTCAGGGCCCAGGCTTTCATCGCGTCTTCGCATAGCCCTTCCAGATCCACATCCACATCGCCGAAATCGAAACTGGCGCAGGCAGGAATCACGGAGGGATCGGCCACCTCCTCGTCAGTCATCGGCCGCGACCGAAACACCGCGCGGAGTTCAGCGACCTCGGAACGGAGCTCCTTGATTTCGGCGTCAAGCAGCGCATTCGAACGACCCTTGGGCATTTCCGGGGTAGGTGCCGGCAGCAGACGCCGCAGGAAAGCCTTGTCTTCATAATACACGATTTTGTCGGCGATCACAGGACGGATGCCGGCGCCGAGGATGAAGGCCTTCGATTTCGGAAGAAGCTTCAGTTCCTGTGGCAGCATCAGGGCACGACGATGCTCGGAAACCGTCTCGCTGGTCGAGCGCATCGCAAGCCCTTTCGGTCCGCTGCGGCTGCGCGCTTTCACCGTGTCGTAGCCGATACGTTCCGCAAGCTCATTGGCTACGTCCTGCTCCTTCGGAGCAAACACGACCTCAATGGCATGGTTGGTCATGAAGTTGCGTGCGGCGTCGATCCCGTAGATGGCGCGCAGCTGCGCCGGACTCTGGACCACCGTGAGGAGGCGGATGCCGTATCCGGCGATGAACGCCACCGATTTCGCCAGCACATTGACGTTGCCTAGGGCTGGAAATTCGTCGAGCAATAGCAGAATTTTGCGATTGAGTTTGGGGTTTTGTTCCGGCAGCTCGCGGGTATTGAGATCGACCACCTGCTGAAAAAACAGATTGAGAAGCGGCGCCATGCGGTCGAGATTATCCGGCGTTACGCCGAGATAGATCGACATCGGCCGTTGCCGCAGCTGGCGCAAATCGAAATCGTTGGTTGATGTCGCGGCATCGATGCGGGGATTGAGCCAGAGGCCGAGCCTCGCCGTGACGGTCTTGCGCACCGAGTTCAAGGTGTTCTCGGAGGCGGCCAGGAAATCGTTCAGCGCCGTGATGCAGTGCCGCGACAGCGGGGAAGGACCGACCTTGCGGTCTGCGATGATTTTGTCGAAGTGGGTTTTGAGATCCTGGGTCGCCGACAGCTGGTGCAAGATCTCGCCGATCGTCAATGGCAAGCCAGGCGTTTCCGCGATATAGCCGCCAATCGCCACAAAGGCCGAACGTGCGGCCTCGAACCAGAACGGATCGCCGCGGCTTTCGGCCGGAAACAGCATCACGCCGATGCGCTGCAAGTCATCATAGAGATCGCCGGGATCGCTGCGCACATAGCCCAGCGGATTGTAGCGCGCGGTGCGACCGTTCTCCTCAAGCGGGTCGAACAGATGGACCTCCTGACCATGGGCTGCGCGAAATCCCGCCGAGCGATCCCAGTTCTCCTTCTTCACATCCAGCACGACAACTGAATCCGGCCAATTGAGCAGGTTCGGAATGACGTAGCCGACGCCTTTGCCGGCGCGGGTTGGGGCGTAAATCAGGACATGTTCCGATCCGCCGAAGCAGAGCATTGCCCCATCTTTGCGGCCGAGCAGCACACCTTCCTTGGATCGCAGGCCGGCGGCCTTGATCTCGCGCTCGGACGCGAAACGCGCGCTCCCATGAAGCGGGAGTGGACGGTGCCGGAAGATAGCGCCGAGCAGGCCAAAGACGACAAGGACGCCGGTCAGGGTCGACAGGGTCAGCCAGCGGTCGAAACGTGGGTCTGCGCCGTAACAGGGCCAGCCTGTGGCGATCTCCGACCAGTGCAGGCCGCCATCGTGAAGCCGGAGCCCGAGCAGCAGAACGTTGGAGGCGACCAACAGGAACAGCACGGAAGCCGCCAGCGCGACCGCTATGCCCTGCGCCGCCCTAGTTGACGCGGTCGCGTTTGCGAGCGGGGTCATAGTAGATTTCCGAGATGCGGTAACGGCCGTTGCGCTTCTGCATCTGGATGACGACGTCGACCAGAAGCAACAGGAGCGATCGGATATCGTCGCGATGAAGGTCGCGGCCTTCGGCGCTTTCTTTCACCAACAAGGTCAGTTGTTCGAAGGCGAGCCGGGCACTGTCGGCATGAACCGTCGTGATCGATCCTGGATGACCGGAGTTCACATTCCTCAGATAGAAAAACGCCGTCCCGTCGCGCAGCTCCTGCAGCAGGATGCGATCCGGCCGCATCCGCAGGCAGGACTCGAGCAGTTCGCGGGGTCCAATTTTGGCGACGCCCTGCCCGTCCTTGGCATAGAGCAGCCGCACGCAATTCTGATGCGGGATGACAAGCTCGGCGGTGTCCTCGATGGTGATGAGCCGCTCATGCGCCGGGATCGCCGCGATCAGCGCCTTGGACAAGGTGGTTTTGCCGGAACCGGTCGCTCCGGAAATGAGAATATTGCGGCGGGCCCGCACCGCGAGCTCGAGGAACTCGCGCCAGGCGCCGGCTTCTTTCAGGGCGAGTAAGCAATGCTCGTCGGCGCTGAGCTGGTCGGTGGCGGCATGGACCTCGTCGAACAGGTTTGCCTGCTGGAAGGCGTCAAGCGTCATGGTGAGTGTCGATGGCTTGCGGATCGTCAGGCTGATCATCCCGGCGGGGACAGCCGGCGGGACCACGATCTGGCAGCGCTCCTCGCCGATCAGGGTCGTTGACACCACCGGATACTCCGGACCGATGTCCTGACGGGTGTGACCGGCAGCGGCAGTGGCGAGATGCGAGAGGTACGCATGCGTCAAGGCCGCCGCTTCATGCCGGGTCCACCCCCTAGGTCCTTCCACGAAGATCTCGCCCGGACGGTTGACGACGACCTCGGTCAGGGTTTTGTCCGCGAGGTATGGCGCCAGCGGTGCTAGGTAGCGCGTCAGCGCCAGGCGGCCGCCGTCGCGTTCGATCGATGCAACCTCGCTCATTTTGTCACCACAGCCGGCGCCACCATGTTCCCCTGGATGGTGCGGTCGAGAATCTGGGTCCGTGTTTCAATCCGCCGAAGTTGATAGACCGAGGAGAAATCGACGTCGCGCGCGACAACGATATTGACGAGCTCGCCCTGATTCTTGTTCAGCGTTGGCGGAATGTTGATTGACTGCTCAACGGCGATGCCGGCGGCGGTGTTGGTGGCGCCGGTGGTGTTGTTGATCTGGATCGAGCTATCCTGCAGCTGCTGGCGCCCAATCGAGGAGGCATCGCTGACGATTGACAGCAACAGTGCCGAGCCGAACCGTTCCCAGAAGTGGGTGTCGATGTCGCCGTCGAAGCCGGCACGGCCCAGCGCATCGGTGGCGGGCGAGGAGAGTGCTGCAATCACGCCGGTCGGCGTCTTGGCGCGGGTCCACAGCACGAACAGGCGTTTTGAACCGCGCCGCACATTGCCGCGATATTCACCGACCACTTGCGTGCCTTTTTCCATGAGCACGACATTGCCGGAATCCGACATCACGTCGCGCAACACAACGCAGGAGACGAAGCCGGCCACGTCCGAGGACATCGCCGTCTCCAACACGCACGGGATCGAGGTGCCCTGGGTGACCAGCAGATTGCGATTGGGAAGCCGCGCCGCGCGCACGCCTTCGATCGGCGTGGGTTTCAGCTTGTCGGCAAGGTCGTTGCGCGGCTGTCCCCCTCCAAACCCATAGGGATCAGTGACACTTCCGGTTACGTTATCGCGGGCCAGACGCCCCGAAGAAATCGGCCGGTTATAGGCCAGCACTGGGGCGCGACGGGCACTCTCCAGAAGCTGGTCGGAGGCGGGCACCGGTGCTGCTGGCGTGGCTACGACCGGTGTGGCTCCAACGGACGCCGTGGTAATCGGCGCAGCCGGTGCATCCGGGACGGGCTCGAACGCCGCCGCCTGTCGGATCATGAGTTTGCGGGCGGAATCGCTCGCCGGCTTATCGCCTTTCCAGGTGCCCCAGATGATCAGAAAGGCGAAAGCGGTGAGTGCCAGCGCGCCGAAGCCGCGTTTGAGCATCGCCGTTCGACCATTGTCCCCGCCTCCCACGGGCGTAATGCCGCGGTCGCCGGCAATCGTCTCGTTCTGAAGCTCGGTCATGTCGCGCTCGCCTATCGTGGCTTGGGGGTTGGAGGTGACTTCTTCGCCCGCCGCTCGATCGACGGGCTTGTGGTATTTGTGCCCGGGTTGATCCCCACCGCGTCGAACGCCTCGTTGAAAATGCAGAGCACGTTGTCGCCTTTGCGCAGTCGAAACTCTCGGGCCGTGGCATGAACGACGACGAGCTCGCCGCGGACATCCTTGGGCACGAGGCTTTCTGAGCCGTCGGAGTTGATCAGGTAGATCGCGGGGATTTCGCGGTTGCCCGCAAAGCGGAATGTGGTCTCTTTGCCGTCGTCGAACACGGCCTCCGGCTCGAGATCGATCGAGCCTTGCGCTGAAAAGCGCCAGTTGCGCGCCCCATAGGCATGGTGCAGGTCGAAGGTTTGCTCGATCAGGGCGCCTTCCCGCTCAGCGCCGCGGGCGGCCGCCTCCATGCGCCGGCGCTCAATCTCGTCGCCGGGATAGACGAAGCGGACAACGAAATAACTGTCCGCAAGCGTGGTCTCGGCGATCGACAATTCGAACTGATACGAGCGCTTGCGGCCGTCGGCGCGGGTGGTGACGACCTGCAGATTGGTCGGTGGATGCTTCTCCCGCGGCTTGAGGAACAGGATCGAGCCTGCCGGTGCGACCTCCCATGCAATCGCATCGCCGATCGCGACATGCGCGACCTCCTCGTCATCGGCAAACAACACTTGGGTTGAAGCCCGAACCACGCCGTTGACCCGGACCACATTGGCCGGATCATAGGTCACCGTACGTACGCGGGCATCACGTTGACCGGGTGACGGCTGTTGCAGCGCCAGCACCGGCACCGTGAATCCCAGGGCGAACGTCATCAGGAGAACAAAAGATCTCATGGCACGACCTCCGGATCGGCGCGATATTCCGAAATCAGAAAGCCGAGGGGATTGACGAGACGGTCGGCGGAGGACATTGGCGCGTTGGCGTAGGAAAACGTCAGGGTTGAGATCCAATGGGTGATCCGGGTTTCCTCGCCCTTGCGGCTCTCCTTCATGAAACGCACCGACGCGACATTGTCGGCCAAGAGCGAGATCGCCTTGATACGCACCGTGGCGACCCCGAAACGGCCTTGAACGACTTGCGGACTTTCGGGATTGGAGCCCCGGTACCACGCTGCGAAACGGGCCTGCTCTCCCTGCCCCGAAAGCAGCGAGATCGTGCGAAAGTTGGTTTCGGCCTCCGGATAGCTGTAACCTTCACGCGCGCGAACATAGCGTCCCAGAAAATACTTGGTGACGGCTTCATCGTAGCGAGCCGGCGTCGATTTGAGCGCGGAGACCGTATCCACAATGCCGGTGGCATTATCGACCCGGATGACGAACGGCTCGACCGTCTTCAACGGCGCAAGTGCTGCGACCGCGCCGACCGAGGCCACCGCCAATGCACAGGCACCCGCGGCAATCACCCAGGCTGTTCGCCGCGACCGATGGGCTGACAGCAACAGATCCTGTTCCCATCGACGTGCATTGTCGAAATAGGTCTTCAGGTCATCGTGCCGGACCATCTCACGCCTCCTTGCCGCAGGCGCGGTAAGAGGCCGCAATGTCGGCCCAGGGGCCTGATGTGGCGAGTTGGGTGGATGGCTCTGACGGGCTGGTCTCGCCTTTGCGGATGGTTGGCGCTGGCGCGGGTGGCGGAATTGGCGGCCCCGGTGTCGCCAATGGCGTGCCGGTCTCCCAGTCCCACAATGAACGATTGAGCGGCCGGCGAGCCAGACCATCACATGACGGCGGTGCCTTCGAGATCGCGCAGCCACCAAGCTGCCATGCGATGATGCAGATGATGAATAGTCGACGCCACATCGTTCTGATGCCCCTGCTTTTCTCTATCGCCCTGATGATGGCGATCATTGCTTACGCCACCGTGGTCCCCTGCGTTCGGGCGCGCCGCATACTGCCACCCTGCCGGCTGGCTCTTACTGCGGCGAGACCGCGGCTCGCCGACCAGCGAGCGCCGGCATAGGCGCCGCCGGCTGCGGCCGTGGCATTGGCAATCAATGGGCTAGTTACCAGCCGGCTTGCGAGCGACGCGCCACCCCCGGCGAGACCACCTGCGATGATCGGCAGTTGCAGCGCGATGTATCCGGAGAGACCAAGCACCGCGCTGATGGCGACCGCGGCCACCACCATCTCGCCGGCTGTGCCCGCGTTGGCTGCGAACCTGTCGATGAAGCCGCTGACGGTGGTTAGCATCAGCCCGACCAGCGCGACCACCAGCACCAACAGGATTGCGAAATTCGCGACCTGCCTAAGCCAGGCTTCTGTAAACGGCCGCGTTGCCTCAAATAGTGCCAGCGCAATGAAGATTGGACCGAGCGCGATCACGACGCCGAGACCAACTTTGGCATAGAGCAGGATTGCAAACTGCAAGAAGGAGCCAACCGCCACAAAGACCAGGAGAATGGCGGCAATCAGCGCCGGTGCGATGTTGGTCAGACCGGCTTGCTCGTAAATCCTGTTGGCGACGTCGATTCCTTTGGACAAGAGCTGGTCGAATGGAACTCCGGAACTGGTATTCAGTCCGGCACCCGCCAAGGCATTGCCGATCTCTTTCGGCAAAGTTTCGAAAAATAGACCCGTGACGTATTGTTGGAACGTACTCGAATTGGTCGCGAGCAGAACGACGACCACGATGCGCATCGCCCGCCAGGCGAACTCCATGATCGGCTCAGAAATCGCTCCGCGCATCACGGCGAAACCGTAGAGAATGACATAGAGCATCACGGCGACGCGTAACGGACCGTCGATGTACGAGGCAAGATTCGACACCGAGGTCGATACGAATGCCGTGATCGGCTGCTCGAACTCCTTTAAGAAACTGTCAAAGACGTTTATGGCCATCGCGGCGTTCCTTATTTCAGGGCGTCTTTCATCTCTTGGATGGCGACCTTGTTGCGCGCTTCATTCGCATTGATGCAATTCGGCGTCTTCCCCAGTTCTCCGGGATTGTCGCCGCAGGCCTTGAGCGCCACCGCAAGCTCGTCCCGAGAAACCAGCCGACCGTCTTCGTCTGCTGCCTCTTATCGGCGTCGTTACAGCCCGTAAGGGCAGCGGCGACAGTGATCACCAGAATGGATGCCTTTATCCTCATTGCAGTGCCGCCTTCATTTCATCAATCAGTTGTTCTTGCTTTTCGCGTTCCCGCTGTCCGTCCATGTCCGTGCGGGCCTGCTGGATCATCGCAAGACCCTGCATCCTGAGCACGTCGTTCTGCAGCAGCGCCTGTTCGGCCTGCAGCCGCGCCGACAAATCCAAAATCTCCTTGACGTCGGTCGCCGTGCTGATGCGGGTTCTGAGTTCTTCAAGTGCATCGATACGCTGCGAAGCGGTATCGTACACAGCCTGGCCCATGGAGTGCTTGGCGCCGGTCTGCCGCGCGATCCGGTCGAGCTCGCTCTGATAGTACGAATTGCCGCTGTTACCGGCATATGCGCGGTTCTGCGACAGATAGTGGTTGATCGCGTCGGCGAAGTTGCCGCCACCCTGCCGCGCGACGAGACGTTCGATGTCAGAGAACTGTTGGGGCAGAACTTTCCGGAACTGCGGCGTGTTTAAGAGCGCCCCGATGTCGTTGGCGTTGGTCCGCTTGTTGAAACTGTCATAGAGCTGCTTGGCCTGGTTCAATTGATCTTGCGCCACCTTGAGCTGCGACGTCAGGGTATCGACCTGCTTCTTCAGTTCCGTCAGTTGCTCAAATTGTCGCGCAAAGACGTTAGGATCGAACACAATCTCCGCTCTTGCAGATGATGCCATCAGGAGGGTCACGACCGACACGGAGGTGACAATCACCGGCATACGCTGAACCATCATCGCACTTTCCTTCGCTCCGCGTGAAATACTGGCAGCCAATGGGCCGGATCGTCGCCGACCTCCGCCCGAACGCGGTCGAGCAGTTCGACCGTTTCCGTCCGTCCTGACAACACGGCGAGTGCATCCTCGAAATCGCCGAGATCAAGTTCTGCCACGACCGAGTTGTGGCCCTGCTTGACCAGGAACCGCCGACTTTCGGGCGCGAGCTCCTCCTTGATCAGGCGGAATTCAGTGTCGGTCAGGTGGAAGCCGTCGACATAGTCCGCGCGCGTTCCCCGCGCATTCGGCAGGAAAATCTGAGTCGGGCATTGCTCGACAATGGTGTGCGCGATGGGCGAGGCCAATGCATCGCGCGGCGACTGCGTGCCGAACACCATGACGCCATTCTGCTTGCGGATGGTTTTCAGCTTGTTGTTGGCGAGATCGCGAAATGCCTCGTCTCCAAGCGCCTTCCAAAATTCGTCGATGTCGATGAACAAGCGCCGTCCATCGATCAGGCGCTCGACCCGATGGAACAGATACATCATGAGAGGGGTACGGACGGTCGGATGATCGAGCAGATCAGTCATGTCGAAGCCGATGAACCTGGCGTCGAGCCCGATGGCATCTTGCTCGCCATCGAGCACCCAGCCATAGGGAGCGCCCCGGCACCATCGCTCCAACCGAGCACCAATGCCCTCGCGATCTTGCTGGCCGAGGAAAGCCCGCAGCGCGCCGAACGAGCGCTCCGCCTGCCGCAGCTGACCAAGAGCTCGCAACCCGGAATCGATCCGCTCCTCCTCGGTCACGGTCAGCGGGCGGCTTTCTGGCGTGACGAGTTTCCGGATAAGTGCGCCAAGGAAGGAAAGATTCGTTGGCGTGAGCTCCAGCGCCTTGAGCGGCGCGCAGCCGGTCGCAACCCCGTTGTGGAGCATCAGATAGGTGCCGCCGACGGCGCGGACGAAAATCTCGGCGCCGCGGTCCTTGTCGAAGAAGACGTAAGTTGCGCCGAGCCGCTCGGCCTGCGACAGCAGGAAGTTCTGCACGACGGTCTTGCCGGACCCTGAGGGGCCGCAGATGAAGGTATTGCCGAGGTCTCCGTGATGAAAGGAGAAATAGAACGGTGAGCCGGACGCGGTCTTGAGCATCGCAACGGCCGGCCCCCAATGGTTGCCAGTAGGCTTTCCGCTGGGATAGGTGTGGAACGGGGAGAACGCCGCGAAATTGCGGGAGCTGATCGCTCCGGTTCGTGCCCGATATTTGAACAGCCCGGGCAGCTGCGCCCAATAAGCCGCTTCAAGTCCAAGATCTTCGCGCGCGACCACGGCACCCGCATCGGCCAGTGCGCGCCGCGCCACGCTCATTTGATCCTGCAGCTGCGGAGGCGTGTCGGCTGAGAGGAGTAGCGAGAGGTGATGATCTCCGAGCGCGAATCTGTTGGATTCGAGATCGTCGAGCGCGTCTGCGAGTTCGTCGATCTGTGAGGCCGCCGGATCCTGAGAGGAGACCAACTGGTTCTGCTTACGCGTCAGGACCGTTTTGGCGTCGGCCTTCGACAAAAACGCGAAGGATTGCGTGAGGATGAGCCCGAATGGCGCGGATAGCAGCGCGTTCAACAGGCCAGGCCTGGTGGACGCCGGATATTCCTTGATTCCGAACATGCCAGCAAAGCGCGATCCGCCTGCACCTCGGATTTCGATAGCCTCTCGGCCGAAGATGACACGGTTTGAATAGAGCGCGGGGCCGATCGGCCCTTGCGGCAATGGCATCGGCATCCACTCACCGGATGTGATGGCATGAAGCAGTTCCATCGGTTCTGAAAATACGATGCCCTTGCGCTCAACCAGTCCGAGGGCATGGGCGCCGTAACGCTCCAATGCCGCGACCACATCGCGCGTGGCATCGTCGAGCCGCTTTAGGGCGTCGCTGTCGACCTCGAGGGAATGCGCAGCGCTCCGGCCAAGGCGCTTGAAGAACGCGGCCGCTGCGTCGGCGGTGGCGCGACCGGGATGCCAAACCAGCGTCAGATAGAGATCGTTGCGAAACAGCGCTTCCTTGCGAAGCCGGTCGCGATATTGCGCGTCGAGCGCGGCCGCAAATGTCGAGCGGAACGCACCGACCGGATAGTCTGACGTCCGGCGGCGCACCAGATGGGTCCAGAGCGCCAGGCGCGGATCGGCGACGTTGCGCAGGGTGAGGTTCAGCTTGGCGTGAAGGTCGTTCAGATCCGCCGTCTCGGCGGTCTCGAACGAGGTGCCGTCGAGCCTGATCACCGTGAGCAGCGCTCGTGTCGTGAGACTGATCGCCGTATCCGTGACATGCCGGCCGAACGGCAGGTAGATGTCGGGCCCGATCTCTCGGGTCTTAAGCGCTGCGTTACGCATAACCAAGGTCTCTTGTTCGATATCGCCGAACGAGCTTGAGCGGCGTGCAGGACGATCCGCCCCAGAATGGCGCGTTGTGCGTGCGTCCTCGGGTTTCGATCCAGGCGAGCAAAATCCGGAACATGTTGGGGTCGTGCCGGCAGATGATGCGGCAAAGACCATGGATCGGAACAGCGACGAGGCCGTTGAGGATGCTCCCGGCCACCAGGAACAGGATGCAGGAAAACATCACATTGAGCGCCATGGCTTCCATGGTGACGCCGGCAATCATGGCCGGACGCGTGCAGGCGAGGAACAAGGTGTCCTCCGTGAGACGCGCGGCCTCGATCATCAATGACCCCCGGTCAAGGTCGAAACCACCTCGGAGGCACCGAACGTGATGGCAACACCGAGCACGACATAGGCGGCCTTGCGCAGATCGAGATAGCCGAACATCCAGGCGATGCCGACGATGATGACCGCCAGCGTCGCCAGCAGGCGAGCGACGTTGCCCGTTAACATGTTGACAATGTTCTGCAGCACGCCCTCGATGTTCGCGGTCTGCGCAAGCGCAGGCTCGGCCAAGGCGAGGCTGAGAACGGCCCCCATGCACAGGAGTGCGGCGGATTTCTTAAGACGAGAAGTCATGACACGGCTCCGATTGGCAATGCTGTCGGGCCAGCCCGAACCGCGGTGTTGAGTTGAGACAAAACCATAGCGTTCCTCATCGTTCATAGACAAAGGCTGACGCGCCAAGGCCCGAGCGATAGATATCCCAGTTCGTACGCTCCCGGACGGAGGGAGCTGGCGTGTTGATTGTCGGCGTGTCGCCGGTGGAAATCTCGGCACCGCGAGAGGCCATCGGCGGGGTACGGGCCTCAGGCGTTGTGCCGGGAGCTTTGGCCGCGAAGCTCGCGACAACGCTGGCAATTGCCTGATCGCGGCCCGACGCGTTCACGTTTGCTGCTTGCAATCGGGCCTCGAACAATCTGCCAAGGCCCGCGATGTGCTTGCAGGCGTCGAAGGTTGTGGTAGCTGTCAGCCCGGCCTCCTTCATATCCTCGGCATCAAGTTGGGCGAGACCGGTACGGACGGGCTGGCCGGTGGCTGTGGCCTCGGTCACGAGCTGAATGGCCTCATTGCGATCAGTTGCCTGAATGGGGATCGGTTTGCGCCCCTCAATCGTGATCAGCAGCGGCTCGAACGAGCTTGCCTGGCGCACAATCGCCGTCAGCGGCCGGACCATTGCCGTCGTCGGGGCGCACCTTTCGACCAGAGCCGCGAATGCAGCTGGATCCATTGTTGAAAGCCCTTTTTGCAGTTCTCAGGAGCCTAGAGGTGTTCGAAGCTATGCCGCGAGCGCCGTGCTTGACGGAGCATCAATTGCCGGCCTCGCAATCTTCCCCGCCGCCCGGATTGTTCGCAGAGCGTCAGCAGTGACCGGCAACAGTCCGGCGACGGCTTTTGTGGTTCCGATTTGGCGAGGTTCGCCGAGGCGATCCAGATGCCATCTGGCCCGGCGCAGGATTCGCTCCATGCGCAGATCAGTGACAGTCGCGATCGCCTGATGTGCGTGCTGCTGGCCCCATTCGACCATTGCCGCAAACAGCAGGAAAGTGGCTTGCTTCAAGTCATTCTCGGCTGCGGCCGTCACATTCTGCGGGTCAATGCAGGAACGCGAGCTCTCCCAGATCGTGACATTTTTCGCGGCAGTCCGACCGTCCAACACCGGAAACGTATACGCCAGCATGTTGGGGCCGGTGGTTGGCAGCAGGCGGACGCAACCGACAACGTCTCGCCGATCGACATCCAACAGATAGGTCGGCGTCAGGACGTCGTATGGCTCGATCTCGAGTCCGTCTGACACCGAGACCTTCCACTCCAGGCGGTCCCTATAGACGCGCCGCCGCAGGCGATGCATCCCGAGGACCAATTCGGAAGTTTTCAGAAGGGCGGGACGAGTGAGCGCGATGACATTCATTCTTGGTCTCCGGCTGCGAATCACAGGCTCGGAAACCAAGAAAGCAGGAGCAGTCATGACCGTGATCTGTCACTTTCGACAGGGAGCCTTAAGGAAATCCCTTGCCCCAAAGCTGCCGCAAGATGGCAATACAAGCACAACACACGCAGCGCGCGAAGGTGGCGGCGCGGTTGCGACAAGAAAAGACTGTTAAAAAGGGAGCGCAATGAAAAATGTCGAAAGAGCGTGCAATGAGTTTGTCGATTGTCTTCACTCCGCCGTTACGGAAGATGATTGTCGGCGTGTTGCGGAACGGACAGCACACTCATTGGGGTTTCGGTGGTTTGCCTATTTTAGCCGCCGCGCGAATGGTCCCAATCTGCTCTCGTCGTATCCGAAGAGTTGGACCAGCCACTACTTCGATGAAGGATACGAAAACATCGATCCCGTTCTTCAGAAATCGCGGAGCCCAAGCGGGATGCTTCTGTGGGATGGACGTGACGCGCGAAGCGCAAAGTCTCCGAAAGAGCGTCGGCTGTTTGACGATGCGCTTAGCTTCAAGATCAGGACCGGCCTGACGGTTCGCATTCCCACAAGCCAAAATCAATTCGCGGCGTTCACGCTGGCGGTGGACGACCGCAGCCTTGGGCTCGACCGTTTTATTGAGACCTCCCAGGACATCTTGCACATGGTGGGTCTCACCTACCATGCGCATGTGAGCGCCAGGATCAGACGCACGCCCCCGAACGGTCAGAAGGGGAGCCCACTGACTCAGCGCGAACGGCAGTGTCTCGCTTGGATATCTGACGGCAAGACAATGCAGGATGTTGCCGAGCTTCTTGGTGTTACGCCGCGTGGCGTGAAGTTTCATCTAGACAATGCCAGACGGAATCTCGCTGCATTAACCCTTCCCCACGCTGTGGCGCTCGCGCTTCGTCAGGGACTTCTCGAATGATCGGAGAGAGAGACCGTCGACGGGCCCCGGCATGAGCCGCCTGGAGCCAGGGCGTCGCCCCTGTTGGGCCGGGCTGGCCGGCTGTGCTGAAGCCCCGCAAGCGGGTCTTCCCCCTCGCGGGCTTCCATCCCTGACGCAAGCGGGGGCTTGCAGCCAACAGCGACGAAGGCTGGCCCGATTTGGAAGCTGGCGAAGCCCACAAAAGGTCTCGTACTCTCGCCCCTCCACGAGCAGCGCCGCTGCTTCACCTGGTTTTCGCTTGCGCTCGGCGACATCTAGCATTACAGTTGCCGTTTTGCTTTGAAGTGAGCACGCTGAGCGGTGGCCTGGTGCGCTCTGCGCCAGAGTGACCATGCGATAACGTGTGCGGGTTGGATGCGCTTTCGGGCGAGCCTGATGGCGATACGGCGAACTTCCTGGATTGACCAACGGATCAATGACGGGATGGCGGTGCTTTTGTTTTTGCCGTAGTTCGTCGTTTCGTTTTTTTGGGGGGCGGTGGATTGGCGCGATGGCGTATCACCGCCATCATGGCGAAGGCGAGCATCACCAGAGAAACGTGACGGTGCCAGCCATGCCAGGATCTGCTCTCGTTGTGATCGAGACCAAACTCGTTCTTCGCCGTCTCAAAGCTGTCCTCGATCGCCCACCGATGGCCTTCGACCGCCACCAGCGTTTCGATAGACGTTCCCGCTGGGCACCAGGTGGTGAAGAAGGCGAAGAAACTGTGTGCGAGTTGAGCGAGCACTTCGCATTCGGTAAACTGGACCTCTCCGACATTTCAGGTATCAGCTACAAACACGACGGCAAGATCGTTCGTAACGGGCGCAGGCCAGCGGTCGCGAACCTTGACGCCATACCTTTTCCTAGCCGCGACACGATCCGCGCCTCACTTGAGCGGCGGAGCGCTGTGCACGTGCTTTCGTCACGCGGCTGCGCGGCCCACTGCACGTTCTGCTCGATCGTTGCCTTCGAAGGTATCGGATGGTTCGCATTGGAGGCAGCGTTCGATCGAAAACTTCGTGGACGAGTTGGAGCAGGTTAGCCGCCTCGGGGCGACGTGTTTCAAAGTCATCGACGACAGCCTTATTGAGCCGCCTCGAGACGAGCTGTGGTGCCGTGAACTTGCCGACGATATTCAATCGCGAGGCCTGCGCGTGCGCTTGCGAGGTTCGATCAGAGCGGATCGCGTGACCGACGAGGCAATTAGGCAGCTCAAGCGAGCGGGCTTCTTCGCGTTTTCGTGCGGTATTGAGAATTATTCGGAATCCGCATTGAAGAGGATGGCGAAGAGTGCAAGAGTTGATCAAAACCTGCAAGCCCTTGATGTCTTCAAGAAACACGGCATCTACGTGCAAGCCGGGCACATTCTCTTTGATCACGGCACGACGATGGAAGAGTTGCGGGAAAATCACCGTCGCATGTCGGACTACGTTTGGACGATCAGCAAGGGAATTTTCTCCGAGATGTATGCGGCCGAAGGAACGCCGTTCACGAGGCTGCTGCGAAAACGAAATCTGATCGACGCCAACGACGATGGGACTGGCAACCGAAACTATCGTCTGGCCGGCGAAGACGTGGTTCAGGCCTATACGGGCCTAAAGCGCTGGCACAAGAGCCATCTTCGCCTTTACGACAAAGCGATCGACGCCGTCAGCGCGCCAAAGGCACTCGAGGACGAGGAACTGGTCGAATTCCACGCGCTTGCGACCGAACTGCGGCGGCACGACCTCGCCTTCATGGAACTCCTCCTGGAGGCCGTTGAGCCGGGTGAGCATGACGTCGATGGCCTTGTTGACGCTCAGGTCGCAAGGAACAAGATCAAATACCAGACGCTGGCGACACGGGTTGACCACGCCTACGCGTCGGCCGGGCTGGTGTATGACGCCGACGCCAATCCTTTCTTCGGATGAGAAGGCTCAAAATGTCAAAGCCATTCGCGATCAGCTTCGACCGGCTCGAACACTATAAGCTCAACGTGGGCCCGGTGCAGGAGTTCGGCGACCTGCCCGAGTGCGAGGTTGCGATCAAGAATATCGGCTGGACGCTGGGGAACGATTGTCCATATCGCTGTACGCACTGCTACAGCATGAATGCTAGGAGCCTGTCCGAGTAATCGGATTTTTCTCGACGAAGAACAAGCGTCGTGATTCAAACGGTGGATGAGCAAGACATTTCGTCCTTGGGACGTTGATCAGGCTTGGCTGCTGCCGCCATCGATCCAGGATTTGGTGCCTTCCGGGCACACGGCCCACTTTGTGCGCGACACGGTTCGCACCGGCTTGGACCTGTCGCGGATCGTGGATGTCTACGACGAGGAGCGCGGCTTTCCGCCCTATCATCCTGGCATGATGGTAGCGCTGCTGCTTTATGCGTACAGCCAGGGGATCTACTCGTCGCGCAAGATCGCACGGGGCTGCGAGGAGCG
>NZ_PYCN01000005.1 GCF_003062295.1 Bradyrhizobium algeriense | reverse complement strand
ACCACCTCTGCCGCAGCACGATGGCGCCGCGGTCATCATGACCCACGAGGTGGAACGAGTTCTTGCCGATATCGATGCCGATCACGGCGATCGCTGCGTTGAGTTTCTGAGACATGGCGTGCTCCTCGTCTTGAGCGCCCCTTGCCAGTTTCTCGTACTGGCAGGGCCGGAGCACGGCCGGACCATTCCATTAGCGGACTTCGCTGATGAGTTTGGAATAGTGGTCCGATACAGCTAATTGTTCGCTATCTCCTTAAGGTTGAGGCAATCAATCTACGCTATTGTCTCGCCGGTGTCCTTCTGTCTCGCCGGTGTCCTTCGAGATGGTAACGGTTGGGGCCAAGGGTAATGTCCGGTTACTTCGTCACTGCGTGTCTGATCGTGGTAGCCTTGAGTTTCGAGGTATCGTTTCGCCGATCCTGGACTCTATCACGGAACTCTAAGCTGCTTGGCCCGGCGCAGTGGCTCGCAGTTCGGCGGCGTGCGTTTTGGCCGGCAGGCTGCGGGCTAATTTGCATGCTGCTGGGGTGGATCGTACTTCATTTTGTTCAAGACAAGCTTGTTGTCTCCGTAACGATGAATCTAATAATGCTTATTATGTGTTTCTCCGGCGGATCGTTTTTTGGCGCTTTGGCCGGGACAGTGAATCGGGTTTGAAGCGCCGCAATCAACGCAAAGCGAAAAAGTGCATCAGGCTATGGCCGCCGACAAGCTGCCATGACCTTGGCATCGTCCTGTTGATTTCCGGTTTTGGCACGAAGGCGAAGTGCCGCGATGTCCGCTCCCGCGCCGCTGTTGGGGGAGAAGCAGACATCAGGTGGCCGACTCGCAGCAACCGACTTGATGAGTACGCACCCTAGCCGCAGCTTTGAGAAGGAAGGTCAGCTTGCCGCCGCGTCGCGAACGCGCAGGCACGCGCGCGCCGCGCCTTGGGGGCTTTCCTGCCGCGCGCTCGATGAATCGATGTCTCCGCGGCGCCATTCCCGGATCACGAAAGGACGCCCGTTTCCGGCTTCCAGCGAGACCAGCGCCTCGCGGATGAAGCGCGTGCCGTCCGAGGCGCTGATATCTGCACGGATGGTCATGCTGCCGCCCGTGGGAAGCCCTCGCTTGGCGGCCGTCTGCCTCGGCGCGATATTGAGCAGTCTAAGCATGGCGGGAGAGGCGGCTTCCATGTCGGGCTCCGGCCGTCCGGAGCGAACCGTGACATGGCGAAGGGCTGTCCGAAACAACCGCGGCGACATGCCGTCGAGCTGATCCAGTTGCATCACGGTGGTGAAGCGTGCCTCGGCAGGCCCTGCGGCCGGTGTGCTCGGTGCCTTCGGTTTGCGGAACTCGATGATCTGCGCGGCGACGCGCGTGCCTTTCGACTGATCGCCGGTGAGCGCGATGAAGAAGCGCGTCAACGCGATTGGGCTTGCCGTGTTGAGGTCGATTTTTCCGGTCTCTTCCTCGACCGTGATCGTGGCGCGCTCGCCGCCCGGCAATCGGCACCGTAACGGAAAATTAACGGTTTGTTCGGGCGCAGCAGTCAGTGCCGTGGCGATCGCCAGGTTGACGGCGCTCTCTGCCGCCATCTCGGCGGCGGTCACCGAGGCGTAGTTCGAGGATGTCTTGGTGCGGTAACGCGCGCCGACGATGACAGCCATTCCAAGCAGCGTAATCAGGCCCAAAGTCCAGATCACGGCGACCAATGCGAAGCCCGATTGTCTGGCGCTGGAGCGGGGCAAAGAAGGGCAGTCCGGCCGGTGGGGGACGGGAAATCGGTTCGATCGAGCCTTTGGCCGGTTTGCCACGTCAGGAGCCTTGCTGGGCCGACCAGGCGGCCTGATCTCGCGTCTCCCCCGATATTTACGCAGGAATGGCAAACAAAGCGTCAAACAGCTTGTGTTAATCAAAACCCCCTAGAATCGCGCCGACGCAGACCCCACCGCCGAGCGCGCGAATGTCATTCGATATCCAGCAATTGTTGCGCCCGGCCGTGCCGCCAGGCCGGGGAACGGAATTGCCGAGGCCAAGGGACGCCGGCTTCGCGCAGGCGTTTTCCGACCTTCTGATCGGCAAGGACCTGGTCGATCCCGCCGCCGTCGGCCGGGCCCGGCGGGCCGCCGAAGCGGCTTCCGAGCGTTTCGATCTCGTGCTGGTCAAGCTCGGTCTGATTTCCGAGGCCGACCTCTGTCTGGCCTACGCGACCTATTGCGGTCTGCCGCTGATCGAACCTGTGGATCTCCCGGCCCGGCCCGTTCTGGCGGATCGGTTGCAGTTCTCTTTCCTCAAGACCAATCGGATCCTGCCGATCTCGTTCGACGGCAGGCGCCTGTTGATCGCAACCGCGGATCCCTTTGTCGACGAGTCCGCAAAAGCCATCAGCTACATGCTCGACGTACGCGTCGATCTCGCCGTGATCGCTCCGGCGGAAATCGAGCGCGCCTTGCGGACGCTGTATCAGGACGCGGCGTCCGAGACGCAGCCTGAGGAAACCGACGACCTCGCGATATCGGGCAATGACGGCAGCGAATTCGACGTCGAGCGCCTGCGCGATATCGCCAACGAAGCGCCGGTCATCCGGCTGGTGAACCAGATCATTGCGAGGGCCGTCGAACGTGGCGCGTCCGACGTGCACATCGAGCCCGGACGCGATGCCGTCGCCGTTCGATTCCGTGTCGACGGATTTTTGCAGCAGGAGCGCCTCGTGCCCGCGACGCTGCGGCCCGCGCTGACGACGCGCGTGAAGATCATGGCCAAGCTCGACATCGCCGAGCGGCGATTGCCGCAGGATGGCCGCATCAAGACCGTGGTGCGCGGCGTCGAGATCGACATCCGTGTCTCGACCTTGCCGACGGTGTTCGGCGAAAGCGTCGTGATGAGAATCCTCGACCGGACCCGGGTGGAGCTGGACTTCACCAAGCTTGGGCTCGACGGCAAAACGCAAGCATGCCTCCAGCGCCTGATGGCGCTTCCGAACGGCATCATTCTGGTCACCGGCCCGACCGGCAGCGGAAAGACGACGACGCTCTACACTGCTTTGAAGGATCTCAATCGGCCCGAACTGAAGCTGTTCACCGTGGAAGATCCGATCGAGTATCAGCTTTCCGGGATCAACCAGATCCAGGTCCAGCCGCAGATCGGTCTCGATTTCCCTACGGCGCTTCGCTCGATCCTGCGCCAGGATCCGGACATCGTCATGATCGGCGAAATCCGCGATCTCGAAACCGCGCGCATCGCCATCCAGGCGGCGCTGACCGGCCATCTGGTGTTCTCGACCTTGCACACCAACAGCGCGATTGCCGCGATCACGCGCCTGATCGACATCGGGCTGGAACGCTACCTTCTCGCCTCGACGATCGCGGGCGTGATGGCGCAGCGTCTGGTCAGAAAGCTTTGCCCCGCCTGCGCGCGACCGCACAGCGACGGTGAGCGGGCGCATGGCAAGCTGAAGATGGCGATCGCGGGCAATCCGCGAATGGATTGGTCGCACAGCCGGGAGCCGGTTGGCTGCGAGGCGTGCGGCAACACCGGCTATAGCGGCCGCACGACGATATCGGAACTGCTGGTCATCGATGACAGCGTCCGCGAGGCAATCGGACGAAGAAGCCAGGACCAGCGCACGGTCGAGCAGCTTGCGCGCGAAGCAGGCTTTCACACGCTCTACGAGGATGGCCTGATGAAAGTCGGGGCCGGCGAGACTTCACTCGAAGAAGTCCTTCGCGTCACCCGCGCGTCCTAAAGGGAGCACCGAGCCCTTGGCAATTTTTCACTACAAGGCATACACGGAACGAGGCGCGGTCACCGTAGGGACGATCGTTGCCGAAGGTCTCGACGCGGCCGTCGACGCGCTCTACGGCTCGGGGCTGACGCCGTTCGAAACCTACGGTGTGGCCGACCGGACGGCGGGACGTTCGGGCCAGCCATCCGCTCCGGCGCGCGAAGCGGAAATGTCGGTCTGGAAACGCGAGCTCGTTCAATCGAATCGCTTCAGCCTGAAGGAACTGACGGCCTTCACGGTTGAGCTGGCTTCGCTGACCAATTCGGGGCTGACGCTCGATGCCGCGTTCCGGATCATCGCAGGGCCGGGCGCCGCGCCGAAAACCGCGCGTCTCGCCAACGGCCTTCTCAAGGACGTGCTTGCCGGACTGCAGCTTTCGGAAGCGATGGCGCAACGACCGGACGTGTTTCCATCGGACTACCGGGCCATTCTGGCTGCCGGCGAAGCCGGAGGCGTTACCGGGCAGGTCCTCAAGCAGATCGCCGAATTGCTGGCGCGCCGGCTCGAGATCCGCAACAAGATCGCGTCGGCGCTCGTCTATCCCATGATCCTGATCCTGATGTCGCTGGTATCGGTCGTGGTCATTGTGTTCGTGCTGATACCCAGCATCTCGCCGATCTTCGTCGATGCCGGCCTTCCGCTTCCGGGCATCCTGAATTTCTTCGAGGAGGTTCAGGACAATTGGCTGATGGTCCTGTTGGGGGTCGCTCTTTGCGGCGCAGCGGTTTTCCTGTTGTGGGGCAAGGCGAAGCAAAATCCAGAAGTCATGCTTGGTGCCGATCGTTTGAAATGCTCGGCGCCGGTGATTGGCGGGCTCATTCGGAGCCGCGAAGCCGGCGGCTTTGCGCGGGCACTCGGCACGCTGCTCGTCGCAAGGGTGCCGTTGATGTCCGCGATGCAGACCGCGCGGGCGCTCGTCACCAACCGGCACTTGAATGCGCTCTATGAGGGCGCCATCAAGCGTGTTCCCGAAGGCACGCCGCTACACCGCGCCTTTGAAGGGGACGGCCTGTTGCCGCCGGCATCGCTTCGTCTCGTCGCCGTTGGAGAGGAATCCGGTCAGCTCGGCCCCATGCTCATTCAGGTGGCCAGCGTGATCGAGGCCGATCTGCAGCGGCGCATCGAGCGCATGGTCGGCCTGCTGACGCCGGCTTTGACGCTGGTCATCGGCGGAAGCATCGGGGGGCTCATCATGCATGTGATGAGCGCGGTGCTGTCGATTAACAATCTCGCGTTCCAATGAAACGCCCCGCACGATCGTCAGCCGGGTTCACGCTGGCTGAACTGCTGGTGGTCATCGGGATCATCGGGCTTGTCCTTGCCGGCACGCTGTCCGCCAAGCCGAAGGCGGTGGCCACGCGTGTCGCCGTCACGGCCCGTTCCGTCACGGCGACGCTCCAACTGGCGCGCGCGCAGGCGATGTCGAGCAATGCCGAAACGCTGTTCCGGATCGACGTCGAGAAAGGCCGGTTCGGCTTGCCGAATTCCATGCACGCGCTGCCGCGTGGAATGACGGCTGCGGTGGTGATTGCCGAGACCGAGCAAGCCGGCGATTTGGGCGGAATTCGATTCTATCCGGACGGTCAGTCCTCCGGCGGCGAGATCGCGCTGACGCTGGAGGGGCGGTCGGCGCGCATCGCCGTCAACTGGCTGACCGGCGAACCACGGCTGATCCAATGATGGGCGCGCGATCCAGGCGAGTGACTATCAGGCGCGACGGCGAGCGCGGTTTTGCGCTGCTCGAAATCCTCGTTGCCTTCGTCATCCTGGCGCTGGGGCTCGGCGCGATATCGACCGGCGTGGTGGTGGCGATGCGTTCCGATGCGCGCACGCAGGCCAATCGCACCGCGCTCAGGGTCGCGCAGTCGCGTCTCGAAGCCGCCGGCATTTCCGAGGCGCTTGTGCCGGGCTACCGGGAAGGTCTGGTTGCGAACAAATTCCGATGGCGGCAGACCGTCACGGAACTTCGTCTCGCCAACGACACACGCCAGCCGCAAGGCGCCCGACCGGCGCCGGCAAATGGCGCATTGAGGTCCTTCTGGGTTGAAATCGCGGTTGAGACGCCGGACGGCACCGCGACCAAGCTCGCGGCGTTGAAGCTTGCGCCTGAGGCGCGACAATGACACCGGCACTACGCAACCTGCGGATCGCTCGAACCGCTGCGCGCCGGCGCGGCGAGCAGGGGCTGACGCTGATCGAACTGCTGCTCTCGCTCGCCATCCTGGCGATCCTGACGGGGTTTCTGGCGGGCGGGCTCTCGATGGCACGGCGGGCATTTGGCGCCGATCGCGCGAGCGAGATCGGGAGTGAGACCAGTGCCGCGATCCAGACCGTCGCTGCGCTGGTGGGGTCGGCGCTCCCGGTCCGATTTGACGGGGCGGGCCCAAAAGACGCCACTGGATTCGACGGTCGCGGCGAGGCGATCTCTTTTGTGGGGTTGAGCGAGGGGCGGTCGCTGCGAGGCGGGCCGCACAGAATCGTCTTGCGGCGGAGTGGTGGCGATATCGTCGCTGATTTCGTGCCGCTCAACGGGGCGCGCTCGAAGGAGAATCCCGAACCAGCCGTAACCCGGGTCGTGGTGCTTAGCGGCGTACGTAAAATCCGTATTGGGTATTTCGGCACCGTCGATGCCAAGGTCAAGCCGGCCTGGCGCGCCGATTGGGTTCGCGCCGAGCGGCTGCCGGATCTGGTCTCGATCCGGATCGAATTTGAGGACGAGCGGCGTAACGAGCCCGCCACCGTGGTGGCGCTCCGCCAAGGCTAGCGCATGATGAGATCAGTTGGGCCGTGACGACAGACCATCTCGGCCCCGGGTGCAAGCGGCCCCGGTGCTGCGAGCCGGGGACCATTCTACTTTGCATGGGGTTGTTTTCGCGATTTTGTATCTGGGACCTGCCGTGTACCGCCGAAGTTTCGAATAGTCGCGTCCAAACAAGACGGTAAACGAGTGATCAAACCCAATTAAAGCACGGACTGAGGGACGCCGGGCATTTCACGCAGCTGGTGAACGGCGGCTCGTTACTCTTGTTAAAGAATTAGTAAATAGGCTTTCCCTCGTTCGAATCGAATGCCTCGATCCGCAAGTGACGATCATGCCTGTCGCCGATCTTCCAGCCCGCGCCGGTGGCCTCCACGTCCTCACGGCGTGGGGCAGGGGCTTTGCACAATGGTGGATGTCGGGCCTGCGCGAGGCGGTTCCCGCGCGCTGGCGCGAATGGGCCGAGGGCGAGGCGAGGCCGCAGGTCACGCTTTGGCGGGATGGCGACAGCGTTACATGCCGCCTGTTGTCTGCCACGGGCCCGGCAGAAGTCCGGATTCCACTACCGCTTTTCAACGCGGCCGCACTCGAACAGTGGCTCACTGAGCAGGGCGTGACGCGGGAAGCGACGACCGTGGCACCGGTGATTTCGCGTGAGCTTTTCTTTCTGCGCGAGTTGAGCGTGCCCAAGGCGGCCTTTGGTGCCCTGCCCAAGATCCTTGACCAGGACATATTGCGGCGAACGCCCTTCCAGCTTTCGGATATCTGGCATGCCGCTACCGCTATGGGCCAGGAATCGGACGGCGTCGTGCCGATGTGTCACTGGATCGTCAGGCGTGATCGCGCCGAGGCGGCTTTATCGGAGCTCGGTCTGGTGTCGCGGGATGTCGACTGTCTGGCGGTGGCAGACGCCGGCGGTGAGGCCGTTCCTGTCATCACGTTCCGCGCCGCCAGTGACGAAGATCCGGCGTGGGCGTTACGGGCGGTTCGGCTGCTGGCAGCCGCCGCGCTCGGCGCCGTCCTGCTTGGCCTGGTCGTGTTCGAATGGCGCCAGGCCAGCGTTGCCGCGGCGCTGGAGACGGCAGTTGCTGAGGCCCGGCTATCAGCTCAAAGCGGTCGGGACGGCCTGGATCCCGCGGCGCGCTTGTTCGCGATGAAGGCCGACACAGGCATCCTTGCCGTGTGGGATGAGCTGTCGCGTATTCTGCCCGAACATACTTTTCTGACAGAGACCCGCATCGCCGACGGCACGGTGACGGTATCGGGGTTTTCTGCGGATGCCGCGCGCCTGGTTCGCGTCATCGATCAGTCTGCGCTGTTTTCAGGCGCGACCCTGACTTCGGCGATTACGCCTGACGCGAACGAGCGCAAGGATCGCTTCAGCATCGTGTTCAAGCTGCGTGGCGCGCGTGCAACGACCGCAAGATCCCGGGCCGCGCCATGATTCAGAATCTGAAATTGGCGCGCGGAACACCGTTCCTGGCTTTCAATGCTGCCGCGATACTCTTTGTCGTCATCTTCCTGCTTGCTCCGATCACGGCGCACTTTGCCGCGAGGGGCGAAGACATTTCGGATAACGCAGCGCAGCTTGCGCATTTCCAGAACGTGACGCGCGCGGCAAAGAAGTCGGCTGGCAGCGTCGGGCGGTCCGGCGATCCTTTCCTTCCCGGCAGTGAAGAGCGCGTCGCCAGCGCCGACCTGCAGGCCAGCCTGAAGTCGATGGCGGCGAATGCCGGCGTCAACCTGCTCGCCATCCGCGGGCTGCAGGGCGGGCGCTCCCTGCCATTGCACATGATTGCCGTCAGCGTAGAGCTCGAAGGGTCGCTGAAGGCCATCAGGGACATGATCTTCACGATCGAGAACCAGACGCCGCTATTGTTCGTCCCCTCGGCCTCGTTCCGCAGCCTGGCGGACGGGGAGGACGGTCCGATCAGAGCGGAGCTCAGGGTTCAGGGAGCTATCCGCAACGGTCTGCAGCCTTCCGGAAGGGAGGCGGTCATGGGCGGCGGGCAAGCCGGCCCTGGATCGGCCCCGGCGGAGCGGATGCCATGACGTCGTTGGCGCAAATGGTCCAGCTTCGGCTGTCGGGCATGGCCGGTTCACCGCGGCAGTTCGTAGCCGCCAGGCTTGCTGCCATGCTCGGGCGGACCGACCTGCCCAGCCGGAGCGAATTGACGGCGCTGCGGCCTGCGACGCGCGTTCTCATCCTGGGCTTTGCGGCCTGGATCGGACTGGTTGGCGCGATGACACTCAGCGCGGCGATCTCGCTTGAGCTTTCGGCGGTCACGGCCCCGACCTGGTTTGGCAGAAGTGGGCCGGTCGCCAAGGCCTCCGAGGCGCGCGCAGCCGCAGGCTTTGAGAATATCGTGCAGCGCCCGCTGTTCTCACGAAACCGGCAGGGTTTTGTTGCGGCCGAGCCGGTCGCCGCGCCACCCCAACCGATAGCGACCTTGGACGCAGGGATTACCCTCAAAGGGGTGTTCATGAGTGACGGCGTGGCGAAGGCGTTCCTGGTCACGACGCAAAGTCCGCTCGGCGTGTGGGTTCAGGTCAGCGGGCAAATCGATGGCTGGCGCGTCGCCGCGGTTACCCCCGAGCACGTCGTGCTGGAGGGGCAGAGCGAGAAGCTGACCGTGCCTCTTCACTCGAGCGGGAGATGATGCGCTCGCTCCGCAAGACCGGTGACCGTACCAGCCGTTTTTTTGGCGAAGCGCTGGCATGGCGCTCGCCAGGGCAGCCATACGTTGTTGTGGCGTGGGCCTTGATAGCCGGCGCGGTCTGGTTCGCCATCGGCCTTGCAGGCGATCCCGGCTGGGCACTGCCCGCCATCGCAGGCTGCTACCTCGTCGTCCTGTTGGCCGCTATTTGCGCCATTGACGGCCGCTACGGGATTATTCCGGACAGCATGGTCCTGGCGCTGGCCGCCGGCGGCGCGTTACAGGCCTATCTGTGGGGCCCGGCGGACTTCTGGTGGCGTGGATTTGAGGCTGCCCTGGTCTTTGCCGCCGCGTCCCTGTTCCGCGCCGGCTATCGCTGGCTGCGGGGCTATGACGGCCTGGGTTTCGGCGACGTCAAGTTCGTCGCGGCGGGCACCCTTTGGATCGGCGCGGAAGGAATTCCCGGCCTGCTGTTGATCGCGGTGGTCTCCGCCCTGGTCAGTCTGCTGATTCTGAGAGCGCAAGGACATGACCTGCACGGCAAGCAGGCCATCTCATTTGGACCTCACCTTGCCGTTGGGCTTTGGTGGATCTGGGTTTTGGGACCGCAGCCGATTTAAAGCCGGGCAACAGAAAAGCCGCCTGAAGGCGGCCTTTCGCTTTATCGACGAAGATGAGGTCAGGCGGCCAGCACGGCTAGGCGTGATTTCTGGCGATAGGCCATGAAGCCGATGCCGGCGAAGCCAAGAATCAACATTGCCCAGGTCGACGGCTCGGGCACGGCGTTGACCTGGATCGACACGTCGCCCAGCAGCTGATCGTTTTCGCCGAAGAGCTTGAGATCGATGGTGTAGATGCCGGAAGCATTCGGATTGAAATTCAGGCCTGGGAAAATGGAAAAGCCCAAATTTTCGCTGTTTTGATAGAACGATCCGCCATCCGGCTTATTGTCTCCAAAATATGTCGTCGGATCGACCGCAAATGTTCCTCCGGGACCGGTAATCGTCAGCAACGAGTGGGTATCCACAAGCGAACCCGGATTTACCGAAAACTCGAAATTCCATAATGCCCTGCCGGGCGGGGTGCTGCCTACCGGCGCAATATAAAGATTTCCTGTCGGCGTGATCGGTCCGCCCCCGGGCCCTCGAATAGAGGCACGCAATCCGAGTTCGACCCCGTCAGCCTCGGTGTCGACCGCGAAATGGCCGTTGCTGGTGCCGGTCCCCTGGTGCCAGCCAGACGCCAGATTCTGATCAAACGTGACGACGGCCGAGGCGCTGCTAACAAAAGAGGTCAACGCGAGCGCGGTGCCCAGACCGATTAAACCAAGCGATGAAAACCGCATAATTCCCCCCGTTTATTATTGGTTGTATTTTCCTTAAACACGTTCCTTTAATTCGAGTCAATCTTCGGTTGGGGATAACTGCGCGTTACACGTGAACCCGATGAGCCACCCCAGCGCTCATTTGGAGGACTTTGAAATTAGATCGAGTACGCCGAATCCGACGGGCGTGCGGCATCGAGCGAGCTCATATTCCCTAACAATTTGCCGAATAACGCTACTGCTTTGCAGTGCAGCATATTGAAATACGGAACACTCGCGCTTTTAAATCACTGTTCGTCAAACGAAGATGGCAGCTAGAATCGGGTTATGATTGGGGGCCGTCATGAAGCTGGGCGAACTTGAGCGAATGTCCGTCGACGATCTGTGGAAGCTGCATCTGGCGGTTGGCGAGGCGTTGGCCGTAAAAATGGCGGCAGAGAAAGATGTTCTTGAAGGGCGTTTGAAGCGGCTCAAAGCCAAGCCGACTCTTGAAAGACGAATTGCCAAGTCGGAGCGCCGGGGGTACCCGCCCGTCTTCCCGAAATATCGCAATCCCGATGATCCTTCGGAAACGTGGGCTGGACGCGGCAGGCAGCCACGGTGGCTTGCGGAGCAACTAAGGTCGGGGAAGAAGGTGGACGATTTTAGGATTGAGATGGCCGCGGAATAGCTTCGTCGCAGGGCCACCTGTCCACTAACCAAGGGCGGCCCGGGAGACGGCCTTTGGTGTCGGATGTCTGAAAACTTGGGCCATGCGCTGGACAGGCCCCGCCTGCTTTCCGACGGTAAGCCAAGAAGCCGACGCCAGCGAAGCCCAAGATCATCGTGGCCGTCAGAGATTCTCACGTTTCGAAGTTTTAGCGGATTTGTTAGCCTAACGGGCCGATATCTTCTCTACGATCCTACGAGGCTGAAATGAGATTCATGATTGCGGCGCTCGCCCTAGTGTCGATGGACGGAGTCACGTTGGCCGATAACAACTCCAGTCGATTTAAGATCGACAATGGCCGGGTTATTCTTGCGCAGAGCTATTGCCGAATTTGTTCTGATAATGCCACGGCTTGTCGCCTCGCCTGCAACGGCGCGGGGACATGCATTCAAGCATGCGATGACAGGCTGAGAGAGTGTCGTGAGCAAAATTGCGGATTACGGTACAGGTAGGACGCGACGAAGTATCCGCGGGCGAAGACATCGACTGGCGTCACTTTTGCGAGAATTAGTCAGCGCTGATTCTTCTTCTTCTCTCTCTGAAGTACTGGATTGTCCTGGCGGACATGATTCCAGCGGCTCCACCGGCTATCTTCTCCAGCGCATCGATCAATGTGCCATGCCGGTCCGGCGTCACGGTCTGCAAGATCTCCAGTAGCGTCGCGGCACCGAACACGATGCAGCAAACAAGTATCAGGCGTCGAGGATAGGCGAAGCCAAAGAGGGCACCGAGGATCGCAAACGCGATAACGTGTTCAAAATGAGCGTAGGTCCGCATGGCTGGCTGCATCAGAAACGGCGAGAGCTTGAAATAGATCGAATAAATAAAGCCGACATGCGTCAGCGTGGCATAGGCGATCGAGATGACCGCGATCCATGCCGCAGCAATGGCAAGATGGGTGATACGTCTCTTCATCTTGGGGTTTTGCACTGGTCCAGAACTTCTTTCGAGGCAATAGGATCCTTAACCTTACCTCAGACCCGACATGGCGGGGGACTTGTTGGGCATTTCCCGCAAGCGTCGGGAGTAAACTTTCCAATAAGGGAAACTATCGATTGCGGGCCGATCGCTTAGGCGAAGTCCAACGGATTTTTGATAAGATTGCCGAAAGACAAAATCAACCAGGCAAAAAGGGATGGGTGGGTCGGGTGTTTGCGGATCGGCGAAAGAGCGAACGTCGCTCCTGTCACGGGGCGGCCAAGATTCAGTTTGGGGCCGGCTCTCTGCCGCGCGAATACACGATCACGGACATATCTGATGGCGGTGTGCGGATTATCGCTGAAAATCTCGATGCGCCTGAGGAGTTCACGCTGATTCGTGCAGGCGGGCGCCCGCGCCTGTGCCGGCTGGTATGGCGCATCGGATGCGAGTTCGACGCCGAGTTCATCGACCATCTGGCCGCGGCTCCGTCACAACATTCCAGTCCGCGGGGTAGTGCGAGGACACCGGAATATGCGTAAGGCACATTCAGCGCTGTTGGCGCTTTCCCTGGCGCTTGTGATCGCCCCTGAGATCGCAGCGGCAGGCGGCGCGTTTGTCGTTGCTCCGGGATTTCGCGGGTTTGCCTATGCGGGCGGGTATGGCTACGCGCGCCTCTACGGTCATCCATTTGACGATGGCTATGATTTTCCGTTCGGCTATGGCGAGTATGCCGAGTACGGTCCATGGGCTTACCGCCGCGATGCCGCCTGCTATGCGCTGCGTAGGGTATGGACCGGCAGGGGTTGGCGGCAAAGAGCGGTCAGGATCTGCGATTGAGCGCAGGATGTGATCGGGCGGCGATGCCGCCCGTCTGCGGGCGCCCAGACTAGAAGTCAAACGCCCAGGCGAGGCTATGCAGAAGCAGCCACGACCAGCCGACCATGGCTGCGGCAATGGCAAACAGATAGGTGAACCTGGTAACGCGTGAACGCATGATGTTACTTCGAGACGAGCCGGTTGACAGCGGCCGGCGCCCGTAGCGCGGCCTGGGTCCGGAATACGGCCTGGCGCAGCCTCACCACTTCCGCGTAACGGTGGCTCAGTGATTTCTCGGTCGGCAATTCCCTGATATTTTTTGGTTTGTTCAAGCGCTGGCGTTTCACGTAATACCCCACAGTTCATACAATCAATTTGGCCGAATACGGTAACTCAAAAACAACCATAGTTTCCTGCGCGTCGTTCGCAACGCAACTCGCGCGTTAAGCTTGATACCCGCGCAAAACGTTAAATCAGGAACTTCGTTCTGGCGCTTGCGTGATGCTCTGCCAATCCTAGATGGCTGAACCGTCGCCGCCGTCTCGCAGAAGGCAGTAGGATCGCTGAACAGATGCTGAACGATCAACCCTAACGCGCGGCTCATTCCAAACTGCTTATCTGGACGATGCCGCCGGTGCCCCGCCGGCGCTCTTGTGCCATGGCCAGGTCGAAAGGATGCGCTCGGCGTCGGCTTCGAGAAGCTTTCGCTTGGCGATAACTTCTTCCTTCACAAGCCGGAGGTCTTCGTCCTGATAGAAGAAATCGGAGCAGCGTGAATTGTAGTCATTTGCAAGTGTGTTAAAGGCGCGGATGTCTTCGGGCCCCCGGACCTGTTGCTTGACCACGCGCAGCCGCTCTCCCTGAAAATGACAGTAACGAACATATTCTCGCGAAAAGCGTTGGCCGTTGCCGACCGGAGGAAGCAGCTCCGGCTCCGGCTCCGTTTTCGGCTGAGGTGGATTAGGTGTCGAGGCGACGGAGGACGCCGCTCCAAAGTCGAAGGTCCAATACGCACCCAGAAGGCCAAGCATGGCCAGCAGCGCGGCAGCCGCGAGCATGCCCTTTTTGACGTGACGGAAGCGGCTGCTTCCTTCGGGTACCGTGAGATCCCGGTCTGGTTCGATAGCCTTCGACGCGGCGCGCTGCATATCGCGCAGTATTTCTCCGACTTCGGCGAGCCGCGCCGCCGTATCCGGAATTGATCCGAAAGCGTCGAGCGCGTGATCCAGGACCTGCTGCGCCCTGAGGTAATGGTGCTGGTTGCTCAGATCGCCGAGCAGGCCAAATATGCGATCGGAGGTGACGTTCATCGCCGGATCGCTGACCCCGTCCTGCGCGTCCAGCACTAGCAGGGGCTCGCAGAGGAAGGCCCAGCGGTGCAGCGCGTCGGCTAATCCCTCAATCGAGGATGGATCGTCCGGTCGTTGTTTCAGCGATTGGCAGGCATCTTCGACTTGCTGTTCAGCTTTGGAGCGCACCTCCCCAATGGCGCGCCGGTAGACTGCCAGCAGGAGAGAATGCGTTTGGATGAGCGGCCGGTCACGCGTTGCGAGGATCTGGTGAGTGGATTCCAGCAGCGGCTCTGCGGCGCTTCCAACCGGATCGTAGGCCTCGATCACGGCCACGCAATGGGCGTTAAGCAGATCGTTCAAGCCGTCCCTTACGTTCGCCAAAGAGGGCGGGGGCCAACCGGCTCGTTGCCGAAGCGCCTGCAGGGCCTGATAGATTTCCATGACGTCGATGGAATTGTGCGCGTCAATCAAGGCCAGGAGCAGTTCGCTCGACGCGCCGCGGCGAGCTGCGTAACGTGCAATGAAATTGGCCTTCGAGATCGGTGCAAGCTGAGCCGACGCTTGCAGTATGTCTTCGTCGGAAGCGTCGGCAGATAGCTCGGTGAAAAAGAGTTCGACGCGATCGGGCGTGCCGTCGAGGGGATAGGAGAGCTCGCTCGGCAGGCGCCGGACCGGGTCCAGGAGATTTGCACAGGCCTCCGCCAGGCTCGTCTCCGGCGCGATCCGCCTCTCTTGTGCGCGCGCGATCGCGGCATCCATCTCCGAGGCCGTTGCGCCAGGATCGATTCCCAGCAGGCGGAATGGCTGGGCTAACGGATCAAGTCCGGAAGGCGAGGTATTGTTGGCTGAGTTGATTGCCATATCCTGGATACCGACGTGCTCTCCGCAGACCTCCCTTAGAACAGAGCGACTATGTCGAACCGTTTGTCGAGATGGTTGATCGATCAGCCACATCGAAGTCGTTTCGGAGCCGCACGCCGATGTCATGCACCCGGGAACACCAGAGCTCCCGATCAATGCGGGGACCGGCTTCCGGCCGTATTGTCAGCATGGCGTTCCACGGATTTGACCCGTAGACCGTAACGACAAATCCGCTATGGGGGCAACCCTCGATGAGGCGTAGCGACTTCATGATGAGGCCTGCGATTTCATCCGGTTTACGGACCTGTTTGCTGCCCGTACCGGTAGTCAGGGCTGGCTGAATGTCCGGATCGGGCTGCTTGCCGGCTGGAAGCGGGGGAGGCAGGCTGTCGCTGCCGGTCCCGGATGCGGCGGACGAAACCGCGGGGGCGGCAACTGCAGACGATCCGGCAGAAGGGCCCTCTTCAGCAATTCTTTTCGGTATCGCCGCAATCTTCTGAGCAAATTCTACCAGGCTTCGATCAATCTCTTCATCGGTGGACATAAATGATACCGGAGCGGGTTTGAAAATCAGGAGGTCAAGGCCGGATTCTTGACGTCGGTCACCTTGAAGCCCTTCAAAAATACGCTGTGCCGAACTGAATCGGAAAGGTGCTGCGGAGGTGTGGTGTCTTCCTTTCCGGTGAGAAGAACCCGCAATCGCCAAAGCGAGAGGCCCACGATTCTGCAAATGTCGACCATGGCGGCGTAGAACGCGCCATAGTTCTTCAGGAAGTGTCGCCTGCGCGCTTCCAGGAGATAGGATGGCAACCGCTTCGGCTTACTGTTCACGCCGGTCGACTGACCGACGAGGTGGACCACGCGGCTTGCCGGAACGTACCAGCTCGGCCATCCCCGCTTTTTGGCGTTGAAGCAATAGTCGATGTCGTCGAAATAGGTGAAATAGCCTTCGTCGAGCAATCCCGTCGCTTCCACCGTCTCGCGCCGGATGATCATGCTGGCGCCCGCAACCCAATCAGTTTCGAACGCATGATCGACCACAGGAGGAGCCACGATCCAGCGGCTTAGCAATTTGCTGACCGGTCCAATTTTCAAACTGCCTTCAAGTTCCCCGAGCGGTGACTGAAAGCGGAACGCGGACCGTTGTGGCGTGCCATCTGGGTCTTCGAGGCGGCTGCCGGCAATGCCGACTTTCGGATTGTTATCCATGAAGTCGACGAGCGCCTTAAATGCGTTTGGCCGGACGATCGTATCGGAATTGAGCAACAGAAAATATTGCGGCTTGTTCGGCGATTGCAGCGCGGGGCGCAGGATCGCATTGTTGCCGCCGGTAAATCCGAGGTTTACGTCGAGCGCCGTGAGGGTGCACCAGGATGACCAGCCATTGTCGTCGATCGCCCGTTGGATGATCTTGGCGGAATCATCTCCCGACCCGTTTTCGCAGATCGCGACATGGGTATCGGGGACGCTGGCGATTTCCTTAGCGACCGAGTGCAGGCAATCAATCGCTAGATGGGTGACGCGGTAATTAACGATAACAACGAGCAATTTCACGATGGGAGACCAGTTGGTTCAAGGCAATTGGCGATCATTAGTCTTGCAGATTAGAAAAGAAAAGGCATCTGCGATCTTCACCCTTGTTTAACGCGTTAGGCTAACGGAGGGCCGGCCGTTGCATTTGCTTTGCAGATACTGTGCTGCCAGCGAGGCTTGTACGCGCAACCTGGCACACTCCGAGCGAATCAGGGGGACCAAGTAGCGTTAAATGACCAAAGTTGCGGGACGTCGCTGGACTGCCAGGTCGTGGAACGATATTTCGTCGCTACTTTTCGTCGGCTGCTCGGACGGTAATCAAAAAGCTCAGGCCGGGTGTCTTGGTATCGCTTGTTTCGAATTCGACTTGGACAGAATCCTTGCCTACGAAATCTTTGTCAGGTGTGTAGAATAGGGCAATAGACGGCATCTTCCGGGCTGGGCAAGCGTTGATCGCCGCAACGTCGGCCGTCACAATTTGCAGGCCAACGGCGCCATGTGATGGCTTCTCGCGAAGTTTTGGCACGGGAACCGGTCCAGGATTTGTGCCGCAATTGTTGGGCGCGCTTAGCAAATTCCCGAGTACGACGGTTTTGTTCTTTTCAGTTCTTACTTCCTTGGGCGCATCGGCCTTGGAAGCAGTTCCAGATAGAGCGATAATCGCTACCGCAAGCAGAACGGATATCGGTCGGTAAATCATGGTCGCCTCGTGCTTCGGGATCTGCCGGGATTGCACGCGCGCAATCGGCTTGTTGCGCGACCTTATACCAAGCCACCAAACAAAAGACCGCCGCGTCTCTCTGACGAGCCTGATAATCAGGCCACGGTAAACGTATTGCGACAACAACGATAGGCCAAAAGCCAGCGCAGGCGAAGCTAAGGATCGTCATGAACCCGGGGGCCCGCGCCCCAGGGACAGGAGCGACCGATTGAGAACCCCCATTGAAACCATACTAGTTTCGAACACCGGATTGCTCCAAGAGAGCTAGATAGCTGCTCTCACGATGGACTGCCTTCGAAAGTACGTCGGCTATGCCGACCTTCCTCCAGCCGTCGCCTTAAGCGGTCGATCAGGAGATAGATCACCGGCGTGGTGTACAGCGTCAGGATCTGCGACACGAACAATCCGCCGATGATGGTGATGCCGAGCGGCCGGCGCAGCTCGGTGCCGGGGCCGGTGGCAATGACCAGCGGAATGCCGGCAAACAAGGCGGCCATTGTCGTCATCAGGATCGGCCGGAAGCGGGCACGGCACGCCTCGAAAATCGCGTCCGCCGACGATAGCCCGCGGTGGCGCTCGGCATCGAGCGCGAAATCGACCATCATGATGCCGTTCTTCTTGACGATGCCGATCAGGAGGATGATGCCGACGAAGGCGATCACCGTCAGCGGCGTATTGGTCACCTGCAGCGCCAGCAGCGCGCCGAGCCCTGCCGACGGCAGCGTCGAGATGATCGTGATCGGGTGTGCGAGACTCTCATAGAGCACGCCGAGCACGATATACATCGCCACCAGCGCGCCCAGGATCAGCAGCGGCTGCCGTCCGCTGGTCTTGTTGAAATCGCCGGCATTGCCATCGAAACTGCCGCGGATGCCTTCCGGCATATGCAGTTCCTCGACGGCGCGCTGGATATTCGAGATCGCGGCCTCCAGCGGCACATTGGGAACGAGGTTGAACGACACCGTCGCCGATGGGATCGACTGGGTGTGATTGATCGCCAGCGATGCCAAACCGCGGTCATAGCGCACCACGGCCGATAGCGGCACCTGCGCGTCGTTGGCGCCGACCACGAAGATGCGCTCGAGGTTGGAGGGGTCGCTCTGGAATTTCGGGTCGATCTCGAGCACCACCATATATTGGTTGCGCTGGGTATAGACGATCGAGATTTGCCGTTGCGCGAACGCGTTGTTCAAGGCGTCGTCGATGTCCTTGACGCGGACGCCAAGCGTGGCGGCGGCCTTGCGGTCGATCATCAGCGTGAGCTGCAGCCCGGCGGCATCGCGGTCGGTGGAAATGTCGGTGATGCCCTCGACCGTTTCCATGCGCTTGGCGACCACGGGGGCCCATTTCTTGAGCAGGTCGACGTCGACACTGGAAACCGTGTATTGGTAAACGGAGTTACTTTGACGCCCGCCGGCACGAACATCCTGGGCAGCAAACATGTAGAGCCGTACGCCCGGCATTGTTTCGAGCTTCTTACGCAAGCGGTCGATTACGAGCTGGGTGGTCAGTCCGGCTCTCTCTTGCGGCGGCTTGAGGCTGATGAAGAAGAGCCCCCGGTTTGCCGTCATGCTGCCAAGGATCGATCCGACCCCAGCGACGGCGTCGTCCGATTCAATGGCGTCCTCGAGCTGTTGCTGAAATCTGGTCATGGACTGGAACGAAGTGTCCGATGAACTTTGCGAAGCACCGACGATGAGGCCGCTGTCGTCGATCGGAAAATAGCCTTTCGGGATCTTGATATAGAGCACCACCGTCAGCGCGACGGTTGCAAAGAATACGATCAGGGCCAGGAACGGGAACCCGAGCACCGCACGCAGCGTCCAGGCGTAGAAGCCGACGATGCGCGAGAGCGTCCCCTCGACCAGGCGATCGAACCGGGTCGCGCGGTCGGAGGTCGCCTCCTTGATGTAGTGCGCGCAGATCATCGGCGTGACCGTGAGCGAGACCACGGTCGACGCCACGACGGCAAAGGTCAGCGTGAGCGAGAATTCGCGCAACAGCCGGCCGACGATCCCGTCCATGAAGATCAGCGGCGTGAAGGCCGCGATCAGCGACAGGCTGATCGACAGCACGGTAAAGCCGATCTGTTTGGCGCCTTCGAGTGCCGCCGGATAGGGCGCCATGCCGTGTTCGAGGTTGCGGTGCATGTTCTCGATCATGACGATGGCGTCGTCGACCACGAATCCGACCGAGATCGCAAGCGCCATCAGCGACAGATTGTCGATCGAGAAGCCGGCGAGCCACATGCCGGCGCAGGTGCCGGCCAGCGCCAGCGGCACCGAAACGCCGGCAGCAATGGTTGGCGTCAGCCGCCGCAGGAAGAAAAACACCACCATCATGACCAGGAAGGCGGTCGCCAGCAGCGTGTACTGCATGTCGAGCACGCTGGCGCGGATGGTGTTGGTGCGGTCGACCAGTGTTGAAATTTCGAGGCCGGCGGGCAGCCATCGTTTGAGTTCCGGCAGCAAGGCCTTCACGCGATCGACGGTCTCGATCACGTTGGCGTCGCCCTGCTTGGTGATCTGGATCAGCACCGCCGGTTGCTTGTTGAACCAGGCGATCGAGCGGTGGTTGCGGACGGAATCCTCGATCTCGGCGACGTCGTCCAGGCGGACGAAATTGCCGGCGGAGCTCTTGATGATGATGTCGCGGAATTCGGCCGCAGTGCGCATCTGCTTGTTGGTCGAAATCGTCTCGCTCTGGCGGCCGCCGTCGAAGATACCGACCGGTCCCAGCGGATTGGCGTTGATGATGGCGAGCCGCACGTCGTCGGTGGCGATCCCCGCATTCGACAGCGCTACAGGATTCAGCGCGATCCGCACCGCCGGCTGGTCGGCGCCCGAGACGGAAACTTCGCCGACGCCCGGCACCTGCGAGATGCGCTGCGCGATCACGGTGTCGGCGACGTCGTACATCGCACTGGTCGTCAGCGTCTTCGACGTCAGCGCCAGCGCGAACATCGGCGTCGCCGAGGGATTGGTCTTGCGGAATCGTGGCAGCGACGGCAGGTCGCTCGGCAGGTCCGCCAGCGACGCATTGATCGCGGCTTGCACGTCGCGTGCGGCGCGGTCGATGTTGCGCCCGATCGCAAATTGCAACTGAATGCTGGTGGTGCCGAGCGAACTGGTCGAGGTGATCTGCTCGATGCCCGCGATCTGGCCGAGCCGGCGCTCCAAAGGTGCTGCGACCGTTGCCGCCATCACGGCGGGATCCGCACCGGGGCGGTTGGCGAACACCCGGATCATCGGGAAGTCGACATTGGGCACCGCCGAGACCGGCAGGAACACATAGGCGACCATGCCAACCAGAAAGAGCCCGACCGCCAGCAGCGTGGTGCCGACCGGCCGGCGGATGAACGGCTCGGAAATCGAGGCCATGCGAATCTTGTCCATGGCGCCGACTGCGCGGGCGCCGAAATGCAATGCTCCAGTCGAACCTGCCGGACCACTGGATTAAATGATAGCCCCCGGGGCGTCAGTTTAAGTTGGCATTTACCAGATGGCGGCGGGCCCTCAATAAGCCCTTCAGCAATTATACCGAGCTTTCCCGATATCCGTTACCTGACGTTGACCGTTTCTCGAGCGAGTTCCATTCGTAAACCCTTTGGACACCGGCGGACGACAGTATCGCTTGCGGAAATTCACGAAGATGAATTCAGGGGCGATCAGGATGTTGGTCAAGATACTGGACAGGGCGAGACATCGTGCCGGAAAGCTGTTCGGGGGTGGGGCCTTGCGGTCCCGAGACCGTAAAAATGCGGGCTATACGCTGCTCGAATTGCTTGTCGTGATGGGTATTCTGGCGGTTCTGACAGCGGTCGCGACGCCGCAGCTGATGGGTTATTTCGGCAAGGCCAAGACCCAATCGGTGCAGCTGCAGATCGAGAATATCGGGACCGCGCTTGAGCTCTATTATATGGAGAACGGTGGCTATCCGAGCGCCGGCGCTGGGTTGAAAGCCCTGGTCGAGGCGCCGCCGGAGGCGCCGCGCTGGAACGGGCCTTATCTGAAGAAGGCGAAGAACCTGCTCGACCCCTGGGGGCGGCCGTATCAGTACGCCATCTCCGATGGCCAATATGAGGTTTATTCGCTAGGCGCGACCGGCAAGGCAACCTCCGTGTCGGCGGTCCAGTCATCGTCATTCCGTAGTTCTGGAAGCTAGCCTGTAGACCATTTCAAGCATCGATCAGGGCTTTCGGCAGCCGAGCAGCTTCGCGCTTGGAAGATTTACACAGTGCTGCAAAAAAGCCCCGTCAATAAAATTGACGGGGCTTGTTAGGCTCTGAAGTTCGAAGAGCAGTGGCTTGGAAAATCAGGCCAAGCGCACGGCTTCCCGGTTCTGCTTGTTGCGATACGCCACGAAGCCTACGCCGAAGAAGCCCAAGATCATCATGGCCCAAGTAGCCGGCTCAGGCACCGCGGTAACCTGGAGGACCGACGGAGCGCCATTGGCTGACACATACCAGAGTTCGAAAGGAGCCGGAGCTTCGCCAAGCGGATTTGTGAAGCCTTGGGTAATCGCCTGTGTTTCCGCGGGGCTGCTGACCCGAAGGCTGCCGTTGATGAACAGTGTCGCGCCGTCATCATGGGTGATCGTTCCACCAGGACCGTAATAGATGCCCGTGATCTTGAAGAACGTGACATAGCCGTCACCCGCGATGCTCAGACTCGTGTTGCCGAAGTCTGCCACCGTCGCGATCGACGAATTGGGTGAGGAGTAGCCGGAGATATTCGCCAAAGTCAGGAAGTTCGAAGCAAGATTGCCGGCCGGGGTAGTGTTTTGCGGCGAATTGTCCACCCAATTAAGCGGTCCAGTATAGGTGAAGTGAGCATCGGCGGTCCCCGACGGAACCGCATTTGCAACATTGTTCGAATCAACAAGGTTAGGAGTGCCGTTCCATACGGTGACGTCGAACACTCCGGTCAGAAAAGCCGCCGACGCCGGGATGCTTGAAAGTCCAAATAACACCGCGCCGGCCAGTGCCGAGGTAATCAATTTCTTCATAGCAATCCTCCAATTCCGAATTCCGCAAGCCACAGGTGAGGCACGCAACCATTAATCGGATATTAAAGAAAATGGTTTGAGTCAACGCTAATTTTGCGGCGCAATGTCGGAATTAACAAAATAAATATTTTAAATTCCCGACCCTCAATATTTAATTCGAGCTATTTAATTGAGAGTAATGCCGAATTCCCTGTGAGCCGGGTGAAAGAAGCGAGAAATCTCGACCTGACAAATGGGAGGTTGAAGAAATACTCATGACAGATTTGCGGTCGCATGCGAAACGTTCGGATTGCAGGGAGGGTCAATGGAGGTTACTTCGACACCGGTACCCGCTGCAATCCAAAGGTCGTCAGGTTTCTGAATTGAATCAATCGCTTATTCGGGTACATCCGGCCGGACGATTGGCCAACCAGATGGCTCAATTCATGTTGGCCCGCGAGATCCAGGCGTCGTGCGGGACAGACGTGGTCGTGCGCGGTTATCACATGCCGGAGTGGGGATTGGATGCCGGCCCGGATGGGGCAGGGCCGAGATCAAATTTGTCGATCGGATCAAGTTTGACCCGGGTCAGCTATCTTTCCGCGATGATCGACCGCTATCGGCCGGTCACGCTCGAGCTGGATGGCGTCGTTCAGAGAGTAGGTAATTACGGCAATATCGACCAATACCGTAACATATTTCCGTTGAGGCAGGGCGAGGGCGTTCCAATCGGAGATGATTGCATTCTGACGCATATCCGGGCCGGCGATGTTTCTGCGCCCTCTCACGATAGCTACGGACCGATCCCGATCAGCTATTATGAATACCTCGTCTCAGAAACGAAGTTGCGGCCGGTGTTTATAGGCGAAATTAGCCCTTCGCCCTACATTGAAGCTTTGGCAAGCAAGTTTCCCGAGGCTGAGTTCGTCGGCGGCGCGTCCGTATTCGACGATTTTCAAACCATGCGCAGGGCCCGCCACCTCGCGATTTCCGTAAGCAGCTTTTCGTGGCTTGCCGCCCTGCTTTCGAATGCGGAAGCCATCCACGTGCCGCTGGCCGGCTTGTTGGACCCGCGTGCGCGGCCTGACGTGGATCTTCTTCCACTCGGCGATCCTCGTTATCGATTTCACAACGTTAGCGCTGGCGCCTGGCATAACCGCTATTCAGACATCTTCGCACATCGAAGTGACTTCGGTCCGATCTCCGCGATCGAAGCCGGGCGCCTCAAGGCTGCAGCCGCAAGATGGACCGCATGGAAAAGCGCCAAGGTACATTTCGGGCTGATGCGCAGGATGATCGTCCACAAATATTGCGGTTAGCGACGACTCGCATGCAGGAACGAAGATATTGAGCTTTAAATCAATTAACTCGCGGTTGGCGCGGCGCGTTAATCAATTCCACAGATTTCGTATCGATACCGCAGTTGGGGCCGCCAAATGATGAAGTTTCACGCTATTTAGACGGTGCGAGCGGCGAGCCGCTATATTCAAATCAGGTTGTGCGATCTCCACGGCCAATTTCGATCGGCGAGATTAGTTTTGGGGGCGACGGCCATGATCTTGCAATGGCTGCGCTGGACAGCAAGCATTGGCGATCATGTAGAGAAACGCTAACCGGCCGCAGGCCGCGTATAGCTGAAAGGCGCGATCGTCATGGCTGGTCTTTGGTCTGGTGAGGGATGAGTTCAGTAGAAGCACAGCAGCCACCTGCACCGGCGTCACTGCGCTCTCGCGCGTTTCGGGCCGGCAGTTGGGCATTGATGGGACATTTTTCGAGCCTGGCGCTTCGATTCGTTGGCACCATCATTCTCACCAGGATATTCGCTCCTGAGGCTTTTGGAATCCTGGCTGTCGTGATGTCGGTCCAGGTTGTTGTCACGTTGCTGACCGATATCGGGCTGAGGCAGGCTGTGATCCAAAGCCCGAACGGCGAGAAGCGGGAGTTTTTGAACACTGCTTTTACCCTGCAGATACTGAGAGGCTTCTTTATCTGGGGGTTGAGCGCCATCTTCGCAGCAGGGTTAGCGATCGCAATGACGCACCATCTGCTGCCGTCTCAGTCCGTATATGCTGATCCCCAGATCCCAGCCTATCTTGTGGTTGCATCGTTCTCGGCTGTGCTATTGGGCCTGCAGTCCATGAAGGCCACCACCGCTGGCCGCAATCTGCAAATGGAGCGGCTGTTTGTCATTGAGATCGTCGCGCAGTTCGCCAGTCTGATCTTCGTCATTCTGCTAGGTTGGGTTACGCGGTCTCTGTGGTCCTACATTTTTGGCATGCTGCTTTCGGCTGCGATCACAGCATTGCTCACGCATTGCATGCTGAACGGCTCCTCCGATCGGCTGGGCTGGGACCGGCTCGCGACCAGGGAACTGTTTCGATTTGGCAGATGGACTTTCCTGTCTTCGATGCTGAGCGCTTTTGCGGCCAATGGGGATCGTCTGTTGCTTGGCGGGTGGCTCAACGCGCAAATGCTGGGCTTTTACTCTGTCGCGTACAATCTGGCCTCGGTGCCCGACGGGCTTGTCGGCCGGGTGTTCGGAGGCGTTTCTTTTCCCGCGCTTAGCGAGGCGGCCCGCCAACAGCCGCATCGCGTTCCTGAGATATACTTTCGAATGCGCTGGCTCACGGACGCCGCGCTTTTGTTCATCGCCGGATTTCTTTTCTCGGCTGGCTCGGCGATCGTCCACTTGTTATATGATCCGCGCTATGCGGCCGCCGGCTGGATGCTTGAATATCTGTCCTTCGGACTGCTTTTCGCACGGTACGGCATATCTCAGTCTGCCTATCTGGCTCTGGGCCGGCCAGAGTATGTCACGATATTAAGCGTTACCAAGCTGATCTCGCTTTTCTCGTTTGCAACTGTGCTTTTCTACGCGTTTGGTGTGCAAGGCGCCGTGCTGGGAGTCGCCTTCCACATGCTGCCGACGACGCTTTGCACGTTTTATCTGAATCGAAAGCATGGGTTGAACAGTCTTCGCCTTGAGCTTGGCGTGCTGTTCACCTGGGTGATTGGCTGGCTGATCGGCATCGGATTATCAAAGGTCACATTTGCCTGCTGCTGATCGGATCCAGTTTGAGGACATGCTGAGAGCGATGGCGCGAGAGTACGGAGTACGCAGTGACATGAACGGAAGGGAGGAGGCCGTCGCCAGGAGGTTGCGTGTTCTGATTCTTGCCGAAGCCGCTAATCCGGAATGGACCAGTGTGCCTCTTATCGGTTGGAGCTTGACTAACGCACTGTCAAAGGTTGCCGACGTGCACCTCGTTACGCAAGTCCGCAATAAGGCGGCCCTGCTTCGAAAAGGCTGGGTCGAAGGGGAAGCCTTTACCTCGATTGACAATGAACGAATCGTCGAGCCCATGCATTCCATGGCTTCCCGTTTGCGAGGTGGCCACAATCAGGCCTGGACGACGGTCATGGCATTTACAGCTTTTGCGTATTACTCGTTCGAGCTGCAGGTGTGGAAGCATTTTCGCCGCCAGTTAATCGCCGGCGAGTTCGACGTGGTCCATCGTATCACGCCGCTGAGCCCCACCACCCAGAGCTTGCTCGCCGCGAAACTCGCCAGGCATAACATTCCGTTCGTGCTTGGACCGTTGAATGGTGGCGTGCCTTGGCCAAAGGGCTTCCGCCACCGTCAGTATGCCGAGAAAGAGTTTCTTTCGCACATCAGGCCGCTGCACCGGTTAATGCCGGCGTACCGATCTACTCGGAAAAACAGCGCAGCAATCATCTCGGGATCGAGATTTACGCAAAGTGAACTGCCCGATTGGGTACGCCAGAAGAGCATCTTCATTCCAGAGAACGGCGTAGACGTCGATCTATTCAGCAATTCCAGAAAGGAAAATTCATCGCTCCCCTTGCAGGCGGCTTTCGTCGGGCGACTGGTGCCGTACAAGGGGGCCGACATCTTGATCGAAGCTGCCAGACCATTCCTGGAAGCTGGCTCTCTGAAGCTGCACATTCTCGGTAACGGGCCTCAGAAGCCGCTTTTGCAGCAGAGGGTCGAAGCGCTTGGCCTGCAGGAAAGCGTCATTTTTCATGGCTGGGTTCCGCATGCCGACATTCAGACGAAACTACATGCCTGCGATTTCCTCGGATTGCCAAGCATCAGAGAGTTCGGCGGCGGCGTGGTCGTGGAGGCGATGGCGCTCGGCGTTACTCCGATCGTCGCAGACTATGGCGGGCCTGCCGACCTCGTCGATGACAACACCGGAATCCGCGTGAAATTTAGCGACGAAGCGAGCCTGATCGAGGGCTTTAGGTCGGCGATCGGAAGCGTTATTCGGACACCCGAATTGCTGAACAAGCTCGGAAGCGCGGCGCGCGAGAAAGTGCTGCAGAGTCTGACCTGGGAAGCCAAGGCGCAGCAAATGCTGCGCATCTATGATGCAGTGAGATCCGGCACGCACGATCTGCGCGCGCTCGGTCTCGGGATCGGGCCGCAATGAGATTGGGTTATCTAGTTCCGGAGTTTCCTTCGCAAACTCATATCTTTTTCTGGAGAGAGATTGAAGCGCTTCGGCGGCTTGGTGATGAGGTATTCATCCTGTCAACACGGAAGCCTTCGCCGGATGCATGCAGGCACTACTTCGCGAAAGAGGCCGTGGCGAATACCCATTACTTGTTGCCGCCCAAGGTTGGCGCTCTGACTGGCTGGGTGCGCAGGGGCCTCACCGGAACGGGTTCGGCGTTTGCTTATCTGAGGCAGCTCGACACCTCACCCAAGGACAAAGTGCGCCAGATTGCCTACCTGATTTGCGCACTTGATCTGCTTGAGTGGGCCCGGAAAAATCGCATCGATCACATCCACGGCCATTCATGTGCGGATTCCGCCCACATACTCGCGCTCTCAAAGCGAATGGGCGGCCCTCCGTTTAGTCTGACGCTTCACGGCGATCTGGACGTTTACGGTCGCGACCATCGCGCCAAGTTTGCTGAGGCCGAATTCGTCTCTGCTGTCGGCAAACATTTGTGCGACCAGATCATCGAAAGGATTGGCTTACCGGAGTGGAAAGTCCTCCCGACGTTCATGGGTATCGAAACGTCCAGGCTCGCCGGACTGGGCCTGGAGCGGACAAGCCAGCCTGGCTCATTGCGGCTCGTGACGATTGCCCGCCTCCATCCAAACAAGGGGCATTTCCATGCGCTCGCTGCGATCCGGCGGGCGCGTGACGAGGGCATGAACGTCACCTACACCATCGCAGGCGAGGGGACGTTCAGGGAGGCCATCGTCGCGAAAATAAGCGAATATGGCTTGGAGAATTCCGTCAAACTGACTGGAACGGTCTCTGAGAACGAGGTGTTCGGGTTGCTTTCCGATGCCGATGCGTTTCTTTTGACGAGCGTGGGCATGGGCGAGGCTTGGCCGGTGTCCGTAATGGAGGCCATGGGGGCCGGTCTTCCCGTCATTTCGAGTATAATCGGTGCGACACCTGAGATGATTCGTTCGGGTGTTGATGGTTTTCTTGTCGCCCAGCGGGACGAGGACGGCATATTTGATAAGGTTATGGTTCTGGCTGCAGATATTTCTGTCCGCCAAAGAATTGGCGCTGCTGCGCGACAGACCGCGTCCCATCGGTTCGACGTGGCAGCAAGCGCTATTTCGTTGCGTGATGCGATAATTGGTCAGCGTCTGGCTGGGTCTCGCAAGGAGCGCTTGGCGACGTGAAGTCCAGGCACTTGGGTCAACGAACGGTTCGTGACTGAAAGAGTATTGATGAGCAATGGATGCCTTGGTCAAAACAACAGGGACTAGATGAATAGCACGGTCGCGACTGTGGCTCTGCTGCTGTGGCCGATAGTATCCGTCGCGCTTTTTGCGACTCGGCCGGCGGTTCAGGCGACGCTGTGGACCATTGTCGGGGCGCAACTGCTTCTTCCAGTGGGAAGTGGAATCAAATTTGAAATGATTCCACCGTTCGACAAGGCGACGATTCCAAGTTTTTGTATTTTTTTCGGTTATCTGATCGCTGTCCGCCGGCCATGGCATCTGAGGTTCGGGTTAGCAGAAGTGCTTCTCGCTATGTTCCTATTCGGACCGATTGTAACATCTATGCTGAATGGTGATCCGGTCTTCGCAGGCAACCGTGTCATCCCGGGCGTTGGTATCTATGATGCCGTATCGGCTGTTGAATTCGGACTAATTATTCTGCTGCCTTTTCTTGTCGGGCGTGGATTGTTTCGAACGGAGCAGGCGAACGAAAGCATTATGAAAGTCCTGCTGGTTGCTGGATTGCTATATTCGATCCCCATGCTATTCGAGATGCGATTTAGTCCGCAGTTTCATGTTTGGGTATATGGTTATAGCCCAACTGATTTTATCCAGCAGGTTCGTGATGGCGGTTACCGTCCCATGGTGTTTATGGGACATGGGCTTACCGCAGCAACTTTCTTTTTTATGACCGTCGTTGCTGCGGTGGCGTTGCGACGGAGTGATCCTCCGCATCTTAGCCGATCTAGCGGTGGCAAAGCGGCTTATCTGGCCGCCGTCTTAGTCCTCTGTAGAAGTGCGGGTGCGACCGTTTTCGCTCTTGTTGTCGTCCCGCTGGTCTACCTCGCTAAACCTAAGCTTCAGGGGCGCGTAGCCGCAATCTTTGTCCTGCTTGCTCTGTTCTATCCAATGTTGCGAGTTGCTGACATGGTCCCGACTCGGCTGATGGTTGATCTTGCAGCAACCGTAAGCGCTGATCGCGCGGCGTCGCTTGGAGCACGGTTCGAGAACGAAACACTGTTGCTGGACAGAGCTTTGCAGCGTCCCGTGTTCGGTTGGGGTAGATTCGGGAGGAGCCGAGTCTACGATTCGGAAGGCAGGGACCTGGCCGTCACCGACGGTCATTGGGTAATCACGATCGGTCAATTCGGGATACTCGGCTTTGTCGCAGAATTTGGACTTCTCGCGCTGTGCGTCATAAAGGCTGCTGCAGCGTCACGAAAAGCCCGGTCATTTAAGGAAAGGGTATTGTTAACCGCTCTCGCGCTGATTGTGGCGACCAATGTTTTAGACCTATTGCCCAATGCCAGCCTGTTGCCCGTGACCTGGCTTTTCTCGGGAGCGCTATTGGGACGTGCGGAAGCCTTACAGTTAGTAGCCACACGAAAACCCAGTGCTTCTGAGGCTGACAGGTTTGGACGCCCTGACATCTTCCCGCCTGCGCCGCTGAAGGGGTGAACAGGTAGTTTATTTACTTAATAGAAAGTGGCGCGCCCGCAGGGGCCAAATTTAGGAAGTTCAGATTACTTGATTTGACAGCAAGCCGATGCACTTTGGGAGGCCAATGATGGAAATCTCACGCCGAAATTTTTTAAGCGCTGTATCCACGACTGCGGTAATCTTGGGAAGCCCGAGCGTGCTGAGGGCAGCTGCCCCTCCACCACGAAGTGCAAGCACTAAACCGGCATCCACAACGGGCCGAGCATTGATCGGCATGGCGCTTGAGTCGGGTATCTTCAAGAACCTGGCCCTTTCCGTGACGGATTACAAATCAAGTCAGGGTTATGCCTATCCGGCGATTCTGGACGAAAACAATTACCCGACGGCCACTCCCTCGGCCACCATCGCTGGAACAATAAAGCTACCCAGCAATTTGGCACCTTCGACTCCGATGGTACTAAAATGGTCGGGCACGGCGTCGATCCAGATCATGAGAGGCTCTCCGGGATTCGTTGTCACTTCCGGTGCGAACTATGTCTCCGGCGCGACCGCATTTAACCTCACTGTCGTCGGGACTAACGCGAGAATCGAATTCACTTTTGCCGGAGCGACTCCTGGTAAAATTCTATTCTGCTTCCTCGCTGGGGGACAGTTTTCGGGCCTTTCGAATGTAGTGCTGTGCAAGCTTTCCGATGAGGCTGCGATAGGCCGGGCGACAACACCCGAGGAAATGTTTGATGACGATTACGTTGCGGCTTACCGAACGCTCAATCCGAAAATCGTCCGCGCGATGGGATGGACAAATCCGAATGGTGGGAATGTCTCGCAGGCGAGATACCTTGCGCCATGGCGCACAGCCATTAACCTCATTGCCCAGCGTTGGGCTCCCGGTGCGTGGGCCGGCACCACGTCGGGAACCAACGATTACATCTGTGCAGCGCAAAGGGACGCAACGAAAGCTTATGTCGATGGGGAAATGATCCAACTCCAGTTCGGCAACGCAAATACGTCAAAGGCAATCACGGTCAACTCGGGAGGACGGGGTGCTGTGCCGGTCCTCGGAGGGGCCGGCGGCGGAACATGCCAGCCTTTGAACATCGGTCAAATCAAGGCCAACAGCCTTGCAACGCTTACCTACGATTCGATCCTGGGTTCATTCCTGTGGCAGTCGGACGGCCAAACAACCTGTATTCCCTATGAATTGCAGGTAGCTTTCGCCAATCGCGTAAACGCCGACTACTGGTGCAACTTCAGTGCATATATGGACGATGCGTCGATCACGTCGATAGCAAAGCTGGTACGGGACAAGCTGAACAGCAGCTTAAATGCATACTTCGAGTACGGGAACGAAGTTTGGAATTGGAGTTTCCCTATGACCGTTTGGTCAAACGCCAAAGGCGTAGCCTTGGGATTTCCGTCTGACAATGGGCGCCAGTTCTTCGGTTGGCATGCATTGCGGTCCCGCCAAATCATGGGTTTAGTGACCTCAAATTGGGCCCCCCGACAATCCGCGCAGCTCAAGCGCGTGATGGCATTCCAGGCCTTTGGAGGGGGACCGGCAACGAGCTACTACAAGCTGCAGGGGCGCGACTTAAACGGAGCTCTCTACCCGAAATATGCAGCCAAAGGATTCCCTAACTACAATGAGGCGCCAAATAGGCCCATCGACTATTTTGACGTGCTTTCGTATGCAACCTACTATTCGGGTGCGCAGTGTACCAATTTCGATGGCAACTACCTGAACCGCGGCGCTGCTGGTATCGCCGGATTGCTCACTGCCGCTGACGATTACGCGACCGCGGTGCCATCCAAAATGGCTTCCGCTTTGGCCTTTCTCGATAATGATATTCGCGCGGGAAAAACGGGCACCGGAGCCGCGGGAGGTGAAACTCTACTGTCACTAAACACCGGAATGCGTGGCGTAGGCATTTATCCGGTCTGGGAAGAGATTGCGAAAACCTTCAACAAGTCGGTCGTCTGTTACGAGGGGGGCCACGAAAGCTGGTACCCTTCGACTACGACCTGCACCGCGATGGGGATCTCGATCGCCTACGGTGGTCCGGAGGGTAAAATTGCCAAGCTCCTTGAGGCGTATAAGCAGTCAGACGCATTCGCTGCCCTTGTGCGGGACCAGATTTCCCAATTTATGGCTCAACCACATTCGCAGACGCCGGCATGGCTCTTAGTCCCTGGCAATAATCAGTGGGGCTTGAGTTCGGGAGACACTTACGCGCCGAAGTACAAGTCCTGGGACGCCCTTGTGGCCTTTAATAAACAGGCGGCCAATAACTAATAAGCCATTGCACCCGAGCAATGATTTTGCCCAGTTTCATACTTAAGCCGACGGAAAATGAAACGCGAAACGAAAGGGCTAAAATATCGCAAATAAAGGGCTGATCTTAATCTAGATTATGTTATATTTGTCGCCGAATTGTTTCGATTTTCCTTACCGTCTAGCAAAAAACGGAATGGTCAGACGGAAACGAAGAGGTTTCGGGACTGGATTTTATTGATTGCCCGTATCGGAGGAGCTTTTGCCTGAAACCAATTGGAGCCTTTTGGCTTCCCTGCGCATGGCCTTAGCGTTGATCGTAGCATGCGGACATTTAGTATGGTTCGACGACAGCATACTATCGCAGATTTGCGTGCCACTTAGTGGCAAGGCGGCGGTCATCGGCTTCTTTATGGTTTCCGGCTTTTCGATAGCTGCCTCTCTCGATAAAGACAGTCAGGGATTTTATTTCCGGCGCTTCAAGCGCATCTATCCGCTATACTTTTTCTGCGTCGCTCTAGCGATCATTCTTCAGGTCTGGCTCGGCAATTTCAAGCTACCGCACTATGAACTGGAGGCGAGTGGGCCGCTAACATCGATCGGTAACCTCCTGATGCTGCAGATGACGCTTGTTAAGAGCATTGCTTACGATGGGGTCGTCTGGTCGCTCGCTTTGGAATGCGGTTACTACCTGATCTCGCCTTATCTTTGCCGAATGCACGTCGGCCTCACCGTCGCACTTATCTTAATCTCAGCAGTCTTCTATCTGTTACCGTATGGCTGGAGTTCGAGTATCTTCTACACCATCCTGCTCAAGGCCAAGTTCATAACCTATTTTTGGGCTTACGGGATTGGTCTGGTCTTGTACTCTCACAGATCGCATATCGTGGCTGCGCTCTTCCTGGCGCTTGGCTTGGTTTTGGTCTATCTCTCGCCAATTACTTCAGAGCCACTATCCGTCGTAACGTTTGCCGCGGCTTATATTTTGCTTTTGATTGCCCGTGTTTGGCAAAGCAAATCAGCAATCTTGGACTATCTGGGCGATCTATCGTATCCATTATATCTGATCCACATTCCAACGTTCATCGTCTGTTATGCGCTTTTCGGCGTTACCAACGGTTGGCTTCTAGTTGCAGCGGCGATGGCAACATCGGCCCTCGCGTTTGAACTAATAGATGTGCGTTTGAAAAAGTGGCTTTTTGGCAGACGAAGCAATTTTAGCATGGCTGGAGCGCCGTCCTAACGCTGCAGGGCTTATTGCGATCCGGATAGCATCCTTCTCGACCTTGCCGCTGAGTTCCTCATCGCTGCGCGAGATCCGGTACCTCGAGACCGATTCGGCTAGGCATGGAAAGTCTGGCCACCTCAGCGCAGCGCCATGCATGAAACACCCAATCTCGGTGTCCATCAAAACCGGAAGCTGCTCAGATCGGCCGATCAGAGGATTAAGTCCTCCAGGTCTTGCTTCAGTTTCCTCTCACGTCTTTTCCGTGACTATGGAGGGGCGAGGCCGGCCAGCAAGTATTTCGCCCGATATGCGATGACCCATTCTTATCAGCGGACGTTCGATTGCAATCGCAAACGCCAAGGCGACGGCAGTTGCCAGGGCGAACGCAATAACCAGGTTGAGCGGCGCCAACACGAGCACTGAAACTGACCCTGCCAGCTTGCCTAGAGCGACCTCGGAGACGTTCAAGCAGAGGACGTGGACAAGATAGATTCCGTAGGACAGCCTGCCAATGAACACCAGTGCTGGATGAGCTAGAATCCTAACGCGCGCCGACTCTAAAGTTAGAAGCGCCGCCAGCAACAGGCCGCCAACGAGGCTGTAAAGAATATCGATTGGCTGTTGAAACGGCCAATAGGTGTAGAGCGGTGAAATGAACTGAACCGCTGCGAATATCAATAGGATCGCGCAAAGCCATAGCCGGCTCGAGAGAGTCCGAGCAATTGCGAAATATCGAGCTTCATTCAAGACGATTGCAACGGCGCACCCCACCAAGATATGAAAATAGGGAAAAAGCAGCATTCCATATCTTCCGAAGTGGGGAGACCAGGCGAATATGGCGATCATGGCCATGCAAGCCGGTAGCCGCCACGCGCGAAGTCTCCGGAGACAAACAAAGATGAGAACCGGCCAGACCAGATAGAACTTTTCCTCAATACCCAGCGACCATGAGTGAAATAGGGGGATATTGGACGTCGCTCCATTAACCCCAAAAAAGAACGGAATCTCCTGGAGATAGGTCAATAGGTACGGAAGAGCTCCGGAGAAATTCGCGGCTTTGTCGGACCGGATCTGCAGGCCGTAAATCAGGACAGCGTAAACCGCTACCGTGATGTAGTAGAGCGGAAAAATTCTAAAGGTTCGCCTGACGTAAAAGGCCGAGAGGTTAAGGCGACCGTTTTCGCGCTCCTCGCGCAACGCAAGGAAGGTTATCAGGTAGCCGCTCAGGATAAAAAACATCGTGACGCCGCGTTCGCCGGCGAGCCACGACCACTGCCCAATATGGGCATGAACCGTGATCGTCAGCAAAATGGAGATGGCGCGGATCCCGTCGAGCAGCGGCATCCTTGTCCGGCCCAGATATTCGGTATGTGTAAAACCTGCGCGCTTGACTGGACCTTGCGCAGTCGACGGGTCAGATTGGTGAACAATGTATGGGGTTGGGCGCATTGGCTATACTTTGAGGTGCTGAAATACTGATTTATCGAATAGTATGGCGAACAGATTGACCAATTTCATCGTCCTGATACGCGCGTTTAATCACCGGCGAGCTATTTCCGGGTAACGACCCACACGTTATCTAACGGCAGTATTTGGCGCTAGCCCTACCTCCAGGGTTCTTTCCAAGAGCCTGGATATTAACACTAACTGCCTATTCGAGCCCTGCGGGCTCGCGCAAGGCAGCGTATTGATTGCATGGGTTAGTCTTTAAAGGTATTTTTCGCGTACGTTGGATGTCTATACGAATGGGGAATCGTGGCGCCGACGTTCTATGGTTATTTCAACACAGCTTCGGGTTATTCAGTAACAGCTTAGCCGGCTCATTAAACGAACATCGGCGAGAATGAAAATAACTTTAGCCCTGAAGCGTTCTGCGAAGTTTACATGACATGTCGATTTGGCTCCGGGCTATACGCGTTCATCAGTGGCTGAAAAATCTGCTTCTCTTCTTGCCGGTTTTGGCCGGCCACAAGTTCACAGATTTATACACGATCCGGTGCGCACTATTAGGTTTTGCAAGTTTCTGCCTTTGCGCCTCTGCAGTCTATCTGATCAATGACATCGTAGACCTGAAGTCGGATCGCGCCCACCCGCGCAAGTGCAAAAGGCCGTTTGCCTCTGGCGCAATACCGGTAAAGCAAGGTGTCATAGTCGCTCCGATTTTTCTGGTCATCTCCATTTTGATGGCGGCTTATCTGTCCTGGCCGTTTCTTGGCGTTCTTATGCTGTATTTCCTGCTGACTTGCTCTTACTCGTTTTGGCTGAAGAACCAGGTGATAGTCGACGTCATGCTGCTGGCCGGGCTGTACACCATGCGGGTGCTGGCCGGGAGCGCTGCGACAGCGATCCTTCCGTCGTTTTGGCTCTTGGCCTTTTCCGTGTTTGTGTTCTTGAGCCTGGCGCTCGTGAAGCGATATTCTGAATTGATGTTGATGCGCGACCTGCAAAAGGAAGGCGCGGCAGGAAGAGGTTATTTTGTCCAGGACTCTGTGGTTCTGTTGAGTCTCGGCTCTGCGGCCGCCTATAGCGCCGTTCTGGTCCTCGCGTTGTATATCAATAGCCCCGATATGGTCGACCTCTATTCAAGTCGATGGCCATTGTGGTTGCTGTTGCCCCCTTTTCTTTACTGGATGACACGCATCTGGCTTAAAGCTCATCGAGGGGAGTTACATGAGGATCCGCTCGTATTTGCGGTGACCGACAAGCAAAGCTGGGGCGTCGCCATGACATCTGGCATTGCACTCATTGCTGCGACCGTGATGTAGCCTGCAATGCTGGCAAAAAGAACGCATCTGATCGCGTCGATTTTCTTTTTGGTCAGCGTGGCGGCACTGACTGCACTCGCCGATCGAAATGGTTACGAAGGAGACGATCTAAACTCTATCCTTCCAATGCTTCATCTCGACCAGGCAAAGCGCGGCGAATTGCTGATCTATCGATATGGTTGGCAGCCACTCGCCTATGAGGTCGGCGCGGCCGTATTTTGGATCACTCGAACGCCATCGGCCATATTTCTACTCGCGCCAATCGCGGGCGCCATCTCCCTGACGTTGCTGCTCCTTACAGCTTGGGGCGACAAGCGCTCATGGTGGGGGCTTGGAAAGGCTCTTGTTGCGCTTCTCGCCATACCGGAGCTTTGGTTTTCGGGCCTCTACTTCAATTCCACCGTTCTCGGCTTGCCCTTTGCGTGCGCCTCTATGCTGCTCTTGCGATGGAGGGCAGGGCCCGCGTCATTCTTGTCTGGTTTGCTCTTGGGCATCGCAACATTAATGCGCTTGGACCTTGGGCTAGCTGTCGGCGTCTTTTCCTTGTTGGCCTGGAAGCAGAGCCGCTCTCTACGCGAGGTGCTGCTATTCAACTGCGCGGTCTTCGTAACGATTGGCGCTTCATACTTTGCAGGACTATTTAATCCCTACGAGATTCTGGATATTTTTGCCGCCTCTACCAGGGAAATGGCGGACAAAGCGCAGAGCCTTGGCTGGGATCTCAGAACGAAGCTTGGGGTATTGTCTGTAATGTTCAGCCCTCTGGGATGGGTGATCTTGCTGCTCGGAGGGCCTATTGCCGCGCTACGATGTTATCAGGAAAGAAAAATTGTCTCTCTCGTCTGGGTCGTGGCAATTGCACCCGTTTGCTTGCCGTTGCCAAATTTGCTTAGCGTAAAGTATGCCGTGCCATTGCTGATGTTCTTTCCCGCCATCCTGGTGGAATGCTTGTCATCCGCGGAGCGCGCTGTGTCTGCTCGCTTCCGGAAATGGCCATTATTCATTTCAGGCGCGGCGACAGCGGGTTTGCTTTTTTTTTCGGCGAGCTTTTACGGACGAGCCCCGTACCTCATGCTGGAGACGCGCGCCTCGCGTCAGGTTGGTACGCACGATGGCACTCGTTCTTACGGCGGCTATTTTTGGCAAATGTTCGCTGTGGGGCAGGGAACTGAACTAACTCCACATCAGGAGTTCGCGCAAAAGGTCCTTGGTGAACTTCGTGAGGTGAACGGTCCTGACATAGTCGTTGCAGGAAACGAGAACTTCTTCAACCCAGGTGGGGCAGGATGGCGCGATCTTCAGCTATCGTTGGAGGCTGACGGGATCCATGGATCAGTAGTCGCTCCACATACGATCCAATTTGAGCTGAATGGCCGAAGGCTGACGTTGATCCGCGACGTTCCGGCAAAGATCGAGGCGCTGTTGGACCGAGGCCGAGGGCTCAAAGTCTACGATCTTCGAGACGAACTTAGAAGCGAATAGCGGCTGCTTGACGCGAGCGTCGATATTTCGCTCGGCTGGGAGATTGTTTGATCTCACGCTTTCCTCTTGAAAAGAACTTTATCTTCCCAAGACTTCTTGACTTCATAGTTCCGTACAATTTGCGACAAGAGGATTTTCAAAGCCTCAGGTCCTCTTTCATTGAGCCCTAGGGTCTCTACTTTCCAACCTTCTGGCAAAGTTGTTAGATCCAGCAAAATAAATTTCGGTCTATTGCTTTCAAGTTCGCGATCGAACTCCCTTAGCCAAGAGCCAAATCTCGGATTGTCAGTTCTCACGAGAGAGAAGAGTGGAGTGTCAACAAATCGAGTGGCTGAAAGTCTCTCCGAGAGGAAAGCGGCATCATAGTTCCAGCCCCACTGGAAAAAACGATCTCGCTGCCCGCTCTCCGCTTCCACCAGTGAAACGATCTCTGCAATAGTTTGATCTCTCGGCGTTGCAATTTCTGGATCGCGATAATAGGGAACAAGATTGTTCTGAATTCTTCGTCCCAGACCTAGGCAAAGAATCAAGACGAAGAGACACGCCAGGGCGCGAGAAACGGGCGCCATACTAGGCGTGCCGCGCCGAAAGAATGCCAACTCAATTCCTCCCAAGGCACTAAGGAATAAGATTGGTATCAGGCCTCCGAGATGATAGCCAAATCCTTTGCCCTGAACAAAAAAGGAAACAATGCTCGTGATCGCCATGCCCAACAAAGCGATTGCGTGAAACCGAACCGCTCGTGACGTCCAGAACAACGAAGCGGCCGATCCAAGAATAAAGAGCCAGAAAAAATGCTCTTTAACGCGCTCGAAAAATATCAAAGGACCGTTCTTTGGAGCAGAAGCCTGATAGACACCAAGCACAAAAAGAATCCCATCGGTAAACCAATTCTCCAAAGTGTTTGTAGCCAATCCGGCTGCCAAAAAAATGAACGGGAAGATTGTCGTTCCGATCGTAAGGCAGAGTGCCGCAGAGAACAGCCTCTTCGTGCTTGGCGAGTCGGTGGCCGCGCGCCAACTTAATAGAAGAAAAGGAAGAAAGGCCAAATACGTAGGCCGAAGCATCACCGCGTATCCCAGAGGTAAGCCTGCCAAGATGAGCTTCTTCGGCTCAGCTACACGAAGCGCTGCGAGCACGGCGCAAGAGCCAATCAAGAGGTGCATTGCGACAATGTCGCGATGTCCCGCCATCCACGTTCCTGATGTTACGTATAAAATAGGATAGGCCATGGTTGCAGCGATTGCTGCATATCTAAGGCTCGCTGATCGAAGGAAGAAATAAAGGGCTGCTAGCGCGGGCATTAGTAGCAGCATGTCAGTAAGTCGAGCCGTCCACCTGTGCACGCCAAACAAGCGTATCCCCAGCTCATGGATCACGAGGTTGCCTGGCCACGTCACATCAAAGCTGCCCGCATACCACTGAACACCATGAAGTCCCTGCCACGCGATGTAGTCATACAACGACTGGTCAGGCGACGGTGACAAGGAGCAGTAGTAAGCGCCGCAGCTGGCGACCACCACGGTAAGGGCAGAGGCGGTCGTTTTGGTGATCACGGCAACACCTGTATTGCACAGCAAGAGAGGGCGACTGAAATGCGCCCCGCCTCTCGCAGCCTTGTTTGTCCATGATAGAAAAAATCTAAGGAGTCATCGCGGAAGTCGCAGCAGCGCACGAGTGAGCAGTGATCAAGACGTCTATCGAGCTTATGAGGATAAAAAACCGTTGTCAGTGTCGAGCCGCTCACGGCAATTTCCTCGGCGAAGCCTTGCGCTTTCTATCCGGGCTCAGACCCTTGCCGCTGAACATGACGTAAAGAAACACCAGCAGCCATGCCGCGATAAATGCCCTCCCAATCCATTCCATCGCTCAGGCCATTCTGTCCGTTTTTCCGGCGCTCATCTCAACACCGCATAGTATCGTTGGAGCCGCTCGCGGCATAAGGCTGGGTCGAAATCCTTCTTTCTGAACTCGGCCATGATGCCGTGGGTAGCAACAAGGTCAGCGAAATCCTCGATCACCTCATACTCCCGTCCGACGTAGTCATCGACGATCATTCGGGTGTCGCGCGTAACATGTAACAAGCTTTCCAGCGCGCACGCAACGCGCATGCGTCCATCGACCAGAATGGTATCCGGGACCTCATTGAGGACCTGCCAGGGAGCCTGAGGGTACCGCTTCCAGCGTTGGATTCGTGACGGGGTAGCCCGGCTAAAGACCGGCGTTCCCCAGTGTGCGGTCATCCCAATATGAGGATTAAGTAGGTGGATTTCGGCCTTGCTTTCCTTCGCAATCTTCCGCTCTACGGCTTGCATGAAGACAGGGTCGCTTTCTACGCTCACGAGGGTCTTTACGTGTTTGGCTGCTTGGACGGTCGATCCGCCGCTGCCATATTCCAGATAAATCCTGGTATCCTGGATGATCGAGTTGAAGAATGCCAATCCCTCCGGCTCGAAGTGCGGAGTAGGTTCGACGTCAAGCCCCGTAATATGTTTTCTGGCAACGAAAACAAATGCCTTCGCGAGATAAGTGACTTTGTTCATTGGCTGCCACCTCACGTTGCTCTCCTCTAGTCTGTTCGGACAAGCAACTTGGGTCGGTAGACCGCCTTCTGTTTTCATAAATACAAAAATGAGCTGGAGGCCGCACATCCGAACGGGCCCTCAGCGTGAATTGCGGATAGCAGCTCCGAGCGCGGCTTGAAACGACCGCGAACGGTCGAAGAACTGTTGGCGAAGTGGTCGGCAGGCGGCTGCAAGTTGGTCGTATAGCGAAGGTGATTCGGCTAATTTCACGATCTCGTTCGCATAGCTCCCGATATCATCAGTTTTCGCCTCGATGCAGGCGAGCTTAAGCACCTCCAATGCCGGCACGACTGGATTGGTGATGACCGGTCGTCCCAAAAGAATGGGTTCGACCACAGTCATTGCCATTCCCTCCGCGAAGCCGCTGCGCGTTGGTACAATCGAGGCATGGCTCGATCGAATATACTGTCGCAATTGTTCGGGCTCTGTCCAGCCACGAATGGCAACCACTTTGTCGAGCCCAAGCTCGCTGCATCGCGTTCTCAGTTCATCCAGAGCGCTACCCGAGCCGCAAATGTCCAGCTTCACGCCGCCAGGAAGTCTGGCGTCGACCTTCTGCATGATGTGCAGCAGGTCGAAAACGCCCTTGTCAGCGGTAACCCGCCCAGCGAAGAGGAGGCGTAGCGGAGAGTCAAAGCTCGGCGGCTCCGCGGGGTGGTAGAGTTCGGGCTGAAATTGTATCGTGAATGGATACAAAGGACCCGACTTGCTGCGCGTAATTTGATCGACCTGACGCAGGCACGCTGGTGAAACGCCCAGAGTCGCGGTCGCCAGCCATCTGAAAAAAATCGAATCCAGGATAAGCAAGAGACGACGAACTAGAGAGGTTGGCGGAAATCCCGAGGGCCATAGAGTATTGTGGAGTACAGGGATAACCTTGATACCAAACAGTCGAAAGATCGACATGGCAAAGTAATGGGTTGTGCCGGATTGGAGAACGGCATAGTCAGCGCGAAATTGACGCGCCGTCCTCAGCAGCCCAACAGCATACATTAGTTCAGAAAGATGATAGTTCAGTCGGGGGGATTGTAGTTTGGGCCGGTGTTCAATGATAAATTGGCCGTCTTTCAGAAGACCGGGAGTTCCGTTGGAAGATACGATGTATGCCGAAGCGCCGAGCTCGACGCACAGCGACTCGAATTCGCTCGAGAAGGTTACCGACATTTGGCTCGGCTCGGCTTTGCCGGCACGCCAGTTTCTATGAGCCTCGATGACGTTCCCTGGCCCTGCGGCAAAAAGGATTCGTAAACTCATTTCACACGTTCAGCAAATTGGTTCAATATACGGGGCCGCCGGCGGCAACTAGCGGAGAAGGTAAAGACGCTTGCGGCGATGAAGTCCTCATTCATTGGTATCACTCGATGGGGAAAACTCGATTGATATCGTAACCCCGCCTCGCTTGGTAGTACAATAACTTTCCCTGCGAACTCAGTTTCGGGGAAGTGTTAGCGAAGTTTGGGAATTTAAAGTGATGTTTCGAGCGCGCGAAGCAGGGGCGTGATGTTGTCGAGGTATAGTCTTTTGCCGTTAACGGCGCGAATTCGCGGGAGGGCTGACCTTGCCCAGCGAATGAAGGACATCGCCGCTGAGCGAATTGAGTTGCATCCTGCCGATCAAAGTCGGGCCCCACCTGCAGTTGCGCTTCCTGGCGAGTTTGACCGTGTGGTAAAGGTCGAGCCAAGTTCAACTCTTACCCAGCAACGTAGTTATACCGAAGATACTGCTTTCAGTCATGGGGCGACGGTCGCTTATCGCATCGGTGACGCCATTCTGGCAGATCATACACTGTATTCGTCTGGAGCTTACGAAACCTTTCGGCCCGGTGGAAAGCGGGTTGTGTTGACCGGACCGTATGATGAGTTCTCGGAAGCGCAGCTTTGCACTTATGCCTCCTCCAGTATCTATTTTGGGAACTGGTTGAGAGAAGCGCTAACATTGGAGTTACTTGCGGAGCACCGTGGGCTCACGCCATTGAGCTTTAAGAAAGCGCCGTGGATGCACGAGCCGGGCTATCGAAAGATGATGAGCCGACAGGTGACGCAGACTTCCTTTGCCCGGGTAGGGCGCTTATGGGTGATTGACGATCGTGGACTTAACGCTGGCTGGGTCAAACGATTCCAAGAACTCCGTACGCGGGTCCGAACAGCAGTGAAGTCTCGCGGTCCGACTCATGTGTTTCTGGCGCGCGGTAAACGGGGGTCTCCCCGTGAACTGCTCAATGCTCAGGCCATCTCTGATTTGCTCGTGGCTCGTGGGTTCGTCGTCATCGAGCCCGAACTCCTGTCGCCACAAGAAATCGTAGATGCATTGGGCTCGGCAAGGATTGTCATCACCGTAGAGGGATCTGCAATTAACCATGCACATTATACTGTTCCGGAAGGTTCAGGGATCCTCGTCATCGAGCCACCTGACCGCTTTAATGCCTTCCACAGGGTACTGACGAGTTTCAACGCTATTCGTTTTGGCTACGTGGTTGGAGACCCCGCTGTTGGCGGCTTTAGCTTGCAACCCGATCGGTTGCTTAAGACCCTGGACTGTTTGGAGACGTCCCTGTCACGATGATCGTCAGTACCTGTTTGGATAGGTTTTTTACCTGAGTACATTGTAAAAAAGCGCTGTCGGCCTACCCAGCACGAGGACGAGTAGCGCTCTCTCTCTCTCTCTCTCTCTCTCTCTCTCTCTCTCTCTCCTTTGGGCTTTCCGAAATTGGGGCGATTCCCAATCGAGTGAACTACGCGGCTCAGCCGCCTGAATAGTTGGGCTCGATGGATCAGGGCACAAAAGTCATTCGGGTTCCGCTTGTTCAGGGCGAAAAACACTGGCGGAAGAAAATGGGCGACGGTGGTGCGTAGCTTAAGCCGAGCATACGATCATCACTTGTATTCCAATATCTTGCTGTGTTGACCGGTGAGGCGATCGCGCAGGAATCTGATCTGTCCGATGCTTTCTGCTAGTCGCGCAAGCTGCTCAAGGATAGCAAACTGAAATCGGCTCTTCAAAGCTCCCGAAAGTCGGAGGACCCGGCGCAAGAGTTGCAGCGGATAGACGAGGAGAAGCGCAAGACCTTGCAATCCGAACAGAGCCACCGCCAACGCACAGACAGCGGGAATCCCCATTCCCCATATCCAAGCGCGCCGGCTTTCCCACACCCAAAGCCGTTCCGGTGGTGATCCGTGCACCTGACGTCCAAGGGCGAACGCATAGCCGCTGCGAACCATACGAAGCCACCACTGCCCAAACCTGGTGATGGCGGCGTCGTGCAATGTCATTTCGTGGTCGATGCGCCAGATCTTCCATCCGACCGAGCGCAGCCGAACACAAAGCTCAGGCTCCTCGCCCGCAATAAAATCTTCGCGATATCCGCCCACCTTTTCGAGCGCCTGTCTGCGCATCATCACGTCACCACCGCAGGCGCGGGCAATGCCGACCGGAACGTTCCATTCATCATCACAGATACGGTTGTATATGGATCGATCCGGATAGCGTTCGCGTCGGCGCCCGAATACCGCGCAGACCTCGTCGTGCGCTTGCAGGAATTCGACCGCCCGATGCGGCCATTCCTTCACTAGCTCGCAATCCCCGTCCACGAACTGCACGTAGTTCAGATGGGGCGCTAATTGCTTCAAGCGCGCAAAGCCGGCGTTGCGTGCCCTGGCGGCGGTAAATGCTCTGCTCATATCGAGCGCAACCACCGTCACCCCCCGACTACGCGCCCACTGAACGGATCCATCGGTCGAGCCAGAATCGACATAGACGATCAACTCGGCCTCCGAAGCCGAAGCGAGGCACCGCTTAAGGCGCTCGCCTTCGTTGCGCCCAATCGCGACTACACCAAAATGGGATGAGGCGGACGTCCGCATCAGTGATCGTGTAGGTCCAAAGACGATGACCGGCGCGGTTTGATGATCGCCGGAACTCCGGTCGCGATGGAATTTTCGGGGACATCCACGAGCACGACAGCATTCGCTCCGATGATCGAATTATCTCCAATCTTGATTGGGCCAAGCAGCTTTGCTCCCGCGCCGATATCGACATTGTTGCCGATGACCGGCGCGCTGGGCTCCTCGATCCGGCGGAGGCCTACCACGACGCCGTTGCGGATTCTGCAGTTATCTCCAAAGCGCGCATAGCCGCTGACGATGATACCGCCGAAATGGTCGATGACGAAGTTGCGTCCCACGATCGCTTCGCACGGTAGCTCGATGCCCGTTACGATCTGCACCAACTTGAAGAGGATTTTGTATGTCAGCGAGCAAAGTCTTCGGAGCGGTTTCGGCCGCACCGTATAGCGCCATTGGCCAAACCGATATACGATCATTACCCAAAATCCTTGGGCGCCCCAATCTCGACCGTGAGCACGAAAATCACTGCGGATGTTATCGAACATTAACGTCGCCGATCCGGAAGGTGCGCAGAGCTTTGCAAGTTGCGCGCTCCGTCAAGTTACAAATCCAGCCTATAGTGTCGCGAGTATTCGTGCGCTCAAAGAATCCATGAATATATGATGACCCAAGCATCGTGATCTGATCAAACCCAATCCGGGAAAGCTGTTATCCGGGGTGGTAAATCTTGCCGAATCCCACTGCCACCGCGTGGCTGTCGATATCGGTAATGACTACCGCATTTGCGCCAATTCGAGCATGAGGACCGATCCGGACAGGACCCAGGATCTTTGCGCCCGCCCCGATGTCAACGTGACCTCCGATCTCGGGAACCCCGCCCTGCTCGCGGTGGCCCAAAGTCACCTGATGGAAGATCAGGCAGTTGACGCCAATTTTCGCGTCGGGATGAATAACAATGCCGTTAGGATGTGGGATGAGGAGGCCGCCGCCGATCTGACAGGTTAGCGGGATATCTGCGCCGGTGACGACGCTCCAAAAGCGGTGGCGCAGGACAAGAATTTTGCAGAAAAAATGACCGAGGAGGCCGCCGCGAGCGCGCCAAAATTGATAGCGTCGGACGGACAGAAGGAGCTTCCGCCCAGGATCCCAGAATTGCCTTGGAACCTCGCGCGTCCAATCTGGAATATCGGCGCTGATCTGGTTCATTGGCTCGTTTAATCTCTGAGGTAGCCGTGCTGGGAGGTTAGCCGACTCGTTGGGTGACAATCCTGATTTATATGGAGATTCCCCGGTCCCTGCGATACAGAATTGAGATGGGTGGTAAGGTTTTCATAATATTAGTTAAATTCCCCACGCCGACTTAATAGGCGCCACAGTAATTAATCACATAAACTAAAACGATTTTACCGGTTAAGGATTTGGTAGTAAATCGTCGCCGCGGCTCGTGCATTGCATTCGGATTTCGCCGTCCGTTGATGGGTATTTCGTAAGAAAGTGTTTGTGATGTTAAAGGTTTTGCGGGTTTCCGACGGCGGTTCAGCGCCCGGAGAGAACGTCGAGGAGAGCCTCAGGGAGCGATGGAATTCCGACGATCTGGACCGAGATGTCTATGGCCTGCTGGGTCTGCCGATTGATGCGATCAATTTCGCAAATTTGCTCCAATCAATGGATGCCGCAAAGGACGCGTCTGCGCCCTTTCTTGTTTCTACGCCAAACGTCAATTTCCTTGTCAAAAGCCAGACTAACGTCGACTTCCGAGAATCCATATTGGCAAGCGACTTATGTTTGGCTGACGGCATGCCGCTTATCTGGATAGCGAAGCTGCTTCGCGTTCCGGTACATGAGCGCGTAGCAGGGGCTGACCTTTTTGTGAAACTGAAATCGACGGTTCGGGCAGGGCGCCCGCTTAAGATTTTTCTGCTTGGGGGTGCAGAAGGTGCGGCTGAAAGGGTGCGTACCAAACTCAATTCGGAAAAATGCGGCTTGGAGTGTGTTGGAGCGCTCAATCCAGGGTTTGGAACGCTCGAACAAATGAGTTCCCGGGGCATCATCGACGCAATCAACGCGAGCGGCGCCGATCTGCTGGCCTTGTTCTTTGGTGCCGAGAAAGCCCAGCAATGGTTGATCTACAATCATCACCGACTGCAACCGCCGATTCGTGCTCAGTTTGGCGCCACCATTAACTTCGAGGCTGGAACCGTAAAACGAGCGCCACAGCTTCTCAGGAGTACCGGATTCGAATGGCTTTGGCGTATCAAGGAAGAACCTTATCTTTGGCGTCGTTACTGGAACGACGGGAAAGCTCTTTTAAGGCTGCTTGTCACCTGCGTGCTGCCCCTCGCGATTACTGCCCGCCGAGCCAACGCCAATTTCCTCACCATTGAGGCCGCCGCCGATCCGTCCTTCGTCACACTGCGATTGTCGGGATCTGCTACGATCGACCACATTGACCAGGCAATTGACCAGTTTCGGGCTGCTCTTGCGACCAGCAAGCAAATTATCGTTGATCTGGCTCATACGGATGGCATCGATCCGCGGTTCTTCGGATTGCTTCTGATGGTTCGTAAATGTCTTGCAAGCCGGGGCAAGAAACTGGTCTTCGCGGGTATGTCCCCTGAAGTAAGGCGGATGTTCAGTTTGAACAGGTTTGACTACCTGCTCTCACCCTGACCGTTGCCCAAGATGCTCTGTGTCCTAAATGAAAGATACGAAATGAAGCTACCGCGGGTTCGAAATATTCGCAGCTACCGGTTATCAGCAGCGCTGGCTCTCTTGCTACTTGCCGGCTGCGGATCTCCGGAGCAGAACGCGCAGCGCTATTATGAAAGCGGGATGGCCCTGATTGAGAAGGGCGATGATCTCGGCGCGCGTATCGAACTTCTCAAGGCTGTCAAATACAAGAGCGACAAGGTTGAAGTTTGGAAGGCGCTGGCCGGCGTTGATGAGCGCACCAAGGCGACATCCCTCCTTCTTGACTTGCGCCGGATAGTCGAACTTGACCCGAACGACCTCGACGCAAGACTGCGCCTTGCCAGAATAATGTTGGCCGGCGGCGCTGCCGATGCGGCAGCTCGTGTCCTCGATGGAGCAAAAGAGGATAGTCCGAGCGCGCAGCTCCACGCGTTGAGGGCAATGGTATTGTCGCGAGCGAACGATAGCTCGGGCGCGACCCGCGAGGCGCAGCGCGCGCTCGAAATTGACCCGAAAAACGTAGACGCTGTCACTCTGCTTGCTGCCAGGAAACTCTCGGAGGGTGATGCTGATGCCGCGCTGAAGATGCTCGATCCGCTCAATCTGGAGCAAAAGGACGCAACGGGCACTTCGCTGCTGAAAATACAGGCCTATGCCCGAAAGGGTGATATGGTCCAAGCGGAGCGCCTTTTGCGCAAAGTAATCTCACTCAATCCCAAAGAGCAGAGCTATCAGGCCCAGCTCATTCAATTGCTGGTCTCGCAACGACGGTTCGATGAAGCCGAGGTGGAGTTTCGTACCAGAGCAGACGCTAATTCGAACGATGCTAAAGCCGGTCTCGAATTGGTTCGCTTCCTCAGCCTCACGAAGGGCCCGGATGCAGTACGCAAAGAACTTGATAGCCGGATAAAGGCTGGGGGAGACACCTTCGACTATCAGCTCGCGCTCGTCGCACTGGACATCGCCCAAGGCAAAATCAAGGAAGCGACTGAAGCGCTGCGGTCCCTTACCCAGTCAGCGCCTTCACCGGAAAAGAAGACGATAGCACAGGTCAAGCTCGCGGAAATCCACGTCGGCAGGGGAGAAGTTGCGGCGGCTCAGCCGATCATTTCGGAAGTCCTCGGCAAAGATCGTCGCAATGCGGGTGCCTTGCGACTTCGCGCGGCCATCAATATTGATCGTGGCCAATTTGACAACGCGATATCGGATCTCCGCGAAGCGCTAAATGATCAACCGAAGTCACCGGACTTGTTGATCCTGCTGGCTTCGGCATATGAACGCGCCGGAAAGAACGAATTAGCGGATCGCCAGTACGCCGATGCACTGAAGGCTGCTAACCAAGATCCCCAGATCATGCTTCGGTACATAGGATTTCTGCAGCGCCGAGGAGATCCCGCCCGGGCGGAAGACATGCTGGCTGAAGCCGTAAATCGGTACCCCAACAATCTGCAGCTTTTCTCGTCGTTAGCTCAGGTCAGATTAAGTCGACAGAACTGGTCCGGTGCACTGAATGTTGCCGATAGGATCGAGAAGATCAAGGACGGTCCCGCGCTGGCGGATCAGATTCGCGCCTCAGCCTTCGCTGGACAGAACAAGATCGACGATAGCATTGCTGCGTTGGAGAGCGCTCGTCGTACCGCGCCGGACGCTGTTCAGCCCGTGGTATCGCTGGTCTCGGCTTATGTCAGGCAGGGCAAGGCGGATAAGGCCGTCGCCCTCTTGCAGGAAATGAATAAAAGACTTCCTGCAAACGCAGAGATCCTTGTGTTGCTTGGTCGGGTGTGGACATCACAGAAGAACGATGATGAAGCAATCAAGGCTTATAAGGAGGCGATCGCTCAGCAGCCGAGGGAATCCGTCAGCTACGGTGCATTGAGCGAGATTTACGTCCGCCAAAAGAACTTCGATGCCGCCGGAGATATCCTTCAGGCGGGCTTGAAGGAGTTACCAAACGATCTGAACCTTCGTCTGGCTTCTGCGTCACTGCAGATTAGCAGGGGCACTAACGATGCTGCCATCGCGCAATATGAGTCTATTCTAAAGGATCAGCCGAACTCTTTGCTGGCGATTAACAATCTGGTCAGTCTACTTCTCGATTATCGGTCGGACACCGCCAGCCTTGACCGGGCCTTTTCCCTGGCGGAGATGCTGAAGAATTCGAGTGTGCCACAATTCATGGATACGGTCGGCTGGGCCCAATATAGACGCGGCGACTTCAAGGGCGCCGTCTCAACTTTGGAAGCTGCCGCCGAGAAGTTACCAGACCTGGCCGCTGCTCACTATCACCTTGGCATGAGCTATGCTGCAGCTGGAATGCCGGAGAAATCCGCCGAACAGCTCAAGATGGCGCTTTCCCTTGAGCCGGATGGCACAGCTCTGAAGGAGAGCATTCGTGCAGCTCTGAAATGAGCGGCGCTAGTTTCCTGCAGGCAGCAGCGTATAGCTATGTGTGAGGACCACCATCAAGCTATGGGAGTCCGCAGGCCCGGTACCTGAAACAGTTGGCGTTCCAGTTAGTGGGTCGATATTTGTGCTGGCGCCGCTGCTGGCAAATCGATGAAGGTATCTATAGCTCAGTTGCGCCAGCCATTCTCGCGTCAGACTGTAATTATAGCTCGCTGACGCCGAAGCGAAATCCGTGCTTGTAGTCGATATTTGGCGATTTATGCCCGTCGACAAAGTCAGGCTTGATCTTGAATTGAGAACCTGTGTGATATTGGCTGAAATCGAGTCTCGCTTGAACAATGAGCCAACGACGCTTGGCCCGACCGACTGGACTGCATTGATCGCCAGGGTCGTATTCTTAAGCATACGGTAGGTCAGGACGGCATTGCCAATCCAATCGGCGACCGAGCCCGAGACGGGCGTTGTGGATGGGACGCCAGCGATTACAGAAGTTGATGCACCGTTTTCGGTCGCAATATAGACAGCACCGACATTTGCTCTAAATGAGAGTACGGCCGATAACGTTGCATCTATTCCTATCTGGTTACGGTAGATCTGAATGCTCGTGTTGAACGTGTTGCCATAGTCAAGGAGCTCAAACTCCGACGAAAGGTTGATGGAGGTTATCGGGTTTAGAGAGTGCCTCCAGACTCCTCGCGCCGAGGTGTCGGTGAATGGCGTTCCAGCCGTGGAGGGTTCATAGCTGGTTCGTGTGGACGTGGCTAACAGGGATAAGCTGTCCCTGGAAGTAATTGAGCGATCGATACCGCCCGTGCCCGTCAATCGGTCAATAAATCCGCCAACGTTGCTTACGACGCCGAGTTCGTTCAAAAGAGCAAAGGCTGCACTCGACTGCCGCCACTCAGCCTCTACGAACTCGCGATCGGACCGCGTTTTCTCTCTTTGCTCGTAACGCGCGCGAAACCCGTAGGTGAGGGACTCCGAAGGCGCACCTTCGACACCTGGCCCCCAGTACTTTCTAAACGATCCATCACCGTCAATGTTGAAGCGCGAAGTAGGTGTTCGAGCTTCAGCGTTTGCGGTAAGCGTCGAGTAAGAGCCGAGAGAAGCGGCCGGTGACGTGCGCAAGAATTGATTGCTGTTTAATTCGACCGTTTCACTCTGAGTCGTTTTAATTGACCAATCGAAAGCCAAAGCCCTCGATGCCGCCGTGACGCAGCATACGGATACGAGTATGGCTGTTCGCTTCACGGCGGGGCGCCTTTTGGAAGGGGATGAATCGTTAGTCGAAGAATCCCCGCTCTGGAACCATTATTACATCGCCCGCGCGCAACTTGATATTGCCCTCGAGGTCGTTGCCGGCTTCGTAGGCTTTATAATTGAACATGAAGATCGTCTCGTCGCCTCCCGACCCACGCCGGCGCACCTGGATGCGGCTTTTTGCTGCAAACGGGCCAACGCCGCCGGCTAGAGCGATCACCTGCATCAGCGTGGTCGGCTGCCGAACCACATAGGATCCCGGTCGGACGACCTCGCCAGTGATGAAAACCTTGGGCTTGAGATCTTCCTCGGGAATTTCCTTAGGCGCAGCCGCGACTGCGACTGTGATATCGAGATTTTCTTCTTTGTAGTTGTTCTTCAGCCTGGCCTTCAGGATATTTTCGACGGCTTGCGCCGTCAGGCCTCGCGCGCGGACATGGCCGGCAAGCGGGAAGGCAATTTCGCCTGCCGGATCGACTACCACGGTGCGGTCGAGTTTCGGATCCTGCAAGACCGTAATCGTTAGTGTGTCACCCGACTTCAGGGTCTGAGCACCAGCTGCAGAAACACAGAAAAACAGGCAAAATATGACCAAAAAAACCCGCATTGCTCATCCCCTCATCAGCATCGGCTAGGCAGGCTTGCGGGAGCAGCGTTAACTTTTCCGACGTAGCCGACTTAGAAAATAATGGATTAGAAAATAATAGATTTCAAATACTTAAGGAACCCTGGAAACCTTCTTCACTGGAAAAATGCTGTACTGTTGCTTGTCTGCAATGACGTCTCTAACCAGTTGATCTGAAATGATTTTTCGATCGTTGGCGAAGCCGTACACCAGGGCGGTATCACAAAGAACATTGATCATGCGCGGGATTCCGCCAGAAGCGCCGGCAATGAGCGCGCAAGCCTCCTGGGTGAAAAGTGGTCGGGGTGATCCTGCCGCTTGCACGCGAAAAGCGATGTAGTTTGTGGCGTCTCGCTCATCCAGCGGCCTAAGGTGGAAATCGGAAGAGATCCGCTGCGCGAACTGGTGCAGCGATGGGGCTAGCAGGAGGTCTCTGAGTTGGGGTTGCCCCACCAAGATCAATTGCAGGATCTGGAATTTGTCGGCGTTGATATTTGACAGCATCCGAAGGTGTTCGAGCGCTTCCGGTTCAAGATTTTGCGCCTCATCAATGATGAGAATGGTCCTTCGCCCATTCGCGTATTGGCCGTACAGAAAATCTTGCAAGTGCTTGAAAAGATTTGGATAGTTTCCATCGAAGGGCTGCCCGAGCGACATCAGGATCCATTGTAACAGTTCCTCGCGCCCCTGCGGCGAATTCGAAATCAAGCCAACCGTAATAGCGGGGCTAATTTTCTTGAGAAGATGCCTCACGAGTGTCGTCTTGCCGGAACCTATTTCACCTGTGATCACCGTGAAGCCAGCGTTGTTCATGACGCCAAACTCGAGCATCGTGAAAGCCATCGAGTGCATCTTGCCCCAGTAGATCATGTCTGGGTCGGGAAGGATCGAAAATGGCTTCTCCCGTAGCTGATAGAATGCCTCGTACATTGATGTTCCTTAGACCGGCACTGCGGTTGGCTTATAGCTCAATTTAACGAATACTTCGCGCCGCAGCCGCGGTTTCTTCAAACTGCGTAAATCGTGCCAGTGGAACTGGTTGTGACCTGCACATTAACGATGAGCCGGCAAATCCGATTGATTCGTAACTATTAACTAAAATTAATGTCGATTGATGATATGTTGAACCGCGAGCATTCAGATGCGAACCTTGCCGTCTCTTGATAGACTGATGTTGGATGACCATGCTTCAGAAAGTTGATTTCGAGGACGACTATCAGGAATTGCAGGAGGACCGCAGTTATCTACTGCGGCCGGCATTTTACTGGGAGCTTTTCAAGCGCCGGTGGCCCTATTTCATTTTGCCCTTTGTCGTCATTGCTTCCACGGGTATCGCGGGGGCGTATTTGTGGCCTCCGACGTACATGTCCGAAGGCAAGATCCTGGTTCAGTCGCAGCAGATTCCCTCGGAGCTGGTCCGACCAACGGTGACGAGCGCAGCGCAGGAGCGCATTCAGGTCATTCAGCAGCGTACCATGACGCGCGACAATCTGATTGCCATCGCCGACAAATTCCAGTTGTTCCCGGAAAAGCGGTCGCTGATGTCAGTAACCGAACTCGTAGACCTGATGAAGAAGAATACAAAGTTTGCGCCGGTCGATCTTCAGCTGGATTTCAAGCAGCGCTCGCGCGCGGATAACCCGACGATCGTTTTCTCGGTGGGCTTTGAGTACCCGCAACCAGATACTGCGTCGCGTGTGGCCAACGAACTGATGACGCGCATTCTAAATGAAGATTTGCGCGACAGGACAAGCCGGGCGACAGATACAACAAAATTTTTGGCGCGCGAGGTTCAGAGATTACAGGCTGAAGGTGTTGCGCTTGATAACAAGATTGCTCAATTGAGAGTCTCGCAAGGTAAGCCGTTAAAGAGCGATCAACCCTCGACACTCGACCAACTAAGAGCCGAGTTGACGCAGAAGAGCGCGCTATACTCGGATCGACATCCCGGTATTCAATCGTTGAAGCGCCAAATCGAAGCGCTTGAGAAGACAGCGCCTGCCGTCGTTGGCAATGATCCAAATGCCGCAGCGAGCCTCGATGCGCTTACCGCACAGCAGGAAGGGCTTCAGAAAAATCTTGACGCCGCCTCGGCGAAGCTTGCGGCAGCACGACTTGGCGAAAACCTGGAAAAGGATCAACAGTCCGAAAAGCTGGAGGTCATCGAGCAGCCGGCAGTTCCGCAACAGCCAATTAAGCCGAATCGAACCAAGATAGCGGCCCTGGCGATCGTTGCAGCCTTGATCGCAGGCGCCGGCCTGGCCTTGCTAGTAGAAATTTCAGACAAGGCCATTCGCAGGGCTGGCGATCTTTATAGTATCGTAGACAGCAAGCTGATTATCTCGATTCCATACATTGTCACCGGGGCCGAAACGCGGCTTCGACGGCGACGCCTGATCACGTTGGTAAGTTGCTCTCTCGTACTCTTGGCGGCCGCGCTCGTTGGCGTCTACTTCTTTCTACCTCCGCTTGATTTGGTCATGGCGAAGGCGAGAGTCGGTTTGTTCCGTTGAGCTGAAGGGGCGGGAGTTCGAACAATGGATTCGATCAAACAAGCTGTTGAGCTTGCGAGGGCCGCGGATGCTCCCGGTCAAAGCGCAATCGCACCGGAAGTGGTTCGTCGCGGATCAGTCGATCCCGCGATCAGAGGCGCGCAATTGAGTCCAGCGCATCTCGAACGATCCCGGATCGTGGCGCAGGACTCTGCGACGCCGCAGGGGCGTTACTATGACATGCTGCGAACGCAGATCTTGCAGGAAATGGACAAGAAGAGCTGGCAGTTCCTGGCGATCACCTCGCCCACGGCAGGCTGTGGCAAGACAGTGACAGCTTGCAATCTGGCGATAAGCATAGCCCGCTTGGCGGAGCGATCGGTCCTGCTTGTGGATCTGGATCTTCGCAGGCCAACGGTCGCAAATTATTTGGGCGTTCAGGGCACTGGGGGGGTGATGAGTGTACTGGAAGGGCGTGCACCGCTCTCCTCTGCAGTCATGCAGGTGAACGTCGGCCCCACGAACTTTCTGGTTCTTCCCGGAACAGTATCATCATCGAGTTCTTCCGAATGGATGGCTTCGCAAACAATGGGTACCTTGTTGCAGACCATCAAACGGGAGTTTCGTTCACGTATCGTAATCTTTGATCTGCCGCCTATGCTGCTTGGCGATGATGTGATTTCGATTCTGCCGCGAATGGATGCCACCTTGCTCGTTGCCGGCGTTGGCGCCACGACAGTTGCTGATGTCAAAGAGTGTCAGAAACATCTGCAAAGAAGCCCTGTCATTCGCGTTGTGGTGAACAAGGCGCAGGAAACCCCCGACTCCTACTACGGATATTATTGACCTTCATTGAGAATGCCCGCCGGCAGGAAAGTGGCGATCTCGGCGGCTGGCACAAAGTACTTGGCAATATCTTGCGTCTTCGTGCGTCCCGAGTATGGACCGCTTTGCGATTTCGAGATTTTGCGGCTGACGATGCCGAGCAGGCATCGACGATCGGTGTCGAAAACCCCTGATCCTGAATTTCCTGTTCGAGCCACGTCAGCTATCACAGTACTGAAACGTCGGGTCTCAATCGGGAGCCGTTCGGGTGATAAGATTTGAGAATGCGCCACCTGTCCTGGTACGATGGTCACCACGCGTTGACCCGGGACGGGAGCCTGTTTGCACAACGTCATCCGACGCAGGCTCAATCGGGAGGGAAGCAAATCCTCGTTGACTGCCAGGAGCGTCAGATCGGTTCCTTCAAGACTGCCTTCCTTGATGACGCGCGTTGGATATCCCTGACCGGCAACCACGACCTTGGGCCTCGTCATCCACGCACGGCCAACCACGTGTGCGGCCGTAAGGAACAAGCCGCGGCCAATATATATTCCATTGCCCGGCCATGATTGGACTGGCGTTCTGTGGATGTTGACCGCGTATGCAAGCAACGAATCGCTGAAATCTTCCGCCCAGCAGGGCGTCATGTAAATGGTCGAAGTGAACAGAATGACGAAAAGCCTGGGCCAAACAGATTGGGCGAACAGTTTGTTCACTGCACACTCACATCCGAGCTCCGCGGATCCTGGCGATGTACGGAACGACCATTAGCCGATTCGGACGACAAGTTAAGACGCGCCGATAAAGAACTTGAGTTCCTTCGAGGGAACGGCAGCAAGCAAGTCTTTAATGAACTGGTCTTGTAGTTTGAATGAAGCTTCGCGGGGCAGACCGATCGTTGAAACTCTGATTAGGGCACCATCCGGGATCATGCCGCGCAAACCATACTTTAGACGGCTGAGCTGATGTTCGACTACGGTGTTTGAGATATCGTTGCCCACTCTCATCCAGTAGGTCAAAGGCTCAAACCGAGATTCCCGTTCGGCGATGAGCCGCATGGTTTTGATAGGCGCACTTCCATCCTTATAGCTGACTGCCGTATCGGTCTTGTCGAAGACACGGAATCCATTTGCCGTATAGCAGATTTCCGGTCGATGGGCTTTGAGCCTGTAATTTTGCACCGGACCATAGGCGACCATGAGCATGACAATGTTGCCATGGCCATCGGTGTAGCCGCGTGCCACTTCCTGGCTGTAGTTCCTGGCTGATAGCAGGTCCGGCTCAGCAGACTCCTCAGTTGGCTTAACCGGGCTAATTTCAGGGACGAGCGTCCAGGTGCCAAATTGTCGCGGCACGATGCTTTCAAGACTGGGCGATGCAGCTGTTCTCGCCATCAACTGGCGAGGCTGGAGCAGTTCCGCAAGCGCCGCAGAACCGAGAAGCGCGATGCTCGCCAAAATCACCTGAATGCGACTAATTTTCATTGGTTAACTCGATGTGGATTCGGCATTCCAAATCATTGTATTTGGAAAGAATAATATACATGAACGGCTGTGATTTCCAATTAAAACGACGTAGGTTTGTGCCGCGTCAATATTAACATAAACCCTTGAAATTTTTAGCGCCATGGCCATTGGTCTCGACGCACGACGAGTAAATGCGTAAGCAGCTATTGCCAGTGGGCAGAGGATTTCCGCCTGCCAAAGCCATGTCGTATCACGGAGTTTTGAGATGAAGGGCTTATCGGTCCGGCTCTTTCATATTGCAGCAGTTCTGGGCGTTTGCGCAGCCGTGCTCGGAGGATGCAGCAAGAAATCCGATGAAGCCGCGGCCTATCGTGGTCAGGTCATTGCGCATGTCGGCGACGAAGTTGTGACAACGCAGGAGTTCGAAAACGAACTGCGCATTACCAGCATTCCGCCTGACAAACAGAAGGATCCCGCGGTTGTAAGGAAGGTGGTGGGAGATCTGGTTGCTCGCAAGTATCTGCTGCAACGGGCGCTCGCTGCTAAGCTTGATCGCGAGCCGAGCGTATTGCTGGACTTGTTGCGCGCGCGAGAGCAGGTCCTGGAAAACGCAATTCTGCTTCGTTCAGTAACTTCCAAAGCCCCTGGCAAGGCGGAGGTCGATAGGTACATCGCGAATAATCCGGGAAAATTTGCCAATAGAAAAATCCTAAGCGTTGAACAGATTGGTTTTCCGTTCGGACCGAATGGTCAGGCGGTGGTCGATGCCAACAAGAACGCCAAAACGCTGGACGAAGTTGATCAGCACCTGACGTCGGCGGGTATACCGCACGCTCGCCAGACGAGCGTATTGAACAGCGGCGATATTCCACAAGACTTCAATAGCACAATCGAGGCTAAGAAGGCAGAGGACGTCTTCTTCCTGCGCTCTGGTCCCAACGGCATTTTCTTCAAGGTGAAAGGTGAAGAAGCGCGTCCGCTTGAGGGGGAGGCCGCAGCCAATGTCGCGCGGCAGATGATGAGAGCGGAGGCGCTAAAAGGGGAAACCAGCTTGGCCGCTTACTCGGCTAATCTCGAAGCAAGGTATCAAGGTGAATATGCCAAAATAATGAAGCCGGGTGGGGACGGAAAAAATTGACGCCTGATTGGTGTACAGTGATTTCGCCCGCCCCTTCTGTTTTTCAATTTTGGCAGGCCTAGGATATGGCAACGCTCTTTGATGTAGTGACCGTAACTTGCTTTGTCGGACTGGTCATCGCTTTCCTTCAATTTACGGACCGCGAAACCCGTACGTTGATGCATTTTATGCTGGCGGGTATCGTATTTGCGGTCGCAAACCAGGTTGGCAATTCCGGTTCAACCGTCCTTGCTTTGCTGCTGGTTGTTGCGGGCGTGATCTATCCGGCTCTGATTGTGCTGCGGAAATAAAACCGGTTGTTGAGCTTTCTGCAAAATGTTAGTTATTTGAAGCGTTTAATTGGAAACACCGATGACTTACTCCCAAGTGTTCCAGCCCACGAAATCGGATACTTCAGCGGGTTTGCTTTGGTCGGGACTGCTCGTGGCTTGCGTCCTTATTGCCTACGCGCCGACTGTTTCGAATTTGATTGATGGACCTTGGCAGACCGAGCAAGAAGGCCACGGCCCGCTCATCATTGCGGCTTCACTTTGGTTCGTCTGGCAATCGCGCTCCAACTTGAAGCTGGTCAAAACCTCGCCGGCTCCGATTGTCGGCTGGATGGCGCTCTTGTTTGGTCTGGTGTTGATGTTCCTGGCGCGACTCCAGCAGGGGCTCGTAACCTTTGAAATGTTTTCGATCATCCCGGTGATCGTTGGTTGCATTCTGATCCTGCTTGGTTGGCCAGCGCTCCGTGTCCTCGCATTTCCAATCGCTTTTCTTTTTTTCGCGGTTCCGATGCCTGACTGGATAATCGACGCGGCGACCGTCCCGCTCAAAGTGCTCATTTCCAATATGGTGACGGGCATCCTGTATGCCGCGGGTTATCCTGTCGCACAAAATGGCGTCATGATCATGATCGGTACGTACCAGCTCCTGGTAAAGGACGCATGCTCTGGAATGAATTCGATTTTTGCTTTGTCGGCGATCGGGGTGTTTTACGCATATGCGTTCCGGTGGTCGGAAAAAGTCCGGAGTGTCATTCTTCTGATGTCCATCATTCCAATTACGATTGCTGCAAATTTTATCCGTGTTCTGGCGCTCGTGTTGATCGCCTACTACGGTGGTCCCGATTTGCTCGACGGGATTGTTCACGACTTGACTGGTATCAGTTTGTTCGTCGTTGCGCTTTTCCTGCTCTTCTTGCTCGACGCCGCATTGGGTCTTTGCATCGCGGCCTATCGCCGACTTCATGTGCGTCCTCGCCAACAGCAGGTTGCCGTCTAAGTCAGAACGCCCACAAACAGATCCGTGATACGCCGCTGGACAGTTCCGGGAGGCGATTCCTTTCTGCGAAAGCGTTGGACAGGCCTGGGTTGTCGATTGTTTCGTTCCGCACTACCTGATGGACCACTGCGATAGGGAAAGAGTCGGTGGGCCATGGCGCTTACTTATGCGATACCCGATCTTCACGGTCGTCTCGATCTGCTGGAAGGCGCGCTCGATCTCATCACGCGACATTCAAGTGGTCAAAAGTTCAAGATTGTGACTTTGGGAGACTACGTTGATCGTGGCCCGGAGAGTCGGCAGGTCATAGAGCGGTTGATGGGGTTGAAATCCTCCGCGCTGGACCTGCTGTGCCTCAAGGGTAATCACGAAGCGATGATGTGGACGACGAGCCGCAATCTCGCCGAGTTGAGTTGGTGGCTGGAGAACGGTGGTGACAAAACGCTCGCCTCCTATGGCGCCGTCGACGATCTAAAGGTCATTCCATCGGCGCACCTGAACTGGATAGCTGATCTTCCACTGATTTACGTGGATCATCAGAGGGTCTTTGTTCATGCAGCCGTCGACCCCAGGATTCCGCTCTCAAAGCAAAATGAGCAGACGCTCTTGTGGAAACGATATCCAAGGGGCTTTGCGGGCGGTCACGGTCGGCGCCATGTCGTTCACGGCCATCACGCTGATCCGAAGGCACCGGTGGTAACCCAGGGTAAGACCAACCTTGACGGAATGGCCTGGACCACCGGCCGGCTGGTGATTGGCGTGTTTGTAGACGACCAGAACGGTGGTGCCGTTGAATTTTTGGAAGTTTTTGGGCCTCCGGCAGCTTTAGCGAAGTCGGACTGAGAAACTCAGGGAAGTTCGATGCTGACCGGACTGACTCACGTGTGCTGGCGTCTGGCCCGAGCAATTTGTTGACGCGAATCACTTTCTTATTCAATGCTGCTGGCAGACTTAAAGTCATGGGGCTGGCAATGAGATTTAATTTTGGCTTGGTTGCAGGCTTATGGTTGGCGTTTAATTTGGCCCCGGCAAATGCCGCGACAGTTACCGAAGGCTTCACCTTTTCCGATAGTTCGAACGCGGTGATTGCAAGCGGCTCCTTTAGCTACGACTCAACGGCTACCGGGACTATTGGCTATTCGGATTTGAGTGCCTTTTCGATCAATCTGTTCGGGAAGTTTTACGACCTGTCCTTTGTGGATTCGTGGGTTGGCAACCTCGACGCCTATGTCTACTTCGGGTTTGATCTTGGATCGAGGAAGTTCGTTCCTCAAGCGGTTAACGGATACGATGGATCTTACAGCACGATACTGGCGGCAGGGGATGGTTTCTTCGGTTTTTTTGTGTCGCCGTTGCTCGGGCAAGCTGATCCCGCCAATACCGGTGCTGATGGGCAAATTGCAGAGTACAGCACGGAACAAGCGGCCACTGCATCGCAAGTCCAGGTGAATGCGATCCCGGAGCCGTCAACGTGGGCGATGATGATTGCAGGATTTCTTGGTTTGGCGGGTGTTGCTCTGATAAGACGTCGGCGCGACTCATTGCAGCTCGATCAAGCAGGCTCGTAGGCGAGGCGGTGTCTTTCTTTCGCACCGAATGCGGATCATGATAATGATGATCGATGCGCGGTGTTGAACGAGGACGACCGCCGCTTGATATCGTTTATGATGTAGCCCAGGCGGAGCAGGGTATTTGGCTAAATAGGCGCCGTCCTGATCGGCGACGCCTGCGGCGTGCGCGCCGCTTTGGATCATGAGCCGCTACACCTCCGATCCCCTCAGCACTTGCGCGGAACCAGCCGGAGCTGCTGCTCATGCGATGATATGCGAGCAAGCTACGGCTTAAGGCCAAGCCAACGTCAACTTTTCACGCGGTGCCTTGCTTCCGGAATTAATTCTGAGGGACTTGGCTCGCCATCAGATACTCTCAACGACTGCGAGACCAGATCGATTAATTTGCTCGCTTCTTTGTCCACATCATGCTGTTGAAGGACTTTCGCGCGCGCGGCGTCTCCCATTCTGATCATCGTTTCCACGGGGGCATTGAGGCAGGCGTCCATTGCGCGCGCCAGCGCCTCGACATCCCCTGCAGCTACAAGCCAGCCGTGCTGCCCCGTTTCGACCAGCTCCGGGATTCCAGCGACGAACGTACTAATGACCGGTCTGCGCAACGCCATGGCTTCCATGATGACGACCGGCAGGCCCTCGGCGAAGCTCGGCAACACCAGCGCCCGGGCTGCGAGAATTTCGGAGCGAACTTCGTCGCTGCTGATCCAGCCCGTTATTCGCACGATGCCCGTCAGCTCGTACTTTGCGAGGAGCGCCTCGATCTCGCCGCGCATTTCACCATCGCCGGCGAGCACCAATTCGAACCTGGTCCCGCGCTCCGCCAATAGCCGCGCCGCCTCGATCAGGAGCAACTGCCCCTTCTGTTCACACAGGCGGCCGACGCAAACCAATCGTCGTTCGCCGCTCGCCGCCGTGGTGGCATCGGTTTGATAGAAGGCTGGTTCAAGCCCGCAATGGACCACCTTTATCTTGGGCCAATAAGAATGGGGGACATTGCGAAAGAGCTGGCTCCGTCCGAATGAACTGACCGCGACGACAAAACGAGCCCGCCGGATTTTCTCAGGCAGCGAGATGAACTTCGGCTTGTCGAATTCTTCGGGGCCGTGGGCGGTAAAGCTCCAGGGCGGCCCTCCCAGTTCGCGGACCAGCATCGCTACTTCGGCAGAATTGGTTCCGAAATGAACGTGCAGGTGCTGCGCCTTTTCGCTGCGCAGCCACAGGGCCACCTGACACGCTTCGAACAGATAAATCAGATGAACGGGGAGGGGACGCTCCGCCCGCAAACCGACCTTTAATGTCAGAACGAGCGCGCTAAACAGGCCGACGGGGTTGGTGGCCAGAATGCGCAAGAATGAAAGGAGTAGCGGCGCGGCGCCGCCGCGCAGGACGTAACGCGTGCGGGCCTGCTCCAGCTGATCTTCGGCGCCGTGCTGCGCGTCGGCCCAACCCCGGATCGATATTCGCAGGACCTCGTGGCCGAGGCGTTCGAGCGCCAGTATTTCGCGCCGAATGAAACTGTGGCTGATCGCCGGATAATGGTTAACCAGATAGGCGATCTTCATAAAATGTGCTCTGCCCGACTTATCCGAAAATAGGCCCGATAAAATACGGGTCCCTCGTCCTATTATCTATTTGAGAAATATAGTAGTAATTGAGGGGGAAACAGGATATTTATTCCTGACCTCATACTCACTTTTTTTGAAAAAGCGTTAAGTCAAACGTTTCGAGATCGGTATTTGTGAAATGTTGATCTTGGCCGCTATGGCTGGATTGCTCAGCGTTCCCGTCGCTGTCCTGCTGGTTGAAGTCATTGCAGCTCTCAAGGCGCCAAGGCTGGAGCCTTTCGAGGTCAAAGAATTAAATATTAAGAAGCGGGTCGCGGTAATTGTTCCTGCGCATAATGAGGGCTTGGGACTTGTTCCAACGCTGCAGGATATCAAGGCGCAGCTTGGCGCTGGAGACCGCCTTATCGTCGTTGCCGATAATTGCACCGACGACACCGCGGTGGTTGCGACCGAAGCGGGCGCCGAGGTCATAGTCCGCAACGACCCCATAAGAATTGGCAAGGGATTCGCGATGGGGTGGGGCATAACCCATCTTAGCCAGGACCCGCCCGATTTTGTCCTCTTCGTCGATGCCGACTGCCGGCTCCAGGCCGACCTGATCGAAGGGCTGAAGCGGGTCTGTCACGGCGTTCAGCGGCCGGTACAAGCGCTGTTCATGATGCAAAGCGCTGACAATTCGCCCGTCAATCACAGCTTCGCAGAGTTCGCCTGGATTCTCAGAAACTGGATTCGACCGCTTGGACTAAGAAACCTTCATTGCCCTGTTCAATTGATGGGGACAGGAATGATGTTTCCCTGGAATGCGATCAACTCCGTTCCACTGGCGAGCAGTCATCTGGTGGAGGATTTGAAGCTAGGGCTCGATCTGGCGAAAACCGGCCAAGCCCCGTATTTCTTTCCGTTCGTGAAAGTTACCAGCGTATTTCCGACCAGCGCCAAGGGGACTGAGAGTCAGCGTCAACGCTGGGTGCAGGGTCATCTCGCCACCATCGGAAAATTCGTTCCGCGGCTTCTCGTGACCGGTTTAGTGCGCGGCGACTTGAACGTCCTTGCGCTGGCGCTCGATCTTCTGGTGCCGCCACTCTCTCTCCTTGCGCTATTTATCGTCGGAACGATGGTCCTGACTTCGTCTGTTGCGCTGCTGGGAGGGCCGTGGCTGCCCACCGTGATCGCGGGCGGCAATCTCGTTGGATTTTTCTTATGTGTCGTTCTGGCTTGGTTTAGATTTGGGCGCCAGGTTTTTCCTGCGCATGAGGCATTATCGTTCGGCTCTTTTGCATTGAAAAAAATCCGGCTCTACGGCCGGATGTTGATAGGCGGCACCGCATCCCAGTGGATACGGACCGACCGGTCAACCCCCAACTAGCCGCCACGCCGCGGGTTTTTTCCGCGACTTCCCCCAAATGGGTCACGCAAGCGTTATCGAACTTCAATAAGAACGCTCCAGACAAAGGTTGGTCTGGTGTTCCGGTCGCATCACCCTGGTTTGACTGGCACATCGTTTGCTTGAGTTTCTCAGGCAGTAGGAGGGGGCTACCTATGAAAGCGCACAGCCGCACGACGGTGGATGATCTGCCGAAATCAAAGAAGCCGAAGAAGGCTTTGAAAAAGCCCATAGTTGTCAGCATTACGGAGCGATACCTGGAATTACGACGCCTTCGCGAGCGCTTGTCCGAGGCGGAAGCTTTGCGAAGTTCACAGTGAAGAAGTTACGTCAGGGGTTAGCTCCGCCGCTCTATCTGGCGGCAATCGGGATCGCCATGGTTGGCTGGCTGTGGGCGATAGTTGCCGGCGTGGGATGGCTTTTGGGGGCTTAGCTGGCTGGCTCCCGGATCTCCGTCATCGGCGTTCAGCGCCAAGTCTGACCGGACCAAGTCTGACCATACTCTGTCCCGTGCACGGCGGTCCCGAGCAGGGGCGGGCCCCAGGGCTAGTCCCGGCTATGGGCACTATTCGGCATCCAGTTGGAAAAGATACGGCCAGGCCGGCTAGCCGGCTTGCGAATCGCCGCGCGCTCGGGTTCCCATTCTGGATAGTGTCGGAGCGATAAGCGCCTTGGGGTGGGTTGCGTCGCCATTTTTCTTCGGGCTTGTGACCGCCGGGATGGTTGCCGGATGGCACGAGAGGATGGGGCCTATGCCGGACAGGCTGACGAGCGCGCTGCTTGCGGCGCTGAATGAATCGACCGAGATCAAAGAGAGCGATTGGCGACAGCTCGAAAGAGCCCTGCGCGGCCAGTCGGACAAGGTTGATAGCCGGCCGGACGTCGAACCGAGAACGGGCTCAGAAAACAGATTCGCCGCGACGGTATGCTCGGGAATGGCCAAGGTTCGAGCGAATTTCTGAGCGTTCGGCCACGGTCTGGAAAAAGCCGCCGCTGAAGCGGCTTTTCTTGTTATACAGATGGCCGTCCGCTTCTGTGTGTACGAAAGCCATGTGGAAAGCCTTCGTCGTCTCGGCCGCCTTGATGTTGAGCGCAGCGGCGTATGCACAGGAGAGCGGTCGCGTCAGGCGGCCGCCACCGTCTGCGGCTGAGGCCGAGCGGATCGCCTCGGAAATGGCCATGAACGACAGTCTGCTTCAGAAGGGGGACATCGTGGTCACCGACCGCGGCTTCTTCGTTTTTCGCGGGCCGGCTCCGGATGGCGTGACCAACGAGTTCACAAGGGTTCCCGATCCGGCCCTGCCGGCAAACCAGCCCGGTGGTCCTGGGGCAAAGTCCCGCCCGGACGGTCGGCGGTAGAACCAGTCCGTTGCCGGGCAATCGCTTGCGATCCGGCGACAGAGCTGGGGAAGGGCGGAAATTAAATGGAATTAATTATTCAAGGGGGGGCGATTAAAGGCCGAATCAATCCTGCCCGATGGTTATCGCGGCTTTTTTGCGTAATTACGAGAAGGCACGCCGGATGGCGTCAGCCAAACCAAATAGAGCCAGATTTTGTCTAAACGGGCTTAAATACTACCGATGCGCGCATACGGGCAGTCTTTTGCAACAACCTGAGCGATCAGGCCGTTAACGATAAACGCTGCCGCGGAAGATGCGGCTTTGCACTAATTATTCCCCGTGGTAATAAGTTGGTAACAATAAACGATGGTGTTCGATTTATTTGATCACCTCTTGAGGAATTTAATATGTCGCTGCGGTCTCGTTTGCTCATTGCTCTATCAACTACCCTGCTGGGTTCCACGGCTGCATCGGCCGGCCTGGTCACCGTCACCAGTTACGAGATGAACAACGGCAACGGGCTCATTCAAAACGGCAACTACAACTATTTCGATTCGACCTATTCTGTTCAAGCCAAAGCCAGTACCAACGGCTCTTCATTGGTCGTGCCATCAAATGGGGCTCCCAAGGAAGCCTTACTGACAGGCGGTACCGGCAAACTGACCGACAATGTCATTCCGGCGCAGAATTATTCGTTCGGGCCCCAAAACTACGTCGGCTGGAAATATCAGGATCCCACCATCATTTTTAACCTAGAGGCGGGGAAGAGCGTCAGCACGGTTACGTTGTACGTCGCCAGTTCGTATGCGGGGTCGCTCGGTTTCGGGGGCCTTGTTGGTCAGCCGGCATCGGTGGGGTTATCGATCACCACACTTGGCAATACGACTTTTACGCCGACCTACACGACAACATTTACGGATTATCTGGGCGACAAGTACAGCGGAACTGAAGTTATTACCTTGGCTTTTTCTACGCCCATCCTTTCCAGTGACACTTTCAGCTTGACCCTGAATAGGGGGCCTTTGCTGCTGGATGGCATCAACTACTACAACAATCATGTCGTCGGATACGGTTGCGACAACTCCGACCCCGCCAGTTGCTTCCTCGATAACGTCAACGATTTCAAGAACAGTGCATACGATCCCAATCTGCAGCCCTGGATACTGCTGAGCGAAGTGCAGTTCACCGCCGCCATACCAGAGCCGTCCACCTGGGTCATGATGATCCTTGGATTTGCGGGGCTTGGTTTTGGCATGTATCGGCGTAACGCCAAGCGTGTTCCAGCACTAGCGTGATTTGATCTCTGCGCAACAATGCTCAAATGATGAAAGCCACCGAGAGGTGGCTTTTGTTTTGGATAGCAGAGCTGGCTGAATTGTTCGGTCTCATCCGAGCGTTTCACATCCACTGAGGAATGAGACGCTCAGCCACCACCATTTTGATTGGTCGAAGCGGTAGCATCAAGCTAGTGCAGATGTGCCCGTTCAATAATTGATCGACGTCTGCGCGAAAATACCCTGAGCCCGCTGATCACCCGCGAGGCGCCAGCGATACTGCAGCGTCAGCTCCCAGTACGAGGGCGGCGCCATGTATTTCGTCTCGCCGAACCAGTAGCGTAACGAGACACCCGCGCCGGCCGAGTAGGCCGAACGGTTTGCGAATGAATCGTCGTAGTTTGCGGCCAGCACGGCGTGCGGGAAGAATACCAGTTTGCTGCTGATGGGATCGAGCCGGAAGCTTCGTCCGAAGCGGCCTTCCATGATCGCGACCAGCTGTCGCTTCTCGAGGAAGCGATCCACCTCCGCGTAGACATACCAGGTCGGCCAGCTCGCATCCAAAACACGCAGATCCGTGCCGACCGTGTAGGAGTAGAGCGCGCGCAACAGCGTGTCATCGCGCGCCGCATCGCCAAGCGCAATCAGCTTGTCGACTTCAAAGACCAGGTTGGCTTGCGAGAACGGCTTCCAGCGGGCGCCCACCATGCCCTGTGTCGTGCGCCCGCCCGTCGGCCCACCGGACTGGTCATAGAGGGTTTCGAAAAGGCGACCGAACAGCTCGAATATCGCGCCATTCCTGTATCCGAACCCTTCCGGGCGATAATAGAACTCGGTTCCCAGTTGCGACGTGTAACTGCTGGGCGCCGTTATCGTCAGGAACGGATTGGGCGCCGAACCAACTTTGCCGTATGTAACCGAACTGTTGATGCCCCATACGCGGGCGAGGTCTGAAACCGTCCGTCGCGTCTCGAACAGCTTCTGATCGTCAATATTGATCCGTCCGTCTGCCTTGGCGTCGATCCCTTCCATCAGGTAGGCGATGGCCTTTGGATTTTCGAAGCGACGCATAGCGGTATATCCCGCATCGATCGTGGCCCGAGCCGGCAATTGTCCATGGGCATGCGCGCGATCGAAGCGCGCCAGCGCGACTTCATCATTGCCGACCGCAACCGCCAGGTAGCCAACGTCAGCGTCGCGGATGGAAGTCAGTTTGCCATGGGCCATCGCGTGATCGAACAGGACACGTGCTTCTGGTCTGCGATCCAGCTCGACCAACGTGTTGATCTGCGCCCGCAACGCGCCGTCTCTCTGGACCGCGGTGGTTGCCAGCCGTTCGGCTGTCCTGAACTCGGGAAGCGCTTCTTCCTTTCGTCCGAGCGCCTGTAGCGCATAGGCCTTCCGGATCGCCGTATCGTAGCTGACGGCCAATGTCTGCAGCGCGCGCAACGCCCGGAGCGGCGCTTTGGCAGTCAAGGCGGCATCGGCGAGCGAAAGCCTGATGTTGCGAACTTGACCGGAAGGAAGGCCCTGCTTCAGGGCGGTTTCCCAGTCCGACATCGCACCGTTGAAATTCTTGAGCTTGCTCCTCGCATATCCGCGTTGCGCGTAGATTTCAGCGCTCGCATGCCCCGCATTGATTGCCTTGGTGGCCTCTGTCTCGGCCTCTCCGGGGCGGCCAGCAACCATCAGGATGTTGACAAGCAGAAGCCGGGTCGCAACGGCATCGGGCTCAAGCTCCACGGCTTTGTGCGCCTCAGCGACGGCTAACTTGTAGTCCTTGTCTCGTTCGGCCCGATAGGCGCGTTCTTTCGCCTCATAGAGTTCTGCTGCAGCTTTCTGTTCAGCGGATGCAACGGGAGTCAGAATACTCGAAACCAGAGGTGCCTCGAGCTCGCAGCGAACGCCACTGGTATTGGCTAAACAATTCTGTATCGGCGCCGGCACGCGACTGCCGTTGATCTGCAGCACCCCGATGCGTTGGCGTGCGCCTTCGGCGTCGGTCAGTCGGGTGATGACCTTGGGATCGGTTCGCGAATAGCTGCCTAACAACTCTATCGCGGCGTTGAAGTCCCCCGATGCAAGAGCTGCATCCGCGGCGATCAGGCGGATATTCTTTTGCTGAGCCTCGGTCAGGCCCGGGATCGCGAGAGCGGCGCTAAAGTCAGAAACGGCGTCGGCGCGCTTTCCCAATCGCTGGTTGATGTGGCCGCGCCACGCCAGGGGGACATAGTCTGCCCGATCGAGCGCTATGGCTTCGGTGGCAGTCGTCAGTGCGCCGGGCAAATCATTGTCCGCGAGCTGGGCGCTCAGCAACAACAGGCGATAGGACATCGAGTCCGGGGCATATTCGACCGCGCTGCGCGCCGCCCGGATCGCCGCCTTGGCATCGCCCTTCTCAAGCGCCTTGTAGCCTTCACCGGCCGGCCGCTGGGCGAGGCGTTGGCGAATATTGGCTTGCCGCCCTTCGAGCTCCTGGTTGCCCGCAAACGCCGCCGATGCGGTCTTTGTTGCCTGCTCGGCCCGGGTGAGGTCGCCTGCAGCGACCAGGGAATCGATCAGGAGAAGGTGCAGCCGCAGGAGATCAGGACGGAGCGCCACAGCCTCTGCGGCGCTTGTTGCTGAGGCCTTGTAGTCGCCCTGGCCGAACGCCTTGTAGGCGCTCTCCGCCGCCGTATAGGCGTCGCCCTCCAGCGGAGGACCGTTATCAGCGACCTGGGCACTGGCGCCCGCGCACAAAACCACGGCGAGCAAAAGCGCCCCCAGCGCCGCCCGAAATGCCGTCTGGTTCAGGTATTTTCCGCCCCAATTGCCCATGCAACCAGCGCTACGCCAATCCCGTTAAATTTTGACGCTAAACTGTAGCCCGGGCGGTGATTCAGCGGAACTGAGATTCAGGTTTTTATTGGTGCAACAGGCCTTGATGTCATTCATTTTTCTCACTTTTTTAGGGGATGTGACGTTTTTGCTGCGCAATGTCCGAGCAACGCATCACGCTGCTCGGGTTAACCATTTTTCTAGTTGGGCAGGGCCAGCACAGTACCGTTCTAGCCGCCAGGCCGATAAGGCTTTAGGCGCACAATTCCCCGACATCGTCAGGCTATTTTGAAGCTGCGATCGTGCCCTGGCTTCAGCGGCACATAGTCGCGCGGACAGCTCGACAAGCTGCTATGCCATCACCCGCCCCTGTTAGGGTTAAATGCGTTCAGCCGTTGCAGAACCCAGCGGGAATCTGGATTTGTTGGGCTCTGGGCGGCGCACGGGCCGGCTCTCGACCTGTTGATTTTTAACCGTGCATTATTTCAGATTGATGCATTTCCGATGGGTGGATTCGATATGGGTGTTGAAGCGCACGTCACCCTGATGGACAGGCAAACCTTCAAGCTGGTTTGCGAACAATGCGGCAGCCTGACGGTTGCGTTGCCGATCGAGGCCCAGCCGGACCCGTGTTCGATTCTGAAATGTGGGCGGTGCGGCTCTCCGCGAGGAACGCTTCAGTCGCTGCGCGACACGTCAATTCAGGCGGGCATTCGGCATCCGGTTTAGTGGAAATGGCCGGCGACGGGTTTGACTTGCGCTCTGTTTTCAGCGGCGGGATCGGCCTTGCCGGAAGCCTGATAGCCCGATGTGATTGTCGGCTGTTGACGGCATGGCGGCTGAACTCGCGAACGCAAATTTGCCGCGCGAACCCCAGATAATCGCGGAAAAATACGCGTGGAAGGCCCTAGTCAGCGTCCGGTCAAGCGGGGTAGGCTCGATTGGGCAGGCTCCGGTTTGGCCATCCATGGGCTGGGTACGTCGTTCCCAAGGAGCCGGCCGCAACCCGGTGAGGCGGAGGTCATCACCGGCGGTTAGCCTTCGGTCTTGTATTTTCGAGTATCTGTATTTTCGAAGCAGCTAGTAAATTCGCGCGAGGGAAGAAACATGCGAACGATCTTTGCGTCCGTGCTGGTGGCCGGCCTTTTGATTGCAACCCATGCCGATGCGGCGCCGCTTCTGAGCCATAGCCAGCCTGCCCCGGATTCGTTGATCACGGCCGCGAAGGTCATCTGTGACGAGGCGGGAAACTGCTATCGACCGAATGTGCGACGGCCCGTCGCCAGGTGGGTCTATGGCGACAAGAATTTCTATGGACCGTACGCTGGACCTGGCAACTACGGTAATCCGCGGTATCGTTACAGCTGGTGGCCCTGGTAACTGATCTTATCTGCCGGACATCGCTGCGGCGTGGGTCCGTTAGCCTGCCGAAAGCCAATGCAGGAATGTGGCGCAGCCGCAAATGAGTTGCGAGGCCAGCAGGAAGACGGCCCATGAAACGAACAGAATACGAATAACCATCCTCGCGCACTCGACCGGCTGCAGATCGCTGATTGGCCGGGCACAACGCACCAGATTCGAAATCGTTCATCATCGTCGAGGCACGTGAAGCGCGGCCTCGGAGCTTCGTTTGTTGAACCTGCTAAGCCGGGCGTCACCATCAAGCGATTAATGCAAGCGGCTTAAATCGCCAGGCCGCGATTATATCTCCACAGGCAGATTTGTGTGGAACCCAAATTAAGCCTGTTTCGCCCTACAAACGGTATCAAATCGCTGCTATAGACTTGCGAGAGGTTGCCGATATTGGTCCGCCAGTATTGGTTTTAAAGATAATCACGCTGTTCAATTGTCATGGTTATTAAAATGAATGATGCAGCCCCGTGGCCTCTGCGTCCTCGCGAGGTCGGGCCAAGCGATCCCGATCAGGAATTCGATGGCATCGATTGGTCGGCAGCTGCACCGAGCTGGCGTTCAATGCTTACAGGGCTTTTTTTGCCGCTGCTTGCCCTCGCGTTGCTGGTTGTTTCCATTGATCTCGCTTTGGGCTGGTCGTTTGAAAGATGGATCGCCCCTTCATCGAGCATGTCGCCTTTGCTGCTCGCCGCAGTCATGTTTCTGCCGGCGCTGATATGCGCTTTTTGCTGCTGTAAGTTTTTCCTGCATTTGAAAGACAGGATGCGATGAGGGCGGCTGCTCGATCCCGCGATTGAGAGCATTGCCTGCGCGATTGATAGCTTGCGCCATCTTCTGGCAGACTCAACGCTCGTGTGAAGTTGCGTCCAAGATCGACGCGCTGCTTTGCTGTCCGCAGCGATGGGCCGGACCAATTCGAAACCAAGTCTCGTTGATTTTCTTGCGCTTTCGTCCGAGCGCGTTCGTCGCATATTGGCGAGGTCGCTACCGGCGTGAAACCGGTACGATTGATCCGCAGGACATTTTCCAAAAAGCTGCACCTCGACGACGGCTACCTCTCATCATCGGAGATTTCGGGGTTCAAACTCAACGCCGATGGTGCTTTCAGCCTGCAACACGGCCGGCGGTGATTCATCGAACTCGGAGGCATTCTCCGGCCTTGCGGGAGCGTTCTTCTATGCAGGCGCACGTGCGCTGTTGGTCTCACACTGGCCTGTTCGCTCAGACGCCGCTGTTGCCATCACGACCGGCGCAATCGATGCGATGAAGTCTCATCCCGATATCGGCCGCGCTGAAGGGCTTCGCCGCTCGCTCTCGGCCTTGATCGCCAGGGGTGGCGATTATACGCACCCGAGCGCATGGGCGCCATTTGTGCTCGTGGGAAATGGCAGCCCGTAGCGTGCCACACTTCCCTTGATATCGGCCTCGCGTGCGACGATGATTTCCGCCTGTGAAATCCGTCCCGGCAACTCCGGCTGGGCTTTGAAAAGGGTCTTTCATGCGCGCTGAAATCAAACCCTATCGCATTTCGATCGCCGAAGACGTGCTTCACGATCTCAAATCGCGGCTGCGCAACACGCGCTGGCCGGAAGCCGAACTGGTCGAGGACTGGAGCCAGGGCGCGCCACTGAAATGGATCAGGGACATCTGCCGCTATTGGGCGGAAGAGTACGATTGGCGCGGGCGCGAGGCGCGGCTCAATCGCTTTGCGCAGTTCACCACCGAAATCGACGGGCTCGACATTCATTTCCTGCACGTCCGTTCGCCGCACCCGGAAGCGATGCCACTGGTCATCACGCATGGCTGGCCGGGTTCGGTGGTCGAGTTTCACAAGGTGATCGAGCCCTTGACTGATCCGACCGCGCATGGCGGCAACGCCGCCGACGCGTTTCACGTCGTTTGCCCGTCGCTGCCGGGCTTTGGCTTCTCGGAGAAACCGAAGACAACCGGCTGGGGCGTCGGTCGCATCGCGTCAAGCTGGGCGGTGTTGATGGATCGCCTTGGATATCAGCGCTATGGCGCGCAGGGCGGCGACTGGGGATCGGCGATCACGACCGCGATCGGCGCGCAGGACACCGAACATTGCGCTGGCATTCACGTCACGCTGGCGATGTCGACGCGGCCCAACGTGGAAGGGCAGCCGACGTCCGAGGAAGCGCGGGCGCTGAACGGCATTCAGCATTACGTCGATTGGGATTCCGGATATTCGAAGCAGCAATCGACCCGGCCACAGACACTCGGTTACGCCTTGACGGATTCGCCGAGCGGGCAGGCCGCGTGGATTCTGGAAAAGTTCTGGGCCTGGACCGATTGCGACGGCCACCCGGAGAACATCCTTGGCCGCGATGAGCTGCTCGACAATGTGATGCTCTATTGGGTGACGGCGACCGCCGCCTCGTCGGCTCGCCTGTACTGGGAGAGTTTCGGGCCTAAGCGCCGCGCGCCGTTCAAGGTGACGATACCGACGGGCGTGGCCGTCTTCCCCAAGGAGATTGTCACGCCGGTGCGAAAGTGGATGGAAGCGAGCTACACGAATATCCAGCACTGGAGTGAAATGCCGAAGGGCGGTCACTTCGCGGCATTCGAACAGCCCGATCTGTTCGTGCAGGAGGTGCGGAACTATTTCAGGACACTGCGGGAGCCGCCTGTTTCCTGACCAGTTGAACGGCCGTTCAGAGATACCAGGCGAGCACGGCCTTGAGCAGCGCGTTTTCGATCACTGGGAGCACAACGATCTGGTTCATGCCGGCCGCGCGCGCAAGCTGCGCCGCGATCGATTCATCGACCTTCAGATGTTCGTTGATGGCGGGCATGCCCGTTGCCCAGGCGCCGCCGATGCTGCCTTCGCCCTTGCGGATCGTCTTTGAGGCATAAAGCGAGGTCAGGTCGGCATTCTTGCTGCAATCGCCGGACTGAAACACCAGTTCCGTTCGCGCCGGGTTCGGCGCCCAGATCTCAAAGCGTCTGGCGATCGGCGTTGCCTGCGCAGACAGGAACGTCATGACCCAGGTTTGATCCGGCGGCGTCACGTAGGGAATGCCGACGCCGCAATTGATCCCGATTTCGCTCGCTTCCTCCCAGCGCAGAAAACTCTTGGCGTTGTGCAGATCCTTGATGATGAGCGGCATGCCGGCTTTCCAGGCGCGGCCGGGCAGGCCGAATCCGCGCGGGAACTTGGTGTGCCGCGAATTGAATTCGAACATGTCGGCGGTGCCATAATAGCCGTCGACCAGGCCCATCTCGTGGGATTTCTCCGGATCGTTGTGCCAGAGTTCGATGGCACCGACGTGCTTTTCGTCGTCGCCGCAGAACAGCACCATCACGGCCATCAGGAATTCGCCGGCAAAGACCGGCAGCGCAACGCCGCAGGTCAATCCGGCTTCGATCGCCTCATCCGTGCGCTTGAAGTAGGAGTTTGCGAATTCGGTGAGGATGACGGGATGGCCGGAGGCCCAGGCTTTGCCCGGAAGCCCTTCGTCATAGGCGAACAGCGCGTTTTCGCTGACGGCCTTGAATTCCGCGTACTCTTCGCTGCAAAGACAGCCGCCGAACTCCAGGCGCGTGCGCGTTCGGTCGGGCACCCATAGTTCAACCACGCGAATGAATGTCTTCATCGGACGCACCCGTCGCTACGCCTGACCTCAGCATCGGCGATTTCGCGACGATATGTGCGATCAAATTACAGGCAGGCTGCGCCCAAAGTTCGTGCGGAGTTCCGGCGCACCCAGCAGCGGCTCAGTCAGTCTCGATAAGACGGATCGGTGCGGTCGAGCTTGCGCAGCAGGGCCGGCCAGGCAAGGTTACCGTTACGGGTACTGCGGCCGGGCTTCGGCTGCATCCGCTCATAGGTGTCCTCGAGGATGTTCTGCGGCGGATAGATCAGCTTGGTGTTGCAGGACAACGCCATCACCTGCACCTGGCAGGCGCGCTCGAGGCGGAACAGCACATTGAAGGCTGCCGGCACGGTGCGGCCGACGACCAGCAGGCCGTGGTTGCGCAGGATCATGGCTTCGTTGTCGCCGAGGTCCCGCACCAGCCGTTCGCGCTCGTCGACATTGTCGGCGATGCCTTCAAAATCGTGATAGGCGATGTGCAGAAACCGCATCGAGGTCTGTGCCAGCGGCAGCAAACCGCATTCCATCGCCGAGACCGCCATGCCGGCCGGCGTGTGCGTATGCGCCACGCAATCCATGTCGTGCTTGGCCATGTGGATGGCGCTGTGAATCACGAAGCCGGCGACGTTGACGTCATAGTCGGAGGCGTTGAGCAGCGTGTTGCCATCGACATCGATCTTGATCAGGCTGGAAGCGTCGATTTCCTCATAGAGCATGCCGTAAGCATTGATCAGGAACTGGTCGGTTGTCCCCGGCACCCGGCAGGAGATGTGGTTGGCGACCATCTCGGTCATCCCGTACATCGCGGTGAGACGGTAGCAGGCCGCAAGATCGACCCGCGCCTGCCACTCCTCCGCGCTCACCTGTTCGCGAACCGATTTCACGACCTTGATGGCGGGCGAATTGACGGGAGGGTTCATGGCGTTTCTCCACGGTTGAATTATTGGGCAGGGCGGGCCGGGTCATTGGCGATCAGAATAACGGTAAATTTCGCTGCGCTGCAAGGCGAGCACTGCAGGCGTTATTGCAGGTCTGGCGGGTGAAATTCGAATGCGGGCGGGACGTCGATCTCATGGGGTACTTTCCCTATGATAGCGGAGTATTCCCGCCTGACTTGCCGCGAGACGAACAATGAATGCCATGACCGAAGGACGCTACCGGCTGATCGGCTCGACCGCGTCGCCTTACGCCATCAAGCTGCGCGCGCTATTGCGCTACCGGAGAATTCCGTTCGATTGGGTCATCATGACCAAGGCGCTGCGCAAGGCGACCGAGCATTTGCGGCCCAACCTGATTCCGGTGCTACAGTATCCTGACGGGACCTACCGCGGCGAGACTACGACGCTGGCTTACGACCTGGAGAGCCGTCACAAGGAACGCTCCGTCATTCCCGATGACAAGGCGGTCGCGTTTGTCTGCGATCTCCTGGAAGACCTCGCCGACGAATGGGCGGTGAAGCCGCTGTTTCTCTATCGCTGGTGGGATCCGGAAGATCAGGCCTATGTCGCGCGCTGGGCCGGCGAGGAGTGGTCGGTGTCGGAGGCTGAGACCGGCAGCGCAGAGCAAATCGAGCAATTCCGGCAGCGGCAGATTTCACGCATGGCCATTCTCGGCGCGACGGCGGAAAACAAGCCGCTGCTGGAAGAGAGTTACTTGCGGATGCTGGCGGCATTCGAGCCGCATGTTGGTATGTCCAATTATCTGTTCGGAAGCCGGCCGTCGCTCGCCGACTTCGCCTGGTTCGGCCAGCTCAGCGAGATGGCGACCGACCCGACGCCGATGCAGATCATGCGTACGAAGGCGCCGTTCACCGATCACTGGGTGCGGCGGCTGGACGATGCCTCCGGCGTCGAGGGCGATTGGCATTCGCGCGAGCAGGTGTTCGGCGGTATGGCCGAGGCGCTATTGCGAATTGCCGGCGAGGTCTATCTGCCGTTCCTGGTCGCCAACGCCGAAGCGTTTACCAAAGGCCTTGAGCGGCTGGAGATGAATGTTTGGGGCATGCCTTATGCGCTGGCGCCATTCAAATATCAGGTGAAGTGCCTGCAACAACTTCGTGACAAGTTCGCCGCCCTCGATGCTGAGAGCCGGGCTGCGTTGCGGCCGGTGCTGGAGCGCACCGGGTGCTGGCCGCATTTGGCCGTCGGCTAGGTGTTCAGCATTTCGGAAATTTTTTACTTGCGATGCCGGCTGCCCAGCGCCGTTGCGATCGATCCCGGATTCCTGATGCGCTCGATCAGCATGTCGATGCGATCGCCGCCCCAGAACAATTCGCTGTTGAAGACCATCGTCGGCACGCCGAACACACCGAGCGCTTCCGCTTCATCGATGATGCGGTCGTGCTCGGCCCGCGCCGGGCCGTGGACGTAGGCCTCGAACGCCTCGGCCGAGCCGCCGATCGATCCGATCACGCCCGAAATGTCCGACAGCTCGTCGATTTCGAGATCATGACTCCAGAAGCGACGGAATACCGTGTCGTGATAGGGTCGGAACAAGCCATGGCGCTGCGCGAACAGCATGCCGGCGCTGGAATAGAAGGCGTCGTAAATGCGCCGCGGCCCCTTCATGGTGAGGCCCTGCGCATTGGCAAAGCGGCGCGCGTCCATATAGGAGTACCGCACCTTGCGCCAGAAATGCGGCGTGCGCTCTTCCACCGTGCCCATGAATTCTGGAATGCGCAGCGTGTAGGGCAGCCATTCGAGTTCGACGCCTTGAGCGTCCTCGAGTTCGAACAGCCGCTTGTTGGCGACGAACGCATAGGGGCTCTTGTAGTCGGTGTAGATTCGTACGCGCGGCCTATCCATGGCGTGTCCTTGTTCGATCAGGTCAGTATCCCCGATCCAAACAGAGCATGGAACCATGCGACGCGGGTTGCCACTGCAAAACGAATGGGCCCCGGTGCATTCAAGCATCGCGGGGCCCTGCATCTTCGTTTTAGCGAAGGATTTCTGGTAGGCACCAGTATTGTCTCAGGATCCGGCAGCGCGTGGCCTTTGCGCTCCAGTCCAGCGGATATGTTCGAGTTGTCGAAAGGTGCAATGAGGCTGGCAGCTGCTTATGACCTCGACCGCACCTGGACCTTGCGATGAGCAAGGTCACCAGACTGATCCGGTGGCGTCATGCTCCTCCTCAAGAGTGGCCGACGGACTTTCGTCCGCTTCCGCTGCGTGTCGTCTCGATCATCTCACCGGGGCGCCAATGCCTGTGAAGTGGGGAGCCACCCGCTCCCTGACTCCAACAGGTGCAGCATCGAAATGCTGCGGCAGATGCCGGCTGGTGTCAAGCATCCTAAAGTCACATTGCGAGTGCGGTTCCCGGGAACAAGGTCAGAGGTTCGTCTGGCGGTAGTCCTGTAGGTTGGGGTCGTGGGTCATCGCCCAATAATCCACAAACCGCCACGGCATCGCCGAAAACACCCGGCCTTGGCTGTTGCGGTAATACGTAGTCATGCCTGGGTGGGTCCAGATCAATTGCTCATGTTCGGCGTCTACTTTCTGGATGTATTGATCGTGCGCCTCCGGGCGAACATCGATGGCGGCGATGTCACGCTCCATCATTTCGACGAGGCAAGTCGAGATGTAGCGGCTCTGGCATTCCGACTGGAAGATCACACTGCCGCCATGCGCGGGGCCTGAATTGGGACCGAGCATCACGAAGAAGTTCGGAAAGTCCGGCACGGTGAGACCGAGATAGGCTGTCGGGTTGTCGTTGGCCCACGCCGTCCTGAGATTCCTGCCGTCACGCCCACTGATGTTGAGACGTGCCGCCATCTCCGTGACCTTGAATCCTGTCGAAATCACGATGACGTCGGCCGGCCGCAATTTGCCGTTCGAAGCAACGATGCCGTCCTTTGCGAAATGGTCGATCTTGTCGGTGACCAGTTCGACATTCGGCTTCGTCAGCGTCTTGAACCAGTTATTGTCGAGCAGGATGCGCTTGCCGTAGGGCGGATAGGTCGGCACGCATTTCTCGATGAGATCAGGGCGGTCCTTCAATTCGGACAGAATGAAGTCCGTCAGTTCCTCGCGATGCCGGTCGTTGCCCTTGTTCACGGCGCGGTCGGGATGCGGCCATTCCGGGTCCTTGCGCAGGAACGGCAATAGGCCGTCGCCGTAGCGCCAGAACATGTTGAAGCGATACCACTGCACGTAAAACGGCAAATGCGCGAGCAGCCACCGTGCGCCTTCGGCGATGGGATCGGAATAGCCTGCCACGGGGCGCGCCCATTGCGCGGTGCGTTGGTAGACGGTGACCGACGCGACGCGGTCGGCGATCGAGGGCACCAGTTGCATCGCGGTTGCACCGGTGCCGATCACGGCGATATGTTTGCCGTCGAGCTTGATGTCGTCGGTCCACAAGGCTGAATGCAGCATCTCACCCTTGAAATCCTCCTCGCCCTTGAAGTGCGCGGGCGCGGGGTCGTTGAGCTGGCCGATCGCGCTGACCAGCGTGGTCGACTCAAAGGTCTCCTCGCCATCGGCGGTCTTTAACGTGGAGATCCAGCGCCGCTTGTTCTCGTCCCAGTGCGACGATTTCAGCTCGGTGTTGAGGCGGAGATGTTTGCGGATGTCGTATTCGAGCGCGACCTTCTTGAGGTAGTCGAGCAACTCCTGGCGCTGGGCGAAATAACGCGTCCACGGGTTGCGCGCGCCGAACGAGAAGGAATAGGAATGGTTCGGCGTGTCGACGCCGCAACCGGGGTAACGGTTGACATACCAGGTGCCGCCAAGTTCGGCATTCTTCTCGACGATGGTGTAGGGGATGCCGAGGCGGCCAAGGGCGACGCCCAGCGCGATGGCACAGACGCCAGCGCCGACGATCAAGACATGTTGCTGCGCCAGCTTGTCGCCGGAAGGAGGTTTGGTCCAGCGTGCCTCTCGGGGGATAAAACCCATTTCTTCGCGCATCAATGGCGCATATTCCGGCGTAACGTTCTCGCCGAGTGTCGCGCGCATCATCTTCAGCATCAGCTCGTCGCCGGGGTCGGTGATGACAGGGTTCGGCTCGCCGTTTTCGAACAACGTCAGCACGGCGGCGCGGATTTCGGCCTGGATTTCCGGCGGAACGCCGGCTTGCGGATCCGGAATCAGCCGCACGTCGCGCTTCGGCTTGTAGGGCGGTTCCAGCCAGCGCTCATCTCCCGTCATATGCACCAGAACCATCAGCAGCACGCGGATGTCACCCTCCGCGATGGCCGACGACAGATCGAGCTTCTTGCGCGATACTTCGATGTTCATGCTCATTTCCTCATTACGCGTTCGGCGCTTCGCGCAGGCCGCCATAGGCGGCCCAGGTGCTGCCTGCGATATATCCGGCGTCTACGGGCAGATTGATTCCGGTGACGCCGCTACTCATCGGCGAGAGCAGCCACGCGATGGCCTGTGCGACCTCGATCGGCTCGACCAGCCGGTTCATCGCGGTCGGACTTTCCAGCCATTTCCTGTTCAGCGCCCCAGAGGCGATGCCGGCTTCCAGCATGGCGGTGCGCGTAAAGCCCGGCGAGACAGCATTGACGCGCACGCCACTGCGGCCCCATTCGGCGGCCAGCGTCTGCGTGATCTGAATGACGCCGGCTTTCGCTGCCGTGTAGGCATGGATCGGTCCTGACGTCATGCCGGCAACGGAGGCGACATTGACGATCGCGCCGAGCCTTCGCGCGGCCATCTTCACGCCGACGCTGCGCGCGACCAGAAACGTGCCGCGCAGATCGATATTGATCTCGCGGTCCCATTGATCCATTCGCACGCGCTCGATCGGGTGCATCTTGCCGAAGACGCCGGCGGCGTTGACCAGTCCCGCAATTGGTCCGTGCGCGGCCTCGATGTCGGCGATGCCGCTGACGACGGCGCTTTCGTTGGCAACGTCGAAAGGCGCCGGCCACAGGACGACTTGCGTTCCAGTCAATGGTTCCGGTGCGATGTCCGATATCACCACGTGCCGGCCCTGTTCGGCCAGCAGCGTCGCAGTGGCGGCGCCGATGCCGCGGCTGCCGCCGGTGACGAGGACGATACACTCAGCGGTCATGGTTGTTGCCTTTTTCCGGTGTGAACAGGCCGCGCGTAACCAGCTTTCGGTAGGCGGAGATGACATGCCCGGGCGCTGCCGTGACGCTGCCGCCAACGTAGGAGTAGCGGCGGCTCAGATAGCCGCGCGCGCCCATCAAGATGTGAACGATGGCTTCGAACTCCTCGTCGCTATAATCGATGATCGCGCCGGCCTGACGCGCGCGCCGGAGGATGCGGACATAGGCGGTGGCGATATTGTCGAGATGCTTCTGATAGCCGATCGGCGCGAAATATTCGGCTTCGTTGAGGATGCGCAGGAACTCCGGCACCTCGCGGATGAAATCGAAGAAGGCGCTGAAGCGTTCGATTTCCTGCCTTGCCGCATGTGCGCTTCCGGTGCGCTCGCGGATGAAGTGAACCATATCGGTGCCGACCTTCGGCAGCAATTGATCGAGCAGTTCCTGACGGTTCTCGAAATGATTGTAGAACGTTCCCTGCGCGACACCGGCCTCCTCGGTAATGCGGGCAACCGAAGCCTCGGCGTAACCCACTTTGCCGACGACCTTGGTGGCGGCGTCGAAGATCTTGCGCTTGGTCCAGGCGTTGCGCTCGGCCCGGTTGAGTTTTGTCACCTTGCCCGGTGCGGCTTGCGATGATTGCGTCATGCGTGAGTTTCCAGTTCGGCGCGCAGCACGCGCTTGAGCACCTTGCCCGAAGGATTGCGCGGCAGGCTTTCGCGGATGATGAGTTGCTTCGGCACCTTGAAACCTGCGAGGCGCGCGCGGCAGTGATCGGCGAGATCCGGCAATTCCAGCGTGGCGCCGTCGCTTAGCACCACGACCGCCACCGGCTTTTCGCCCCAGCGCTCGTCGGATAGGCCTATGACGGCGACTTCGCGCACCTGCGGTAGTTCGTAGATGACACGCTCCACCTCGGAGGAGGCGATATTCTCGCCGCCGGAAATGATCATGTCCTTCTTGCGGTCGGTCAAATAGAGAAAGCCGTCCTCATCGAGATAGCCGACGTCTCCGGTACGAAACCAGTCGCCGAAGAAGGCCGCCGCGGTTTTCTCGGGATCCTTCCAGTAGCCCTGCGTGATCTTCGGTCCGCGCAGGCAGATTTCGCCGTTCTCGCCGGCCGGCAGTCGATTGCCGGCATCGTCGCGGATTTCGATTTCGACATGGGCGATGGCGCGGCCGGTCGAGCCGATCTTCTCGATCTCGCGGCCGGCTTCCATGAAGGTGTCGCCGCCGCATGTCTCGGTCAGGCCGTAGGCGTCGATGTAGCGGGCGTTCTTGAAGTAGTCGGAGAAAGCGCGGATGCGCATTTCCGGCGTCTTCTCGCCGCCACCGATCGTCCATCGCAGGCTCGATACATCGTAACGGTCGCGGCTCGGGCAGGTGAGGATCGCGGTCGTCATCACGGGTGCGAACCAGGCGGCGTTGAGTTTCTCCGTCTCGATCGCGGCAAGCGCCTGCTCGGGCTCGAAGTTACGGTGGATGGAAAGCATGCCGCCGTGCCAGAGCACCGCGATCCCCGGCAGATCGAGCGCGCCGACATGATAGAGCGGACCGACCACCAGTAATCGCGTGTCGGCGTTCAACCCGAGTACGAGCGTCTGGTCGGCCGACTTCCAGTAGAGGTTTTCGTAAGTGAGCATCACGCCCTTGGGGCGATCCGTCGTGCCTGACGTGTACATCAGCCGCATCAGATCGCGCGGTTGGCGGACGTGCATCGGGGCAGGGGCGATGTCGGGTGCCAGCCGTGTGGCGCTGGATTGCGCGGCCTCGTCCAGCAGCACCACCGGAGCGCCGCCTGCAGCGATGTCCGCGAGTTCGTCATCCGCGATCAGGATGCGCGCACCGGAATTGCCGACGATGTAGCCGACTTCGTCGGCGGACAGACGGTAGTTGATGGGCAGAAACACCGCGCCGATATGGCTGGTCGCAAAGACGAGCTCGAGAAACGCCGTGCTGTTCTTCATCAGCATCGCGACGACGTCGCCGGGGCCGACGCCGCGTGCGGCGAGCCATCCGCCAACCCGACGTATGCGGGCGTCGAACTCGGCATAGGAGACATCCTCGCCGCGGTATTTCAGCGCACAGCGATCCGGCGTCCGCCGGGCGTGAAACGCGATGAAGCTGGATAGATTGATCATTATCCGCCCAAAAAGCCGGTTTCCGGCCCCGTCTCTCCCTAGATGAACTATGACTCGTAATTCATATTTGGCTTGACGTCACCCCCCTTGCTCTGAAATCCTTGTGAGTACGGAGGCGACGCGATCTCCGGCAGGGATTTGGGAACGCAAACCCCACAGGGAGGAAGCAATGACGAGAACCCGCAAACCGGGCGTAAGCCGCCGTGCGACATTGGCGATGATGGGCGCCGGGGCCGTAACATTTGCGACACCCTGGGTGGCGCGCGCGCAGGCCAAGACCATCAAGGTCGGCATGCCGACCATTCTCTCCGGACGCGTGGCGCAGCTCGGAACCTCGTCGCGTAACGGGGTGATGCTGGAAGTCGAAAAGGTCAATGCGGCCGGCGGGCTGGCGGGACGTCAGGTCGAAATGGTGATCCGTGATTCCAAGGGACAGCCGCAGGAAGCCGCCCGCGTCGCCCGCGAACTCGTCAATACCGATGGATGTGAATTGCTGATCGACGCGGAAGCGTCATCGGGTGCATTCGCGGTGCATGAAGTGGCGCGCGATCTCGGCGTGCTCTGCCTTCACACCAACTCGGAAACCTCGGCGCTGACGGCCGATCCCAAGCAGCACATTCCCAACGCGTTCCGCACCGCGCGCCAGGGCGTGCATGACTCGATCGTCGGCGGCAGCTACGCAGCGGCGATCGCCAAGGCCAAGGGCCTGAAGAAATGGGCGACCTGTTCGCCCGACTATGCCTATGGCCGCGACACCACCGGCGAATACGTGACATACCTGAAGCGCTTCGCGCCCGACGTCGAGATCATCAGCGAGTCCTGGCCCAAGTTGTTCCAGCCTGACTACACTGAGGTGGTGACGAAAATCCTGCAGGCCAAGCCGCAGGCGCTGTATTCCTGCCTCTGGGGCGGCGACCTCACGTCCTACATCGATCAGGCCAACATCTATGCGCTGTTCAGCCAGATGGAGGTGTTCGCGGTCAACATGGCCGACTACACCGCGCTGACGGTGGTGAAGAACCTGCCGAAGGGCATTCACTCCGGCAACCGCTACATCAAGACCTATCCCGCAACCCCTGAGAACGCCGCTTGGGGTGACGCTTACAAGGCGAAGTACAACGAATATCCCACCAACTGGTCATGGGAAAATGCAACTGCAATCATGCTGTTAGCGGAGGCTTCGAAGAAGGCGAATTCCGCCGACGGCAAGAAGATTGCGGAGGCGCTGCGCGGGTTGAAGATCAAGTCGCCGTTCGGCGCCGACGGCACCGTCACGATGCGCGCCGAGGACCAGACGCTGGTCGGCTATGCGATCGGCTGGGGAACGACGATCCCGCAGGAGCCTTACGTGCCGCAAGTTCAGGCCGGCGACTGGAAGACGATCTTCGAACTCGAAGCCGAGTGGAAGAAGACCAAGGGCTACACCTGATCGACTGGCGAAGAGCGGAGGCGGTGTAGCCGCCTCTGCTTGCTGCCGAGTGTTTCTCGCGCGCCCCTGTTGGCACGCTGCAATGGATGTTTCCCTTGGATCTCGACGCGCTTACCGGCTGTCTCGCCAGTTCTGCCTGCCTGGTGACGCAAACCACCAGCGGCTTCATCATCGGCATGTTGCTGTTCCTGGTCGCCGTCGGGCTGACGCTGATCTTCGGCGTGCTCAAGGTGGTGAACTTCAGCCACGGTGCCTTCTATATGTTCGGCGCCTATTTCGCGATGACGGCCTACCAATACACCGGCAGCTTTGCGCTGGCGATGCTGTGCGGGGCGGCCGGCACGGCCTTGCTTGGCCTGATCTTCGAGCGCGTGTTCATGAGCCGGGTCTACGGCTCCGACGTGCTGATGCAGTTGCTCGTCTGCTACGCCTTTGTGCTGATCTTCGATGACGTGGTGCGGATGATCTGGGGGCCGGAATTCAAGTCGATGGGTATGCCGGCGGCGTTCCAGGTGGCGCCGCTGTTCATCGCCGGCGGCGTGGTGCCGCCGTATTATTTGCTCCTGATCGGCGTTGCGCTGGTCGCTGCCGTGATCCTCGGGCTCGGCCTTGCCCGCACGCGAATTGGCAAGGTGATCCGGGCGGCCGCGCATAATCCGGGCATGGTGTCTGCGCTCGGCATCAACACCGGCCTGATTTATGGCGGGGTGTTTGCGTTGGGCGGCATGCTGGCAGGCCTTGCTGGCGCGCTTGCCGCACCGGTGCGTTCGCTGACGCCGGGCATGGGATTTTCCGTCCTGATCGAATCCTTCATCGTCACTGTGATCGGCGGCATGGGCTCGATCCTGGGGGCGCTGATCGGCGCGATCCTGATCGGCATGATCCGCTCGTTCGGATCGCTCGGCTTTCCCTTGTTCACGGAAGGCCTGATGTACCTGTTCATGGTGATCGTGCTGGTGTCCCGGCCCACCGGCCTGTTCGGCAAGGAGGTCGCATGACCGAGCTGCAGGCCGAACAGGGGGCGCCGGCACTCGATGTGCCCCACACCGAAGCAAAGCCGCGCCGTAATCGGGATGCCCTGATTGCACTTGCGGTCTTTGTCGTGCTTGCGCTGTTGCCGATGGTCTTCAGCAGTAAATTGCTGCTCGACTTCGTGATCCGCTGCGCGGCCTATGGGCTGTTCGCCACGTCGCTCAACCTTCTGGTCGGTTACACCGGCCTGACATCGTTCGGCCATGGCATGTTCTTTGGCCTTGGCGCCTACGGCTTCGGGTTGATGATGCAGAAGACCGGTGTTCCCATCCCTGTGGCTTTCGTCGCAACGTTGGTGATCACGTTTGTCGTCGCCCTTGTCATTGGCGCCATCTGCGTGCGACTGAAGGAAATCTATTTCGCCTTCGTGACGCTGGCGTTCCAGATGCTGATCCACTCGACCATCCTGTCTTGGGTATCGCTGACCGGCGGCGATCAGGGATTGCGCGGTGGCATTCCGCGTCCGGCCTTTTTCGGTATCGATTTGTCGAATCATGTGCATTTGTACATCACAAGCTGCGCACTGCTGGTGATCGGGCTTCTACTGATGCGTCAGATCGCGCAATCGCCGTTCGGCTATACCTTGCGGATGATCCGCGATAACGCCAGCCGCGCCAGCTTCGTCGGCATCGATGTCTGGCGCGCAAAACTCACGATCTTCGTGCTGGCGGCGATGTTTGCCTCCACCGGCGGTGTCATCATGGCGCTGTTCGTCTCCGGAGCCTATCCGGAATTCGCCTATTGGACCATTTCGGGCGAGGGCATCTTCATCAACATGCTCGGCGGCGTGACTACATTTCTGGGGCCGATGGTCGGCACCGTGCTGCTCCTGATCCTCAACGATACCGTTACTCGTTGGACCGACTATCACGGCATCGTGCTCGGGATCGTGATCCTGTTCTTCGCCATCGGCCTGCGGAAAGGCTTGATGGATTTTGTTGTCGAGTGGTATGCGCGACGCCGCGAAGGTTCGGGGAAGTAGCCATGCTGGAGATACGCTCCCTTTCGAAATCGTTCGGCGGCGTCAAGGCGACCGACAATGTGACGCTCGATTTTGCCGACGGTTCGCTCACCGCCGTGATCGGCCCTAATGGCGCCGGCAAGAGCACGTTCTTCAACCTGATCACCGGCGCGCTGAGGCCCGACTCCGGACAGATCCTGCTCAATGGCGTCGACATGGCCGGGCGATCGCCGCCCGAGATCGTGCGCCACGGCATCGGGCGGGCGTTTCAGGTGGCCAGCATTTTTCCGTCGCTGACGGTGCAGGAGACCATGCTCGCCGCCGTCTGCGCCGATCAACGGCGCGCCAGCGTGCTGCACCGGCGCTTCCCGTTGGCTGAAACCCGCGACCGTGCTGAGCATGCGATGGAATTGCTCGGACTTGCCGGCAAGCGCAATCGCACCGCGGCGACGCTGTCGCATGGCGACCAGAAGCTGCTCGATATCGCCCTCGCTCTGGTGCTCGATCCCAAGGTGCTGCTGCTCGACGAGCCGACCGCCGGCATGGGCACCGAGGAGCGCTGGCGGATGATCGACAAGGTGAGGGAGCTCTGGGAGACGCAGAAGATCACGGTGGTGTTCATCGAGCACGATATGGATATCGTGTTCAAGATCGCGCCCGAGATCGTCGTGCTCTGCTATGGCCGCATTCTCGCGACCGGCACGCCGGATGCGATCCGCCGCAACGAGGCTGTGATCGAGGCCTATCTCGGCACCGAACATCACGCCGGAGCAGCGGTATGAGCGCGCAACCGGTCGTGCAGGTCGAGGATCTCGACGTCTATTACGGTACCAGCCAGATATTGTTTGGCGTTGGCCTGTCGGTGCGACAGGGTGAGACCATGGCGCTGCTCGGCCGCAACGGCGCCGGCAAGTCGACCACGATGAAGGCGATCATGGGGCTCGCTCCCGCACGCCGCGGCAAAGTCACTTTGCGCGGCAAAGTGGTGTCCGGGCTGAAGCCACACCACATCGCGCGCGCCGGTCTCGGCTTCGTGCCGGAGGATCGCCAAATCTTTCCCGAGCACACGGTCGAGGACAATCTGGTCATCGGCGCCAAGAAGGGGCCTGATGGCGAGGACGAGTGGCCGATCCGGCGCGTTTACGACGTGTTTCCGCTGCTGGAGCCGTTGCGGCAGCGGATCGCAGGAAGGCTGTCGGGCGGCGAACAGCAGATGCTGGCGATTGCGCGCACGCTGATGGGTAATCCGGCGCTGTTGCTGCTGGACGAGCCGAGCGAGGGGCTGGCGCCGATTATCGTGCAACGGATCGGCGAATTGCTGCGGCAGCTCCGCGGCACCGGCGCCACGGTGCTGATCGCCGAGCAGAACATGCATTTTTGCCTTGGCCTTGCAAGCCACGCGACGGTTATCGACAAGGGCCAGATCGTCTACACATCCGGGATCGAAGAGCTGAAAGCCAACGATAACATTCGTCAGCGCTACCTCGCGCTGTAGCTTTCGGCCTATCCGGGAGAAGAAATGGCCATCGAACGCAAGCTATCGCCGACGCATGAGGCGCCGTATGCCGGCCTGCGGGTGCTCGATTTTGGGCAGGGCATCGCCTCGCCCTATTGCGCGATGCTGCTCGGCGTCTACGGGGCCGACGTTATCAAGGTTGAGCCGCCGGAGGGCGATTGGTCGCGTTTCCTCGGAACGACCTATGGAAGCCACACCACGCTGTCGGCGGTCTATAACCGCGGCAAGCGCAGCGCAACGACGCTGTTCGCGCGCGCAACCGTCGGCACCGGGCGCTGGATCGACGTCAATCTTTGCCAATCGACTTCCGCCTTGCTTGGTCACAAGGTCGCCGAACATATTCTGGAGGGCGGCGCGCCACGTGCGCTTAACGTGCCGGCGGGCTCGTATCAGACTGCCGACGGCTGGATGATGGTCACGCTGGTGAACGAGCCGCAATACAAGCGACTGTGCGCGGCCATCGGCCGTGACGACCTCGCCCGCGATCCGCGCTTCGCCGATTTCGCCCGGCGCGCGGACGCTGTGGATGCGCTGATCCCGCAGTTGCGCGAGGTGTTTCTGACCCAGCCGACGGATGCCTGGCTGTCGCGGTTGCATGCTGCCGATCTCATCGCCGAACGGATCCTCAATCCCGGAGAATGGCTGCGCAACGCCCATGTCGAGGCGATCAGGGCAGCGGTCTGCCAGCAGACGCCGGGCGTCGGGCCGGTGTACTCGCCGCGGACGCCGGGCATTGCGAGCTTTTCGGAGGATGACTTGCGCCCCGCGCCTGATATAGGCCGGGACAGTTACGAGGTGCTGCTGGAAGCGGGCTTCGAGCGTGGCGCCATCGACGATCTGGTCAAAGTCGGCGCGGTGCGCCAGGCCAAGGGAGGCACGGTATGAGCACCGATCTCGTTCGTTATTCCGTCTCGGGCAATATTGCCGAGATCATGCTCGATCGCGAGCCAGTCAATGCGCTCAGCATGGACCTGATCGATGCGCTGCTGGCGGCGCTTTCGAAGGCGAGGGACGACGAAGCGGTGCGCGCCGTCGTCATCGGAAGCGCACACGATGCCGAGATCGACCGCGCCAAGGCCGAACATTAGATCGCCGGAAGTCAGATTTCCGGCTCTTGCGCCGCAGACTTGCCGTAATTGTCTTACCAGACTACCTTAAGTATAACCTCTCAAATCGCAGTAACTCCCTTAACGCAGCCGTCGCTCTGCAGGCCCCTGCATCCGGCCGACGGATTTGAGTTATAACGCGAGGTAATGAGTAATGAAGATTCTTGTTTCGGTCATTATGCTTGCCATGTCGGTCTCGACGCCGCCGCATATGGGAATCGTCACGGGTGGTGCGGCTGGCACCTACATCAAGATTGGCGAGGACATCAGGAAGATCGTCGAACCGAGCGGCGTCTACTTGCAGGTTCTTGAATCGGCCGGGTCTATCCAGAACGTGTTCGACGTTCGCAAGAAGCGCGGTGTGCAACTCGGTATCGTGCAGTCGGACGTGCTCGAATATATCCGCGACATTTCTGACGACCAGGAACTGAAAGTTATCGCCACCAAGCTTGCTGCCGTTTATCCGCTTTACAAGGAGGAGGTCCACGTTCTCGGTGATCTTTCCTTGAAAACGCTGCACGACTTGCAAGGCAAACGTGTTGCGATAGGTCCTCAAAGAAGCGGCACATACCTGACTGCAAAGACGATTTTCTTCCAGACGGGAATCACGCCCTCGAAAGAGGTATTTCTCGGCGGCAAGGAAGCGCTGGATTCGCTGCGCAAGGGCGAAATCGATGCCATGTTCTATGTGGCCGGCGCACCGGCGACGCTGTTTTCGGAGAACACAACAGTCGACGATAAATTCCAGCTCATCGGGTTGGACGACAAAGCCCTCGACAGCTATCTCACGGCAGTCATCCCGGCCGGCACATACAAATGGCAGGAAACCGAGGTGAGAACGGTAGCGGTCAAAGCCGTGCTGATGACGTTCAACTACGCTGGCGAACAGTGCCAGAATGTGGCCAAGGTGGCCAAAATTATCCGCGAGAACAAGGCCTGGTTGGATGTCAACGGACACCCGAAATGGCGCGAAGTGAATCTCGACGAGAAGTTGCCGAAATGGCCGCAATATGAATGTGTGGTGGCAATGCAGGAGCGCGCGCTGCCCAAGCCAAAGGGCCCGGATATCAAAATCGTGCGCTAGTTTTTTGGTCTGCGCCTCGGTCAGCGGACCTGGTATGCCATTGAAGCGCCCTCAATTTGAATCGCATTTCTCATTGCGGCGCGGATCTTCAATCCCGGCGAATGGCTGCACAACGCCCATATCGAGGCGACCAGGGCAGCGGTCTGCCAGCAGACGCCGGGCGTCGGGCCGGTGTACTCACCGCGGACGCCGGGCATCGCGAGCCTCTCGGAGGATGACTTGTGCCCCGCGCCTGATATAGGCCAGAACAGTTACGAGGGTGCTGCTGGAAGCGGGTTTCGAGCGTGGCGCCATCGACGGTCTGGTCAAGGCCGGCGCGGTGCGCCAGGCCAAGGGAGGTACGGCATGAGCACCGATCTCGTTCGTTATTCCATCTCGGGCAATATTGCCGAGATCATGCTCGATCGCGGGCCGGTCAATGCGCTCAGCATGGACCTGATCGATGCGCTGCTGGCGGGGCTTTCGAAGGCGAGGGACGACGAAGCGGTGCGCGCCGTCATCATCGGCAGCGCCCACAAGGTGTTTTGCGCCGGGCTTGATCTGGACACCGTCCGTGGCAAGCCCGGAATCGAGACCAAGAAATTCCTCGAACGGCTGTATTTCGCGCTCAACGATACCCAGTATCGCATGAGCAAGCCGACCATCGCCGCCGTCGACGGCGCGGTGCGCGCCGGCGGCATGACGATTGCGATCTCCTGCGACATGATCATCGCCGGCGACGCCTGTACCTTCGGCTATCCCGAGATCGATGTAGGCCTGATCCCCGCCATTCACTTCGTGCAATTACCGCGGTTGGTCGGCAAGCACCAGGCTTTTGGTCCGCTGTTCCTCGGCGAACCCTTTGACGCCGCGACAGCCTTTCGCATGGGACTGCTGAGCGAGGTGGTGCCGAAAGGCACCGCGCTTGAACGCGCCCGGGAGGTCGCAAGCAAGCTCGCTGCCAAATCTCCAATCGTCATGAAGATCGGGCGCGACGCCTTCATGCGGGCGGTCGACGCCGATTTCCGCCGCTCGGTCGAGAACGCCGCCGAGAGCTTTGCGCTTGTCGCAACGACGGAAGATTGTCAGGAAGGCTTGAATGCGTTCGTCGAAAAGCGGACGCCAAACTACAGGGGACGCTGATGGCGGGATTGTATTTCGAGGAGTTCGAGGTCGGCCGGGAATTTCACCATGAATTCTCCAGGACCGTGACCGAGATGGACAATACGATGTTCAGCCTGCTGACGATGAACCCGCAGCCACTGCATATCGATGCGCATTTCTCCGCAAATACTGAATTCGGCCAGCGGCTGTTCAACAGCCTCTATACGCTCGGCATCATGATCGGCATGAGCGTCTACGATACGACGTTAGGCACGACGATCGGCAATCTGGGCATGACCGACGTCAAATTCCCAAAGCCGGTATTTCACGGCGACACGCTGAAGGCGCATACCAAGATCATCTCGAAGCGCGAAAGCAAGTCGCGGCCGACGCAGGGCATCGTCGAGTTCGAGCATACCATGACCAATCAGCGCGGCGAGGTGGTCGCGAGTTGCCGCCGGACCGGCCTGATGCACTGCAAGCCGAAGGCCTGAGCCGATGAGATCATTCCTGTTTGTTCCCGGTGACAGCCTGCGCAAGTTCGAGAGCGCCAAGAAGACCGCGGCCGATGCGCTGATCCTCGACCTCGAGGATTCGATCGCTCCGGAGGAGAAGGTCGGTGCGCGGCGCACGGTGCGCGAGATGCTCGATGCAAGGAGCCCGAGCCAGAGAAACTATATCCGTGTCAACGCGCTCGATACCGGCATGACGCTTGGCGACCTCGCGGCCGTTATGCCGGGCCGGCCGGACGGCATCGTGCTGCCGAAATGCGCCGGCGCCGCCGACGTCAACCGCCTGTCGCTGTATCTCGATGCCTTCGAGGCGGCCGCCGGGATCGAACATGGCTCTACGAGAATAGTGACGGTGGCGACGGAAACGGCGAGGGCCGTCCTCAAGCTGCTCGACTTCGAGAACATGAGCCCGCGGCTGTGGGGCATGATGTGGGGCGCCGAGGATCTTGCGGCCTCGCTCGGCGCGTCGCGGAACCAGACAGCAGGACGCTTCCACGGGCCGTTTCTGCTGGCGCGCGATCTCTGCCTGATCAGCGCGGCGGCCGCCGGCGTAGTTGCCATCGACACCATTGCGACCGACATCAACGACCTCGACGCGCTTCGGGAAGAGTCCATCGCTGCGCGTCAGGATGGTTTCCTTGCCAAGGCGGTGATCCATCCCAAGCATGTGGACGTCGTCAATGCCGCCTTCATGCCGACGGACGAGGAAATCGCCTGGTCGGAGAAGGTCGTGAAGGCGTTCAACGACAATCCGACTTCAGGCGTCGTGAAGATCGACGGCAAGATGATCGACAAGCCGCATCTGCGCGCTGCGGAGAAGATCCTGGCGCTGCGGGGGCGGTAGACGAAATCATTTAGCCGTGGTGGAGTGCAACGAAATTCGGGATCCATCCGATATCCGGCCCCGGATTTCGCTGCGCTCCATCCGGGCTACAAATCGGCCGCGATCGGATTGACAGTGTAGTACGCTCGGCAGCAAATGCAGCCAATCAACAAGAAGGAAAACACCATGGTTGACGCGCTGATCATTGACGCATGCAGGACGCCGCGGGGCGTCGGCAAGGCCGGCAAGGGCGCCCTGTCGGGCATTCATCCGCAGCAGCTCGGCGCCACGGTTTTGCGCGCGCTGGCTGGTCGCACCGGCATCAATACCGCTGATGTCGATGACATCATCTGGGGTACCAGCTCGCAACGCGGCCAGCAGAGCGGCGATCTCGGCCGGATGTCGGCGCTTGATGCCGGCTACGACGTGCGCGCCAGCGCGGTGACGCTGGACCGGTTCTGCGGATCCGGCATTACCAGCGTCAACATGGCGGCCAGCTCGATCATGTCGGGCTCGGAGGACCTCGTGATCGCCGGGGGCACCGAGATGATGTCGATGGAAGGCCGCCGCGGCGAGGGACCGTTCATGATGGACAATGGCAATCTTCGCCTGCGCGCCCGGCACCCGCAATCGCATCAGGGCGTCTGCGCCGACGCGGTGGCGACGCTCGAAGGCATCACGCGGCAGGACGTCGATGGACTCGGCCTCGAAAGCCAGAAGCGGGCGGCGGCCGCTATCAAGGGCGGACATTTCGACAAGAGCCTCGTGCCGGTCTACCGCGAAGACGGCAGCCTCGCGCTCGACCGCGAGGAATACCCACGGCCGCAGACCACGCTCGAAGGGCTGGCCGGCTTGAAGCCGGCGTTTCCTGCGATTGCTGACTATGCGCTTGACGACAAGGGGACAACCTACCGCAAGCTCATCCTCGACAAATATCCCGACCTCGACATTAATTTTATGCATCACGCCGGTAACTCCTCCGGCGTCGTGGACGGCTCGGCGGCCATCTTGCTGGCGTCGCCGAGTTACGCAAAAGCCCATGGCCTGAGGCCGCGCGCCCGCGTCGTCGCGATGGCGAATATGGGGGACTCGCCGACCCTGATGCTGAACGCGCCAGTGCCGGCCGCCCGCAAGGTGCTGGCCAAGGCCGGCCTCACGCTCGACGATATCGATCTTTTTGAAATCAACGAGGCGTTTGCGGTCGTCGCCGAAAAGTTCATCCGCGACCTCAAGCTCGACCGCGAGAAGGTTAACGTCAATGGCGGCTCGATCGCACTCGGCCATCCCATCGGTGCAACCGGATCGATCCTGATCGGCACGGTGCTTGATGAACTGGAGCGGCGCGATCTCAGACGGGGGCTGGTAACGATGTGCGCCGCCGGCGGCATGGCGCCGGCGATCATTATCGAGCGGGTCTGAGGCGACTGCTCAATCTAGGCAGCCGGGAACAAGAGCTCAAACGCAACGCTCTGATCGGACGGCAGTAGCCGGATCGATCCGGCGTGGCTGGTCATAACGGCCTGGACGATGGCCAGCCCCATTCCCGTGCCGCCTGTGTCGCGGCGTGTGGTGAAGAAGGCATCGAAGATCTTTTCCCGATTTGCTTCGGATATCGGATCGCCATCATTACTGACCGTTATCCTGACGGATCCATCTTCCTCGGTCGCTTCGAGCCGCACTGTCTTCGCGTTGTGACGGATGGCGTTGTCGGTCAGATGCGACAACACGATCAGCGCTTTTTCGCTGGACATCCCGATTGGGCGCTCGAGGCTACCGGTTGCCTCGATTGCTCGTGTCGGGAATCGGCTCTTCAACCCCCCGACAACCTGTGACAATTCGGTTTGCTCGTTCTGCGGCGCGGCCTCGGCGCGCGCTAGTTCACGCAGCCGCTGGGTCATAGCTTCCAGGCGCCCGGTGTCGCCCAGAATGTTCGATATGAAATTCTTCTGTTCCATCCGGGTAAGATTGTCGGATTTGCTTTGTAGTGAATCCAGCAGCAGTTCGGCGGCCCCCTTGATCGATGTCAGCGGCGACTTCAGTTCATGGGTCAGGTGTGCCGAAAACGTCGCGATGTAGTCCGACCGCCTCGCCAATTGCTCAGCCATGTCGAGGAAGCTGTGCGACAACTGGGCGAACTCGCGCGTGCCGTAATGGGCGAGCGGCTGGAATGCGTCGCGATCGCCGCGGCTGATGCGCGCGGCGCGATCGACCAGCTCGCGCATCGGGCGGGTGATGGTTCGGGAGAAAACCAGGCCGATGGCGATGGTCGCCAAAATGACCGTCAGTCCCGCCAGAATGAACTTGCGGCGCTCCTGATAGAGATGATCGAAGATGTTGCTCGGCGTTCGCGAGGTATAGATGACACCCGCCACGTGGTTGTTGACGATCACGGGCATCGCCGAAAACACGTGCACGCCGACGCCGCGGCTGATCGAGTAGATCGGAGGCGGCGGCTTGTCGGGTTTGCGTATCCGCAGGGCCGCCCGATACTGACCCTGCAGCGCGGTGGCGATTTCCTCGATATGGGCCAGCGATTGACCTACCTCGTCGCGTCCGGCGATCACGACGCCGCGGGGATCGAGAACACGGAATCCAGCCAGCGTAACTTTCTGTGTTTCAAGTATGATCGGCATCAGCCGCGCGCCGATCTCGGCATAGGGCTGCGACGCGGGCGCGCTGGCCGGAAGTGCGTCGGGCCGCCGCCGAAGCAGGTCGGCGCCGGCGGCGAGGTCGAGTGAGGGCCGGATCGGCGTTAGCCGGTCTTCGCGATCAGGTCGCGCCTCAGGCGGAATTTCAGCGCCAAGCGTAATCCCGGCGCCCAGGCGAGATTCCACTTCGCGCGCATAGACCGCGGCCAGCACCCGGCTTTGCGCGATCAGTTCGGCCTGGGTCTGATGAATGAGCTGGTTGTCGTAGAGGCGAAAGAAGAACAGCCCGACCAAAGGCAGCATCGCCGCAGCGGCAAGCGCAGTAAAAATGACCTGCCCCACCGACGGTCGCCATTTCTCGCGTGCGCGCGCTATCATGCCAGCGGCTCGCATCGGCCGAGCTTGAAGCCGACGCCGTGAATGGTTTCGATGACGTTGTCGCAGTTCACGGCAGACAGTTTGGCGCGGATATTGCGGATGTGGCTGTCGATGGTGCGGTCCGATACCTGGATGTTGAGCTGATAGGCGGCGTTCATGATCTGCTCGCGGCTGAAGACAAGCGTCGGCCTTGTCAGGAATGCCCTGAGAATTCCGAACTCGATGGCCGTCAGCCGAAGCGGGGTTCCCGCAAACTCGGCGAGATGCTGTTCGGGGTCGACGGACAGCCTGCCTTGCGACAGCGCGGCCATGGACGCCTTGGCATCCTGCCCGCGCGAAGCCATGCGACGCAGGATGACGTTCACCCTTGCCACGAGTTCGCGCGGGCTGAAGGGTTTTGTGACATAATCGTCACCGCCGATCTCCAGGCCCAGGACGCGATCGATCTCGTCGTCGCGGGCGGAGAGAAAAAGGATCGGAACGTCCGAGGACTTTCTGATTTCCCGGCAGACGTCCAGGCCGTCGAATTCCGGCATGCCGATATCCAGAATGATCAGATCCGGCCTGTCGGCGGCGAAGCGGGTCAACGCCTCCTTGCCGTCGCGCGCCTCGAAGACAGTCATCCCGGCCTTCTTCAGTGCAACACGGATGACCTCGCGAATGTGCAGGTCATCGTCGACGATAAGAATGCGGTGCGTCAAAGGTCTCTCCGGGAAGTCGTACTAGCCTGTGGTCGAACTCTTCGGTGGGGCGTCCAGGATGCGCTGCAGCCGCCAACTTCGGAGGCCCCAGCTCCGCCAGGATACCACCTCTCTTCGTTGCTGTTCTACAAGGCTACTACGGCGGGAAACAAGGGTGGGATCGAGCCTGCGAAGGGCAATGGCCCGGTCGATGGCCGGCAATGCCTGCGGCCCAAGGGAAAACAGATAGTTCATGTCGATCCACACGCCCTTGCCGGCGGCTTCGCGGCTATGGCTGACATTGTAGTCGGCGATGATGGCGGCGAAATTGACCAGCGAGCAGATGTAGAGCGTTACCGTCAGGGTGAGGAGGTTGGCGCGGATCAGCCAGCCATTCGAGCGGTTCAGAACGATGCGGGCGACGATAAGCACGAGTCCGAACGCGACCAGTAGCATCCAGATGAAGGCCGCGACGCGCCACCAGGTCAGCAGATAGATTTGAACATAGAGGTCGAGGCGCAGGATCGATGACAGCACCAGCAGGACATTTTGCGCCACGGGCGGATCACCCTTGATTGCTCGGCCGGCCCACCGGGCCGCATGGCGGCCAGAACGAAGCCGGCCGCCAATAGCGCCGTGACAATGAGGGGATAGGCGCCCCGGTGCGCATATGAAGCGTAGCTGATATCAGCCGGCAGGGTCGCGTTGCCCCAGAGATAGGCGACGTCGAGAACGGTTTGAACGGCGAACAGCAAATTGAACAGGATTAGCGAACGGAGGATCGTCGCAACACCGAAGAAGTCGTTTTGGCCCGATGGTATTCCCCGCGCCAGTGCCGCAGCTTCGGCTAAACCTGTCGGCATCTCGCGCTTGCCGCTCCACCGGACGTGGATAAAGGGCCATACGATCGACAGCGCCGCAGTCGAAAACAGTACGCGTCCGAGGCTCACGTAAGAAGCCGTGTTACCCGGGTTCAGCAAGCCGATCCACTTCTCGAGCAATGGATTGGCCGATACTAGCAGAAACACGAAGATGCCGCCGAAAACGATCGGGATGAACCAGACGGCAAACCCGGTCCTCAGTGCCGGCAGATTGAACGCGCCGATGGCGTCGCGGAAAAATCTGAAGGGGCCGACCAGATAAAGATCGCATAACGCCGCGGCTCGCTCGGGCAGACGATGCCGATCGCGATTGGTCGTCAGCAGCAGGCCTACGCCGAGAGCCAGCACCATGAAGGTCAGAGACGCGACGTTGAATTCCTCGATAGCGGGGACAAGGGCGGCCAGCAGGAGAGCGCCCGCCGGCAGTGCCTGCCTTCGGTTCAAGATTGCGAGGTTGGCGAGTAGCGAGCCGCAGGCCACGGCGACTGCAAAGATGGCGGCCGATATTCCAATGCCGTGCCCGTAGAACAGCCAGTCGGCCAGCGCTGCCAACACGAGAACAATGGCTGCTTTGGCGGGAAAGGTGCCTTCCTGAGCGGAGCCGGCATTGAACGCCGGCGCGGTGAAATCAGCCATTATTGCGCTACCTGTCTGGAGAGGAAAATTGCAAACCAGCGCCGTCGCGGTGCGCTCGCACAGCCACCACCCGTCGTTGGCTAGTCTCGTGGGAACAGGCATTCGATCAATCGCCCCTGGCTTGCAGTTCGGACTATCCGATGCGGTTGTGCAGTTGCTTGGAGCACCCTCTGCAAGAGTTCAGGATTCTTATGCAGTTTCCGTGCAGGCGCGCTTATGCGCTCGCGCATGCCGGGCAAGTTTGATACGGGCAATCGTCTCGCCCCGTCTCCGCAAAGCCCCCAAACTTTTCATGCAAATCCTCAAGCGTATCGGCATCATCCTCGTCTGGCTCGCCGGACCAGTCTTCGTTTTCGCAGCTGTCAACAAGAACGATCCCTACCTGATTGCGCTGCGGGGTCCAGGCAACATTGTTCTGGCGGCAGCGAGCATCATCGCCGCGGTGGTCCTCATCCGCCGCGGCTATTGGAGGCGAGGCGTCGCCGGACGGTTGCTTATTCTGCTGTGGTGCCTGCCATCGCTGTCGATGCTCGGCGCGCATACTTCGTTTGAATGGCGCAAGCGGAGCGTCTTGCAAATCGGCGCTGCACAGGCGCGAAGCCTTGGGCGACACTTCATCGTGGGATACTCGTCATTCCCTGAGGTGGCCGTTCTTGCCGAGAAGGGCCTGATCTCCGGTGTCTACATCACCAGGCACAATATCGCGGGATCGACGGCGGCGCGTCTGAAAGAAGAAATCTCCGCGCTGCAAGAAAAGCGGCGTGCGGCCGGCCTGCCGCCTCTGATCGTCGCCGCCGACCAGGAAGGCGGCATCGTATCGCATCTGGCGCCGCCCTTGACCAAGTTGCCGGCGCTATCGACCCTTGCGAGCCTGGCGCCGGATGTTCGCGCCGAGAAGGCGGAGGCGTTCGGGCGTACGCACGGGCAGGAGTTGGCGGCGCTCGGCGTCAACATGAACCTAGCGCCGGTGCTGGATTTGCGCCCCGAGATGAAGCGCAACCGGCTCGATTTCAACACGCTGATTCGCTACCGCGCGATTTCCGATGATCCGGCCATCGTCGCCGATATCGCGCGAGCTTACGTCAACGGGCTGGAAGCGTCAGGCGTTGGCGCGACGGTCAAGCATTTTCCGGGGCTCGGACGCGTACGAACCGACACCCATCACTTCAGCGCCGATCTGGATACGCCCCTGGACGAACTCGAAGCGTCGGACTGGCTTCCGTTCAGGAAGGTGCTGGCCGGCTCGAAAGCGCAACTGATGATCGGGCATGTCAGACTGACATCCGTTGATCCGGATCGCGCGGCGTCGCACTCCAAACGAGTCGTCGACGGCATCGTTCGCAAGAAATGGAATTATCAAGGCGTCGTCATGACCGACGACCTCGTGATGGGGGCGATCTATCAACGCAATGTCTGTACGGCGGTGGTCGAGGCGCTCAATGCCGGTGTCGATCTGCTGCTGGTCGCCTTCGACGGAGCGCAGTTCTATCGCATCTTTACCTGCGCCGTGGCGGCGTCGGCCGAAGGAAGGCTCGACGCCGCCATGTTGGGCGACAGTGAGATGCGGTTGAAAGGGGCATTCCCCAGGGAGCGCCAAGACCCACGGTATTCTACGACATCGCACACCGCTGCTCCGGGAGTACCTACGCCGCCCGATGACTGATTGATCGCGCGGGCCGCTTGGCATTTCGCGCCATGTGGGTCTTGCCAATTTGCATATGATTGCGTGAGGCCTCGCCGGTGCTGCCAATGATGGATTGAAGCAAAAGTGAAATTCTCTTTCCCGAGCAGGCTCTGATCACCCAATGAGCGCTAGCGCAGCGAGAATGCATTCTTCAACTGCACCAGGAATGTCACTACCCATGCGCACGCAAACATGCCCGCGAGACCAAGCGCCGTTCTGCGATCGATCAAAGACAGGCTCGTCCACCACCATATCCGGTAAAGCCATATTCCCGTCGTGGCCACGCCAAGCAGGCAGACCAGCATCTTGAGAAAGGATGAGTTCGCGACACCTAAAGCACCGAACAAGAGCGTTGCTGGAACGAGAAACATGGTGCAGGCGGATATCAGAGTCTCGTTCATGGGTCCTCAAGACATCTACGAATCGCAGGCTACATATGCAGTTTGCAGCAACCTTTGCCCTTCCGGAAGGGACACCGATGCGCAATTCCGCCGGCGACTCGACGGCGCGGCCGCTCTTGGCCGGGCTGTACGGGCTTGTTGATGTCGTCGAGGCTTTTCGATCGCGCGGCGCGGACAGCGATATGATGTGATCAGCGGTGGCGCAGGACGAAGTCCGGCGCGAATTATTTGGCGAACCGGCCCTCCTCAGGTAACCCCGTCATCGCCTGGGGCCGGAATGCAGGCTTGTGATCCTGCCGTTTTGACCACGATACGTAGTAGGCCACGCCCGTCATGATCAAAATTCCGGCAAAGCTAACCAGGATCTGCATGGCGAGCGAATCCGGGCCCGTGATCAGGACAAGGTGTCCGGCAAACGAAAGAAACACCCCCGCGCAAAACACCGCCAGCCACTCCTGGCCGCATTTGATGACCGGCTGCAACGTTTGCCACCGGAAACCGGACCAGTCTCGCGGCACCATGTAGGCAAACAGAAAAGCCAGCGCGAGAAAGTGAAGCACCCTGTGAGGGGCGAGATTTTCCTTGTCGTTGGGAACAAAGACGTCGCGCAGCAGATCCGGGACGATACCGGCCTGGGGAAATTTCACCGCCACCGTCACCGCCAGAGCTAAGAGCAGGTACAGCCCCGCCGCAGCGCGCAGCATCGGGAGTTCCTGAAGCGTACGTATAGCGCGTATTTGATTGGCGCCGCTCAATGCCAACCAGGCGCCGAGCGCAAACAGGAGTTGCCAGCAGAACGGGTTGAGGTACCACCGTCCATCCGGAAACGCAGACAAATTCCAGTCGAACTGACGGGCGGCGACGTAGAGACCAATCGACCCCGCCATGGTGACATTCGGCCGGCGGAGCATGCCGAACAGAACGAACGGGAAGGCCGCCATCAATACGATAAGCAGTTGCAACACATCAAGGTTCAGCGGCTTGGCCCGAAGCAGCAGGCCGTGAATCAGTGTCCGGACCGTATGGTCGACGATGCCCGTGACGTTGAATTCGCCGATAAGTGCGGGCGCGGCGGATTGGCGCGCGACATATCCGATCAGATCGATATAGATCACGAATAGGACGATATAGGCGGCGTAAAGCTGCCACAGCCGCTTGAAGATGCGGGTTGCCGTCACGACGAATCCGCGCTCCAGCATCATCCTTCCATAGAGGATGGCAGCGGTGTAACCGCCGACGAATACGAACAGGTCGGTGGCGCCGCTGAATCCGAAGTTGCGTATGGTCAGCAGGCTGACCGCATTGTGCGGGACGTGATCCAGAAAGAGAAACCAGGCCGCGATACCAAGCAGGAGACAGAGTCGGAGATCGCCGTCGCGCGCAGCGAGCTCAGCCTTCATTGACGGATACATTGCGGGTTAAGAACTTTGCAAATCGGAGGAATCGAATCGCGAATCTAGCGCGATTGTCCGCACCGTCGGAATAGACTTTACGTGAAGAATAATTAAGCGCGTTGTCGGCGATTCAAGTCCGTCCAACAATCACAATGTTTTGAGGGAATAGCGCGGCCGAACGTGGGTCACGCCCGCTCGTGCTTGCGCAAGTCGCGGATGTGATCGAACTGGCTGGCTTGCAGATCGGCGCCCGCCGGGCCGATATCGGGCAGGGCCGCTTCGCTGAGAATCTCGGCGGTGATATCCTCGACCGAGCAATCTGCGATTTCATGGATGAAGCTGATATTGCTGTATTCACCTGACGCGATCCGGGAGATCACCTCGCGCCTTGTGATTTCCGGGTCGACGATGGCCTCGCGACCGCGGCGGCCGTAGTCGATCATCACGACGAAATACTGCATGCTGGCGATCTGACCTCATCCCGCGCACCGGAAAAACGACGATGGCATTATTTCTGAAAATCAGAAATTAGTCAAGTAAAAATTCGGAAAAGCAGAAATTATGCCATGAGGAGGGAAAGGCGGTCGCGGGCATCGACAGAATCAGTCGATTCGGAAATCGCAACGGCGATTGCTATTTGTCCGGCGTGCGGCCGCCCGTTGCCCTTGTCGCCTTGCGCGCCCGGGCCGCCGCCTTGTTGCGCAATCGCTCGATCTGGCCCCTGGGCAGGGTGACGCAGATCTCGCCGATCCATTCCAGCTTTACGCCGGTGATCGGCTTGGCATTGAAGCTCGTGAGGTTGACCGAGGTCGGTGATTTTCCCCGCTCGATCGTCTTCAGATAACGCTCGCCGGTTTTCAGGCGGACGGCGGCTTCTTCGCCGTAGAAGCTCGACAGCGGGTGGCTCTGCTCGCGATAGACTACGATAACATCGCCATTCTCGTACTTCGGCAGCATGGAATCGCCGGCTACCTCGAAGGCGATGGTCTCTTCGGCGATCGGGAAAGGCAGTTCGACCTCGCCGAGGCCTTCCGGCGGCACCTGCTCGTGTTCCGGCTCGATCGAGGCGCCGGCGCCGACACGGCCCATGATCGGCACCGAGTTCAGTTCGAGATACTCGATGATCGCCGCGATTTCGGACGCCTTGATCAGGCGTATCCCGGACAGGATCTCGGAAACCGCGCCAGGACGAACGCCCATCGCGGTGGCCAATCCGCCCTTGGTCTTGCCCGGCTTTTCCAGCCCCCGTTCGATCAATCTGATATCCAGCATGGTCGGACCTTTCCGAATTTCGGAAATGATAGCAGTTCCGATTATCCGAAATCAAGCTTGACTTTCATTTCGGAATATCAGAAATTGATTGTCGGCGTCGGGCGGCGTTGACAAGAGCAAGGATAACAAATGGAACTGTCGAACTGGGCGCCCGAGCACTCGGACGCGCTGCGGGAATTTATTGCCAAAGGCATGACCTTTTCGGAAGCCGCGCGAGCCATCAATTCACGATTCAATACGTCCTACTCCCGCAGTGCTGCGCTCGGACGCGCCCGGCGCCTGGGGCTGGGACCGGACGATCGCCAGCAACCGTCGATGCCGACCAAGCCTGCTGAGCTGCACGAGATCGCTGAACCCAGTCCCAGCGATTTCAGGACGCTTGCGCTTCCCTGGCCGACGCCGGTGTTCAAAGAGATCAAGCCGGTCAAGCTGCGTTGTGTGGCGATCGAACCGCGGCATCTCTCCCTGATCGAACTGGAGCGCGGCGACTGCCGCTATCCCTACGGCGGCGATGAAGAGAGCGAGGCGATCACTTTCTGCGGTCATCCGCGCCGCCCGGGTTCGAGCTATTGTACTCCCCATTTTCATCTGAGCCGCGATCCGATCGTGCCCGCCGAGCGTGCGGTGAGCACTATTTCATTGCGCGTGGTGGAGGCGGCATGAAGAACACTGCTGTCACAGGCGTGGCCGACAGGCTGAAACAGTTGCCGCGCCGTCATCGGATCGCTCATCTGCGTGCGCTGATCGGACTTCAGCCGGTGGGCTGCGGCCGTAGGGACGAATTATCCGAACTGCTACGTGACGAGATATCGGGCGCATCAAGCGAATAGATCTTCTGGTCGAAACCGAATTCCACAGTTTTCGAGGAGTCCATCAGATGCCGAGAGCCAAACGCCGAAAGCCGTACAATCCCGCCAAGGCACATGACCGAAGGTCCCGCGACCTGCTACGCAACGCTGAAGTCGCAACCGTCGAGGTCGATAATCCCCTGGCGTTGGAGCCGGGCGAGAAGATCGTTGCGCTGCGGTCGATCCGCAACGATCCGCTCGCTCGGCTGCATTCCCATCGCCAGATCGACGAGGCGCAGTATCAGGCGGGGCGTGCGTTCCAGAGCGATTGGGAGAAGGCCGAACGCGGGCCGCGCGCGGTCGATCCGACCCGGGAATATGTCGATGGCGGGCAGAGCCGCGAACCGATCACCGAGGGCCAGCGCAAGGCCGTGCTGCGGTTGAACCGGGCCGAACGCGAACTCGGCGCGGACGGCTCGGCGCTGGTGCATGACGTCCTGGTCCAGGGCCTGACCATGGAGCAGATCGGCCAGCGGAGGGGCCTGTGTACCAAACGCTGGAGCGACTATTTTTCAAGACGATTCCGCGAATGCCTCGACCGGCTGGCGCTGTTGTATGGATTCGCGACGGAGCATCCTGTCCCCGTCAAAACCCTCCCGCGCTGAATCGCAGCGGCTGTACTACGTCGTAGGCAGCCTTGCTCAGCGGTATGGCGTAGTCGACGGTCAAGGCGCCGAACGGCGAGGCCCAGGTCAGGCCTGCGCCGACCGACGAGCGCACGACATTCTTGTTGGCGACCTGAAGCCCTGCCGTCGATCCGCTGTAGCGGAATACGCTGCCGGCATCGACAAAGGCCGTGGCCCTGAGGCCGTATTCATTGGGCACGCCGGGGATTGCACTCTGCAGTTCGGCGGTCGTTGCCCAATACGCGCTGCCGCCGACATTATCCATCGTGGTGCCCGCCGTCAGGTCGCGCGGGCCGAAGCCATTGGGGGCAAAGCCACGCACCATGGTCGGGCCGCCGAAGAAATTGTTCATCAGCGGCACCTGCTGGCCGCCCCAACCAGTCACGTAGCCGCCCTGGGCGCGAACCATGCCAACGAGGTCGCTGTTGATTGATTTGTAGTAGCGCACGTCTTCCGTCGTCTTCAGAAATTTCACATCACCACCAAGTCCCGCCAGGTCCTGGCTGAGCTGCGACCTAATTCCGCTGGTCGGGCTCTTTGTGTTGTCCAGCGTGCTGTAGGTCGTCGTACTGCCGGGGGCGGAGACCCAGGTCGGACCGGCGGCCGCCGCTTGCCGGACGGCCAGCGATGGTGTCAGGCCCGAGCTGTTCGGCGAAAGCGTGATATTCTGATTGTAGATCGAGTAGCGCCACTGCACGCCGAGTTGCTCGTTGATCGGCGTCCCCAGCTGCAGCCTCGCGCCGTAGGTGGTGGTGCCGTAGGATTGGTAGCTGTTGGCGTCGCTTTGGCGGCCGAAGAGTTCGATCCCCGCCGCGACCTTGGTGCCGAGAAAATAGGGTTCGGACGCGGCCAGATTGACCCCGCGCGCATATTGGCCGTAGGTGAAGGCGGCCTGGACGTTCTTGCCCGTGCCGTAGAAATTCCGGTCGCCGACTTTGACCTCGACGAGCGCGCCATCGGTGGTCGAGTAACCGCCGGCGACGTTGAAATCGCCGGTCGCCTGGTCAACTGCCTCGACATCGAGGATGACATGGTCCGGGGCCGAGCCCGGCCTGTTCGATATCTTCACCGTTTTGAAGTAGTTCAAATTCTTCAAACGCCGCTCGGCCCGGTCTATCAACGTCTTGTTGTAAGCGTCGCCTTCCGCGATATCGAATTCGCGTCGGATCACGTAATCGCGGGTGCGCGTGTTGCCGTGGATCTCGATCCGTTCGACATAGGTGCGAGACCCCTGTTCGATCACGAAGGCGACGTCGATGCGTTGTGCGTTGGCATCGCGGGTGAGGTGGAGGGTCGCCTGGGCAAAGGGATAGCCAAGCTTTGCCATTTCGATCGCCAGCAGTTCGGTGGTCTTGTCCAGGGCGTTGCCGTCGAACACCGCGCCCGGGTGCGCGGTAGGGAGCGCACGAAGCTTGTCGCAATCCATGCCCGGAACGTTGCAGGCGACGCTGACTTCCCGGAAGCGATAGAGCGGACCCTCATCGATTGCGAAGCTCAGCGTAAAACCCTTCGTCGCCGGATCATACTCGGCCTTTGCCGATGAGACGCTGACGTCGGCATAACCCTTGCTGCGGTAGTAAAGCCGCAGCTGTTCCTCGTCTTGCGCGATCCGGTCGGGATCGTAGGCGTCACCGCCGGTCAGGAAACTCAGCATGTGGGTGGCGGAGGTCTTGATCACGGCACTGAGCTGCCGCTTGCCGAAGACTTTGTTGCCGGTGAAGTCGATCTGCCGCACCGGAGTTTTTGCCCCCTCCGCTATGGCGTAGATGAGGTCGACCCGGCCGTTGCCGCGGTCGATGATTTGCGGATCAACGCGGACCTCGGAGCGGCCGGCACGCCGGTATGCCTCGATGATGCGGCCGACGTCGGCTTGCACGGTGGCGCGTTGCAGCGAGCCGCGCGGCTTCGCTTCGACGGCAACGGCAAGGTCGGTGTCCTTGACCTTCTTGTTGCCCTCGAATGCGACGCGGTCGAGCACGGGCGCTTCGGACACATGCACCACAAGCCGCTCGCCGGCGCGTTCGATGGAAATCTTGTCAAACAGGCCCGTTGCAATCAGCGCTTTCAACGCAGCGTCACGCGCGGCTTCGTCGAAATGTCCGTCAGGGCCTGCACGAAAGTGGGAGCGCACGGTCTCGGCGTCGACGCGGCGATTGCCTTCGACGATGACAGACGCTTGCGACGGCGAGGCGATTTCTGCGACGACGGGTGTCGCGAAAATCAATCCGAGGGCGCCGGCAAGCCGAAAAACGGTCCGGTCGCGTTGCGTGATGCGTCTAATCTCTGTGATCCCCACGTCCCGCGGGGCTCCTATTGATCGGCTGAGATCGAATTGCCCGCGCAGGGCAAAAAAATGTCTGGGATAAGGTGAGTTGCGGGCGATGTGCCACAATTTGGACGCCTTCTCTTAATGCGGACTTTCTCAGAATTGTCGCAATGCCCGCTTCATGCTTCGCCATCGAGAGAGCCAGGGACGCTCGCGTACGGAACCGTGCATGCGTCTACGCTCACAGGAGCATCACATGCGTTATGCAGCTTTCGTCGCCGCCGCGCTCATGCTGATTCAGCCCGCGCATGCAGAGAAGACGCCGGAGGTCGATCCGCGTGCTTCGCTCGGCGTGGTCCAGCAATGGATCTATAATTACAGGGCCAAGCCGGACTATGCCCACGTCCCGGCAGCCGTGCGCGTGCTGTTTCATTCGCAGACGTTCAAGGAACCGGAGAATGCCGGAATCTATCTCGGCTTTATCGCGGGTGCGATCGGCTCAAACCCTGCCAAGGCCGAGCAACTCATCGCCGGTTTCTTTCCTGTCCGACCGGAAGACGAATGGGTGATCGTCCGTGCCATCGCCTATTCGGGGCTGCCCGACTGGAGAAACGTTCTGCGCCGGGTCGCGCCACGGATGCCGGGCCGGCGGGTCATGATCGACGCCTACCTGGCGGGCAAGCTGCCGACCTTGACCGACATCCCGCTGGAGGAAATGAAGCCCGGTGTGATGGACAAGTTGCGCGGCGCCTTCACCAAGAATCCCTTCGCCAAGGACGAGCGGAAGCTGAACACGACGCTCACGTTTGCGAGCAATCAGGATTTGCTGGATACGCTGTGGGGCTACTATTTTGCGACCGGCTCGCATGCGCCTATCCAGCGCATCATCCAGATGCTGCCGTGGAGCAAGAGCCGCGACACGGTCGACAAGCTGACGGTCGGAAGCATGGCGCGATACACACTGGCAAGCTATGCGATCCGCGACGCCGGTTTGCGCGATTATCTCCGCAGCGAACTTGCCAGACAGCCCGCGGCGGTCAAGGCGCCGCTCGCCGAAGTGGTCGAGGCGGCGGACACGGTGCAAATCGCAGCGCTCCGCAAGGACGCGCTTGCCGCCGTGGATGAACTCAAGATCAAGGGCTCCGATAGCCGCCGCGACCTCAGCTTCTGGGGTCAGGTCGGTGTCGGAGCGGTCGCGCTCGGTTGCGTCTCTGCGGCTGCGCTGGGGCAGGTCGCGGTCGGCATCCCCTGTGTGATCGGCGGTTCGGCCTCGCAGGGGTTGCTGTCGTTCTGGGAAAAGCAGCAGTAGTTCAGGGCTCGTCGCCGCAGCTCATTCCAGACCGGCGCGGCGAAAGCCTTCGAGATAGTGCTCGCGATCGGCGTCGTGCTTCCAGGGTAACTGCGTCGCGATCCAGGAGAGCGAAATATTGGGCTGGGTCCGGCGCAACTCGTGAAGTGCGGTCCGGGCGAGTTCAATCTGGCCAGTCATGCCGGCCGCGACCGTCAGCACCCGATAGGCGCCGGTGAGGTCGCCGCGCTGACGGGTCGCCTCGCGCGCCAGTGCAATCGCTTCCTGATAGTTCTTTCCGACGAACTGGGCGTAGGCCGCAACGCCGTAATAGATTGCTGAAGAGGGATCGCGCGGGCTCTGGCGGATGGCGCGTTGCGTCGCCGCATAGGCATCCGTCCACCGCCCGCTATAGGACAGCGCCAGCGCGTAGTACCCCTGCGCCAGCGAGAAATTCGGGTTGAGCTGGAGCGCCAGTTCGAACTCGGCCAGCGAATGGTCGAGCCGGCGTGTGGAGAAATACACGCTGCCGAGGGCCGTATGCGCCCAGGCATCCTCGCTATCGGCGGCAATTGCCGACAATGCCGCTTGCTCGGCGACAGGCGCTGCAGTTGCAAGATCAGTCCAGCCCAGATGCACGCCGAACATGTGGTTGGTCGCGAACAGGGCCAGCGCCTGGCCGTAGTTCGGATCGATGGCAATCGCGCGTTCCAGCAGCGCCTGCGCGGCGAGGCTGTCGGGACGCGTCACCCGCCAGTGATGCGACAGCGCCCGCATCACCAGATCCCACGCGTCGACGCTGTTGGGCGGCTTGCGCCGGCTGCGAAAGTTCTCCGCGGCGTAAATCTGCGGCTCGATCGCAGCGACGATGGCGTCGGTGATCTCGTCCTGCACGGCGAAAACGTCGGTGAGGTCGCGGTCGAAACGCTCCGCCCAGATATGACTGCCCGTTGCGGTATCGTTGAGCTGCGCAGTAATGCGTACACGATCGCCGCTCCTTCTCACACTGCCTTCGAGCACGTAACGCACCCCGAGCTCGGCAGCGATCTGCTTCATCTGGACCGCCTTGCCCTTGTAGGTGAACGACGAGTTGCGCGCGATCACGAAGAACCAGCGCAGTTTCGACAGCGCGGTGATGATGTCCTCGCTGATTCCGTCGGAAAAATACTCCTGCTCGCGGTCGTCGCTCATATTGTCGAACGGCAGCACGGCTATTGCCGGCCGGTCGGGCAGCGCTAACCCCGAACGCGGTTGTTCTGTTTCCAGCGCCGAAGCGGTCTGTGCATTGCACGGCCCATTCACGGCGCCGACGAAGCGAAGCCCCTTGCGGGGAATGGTACGAATGAGCCGCTGTTCCTTGCCGTTGTCGCCGATCGCGTTTCGGGCGGCGTTGATCCGGCTGTCCAGCGTCGAGTCCGAGACGTTCCGTCCTCCCCACACCAGCGCAATGAGATCGTTCCGGCTGACCACATGATCGCGGTGTTTCAACAGGTGAACCAGCAAGTCGAACACTTGCGGCTGCATCGCTACCAGTTCGCCGCCGTGGCGCAGCTCGCGACGATCGGTGTCCAGGACGTGATTATCGAAGTTGAATTTCACGTGCGCTACCGCACCTTTCTCAAGAAACAATCAAGTCCGCCTCATGAAGAGATCAAGCGTCAGGCAAAGTCCTGGCGCCATTCTCCGTGCATTCTGCCAAACCGGGGGTTGCAATCCTATTGTCTGCAGCGGAGCCAATTTCATGACGGAAACCCAAGCCATCAGCCCGGCGATGCCGGGTAATCGAATCCCAAGATTCACTGCATTTCTTTTCGGAGGTGTGGCCTATCTCACATTTCTGATCACGATTCTGTACGCCATCGGGTTCGTATCGGGGCTCGCCGTGCCGAAGGCGATCGATAGCGGCGCGAGTACGGGGATATTCGAGGCAATTATCGTGAATCTCGGTCTGATGTCGTTATTTGCCATTCAACATAGCGTCATGGCGCGTAAGTTTTTCAAACACTGGTGGACGCAGTTTATTCCAAAGTCGGTCGAGCGCAGCACCTATGTTTTGTGTGCAAGCCTGACGCTTCTGTTGCTGTTCTGGCAATGGCGTCCGATGCCGGCCGTGATCTGGAACGTCCAGGAGCCGGAAATGGCCATGGTGATCGCCACGCTGTCGTTCATCGGCTGGGTGATCGTGTTCACGAGCACCTTCCTGATCAATCATTTCGAACTGTTCGGACTGCACCAGGTCGCCAACAATCTCGTGGGACGCGAGATGCCGGCGCCCGTCTTCCGGACGCCGTTCTTCTACCGTTTTGTCCGGCACCCGATCTATCTCGGCTTCATCATCGCCTTCTGGGCTGCCCCGACGATGAGCGCCGGGCATCTATTGTTTGCGGCGGTGACCACGGCCTACATCTTCGTCGGCATCATGCTCGAAGAGCGCGATCTCGTCGGCATGTTCGGCGACGAATATCGCCGTTATCGGGAGCGCGTTTCCATGCTATTCCCGTGGCGCAGGCCGGCGTGATCACTTCTCAATCAAGGAGACAGAAATGATGAAGCATACCGGAAGCTGTTTTTGCGGTGCGGTCGAGGTCCAGGTCACGGGTGCGCCGGAGGGAATGGGTTATTGCCATTGCCGTTCCTGCCGTTCGTGGTCCGGCGGACCGGTGAACGCGTTCACCCTGTGGAAGCCGGAAGCGGTGCGGATCACGGCGGGGGCGCAACATGTCGCGACGTTCGAGAAGACTCCGATGAGCCAGCGCAAGTACTGCGCGGAGTGCGGCGGTCACCTGATGACCAATCATCCGACGCTCGGGCTGGTCGATGTCTTCGCGGCAATTCTGCCGACACTCCCCTTCACGCCTGGCGTTCACGTCAATTACGCCGAGACGGTGCTGCCGATGCGGGATGGGCTGCCCAAACTGAAGGATTTCCCCGCCGAGCTTGGCGGGTCCGGTGAGATGATCGCCGAGTAGGAAAACGGGCATGTAAAGGCGCCGCGAACGCTGTTCGCAGCGTCTGCGCATCGATAAGGCGTCGCTCGACTCCCGGACCTGACCGGGGCGGGCGACGTCTTTTTGGGGTGCCAGCCTTGGAGGCGAGGGCAATGCCGCGCCCCCGCGCGCCGTCATGAGAGCTATGTCAGCGGCAGGTCCCGCCCTGCAAAATCGGGGTTTGGCGTTACCCGTCTGGTTCCGGTAAGAAAGCCTTGAAGTCGCGGCGAAAACCTTCGTTTCGCCAGGCAGAATAACAAGGGGAAATGCCGGAGATGACTGCCAAGCCGCAATTGCCGGAGCGAACGCCGCGCGTAAAGGGCGAACCGACTGCGCTGGATGGTCTGCTGGTCGTCGATTTCACCCGGGTCGTTGCCGGCCCTGCCTGCACGCAGACGCTGGCCGATTTCGGCGCCGAAGTGATCAAGATCGAAAACCCTGACGGGGGTGATGATACCCGCCATTATGAACATGCGGAAATCGGCGGCGAGAGCGCGGCCTTCCTTGGCCTCAATCGCAACAAGCGCGGCATCGCGCTCGATTTCAACAATCCTGCGGCGCTCGAAGTCGCCCGCGAACTGATCGCGAAAGCGGATGTCGTCGTGGAGAATTTCTCCGGCGGCGTGATGAAGAAGTTCGGTCTCGACTATGCCTCCGTCGCGCCGACCAATCCGAAGCTGATCTATTGCTCGATCTCGGCCTATGGCCGCAAGGGCGAGTTCGCCTTGCGTCCGGGGTTTGATCCGATCACACAGGCCGAAAGCGGCTTCATGTCGCTGAACGGATTTCCGGATGGGGAGCCGGTGCGGACCGGTCCGCCGATCGTCGACATGGCGACGGGCATGTCGGCATGCAACGCCATCCTGCTGGCGCTGATAGCTCGCGACCGGCTGGGCCGCGGCCAGCAGGTCGAGGTCGCGCTGATCGACACCGCCGTGGCGATGACCGGTTTCTACGGCATGGCCTATCTGATCAGCGGCGCGAACCCGGGCCGCTTCGGAAATTCGCCGAACGGCTCGCCCACCGTCGGCGTCTATCAGGCATCTGATGGGCCGCTTTACATGGCCTGCGCCAACGACCGCCTGTACCGCCGGCTCGTGGTGGATGTGCTCGATCGGCCGGACCTCGTCACCGATCCCGAGTTCGCCCACAGGAAAAACCGAACCGCCAACAAGGAAAAGTTGCGCGCCATCATCGCCGGTATCTTTGCCAGCGACAGCCTTGAGCACTGGATGGCCAAGATGAAGAAGGCCAACATACCGGTCGGCTATCTGCGCACCGTAGAGGAAGGTTTCAACGCGCCGGAGGTGCGCGAGCGCCATCGCCTCAGCCGGATTCCGCATCCGACCGCGGGCGCCGTCCCCAATATTGAAACGCCGCTGCAAATGAGCTTGACGCCAACCGTCGATCCCGTGGCGGCGCCGCTGCTCGGCGAGCATACCAGGGAGGTGCTCCGAAAGACCCTCGGCTACGATGAGCGACGTATCGTTGATCTGGCCGAGGCGGGGGCTTTCGGGAAGCCGGGCAATACGGCCTGAGCGGCACCGATCAGGTTTGATGCATCTTGCAAACGAATAACATCCCTGCGTTTGCACGACGCCTAACTCTTTCAAAGCTGTAGCTTTTCCCGTTTGTCTGCGGTTAATGTGCCGGCAAAATGGGAGAGAAGTACCATGAACGACGGGACGCCCAGCCGGCCGGCGAGGAATGTCGAACTCGGCGCCAGCGGCGAAGAATTCCAGAATCTCCACGAATTCGTCCGCAAAGCCCGCGCCCGACTCAACCAGAACGCATGGGACTATATCGTCGGCGCCTCGGAGACGGAGACCACCATGCGCCGCAACCGCATGGCGCTCGACGAGATTGCATTCCGGCCCCGGGTGCTGCGCAATGTTGCTGAGGTCGACGGGTCGACCGAGGTATTCGGCCGCCGCTTGCGCCTGCCGGTCATGATTGCGCCGGTCGGCGCACTCGAGATTTTCGATCCCGATTCAGGCGCGGCCGTCGCGCGGGGAGCCGGTCGGTTCGGCGCGGCCCACATGCTGAGTTCGGTGTCCGAACCAGGACTTGAGGCGACCGCCAAGGGTGCGCCCGACGCGCTGCGCATTTACCAGCTCTATGTCCGCGGTGATGACGCCTTCGTCGAGGACGTTGTCAGTCGAACGATTGATAATGGCTATGCCGCGTTCTGCCTGACCGTCGACACGGCGCATTACAGTCGGCGCGAGCGCGATATCGCCAAGCGGTATGTCCGCGAAAGCCGCATCCGCGCTACCGGCGGCGACTTCCAGAAGGGGCTGGATTGGCGCACGGTGAAGCTGATCAAGCACAAGTATAAAATTCCGCTGGTGATCAAGGGCATTGCGACTGCGGAAGACGCCGCCATCGCGCTCGATCATGGCGTGGATTGGATCTATGTGTCGAACCACGGCGGCCGCCAGCTCGACCATGGACGAGGGTCCATGCACGTCCTGCCGGAAATCGTCGACGCCGTTGCCGGCCGCGCCAAGATCGTGGTCGACGGTTCGTTCTGCCGCGGCACCGACATCGTAAAGGCGATCGCTTCCGGGGCTGATCTGGTTGGCATCGGCCGGCTGCAATGCTGGGCGCTCGCAGCCGCGGGCGAAGCCGGCATCGTGCGGATGCTGGAGCTGCTGGAAGATGAGGTTATCCGCTGTCTCGGGCTGCTCGGCGTCACCAGCTTGGCCGAACTCGACAAGTCTTATCTGCATGCCGCGACCGCGACGAATCTGCCGAGCGTGTTCAGCGCCTTTCCATTGCTGGATATCGAGCCCTACCGCTATTGAGAAGGGCGGCCGCGCCGGGTCTTTTCGCCTGAAACCATCCCTGTCATTTCCCGAGCTGGTGGCTCGTCAGGGAACCTGGCGGGGCATCTCCGCATTATCAGCTGCGCCGAGGACGGCGCCGCCAAACACGAGTCTGATCTCCCATGGCCAAGTAGTCGCGAGCGAATGGCAGAAAATCCTTTCGCTCAATTCAGCCTCGAGAAGGCTATCGGCCTTCGCTGGACGTTGCGGGATATTCAGGCTCGCCGGCTGAAAATGTCGCCGGTCAGCGAGGAAGATTTAAGGACATTGACGGGCCTCGGCCTGGTCGAAGTGCGCGACGAAGGTCTCGTCCTGACGCCGGCCGGAACGGCCGCGCTGAACGGATCATAGTCAGCGCGCCTTCAGGAAGCTTTCGCCGGAATCGCAAGGCGTGCAGCGGTAGGTCAGGACGTCGTAATTCTGGTCGCGCGGCTCGATCGTGGCCAGCCGCATCTGTGCGCCGCATTTCATGCAAGGCATTTCTATGCTGGTTTGAAAGCGCGTGCAGGTAGGCGTCGGTCGAAGCGTTTGCAGCATTTTATCCCCATGTCCCAAGAGAGACTTAAAAAACAGAGACGCAACGCCACCGACAGTCGATCCCTTAACCCGAATCACTATGCCACACTGTTGCCACCATTGGAATCCGGCGCCGCATCCGTATGGCTAGGTCGCGAGGAAAGGAAATCATTCCTTTGGCCCCATTCGTTGGGATTGGGCCGGCCGGATGCCGACAGCCAGGCCTGTGCCCTGGCGGAGCTCGATCCAATACGACGCAGACGCAGCCGGGAATTGTGCTAACCTGCCAAAGTCGACATTGGAGAAGCGACCATGACTGAACCGAAACTCGAAGTCCCGGCCGAGCTGCGCGATCTGGCCGAGAAAACCATCGATCAGGCAGAAAAGGCGTTCGGCATGTTCTTCGATGCCGCCGGAAAGTCCATGACGTCGATGCCCGGTGCGGGTACGGAAATTTCCAGGCAGGCGCTGTCGTTCACCGAGCAGAATATGAAGGCAGCCTTCGAGCATGCCCGCAAACTCGTTCACGCGACCGACCTCCAGGAAGCGATGCGGATCCAGTCTGAATTCCTGCGCAGCCAGTTCACCAACGCCGGCGAACATATGCGTCAGATCACGGGCGGCGTCATATCGGCCACAAAAGATTCGACGAAAGGCAAGTTCTGAGGAGGCGCGCTAGCGGCGGCGTCCGATCGCGACACCGAACAGAAAAGCGACGAACAGGCTGGTCAGCGGCGCTTCGCGGGTAATCGCACTGATGGTCGATAGCGGCATTCCCGGTTGCCGTGCCGCCGTGATCGTGTCGCTGAGACGGCCGACCGCAGCCTGCAGCGCAGCAGACACTTCCGTGAGCGTGCGCGATACGTCGGTCGCCGTGTCGATGGCGCGTTCGGCCATGCCGGGTTGCGATGGATCTGAGGTTTCGATTTTCACGTTCTGCAACTCACTCGATCGCTTGCCGGGGTGGCGGCTGACGTCCTGTCAATACACGGCCAGGACAATTGTTCCCTGCCAGTTATCGCCGCTTTGCCGGGTCAATGGAGGAACCTTCGTCGTCGCCAGGATTTGATTCGTCAGAGGAAATTAACACGGATTTTCGGATGGCGAAGGATCTGGCGGAAGATCGTTTGAATCGACATGGTGGCGCGCCGCTGAAGGTTGCGATTGCGGTCGCGGTTTTCGGCGTGCTCGGGATGCTGATCGTCACCCACGGGCTATGGAATCAGCCGAAGGTACGGCCGGCCGTGATCGCGAATTACAGCTCCACCGGCGAGGCTGCCCGGGCAGCCGGCGCACAGGTCATGCCGACCGAGCCGAAGCTGCAGGTGGAGCCTGAGCCACTCGTACCGAAGCCCGTTCACCCGGTTAATCCGGCGGCGCCTCGGTAGAGCGCGACGTTGACACGTCGGGCAAATCACCGGCATAACGGCATCATCACAGAAATTCGCGGGCTTCGAACGAGCGCGTCGGCGCACGCTGACGAATGCGCCCCAGCACGCAGCCAACCCGGCAGCGACCAGCACGAGCAGCGGATTGTCGCAAAACGAGCTGCCGTATTGGCACATCGCTACGCCCAGCGAACCGATCTCGTGATGGCCCGCCGCATAGAACAAGCTCGACAGAATCGCGAGCATGGCAGCAACGAAAAACATCTGAAGGCCTCCTTGCGCTCTGTTGGGCCGCGGGTTGCGCCATCCACGGCCCAACAATTTTCGTTTTCGATGCCCGATCTGAATCTGTTTGCTCAGACCACTTGACGCGTCGGGCAAATCAGGGGCACATTGACACCATCGCCGATATCGTAGAGCCCGCGCCGGAAACGGTGGTGGGCTTTTTCGTTTTACAAAACAATCGGCCAGACCGATTTCAATTTGTCGAAACCGTTTGCCGAACTTTCCGTAATTCGGTGACCGCTTGAAAACGGTTTGACATGTCGGGCAAATCACCGGCATAAGGTCATCATCGCGAAAATCATAAAGCCCGCACGGAGCAATCCGTCGCGGGCTTTTTGTTTGAAATCCCCCAATCGGACGGCGGCCGCACATCGACGCCGCAACTCCCAACGCCCCCGCCGGGCGTCGCGAGCGCGCCGTCGTCCGAGCCTTCAATCGCACACACCATTGGCCGGCACGCGCGAACGCGCCGGCTTGCGGCGCGGATCGTCACCGCCGCACGCGGCCCCTGACGGGATAAGGTTCGCGCCCCAAATGATCTGCGCCTGCACCGCGATCATGCCGCACGTTTCTTTTCCCGGAGAGAAGCCGATGACCGCCTATCTGATATCGCTCGCGCTTGTCGGCCTCGTTGTCATCGCCGTATCGGAGGAATTGTCGTGAGTGCCGAAATCATTCAATTCATCACGCGTCCCAAACAGGACGACACACAAACAGATTTTCCGACGATTGCTTTCCGCTCGGCCGTGCAGGATCCCGCTATCAGTCCTGTCGATATCGCGCCAGACAAGCATGCCGGACCGATCAAGCGAGAAACCTAGCGTGGCCAAGACTCTTGTTGAAATTCGATCTCTTGCACGGAGCCACACCAGGACCGCGATCCGCGTTCTCGTCGGCATCATGCGATGCAAGGATGCAACACCCGCCGCCCGCGTCTCGGCCGCCAACGCCATTCTCGATCGCGGCTGGGGCAAGGCCACGCAGGCGCTGGAGAACAGCGGCGACGGTGCGCTCGAAGTGATTCATCGGATCGAGCGCGTCATTGGGAATGACGATGATGTTGCGGACACGCTCGGGGAACTTCATCAGTTGACATTCCTTGACGCCGCCCCCGTTCCCGAATTTGATCAAGGGCACTGGTGGCTTGCCTTTCGTGGAACCGAGCCGGTCGCGTTCGCCGGCATCATTCCATCCACCCATGTTTTCAATGCGGGCTATTTTTGCCGCGTTGGTGTGCTTGGGGAGCATTGCGGGCGTCGGCTTCAGTTGCGCCTGATGCGCGCCATGGAGGCGCGTGCGCGTCTGAATGGGTGGTGTTCGATCATCTCTGACACCACAGATAATATGCACTCAGCCAACAACTTCATCCGCGCGGGCTATCGCCTGTTCAACCCCAAGGCTCCCTGGGCCTGGCCGCATACGCTTTATTGGCGCAAGGACGTGAAATAGCGGCTCGTCCGTTGTGTACCGCAAATTGCTCTACTCGCCCGGTGGCCTTGCAGCCACCGGGCGTTTTTGCGTTTTAGGGGCCAGCGCCTTGTGGCGGAGTAGCCATGCTTCCTGTACGCCTTGATCATTGGCGGTCAGGCGGTAGACTGGCAAGGCTCGGGCGGCGCACACCAACGGAGCAGGCGAGGAAACAGCATGGCGGGAGGCGGCGGAAAGCCGGATGCAGGTTCGTCCGCGGGGCCGGGTGCGGACAGCTATGTCGCCATGGTTGCGCGTGCCAAGGCCCTGATTCCGGAATTGCGCGAGCGTGCTTCAAAGACGGAAGAGCTTCGGCGCCTGCCGCCGGAGACCGAGCGCGATTTGCATGACGCCGGCCTGTTCCGAATCGTGCAACCCAAGCGCGTTGGAGGTGCCGAGCTTGACTATGTGGCTCTGGTCGATTGCGCCGACGCGCTGGGGCAGGCGGACGCTTCCGTGGCGTGGAATTTCGCCAATCTTGCCAGTCATCACTGGATGCTGGGCATGTTTGACCGGCAAGCGCAGGACGCCGTCTGGAGCAGGAATGCCGATACGTTGATCGCGTCGTCCTTCATCTTTCCAGCCGGCCGCGCGAGAAAGGCGGATGGAGGATATGTCCTACGTGGTCACTGGCCGTTCTCCTCGGGCGTCGAATCTTGCGACTGGAACATGCTTGCCGGCGTGGTGTCATCGGACGATGAGGCTGACGGCATCGAATATCGTATATTCCTGCTTAACAGGAGTGAGTACAGGATCAATGACACCTGGAATGCGACGGGACTGTGCGGTACCGGATCGAACGACGTATGGGTCGAGGATGCCTTTGTTGCGGAGAAAATGACCGTCGCGGTCAGTGACCTGACCGGCGGACCGACGCCGGGAAGCATGGTCAACCCAAACGCGCTGTATGCGCTGCCGGTATTCTCTCTCTTTCCTTACGTGTTGTCGGGTGTCGGCTTGGGTAATGCGCAAGCCTGTCTGAATGACTACGTCGAATTGGCGCGGCATCGGGCCTCGACCTACAATCGTGCCAAACTCAGCGACCTGCAGACGACCCAAATCAAGATCGCAGAGGCCTCCGCCAAGATCGACGCTGCCCGCCTCGTCATGCGCACGAACTGCATCGATGCGATGGATGACGCAAGGCGTGGCCACGTCCCGGATCTTGCGGACAAGACGCGACTTCGGCGGGATGGCGCTTTTTCGGTGAAGCTCTGCACCGAAGCGGTCTCGCTGTTGTTCGCGGCAAGCGGTGCGCGCAGTCTGTTCACGTCAGGCGCGCTGCAGCGGCAATTCCGCGACGCCCACGCGGTGAATTCGCACCTCGCATTCAATTTTGATGCGGCGGGAACCAACTATGGACGCGTGGCGCTTGGCCTGCCGTCCGAAAATCTGACGCTCTGAGGCTGGCGGATGTCTGACGCACCCAAACATCCAGCCGATCCGGCCAATGAATTTGCCAGCGACAACTCGGCGATCGATCCCCGGGACTTCCGCAATGCACTTGGCACGTTCGCCACAGGCGTCACTATCGTCACGGCGATGGCGGCGGATGGAAGGCCGTATGGCGTGACCTGCAACTCGTTTGCCTCGGTGTCGCTCAATCCGCCGCTGGTGTTGTGGAGTCTGGGGATGTTTTCCCAAGGACTCACGATCTTCCAGAATGCCAGCCATTTCACGATCAATGTTCTCGGAGCTTCCCAGCAAGCACTGGCGTCGCAGTTTGCAAAATCGTCGGACGACAAGTTTGCTGGCGTGAGCTGGACGCCGGGGCTTGGCAACGCGCCGGTGTTGACCGACAGCGTCGCCAATTTCCAATGCCGCGCGGCCAATCGGTATTACGGCGGCGACCACATCATCTTCCTGGGTGCCGTCGAAGCTTACACCTATAATCGGCAGGAACCCCTGCTGTTCGCACGCGGCAGCTTCGGCCGTTTTATTGCCGGGGACGGCAAGGCGTCCTCGTGAACGGACCGCCGAAGCTTGCGGTCCTGCGGTAGAGCCGCAATTTTAATTCTTTGCCATCTCTGCGCGATACCAGTCGCCAATCTCGCTGGCCGTCATCAGTGCCACCCCGTCGTGACCGAGGACGTAGTCGAGCAGCGCCTCCAGATATTTGATGCGATGCGGCACGCCGGTGATGTAGGGGTGAATCGATATTGCCATGATCCGCGCGTTCGACGCGCCTTCGAGATATAGCCGGTCGAACTGATCGGTGCAGCGTTTCAGGAATTGCTCGGAAGGCAGATGCTGCAGCGCATGGATGACGATGTCGTTGGTTTCGACCGAATAGGGAATTGTGGTGATAGTGCCGTGAGGCGTGGCGATGTCCTGCGGCAAATCGTCGATCACCCAATCAGCGACATACTCGATGCCGTTGAGGCGAAGCAGATCAAGGGTTTCTTCGGTCTCCGTGAGGCCCGGGCTTTCCCATGACCGCGGTGGCTTCCCCGCAAATTTGGAAATTGTCTCGACCGAGCGCTTGATGGCATCCGCCTGGTTCTCGACCTTGTGCATCGGCCCCTGCACGAAACCGTGACCCATGAATTCGAATCCGGCGTCGAGAGCAGCAGACGCGACACGCGGGTAGGTGTTGCAGACATTGGCATTGATCGCCAACGTCACCGGTATTTTGCGATCGGTCAGCGCCTTGAACTGTCGCCAGAAGCCGGCGCGCATCCCGTATTCATGCCATGACCAGTTCGGCACGTCGGGCAATAGCGGCTGACCCATCGGCGGGCTCAGCACCGTGCGAGGCATGGCGTTCTCGATCCGCCATTCTTCGACATTGAGGATAACCCACACCGCAAGCCTCTTGCCGCCGGGGAGCGTCAGCTTCGGTCGGTCGACTTGCGCTTGATAGGGGATGCGGTCGTTCAAGGCCACGGCAAGCTTTCCTGATCTAGGTGGACTATTCGGCCGCCCTGGAGCCGCTGGATGTACCGGCATTGACTCGTGGCATGACCTTTTCGGTCATCATGATCATTGACTGGCGTCCGAGTTCGCGATCCTTCCAATCCTTGCCGGCATAGAGCAATGTGCCAAAAGGCCCGGTCTCCTCCTGAAACGCCAGCAGTTGATCTGCCACGCTCTCCGGCGTGCCATGAATGATCAGCTTGTCGCAAATCGACTCCAGCGTCACCTCGTCGTCGGGCTGATCGCGGCGCGTCTTGAACAATTCGAGGCGGCCACCGCGCTTCAGCTTGGTGAACAGCGAGCGATAGTAATAAACATAGGACCCATTCGGATCGGTGGCGTAGGCCTTCGCCGTTGCTGGGTCCTTGGCGACGAAGACGCTCTTGGCAACGCGCCAATTCGCCGGATCCGCAGGACGGCCGGCGCGTTCGCATCCCTCTACGTATTTCGGCCAGTGGCTTTTCACCCAGGCCGGCATCAGGAAGTTTGCCGAGATCGGCTCCCAGCCGCGCGCGGCGGCTTCCGTGACACCCTTTGAGAACGGCGCCACCGCAGTGACCACGATCGGCGGGTGCGGCCGTTGCAGTGGGCGCGGAATGAAGCCCTGGCCGATGTCTTCGATCAGGGTTTTCTCAACCGATATGTTCCAGAATTGGCCTTTCAGATTATAGGGCGGCTCGCTGGCCCAGATCTGGAGCACCTGATTGATCGCCTCCAGGAACATGGCGTTCCTGTCCGCTTCGAGATTGCCGAACACTTCCGCGTCCGATAGCAGGCCACCGGGGCTGATGCCGAAGATCAGGCGGCCGTCGAGCATATGATCGAGCATCGCGATCGAGGCTGCAATCGCCGCCGGGTGAGCGTTCGGCATGTTGACGGTGCCGGTGCCAAGCTTGATCTGCTTGGTCGCCGCCGCGAGCCACGCGATGAAAGCTATGCAGGAAGTGATATTCTCGGCCCTGTCGGTGACGTGCTCGCCGACATAGGCTTCGGTGAAGCCGAGTTCATCGGCCAGCAGGAAAGCCTCGCGGTCCTCCTTGAGCGAAAGCCGCCAATCCTTGTCGACAGGATGGATTGGCATCGCAAAGAACCCAAGCTTCATGGTCTGCTCTTCCCCAAAGGCAGGCTTTTTAATCGGCACAGAACGTGCGTCGTTCGTCGCTCGAAAACAAGCTCAAAGTCGAAATATTCACCCGATAACAAACTTGACCTTTGTTGATCCCAGCCCTCTAATCCTGCAAAAATACAGATAATTGGCCGGGGAGGTCACGCCAAAAATGAAAGCCTCGGCTTTCGCTTACGCCCGCGCAACCAGCGTCGCAAATGCGCTGGAATTGCTGACCGTGCATGGCGAAAAGGCAAGGGTGCTGTCCGGCGGCCAGAGCCTGCTGGCGGCGATGAATCTGCGCCTGATCGCGCCCGAACTCATTATCGATATCGGTGAATTGGCCGAGTTGCGTGGGGTCGTGGTGAAGGGAGACGTCCTTACCATCGGCGCGCTGACACGCCACGCCGATCTCTTGAAATCTCCGGAAATAGCAGCCCGTGCTCCCTTGCTGGCGGATGCGGTGGCCCATGTTGCCCATCCTGCGATCCGCAACCGCGGCACCATCGGGGGAAGTCTTGCGCATGCAGACCCGGCCTCTGAACTGCCTGCCTGCATGCTCACGCTCGGTGCCACCATCATTGCTCGCGGGCCAAGCGGCGAGCGGCGGATTGCGGCAAGCGAGTTCTTCGCCGGTATCTACGAAACTGCGCTTACGCCGCAGGAACTTCTGGTCGCCATTGAACTATCGGTGCCCCCGAAAAATTCGACGCATTTCTTTCATGAGTTCGCCCGCCGACATGGCGACTACGCGATCGTCGGTCTCGCGGCGCAGGCCTTCGTCAGGGATGGGCGGTTTACTGATCTTCGCCTTGGTTTCTTTGCCGTCGGCGATCGCCCGATGCTAGCCGCGTCCGCCGGCAAACTGGTCGATATCGCCATCACGCCAGCAGTGTTATCCGAGGCGTTTTCTGCATTGGATGAAGAACTCGACCCTCTGGAGGATCATCAGGCGACGCCTGCCATGCGCCGGCATCTGGCGAAGGTTCTGTTGGCGCGTTGCGTATCCTCGCTGCTCGATCGCCCCGATCTCCGCACGGGAGCTTCGGCGTGACGAGTGCGGTTGCGATTTCGCTTGTCGTCAATGGTGAGCGTGTGGAAGCGAATGTGCTGCCGCGCCTGAATTTGGCGGATTTTCTTCGCGAGCATCTCGAGCTGACCGGCACGCATGTCGGTTGCGAACACGGGGTGTGCGGTGCATGCACGGTCCGTGTCAATGGCGATATCGTCCGTTCCTGCCTGTTGCTTGCGGTACAGACGCACAACGCGATGGTTGAGACGATCGAGGGGGTCTCCGACAGCGGCGAGATTGCCGACTTGCAATCTGCATTCCGGGAACGTAACGCGCTGCAATGCGGCTTCTGTACGCCGGGAATGTTGATGGCGGCGCAGGATCTGCTGAAGCAATCGCCGTGTCCGGATCGAGAACAGATTCGCGAACATCTTTCCGGAAACTATTGCCGCTGTACGGGCTACCAGGCCATCGTCGACGCCATCGAGACCACAGCGCGGGCGCGCGCCGGACGCTTGCCATGACATCAGCACAGGAAAAATCTGAAACGCTTTCCGCGCTGGACCGTCCGAACTCCTATATCGGCAAGACAGTACCGCGGCCGAATCTCGACCGGCTGATGCAGGGGCGGGGGCTCTATGTCAGCGATATCGAGTTGCCGCGCATGGTGCATGTCGTGTTCCTGCGCTCGCCGCACGCGCACGCGAAGATCAATGGCATCGACGCCTCAGTGGCCAAGCAGATGCCGGGAGTGATCGCCGTCGTCTCAGGCAACGAACTCTCGACCGTTATCACGCCGTGGGTCGGCGTACTCTCGCATTTGAAGGGCCTCAAATCCGCTCCGCAAAGCGCCATCGCCGTTGACCGCGTGTGCTGGCAGGGCGAAGCGGTCGCGGCCGTGGTGGCGAGCAGTCGTGCTCAGGCGGAGGACGCCGCGGAGCTTGTCTCGGTCGATTATGAGGAGCTCGATGCCGTAACGGACATGCGCACCGCGCTCGATCCAGCGACAGCCGTGATTCATGCTTCGCTGGGCGACAACCTGGCTTTTGAGCGCAATCACGATGCGGGTGCCGTCGATCAAGCCTTTGCCGAATCCGACGAGGTGGTGGAGGCGGAGTTTGTTTTCGGGCGGCACACCGGCGTGACACTCGAACCGCGCGCGGTGGTGGCGGACTGGAACGCCGCGGAAGCCAGACTGACCATCTATCAAGGCACGCAGGCGCCGCATATGGTACAAAATATTGCGGCGCTTCATCTCGGTTTGAAGGAATCGCAGGTCCGCGTGGTCTGCAAGGACGTCGGCGGCTCCTTCGGCATCAAGGTCCATATCTATGCCGACGAGATGGCGACTTATGCGCTGTCCAAGCTGCTGCGGCGTCCGGTCAAATTCGTTGCCGACCGGGTCGAGAGCTTCAATACCGACATTCATGCCCGGGACCATCGCTGCAAGGGAAAGATCGGCGTCAAGCGCGATGGCACCATTACGGCATTCGAGATCGACGATCTCACGGGCATCGGGCCCTATTCGATGTACCCGCGCACGAGCGCGATCGAGGCCAATCAAGTCGTCAATCTCGTCGGGGGTCCCTATGTGACGAGGAATTATCGCGCGCGGACCCGCGTCGTGTTCCAGAACAAGAACGTGATGTGCCAGTACCGCGCCGTCGGCCATCCGATCGCCTGCTCGGTGACGGAAGGCTTGGTCGATCTGGCGGCCGTGAAGATCGGCATGGACCCGATCGAGATCCGCCGCCGTAATCTGATCGCCGATGACGGTTACCCCTGCGCTTCGCCGTCAGGCTTGCGCTTCGAGCAACTGTCGCACCATGCAGCACTTGCCAAGCTCGTCAAGATGATGGACTACGACGCGTTGCGCGCCGAGCAGACCGCCTTGCGAGCGAAGAACATCCACCGGGGCATCGGCATCGCCAGCTTCATCGAGGTTACCAATCCCAGCGCGGCGTTTTATGGCGTCGGCGGTGCGAAGATATCCTCGCAGGATGGCGTCGCGGTGCGGCTCGACGCGCAGGGGGCAGTGATCTGCCAAACAAGTATCACCGAACAGGGACAGGGATCGGAATCGCTCACGGCACAGATCGTCGGAAGTGTGCTTGGCGTTTCGATGGATCGGGTCCGCGTGATCCTGGGCGATACCGACAATACGCCGTACGGCGGAGGCACCTGGGCCTCGCGCGGCGCTGGTATCGGTGGAGAGGCCGCGCTTCAAGCCACCAAGGGGCTGCGCAAGAACATCCTCGACGTAGCGGCCGCCGTCCTGCAATCGACGCCAGGGGAGCTCGACATTGTCAACAATGGTGTCGTGAATGCCGTCGATGGTACGCCGCGGATCGATTTGAGCGAGCTTGCTCGCATTGTCTATTTTCGTCCCGATACGCTGCCGCCGGGCATTCAGCCTGAACTGATGGCTGTCAGGCATTTTGTCCCGCGCGAATACCCCTTCGCCTTCACCAATGGCGTTCAGGCCTCTTGGCTGGAGGTCGATATCGATACCGGCTTTGTGAAGCTGCTGAAGCATTGGGTGGTCGAGGATTGCGGCACCATTATCAATCCCCAGCTGGTCGATGAGCAGATCAGGGGTGGCGTGGTGCAGGGCCTTGGCGCCGCGCTGTTCGAGAAATGCGTGTATGACGAGCGCGGCCAACTCACCAACGCCAACATGGCCGATTATCTGGTTCCGATGTCTGGTGAGATGCCGGATATCGATGTCGGGCATGTGGTCTCACCGACTATGGAATCCGAGCTGGGCGCGAAGGGTGCGGGTGAGGCTGGCACGGCAGGTGCGGCAGCGGCGGTAACCAATGCGGTCAATGACGCACTTAGGCCGTTTGGGACAATTATCATGGAGATTCCTCTGACGCCTCAGGTTGTCCTGGCCGCCTTAGGACGAATTTAGTACGAAGTTCGAAGGGCGGCGACTGCCGCCCGTTCGCGCTATTCGGCCGCCGCGTTCGCGATCGCGCCCGCCTGCCGGTTGGTCACAACGACCTTGATCGCATCTTCGACGCGCTCGCGGGCATAACGCAACGCGGTCGGCAGGTCGGCCAGCGGAAATGTGTGCGTGTGGATCTTCGTGGCATCGAAACGCTTTTCCGCCATCAGCGCCATGGCGCGGCAGGTGGCGCTGCGGCCTTCGCCACGAATTCCGAAAGTATAGATATTGTTCTTAACGAGATGCGCGAGATCCATCGTGACTGGATCGTGCGGAAACGCGGCGAGGCAGATTTTTCCGCCGCGGTTGGTCATGTGAATGGCCTGGTTGATCGTCGCCTCGTTGCCGGCGCACTCGACCACATAGTCCGCGCCGATACCGCCGGTGAGTTGTCTGACGACCTCAACCGCGTCCTCGTCGTTGATGTTGACGACACGATCGGCGCCGAGCTCCCGGCCGATTGCCAGCCGCCTGTTGCGTGTCCCGGTCAGGATGACCGGGCTGGCGCCGAGCGCCTTGGCAACGGCGACCGCGAGTAGCCCGATCGGTCCCGGACCGATCACCACGACGCTCTCGCCGGCCACCAACCCTCCCAACTCCGTAAGCCCATACATCGAAGTACCCGCGGTGACGACCAGCGTCGCCTCGGCGTCGCTCATGGTATCGGGCACCCGCGCCAGCGTGTTGATGTGATTGACGGCGTATTCGGCAAAGCCGCCGTCCGTCGTGAAGCCGTTCGCGCGATGGCCCTTCACCGGCTTTCCGTAATTCAGACATGAGGTATACATGCCTTGGCGGCAGCGCTTGCACTGGCCGCAGCCGGCGTGGATCTCCACGCTGATCCGCTCGCCGATCTTGAATTCGTCGACATCGGGTCCGAGCGCGGCGACCGTGCCCATATACTCGTGGCCCGGCGTGAAATTCTTGTTGAAGGGCAGGCCGCCTTCAATGCTGGCCGGCGATCCCGAATGAATGATTTCGAGATCGGTGGCGCAGATCGCAACGGCATCGATCCGGATCAGAACTTCGGCGCGTGAAGGCACAGGTACTGGCTTCTCCTGCAGCAGGAGCTGATCCGGATCGCCGAGCACCCAGGCTCTCATCCGGTCAGGAATTAGAAGATCGGGCGAGGTCTTCACGCCTGGAGGTTGATACATGAGTCTCTCCTCTAGCGCCGGATGCTACCGGAAATCGCCGGCCAGCGAAATTGCCGGATGCCGCTGGCGTCGTGCAGGTTTGCTGCATAGCAAAAACGGCTTGTCGCAAAACCTTCATACGCGGCCTATACTTGCACACCGGTCGGTGATGAGATCGTCAATTGCCGCCTAAACCGGAGTGACACCCATGAAGACCGTCCGTTTTGTACTTGCCTTGCTGGCGCTGTCGCTAATCGCGCCCTGGCAGTCCGCCAAAGCGGCCGACGTCATCTGCTATAATTGCCCGCCGGAATGGGCGGACTGGGCTTCGATGCTCAAGGCGATCAAGGCCGATCTGAACTACGACATTCCGCACGATAACAAGAATTCCGGCCAGGCGCTGGCTCAGATCCTCGCCGAGAAAAACAATCCCGTCGGCGATATCGGTTATTTCGGTGTCACCTTCGGCATGAAGGCAAAAGCGCAGGATGCGCTCGAGCCTTACAAGCCGGCGAAATGGGACCAGGTCCCCGCCGGCCTGAAAGATGCCGACGGCTACTGGACCACGATTCATTCCGGCACGCTTGGCCTGTTCGTGAACAAGGACGCGCTCGGCGGCAAGCCGGTGCCGGCCTGCTGGAAGGATCTGCTGAAGCCCGACTATAAGGGCATGGTCGGTTATCTCGATCCGTCGTCGGCCGCGGTCGGGTATGTCGGCGCGGTCGCGATCAATCTGGCGCTCGGCGGCTCCGAGGCGAATTTCGATCCCGCGATCAATTTCTTCAAGGATCTGCGGAAGAATGATCCAATCGTTCCCAAGCAGACGTCCTACGCCCGGGTTGTCTCCGGCGAGATGCCAATCCTGTTCGACTATGATTTCAATGCCTATCGCGCGAAATACTCAGAAAAGGGCAATTTTGAATTCGTGATTCCCTGCGAGGGATCGGTGGTGTTTCCCTACGTCGTCGGCCTCGTCAAGAACGCACCCGACAAGGACAAGGCGAAGAAGGTGCTGGATTATCTTTTGTCCGACAAGGGACAGGCGATCTGGACCAACGCCTACCTCCGCCCGGCGCGGCCGATCGAATTGCCCGAAGCCGTGAAGAAGAAGTTCCTGCCTGACAGCGACTATGCGCGCGCGAAGAACGTCGACTGGGGCCAGATGGAAAACATGCAAAAAGGCTTTGTCGACCGCTATCTCGCCGAGGTCCGCTGAGGCAATATGGCGCCTCTCGCCGGGGCGCTATCTTCTGATGTCACATAGGTCCTTTGTCTGGTTCTGCCTGCTGCCGCTTGCGGTGGTGACGGTGGCGTTCTTTCTGCTGCCGATGGCAAGGCTCGTCGTGACCGGCGCGGAAGGCCCGCAGGGGCTCGCGGGATATCTCGCGATCCTGACCGAGCCGCGTTACCGTGCGACGCTTGTCAACACCGTCCTGCTGGCCGCCGCGACCACTATTGTGACCCTGATCGTGGCGACGATCGCTGGAATGTTCCTGCAACGGCATCGTTTTCCGGGTCGCGCTGTTCTGATTGCGATGCTGACCTTTCCACTGGCGTTTCCCGGCGTGGTGGTCGGCTTCATGATCATTCTCCTCGCCGGGCGGCAGGGCCTGATCGGCGATTTCTCCAACCGGCTGTTTGGCGAGAAGCTGGTCTTCGCCTATTCGATCTACGGCCTGTTTCTCGGCTATCTGTATTTTTCCATCCCGCGCGTCATTCTCACCATCATGGCCGCGGTGCAGAAGCTCGATGTCGGCCTGGAGGAAGCCGCGCGTTCGCTCGGCGCGGGCCCGTGGGCGGTGCAGCGCGATGTCGTGCTGCCGGCGCTGGCGCCGGCTTTCGTTGCTTCCGGCGCCATTGCCTTTGCGACCGCGATGGGCGCGTTCGGTACGGCGTTTACGCTGGCGACGAACATCGATGTACTGCCGATGCTGATCTATACCGAATTCACGCTGGCTGCGAATTTCTCCATCTCGGCCGCGCTGTCGGTCGGGCTTGGCGTCATCACCTGGTTTATTCTTGCGCTTGCTCGCTCCTTCAGCGGAAGCGCCGTCGCGGCGGCTGGATGAGGCCATGCGCGATCGCCTGATCTTCACCGGCCAACTCATTTTCACACTGCTGGTCGCCGCATTCCTGGTTGTACCGGCGATCCTGTCGATTTCCGCCGGCGTGACCGTGAATTATTTCCGTGGCATCCAATCGGGCGTGACCCTGCAATGGGTCGTGCAGGTATGGCAGCTCTATGCCGGCACCATCCTGCTGTCCTTCGTAGTCGCATTTGCGACACTTGCGGTAACGCTCGCCGTGGGCGTTCCCGCCGCCTATGCCTTGCATGTGCGGGGAGGGCGCCTGTCGCGGATTGTCGAGGAGATCATCACCCTGCCGTTGGCGATCCCTGGCCTGGCCATCGCGCTGGCATTGCTCTTGACCTATGGCGGGTTTGGCGATTTTCGCCGCTCCTGGTTATTCATTCTCACAGGCCATGTCATCTTCACCATGCCCTTCATGGTGCGATCGGTCATGGCCGTGTTCGCGACTGTCGACATCAAGACGCTGGACGAGGGCGCAGCATCGCTCGGTGCATCGCCGTGGCGTCGCTTCCGCGACGTGATCGTGCCCAACGCGGCGCCGGGGATATTGGCGGGCAGCCTGATGGTGGTGACGTTGTCGCTCGGTGAATTTAACCTGACCTGGATGCTGCACACGCCACTCACCAAGACGCTGCCGATCGGACTGGCCGACAGCTATGCCTCGATGCGGCTGGAGGTGGCGTCGGCCTATACGCTGATCTTCTTCGTGATGATCATCCCGCTGCTGGTTGCCATGCAATTGTTTGCCGAGAAGGAACAGAAGAGATGAGTGCGCAGGCCGGGCATGGCGCCTCGGTGCATATCGAGGCCTGCGGCAAGACGTTTGCCGACGGAACCCGCGCGCTCGAACCTGCGACGCTCGACATCGCGCGTGGCGAAACGCTGGTGCTGCTCGGCCCCTCCGGCTGCGGCAAAACCACCATGCTGCGCATCATCGCGGGGCTCGAAGCGCCCGATGCCGGCGGCAGGGTGCTGTTCGACGGCAAGGATATGACGGCAGTGCCGATCGAGCGGCGCAACGTCGGCATGGTGTTCCAGTCTTACGCGCTTTTCCCCAACATGACCGTATCGGACAATATCGGTTATGGTCTGAAGATCCGCGGGATACCGGCCAGGGAGCGGGCGGCACGCATCGCCGAACTGGTGGCGTTGACCAACATCTCCGGGCTTGAGAACCGCCGCATCGACCAGCTTTCCGGCGGGCAGCGTCAACGCGTCGCTCTGGCGCGTGCGGTTGCGATCCGGCCGGGCATCCTGTTGCTCGACGAGCCGCTGACCGCGCTCGACGCTGCGTTGCGCGATCGGCTGCGCGGCGAACTGAACCGCCTGCTGCGCGCGCTGGGTATCACCACGATTTATGTGACGCACGATCAGTCCGAGGCCATGGAGCTTGGCGATCGCGTCGTCGTCATGCAAAAGGGAGCGATTGCCCAGATCGGCACGCCGCGCGAGATCTACTTCACGCCGCGAAGTCGCTTTGTCGCCGAATTCATTGGCGCCGCGAATATCGTCGAAGCGGCCATCGAGGGCGGCCATCTCGTGTTGCCGGGCGGACGGCAGCCGATTCGCTGCGATGTGGACATGCCGGCGGCGGTCGCTATGATCCGCCCCGAAACCATTCGCGTGACGTCAGCCGGAAGCGCGTCGCTTTCGGGTATCATCGACAGCGTCAGCTTCATAGGCGACAGGCAACGGCTGGTCGTCAGCAGCGCGTCCAACAGGTTGCTCACCGTCGACGCGCCGAATACGGTTCAAGCCAAGGCAGGCGAGCGCATCGGGTTGTCGATTTCGCCGGACGCCGTCCGCCTGTTGCCGCCTGAAAATTGAAAAGGCCGATGTCGCCAAAACCGGTTCATATTGCCCAGATTTCCGACCTGCATATCAAGCCGCCGGGATCGCTTGCCTACGGCAAGGTCGACACAGCAAAGGCGCTCGAACGCTGCATTGCAGCACTGAACGCATTCGACCCTGCGCCGGATTTTGTGGTGATCTCCGGCGATCTCGCCGACACGCCGACAGCTGAGGAATATCAATATCTCAAGCGGCTGCTGGCGCCACTCAAGCTTCCGTTCGCCGGTATTCCCGGCAATCACGATTCGCGCGAGTTGATGCGCGCCGCGTTTCCTTCCGCTTCGTATGCCTTCGTATCAGGGCCGCTCAATCAGAAGATCGAGGTCGCCGGGCTCGATCTGCTGTTGCTGGATTCAAGCGTACATCGAAAGCCGCATGGCGAACTCGAAGAGCCTACGCTGCAATGGCTTGATACTACTCTGGCTTCGTCGCCCGACCGGCCGGCACTGCTGTTTTTGCACCATCCCCCGTTCAAGGCGGGCATTTGGCACATGGACCGCCAGAATCTCCTCAACGCAAGCGAACTCGCGCCTATCGTGCGCCATCATCCGCGCGTGCAGTTGATCGCAACCGGGCATGTCCATCGCGCGACACTGACCATGTTTGCGGGCGTGCCGACCACGATCTGTCCGGCCCCAAACCATGCCGTCGATCTCGATCTGGCCGAACTGCGCGAACCCTCCTTCAAGGTCGAGCCGCCGGCTTTCCATCTCCATAGCTGGTTTCCGGGCGAGAGATTCGGCACGGTTGTGACCCATCAAGTCCCCATCGGTACCTTCGACGGGCCGCATCCGTTTTTTGGACCGGACGGCAAGCTCCTTTAGTCACCGCGCCCCTTGGTGGGCATTTGCTACCCGGCGCAGTCCACCTTCCGGGCCGATTGCAAAGCGGAGAGTTCGAGCGCAATCTTTCCTCAAGAGGCGGCTGCGATTGCGTTAAGCCTGCCCGATCGGGGGAAATGTATGCGTCTGGTCCATTTGCTGATTCCCGCGCTCGCGCTGTTCTCAAGCCACCACGCGATCGCGCAGGGGAGTTATCCCGACCGGCCGATCAAGATGATCGTGCCGCTGGCCGCGGCAAGTGCGGTCGATGTTGCCGCTCGGATCGTGACCCAGAAGATGGCTGACAATATGGGCCAGCAGATCGTGATCCTGAACCAGCCGGGCGCGTCGGGGCTGATCGGGGCGGAGGCGGTCGCCCGCGCCGAGCCGGACGGCTACACGATTGGCGGGTTCAACGACAGCATCATGACGATGGTGCCGAACCTGCAGTCCAAAATGCGCTGGGACATCCTCAGGGATTTCGAGCCGGTGTCGCTGGTTGCGACGGTGGAGTGGGGGCTGATTGCCAACAATCAGGCGAGCTTCAGGAGCGCAGCAGATCTGATCGCGGCCGCGAAGGCGGCACCCGGCAAGATCGATTATGGCTCGGGCGGGCCAGGAAGCCCGCAGCATCTGGCGATGGCGATGTTCGCGTCGGCTGCCGGCATATCGCTGACGCATGTGCCCTACAAGGGCGCCACCCAAGCCGCAACCGACATTGCCGCCGGCCAGATTCCCGTAGGTTTCCAGGGCCTGGGCACGGTCGCAACGCTCGTGCGCGGCGGTCAACTCAGGCTGATCGGGGTGACCACCGAGAAGAGATTGTCGCAATTCCCTGATGTGCCGACCGTCTCGGAGTCCGGCCTGCCCGGCTTTTTCTTCAACTCGTGGTTTGCAATTCTGGCCCCTGCCGGCACCCCGAAGGACATCATTGCCCGTTTGAATGCCGAAGTGTTGAAGGCGGTCGGCGATCCCGACGTGCGCCGCAAACTTGAAGAGCTGGGCTTCGCGGTGCGCGGCAGTTCGGCGGCGGAGTTGCGCGCCATGACGCGCGATCAACTCGCCAAGTATGAGCGCGTAATCAGGGAAACGGGAATCGCCAAGGAATAGCCGCCGGGCGGATGACGCCGCGGACGCCGGTGGCCTGTCTCCAATCAGTAGCAGGCGTAACGCCGGCCGCCGCGGCCAACGTAGTACTCGGCGCCCATCGCACAGGGACCGGCCCCCCACGCATAAGCTCCGCGAATCTGGTTACGCCGCTGGTAGTCGCCAGTATATGGACTGTTAGGTCTTTTGTTCTGGCAGCTCGCGTTCGGATCTCCTCAACGGCTGATCAAAGCGCCGCCGGGTCGAGTGTCTTCGGGTCTGTGCGCGGCCTGATGTTCAACGGATGGTCGAGCCGTTAGTGCGATCGTGCGAGGAAAGGTTCACCGAGGGGATGGTGCAATATGCGACATGGCTGGGCCGTCTTACCCCCTGGTTGGAGTGGCGTTTTCGGGAAGATCGATCGCAGGTCTTTTTACCCATGCCGAAGGAGTTGTCTCTGCGGCATCCGGCTATTTCTACGCGACGGGCTTGGTTTACGGGTTTATGGCCGCTTTTGTGATACTGTTTTCCACCTATGGGGACAGGCGGCGACCCCGCTGCTTGTCAGCCCGCTGAGGGTAGCTATTGTACCTGTACTATCTTGTCGCAGGTTCCACGGTTATTGGAGCGTTAACGCTGGGCATCGTTTTCGCATTCCGGCCGCCAAATCGACGCGTTTTGATGCTTTCCGGTTGAAAAGCTGACCGGCGTTGATTACGGAAGGGCTGCATCCCCTGCAGCTTTCTCTGGAGTTTGACTGACGTGCCTCAACAAAGGACGGGTGAAGCTCACGGGTTCTCGAGCGGCAAACTGTCGGTCTTGCGCAAGCACCCGATTTTTGCCGACCTCGAGCCAGAGGCGTTCGAGCAGCTCTGCCGTTACGCCAAGCACTCCTCGCTGAAGCGGGGGACCACGCTGTTTTCCAAAGGGGACCCCGGCCACAGCCTGTACGCGGTCATTTCGGGTACGGTGAAGATGAGTATTTCCTCGCCGGATGGCCGCAATGCAATCCTGAACATCGTTGGGCCGGGGGAAATTTTCGGCGAGATCGCGCTGCTCGACGGACAAGCCCGCTCGACCGATGCCATCGCAAACAGCAATTGCGAACTCTTCGTTATCGACCGGCGCGAATTCATCCCCTTTGTGAAGGCTCAACCGGCGTTGGCAATGAAATTTATCGAATTGCTCTGCGAGCGGTTGCGGTCGACCAGCGATCAGGTCGAGCAGATTATCCTGCAGAATCTGCCGGGACGGCTGGCCAGTGCGCTGCTTCGCCTGTCCGAAAAGCACACCTCTGCCCCGCAGGGCCGAACCATCGCGATCACGCAGCAGGAGATCAGCGAGATGGTTGGCATGACCCGGGAGAGCATCAACAAGCAGTTGCGCGCCTGGGCAGGCCGCGATTGGGTGCGTCTCGAGCACGGTGCCATCGTTGTGCTGAATGCCGAGATGCTGCGCGAGATGGCGGAAGCGGGGTCCGGGCACGATGGCGAATGACCGGCGATGCCCGTCACGAAGCCGGCCAGTGAAGTCCGGACGCTCAGGGCTCATTGACTGGCGGTTACGGGATTGGCGCCACGTTCAATTGTGAATTCCACGTCAATCAGCCCACGCGAGTGATTCAGGTCCGATTGCGACATCAGCAAGGTCAGATCTTTGCCCTTGAGGGATGCAAGCACCTCCGACAGCCGTTCCGACAGCGCTGGCGCGATGCCTTCGAACGGCTCGTCGAGCAGCAGGCATTTGGTGCCAATGGCAAGCGCCCGGCCGAGCGCGACCAGCTTTTGCTGTCCGCCGCTCAGCAATAGCGCCTTGCGCTGGCGCATCTCGGTGAGTTCGCCGATCACCCCATAGACGAAGTCGAGCCGGGCCTTGCGGTCGAGATGCCGCGCGACCCACAGCGGCAACATGATGTTTTCCTCGACCGTCAACTGCGGCACCAGGCAGCGATCTTCCGGCATATAGCCGATCCCGAGCGCCGCGCGCGCATGGCGCGGGCGGGACGTCAGGTCGCTGCCTTCGAACCGCACCATGCCCCTGGCCGGCGTGAGGTGCCCCATGATCGAACGCATCAGCGTCGTCTTGCCCGCGCCGTTGCGGCCCACCAGGCTGACCATGGCACCTTTCGCGACGTGCATCGTAAAGCCGCGCAATGCAGGCATCGACTGGATCTCGACGACAAGATTGTCGATCGCGAGCAATGGCGTCGCGTCGCTCATCGCACACCTCCGGTGACGTAGCGGCGGACTTCCTGATTATTCAGGACCTCGGCGGGCACCCCGTCGGCCAGAATCCGACCCTGATAGAACGCCACGACGCGATCGGCATAGCGGCTGACGATTTCCATGTCGTGCTCGACGAATACGATGGTCGCGGCGTCGGGCGCGACGGCGTGAATAACGCGATCCATGGTCGTGAATTTTTCTTCCGCCGATACTCCGGAGGTCGGCTCATCCAGCAGCAGCAGTTTTGGGCGACGCACCAATGCCATGGCGATGTCGATCAGTTTGCGCACGCCGCCCGCAAGCTCCGAGATCGGGCGATCGGCCAGATCGGCAAGGCCAAAGCGTTCCAGCAGCTCGACGGCCTTGTCGCGGCGACCTTGGGCCTCTGCCGGCGCCCCGAGTGACATCCGTGTGCCGATGCCGGAAATCGCCACAGCGAGATTTTCGGCAGCGGTGAGCTCGACAAACAATTGCGGAATCTGGAATGAACGGGAGATGCCAAGCCGGGCTACGCTGCGTGGCGAGCGTCTGCCGATGTCCAATCCATCGAGCAGGATCGTCCCGCTGTCGGGTTTGAGATAGCCGGTGACCATGTTGACGAAGGTGGTTTTGCCTGCGCCGTTGGCGCCGATCAGGCTGATCTTCTGACCGGCCGGAACATCAAGGGTAAGCGCATCGGCCGCAACCACCGCGCCAAAGCGCTTTTCGAGCCGGCGCACCGAAAGAACCGGGTTCACGGCGCGGCTCCTCGTTCGGCGGTGAGGGGTGCGGTCGCCGGGATGCGCCGCTTGCGCCGGTCCCTGACCCAGAGCGAACCGATGCCACGCGGCAGAAACAGAATGACGGCCAGGAGGAAGACGCCGAGCACGAGTTGCCAGGTATTGGGCAAATAGAGGTTCGAGAACGAACGGACCAGCTCCAGCGCCATCGAGGCGACGAAGACGGCGGCCACGCTCTGGTTGCCGGCAAGCACCGCCACGAAGACGAATTCGCCCGATGTGGTCCAGTATGCGAATTGCGGATCGATATGCCGTTGCGCCATCAGGGCAAAGGCGCCGCTGGCGCCGGCGAAGATGGCGGCGATCAGGAAATTGATCGATACGATCCGATTGGCCGAGAGTCCGAGATATTCGACTCGTAGATTGTTTTCGCGCACCGCCAGGCTGGCAAGCCCGAATTCGGACCGGAACAGGATGGTCGCGGCGATACCGGCGCATCCGGTCACGATGACCGAGACGGCATACAGCATAAAGTCGGCCTCGCGCGGATCGGTGAAGCTCATGCCAAACAGGCTCGGCCGCCCGACATTGAACCCGTCGGAGCCGCCAAGCGCGGTCGATTTCACCAGCGCGCCGTAAAACACCATCGATAGCGCCAATGTCAGCATGCCGAAGAAAATCCCGCTGTAGCGCGCGATCAGCGGCCCGATGACCAGGCCGAGCAGGCCGCCGCAAGCCGCGCCGACGATCACCTGCGCCACCGCGTCGGTGAGACCCCAGGCATTGGCGATCAGCGCCACGCCATAGCCGCCGGCGGCAAAGAACAGGCCCTGGCCGAACGACACGTTGCCGGTGCGCGCCAGCACGACGATGCCAAGGGCGATCAGCGCATTGGAGGCGGCAATCGTCGCCAGCGACAAAGTCCAGGTCGGCAGCGCGCGGCCGGCCAGCGTCACCGCAGCGACAAGACCGATCATGACCAGGGGATGCAGGCCTTTCCTCATCAAATCCGCCTTGCCGTCTCGCGCTTGAACAGGCCCTCAGGGCGAAACATCAGCACTGCCGCCATGATCAAATAGATCATGAACAGTTCGGCTTGCGGCATGAGATGCACCGAAGCAGCGCGCGCCAGCCCGACTAGGACAGCGCCGACTGCCGCGCCCTCGACGCTGCCCAGCCCTCCGATCACCACGATAGCGAAGCTCAGGATGATGACGTCCGAACTGAGGCCTGGCTGCATCGATATTTTCGGCGCGGTCAGGGCGCCGGCAAGCGCGGCGAGCAGGACGCCGAACGCAAAGGCAATCGCATAGACGCGGTTGACGCGTACGCCCATGCTTACGCTCATTTCCTCGTTATGTATGACGGCTAGCACGATCTTGCCGATCACGGTGCGATTGAGGCCGAACCAGATTGCAAAGCCGACCACGGCCGAGATCGGTATCAGCACCAAATCGTAGCCGACGTAATAAAGCCCGGCGAATTCGAGATTGCCGAACAGCTCATATGGCTGCGTCGCATAGATCGGATTAACGCCCCAGATCAGTTTGGTGACGTCTTCCAGGATCAGAAACACGGCATAGGTCACCAGCAGCAGCACTACTTCGTCGCGACCGTAGAACATTTTCAGGAGGCCGCGTTCCAGCAGAAGTCCGACGGCGGACGCGATCAGCGCCATCGAGAGCAGCATGGCGACGAAACCAACGCTTGGGGGAAGGCCGCGCGCGGCCACCATGGTTACCGCTGTTGCCGCGATATAGGCGCCCAGGGCGTAGAAGCTGCCATGGGCGATGTTGAGGATCTTCAATACGCCGAATACCAGCGTCAGGCCGAGGGCGACGATGAACAGCCACGAGGCCTGAATCAGGCCATCGAGAATGATCGTCAAAAAGAAATTCATGGCGGTTGAGTCACGCGGGTTGTCGGTGGGCAGAAAAAGGCGGCGCGGAGCTTAATCACGCGCCGCCATATGTGCTCATTGGATACCAGTGCGGCCTAATTGCACTTGGCGCCCTGCATGCCGCCTTTGATCCAGTCGATCGACTTCACGCCCGGGGGCGGGTTGACGCATTCGGCGGCGAAGTACTGGATATCGACCAGATCGACCCGCTTGAGATCTGGATTGTATTTGGTGCGGCTGATCGCGATCGGCTGGATCGCCTGATGGCCGTCGGCAAGCTTCATCTGAATGAGTCCGCCGGGCGACGGCCACTCCAGACCGGTCATTGCCGCGACCATTTCATCGGTCGAGGGCTTCTTTCCGCCGTTCTTGCTCATGGCCTTTTCGACCGCGGCCTTCAATCCAAGAATCGATTGCGTAATGCGATAGGCGGCCTGGACCGGATAGACGCCGTTGGCGGCCTCGTATCCCTTGAACAGCCAATCGTTCAGAGGGGATTTCTGCGACATCAGGCCATAGGCGCCGCGCGCGCCGATGATCGTGCCGTCGGGCACCAGTTGGCTGCGTTTCGGCAATCCGCGGGGAGCCGACTGCAGGATGAAGGCCTGCAGATCGCCGCCCCACAGGCTCGAATAGACCACATCGGAGCCGGCGCCCACCAGCGCAGAGATTTCGGTGCCGTACTGACCCGCGCCGAACTTGGGCAGCAGGTCTGTCTGAACCTTGACGTTCGGATACAGCTGTTGGGCGGCGGCGACGAAGTCAGCCCGGCTATCCTGGCCCCAGGCATAGTCCTGGTTGATCGCCGACAGCGTTTCCATCTTGATGTTCTTGGCCTTCATGTACCTGATCAGGCCGACGTTATCCATCGTCGCATGGGCGGCGGTGCGGAACACGTAATTGTATTTGGATTCCTCGAAGATGCGCGGCGTTCCGCAATCCATCAGCACCAGCATCTTCTTCAACTCTTCGGCGATCGGCGCCACGGCAAGACAGTCGCCAGAGCCGATATAGCCGAGCACGACGTCGACATTGTCGCGCTGGTAGAGGTTGCGTAATTCCTGCACCTGCTTGGTGGCGCCACCATTCTCGTCGATGATGATGGGCTCGATCTTGATGCCGCCGAATCCGACCTTCTCGTAAGGCGAGGGCACGGAACCCTTGTTCAGCTGATCAATGACGAACTGCGCGCCGTTGCGGGCAGGAACGCCAAAACTATCCGCCGCTGGCCCCGACAGGAACGTCACGATGCCGAGCTTGAAGGTTTCCTGAGCAGACGCGGGTACCGCCAGCCCCAGCGACGTCGCCGCGACTGATGCAAATAGGACAGCGCGATTAGTCCGCCGAAGACGGTCCATGTTTTCCTCCCCTGATTCGACGGGTGTTCCCGCCCGATTATCCGCGCCGCTTTGCCCCGGCATCGGCCATTATTGGGATGAGTTTAGGCAAGCTTTCACGGCACGTCCATACGCGCCTTGTCCGAAAGGAAGATCGGGGTAGGCGGTTGGATGCCGCCTTTGTCGAAGACGTTACGCCGGTTCGGCGCTTCGCTTGCTTCACATGTCAAACACTGCAACGGCGCGGATCGGCGAAGCCGTCCCGCCGCGCCACTTCATGGGCAGGCCGATGAAGGTGAACTGGCTACGGCCAAGCAGCGCTTCGAGATTGCACAAGCTCTCGATATGGGTGATGTCGAGGTCGAGGCAGGCCTTGTGGACGAGGGCATTCACCTTGCCCTCGGGGCCCGGCCGCATCGAATCGATACCGAAATGCACGACGCCCTGCTGCGCCAGCCACTCGGTGGCGGCAACGTTCACGCCGGAGTTGTCGATCGAATATTCCTTGTGGGGGAATGTTCGCGCGTGGTGACCGGTGCAGAGCAGCACGGTGCCGCCCCTCGGCACCGGCACACCGGCCTTGGTCACCGCCGCCTCGAGATCGGCAGGCGTAATCTCGGCGCGCGGCGCGATGTGGCGCAGGTCGATGCAGATGCCCGGCACGATGCATTTCTCCAGCGGATACTCGTCGATGGAGATGCCGCTCTTGCCGAAATGCCTGGGCGCGTCGATATGGGTGCCGGCGTGGTCTACCATCGAGATGAACATCGACGCCAGCCCGTGCACATTGCCGGACTCGGCGAAGGATTCTTCGTGGGTCTTCCAGACGCCGTGCATGACGGGAGGGTGGCCGGGATAGCTCGGCGTGCGGTGATAGAGCTCACGGCTGAGGTCGACGATCTCCACGCAAAGTCTCCCCGCCGCGAACTGCGGCGCCTGTTCTAGAACCCGAACGCCCTCGGCAGCGCCAGCGACAGCCAGGGCACGTAGGTCACGATCATCAGCACCGTAAACATCACGTAATAGAACGGCCAGATGCCGCGCATCACCTCATCGACCGAAACCTTGCCGATGGCGCAGCCGACGAACAGTGTCGTCCCTACCGGCGGCGTCAGCAGGCCGATGCCGAGATTGAGCAGCATGACGATGCCGAAATGCACCGGATCGATTCCGAAGCTCTTCACGACAGGTAGCAGGATCGGTGTACAGATCAGCAACAGGGGAGCGAGATCGAGCGCCGTTCCCAGCACCAGCAGCATGATGTTCAGCCACATCAGCAGCACGTATTTGTTGGCGGATATGGCAACGAAGAATTCGGTCATTTTCGCCGGCATCTGCATCAGGGCGGCGACATAGCCGAAGCATGATGCCGTCGCTACCAGCGTCAGCACCATCGCTACAGTTTGCAGCGTCTTGTAGACCAGCAGCGGCAGTTCGGACCATTTGTAGTCGCGGTAGATGAACATCGTGACGAAGAACGCCCAGACGCAGGCGACCGCACCCGCCTCGATCGGCGTGAAGACGCCGGTGAGGATGCCGCCCAGCACGATCGCCAGCGTCACAATCCCCCATAGGGCATCACCGAGCATCCTGATCGCCTGCCGGATCGGCACCGGCTCGCCCTTGGGATGCTTGTCGCGGTATGCGTAGAACAGGCAAAGCACCATCAGCGAAAAGCCGAGCAGCAGGCCGGGAATCACACCGGCCAGGAACAGGCTGGTAATCGACACCACGCCGCCGGTCGCCAGCGAATAGATCACCGAATTGTGGCTCGGCGGAATGATGATCGCCTGCAGCGAGGCGCTGATGGTCACATTGGTTGCGAACACCCGCGGATAGCCCTTGGCGGCCATCTGGGGAATCATCACCGAACCGATCGCGGATGTATCGGCAACCGACGATCCGGAGATGCCGCTCATGATCGTGGTAGCGAGAATGTTGACCTGTGAGAGGCCGCCCCGCATCCGCGTGAACCCGACGACGACGGCTGCGAAGTCGACGAGTCGCTTGGCCATGCCGCCCTCGGCCATGATGGCGCCTGCCAGCACGAAGAACGGGATGGTCAGCATCGAAACCTTTCCGACGCCGCTGGCGAATTGCTGCATGACCGCGCCGACCGGCAAGTCGATCCAGAGCGCGCCGACCAGCGAGGACAGCGCCAGCGCATAGGCGATCGGCATGCCGATCGCGAAGAAGAAGCACATGCTGAGAAGCAGAACCGCGATATCCATGGCAATTACTCGACCGGTACGTGGGCGTCGCTGCCGTCGCGCGGCGGCGGGCCGATGGTCAGGCGTTCGACGACGAACAGGAGCATCATGGCGCCGCTGACCACGATCGGAAGATAGGTGATGCCGACCGACAGCCACGGAAATTCGTCCACCGAATTATCCCAGGTGGTGTGAACGAGCCGCAGTCCCCACACCACCATGAAGATCGCAATCACTCCCATCAAGACTTCGCTGAGGAACAGCGAGGCGCGTCGCAGCAGCGGCGGCAGCAAGTCGGTGCCAACCGTCATGTTCATGTGGATGCGCTGGCGATAGCAGTTGGCCGAGCCGATGAAAGTGATGCCGACAGTCAGCAGCACGGCCATCGGCTCGGGCCATGACGCAGCGCTGTTCAGGACGTATCGGGTATAGACGGCCCACGGAATGACCGCCGAGACCAGCACGAGCGCCACGCAGGCGATCACGGCGCCGGTCCAGTAAACCGCATCGGTCACACGCCGGAGGGTTCCGGCCGCAGAATTGGACATTTTGACCTCGGAGAATAACGGCGCTTCAAATCGCTTCGGCGGCGCGGAGAGGCGGTGGCCGGGACGGACGTCGTCCGGCCACCCGCCAATCGCGAGCCGGGCGCTAGTTCACCGCCTCGATGCGCTTGACCATCGCCGCGTATTTCGCGCCGTATTTGTCCCAGACCGGTTTGACGGCATCCTGGAACGGCTTCTTGTCGATATCGGTGATGATCTCGGTGCCGGCCGCCTTCATTTTTTCGATTGCGGCGTTCTCCGCTTCATACCAGAGCACACGCTGCTCGGCCTGCGCTTCCTTCGAAAGCTTCTTGATCAGCGCCTGATCTTCAGGCGAGAGCTTTTGCCAGGAGATTCGCGAGAAGACCAAAAGCTCCGGAATGATCAGGTGTTCGGTCATCGTGAAATACTTGGCCACCTGATAATGGTTCTGCGCGATGAAGGAGGGTGGATTGTTTTCCGCGCCGTCGACCACGCCGGTTTGCATCGAGCTGAAGACCTGGTCGAAGCCGAGGGCTACACCGTTGCCGCCCAGCGCGTTCATCGTGTCGACAAAGAGCGGATTGCCCATCATCCGGACCTTGAGGCCCTTCAGGTCGGCAATGGTCCGGATCGGCCGCTTGTTGTTGTAGACGTTGCGCGAGCCGGCGTTCATCCAGCACAGCGCGATCAGGCCGGTCTTTTCGGTCGCTGAGATCTTCGCCAGCAATTCGTCGCCGATCTCGCCGTCGATCACCTTCTCCATGTGCTTGGAGTTGCGGAAGACGAACGGCATGTTGAAGACATTGACGTCGTCCACCACGGGGCCGACGGCGCCGACCGAAATGCGGGCGATCTGCAGCGCCCCGAGCTGGGCCTGCTCGATCATTTCCTTTTCGCCGCCGAGTTGCATCGACGGGAACATCTGGATCGTCAGCCGGCCGTTGGTGGCGGCTTCCAGCTTCTTGCCCATGCGGACGACGGCTTCGACCGTCGGATAGCCCAGCGGATGAACGTCCGATGCCTTCAGCACCATTTTCGTTTGAGCAAATGCGGATGATAGCGGCGTCGTGGCCGCCATCGTGGCCCCGAGCCCTGCGCTCAGCTTGATGAAGTCGCGGCGTTTCATGGTGTTCCTCCCTGATGTTGTTTATCGTTTTATGGACGTCTGAACTCTAGGGTCGCTCGTCGAAGTACTCCGGATTGATGTGTTGAGTGGCCGAGATGTTCTCGAGAAGGCTTTCGAGGTGGACTTCCATCGCTCGCCTTGCGCCCTCTGCGTCATGCGCCTCGATCGCGGTGAGGACGGCCTGGTGTTCGACGATCACTTTTGCGATCCGCCCGTGCTGGGGCAGGGTTAGCCGGCGATAGCGATCGACGTGGACCTTCACCTGCTGGATATATTTCCAGATTCCGGGATAGCCTGCGACATCGGCGACTGTAGCATGAAACATTTCGTCGGCCTGATGAAACGTATCGCTGTCTCCGGCGGCGCTGGCCTCGCGCTGCCGTTCCAGGATCGACTGCAGTGCCAGGATCTGGCTCGATGTCGCGCGCTCTGCGGCGAGCCGCGCGGTGGTTTCTTCCAGCGCCTTGCGGATGATGATGGCCTCGGGGAGCGCCGCCACCGGAATGCGCGAGACGAAGATGCCGGACTGGGGATAGATCTCCAGCAGGCCCTCATCCGATAATTTGAGGATGGCCTCGCGAACGGGGGTGCGGCTCACCCCGTAGGAGAGCGCGATTTCCGCTTCCGAGATGACCTCGCCGGGCCGGCGCTGCAGCGACACCAGTTCGACCCGAAGATCGGAATAGATCTTCGACGCCGCCGTCGCCGCGCGAGGCCTGCCGCTGCGGCGAGTGCCGGTGGCCATTCGGCGAACCGTTGGATCCGTCTTTTTCGATGCGCGGGCGGGCATGGCTGCTTTCTCGATTGATATATTAGTATATGAATTGGCTTTGACAATCGAAAATCGAGCCGCGCAGTGGTTTTGTGCCGCGCGCGCCCGCAGGGGCTCATCCACCTATGAGCGCCTGGCCCCGGCGGCCGATGAAGCCGGCGCGTTTCCGCTGTTCGTGTTGCCCGGCGCCGCTCAACAAGTCGATCAGGTCCTGGGCTTGTTGCGGGTGAGCAGCGGCGATCGTGATGCCCGCCGTGTACATGGTTGCAAGTTCGCAGCCCTGCGGCAGTGAGCCGGACAGGGTTACGCCTTTGGTGCTGATGATCTCAGTCGATTGCGTACACCCGAGCGGACGCCGCGCTTCGGATGCCGCCAGTTCGCGCATCGCCGTCGCGCCATTCGGGAAAATTTTGAGGCGGGTGGCGACCCTTTCCGCGATGCCGAGCTGATCAAGGACTTTTGCGACGTGAATTCCAGCCGTCGAGGTTTTGGTATCCGGCACGAAGATCGCGTCCGACGCCAGCAAAGCCTCGCGCAAATCAGCGGCATCCTTGACCGCGGTCGGGGGATCGCCGGCGCGGACGGCGAGGGCGGTCTCGACCAGGCCGACATCGGCCATCGAGGTGGCAATCACCAGCTTCTCCTCCACCAGTTTGACGACGAGCGCCGCGGTCAGGATGATGATGTCAGCCGGCGTGCCCTTGCGCAATTTGTCGGCCATGGCGCCGACCGCGCCAAACTCGCCTGTGATATCGAATCCGGTCAGGGCCTTGAGGGCCGGCGTCAGGCTTGCGACCAGGCCCTGTGCCGCGCCGCCGCTCAGGATGTTCAGGGTGTTCATGAACTCAATTCCATCGCGGCAATGATTCTGTCGCGCGTAATCGGCAGATCGCGCACCCGCACGCCGAGCGCGTCGAACACGGCGTTGGCGATGGCTGCCGTAACCGGGCCATGGGCAGCCTCGCCTGCGCCGACCGGATCGATGTCCGGACGCCGGATAACCTCAACCTCGACGTCGGGCACTTCGCTGAAACGCAGGATCGGATATTCCGTCCAGCTCGTGCTGGTGATGCGTTGCCGGTCGAAGCGGACGCGTTCCTTCAGCACCCAGCTCGTGGCTTGAATGGCGCCGCCCTCGATCTGGTTGATGACGCCGTCGGGATTGATCGCTTCGCCGACATCGACTGCGAGCGTCAACTTTCTGACGCGGATATCCTCGGCGCTCTCGATCTCGGCGATCGCAGCGCAATAGGCGCCGGTGTTCTTGTAGCGGGCAAAGGCGATGCCACGACCGACGCCGGGCTGCTTCTGGGGTTTCCACTTGGTGCGAGCGGCAACGGCGCGGATGACATCCTTGGCCCGCTCATCCCGCAAGTGGCGCAGCCGGAACGCGACCGGATCCTCGCCGCGCTCGGCGGCGATTTCATCGAGGATGGATTCGATCGCAAACACATTGCCCTGCCCACCAAGCGTTCGCAGCGCCGAAGTGCGGATTGGCATCGTCGTCAGGCGATGGCTTTCGATGCGCCAGGATGGAAAATCATAGAGCGGGATCGAGTTGCGATCGCCGCCGCCGCCATTGGCCTGCGGCGGATTGGTCGAGATCATGCGCGGAAAAGGATTCGCCAGCTCGAACCCCGCCAGCAAGGCAGGCTGTGCCGCGCGCCCCGGCCGCGCCGCGTGACCGTTACTCCAGATCGAGTGCCGCCAGTCGACGATTTCTCCCTGCGCATCCAGATCGGCCTCGATCTCGATCGCCATCGCCGCCCCAAAAGGTGCATCCGACATCTCGCCCTGGCGCGACCACTGCACCCGTACCGGCCGGCCGCCGGCTTTCTTGGCGAGCAGCACGGCATCGAGCGCGACATCGTCGGCGGCGTTATGCCCATAACAGCCGGCGCCTTCCATGTGCTCAACGGTGATGTTCTCGACCGGTAGTTTGAGAACCAGCGCCAGATCGGCGCGCAGGAGATAGACGCCCTGGCTGTGGGTCCAGACATGGACGCGGTCGCCGTGCCACTGCGCCATCGCGCAGGACGGTGCGATCGACGCGTGGGCAATATAGGGGCGGGTAAATTGCCGCCGGATGGTGCGCGCCGCCGCGCCGGGTGACACGGCCGTTTTCTTGTCGATGATCGTCGATTCCGACGGCTGAGCCTTCAGGAATGAAGCCAGATCGTTTTCGTCGGGCAGGGGCTCGCCGTCGGACCAGGACGCGCCTTTGCGTAGCGAATTGAGGGCCGCCTCCGCGCCATGTTCGGTCTCGCTGACGACACCGGCAAAACTGCCGTCGCGCACGACCGCAACAAGACCGGCCACCGTGCGCGCGCCATCCTCCTTCAATTCGGTAAGTTTCGCGCGCGCGTTGTCCGGCCGCAGTACGCGGCCATGCAGCATCCCCGCCAGCGCCTGATCGTGGATGAATCGCGGCCGGCCCAAAACCTTGTCCGGAACGTCGATCCGCTGAATTGAATTCCCGGCCAGTGCCCGGCGCGAGGCGATCTTTGGCGTTACTCCGGGCGTGGCATCGCGATCGAGCGAGACTTCCTCGGTAAGCTCCCAATAGCTGGTCCTGACATTGCCGGGACCCGAAATGGTGCCGTCCTCGATGTCGAGCGTATCGATCTCGACCCCCAGCCGTTCCGCCGCCTGCTGAAGAAAGAGCCGGCGAACTTCCGCGCAGGCGTGGCGCAGCGCGCGGCCCGACTGCTGGATGGAGAGACTGCCCGACGTGACGCCCTCGTTGGGGCTGGTGGCGGTCGACGCGCGGATCATCTGCACGCGTGACAGATCGATATCGAGTTCGTCGGCGGCGATCTGCGCCAGCGCTGTCACGATGCCTTGCCCGATCTCCACCTTGCCCGGCGAGACCGTCACTTGTCCGTCGCTTGAGAATTTCAGCCACGACGACAGCTTCGGGTTCGCCGCAAGGCTTACCGGCAGTGCGGGCGGGGAGGGAGCCGGCTGGTTCATCCTGCCGTCATTTCTTCCGCCGCGCGCAGCACGGCGCGCACCATGCGATTATGCGATCCGCAGCGGCAGAGATTGCGGTCGAGCGCTTCCTTCACCTCCCGGCCTGTCGGTGACGGATTTCGCTTCAACAGCGCGGCGGCGCTCATCAGGATGCCGGAGACGCAATAGCCGCATTGCAGTGCCTGCTCGGCGATGAAGGCGCGCTGCAGCGGATGCGCGCGCTCGCTCGTTCCCAGTCCTTCGATGGTCGTGACGTCCTTGCCTGCCACCGACCACAGCGGCGTGTCGCAGGCAGATACCGCGCGGTCGCCGACGATCACATTGCAGGCGCCACACTCGCCTGCGCCGCAGCCGAAATGCGGCCCGGTCATGCCGATCTGGCCGCGCAGAATATCCAGCAATGACCGGTCGGGATCGGCGTCAATCTCGGTCTCGGCGCCGTTGAGGCGAAATCGAACGCTCGGCATCGAGGGCGAACCTTCTCTTGTGACTTCTTATTGCGGCGGCCTGTCGAATTTCCTGACGACTTCCCCCCACTTCACAATATCCCCGCGCAGGAATTTGTCGAATTCCTCCGGTGTCATCGACATAGGAACAGCGCCCTGCTGGGTCCAGAGCTTGACGATATCGGGTCGTTTCACGATCGCGTTCACGGCCGCATTGAGTTTGTCGATGATCGGCTTTGGCGTGCCCGCGGGCGCCATCAGGCCGAGCCAGATGGTGGCCTCATAGCCGGGAATGCCCGCCTCGATCACCGTCGGCGCATTGGGCAGGACAGTCGAGCGCGTTTTGCCCGTGGTGGCCAGTGCGCGCACGTGATTTTCGGCGACGTTGGGGGCCATCGCCGGAACCGCGTCGATCATCATCTGCACCTGGCCGCCGATCACGCCGCTGCGCGCCTCGCCGCTGTTGCGGTAGGGCACGTGCAAGACGTCGATGCCGGCCATGGCTTTGAACAGCTCGCCCGCCATGTGGTACGGCGTGCCCTGGCCTGATGAGGCGTAGTTCAGCTTCCCGGGCTGCGATTTGGCAAGCGCGATGAACTCCTGCAGCGTCTTCGCCTGCACGGAGGGATGAACCACGATGACAAGGTCGGAGTAATTGACCGGCGCAATCGGCGCGAGATCGCGCATCAACTCGTACTTACGCTGTGGAACCAGCGATTCATTCGCCGTCTGGGTGTTTGACATCATCAGCAGCGTATAGCCGTCGGGCGGCGACTTGACGGCTTCCTGTGTGCCGATCACGCCGCCGGCGCCGGTACGGTTTTCGACCACGAAGGGCTGGCCAAAACTCTCCTGCAGAATGCTCCCGATCTGGCGGGCGGTGACGTCGGCCGGCCCCCCGGCGCCGAATGGAACAATCACCTTCACCGGCCGCGACGGATAGTCCTGCGCGAGGCCGGGCGTCGCCAGAAGAGGTGGCGCCGCAACAATTGCCGCCAGCGCGAGCGCCGTTCTCAAGCGCATCATATCGACCTCCCCAACTGACTCTTTTTCTGCAAGGGCCCGTTTACCGGCCTCGTGCCAAGTCTAGTGCTCAAGTCTAGCCATCCGCGCACTGACCGCTAGTCCCAGAATCAGGTATTCGTCGCGCTGGACCCAGACAATTTCAGGTCGACTACAAGGAACGCGCCATGAGGATCTGCACCAGTCTGGCCATTGCTGTAATCATGGTCTCCGGCGGGACCGTTGCCGGCGCCCAGACACTTCCTGCTTACATGGCGCCGATATCAGGCAAGACCGCCGCAACGCCCTCGGATGTCGCGACCAGGAATATGCTGGCGCTCAACACCGGCATGTTCGAGCTCTATGGCGATGCAGCAAAGGTTTTCCAGAAGAACATCCTGAGCAGGCATCCGGTGATCCTGGGCCTGTTCTCAGGCGCCGGCGGCCGGATGATCCTCTATCGACCGGGCATGGCGCCGATCGACGCGCCGCAGGTGCCGATCGTGTATCAATTGCTCAAGTCCGTCGGCCACAGCACGATGGCGTTGGCCCAGGTCGTCGGTCCCTACATCGATAATGCCGATGACAAGTCCTGGCGCAGCTCGATGCTGGCCTATCGCAGCCGCATGCAGTCGGCGCTCGACGGCCTCGATGCGACACCGATGGAGCCGGACTGGCGCGACAACAACCGCACCATCCTGCAGAACAACATCGCCTTCATGGACGAATGCGTTGCCAGGGGCGTCATTCCTTTCGCGGCGCTCGAAGCTTTCGGCAAGAAGCAGGCGCCATATCTGGCCAAGAACGTCGCCTGGGCGGCCCAGACGCAGGTCGCTCACTGGATGACGGTGCTAGCCGAATGGAAGAAGCAGCTCGGCGCCGACTGGGACAAGACCTATGCCGCCAGCAACACGATCTACGTCGCGCGCCAGAACAACGTGCTGTTCAGCGTGCTGGCGCAATTCTTCGGCCCCGACGCCATCAATAACCGCCTGTTATTGATCGAGACGATTTCCTTCACGACCACGCCTGCGGACATGCTGGAATCGCTGACCCGCATCATCGCCGACCGCTCCGTCGGGGCGCTGTTCTTCGGCAATTACCATCTGATGGATTACGAACTGATGGGTGGCGATGCGCGTGCCGCGATCATCGCCGAGACCGGCAAGCGCGGCATGACACCGTTCCTGCCGCCCGTCGTTCCCTTTGGCTCGAAGCAGTGGCCGACACTGGTCACGCCGGGGCCGGGGCCTGCGACCATCGCCGATCTGAAGTAGTTCGGGCAAAAGGTTGAGAGCATGCGGCCTTCGCGACGCGAGTTTCTGAATTGGGTATCGGCGGGCGGCATCGCGCTCAGCCTGTCGCGTTTGGGGTCGGCGGACGCGGCCTCCTTGCCCCCGCGCGCGTCGCTTCCGGGGCGCTCGAACTGGAACCCGGCCGCCGATGGCGCGGGCCGGGTCGATGGCACGGCCAAGGTAACCGGCGCGAAGCTCTACGCATCCGACGTCCGCGCCGCCGATCTTCCGGGCTGGCCGGCCAATACCTCGCACGCGATGCTGATCCGCGCGCCGGATGCGACACACGTCTATCTCGGAATGGATCTCGCGCGGCTTGGCGGCGCGATGAAACCGTCGGTCGTGGTGACATCAGCCGATCTCGACAAGATCGGCGCCCGCGTTCCCGAATTTTATACTGGCGACCTGTTCTGTCCGCTTGGCAAGACACCGCTCTATCTGGGGCAGCCCGTCGGGCTGTTGATATTCGAGACGTTCGACGCCTTCGATCAGGCGCGCCTCGCATTGCGCGATGGAACGTTCGTGAGGTTCGGCGAGGAAACCGGCCCCGTCGCCATGCCGGCCTACGGCGCCTATCGTTTTACGCGCGTGGCCGGTGCAACGCCGGACGCGCCTGACGTCTATTCACCGATCCTGGCCGGCTGGGTCAGCCCGGGACGGTCACAGAACGCACCGCTTCCGATATGGTCGCCGGCCGCAAAGGACACCGAGGCCGCCTACGCCAAGGCCGCGACCCATGGCGAGCGGATCCGGGCTGAACTGGCGGCCAAAAATCCGAATCTCTTGGTGCTCGATCGCGAATTCGAGACGCAATCGGTTGATCCGATGTTTCTCGAACCGGAGACCGGCCTCGCGTGGTACAGCAGGAACAGCGCAAGCCTCGAGCTTGTGCTTGGCGTGCAGTCGCCCTATGAGGCGGCGGAGTCGATCGCGCATCTGCTTGGCGAGGCCCGCGCTCCCTTCAAGCCGGCGCGGATCAATACCCAGTTCACCTATATGGGCGGCGGCTTCGGCGGCCGCGATCACACGCCGTTCGTGCTGTATGTGGCGCTGGCGGCGATGTTCTTCCCCGGTCATCCCGTGCGGCTGGCACATGACCGCTATCAGCAGTTTCAGGGCGGCATCAAGCGCCACGCCTTCAAGATGCGGTCGTGGATCGGGGTCGACCGGGGAAGCGGAAAAATTCAGGCTTTCGCTGCCGACCACGTTCTCGATGGCGGCGGCCTGGCCAATTTCTCGGTCAATGTGGCAACCGTCGGCGCGACCGCCGCGATCGGCATCTATGATGTGCCGAAGGTCGACGTGACCACGGTCGCCGTTCATTCACGCGGCGTGACCGCGGGATCGATGCGCGGTTACGGCACGCTGCAGACGATGACGGCGCTGGAGGCGCTGGTTGACGAAGTGGCGGCTGCCTTGCCGCTTGATCCAATCGAGTTCCGGCGACGCAATGCGCTCGCGCCCAAGGGCCGGACCATGACCGGTAATCCCTACGGCGTTTCGGTCCGCACCACTGAAATCCTGGATAAGCTCGAGAAGCATCCGATCTGGCAGCAACGCGCGCAGCAGAAATCCGCCGCGGCGCAGGGCATGCTCGTCGGTACCGGTGTTGCGTGTGTGACCAAGGACTATGGCACCGGCGCCGATTGTTCGCTGGGGCGTGTCGAGCTGTCTCCCGACGGCAAGATCACGATCTATAGCGATCATACCGAGATGGGCAACGGCATCGGCACCGCGCTTGCCAACCGGGTCGCGATCCATCTCGGTGTGGTCGCTGACGAAGTCTCGGTGGCGCGTGTCGACACCTACGACGCCCTCGGATTGGTCACATCGGGTGATCCCTACACGATGGACCAGAAGACACAGGACGCCGCGGAGAAAAATCCGCGCTGGGTGCCCGCCATCAGCTCGGCGACCAGTGCCTCGATCGGCGCGCATGTCGGTACCCACTCGGTTGCCGAAGCCGCGCGCGTCATCTTCCGTTTCGGCCTGTGGCCGGCGGCGCTGGAACTATGGCGCATCGCGCCGAATGATCCGCGCGCAAAGGATTGGGCGAAGGCGCAATGGAAGGACGGGCATCTCGTCGTGCCCGGTCTTGCGCCATTGCCGCTGCCGGCCCTCGCCGCAAGAGCGCATGCGCGCAACCTCGTGACCGGGGCCGTGGCCCACAGCTTTTCCCGCTGGGCATGGTCGCGCGCGCGTTTTCCCCTTTTTGGCGAACAATATCGCGCCGATATCGACGCGCTGGCCTTGCGCAGGGGCAACGGCAAGTTCGAGCGCATCAACCGCGTCAGCGTCAAATTCCCGCCGACCGACAACAACCGGATCGGCACCAGCTATACCTCGATGTGCGGCACGCTGGTCCGTATCGAGATCGAGCGCGCGACCGGCGCGCTGCGCATCGCCAAGGCCTATAGCGTATTCGAATGCGGCCAGGCGCTCGTGCCCGAGGTGGTGATGGGGCAGGCGCAAGGCGGCTTCGCGATGGGTGTCAGCTATGCCTTGCTGGAGACGCTGCCGCCCTTTGAAGGCGGCCCCGGCAACGGCCGGTGGAATCTCGGGCAATACCTCGTCGCGCGCGGATCGGACCTGCCGCTGCATGACCTCGAAATCGAAATGCTGCCGCCGCTGACCCCGGATGAGCCGCCGAAGGGCATGGCGGAAGTCGTCATGGTTCCGGTGGTGCCCGCCATCCTGAACGCGATTTTCGACGCGACCGGCCGCCGGTTTCAGTCCCTGCCGGTGACGGCAAACCTGCTCAAGGGAGTTTTGGCGTGACCAAATTGAGCCTCACGATCAATGGCCGGGCGCACGGGCCGGTGGAGGTGCGCGACGAACTTTCGATGAATGATTTTTTGCGCGAGTATCTCGGCATGACCGGCACCAAGTTCGGCTGTGGAGCTGCGCAGTGCCTGAGTTGCGCCGTGATCGTCGACGATCCCGATGGCACGAGCTACACCAGCCCAACCTGTGTCGCCTCGGCGGCAAGTTTTGACGGCAAGACCATCCGCACCGTCGAAGGACATGCGAAGGGCGACGAACTAACGGCGCTGCAAAAGGCCTTCATCCGGCACTTCGCCTTCCAGTGCGGCTATTGCACCGCGGGCTTCCTCAATGAGGGCCAGGTTCTGCTGGAGCGTCTGGCAAAGGCGCCCGTGAAGCGCGCTGATCTCGAAAACACCATCACTGAGGCGCTCGATGGCCATATCTGCCGCTGCACCGGCTACATCAAATACCACGAAGCCGTGCGGGATGTGATCCTCGCAGATTCCAGGCGCTATCTCGTGGCCAACCAGTAAGCGAACGCCGGGGGCAATCGACATGAAATCGGAATTGCGGTTTCAGCTTGCTGTCGCCGTGCTTGCGATCGCGGCGAGCATGTTTACCGGTTACGCCATTTCCCAAACCGCACCGCAATCGCTTGCAAGCCCGGAAAGCTTCGCGTCGATATCGGATACGGATGCGCGATCGGCGGCCATGTTTACCGAACTGGGCAAGGTGCTGACCCATCCGCGCTGCACGAATTGCCATCCCGCAACCGATCGGCCGCGGCAAGGCGACGAGGGCCGGCTGCACCAACCGCCGGTCACGCGCGGCGCGGACGGTCATGGCCTTCCGGCGATGCGCTGCTCGAGTTGTCACAAGCATGCGAACTTCGAACCCGGCCGCATGCCGGGCCATCCGGAATGGCATCTAGCGCCGCGCGAAATGGCGTGGGAGGGCAAGACGGTTGCCGAAATCTGCGCGCAGCTCAAGGACCCCGCACGCAACGGTGGACGCAAGGTCGAGGAACTCATCCATCATATCGGCGAAGACACGCTGGTTGGTTGGGCCTGGGTCCCCGGCGGAGGCCGCAGCCCCGCGCCGGGGACGCAAAAGCAGGCCGGTGCCCTGGTCGAAGCTTGGGTGAAGACCGGCGCGGCCTGTCCCGCGCAGTAGCATTTAGGCTTAGCGGCCATCGCCAGGCGCTACCGGCGATGGACAGCGGGCCATCCATAGGAATAATGCGGGGGATCAGGGGTATCTAACTTCGCCGACAGCGCGGGGATTCGAAAACATGAAACACCCAGGGATTTCACGCCGCCATGTGCTGGCTGGCGCCGGTGCTGCTCTCGCAGGCGCAGCATTCTCCACGCGCGTGATGGCCGCTGCGCCGCCGCCGGAAGCGGTGACGCCCGCTTTGATCGAAGCGGCGAAGAAAGAAGGCAAGGTCATATATTACACCTCGACCGATTTGCCGGTCGCGGAGAAGCTGGCCAAGGCGTTCGAGGCGAAATACCCTGGTATCGCCGTCCGCGTCGAACGCACCGGCGCGGAGCGCGTGTTCCAGCGTATCGGCCAGGAATATTCCAGCAACATCCATGCCGTCGATATCGTGAACTCGTCCGATGCCGCGCATTTCATCGTCTGGAAACGCGACGGCGTTCTGGCGCCTTACGTGCCGGAGGAGGTCGCAAAATATTATCCGGCCGAGCACAAGGACCCGGACGGCCAGTTTGCCAGCTTCCGCGTCTGGCTCAGCATCATCGCCTACAACACCAATCTGGTGAAGGCGGAGGACGCGCCGAAGAGTTTTGCCGATCTGCTCGACCCCAAATGGAAGGGCAAGATCGTCAAGGCACATCCGGGCTACAGCGGCACCATCATGACCGCGACCTACCAGATGCAACGCGATCTCGGCTGGAGCTTCTTCGAACAGCTTGCCAAGCAGAACATCATGCAGGTGCAGTCGTCGGCCGATCCGCCGAAGAAGCTCGATCTCGGCGAGCGCGCGGTGATGGCGGACGGCAACGAATACAACATCTTCCAGATGAAGGAGGCGGGCCGTCCGGTCGAGCCGGTCTACGCCACGGAAGGGTCGCCGCTGATCATCGGACCGAACGGCGTCTTCAAGGATGCGCCCAATCCGAACGCGGCAAGGCTGTTTCAGTCGTTCAGTCTCAGCCGGGAGGCGCAGCAGCTCATAGTCGATGTCGGCGGCCTCCGCTCGGTGCATTCTCAAACCGTCGAGAAGGCGGGGCGCAAGTCGCTCAAGGACATCAAGACCATGAAGGACGACGCCGCGGCGGTGGAGAAGGAGAGCGAGTCGATCAAGGCGCGCTACACAAAAATCTTCCGCATTTGACCGCTATGGCCTCCGGACTGCCTGAGACTTCGGTCGCTGAAACACTGGCCGAAAAGATCGTCGCACTGCAGGGCGGCGCATTGCCGGCCGCAACCGTGGGCAAATGCGAGGAGCTGCTGATCGACGTGGTCGGGCTATGCGTCACCGCGCGCAACGAGGACTACGTCAGAAGCGCGTTGGCGGGTTACGACGATGATGGTCCCTGCACGGCGATCGGGCACAAGCGCACCCTGAATGCGGCGGGCGCCGCCTTCGTCAACGGCACGGCCGCGCATGGCGAGGATTTCGACGACACTTTTGAGGGCGGCCCGGTGCATGCCGGCGCCGTGATCGTGCCGGCGGTGCTCGCCGCCTGCGAGCGGCATAATCCTGACGGTCGCATGGCGCTGATCGGGATCGCCGTCGGTACCGAAGTGCTGTGCCGGTTGAGCCTCGTGGTGCCGAAAGCCGTCCATAAGGCCGGCTTTCATCCGACGGCAATCTTCGGCGCGATGGGCGCGGCTGCCGGTGTCGGTGCGTCACTCGGCCTCAATGCCAGGCAGATCGTCGATGCGCTCGGCGTCGCCGGCAGCATGGCCGGCGGCATCATCGAATATCTTGCGGAAGGCGCCTGGACCAAACGTCTGCATGCCGGATGGGCGGCGCAATCGGGTATCCGCGCGGCGCTGTTGGCACGGGCAGGGTTCGTTGGCCCGCGCACGGTGTTCGAGGGCGTGCACGGGCTGTTCCACGGCTTCGCGCACACCACGGAGGGCGATTATGACGCGCTGACCGGCGATTTTGGCACGCGCTGGGTGACGGATACGCTGGCGTTCAAGCCTTATCCATGCGGGACCATGGCGCAGCCCTATATCGATTGCGCGCGCCGGCTGGCTGCGCGGGGTATCGAGCCGGAGAACGTCGCCGAGATCGTCTGCGAGGTGGCGGAGGGGACGGTGCACCGGCTATGGGAGCCGCTGGCCGACAAGCAACGTCCGCGCAACGGCTATGCCGCCAAATTCGCGGTGCCTTATCTGCTGGCTACCGGCTTCGTGCATGGCGGCGTCGGGCTTGGCGCGTTCACCGAAAATGCGATCCGCGATCCGCGCGTGCTGGCACTCGCCGCCAAGGTGAAGTTCGTGATCGATCCGCACAACCCCTATCCGAACAATTACACCGGCCACATCCGCGCCACCCTCAGGGATGGCAGCGTGGTGGAAGAGCGGCGGCCATATCTGCGGGGCGGCGCGCAGGAGCCACTGACGCGGCAGGATGTGACCGACAAGTTTTTGCTCAATGGCGAGCACGGCGGCTGGAGCGCTGCACAAAGCGATGCGGCGTTGAAACTGATGGCGGGGCTATATAATGGCCGTATCGATCTTTCCTCATTGCGCGGGTAGCGACTCATGACCCAGGAACTCGCCGGCAAGGTCGCGATCGTCACCGGCGCAGGCCGCAACATCGGCCGCGCGATCGCGCTGACGCTGGCGGAGGGTGGCGCGTCAATCGTGGTCAATGCACGCAGCAACCGCGCCGAGGTGGACGCCGTCGCCCGCGAGATCGAAGCCGCGGGCGGCAAGGCGCTGGTTCATATCGGGGACGTCGCCGACGCTGTGGCGGTGCAGGCAATGGCGGATGCGGCCGTCAAGCAATTCGGCCGTATTGATATCCTCGTCAACAACGCGGCGCTGCGGCGCGAGAAGCCGTTCGCCGAGATGAGCTATGCGGCGTGGCGCGAAATCCTCGACGTTACGCTCGACGGCGCGTTCCTCTGCGTAAAAGCCTGCTTGCCGGCGCTGCGCAGGTCGGGCGCGGGGGCCATCGTCAATATCGGCGGCCTCAGCGCGCATACGGGCGCGAAGAACCGCGCGCATGTGGTGACGGCGAAGGCCGGCATCATCGGCCTGACGCGGGCGCTGGCCCACGATCTTGCCGATGACGGCATCACCGTGAACTGCGTGGTTCCCGGGCTGATCGGCACGCCACGGCCCAAGGACAGACCGGAGCCGGCGCATCATTTGACTCACCAGACCATCACCGGCAATCGGGGCATGCCGGAAGACGTCGCCGCAACCGTGCGTTTTCTGTGCGGGCCCGGCGCGCGCTACATCAACGGGCAGGCCATCCACACCAATGGCGGCGCCTATTTGGGCGCCTGATGCATAGCTAAAGGCCGTTTTTGCAGGTGTACTGCCGGACAAACCCTCTCGGCGACCGCGGCGTTTGATGTTACCTAGAAACGCATGAACCAGCATGCCAAGGTCGCTATCCGCCACTCCACCTGTCCGCACGATTGTCCGTCGGCCTGTGCGCTCGACATCGAGGTGATCGAGGGCCGTTCGATCGGCCGGGTTCGGGGCTCCAAGCTGCAGACCTATACCGCCGGTGTCGTCTGCGCCAAGGTCGCGCGCTACGCCGAGCGCATTCATCATTCCGATCGGCTACTCTACCCGATGCGCCGCACCGGACCCAAAGGCTCCGGCCAGTTCGCGCGAATTTCCTGGAATGAAGCGCTGGACGAAATCGCCGCGCGTTTCGATCAGGCCGAGCGTGAATTCGGCGCTCAGTCTGTCTGGCCCTATTACTACGCCGGCACCATGGGGCTCGTGATGCGCGACGGCATCAATCGCCTCGCGCATGTGAAGAAGTATTCCCGTTTCTACGGCACCATCTGTGCGACCATCGCGCGCATCGGGTTTGCCATCGGCACTGGCAAGATCGCTGGCGTCGACCCGCGCGAGATGGGGGTCTCCGATCTCGTTGTGATCTGGGGCACCAACCCGGTGAATACCCAGGTCAACGTGATGACCCACGCCTCGCGCGCCCGCAAGGAGCGCGGCGCGAAGATCGCGGCGATCGATGTCTACAACAACGATACGATGAAGCAGGCCGATATCAAGATACTGCTCCGGCCGGGTACCGATGGCGCCTTCGCTTGCGGCGTCATGAACGTGTTGTTCCGCGAGGGTTACGCGGATCGCGCCTATATGGATCGCTACACCGATTGTCCTGACGAACTCGAGGCGCACCTTAAGACCCGCACACCGGAATGGGCTTCAGCGATCTCGGGTGTGCCGGTGGAAGAGATCGAGGCATTCGCGCGCGTTGTCGGCCAAACCAAACGTTCGTTCTTCCGCCTCGGCTACGGCTTTACCCGCAGCCGCAACGGTGCGGCACAGATGCATGCAGCGCTGTGCATCCCGGCGGTGACTGGCGCCTGGCAGTATGAAGGTGGCGGCGCCTTCTTCAACAATGCTTCGATCTGGAAGTTCGACGAATCCATCATCGAGGGGCATGACGCAATCGACAGCACAACCCGCTGGCTCGATCAGTCCCTGATCGGGCGTATCCTGACCGGCGACGCCGAAGCCTTGAAGGGTGGGCCGCCGGTCAAGGCGATGCTGATCCAGAATACCAACCCGGTGACGGTGGCGCCTGAACAGGCACTCGTGCGTCAGGGCTTCGCGCGCGAGGATTTGTTCGTCGCGGTGCATGAGCAGTTCATGACCGAGACGGCCGTCATGGCCGACATCGTGCTTCCGGCAACGATGTTCATGGAACACGACGACCTCTATTACGGCGGCGGGCACCAGCATATTTCGGTCGGCGCCAAGCTGGTCGATCCGCCCGGCGAGTGCCGTTCCAACCATGAAGTGCTGCAAGGCCTCGGCCGCCGGCTCAACGCCGTTCACCCCGGGTTTGAGATGACGCCGCGCGAGCTGATCGACGCGACGCTGAAGAAGAGCGGCCACGGCGATATCGAAACGCTGGAAGCGGATTTGTGGCGCGATATCCAGCCGGATTTCCGCACCTCACATTATCTCGACGGCTTCGCGCACGCGGACAAGAAGTTCCACTTCAAGGCCGACTGGGCGCACCCGCCCGTCGGCAATCCGGGCCTGGGTCCCTGGGCCGAGATGCCCTCGTTGCCCGATCACTGGACGATCATCGAGGAGGCGGATGAGAAACATCCGTTCCGCCTCGCCACTTCGCCGTCGCGCAGCTACCTCAACACCAGTTTCAACGAGACGCCGGGATCGCAGGCTCGCGAGGGTGCGCCGACGGTGATGATGCACCCCGAAGACGCCTCAAGCCTTTCGATTGCCGATGGCGATGCCGTGACGCTCGGCAACATGCGGGGCGAAACCACGCTGACCGTGAAACTGTTTGACGGGGTGCGCCGCGGCGTGCTGATCGCCGAATCCATCCATCCAAACAAGGCGCATATCGGCGGCCGCGGCATCAACATGCTGACCGGAGCTGAGGCTGTTGCTCCCGTCGGTGGCGCGGCATTCCATGACAACAAGGTCTGGGTGAAGAAGGCTGCGCCCGCCGGCTAATTCCCGCTTGCAGTCCGCTGCCATCCTGCCGCAAATGCTTGCCGTGCAACGGCAAACCAGGCGAGCAGGACAATGACCGACACGAGCAGCGTGATACGCGAAAAGCGCGGACAGGCGTTCTGGATTACCATCAATCGGCCCGACAAGCGCAACGCCATCAATGCCGATGTGGTCGCCGGCATCGCCCGCGGCTATCGCGAAGCGCATGACGACAAGGAGGTCCGCGTTATCGTGCTGACGGGCGCGGGCGACAAGGCGTTTTGCGCGGGTGCCGACCTGCAGAACAGCGGCGCTGCCTTCGCGATGGATTATTCCCGGCCTAATGTCGATTACGCCGATCTGCTGCGGCTGTCGCAGAACGCCACCAAGCCCGCGATCGCCCGCGTCGGCGGCGTCTGCATGGCCGGCGGCATGGGACTGTTGTGCATGACCGACATGGCGGTCGCCGCCGATCATGTGATTTTTGGCCTACCCGAAGTGAAGGTCGGCGTGTTCCCGATGCAGGTGCTGAGCCTGTTGCAGTCGATCGCACCGAGGCGGCTGGTCAGCGAGTGGTCGCTGACCGGCGAACCGTTCGACGCGCATACCGCGCAGGCGGCTGGACTCCTGAACTACGTGGTGCCCTCGGCTGAACTGGACGCCAAGGTCGATTGGCTGATCAGCCGCATCGTCGACAAGTCGCCGACGGCGATCCGGCGCGGCAAATATGCGATGCGGGCGATCGCCTCGATGTCGTTCGACGAGAGCATCGCCTATACCGAAAGCCAGATCGCGCTGCTGGCGATGACGGAAGACGCCAAGGAGGGCCTCAAGGCGTTCGGCGAAAAGCGCAAGCCGTCATGGCCGGGCAAATAGCTCGATAGGACGGTTCCATAGCCTCCATGGACACGACCGAGGCAGCCCTTATGCGCGGTTATTCCTCGACTTCGCGCGTTCGGCGGCCTCGCGCCACCGTCGAACAATTTCGGCCGTGATGATGTATGCGCCGACAATCAGCAAAATGGCTTCGATCATGACTTGTCCCCGCCAAGGAAGCGCCGCCGATAAACTACAATACGCATGTGTAGTTGCCAAGTCGGCTTTCTACATCCGAAACGAGTTCCAATGACGAGGTTCCCGAAGAGGCGTCCGTTCTTATCTTGAATTGGAGAAGGGCAAATACGAGCAACGTCCTCGGCGCTGCGCGGCTGGCGGCCTTGTATGATCGAGGAAACCAACGTGGGACAGATCCCGGCCGCGATCGAGATCTGACACGGCCCGAGGTTGAGACGCTGCTCGACCGCTGGTTCTTGCCATCAACGCACGAGGCAGTCAGCCAAGATCAATCGGGGGCGTAGAAGACGTTTACCCCACATTCGCTTTCAGTCCGGCGGCTTCGATGCCAGCGACCGCGCAAGCCTCGTCATTGTCGGACGTGTCGCCGCTGACGCCGACGGCGCCGAGCAGGCCTCCATCGCCCTGGATCAGCACGCCGCCGGGCACCGGCACAAGGCGGCCTTGGGCCATCGTGTTCACCGCACTGACGAAGTAGGCCTGCTCCTGCGCGCGCTGGAACAACGCCCGCGACCCCATGCCCATCGCGAGCGCGCCATAAGCCTTGCCGTGCGCGATCTCGGCCCGCATCAGGCTGGTGCCATCCTGCGCCGCCGTGACCTTCACACAGCCGCGGGCATCCAGAATGGTGATGACCAGCGGCTTCAGTTTCTTCTCGACGCCCTTGGCAAGGGCGGCATCGAGAATCTTGCGGGCGACGTCGAGGGTAAGTTCGGCCATGAATAAGTTCCTTTGCGATTGAGTGGGGATTACTGGTTGGGCCGCGCGCTGTCGAGGCTCATCGCGAGCACCTGGGCGACGTGCAGCGCTGCACGGTTCGTGCCATCCTTGATCTGGTGCCGGCAGGAGGTGCCGTCGGCGACGATCAGCGTGGACACGTCGGCTTGGCGTACCGCCGGCAGCAGCGACAGCTCGGCCATCTCCATCGAGGCTTGATAGGTGTCGGCGGCGTAGCCGAACGCGCCGGCCATGCCGCAACAACTGGATTCGATGGTTTCGACACTGAGATCGGGAATGAGGCGAAGTATTTTTTCGACCGGCTTGAACGCGCCGAATGATTTTTGATGGCAGTGGCCGTGAACCAGCGCTTTCGCCGGCATGGCGCCGAGTGGCAGTTTCAGGCGGCCGGCTTCCGCCTCGCCAACCAGAAACTCCTCGAACAGCAATGCGTGTGCGCTGACGGTCTTTGCGTCTTTGTCCGAGCGCAGCGAGAGCAGCTCGTCGCGAAGCGTCAGCAGACAGCTCGGCTCCAGCCCCACGATCGGCACGCCGCGCGCGGCGAATGGGGCGTAAGTCACCACCAGACGATCCAGTTCGCGGCGCGCCTGTTCGACCAGGCCGGCTGAGAGGAATGTCCGCCCGCAACACAGCGGACGGGCGCGGTCGACAGGTCTTGGCATATGCACGCGATATCCGCCTTCAACCAAAACCCGCAAGGCGGCATCGAGATTCTCGCGCTCATAGGCGCGGTTGAAGGTATCGGCGAACAGCACGACCTCATGGCCGTCGGCGGCACCGAAGACCTCGGCGCCGGCCTTGAACACATCGCGGCGGAACGCGGGCAGGGCGCGCTTCGCGCTGATGCCGGCCAACTTCTCGAACAGTGCACGCAGCAACGGACTGTTGTTGCGCCAGTTGGCGAGGGGAGCGAAGCGGGAGGCGAGATCCGCATAGCGCGGCAGATAGCCGACCAACCGGTCGCGTAGCGAAAGCCCATGTTTCTCCGCGCGCGCAGCCAGCACCTCGATCTTCATCTTGGCCATGTCGACGCCGGTCGGGCATTCATGACGGCAAGCCTTGCAGGACACGCAGAGTTTGAGCGTATCCATCATCTCGTCGGAGGCCAGGGCATCCGGCCCGAGCTGGCCCGAGATCGCCAGCCGCAGCGTATTGGCGCGGCCTCGCGTGACGTCCTTTTCGTTGCGGGTCGCGCGATAGGACGGACACATCACGCCGCCCTCGAGCTTCCGGCAGGCGCCGTTGTTGTTGCACATCTCGACGGCGCCCTGAAAGCCGCCGCCGGCGCCGGGATAGGCCGACCAGTCGAGCACGGTCTTCAGCTCATCTATGCGATAGTCCGGCCGATAACGAAACAGCGAACGATCGTCCATTTTGGGCGGATCGACGATCTTGCCGGGATTGAGCAGATTGTCCGGATCGAAGCGCTGCTTGACCTCCCGGAAATCCGCAACGATGCGGGAGCCGAACATCGCCTCGTGAAATTCGGAACGAACCAGCCCGTCGCCATGCTCGCCGGAGTGCGAGCCCTTGTATTCGCGCACCATCTCGAACGTTTCTTCGGCGATGGCCCGCATCGCCTTGACGTCCTTTTCGAGCTTCAAATTGAGGACAGGGCGCACATGCAGGCAGCCTTCAGACGCATGCGCATACATGGTGCCGCGCGTGCCGTGCCTGGCGAAGATGGCGTTGAGCCGTTCGGTATAGTCGGCGAGATGCGGCAGCGGCACCGCGCAATCCTCGACAAAGGAGACCGGCTTTCCTTCCTGCTTCATCGACATCATGACGTTGAGGCCGGAGGTGCGGAAATCCGCGATTGCCGTCTGCGTCGCGGGTTCTATGACGTCGACCACACCACCCCATTTGCGCTGCGGATGGTTCCAGCCGAAGCCAAGGTCTGCCATCAATTCGGAAAGCCGCTTTAGCTTTTGCAGATTGTCGAGCTGATCCTCTTCCGCAAATTCGACGATCAGCAGCGCATCCGGATCGCCGCGCACGGTCGCCTCGATTACGGGCCGGAACATCGCGATGTCACGCCCGAGCGCGATCATGGTGCGATCAACCAGTTCCACCGCGATCGGACGCAGCTTCACCAGATGTTGCGCCGCATCCATCGCCTCGTAAAAACTGCCGAAATGGCAGACACCCAGCACCTTGTTGCGGATGACAGGCCACAGCTTGAGTTCGACCTGCGTGGTGAAGGCCAGCGTCCCCTCGGAGCCGACCAGCAGATGCGCCATGTTGTTCGGCGCGTTGCGCGGCACCAGCGCGTCGAGATTGTAGCCGCCGACGCGGCGCTGCACCTTTGGAAACCGCTCCGATATCTCGGCGGCCTCGCGCTCGCCGAGATCGAGCATGTCACGGAATAGCGCAAGCCCGCTCTGGGGCGAGTTCACCCGCGCCAGATCCCGCGGGACCTCGCCGAAATGCAGAAGCGTGCCGTCGGCCAGCGCCGCATCCATCGATAGCGTGTTGTCGCGCATGGTGCCGTAGCGCAGCGAACGGCCGCCGCAGGAATTGTTGCCGGCCATGCCGCCGATGGTGGCGCGCGAGGCGGTGGAGACGTCGACCGGAAACCAGAGCCCGTGCTTTTTGAGCTGGCGGTTGAGATCGTCGAGCACGATGCCGGGCTCGACCACGCAGGTACGGTTCTCGACATCCAGCGAGAGGATGCGGTTCAGGTGCTTGGAGAAGTCGACGACGATCCCGCCGTTGACCGTCTGGCCACACTGCGAAGTGCCGCCGCCGCGCGGAGTGACGACCAGGCCGTCGTCGCGGGTGATCGCAAGCGCGCGCAGCGCCTCATCGATGGTACGGGGGATCACGACCCCGAGTGGCATGATCTGGTAAAACGACGCGTCGGTGGCGTAGCGGCCGCGGTCGAAGGCGTCGAAAAGGACGTCGCCGGTCAGGTCTGACCGCAGGCGTCGCTCGAGCGTTGAGGCGTTTTTCATCCCAAATCCAAAGCGATCCAAGAGGGCTGTTGTAACCCCTCAACGGGATTATGCACTTTTTACAGGACGAATTACATTATGAATTCATAATCGGCAAGCTAGCTGCCCGCAGTCGCGGCTGCGGTGGCATCCCGTGCCACGGCCAGATGTTCAATGGCTGCGGCTCGCTTGTTGCGCAAGTGCTGGAACAGGATGTCGCTCAGCTCGCTTGCGGCGCGACGGCGCAGCGCATCCAGGATCGCTTCGTGCTCGCGCATGGCTTCGCCCCAGCGCTGCCGCTTGCGCGCGAAATTGGCGGAATAGCGGACGCGGCGGATCCGGCCGGCAAAACTGGCGTAGGCCGAGCGCAGGGTCTCGTTGCGCGCGGCGGCAACAATGCTCTCGTGGATGCGCTGGTTGACCTGAAAATAGCCGTGCATGTCGCTATTGAGGTAATGGCCGTACATCTCATAGTGCAGCCGCTCGATCGCGGCGATTTCCTCGTCCGTGATGGCCTCGCAGGCCAGGCGTCCGGCGAGGCTTTCCAGCCCGGCCATTACGTCGAAAAGCTCCGCCAGATCCCGCTCGCTAAGCTGGCGCACGCGTGCGCCGCGGTTGGGCAGGAGATCGATCAGGCCTTCCGCGGCCAGGACCTTGAGCGCCTCGCGCAGCGGCGTTCTGGAGATTCCAAGCATCTCGCAGAGCTGCCGTTCCGGAACACGTGCACCCTCTGGAATGTTGCCTTCGACGACGTAATCGCGAAGCCGCAGCAGGATTTCGCCGTGAAGCGAGGCCTCCTGGCGGTCGGACTGGGCGATCGGCACCCCGGCTTCGGGAATCGTGGATTTCATTTGCATAACAGTAGTTTGCGGAATCTGCGGCGTCGACGACTAAATCGAATACCAAAATTAGATTGAAAAGGCAAAAAATGAATGCAAAATGGCGCTCAAGGCACTTTTTGGGAGGTTGTCATGCGGCAAGGACGGCATTTTCTGCAGATTCCAGGGCCGAGCCCGGTCCCCGACCGGGTGCTTCGCGCGATGGACATGCCCGTGATCGATCACCGCAGCGCCCATTTCGCCGAACTCGGGCGGGCGGTGCTGGAGGGTAGCCAGCGGATTTTCCAGACCGCTGGACCGGTGATGATCTTCCCGTCGTCAGGGACAGGCGCCTGGGAGGCCGCGATCGTCAATACGCTTTCGCCGGGCGACAAGGTCCTGATGGTGGAGACCGGCCACTTTGCGACCCTGTGGCGCCAGATGGCGGGCCGTTTCGGGATCGAGGTCGATTTCATTGCCGGCGATTGGCGTCGCGGCGCCGACCCCGCCCAGATCGAGGCGAGACTCACAGATGACGCCGAACACGCGATCAAGGCGGTGATGGTCGTCCATAACGAGACGTCGACCGGCGCCACAAGTCGTATCGCCAACATCCGCGCCGCGATCGACCGGACCGGACATCCCGCTTTGTTGATGGTCGACACCATCTCCTCGCTCGGGTCGGTCGACTACCGGCATGACGAATGGAAGGTCGATGTCAGCGTCAGCTGTTCGCAAAAGGGCTTCATGCTGCCGCCCGGCCTCGGCTTCAACGCCATCTCGGAGAAGGCCCGCGCCGCTGCCAGGACCAACCGGATGCCGCGCTCCTATTTCGACTGGGAGGAAATGCTGAAGCCGAACGCGAAGGGCTTCTTCCCGTACACGCCGGCGACAAACCTGCTTTACGGGCTGCGCGAAGCGATCGCGATGCTGCTCGAAGAGGGGCTCGATAATGTGTTCGCGCGTCACCAGCGGCTCGCCGCAGCGACGCGTGCCGCTGTCAATCATTGGGGGCTGGAGGTGCTCTGCCAGGAACCCCAGGAGTATTCGCCCGTGCTGACCGCCGTGCTGATGCCGCCGGGGCACGACGCCGATCAATTCCGCCAGGTCGTGCTCGACAACTACAACATGTCGCTCGGCTCAGGCCTGTCGAAGGTCGCAGGCAAGGTGTTTCGCATCGGCCATCTCGGCGAATGCAACGAGCTCACGCTGCTCGGTGCGTTGACCGGTGTGGAGATGGGCTTGTCGGTCGCAGGCGTACCGCACCGCTCCGGAGGCGTCGATGCCGCGATGAAGTATCTGGAGCAGCGTCCGCAAGGCAATTCCCCGGCGCATCTCAAGGTCGTCGGCAGCTAGCCGGCAGCTCGCGCCTGCCCGGCGGGCGCCGCTCAAGCCCTGCTCCTTATGCATTGACGTGCTGCGTCCGGCGGGCGACAAGCCCGCCAAATGGTGATATTCGAGCGGCTCGAAACGCCAAGGTAATACCGGGAAGGACGCCCATGACCGTGCATACTGGAAGGCATTTTCTGCAGATTCCGGGACCGACCAACGTGCCGGACCGGGTACTGCGCGCGATGGACATGCCGACCATGGACCACCGGGGTCCCGAGTTTGCCGAGGTCGGTCATGCCGTTCTGGCAGCCATGCAGCGGGTATTTCGCACCAGGCAGCCGGTGATCATCTACCCGTCGTCCGGCACCGGCGCCTGGGAGGCAGCCCTTGTCAATACGCTGCAGCCCGGCGACAAGGTTCTGATGGCGGAGACCGGGCAGTTTGCCGTGCTGTGGCGCGGTATCGCCGAGAAGTTCAAGGTCGAAGTCGATTTCCTGCCCGGTGACTGGCGTCACGGCGCCGACCTCGAGCAGATCGAGGCGCGGCTGTCGGCCGACAAGGCGCACAAGATCAAGGCCGTGTGCGTGGTTCACAACGAGACCTCGACCGGCTGCGTCACCCATCCGCAGGAAGTTCGCAAGATTCTCGATCGCGTCAATCATCCGGCGCTGCTGATGGTCGATACCATCTCCGGTCTCGGATCGCTGGAATATGAGCATGATGCCTGGGGCATCGACGTGTCGGTCGCGGGATCGCAGAAGGGCCTGATGCTGCCGCCGGGTCTCGGCTTCAACGCCATCTCGGAAAAGGCGCTTGCCGTGGCGAAGGCAAACCCCGCCATGCGCTCCTACTGGGACTGGCAGGAGGTCATCGCGATCAACAAGGCGGGCACCTGGCCCTATACGCCCGCGACCAATTTGCTGTTCGGTTTGCGCGAGGCGGTCAACATGCTCGAGGAAGAGGGCCTGGAGAATGTCTTCGCCCGGCACAAGCGCCACAGCGCCGCGACGCGCGCCGCCGCCAAGGTGTGGGGCCTCGAAACGCAATGCCAGGAGCAGGGCGCGCACTCGCCCGCACTGACCGGCGTCGTCATGCCGGAAGGCCATGACGCCGATAATTTCCGCAAGGTCGTGCTGGAAAACTTCGACATGTCGCTCGGCACCGGCCTGAACAAGATCAAGGGCAAGGTGTTCCGGATCGGTCATATCGGGCACTTCAACGACCTGATGCTGATGGGCACGCTGTCGGGCGTCGAGATGGGCCTCGATCTCGCCAAGGTGCCGCATCGCGGCGGCGGCGTGCTGGCGGCCATGGACGTGCTCAAGGGACGCGATATCGTATCGATGCCGAAGGCTGCCGTTGCCTGAGATCGTTTGACCGAAACAACAACAGAGAGAGCTGCGATGAACGCTCCGGTAGCTGCGACCGAAGACCTGATTTATTCCGTCGAGGACGGCATCGCCCGGCTGACGTTCAACCGTCCGCAGGCGCGCAATGCGCTGACCTTTGCCATGTACGAGCAGATGGCGGCGATCTGCGAAACCGTCAACAATGATCGCTCGATCAAGGCGATGATCCTGACCGGCGCCGGCGACAAGGCGTTCGCGTCGGGCACCGACATCTCGCAGTTCCGCGCCTTCAAGACCGCGCAGGATGCGCTCGATTATGAAGCGCGGATCGATCGGGTGCTCGGCGCGCTGGAGGCATGTCGGGTGCCGACCATCGCCGCGATTGCCGGCGCCTGCACCGGCGGCGGCGCCGGGATCGCGGCGTGCTGCGACATTCGCATCGGCACCGAAACCACGCGGATCGGCTTTCCGATCGCGCGCACGCTCGGCAATTGCCTGTCGATGTCGAATATCTCCAGGCTGGTTTCGCTGGTCGGCCCGGCGCGGACCAAGGACCTGATCTTCAAGGCGAGACTGGTCGAGGCGCCGGAAGCGCTGGCGCTCGGGCTGCTCAATGAGGTGGTGCCTGATGTCGCGACGCTGCAGCGCCGCGCCGATGAAACCGCGAAGCTCGTCGCCAGCCATGCGCCGATCACGCTCGAGGTCACCAAGGAAGCGGTACGCCGCATCCGGCGGACGCTGACGCGCGACGAGGGCGAGGACCTGATCCTGCGCGCCTATATGAGCGAGGATTTTCGCGAGGGAATGGACGCGTTCCTCAACAAGCGCACGCCGAACTGGAAGGGCAAGTAGTCGAACGGGGCAGCAAGCGGTCAAGACCGCCCACTATGGTCTGGCTGCCTTTTTTGCCAGTTCCATACCCAGGTCGAGCGCCGCGATACCTATTCTGTCTGAGGGGGTTGTGAGGCAACGTTGATCCATCCACGCAATGATCGCGTCGAAGTCGCCGCCGCCAACCATGTCCCGTTCGCCGCTGATGTTCAGGCCGCTGATGAATCCAACCAGCCAGGATTCAAAGCTTCCTTTGACGACCGCATTCTTTTTGCGGTTGGTCCACGCCGTGCAGGTTTGAGAGCCCGCACCGATTATTGAAGAACCGGCGTCCGCGACGGTGGAAAGACAAGCCAGGACCAAACCAATCGCGAACACCTTCATGCTTCCTCGCCGGCGCGTCATTCGTTGGACCGCAGCGCGGTAGGACGGCTACTTTTTAAGACAAAGACCGACGGCCGGACCGGTGCCGCACTTGGCGCCATCGGATGCACCGCCAGACGGGCAGAACACCGACACCAGGTTTTCATTTGCATCGCAACTGACCTCGCCGCTCGCCTGAACCGATCTGATGGAAGCGCTAGCCGGTCCGGGATCGCCTTTTGCGCCGGGAGCGCCCTGCGGTCCTTGTGGCCCTTGGGGACCCTGTGGCCCTTGAGCGCCCTGTTGTCCTTGAGGGCCGGGCACGCCTTGCAAGCCCTGCGCGCCCTGCGGCCCGGCTGGTCCTTGTGGGCCGGCATCCCCCTTCGGTCCCGGATCCCGTCCGCATCCGGCGAGGGTTATCGTCGCGCCCATGAGGACGGTTATCAAAATCCTTCTCATTCAGCTTCTCCCCCTGATTTACCTTGTAGCGTGCATTAAATGGGCCCACTCACAGCCATGCAACGGAAAAGCGGCGAGATTGAATCGGCTGTACGTAGCTACGAACCTCCTGCGGGAAAGATTTGCGCCTCATGCGAAAGTCATAGGGCGGTACATTGCGGTGCAGCTTGAACTCTCGTCGGTTCGCTCGCAAGATGTGGCAAGCAACCAGCCAAGTCTGATTTTACAAAGTCTTGCAAATACATAGGGAAGAAACCTCGTGGGACAGATGCTGAAAGCCGCGGCCGCCTTGACGGCCATGATCGCAAGTACCCCGGCGCTTGCCGCCTGGGAGCCGACCAAGCCGGTTGAAATCGTGGTCGCGGCCGGCGCAGGCGGTGCGTCCGACCAGATGGCGCGGATGATGCAGGCGGCCATTCAGAAGAACAATCTGATGAAGCAGCCGATGGTTGTGTCGCTGAAGGGCGGGGCGTCCGGCGCTGAGGCGCTGATGTACATGAAGTCCAGCGACGGCGATGCCAACAAGGTGCTGATCGCCTATTCGCTGATCTACATGCTGCCGCTGTCGGCGAAGATCCCTTTCAATTGGCGCGACCTGACGCCGGTATCGGTCGTCGCGATGGATCAATTCGTGCTGTGGGACAATGCCGACGGACCGAAGACGGTGAAGGACTTCATCGCGGCCGCCAAGGCGGCAGGCTCGCCGTTCAAGATGGGCGGCACCGGCTCCAAGCGCGAGGATCACGTGCTCACCGTGTTCATGGAGCAGAAGACCGGCGCGAAATTCTCCTATCTGCCGTACAAGTCCGGCGGCGAGGCGGCGACGCAACTGGTCGGCAAGCACACCGAAGCCAACGTCAACAACCCATCCGAAAATCTCGAAGTCTGGCGCGCCGGCCAGGTCCGCGCGCTGTGCGTGTTCGACAAGGAGCGCATCTCCTACAAGACCAAGGTCACCGAAACGCAATCCTGGAACGACATCCCGACTTGCAAGGAGGAGGGGCTCGACGTGCAGTATCTGATGCTGCGCGCGATGTTCCTGCCCGGCAAGGTCACGCCGGAACAACAGGCGTTCTATGTCGACCTGTTCCAGAAGGTGACGCAGACTTCGGAGTACAAGGAGTACATGGAGAAGCAGGCGCTCAAGCCGATCTTCCTCACCGGCAAGGACATGCTGAAGTTCCTCGAGGAGGACGACAAGCTCAACACAGCGCTGATGAACGAAGCGGGCTTCGTCGCGAAATAGGCCGATCGCTATTTGTCGGCAGGACCGTATCCCGCGATCCTGCCGAGAACGTTTTCGATCTCGGCCTTCGGCAGCAGGCGCGGTGTCCCGATCTGCAGGCAGCCGTGGTATTGCCGGGCCAGCGTTTCGACTTCGACGGCAAGCCACATCGCTTTCGACAGCGATGCGCCGACCGCAATCATGCCATGGTGTTCCAGCAGGCAGGCCAGCCGGCCTTCCAGCGCGCGCACGGCGTGCTCCGAAAGTTCCTGCGTGCCGAACGTCGCATAGGGTGCGACGCGGATGGTGTCGCCGCCGGCACACGCGATCATGTAGTGGATCGGTGGAATTTCCAGGCCCATGATGGCGAGGATCGTCGAATAGATCGGGTGGGCATGGACCACCGCATTGATTTCTGGCCGAGCTCTCAGGATGTCCAGGTGAAATCGCCACTCGCTCGACGGCCGCTGGGCGGCATCGTGCGAGCCATCCAGGCCCATGAATACGATCTGCTCGGGCTTCATCGCCTCGTAGGGCGTGCTGGTCGGCGTGATCAGCAGGCCCTCGCCATGGCGCAGGCTGATATTCCCTGATGTCCCCTGGTTGATACCGAGCGCATTCATGCTGCGGCAGGCATCGATGATCGACTGGCGTTTTTCCCGGTCCTTCGTGGTCGGCATTTGAAGACCCCTTGCAACCGCGCGACAATGCTTGATTATTGCGCCGCAGTATAGTCGAACATCTTGCGTGAAATCCTGACTGGGAGAAGTCATGACGCGTGCCGTGCTTGGCATCATCGGCGGATCCGGCATCTACGACCTGCCGGGGGTGGAGGACGTCCGCGAGGAGATCATCAAGAGCCCCTGGGGCGAGCCGTCCGCAGCCCTGACGCGCGGCGTGATCGGAGGCTTGCCGATCGTGTTCCTGCCGCGGCACGGCAAGGGGCATGTGCTGTCGCCCTCCGACATCAACTACCGCGCCAATATCGACGTGCTGAAGCGGGTCGGGGTCACCGACCTGGTTTCGCTGTCGGCCTGCGGCTCGTTCAGGGCGGAGCTGCCGCCCGGCACATTCGTCCTCGTCGATCAGTTCGTCGACCGCACCTACCGGCGCGAGAGTTCGTTCTTCGGCAAGGGCTGCGTTGCCCACGTCTCGATGGCGCATCCGGTGTCGCCGCGGCTGCATGTGCATCTGGCGGCGGCCGCCAAAGCCGAAGGCATCGCGGCGGTGCAGGGCGGAACCTATGTGTGCATGGAGGGGCCGCAATTCTCCAGCCTCGCCGAGAGCCTTACGTATAAGGCGCAGGGCTATTCGGTGATCGGCATGACCAACATGCCCGAGGCCAAACTCGCCCGCGAGGCCGAGATCTGTTACGCCAGCGTGGCGATGGTCACCGATTTCGATTGCTGGCATCCCGATCACGACGCCGTCACCGTGCAGGATATCATTCGCGTGCTGAACTCGAATGCCGGCAAGGCCAAGGGGCTTGTCGCGCGTCTCGCCAGGGATTTTCCGCGCGAGCATGAGCCGTGTCCTGTTGGATCGGACAAGGCGCTCGACACTGCCTTGATCACGGCGCCGGAAGCGCGCGATCCACGACTACTCGCCAAGCTCGATGCGGTGGCGGGAAGGGTGTTGAACTCATGAAGGTCGACGGCCGACATTTTCGCAGCATCTGGCTCGAGGACGACGGCTGGACGGTCGGCGCGATCGACCAGCGGCGATTGCCGCATGAATTCGTGGTGGCGCGCATCGCAAGCGCGGAGGACGCGACCGAGGCCATCCGGTCCATGCTGGTGCGTGGCGCGCCGCTGATCGGCGCTACGGCGGCTTACGGCATGGCGCTCGCCATGCGTACCGACGCTTCCGATGCGCCGCTCGACCGCGCCTATGCCATGCTGCTGGCGGCGCGGCCGACGGCGAGCAACCTGAAATGGGCGCTCGACGAGATGGCGCGCTTGCTCCGGCCATTGCCGGCGTCGGCACGCGTCGCGGCGGCCTACCGGCGCGCGGTCGAAATCGCTGAGGAAGACGTCACGATCAACCAGGGGATCGGCCGGCACGGTCTGGCGCTGATCGAGCAGATCGCGGCGACGAAGCGGCCCGGCGAGCCCGTCAACGTCCTGACCCATTGCAACGCCGGCTGGCTTGCGACGGTCGACTGGGGCACGGCGACGGCCCCGATTTATCTGGCGCATGATCGCGGCCTGAAGGTTCATGTCTGGGTCGACGAGACCCGGCCGCGCAATCAGGGCGCTTCGCTGACCGCCTGGGAACTCGGCCACCACGGCGTGCCGCATACGGTGATCCCGGACAACACCGGCGGCCATCTGATGCAGCATCGCATGGTCGATCTCGCGATCGTCGGCACCGACCGCGTGGCCGCCAATGGCGATGTCTGCAACAAGATCGGGACCTACCTGAAGGCGCTCGCCGCGCACGACAATGGCGTGCCGTTCTATGTTGCACTGCCATCGCCCACCATCGACTTTAGTATCGATGACGGCATCAGGCAGATTCCGATCGAGCAGCGCAGCGCCGACGAAGTGGCGAACATGACCGGCCGCACCGCCGATGGGCGCGTCGAGACCGTGCGCGTGGTTCCCGAAGGCTCGCCTGTGGCCAACTACGCCTTCGACGTCACGCCGGCGCGGCTGGTGACGGGATTGATCACCGAACGCGGCCTGCTGCGCCCGGAGCGTGCTGCACTTGCGAGCGCATTCCCGGAGCGCAGCGCGGGACATTGACGCCGGCGACGTCGGCACGTATCCCCGTTCAGGTCTGTCGTATCGGGGGTCACCGTCTCCATGTCCAATACCGACATCGAAATCGTCGTCGAGGATCCGACCGCACCCGAAGCCGACTCGCCTACGGTGACGAGCGTTCGCGCGGCCGACGTCGTCGTCTGCCTCCTGTTGCTCGCGCTCGCAACGACACTCGGGTACGACAACTGGCGGACGGGAGCCGGTTGGGAATCGACCGGCCCGCAGTCCGGCTACTTTCCGTTTTATCTCTCGATCATCCTCGCCGGCGCCAGCCTCTATGGCCTGGTCGCCGCGTTCCTGTCGCGCCGGGAAGCTTCCGAGGTGTTCGTGACGCGGGCGCAGCTTCGCCGCGTGATGGCGGTGTTCGTGCCGACGGTGCTGTTCTGCCTCGCCATGCAGTTCCTCGGGCTCTATGTCGCGAGCTTCCTCCTGATCGGCGGTTTCATGCGCATGGTCGGCAAGATCGCGCTGTGGAAATCGTTGCTCACCGCCTTGGTGTTCACCGCCGTGATGTTCGTGACCTTCGACATCGCCTTCGACGTCATTATGCCAAAGGGCCCGCTCGAAGCGGCGCTCGGCCGCTAACGGGTTTGGCATGACTCTTTCCGTCATTGCGAGCGAAGCGAAGCAATCCATGGTGCCGCAAAGAAAGCGTGGATTGCTTCGTCGCTTTGCTCGCTTGCGCAAACGCTTCGCGTTTGTCGCAGGCAATGACGAAATACCGGGGATCGATTGATGGAAGCTCTCGGCCTCTTGATGCACGGCTTCGCCGTGCTGCTGACGTGGAAAACGCTGCTGCTGATGATGCTCGGCCTGGTGCTCGGCATTTTCGTCGGCGTGCTGCCGGGGCTCGGCGGTCCCAACGGCGTGGCGATCCTGCTGCCACTGACCTTCACCATGGATCCGACCTCGGCGATCGTGATGCTGTCCTGCATCTACTGGGGCGCGCTGTTCGGCGGCGCGATCACATCGATCCTGTTCAACATCCCCGGCGAGGCCTGGTCGGTCGCGACCACCTTCGACGGCTATCCGATGGCGCAGCAGGGCAGGGCGGCGGAAGCGCTGACCGCGGCCTTCACCTCGTCGTTCATCGGCTCGCTGGTCGCGGTGATGCTGATCACGTTCCTGGCGCCGATGATCTCCTCCTTCGCGCTGAAATTCGGGCCGCCTGAATTCTTCGCGGTGTATCTGCTCACCTTCTGCTCTTTCGTCGGCCTCGGCCGCGAAGCCAAGCACAAGACTGTGATTTCGATGTCGCTTGGCCTCTTGCTCGCCGGCATCGGCATGGACACCGTGTCCGGCCAGTTGCGCATGACCTTTGGTTCGGCGGAGCTCTTGCGCGGCGTCAACTTCCTGGTCGCCGTCATCGGCCTGTTCGGCATCAGCGAAATCCTGCTCACCATGGAAGAGCGGCTTGCGCTGCGCGGCCACGCCGCCGGCATCTCCCTGCGCGTGGTGCTGTCGGTGTGGAAGGATTTGCCGAAATACTGGGTGACGCTGTTTCGTTCTTCGTTCATCGGCTGCTGGCTCGGCATCACCCCGGGTGGCGCGATTGCCGCCTCCTTCATGGGCTACAACCTCGCCAAGCGCTTCTCCAAGGACCAGGACAGCTTTGGCAAGGGCCGCATCGAAGGCGTGTTCGCGCCGGAAACCGCGGCCCATGCTTCGGGCACCGCGGCGCTGCTGCCGATGCTCGCGCTCGGCATTCCCGGCTCCGGCACCGCCGCGATCCTGCTCGGTGGGTTGATGGTGTGGGGCCTCAATCCGGGTCCGTTGCTGTTCGTCGAGCACAAGGATTTCGTCTGGGGCCTGATTGCGTCGATGTATCTCGGCAATGTCGTCGGTCTCGTGTTGGTGCTGACGACGGTGCCGATCTTCGCCTCGATCCTGCGCGTGCCGTTCGCAGCGGTCGCGCCCATGATCGTGGTGTCCTGTGCGATCGGCGCCTACGCGATCCAGAACGCGATGTTCGACATCTGGCTGATGCTGGGCTTCGGCGTCGTCGGTTACGTGTTCAAAAAAATCGGCATTCCCTTGGCGCCGTTCACGCTGGCGCTGGTGCTCGGCAACCGCGCCGAGGATGCGTTCCGCCTGTCGATGATCGGCTCCGGCGGCGACATGAAGGTGTTCTGGTCGAACGGTCTCGTCGGTTCGATCACCACGCTCGCGATTGTGCTGTTGTTTTGGCCTGTCATCGATTGGGCGTTCGGCAGCGTCACGCGTATGTTGCGGCCGGCGAAGGCGTAGCGTTTCACCGTCATTGTCTGCGATAAACGCGAAGCGTTTGCGCTAGTCTAGATCTTGTGTTTTCGGATGGAGCGGGCCCCATTTCTACTTTGCATGGGGTTGTTTTCGCAATTTTGCTGACCGTCGACTCTCCTAGCCCGGCAGCAGCCGCTTCGGCAGGCTGAACGCGAGCCGGTAGAGCGGTAGACTATCGATTGCGCCATGATCCTCGGCAGGGAGCGTCTTGCGCAAATGGTGGAGCGCGTCGCGGACGGCGGCTTCGTCCAGTCCCTCGATCAGTAGCAGGGCGGCGAATGAGCCGTCGTTGGCTCGCATGCCCTTCTCGCGGGTTTTGATCGAGGTCTGCGTGATGTCGGTGAGCAGGACCCGCGCGGCGATGATGCGGTCGAGGCGGGCGAGCTCGGCGACGAGCGTGGCGGCGTCCCAGGACGGCGTGGCGTCGAGGCGCAGAGGCGCGACGATGCCGCCCTGGCCGGTGCCGGTTGAAGCTGCGATACGGCCGCCGCCGCGGGCGAAATTGCCGAGCTTGGGCATGATCCGCTGCGACCACGGCGTCGGCGCGTTCAGCCGCGCCAGATAGTCCGCACCGCCGACGACGCGCTCGTCCTCGAGCTCGTAGAGGATGAAGTAGCGGTTCACCGAGACGCCCAGCGCGCGGAAGATCCGGCACGCCAGGAAGCCATTGACGCCGACCCGTTCGGCGGCATGTTCGCGCGTGATCCAGTGCGCCCAGTCGGTTTCGTCCTGCGGCGTCAGATCGCTCCAGATCGCGAGGTAACCGGCTCCCTGCATGTCAGCCTCCATCCGTCATTTCGGGCCGACGCGTACCGCCGCCGGCAGCGACGCAGGCAACTGGCCGGCAGCCTGCAGTGCGGCCTGCATGGCGACGATGTAGCCGTAGGGGCCGAGGCCCGCTATGACGCCTTTCACCGCGGCCGAAAGCTTGGAGTGCCGGTGCAGCTCGTCGCGGGCGTGGATGTTGGAGATGTGCACCTCGTAGATCGGGCCCTCGAAGATCTTCATGGCGTCGAACAGCGCAATCGAAGTGAAGGAGTAGGCGGCCGGATTGATGATGAGCGCGTCCGCCGAGGTGCGCGCGGACTGGATCAGGTCGACCAGCTCGCCCTCGTGGTTCGACTGGTGAAACGCTAGTTGCGTGCCGGTGAAGGCGGCGAACTCCTCGCACGACGCCTTGATGGCGTCGAGCGTGGTCGAGCCGTAGATGTGCGGCTCGCGGATGCCGAGCATGTTCAAATTCGGGCCATTGAGGATCATGATGCGCATGGAATGCCTTTCACGGGATAATGACGCGGCAGTGTAGCCGATCGCGGCCACATGTCAGCCGCCGAACCATTTTGCCGGCACGGTGACGATGGACGGAAACAATATCATCAGGAACAGCACGATCAGCTGGGCGATCATGAAGGGCCAGACACCCTTGATGATGTCTTCCATGCTGATACGCGATACGCCACAGACGACGTTGAGGACGACGCCGACCGGCGGGGTGATCAGGCCGATCGCGCAGTTGATGATGAAGAGCACGCCGAAATAGACCGGGTCGATACCGGCCTGCTTGACGATCGGCATCAGGATCGGCGTGAGGATCAGAATGGTCGGCGCCATGTCGAGCGCCGTGCCGACGATGACGACCAGCAGCATGATCGCGAGCATCAGCAGCGTCTGGTTGCCCATGAAGGGGCGGACGAGGTCGACGATCTGGGTGGCGATTTCCGACACCGTGATGAGCCAGGACGACACCAGCGCTGCCGCCACCAGGAACATGACGACGCTGGTGCTGAGCGCCGCCGAGACGAAGACTTCGTAGAGGTCGCCGATCTTCAGTTCCCGGTAGATGCAGGTTGCCACGAACAGCGCGTAGACGGCGACGACGACGGCGGCCTCGGTCGGCGTGAACACGCCGAACCGCAGGCCGACGATGATGATCGCTGGCAGCATTAGCGCCCAGAAGCCGTCGACGAAGGCCCAGACGATCTCGCGGAGCGATTTGCGCGGCGGGCTTTCGACATTCTCCTGACGCGCGACCCACCACCAGGCGAAGCACAGCCCAGCGCCGAGCATCAGGCCGGGGAAGATGCCTGCCAGGAACAGTTTCGAGATCGAGACGCCGCCGGCGACGCCGAACAGCACGAAGCCGATGCTCGGCGGGATCACGGGCGCGATGATGCCGCCGGCGGCGACCAGGCCTGCCGCATACATTTTGCGATGGCCGGCCGCGACCATCATCGGCACGAGCAGCGCCGCCAGCGCCGCGGCATCCGCCGCCGCGGAGCCCGATAGCGAGGCGAGCACGCAGGAGGCGAGGATGGTGACGTAGCCGAGGCCGCCTTTGATGTGGCCGACCAGCGCAAGCGCGACGTCGACGATCCGCTTGGCGAGGCCGCCGCGATTCATGACCTCGCCGGCCAGCATGAAAAATGGCACGGCCATGAGGGGAAAACTGTCAGCGCCGTTGATGATGTTCTGGGCGACGATCTGCGAGTCGAAAATGTCCAGCGAATGCATCAGCGCGACGCCGCAGACGATCAGCGCAAACGCAATCGGCATGCCCAGCGCCATCGCGCCGAGCAGCGAGAAGGTGAAGACCGCGAGCGTCACGCTCGCCTCCGCGTCTTCAGGGGATAATCAGGTGTGCTCATCGCTTTCCTTCACGAGGATCAGGTCCTCCTCGGAGCCCGATCCGCTCAGCACACGTATAAAATCAACGAGCAGGATCACGGCGGCCGACACGCCGAACACGAGCCCGGAGGAATAGAAGAACAGCCCGACCGAAATGCCTGATGCGGGTGCGGTGTCGCCGAAGGTCAGCACCGCCTGTTTCCAGCTTCCGAGCGTCAGCAGCGCATCCACGTATAGCATCAGCAGATAGCTCAGCACGAAGCAGACGAGTTTTCCGCGCGGCGGGAGCGCGCGAACGAGCGTGTCGACGCCGAGATGGGCATGCTGGCGGAGCGCCACGATGGCGCCGAGGAACGTCAGCCAGACCAATAGCCAGCGCGACAGTTCCTCTGATGTTGCTATGCCTGAATTGAAGACATAGCGCATCACGACGTTGGTGAAGACCAGCACCACCATCGCGGCGAGGCACGCCGCGATCGCGACCCTGAGCAGCCGGCAGTAGAGGTCGATCAGCCGCTCGATTGCGCCCATGACAGTTTTCTCGGCGGCCTACTTGGCGCCGCGGATGCGCGCCAGTTCGCTTGTGAAGAGCTTTACGCGCGCCGGGTCATATTCGGCCGAGAATTTTTCGACGACCGGTTTGGTGGCGTCCTGCATGCGGGCGTACTCGGCGGGCGCGATCTCGTTGAATTGCATGCCCTTGGCTTTCAGTTCATCCAGCGCCTTCTCCGCCGCCAGCTTGGTCTGATCGCGCTGGTATTCACGCGTCTCGGCAAAGCTGTCGCGCAGCATCTTCTGCTCTTCCACCGACAGGCCGTCCCAGAACTTCTTGCTGACGATGATGACGTTCTGGGTGAAGGTGTGGTTGGTGGCCGAGACGTATTTCTGCACTTCGTAGAATTTGTTGGACAGGATGACGCTGTAGGGATTCTCCTGGCCGTCGACGGTCTTGTTTTCCAGTGCGGTGTACAATTCGCCGAACGCCATCGGCACCGGGTTCGCCTTCAGCGCCTTGAAGGTTTCGAGATAGACCGGGTTCGGGATCACGCGCAGCTTCAGGCCGGAGAAATCCTCGACCTTCGCGATCGGGCGGCTGCTGTTGGTGGCGTTGCGGAAGCCGAGGCCCCAATAGCCGAGACCGACCAGCTCTTTCTCAGGCAACGTGTCGAGCATCGCCTTGCCGAACGGGCCCTGGGCCAGCGCTTCAGCTTGCTCGAACGTGCTGACGATGAAGGGGAAGTCGAACAGGCCGAGATCCTTGACGACGCTCGCGAGCGAAGTCGTCGACGCCGAGAGGATTTCCTGCGTGCCGCCGCGCACTGCCGATTGCTGCTGCATCTCGTTGCCGAGTTGGGAAGCGGGAAACTCGCGGATCTTCAGCTTGCCGCCGCTCTTGGCCGCCAGCACCTCGGCGAACTTCTTCACGCCAAAGCTGATCGGGTGGTCGGTGTTGTTGAGGTGGCCCCAGCGGATGGTGCGTTCCTGCACTTGGGCGGCAGCCGGTGTCCCCACAAGCGCACAAAGGCTGACAGCAGCGCACAGTAATCCGATCCGCATGGCGGTTTCTCCCCGGTTGGTTCGCGATCTTCTGACGTCGCGGTAAGGGGAGTATTCATATGAGAAAAGCAAAGTCAAAATATAAAATAAGAATTATCAGATGAAATATGTTATATAGGACGAGAGGGCGCCTTGAGCGGAATCAGCTGACATGGCACTTGCCGGTTGGCTGGCTCGCGCATGGATTGGCAATGACACTGGTTGAACGAACGGAAGAGCAGGAAGCGGTCGGCGATGACGGCTATCGCCGCATCCGCACCGACATCGTGTTCGGCCGGCTCCGCCCGGGACAGAAGCTCCGGCTGGAAGGCCTCAAGGAGGATTACGGCGTCAGCGTCTCGACGCTGCGCGAAATCCTCAACCGGCTGGCCGCGGAAGGCTTTGTGCTGGCCGAGGGCAGGCGCGGCTTCGAGGTGGCGCCGATCTCGGCCGGAAACTTGCGGGAGCTTGCGGAGCTTCGGCTGCTGCTGGAGCAGCATGCAATGCGCGTGTCGTTCGCCAATGCCGATGTCGAGTGGGAAGGGCGCGTGGTCTCCGCCCATCACAAGCTGGCGTCAACCGAGCGGCTGATGGAAACCGGCCTCGGCGAGCTGGAGCAATGGAAGCGCTATGACGGCGAATTCCATCAGGCGCTGATTTCCAATTGCGGCTCGCGCATGCTGATGGAGACGCATGCCTTGGTGTTCGACAAATATTTCCGCTACCAGATGATCGCCTTCAGCTACCGCGGCAACGAGCCCGCCGCCCAGCACAAGGCGCTGCTCGAGGCCGCACTGAAGCGCGACGCCGCGAACGCGGCTGAAACGCTGCGCGCCCATGTGAGTAATTGCGTGGAGCACGCGCTGGCGACGGCGGCGTTGCGGTGAGATCTGTAGGGCGGATTAGTTATAGCGAGCTCCCCGGAGAACGGCTCTTTTGCTACCGTCGCCCGCGAGAGGCGTGCCTCTCGCGAACTTGACGCATGGCAAAAGCCAAGCTTCTCAACGTCCAGCGCATCGACAAAAGCGTCTCGACAAAAGCGTCAATGGCCCGAACTGGATTGTCGCGATCCACGTAGTCTTCAACACGCGCAGGAAGAAGGCTCGGCTGGTTCCGGTCAACACACCGGTCTTGAAGGTATGATTTGTCATCAGTCGAATCGTACACTCGTTTGCCCAGCCGACCAGGATTCTTGCCCAGTCTCGAAGCGAAACCCAATCATTGCGCGGAGGCGTGATGGGTTTCGCTGCGCTCTACGCACGGTCCATTTGTGACAATGCGATGACATCACGATTCATCTGACAGAAAGACGAATCTATGATGTCTGGGGTAACCACTGACACTCGACACCCGCCGGACATGGTTTCATCCAAGCATATGAATCGTCACATTCCATTTTCATCTCGTCGCGAATACCGGTTTTACCAGGGTCTGTTGGCCACCGGTGTCGCCAACGGTATTCAGGCCCTAAATTTTCTCGGTGATCGATTCCTGAGAAAATCTCACGCATCGGGTGGGATCGACGAGCTGTACAGGCACTCGGTCAACAGTGCCTTTTCTCCCAAGGAAGTCTTTCTGGTCACGGGGGCGCCGCACGCCTCCGCCTACTATCCTCGGGATTTTGCCTGGTTTTATCCCGATGTTCTCGATCCCGAGACCATCATGGATTCCGAGGATGCCGTCCGCCGGGTTCGCTTGCTCGAAAAAAGCGTCCGGCTGATGCTGGAGGCCGTCCGCGCCAATGTCGTCACGACGACCATTGTTCCCGCGGGAGGCGACCGGTACATCGGCGTCAATTACTTCTCGCTGCCGTCGGACACGCTGTTGGGCATCCTCGCAGGCCTGGAACAAATCGTGCGTGCGGACCAAAGGGCATCGCCGTTTTTGGCGATGTCACAGGGCGCTCATGCCGGCCGCTTGTTGCTTGCCGAATATCGCGAGGATCTGAATAACGCGATATTTCAACTCGCGGAAGCGTTGGAGCCGTTCGAGGACGGCGGCGTCGCGGCTTTGCTGTGCGACGTCACCGCACCGCGTTCCGCGGCAACCGATACCCGTGCCGAACGCAGGCGCTTTGTCACCAATGCATGCGTCTACGCGACCTTTGTGCGCGGCATACGGTTGGGGGTGGTCGACCGGATCGAGCTGGAAGAGCTGCTCGGACGCGAGCTTTCGCAATACAAGACGGAGCTGCTCGGGTTGTTCGGCAAGCTTGGCTATATCAGGCATGCTCTGGACTTGAGGAGCGAACCGGCGGCGTCTTGCATTGCGCTGGATTTCGTCAATGTGCATCAGGGATTTTGGGATCTGGGCGAAGCGGGCGAACGCGCGCTGTTCGCAGCCACGACGGATCTGATACTTGGCGAGCCGCGGTTTCGAATCCCGGATACATCTCACTTCCTGGTATCGGCGGATAATCCGCAGAACAAGATGATCCACAAGATTGCGGCTCCGGCCTACCAGGGACGTTCTTGCTGGCCGACATTCAACGTCGAATTTGCCGATCGCATGCTGGACTACGATGAACACTCCGGCTCCGACAGGTACCGGCCCTACGCCCGCGATATATTGAGGGACATTCGTACTGCGACCGAAACGCACGGCGGATACCAGGAGCTCCTGTCCGAAAAGGGACAGAAATATCGCACATGGGCCTATCAGAGCGCAGACGCCCACTCCTGGTTTCCGCGTTTTCTGTCGGTCTGGCGGCGGGCATTCGGGACGCCGCTACTTGACGGGAGCTAGACCGCCTCATTTCTTGTCGAGAGTTGCACCGCGGGCCAACGCGGCCGCTGTTTCAAGCCCGACGTTACGCACGAGCGGGTCGGCGTGGCGGTGAACCAGCCACCACTCCGCGCCTTGCCTGCGATAGACCAGCGTCACCCGCAGTGACCAGTCCTGGTCCGGCAAGCCGCCGACTTCGCCGTGCTCACGCTCGATCACTGCAAGGACGACCAGATCGCCCGACGCGTAGGATTGGACCAGTTCGACTTTGGCGTCGCCGTTTCTGAAATAGCTGGCGAGCCGCGCCAGCCGCTCGGGACTCATGTCGAAGCCGCGGCTGGCTTCACCGCCAAACGGCTGCATCAGGGTAAAGTCGTCCGCGATGCGCGTGAGGCCGGCCCATTTGTCCATATCGCCGCGCATGAAAGCCGAAGCCCGCGCTTCGGTTTTCCTGACCAGATCAGCAACTTCCTGCTCCGAACTTGTCGACATTGGCTCCTGTGCGGCGCTGGCCGACAACGGCATTGCAAGCGCGGCCTTCAGCGCCAAGCGCCTCCAGCGGTTCAATTTGAACATTTCGGTGTCCATTCGCGTGGGGCCGGCGACTGACCGGCTGTGCCGCCCAAATCCCATTTCAATCATGATGAATCCAGTGATATGATTTCAGCATTATGCTGAACCAAATTGACCTTTCCCGGATCGATCTCAACCTTCTCGTACTGTTCGAGATCGTCTTTCAGGAGCGGCATGTCGGCCGGTCGGCGGAGCGGCTGCATCTTTCGCCCTCTGCCATCAGCCATGGACTTGGCCGCCTGCGTACGCTGCTGGGCGATCCCTTGTTTCTCAAGACCCCGAAAGGCGTCGTTCCGACGGAGCGCGCCCTCCAGCTCGCGCCATCAGTCGCTGAAATTCTCGCGCGTATCCGCGGCGTGGTTTCGTCGTCTACGCCATTTGATCCACGGCATTCGACACGACGTTTCGTCATCGGCGCGCCGGATGGAATTTCGTCGGTCATTCTGCCTCCGCTGCTGGAGACGTTGCGTGGGGTGGCGCCGGGTGTCGATGTCGGCATCCGGCAGCTTCTTCCGGTGCAAGGGTTCACCGCTCCTCATTTGGCATGGAAGGATGCGTTGAAGGAGCTCGAAGACCGGACGACGGATATCGCGATCATTCCCTTTGACGATATTCCGGTCCGTTTCCACAAACAGAAGCTCTACGAGGAAGAGTTCGTCATCGCCGTTAGAAAGGGGCATTCATTCCAGCGCAACCCGACCCTCAAGCGCTACTGCGAAATGGAGCATCTCGTCGTTTCGCATACCGGTGATGTTACCGGATTCGTGGATGTTGAACTCGCCAAGAAAAGCCTGACGCGGCGCGTGGCCCTGACCGTGCCAAACTTCAGTTTTGCCCTTTCGGTGCTGGCCGAAACCGAGATGGTCTCCGCGCTGCCGCGACGGTTTATCGAGATCCATGGCGCCCGCTTCAACGTCGCCGCCGTCAAGGCGCCGCTGCCGCTGCCGCGCTTCTCGATCAATGTCGTCCTTCCGAAGGTAGCGATGATGGATGCCGGCCTTGCCTGGCTGGTCCAGTTGTTAGGACAGGTGCGAACGGGAAATGACAGATCGTTCGTTCTTCGGTCGGGCAAGCGCAATCGCAGCATGCACAGCTAATGGGCAGCTGCTCGCTTGTGGTGCGTTCGATAAAGGAGTGCCGCGATCGGCATCGGCGAATAACGGGCTGACAATTCTACTGATTTTCTCCAGGCCGATCGCCCGTCGCCATTGTACACAATGGCACGCGCCTTGCTTGACTTCTCTTTGAGAGTTCTCTCGTTCGGGGCGCGTACGTCATGGCGAACTCAGCAAAGCTCAGAGCGGAGCCGGAGCCGATCGAGCTCGACTGGGCGGCGACCGCGCTTCTCATCATCGACATGCAGCGCGATTTCATGGAGCCGGGCGGCTTCGGCGAGACACTCGGCAATGACGTCAGCCAGCTCGCGCGGGCGGTGCAGCCGATCGCAGCGGTGCTGGCTGCGGCGCGTCAGACCGGCATGCTCGTCGTCCACACCCGCGAGGGACATCTGCCCGATCTGTCGGACGCGCCGCCGGCCAAGGTCGAGCGCGGCGCGCCGTCCCTGCGCATCGGCGATCCCGGGCCGATGGGGCGTATTCTCATTCGCGGCGAGGCCGGCCACGACATCATTCCCCAAGTGTATCCGCTCGACAGCGAGATCGTGATCGACAAGCCGGGCAAGGGCGCGTTCTACGCCACCGAGCTCGGCGAGGTGCTGCAGCGCTACGGCATCGAGAATTTGCTGGTCTGCGGCGTCACGACAGAGGTCTGCGTCAACACCACCGTGCGCGAAGCCAACGACCGCGGCTATCGCTGCGTGGTGCTGGCGGATGGTTGCGCATCCTACTTTCCTGAGTTTCACGAGATGGGCCTGAAAATGATCAAGGCCCAGGGCGGCATTTTCGGCTGGGTCTCCGACTCGGCCGCGGTGCTGGAGGCGCTTTCACTGGAGATTCCAAGAACGGCAGCAGCGGGGGCATAACGATGAGCACGAGTGCGACAGGAATATCAGGCACATCCACTTTCAAGCCGGCATTGTGGACACCCGGCGACTGGAACGCGCTGTTCGGCTTCGGCACCAACATTCTCGTCAACATGCTGGTGCTGACCGGGCTGTTGCGCTTCGTGCTGAAGATGCCTGACTCGATCGTGTTCGGCCGCATCCTGCCGGCGCTCGGCCTGATGATGTGCCTCTCGACGTTCTATTATGCGTATCTCGCCTACAAACTTGCGCAGAAGACCGGCCGCAGCGACGTCTGCGCGCTGCCATCAGGCGTCAGCGTCCCGCACATGTTCATCGTCACCTTCGTGATCATGCTGCCGATCACGCTGAAGACCGGCGATCCCGTCAAGGGCTGGTCGGCCGGCCTGGTCTGGGTGTTCTTCCAGAGCTTTATCCTGATGATCGGCGGCTTCATCGCGCCCTATATCAGAAAGATCACCCCGCGCGCGGCGCTGCTCGGCACGCTCGCGGGTGTCTCCGTCACCTTCATCTCGATGCGCCCGGCGCTCGAAATGTACATGACGCCGCAGATCGGGCTGGTGTGTTTTGCCATCATCCTGGTGAGCTGGTTCGGCGGCGTGAAATACTGGAGGGGCATGCCGGCCGGCCTCGTCGCCATTGCGGTGGGTATGATCATCGCCTGGGGTTCGAACCTGTTCGGTCTCGGCCTCGGCGGTTTGAGCCTGAAGGGCGTCGGCGATGCCTTTGCGAATTTCGGCTTCTCGGTGCCGTTGCCGGCCATCGGTCACGTCTTCTCCGGCTTCGAATTCCTCGGCATCATTCTCGTCACGGCAATCCCGTTCGGCATCTACGATCTCGTCGAGGCCATGGATAACGTCGAAAGCGCGGAAGCGGCCGGCGACGAATATCCGACCACGCGCGTTCTCACTGCCGACGGTGTCGTCAGCCTGATCGGCTGCCTGATGGGCAATCCCTTCATCAACGCCGTCTACATCGGCCACCCCGGCTGGAAGGCGATGGGCGGCCGGATCGGCTATTCGGCGGCGACCGGCATCATGGTGGTGCTGTTGTCATGGTTCGGTATCATCTCGGTGTTGCTGGCGCTGGTGCCCGTGGTCGCGATCTCGCCGATCCTGCTCTATATCGGCATGCTGATCGGCGCGCAGGCGTTCCAGACCACGCCGGTCAAGCATGCGCCTGCCATCGTGCTGGCGCTGACGCCGCATCTCGCTGCCTGGGCAAAACTGCAGATCGACACCATGCTCGGCTCGACGATCGCGGCGGCGCAGGCCGTCGGCGGGCTCGCTGCCGACAAGGTCGACGCGGTCAAGTCCGCCGCAATATCAGCGCTGCCGCAGCAGGGCGTGCTCTATCACGGCCTCGAAGTGATGGGCGGCGGCTCGATCCTCGCCGGCCTGGTGCTCGGCGCGATCGGCGTGTTCGTGATCGAGCGCGATTTTCTTAAAGCATCCGCGTTTGCGCTGGCCGGTGCGGTCATGACCTATTTCGGTTTCATGCACGGCGAAGCCGTCGGCATCGGCGGCGGCCTCGGCGTCACGCCGGGCGTCGCGCTGGCCTATGCGGTCATGGCGGCAGGTCTGTTCGCGCTGGCGAAGACCAGTCCAGGTGTGGACTACTCGCATTCGGAGGTCGCAGCAGCCCCGGCCGAATGAGGCGCGGTGGGCGGCCTCGTAGAGACACGCGCACCATATGGTCTGACATGAGACCTGGTCTCGAGGCGCGCCAGCGTGCGTTTCCAAGGCCGCAACAATGCCGTTGCAATCTCATCCAAATAATGTACGATTTGTACATTAAAGGTTGCGCCGGTTACGCGCGCCGACAAGGGTGACGATATGGCGACCAGCGGTGATTATCAGGTCTTCCACGCCGGAGACGCTTTGCTGCAGTCGGGCGTCGTATTCCCCTCGTTGCGTCTTGCCTACAAGACCTATGGCACGCTGAACGCGCGGAAGGACAACGTGATTGTCTATCCGACGTCCTTCAGCGCGCAGCACACCGACACGGAATGGCTGGTGCAGCGCGGCGGCATCCTGGATCCGGAGCGCTTCTTCATCGTCATTCCAAACCTGTTCGGCAACGGCCTGTCCTCGTCGCCATCCAATTCGGAAGCGACGCCGTTTCCAGCCATCAGCTATCACGATGCGGTGGCGATCCAGCGCCGCCTTCTGGTCGAGCAGTTCGGGATTTCGACGATCGCGCTGGTCTACGGCTGGTCCATGGGCGGCATGCAGGCGTACCACTGGGCGGCGTGCCATCCTGACATGGTGGAGCGGGCGGCCATTGTGTGCGGCAGCGCCAGATGCTCGCCCTACAATCACGTCTTCCTCGAGGGCGTGAAGGCCGCGCTCACCGCCGATCCCGCGTTCAGGGACGGTCGTTTCGTCGCCAGGCCTGCCGCCGGCCTGCGCGCCATGGGGCGCGTCTATGCCGGATGGGCGATGTCGCACGCCTATTACCGGGACGAGGTGTGGCGCGATTTCGGCTTCAGCTCGCTGGAAGATTACCTGACGCGTTCCTGGGATGAAGCCTTCTCGCGCCGTGATGCCAACGATCTGCTGGCGCAGATCGGCATCTGGCAGCGCGGCGATATCAGTCAATGTCCGGAATTCGGCGGCGACATGGTCCGAGCGCTCGCGGCGATCAAGGCGCGGGTTCTGCTGATGCCGGGGCAGACGGACCGCTACTTCGATGTCAGCGACAACGAGGAAGAGATCAGCCGGCTCGTCAACGCGAAGTCAGCCGAACTCCGTCCGATTCCCTCGATCCACGGACACCGCGCCGGAAATCCGGTCAACAATCCCGCGGATCGCGCGTTCATCACCGCCGAAATATCGGCGCTGCTGCAGAGTTGAAATCATCCTGGGAGGCGATTGCGACCATGAGCACTGCCATCACTGCAACGGGAGAGAAGCCGCTGAACTCGGCCGCGCTGCGCGAGCTATCGGCGCGATCCGACCTTCAAGGCATCGTTCGCGCGGTCAGCCACTACGGCGCCATCGGCATTTTCGGTACGCTGATCTGGCTGGTGTCCTCGACCTATGGCCTGGCCTGGGCGTTGCCGCTCATCGTCGTGCAGGGTTACTTCGTCGCCTTCCTGTTCATGGTCGTGCACGAGACCGCCCACAAGACGGCGTTTCGGAGCCGCGCGCTCAATCTCGCACTCGGTCATCTGTCTTCATTCGCGATCGGACTGCCTTACGAATATTATTGCCTGTTCCACTGGGACCACCATCGCTACACGCAGGATCCGGATCGGGATCCGGAACTGCTTGTTGGCCCGATCCCCGCCTCGGATACGCAACTCGCAGTCGCCTATACCGGCCTTCGGCAGGTCGCTTTCCGGGTAGGGCTGATGCTTCGCCATGCCTTTACCGGCAAGGCCTCCGCTCCCTGGATCCCGGAAGGCAAGCGCCACATCGTCGTGAAGGAAGCGCGCCTCTATGTCGCTTTCTATGTCGTGCTGCTGCTCGCGTCGCTCACGCTGCATACGGCGCTTCTGCTCTGGGTGTGGATCGTTCCGCTGATCGTCGGCCAGTTGTTCTTGCGCCCTTATCTCTATGCCGAGCATACCGGCTGTGACCGGACGCGAAGCGCCTTCCAGAACACCCGCACCACCTACACCGGCATGCTCATGAGATGGTTTGCGTGGAACATGCCCTATCACGTCGAGCACCACGCTTATCCTTCGATCCCGTTTCATGCGCTGCCGAAGCTGAACCGGGTCGTCGATGATCAGATCGTTTTCCGGGGGCAGGGCTATCGGGCCGTGACACGGGAGACGTGGGCGTGGTTCCGCCGCGCGCGAGCTGACGCGGCCGGCGGCGTCAGCGGTTCTTGATCATCAGCAGGGTGTCGACGAGATTGCGGGCATGTGCCGGCGAGATCGGCTTGATTCCGAAGATGTAGCGGTAGAACAGGCTGCCATAGATCGCGTCGTACAGGTCCTCCGGTGTCCCGGTCGCGCCAATGCTTCTGTCCTGCTGGCCGGCGGCGATCAATTCGACCAGGGCGGTTCTTCGATATCCGAGATAGCGCTCGTAGAAAATCTCCGCGGACCCTGTGTTCGAGATGCATTCGGAGATCACCGCGAGTTGTACCCTGCCGAACTCGCCCAGCAGCGCCTTCGCATAAGCCGCGGCGTGGCTTCTCAGGCGTTCCGCCGGCGCGCCGGTGGCCGGCAGCGGCAGCATCAGCGAGGCATGGTTCAGGAACGCATCTATCAGCAAGGCCTCTCGCGATGGCCACCATTTGTAGATGGTCATCTTCGAGACGTTGGAATGCCGTGCAACCGCATCGATACTGGTGGCGGCGAGACCCGTAGTCGCCATCAGCGTGTAGGCGCTTTGCAGAATGGCGTTGGTGGTCTCGGCAGAACGGGGGCGACCACGGCGGGTTGCCGCCGTATCGCTGTCCGCTTCGCTTCTGCCCTTCGCCATGTTCCGGCTTCCCCGATGCAGCGCGACTGGCGCTGCCGGCTACGCCGCGACAAACGCCAGCATCGTGCCGTTGCCCTCGGCTGGTGGCACCACAATGCCGCCTGGGCTTTTCACGCCGGCTGGACCCAGCGCCTTCTCCGCCGCGGCGACATCGGCCACGATCACAAGGCCTGCGCCGCCGCGTTCCGGCAGGCCGGCCAGCGAAACGCCGGGATAGCGCTTGCCGAGCTGACCTTTCGTCAGGAATACGAAGTCCGCGCGGTCGCCGCCCGAGGGCACCGCGATCGCGCCATCGGACTCGTTGCGTACCTCGCGGTCGATCAGCTTCGACAGATGAGCGGCCTCCTTGGCTGGCTCCGGCGCAACCATCAGCACCTGCTTCAGGCGCTTCGCGCCGTTGGCATGCTTCATCAGTTCAGGAATCCAGACCGTCTCGCGCGTCTTGTGCTGGCAGGCAAAGATACGCACGCCGCCCGGCGCTTCCACCGTCGGCCATTGAAAGGTCCGGAACCTGGCTTCGGATTCCGTGCCATCAGGCAGCGTCACCGGCCGCTCGAAATCCGTTGGGCCAACGGGGATATAACCACGCGCGAGAATTTCTTCCGCGCCCCGCGCCGAATCCACGGCGGTGAAGGCGATACGCTCGATGCCTTCGCCGTTCTTCTCGAGGAACGCCCGCGCCGGCTCATTATGTTCCGTCGGTCTGAGCACGCCGAGCAATTCCATATAGTCGGGGTCGAACATGATGGTGTAATTGCCCGATCCCATATGCGCGCTGTGGGTGCCGCGCGGCGACACGGTGAAGCCCAGCCGCTTGTAGTTCTCGGCTGATTTGTCGAGGTCCTTCACCATGACCACGGCGTGATCGATTCCGATGACGTTTTTGAGTGCCACTTCTTGTTTCCTTGAGCTTGATTGGCTGGCTAAACTAAGCAGAACGATCAGTTGCCTGCAAGAAAGGATCTTCCTCCAAGAGCGGGCCTCGCTCGTCTCGACCCCGCGAAGGGCGGGGATGCGGAGCTGCTACACCGCCGCCGTATCGTGCTCCCTTGCAAACTCTCCGCCCGGGATGGAGTCGAGCAGCGCCCGCGTGTAAGCGTGCTGCGGATTGCCAAACACTTCGCCCGCCAGCCCGTGTTCCACCACTTCACCATCCTTCATGACGGCCACGAGGTCGCAGATTTGCGCGGCAACACGCAGGTCGTGCGTGATGAAGACGATGGAAAGCCCGAGTCGCGCCCGCAATTCCGCAAGCAGCTTCAGCACCTGCGCCTGCACGGAGACATCGAGCGCCGAGACCGGCTCGTCGGCGACCAGGACGTCCGGCTTCAATGCCAGTGCCCGCGCCAGGCCGATGCGCTGGCGCTGGCCGCCGGAGAACTCATGCGGATAACGGTCGGCGGAGGAAGGATCTAGCCCGACCAGTGCGAACAGCTCCTTCGCATCCGCAATCGCCTGCGCGCGCGGCGCGCCGTGCACGATCGGGCCCTGCGCCACCAGTTCGGCCGCCTTGCGGCGCGGATTGAGGGAAGCGAACGGGTCCTGAAACACCATCTGGATATGCCGCGTCTCGCGGCGGACTTTTTCACGCGTCATCTTCGCGCAGTCGCTGCCATCGAGCACGATCGACCCGGCATCTGGATCGATCAGCCGCACGATGCAGCGCGCCAGCGTCGATTTGCCCGAGCCGGACTCGCCGACGATGCCGAGCGTGGCGCCGCGCGGCAGTTTGAGCGATACGTTCTTGACGGCCGGCGTCACCCGCGCGCCGCGCCCCAGAAAGCCGCCGGTGCGATAGGTCTTCGAGACATCCGTGATCGTCAGGATGTTGTCGGCCGCCAGTGCGCGCGGCGGCGGCGCTTTTAGCGGCGGAACGGCGGCGATGAGCTGTTTGGTGTAGGCGTGCTTCGGACGGTGCAGCACGTCCGCCGCCGTGCCCTGTTCGACGATGGCGCCGTGCTGCATCACCACCACGCGATCGGCGATCTCGGCGACGACCCCGAAATCATGGGTGATGAACATGACCGCGGTTTTGCGGCGCTGCTGCAGGTCGCGGATCAGTTTTAGAATTTGCGCCTGCGTCGTGACATCGAGGGCAGTCGTAGGCTCGTCGGCAATCAGCAGCTTCGGATCGAGCGCCAGCGCCATCGCGATCATGGCACGCTGGCGTTGGCCTCCCGACAGCTCATGCGGATAGGCCTTTGCCGCCACCTTGGGATCGGGAATGCGGACGTCGGCGAGGAGGGCGAGTACCTTGGCGCCGATCTCCGCCTTCGACAGTTCGGTGTGAATCGAAAACATTTCCGCGATCTGGTCGCCGATGGTGCGCAGCGGATTGAGCGCCGTCATCGGCTCCTGAAAAATCATCGCAATGCCGGCGCCGCGCACCTCACGCATGTCGGCAACTGTTGCCGTGCAGAGGTCGCGGCCCTCGAACATCACCCGGCCGCAGTCGATCGTCACTTCGTTAGGCAACAGCCGCATGACGGCGTTGGCCATCATCGACTTGCCGGAGCCGGATTCGCCGACCACGCAGAGGATTTCGTTGGAGTCAATCTCCAGCGACACGTCCCTGAGCGCATGTGTCCGGTCCGCGCCGCGGGGCAGGCGGACGCTCAGGCGATCCAGCGAGAGGATGGTTTCGGTCCCGCTCATCGGCCCTTCAGCCTCGGATTGAGCGCATCGTTGAGCCCCTGGCCGACCAGCGACACCGCGAGCACGGTGACGAGGATGGCGATGCCGGGGATCGCCGAGACATACCATTGCACCCGCAGCACGTCGCGGCCCAGCCCGATCAGGTTGCCCCATGACGCCACATTGGGATCGGACAGCCGCAGGAAGGCGAGCGCGCTTTCGAGGAGTATCGCTACCGCCATCACCACGCTGGCGTAGACGATCACCGGCGGCAGGGCGTTGGGCAGGATCTCGCCAAAGATGAGCTGGATGTTTTTCATCCCCAGCGTTCGCCCGGCCTGGACGAATTCGCGGTTGCGCAAGGACAAAAATTCCGCGCGGGTCAGCCGCGCCGGCGCCGGCCACGACACCACGCCGACTGCGATGGTGACGGTGGTGAGCGTCGAGCCGAACACGGCGACCAGCACCAGCAGCAGCACGAAGTTCGGCAGCGTCTGGAACGCCTCGGTAACCCGCATCAGTACATTGTCGACCCAGCCGCCGTAATAGCCGGCGAAGGCGCCGACCAGGATGCCGATCAGGATCGCAATCGCGGTAGCGACGCCGCCGATCAAAAGCGAAATCCGCGCGCCATAGAAAATCTGGGCGGCGATATCGCGCCCTGAATTATCGGTGCCGAGCAGGAAGCGCGGATTGGCGAACGGCCAGATCAGGGGGCGGCCGGCGAGCGCGAGCGGATCGCGCGGATAGAGAAAGCCGGCCGAGATCGCCATGGCGATCACGATCGCGAGCAGGATCAGGCCGGCGACGGCGGCGGGGCTTCGGAAATAGCGCTTGACCGCATCCATCGCTTCAACCCGCCGTAATGCGCGGATCGAGCCGCGCATAAATGAGGTCGACGACGAAGTTCACGATGATGACGAGCAGCGCGGAGACGAACACGATTCCGAGCAGCGTATTGAGGTCGCGCTGCACCACCGATTCATAGGCGAGCCGCCCGAGGCCCGGCAGCGAGAACACGCTTTCGACCACCACCGATCCGCCGAGCATGGTGCCGGCCTGCAGCCCGATCAGCGTCACCATCGGCAACAGCGCATTGCGCAGCACATGCCGCGTCACCACGCGCGTCTCGTCGAGGCCCTTTGCACGTGCGGTCCGGACATAATCGAGGTTGAGCACTTCCAGCATCGAGGCGCGCATGATGCGCAGGTAAATCGCCAGAAAGATCAGCCCCAGCGTCAGCGTTGGCAGCACCAGATGGCTGGCGATATCGAACACGCGCCAGATCCCGGTCCGCACCGTGCCGATGTCCTCGAAACCGCCCGGCGGCAGCCATTGCAGGTAGACCGAGAACACGACGATGGCCATCAATCCGAACCAGAACGAGGGCGTGGCGTAGAAGATCAGGCCGAGCGTCGAGATCAGCGTATCCGGCCAGCGGTTGACGCCGCGGGCGGCGATCACGCCGAACACGAGCCCAAAGAAGAACGCGAACGACAGCGACGCCGTCATCAAGAGGATCGTCGGCGGCAGCCGTTCCAGAATGACCGAGGCCACCGGCTTGCCGTAGATCGAGGAGAAGCCGAGATCGAGCCGCACCAGCCGCCACAGATAATTGCCGAGCTGGGCCGGGATCGAGAGGTCGAGGCCATAGAATTTTCGCAGCTCCTTGGCGGTCGCGGCGTCGCCGCCGCCCATCTGCGCCATCATGGCGTCGACGGTATCGCCCGGCGCGAACTGCAGCAGCAGAAACACGCCGATCAGGATCAGTATTAGAGTCGGGATCGAGGCGGCCAGCCGCCGCCCCGCAAGGCCGAGGATACGCATACGCCTATCTTGTCGGATAAGGCGTCAGCGCGCGATGGCTTTCGTCATTCCGCTTTCTTTTTTGTTTGAGCATGATCTCTTCGGAAAACCGGAGTCCACTTTTCCGGATCATGCTGTAAGCCAAAGATCGTGCCAGCTCGTCGAGCCCCAGCGCGGGGTGTTGGAGTGGTTGCGTGCCTTCGCCGTAATCGTGGTGACGAAGATCTGCTCAATCGGCATCCAGACCGGCAGCTCCGTATTCACTTCCTTGACGAACTGGGCGTAGAGCGCCTTGCGCTTGGCCGGATCGACTTCGGTCGCGGCATCGTCGATGGTCTTGTCGACCGCCTTGTCTTCCCAGCCCCACTGGTTGGTCCAGGGCGCGCCCTTGGGCTGGCCCGAGCGATACCAGACCGTGGTCGAGACGGCGGGATCGTTGCGGTACTGGTGCCAGCCGGTGGCGAGATCGAAGGCATGTTCGTCATAAACCTGCTTGAGGAAGCCGCCGCCGTCGTTGCGCACGATATCGACGGGGATGCCGATTTCACCCAGTGACTGCTGGATGAAGGTCGACCACAGCGAGATGTCCTCGCCCCACGGCGCGGGAAGCAGTTTGACTGAGAAGCGCGTGCCGCCACGGGCTGCCTTGAAGCCGGCTTCGTCCAGCAGCGCTGCGGCCTTAGCCTTGTCGTACGGGTATTGCGGCGTGTTCGCACCCGGATAGAAGTCGGCCGAGGTCGAGGGGATCGGCCCGGTACCGAGCTTGGCGAAATCGCCAAGGAAATTGTCGATGAAGAACGGCACGTTGATCGCATGCGCAATCGCGCGGCGAACCCGGATGTCGGACATTTCCTTGCGGCGGAAGTTGAACTCGAGCGTATTGGTGCGCGCGTTGCCTTCATTGCCCTTGGTGGAGACGATGAAGCGCTTGTCCTTGCCGAGCCGCGCGAGATCCGAGATCGTCAGGCCGGAGAACGGCGAGTAATGCAGTTCGCCGGCCTCCATCTGCGCCGCAGCCGCGGCGCGATCGGTGATCACGCGCCAGACGATCCGGTCGAGATAGGGCGCGTTCGGGCGCCAGTAGTCGGGATTGCGGTCGGCGATGACATATTGTCCGCGCTCATATTTGACGAACTTGAACGGGCCGGTGCCGACGGGAGCGAGGTTGGTCGGGTTCTGGCGGATATCGCCGCTCTCATAAAGATGCTTGGCCGAGATGTAGCCGAGGTCGGGCAGGGCGCGGAGCAGCAAGTTCAACGGCATCGGCCGCTCGTACCTGAAGATCGCGGTTTGGGCGTCCGGCGTTTCGACCGCGGTCAGGAAGAGCTGCAGCGTCGATCCGTAATTGAGGATCTTCTTCCACATGTTCATGGCGGTGAATTCGACGTCGGCCGAGGTGAACGGTTTGCCGTCGTGCCAGTTGATGCCCTTGCGCAGCTTGAACGTCACCGTCTTGCCGTCGGGCGAGGCCTCCCAGCTTTCGGCGAGCACGCCGACCGGCTGGCCGTTGGCGTCGAGATCGACGAGGTTTTCCTGGATCTTGCCGCCGATGATGTAGACGCCGGTGGAAGCCTGGATGCTCGGATTGAGCTGGCGCTGCTCGGCGCCGTAATGGACGTTGAACACGCCGCCCTTGCGCGGGGTTTCCTGGGCAAAGGCCCGCATCGGATTGATCACGTTGGCCGCGATGGCCGCCGACGTCAGCAGCGCGGTGCGGCGATTGATCTCAAGGCGCGTCAAATCCATGCGAAGTCTCCAGACACACTATTAATGGCGAACCGTTCACGCGTCCGCCTTGCGAGGGATGTTACGATGGAACGGGAACGCGAGTCATTTTCTAATCGCGATGTGAAGCGGAAAATCCTTCCTGAAAACAACATGCTCAGCGCGTCATCGGCCTGCTCGTTTTTTCGCTAGGGGGCGAAATCAAGGCCCGTCAGAATAGAGGCACGGGCCGCCCGGCAGTCTGAGATTGTCCGGAAAGGGGCCCTCAGGAGTGGCGGAATCCCCCTAAAATAAGGCTCCGCACAGCTTCGGAGGCCTAAAAACCAGCCAAAATTGGACGAATCAGTGCAACTCGATTAGCGAGATAGTTGTGCAGAATGTCGGAAACCCTGTTTTTTAGGCGGTTTCCGCCATATCGTCGCCTGTGCCAGAATCAATGGAGCAACCATGGCTACCCAAATGTCTAAGTCGCAGCTGATCGAGAAGATCGCGACCACCACCGAAGTTTCGAAGAAAGAGGTCAAGGGCGTGATGGAAGCGCTCGTTGACGTCGGCCACAAGGAGCTCAAGAAGAACGGGGTATTCCTCGTCCCCGGCTTCGCAAAGTTCGTCGTGGTCAAGAAGCCCGCGACCAAGGCTCGGAAGGGCACCAACCCCTTCACGGGCGAGGAAATGATGTTCAAGGCCAAGCCGGCCCGCAAGATCGTCCGGGCCCGCCCGGTCAAGGCCGCCAAGGACGCGGTTTAAGAATCTCTACCTCTCCCCGTTCTTCACGGGGAGAGGGTTGGGGTGAGGGGCTGCCTCTGCAACCTCGCTAGAGAGGTACTCGCGGAGTGCCCTCCTTACCCGAAATTCGCTAGCGCGAACTTAGACTTCTCCCCGCACGCGGGGCGAGGTAATTTGAACGCGCCGCGCCTTCAACGCCAATGCGTCCTTACACCACCGGCGAACGGCCGCCATCGACATTGATGGCGGTGCCGGTGATGAACGATCCCTGCTCGGAGGCGAGGAAGCAGGCCAGATTGGCGAATTCCTCCGCCGTGCCGATGCGCCCCAGCGGGGTACCCTTGGCGAGGTTTTTGGCGAACACCTCAAAATCCGTGTCCGGCGCCTGCGCCGCGTGCCGCTTCACCCATTGATCGCTCATGATCAGGCCGACAAGCATGGCATTGACCAGGATGTTGTGCTCGCCGCCTTCGCCAGCCATCACCTTGGTCAGCGCCATGCCGGCCGCCCGCGATACCGAGGTAGGCGCCGAGGATGCCGCCGGCGCCTTGGCGTAGGTGTTGAGCACGTTGATGATGCGGCCCCATTTGCGCGCCTTCATGCCCGGCCAGACCAGCCTGGAGAAACGGATCGCAGCAAACAGTTTGAGGTCGAGGTCTTCCTGCCAGGCTTCGTCAGAGATGTTTTCGAACGCCATCGTCCGCGCCGTGCCGGCGTTGTTGACGAGAATATCGACCGGGCCGAGATCGGTTGTGATCTTCTCATGCGCCTTGGCAATGTCGGCAGCCTTGGCGACGTCGCAGACATAGTCGCGGACATCAACGTCATCCTTCGCGAGCAGTTCCCGTGCCGCCTTCAGGTCGGCGGCACCGCGCGCGAGGATCGCCACTTTGGCCCCGGATGCGGCGAATTGCCTTGCAACCGCGAGCCCAAGGCCCTTGCTGCCGCCGGTGACGACAGCGACTCTATCCTTCATCGTGACTTGCATGTGGTTCTGCCTATGCGTTGAGCCGAAACCGGCCGCGCGAAAATCGTTCGACCGTCGGAGGTGAGGAACAGGGAGATAAACTCTCCGTCCGTTTCAACATTCAAAATTCCATTTTATTGACGATCCCATTGTTGCCGCGCATCATCTTGAGCGTCAACTTCAGCGGAACGAGCAGCAGAAACTCTCGTCGGGACTGAACCAAATCAAACAATTCACGGTGCCAGGCGGCATCGCGCCCTGCGTTGCGCGAGCGTGGTCGCGTGCCTGCCGCATAAGGAGAAGAAGAATGTCAGAAGAAAAGCAGCCCGGCAGACCCTTGCTGGACCGGCGAACGCTGTTGCGCTCTGGTGCGGCCGCAGCGCTGGCGGCGCCGTTCGGTGTTATCGGCGCGCAGGCGCTGCCGTTTCGCACTGCAACGCCCACGATCGACTTTTCGGAATTTTCGATCTGCAGGACGGCGTCGGATGCGTCGCCCGTCACAGGCACGCCGCGCAAATTGAAACTCTCGTGGAATGCCGGCGCGGTTTGCCTCGCGCCGGTTCCGATCGCGATCGAGTACGGCTTTTTCCAGAAACACAATCTCGACGTCGAACTCATCAACTACAGCGGCTCGACCGATCAGTTGCTGGAGGCGATCGCGACCGGCAAGTCCGATGCCGGCCTTGGCATGGCGCTGCGCTGGCTGAAGCCGCTGGAGCAGGGGTTTGACGTCAAGATCGCAGCGGGCACTCATGGCGGCTGCATGCGCGTGCTGACGCGTACCAGTTCCGGTGTCGACAAGCTCGCCGATCTCAAGGGCAAGATCGTCGCCGTCGGCGATCTCGCCGGGCCCGACAAGAACTTTTTCTCGATCCAGCTCGCCAAGCAGGGCATCGATCCCAACAAGGAAGTCGACTGGCGCGCCTATCCCGGGAATCTTCTCAACCTCGCCGTCGAGAAAGGCGAGGTTCAGGCGTTCCTGGCTTCGGATCCGCTTGCCCATCTCTGGCTGAAGGATACCCAGTACAAGGAAGTCGCCTCCAATCTCGATGGCGAATACCGAGACAAGAGCTGCTGCATCCTCGGGCTGCGCGGCAGTCTGGTGCGCGACGAGCCGCAGTTCGCCCGCGCCATCACACAGGCGCTGCTGGATGCGGCGATGTTCACCGCGCAGAACCCGGACAAGGCTGCGAAATCGTTCCAGCCCTATGCGCCAAAGGCGGCGACGCTGGCCGATCTCGAAGCGATGGCGCGCTACCATACCCATCACCATCATCCCGTTGGCGACGTGCTCAAGCGCGAATTGAAGGGTTACGCTGATGATCTGAAGACGGTTTCGGTCTTCAAGCCGAGCACGGATACGGCCAAATTCGCGGAGAAGATCTATGTCGACGTATTCGGTGTCTGATGCGATTTCCGTCGAGGGCTCGCGCGCATCCAGCTCTCGTGCGGAAGCGATCGGCGATTGGCTGAAAAGCTCCGGCATCGGGGTTGCCGCGGCCGCTGCGTGGATAGCGTTCGGCCTGTCATGCCTGTGGTGGCCGGACCTCGGCGACTGGTCGCGGACTTACGCGCTCGGCATTGCCGCGTTCGTGATCGCAGCGGTGGCGCTGTTCGGTACGCTGAGCGCCGACTTCCTTGGGCCCGCGGGGCCCGCCCTGCGTCGCCGCGCGCCGTGGCTTGTCGCGCTCGGTCTGTTCCTGACGCTGTGGGAGGTCGCGACCGCAAAGTTTGCGTGGCTGCCGTTGCCGTTTTTCCCGCCGCCGCAGGCCATTCTCGAAGTCTATACCGACGATCTGCCGAAACTGCTCGATAGCGTCTTCGCGTCGGTGAAGCTGCAGCTCGGCGGCTATGTTATTGGGGCCACCGTCGGCTTCCTGACCGGGGTTTCAATCGGCTGGTCGCGAAGCGTCGGTTACTGGGTACACCCGGTACTGCGCTTCATCGGTCCACTGCCGGCAACGGCGTGGCTTCCGATCGCCTTCTTCACCTTTCCCTCGAGCTGGAGCGCCAGCACGTTCCTGATCGCGCTGGCGACCGGCTTTCCGGTGACGGTGCTCACCTGGTCGGGCGTCGCGAGCGTCAGCAACGCCTATTACGACGTGGCCCGAACGCTCGGCGCCAAGCCGTCGTTCCTCGTGCTCAAGGTCGCCATACCGGCGGCGTTGCCCCACGTGTTCGTCGGATTGTTCATGGGTCTCGGATCGTCGTTCGCCGTGCTGGTGGTGGCGGAAATGATCGGCGTCAAGGCAGGCCTCGGCTGGTACCTGCAATGGGCGCAGGGCTGGGCGGCCTACGCCAACATGTATGCGGCGCTGATCGTGATGTCGCTGCTGTGCTCCGGCGCCATCACGCTGCTGTTCAGGACACGCGACCGCATGCTGGTCTGGCAGAAAGGTGTCGTGAAATGGTAGCCCAGGCTGCGGCAGAGACCATCACCTATCCCACGACCGGTGCTGCGCTCGATGTCGAACATGTCAGCCATGCCTTCGATATCGACGGTGCTGCACTCCCGGTGCTCGAAGACGTGAATCTGATCATCGAGCCCGGTGAATTCGTCGCGCTGCTGGGACCATCCGGCTGCGGCAAGTCGACATTGCTGCGGCTGGTCGCAGGACTGGAAGCGCCACGCGCCGGCGTCTTGCGCGAGGACGATGTCCGCATCAAAGGACCGCATCCGTCGCGGGTCGTCGTCTTCCAGGATCCCACGCTGTTTCCCTGGCGCTCGGTCTGGGACAACGTCGCGCTCGGCCTGGAGGCGCAGGGTATCCTGAATAGCCAGCGGCAGCGGGTCGACTCGGCACTCGATCTCGTCGGGTTGTCGGCGTTCCGCAACGCCTATCCGCATCAGCTGTCGGGCGGCATGGCCCAGCGCGTAGCGCTGGCGCGCGCTCTCGTCAACGATCCGAAAATCCTCATCCTCGACGAGCCGCTCGGCAAGCTCGACTCGCTGACGCGGATCACCATGCAGGCCGAACTTGTCTCGCTCTGGCAACGCAAGGGCTTTACCACGCTGCTCGTCACCCACGACGCGGAAGAGGCGCTGTTTCTTGCCAATCGCGTCATCGTTCTCAGCGACCGGCCCGCGCGTGTCAAAGCTGACATTCTGGTGGACCGGCCTTATCCGCGCCATCGCGGCGATCCCTACCTCGCCGACCTTCGCAAACAGATTCTCGGCTTGCTTGGATTGGACGCCACGTGGTGACGGCATCGGGCCACATCGCGGCGAGAGAGCCGCCACGGCAGGCTGAGCCTGACAACGTCGCGCGTGCTTCGCTGCTGGCCAAGGCATTCGCGGAGCGTGCGCCTGTCCATGACCGCGACGGCAGCTTTCCTTTCCGGAATTTCGAGGATCTGTCGCAAGCGGGCCTGCTGGCGCTGACGGTGCCGGCTGCGTTGGGCGGCGGGGGCGCGGGCGCTGCGGAGGCGGCGCGTATCCTCGGCATCATCGGCAAGGCCGATCCGTCGACCGCGCTCGTCCTGTCGATGCATTACATTCAGCACCTCGTGATGGCGCGCAGTTCACTCTGGCCCGCCCGGCTGTCCCGTAAGCTCGCCCGCGAGACGGTCGAGGGCGTTGCCCTGGTCAACGCCCTTCGCGTCGAGCCCGAACTGGGATCGCCGGCACGGGGAGGGCTGCCCGCGACGATCGCCCGGCGCACTGAAACCGGATGGCGGCTGTCGGGCCGCAAGATCTATTCGACGGGTGCGCCGATCCTGAAATGGTATGCGGTCTGGGCCAGGACCGACGAGGCCGAAACGCGCGTCGGGATGTTTCTCGTGCCGGCGGGCCTTCCAGGCACACGGATCGTCGAAACCTGGGATCATCTTGGCCTTCGCGCCAGCGGCAGCCATGACGTCATCTTCGAGGACGTCATCTTTCCGCTCGACCACGAGATCGACGTTCGCCTGCCGGACGAATGGCGGACGCCTGATTTCACCCAGGCGACGGTCCACGCCATTTTCATTGCCGCCATCTACGACGGTGTCGCCCGCGCCGCCCGCGACTGGCTGGTTGGCTTTTTAGGGGATCGCGTCCCGGCCAATCTTGGCGCATCACTGGCGACCTTGCCGCGGGCGCAGGAAGTGCTCGGCGGCATCGAGGCGCGGCTTGCGGTGAATGCGCGCCTGATCGGCAGTTTCGCCGATGACTTCGACGACAATTTGCCGCTCAGCGCCATCGAGTCCAACATCGTCAAGCTGACGGTGACGAACAACGCGGTCGCCGTGGTCGAGGATGCGCTGTCGCTGGCGGGCAATCACGGCCTGTCGCGAACCAACCCGCTGCAGCGACACTATCGCGACGTGCTGTGCGGGCGCGTTCACACCCCGCAGGACGACACCACCCGAATCTCCGCCGGCCGTCTCGCGCTCGGCCTCTGAACCTTCCCCAAACTGGAGCCATATCATGTCCGTCGAGTTCATCGGATTCATCTCGAACAACAATTCGTCCGAGACCATCGTACGGTCCGGTCCCGTCCTTGATCCCACCCATATCGAGACGGTGGCAAAGGCGCACGAGTTGGCCGGCTTCGACCGCGCGCTGCTGGCGTTTCATTCGACCACGCCGGACGCCCTCCAGATCGGCCAGCACGTCCTCGGTATCACGAGGCAACTCAAGGTCATGATCGCGCAGCGGCCGGGCTTTACCGCGCCGACGCTGCTGGCGCGCCAGCTTGCAACCCTCGACCAGCTTTCCAGCGGCCGCGTGTCGCTTCACGTCATCACCGGCGGCAACGCGACCGAATTGCGCCAGGACGGCAACACGCTCGACGACAAGGACGAGCGCTACGCGCGGACCAGCGAATTCCTCGACATCCTTCGCGCCGAATGGACCAGCGAACAACCGTTCGATTACGACGGCAGATATTACAGGGTCGAAAAGGGGTTTTCGCAAGTGAAGCCCCATCATCCCGGCGGCATCTACACCTTCGTCGGCGGCGGTTCGGATGCGGCCATCGAGGTGGCCGGCAAGCACGCCGATACGTTTGCGCTGTGGGGCGAATCCTACGCACAGGTCCGCGACGTCACCATGCGCGTGCGCGCCGCTGCCGCAAGATACGGCCGGCCGACGCCGCGCTTCAGCCTGTCGGTGCGGCCGATCCTGGCTGAGATGGAAGAAAAGGCGTGGGCCAAGGCCAATGATATTCTCGCCCGCGCCACCACGCTGCAGGACAAGACCGGGTATCGCAAGCCTGCCGATGGTCATGCGACCGCAGGCGCCCGGCGTCTGCTGACACTGGCGGAGCAGGGCACGCGGATCGACAAGCGGCTATGGACCGAGATCGCCAAACTGACCGGCGCCAACAGCAACACTACGGCGCTGGTCGGCACGCCCGAGCAGGTCGCCGAAGTATTCGGCGACTATTACGATCTCGGCATCAGTCATTTCCTGATCCGCGGCTTCGATCCGCTGATCGACGCCATCGAATATGGCCGCGAGCTCATTCCGCTGACGCGAAAACTGATCGCCGATCGCCAGTTGGCGCATGGCGTGGCCGCGCAATGATCCGTTTCGCACTTGCCGCCGGGCTGTTGCTCGGCTCCGCCGTTCTCGCTTCGGCGCAAACCACGCTTCGGGTCGGCGACCAGAAGGGCAATTCGCAGGCCGTGATGGAAGCCGCCGGCGTGTTGAAGGATGTCCCTTACAAGATCGAGTGGAAGGAGTTTCCTGCCGCAGCGCCGCTTTTGGAAGCGCTGGGAGCCGGCGCGATCGAGACCGGGCTGGTCGGGGACGCGCCGTTCACCTTCGCGGCTGCCGCCAACGTGCCCGTGAAGGCGATCGCTGCTGTGCGCCAGTCGCGGGATGGACTCGCAGTCCTGGTGCCGGAACAGTCGCCGATCAAGAGTTTCGACGATCTGCGCGGCAAGAAGATCGCGACCGGCCGTGGCTCGATCGGGCACCAGTTGATTCTTGCGGCGCTGGAGGCGAGGGGATGGAAGCTTGATGATATCAAGATCGCGTTCCTCGCGCCATCGGATGCCAAGGTCGCCTACACCCACGGCTCGGTCGATGCATGGTCGACCTGGGAACCCTATGTCAGCCAGGAAGAGGTGTTGTTCAAATCCCGGCGCGTCATCACGGGAGAGGGCCTCACGCCCGGCCTCGGCTTCCAGGTCGCGACGCCGACCGCGATCAGGGACAAGCGCCCCGAGCTTGAGGATTTTGTGCGCCGTCTCGCCGCGGCGCGGGCATGGTCCACCGGGAACGTGGGTAGCTATGCCGAGACCTGGGGCAAACTCATGAATATTCCGACGTCAGTGCCGCTCAATTGGCTGACCCGGGCGAAGATCAAGATCACGCCGATCGATGACGGCGTCGTTGCCGACGAACAGAAGACCATCGATCTCTATTTCCGCTCGGAGCTGATCAAGCAGAACCTCAATGCGGCCGATATCGTCGACCGGTCGTTTTCCGAGGCGATTGGCAAGGGAGCCGGCCTGTAACGGCTGCTCCCGCAACGACGAACGCGTGAAGGCCGGAAATACCGTCCGTTTCGACGGCCGCTTTGGACAAGGATTTTTCCCGTTTGCCGCGGTCGGGAATGACAAATTTGCTATTTTCGAAAGCGCCTTGTGAGGCTCGGCGGGCGAACCAAGATGAAACAGAACAAACAATGGAGTCCAGCACCATGGGCCTGCAGCAAGCAAAACTCGAATCGCTTCCCTTCGTCACCGCCGAGCTGAACTATCTCGCGCCGACCCCGGGAAAGCCCCGTACCTACGCCTTCGATCCGCCGCCCGGCGAACCCAAATCCACCGCGCTGCCTGAACCGCACAACGTCCCGATCTTCGATGCGCGCCTGATCGCCGGCAACCTCTCCTTGGACCGTGAAGGCTTTGCGCTGGTCCGCCATCCCACCATCGTCAAGGATTTCTACGACGACAAGGAAGTGAAAGGCGTCTACTACCCTGCCGTGGAAGCTTTTCTGAAGGCGACGCTGAAGGCCGACCGCGTCTTCATCTTCGACCACACCGTGCGCAAGCGCGTCGATGGCGCCGCCGATATCAGGGGCGCCGGACCGCGGCAGCCGGCCACGCGGGTCCATGTCGACCAGACCGACATCTCGGGTGCCAACCGCGTTCGCGAGCACCTTCCCGACGAGGCCGACGAACTCCTGAAGGGGCGCGTGCAGGTCATCAATGTCTGGCGGCCGATCCGCGGTCCCTTGCGCGATACGCCGCTTGCGATGTGCGACGGCCAGACGGTCGAGGCGGGCGATCTCATAGCCTCCGACCTGATCTATCCGAACCGCAGCGGCGAAACCTATTCCGTGAAATACAACCCGAACCACCGCTGGTACTACATCCCGGAAATGAGGACCGACGAGGCGTTGCTGCTGAAGTGCTACGATTCCGCAACCGACGGCCGCACGCGGTTCGGGCCGCATACCGCCTTCACCGATCCGACCACGCCCGCCGACGCGGCCCCCCGCGAGAGCATCGAACTGCGGACACTGGTGTTCCACAAGAGCTGATCGGGCAGCCCCGCCGGATTCGCGTTCCCACCCTGTTGGTGATACCTCGCGCCCCAAGACAATTTTGGGGCGAGACGGCTTATGGGCGGCAAGGCCGATGACGCGGATACCAACATCCGCGCGCTGATTTTTGCGCTGTTGGCGCTGGCCTGCGGCCACATGCTGTCGACGCTGCTGCGGACCATTCCGGCCTTCCCATCCTACCGGCTACCGGCCTGCCACAACATTTGAGTTCAACAACCGGATCTTGCGCGCTATCATCACTTCCGCTGGGTTGGCGTCACAAGCTCCCCGCGAGCTTGGCGTTCGAGGCCATGTCGATGCAAACAACAACAAAAGCCAGACGTATTGTATCGTTTCTCGCCGCCGCACTGGTATGGGCTTCAGCGGCCACGCAGCCGGTCCACGGCGCTGGCGTTACCGACACCGAAATCCGCATCGGCAACATCATGCCCTATACCGGGCCGCTGGCCGCGTTCGCTTCGATCGGCAGGGCGGAGGCCGCCTATTTCGACATGATCAATGAGCGCGGCGGTATCAATGGGCGCAAGATCAGGTTCATCTCCCGCGATGACAGCTCAAATCCGAGAACGGCGGTCGAGCACACCAGTGAACTGGTCGAGCAGGAGCGCGTGCACCTGATGTTCGGATCGTTCGGCACGCCGAGCAATCTGGCGACGCGAACCTATCTCAACGAGCGGAGCATCCCTCAGCTCTTTGTCGCTTCCGGTGACGAAGAGTGGGCGCACCCGAAGCGGTTTCCATGGACGATGGGCTGGCAGCCGACATTTCGTGCCGAGGGGCGGATTTATGCCAATTACATCCAGGCCGCCTATCCAAGCAGGAAGATCGCCGTGCTGTGGCAGAACGATCAGTTCGGCCGCGATCTGTTCCGGGGATTGCAGGAGGGGCTCGGCCTCACCGCCAACATGATCGTGGCCGACATCGCCATTGATGCGGACATGTCAATCGATACCCAGGTTGACATCCTCAAGAACTCCGGGGCCGACGTGCTTGTGCTCAATTGCGCGCCGCCGATCTCGGCGCGTGCCATCCGCAGAGCGGCCGAGCTGGATTGGCATCCCGTCCTGCTGCTGGTCAATGCGGCAGCTTCGATCGCCAACGCGCTGCGACCGGCGGGGCTTCAGAACGCCGTCGGCGTAATCTCCACCTCGTTTCTGAAGGATGCCAGCGACACCGCCTGGAAGGAAGATCCCGCCATCAAAGGGTGGCTCGCGTTCATGGACAAATATTATCCCGACGGCGACAAGGAGGATAGCTACGCCATCTTCGGCTACGCGGCGGCCCAAACCCTGGTCCAGGTGTTGACCCAGTGCGGCGACGACCTGTCGCGCGAGAACATCATGCGGCAGGCGGCGTCGCTGAGGAATTACCAGAGTCCGGTCGTGCTTCCGGGAATTGCGATCAACACCGGTCCGGCCGACTTCCACCCGATCAAGCAGATGCGGCTGGTGCAGTTCGACGGCAACACCTGGCAGCCGATCGGCGACGTGATCGAGAGCGCGTTCGCGAGCGCGCCGAATGATAACTGAGCGACTGTAGGATGGGTGGAGCGAAGCGATACCCATCAGCGTCTTGCACTATGGTCGATGGGTATCGCTGCGCTCCACCCATCCTACGCGGTACCGGCGCCTACTTCTTCTGCCCGTAATTCAGCAGCCCGCCCTGGCTCTTCGGCGGATGGGCGCGCAGGCCTTCCTCATTGGGTTCGGTGCCCCAGCCCGGGCGGTCCGGCATGATGAGATGGCCGTCGACGATCTCCGGCACGTGCGTGAACAGTTCATGGTCCCACGCCAGCCGATCGATATCGGTTTCCATGATGCGCAAATTCGGCACGGCGGCGGAGAAGTGTGCGTTCTGCATGGTGCAGAGGTGGCCGTAGAAATTATGCGGGGCGACGTTGACCTCGAAGTGCTCGGCGGCGGCGGCGATCTTCATCGATTGCCATACCCCGTTCCAGGGCGTGTCGATGATGGCGACATCCATCGCCTGTTCGCTGAAGTAGGGCAGGAAATCGCGCAGGCCCAACAGCGTCTCGCAGGATGAGACCGGGTGCGGGCTCTGGCGGCGGATATATCCCAGCGCCTGCGGATTGAAAGTGTCGATCTCCACCCAGAACATGTCCATGTCCTTGATGGCCCGCAGGATCTTCAGGTAGCCTTCCGTCTTGGCGTTGAAGTTGAGGTCGAGCAGCAGGTCGACATCGGGGCCGGCGCCATCGCGGATCGCTTCCAGATGCATGCAGAGGTTTCGCAGCACCTTGCGATCGACATTGATCTCCGGCTCGAACGGCGAGCCGAAGCCCGGCCGCCAGCCCTGCGGCTTGCCGTCGGTGTAGACGAAGATGTTGGTCTTCATCGCCGTAAAGCCCTTTTCGCGCACCTCGCGGCCGATTCCTTTCACGCCATCGAGATCGGTAATCGCCGGCTTGAACCAGTCGGGATGGTTGATGCGCCAGGTCGCGCAGTGCGACCAGTAGACCCGGATGCGGTCGCGGATCTTGCCTCCGAGCAGCTCGTGGCAGGGCACGCCCAGCGCCTTCGCCTTGACGTCGAGCAGCGCGTTCTCGATGGCGCCGAGCGCCAGCGCCACCACGCCGCCCGCGGCCGGTCGTGTCGCCGCAAACAGTTCCGCATAAATCCGCTCATGCTGGAAGGCGTTCTTGCCGACCACACGCGCGCCGAGCCGCTCGATCGCAGCCGTCACGCCCGGCGCGCCAAAACCCTCGTCATATTCGCTCCAGCCGACGATGCCGTCCTCGGTCATGATCTTGACGAAGTGGTAGTTGCGCCAGCCGGCGTCGCAGGCGAGCGTTTCGACGCTTCTTATTTGAGCGGCCTTTTTCATGATTTCCTGCCCCGTGGCTTGTTGTTGTGGTTGGCCGATAACAACAATGATTGGTAGGGCCGTCAATTGCAGGGCAACGCATAAGGCAGAGCACGGCCTGCATGGTTCGCCCGGCGCCTCGAAGCATCGCTCGGCTCCGTCATCATGGCCGGGTGACACGGCCATGACGAGGTTGCGGAGCGGCTATGCTTGCGGTCGAAACAGCGTCGGCTTCCGCCGCTCGAACACCTGCCGGCCGTTCTTGAATCCCATCAGCATGTCGGGCAGTTCCGCAATCGCATTTGCGCCGCTGTCGGTGTCGAGGATGATCAGATCGGCCGGGTTGCCCGGCGCGATGCCGTAATCCCGCAGGTTCATCAGCCGCGCCGGCAGCTCGGTGACGAGGTCGAGGCAGGCGTCGAATTCGCCGACGCCGGCATGCGCGACATTGGCGTAGAAATTCGCCATCCGCAGCAGCGAGGCGTCGCCGAACGGGGTGAAGGGATTGAGCACATTGTTGGTCGCGACCGAACACAAGACGCCGCTTTCGACGAGCTTGTGCGCCACCGTCAGCCCGCGCGGCGCATTGTGCGTGGCGTCGCGGCCCATCAGATAGAGATCGGTCGCGGGCAGCACGGTGACGGCGACGCCCGATCCAGCCAGCCGCGCTGCGGCCGCCTTCAGCCGATCCGGCGGCAGCGCCGACAATTTGGTGGCATGACCGATCGCGACGCGGCCCTGGTAGTTGCGCCGTTCGGTCTGGCGGCAGACCTCCTCGAGATGCCACCAGGACGGATCGAGATCGAAGTCGAGGTGCAGGTCGATATCGACATCGAACTCCTGCGCCAGGCCGAAAATCTTTTCGAGATGTGCGTTCGGGTCGGTGTCCATATAGGGACAGCCGCCGATCGCGTCGCCGCCGTCACGCAAGGCCGCAATCAGCAGTTCTTCAGCACCGGGATCGTTGGTCAGGCCCTCCTGCGGAAACACGCAGAGCGAGAGATCGAGCGCCCAGGTATAGGCGCGCTTCAGCGCCTTGACCGCCTCGAAGCCGCGCAGGCCGATGCGCGGATCGATTTCGACATGGGTGCGCATGCGCGTCGTGCCATGCACGATGGCGCGCTCGATCACCCGCGCGCCGCGCGCATAGATGTCTTCCACCGTGAAATCGCGCTTCATGGCCGCGACCGCGGCGATGGCCTCAGCGACGCTGCCGTGGTCGTGGCCGCAGCGGCCGAGCAGGCAGGCCTTGTCGAGGTGGATGTGGGTGTCGACGAAGCCGGGCAGGGCGAGCCTGCCGCCGACATCGATCTCGGCCGCCTCACAGGCAAGCCGCGGTTCGATCGCTGCAATGCGCCCGCCGGTGACGCCGATATCGACCGGGTTGGCTGCGGTCCGGGTTCTGGCGTTGCGGAAGATGAGGTCGAAGGCCGTTTTCGCGTTCATGGGTCCGAGCAGGCTGGAGCAGGCCCCGAGCCTAGCGGAAGCCCGCGCGCGGAGCAGCTCCAGATTGTGTGCAGTTTCGAGGCTAAATTGTTCAAAATATGTGCATGCAGTTTGGCGGTCCGATTGTAGTATGTCCATCAGGAGAAACCGCCATGTCCGTTGCGAAAGCCGAATCCAAGGGGATGTCCGACACCGAAGTGGTCGAGGCCTATCTCACGGCGTCGATGATTCCGGATCCCGAGGCTGCGTCGGCCTACATGAAGCCCGGCACGATCATCACCTTCACTGGCGGGCGCGAGTTCGATCATCCGCGCGGGCCGACCGGCTTCAACGCGCGGCGCTATCGCTGGGTCAAGAAGAAGATGGAGCGCTTCGACGTTTGTCCGGGTGCGGACGAGACCATCGTCTACAGCGTCGGCTCGCTCTACGGCGAGTGGCTCGACGGCACGCCTTTCGAAGGCAACCGCTACGTCGACCGCTTCGTGGTCAGGAGCGGCCAGATCGTGAAGATGGACGTCTGGAACGACAGCGCCGAGCGGATTCTGGTGCAGATGGGGATTGAGGCGTGAACTAGTAACATTCGTCATGCCCGGGCTTGTCCCGGCCATCCACGTCTTGGCAGCACGACCGAAAGCAAGACGTGGATGGCCGGGACAAGCCCAGCCATGACGAAGACCGATTATCTCGCCCTGACCACCTTCGGCAGTTTCACCACGCGGGCACTATCCGCCTCGTCCGCATACGGCGCCAGAATATCCAGCAGATCCCGGCCGCGCTGCGGGGCAGGAGCCACCAGCGCGCGGTTGGCGACCGAATCCAGGTGGCTGTGCATCAGGCTCATCACCTTGGCGTCGTCGCCCTTGACCAGTGCTGCGATAATCGCGCGATGCTCGTTGATCGCGCATTCCGACGAATGCGGGCGGCTGTACAGCGACAGCGTCAGGCAGCAGCGATAAGCGACCTCGCTGACGTAGCGCACCAGGATCGGGCTGTTCGTCATGTGGGCGAGCAGGATGTGGAATTCCGTCGCCAGCCTGATCGACACCGCGTCCGTACCGTCACGGGCGCGGTCCTCGGCGTCGACATGGGCGTTGAGTTCCGCGACCTGGCTCTTGGTCAGCTTGCCGGCGAGTTGCCGCACCACCAGCCGTTCGAGTTCGATCCGGATATCGAAGGCGTCGCGCGCTTCCTGCCAGCTTGGCGTCGCCACGACGGCAATCCGGTTGCGGCGAAGCTCGACGAGCCCCTCGGCGGCCAGTTGGCCCAGCGCATGGCGGGCGATGGTGCGGCTGACGCCGAACCTTTCGCCGAGCGAATCCTCCGGTAATTTCGCGCCGGGCTCCAGCGCCTGCTCGATGATGGCGCGGCGAAGCGCGCGGCAGATCACGCCGACCTTGTCGGACGGTTCAGCGGTTTTGCTGGCGGCGCGGGGCGCCATCGGCGAATCCTTAAAACTGGGCCTCGAATGGCGCTCTCTTATCACAATTGCGCACCGATTGAGCGCCTCAATTGCATGCAGTTTGAGGACCGGATTGCACAAAAGGAATCCGTCCGCTTCGGCGATCATCTGCGATACCATTGATTTCCAAGGCAAGTTTCGCTGGCATCCGGCTTGCATGCACTTCGAGCCATGATGCGCATGCAACCACATTCCGAATTCTCTGGCTCGCCGGTTCCGGCTTCCGCCGCACCCATCGCCATCGAACTGTCAGAGGCCTCGGTCACCTTCGGCCGTGGCGACCGCGCAGTGCCGGCCCTTTCCACCACGACGCTGCGGATCGCCGATGGCGAGTTCGTCGCTCTCGTCGGGCCGTCCGGCTGCGGCAAGTCCACCATCCTGCGGCTGGTGAGCGGGCTGGTGCAGCCATCCACCGGCGTGGTCATCGTCGGCGGCCGGGAAGTGGCGGCGCGGGCGCTCCGCGTCGGCATGGCGTTCCAGAATCCGACCATGCTGCCCTGGATGACGATCGAGCGGAACATCATGCTGCCGCTCAAGATCGTCGAACCGTTTCGTTCGCAATTCCGCAAGCTGCGCAAGACGGAATTTCGCGACAAGGCCAACGCGCTTCTGGAGCAGGTCGGCCTCAAGGGTTTTGGCAGCCGCTACCCCTGGCAACTCTCCGGCGGCATGCTTCAGCGCGCCAATCTGTGCCGCGCGCTGATCCATGAGCCGCGCATGCTGCTGCTCGACGAGCCCTTCGGCGCGCTCGATCAGTTCACGCGGGAAGAACTGTGGTCGATCCTCCAAGACCTCTGGATCGCCCACAAGCCGACCGTGCTGCTGGTGACGCACGATCTTCGCGAGGCGGCGTTTCTTGGCAGCCGCATCTGCGTGATGAGCGCGCGGCCCGGCCGGATCCTTGATGACAGCCACGTCACCTTTGCCCGGCCGCGCACGGTCGCGATGACGTTCGAGCCGGACTTTGTGGCGCTTAACCAGAAGCTGCGCGCGTTCATCGAGGATGCCCGGACGGCGTCAAGAGAAGCTTCGGCAACACAGGGAGCGGTTTGAGATGCCCGATCTCGATTATCGCCAGAAGGCCTGGTCGGCGGCACTGATCGTGCTGTTCTTCGTCGCCTGGGAATTGTTCTGCCTGATGACCGGGATGTCCGATCTGGTGTTGCCGCGCCCGTCGCAGGTGTTCGTCACGCTATTTGAGAAATTCCCGATTCTCTGGCCGCACATCCTGCAGACGCTGGCCACGACGATGATCGGCTTCGTGCTCGGCGTCGGCCTCGGCGTAGTCCTCGGCGCGGTCATCGGCGTTTCGAAGACGGCTTACGATACCGCCTATCCGCTGCTGGTCGGCTTCTCCTCGATTCCAAAGGTCGCCGTGGTGCCGATCTTCGTCTTGTGGTTCGGCTCCGGCTCGGTGCCGGCGGTGCTGACCGCGCTCTCGATCTGCTTCTTCCCGATCGTGGTCAACATCGCGACGGGCCTCGCCACCACCGAGCCCGAACTCGAAGACGTGCTGAAGGCGCTCGGCGCCAGCAAGCTCGACATCCTCTGGAATGTCGGGCTGCCTCGGACCATGCCGTTCTTCTTTGCGTCATTGAAGGTCGCGATCTCTTACGCCTTTGTCGGCGCGGTGCTGTCGGAAACCGTCGCCTCGAACCGCGGCATCGGCAACGTCATGATGACCGCGTCCTCCAACTTCAACGTGCCGCTGGTGTTCGCCGGCCTGTTCGTGCTCGCCGGCCTCGGCGTCGCGCTCTACGTGATCTTCTCGGCGATCGAGGGACGCGTCACCGGCTGGGCCACCCGCAAGAACGACGTGATCGCGACATGAAGAAAATTTTCGCCGACGCCATCCAACCCTTGATCCAGGAGACCATGATGTTAGCCAGAGTAAGCGCCGCGCTGTTGGGAGTTGCCTTGTTCGCCGGCACCGCCAACGCCCAGGAAACGACGATCAAGTTCACCCTCGGCTGGAAGACGCAAGGCTCCGACGCCGCGTTCTTCTACGCCAAGGACCACGGCTTCTTCAAAGCGGAGGGCCTCAATGTCGTGATCGACCAGGGCGAGGGCTCCGGCGCCACGGTGACGCGCATCATGTCGGGTGCCTATGACGCCGGCTTCGGGGACGTCAACGCCATCATCCAGAACGCCTCGACCAAGCCGCAGGATGCCCCGGTCATGGTCTATATGATCTGGAACCAGCCGCCGTTTGCGATCGTCACCAAGAAGACCAGCGGCATCAACACCATCAAGGATTTCGAGGGCCATACGCTCGGCGGCGCGCAGGGCACGCCGACCACGCGGCTGCTGCCGGTGTTTGCGCAGAAGAACAAGCTCGAAGGCGAGAAGATCAAGATCTCCAACATGGCGCCGAACCTGCAGGAGCCGATGCTGATCAAGGGCGATATCGACGCCGCGCTGGTGTTCAACATCACGAGCTACTTCAACCTCGTGCTGAACCGCCAGGATCCCGACAAGGACTACAAATGGTTCCAGTTCGGCGATTATGGCCTCGACCTCTATTCCAACGGCGTGATGGTGTCGCGCAAGCTCCTGGCGTCCAATCCGAAGGCCGTCGCCGGCCTCGTCCGCGCCGTCAACAAGGGCATGATCGCGATCGCCAAGGATCAGAACGCCGGGATGAAAGCCGCTGTCAATTACGACAATCTGATCAATGTCGAAGTCGAAAAGCGCCGCCTGCAATATTCCTTCGACAAGCTGATCGTCTCACCCGAGATGAAGGAGATCGGCGTCGGCGACGTCAAGGATGACCGCATGGCCCGCGCCATCGGCATCATCGTCGAGGGTTATCAGCTCGCTCGCACGCCGACGCCCGCGGAAATCTTCTCGCGCGAATTTTTGCCGCCGCGCGCGGAGCGGGAGCTGGTGTATACGGCGAACTGAGGGATGTGAGCGAGCACCGTCATTCCGGGATGGTGCGCAGCACCAGACCCGGAATCTCGAGATTCCGGGTTCGATGCTTTGCATCGCCCCGGAATGACGAATTGGAGAGGGCGCGCTCTTATGATTACCGAAGTCATCGCACACAGCCTGTTCTCCGGTCCTGACCGTGGCCTGCTGGAAAACGTCGTGCTGCGGTACGATGGCGGAACCATCACCTCTATCTCCGCCGGAGCGCCTCCCGCCACAAGCCCGCGCTCCCTTATTCTTCCCGCCTTCGTCAATGCCCACGACCATGCGCGGCCGACCGCGTCCTCGTTCGGCGCGCTCGGCATGCCCCTGGAAAGCTGGATCCTGCGCTCCGCGCTTGGCGCGCCGGTCGATCCCTATCTGACCGCGGCTTCCGCGCTGGCACGTTCGGCACGCGCCGGCTGCGCGGCGATGATGATCCATTACACCCGCCCGAGCGGCACCATGCCGCTGGTGGAAGAGGCCGGCGCGATTGCGCGCGCAGCGTCCGACGTTGGCATCCGCATCGCCTTCGCGCTTGCGGTGCGCGATCAGAATCCGGTCGTGTATGGCGATGAAGAACCGGTTCTCTCCAACCTTTCCAAAGACGATCGCAGCACGATCGAGCAGATGTTCGTCCGCGCGCCGATGTCGCCGAAAGCCTATATAGAGCTGACGGATGCGATTGCCGCTGATATCGCAGGGCCGAAGGTGGATGTGCAGCTCGGCCCGGCCGGCGTGCAGTGGTGCTCAAAACCGCTGCTGGAGGCGGTGGCGGAGAACTCCGCGCAGACCGGACGCCGTATCCATATGCATCTGTTGGAGACCATCTATCAGCGCGCTTGGGCGGACCGGCATTTTCCTCACGGTATCGTCCGTTATCTCCGCGACATCGGCTTCCTGTCGGACCGGCTGACGCTGGCTCATTGCATCCATGCCCGCCCCGACGAGATCGAGATGATCGCAGCCTCCGGCGCGCGCATCGTCACCAATTTCTCCTCCAATCTTCATTTGCGCTCGGGCCTCGCGCCGATCGCCGCCGCGCACAGATGCGGTTGCGCCATCGCGGTCGGCGTCGACGGGCTGGCGCTCGACGAGGACGACGACGTGCTGCGCGAGATGCGGCTGGTGCAGATGATGCACGGCGGCCTAGGCTTCCAGCGGACCTGGACCACTGCCCAATTCCTCGGCCTCGCCATCGCCAATGGCCGCAAGGCGACGGGCGCGCCCGGAACCGGCGAATTGACGCCGGGCGCGCCGGCCGATTTCGTCACCATCGATCTGGATCGGCTCGACCGCGACCAGATCATGCCGGTCGACCCGATCGATCTCCTGTTCGCGCGCGGCAACGCCTCTCTCCTGCGCGATGTGGTTGTGGGTGGCCGGAAGATCGTCAGCGAGGGCCGCTGCACCGGCGTCGATCTTCCCGCGATCGAGCACGAGCTGCGCGGAATTTACCGGGCCAACGCAAGGCAGCTCACGCCCTTCCAGCGCACCTGGCCGCCGCTGTCGGCGTCGCTGCAGAACTGGTTCGAAGCCCAGCTCGACTGCCGGTAACGCGCTAAGCACCTCATCCTGCTGTGTGAATTCCGTGATGTGGAACGAAATTCCACTTGCACAGAATCCCGGCAAAGGTTTCATGTTCAGCAACAAGAAATTGAACCGCGGCCGTATCGTGCTGCCGTTGGTGTATGGGGAAGCACGCGGGACGAGGTGAGCCGGTTACCCGTTCATTTCGCTCCGGTGCCTGAACGGAAACGTCGATGTCCTTCCACAAGCTGCTGATCGCCAACCGTGGCGAGATCGCCATCCGCATCGCCCGCGCGGCGGGCGACGCCGGCCTTGCTACCGTCGCGATCCATTCCGCCGACGATGCGCAATCGCTGCATGTCCGCGCCGCCGACGCGGCCTGCGAAATCCCCGGGCGCGGCGCGCGGGCCTATCTCGATATCGAGGCCGTGATATCGGCCGCCAAGGCAACCGGCTGCGAGGCGGTGCATCCGGGCTATGGCTTCCTCAGCGAGAACGCCACGCTCGCCCGGCGCTGCATTGAGGAAAGCATCGTCTTTGTCGGGCCGTCGCCGGAGGCGCTCGACCTGTTTGGTGACAAGGCGCAGGCGAAGGCGCTGGCCAAACAATGCGGCGTGCCCATCATCGAGGGCACCAGCGGGCCGACCAGCCTGGAAGAGGCAAGGGCCTTCCTGGAATCTTTAGGGCCCGGCGGCGCCATCATGATCAAGGCGATCGCCGGCGGCGGCGGCCGCGGCATGCGCATCGTCGACGACGCGGGCAAGCTGGAGGAGGCCTATGCGCGCTGCCAGTCCGAGGCGATGGCGGCCTTCGGCAGCGAGGGCGTCTATGTCGAGCGCCTGATCCGCAACGCCCGCCACATCGAGGTGCAGATCATCTGCGACCACTACGGTGCCATCAGCCATCTCTGGGAGCGCGAATGCACCATCCAGCGCCGCAACCAGAAACTCATCGAGGTCGCGCCGAGCCCGTCGCTCAACGACGCCTTGCGCGGGCGCATCATTGATGCCGCCAAGGAACTCGCCGCCGCCGCCAACTACGACAACCTCGGCACCTTCGAATTCCTCGTCGATAACGACGCCAAAACCAGCGACCAGGCGTTTGCCTTCATCGAGGCCAATCCGCGGCTGCAGGTCGAGCATACCGTCACCGAGGAGGTGCTCGGCCTCGATCTCGTGCAGTCGCAGCTCGCGGTCGCGGCCGGCGCCACGCTGGGTTCGCTCGGTCTGGCGCAGGCCTATATCCCAAGGCCGCGCGGCTTTGCGATGCAGCTCCGCGTCAACATGGAAGTGATGGACGAGACCGGCGGGACAAAGCCCACCGGCGGGACGCTGGCGCTGTTCGACCTGCCGTCCGGCCCCGGCGTTCGCGTCGATACGTTTGGCTATTCCGGCTACCGCACCAGCACCGCCTTCGACTCGCTGCTTGCCAAGGTCATCGTGCATTCGCCGGGCGGTAACTGGACCGACGTCGTGCACAAGGCTTCGCGCACGCTGCGCGAGTTCCGCATCGGCGGCGTCGCCACCAACATCCCCTTCCTGGCGGCGATTTTGGCGCATCCGGATTTCGTCGAGAACCGCGTCAGCACCGGCTTCATCGAGGCCCATGTCGCTGATCTCGTCGGCGAAGCCAAGGCGACCGCCGAGACGGCGCTGATTGAATCCGGCGCCGCAGCCGATGACGGCGCACCCATGACGGAAGCCGCGGCTGGCGGACCGGGGCCGGCAGGCTCAGAGCCCGTTCCCGCGCCGCTGCAGGGCACGATCGTGGCGGTGGATGTCAGGGAAGGGGACCTCGTCCGCCCCGGTCAGCAGATCGCCGTGTTGGAATCCATGAAGATGGAGCATCTGGTGACCGCGCCGCATGGCGGCAGGGTGACGAAGGTTGCGACGGAAGCTGGCGCCACGCTGATGCAGGACGAGGCGATCCTCTATCTGGAGCCGGCCGAAATCGACGCCCATGATGTGACCGAGGAGGAGGACGTCGATCTCGATCACATCCGCCCCGATCTGGCCGAGCTGATCGAACGTCATGCCATCACGCTGGATGAAAACCGCCCGGCGTCGGTCGAGCGCCGCCGCAAGACCAACCAGCGCACCGCGCGCGAGAACATCGCCCAGCTCGTCGATGAAGGATCCTTCGTCGAATACGGCTCGCTCGCCATCGCTGCCCAGCGTCGGCGGCGCACGGTCGATGACCTCATCCGCAACACGCCGGCCGACGGCCTGATCTCCGGCGTCGCCACCGTGAACGCAGAAAAATTCGGTGCGGACGCTGCCCGCTGCATGGTGATCGCCTACGACTATACCGTGCTGGCCGGCACCCAGGGCCACATGAACCACAAGAAGATCGACCGTATGCTCGGCCTTGCCGAGCAGTGGCGGATGCCGCTGGTGTTTTATGCCGAGGGCGGCGGCGGCCGGCCCGGCGATACCGACCGGCTCGGCATGACCGGCCTCGACGGGCCGTCCTTCGTGCAATTCGCAAAACTCTCCGGCCTCGTGCCGGTGATCGGCATCGTCTCCGGCTATTGCTTTGCCGGCAACGCCGCGATGCTCGGCTGTTGCGACGTCATCATCGCGACGATGAACGCGTCGATCGGCATGGGCGGCCCCGCGATGATCGAAGGCGGCGGCCTCGGCGTCTATCATCCGGCCGAAGTGGGGCCGGTGTCGTTCCAGTCGCCGAACGGCGTCATCGACATTCTGGTGGAGGACGAGGCGGAAGCGACGGCCGCCGCGCAAAAATATCTGTCGTACTTTCAAGGCGCGCAAGCCGACTGGAAGGCGCCGGACCAGCGCCTGTTGCGGCGGGCGATCCCGGAAAACCGCCTGCGGGTATACGATATCAGGACCGTCATCGATCTTCTCGCGGATGAAGGCTCGGTGCTGGAAATCCGCCGCGACTTTGGCGTCGGCATGATCACCGCTTTCATCCGCATCGAGGGAAAACCGTTCGGCCTGATCGCCAACAATCCAAAACATCTCGGCGGCGCGATCGATGCGCCGGCCGGCGACAAGGCCGCACGCTTCATGCAGCTCTGCGATGCCTTCGACATTCCGATCCTGTCGCTGTGCGATACGCCGGGCTTCATGGTCGGTCCCGAAGCCGAAAAGACCGCGATCGTGCGCCACGTCGCGCGCATGTTCGTGACCGGCGCCAGCCTCACCGTGCCGCTGTTCGGCATCGTCCTGCGCAAGGGCTACGGCTTGGGGGCGCAATCCATGATCGGCGGCGGCTTCCATGCTTCCTTCTTCACGGTGGCCTGGCCGACCGGCGAGTTCGGCGGCATGGGGCTGGAAGGCTATGTCCGGCTTGGCTTCCGCAAGGAGATGGAGGCGATCGAAGACCCCGTCGAGCGCGAGGAATACTACCAGGCCAAGGTCGACGAGCTCTACGCCAACGGCAAGGCGGTCTCGATCGCCTCGGTGCTGGAGATCGACGAAGTGATCGATCCCGCCGACACGCGGCAGTGGATCATGGCGGGCCTGCGCTCGGTGCCGAAGCCGGAAGTGCGCACGACAAAGAAGCGGCCGTGCATCGATGCTTGGTAGTTCTGCTTCGTCATTGCGAGGAGCGAAGCGACGAAGCAATCCACGTCTCTGCACGCCGCGCTATGGATTGCTTCGCTTCGCTCGCAATGACGATGTGGAGGCAGCCGCGTGCGACCAAATGGCTCGACGGGCAAATCACTTCTGATTTTCAGAAATTGTGTCAAGCCCGGGATTGAAAAATATTCCGCTTTCGTTCTCACGCAAATCAGCCCCATAACTCCGCCCGTCTCACCCGATTGAGGGGCGTTGGCCATCGTCACGAACGCGCGGTGAGATGCGATGGACGCTGAAGGCGCGATAGACGTACGCGCCGGATGCGTACGGCGAAGTCGTGTGGTTCGGGCGCCGCGGTGCTGGCGTTAAGTTCTTAAGAAGCGAAGCTTCTCAGGGACGACGGAGGCAAAAGAGCCGTTCTCCGGGAAGAGCACGAAGTAAGCCGTAAAGCCATTGCGCAGGGAAGGCCGGAATGCTCCCGCTGCCCTGTATGCTCGTGTGCAGTTTTGTTTGCGCAAATCGCACGCGAGACCGCGGGTGCAGCAAGCACCCGGTCTTCCCTGCGCCCTCTATTTCGAAAAGGGCAAACGAAATTGCAAACCTCGGGCGCAATGCGTCGCGAGATCGCGAAACTGCATCCGCCGTCATTGCGAGGAGCGAAAGCGACGAAGCAATCCATATCTCCGCATCCCGCGCTATGGATTGCTTCGCTTCGCTCGCAATGACGGGAGAGGGGCCGACGATGACGCTACCCCAGCCTCAACTCCTCATACCCCTTCGCCGCCACCCCGTCGCAGCGCGCGCGATACGCCGGTGCGCTGCCGCTGTAGCGGGCGACGATGCGGGTCTGCTTGCCCTCGACGTTGGAATTGATGCCGGTCATCCAGGAATTGACCTCGTTGGAAAGCAGTCCCTCGCCGAGCGCCTTGACGTGATCGGTCCAGGATTTCACGCCCTCGGGCGTCGCCTCCAGCCGCGTCAGCTTGTTCTTCACCGCAAACCCAATAAGCCCCGTCACCCAGTCGACGCTGTATTCGATGCTGCGCGGAATGTTGCCGAGCGCGGTGTGCGGGCCCATCAGCATCAGCATGTTGGGAAATTCGTGGACCATGATGCCGAGATAAGTCTCCGGTCCGCTCTTCCATTTATCTTTGAGGCGCACCCCGCCTGCGCCGCGAAAATCGATCTTGTCGAAGCTGCCGGTGATGGCGTCGAAACCGGTCGCATAAATGATGATGTCGAACGAGTATTCCCTGTCGCTGGTCCTGATTCCGTTGGGCGTGATCCGCTCGATCGGCGTTTCCGTGATGTCGACAAGCTCGACATTGTCCTGATTATAGACCTCATAATAAAAAGTCTCGAGCGGCAGCCGCCGGGTGCCAAAACCGTGATTCCTTGGAATCAGCTTCTCCGCCACGGCCTGATTCTTCACCCGCTGCCGGATCTTGCGCGCCACGAAATCCGAGATCGTCGCATTCGCCTTGCGGTCGATCAGGATGTCGCGGAAATTGCCTTGCCAGATGCCGAAGCCGCGCTCGCCATAGAGCTTTTCATAAAACGCCTCGCGTTCCTCGTCCGACAGCTCGAACGCGCCGCGCGGGTCCGGCGTATGCAGGAAGCAGGCAAAAGTCTCCTGGCAGCGGGCGAACATCTCCGGATAGCCTGCCTTGATCTTCGCTTGCGTCTCGGCGTCGATCTTGCCGTTGTGCAGCGGCGCACACCAGTTCGGCGTGCGCTGGAACACGGTGAGATGGCCGACTTGGCCCGCAATGGTCTGGATGGTCTGCACGCCGGTCGCGCCGGTGCCGATCACGGCGACGCGCTTGCCGGTGAAATCCACCGGCTCCTTCGGCCATCGCGCGGTATGGAACGACGCGCCCTTGAAATCGTCGCGTCCCTCGATCCGCGGCAATGTGGGGGTCGACAGCGGGCCGATCGCCGTGATCAGGAACCGGGTGTTGAAGCGGCTGCCGTCTTCGAGCGTAACGCTCCAGCTTCGCGAGCTCTCATCATAAATCGCCGCCGTCACCCGGCTGCGAAACTGGATATCGCGGCGCAGGTCGAACTTGTCGGCAACGTAGTTGAGGTAGCGCAGCGTCTCCGGCTGGCCGGCGAAATGCTCCGACCATTCCCATTCCTGCAGCAAATCCTTGGAGAAAGAATAGCCGTAGGAATAGCTCTCCGAATCGAAGCGGGCGCCCGGATATCGGTTCCAGTACCAGGTGCCACCGACTTCGGTGCCGGCCTCGAACACGCGCACGCGAAACCCCTGTTCACGCAGCCGGTAGAGCTGGTACAGGCCCGACATGCCCGCGCCGATGATGATGGCGTCGAAATCCGGAATCGGCGTGGTCTCCGTGCTCATGGTTTGGCGCAAGGCTATCCCGTCTCGCGCCCGCGAACAAACCGGTATCGAGGCGCGGCAGGGTTGCAGGTTTGTCCGACCAAGCCCGCCTCACGCAGCTTTACTGCTGGCCGCATCTGCCCCTATCGTGATGCCGAGATCGCCGTTAGGCGACGTAGTTCAGGGAGCGAAGCGAACCACAATGAACGATCCCGTTGACGTCCTGATCATCGGCGCCGGCGCGTCCGGCGCGGCGGTGGCGTGGTCGCTGGCCGAAACCAAGATGCACATCCTCTGCCTCGACCAGGGCGGCTGGATGAAGCCGTCGGAATATCCCAGCACCGGGCGCGACTGGGAGGCGAAGTTTTATGGCGATTGGTCGACCAGCCCCAACATTCGCGGCCGGCCCGAGGATTATCCTGTTAACGACGACAATTCGCCGATCAAGGTCGTGAACTTCAACGGCGTCGGCGGCTCGACGGTGATGTACACCGCGCATTGGCCGCGGCTGCATCCCTCCGATTTCAAGGTGAAGACGCTCGATGGCGTCGCTGATGACTGGCCGATCGATTACGACGCACTCACCCCGTTCTTCGAAGAGAACGACCGGATGATGGGCGTCTCGGGGCTTTCAGGCGATCCGCTTTCGCCGCTGACGCGCCCGCCGATGCCGCCGCAGCCGCTTGGACTCTCCGGCCCGCTGATCGGCAAGGCCATGAACAAGCTCGGTTGGCACTGGTGGCCATCGGATACGACGGTCGCGACGATGGACTATGAGGGCCGGGCGCGCTGCATCAATCTCGGCCATTGCACGCCGGCCTGCGCGCAAGGCGCAAAGGCCTCGACCGACATCACCTATTGGCCGCATGCGATTCGCGCCGGCGTCGAGCTCAAGACCCACTGCCGGGTGCGCGAGATCCTCACCAACGAGCACGGCATGGCCTCGGGCGTCGTCTACTACGACAAGGATGGCGTCGAGCAGTTCCAGCCGGCCGAGGTCGTCATCATCGCCTGCAACGGCGTCGGCACGCCGCGGCTGCTTTTGAACTCGATCTCCGGCCGTTTCCCGAATGGGCTGGCCAATTCATCCGGCCTGGTCGGCAAGAACCTGATGTTTCATCCCTATGCGCAGATCTACGGCTTCGTGAAGGAGCCGACCGACAGTAACCGCGCGCCGCCGACCTGCCTCTGGAGCAAGGAGTTTTACGACACGGATCTGTCGCGCGGCTTCGTGCGCGGCTACGGCATCCAGTTCGGCCGCGGTGCTGGGCCCGTGTTCGAAGCGGTGGCGAGCGAGCAGAAAGGCATTTTGCCGTGGGGCGCGGATCATCACCGCGTGTTCCGCAGGCTCAACGGCCATCGGCTTGCGGTCTCCGCGATCTGCGAGGATCTGCCCGAGGAGCATAACCGCGTCACGCTCGATCCCGTGCTGAAGGACGGCCACGGCATTCCCGCGCCGAAGATCGACTACACGATCAGCGAGAACAGCCGGAAGATGATGGAGCATGGACTGGCGCGCGGCCGCGAGATTCTCGAAACCGCCGGCGCCACCGATATCTGCATCAACAACCCGATTCCGTGGGGCGGCTGGCATCTGCTCGGCACCGCGCGGATGGGCACTGATCCCGCGCGCTCCGTGGTCAACGAATGGGGCCGCTCGCACGATGTGAAGAATCTCTTCATCGTCGATGGCAGCGTGTTCGTGACATCAGGCGGCGTCAACCCGACCTCGACCATCCAGGCGATCGCGCTCTATGTCGCCGACCAGATGAAGCAACGCCTTGCCAACCTCTTCGATTGAGACCGCCATGTCCGCAGCAAACATGTCCGCAGCAAAACAACTGACCTCGGCCCAACGCGATGATCTCCGCACCGTCGCCGCGATGATCGTTCCCGCCAGCGACGAGTACAAGGTGCCCGGCGCGGACGATCCCGCGATCCAGGCCGACATGCTGGCGACGCTCGGCCGCGACACCGCGCAGGTCAAGCAGGCGCTCGATCATCTCGCGCGTCTCGCCGGCCGGCCCCTGGCCGAACTCGATGCGGCCAGGCGCGAGGCGATAGCGAACGAGTTCCGCGCCACCGGAGGCGCCGCGGCAGCGACGCTCGTTCGTGTCGTCCTGCAATGCTATTACCGTGACGACCGGGTGTTGCGCTCGCTCGGGTTGGAGCTTCGCGCACCGTTCCCGAGAGGCTACACGCTGGAGGAGGGTGACTGGGCGCTGCTCGATCCGGTCAGAGCAAGGTCGGGGACGCTCAGGCGGGCGCCGTAACAGGCCAGCCTTGCGGCGAACGCGGACATCTTGCGAATCCGGTTCCCGGCCACCATCTGATGAGCCGAAGGAATCTCGCCATGTTGGATTTTACCTCAGATATCGCCGATGACGGGCCGTCATCGCGAACGGCCGAGCCTGCCCGGGACAATGATCGGGTCTTGCTCGATGCCTATTCCAATGCCGTGATCGACGTGACCGAGCGCGTCGGCCCAGCCGTCGTGCGCGTCGAGACGGGGCCGAAGGTGCGCAGCGTGCGTGAGCGCGGCGGACTTGGCTCCGGCATCGTGATCTCGCCCGATGGTCTCGTGCTGACCAACAGCCATGTGGTCGGGTCATCGAAAGAGATCAGGCTGCGCGACATCGAAGGCTTTGTCACCGACGCGCATGTGTTGGGTGTCGATCCCGATACCGACCTCGCGTTGCTGCGGGCCGATGGCGCGCGCGATCTGCGCTACGCCTCGCTGGGCAATTCCAAGAGCCTGCGCCGCGGCCAACTCGTGGTCGCGATCGGCAACCCGCTCGGCTTTGAATCGACGGTGACAGCCGGCGTGGTGTCGGCGCTCGGCCGATCCATCCGATCGGTGAGCGGACGAACCATCGAAGACGTGATCCAGACCGACGCCGCGCTCAACCCCGGAAATTCCGGCGGGCCGCTGGTGTCGTCGGCCGCAGAAGTGATCGGCATCAATACTGCGATCATCAACGGCGCGCAGGGCATCTGCTTTGCGGTCGCCAGCAACACCGCGCAGTTCGTGCTGTCCGAGATCATCCGTCACGGCTACGTCCGCCGCGCCTATATCGGCGTCGCCGGACAGACCGCGCCGATCCCGCGGCGTCACGCGGTGGTCGCCGGCGTCGACAACAAGATGGGCGCGCTGCTGGCGCAGATCGAGCCGGATAGTCCGGCGGAGAAGGCGGGGCTGCTGCCCGGCGATGTCGTGATCAGGCTCGACGGCATCGAGATCAACGGCGTCGACGATCTGATCCGCGCCCTCGACCGCGACCGCATCGGCCGCACGCTCGCGATGGACGTGCTGCGGTTGGGACGCCTGTGCGCGATCGATATTCATCCAGTGGAGCGGAGGCCGGCGGGAAGGCAGTAACTATTGACGCAGCGCCGCCAGCAACTCGTCCGGCGCTTCGGCCATGATCATGTGGCCGGCGCCCGGAACCACAACGGTGCGCGAATTCGGCGTCGCCGCCGCCAATGTCTTGCCGGCCTTCGCAGGCGTCATCATGTCACGCTCGCCGAGAATGAAGGTGGCGGGCACTTTCACCTGCGCGGCTGCGGCGAGCGCGTTCTGATACGAGTTGCAGGCATTGAGATCGTTGTACAGCACGCCCGGCCGCGTCTGCTGCAGCACGCGCTGCGCGCCCTGGTGCATCCATAGTCCCGGCGCGAGGCTGCCGCCGAGTTCGGCCTTGAAGCCGAGACCCCAGATCGAGACCATGTCGATGGCATCGGGATTGTTGAACTCCGCGGCCTTAAGCAGATCGGGCCCCACCGTCATCGCGGCGGCGGTGCCGATCAAACTGAGGCCGGAGACCTTCTCCGAATGCCGCGCGGAAGTCTCGAGCGCGATCAGCGATCCCATCGAATGCCCGACCAGCTTCGCCTTCGGCGCGCCGGCCGAGTCGAGCAGCGCCGCAGTCCAGTCGGCCATGTCGGCGATGGTCGGCAACGGCGCGCCGGAAGAACGGCCATGGGCCGGCAAGTCCGGCGCCAGCACGGAATAGCCGTGATGCGCGAACCAGCGGCTGTGCAGCGCCCAGGTCGAATGATCAAAACCCGCACCATGCAGCATCACCACTGCAGGCAGCGACGGATCGAACGGACGGCCGCCGGTGGCAACGAAGACATCAGCACCATTGACGGAAAGCTGCATGGTTCAAACCTTCTGCGATGCGCGAAGCGCCTGGCCGAGATCGTCGATGATATCGGAAACGGTTTCGATTCCGACCGACAGCCGCACCAGCTCCTCGCCGACGCCTGCGGCCTTCAACTGTGCGGCGTCCATCTGCTGATGCGTGGTGCTGGCGGGGTGGATGACCAGCGTCTTGGCGTCGCCGACATTGGCGAGGTGGCTGATCATCCGCAACGATTCGATGAATTTCTTGCCCGCCGCGCGACCGCCCTTGATGCCGAAAGAGACGATCGATCCGGCGCCCCGCGGCAGCAGCCGCTTCGCGAGCTGATGGTCGGGATGATTCTCCAGCGCGGGATGCAGCACCCAGTCGACGGCCTTGTTGGCAGTGAGCGCCTCGAGCACCGCGAGCGTATTGCTCATGTGGCGCTCCATGCGGATGCCCAGCGTCTCGACGCCCTGCAACAACTGGAACGCGTTGGTCGGCGAGAGACACGCGCCAAAATCACGCAAACCTTCCGTGCGCGCGCGCATGATGAAGGCGGCCTGGCCGAACTGCTCGTCGAAGACGATGCCGTGATAGCCGGCATAGGGCTCGGTGAGCTGGGGGAATTTGCCGGAAGCGTGCCAGTCGAACCGGCCGCCATCGACGATGACGCCGCCGATCGCGATGCCGTGGCCGCCGATCCATTTGGTCGCCGAGTTCATCACGATATCTGCGCCGAGTTCGATCGGCCGGCTGAGAAACGGCGTGGCGAAGGTGTTGTCGATCAACAGCGGAATTTTGGCGTCATGCGCGATCTGGGCGACATCAGGAATATCCAGCACTTCCAGCCCGGGATTGCCGATGGTCTCGCCGATCACGAGCCGCGTGTTCGACTTGATCGCCGCGCGGAATTCATCGAGCGCACGCGGCTTGACGAAGGTGGTGGTGATACCGAAGCGCGGCAGCGTGTGGGTGAGCAGGTTGATGGTGCCGCCGTAGAGCGAGGAGGAGGCGACGATGTGATCGCCCGCATTGAGCAGGGTGGCGATCGCCAGATGCATCGCGGCCATACCGCTCGCCGTGCAGATCGCGCCGACGCCGGCTTCGAGCGCGGCGAGGCGCTCCTCGAGCACCGCCGTGGTGGGATTGGAAATGCGCGTGTAGATGTGGCCGGCGCGTTCCAGGTTGAACAGTGCCGCGGCGTGATCGGAATCCTGGAACACATAGGACGTGGTCTGGTAGATCGGCACCGCGCGGGCGCCGGTTGCGGGGTCCGGGCGCTGGCCGGCGTGCAGGCTCAGGGTTTCGAAAGCAGGCGGCTTGGGTGCGGGCATGCGGGGCTCGTCAAGTCGATAGGTGGCTGGAAATTGATATTTGCGGGTTCAGACGTGCACGGGAGTGCGGACGCGGCCGGCATTTCCGAACACGCGCAGATAGCGCTCGACCTCGGACGCGGAGCCGGTCGCCTTCTCGGGATTGTCGGACAGCTTGACCGCCGGCCGTCCATCGACCGAGGTCACCTTGCAGACCAGCGAGATTGGATCGAGATCGGCGGAACCATCGGGCGCGCAGCCGACGAAATCATTGGTCAGGTTGGTGCCCCAGCCGAACGAGATACGGACGCGTCCCGCGAAATGGCGATAGGTCTCCTCGATCGAGTCGACGTCCATGCCGTCGGAGAAAACCAGCAGCTTCTCCCTGGGATCGCGGCCCTTCTGCTTCCACCACTTGATGATCTCCTCGCCGGCCGTGATCGGCGGCGCGCTGTCCGGGCGAAAGCCGGTCCAGTCGGCGAGCCAGTCCGGCGCGTCGCGCAAAAACACCTTGGTGCCGAAGGCGTCGGGCAGCGCAATCAAAAGATTGCCGCCATAGGTGTGTCGCCACTGATCTAGGATACGATAGGGCGCCCAGCGCAGTTCCTCGTCGGAATTGGCGAGCGCGGCTGCGACCATCGGCAGTTCATGCGCGTTGGTTCCGATCGCTTCGAGATCGTTGTCCATCGCCAGCAGCACGTTCGAGGTGCCGGTGAACGAAGGCCCGAGTCCCTCCTTGACCGCCTCGACGCACCAGCGCTGCCAGAGGTGGCCGTGGCGGCGGCGGGTGCCGAAGTCCGACAGCCGCAAGCCTTCGAGCTTGCGCAGCCGTTCGACCTTGGACCACAGCTTGGCCTTGGCGCGGGCATAGAGCACGTCGAGCACAAAACGTCCCTGTCCCTTGGTCGCCTGTCGCGAACGCAGCTCGTTCATGATCGCGAGCGCCGGGATCTCCCACATCGTGGTGTGGGTCCACGGCCCATGGAAGTGCAGTTCGTACTGGCCGTCGACCTTGTTCAATTCGTATTCGGGCAGGCGAAAGCTGGCGAGCCAGTTGATGAAGTCGGGCGAGAACATCTGGGTCTTGCCGTAGAACGTATTACCCGCGAGCCAGATCAGTTCCTTCTTGGTGAAGCGGATGGTGCGGGCATGATCGAGCTGCGCGCGCAGTTCGCCCTCGTCGATGATCTCGGCAAGGCGGACCTGCTTCGTGCGGTTGATGACCGAAAAGGTGACGCGCTGATCCGGATAGAATTCGCGGATCATCTGCAGCATCAAAAGCTTGTAAAAATCGGTGTCGAGCAGGCTGCGCACGATCGGGTCGAGCCGCCAGCCATGGTTATAGGTTCGGGATGCAATGTCGGTAACTGCCATGGCGGAACTCTACCGTGCCGGAGGCCGCCCAACTAGTGGGTTCTGGCCGGAACATGGCAGCTCAGCGCGCTATTCCTGCCGGATTCGGCCGACTGCCGCCTGGATACCGGTCCAGGCAGGCTTGTCCGGGGCGAATTGCCGTCGCAGATAAGCGGTCAGTTCCGCGACCTGGCCGTCGGTCAGGCTGTCCTTGAAGGCCGGCATATAGCCGAGATCGCTTGCGGCCGGCTTCGCGATGCCGTGCAGGATGAGCTGGATCAGATTATCAGGCGCGGCGCTGTGCAGATTGCTGTTCAGCGCCAGCGACGGCCGGCTGCCGAACAGCGGCGCGCCGCCGACCTCGTGGCACACCGCGCAGGCCCCTTGGTAGAGCCGGGCGCCGGTGCTGGAGGCAGCCGACGCGAGCGTGCCAGTCGAGGATTCCAGTCTCGCGGCGAGCGCTTGCTGCGCCGCGGGATCCATGGAGTTCTCATTGAACGAAGCGAGATAGACCGACATGGCGCGGATATCGGAATCTGGAAGTGCTGTGAGCTCCTTCACGACGGGCGCCATCGGCCCGGCGGCGACGCCGTGAAGCCGCGACTCGCCGGTTCGCAGGTAAGCGTAAAGCTCACCCTCACTCCATGGGATCGGCGCCTGCGACAGCGACGTCAGCGCCGGCGCTTCCCAGCCTTCCGCAAATCCGCCGGCGAGATAGGCGTTCGCCTTCTCCGCGCCGAGCGCATTGCGCGGCGAATGGCAGGCGCTGCAATGGCCGAGGCCTTCGACCAGATAGGCCCCGCGATTCCATATCTCGGACTTGGTCGAGTCAGGCTGAAACGTACTCGGCTTGTGGAACAGCGCGTTCCATCCCGCCATCAGTGGACGCAGGTTGAACGGAAACGCCAGCGCATTCTGCGGCGTCTCTGCGCGCACCGGCGACTGCGCCATCAGATAGGCGTAGAGCGCCTGCATGTCGGCGTCGGTGGTCCTGGCGAAATGCGTGTAGGGAAATGCCGGATAGAGATGTCGGCCGTCGCGATGGATTCCCTCCCGCATCGCGCGCTCGAAGGCGGGATAGGACCACGCGCCGATTCCGGTTTCGACATCGGGCGTAATGTTGGTCGAATAGATCGTACCGAAAGGCGTAGGCAACGCCTTGCCGCCGGCGTTGAGGATACCGTTCGCCGAGGTGTGGCAGACCGCGCAGTCGCCGAGCGCGGCGAGTTGCTGGCCGCGGGCGATGGTCGCGGCCGAATAGACCGAGGCATCGGGCCGCGCGATCGGCGCGATCGCGCGCCACGGCAAGACGGCGGCGCCGATACCGATCGCGGCGGCGCACAGGGCTGCGGCTGTCGCGAACACGCCGCGGCGTCCGGCAAAAGGATTTTGCCACCTGTTCAGGTCGGGCTGCGGCGCGGATGTCGGCGACGGCAACGCTTCCGGTGCATGCTGTTCCTCGCCGTGCAATCCCCGCAAGATACGTTCCGGCGTGAACGGCAATTCGCGAAAGCGCACACCCGTCGCATCAAAGATGGCGTTGGCGATGGCAGCCGCGCTGGGGACGGAGGCGGACTCGCCGACGCCGAGTGGCGGTTGATCCTGCCGCGGCAACATCAGGACGTCGATCTCGGGCACCTCGGGGAATTTGATGATGGGGTAGGCGCCCCATTCCCGCGCCGTCACCGACGTGCGATCGAACGACACTTCCTCCATCAGCGCGCGGCTGGTCGACTGGATGACGTTGCCGTGGATCTGGTGGCGGACGCCTTCCGGGTTGATCATCAGGCCGGAGTCCTGTCCCGCCACGACGCGCGTCACGCTGACATCGCCGGTTGCCTTGTTGACGGCGACATCGGCGATCCACGCCGACCATGCCGCGCCATAGCCCGGAAACTTGCTGTGCACATAGAGAGCGTAGGCAAAGCCGCGTCCGCGCACGATGTCACCCTCGGCCTGTTTGTCCTCGCGCATCGGCCGCGGCTTCCAGCCGGCGCGCTCTGCAACTGCGTTGACGAGATCGATGGCGCGCGGGTCCTTCAAATAGCGCAGGCGGTACTCGATCGGGTCGACGCCGGCTTCATCGGCGCATTCGTCAATCCAGGATTCATGCGCAAAAGTGTTCGGCAGCGCCGAGACGCCGCGCAGCCAGGAGGCACGCACGATCGGCGGCATGTCGTTGGCCACCACGCGCAGATTGTCGTAATCGTAGGGCGGGATCGCGGTGCGGTCGCCCATCTCGAAGATGGCGGGCGTGTGCGGGATCGTGCCGGTCAGCAGCAGCGCCAGCGTCGGCGCGCCGTTCGATGGATAGCGCGTGGCAAAGTCATAGCCGGCGACGCTGCCGTCGGCGTTCAATCCGCCATTGACGTCCATCAACTGCGCTGTGCCCTTTGGCTCCCACGCATGTTCCTGCTCACGCGTCAACTGAACGCGTACTGGTCGGCCGACGGCGCGCGACAGCAGCACTGCGTCGGCAGAAACGTCATCGGCGCAGTTGCGGCCGTAGCAACCGGCAGCCTCCATCCGGATCACCTCGATCTCGGCTTCGCGGCGATGGATCAGCCGCGCCAATTCGGTGCGCAGATGATGCGGATTCTGCGTGCCGGACCAGACCCGCGTCAGATCCTCCTGATAATCGGCAACCGCGCAGGAAGGGCCGATCGAAGCGTGCATCTGGTACGGCCAGATGTAGGTTCGCGGCATCGGCTTCGCCGCGCCGGTAATCGCCGCATCGACATTGCCCTTGTCGATCAGAGTCCGCGGCGTCGACGGATTGGCACGCAGCGCGGTCTCGATGTTCTGCAGGTCGGGCAGCGTCGGCACCGGCTTCCAGGAAACCTTCAACTGCGCTGCGGCCTTGATCGCATTTTCCTCGCGCTCGGCGACGACGCCAACGAAGTCGCCGATCTTCACAACGGCGACAAGTCCGGGGATGTCGCGCACGGAGGACTCGTCGACCGCGATCAGGCTGTTGCCGATGAAATCACCGACATCGACGCCGGCATAGGGCGGACGAACGACGCGGCCATGCAGCATGCCGGGCACGCGCATGTCGTGAACGTAGACCAATTCGCCGGTTGCCTTCGCCGGCAGATCGACGCGCGGCACGGATTGGCCGACAATGGTGTAGGCATCGACAGACTTCACGAGAACATCATCGGCCAGTTCAAGCTGGATGGTCTCACCCGCAATCAGTTCGCCATAGCTGACGCTGCGATTGTCCTTGCCGCGGACCAGGCCGTCCTCGATAACGAGTCCTTCGACCGGAAGCTCCAGCCGCTCCGCCGCGCGTGCGATCAGGAACTGCCGTGCCTGCGCTGCGGCCTTGCGCAGCGGCACGGCAGTGATCTGGATCGTTTCGCTCGCGATCGTCGCGCCCTGATTGGGCACCAGAGACGTATCGCCCAGCACGACGACGACGCGCGCAAAGGAGACGTCGAGCTCTTCGGCGACAATCTGTCCGAGCGCGGTGCGGATGCCGGTGCCGAGATCGACATGGCCGTTATAGGCGGTGACCGATCCGTCGGCGGTGATCCTGATGAAGGTCTCGAACTTGACGGCTTCGACGGGGGAGGCGGGACGAACGACGGACAGCGTTCCCTGCAGACGTTCGCGATCCTCGGTCGTGTCGGGAGCCGTCATCACGCCTGCGCCTCAACGGCACGGCCTGCGGCCCGCATCGCCGCACGCATGATCTCGACATGCGCGCCGCAGCGGCAGAGATGATGGCGCAGCGCTTCCAGCACTTCATCGTCCGACGGGTGAGCGGAACGCAACAACAAGGCCTTGGTCGCTATGATCATGCCGTTGAGGCAGTAGCCGCATTGCGCGGCCTGTTCGCGGATGAAGGCCTGCTGCACGGGATCGGGATGCTCGCGCGTTCCGAGACCTTCGAGCGTCACGATGTCGCGGCCGATGCAGCCCTCGATCGGGATCACGCAGGAGCGCGCGGCGACGCCGTCGATCAGCACCGCGCAGGCGCCGCATTCGCCGAGACCGCAGCCATATTTCGGTCCGTTCAAGGCGAGGTCGTTGCGCAGGACGTAAAGCAATGCGGTGTCGGGCGCGGCGTCGACATCGCTGGTCTTGCCGTTGACGGTGAGGCGCATCGTGCTCTGCGTCATGCTCTCCTAAGCCTTCGTTGCGCTGCAAACTACGCGCTGGACGCTGCCGAAAGATACCGTTTGTGTACAAACGTGCAAGCCGCACGATCCCGCGCTGCAGTGCGCTGCTCGCTTTATGAACAGAGCGGCGAGGCAAATGAGGTATTATGCGGCAAGTCGGGCCTTTCGCGGCAGGGGCCGCTTGACAGCGTTTCCGTCCGCGCGCAACATCATTCGTATACGAACAAAGTGATCGGGCCGTGAGGAAGCGGCTCCGATCGGCGCCTTCTCGACTGCAGGCTTGTTCATGACCGATGCGACCGTCGCCGGTGGCGACAAGATCCGCTGCGATGCCTGTCCGGTGATGTGCTACATCAAACCGGGCGCGGCCGGCGCGTGCGATCGCTATGCCAATCACAACGGTGAACTGGTGCGCGTCGATCCGCATATCGTGCTGGAACAGACGGTATCGCATGGCGGACGGCTGGTGCCGTTCCAGGCCGGCGGCGGCGATTGGGATGGCAAGATCGTCCACGAACCGAACGTGTTCGTGACCGCCATCGGCGCCGGCACCACATACCCGGATTACAAGCCCGCGCCCTTTATCGTGTCATCGGAGATCGATGGCGTCGACATGGTCACCGTCGTGACCGAGGGCATCTTCAGCTATTGCGGCGTCAAGGTGAAGATCGACACCGACCGCTATCTCGGCCCGGAGACGGCGACCGTCCGCGCGGAAGGCGAGGCGATCGGCCATGTGACGACCAGCGAGTACGGCTCGCAGATGCTCTCCCTCGGTGGCGTGCATCATCTGACCGGCGGCTCCAAGAAGGAAGGCCGTGTCACCTGCGACGCGCTAATGGACCTCTCCAACTGCAAGCCGGTGGAACTGACGATCGATGGCGGCGCTACCGTCGTGGTGCAGGCCGGCTATCCCCCCATCGTCAACGGCGTTGCCGAAGAGCGCATGAGGGTGGGCTGCGGCTCGGCGACGATCGGCATGTTCGCCAAGCAATGGCATGGCAAGGTCGATGAAGTCGTGGTCGTGGACGATCACATCACCGGCGTTCTCTCGGAACACCAGGCCGGCAAGCTGCTCGATATTCCCGATACCGGGATCAAGATGAAGGGGCGGCGCTCGACGCCGGGCCGGTATTTCCAGGTCGCCGAGCCTGGCACCGGCTGGGGCGGCACCAATATTTCCGATCCGCTGTCAGTGCTGGGGCCGTTCAATCCAAAGGAGGCGCGGCCCGGCCTGACCATGCTGATGGTCTCGACCACCGGCGAGCACGCGGCCTATTACGAGCTTGATGAAGCGCTGCGGCCGATCGAAAAGCAGATGCCACCCGATCTTCGGTTCTCGGTCGAGCGTATCCAGGAAAATTGCGAACCGGCGCTATGCACGGTGCTGTTCATGGGCGGCGCCGGCGGCTCGCTGCGTGCCGGCGTCACCGACAATCCGGTGCGGCTGACGCGCTCGGTCAAGGATGCGCTGACGCGGGTCACCAGCGGCGGTGCGCCTGTGTATGTCTGGCCGGGCGGGGGCATCACCTTCATGGTTGATGTGACGCAGATGCCGGCCGGCGCCTTCGGCTATGTGCCGACACCGGCGCTGGTGGCGCCGATCGAGTTCACGCTGCGGCTTTCCGATTATGCCGCGCTCGGCGGGCACATGGATCACGTCCGTCCGCTGGCGTCGTTGCGAGACAATACCGAGCTCCGTCCGATGCCTTACATCCCGGGACGGCGCGCATGAAACGGCTGCCGCAAATCGCGCTTCTTCCGGACGGCAAGCGGTTGCATTTGCAGGACGGTCCGATTGATCTGGTCATCGAGGCGAAGGGCAGGGAAGGCGGTGTGCGCGCTGCGTATGAGGCGGCGGCGCGGCGCTTTACCGGCCTGCTGGATGAACTCTGCGAGGAGTTGGTTGAACTCCGAATGGCCGCCGATCCGATTCGATGCCCACTGAAGGGCGTCGTCGCGCGCCGCATGCATGCGGCTGTCGTGCCGTTTGCGACCGAAGAGTTCATCACGCCGATGGCAGCGGTGGCGGGGAGCGTCGCTGAGGAGATTCTCGGCGCGATGCTTGCCGCCGCACGGCTCGACCGCGCCTACGTCAACAATGGCGGTGACATCGCGCTGCATCTCGCCGGCGGCGAGCAGTTTACCGTGGGCCTGATGGATCGGCCCGACCGGCATGGCCTGATGCGAACGATTGACATCGACGCCGACGATCCGGTGCGGGGCATCGCGACCAGCGGACGGCACGGCCGCAGTTTTTCGCTGGGGATCGCGGATGCCGTCACCGTGCTGGCGAAAACGGCATCTCAGGCAGATGCCGCCGCCACCATCATCGCCAACGCGGTCGATCTGCCAGGTCATTCCGCGATCATCCGTTGCTCGGCGAACGAACTGCAGCCCGATAGCGATCTCGGCGCGCGCCTTGTAACCCGCGATGTCGGCGTGCTCGGGGAAAGCGAAATCGACGATGCGTTGAGGGCAGGGGTGAGCCGGGCACAGCAATTGCTTGCGGCGGGATTGATCGAAGGTGCGGCCTTGCGTCTACTAGGCGAGACGGCCGTGGTGGGTGCAACAGGGATCAAGGCAGGCGCGGCGCCGGCGTTTCATGGAAGCACACTGGAAAGAGTAGCGCATGTTTGATCGGAAGCGAGGCTGATAAAATGAGCGCGATCATTCGCAAGATCGTCACGGTGGTCGAGGAGACTCATCTCGAGATGGGTCAGAAGGTTGCGCCGCCGACCCGGCGCGCAGCGGCGATCGCCGTGATCGAGAATCCCTTTGCAGGCCGCTACGTCGAGGATCTCTCGCCGTTGATCGAAATCGGTGAGGAGCTCGGCGATCTACTTTCCAAAAGAGCGGTGGCGGCGCTCGGCATCGACGGCGCCAAGGCGCACAGCTACGGCAAGGCCGCAGCCGTCGGCGAAAACGGCGAACTGGAACACGCGGCCGCGATCCTGCATCCGAAAATGGGTGCGCCGGTACGGAAAGTTTTGAGCAAGGGCGCGGCGCTGATCCCGTCGTCGAAGAAGCGCAGCGGTCCCGGAACGACGCTGGATATTCCGCTCGGCCACAAGGATGCGGCCTTCGTGCGCAGCCATTTCGACGGGATGGAAGTGCAGATCAACGATGCGCCGCGCGCCAACGAGATCATGGTGGCGGTTGCGGTTACCGACAGTGGCAGGCCGTTGCCTCGCGTCGGTGGACTGACGGTTTCGGAAGTCAAAGGCGAAGACGGTTTAAGATAGTTTCACAGTACATTGGAGGTAGGGATGCTACGTAGACACGTACTTGGAGCGGGTTTGGCGATCGCGGTGGCCGGCATGGCCGGCAGCGCCATGGCACAGAGCGAGATCAAGATCGGCGAGATCAACAGCTATTCGCTGTTGCCTGCCTTCACCGAGCCCTATCGCAAGGGCTGGCAGCTCGCGGTCGAGGAAGTCAACGCCGCGGGCGGCATTAACGGCAAGAAGCTCGTCGTCATCTCCAAGGATGACGGCGGCAAGCCGGCAGACGCGCAGACCGCGGCCAACGAACTGGTGTCGAGCGAGAACGTGGCGATGCTGACCGGCACGTTCCTATCCAACATCGGTCTGGCCGTCAGCGATTTCGCCAACCAGAAGAAAGTATTTTTCCTGGCGGCAGAACCTTTGACCGACGCCATCACCTGGTCCAAGGGCAACCGCTACACATTCCGGCTTCGTCCTTCCAACTATATGCAGGCGGCGATGCTGGTGGAAGAAGCCGCCAAACTGCCAGCCAAGCGCTGGGCGACGATTGCGCCGAACTATGAATACGGCCAGTCGGCGGTCGCGGTGTTCAAGAAGCTGATGTCGGAGAAGCGTCCGGACATCCAGTGGGTCGACGAGCAGTGGCCGCCGCAGGGTAAGATCGATGCGGGCCCGGTGGTGCAGGCGGTTGCATCAGCCAATCCCGAAGCGATCCTCAACGTCACCTTCGGCGCCGACCTGGTCAAGCTCGTGCGCGAGGGCAATACGCGCGGCCTGTTCAAGGGACGCTCGGTGGTGTCCTTCCTCACCGGCGAGCCGGAATATCTCGATCCCTTGAAGGACGAGACGCCCGAGGGCTGGATCGTCACGGGTTACCCCTGGTACGACATCAAGACGCCGGACCATGACAAGTTCCTGAAGGCGTATCAGGCCAAGTACAACGACTATCCGCGGCTCGGCTCGATCGTCGGCTACCAGACCATCAAGGCGGCAGCGGCAATCCTTGCGAAAGCCAATTCGACCGATCCGGAGAAGCTGATTGCCGCGACCGAAGGCCTGTCGATGCCGTCGCCGTTCGGCGAAATCACCTTCCGCAAGATCGATCACCAGTCGACGCTCGGCGCCTATGTCGGCAAGACCGCGCTGAAGGACGGCAAGGGCGTGATGGTGGACTCGGTCTATCGCAAGGGGGCGGACTATCTCCCTGGTGATGCGGAGGTTGCCAAGCTGCGCCCGAAGGATTGAACTTCTCTCTCTCCCTCTCCCCGCCCTTCGCGGGGTCGAGACGAGCGAAGCTCGCTCTTAGAGGGTTGGGGTGAGGGGCTCTCTCCGCGAGTCCTATGCAAGTCGATAGACCTGTACCCCCTCACCCGGATCGCACCGGACGATGCTTCGCATCGCCGAGGCGATCCGACCTCTCCCCGCAAGCGGGGCGAGGTAAGACAGAAAGACCTCATCCTGAGGAGGCGCGAAGCGCCGTCTCGAAGGATGAGGGGCCCGCTCTGACGATTGCACCAACCGGACCGCCCATGGCTTTTTACTTCGTTCAGTTCCTGACCGGTCTCGCCAGCGCGGCGTCGCTGTTTCTGGTCGCGTCGGGGCTGTCGATTATCTTCGGCGTGACGCGGATCGTGAATTTCGCCCATGGCGCGTTCTACATGCTCGGCGCCTATGTGGCGTTCACGCTGACCGAGCGTTTCTCCGGCGCGCTCGGTTTTTGGGGCGGCATCGTCGTCGCGGCGCTGGTCGTCGCCGTTATCGGGGTGCTGGTCGAGATGGTACTGCTGCGGCGGATCTATCATGCGCCGGAACTGTTCCAGTTACTCGCGACCTTCGGCCTGACCTTGATGGTGCAGGATATCGTCGTGCTGATCTGGGGACCCGACGATCTGCTCGGCCGCCGCGCGCCCGGCTTCAAGGGGGCGGTCGATTTCTTCGGACAGAATATCCCGAGCTACGACCTGTTCCTGATCGGGCTCAGTCCGGTCGTGCTTGGCGTGCTCTGGTTGTTGTTCCAGCGCACGCGCTGGGGCGTGCTGGTGCGCGCGGCAACGCAGGACCGCGACATGGTGGCGGCGCTCGGCGTCAATCAGAAATGGCTGTTCACCAGCGTGTTTGCACTCGGCGTCTTTCTCGCAGCGCTTGGCGGCGCGCTGCAGATTCCGCGCGATGCCGTGCATCACGCGCTGGACCTGCGCATCATCGTCGACGTGTTCGTGGTGGTGGTGATCGGCGGGCTCGGCAGCATCATCGGCGCCTTCGTCGCCGCCGTGCTGGTGTCCGAACTGAACGCCTTCGGCATTCTCATATTCCCGAAAATCTCCATCATCCTGGTATTCCTGGTGATGGCGGTCGTGCTGATCGTGCGGCCATGGGGCCTGTTCGGCAAGCCGGAGGCCGCCGCACGCCGCACGCCGGGGCTGACCGTCAATCCGTGGCGACCGCTGACCTCGGGCGAGCGGCTGATGTCGATCGGCGCGCTGGTCCTTGCGGCCATGCTGCCGCTGTTCGCAGGAAATTACGCGCTGACCGTCGGCTCGGAGATTGCGATCTTCGTGATCTTTGCCGCAAGCCTGCATTTCCTGATGTCGGTCGGCGGGCTCGCCTCGTTCGGTCACGCTGCCTATTTCGGGCTCGGCGCCTATGGCGTTGCGTTCCTCGCCAAGGCGGCGGGACTGCCGATGATCGTCTCGCTACTGCTGGGCCCCTTGCTGGGCCTGCTCGGTGCAGCCGTGTTCGGCTTCTTCGCCGTGCAACTGTCCGGCGTCTATTTCGCGATGCTGACATTGGCCTTTGCGCAGATCGTCTGGTCGATCGCGTTCCAGTGGGTCACGGTAACCGGCGGCGACAACGGCATTTTGGGCGTCTGGCCGGACAAGTGGGCCGCGGGCCCGGCCAGTTTTTACTGGCTGTCGCTTGCGATCGCCGCGCTTGCGGTGACGGTGTTGCGGGTGATCGTATTCTCGCCATTTGGTTTCGCGCTGCGCGCGACACGGGACTCGCCGCTGCGTAGCGAGGCGATCGGCATCAACGGCAAACGCGTACAATGGACGGCCTTCGTCATATCAGGGACGGTTGCAGGCATCGGCGGCGCGCTGTTCGCCTATCTGAAGGGAAGCGTCTTTCCGGACAGCCTCGGCATCTCGCTGTCGGTGGACGCGCTGGTCATGGTGCTGCTCGGCGGCGTCGAGACGGTTTCCGGCGCGGTCATCGGCGCCATCGTGTTCAAGGCGGCGAACATCTGGCTGGTCAGCCAGACCGATCTCTCCAAGCTGGTGCTGGGTGGCTTCATCGTGCTGATGGTGGTGGCGTTCCCCAAGGGAATCGTCGGCACGCTGGAGGCGATCTGGAATCGCCGGCGATCCTCCGACGACAAGAAATCTGCGCTCGCCACCTCCCGGGTAGAGGTTGCCGAATGAACATGGTCCCCACACTGCTGTCGGTCGAGGGCCTCAGCAAATCCTATGGCGGCGTCCATGCCGTGCGCAGTGTTTCGTTCGAACTGCGCGCGGGCGAAATCCTCGCGCTGATCGGCCCCAACGGCGCCGGCAAGAGCACGTGTTTCGACATGCTCAACGGGCAGAACACACCGGACAGCGGCCGGATCACGCTGCTCGGCGAGGAGACGGTCGGCCGGAAGCCGCGCGCGATCTGGCGGCTCGGCGTCGGGCGTACGTTCCAGATCACTGCGACGTTCCCGACCATGACCGTGCGCGAGAACGTGCAGGTCGCGCTGGTGTCGTATGGACGGCAATTGTTCAATCTCTGGGGCTCGACCGCACGCTACGCGCGCGAGGAGGCCGGCCGGCTGCTCGATCTCGTCGGCATGGGCGCCTATGCCGGGCGTCCGTGCGGCGAGCTGGCCTATGGCGATCTGAAGCGGCTGGAGCTTGCCATCGCGCTCGCCAACCAGCCGAAATTATTGCTGATGGACGAACCGACCGCCGGCATGGCGCCGCGCGAGCGGATCGAACTGATGCGGCTGACCGCGCGCATCGCCCGCGAAAAATCGATCGGCGTACTCTTCACCGAGCACGACATGGACGTGGTGTTCGAACATGCCGATCGCATCCTGGTGCTGAACCGCGGCAGCCTGATCGCCGAAGGTTCGCCCGAGCAAGTCCGCGGCAACCCGCAGGTGCGCGCCATCTATCTCGGCGAAGGCCTGGTCTACGACGCACGTCACCGCGAGGGAGCCGGCGCATGAAGCTGCAGGTCGCCGATCTCAACAGTTTTTATGGCCCGGCGCATATCCTGTTCGATATCGCGCTCGAAGTCGGCGAGGGCGAGGTGGTGGCGCTGCTCGGGCGCAACGGCGCCGGCAAGTCGACCACGTTCCGCTCCATCGTTGGCCTGGTCGAAAATCGTTCGGGGCGGATTGTCTTCGAAGGCAAGGACGTCTCGCGCGAGCCGACGCATGCGATCGTGCGCGGCGGGCTCGGTTATGTGCCGGAGGAGCGGCGCATTTTCACCGACCTGACGGTCGAGGAAAACCTCGAAGTCGGCCGCCAGCCGAAGCGGCCGAATGCGCCGCAGTGGACGCGCGAGAAATTGTTCACGCTGTTTCCTAATCTCGGCGAAATGCGCAACCGCCCGGGCGGACGCATGAGCGGCGGCGAACAGCAGATGTTGACCATCGCACGGACGCTGATGGGCAATCCGTCGCTGGTGCTGCTCGACGAGCCGTCGGAAGGGCTGTCGCCAAAAATCGTCGAGCAGATGGTCGAAGCCATCCTCGCGATGAAGCGAGAAGGCGTCAGCATCGTGGTCTCGGAGCAGAATCTGCATTTCGCGCGGCTGATCTCCGACCGCGCCTACATTATCGAGCGTGGCAAGATCTGCTTCGGCGGCACGATGGCGGAACTCGACGCGCGGCCGGACGTCCGGGACGCGCATCTGTCGCTGTAGCTGGTAGCAAGGGAAGAGGCGGGAAAATGGGGAGGAGTGTTTCGCCGAAACGAGCCGTCAAGCCTGCGCGGCCGTCTTACATTCTCGACGAGCAGATCGGTTTCATCCTGCGCCAGGTCTGGCAGCGTCACGCCACCATCTTCGCCCGCGAGATCGGCATCAACTTGACGTCGGCGCAATGGGCGGCGCTGGCAAAACTGACCGAGACCGGACCGTGCTCGCAGAACCTGCTCGGACGGCTGACGGCGATGGATGTTGCGACCATCAAGGGCGTGATCGACCGCCTCACCGCGCGCGGCTTGACCGAGACCAGCCCGGACCCCGAGGACGGCCGCCGCCTGCTGGTGAGTCTCACCCGTGCCGGCCAGCAACTGGTCGAAAAAGCCGCGCCGAACGCGCTTGCGATCTCGCGGGAGACGCTGGCGCCACTCGATGCGAAGGAGCGCGAGACACTGATCGCGTTACTCGACAAGCTGCGTTGAATAGCCGGCCGCGGCTGCCGCGCTAGGCGACATTGAGCGCCAGTGCGATAGCGCCGACCAAAATAAGGCTGACGGCCCAGGTCGTATCCAGATTGAACCAGCTCTGCGATATGAATTTGAGGCCGAGATAGCGGTAGGCGAGCCACGCGCAGCATCCGCCGGCGGCAACCATCGCGGCGGCGTGGACAATGGCAACCAGAACGGCCATGCCGAGATTGGCGTTGATGAGCGTGCCGGCGGCCTGGTGGCCGCTGTCGAGTTCGGCTTCCCGGCAGAGCCCGAGATAGATCGGCACCAGCATCAGCGCGGCGCCATGGGCGAGCGCCACGGCGAATGACCACAGCCCCAATTGCGCCGGCGATATCCGCGCCAGGACTCTCGGATGGCGCCGGTTGGCCAATCGATAAAGACCGAAGGCGATGACGAGGAGGCTGGCGCCGATCTGTATCGTGCGCTGCCATTCGACGACGGCAACGAGCAGAGCGAAGGGCAGGATCACCAGCAGCATCGCGAGCAGATGGCCGGCCGTGAGCGGCCAAAGCGCGGCCACTAGCGCCCGCGGACTCTTCTCCATCAACCCGGCCGAAACGGCGAGCGGCCACCCCATGCCCGGGTTGACGCCATGGTAGAGGCCGCTCGCGATGACAGCCAGCCAGAGCCAGGCAGGTGTCCAGTCGGCTGCACTCAATTTCAAACCGACGGATAGCAGAATGAATCCGTCGAACAGTCACCACCGTCGAGCCGAACCTGGTGTGACCGGTATCCGTCGGGGAAATTGACCCAGTAATCCCTAGCCAGTTCGAGGCCACCGTCCGGCTTCGCATTGGCCATCACCATGGCGCCCGGGACACCATCGGGATAGAACTGGTTGTCCCACGTCGAGTACAGCGAGTTGGTCCAGTACACCCGCTTGCCGTCGCGGCTGATCTCGACCATCTGCGGACCGCCTCCAAATGCCTTGCCGTTCGGATGCGGCGTGCGGCGCGTGATGCCGCCAATGTGTACCGAGCCGGCAAGCCTTGGCTTTCGCGGGTCTCTGACATCGTATTGACGCATCTCGCCGGTGCCCCAGCAGGCGACGTAGAGGAATTTGTCATCCATGGACAGGTCGATGTCCGTCACCAGCGGCGGCACTGCGCCAAAGCCCTGCAGCAGCGGCGGCAATTGCTCCTTCGGTGCTGCCTCGGGCGGGATCGTCGCCGTCTTCTCGACGTGAAACTTGCCGCCCTCGCGCCACCAGGTCCAGATCGAGCCTTCGAGATTTGTGGTGTCGACCACGGCGCCCAGAAAGCCGTACTCGCGAACCGGATCATGCGCGGGACGCACTTCCAGCCCCATCTGATGATTGGCCCCGAGATCGATCGTCTGCACGTTTCGCCGGGCCCGCAGATCCCAGAAGTGAATATGGTGACCGTACTTGTTCGAGAGCAGATCCTCCGGCACGATTCCGTTCTCGAACTGCGGCGGCAACCCCCACTCGCTCGTCACCATGTAGTCGCGTGGCAGGTTCCACCAGAAATCATAGTGCATTGTCTGGGGGCCGCGATCGATCTCCCACCGTCCGAGCACCTCGAATGTCTCGCAATCCATGATGAAAACGCCGGGCGGTCCGTCGGTACCGTTCTTGCCACCGCCGCCCAGCGTAGAGACGTAAATGCCTTCCGGCCCGCAATGAACGGTGTGGGGCCGCGAGTATCCGGTCTTTTTGAAGATTTCCTCCGGCTCGATGATCTTGTGGATCGCCGCCTTGGTGGGATCCGGCTTCGTATCGACGATGTAGATGCGGGAAGACCGCATGCCGGGGATGATGAGATAGCGACGCTCGAGGAAGGCATGTCCGGTGAGCGGCGATAGTGACGACGAGCAGGCGTTCCAGCCGAAATGGTGAAACTCGTCGCCCTTGTTCGGCATCGTCACGGTGTGAACGACCTGGCTGTAGCTCTGGGAATTCGGATTGACGTCGATGACTGCGAGTGCGTCCGGCTTTGAAGAGTCCGGGCTGAGCAGCACGGTGTAGGCGAAGCTCTCCGGCGGAGCTTCCATGGCAAGCTTTGGCGAAGCGTGAAACGTGGGGTCGGGCCGAATGTTCATCGTACTGCCTCCCTGTTTGCCTCGATGAATAGCAACACGGCTCAGCGGCATGCAGCAGCAAGAAATGCCCGGCGCGTTAAGTTCCTCTCGCGAGTGCCGCCGGCCGGGGTTTGCGCAATCGACCATACACCCCAATACGGCAGGCGAAAATAACGATGGTGCGACCGATCCGCGCCGCGTTAGCACGGCTTCGATCATCGCCATTCCGCTCGCGACTATTTGCAGGACGACGCCCTGCGTCGTCCGCGCTCCTTGCCCCGTGCAATCGATCGAGCGTTGACTTGATGTGCGCCGCCATATTGGCGCGCCTTTAAAAATCACTGTTACTATTGACGTCATAGCAAATGGTTTGATAACACTGTTATCATGAGCAAGCCCGCAACCGCCGCAAAGGACTGGTCGGACGTCGTGAAGGGGGCGAAGCGCGAGCTTCTGCTGCGCGCCGCGCGCGACGAGTTCGCCGAGCAGGGGCTCGAAGGGGCCACCATGCGCGGCATCGCGGTTCGCGCCGGCTGCACGACGGGCGCGATCTATCCGCTGTTCGACAGCAAGGAGGCGATCTATGCCGAACTGCTGAATCAGTCGCTGGCAGCGCTCGATGCCTGCGTCGCCCAGGCCGTGGCTAAAGCGCGGACGCCGGAAGCGCAGGTCGAGGCGGCCTGCGGCGCCTTCCTGAACTACTACCTCGATCACCGGTTCGAGATAAATCTGGGCCTCTATGCGTTCCGCGGCCTCAAGCGGCTCGGCGTCGGCAAGCCGTCGGATGAGGAACTCAACCAGGCGCTTTGGAAGGTGCTGGAACGCATCGCGGTGCCGCTGACCGAAGTGCGCGGCCTCAAGCCTTCAGAGGTTCGGCCGTGGGTGGCGCTGCTGACCAGCCAGATGATCGGGGCGCTCGTGCTGCAGATCGCGGGCCGGCTGGATTTTCTGCAAACCGGCGCGCAAACGCTGCTTCGCATGATGCTGGCGCAATGCCTTGCGTCTGCGGCGCCGAAGAACGCGAAGGCCGCACGCAAATCAAGACAGTAAGGGAGTAAGCGAAATGGTCCGGATCGAAAAGCAGGGCGCGGTGTGGACCGTCATCCACAGCCGGTTTGCAGAGGCGCGCAACGCGATGGATCCCGCCAGCGCGGACGCGCTGGCGCAGGCCTTCAGGGAATTCGACGCCGACGGTTCCGCCAGCGTCGCCGTGTTGTGGGGCGAGGGTGGTGCATTCTGCGCCGGCTGGGATCTCAAATTTGCCAGCACGCTGTCCGATCGCGAGGCCTTTCAGCGCCATGTCGCCGATGGCCTGGCGTTCCCGACCGGCGCTAACCCTGCGCCGCGCGGTCCGCTAGGACCGACGCGGCTGGAATTGTCGAAGCCCGTGATCGCCGCGGTGGAGGGGCCGGCGGTGGCCGGCGGCATGGAGCTCGCGCTGTGGTGCGATATCCGCGTGATGGCCGAGAGCGCCTATTTCGGCGTCTATTGCCGCCGCTGGGGAATCCCGCTGCTGGACGGCGGCAGCGTGCGTCTGGCACGGCTGGTCGGCCAAGGCCGCGCGATGGAAATCATTTTGACAGGGCGGAAGGTGCCGGCGGACGAAGCACTGCGCATCGGCATGTGCGAGCAGGTGGTCGAGAGCGGTGGCGCCCGCGCCGCGGCGGAAGCCATGGCGCGTGAGATCGCGCGGTTTCCGCAAGCGGCGGTGCGGGCTGATCGGCGCTCCGTGGTCGAGACGTATGGTTTGCCGGTTCGCGAAGCCTTGCGTCAGGAATGGACCAACGGCGTCGAAGCCATCTTCAAGGAAGGCGCCAGCGGCGCCGCGCGCTTTGCAGCCGGCAAGGGCCGCCACGGCGACTTTGCCAAGATCTGATCTTTTTTCAGGGGAGCCGCACATGGCCAAAGTCCTCTACGAGCGCGACGGCCGCATCGCCCGCATCACGCTGAACCGGCCGGAAGTCATGAATGCGATCGACGACGAACTGCCGGGCGCGCTCGCGGACGCGGTCGCGCGCGCCGACAACGATCCGGGCGCGCATGTGATCGTGCTTGCGGGGGCGGGCCGAGCGTTCTGCGCCGGATATGACCTGACGGCTTACGCCTCCGGCAACAAAGGCTACACCCAGAAAATGCCGTGGGATCCGATGCAGGACTACGCCCGTATGTCCGACAATACCAACAAGTTCATGAGCTTGTTCCGCTCCAAGCGGCCGGTGATCTGCAAGGTGCACGGTTTTGCGGTGGCTGGCGGCTCCGATATCGCGCTTTGTTCGGATATAATCGTGATGGCGGAAGACGCCCGCATCGGCTATCCGCCGGTTCGGGTCTGGGGCTGTCCGACCACGGCGATGTGGGTCTACCGGCTCGGCGCCGAAAAGGCCAAGCGCATGCTGTTCACCGGCGACAAGATCACCGGGGTCGAAGCGGCGGCGCTCGGCCTCGTGCTGAAAGCCGTTCCGGCCGACAGGCTCGACGACGAGGTCGACGCACTCGCGCTCCGGATGGCGACGGTGCCGCAGAACCAGCTCATGATGCAGAAGCTGATGGTCAACCAGGCGCTCTACAACATGGGGCTGATGGGGACGCAGATGATCGCGACCGTGTTCGACGGCATTACCCGGCATTCCCCCGAGGGGCTGAACTTCAAGCGGCGGTCGGAGGAGATGGGCTGGAAGCGCGCCGTCGACGAGCGCGACCAAGGTACCTTCGACTGGACCACCAATCAGCCGATCACGCGAAACAGGTAATTCGAAGTGCAACGATGCAAAGTTGGCGGAGAGTTCTGCTCTGCTCTATCTGACCGTGATGGTAATTTTCTGTGAGACCACCGGAGGAACGTGCGGGTAGTGTTCGGCATCGCCGAGCACGAGCTGAAGCGTGTACTTGCCGGGTGGAAGTTCGATCCGGGCTTCGGTCTGCCCCGCCCCAAAATGCAGATGTGACTTGTCTTGCGGGATCGGTTCGTTCGGATTGAGCGGCTCGTTCACATTGACCAGAAGATGATGATGGCCGCTGTTTGGATAATTGTCTCCGGCGTGGGTCACGCCCATGTTGCGCAGACCAAAGCGGCACCAAAATCCACCTTTGATGGAGGCGCCGTTCTGCGGCCACACGAAATAGAGAAGGGCATCCTTCGCTGCTGGCTTTCCCTGAGCGCACGCGGCGAACGGCAGGCAAGTGAGCGCTGCTGACAGAGCGATCCACTGCATCACCTTCATGACTGCCTCTCACGCTCCTCAGGGGGATAGTGCGACGCGGAACCCGTGGGTGGGATATCTCACGTTGGTGTCATAGCTGCCGCGGCTTGACGTCCGGGCATAGTCTGAGTCCTTCCTCCAGGAGCCGGAACGGATGACGTGCGAGGGACATCCATTCTCGACCCACGCTGATCCGTCCGCCGGAGCGCCTTGATAATTTCTGTGCCAGCAGTCTTCGACCCATTGATCGACGCCGCCGCCCATATCGAATAGCCCAAACGGATTTGGCTTCAGGCTGCCGACCTTGACCGGCTGATCGACGGCTGGAATGTCACTGCAGTTCTTGCAATTGACCATGCCGGGCTGAAGCTGATCACCCCACCAAAATTTGGTCTGCGTGCCGCCGCGCGCTGCATATTCCCATTCGGCTTCGCTCGGCAGCCGATACGGCTTGCCGGTGGTTTCCGCGAGCCACGCGACATATTGCTTGGCGTCGCTCCAACTCACGTTTGCAACCGGCGCATCGTCCTTTCCGCTCGCGGTGAATCCGCATGCCTTTGCAGCGGCGCATGCGTTCCACTCCCGCACGGAGACGGGAAATTTCCCCATCGCAAACGGCTTGACCGTCACCTGACGGACCGGCTTTTCCGAAGGATCTTCGTTGCTGCCCATCGTGAAGCTGCCACCCCTAAGTGAAACCATCTCGGGCTCTCGAACCGAGGCGGCTGCCTGCGTTGACGGCGGGGTCTGGGGAGCGGCGGGAGATGCCGACGGCGCTGGCGGCGCCGCCTGTTGTTGAGCTGGCGCAACGGAAGGCGAGGGTTGCGGCGTCGCTTGTTGTTTTGCTGCAGGCGCAGGCGCCTTCGGCGCTTCCGCCGGAGATGAAACGGGAGCCGACGCCTGTTCTGTCGCCTTGCGAGGTTGCCACAGCGTGTACCAGAGAGTGCCGCCCGCAATGATCAGTAATGCAAGAACAAGCAGGAAGGCCAGGATCCTTTCGCGTCGTCTCCGATTCTCGTGCAGTGCGGCTGGGTCGGGAAGCACGCGATAGACCCGGACCGGGTCGGTGATGTTCTTGACATGGCGATCACCGAGAGATTCGTATCCGCAAACCAGCTTGTGCTTTATCTGCTCGTAGATGCCGCCGGAGATATAGACTTCGCCGGGCTTGGCTATGCCTTCAAGCCGCGTGGCGATATTGACGCCGTCGCCGTAAACGTCGTCGGTTTCGATGATGACATCGCCAAGATTGACGCCAATTCGATACTCGATCCAATGATGCTTCGGCAGTGCCGCGTTGCGTCCCACCAGATTTTGTTGAATCACGATGCTGCAGCGGACGGCTTCGACAGGACTATCGAAAATCGCGATGAACCCGTCGCCGGTGGTTTTAACAAGTCTGCCGTGATGTTCCACGATACTGGGTTCGATGAGATCGCGCTCGATGCGCTTGACACGGTTGTGCGTGCCTTCTTCGTCGATCTGCATCAGGCGGCTGTAACCGGAGATATCGCCTGCCACGATGGCCGCAAGGCGGCGCGGCATTGGTTCGCGCGGTGGCGCGCCAAATCGGCCTGACTTGATGTCACGAATCTGGGCCATGGCTCGGATTGTTCCAAGAGCTGTAAATGACAGCGTGAGGCAAACAATCTTTCCAGCGGCCAATAGGGTAGCATATTGGGGGTATGTCGCAAGCGAGCGGGCGACGGCCACGAATGCGTGGAACCGTCACCGATAGCGGTCAGACTGATTTCGACCAACCACCGGTATGTATCGATCGGATACTGTGGCACGCTTACCCGCATCGAACGAGCGGGTTTCAACGCTAGCGCGCGTAGCTCAATCCCGTCCCGGCCATTTGGCGCGATAGCGGATTTCGCTGCCGTCGCCGTTGGCTTGCCATGGTCCAAGCTCCGAAGCATGCGGCGCCTTGGCCGACAGGCCGATGAGGTAAAGTCGGTCGGGCTGGTCTTTGACCTTGATCTCCAATTGCCGGTGCGCGGTGCGGAACGCCAGTTCGACGTCGCCCGCGATCACCGGCCTGTCGCCGTCGCTACGGAACTGGTTGAAGCGGGGCTCACCCGGCATGCGGTTGATGTCGGTCTGCAGTTCGATCGCCATCGCACGGGCGGAATTCGGTAATGTCGCTCCGACGGGGAGGCGCACCTCGAAGACGAGAAGTGGGGTGGCGGCATTCGGGTTGAGCCAGGGCGTCGCCGTCGTGACGGCGTAAACATAGTAGGACGTGCCGGCCGCGACGCAGAGTGCGACGACAACGGCAAGTGCCTTCAGGCTGTTACGGAGAACTCCGCCGGTGTTTTCTCCGCCGCGCAGCCGCGTCGTCAGCGTCGTGCCGAGGACGAGACCCGCGATCGCGCCAAGCGGCGCGAGCACCAGCAGCGCCAGAATACCCGACGTGATGGGATCGGCGCGGTTTCCGAAGCCGACCAACTCCAGGATCAGCAGTGTGGCGATAAAGCCTGCGACCGCACCGATGACCCCGCCGGCGACTTGCAGCGAATTCTTCACGTATCCCTCGATGACCAGAGCCAATAGACTGCCATTAAGGCAGCCCGGTTTTGTCGGGGCTGGCCGGCAATTCGTTCACCGCTTTCGAGGCTTAACGTAACTTTCTCAGATACGCCTGCGCACATCAATGCCCGATGATAATCTCCGGCACCTTTCCGGCCGGCGGCGTATTGCGGCTGCGCTGGGTGCGGACGATGCCGTCGATGATGGTCATGCCGATGCCGGGCAGGTCGCCGAGCTGCACGCTTTCCAGGATGTTCTTGCCGGGCGAATGCTGCGCCTTGTCCATCAGGACGAAGTCGGCGGAGCGGCCGACTTCGATGATGCCGCAATCCAGCTCCCGCATGCGCGCGGTGTTGCCAGTCGCCAGGCAGAACGCGAGTTCGGCGGGCAGGTCGCCGAGCGAAGACAGCATCGAGACCATGCGCAAAATGCCGAGCGGCTGCACGCCGGAGCCGGCCGGTGCGTCGGTGCCGAGAATGACACGATGCAGGTCACCCATCTCGCGCGCGATGCGCAGCGTGAACAGCGCCGAGCGCTCGTTGCCGTTGTGAACCAGTTCCAGCCCGCGCTTGCAGCCCTCGCAGATGCAGCGGATCTGGTCGTCGGGCAGGGCCGTGTGGCCACCATTGATATGGCCGACCACGTCGGTGTCGGCCTCCAGCACCACGTCCTTGTCGATCAGGCCGGAGCCGGGAATTGACGGCCCGCCGGTGTGGATCGTGCTCTGGATGCCGTATTTGCGCGCCCAGCCGACCATTTTGCGCGCGGTCGGGCCGTCCTTGACGCCGCCCAGGCCCACTTCGCCGAGCAGCTTCACGCCGGCCGCGGCCAACTCCTTGAAGTCGTCTTCCACCATCTCGCATTCGATGACCGGCGCGCCGGCATGAACCTTCACGCCGCCCGGGCGCAGCGTCCAGAATGCGCGCTGCGCAAAAATCGCCATCGCCTTCAGGCCCACGACATCGCGGGGACGGCCGGGCATGTGCACCTCGCCCGCCGAGATCATGGTGGTGACGCCGCCATGGAGATAGCTGTCGATCCAGTTGGTCTGGTTCTGCCGCGGCGTCCAGTCGCCGGCGACGGGATGAACGTGGCTGTCGATCAGGCCGGGCGCGACGGTGGTGCCGTTGGCATCGACCACGGTGGTGGCGCCCTCGGTATTGACGTCCTTGAAGCGGCCGATCGCGGTGATCTTGCCGTTCTCGGCTACGATCGTGTCGCCGTCCAGGATCGGCTTCTCCAGGGCCCCCGACAGCAGCAGCCCGATATTGCGGATCACCAGCTTGCCAGGTCCGGTCGCCTGGGGTGCATCGTGGGCCATGGTTTTTCCTTTTGGTTCAATGCCTTCGCCGGACATTCTGCCCGGCTTGACGATCGGATCAAGCTGGATTATTCATTCGTATACGAATGATCGTATACAAATGATTTGAGCATCGCAATCGGCCTCCAGCGACGGGATCGGCAAGATGAGCAATTTCAACCAGGAAAGCGTGCTGAGCGTCCATCACTGGACCGACACGCTGTTCAGCTTCACCACCACCCGCGATCCCTCGTTTCGTTTCAGAAACGGCGAGTTCACCATGATCGGATTGAAGGTCGGGGAGAAGCCACTGCTGCGCGCCTACTCGGTCGCCAGTGCCAATTACGAGGACCGGCTCGAATTCTTCTCGATCAAGGTGCCGGATGGCCCGCTGACCTCACGCCTCCAGCATTTGAAGCAGGGCGACGAGATCATCGTCAGCCGCAAGGCCACCGGCACGCTGGTCATCGACAACCTCGAAGACGGCCGCAACCTCTATTTGATCGGCACCGGCACGGGCTTGGCCCCGTTCCTTTCCGTGATCAAGGATCCCGAGACCTATGAGCGGTTCGAGAAGGTGGTGCTGCTGCACGGCTGCCGCCGGGTGAAAGAACTCGCCTATGGCGAGATGATCACCGAAAAGCTGCCGAACGACGAGTTGATCGGCGAATACATCCGCAACCAGCTGGTCTATTACCCGACCGTGACGCGCGACCCCTTCCGCAACCGCGGCCGTATCACCGATCTCATCAACTCGGGCAAGCTGTTCGCTGACATTGGCCTCGCCTCGCTCGATCCCGCGCATGACCGCGTCATGATCTGCGGCAGCCCGGCGCTGTTGACGGATACGCGTGCGCTGTTGACGGGCAGGGGCTTCGTCGAAGGCAATCACGGCGAGGCCGCGCAGTTCGTGGTCGAGAAGGCGTTCGCGGAGCGCTGAACCAAAGCGTTTACCGACGAAGATGACTCGGCGTCACTCCGAGCCGGCTTCGAAACGTGGCCGTCATGTGTGCGTGCGAAGTGAAGCCGGAAGCGAGCGCGACGCTGCTCAGCTCAAGGGCATTCATTTGCAGAAGCGTCCGCGCCCGCGAGATCCGGCGATCGATGATATAGTCGTGAGGCGCCTTCCCGATGGAAGCCTTGAAGGCGCGGCTGAAAAATCCAGTCGAGAGGCCGAGACTTTTGGCCAGTTCCTGCACCGTTAGTTTGTCGTCAAGCCGGGCATCGATCAGTTCATCGACATGCTTGAGGCGGCGGGCGGTCATCCAGGAGCCGGCGCGCGGTCTGGTTTCATCCCGTCCCATGACATGGCCGACACGATCGGTCAGCGTATCGAGCCAATACTCGAAGGTGACTGGATCGACAGGATCACCTGCCAGCAGGATTGCCCTGAGGTTTTGCGCGGCGCGTATCGCAATCGGGTCCACCGCATCGCTGAAACGGCGGTCGCGGAAGCGTGCCGCTGCCTGCTCCGGAGAGATCACAATCCTCAGATATTCGCCGCCATGGTGCGATTGCGAATAGACATCACAACTCGGCGGTACATAGGCCAGTCCGTTCGGCCTTGCCCGGAAACCGGTCCGGCGGTCCGTCGCAAAGGCATGGACACCTGTCTGGCTTTCGAATGCAAAGCCTACGATCGCCGCGTCAGGCGTAAAGGCCACATCGTAGGGACATCGAGGTAGCAACTCTGCAACGCAATGGCCAACGTGAGCGCGCCGCGTTCTAGGCAAGTCCCCTCGCTGGGGCTGGTGTTGTCTGCTTTTGTCCATGATTGACCATATCAGACATTGTCAAAGTCCGGCACCGGCAGACCGGTTCTTCGCAAGCTTTTGGGTCAGATTCTTGAAAGCCGCGCCCTCGGCGCACTGATATCAGTCGGAGTCAGTGAGGCTGCATGACACTGCATTTTACCATCGACGAGCTTGAGGCCGCGACGACTGTCGTCCGTACTTTTGTGCCGCAAACACCGGCGTATGCCTGGCCGCTGCTTTGCAAGCGGTTCGGCATGGAGATTATCGTCAAGCATGAGAATCACACTCCAACAGGATCATTCAAGGCGCGTGGCGGTCTGGTCTATGTCGATGCCTTGCGCAGCCATGGCCGCCTGCCAAACGGCCTGGTTACCGCGACACGCGGCAATCACGGGCAATCCGTCGCAGTCGCCGCCATTCGAAATGGACTGCCTTGCGTTGTCGTCGTTCCGGAAGGCAACTCCGCTGAGAAAAATGCCGCAATGGAGGCATTTGGCGCTGAGCTGATGATTGCCGGCAGGGACTTCGACGAAAGCCGGGCTGTTGCAGCGAGCATCGAGCGCGAACGCGGGTATCACCTGATTCCGTCATTTCACCGTGATCTTGTGAAGGGTGTTGCGACCTATGCTCACGAACTGTTCACGGCCTGGCCTGATCTGGACGTCATCTATGTTCCGATCGGCATGGGCTCCGGCATCTGCGGCCTGATCACCGTGCGCGATCTGCTCCGGCTCAAGACGGAGATAGTCGGTGTCGTGGCCGACAATGCACCGGCCTTCGCGCTGTCGTTCGAAGCCGGGCGGCCGGTGCCTACGGCGTCGGCAAAGACGTTCGCCGACGGGATGGCATGCCGCGATCCTCAGATTGAGCCATTCGAAATCATCAAAAGTGGCGCGGCACGCATCGTCCGCGTCACCGACGATGAAATCGCGGAGGCGATTCGCGTCATCTATTCCGACACACACAATATCGCCGAAGGCGCAGGGGCAGCGGCGCTCGCGGCGCTGATCAAGGAAACGGCGCGACAGGCCGGAAAGCGCGTTGGGGTCATCCAATGCGGAGGCAACATCGACATGTCGGTGTTCCGGCAGGTCCTCGGCGGCCAGACCCCACAGGCATGACAGGGCGGCGATGTCGGAGTTGCTCGTTTCACTTATCGTCTTCGCGGTCGTTGCGACGGCGACGCCAGGAGGCGCGACGACGTTGGCGACAGCTTCTGGCGCACAATTCGGATTCACGCGAAGCGTTCCGCTTATCGCAGGCATCGTGACCGGGCTTGCCTCGCTGGCTGCCGCGGCGGGCGGCGGGCTCGGAACCATAGTGCAATCCGTTCCCGAATTGCAGGCAGGACTGCGTATCACCGGATCTGCTTATCTCTTGTGGTTGGCGTGGACGATCGGCCGTCTCGGTGCTCCGGCTTCGAGGAAAGTTGCCGCGGCCTCACCGATCGGCTTTTTCAAAGGTCTCCTGTCGCTCTGGCTAAATCCAAAGGGCTGGACGATGGCGTTGGCTGCAGCCTCGGCCTACGCGGGTCTTTCGGACAAGCCCTTGCGTCTCGCGATTCTGTTGGGCGCCGTCTTTGGATTGGCTGCAACGCTGTCGCTGACGCTCTGGTGCATGGGCGGTCGCTGGCTTTCGTGCGTCCTGACAACTGAGATGCAGTGGCGCATCGCAAATGTCATCCTCGGTCTCTTGCTGGCGGCCTCGGTCGTGCCAATGTGGCGCTAGCTAGTGCGGGATGAGATAAGGTTGGGCCATGACGACGGACCATTTCCTTCTGGCGCCCCGGACCCAACGCCGCGCGAGGGCTGCGAGCCGGGGCCCATTCTACTTTGCATGGGGTTGTTTTCGTAATTTTGTGTCCGGGCACCTGCGGGGGTCCGCCCATAGCGCGTCGAAGACGCGCGTGAACGCGCTGGCGGAGGCCGTTCGCGCTGCATCCAGGACACGAGATCGCTTCGCGCTTACGGCGAATCGATTCAACTCCGACCCATCATGCTCGGGACTGCGCAGGTCGGACTTGCGTCGATCATGCGCATTAACGAGTCCACGACCGCGAGCAACTCGGCACTAGGGCCGCACCGCCGGCGCTTCCATCGGCATCCCGCGCGCCCGTGACATTAGATACAATTCCAGTTCGACCAGTTCCGGTGCGCCGTAATCATAGGCCTGCGCCCGGATGCCGGTGATGCAGGCGCGCAGGCGCCGCTGCAGCGATCCAAGCGACTGCCATTCCAGCCGGTAGAGCGGGTAGCCGGTCGGGTGTCCCTGCGTGATTGCGGAACCCGCGAGCCGCTTGTCCCAATTGTCGTCATGGCAATTGGCGCAGCCGAGATTGAGCTGGCCCTGCCGCTGCATGTAGAGCTCGCGTCCTTTGGCGATGAACGGCGCGAGCTGTGGGTCGGCGCCGGTTTCGATTCGCACGCCTTGCGACTGCCGCGCGACGAAGGCCGTGAGCGCCAGCAGTTCGCGGCTCTCGAAGGGCAGCGGCGTCGCCTGCTGGTGGTTGCTGCGGCACGAATTGATGCGCTGCTCCAGATCGACAGGGCGGCCGGTTGCCTTGTCGAGGGCTGGATAGCGGGCGGCCACGCCCTTCATGCTGGTGCGGGCATCGTCGTGGCAGTCGGCGCAGGCCTTGTTGGCGGTGCCTGGCTTGCGCTTCCAAAGCGCCTCGCCGTCGAGCACCCAGAGCATGCCGGGATTGGCGGTATCCTCGTCCTGCATCGCCTTGGTGTCCGGCTTCATGAAGTCGTAGCCGGAGCGGCGTTCGGCTTGCGGGATTTCGGCGGCGGCAACGGCGCCCGCCATCAATAGGGCGGCGGCTATGGCGCCGACACGTCTCATTCGACGGATATCGAGGCGGAAGCGGTTTCGGAAAACCCCTGGTCGCCGGTCCATTCGAACTCGAACTTGCCGCTCTCCGTCGCGGTGGTGAAGAAGGTAATGAAGGGGTTGGCGGCGATTGCCGGAAACAGGTCGGCGCGGAAAATCTCGCTGCCGTTGAAGCGGCACGTAAAGCTAGTGATGATGTTGCGCGGCACGACTTCGCCTGAAGCTTTATGGCGATAGCCGGTTTCCATGATGTGCGACATCAGCGTCTTGATCTCGATAATGTCGCCGCGTTTGGCTTTCGCTGGAACGTTGATCAGTGCCGAGGTCATCAGATCACCTCCTCGGTGCAGGCCGCCAGCGTCACCACGACGTCAACGCTGGCCGACCAGAACGACCCGTCCGAGAGCTTTGCGATCGCCACGATCTTCTGGCTGTCGGCGAGACGGATGCGGGTCGAAACCTGCGCGCGGCCGTTATGCGGACTGAGATGGAAATTGGCGATGTTCGGCTGCGGATTCTTTTCGTTGAAGACATGGATGCTCCGGACATGATCCTCCGGGGCCATCGGGTGCGCGACGGTGACCGTCATCGGTACGGTGTTGCCGTTCTCGACCAGCGGCGGGATGTCGAGCTTGACCTTGCCGGACTGCACCGCCGCGCCGCCGGTGACGTTCTGGATCGCTGACGCCAGCATCGCGGGCGTCGCCTCGGCGGGACGGACAATCACGACCGGGAGCGCGCCGAGCGCGGCCGCGCCACCGGCGAGGCCGAGGAACTGGCGGCGTGATGAATTTGGCAGTTGCTGCATCATTGCTTCCTATTCGCGCAAGCTTACGAGATACGCCACGATATCCTCGATCTGTTCGGCCGACAGGATCGACTTGCCGCGCCACAGCGTCCCGACGCGATCGAGGCCGTCCACGCGGTAATAGGACGGCATGATGGTCGCGGCATTGAGACGGGACGCGTCCACCAGCCGGAGCCGAAGCTGGCCCTCGGACGCGCGGCTGCCGGAACCGGAAAGATCAGGCGCCAGGTCGCCCTGGAATTTCTGTTCGGGAAATGGGCCGCTGTGGCAGAGGATGCAAGTGCTGGAACGTTCGACGACGAGGGCCCGTCCGCGCGCGGCATCACCGGCCGCGCCGGTCAGCGAGCGCGGAATGGCATCGCCGATGACGGCATAGCTGCGAAGTTCCTGCGCGGCGGCACCGCCGGGCAGGGCCAGGAGCACTCCGGCAACGATCAGCACTGATATGCGAAATCCGAGCCTAGCCAAAGACTTCCGCCGTAATGGTTGCGAACCAGGTTTGTGCATAGTCCGCCTCGCGTGCGCGGAAATCGCGGGGCACATCCAGCGGGCTGACGCCGCCGGCGCCCTCGACGTCGGTCAGCAATCCGTTCTTCGGTTGGTATACGCCGGCGATCGAGATGCCATAGTCAGGCGCCGCCAGGCTGTAGCAGGTGTTGATCAGTTTGGGCGTGGCGGGCGATCCGCCTGATAGCAGCGTGGCAATCGCGCGAGCGCAGGCCTTGGCCTGCGCATTGGCCGAGAATGCGGATTTAGGCATGCCGCCGGCGAGGCAGGCATCGCCGATGACATGGATGTTCGGCGCCGATTTGGACTCGAAGGTAACGGGATCGATCGCGCACCAGCCGGTGTTGTCAGTCGCGCCGGCGATCGTGGCGATACGGCCGGCCCGCTGCGGCGGAATGACGTTGGCCACCTGGGCGGTGTGGTTGCCGAAATCGGTGATCAGGGTATTGGTCGCTGGATCCACCGCGTTCACCTTGCCGCCCTGCGACAGCGACACCCATTCGACCATTCCCGGATAGAGCTCCTTCCAGGCGTTCTGGAACAGACGCTGTTTGGAAAAGGTGTCCTTGGCGTCGAGGATGATCAGCTTCGAGCGGGGCTTTTTGGCTTTCAGGTAATACGCGATCAGACACGCGCGCTCGTAAGGCCCCGGCGGGCAGCGGAAGGGATTGGCGGGAGCTGCGATCACCACCAGGCCGCCATCGTCCATGGCCTCGAGTTGCTTGCGCAGCAACAGCGTTTGCTCGCCGGCTTTCCAGGCATGCGGCATCTTCGCGGCCGCCGCCTCGTCGTAGCCCTGCAGCGCGTCGAAACGCAGATCGACACCGGGAGACAGCACCAGCCGGTCATAGGTGAGCGAGGTACCGTCGGCGAGGCCGACGGTCCGCGCGGTCGCATCGATCGCCGTTGCCGCCTGCGCCACCACGGTCACGCCGCCGGCGGCGATCTTGTCATAGCCGAATTGCTGCGCCTCGATCGAACGCAGTCCGGCGATGACATTGTTGCTGAACGGGCAGGCGGTGAAGGTCCGGTTCGGCTCGACCAGCGTGACCTGTAATTTCGGCTCAATCTGTTTCAGCGCCCGCGCACAGCTCGCGCCGCCAAAGCCGCCGCCGATCACGACCACGCGTGCCGTCGATTGCGCGAACGTCGGCAGCGGAAACGCCGCCGTCGCTGCGGCGCCCGCACCGACGCGGCAGAACTCCCGGCGGCTGATGCGATGCGTGATCTCCATGCCGGCAGCCCTTATTTCTGTGCCGCGAGCCACGCCGCAATCGCGCGCGACTCCTCGTCGGTGAAACCCTTGGCGATCCGGTTCATGACCGTGGCGGGAAGCGAGCCGTCGCGAAATTTGGTCATCGCCGTTGCGATATCGCCGTCGTCGCGGCCATACAGCCGCGAAATCGACGAGGCGGTTGCGCCTACGGAATGGCAGCCGGAGCAGGATGCCGCGCCGGGCGGGGGATCGGAAGCCGCAAGCAACGGCTGGCTCCACGCCGCGACCGTGGCAAGCGCGATGGCGACACGCAACGCGTTCATCAGCAATCTCTCGATGGGAAAACGGCGGCCTCGAGGTGAGGCCGCCGTCCATTATTGTCAGGCGAACGTGATGTTCTGGTCCCGCAGCGGCACCGAACGGATGCGTTTGCCGGTCGCCGCGAAGTAGGCGTTGAGCACCGCAGGGGCGGCGACGCCGATGGTCGGCTCGCCGACGCCGCCCCAGAAACCGCCGCTTGGCACCATCACGCATTCCACCTTCGGCATCTCCGCGATGCGCATCGAGTTATAGGTGTCGAAGTTGGTCTGCTCGATCTTGCCGTCCTTCACCGTGCAGCCGCCGTAAAACAGCGCGGACAGGCCATAGACAAAGGAGCCCGCGATCTGCCGCTCGACCTGCGCCGGGTTGACGACGTAGCCCGGATCGGTCGAGGCGACGATGCGATGCACCTTGATCTTGCTGCCTTCGGTGACGGAGATTTCGGCGGCACCCGCGACATAGCTGCCATAGCCCATCACCTGCGCAATCCCGCGATAGACGCCTTGCGGCGCGGGCTTGCCCCAGCCGATCTTCTCGGCCACGGTGTTGAGCACGGCGAGGTGCTTCGGATGCTTGCTCATCAGCTTGCGACGGAATTCCACCGGATCCTGGCCGACCGACAGCGCCAGCTCATCCATGAAGCATTCCATATAGATCGCGTTCTGGTTCACGTTCACGCCGCGCCAGAAGCCGGGCGGGACGTGGGGATTGCGCATGGAATGCTCGACCAGCAGGTTCGGCACGGAGTAGCCGATCGCCGCGTCGCCGGAAGGACTGAGGCCCTGGAACGCGGCCGTATCCATGCCGTTCACTAGCGCCGCCGGACGCACCGTGTACAGGATCGATTGACCGGACAATCTGACGTGCAGCGCCGTGAGATTGTTGTCGGCATCGAAGGCCCCGGTCATTTTGCATTGCGTGACCGGATGAAACTTGCCTTGCGCCATGTCCTCTTCGCGCGACCACAGCAGCTTGACGGGTGTGCCCGGCATCTGCTTGGCGATGAGAACTGCCTGCCGGACGTAATCGGTCATGCCGCGCCGGCCAAAGCCACCGCCGAGGATGAGCTTGTGTACCTCGCACTTTTCGGCCGGCAACCCCGACGCTTCCAGCGCGGCGGCAAAGGCCGCTTCGCCGTTCTGCGTACCGCACCAGACCTCGCATTTGTCCGGCGTATAGAGCGCCGTGGCGTTCATCGGCTCCATCGGCGCGTGGTTCTGGTAGGGATAGTTGTAGACCGCTTCGACCTTCTTGACGGCGCCGGCGATCGCGGCCTTGGCGTCGCCGTTCTGGTTGCCGATGTAGGCCGGCTGCGCGTTGTCGAGACCTTCGGCCAGCCACTTGGCGATCGACTCGCTGGAGACTTTGGCGTTCTCGCCCTCGTCCCAGACGATCGGCAGCGCATCGAGCGCAGTCTTGGCGTGCCACCAGGTATCAGCGACGACGGCGACCGCGCTGTCGCCGACTCGAACCACCTTCTTCACGCCCTTCATGCTGGCGATCTTGGCGTCGTCAAAACTCTTCAGCTTGCCGCCGAAGACGGGACAATCCTTGATCGCGGCGTTGAGCATGCCCGGCAGCTTGACGTCGGCGCCGTAGATCATCGCACCCGTCGTCTTGTCGACGGTGTCGAGCCGCTTCACGCCCTTGCCAATGATCTTCCAGTCCTTCGGATCCTTCAGCTTCACCTCGGCCGGCGGCTCGAGCTTCGCGGCGGCTTCAACCACCTTGCCGTAGGTCGTGGTCTTGCCGGAGGGCGTATGGGTGATGACGCTGTTGGCGGCGGTGCATTCCGAGGCCGGCACCTTCCATTCGTTCGCGGCTGCCTGGATCAGCATCACCCGCGCGGTGGCGCCGCCCTTGCGGACATAGTCCTGGCTGGAGCGGATGCCGCGGCTGCCGCCAGTCGAGAAGTCGCCCCAGGCGCGCTTGCGTGCGACACTTTGACCCGGCGTCGGATATTCGGTGACGACCTTCGACCAGTCGCATTCGAGTTCTTCGGCGACGAGCTGGGCGAGGCCGGTGAGGGAGCCCTGTCCCATCTCCGAGCGGGCAATGCGAATCACGGTCGTGTTGTCGGGGCGGATCACCACCCAGACATTGACTTCGGGCGAGCCGTCGGCGGCGCGAACCACGGTCGGTCCGCCGAAGGGAATGTCGAGGCCGATCGCGAGGCCGGCGCCGGCGGCAGCCGTGCCGATCACAAAGCCGCGGCGAGTGAGTTTGGGCGTGACGTGCTTGTTCATGGTGTCCCCCTCAAGCGTTCGCGGCGGCGTGGATCGCCTCGCGGACCTGCTGGAAGGTCCCGCATCGGCAGATATTGGTGATGGCCTCGTTGATGTCCTCGTCGGTCGGCTTCGGCTTCTCCTTGAGAAGGGCGGCAACCGCCATGATCATGCCGCTCTGGCAATAACCGCATTGCGGCACGTCGTTCGCCACCCAGGCCTGCTGCACTTTGTGCAGGGCGCCGTTGCTGGCGAGCCCTTCGATCGTGGTGATCTGCTTACCGACCGCTTCGCTGACCGTCATGCCGCAGGAGCGCATCGCGACTCCATCTACATGCACAGTGCAGGCACCGCATAGTGCGATGCCGCACCCGTATTTGGTGCCGGTCAGTCCAACATTTTCCCTGATCGCCCAAAGCAGTGGGGTGTCGTCTTCGACGTCCACATTGATTGTTTTGCCGTTAATTGTGAGGTTTGCCATCGCGTATCCCCTGTTCGTCTGACCCATCGGTCGAGACCCGGCGCAATCTGGCCTGCAACCTGGAATCGTTCAAATCAAGAAAATGCGTGATTACGGTAGGGAAGAAAGCCGATCCGCCGGTGTTGCGTGTGCTCGTCGCATGGCTGTCATGTCCGTTCTGCATCCACGGCCAGACGCAGGAAACTCATCAGGCTCCCAAGCGCGGCAATCCCCGCACCGAGCCGTCGTGGCCGGCGATGGCAAAGCAACAGGGCCGCGAGCGCTGTACCGCAATCTCGTAATCGCTGGCGCCGTCGTCCAGGCCGCTATGGTTTGCCGGCCTTGAAGGCGTCGAGAATCTCGGCGCAGACGGCCCCCGACCGGGTGCACCAGGCACGCTGCGCCGCCGCCGCTCCCGTTCGCAGCGCTTCAACGATCAACGGCTCGGGATTTGAATCGATCGTAACGCCGTTCTGGCGCATGCGTTGATAGTTCTCATCCAGCCGGGTCGACAGAGCGAGCCACAATTCGCTCTCGGTTTGACGGCTGGCGGCATCGACCGCGGCTCGCGTGTCCGGGCTCAAACCGTCATAGGCCGCCCGATTGACGCTCGCGATCGAAAGCGGCAGCGAATAGGTGATTTCACTGAAACAGGGCAGATATTCCCAAAGCTTGCGGCCGGCGCCGCCGTCTCCCGACGACAACACCGCGTTGATGCTGCCGTCGACCAGTTTCGGCATCGTGTCCGCGAAACTGATCGATGCGGCCTTGGCAGCGACGCTTAGGAATACCTCGGTTGAGGTCCTGTCATAGGTGCGAATGGAAAGCCCCGCGAGGTCGGGCGGTGACGTCAGCGGCGTCTTCGACCAAATGCCTGAGGGCGGCCAGGGCGTCAGATAAAGCAGCCGCAGGCCTTTCTTCTGCAACGCCGCCGCAAGATGCGGTCGCGCGATGTCGGCAAGGCGCTTGGCGTCGGCGGTCGACGTCACCAGAAACGGCAGCGAGGGTAGCGCAAAGATCGGGTCTTCGGCCTCGAGCGCGCCGGCGAACGCATCGCCGGCCTGCACCCGGCCTTCCGCAATCGCGGCGAGCATGCCGGCCGATTTGATGCCGGCCTTGGCATCGAAGCTCGGCCTGATCTCGAGTTTGCCTGCGCTGGATTCGGCGACGTATTTTGTGAAGGCCGTCAGGCCAACGCCCGGCATCGCGTTTTGCGGGTATTCCGTTGGCATGTCCCAGACGGTCTGGGCTTGAAGGGCGGCCGGAAACAGCAAGAGACACGCGCCGGCCAGCATACTGAGAAGTCGCAACCCGTCCTCCAAACCCATCGCGTCGGCCCGATCGCCGGGCGATGACGGTCATGTACTATTCGGAGCACCCACGGTCAGACGCAGGAAACTCATCACGCTGCCGAGCGCAGCAAACCCGGCGCCGAGTGCCAATGCAAGCGTCGCGCCATCATGGCCGGCAAGGGCAAAACACAGGGCAGCCAGCGCGGCGCCCAGGGTTTGCCCGGTCAGGCGGGCGGTCGCGACGATGCCGCTCGCGCTTCCACTGCGGTGCGGCGGCGCGCTCGACATCAGTGCTCGCAAATTGGGCGTTTGGAAGAATCCGAATCCGATCCCGCAAATCACGGTGCGCCAGACGATGTTGGCAATGCCGGGATCCGGTGGCAGCGTCGCGAGCAGCGCCATGCCAATGCCGAGCAGCACCAGACCGATGCCGCCGAGGATGCCGACGGGATAGCGGTCCGACAGCCGGCCTCCGATCGGCGCCATGATCGCCACCACCAGCGGCCAGGGCGTCATGAAGAAGCCGGTCTCCACCTGGGACCGGTGCAGCACGTCCTCGAAGTAGAACGGCAGCGAGACGAAAGCCAATCCCTGTACCGCGAACGTACAGACCGAAGTGGCCGCCGACAGCGCGAACATCGGCCGTCGAAACAGATCGATCGGCAACATCGGCGCCGGATGGTTCGCATCTCTGCGGGTCATCATCCAGCCGAGCAGCAATGCAGCGCCACGCTCCAGTCCGACCAGGGCGGGATGGGCCTGATGCGCCGCGCTGCCGATGCCGATAATGAAGAGCCCGAGGCAGCTTGCGGTCAGCGCCGCGCTCGCAAAATCGAACGCGTGCTTCGCGCGCGGTGTTTTCGGCAAGGTCTTCAGGCCGATCCAGATCGCGATCACGCCGAAGGGGATGTTGATGGCAAACAGCCACGGCCATGTTCCGATCGCAAGGATTGCGGAGGCAATGGTCGGCCCGAACGTGAACGCCGTTCCGACCACCAGCGCGTTGTGGCCGAAGCCGCGGCCGAGCATATGGGTCGGGTAGACGAAGCGGACCAGCGCCGCATTTACGCTCATGATGCCGCTGGCGCCTAACCCCTGCAGCGCGCGTGCCGCCGTCAGGCTGGGCAGCGACCACGCGAAGGCGCAACCGAGCGAGGCCAGCGTGAACAGCAATAGGCCGCCGAGATAGACCCGCCGATGGCCGACGATTTCGCCGAGCGCGCCGAGCGGCAGCAGCGTCGCAACCAGCGCGATCTGATAGATGTTGACCACCCAGACCACGTCGGCCGGGCTGACATGGAGGTCGGTCGCGATGGCGGGAAGGGCCACGTTCGCGATCGCCGTATCCAGCGAGGCCATCGCCAGCGCGGTAAAGATCGCCGCGACCGCCCAACGCCGGAGTTCCGGGGGCAGGCCGTCGATTGGCGCGGGGGCGGGCGGCTTTGCGGTCGTATCCAGTGACATCAGGTCGGGCTCTCCACGCCGGGGGGCGGTCGCGCCCGCTGCGGCGTGTACTACGGACGCGGCACAAGCCACAGGCACACCGCTGCATGATGCGTATGCGAAGGGATGGCGGATCTGAAAAAAGGTCCTCCGCGCCATATCCGCGCGCCGACTTTCGGATACCTTTCCGCGCGCCGCGCGATCGACTAGGCTTCCCGCGCATCGCGACCGCAATTCCATAAAAAGACGGTCGGCGGCGAGGGGAAAACGCGTTGAACGGACAGACGAGCCGGCGCAGCGAAGTCATCCGTAGCGCCAGTGAGGGGCAGCGCGCATGGGCCGGCTCGTGGGTTACGCTCCTGCTGGCGATCCTCGGCTTTCTCGTCATCTATCCGATCCTGATGCTGCTGCTCGGCGCGCTCACCGACACCAATCCGGTGGTCGAGGGCATCTCGCTCAGTCACCTCTCGGTCACCAACTTCCTCACCGTGCTGGCGAACCCGAATGTCGCCGAGGCGTTGGCCAATACGCTGATCGCCTGTGGCGGCGGCACCCTGATCGCGGTCGTGGTCGGCCTGTTGTTTTCCTGGATCGTCGTCCGCACCAATACGCCGTTCAAGGGGGTTATCGCGGCAGCCAGTATTCTGCCGCTGTTCGCGCCGCCGCTGGTCGCCGGCGTCGCATGGGCGATCCTCGGCTCGCCTAAAACTGGCCTGATCAACACCATGTTCAAATGGATCGGGCTGGATTGGCGCGTCGATTTCTATTCGATGTGGGGCCTGGTGTTCGTATTCGGCATCTACTACGCGCCCTATGTCTACATGTTCACCGCTTCGGCGCTGCGCAACATGGACCCCAGCCTGGAAGAGGCCGCCGAGATTTCCGGCGCCAGCGCGTTTGCGACACTGTTCACGGTGACGTTTCCGCTGATCATGCCGGCGATCGTCTCGGGCATGCTGCTGTCGTTCATCGTCATGCTCGGCATCTACGGCATCCCCGCGGTGCTGGGCGCGCCGACCAACCTTGCCGTGCTGACCACCTACATATTCAAGCTCACCAACTGGTCGCCGCCGCTTTACAATACGGCCGCCGCGGTTGCGATCATTTTGATGGTCGTCACCGGCCTGCTGGTGTTCCTGCAGCAGAAAGTGCTGAGCGGCCGCAGCTACACCACCGTCGCCGGCAAGGCATTCCGTCCGCGCAGCCTGGATCTCGGGCGCTGGCGCTGGTTCACCTTCGGCCTCGGCATCGTCTATCTCCTGGTCGTGGTGGTGCTGCCGTCGCTTGCGCTGATCGTCGCCGCGTTCCGCAAGTTCATGTTCATCCGCGACGTCGCCAGCCTGTTCGATGCCAGGCAGTATTCCCTGATGCATTTTCACAGCATCTTCGACAATCCGCTGACCATGCGCTCGATCTATAACTCGATCGAGGTCGGCATCATCACCGCTGTGGTCGGCGGCGCGCTCGCCTTCGCCATCGGCTACACCATTCACCGCACCCAGGTGACGGGCCGGCGCTGGATCGACGTGATCTCGACCCTGCCGGTCGCGATCCCCGGCCTCGTGGTCGGCGTCGCCTATCTCTGGGCATGGATCGGCATTCCGGGCGGGCTCTACGGCACGATCTGGATCCTGGCGCTGGCGTTCATCGCGCGCTTCATGCCGGATACGGTCAAGGCGTTGTCGACCTCATTCCTGCAGATTCATCGCGAGCTCGAGGAAGCCGCTTGGGTCTGCGGCAAGGGCATGCTCGGCACCATCAGGACGATCGTCCTGCCTTTGGCGCGGCCGGGCGTGATCGCCTCGATGACGCTGTTGTTTGTGCTGGCGATCCGCGAACTCGGCTCGTCGCTGTTCCTCTACACCAGCAACACCATGGTGATGTCGGTGCTGTTGCTCGACTATTACGAAGGCGGAAACCTTGGAAAGACCGCCGCGTTCAGCCTGGTGCAAACCGTTCTGCTCGGCGTTCTCATCGGCGGCGCCAACTGGCTGTCGCGCGGTGCGGCGCAGAGCAGTGTCGCTCGAACCGGATAACAAAAAACGAAGGGGAGGATTGGCTATGACTGGAAGGATCTTCACCAACCTTGCCGCAATCGCCGGCATCGCCGGTCTTGCGCTGACTTGGAGCGCTGCGGCACAGGCGCAGGAGTTCGGCTCGCCCGAATTGATTGCCGCCGCGAAGGCCGAGGGCAAGCTGGTGTTCTACACCGCGAATTTCGCCGAAGTGGAGCAGCAGGTCATCAAGGCCTTCAACAAGCGCTTCCCCGAAATCAAGGTCGAGATGGTGCGTGCGCCGGGCGGCCAGTTGATCACGCGCGTGAAGACGGAAGCTGCTGCCGGAAAGTTGATCGCCGACGTGGTCGATCACTCGGACCGCGCGCTGATGCAGCCGATGGCGGACATGTTCCAGGATTACGCACCACCGAACGCGGCCGACTACAATCCCGACGCGCAGATCGCGCCCCAGCTCTGGCCGCGCGCCACGCTGGTATGGTCGATCGCCTACAACACCGAACTGGTCAAGAACCCGCCCAAGACCTGGATGGACCTCACCAAGCCCGAATACAACAAATTGACCGGGCAGGTGATCGCGCCATCAGGCGGCACCACATGGACGCGGGTGATGTTCGAACGGCAAGTGCTCGGCGAAGATTATTGGGCCAAGCAGGCCGCAACCCGTCCGGTGCTGTATCCATCGGGCGCGCCGATGTCGGATTCGCTGGTGCGCGGCGAAATCGCCATGGGGCCTTTGCTCTACAACGCGATCTATCCGAAGCAGAAGGATGGCGCGCCGATCCAGATTTTCTTTCCGCCGGAAGGCGCGCCGGTCAATCCTTATGCCACGGGCATTCCGAAGACCGCCGCGCATCCCAATGCTGCAAAACTGTTTCTGAACTGGTGCCTGTCGAAGGAGGGGCAGACGTTCATGATCAAGGAACTCGGCAATCTCACATCGCTGAAGGTGCCGCCGGCCTATCCGGAAGGCTTTGATCCCAAAGTCGTCAAGGTGTGGTTTCCCAAATTCGACGAGTATGTGAGGCTCCACACGGCCTGGGTGGCCGAGTGGAACAAGACCTACGGCTACGGGCAATGATCGTCACATCAGGGAAATCATCGAACCGATGACGGCAACCCTCGAAGTCACCGACCTGCGCAAGCAGTTTTCGATCGGCCGGCCGGCGATCGACGGCGTCAGTTTTGCCGTGCCGGCCGGCGAGATCGTGGTCCTGCTCGGCCCCTCCGGCTGCGGCAAGACCACGACGCTGCGCTGTGTTGCGGGGCTTGAGCATCCGACATCGGGCGAGATCAGCATCGCCGGCAAGGTCGTATCGTCGCCCGAACGCGGCATTCTGGTGCCGCCGCGTTCGCGCGAGCTCGGCATGGTGTTTCAGTCCTATGCGGTGTGGCCGCATATGACGGTGCGGCAGAACGTGGTCTATCCGCTCAAGCACCGAAAACTTTCGCGGAGCGATGCCCGCCGCAAGGTCGACGAGGCGCTCGAACTGGTCGGGCTGTCGGAATATGCCGAACGGCCGGTGGTCGCATTATCAGGCGGCCAGATGCAGCGCGTGGCGCTGGCGCGCAGCATCGTCTATCGGCCGCAATTGTTGCTGCTTGACGAGCCCTTGTCGAACCTCGATGCCAAGCTGCGCTTGCGGCTGCGCGACGATCTTCGCGTCATCCTCAAGCAGACCGGCATGACGGCGCTGTATGTCACCCATGACCAGGCCGAAGCCGTCGTGCTGGGCGACCGCATCGGCGTGATGCGCGACGGCAAGCTGTTGCAGATGGATACGCCTGACGCGATCTATAACCGTCCAGCGGATTTGTTCGTCGCCAATTTCACCGGCGCCACCAACGAGCTCGCGGGTACGCTGGTGTCGCGCAACGGCCAATTCGGCACGGTCGATTTTGGCGAGGGGCGACGGGGCGAGGTGGCCTTGCTCCATGCACTCGGTCCGGATGACAAGGTACGTATCGCGCTGCGACCGGAAAACATCACCATCGGCCAGCATAACGGCGCCAATATCTTTCCCGCCCGCGTCCTCGACCGCCGTTATCAGGGCACGCAGACGGCCTATGGCATCGAGCTGTTCGGCCGGCGGCTGGAGGTGGTTGAACTCGGCACCGCGGCCCGGCATCAGGTGGGCGTCGAGACCCAGGTTTCACTGCCGAAGGAGAGTTGCTGGGCTTATCGCGATACCGGACCTGTGGCGTATGAGTAACGGGCTCAAGCGCTAGGGCTCAATCCCAGGCTCGCATAAATCCGTCGCGCATAGGCGCCGAACTCGTCCGTGGTCTTGATCGGCAACGCCCGCGGGAACGGTAGCTCGATCGGGAAATATTCCGCCATCCGCGCCGGGCCTGCGGTGAGCACGGCGCAGTGCGAGGCGAGGAATACGGCTTCCTGGATCGAGTGCGTCACGAACAGGATGGTCTTGCCGCTCTCGCGCCAGATCCGCAGCATTTCGAGGTTCATCTGTTCGCGGGTGAGCGCGTCGAGCGCGCCGAATGGCTCGTCCATCAGGATCAGTTTTGGGTCATGGATGAAAGCGCGCGCAATCGCCGTGCGCTGCTGCATGCCGCCGGACAATTGTTGCGGGTATTTGTCCTCGTAGCCGGCGAGGCCGACCAGGTTGAGCAGATCGCGGGCGCGGGCCCGCGCGGCCTTTATGGGCAGGCCGACGATCTCGGCCGGCAGCAGCACGTTGTCCAAGATGGTGCGCCATTTCAGCAGCAGCGCCTGCTGGAACACCATGCCGATATCGCGGGCCGGGTCGAACGGAGTCTTCGAATTGCCGATCTTGATCGTGCCGCCGTCGGCGTCATGCAGCCCGGCCAGGATCTTCAGCACGGTGGTCTTGCCACAGCCGGAGGGGCCGACCAGCGAAACCAGCTCGCCTTCCTGCACGTCCATGGTGACGTCGGAGACGGCGAGGAACTCCGCGCCCCTGGAACGATAGACCTTGCGGACGTTCTGCAGGCTGATGAAGGGCTCGTCGGCGCTCATGCCAGCCATTTCTGCAAGTTCGCCTTCACGAAGCCGTCGTCGGAGAGATCGGCATGCTCGCGGCAGACGCGGTCGATCTCCTGCATCTGGCCCGGGCTAAGCCCCTCCGCGGGATCGAGACACCAGAGGCCCTGCATCAACCCTTGCCGCCGCAGGATTTCATGGCAACCGGCGATGCAGCCGTGAAAATTGTTGGCGACGTCGAAGAACGCGCTGTTGCAATCGGTGACGCGGGCATCGAGCGCCAGCAGGTCCGCCGGCACGCTGTCCTTGCCGCGCGCCGCCTTGCACATCTCGAACTGCTTGATTGCGCTCGCGGTCCACACCGACCAGTGCCCGAGCAGGCCGCCCTTGAAATAGGCGCGGGTGGTGACGCCCTTGTCGCGCAGGTCGAACGGCAGCATGAGGTCGAGCAGGATGTGATCGTCATTGCCGGTATAGAGCGCGACGCGGTCAAGCGCGCCGGCGGCCGTCACGCCGCGCAGCACGTCGAGCGTCCGGTAGCGGTTGAAGGGCGCGATCTTGATGGCGATGACATTGTCGATGGAAGCGAAGCGGCGCCAGAAATCCGCGCTCAGGACGACACCGCCGACGGCCGGCTGCAGGTAGAAGCCGACCAGCGGAATTTCCCGCGCTACCGCCTCGCAATGCGCGATGATCGCGTCCTCGGATACCGATTTCATCGCGGCAAGGCTCAGCAGCCCCGCGTGATAGCCGATGCCAACAGCGGTTTGCGCCTCGGTGATGGCCTGCTGGGTCGGACCGGCGAGGCCTGCAACCATTGCGACCGGCCGCTTGGTCCATGAGGCCGCGGTCTCGGCCGCCAGTTCCAGCACCGGCCGATACAGGCCGACGTCGCGGATCGCAAATTGCGTGGTGTGCACGCCGACAGCCAATCCCCCGGCGCCCGCATCGAGGTAATAGCGCGTTAGCGCGCGCTGATGCCGGACGTCGAGTGCGCGGTTGGCATCGAGCGCGAGCGGATGCGCCGGGAGTGCCGTGCCGTCGGCGATCAACTTCCGAACGTCCGCTTTGATTTCGCTATGGTGCATCGCTGCTATTCCTATCCAAATTCCGGTCCTGCGACGGCGAACGGCAATTCCGCCGACAGCATGGTGGTGCGGCCGAAGCGCATGCGTTGAAACGGCCGTTCGATGTTCCAGCCCGAGCGGACGAGGCCGTCCAGAAATTCGTCCTGGGAGTGAGCGGCATCGATCAGCCATGGGCCGGCCTCGGAGCTAACGATGGCAGCTATCAACGCCAGCGCTTGATCGGTCCGATCGGCCAGCAGTGGCCCGATATGCCGCGCGGCGCGTCCATCCCGGATCAGGGCCATCGCCTGGGTACGGGACACAACGCAGGAGCCAGACCGCATGGCGAATTCCGACAGCAATGCGCTGCGGTCGAATCCCATGGCGCTGGCATCGCGCACTATCAATGCCTCGAGGTCGCCGGCCGAAAGCTGCTCTGTCGCTTTGGCTTCGCGGGGCCTTGCCAGCCGCAGCCGCCGCAATTGCAGCGTCGGGGTGAAGCCGAGGGGACCGTAGACGGCGGCACCGGCCGGCGTTGCGTCCAGCCAGGCCGTCAGGCCGCGCCGTTTCGCCACATCGAGGCAGGCATCGACGAGCCTCGTCGCAATGCCGCGGCGGCGAAAGTCCGCGGTCACCAGCACCATGCTGATCCAGGCGTTGCCCGCCGAGTAGGGCAGCAGCGCTGCAGTCGCCACCAACCGCGCGCCGTCGCGCATACCGAACACAACGCCCTTGCTCAGGAAAAACCGCCAGTCGGCCTCGTTCTGGTTCCAGCCCGCTTCGGTCGACAGCGCCAGCCCGGCCTGTGCGTCGCCGACACCGAGCTCGACGATGTCGAGTGGCTCAATAGCGGCCATCGCGCACCTCGTATTTGGTGGGCTTGCCGAGGCTCGGCATCGATCGCGATACCCAGTCGGCGGTCCAGCTGATGAGTTGCTCGGTATCGACGATCGGCAGGCCGAATAGTTTCACCGCCTGCGAGGTGTCGGTGAGCCATGCCGTCGGCTCCTCCTTGCCGATGATCACAGGCGCGCGGCCGAAACGCTGGCCGAATTTCGCGGCGAGGTCGCGCACGGCGAGAATCTCGTGGCCGCTGACATTGATCGGCGAGGTCGGCGTATCGCAATGCGCCAGACACCGCAGCGCCTGCGCGGACGCGTCGCCCTGCCAGATGAAATTGACATGGCCGAGGCTGACGTCGATCGGCTTGCCCTGCAGCACCTTGCTGGCGATATCGTGCAGCACGCCGTAGCGCATGTCGATCGCGTAGTTCAGCCGGAACAGCCGTCCGGGCGTCGAATACTTTTTCGAGAAATACTCGAACATGCGCTCGCGCCCGACGCAGGATTGCGCGTACTCGCCCGGCGGATTGGGCGCCATGTCCTCGTCCGAGCCCTTGCCGCTGACTGGTACGAACGGATAGACGCAGCCGGTCGAGAAGGCCACGATGCGCGAATTGGCAAAGGCTTGCGCGATCAGGGCAGGGACGTGCGAATTCATCGCCCAGGTCAGTGAGAGATCGCCCTCGGCGCCGAATTTTCGCCCGGCCATGAAGACGATATTCGGAGCCTTCGGCAGTACCTTGATCGCGGCCTCATCGAGCAGGTCGCAATTGATTGTCTCGACACCGCGCGCCTGCAGCCACTCCTTGACGACGGGATCGCTGAAGCGGGCGACGCCGATCACGCGACGATCCGGCACTGCGGCTTTCGCGAGACCCGCCAGCGTCGGCCCCATCTTGCCGGCGACACCCAAAATCATAATGTCGCCGTCGACCTTGCGGAGATCATCAATCAGTGCCTGGCTCGGGCGGCACAGCAGTTTGTCAAGCGCGGCGATATCGGCAATCGTTGCGGGCAGGGTGTCGCGGGTCAGCAGCATTCTTCTTTTCCTCGTATTTACTGCAGCCTGATGTCACGGACGACGAACATCCGCTCCAGGCCGAGCACGAGCCCGTACAGCGCCACGCCCAGCAATGTCAGAAGCACGACAGCCATTACCATCGCGGGCGTATCGAGCGAGGACTGCACCTGGATCATGAGATAGCCGAGCCCGCGCTCGGAGGCGATGAATTCGCCGACGATCGCGCCGGCCACCGCCAGGATCGCGCCGACCTTCATTCCCGAAAATACGTAAGGCAGCGCGCCCGGCAACTGGATCTTCCGGAACAGCGTCCACCGCGAGCCACGCAGCGACTTCACGAGGTCCAGCAAGTCAGGCTCGACCTCGCTCAATCCGCGCGCGGTCGTCAGCAATATCGGAAAGAAGCAAATGGAAAACGCGATCAGGATGTTCGGAAAGATGCCATAGGAGAACCAGACGATGAACAGCGGGCCCAGCGCGACCTTCGGAATCATGTTCAGCGTCACGAACAGCGGCAGCAGCAACAGGCTGACCAGCGGCGACCAGGTGAACATCACGGCCAGCATGATGCCGACCAGCGCGCCGAGGCAGAAGCCGCCAAGAATTTCGACAGCCGTCACCGCGAGATTGGAAAGCCATGCATAGCCGGGCGTGCCGAGCGTCGCGATGGTCGCGAGCGGAGAGGGCAGGATGAATTTCGGCACCTGGAAGGCATCGACCAATACCTGCCACAGCACGATCACAGCCAGATGCATGATCAGGATGATCGCGAAAGACCGTGCCGAACCGCCGTCACCGCTGGACACCATAACACTCCCTTGGCCCGCACCCGGTTCCCGGCCGCACGGCGGCAATCTATCGCGGCCGCTCCCGGTAATCAACCATCTGGTTGATTAGGGTCGCAGCGAATGCATCACCAGATCGACCACGTGCTTGCGGCGGGCCTGCCGGGCGGCCCGGCTCGACAGGTCCTTGCCGAAGATCGCCGACAAAGTCGGCGTATTCGAAAAGTAGAAATAGCTGAGGCCGGCAATCGAGATATAGAGGTGTACGGGGTTGATACCCTTGCGGAATATGCCTGCCTTGACGCCCTCGCCAAGAATGGTCGAGACCAGGCTGACCAGCGGCGAATGCATCGCCTCGAGCTTGCGCGAGCCCCGCACATGGCGGGCGCCGCCACGGTTCTCGTCGTTCAGCAGCACGATGAAGTCGGGATGCGCGGCGAGGTGGTCGAAGGAACTTTCGATCAGTTTCTTGATCGCCTGTTCGGGCGGCAATCCCTCGAGGTTGAGCTTGCGCTCCTGGGCGCGGATTTCTTCGTAGACCCATTCGAGCACCGCCAGATACAGCGCATCCTTGTCGCCGAAATAGTGATAGACAAGCTGCTTGTTGACGCCCGCCCGCGCGGCGATCTCGTCGACCCGGGCCCCGGCAAGGCCGCTGCTGGCGAATTCGCGCCGCGCCGCCGTCAGCAGTTTCCTGCGGGTTGCGGCCGGATCGCGCCGCTGCGGCTTGTTATCATCGATGCGTTTTTTGGGCATTTCCAACCAAATAGTTGACAAGTCGTCTGGTCCCTTGTTGCATTGGTAGCGTCACGGGAACGCGGCGACAAGATCGGTTGCAGAACGAGGAGGGTGCAATGAAGGTTTTCAGAATTGCGGGACTGGCGGTTGCGCTGGCCCTGCCGGCTGCGCCTTGCGGGGCCGCCGAGGCCGTCAACCTGATCCTGAACTGGACGCCGACGGCGGATCACTCGCCGTTCTATTACGCCAAGGCGCAAGGCTGGTACGAGAAGGCCGGCATCGACCTGACCATCGAGGTCGGCAAGGGGTCCGGTGTCTCGTCGCTGAAGGTCGGCTCTGGCGGCTCGCCGTTCGGCATCGCCGACCTCGCGACCATGCTGGTGGCCAAGAGCAAGGGCGCCGACGTGGTGGCGCTGATGAGCATCTATGCCAACACTGGGCAGACCTTCTACTGGCTGAAGAGCTATGGCGTGAACGGGCCGAAGGATTTTCCGAACCACAAGATCGGCAATCCGCCGGGCGACGCCTCGCGGGTGATGTGGCCGGCCTTCGCCAAGGCTGCCGGTATCGCGCCTGACTCGGTGAGCTTCGTCAATGTCGGCCCGACCGCCAAGATCGCGGCGCTGAAGAGCCATACCGTCGATATCATCAGCGACTTCTACAATGAGCACGATCTGAAGGTGATCGAGTTCGGTGCCGATCTCGGTTACGTCAACTGGAAGGATATCGGGCTGAACCCCTACGGCAATTCGCTGATCGTCAACGGCGCTTATCTCGCGAAGAACCCGAAACTGGTCGAGGAGTTCGTCAAGATCAGCCAGAAGGCCTACGCCGCCTGCGTCGCCGACGTCGCGCCCTGCCTCAAGGCACTGCTCGACCAGGCCTCCGGCCTCGACAAGGAAAACCAGCAGCGCCAATGGGAGCGCATTAAGTTCCTGATGACGGACGATTTCACCACGACCAAGGCACTGGGCTGGATCGACGCCGAGCGGATGAAGAAGGATTATGAGCTGGTGCAGACCTATCTCGGCATAGAAAAGCCGTTCGATGTGAACACCGCGTTCTCGGTCAAGATGCTCGATACGTCGATCAAGATGGATGCTAGCAAGGTGAAGAAGTAGGGGAGATAGTTTCCTCGCCGTCATTGCGAGCCACCCGGTCGGCGCGTAGCGCCGCCGGATGACAGGCTCCGCGAAGCAATCCATTTCTCCGCTTGCTGAGACATGGATTGCTTCGTCGCTTCGCTCCTCGCAATGACGGTCGGTGCGGAGTGAGTCATGTTTGCTGGACAGCTTGCGACGATTGTCGCCGCCGCGTTTGCCGGAGCCGCGTTCTACATCAATTTCTCCGAACAGCCGGCGCGTCTCGGCCTCGATGACCGGGCCCTCCTGAAGCAGTGGAAGCCGAGCTACGACCGCGGCCTTGCGATGCAGGCGAGCTGCGCGGTCATTTCGGGCGTGCTCGGCCTGATCGCCGCCTGGATGACCCGCGATTGGCGCTGGATCGTTGGCGCGGTACTCATTCTTGCCAACTGGCCCTATACGCTGCTCGGCATCATGCCGACCAACCGCGCGTTGAAGGCGATTGCAGAGAACGATGCCGGCCCGCAATCACGCGCCCTCATCTTGAAGTGGGGAGGGCTGCACGCGGTCAGGACGGGTCTCGGCATCGCGGCGACGCTGGCCTATCTGTGGGCGCTCAACTAGCGCCAGAACCGGCCGCGCCGAGTGCGTTACTGCAGCGCCATGCCCGAGGTCGCGATCACCTTCGTCAACTTCTCGTGGTCCGCCTTCATCAGCGTGGCCAGATCGGTAAGCGGCATCGGCCTGCCCGGGATGTTGGCGACCGATAGCTGGCGCTGCACCTCCGGATTCTGCAGCGCCTTGTTGATGCCGTCGTTGATCTTGCCAACGATGGCATCGGGCGTTCCCGCCTGAACATAAATGCCGTACCACGGTACATAGGTGGCTTCCGGAAATCCCGCTTCCGCAATCGTCGGCACATCAGGCAGGTCGGCGACACGCTTGTCCGTCATGACGGCCAGCGGCTTCACGCTCCCTGCCTTGATGTGCGGCAATGCCAGTTCGAGCGAGACGATCTCGAAATGCATCAGGTTCGTCATCAGGTCGATCAGGGCCTGTGGCTGGCCCTTGTAGCCGACATTGGTCAGCTTGATGTTGGCGGCCTGAAACAGTTTTTGCGCGCTCAGGTCGATGGAGGAACCAGTTCCGGGATTACCGAAATTGAGTTCGCCCGGCTTCTTGCGCGCGATCTCGACGAATTCCTTGATGGTGCTGGCCGGCATCGATGGATGGACCAGCGCTACGCTTTGATTCCAGACCGCAAGACCGACGCATCTGAGATCCCTCAGCGCGTCCCAGCCGGCGTCCTTGTAGAGCGACGGATTGACCAGCGCCGCCGGGCCGGTGACGAGCCAGGTGTAACCATCAGGTTCGCTGCGCGCCACCGAGGCCGTGCCGATATTGCTGTTGCCGCCCGGCCTTGCCTCGACGACGACCGTCTGTTTCCAGTCGCGGCCGACCTGTTCAGTCACGGCGCGGGCGACGATGTCGACGATGCCGCCGGCGGGGTAGGGTACGATGATGCGGATCGGGCGGTTCGGATAATTGCCCTGCGCCTGTGCGGCATTGGCGAGCAGCATGGCAGAACCCACGGCGAAGCCCAGCACGGTTTTGATCCGGCGCATTCTTCCCTCCCCATAATTTACGCATCGTTCGAGCGATGCGCTTGCCCCTCTGGCGGGGATATTCAGTCGTTGGCCACCAGCGAGCGGATGCTGCGCGCCAGGCCCAGCATGCGCGGCGCGCATTCGCGCTCGATCTGTTCGGCGTTAAAACGAAACGAGGGAATGCCGCAATTGACGGAAAGGCAGTCGCCCGACGGCGTGCGGTACAGCGGCGCGGCGACGCCAAAAATCTCGCGCCGCCATTCGCCGAGCGAGATCGCAAAGCCGCGCTCCTTGCAGAGCTCGACATCCGGCAGCGTCCGTGCCTGCACATAGTCGGCTTCTTCCGGCCGCTCGGCCTTCACGTTCGCCACATAGGCGTCGAGCTCTTCCTTGGTGAACAGCGACAGCAAGGCCCGGCCGACGGCGGTAGGCGCCAGCGAACTGGCAAAGCCGACATCCGGCAGATGCGTCACGGCGTCGGTGGTGCGCACTGTCTCGACATAGATGAAGTCGAGGCCGAACGGCATCGCGATGGAAACCGTGCCCCCGGTGTAGGCGGCGAAATCGCGCATCAGGGGCCGCGCCAGTTGCCGCACCTTCAGCGCCGACAGCACGGGATAGGCGGCGGCGAGAATGCCAAGCCCGAGCTGGAAGCGTCCTTTGGCATCGCGCTTGAGATAGCCGAGTTGCGCCAGCGTGTAGGTCAGCCGCGACACCGTCGGCCGCGACAGGCCGGTATGCAGCGCGAGGTCGGCGTTCGACAGCGAGCCGCTACGGTTGCGGAACGCGGCCAGCACGTCGAGCCCATGCGCCAGCGTGGTCGCGAACGAGGGATCGGCCTGGTCCTCCGGCGTTCGGGATCTCGGGGGATCGATACTGGAAATCGCTGCCATGGTCGAAATTTGGTCATGGTTCCCTAATTCTGTCAATATATCGAAATGAATTTGCATATCGTGTCGATATACGCTTAGGTTTCCGAAAAACGGGAGGCGACATGGACTTCGACCTTTCCAGTCGATCGGAAGCATGGCGGGAGAAGCTGCAGGCCTTCTTCGACGCCGAGATATTGCCGCGCCACCGCGCCTGGCTTGCTCACGTCGCCAAAGGCGAGGCCGCGTCCTTCATGAGCGACCTTCAACGCAAGGCGCGGGCGGCAGGGCTGTGGAATCTCGGCCTTCCCGAACTGTCCGACGATGAGCCCGGCACCCGGCTTTCCAATCTCGAATATGCGCCGCTGGCGGAAATCATGGGCCGGCTGTTCTGGGCGCCTGAAGTCTTCACTGTCAGGCGCCCGACGTGCCCAACATGATCGCGCTGCAGAATTGCGCCACTTCTGAACAGAAGGCGCGCTGGCTGCAGCCGCTGCTGGAATCGAAAACCCGCTCGGCCTTCGGCATGACCGAACCTGATGTGGCTTCATCCGATGCCACCAACATCGCCACGCGGATGGTCCGCGACGGCGGTGACTACGTCATCAACGGACGGAAATGGTTCATCACCGGTGCGGCGCATCCGAAATGCAGCTTCCTGATCGTGATGGGTGTGACCGATTCCGGTGCCGACCGCACCGGCCGCCATTCCTGCATCATCGTGCCGATGGATACGCCGGGCGTCCGCCTGGTGCGGCGGCTGCGCTGGATTGGATGTGAGGATCATGTCGCCCCGATCGGGGAGCTTACCTTCGATAACGTTCGCGTACCCCGCGCCAACCTGCTCGGCGCCGAGGGCGAGGGCTTCAAGGTCGCGCAAATTCGGCTGGGGCCGGCCCGCATCCATCATTGCATGCGCTCGATCGGGCTCTGCGAGCTTTTGATCGAGCTGATGATGGTGCGTTCATCGGAGCGCTCGGCCTTCGGGCGCACCGTGATCCAGTACGACACCGTGCAGCGTTGGATCGCGGAGTCCCGCGTCGAACTCGAACAGGCGCGGCTACTCGCCTATCGCTGCGCGTGGCGGCTCGATCAGGCCGGCCACCAGGACGCCTGGCGCGACGTGTCGCTGATCAAGGTCGCGGTGCCTGCGATGCTGCAGCGGATCGCCGACCGCGCCATGCAGGTGTTCGGCGCGATGGGCGGTTCCGATGACACGCCAATCCATCAGGCGCTGGCCTGGGGGCGTCTGCTGCGCATCGGCGACGGCCCCGATGAAGTCCATCTGCGCCAGATATTTCGCATGGAGCCGATGCCGTCATGGTCGATTGCAAACTCGCCCTATCTGTCCGCACATCCATCCTGAGTGGTGGTAAGACAGAAACGTTTCGCAATTTTTGAAAGGCGTCTTCGGATGACGATCGCAGATCAACCCCGGGCCGCGCAGAACGCTTGGATCGACAAGGAGCGACTGCGCCAAAAGTATCTGGAAGAGCGCAACAAGCGACTCCGCGCCGACGGCAACGACCAGTATCTCCGCGTCGCGGGGCAGCTAGCGCATTATCTCGACGACCCCTATACGCCCGTCACCCCGCGCGATCCGAAGACCGACCATGTCACCTTTGCCTTTATCGGCGGCGGCTTTGCCGGGCTCGCCACCGCCGCGCGCATGTCGGAAGCCGGCATCAAGGATGTCAGGATCATCGACAAGGGCGGCGACTTCGGCGGCACCTGGTACTGGAACAGGTATCCGGGCGCGCAATGCGATACCGCATCGATGGTGTACATGCCGCTGCTCGAAGAAACCGGCCACATGCCGTCGGAGAAATATGCGCATGCGCCGGAAATCCTCGCGCACTGCCAGCGCATCGGCAGGCAATACGGCCTCTACGAACACGCGCTGTTTCACACCGAGGTCGTAAGCCTCGATTGGGACGAGGCAAAATCGCGCTGGACCATCCGCACCAATCGCGGCGATGCCTTCACCGCGCAGTTCGTCGGCATGGGTACCGGGCCGCTGCACGTGCCGAAACTTCCCGGCATCGAAGGCATCGAGTCCTTCAAGGGGCACTCGTTCCACACCAGCCGCTGGGATTACGATTACACCGGCGGCGACCCCAGGGGCGCGCTGATGGAAAAACTGGCGGACAAGCGCGTCGGCATCATCGGCACCGGCGCCACTTCCGTGCAGTGCGTGCCGCATCTCGCGCGCGCCTGCAAGGAGCTCTATGTGTTCCAGCGCACGCCGTCCTCCGTCGACATCAGAGCCAATGCGCCGATCGATCCGAAATGGTTTTCGCAGATCGCGACATCAGGCTGGCAGCAGCGCTGGCTGGAGAACTTTACCGCCAACCAGGCCGGCGGCTCCGCGGAACAAGATCTGGTGCAAGACGGCTGGACTGATTTGTCGCGGCGTATTCGCGCCAGGGTCATGGACCTGCCGCGTGAGCAGCGCACCCCGCCAAACATGCTGGCGGCGTTCGAGGATTCCGATTTCGAGAAGATGGAGGAAATCCGCGCCCGGGTTGACGCCATCGTCAGCGACCGCGAGACGGCCGCAAAACTCAAGGCCTGGTATCGCCAGCTCTGCAAGCGGCCGTGCTTCCATGATTCGTATCTGCAGGCCTTCAACACGCCGGGCGCGTATCTCGTCGATACCGACGGCAAGGGCGTCGAGCGGGTCACCGAGAACGGTGTCGTCGTCGCAGGGATGGAATACCAGTTCGACTGCATCATCTACGCTTCTGGATTTGAGGTCGGCACCGAATACAAGCGGCGTGCCGGCTTCGACCTGACCGGTCGCGGCGGAGTGAAACTGTCGGACCACTGGGCGTCGGGCATGCGTACCAAGCACGGCATCCACGTCCATGGTTTTCCGAACGCATTCTTCGTCCAGCCGACGCAGGGCGCCAATCTCATCTCCAACGTGCCGCATAACCTGACCGAGGCGGCGAAGACGATTGCGCTGATGATCCGGCATGCACAGGCGAACGGTTTTAAGGAGATCGAAGTCACCAGGGAAGCCGAGGACCGCTGGGTCGAGCTGCTGCTGACCGGCACCGGCCTCATGATCGGCTCGCCCGATTGCACGCCGGGCTACTACAACAATGAAGGGCGCGAGCCGGGGCCTGCGGCCAAGCTCAATGTCGGCCATCCGGCGGGGGCCATGGCCTATTTCAAATATATCGACGGATGGCGCAACAGCGGCCAGTTCGAGGGGCTGCAGTTCCGCTGACGTCGTTTTCGATTTTTGTTTGCGCAAGGGAGTACACAACAATGAGCCAACCAGCCGCGATTGAAATGCCCAAGGCATCCCCGAAGGAGGCGTCCGCCTCTGTCATCGCCCAGCATGCGGCGACGCTGAAGGCGCTGCCGTTCTCCGACGTCAGGGATTTCGATGACGCCGCGCGCGGCTTCCTTGGCACGGTGGAGAACGCCAGGATCACATCGCCGCAAGGCAGGGTGGTCTGGAGTCTGGAGCCCTACGGCTTCCTCTCTGCGGAACAAGCCCCGCCGACCGTCGATCCCAGCCTATGGCGGCAGTCTCGGCTCAACATGCATCACGGCCTGTTCGAAGTGGTGCCCGGCGTCTACCAGGTGCGTGGGCTCGACATCGCCAACATGACGCTGATCGAGGGCGACAGCGGCGTCATCGTGGTGGATACGCTGACCTCGATCGAGGGCGCGCGCGCCGCGATGGAGCTGTACTTCCAGCACCGTGGCAAGCGGCCGGTCGCCGCCGTTATCTTCACCCACACCCACACTGACCATTGGGGCGGCGCACGCGGCGTGCTCGACGACGAAATGCTTGCGAGCGGCAAGGTGCCGATCATCGCGCCCAATCTGTTCATGGAGCACTCGGTCTCCGAGAACATCATCGCGGGGCCGGCGATGCTGCGTCGCGCGATGTACCAGTTCGGGCCGCTGCTGGCGAAGGGCGTGCGCGGGCAGGTCGATTGCGGGCTCGGCAAGACTATGGCGGCGGGCGCAGTCGCGCTGCTGCGCCCCAGCGATCTGATCATCGCGACCGGTGACAAGCGAACCATCGACGGCGTGGAATTCGAATTCCAGATGGCGCCGAACAGCGAAGCGCCGGCGGAAATGCATTTTTTCATCCCGCGTTATAAGCTTCTGAATCTCGCGGAGAACTGTACGCATAATTTCCACAATCTGCTGCCGTTCCGCGGCGCCGATGTTCGCGACGCGCTGGCGTGGTCAAAATATCTCGGCGAAGCGCTGCAGATGTGGGGCGGCAAGGCGGATGCGATGTGCGGCCAGCATCACTGGCCGGTCTGGGGTCACGAGCGGATCGACACCATGATCCGCCAGCAGCGCGACCTCTACAAATTCGCGCATGACCAGACCATCCGGCTGATGAACCATGGGCTGACGGCGAGCGAAATCGCGGAGACCATCCGCTTGCCGGCGAGCCTCGAGGGCGCCTGGCACGGCCGCGGCTATTACGGGCATATCAGGCACAATGTGAAGGCGATCTACCAGAAATATCTCGGCTGGTACGACGCCAATCCGGTCAATCTCGATCCGCTGCCGCCGGTCGAGTCCGGCAGGAAATATGTCGAGTATATGGGTGGCGCGGATGCAATCCTGGCGCGCGCGGCCAAGGATTTTGCCAAGGGCGAATTCCGCTTCGTCGCGCAAGCCGTGAGCCATCTGGTATTCGCCGATCCCGACAACCAGGCGGCGCGCGCGATGCTGGCCGACACCTTCGAGCAGCTCGGCTATGCCTCGGAGAGTTCGACCTGGCGCAACGCCTATCTGTTCGGCGCGCAGGAATTGCGGCAGGGCATGCCGAAAGTGCCGCCGCGTTCATCGATGCCGCGCGAAACGCTAGCCGCGCTCCGCACCGAACAGCTTTGGGACGTGCTCGGCGTGCGCCTCAACGGCCCCAAAGCTGAAGGCAAGCGCATCTTGCTGAACTGGAATTTTACCGACACCAACGAGAGCTTCATTCTCAATCTGGAGAATTGCGCGCTGACCTATGCCTCCGGCGCGCGAGCCGCCGATGCCGACGCCAGCTTCACGCTGTCGCGCGGCGTGCTCGACGAAGTGATCGCCAAGCTGACGACGTTCCCGGAAGCGGTCGGCTCCGGCAAGATCAAGGTCGTCGGCGATCCGGCGCGGCTCGGCGAGCTGATGATGCTGATGGACGAATTCCCGCGGATGTTCGAGATCGTCGAGCCGAAACGGACGGCGGTGAGTTGACGGCGGCGTAGGGTAGGCAAAGCGAAGCGTGCCCACCCTACAGTCGCGCAATGACGGCGACCTTTGTCACGCTACTCCGCGCTGCTGACCAGCTTGATCCGCGGCTCGGCTTCCTCCATCAGGCCGCGATAGGCGGCGAGATAGTCGAGCGCCATGCGGCGCGCGGTGAAGCGGACCTCGAACTGCTTGCGGATGGCGGCGCGGTCCAGCGTGGCTAGACGGTCGACCACGGCAACCGCGCTGGTCTCGTCTTCCACGACGAAGCCGGTGAGGCCGGGGTCGATGATCTCCGGCACCGACCCGCGGTTATAGGCTAGCACGGGCGTGCCGCAGGCCATGGCTTCGATCATCACGAGGCCGAACGGCTCCGGCCAATCGATCGGAACAAGGAGACCGATCGCGCCGCTGAGGAAATCGGATTTCTCGCGGTCTGAGATCTCGCCGATATATTCGACCAGCGGGTTGGCCTTGATGAGCGGAGAGATCAACTCATCGTAATAGTCCTGGTCGGCGCGATCGACCTTGGCCGCGATCTTGAGCGGAATACCGCATCGGGTCGCAATGCGGATGGCACGATCCACGCCCTTTTCCGGCGCGATCCGGCCGAGCACCGCCAGGTAGGACGGCTGCACCGGCTGCGGCGTCAGCAAATTCTCCGGCAGCCCATGGTGAATGGTGCGCACCCAGTTGGCCTGCGGCACCGGCCGGCGCTGCGCGTTGGAGATCGAGATCACCGGAACCTTGGAGAAAGTTGTGAACACCGGCTGATGCTCCGGCAGGTCAAGCCTGCCATGCAGCGTCGTCAGGAACGGCGTCGGCTGCCGGTAGAACAGCGAGAATGGATAGTAATCGAGATGAAAGTGCAGAAAATCGAACTCTTCATCGTCGCATTTCTGCCGCACGCGCTCCAGCATCACCATATGAAGCGCGTTGGGATCCCGGACCGAGCCGTCGAGGCGCAGCGCCTTCGGCCACGTGGCGTCGAGTTTCGCCGAGGTGCGGGAATCGCCGCTGGCAAACAGTGTGACCTCGTGTCCCAGTGCCACAAGTTCCTCGGTCAGCCAGTGCACCACCCGCTCGGTGCCGCCGTACAATTTGGGGGGGACAGCCTCCGTCAGCGGGGCGACCTGCGCGATGCGCATATTTGCGTCTCCTGTTTGGAATGGTGGTTGAACAAGCCCTCAGCCCACGATCGACACCGGCGTGTCATTAGCGGGAACGTTCCCGCATCTGCGAAGTTCCCTTACTCAGCACATCTTGCTTCCTCCACACGACTGTCTTGCTGATGCCATTTGACACAAACACAGTTACGACTGTCTCGATGCTGCAGAATTGTTGCGCAGTGATGGCCATGCGCACGGAAACCCGAAGCGGCATTCTTCACGTCGTCGTGTGCGACACGCGTTAGGGATTCTCGTTCACTCTCAACAGGTTTGCGGAACTCATGGACAATCTTTCAGGATATGTGCGACGGCCGTTTCCCTTCGTGCTGCGCTATCTGCGCCAGCGTCGCGCGGCCCATGTGGTCATCGTGTCTGCCGTTGTTGCAGCAGTTGCCTGCTCGGTGGGCACGCAGTATGGCGTGAAGAATCTGGTCGACAGCCTGACGGCCGGTTCGGCGCACGCGAACAGCGTATGGCTGGCATTCGGTTTTCTCATGTCGCTGATCGCGGCAGATAATTTGCTGTGGCGGGTCGCAAGCTGGACGGCGAGCTTCACCTTCGTCGGCGTCACCGGCGATCTCCGCCGCGACATGTTCCGCCATCTGACCGGTCACGCCCCCAGCTACTTCTCCGACCGGCTGCCGGGGATGCTGACCAGCCGTATCACTGCGACGTCCAACGCCGTCTTCACCGTTGAAAACATGTTCGTCTGGAACGTGTTGCCGCCGTGCATCGCGACCGTCTCGGCGATACTCCTGATCGGAACCGTCAGCCTGGCGATGTCTGCGGGACTGATCGTCATCGCGGGTATCATGTTGATGGCGATGTTCCACCTCGCCGCGGCGGGCAAGCCGCTGCATGACGACTTCGCTGACAAGGCGGCCGCGGTGGACGGCGAGATGGTTGACGTCATCAGCAACCTGCCGCTGGTCCGCGCTTTCTGCGGCCTCAGCTACGAACACGACCGCTTCGACGCCACCGTCGAGCGGGAACTCGACGCCCGTGGCCGCAGCCTTCGCTATCTCGAGAAGCTGCGGCTGCTTCACGCCGTCGTGACAATCGCGTTGACGATCGCGCTGCTGGCGTGGGTCATTACGCTCTGGCAGCAGGGCGCGGCGACCACCGGCGATGTCGTGCTGGTCTGCACGCTCGGGATTTCGATCCTGAGCGCGACGCGCGACCTTGCGGTGGCGCTGGTCGACGTGACCCAGCACGTCGCCCGCCTGACCGAAGCGATCGCGACCCTGTTGCTGCCGCACGAGTTGAAGGATCATCCCGAGGCCGAGCCGCTGGTCCGCAGCGGCGCCGCCGTCGGCTTCAACAACGTCGCGTTCCACTATCCAGGCGGCGTTCAGGTGTTCGAGAAGTTCAACCTGCGCATTCAGCCCGGGCAGCGGGTCGGACTGGTCGGCCATTCCGGCGGTGGAAAATCCAGCCTGTTCGCGCTGCTGCAGCGGTTCTACGACATCCAGAACGGCAGCATCACCATCGACGGCCAGGACATCGCGCGGGTGACGCAGCAAAGCCTGCGCGAGGCAATCTCCGTGGTGCCGCAGGACATCTCGCTGTTCCACCGCTCGATCATGGAAAACATCCGCTACGGACGGCCGAACGCGACCGACGACGAGGTCCTGCGCGCGGCGATTGCGGCGCGTTGCGATTTCATCGAAAATCTCCCCGAGGGCATGGCGACCATGGTCGGCGATCGCGGTATCAAGGTCTCCGGCGGGCAGCGGCAGCGGATCGCCATCGCGCGCGCCTTCCTGAAGGACGCGCCGATCCTGTTGCTGGATGAAGCGACTGCCGCGCTCGACAGCGAATCCGAAGAGGCGATCCGCGAGGCGTTGTCACGGCTGATGCGCGGGCGTACTGTGATTGCCATCGCCCATCGTCTCGCCACCTTGCGCAATTTCGACCGCGTGGTGGTGCTGCAGGGCGGGCGGATCATCGAGGATGGACCGCCGGATATTCTCGTGCAGGGGAGGGGACCCTATCGCGAGTTGGTCGCGCGTGAAATGGGCCGTCTCGCCAGCCATGCGGCCTGATCTGCGACAGTAGCGTTTGCGTCCCGATGCGTCCATCACAACGCAAGGAAATCGCTTGAGGTCCAGATGACAGCCGAAGTCACCCAACTGATCGCCATCGAGCCTGCCGAACACGTTGCGGAATCGTCGTTCTACATCCCTATGACGGGCCCGGCGACGCGGCGGCGCTGCACACTCAAGCACGACGACACCTTCATCGTACTGGACAGCCATGGCGATATCGGCGCCTCTGCCGGCGGACCCGACGGTCTGTTCAACGCCGATACGCGTTATCTCGCCCGGCTGGAGATGGTGCTCGACGAAGTCCAGCCGCTGCTGCTCGGCACCAATCTACGCGACGACAATTCGGCCTTGACCGTCGACCTCACCAATTCCGACGTGTACCGCAACGGCAGGCTGGCCTTGCAGAAGGACACGCTGCACATCGTGCGCTCGATTTTCCTGTGGCGCGGCACGGCCTACCAGCGCATCGCCCTGCAAAATCACGGCGACCGGCCGGCGAGCTTCGACCTGACGCTGCTGTTCGACAATGATTTCGCCGATTTGTTTGAGGTGCGCGGCGAGCGCCGGCCGCGCCGGGGAATAGGTTCCAGCCGGTTGCTCGGCCCCGCCGATGTCGTGCTGGAATATAGCGGGCTCGACGGCCAGACCCGGATTACCGCCTTGCATTTCGAGCCGCGGCCGACACGGCTCACCGTCAACTCGGCGACCTATCATTTCGAGCTGGCGCCGAAGGAAGTGATCGCATTGTTCGTCGCGGTATCCTGCAACAAGCCGATCATGCAGAAGCCGATACCGTTCTACCGCGGCCTGTTGGCACATCGTCGCGAGATGCGACGCTTGACGAGCGGCGCGGCCAGCATCGAGACGTCGAACGATATCTTCAACGAGGTGCTGTGCCAGGCGATGGCCGACCTCAACATGCTGATGACGGAAACGCCGCAGGGGCGGTACCCTTATGCTGGCATTCCCTGGTATTCGACCACGTTCGGCCGCGACGGATTGATCACCGCGCTGCAAATGCTGTGGGTCGATCCGCGCATCGCCCAGGGCGTGTTGCGGCGGCTCGCCTTCTTCCAGGCCAAGACCACAGATCCCTTGGCTGATGCCGAGCCCGGCAAGATCCTGCACGAGATGCGCGGCGGCGAGATGGCGGCGCTGCGCGAGGTGCCGTTCGCGCAGTATTACGGCAGCGTCGATTCCACTTCGCTGTTCGTTCTGCTGGCTGGTCTTTACGTCGAGCGCACCGGCGACGAGGCGACGCTGGCCGAGTTGTGGCCGGCGATCGAAGCGGCGTTGCAATGGATCGACGGCCCCGGCGATCCCGACAAGGACGGTTTCGTCGAATATCAGCGCGCCACCGAGCAGGGGCTTGCCAACCAGGGCTGGAAGGATTCCTTCGACGCGATCTTTCATGCCGATGGGCAACTCGCCGAAGGCTATATCGCGCTGGCGGAGGTTCAAGGATATGTCTTTGCCGGCAAGCGGCTGGCGGCGCGCTGTGCCCGGCGCCTGGGAATGATCGATCGGGCGGCGCAGCTCGAATCCGCGGCGCTTCTCCTTGCCGAGCGCTTCGAGGTGGCGTTCTGGTGCGAGGAACTCGGTACCTATGCGGTGGCGCTCGACGGTGCCAAGCGGCCGTGCAAGGTGCGAACCTCGAATGCCGGCCAGCTTCTCTTCACCGGCATAGCTCGAACCGATCGTGCGCGGCGGGTCGCAGTCGAACTGATGAGCCACAAATTCTTTTCGGGATGGGGCATCCGCACCGTTGCGCGCGGCGAAGTCCGGTACAACCCGATGTCCTATCACGATGGATCGATCTGGCCGCACGACAATGCGCTGATCGCGCTCGGCTTTGCGCGCTATGGCCTGAAGCATTCGGTGGCGCACCTGTTCAAGGCCCTGTTCGACGCCGCGAGCTACATGGACCTGCGGCGGCTGCCGGAATTGTTCTGCGGATTCCGACGCGAGAGGCGGCGCGGACCGGTGCTCTATCCTGTCGCCTGCGCGCCGCAGGCCTGGGCCAGCGCGACGCCGTTCAGCCTCCTGGAAGCGGCGCTCGGCCTCGAATTCGATGCCGCGCGCGGCGAAATCCGTCTGCGCGATCCACGGTTGCCGGAATTCCTCAACGAAGTACTGTTGCGCGATCTGCGGCTCGGACCTTCCAGCGTCGATCTGAGGGTTCGCCGTCACGGCGATGAAGTGTCGCTCGAGGTGGTGCGGACACGCGGCCAGATCCAGGTGTCGATCGTATTGACGCATTAGAAGCCATGCGCGGGTCGTGCATCTAGGAGTCAGGAGGCCACATGCGCATTGGTATTCTCATTCTGTGTTTGATCGCTGGATTAGCCGGCGGTCCGCCAGCTTCTGCGGCGGAGGACACCGGCGCGCCGCAGGGTGGCCGCACTGCGCCACAGGACGCAGCGAAGCCGCCCGACGCTGCAAAGGAGCTCGTGCCTCCGCCGTCGGTCACCGTGATTGGCGCCAGGGATGCCCACGGCATTCTCGGCCGCGAAGTTCGCAGCGCGGCGAACGAAGATATGGGGCGCATCGTCGATGTGATCGTGGATCGCGAGGGCAATGTGCGCGCGGCCGTGATCGATTTCGGCGGTTTTCTCGGCGTCGGCAGTCGGAAGATCGTCGTCGACTGGGGCGTGCTGCGTTTCGGCCGCGTTGCCAACAAGCGTGACAGCATCTCGCTCGAGCTGACCAAGGCGCAGGTTGCGGCGGCGCCCGAATACAAGGAGGACGCACCGGTTATCGTTCTCGGTGCGGCCGGCCGTCTGCAGCCGTGGGATTTCGATCACTAGCGCATGATCCGGAAAAGTGGATACCGGCTTTCCGGGAAGATCATGCGCAAATGAGAAGGAGACGTGACCTGTTCGCGCGTCCATCCCAGTCGATTGGGCGGATTGACGACGATCGCCAAGGGCGGTCCGCCGGTGGGGGCAATGTTGTGCCGCTGCCGCCTGCGCCCGGCGGCAGGCCAAAGCCGTCGCGCGAAAGCCAGCGCGGCCTCGACTGGTTCATCTTCTTTCTCGCCGACGTTCAGACCGGCTTCGGCCCGTTCATTGCGGTCTATCTGACTACGCAGAAATGGACGCAGGTCGAGATCGGCTTTGTGCTGTCGATCGGCGGCATCATCGGCCTGCTCGGGCAGATGCCCGGCGGCGCTATCGTCGATTACGCGCGTTCCGAGCGGCTGGTGGCGGGCCTGGCGGTCGCCACCATCGGCTGCGCCGCGCTGGCCTATGCGTTGTGGCCGATCTTTCCGGTGGTGACGGCGGCGGCCATTCTGCATGCGCTGGCGAGTTGCGTGCTGGGTCCGGCGATCGCGGCGATCAGTCTCGGTCTGGTCGGGCCGTTCGCCATCGGGGAGCGGCTTGGGCGCAATGCCCGCTTTGCATCGCTGGGCAACGGCTCGGCGGCGGCGCTGATGGGCGCGACCGGTTACCTGTTGTCGAGCCAGGCAGTGTTTCTCGTGACCTTCATGCTCGCGATTCCGACATTGCTGGCGCTTGCGAGCATCCGCGAGCAGGAGATCGACGTCGCTCAAAGCCACGGCGCCGTCGTGCGGGAGGTTCCCGATAAAGAGGCCACCAGCGTTTTCCATCTGCTACGCCAACGTCCGCTGCTGATCTTTGCCGGCGGCGTGTTGCTGTTTCAGCTCGCGAACGCCGCCATGCTGCCGCTGATGGCTGGCGTCGTCACCATGCGGTCCAGCCAATGGGCGCCGGTGCTGATCGCAGCCTGCATCATCGTGCCGCAGGCCATCGTCGCGCTGGCTTCGCCCTCGGTCGGCCGCAAGGCGCAGGCGTGGGGCAGGCGGCCGCTGCTGCTGCTGGCGTTCGGCGCGCTGGCGATCCGCGGCCTGCTGTTTGCGGTTGTCAGCGATCCTTATCTATTGGTCGCCGTGCAGGTGTTCGACGGAATCACCGCGGCCGTACTTAGCGTGATGGTGCCGCTGATCGTGGCCGATGTCGCCTTCGGAAGCGGCCACTTCAATCTGGCGCTAGGCATCGTCGGCACCGCGACCGGCATCGGCGCGTCATTGAGCACGGTGCTGGCGGGCTACATCAGCGACACCTTTGGCAGCAGCATCGCGTTCACCGGGTTGGCCGGGATCGCAGCCTTGGGCCTGACAGTGATCTGGCTGTTCATGCCGGAGACCCGGCGGGTTGAGTGAGCGTGAGGCGCGCGGTCAATAGCGCTGCGATAGCCAGCGACGCGCCCACGCCGGCGACGCAGGCGATCCATCCGAAGCGGTCGAACAACTGGCCCAGCACGGCGCTGCCGACAAGGCCGCCGAGAAAATAGCAGGCAAGATAGGTTCCGCTGGCAATGCCGCGGTTGTCGCTGGCGGCCTGGGCTACGAAGCCGGTGGCGCAGGCCTGTGCGAAGAACGTGCCGACGCCGACCAGCACCATGCCGGTCAGCACCTCGGGCAGATGCGAAGACAGCATCAGGGGGAGGCCCGCAGCGGCGACCGCAAGCGCGCCCCAGGTTGTCGGCCGCGTGCCGAAGCGCGCCACGGCCCTGCCGGCGAACAGCGTGGTGACGACGGATGGCGCGAACACGAAATAGACAAAGCCGAGATCCATCCGCCCGAGCGACAGCGGTGCGCGCACCAGCACGAAATTGACGAAGGTAAAGGTGCCAATAAACGCAAACAGGATGCAGAAGCCGATGGCAAAGGCCGAGCGCAGCGCCGGGTTGCGCCAATGCTCGATCGTCGCAGCGAACGGCGATTGCGCCATCGACATCGCATGCATTGGTTTGACGCGCTGGATGGTGAAGTACACCAGCACCGCGCCGGCAAGATTGAGCAGGGCGAAGAAGTAGAAGTTCGAGGCCAGCCCGAGCGTATCGACGACGGCGGCCGATACCAGCCGCCCGATCAGGTTGCTGGCGACATTGCCGGTGATATAGGCGGCAAACGCGCCGCCCGTGTCCATCTGATTGCACTGCTCCCCGAGATAGGCCAGCGTCAGCGCGAAGGCCGAGGCCATGCAGAGGCCCTGCGCGACGCGAAGGACCGTGAACACGGTGAGATTGGGGGCACTAGCCAGCAGGGCGGTGGGGATCGCGAGCAGGACCAGGCTTGCGAGAATGCCGAGCCGGCGGTCGATATGCGGGCTCAGGAAGCCGACCACGAGCCCCGCGATCGCCATGCCCATGGTGCTGGCGTTGACCGCGAAGCCCATCGCGGCGGGGCTGACGTTGTAATGCCGCGTCAGCGAGGGAAGGATCGCCTGCGTGGCGAACAGATCGACCACGGTCAGGAACGCCGTGAGGCCTATGACGAGAGATCGCAGCACCACGCCGGGTGAATGACCCTGCATTTCCATCGCTTCCGATTTCAAGTGCGCGGAAATGTCCGTCATGGCGCTTCTCAATGTCACTCATGAGAAAGAAAGGATGTGACGCCTGGGCGCGTGGGGCGACACGTGGGACCCCAGGGCGTCACATCCAGCAACGAGACGTCGGGTGGCGCTCGTTACAACTCCTTACATGTGGTTGTCGTGCGGATCCTTGCGGACGTCGCCGACATAAAGAATGACGGTCTCCTTGCCGAGGTTCTTCCACCAGTGCGAGGTGCCGGCGACTTCCGGCCTGATCTCGCCGGCCTTGTGCACGATCGGATCGGCGCAGTTGCTGGCGTATTCGACGATCTCGCCCTGCTGGACGTAGATCAGCGCGGGACGGTCGTCATGGCTGTGCCAGGGCACGATGCCGCCGGGCTCGATCGTCAGCTTGCGGAAGCGCAGCTCGCGATCCCTGATGTTGGCCGGCTGCTTCTCGAGGTTGATCGAGCCAAGCGTGACGTCGGTGACGCCGACCGGCTTGGTGTCGACCATCGGGCGGACATTTGGCTGCATCTTGCCGGCCGGGCATTCTCCCGCAATGGCGGTCGAGGTGGTCGCAAGCGAGCCTGCGATCATTCCGGCGAGCACGAGGCCTTGCCGGATCGTACGTGACGTGACGTTGGATTTGGACATATCGTGGTCTCCTCTTCAGGTTTTGCGGCCCCGAATGATCCGGCCGGCTACGTCCACGACGATCATTGAATTCGCGTGCAGGAGGAAATGCCGGTTAGCTCTTAAGTCCATAGCGTCGCGCTATGCGCTCTGAAGTCGATACGGCGGACTATTGGCCGGCTCTCAATGCGTCGCGGCTATCGAACCGATTGTGCAACGGCATTTCTCATTCAGGTCAGGCGGTCCTCTGATGGGTCAGCGCCCGATTGGCGGGCGTCAGCATTCATCCAGAGGAATCCCCATGAAAACCTTTTCCAAGACCCTGATCGCTGCCGCGGCGTTTGCCGCCATTGCCACCACGGCCTTTTCGCAAGTTCCCTGGGAATTCAATCCGGGCATGGCCTATATGTATGCCGGCCCCGGGAAAATGTCGGCAATGGCCATGGCGGCAACGCCGAAGAACCACGATGCGATGATGAAGAACGCCAAAAAGGTGCCGAGCAATACCGTCTTCTTCATGGACAAGGGCCAGCTCTACTCGGCCTCCGGCACGCTCGACCCGACCGGAAACTTCTATCTGCCCTGAGCCTTTGGCTGCTGAAACGTTGGGCCGCCCTTGCGGGGCGGCCCGGACCGGAAAATAATGCTGATAAGCCGGAGCACATCATGACGACGTCGCTATCATCCGCCAATGCCGAGCGCCTCAAGCAGGCGTTCCAGCAATGCCGTGACATGGAAGGCAGCTTGCGCGACCAGCTGGAGGCCTACGCCGCGGCGGGGCGGGAGTTCTTTCCGGCCTATGGCGAAGCGGTCGATCGGCTGGTGGCGCGGCTCAATGAGAACGGCGGCGGCGAGAACGCGCCGCGTCCGGGCGAGGTGATGCCGCCGTTCCTGCTGCCGGACGAGACCGGCCGGCTGGTCAGCCTGAAATCACTGATCGACCGCGGCCCGGTTGCCGTGATGTTTTATCGCGGTCATTGGTGCCCTTATTGCCGGTTGAATGTGCGAGCGGTGATCCAGGCCCAGGACCGGATCAAGGCGTTGGGTGCGCAAACGGTTGCGATCATGCCGGAGACGCAAGCCTATGCCGAGAAATTCAAGTCCGAGGCGGAAGCGCCATTTCCGGTACTGACCGACCTCGACAACGGCTACGCGCTGTCGCTCAATCTTGCGATCTGGCTCGGCAGCGAAATCCAGCGGCTGCTGTCATACCAGGACATGGCGAGCTTCCAGGGCAATGACGGCTGGGTGTTGCCGATTCCGGCGACCTTCGTGGTCGGCCGCGATGGATTGGTGAAGGCCCGCTTCGTCGACCCTGATTTCCGCAAGCGCATGGAAATCGACGACCTGATCGCCGCGCTGAAGAGCGCGAGCGGAGAGCAGTAGCGCAGCGACGTGGCTCTGTGTACGCCGTCAAGCGTGGTTCAATCGTAGTTCACCTTTGGAAAGAAATCGCCCCGGCCTTCCGGTGTCATGTCGAGAAGACCCCAGAGCGGGTCGGCGAGATCACCAGCACGATGGTGCTGGTTGGGAGCGGATGCGGCAAAGCTCATCTCTGAGCCCCAGAAGTGCCTGATCGCCCCGTTCTTCTTTCTGAAGACGTTGAAGATTGTTTCGTCCCAGTCGTCGCCGTCGGGAACTCGATGTTGCCTGCGCATTCCCTTGGAAAATTTTGACGTGTCACCGAAGTAGTCCGCGTCATAGCTGTTGCCTGCGGTCGAAAGTAGCGAGAGATGCTCCCAGCCACGTTCGTGTGCCCAGGCGGCGAGACGCGCGATTGGCGATTTGGCGACGATGTGGAGCGCAGCGCGTTCGCCTATGTGTCTCGCAGCGCCGTCTATCCCATCGAGCAAATGGGTGCAGCCTGGACACGGCAATTCGCGTTCGGGGCCGTACATGAAGCTGTACAGAATGAGCGTGTCGTGTGGACCGAACAGCTCGGACATCTTCACGTTCTCCGGCATGCTGGTCTTGCCGATCCACTCGAAAACGTAGTCCTCGGGTACCTCACCGCCGGGCGGCAGCGCGCGACGCTTCGCGGCAACGGCCTCGATCTGCGCGCGAAGCGCAATCTCGTCATCCAGAAGCGTATTTCGGGCGGCCCGGTATTCCACGCTTTCATTGGGGTAATGGATATGCTCCATGGCTGTCCTCTCAGACGCTGAGGAACCTGTCCGAGACTAAACTCGCCCCGGAAACCAGAGTTCCCACATCGAGGCGATTAGTGCGCTGAGTTTGAGAATCCAATCCCGCTGCCAGATGGCCGGCAATTCGTCACGCTGAAGGACGCCGGCGAATACATCCCGTCGGTCAGGTCATTTAAGAGCGCTGCAACGATGAGAGCGCGGGCAGTCGTAAAACAAAGATCGCAGGAGCCGTGACTGCCAGCAAGGAAGTTGCGGCAATCAGGAGAGATGCAATCGTCAACATCTCAACTGAGAGAGACATTCCCGGAGCGATCTGAGTCAGCATCGGGCCGATCGATTTTATCGCTCCGAAGGCCGCGACCATTCCGGCAATCCCTCCCAAGCTTGCGACGATCAAAACTTCAGCAAAATAGATTGATACAATCCGCGCCGGCGAAAATCCTAACGTCTTCATCACGGCGATATCTTTGCGGCGCTCGCGCACCGAAATCATGACCGTGTTGACAACAATCATCAGCAAGGTGAGCAGAGATGCGCCAACTACAAGCGACGTCATAAGCGCGACATTGCCAAGCTGTGCGGCAAAGCTTCTGTTAAAGCTGCGCTCGGTGTCTGTTGTGGTGGAGGTAGGATCAACGAGAAATTCCCGGTCGATCGCATTGCTGAGTGATTGGCTGTCAACACCGGGAGGAGGGCGGAACACAATCCAGCCAATTGTGTCTTGGCCAATGGCGCGAGCATCATTGAAATAATCATGGCGTAGAAACATAAAGTTGGTATCGACGTGGGCCGATCCGCCCTTGAAGATTCCTGAAATCGTGAAGTGCCAGGAGCGAGAGCCGTTCTTTTGAATAATGGAACGACTCAGAACCGGAATTGTATCTCCAACCCTCCAGCCCCATTTCGCCGCCATCGTTTCACCGACCAGAAGCCCCAGACGATCCTGTTTGAATCTCGTCTTTTCAGAATCGGAAAGCAGGATGTCTGAGCGATAGACTTCCAGGTAAGTCGCTGGATCGACTGCGAATGCATGGAGCGAATTCTTGGGCTCGCGGTAGTAACCGCCGAACCAGCTCGCGAAAGTCGCTTCACCAATACCCGAGATATTCAGCAGTCGGCCAAAATGTGTCGCCGGTAGGGGCTGCATGAAGCTTAACTTGTTGACAGTTATCAATCGACCTGCATCGGTAGAGGCTTCCGCATTGAAGGCCTGCTCAAATGCAGTCAGGACGCCGAAAAGGCAAAAGGCAGCCGAGAACGCAACGGCCAGCAAGAGATTGCGCGTCTTGGCCGCCTTCAAATTTGCTAGAGCAATTCCAACAAAGGTCATGCCGCGAAGCTAGCAAAGCGGCATATCGCGCGGCAACGGCCCCACCGTTTGATTAGGTAGTTTCTAAAGGGACTATTTCTTCCGTGCGGTCGTCCTGACAACCCTAGGCGCCTGCGGTTTTGCCGATGAATTGCTGCCAGTCGGCGCCGCGCAGCATGCGCATCACGGCGGATGCCACGGCGGTCCGCTCACGCCCGGCAACGCCATAGAGGTTGACGGTCCGCCGCGCGTCCAACCCGTCGACCGGGGCACGCTTCAGCGTCGGCGGAATCGAGGCGGTGTCGGGCACCACGGCGACGCCGATATCGGCTTCCAGCAGTTCGATCAGATCGCGTTCGGAAGCGATCTCATGGCCGCGATCCACATCGAGACCGTGCTCGCGAAGCGAAGCGTTCACCCGTGCGCCATGCTCGCAATAGTTTCGCGACAGCAATTGCTCGGCGCGAAGATCGCCGAAATCGATTTTCTCGCGAGCCGCCAGCGGATGATTCTTGTTGACGACGAGCTGAAAGTTTTCGGTGAACAGCGGCCAGGTATCGAGCCGGTCCCACTCCTCGCTGATCTCGGCGGCAATGCCGAGCTCGGCTTCGCCTTTCTTTAGAAACTCGGCGACTTCGCGGGCGTTGCCGCGCAGAAAGCGGAACTCCAGGCGATTGAACATCCGCTTGATCTGGTCGAGATGCGGAATCAACAGCGACAGGTCGACGGAATGGGTCAGCGCAATCCGGAGCGCGCCGACTTCGCCGCTCTTGAAAGACGAGGCAAGTTCGCGCGCGCCGGTCGCCGCCTCGTAGCATTGCTTGAGCAGCGGATGCATGCGCTGGCCGAGCTCGGTCAATTGCGCGGCGGGCCGCTCGCGGCGAAACAGGTCGCCGCCGAGTTCGGCTTCGAGCTGCTTGATGGCGCGCGTCAGCGACGGTTGCGTGACGTTGCACTCGTCGGCGGCGCGCGTGAAGTTGAGCACACGTGCAACCGCGAGGAAGTAGCGAACCTGATGCATCTCCATGGTCGTGCCTCGGTCTATGGTGCGCAGAACGTACCCGATCGCGGCGTCCGACGACACCATAACCGCGATAGCGCCAGCGTATGGTTTTGGAAGCCAAACGGCATTTCCTCAGCCGAGGGCAGCCGGGCAGGGTGGGCGGAGATGGTCAGCGTAAGGTGCTGATCTCCCCACCCGAAAGGACGGCCATGAATATTCAGGTCAGAACGCAAGGTGCCGCGGCTGTGCGGCCGCTGGCCGGCAGGGTCTCGCTTGTTACGGGATCGACCAGCGGTATCGGGCTCGGGATTGCTCGCGCGCTGGCGGAAGCCGGCTCGGCGGTGGTGCTGAACGGCCTTGGCGTCGCGGCCGAGATCAACAGGACCAAAGATCAGTTGGCTGCCGATTTCGGCGTCGAGGTCAGTTATTCCGCGGCCGATATGACCCGTAGTGATGCGATCGCCGAGATGATCGCGGCGACCGTCGCCAGTCACGGGCGGCTGGATATTCTGGTCAACAATGCCGGCATTCAATATGTCGCGCCGCTCGACCAGTTTCCGGTCGAGAAATGGAATGCGATCCTGGCGATCAATCTGTCGTCGGCGTTTCACACCACACGGCTGGCATTGCCGGCGATGCGCCAGAACAAGTTCGGGCGGATCATCAACATCGCCTCTGCCCACGGATTGGTCGGATCGCCGTTCAAGGCGGCCTATGTCGCGGCGAAGCACGGCATCGTCGGCCTGACCAAGGTGACCGCGCTCGAGACCGCCGAGGACGGCATCACCTGCAATGCGATCTGCCCGGGTTATGTCTATACGCCGCTGGTCGAGGCGCAGATCGACAGCCAGGCCAGGGCGCACGGCATTTCGCGCGAAAAGGTCATTCACGACGTGTTGCTGGCGCAGCAGCCCAACAAGCATTTTGCGAGCGTTGAGGAATTGGGCGCGCTGACGGTCTTTCTCGCCAGCGATGCGGCGGCATCGATCACCGGCACGGCATTGCCGGTCGATGGCGGCTGGACTGCACACTAGAGCGACGAACATCCAGGGAGCGTGACATGAAGGACGTTCAGGACGTCGGCGCTTCGCCGAACCTGCGATCGCTGGCCAGGTCAGAGCCGGGCCAGGTCGTGCTGGTGCTGCAGGGCGGCGGCGCGCTCGGCTCCTATCAGGCCGGCGTCTATCAGGCGCTGCATGAGGCCGGAATTGAGCCGGACTGGATCATCGGCACCTCGATCGGCGCCATCAACGCCAGCCTGATCGCCGGCAATGCGCCGCAGAACCGGCTGTCGCGCCTGCGCGAGTTCTGGAAGAAGATGGAGCAGAATCCGATCTGGAGTTTTCGCGACATCTTTCCGGGCTTCAACGAAAAGCTCTCTTACTGGTCAACGGTGACCAACGGCATTCCCGGTTTCTTCCGGCCCAACCCGCTGGCCCATGCCGGCGACAGCTATCCGCTCGGCGCCGACAATGCCGGCTATTACTGCACTTCGCCGCTGGAGCGGACGCTGACGGAGCTGGTGGATTTCAACCTGGTCAATCAATGCACGCCGCGCCTGACGGTGGGCGCCGCCCATGTCCGCACCAGCCAGATGCGCTATTTCGACAGCCGCGATGGCGAACTCGGCGTCAGGCACATCATGGCGTCGGGCGCGCTGCCGCCGGCCTTCCCGGCGGTGCGCATCGACGGCGAACTCTATTGGGATGGCGGCATCCTGTCGAACACACCGACAGAGGCCGTGTTCGACGACAATCCGCGCAAGAACTCGCTGATCTTCGCCGTGCACCTCTGGAATCCGTCCGGCGCCGAGCCGACCACGATGGCGGAGGTGCTGAACCGGCACAAGGATGTGCAGTATTCGAGCCGGATCGCGAGCCACATTGCGCGGCAGCAGCAGGCGCATCGGCTGCGCCATGTCATCAACCAGCTCGCCGCGCGCCTGCCGGAGTCCGAGCGCAACAGCGAAGCGGTGAGGGCGCTCACCGGTTATGGCTGCCCGACCCGGATGCATGTGGTGCGGCTGCTGGCCCCGCAGCTCAGCCGCGAGGACCACACCAAGGACATCGATTTCAGTCCGTCCGGCATCATGCAGCGCTGGGATGCCGGTTACCGTCACACCAGGTCGGTGCTCGAAAAAAAGCCCTGGATCGGCGAATTCGATCCGCTCTGCGGCGTCATCCTCCACGAGCAGATGGAAGTCATGCCGGAAGCGGCGGAATAGTCGCAAATCACGCGATGATGGAAGGCGCGATCGTCTTGCGATAGAGCGCGCTGTAAAGGGCAGCCGACAGATCCCAGCTAAAGGATCGCGCCATCGCGCTGCGCCGCATCGCGTCGAGGCGGTCCTTGGCGCGGAAGGCGTCGAACGCGCGCCTGACGCCGCCGAGGAAAGACTCCGCCGATGGTTGCGGAAACAGGAATCCGGTTTCGCCGTCCTTGATGGTCTCCGCCAGCCCGCCGGTCTGGTGACCGATCGGCAGCGATCCGAACCGTTGCGCATACATCTGGCTCAGCCCGCACGGTTCGAACCGCGACGGCATCAGGGTGAAATCGCTGCCGGCAAAAATCCGCCGCGCCTGGGCATCGTTGAAGCCGATGGTGACGCCGATCGCATCCGGCCGGCGGCGGTGTGCGTTGACCAGCGCCTGTTCGATCTGGGCCTCGCCGCTGCCGGTCACCACGATCTGTCCGCCGGCCTCGATGATTTCGTCGGCCGCGGACAGGACGAGATCGACGCCCTTCTGGTGCACCAGGCGGGCAACCAGGCCAAACAGCGGGCCGCGCGACAGCGCCAGGCCAAACTGCTTGCGGACGTAGTCGGCATTCGCCTGCTTGCCTTCCCAATCGCCGGGGGCGAAGGTCTGCGCCAGATGCGCGCAGGCGCTGGGATCCCAGCTTTCGTCGATGCCGTTCAAGATGCCGGTCAGTTGCGCGGCGTTCGAGCGGCGCTGCAGCAGACCTTCCAGCCCGCAGCCGAGTTCGCGCGTCGTGATCTCCTTCGCATAGGTGGCGCTGACGGTGGTCAGATGCGAGGCGTAGACGAGGCCGCCCTTGAGGAACGAGACATGGTCGTAGAACTCGAGCCCGTCGATGTGGAAGGAGCTTTCGGGCGCGCCGATCCGGCGCAGCGAGTCCGGCGGGAACAGCCCCTGATAGGCGAGGTTGTGGATGGTCAGGATCGAGGGGACCTTTGAGCCTCGCCATGCCAGATAGGCTGGCGCCAGCGCGGCCTGCCAGTCGTTGGCATGGATCAGGTCTGCTGCCCAATTCTTGTCCAGGCTGCCCGCGGCAAGTTCGGCGGCGGCGGATGCGAAGCGGCCGAACCTGACGTCGTTGTCCGGCCAGTCGCGCCCCGATTCGTCGCCATAGGGGTTGCCCGGTCGGTCGTAAAGTTGTGGGCAGAGCAGGACATAAACCGGCAGGCCATCCCTGGTCGCTGCCCGCCCGAGCGTGCAGGCGGGCATCTCTGCCAGAGAAGGGCATTCCCCAACGATTTCAATGTGGGTGAACTGTTCGATGATGTCCCGGTAGCCGGGCAGCATGATCCGGACGTCACTCCAGCGGCGCAGCGCCCGGGGTAGCGCCGCGGATACGGCAGCAAGCCCGCCCACCCGGACAAAGTCATCCATTTCAGTGGTGACGAACAAGACCTTCAAGACATGCGTCCTCGTACCAGCCGCAATGATACTCCAGCCTCAATGAGACTGATGCAAGAATGGGTCCAACTTCCATGCATGTTCACAACGCGCGCTGCAGGCCATCGTTCCTGGCGAACTACTTTCCTGTCGACGCTGCACAATTTAGGGTCTCGGCCGCCAACCAAAACGAATGGCCGCAAAAGGCCTAAGGAGTTTCACGCGATGACCATAGCCGGCAATGATCAGAGGAATTTGACAGGCAGCTTCACAGGCCTGCGGGTTCTCGATTTCTCCACCACGATTGCCGGCCCCCATTGTACACGAATGCTCGCCGATATGGGAGCGGAGGTTATCAAGATCGAGACCGAGGAAGGCGAGACGATGCGGACCCGCCCGCCAGTGCGGAATAATTGCTCGACCGCCTTCGGCCAGCTCAATGTCGGCAAGAACAGCCTGGTGCTGGATTTGAAGTCACCTGAGGGATCGGAGGCGGTCCGCCGGCTGGTCGCGACCGCGGACGTGCTGGTGGAGAATTTCCGGCCAGGCGTGATGCGGCGATTGAAGCTCGATCATGCCTCGCTGCGTGAGCTCAACCCGAAGCTGGTCTATTGCTCGATCTCGGGATACGGCCAGACCGGGCCGTCGGCCGAGCTGCCGGCCTATGCGCCGGTGATTCACGCGGCCTCGGGCTATGAGATGGCGCATCTGGCCTACCAGCCCGGGCGAAGCCGGCCGGACTATTGCGGCATCTACCATGCCGACGTGCTGACCGGCGTCTACGCGTTCGGCGCCATCTCGGCGGCGCTGTATCAGCGCAACACAACCGGGCAGGGCCAGCATATCGACGTCTCGATGCTGGAATCCATGCTGAGCCTGACGCTGAACGAACTGCAGTGGTCGCAATTCGAGGTGAAGCCGACGCAGCGGCCGATGTTCGGTCCGATCGAGACGACGGACGGCTACGTGATGATGGCGATCGCCAGCGAGAAAACTTTTCAGAGCCTGATGCAGGTGATCGGCCACCCCGAGTGGGTGAGCGATCCGCGCTTTGCGAAATATTCCGACCGCCGGGAAAACTGGACGAGCCTGATCGAAGGCGTCGAGGCATGGTCGGGCGCGGTGACGACCGAACAGTGCCTCGCGGCGCTCAACGCGCACGGCGTTCCCTCATCGGCCTATCGCACCGTCGCCGAGGCGCTGCGCGATCCGCAGATCGCCCATCGCGGCGCACTGGCCGAGGTCGAGGACGGCGGCGGCACCTTCAAGGTGCTCAACCTGCCGTTCCGCATGTCGGGCGCCAGCGTGTCGGCGGCGAGACGCATGTCGACGCTTGGCGAACATACACGCGCCTACCTGAAGGAGACCGGATTGTCAGAGGATGAAATTGCATCCTTTGCCGGCAAGGCGCAGGCCGCCGCGCACAGCTGACCGCGCGATCCGCATAGCGAAACATTAAACTTGCGGCGTTTCATCCGCGGGTTGCGAACGGCCTTGCCCGCGACGGAAATTCCAGACAATCTTACCGCGGCGATCACGATCCGGAATACCGGACGGATGACAAATCGGAGGGAACAACCATGAAAGCGGCGATCCGTTCGAGCGCGCTCGCGCGAATATTCCTTGTGGCGGGATTCGGTGTAGCGGCGTCAATCACGACCGCGTCGGCGCAGGGCACGCCGGCCACGACGCTTCGCTACACCACGGGCGCCCCTGCCAAGACGCCCTGGGTAACGCAGCTTGAGCGCTTCGCGGCGGATGTCGACGAAGAGAGCAAGGGCGCGCTCAAGATTGACCCTTTCATCGCCGCCCAGCTCGGCAATGAGCAGGACACCATCCAGCAAATCGCCCGCGGCCGTATCGACATGGGCGGCTTTTCGACCGGCGCGGTGGCGCTGGTGCTGCCGGAATTGTCGGTGCTCAGCATTCCGTTCCTGTTTGGCAGCACGGCCGAGCAGGACTGCATCATCGACAAGTACATGACCGCGCCGATAACCGCCGGCCTCGCCAAGAAGGGTGTCAAGTTCCTGGGATGGACCGAGGTCGGCACGGGCGATGTGATCGGCAAGCGGCCGTTCGTATCGCCCAACGACGTCAATGGTCTGAAGGCCGCCGCCGCCAGCAACAAGGTCTCCGCGGCGCTGTGGTCGGCGCTGGGCGCCAACCCCAACCCGATCGGCATCACCGAAATATCGTCGGCGTTCCAGACCGGGCTGGTCGACGTGCAGGCGCAGGTCGTCACCTTCTACCTGCCGTCCGGACTCAACAAGATCGCGCCGGTGCTGACCCGGGTCGAGCTGGCGGACGCGCCCGGCATCATCGTGATGAACCAGGCCGCCTGGGACAAGCTCACGGCCGATCAGAAGTCGGCGCTGGAGCGGGCGATTGGGCGGCGTTCGGCCGATCAGCTACGCAAGGAAATCCGCAGTTTCGAGCAGACCCTGCGCGACCTGCACGTCAAGGGTGGCGGGCAGGTGGTCGAAATCACGCGCGAACAGCGCGAGGAATGGCGCAAGAAGATCAAGCCGGTATGGCCGACTATGATCAAGGAGATCGGCCCTGAAGGTGAAGCCCTGTTCAAGGCCATCGAAGCTGGACGAGCGAGCTGCGGCGTGTAAGCCACCGAGGGCGCCCCGCCCTCAAGACTTGCAGTGACCGAATTTTCTTCCTTCCAGCGGACGGGTTCGGCCGCAGCAACGGCTGGACCCGTCCCACTCCTCATCCAGGCGCAGCAAATGTCTGAGCACTCGCAAGCGGCGACAGCGGCGGAAGCGCCGCGCTGGGCCCACAGTTTGGTCGTCAACTGGCACACCGTGGAGTGCTGGGTGGCCGTCGCGGCCTTCACCTTCATCGCCGTGATTTTGTTGCTCGATGTGCTCGGACGTGAACTGCTTGGACCGATCGTCCGTCTGATGGGGCTGAAGCAGGCCACCGGAATATTTGCGGCGCAGAAGATGTCTGTGTTTGCGCTGGTGATCGGCAGCTTCGCCGGCATCGGTATCGCTACCGCTACCGGCGCCCATCTGGTGCCGCGCGTGGCCTTCAATCTGGTTCCGGAACGCTGGGGCCCCTCACTTGACCGTCTCGCCGACCTCATCACTGGAGTGTTCCTGCTGATCGTCGCTTATTACGGCTTCCACTTCGTTCAGTCTTCGATGGCGACCGACTTGAGGGCGCCAGTGCTCAACTGGGCTGTCTGGCCGTTCCAGCTGGCGATTCCCTTGGGGTTTGTGTCCGCGGCGGTACGCTATTTTCTGTTTTCCGCCTGGCCGGGTCTGAGGCCGTTGCCGCCGGAATTCCAGGAATGACCGCGCTCCTGCTGGTAGGAATCGTCCTGGCACTGCTGATCCTGCGTCAGCCGCTGCTCGTCATACTGATGTCGGTCGCCGCTTACATTCACATTGTCTGGGGGCAGGCCAAACTCGATTATATTATCGAGGACATGTGGGTCGGCCTCGACAAGGAAGTGATTCTGTCGATTCCGCTGTTCATCCTCTGCGGCAATGTGATGACGCGCGGCTCGATCGCCCAGCGCCTGATCAATATTCTGGCGTCGATCACCCGCCCGCTGCCGGGCGGCATGGCGGTGGCCTGTGTGCTTTCCTGTGCGGTATTCGCCGCGATTTCCGGCTCTTCGATCGTGACCACGCTTGCGATTGGATCGATCATGTATCCGGCGATGCGGCAGGCCGGCTACAATCTGAACTTTACGCTCGGCGCGATCATGTCCGGCGGTACCCTCGGCATCATCATCCCGCCGTCGATCCCGATGATCATCTATGGTCTCGTGACCGAGACCAGCGTTACCGATCTGTTCGCTGCCGGCTTCGGTCCCGGAATCCTGCTCACCGTCGTGCTGTCCATCTATTCGGTCTGGGTCAACCGGCATATGCCGACCGAGCGGTTTGACTTCGCCCACTTCAAGAAGGCGTTCAGGAACGGCATCTGGTCGGCGATGATGCCGGTCATCCTGCTCGGGGGCATCTACACCGGCTACTTTACCGCGACCGAGGCCGCGGCGGTGGCACTGTGCTACGCCATGCTGGTCGAGGTCTTCATTCACCGCGAGCTGAAATTCTCCGACTTCTACAAGGTGGTACTCGATACCTCGAAACTCGGCGGGTCGCTGTTTCCGGTGCTGGCGATCGCGCTCAGCCTCAACATCATCCTGACCGAGCACCGCGTGCCGCAAATGCTGGTGACGGCCATGCAGGGCTACATCACCAGTCCGGTGATGTTCATGTTGATCGTCAACGTGCTGCTGCTGCTCGTCGGCTGTCTTATGACGACAGGCGAAGCGATTCTGGTGCTGGCCCCGCTGCTGGCGCCCGTTGCGGCGGCCTATGGCTACGACAAGGTGATCTTCGGGTTGATCATGATTCTCAATCTGGAGATCGGCTATCTCACGCCACCTGTAGGATTGAACCTGATCGTGGCCATGAGCGCGTTCAAGCAACCGTTCGGGCGACTCTGCATTGCCGCGATACCCTTCATCCTGCTGATGATGTTCTGTCTGGCGCTGGTGATATGGCAACCCTGGATCGCGATGTACTTTGTCAACGGGAAGTTCTGATGCGGGGCCGGCACATTTGCCACCACGACTGATTTTCACGGCGTCTTCCCTATCTGATCTCGCGATCGATGCCGATGGCGGATCAGCACCGATGTGCTGGGGCGGCCTTGTGACGATCCGGGCAGGCCGGTTTAATTGTTTCGCCAGCTCGCTCAATTGAGCATTGTTCTGGAAACCTGCGTTATCTTGTGTCTCCTTTTCGTTCCGCAAAGCCGCGTACGCTGGAACAGGCGCTCTCTGTCGCCGGGTGTCACCCGCGTCATCGAGCGCGTCGCCCCACCGAGACCGTGCCGGTGGGCGAGCCGCCGTCGCCGATCGCGCCGCCCTCTGGCTGTCGCTTCGCACCTGTTGCCCCGGGCGGATGCGCGATGCAGTGCGGAGGTTCCGGAACTTCGTGCCGTGGCGCCCGGCCAACTGGTGTCCGGCCATCACCCGCTGATCTGAATACCGGACGAACGCGGCACGCGTTTGTCTCGATGGGACGGACGTGGCAATGTCTGCGCAGGGCTCAAGAACTAGAATGACGGGAGAGAAGCGATGAAGAGTTTTCAGGTGGCCGAGTTCAACGCACCCCTAAAGGAGGTGGACCAGCCGACGCCGCAGCCGACGGGCACGCAGGTGTTGATCAAGGTGAAGGCGGCCGGCGTTTGCCACAGCGACCTTCACATCTGGGAAGGCGGCTATGATCTCGGCCACGGCCGCAAGCCGCTGTCGCTGAAGGACCGCGGCGTGTCGCTGCCGCGCACGATGGGGCACGAGACGGTCGGCGAGGTCGTGGCGTTCGGGCCCGACGTCACCGCCGCCGATAAGGGCGATCTCAAGGTCGGCGACACAGCATTGGTCTACCCTTGGCTCGGTTGCGGCAAGTGCGCGACCTGTGTGGGCGGCGATGAGAACATGTGCGTCGTCAAGCCGAACTCGCTCGGCGTCTATTGCGACGGCGGCTATGCCGATCACATGACGGTGCCCAATCCGAAGTATCTGCTGAACCTCAGGGGGCTCGACCCCGTCACCGCGGCGCCCTATGCCTGTTCCGGCGTCACCACCTACAGCGCGCTGAAGAAGGTCGAATTCGCCTTCAACTCGCCGATCGTCATCTTCGGCGCGGGCGGACTCGGGCTGATGGCGCTGTCGCTGTTGAAGGCGATGGGCGGCAAGGGCGCCATCGTCGTCGACATCGATGCGCGTAAGCGCGAAGCCGCTGAAGCGGCCGGTGCGCTCGCCACCGTCGACGGCAAGGCGCCGGATGCGCTGGAGCAACTGGCGAAGGCGGCCGGCGGACCCATTCGCGCCGTGATCGATCTCGTCGGCAATGCGCAGACCACGCAGCTCGGCTTCGACTGCCTGACCAAGGGCGGCAAGCTCGTCATCGTCGGCCTGTTCGGCGGCGGCGCGCCCTGGGCCTTGCCGCTGATCCCGATCAAGGCGATCACGATCCAGGGCAGCTATGTCGGCAATCTGCGCGAAACCGAGGAATTGCTCGAACTCGTTCGCAACAAGATGATCGCGCCGATTCCGGTCACGACGATGCCGCTCGCGAAAGCGAACGAAGCGCTGACCGATTTGCAGAAGGGCAAACTCGTTGGCCGCGCGGTGCTGACGCCGTAGCTTTCCGTCATTGCGAGGAGCGAAGCGACGAAGCAATCCAGCTATCCGTTATGCCGCGATATGGATTGCTTCGCTTCGCTCGCAATGACGACATCAAATCCACCGATCCCCTAAGGAATCCCATGTCCGCAAACAACGCGCTCCACATTGCCGTGCTCGGCGGCGATGGCATCGGTCCTGAAGTGATGGCGCCAGCGCTGGAAGTCCTGCGCAGGATCGAGGCGACATCGGACCTCAAATTCCGCTTCACCGATGCTCCGGCCGGCGCCAACAATTATCTCGCGACCGGCAAATCGATGCCCGACAGCACCGTGCGGCTTTGCGAGGAAGCGGATGCCATCCTGCTCGGCGCCTGCGGCCTGCCTTCGGTGCGCTACCCTGACAATACCGAGATCGCCCCGCAGATCGAACTGCGCTTCCATTTCGACCTCTATGCCGGCGTGCGCCCGGCGCGGCTCGTTCCGGGCGTACCGAGCCCGATCGTCGGCGCCGACCAGCGCGGCATCGACCTCGTGCTGATCCGGGAATCGACCGAAGGCCTGTTTGCCTCGATGGGCAAGGGCGTGGTGACGGACACCGAGGCGCGCGAGACGCTCGTCATCACCCGCAAGACCTCGGAGCGGCTATTTGAATTCTCGTTCCGCCTCGCCGAACGCCGCAAGGCGCGCGGGAAGGCGAACGGCGGCTTGACCTGCGTCGACAAGGCAAACGTGTTCAGGGCGTTCGCGTTCTTTCGCGAGATGTTCGATGACGCCGCCAAACGCCATCCCGACGTCAAGGCCGATCGGCTCTATGTCGATGCCTGCTCGCTGATGATGGTGAAGCGTCCCTGGGATTTCGACGTCATGGTGACCGAGAACATGTTCGGCGACATTCTCTCCGACCTGGCCGCCGGCCTGATCGGCGGGCTCGGCATGGCCCCATCAGCCGATATCGGCGACCGCTACGCCGTGTTCCAGCCCTGCCACGGCACCGCGCCCGATATCATGGGGCAGGGCAAGGCCAATCCCACCGCGATGATGCTGTCGACCGCGATGATGCTGGACTGGCTCGCCGACAAGCACGGGCTGGAAAGCGCCGCGGAAGCCGGCGAGCGCATCGAGCGCGCGGTGGACAAAGCCTATGCGGGTGGAATCAAGCCGATGGAATTCGGCGGCAGCAACGGCACGGCGGATATCACGAAGGCAGTGCTCGCGGCGTTGTAGGACAACCTTCACCCGTCGTCCCGGCCTTGAGCCGGGGCCCATACCCTGCGGCGCTTGTTGTTGCGGAAGGTATTGGATGCCGGCGTGTCACCGATGGGCCGCGGAGTATGGGTCCCGGCTCAAGGCCGGGACGACGGGGAGATTGTTGCGCCCGAGGCTGCAGTGCGTGCCGTCTCCGTTCGCCGACAGATTACCGCCCCTTGAACTGCGGCTTGCGCTTTTCCATGAACGCCGTGCGCCCTTCACGAAAATCCTCGCTATCCATGCAAGCCATGCCGATCTTCTTGATCGCGTCCATGTCGCGCTTGCTTTCGTCCTTCAGCACTTCGGCAATCGTGATCTTGGCGGCCTTGATCGCCAGCGGCGCGTTGCCGGAGATGGTGCGCGCGATTTCCATGGTGGCGTCCCATAATTCCGCATCCGGCAGCACGCGGTCGACCAATCCGATCCGTAAGGCTTCCGCAGCCTCGATCCGCATGCCCGTATACATGATCAGCCGCGCCCAGGATGGCCCGACCAGCGAGACCAGATGCTTGAGGCCGTCATAGCCATAGGCGATGCCGAGCCTGGCGGCGGGAATGCCGAACTGGCTGTTGTCGGAGGCGATACGGATGTCGGTGAGCATGGCGACCTGCATGCCGCCGCCGAGACAGAAGCCGCGGATGCAGGCAATCGTCGGCTTGGGATAACTCGCGAGCAGGGCGCGCTGCGCCTCGCTCCGTTTCGAATATTCCTCCGAGGCCGCCGCATTGTGGCGGGTCTTTTCAAACTGGCTGATGTCGGCACCCGAGACGAAGGCCTTGTCGCCGGCGCCGACCAGAATTACGACGCGGACATCGGGATTGTCGCGCAGTTCGACCAGCGCCTTGCCCAGGCCCTCCCACATCTCGAGCGACATCGCGTTGCGCTTGTCGGGATTATTGAAGGTGATGATTCCGACGCCATCGCGGATGCTTTGCAGGATCTTGCCGTCGGCATGAGGTATTTCGGCGTTCTTTGGGGTGTCTAGCATCGAAGTGTCCAGTCCATTTCAGGAATCAACAAAGGGGGCCGAAATTCGCCTGGGCGTAGGCTGGCCGCGCCTGCAGTCTAGTCCACCACGCCGCGACGCGTGGGTGTTTCTTTCGGTCTCCTCATCCGGCGCGGGATAACGCCGAGCGGATTGATCTTCAGATATTCCGGCAAATGATGTTCCATCTTGGCCATGTCGACCTCATGGCCTTCATAGGCGAGGCCCTTCTCCGCGAGGCACGCCGGACGCGGCGCGAAGCGCTCAAGCGCCAGCCGTGTTGAAGGATCGTCATGGTTGCCTCCCGGACCTGAACAGCTGATGGCTGATCACGCAATCCGGAACAAGCCAATGGCAGTTTCGGCGGAGCCGTCGACACCGGATGGCTTCGCGGCTTACATCAAGACCGGGATCAGTGCTGGGCAATGATAAAAAAAGGCGCCACGTTCGAATAGCAGAAAATCTTATCAACGGCCCGCGCCCGCGAGGCCTGAGATTCTGGGTTCTAAGTATCAGACGACCGAATTCCGCCAAAGATGATGGCGTTGCGCTGATCTTTTCCGGCCAGATCAAGATCTTTTCCGGCCAGATCAATGTGTGGCCTAGCGCAGCAACAGGCTACCCGGCGATTTCTCGCGTTGATTAATCGGGTCCGCGGTGCTGCGATCCAGGCGCGATAATGCCTAGCCCTCGTTGGCGGCGATCGATTCCATCAAGGACACCAACTGACGTTGTACGGTCTGGTCCTTGATCTTGCTGTAGGCACGCAACAGCCTCAGGCTGAACGCGCTGTCCAGGAACAGCAGGCTCTCGACTTCCCGCGCCTTGCCGTCGCCGTCGTAGAAGAACGTCACGGGCACGTCGAGCGCGGTAGCGATTTGCTGAAGACGAGCTGCGCCGACACGGTTGACGCCCTTCTCGTACTTCTGGACCTGCTGGAAGCTCACGCCGAGCTTGTCGCCGAGCTCCGCTTGAGAGATTTTCTGTTCCACGCGCCGCAGGCGAATCCGCTTGCCCAACTCGATATCGGGTTTGCCGGCGCTGCGCTGTTTCATCTTCTTCGCTGCTGATCTGTTCATTCTGGTTTTACCGTCCTTCAATCGGGAAACCCTGGCAAAAGTAGGTCAGAGGTTCATCCGCATTTGCCGTGTTTAAAGTCAGTCCGAACCGTGAGGTTGTAAAGTGAACCACAGGAATCCTGAGATATTACTGGATGGTAGCCAAACGCATGCGCGCATTGGAAGCATCCTGATACCGGCGCCGCCAACCACTTAAAGCTGTCGGCACCCGGGGCGAACTTGGCGAAAAACCCCGCCCTCTACATTTGACAAAATATTCGACAAACCACAACCACCGCGAGTTCAAAGGACACAGATTTTGGCCCGCATGATTACTGTGTCGCGCTTAAGCCCCGGATTTTTACGGGGTTTGCCTGCCAAAGATGCGATCGCTCACAGCGCGTGCCGGCTCCACATCGGCGTGCAACGCGCGAAAATGCCCGCGGGCAGTGATGCCTGACAAAACGCAGCAACGTTCAGTTCCGTTTTTCGGATCAAGCGTGACGGGAAATTGCGGCAAGCCGTGTGCTCGCACGTCATCCGCGCCTCTGACGGAGCGGGCCAGATCCGACATCGCGCAACATTTGCGGCGTGTCGGTTGCCTGCGCAATGAACATCGTCGTCGGCGTCAGATGGAATCGTGAGATGTTGCCTCGGCAACTATTATGCCGGGAAGCCGTGACGCGTGCTTGCGGCTATTTGCGGATGGGACACCGGCTCGGCCCGCGCCTCCGGGGCGGGATTTGCCGAATGATTGCAATCATCGGCCCGGCGTCTGCGGCCTATTGGCCTTGGGTACTACTTAAATTGGCTTCCACAGCCGCGCTGTTTTGCATACGCTTTGCGGTAGTGGCCGCGTCGTCGGCCAGGCCAAAGTCCCGCTTACAAGGGACGGGGCATTACAGGGGAGGAACGCCATGAAGCGAAGAACCGTACTTGCGGGCCTTGGTGCGACGGCGGCTGCCGGCGTCTTGGGCATGCCATCGATCCTGCGGGCGCAAGCGCCCGTCACGCTCAACGGAGCCGTGCAGTTCAACGACGACCACGCCTTCACCAAGGCGCTGACCCGGTTTGAAGAACTGGTGAAGAAGTATTACGGCAAGCCCGTCAACTTCACGCTGCACAAGAATTCATCGCTTGGTCTCGAGAAGCAGTATTTCGAGTACATGTCGCAGGGCAAGGCGGTCGATTACGGCATCGTCTCGCCGGCCCACATGTCGACCTTCGCCAAGGCGGCGCCATTCATCGATGCGCCCTTTGTGTTCAAGGGCATCGAGCACATGAACAAGGTCGTCGAGAAGAATATCCTGGCGCCGGTCGCCGATGAAATCGCTGTTAAGGCCGAGGTCGTTCTGATCGGCTATGCCGGCGGTGGCATCCGCAACATCTTCGCCAACAAGCCGCTCAAGAACCTGGCCGACCTCAAGGGCCTCAAGGTGCGCGTGCAGGGCGCCCCGATCTGGTCGAAGACGTTTGCCGCCGTCGGCATGAGCCCGACCGTGATCGCCTACAACGAAGTCTACAACGCCATCCAGAACGGCGTGATCTCGGCCGGCGAAAACGAGGCGGCCGGTGTCGAGGCGATGAAGTTCTACGAAGTGGCACCGCACCTCAACTTGACGCAGCACGCGGTCTCGATCCGGCCAATCTGCTTCTCGGTGAAGACGCTGAAGACCCTGCCGAAGGATATGCAGGACGCGATCATGAAGGCCGGCAAGGAGGCCGGCGACTACGGCCGTCAACTGGAGTCGAGCGAGGAAGTCGTCAAGCTCGACACGCTGGAGAAGGCCGGCAAGCTCAAGCGCGTTCCGTTCGAGGAGCGCGAGGCCATGAAGAAGCTCGCTGATCCCGTGATGGCCACCTACGCCAAGGAAATCGGCGCCGAAGGCATCTTCGAGAAGATCAACGTCGCCTGAGAATTGTCGCTGCCCGCGCGGCAGGAAGTCGGGGCAAGCCGGATGGCTTGCCCCATTCCGTGATCGTTATCCCCCGGAGCCATGATGACTGAAATATCGATGCTGCCGAACCCGTCGCTATGGCGCCGAGCGACGGCGGCCTATGCAAAACTGCTGGAAATATTGCTGGCCGCCTGCGTCGGCATCCTGGTCATTCCGGTCACGCTGCAGATCATCTCGCGCTACACGCCGTTCATTCCGTCCTACATCTGGACCGAGGAGATGGCCCGATTCATGTTCATCTGGACGATCATGATCGGCGCCATGGTCGGTATCAGAGAGTCGCAGCATTTCGAGGTCGACGTCTGGCCCGACCTGTCACGCCGAAGCGAGGCCTTGGTGCGGATTCTCGCGCGGCTCGGCGTGCTGGCGATGGCGTGGGTGTTTGTGTGGGCCGGGCTCGAATTCACGCGGTTCGCCTGGAACCGTACGTCTGAACTGGCGGATCTGCCGCTCTGGATGATTCATGTCGCCTGGCCGGCGGCCGGCGTGACGTGGATCGTGTTTGCGGGCGAACAGATCCTTGATGAGCTGCGGATTCTGCTTGGGGCAAAACGATGAGCGGCAATGTTCTTTCTGCCGGACAGGCCGCAATGGTCCTGTTCGGGGTCTTCGTCGGCCTGCTCATCATTCGCGTGCCGGTCGCCTTTGCACTCGGCCTGGCCTGTGTGCCGATCCTTTTGATCGAGCCGCGGCTGTCGATGATGACGCTCGCGCAGGAGACCTTCAACGCCTACAACTCGTTCATCCTGCTCGCGGTGCCGTTCTTCCTCCTGACCGCCAATTTGATGAGCATCGGCGGCATCACCGACCGCCTGGTCGCGTTGTCGCGCTCGATGGTCGGGCACTGGCCGGGATCGCTGGCGCAGATCAATGTCGTGCTGTCGGTGTTCTTTGCCGGCATCTCCGGCTCCTCCACCGCGGACGCGGCGAGCCAATCCAAGATCTTCATCGATGCCCAGACCAAGGAGGGCTACGACCTCTCGTTCTCGATCGCCATCACCGCGGTGTCGGCCGTGCTCGCCGTCATCATCCCGCCCTCAATCCTGATGATCGTGTGGGGCGGGCTGATCTCGACCTCGATCGCGGCGATGTATCTCGCCGGTATCGTGCCGGGATTGCTGATCGCAGGCGCGCAGATGGCGACGGTGCATGTCTATGCCGTGCGCCGCGGCTATCCGACTTACCCGAAATCCAGCTGGGTCGACATCGTCTACGCCATCTGGCGCTCGATACCGGCGTTGATGACGCCGTTCATCATCGTCGGCGGCATCCTGCTGGGATGGTTCACCGCCACCGAGTCCGCCTGCGTCGCGGTGCTATATTCCGTGGCGCTCTCGACATTCTTCTACCGCGAGACCGGGGCGCGCGAGCTTTACAAAGCGCTGCTCGACACCGGGCGACTGGCGGGAGTCGCGCTGTTTTGCGTCGGCACCGCCAGCGCGTTCGGCTGGCTGCTGGCCTATTACAAGATTCCGCAGGAGCTGCTGGCCAACGTCTCGACCTGGGGCATGGGCGCGATCGGGGCCGGCTTCTTCATCTCGTTCTGCTTCCTGGTGGTAGGCTGCTTCCTCGACGCCATTCCAGCCATCGTCATCGTCGGCACCGTGCTCGAGCCGCTGGCGAAGTCGGTCGATCTCCACCCCGTTCAGTTCGCGATCATCTCGATCGTATCGCTGGCCTTCGGGCTGGTGACGCCGCCGTACGGGCTGTGTCTGATGATTGCCTGCTCGATCGCGGGCGTGCGGCTGCGCTATGCGCTAAAGGACACGATTATCATGCTGATACCGATGATGCTGGTGCTGGCTGCATTGATCATCTGGCCGAGCGTCTCGCTGTTCCTGCCGCGCCTGATCGTGCCGGAAATGCTCAAGTAGCCATAGCGTTTTCGAGCGAAGTGGATTCCGGTTCGCGTGAAGAAAACGCGTCAAAATAAAAAGCTACTCGTCCCTGTCGAGCGCGCAAGTCACCGTGTAGATGACGCCGCGCGGCAGGAAGTCGACGGTCGCTTCGCCGCCGAGCTGGTCGCGCGCGCTGCGCTCGATCAGCCGCGACCCGAAGCCGCGCTGCACCGGCGCCGTGACGGGCGGGCCGCCTGCCTCGGTCCAGATCAGCCGCAGCTTGCGCCCGTCGCTCTCCTCGAGGATCTCCCAGTCCACCGCGACGGTCCCGGTGTCGTTCGACAGCGCGCCGTATTTGGCGGCATTGGTCGCGATCTCGTGCACGATCATCGACAGCACCACGGCGAGCCGCGGCGATAGCGGAACCTGCGGCCCGAACATCCGCACCCGCTCCGGATAGGGTTGCAGCACCCGCGCAATCACTTCCCGCAACTCCGCGCCCTGCCACTTTTCCTGGCTCAGCAGATTGTGCGCCTCCGCCAGCGCGCCGAGCCTTCCCTCGAACTTCTCGCGCTCCGCCCGGCTCGCGCTGCGGAACGTCTGGGTGGCGATCGACTGCAGGACCGCGAGCGTATTCTTGACGCGGTGGTTGAGTTCCTCGATCAGGAGATTGTGAAGCATCTCGCCGCGGGCGATCTGGGTCGCCATCCGCACCGCAAAGGCGAGGCCGACCATCAGCAGGACAGCGCCCATCACGCTCGTTATCGCCAGGTTGCGCCAGAGCGGCGCGACCAGCGAGCTTTCGGCGATGCCGGCGGCAACCGTCCAGCCGGTGAGCGAGGAGCGGGCAAAGCTCGTAATCAGCGGCACGCCCTCGAGCGATACCGTCGGCACGGTGGTTTCGGGGTTGTGGGACATTTCCGCATAGAGCGAGGGCGATGCACGCTTGCCGACGGTCTCCTGCGGGTTCGGCACGCGTGCGAAATTGGTGCCTTCGCTGTCGAAGATCGAGATGGTCCAGTCCTTGCTCGGCCGCTGCTGCTCGATCATGGCCTGAAAAATTTCGATCGGCGGACTGAAAGAGATGTCGTAAAGCACCTCGTCATTTTGGATGACAGGTACTTCGACCGTCACGATCAGCCGTTGCTTCACCGACCCGAAGAACAGGTTCGAATAGACCGGCTTCTTTTCCGCGAACACCTTTTCGACCATGGCAAGGTTGTTGCGTAATGGCAGGTTTGCCGTGTCCAGGGTGAGCGAGGAGAACACCTGGCGGCCTTCGCGGTTCGCCACCAGCACGATGCCGCCTTCGCCATACTGGTCGAGGAAACCCTGGCAGATGCGGCGGAATCCCTCGATATCTCCGTCGCGCAGTTCGTTTGTCAGCGACAACATATGGAGCGCGCCGGTGATCCGCTGCATCTCCGCGTCGAGTACGAGGCGAACGCTGCGCACGGTTTCGAGCACCCGCTGGGTCGCGTTCTGCCGGTCCTGCTTGTAATTGTTGTAGACGATGCCGGCCGCGAAAATGATCAGCGGCAGCGTGGTTCCCGCGACCAGCAGGGCGAGACGCACTGGCAATGAAGGTTTCGGCAACGCAAGCCCCGGGTCGGCGCCAATCGGCCGAAGCATAGGAGAAGCCGCTGAATTTCGCCAAGGATATTAGAGGTATGTAAATCCGCTCGACAGTGCGCCGAGGTTCCGTGGTGGTCGCCTTGGCCGCGGAACCCTGGAATGACCGTGTGTCTCAGAGATTGCTGTCGGTGATGGCGGCATACACCATGGTGCGCAGTTCGCGCCGCAACGGATAGGCGCTCGACGGCAGCACCTGCGTCATGAAGATCATGATCAGTTCTTCCACGGGGTCGATGAAGAACGAGGTCGTCGCAGCACCACCCCAGTTGAACTCGCCGGGACTGCCGGCGATCAGCGTCTGCGCCGGGTTCATGGTGACGGCAAAGCCGAGGCCGAAACCAATTCCGTGATAGGCGGCCTCCGAGAACAGCGAGCGCGACATTGCCGGCAGATCGGCGCCGCCGGGCAGGTGGTTCGACGTCATCAATTTCAGCGTTTTCGGACCCAGCAGGCGGACGCCGCCGAGTTCGCCGCCATTGAGCAGCGCCCGGCAGAAGGTGAGGTAGTCGGCCGCGGTCGAACAAAGTCCGCCGCCGCCGGAGATGAAGGAAGGCGGCGAGAGGAACGAGCTCGTCGCCGGATCGTCCTGCAGCGTCAGCGTGCCCTTGCGCTCGGCGGCGAGCGGGTTGAAGCCGCCCTGCGGGTCGGCCGAATAACACGCCGCGAAGCGATGCGCCTTGTCCTTTGGCACGAAGAAATCGGTATCCTTCATCCCGAGCGGATCGAGGATACGTTCCTTGAGGAACTGTTCGAACGGCTTGCCGCTGATCAGGCCGATGAGATAGCCGACCACGTCGGTGGCGACCGAGTAGTTCCAGGCCTCGCCCGGTGAAAACTCCAGCGGGATCTTTGCGAGGTCGTCGATCATGGTTTGCAGCGTGCCGGCCTTGACCACTTCGCCGATCTTGGTCTCGCGATAGGCGGCATCGACATTGCTGCGCTGCTGGAAGCCATAGGTAAGCCCCGAGGTGTGGCGCAGCAGGTCCACGATCAGCATCGGCCGCGCCGGCGGGCGGGTCAGGAACGCCGGGTGGGTGCCGGCCACGAACACGCCGAGGTTCTTCCATTCCGGAATGTATTTGTGGACGGGCTCGTCCAGCGCGACGCGGCCTTCCTCGACCAGCATCATGAAGGCTACGCTCGTGAGCGGCTTGGTCATCGAATAGATGCGGAAGATCGTGTCGTCCTTGACCGGCGCCTTGCGCTCGAGGTCGGCAAAGCCCTGCACGGTCGAATGCACGATCTTGCCGCGGCGGTAGACCAGGAGCTGCGTCCCCGGGAAGCGCCCGCCGTCGACATAGCGCTGCTTCAGGTGATTTTCGAGGCGATCGAGCGCCGCTTTCGACATTCCGGCTTGCTCGGGCGAGGCGGGGGTGGGGGCTAACATCGGGACGAGTCTCCGGCTGGCTATTGGCAGCCTTGATAGCCGAAAAGTGTGCTCCGTTCCAACCAGCCGCGCTTACCCGGCGTGGGACGCTGGTATAGGCTGACGCCAGCCCTCGTTTATTCCGCAGGACAGCAAAAATGCGCCAATTCAGCGAAACCGAACTGACCGCCGCCGTAATCCGCAGTTTCGACGATACGCCGGATCCGCGCGCCAAATTCCTGCTGCAGGAACTGGTGAAATCGCTGCACGACTATGTCCGCAGGACCGATCTCACCTTCGAGGAGTGGGAATATGCGATCGACTATCTGACCCGGACCGGCCAGAAGTGCACCCCGATCCGGCAGGAGTTCATCCTGCTCTCCGATGTGCTTGGTGTGTCGATGCTGGTCGATGCCGTCAACCACCGGGAGCGCGAGGGCGCCACCGAGACCACGGTGCTCGGCCCGTTCTATGTCGGCGAGCACAAGGTGGCGCCGCATGGCACCGACATCTCGGCCAATCTGCCGGGCGAGCGGATGTTCGTGCAGAGCCGCGTCACCGACCTCGAAGGCAAGCCGCTGGCCGGCGTGCCGGTGGACATCTGGCATGCCGATGATGACGGCTTCTATGATTCCCAGAAGGCTTCCTACGCGACGGAGGGGCCGTCCTCGCGGGCGCGCTTCATCACCGATGCCGACGGACGGTTCTTCTTCCGAACCATCCTGCCATGCAGCTATCCTATCCCGACCGACGGCCCGGTCGGCGAGATGATCCTGCAGGTCCGCCGCCACCCGATGCGGCCGGCCCATGTGCATTTCCTGGTCGACGCGCCCGGCCACCAGCCGCTGATCACGCATGTCTTCATGGACGGCGACAAATATCTCGATTCCGACGTGGTGTTCGGGGTCAAGGACGAGCTGGTCGCCCAAATCGAAAAGCGGACCGATCCGACGATGCCGGACGGCAAGCCGGCGGCCGCCCCGTGGCACCTCATGACCTACGAATTCCGGATGAAGCCGGGCGGGGGAAGTGCACCGAAACCGATGATGGCGAAGGCCACCGAGGACGCTTAAGGCAGCGAGTATGCAGCCTGCCCAATTCTTGTGCGGCGCACAAGAATTGGGCGAATCGCAAATTTAGAATGCGAATAACGGTTCCGGACATGGCGCGATATTCCGCCGCATCCGGCGCATACTTAATTGAAAAAACTAAGTTTTTTGCGATGCAAAAGGCTTGGCACGAAGCTTGAATAGCTTGTGTCGACGCCATTGAAGCCGTCCCTCGAGACCACTCATCCGAATTGTGTCGCCACCATTCCGGGGCCTCCCTGGAACGTGCCTTTCTGCGCCTAGCGCGGTGACCCCAATCGGACGGCCCCGTTCACGCACTGACGCAAAAGGACAATGATGCCCATGACGAAACCCACCAATCCGACCTCACGCCGTGGTCTCAGCCGCCGCCAGCTCCTGAAGGCGGCCGGCGGTACGGCGGCCCTGCTCGCCGCCGCCAGGCTGAATTTCCCCGCCGGCGCGTTCGCGCAAGGTGCGGGTCCGGAAGTCACCAAGGCGACGCTCGGGTTCATCGCGTTGAGCGATGCCGGCCCGCTGTTCGTCGCCAAGGACAAGGGGCTGTTCGCCAAATACGGCATGCCCGACGTCGAAGTCGCCAAGCAGGCCTCTTGGGGCACCACCCGCGACAACCTCGTGCTCGGCAGCGAAGGCAACGGCATCGATGGCGCGCACATCCTGACGCCCATGCCGTATCTGATCTCGGCCGGCAAGGTGACGCAGAACAATCAGCCGACGCCGATGTACATCTTGGCGCGGCTCAATCTTGATGCGCAGTGCATCTCGGTCGCCAAGGAATATGCCGATCTCAAGGTTGGCGTTGACGCGTCGCCCCTCAAGGCCGTGTTCGAGAAGAAGAAGGCTGCCGGCAAGTCGGCCAAGGTTGCGATGACCTTCCCGGGCGGCACGCACGATCTCTGGATTCGTTACTGGCTCGCCGCCGGCGGCATCGACCCCGACAAGGATGTCGAGACCATCACGGTGCCGCCGCCGCAAATGGTCGCCAACATGAAGGTCGGCACCATGGATGCTTTCTGTGTCGGCGAGCCGTGGCCGGGACAATTGGTCCATCAGGGCATCGGCTATACCGCGATCAATACCGGCGAGATCTGGAGCAAGCACCCGGAAAAATCGCTGGGAATGCGCGCGGCGTGGGTCGACAAGAATCCGAAAGCCGCCAAGGCGATCTTGATGGCGGTCATGGAGGCGCAGCAGTGGGCCGACAAGATGGAGAACAAGGACGAGCTCGCCACCATCATGGGCAAGCGGCAGTGGATCAACTGCCCGGTCGAAGACATCGCCGATCGCGCCAAGGGTAAGTTCAACTATGGAATTCCCGGCAAGGTCGTCGAGAACTCGCCCCACATCATGAAGTACTGGCGTGACTTTGCCTCCTATCCGTTCCCGAGCCACGATCTCTGGTTCATGACGGAAGACATCCGCTGGGGCAAATACGAAGCGGGCTTCGACAGCAAGGCGCTGATCGCCAAGGTCAACCGTGAGGATCTCTGGAAAGAGGCCGCCAAGACAATGGGCGTTGCCGCGGCCGACATTCCGACTTCGACCTCGCGCGGCAAGGAGACCTTCTTCGACGGCAAGGTGTTCGATCCGGAAAATCCGTCTGCGTATCTGAAGTCGCTGTCGATCAAGCGTGTTGATGTCTGATCAAGCCCGGGCCGCGCGCTGGATGCGGGCGGCCCGCTCATTGAAACACGGAGATACAATTTCAATGTCGATGCCCGCGATCAAAGCCGAAGCCGCCGCGGTGGCCATTCCGACCACCTCGAGCACCTCGCCGAACACGGCGGCGCCAGTGGTTACGATGACGCCGAAGCAGGCGCCCCGTGCCGAGAAATACATCAAGATGGCGAAAGAGGCCGCGGTGCGCGTCGTGCCGCCGCTGGTCGTGATTGCGCTGCTGATGCTGTTCTGGGAGCTGGTCTGCCGCCGCACCGGATCGACGCTCCCGCCGCCATCGAAAGTCTTCAAGGACACCAAGGAGCTGATCCTCGATCCGTTCTTCGATAATGGCGGCATCGACAAGGGCCTGTTCTGGCACCTGTCCGCCTCGCTTCAGCGCGTCGCGTATGGTTACTCGATTGCCGCCATCGTCGGCATCGCGCTCGGTACGCTGGTCGGACAGTCGGTGTGGGCGATGCGCGGGCTCGATCCGCTGTTCCAGGTGCTACGCACCATTCCGCCGCTGGCATGGTTGCCGCTGTCGCTCGCCGCGTTCCGCGACGGCCAGCCCTCGGCGATCTTCGTCATCTTCATCACCTCGGTGTGGCCGATCATCATCAACACCGCGGTCGGCATCCGCAACATCCCGCAGGATTATCGCAACGTCGCAGCGGTGGTGCAGCTCAACCCGCTGGAGTTCTTCTCCAAGATCATGATCCCGGCGGCGGCGCCCTACATCTTCACGGGTCTTCGCATCGGCATCGGCCTGTCCTGGCTTGCCATCGTCGCGGCGGAAATGCTGATCGGCGGCGTCGGCATCGGCTTCTTCATCTGGGACGCCTGGAACTCCTCACATATCAGCGAGATCATCCTGGCGCTGTTCTATGTCGGCATCATCGGCTTCGTGCTCGACCGCCTGATTGCGGGAATGGCGAAGATCGTGACCCGCGGCACCGCACTGAGCTGAAGGAAACATATCATGCAGGCCTATCTGAAGCTCGACCACATCGACAAGACCTTCACCCGCGGCAACGCCACCACCGAGGTGCTGAAGGACATCAACCTGACGATCGAGAAGGGCGAATACGTCTCGATCATCGGCCATTCCGGCTGCGGCAAGTCCACGCTGCTCAACATCGTCGCCGGCCTCACCGACACCACCCAGGGCTGCGTGCTGCTGGAGAACCGCGAGGTCAATTCGCCGGGGCCGGACCGCGCGGTGGTGTTCCAGAACCACAGCCTGCTGCCCTGGCTGACGGTCTATGAGAACGTCCGGCTCGGCGTCGACAAGGTGTTCGCCTCGACCAAGACCCGCGCCGAGCGCGACGCCTGGGTGATGCACAATCTCAATCTGGTGCAGATGGCCCACGCCAAGGACAAGCGTCCGTCCGAAGTGTCCGGCGGCATGAAGCAGCGCGTCGGCATCGCCCGCGCGCTTGCGATGGAGCCGAAGGTGCTTTTGCTCGATGAGCCCTTTGGCGCGCTCGACGCGCTGACCCGTGCGCATCTGCAGGATTCGGTGATGGCGCTGCACCAGAAGCTCGGCAACACCATCCTGATGATCACCCATGACGTCGACGAGGCCGTACTGCTGTCGGACCGCATCGTGATGATGACCAACGGTCCGAGCGCACGGATCGGCGAAGTGCTGGAAGTGCCGCTGGCGCGCCCGCGCAAGCGGCTCGAACTCGCGACCAACCCCGGCTACCTCAAGTGCCGGCAGCGCGTGCTCGAATTCCTCTACGAGCGGCATCGCTTCGTCGAGGCGGCGTAGCTGCGTTATTCGCGTTGGCGGTGAACTAATGTTCTCGCCGCACGACCAACTGGATTGCCCTTAAAACACGCGAGGAGAGTTTTGGTGAATCCAATACAAATCAACCTGGTTCAGGAGAGCTTCGCCAAAGTCGCTCCGATTTCGGAGCAGGCGGCCGTCATATTCTACGATCGTCTGTTCGAAGTCGCGCCAACGGTGAAGGCGATGTTTCCCACCGACATGAAAGAGCAGCGCAAGAAGCTGATGACGACGCTGGCGGTGGTGGTGAACGGGTTGAGCAATCTTGAATCGGTGTTACCGGCCGCCAGCGCGTTGGCAAAGCGTCACGTCAGCTATGGCGCCAAGCCGGAGCACTATCCCGTCGTTGGCGGCGCGCTGTTGTGGACGCTGGAAAAAGGGCTCGGCGAGGCCTGGACGTCCGAAGTCGCCGACGCCTGGACCGCGGCCTACGGCACGCTGTCCGGTTACATGATCTCCGAAGCCTACGGCGGTGCCCAAGCCGCCGAATGAGGATGCACCATGAGCGAACCGCTTGTCATCGTCGGTAACGGCATGGCCGCTGCCCGCCTCGTCGACGAATTGGCCAAGGTGGCCTTGGGCCGCTACGCCATCGCCGTGATCGGCGACGAGCCGCGGCTCGCCTATAATCGCGTGCTGTTGTCGTCGGTGCTGGCCGGCGAGACCACCTCGCAGGACATCGAGCTGCGGCCGGCCTCCTGGTGGCGCGACCGCGGCGTCACCCTGAAATACGGCTGCACGGCCACCGAGATCGATGTCGACCGCCGTGAACTGAAGATCGAGAATGACGAGAGCGTTCCGTTTTCGAAACTGGTGCTGACCACGGGCTCGTCGCCGCTGCGGCTCAACGTGCCGGGCGCCGACCTCGCCGGCGTGCATACGTTCCGCGATAGCCGCGACGTCGATTTGTTGCTGGCGCTGGCTGCGCAGAAGAAGCGCGTGGTGGTGGTCGGCGGCGGATTGCTGGGCCTCGAAGCGGCTTATGGTCTCGCCAAGGCCGGCGCGCCGGTGACGCTGGTGCATCTGATGGACCGCCTGATGGAGCGCCAGCTGGACGCGCCCGCGGCCGAACTTTTGAAATCCCTCGTCGAGCCCAAGGGGATCGAAATCCTCCTCAACGCCAACACCGCGCGCATCCATGGCGTGACGCGCGTCGAAGGGGTCGAACTGGTGGACGGCCGCCTGATTCCGGCCGACGCCGTGATCTTTGCAGCAGGCATCCGGCCGAATATCGCCCTGGCAAAGGAAGCCGGCATTGCCGTCAATCGCGGCATCGTGGTCGACGACCATTTGCAGACCGGCGCGGGCGATGTATTTGCGATCGGCGAATGTGCCGAGCATCGTGGCATCTGCTACGGATTGGTCGAGCCGGCCTATGAGCAGGCGCGTGCGTTGGCGTGGCATCTCGCGGGCCGTGAGGCTTCCTATGCCGGCAGCATCGTTGCGACCAATTTGAAAGTCTCCGGGGTCAGTGTGTTCTCCGCCGGCGATTTCATCGGCGGCGACGGCAGCGAGGCCATCGTGCTCTCCGATATCAATCATGGCACCTACAAGAAGCTCGTGATCGCCGGCGGGCGATTGACCGGTGCGGTCCTGATCGGCGATGTCGGCGACGCGCTCTGGTATCTCGAACTGATCCGCACGCGGCAGCCGACGCAAAGAATTCGCGCCGATATGATGTTCGGCCGCTCGCTCGCGATCCGTTCGGAAGCTGCATAATCCGGTTGCCGCCATGACCGCCATCGATCCCGATCTACGCACCATCAGCACCACCTGCGCCTATTGTGGCGTCGGCTGCGGCATTCTGGCGACGCCGGACGGGCGGGGCGGGGCGGCGATATCGGGCGATCCCGCGCATCCCGCCAATTTCGGCCGGCTGTGCTCGAAGGGGTCGGCGCTCGGCGAGACGCTCGGCCTGACCAACCGGCTGCTCTATCCGATGATCCGCTGCGGAAAGGGGATCATGGAGCGGGTGGCCTGGAGCGACGCGCTCGACCATGTCGCCCACAGATTCCAGCACATCATCGCGCGCGACGGCCCCGGTGCGGTTGCGTTCTATCTCTCCGGTCAGTTGCTGACCGAGGACTACTACGTCGCCAACAAGCTGATGAAGGGCTTCATCGGCAGCGCCAATGTCGACACCAATTCGCGGCTCTGCATGGCCTCTTCGGTTGCGGGCCACCGCCGCGCCTTTGGCGCCGACACGGTGCCGGGCTGCTATGAAGATCTCGACGAGGCGGACCTCTTGGTGCTGGTCGGCTCGAACGCGGCCTGGTGTCATCCGGTGCTGTACCAGCGCATGCTCGTCAACAAGCAGCAGCGCGGCGCGCGGATGATCGTGATCGATCCGCGCCGGACCGATACCGTCGGCGACGACGATTTGTTCCTGGGGTTGAAGCCGGGCACCGATACCGCGCTGTTCAGCGGGCTGCTCGTTTACCTCGCCGACAACGGTGCGCTCGATCGGGATTACATCGAGCGCTACACTTCTGGCTTCGACGACGCGATCGCCCGGGCGCGCAGCATGGCCGGCAGCCTCAGTGCCACCGCGCTGGCGACCGGCCTCTCCGAGCAGGACGTCGCGGCATTCTTCCAGATGTTTGCGGGCACCGAGCGTGTCGTCACGATGTATTCGCAGGGCGTGAACCAGTCGGCGCAGGGCACCGACAAGGTCAACGCCATCGTCAACTGCCACCTCGCGGCCGGGCGGATCGGCAAGCCGGGCGCGTCACCGTTCTCGCTGACCGGGCAGCCCAATGCGATGGGCGGCCGCGAGGTCGGCGGGTTAGCCAACCAGCTCGCCGCCCATATGGGATTTACGCCGCCGGATATCGATCGCGTGCGCCGGTTCTGGAAGGCGCCGCGCATCGCCACCCATGAGGGGCTGAAGGCGGTCCAGATGTTCGAGGCCGTCGCGCGCGGCGAGATCAAGGCGTTGTGGGTGATGGGTACCAATCCGGCGGTATCGCTGCCGAACGCCGACGGCGTTCGCGAGGCGCTGAAGAAGCTCGAACTGTTCGTGGTTTCCGAGAACGTGATTTCCAACGACACGGTCGACGTGGGCGCGCATGTGCTGCTGCCGGCGCAGGCCTGGGGCGAGAAATCCGGCACCGTGACCAATTCGGAACGTTGCATCTCGCGGCAGCGGGCGTTCCTTTCCTCACCCGGTGAAGCCAAGCCCGATTGGTGGATCATGGGCGAAGTGGCCAGACGCCTCGGCTTCGGCGCCGGCTTCGACTTCCATTCGGCGGCGGATATCTTTCGCGAGCACGCCGCGCTCTCGGCCTTCGAGAACGAGGGCGCGCGCGATTTCGATATCGGCGCGCTGCAATCGCTGTCGGACAGCGATTTCGACGCCATGGCGCCGGTGCAATGGCCGGTCCGGCAAGGCAACGAGCCGCAGGCGCGCTTCTTCGCCGAGGGTGGATTCTTCGCCAACGATTTCAAGGCCCGCTTTGTCGCACCGGAAATTCCCGCGTTGCGGACCGAGACCACGGCGGCACGGCCGCTGCGGCTGAACACCGGCCGCATCCGTGACCAGTGGCACACCATGACCCGGACCGGCGAAAGCCCCCGGCTCGGCCAGCATTTGCCGGAGCCCTTCGTAGAGGTTCACCCCGACGATGCCGCCAGGCACGGGCTCGCCGACGGCGACTTCGCGCGGGTTACCACCGATTACGGGCAGTGCACGCTTCGCGTCATCGTTAGTGAACGCCAGCAACGTGGCATGCTGTTCGCGCCGATCCACTGGAGCGAGGCCAACGCGACCGGCGCGCGTGTCGGTTCGCTGGTGGCGCCCATCACCGATCCGTTCTCCGGCCAGCCCGAGAACAAGGCGACGCCGGCATCGATTACGCCTTACGAATATGTCTTCCGCGGCTTTGCATTGTCGCGCAAGCCGCTGGCTTTGCCGGAGCACGCCTGGAGCGCCCGCGTCGCCGTCAACGGCGGTCACGGCTACCTGTTTGCCGACAATGCCGATCTGGCGGGTTGGCAATCCTGGCTGAAATCATTCACGACGGACGATCTCGCCGAATACAAGGATTTCGGCGGCGGCGTCTATCGCGCGGCGTGCTTTAGCGGCGACCGCATCGAGACCTGCCTGTTCATCGGGCCCGCGCGGGACGCCGGCGACTGGAATGTGGTGAAGGGTTTGTTTGCCGCTGATACGCTCAGTGCCGACCAGCGCCGCATGCTGCTGTCGGGCAAATCGATGGATGGCCTCGCCAATGCCGGCCCGATCGTCTGCGCCTGCTTTGGCGTCGGCCGCAACACCATCTGCGATACCATCGCGGGCGGCGCGCGTTCGGCGGCGGACATCGGTGCGAAGCTGAAAGCAGGCACAAATTGCGGCTCCTGCATTCCCGAGTTGAAGCGGCTGATCGCGCAGGCGGGGCCGAGCGATGCCGAGCAGCGGAAGCTGGCGACGGCGAATTAGAATTATCCGCCGTCATTGCCTGCGACAAACGCGAAGCGTTTGCGCAAGGGAGCCACCGGGTCGCGCGAACGCGCGCCCGATGACAGGCTCAGCGACGACTTGTCCACCGAAGCTCAAAGAGCGAAGGGGGAAGCAATCCATGCTTCCCCAGAAGGAGAGGTGGTTGCTCCGCGGCGCTTGCAATGACGCGTCTCCCTCGCATCGCGCAATCTTCGGAGCTCAACCATGTCGATACCCGCTGGCGGCATAACGGACATGGCCGGGCTCGCTGGCAGCCCGACACCGTCGCGAATGACCCTGGCTGTGTGAAAACGCGCGGATTGAAGTGATTCTCGGAGTATGATTCTCACGCGATTTGCGGGGGAATCGGATGAAGCGCTTCGTTGAGGGGCTGGATCGTGGGCAAAGCACGCT
>NZ_PYCN01000059.1 GCF_003062295.1 Bradyrhizobium algeriense | reverse complement strand
TGCTTCTCAAAACTCAAGCAGTTCCGCCGCGTCGCAACCCGCTTCGAAAAGACCGCCCGAAACTATCGGGCCGTCGTTACTCTCGCCGCCATCGTCCTATGGCTCCGCTAAATGTCCACACCACCTAGTGTAGTGATATCAGATTCTCTCTCACTAGCTTGCGTATGGCGGACTACGATCTCGCGATCATTGGCGGCGGATTGAACGGCGTCAGCATCGCGCGCGACGCCGCTGGACGCGGCTTGCGCGTGATCCTGCTGGAGCAGGGCGATCTCGGCGCGGGCGCCTCCTCGGCCTCGCCGCGGCTGATCCATGGCGATCTCGCAGGCCTGGAGCGCCGGCATTTTCTCCGCGTCCGTTCGGCGCTGGCCGAGCGCGACGTCTGGCTCAGGATAGCGCCGCATCTGGTTCGCCCGATGCGGTTTGCTATCCCTGCCCATTCCGACGAACGCCCGGCCTGGCAGTTGCGCTCATGGCTGCTGTTGTACGACCGGCTGGCCTCGCGCAACGATCTGCCGGCCTCGGCGACCGTCGACGTCACCCATCATCCCGTGGGCAACGCGCTGAAGCGCCCGTTCGGCACCGCCTTCGAATATTCCGACTGCGTCGTGGACGATTCCCGGCTGGTGGTTCTTACCGCCGTCGATGCCGCGGCGCGTGGCGCGGTGATTCGCACCGGCGCGCGCTGCACCCGGGCCGAACGCGGCAAGGAATGGCGGCTGGCGACGAAAGATCGCGGCTTTCGCCAGATCGTCACGGCAAGGGCGGTCGCCAACGCCACCGGCGCCTGGACGTCGTCGGTCGCCGAGACGGTGTTGCGCGTGCCGCCGCCGAAGGTGGCCGCCGTACAGATGGACCAGATCGTCGTCCGCCGCCTGTTCGACAGCGACAACGTCTATGTGTTCCAGAACAGCGACGGACAGCTGATTTTCGCCAGTCCCTATGAGCGGGATTTTACCCTGATCGGCACCGTCAGCCATGCCTTCAAGGGCGATCCCGCCATCGTCGCGATGGCGGCTGGCGACGTCGCCTATCTCTGCGATGCGGCGAACCGCTATTTCCGCGAGCGGATCGAGACGGTCGACGTGGTGCGCACGCTTTCGGGCGCCAACATGGTGCCGGCTTCCGCAGGCGGGCGACATCAGCGCGATGGGGCGATAACGCTCGACCATGGGCGCGGCAAGGCGCCGCTGCTCAATATTTTCGGCGGCGACGTCACCACCTCGCGGCTGCGCGCGGAGCGGGCGGTATCGAAGCTGACGCCGTTCTATCCGATGTCGGCGCGCTGGACCGCGAAGGCGCCGCTGCCTGGCGGCGATTTTGCCTGGGACCGCTTCGATAACGAGGTCGATGAAGTACGCGACCGCTGGCGGTTTCTCGGCGAAGACCAGGCGAGGCGTCTGGTCGCCGCCTACGGGTCGAACGCCAAGGTTATCCTCGGTGACGCCAAGGCGCGCAGCGACCTCGGCCCGGCCTTCGGGCCGGAATTGACGGCAGCCGAAGTACGCTATCTCATGCAAAAGGAATGGGCGCGTTTTCCGGACGACGTCTTGTGGCGGCGCACCAAGCTCGGCCTCACCATGCAGCCGGCGGATCGCGACGCGCTGGCGGCGTTCATGGCGGCAACGACGCTGGAGCTGAGATGCGTCGCTCGATAAACCCAACGCTGGTTTTTGCAGTGAATGGCTTCCTTGGCGGGATGGCCTATCGCTACTTCTTTGACCTTCCGATCGAAGCCTCGGTGCCGAACTATCTCCGTAGCGGCTTTCACGGGATGGGAATGACGCTGGCCGGCTGGGGTGTTCATCTCTACTTTACGTCACGACGAAGTGCGTGGATCAACAAGTGGCCGTTGCTGATCGATTTGGCGGTGCGCTCAGCGACCATGGCCGTCGTCGTTGCATCAGTCATTGTGAGTCTGGAGGCGCTGCTTTATTGGCATCGGATCGAGGCGAAATGGCTGTTTGGCGCTTTCCCCGGGATCGTTGCGATCGGATTTTTCGCGTCGCTGTTCGTCGGGTTGGCCTACGAATTGACACGGCTGGTCGGCAGCCGCGTGCTGTTCAACGTAGCGCTCGGGCGCTATCGAAGCCCGGTGCGGGAAGCGCGCGTGCTGATGTTCCTCGACCTCGCAGGCTCGACCTCGCTCGCCGAGGCGATGGGGGAGTTGCGCGTGCAGGGCCTGCTCACCCGGTTCTTCTTCGACATCGACGGCGCGATCGTCGCGCATGGCGGCGAGGTTCACGCCTATGTCGGCGATGAGGTCATCGTGACGTGGCCGCTTGACGAGCGGATGTCGGGCGGACGCTGCATCGACTGCTTCTACGCGATTGCCGACAGCATTGCTGAAAAAGCGGACTCGTACCGGCAGGAGTTCGGCATGGTGCCGAGCTTTCGCGCCGGCCTGCATGCCGGTCACGTCGTGATCAGCGAGTGCGGCAGCTCGCGCCGCCAGCTTGCCTATTTCGGCGATACCGTGAACGTGACGGCGCGGCTGCAGGAGCACTGCAAGGAGGTCGGCCGGAATTTGCTGGTGTCGGCCGAGTTGTTGCGCCACATGAAGCTCAAGCCGACTTTCGCCGTGGAAGCACTCGGGGAGGCGCGCTTGCGGGGTCGCGCGGCGGCAATCGAGGTATTTGCCGTCGAGCGTCGTAGCTGATCTCACGGACGGCTTTAGTTTCGCTGCGCCTGCCGCGACCAGGCTTCGTCGCGCGCCGAAGGCCTGCAGTCGAGCCGCGCCGAGATGCGCCGGGCGGCCTTGTCGCCGTGACCGGCGCGCATATAGGCGACGATCAGCGTGTCTTCCCATAACTGGCGCTGGGCGTGGCTGCCGCCGATCCGCGCCAGCTCGGAAATCGCAGGTTCGAGCAGGCGGACCGCACCGTCATGATCGCCTGCCGCAAACGCACCGATGCCGCGACAGAGGTCGATCGCGCAGCCGCCCGGCGCCAGCTTGCCGTCAGCCGCGCGCGCTTCCAGTTGGGCCAGTCGCGTGTCCAGCGCATCGCCGCCTGCCATTGCCGCGGCCAGCGCAAAATGCACGTCGGCAAAGTGCGCCCCGGCTTGTGGAAAATATTTCTCGCCATAGGCCGCTACCTCCCGCCAATGCGGCTCCAGCCCGGCCTTGCCGGCCAGCGACAACCGCCACAGCAGCGAGGCGCCGTCGGTGAAGATGTTCAGCGGCGGATAGGGCCGGCCTGCCGGCTTGATATGCTGTTCGTAGATCGCGAGCGCACCATCAAGATCGCCCTCGTCGAGGTTGGTCAGCGCGACGTGCCAGGCAAGATGCCCATGCAGAAAACTCTTGCGATCATGCGAAGGCATCCATTGCGCGAGAAACTCGCGGCCCACCGCCATGTCACCTTGCTCGAACATCGCATGCGAGAGGCCATGCGCGGCGTTGGCGTTTTCCGCACGCAGCGCCATGGCGCGCTCGGACAGTGTCCGGCCGGTGGAGAGATTGCCCGCCTCGGTGTGCGACCAGCCGAGGTAGCTGACAAACCACCAGTCCTCGCCATAATGCCGCGCGTGGCGTTCGCAGATCGCGAGCTTGGCGGCATCGTGGTCGGGACGGCCCGAGAACGCGTAAAGGCCGAACGCGCCGAGCAGGATCGACAGCACCTGCGCATCGCGCGGATATTCTTCGAGATGCGCCTCGGCGCCGGTCACGGCGACTTTCGGCTTGCTCTCGATCACGGCGGCCATGATCTCGACATGGTTTTTTTCGCGCTGGCTCGCGCCGGCGGCCAGCTCCCGGGCCTGCGCCGCCATGGCGCGCGCCTTGCCGCCCTCCATGTTGAGTTGATGCAGCCGCGCGCGGCCGATACGCGCCAGCGCAAAGCCCGGATCTTCCGCGATCGCCTTGTCGAAGGCGTCCTCGGCACCGTGCCAGGCCGACAGCATGCAGTCGACGCCGTCACGGTAATGCGCCGCGGCGCGATCGGAGGCGGTGGTCAGCGGAAGATCGTATCTGTCCCGGTTCATTGTTCTTGTTCCGTTGTACGAGGGCAGGTATCTGGTACGGCGGTCAGGCTGCTTTTGGTCCCAGCTTTTGCAAATGCCGATGGTCATGCGCTGCTTCAGCCAGCAGCCAATCCTGAAACAGCTTGATCTTGGGAAGGTCGGACGTGGCCTTCGGACAGACGATCCAGTAGGTCCTGGAAAGCCGGCTTGCATCCTTGAACGGCCGAACGAGGCGCCCGCAGATGAGGTCCCACGCTGCAAGCGTGGTGCGCGCGAGTGCTATTCCCTGGCCGTCGACCGCGGCATCGATAACCATGCTGGCGCGATTCAACACCGGACCCTGTGAAAGCTCTGCGTCCGGAACGCCGGCAACCTCGAGCCACCTTGTCCACGCCTTGCGATCGTCGAGGTGGAGGAGGGGAAACTTCAGGACATCCGAAGGCCGGACCAGACGGAGACGCCCCGCAAGGAGCTTGGGACTGCAGACAACGAATAATTGCTCGGGAGACAGTCGTATCACATCGTGACCGGGCCAGTTGCCGTCACCGTGCCGGACTGCAAGATCGACATCCTCTCTCGCGAAGTCGACATGGTGCATGGTCGCCGAAATTCGCAGATCGATTTCGGGATGGGATTCGGAAAAACGACCTAGCCGGTGCACCAGCCACTTGGCGGCGAAATCCGGCGAGGTGCTGACCGTCAGAACACCCGAACTCTGGCGTTGCATCAGGCGCTCCGTGCCGACGGCGATGCGGTCCAGTGCATCGCGCACGACAGTGAGGTAGTCGCGGCCGGCGCCGGTGATGACCAGTCGCTGGCGTTCGCGGTTGAACAGCTTGATGCCGAGCTCCGCTTCCAGGGCCTTGACCTGATGGCTGACCGCGCCCTGCGTGACGCATAGTTCCTCAGCGGCGCGGGTGAAACTCTCATGCCGTGCGGCGGCCTCGAAGGCCTTGAGCGCATTCAACGGCGGCAGGCGGCGAAGCATGACCCGACCTTCATGAGAAAAACTCGGTCAGGCTAGAGAAACGATGCTTTGCGCGCAAGCCTTGCCTGGCTCTATTGATCCGGCTTCTCACTGGGACTCCGCAGATGTTCCGGCGCATTCTGGAGCTTTGTCATGTCAAATTATTCTCCGCAAGGACTGACCTTCCCGCGCGAACCCGCCGGCATGCGGGCCCTTCGTCAACAATCTGCCTCATCAAGTTCGATTGACGCATGGTTACGCACGCTGGGATTCTGGATCGACCGAAGCCGGCAGCGTAGGCAGCTCGGCGAACTGGCCGAGCTAAACGATTACCTTCTCAAGGACATCGGCGTGTCCCGGGAGGAGGCAATGCGCGAAGCGGAAAAGCCGTTCTGGCGTTGAGGGAGCGTCCTGTGGGCAATGTCACTGTTTACGGCTTCCCGGTCAGCACCTTCGTGAACGTCGTTCGGCTCGTGCTGACCGAGAAAGGCGTGCCGTTCACGTTCTGCGATCTGGAGCAGGAGATGGGCAGCCCACGCCATCTCGCGCTGCATCCGTTCAACCGCGTCCCGATCCTCGACCACGACGGGTTCGTGCTCTACGAAACCTCCGCGATCGCCGCCTATGTCGATCAGGCGTTCGATGGTCCGCCGCTTCAGCCCGACGATCCGCGAGAGCGGGCGCGGATGAACCGATGGATCAGCGCGTTGAATAACTACTATTATCCGTACATTGCCTACCATCTCAGCCATGAGCGTTTGATCTACCCGGTTCTCGGCATCACGCCGGATGAAAAGGTCGTCGCCGCTGCGCTGCCGAAGATCGCGATCGGCCTTGATGTTATGGAAAATGACCTCAGTCCCGGCCGGAAATTCCTGGTCAATGACCGGCCAACGCTCGCCGACTTCTTCATGTTGCCGACAATGACGAGTCTCGGCCTCACGCCGGAAGGACAGCAGATGCTCAATAGCAAGCCACGCATCGCCGCCTGGCGTGCGGCCATGGAGGCTTTGCCGAGCGTTATGGCTGTGCGCGCGATGGTGTCGCCCCACCTCGGAAAGCCCGTCGAGCACGCCCGCCGGTGGGTGGTCGATCATAGGCCGAGGTATTAGGGTTCCGTCGCCTGATTGTTACAGCGCGTGAGATTGACAGGGCGGACCTCCGCTGGTGTCATCCTCGCCATGGGGAAGCGATCTCCCCACGAGGCGACATGCCGAAGAATCGCGTCCGGTTTTGAAAACCATCCAGGGACGCAGTGTGTCAGCCGCCAATCCGATCTCATTCCACGTTTTTTCTCGCTCCGTCGCGACGACGATGCGCCCATGGCGCATCGGATGCGCGATGAGCGCCGCGACGAATCTGGGGCAGGGCAAACCCTTGGAGTGAACGATGGCAGAAAACATGGAACGTCGGGACTTCATCAAGAGTGCTGGGCTGGTCGCCGGGATCGCAGCGGTTTCGACGCTCGGTCAACGATCCGCGAATGCAGAGACCGCGCAGCAACCAGGAGCAAAGCGCATGGCCTATGAGATCAAGCCGTTCTCGCTCGATCCGAAGTCAGTGAAGGGAATTTCCGAGAAAATTCTCATAAGCCACTATGAGAACAACTATGTAGGCGCGGTGAAGCGTTTGAACGCCATCGCTGTCCAATTGATGGAGCTGGACTTTGCCAAGGCGCCGAATTTTCTGATCAACGGCCTCAAGCGCGAAGAGCTGGTCGCGATGAACTCAATGATTTTGCACGAGGCCTATTTCGACAGTCTGGGTGGCGGCGGTGCTGCGCGAGGCGCGCTGGGAGACGCGATTGCACGCGATTTCGGCAGCATCGATCGCTGGCGCGCCGAATTCTCCGCGATGGGCAAGGCGGAAGGTGGCGGTTCCGGTTGGGTGCTGCTGTCTTATTCGCCTCACGACAAGCGACTGGTCAATCAATGGGCGGCCGATCACACCAATGCCGTCGCCGGCGGCCGGCCGGTGATTGCGCTCGACATGTACGAACACGCCTATCACATGGATTATGGCGCCAAGGCAGGAGCCTATGTCGATGCCTTCATGGAGACCATCAATTGGGATAACGCAGCGAAGCTGTACGACCGGCTCAGCCGCGAGGGCTGATCGGACGGCAGCAAGGCAAAAGCTGAACGCTACGTCTTCGACGCAAATGCAGGCCTAGAAATCGAGCTTGTCGCGGACGGCGTCGATGCCCGCCTTGGCGCAGGCCTCGTCCGCGTCGCCGCCGGGAGCCCCGGAGACGCCGACGGCGCCCAGCAGCGAGCCGCCGGCTTCGACCGTCAGCCCGCCGCCGATGATGACGGCGCCCGGCAGGTTGCGGATTCCGGCCTGCATCATGCCGGGCTGGCTGATGGCGTTGAGTTCGGTGGTGCTGGTGCGAAAACTGACCGCGGTCCATGCCTTGCCCGAAGCGGTCGACACTGTGTGAGGGCCCGCGAAGCGGTCGCGCAGCAAGACTTGCGTGACGCCGAAGCGGTCGACGACGGCGACCGTCACCTGAAAGCCGCGCTTTCTGCAATCCGCCAACGTCGCGCGCGCCAGGTCGAGCGCCAGTTCGGGGCTCAACGATTTGTAGCTCACGAGGGCTTCCTGTGTGGCGGCCGAGCTGGCGAGCAGGGAGGAAATCGCCGTCGCGGCCAGTAGATTCCGAACAGTCATCAAATCCCTCCCGATGCTTCGTATCGCGCGCGGCGGCCGGCTTTCTGCGAGCTCCGAACCTTACCAGAGACGGCACCCGCATCCAGAATATTGTGGCTGCTGGTTCCGGGCCGGTTGAGCCGATGCCAATCCGCCGCTAGCGTGCGACCATGACAGGACTGGCAGGTGGCATGACCGGGGAATCGCCTGATATCGATACGCCGAAAATCGATACGGCAGCCGTGCCGGCGAGGCCTGCTTCGTCTGTCGACGCGGCCGATGACATGCCGCTGCTCCGTATCGAGGGAGTCTCCAAGAGCTTCGGCAGTTTTCGCGCGGTGGACCGGCTCTCGCTCGACATCGGGGCGGGCGAGTTCTTTGCGCTGTTGGGGCCTAGCGGCTGCGGCAAGACCACGTTGCTGCGGATGCTTGCCGGCTTCGAGACGCCCGACGAGGGCCGCATCCTGCTTGGCGGCCGCGACATCGCGCCGGTGCTGCCGCACGAGCGGTCGGTCAACATGATGTTCCAGAATTACGCGCTGTTTCCGCATCTCAGCGTGCGGGACAATATCGCGTTCGGGCTGAAGCGCGCCGGGATGCCGCGCGCCGCCATCGATACCCGCGTCGCCGAGATGGTGGCGTTGGTCAAGCTCGGGGGTATGGAGAAGCGCAAGCCGGACCAGCTTTCAGGCGGCCAGAAGCAGCGCGTGGCGCTGGCGCGATCGCTGGCGCGGCGGCCCAAGGTCCTGTTGCTCGACGAGCCCCTGGCGGCGCTCGACAAAAAGCTGCGTGAGAGCACGCAACTGGAATTGATGGAGCTGCAGCGCCGGCTCGGCATGACCTTCATCATCGTCACCCACGACCAGGAAGAGGCGATGACGATGGCCAACAGAATCGGCGTGATGGATGCCGGCCGGCTTCAACAGGTGGCGATCCCGCGCGACCTTTATGAGGCGCCGGCCTCGCGCTGGGTCGCCGAGTTCGTCGGCGACGTCAATTTGTTCGAGGGCGAAGTCACGTCGCACGAGCTTCATCGCCTGACGGTTGCGACCCGCGACGGCGGCGCCATCGTGGTCGCGGAGCCGCGCCAGCCCATTACCAAGACCAGCGTCACGGTCGCGATCCGCCCCGAGAAGGTAAAACTGTCGCGCCGCGGTCTGGCGTCGGTCAATTCGCAGGCGATCAACCGGCTCGAAGGCGTCGTCACCGATGTCGGCTATCTCGGCGGCTCGACCGTCTACAACGTCAAGCTCGATTCCGGCGCGGTGGTGCGCTCGTCGATGGCCAATACGGCGCGGCTCGATATCGATACCCTTGGCGCTGGCCAGCGCGTGGTGGCGTGGTTCACGCCTGATGATTGCGTGGTGCTGGAGCAATGAGCGCGCGCCGCATTTTCGCGCAGCCGGCGCGCTACGCCGCGATCGCGCCCTATGTCTGGATGGTGCTGTTCTTCCTGGTGCCGTTCGGCTTCGTGCTGAAGATCAGTCTGTCGCAGACCGCGATCGCGCAGCCGCCCTATCTGCCGGTGTTCGATTTCACCGAAGGGTGGGTGGCGATCACGGCGGCCTTCGCACAGCTCTCGCTGGATAATTTCACGCTGCTGGTCTCGGACAGCCTCTACATCAGCTCTTATTTGCGCAGCCTCGTCGTCGCGGTGACCTCGACACTGATCCTGCTGTTGATCGGCTATCCCATCGCCTATGGCATGGCGCGGCTGCCGCAACGCTGGCAGGCGATTGCGATGATGCTGGTCATCATTCCGTTCTGGACCTCGTTCCTGATCCGCATCTATGCCTGGATCAATATTTTGCAGCATGACGGGCTGCTGAACAAGATTCTGCTCGCGCTGCATCTGGTCTCGACGCCGGTGGTCTGGCTCTCGACCGACACCGCGATGTATATCGGCATTGTCTATTCCTATCTGCCGTTCATGATCCTGCCGCTCTATGCGACGCTCGCCAGGATGGATCCTTCGCTGCTGGAAGCCGCAAGCGACCTCGGTGCGTCGCCGGGGAGAGCGTTCTGGCTGGTGACGTTTCCGCTGTCCTTGCCGGGCGTCGGCGCCGGCGCGCTGCTGTGCTTCATCCCGATCGTCGGCGAGTTCGTGATTCCCGATCTGCTCGCCGGCTCCGGCTCGATGATGATCGGCCAGACGCTGTGGCTGGAATTCTTCACCAACAAGGACTGGCCGGTCGCCGCAGCGGCCGCCGTCGCGTTGCTGGTGCTGCTGGTGCCGCCGCTGCTGCTCTACGACCGGCTGCAGCGCCGTCAGCTCGGAGGGGCGAATTGATGGCCGGCAAGGTCAACAGGCTCTCGTCGTTCAACATCACCGCGCTCGTGTTCGGGATGGCGTTTCTGTACCTGCCGATCGTGATCCTCGTCATCTATTCCTTCAACGCCTCGCGGCTCGTCACCGTGTGGGGCGGCTGGTCGCTGCGCTGGTATTACGAGTTCCTCAACGATCGCGCGATGCTCGACGCCGCCTGGATGAGCCTTCGCGTCGCCGCGGTTTCCGCCACGATCGCAACGCTGCTCGGTACGCTGGCGGCGGTCGGGCTGGTCCGCGGCGAGCGCTTCAGGGGGCGTTCGCTGTTTTCAGGCATGCTCTATGCGCCGCTGGTGATGCCGGAGGTGATCTCGGGGCTTTCTCTATTGTTGCTGTTCGTGGCGCTGAACGCCGAGCGCGGCTTCTGGACGGTGACGATCGCCCACACCACGCTGACCATGTGCTTCGTCACCGTGGTGGTGCAGTCGCGCCTCGCCTCGCTCGACCGTAGCCTTGAGGAGGCCGCGATGGATCTCGGCTGCGATCCGGTCCAGGCGTTTCTTCGCGTGACCTTGCCGCTGATCATTCCGGCGATTGCCGCAGGCTGGATGCTGGCCTTCACGCTCTCGCTCGACGATGTCGTGATCGCGAGTTTCACGACTGGCCCTGGCTCGGCGACGCTGCCGATCCGGATCTATTCCGAGGTGCGGCTGGGGGTGAAGCCCGAGATCAACGCGATCTGCACCATGGTGATCGCGCTGATCGCGGTGGTCATCGTGATCGCTTCGCTCGCCTCGAAATTGTCGAGCTCGGAAGCCAAGAGCGCCGCGCCGCTGTAGCTCTCCGTCATTTCGGGGCGATGCGAAGCATCGAACTATGGTGCGCAATTGCGCACCTGAGAATCTCGAGATTCCCCGATGTGCAATTGCACATCTGAGGTCTGGTCCTGCGGACCATCCCGGAATGACGGGATGGCGACTGTCACGATTTCACCGCCCCCGCGGTCAGTCCCCCCACCATGTAGCGCTTGAACGCGTAATAGATCGCAGCCGGCGGCAGCGCGTAGATGAAGCCGGTGGTCATCAGCAATTCCCACGGCGAATCGTCCGCGGCCAGGAAGTTGCCGAGCGCCACGGGGAGCGTGATCTCGGTGTCCTTGGAGAGCAGCAGGAAGGCGTAGAGATATTCGTTCCATGCCAGCAGGATCGCGTAGGTTCCGATCGCGACCAGCGAGGGCATCATCAGCGGCACATAGACCAGGCGGAACAGTTGCAGCGTGGTGGCGCCGTCCATGGTGGCGGCTTCGTCGAGTTCGACTGGCAGCTTGTCGGACGCCTGCTTCAGCACCCAGATCGCGTAAGGGGAAGCGATCGTCACCATCGCGAGAATCAGCGACCAGTGATTGTTCAAGAGGCCGTAATTTCCCATGGTCCGATACATCGGCACGGCGAGGAACGCCGCCGGGATGAAATAGGTGAACAGCGCCAGGTTCATCACCCAGCGTCCGCCGGGCACGCGCAGCCGCGAGATCGAGAACGCGGCTGCGGTCGCGATCATCAAGGTCAACGCGCCCGCCGAAAGCGCGATCACCACCGAATTGAGGAACTGGATCCAGAAATCGCGCAGGAAGTAATGCTGCTGGTGGAACACGATGTTGAAATTATTCAGCGTCGGATGCGTGGGCCAGAGTTTTCCCGAAAACGCGTCCTCCTTCGGCGAGATCGCGAACAGGAACATGTGATAGATCGGCACCATGGTCCAGATGAACACGGGGATGCCGATCAGCAGCAGCTTTGTTTCGGTGCCGACTTCGCGGAATGTTGGCAGCTTCATCGCGACAACCGTTTCATCATGAAATAGACCAGCGGCAGCACGAACGGCAGCGCGCAGACGATGGATGCCATCGCAAGACTCAGTTGATCGAGCCGGAGATAGCGGATGCCGAGGGTAGCCAGCACGTGGGTGAGGTCGGCAGGCCCGCCGCCGGTCAGCAGGTAGACGCTGTTGAAATCGCCGAGCGTCCAGATCATCGAGAGCAGCGTGCAGGTGATGTAGAGCGTCTGCATCGACGGCCAGGTGATGTAGCGGAATTTCTGCGACCAGCTCGCGCCGTCGACCTCGGCGGCCTCGTAGAGGTCGTGCGAGATCGCGAGCCGGCCGGTCATCAGGATCAGCGTCCAGAACGGCAGCGATTTCCAGATGTGCACGCCGATCGCCATGGAAAGCGCCACCGTCGGATCGTTCAGCCAGTTCGGGCCATCTTCGCCGGTGAACTTGAAGATCAGCTGGTTGACCACGCCCCATTCCGGATTGAACATGAACCGCACGGAGAGAATGGTTGGAATCGACGGCACCGCCCAGGGCAGGATGAACAGCACCGACAGCCATTTGATCCAGGTGCGCTGCTGCGCGAAGAAGCCGGACAGGAACAGCGCGATCATCATTTTGATGTTGATGCCGACCAGCAGGAAGATCAGCGTGTTGACGGCGGCGCGCGCGAAGATCGGGTCGTGCCAGAGCGCGACATAGCTCGCCGGATGCCGCGCCAGCCAGAGGCCATAGCCGACCGGATAGACCACGAAGGCGAGGAACACGAGCAGATAGGGCGCCAGCAGCACGATGCCCCAGACCTGCGGTGTGGTCAAACGGGCTGACAGAGGCGGGCTTGGTATCGCGTGATCGCCCGAAAGCGTAATTGCCATTTACATTCACTCTTAGAATGCCGACCGCGGTTACGGTGTCGTCCCTGCGAAAGCAGGGACCCATAACCACCGGCCTTTGTTGTTGTGCGCAAGCCGTCGGCCAGCATCTTCCAAAACGACCGCCGCGGAGTATGGGTCCCTGCTTTCGCAGGGACGACTTCGCGGCGGCCGGTATCGGTTACCTTAACCCGCGACCTGCTTGATGCGGGCGATCAGTTCGTCGACGGCCTTGTCGACCGGCACCTTCTCGCTCACCACGCGGTTCATTGCCTTGGCCCAGACGTTCTCGTTGTTCAAAATCGTGAACTTCCAGTTCTTGGTGAAGTCGAACGGCGTGGTGCCGCCGGTGAACTGATTGTAGACCGCCTTGCGATGCCGGTCAGCCTGCCAGAACGGGCTCTGCTGGCTGGCCGTCGTCACCGGGAACCAGCGGCCGAGCGCGCCTTCGATGTAGGGCCGAAGGTTTTCCTCCTGCAGCAAGAACTTGATGAATTCCTTGCCCTCGGCCTTGTTCTTGGCGACCGTGAACATCAGGCCGGTCTTGACGTCGGAACGGTACTTGATCGGCGTGCCGTCCGGCTTATTCGGGAACGAGGCAGTGATGATGGTCTCGTCGTAGTTCTTCTTGCCCAGCGCGCGCTGTTCCGGCGTCAGTGCCGCATTGTTGGAGTCGTCGAGCCATTTCGCCGCGATCGAGATCGTGAAATTGTGCGTCATCACGATCGTCTTGTTGTGGAAGGCGACGTTGTTGTCCGGATCCTTCCAGGTGGTGGAGGAGGGCGGCGAGCAGGTCCTGCTGTAGGTATCGGTGTAGTCCTTCATCGCCTTGATCAGGTTTTCCCGCACCTTGGGATCGTCGACCGTCAGCTTGCCGTCGTCATCGACCAGCTTGACGTTGTAGGCGTCCATGAAGGTGTAGAACGACTGGAACGAGTCGGTGGATTCCACGCCCATCGGCTGGCCGACGGCATAGACGCGCTGGCCGGTGGCCTTGCGCGCCGCCGGCTGCACCTTGTCGCACCAGAACGACCAGTAATCTTCCCACTTGGTCGGGATATCGCTCTGCTTGAAGCCGGCCTGTTCCAGCATGTCCTGCCAGATCTGCACGTGCATGCTCTGCTGCTTCAGCGGAAAGCCGTAATAGGCCTTCTTCTTGGCGACGTCGTTATAGAGCAGCGCGGTTTCCAGCGTGTTCGGCGCAAACGCCGACTTCATCGGCGTCAGAATGTCGCCGAGATCCTCGAGCTTGCCTTCGAACGCCCATTTGCCTTGCGCCTGCACGTCATAGCTGTCGGAATAGGCGACATCGGGCACGGTGCCGGAATCCAGCGCCGCTACCGTCTTCGGGATCATGTCCTGGATGGCGTATTGCGACAGTTCGACCTTGATGCCGGTCTTGGCCTCGAATTTCTTGATCGCCTCGAGCAGCGCGTCGTCCTCGGATTTGTAAAAGCCCTTGCCGAACCAGACGGTGATGGTTTTTTGCTGGGCCAGTGCGGGTGCCGTGGCGTAAAACAGCCCGACGGCAGCGACCGCGAGTGAAAGCCCACCTAATTTCTTGGATATCACGTTGTTCTCCCTGAAAACTGCCGGCTTTTTAACCGGTTGGATAAAAGATAGCGCAACCATGCGGCGTGATCCAGATGGTCGATAGCAGACTTCTGTAGGGGGACATTCCGGGCGCAAATACGGCAAAGCGCCCGCATATGTCCGGGCGTTATGGTTCAATCATTTTGGTTCAATCATTTGCGCTCTCGAATACCGGAAGCGATCCGGATTTTCGCGGCACGCAAAACCGTCATGCCCCGCCACCGGGTCTCGCCTTCGGCGAGCCCGATGACAGGCTCCGGCGGGGCATCCAGTACGCCGCAGCCATGAGCGTAGCGATATGCAGGGAAAGCGAAGGCGCCAGATGTTGCTGTGCTCATCCCCACTGATGCGTCAGGCCGCCGATAGCCGTACGCGTACTCGGCTGCCGGTGGCTTCTGCGTAGCGCAGGATCGTCTTGGTGCTCGGAAGCGTTTGGCCGTTTTCAAGCCGCGCGATGGTGGATTGGCTGGTGCACTTCCGGGCCGCAAGTTCGGCCTGCGACAAGCCTGCGCGCAGGCGAGCGGAGCGGGTCGGCGGCTACCTTAAATTCCGGAGCCAACACATCATACTCGGTGAATGGAGTTTGTTGCACGGTGAGAAGCATTGCCACGCCGTGACGCTCTGCTTCTACTTTCACAGCTTCATGCGAATTCAAAAGACATTGGCCGTAACCCCTGCAATCGCTGCAGGAATTGCCGATAAAGTATTACATGAGGTTGGTTGCGCCGCGCTGATGAATGCAAACCAGGCGCTTGCTCTTCGTGGACCTTACAAGAAGCGAGTTACCGAAATCGAAATTTCAAAACTGAGGCAATACCCAATTTGGGTAGTGACTCACCAAGTAGCCCGCATGAGCGTTAGCGATATGCAGGGAACCAGATAGCGAAGGCGCCGGATGTTGCCGCGTTCATCCGGGCCATGTTCGCTAACGTGTCAAGCCGCCGATAGCCGCACGCGGACCCGGCTGCCGGTGGCTTCTGCGTAGCGCAGGAAGAATCGATTGGTTTGATTCGTTTATTCAAACCAAGAAGACCGGATCGAAATACCCCAGTTTCTCTTTGCTGCCGCCTTGGCAGAACGGAATGCGGAGACATTCTGAGAATATCCAGAAACTTCTCGCAGATCCTCGTCTGCCAAATCGGGAGTAAACTCGATTGCCCCGCGTCTTTTCAATAAAAGTTCAGCCAACAACTGAAGTTCAACGCGGAGGGTAATCGCGAGCAGCATCTCCTCGTAGGTGAAGTTGGTCCCGACACTCAGCATTCGCTTCAAACGCGAGACATTTTGCTCCGCCTCAGCGAGGGCCTTCCTATACATCTCATCGGATATCGTCTCTTTCTGAACAATCAATGCCCACTCGTGTGAAATCGGCCACGTCGCACCTTCTTGGCTCAGGATATTATCCATTTCGGCGAGTCGGACGAGTGCGGCATAAGATGCGCAGACCTCAAGCAGCCGCTGGTACTCTGTCCATCGGTTCTGGAGCAAGCTCTCGGACATGTCGCTCATGGTCGGTCTTTGCGGTCAGGCAACACCAGCATAGCGAATGCGACCTCAATTAGCCGATGCTAACCCTTCGTCGGTGACCAGCCATAGGCCTTGGCGCAGGCGCCGCCCATCAGCATTGCCCGCTCGGTGTCGCTCAGGCGGTCTGTCTTGAGGAACGGCTCGACGGCCTGTTCGTAGTTGACGACTGCGAACGCGCGCGTCCAGTCCGTGCCCCACAGGCAGCGATCGAAACCCCAGGCATCAAATACGCGGGCAAGCGGGTCCCAAATGTCCGGGAAGGGATACGGCTCCCGCGAGAGCGTGCAGGCGCCGCTGACCTTGATCACGGCGTTCGGGCGCCTGGCGAGTGCCAGCACCTTCGGGAGGTCGGTCCAGGGCTGCGGCGGCGCAGGCGGCACGCGTGGCTGCAGGATGCCCAGATGGTCGATGATGAATCGCGTGTCGGGATGGCGATCGATGAGCGCAATGCCCGCGTCCAGATTGTCCCAGCACAGGATGTTGAGTGGAAAGTCGTAACGAACGGCCGCGCGCGCAATCCGGTCGAGGCCGGGATCATCGGTCGCGCGCTTCTCCTCTTTCCTTAGCATGGTGCGGATTCCGACCGCGCCCGGCGTCTTCTTCCAGTCGGCGACGACGTCGGCCACGTTGGGATCATCCGGGTCGACCGGCTTGATGATGGCGAGCCGGCCGGGATGGGCCCGCTGCACTTCGACGGCGTAGCTGGCGTCGTAGCGGTACAAGGAAAAGGCGGAGATGAAGATCGCGCCGTCGACGCCGACCTTGTCCATCGCCGCCACCATCTCGTCACCCGTGACGTGATCCGGCCAGTTCGGCACGCTGTGCCAAGGTCGCTTCGGCGTGTTCGTCTCATAGGCGTGGACCTGGGAGTCGATAATCGTCATCGGAGCAGTCCCCTTATGCGGCGATCAGGTTGATCAGGCCACGGCCTCAATCGCCTTGCCGTTGACGCGGGTCTCGCCCTTCAAATTGTCGACCGTCACGTATGTGTCGTACCAGGTGAGGCGAGGCTGGACCCCAAAGCGCTCGGTCAAGTCAGCGATGCGCGCTTCTGTAAACCAGGCTTCCGCCGATTCACGGCTGTCCCAGAGATAAACGCCGCCGGTGCCGCGTTCGCCATTCAGGTAGTCCTTTCGGATCAATCCTTTCCTGGCGAGGCCGCGATAGGTCGGCGCGGTCGAAGTGCCGCCTTTCACCGCCAGTTCCTCGGAGCGCTTTGGCAAATCGAACTGAACGACAACGATGCAATTGGGCATGGATGGTTCCTCCCGTCAGGTCGGCAATCATGCGCTGAATTCGGGCAGACGGTCAAAGGCTGACCTCGCGGCGACGACCGCTTCTGGCGGATTTTGTTGAAAAACTCGGCTGTTGAAGCCGAAGGAGATCGCTGATTCATTTCCCCTTAGTGGGTGGAGATTTGAATCGATGATGGGTCCTCGGCAGGTCGACCAGGCGGCACTGTTTTACGAGTT
>NZ_PYCN01000058.1 GCF_003062295.1 Bradyrhizobium algeriense | reverse complement strand
GTCATCGTCGGCAGCTCCCCGCAGGCCGCAGCCCAGTCGACCACCGCGCCATCGGCCACGACGCCGCCGCCAGCGGCAGTACAGCCAGGCGCCGCGCCATCCGCCGCAACGCCGGCAACACCCAATTAACTTTGTGTTCGTGAGGTGACATGCGCTCTGAACTTCTTTTTTGCGGCCGCGACAGCTGCGGTCGCGGCAAGCGATGCCGTCAATGCGACGGAACGTCCGCAGGAGGTGTTTTCAAAAACCTCTGCCGGTTGGGAACCGGAAGCTTGCGGGGATATCTGCGTCGTCTCAGCCAGGATATCCTGTCCGCGCCGACTGCCTGACCAGATCTCTTAAAGTGACACATAATTAATTGACCGCGTACAATCATCTTGGCGCGAGGCCAACATAGCCTAGCCAAGATAATCGACGCCGGCACAGAAGGGACGCCGCCAAGTGCTCCTGCCACCGGCGGCATCCCAAAGGTCTGTTTCAGCGGGGAGGGGCATGGCTCTGCCGCAAGCTGGGCTGTGGAAACGCCTACCCGGTGGGGGAAATCCTCACCCGAGTATCCAGGCCAGAGGCTAGGGTCAAGCGACGGATTGAGACGGACAAAATCCTCTTCTCGCCACTCGGCTGTGTGGGGCACAGCTAGGATAGAGAAGGTTGTCGGTGCGTCCTTGCTCGGCATGAGTCCGGCGGTTCTTAGCACGTTGAGCTGGGCGTTCGAGGCCGTTTGAGGACAGAAGACCCAGTACTCGCTGGCGCGACGTCCGTTTTCCATGACGAAATTTCCGAGTTCCAGTGGCGCATCCCCCGTGGACGACGATGGCCCGGCTTGTGATGGCGCGGCATGCGATGGCTCGGCCTGTAGCAGCCTGGGTTCGAGCTCCTCCCAAACCGGTCCTTATCGGGGGCTTCCGCCAGCGACTGAGCAGGCGGCTGCTGCGAGCTGGGCCCGTTCGCCGGCGGCCGAGGATGGCTCGGCTTGCATTGGACCGGGTTCGACCTTCTGCCAAATCAAGTCCTGATCGAAACCTAGGGCTTCCGCCAGCGATGGAGCAATCGTCTGCTGCGAGCTGGGCCGCAGCAAACTTTCGCCGGCGGCCGTTAATGGCCTAGGGGGGCCGCAGCCGGCGTACGCAGATCATCGTCCTAACTCAAATGTGACGAATAGGGATGCTCGGCCTCCAAATGTGGCGAATAGGCTTCCCCCTGCGGCACTGGCGACCACGCAGCATATGGCGGGGGACTATCTTGCAACTCGCTCAGCTGGTGCTCAAAGCCCGTTGGATCCTCGGGCGGTGGCGGTGAGGCGGGCTGTGGGTCCGTGTTCAGTGGGTCGATTGAGTTGAAATCCATCCTGTTCCTCCTTCACATGGAGCGGCTCGAGCCATTCTTTGAAGAAGGCCACTTGCATCGCGACTACGGAGAACCACTGAGAACTCTCGCCTTGAGCTGCAGCCTCCAATCTGCCGGCAACAATGGCGCCAACCAGGTTTGCGGTTATTCCGAGCATCGGGTGCCCCGACGTTGCATGACGGTGGATAGACGGCATCGCCGTCGAGACATCCGCGCTCTCATGCTAGGAGGGTGAGCTTTCGAGAAGCTGACGAGCATCAGAAGGATTCAAAATGAGCCAATGGAGACGGCATTGACTTCCGCCGAAAGCTGCCGCGCATTCTAAATTTCATCTCTGGCCCGGCGCAGGCTCGCGCACGATGCTGTCCTGACGCGGCGCGTCGGAAGAATAGGGGGCTTCCGGTCGTCCCTCGCGAACGACCGTGGTTGAGGAGCCACGAAATAACTTCAGCACCGATTCCCGAGACTGCTTTTCGACCGCAGCGTGCGGCCGCGCCTGCGCCTCCGCTACAAGGCCGTTGAGCGTTTGGTCTAAGAGCGCGATGAAGCGTGGTGGACCAGAAACCAGGACGAGGCCATCTCCTGGTGCCGGTCTCACAAGATAGCGCTCGTCGGAGATATTGAGTGCATCGAGGGCCGCTTTGAATGCATCGAAGCTGATCGGCTTCAACACAAGCAGACGACTTTGCGCCTCATTTGCAGCAGATACATACAGCACGAGCCCATCGTAGTACCATTGAAGATTGTAGAGATTGGTCAAACGGTCCAGGAACTCGCGCGGTGGCAGATCTGGGATGCGCCCGCGAATCCGACCCTTCACCTCCGCGCTGACGTTCACTCTGATATTGAGGTTGTTACCGAATTCCAGCAGTGCGGCAGACAGGTCCTGATCCAGAACCGTGTAGCTATAAGGTGCCGAAGGCAGCGAGAGCGGAGCCCCAAACGCCGTGAGTACCCCGGAGCAAAGGAAAACTCCTGCGCCCGCAACTCGGTTTAAAATGTTCAGGATCGTGCGTCGGCTTAGCATTCCCAAGTCCCTTCGACCTGAGAACAAGTATTAAGACTTCGCCCAAATTGGAAGCCAAGCGTGATCTTTAAAATGGCCTTATGGCTCGCATGTTCGTCAGCTTGCGGTCAGCTGGCCTCTTTACGGTATTGACCATCAATTCTTAACAAGGGCGATGTCTCATCGCAGCCCAAACCAATGACACCTTCGATCATGCTAGGCGCTACGCCGATCTCTCTGAAGCCTAACGACGGTCTGTCCGGGCTCTGCCAGCCGGCAGCCATCGGCCAGCAGTGCCAGTTTCAGCAGACTCTTCTGCATGTCGCTTCGACATCAGACGCTGCCTCCTCAGTTACCGATAGAGCAGCGTCCGTTCCTGCGGTGTCAGAGGTTCAGCGTGCAGCAGTGCAGGCGAGCCCGCCTGGCGAGCGCGTGCTCCAGGCTCTCTCTTCGATGTATCGGAGCAATCCCATTCCTTCTGCAACGAGCGGCGGTGTGACCGCCATTTCGAAGACCGTTCAACCTGGGCCGGCCGCTCAGCCGCTTTCACGGTCGCAGCTAGTCGGGGCGAGCCCCGCGGGCAAGCCGGAAGGGGTGCTCGACTTCGACGCGATGGTTGCGGGTCTGCGGGACGTTTACAAGGGTGTCGTCGAGGTTTCGCTTGTGTCCAAGAGCACCAGCGCCGTCAGCTCATCTTTGAACAAATTGCTATCGGCGGGCTGAGTTCGTTGACGTCTGCTTTCATCTATGGACAAAACGGCCATGCCCGCCTATCCGGTCAGTGGTTGCGTGTTTTTGCCGTGCTATCGCTTCTCCTCCCCTTGATTGGCTGTAAGGCCGATCTCTACACCAAAGTGCAGGAGCGCGAGGCCAATGAGATGCTTGCTCTCCTGCTTAGCAAGGGAGTCGATGCGGTCCGTGTTACTGCCAAGGACGGGACCAGCACGATCCAGGTCGAAGAGAAGCAGCTAGCCTTTTCGATTGAGCTGCTAAATCTCGAAGGGTTGCCGCGCCACCCTTTCAAGAACCTCGGCGAGGTGTTCAAAGGATCGGGCCTGGTTGCCTCGCCGATCGAGGAGCGCGCCCGCTACGTTTATGCCCTGAGCGAAGAATTGTCGCGCACGATTAGCGATATCGACGGCGTCATATCCGCGCGTGTCCACGTTGTTTTGCCAAAAAATGATCTATTGCGCCAGGACACGATGCCGTCCTCAGCGTCGGTGTTCATTCGACATAACTCCAATGCAAAGCTCTCGCTCCTGCAACCGCAGATCAAGATGCTGGTCACCAACAGCATCGAGGGCCTATCCTATGACAAGGTGGTGGTGGTCTTTGTGCCGGTTGAGCGGGCTCCGCTTGAGCAGCCTGCCCCGCGAGCTGCGTCCGCTCAGTCGACCAAATCCATTTCAGACCCGCTACTTGCGGCCGGTATCGGAGGGGGCGGCGCTGCGATTGGCCTTCTGTGCTACATATTCCTGGGCTCTCGTATGCATCAGCGCGCCCAGCAGTCGCGCGCGCGATCCAGACTTGGCAACCGTTCGAACACGCCCGCTATCCCGCCTCCCGGTAAAAAGATCACCTCCGACAAGGCATAGGAGTGCGCAGATGCCCATACCGCTGCCATGCTCCGGTTCTCATACGACGTCCGAATCGACCTCTGAGGGGCTGCGCGAGCTTGCTGCCTCGACCCATCTGACCCGATTTGCTGCCCGTCTTGACGGGCGGCTGTCGGCTTCGACTTTGGTCCGGCTACAGAAGAGCTCAAGGCTGCAGGTAAGACTTGCTGAAATGCTGCTTGGTAATGAAATGGACTCCAACGGCCGTAACTGGGGAACTGATCTTCTGCTCGGCCATGATCCGAATAGGGCTGCTTTGCTTGCCGGCAGTATCTGGCATGCTGGCTCGCTCCTAAAGCTCGTCTCAAAGCAGCATCTCGCGATTCTGCTCGGGCGTATCGGGGCAGAAGCGCACGCTTTCGGTATCCGGAACTTGGCCAGCGCGGTCGCAATCACCGCTACCGCTGATCCGGAGCAACTTTCGCAACAGATTGAACACGATGGCCATGCCTGCCTAGGTGCTTGGCTCGACGAAGCCTCGGCACTTGATCGCACGCGCGTGCTGTTACGCTTGCCCATGGGCACTGCTGCCGAGAATCCAGCGGCCGAACACCGCAATGCCGCGGGCCCAGTGCTTTCCTTGGTGATAGTCCATTTGTCGAGGGAGACGCCACGGCATGACAGCTGATGACCCAGCGCCGCCGGTGGCCCCCGAGATACGGCCGCTCGGGCCTCTCATATCGGCGGCCGAGATCGGGATCTGGTGCGATGCCGTAGAGGCGCGCGCGGCTGCCGAGCGGCATCTGCAACGCGTTCGCGGCTGGGGACGGACAGCTTATAAGCGGGAGCGGGCGCGCGGCTGTGCGGATGGCTTCAAGAGCGGCGCCGAGGAAATGTCTCGGCTGATTGCGCAGGCTGCTTCCGCACTTGCGCAGCGAAAAGCCATTCTGGAGCAGGAGTTGCCGCAGCTCGTCATGGAGATCGTGAGCGATCTGCTGGGCGCGTTTGATCCAGGCGAGATGTTGGTGAGGACCGTTCGTAATGCGATCGAGCAAAAATATGGTAGCGCGGAAATTTGCCTTCATGTCTCTCCTCTGAAAGCCGATGCGCTAGCGCGCAAGTTCGCTACGTGCGATGGACAGGAGGGCCGGCCGAAAGTGCGGGTTGCTCCGGATCCGGCTCTAACGACAGAGCAGTGCGTGTTGTGGAGCGAATTTGGCAATGTAGACATTGGAGTTGCCGCGCAGCTGCGGGCTCTACGCCTTGGCCTGGGTTTGCCATCAAAGGAAGACGGGCTATGACCACATCAGCCACCCATGCGGCGGGAGAGAGGAATCTGCACGCCGCGCTATCGTCTCTGAAATCTACAGCAAAGCATATCGACACGCGTGCTGTACGAGGGCGGATCACACGGGCGGTCGGCACCTTGCTCCATGCCGTCTTGCCAGAGGCGCGTATAGGGGAGCTTTGCCTGTTGCAGGATCCCCGCACCGGATGGTCGCTCGAGGCCGAGGTGATCGGCCTATCGCAAGATGGGGTATTGCTCACTCCCATTGGTGACATGGCGGGCTTATCCAGCCGAGCAGAAGTGGTCGCGACCGGACGAATGCATGAAGTTCCGGTCGGCCCCGATTTGCTTGGCCGGGTGATCGACAGCTTCGGCCGTCCGATCGACGGAAAGGGTCCAATCAACGCCGCTCAAACTCGCCCGCTGCGCGGCAAGGCCCCCAACCCCATGACAAGGCGCGGTATCGAGCGAACATTGCCACTCGGCGTCCGTGTCTTGGATGGGCTTCTAACATGTGGCGAGGGGCAGCGGATCGGCATCTACGGAGACCCAGGGTGCGGTAAGTCGACGCTCCTGTCGCAGATCGTAAAAGGCGCGGCTGCCGACGCCACCATAGTCGCGTTGATCGGTGAGCGCGGTCGTGAGGTGCGGGAATTCATCGAGCAGCACCTTGGTGAGGCAGCGCTTCGCCGCACCGTCGTTGTCGTTGAGACCTCCGATCGCTCGGCAATGGAACGAGCGCAATGCGCTCACATGGCGACGGCAGTCGCCGAATATTTTCGTGATGAAGGACTTCGCGTCGTCCTGATGATGGACTCATTGACGCGCTTTAGCCGCGCCATGCGCGAAATTGGCCTTGCGGCAGGAGAGCCGCCGACGCGGCGCGGCTTTCCGCCATCGGTTTTTGCGATGCTTCCTGGCCTGTTGGAGCGTGCCGGCATGGGCGAGCGCGGCTCGATCACGGCCTTCTATACTGTGCTTGTCGAAGGCGACGGCTCGGGTGATCCAATCGCCGAAGAATCACGAGGCATTCTTGATGGCCACGTTGTTCTCTCACGCCTTTTGGCTGCGCGCGAGCATTTTCCAGCTATTGACGTATTGTCAAGCCGCAGCCGCGTGATGAATGCGGTCGTCTCTGTGTCGCATCGAAAGGCGGCTTCCTTCTTCCGTGATCTGCTCTCCCGCTACGCCGAGGCCGAGTTCTTGGTGAAGGTTGGCGAATATAAGCAAGGCAGTGATCCTCTGACAGACCGGGCAATTAATTCGATCGAGGAGTTGCGGAAATTCCTGCGTCAGGGCGGAGACGAGGCGTCAAGCTTTGAGGAGACGGTCACATGGATGTCGCGTCTGACCGCGTGAATCGCGTCCATGCCTCGAAATTGCGGCTAGTGAAGGACATGAGACAGCGGAGCGCCCTTCGTGAGGTGTACAACATGGAAGCCAAGCGCCGCACCGCGCTTCAAGCGGTGGAACAAGCTGTCCGGGATCTTGCAACGGCCGAGAAAAACCAAGCGGCGCTCGAAGCGGAGCTTTACCGAGAACTGGCATCTTTTGATTCGCTATCTGTCGAAGAGCTCGATCGTCGCAGTCACATCGTCATTGGGCGGCTCAAAGCTGAGATCGCAGGAGCACGCCGAACGCTTGAGGAAGCGCGCGCCGCTCAAGAGCGGACCGAGACGGCGGTCTTCGAGGCGCGGACCACTTTGACCAAGTGCTCGGCGGCGAGTCACAAATGGCAGCAAATTGAAGGCGACGTTCAGCGCGCGAGTGATGCCCATTCAGAGGCGGAAGCCGAGATAGAGGCCGATGATGAGGTTTTGCTTCGGTATCGCAGTGGTTCGCGTACTCACACGGCTAGCGACTGAATCTGATGGCTTCTTCTATGCTAGGGAAAGCGCCTTGTCTTGTAGACGCGCCTGTGACCATGGCTACGCGTGAACAATCGGGATTTAAACCGGCGCTAACCCTGTCCCCTGCGGTCGTCTCTTGGCTCAACGAGATCGCTGCTGCCCGCAAGCCTCTGCAAAGCCGTCTCAGCGATAAGCCGCTATCCGTGCGGATGGAACGGCTTGTCTGGGAGCCGGAGCCGTGTGCCGTATCGATGCTCGACTGCGTTTGGACCATCGGACATGAAACAATCATCTTATCGTTGGCCCGTCCGGTTGTAGAAGGGCTGATCGCGACGGTGCAAAGTGAGCTTGGCCTACCTGCCGAGCCAACTCGTTCGCTCCTCCTCGAATTTGCACTCGATCCGTTGCTCGATCAACTAGAGGGGCTGACACAACAGAAGTTGCAGCTGATCTGTTTGAGCGAAGCAACGGCTCGGGGTCCTTATCTGGAGCTCGAAATCACCTACCGCCCATTCAAGGGAAAAGCGCGCCTGCTCCTGTTCTCACCTCTCGATGGTTCAGTTCCACCCGCGTTTCGGGCGTTAGGCGGACTGCTCAGGCAGCTGCCGCGAGAGGCACGCCAGCTTCCCCCAGAATTGCCTGTCATCGTTAAGGGAGAGATCGGCTCGCTCCGTGCGACGGTTGCGCTGCTAGGGAAAGCAAATGCAGGAGACGCTCTATTGCCGGACGTAATACCCTTGGCCCGTGGCCAAGCCATCCTCAACGCGGGAACCTTATGGGCTCCGGCACATGTTGCAGAGGATCGCTTGATCGTGCGAGGGGCATTCCGCCTCCAACCACATCCCCTGGAGTGTGCACATATGATGACTCAATCCGAAAAACCCCGGCCGCCATCTGAAAGTGATCTCGACAACATCGAGATTACTCTTGTTTTCGAATGCGGCCGCTGGACTGTCGCACTCGGAGCCTTGAGGGATATCAGCGAGGGACATGTGTTCGAACTTGGCCGGCCGCTCGACGGACCGGTTGATATCCTTGCTAACGGCCGCCGCATAGGCCGCGGGGACATCGTAAGCATCGGCGGGGAGCTTGGCGTCAGGTTGCGGGGCAGGTTGGCCGTCAATGACTGACATTCAACCGGGAATTCTTGGACTCCTTGCGCTCACAGCCGGCCTTGGCCTGCTGGCGTTCCTAGTCGTAACAAGCACAGCGTTCATAAAGGTGTCCGTCGTGCTCTTCCTCGTTCGCAACGCGCTCGGGACTCAATCTATCCCACCGAACCTCGTTCTATATGGCGCGGCGCTGATCCTGACAGTTTTCATTAGCGCGCCAGTGATTGAACAGACCTATAATCGCCTTTCTGCGCCACAACTCCGCTACCAAACGGTCGATGATTGGCTGAGCGCCGCAAAGGAGGCGCAGGAGCCGCTGCGCGGGCATCTGAAGAAGTTCACCGCTGACGAGCAGCGCCGTTTCTTCTTGGCTTCAACCGAACAGGTCTGGCCCGAGGACATGCGCGGCAACGTGAGCGCCGATGACCTGGTCATTCTGGTGCCATCTTTCCTAATTTCAGAACTCAAGCGTGGCTTCGAAATTGGGTTTCTTCTCTATCTGCCCTTTATCACCATCGATCTGATTGTAACGACCATCTTGATGGCCATGGGTATGTCGATGGTTTCGCCAACGGTGATATCCGTGCCTTTTAAGCTGTTTCTATTCGTCTCAATCGACGGCTGGTCGCGGCTCATGCACGGGCTGGTGCTCAGCTACACAACGCCGGGAGGCTGAGCATGGATGAGGCAAGCATTCTCACTCATATGAGCCGGTCACTTGTGCTCTTTATGATCTGGGTTCTGCCACCGCTTATCGCGGCGGTCGTTGTCGGCTTAGTCGTCGGCATCATGCAGGCGGCAACGCAGCTTCAGGATCAAACTTTGCCACTGACTGTGAAGCTTCTGGTCGTTGTCGCGGTGATCGCTTTGTTCTCTCCAGTGCTCAGCGCCGCGCTGATCAAGGAAGCAGAGCAGGTATTTACCGACTTTCCCGCACTCACAGCAAGTATTAGCCGACGTTAGATGAACGTCCCCTCATTCACCGAGACGCAAACTCTGATCCAGGAGGCGATCGAACTCGTGCTCGCAGCCGGGCTCGCGGCAGCCCGCGCCCTTGGCATTATGTTGGTCCTTCCCGTGTTTACGCTGCCGCGCATTAGGGGGCTGATCCGCGGCTGCGTGACCTTTGCGATGGGACTGCCATGCCTGTTGCAGATCAGGCTCGGCTTGCAGTCGCTGGATGAGGGCTCACGACTGATCAGTGTCACGCTACTCGGTTTGAAGGAGGTGTTCGTCGGCCTGCTCATCGGCTTTTTGCTCAGTATTCCGTTATGGAGCATCCAGGCAGTGGGTGAGATCATCGATACCCAAAGGGGGATTACGAACCCTGTTGCTTCCGATGATCCAGCCACGCGTGGCCAGGCTTCGGCGACGGCGGTTTTACTCGGTACCACTGCGATTTCGATTTTCGTTCTAGCCGGGGGATTGGAGAATATGATTAGGGGCCTTTATGGCAGCTATTTGATCTGGCCCGTGTATCGGCTGATGCCTAGCTTGACCGTGCAAGGCGCGATGGCATTTCTGGGGCTTCTCGGTCACATCATGTATACGGCGCTACTGGTCTCTGGCCCCGTGTTGGCATTCCTGCTGCTACTCGATGTATCGGTCATGATACTCGGGCGGTTTGCGCCGCAACTCAAACTGAACGATGTCTCTCCCACCATGAAGAATCTGGCGTATGGGATAATCATGGTAAGTTACGCCACCTTCCTCGTCGAATATATGGGATCGGAGATCAGTCAGTCCAACACCGTGCTCGAGTTGTTCAAGAACCTCCTTAAATGAGTGGCTCGAGCGAAGAGAAGAAGCTCCCCCCCACTCCCAAGAAGCTAAAAGATGCGCGCAAGAAAGGGCAGAGTCCGCGCAGCACCGATTTGGTCAGCGCAGTCAGTGTGTGCGCCGGTTTCGGCTGCCTCTGGTTAAGAGCGGGCCTCATTGAGACCAAGTGGTATGAAACGGTACGGCTAATCGACAAACTGCAGGGGCAGCCGTTCACAAGCGCGGTCCAGCAGGCGCTGGGCGGCTTGATCGAACTGTTTCTTGCGGCCGTTGGTCCATTCCTCGGGGCCGGTGTTGCCGCTGGTATTCTAGCAGGGGTCCTTGCCAATGGTGGATTAAACGTCTCTTTCGAGTCCTTAAAGCCGAAATTCGAGAAATTGGATCCCATGAAGGGGCTCAAGCGGATTGCGTCTAAGCGGTCGCTCATTGAACTCTCGAAGTCGCTTCTTAAGGTGTGCGTTCTCGGCGCAAGCTTGCTACTCACGGTTATCGCAAGTTGGAAGGCGCTGGTATACTTGCCAACCTGCGGTAGGGGATGTCTCAACTTCGTGTTCACTGAGATCAAATTGCTGACCGAAATTGCTGCCGGTGCTTTTCTGATCGCCGGATTGGCCGATCTTCTTATCCAGCGCTGGTTGTTTTTACAGGACATGCGCATGACGGAGACTGAGGCCAAACGCGAGTCCAAAGAACAGCAGGGCAATCCGCAGGTCAAACGAGAACACCGTCGCCTTCGTCAGGAGACGGCGAACGAGCCTCCGCTTGGCGTCCATCGCGCCACATTGATAGTGACAGGACAAGCGATCTTGATTGGGCTTCGCTACATTCGTGGCGAGACCGGCGTGCCGATCGTGGTTTGCCGTGGTGAGGGCGAACTTGCCTCACGACTGCTTGTTGAGGCGCAGTCGCTGCGCCTCAGCATTGTCCAGGATCCAGCCCTGGCGCGGCAGCTCATCCGGAATGCCAGGCTGGGCAACGTCGTTCCTGGGAAGTACTTTGAAGGGGTTGCGAGAGCACTCTATTCCGCCGGGCTGGTCTAGACATTGCTTATGGCAGCAATGATTGCGCCATCCGGCGCGCTATCGAGGCGACTGTATATCCCTCGTCGCCGTTGACCCGGCTTCTGGCGAGGACCTGTTGCCAATTCCATCTTCCAAGTCGCTCTTGTTGCGTCGCCCCATGGACCCATATGTGGCAACAGGAATGGCGGCACGATCACCTTTTGTTGCCATGACAGCTCTATTGTCCAGCAGGTCGCTCGGATCGTTGACCATGACGCCCAGATTGTTGCGGATTGAGCAGCCTAGCGTCTGGTCGAACGAATTATCGTTAACCGAAGGACCAATGATCGAAAGGGACGGACATACGGGAGGACGTGCTTCATAGACAATGGCCTCGATTCGCACCGCGAAGCCGACAGGCCGGTCGATGCGAGGGCCGAACAGGCGGACGTTGTAAGGCGCGACGCCCATTGCGCGGGCCTCGCTGGCTACCTGCGCGGCGAGCCGGGGCGAGCCGGTGATATCGAGATGGAGCGCATCAAACCGACCGCGACTGGCGCCGGCAATGAAATCCCTCAGTCGATACCGCTCGAGGCCACGAAGGCTCTGCAGCACCAAGACACTGTTCTGCTGCTGCACCATGCTTGGTTGTTCAGCCGGCCCCGTGTTGATCAGAGCAGTGCTTGTGCAGCCGCCTAGGCTCGCCATCAGAACGAACAGATGGGGCAGGGCTCGTAAAGTCATTCGACGATCCTCATTCGATAATAAAGCCGGCGCCGCCTGTCGCGCCTGGTACACTGGTGCGCGGAGCGTCGCGGCCTCGCGGCGGGCTTGCCAACGTGTTCGTCAAGGCGCGCCCCATATCTGAGGGCGGTCCGATGCGGTCGGCGGGGGCGCTCATCCGGTTCGGGTTCGATGCTGGCCGCACGATGTAAGGCGTGACGATAATAACGAGCTCCGTCTCCTGCTTTTGAAAGGACGAAGAGCGAAACAGTGCACCGAGAATGGGCAGGTCGCCTAACCAAGGAAAAGTACTGATATCCGTGCTGAAGTTACGCCTGATTAGCCCCCCTATTGCGAAGCTTTGTCCGCTCCCAAGCTCGATAACGGTCTCCGCACGCCTCGTAGAGAGGGCAGGCACGGCCATACCGTTCACTTGGACCTCACCTACTTTCGAAATCTCGCTGACCTCAGGTTTCACGCGGACATTGATTTGATTGTTGTTAAGAACAGTCGGGACGAAGTCGAGGCTCACTCCAAAGTGACGAAATTGGATCGAAACCTGTCGGTTGTCCTGCATGACCGGAATTGGAAATTCGCCGCCCGCCAGGAAGCTCGCGGACTCACCGGACATTGCGGTGAGATTCGGTTCAGCCAGTACGGAAGCGAGGTGCTCGCTGGCGAGCGCGTCGAGAACAGCGCCGACGTTGATACTACCGGCGCTGAAGCCGATACCTGCCTTGCCGCCGCCGCTAGCCGTGCCGGAACCAGCACCTTTGCCGCTGCTAAAGAAAAAAGTGCCATTCTGACCCAAAGCGGAGAGGTTGATGCCGAGCTCCTTCATGGCGCTGCGTGAGACCTCCGCTACGCGAACGCTCAGATTGACCTGTAACGATCCGGCGACCTGAATTTTGTTGAAGACCAGCGCACCCGGACCGAGAAACTGCTCTGTGACCCTCACGGCAGTGGCGACGACATCGGCATTGGGAGCCGTACCGTTAAGGATCGCGCCGCGGGGGGTATAGCTGACTTGGATCGGATAGTCGCCGACCTGGGCCTTCAGCATGGCACGCAGATCCTCGATCGGTTGCGTGACGACAACACGCAACTCGGCGAGAGCTTCCCCATTGTCGTTCAAAGCGAACAGGCTGGTCCGTCCGGACTTCTTGCCAAAGACGAAGATGGTCGTGTTCGATGGCGCTTGATAATCCGCGATCGTCGGGTCGGCAACAAAGATGCTCGCCGCCGGCCCGGGCAAATGAATTGTCTTGCCGAGCGAGGAGGAAAGGTCCAGCGTCCCATTGATGCTGCTAGGAGCCGCGCGCGGCGGCCCCCCTCTAGCGTCCCGCGTCGTCTGAGCTGCGGCAGTTAGTGGCGATAGCAAAGCGACCGCGCACAGGAGGTGGGAAAGAGAAGGACAAACGGCAGACCACAGGGCGCTAGCGACGATCGAGCGTCGATCGCTGCCACCCTCATTATCAAGAGCGATCTTCAAGGTAGTCTTTGCTTTCAAGTTCGATCGACTACGCGGCCGATGCCGCGCTGTTCAATTCAAGGATATAGCCGACGCCGCGTGCGGTTGTGATCCGTAGCGTCGCACCAGACTGATTAAAATGACCGCGCAAGCGATAGATTGCGACTTCAAGTGCATTGGTAGAGACCTCGTTGTCAAACGCATAGAGGCTATCCTCCAGCGACGCGCGTGGCACGGCGCGACCTGCGCGGCTGAGCAGATGCTCAAGAATGCACACTTCGCGGCGTGCAATCTTTAGCGGCCGACCACCAACTGAAACTTGCCGGGCGATCGGATCGAATTTTAGATTGCCAAACACAACGACGGGGGCTGTCATTTGCGTTGATCGCCTCAGAATGGCTCGCATCCGAGCGATGAGTTCATCAGTAGACACGGGCTTGGGCAGAAAATCGTCTGCACCACCATTGAAAATGGCGATCCGCCTACCGAGATCATTGCGGCTGCTCATCACCATGGCAGGCATCAAATGTCCGTCGCGTCTCAACCGCTTCAGCCAGTCCAGGCCGTTTCCATCCGGTAGGGCCAACTCGAGCAGGAGAATGTCGTACTTGGCGTAGTCGAGAGCGGTCGCCGCCTCATCCAGCGTGCCCGCCACATCAACGGCGAAACCGCAATCCGAGAGCGCTCCTTGCACAGCGCGCGCAAGGTCCGCATCATGATCAACCAGTAGCGTTCGCATTTCATTGCCTCTTCATGCCAAAACTACCAAGCAGATCACCGTCGACCATGAAGTCGGGCGAAATTGAGTTCTCCAGCTTCAACGTAAACGTCGGGAGACGGTACCGACTAAGAAGAGCAATGTTGCCAACGGCCAACATCGCTCCGCCCATTGCCTGCCGATTAGCAATTTCGGCCGTTTGCTGTGGATCGCATGCGTCCTTGACAGTCAACGTGGTCTTGATGTCGGGAACCAGGCCAGAATCAGCCAGAGCATTGAGCGCTGTGGCAGGACCCTCGTGCATCTTCGCGCCAATCTCGGCAGTGCTTCCGGACATCGGCTCGGCGAGCGCATTGCCAGCACGCGCAATCGAAACCAAAGCACAAGAGAGAATGGCTGGATTGGCATCCGAACTGATACGAGACATTTGGAAGCTCCCCATGTTGCCCTGACTCTGCGGTGAGTCTTGCTATGCCATCGACCTGTGAGGTCGTTTGGTCATAGCAAATGCAACCTTGAACGCGTGAAGACAGATCGCACCCCCGCAGCGGGCCGATGCTCTAGATGCCGCTAACGTGGGACGAAACAACCAATGCGCCGCGGGCTATGAAAGATTGTCTCGGTGGGCGGTGACGTGCATCGGGAGCGCGAGAAAACCCGGCATTTAGACAGATCCAACGCGCCCGCTTGGCTGTGGCCCATCTGGCACACCGAAGAATGGCGAGTCCGTCCCCGCAGCGGCGTTATCAAGCATGTGGTACGGGTGGTTCCGCCGCCTGCATTCCACCTCTCGGGACGAACGGCGGCGGATACCGAACTTGGACTCAACTTCATTTCCCCTCCGACAACGGGAACGCGACGACAGCGAGTACTGCTCTTGAGCTCCTCGTGCTGTTGCAGCCTCAACTTGGCCGGCGCGGGTACCCCGTCCGGCGCGTAGGCTACGTTGCCAACAGGCTTTCGAGTGGACTGATCGAGGAGCGTGACGGGGTCGAGCGGTGTGGCCCTACGGGTTGGAGACATTCGCAATTCTTGCTACCTGTCAGGAAGTGTTGCGCGCGACGCATTGTCGCGACTGGTGTCTGAAACCCTACAATCTGACGCTACGTGCGATTCAAGTCCCTTCGAGAGCTCGTTGCATGAATATTCTAAAAATCGCAGGCTTGCTGAGGCAGCCACCATGGGAAATTGGATAAAAAGCACCGCGACGCATCAAAACAGCAAATCATCTTACGCGAACCAGAGGGCCTTCGCTGGCGCCGAGACTCATCATTCGTGGTTATCTGGGCGGAAAATCGATGCCTGTCATGCGGGTTTGAGACATTTCGCGCTTTTTGCTATCTGTCAGGAAGTATTGTCGCGACCTGTGTCGGAAATATTACAATCTTACGCTGCATACGATTCAAGTCCTCCGAGAGCTCGTTGCGTGAAGATAAGCGGCCAAACCCCCTGACGCTCGATTCATACTCTCGTCCGACGTTTGCCGTCTTATATCCGGTGACGTCGTTCGTGCACCGACGAAAATTGATAAGCCCGTTCGCATGGGTGAGAGTTGCATCACTTCACCCGAGATAAGCAAGGGGCGCGACGTTCCCTGACAGCTCACCACCATGTGTCCGAGCTATGGGCTCAATCGGTGCCCGGCATAGTTCTTTATGGCTCGCATTTCCCAAAGCGCGTCGGTTACGCGCTTGACGTCGCTCTTCATCGGTGGCAATTGTCGAGGATCGTGGTTCCGCCCCTAGGCCCGTTCGAGCTGATTCAGGATCCGGGCTGATTAGGATGCGTGTTTCGGCAATTTCCGGACACCGATTTCGGTAATTCGCGGACAGCGATTTCAGTAATTCCGGGACAGGGATTCCGCTAAATCGCGGACAGTTGCGGGAGGTTGGTTTTCGGGAGCGCCGTTCGGGCAATGTTCTCTCTCAAGCTGAGTTTGAGAGGGGCAATGCCGAGACGGAAGCAAGCGAAACGAACCACTGTGAAGGACCTACGATCGATCCTGAGGCTGACGTACGAGCAGGGCCTGTCGGTTCGGGCGATCTCGGAGCGGCTGCAGATCAGCAAGAGCTCGGTTGCCACCTACCTGCTGCGGGCGCGTGAAGCGGGCTTGAGCTGGCCGCTGCCGCCGATTTACGAGAACGAGGCGGCGTTACAGCGGGCCTTGTTCCGGCGGGTCGGGCGACCGCCGCAGGATTTGAGCGAGCCTGAGTGGCCACGGGTGGCGCAGGAACTCAAGCGCAAGGGCGTGACGCTGACGCTGCTTTGGCAGGAATACCGGACGGCTCATCCCGACGGCTATGGTTACACTTGGTTCTGCGAGAGGTTTGACGCCTATCGGCGCCGGGCGAACCCCACTTTCCGCCACCGCCACGCGGCGGGTGCGGTGATGCAGACCGACTATGCCGGCCCGACGGTGGAGGTGATCGATCCGCAAACCGGCGAGATCCGTCAGGCGCAGATATTTGTCGCGGTGCTCGGGGCCTCGTCGCTGACCTTCGCTATGGCGAGCTGCGGTCAGCGACTGCCAGATTGGATCGAAGGCCAGACCCGGGCCCTGTCGTACTTCGGCGGAGTTCCCAAGGCGATCGTCTGCGACAATCTGAAGGCCGGGGTCGTCAAGGCGTTGTGGTTCGAGCCGACGCTCAACCAAACCTTTGCCGCCATGGCCGAGCACTACGACACGACGATTTTGCCGACCCGCAGCCGCAAGCCGCGCGACAAGGGCAAGGTTGAAGGCGCGGTGCTGATTGTCGAACGCTGGATTCTGGCACGGCTGCGCCATCGGCGGTTCTTCAACCTGACCGATCTCAATACCGCGATCGGCGGTTTGCTGGAGGAGCTGAACAATAGGCCGATGCGCCATATCGGCAAATCCCGCCGGCAGCTGTTCGAGGAGATCGAGCGCGAGGCGCTGGCGCCGCTGCCCAGCGAACCGTTCGAATACGCTGAGTGGAAAACGGCGAAGGTCCATCCCGATTAGCACGTCGAAATCGACAAGACCTTTTACTCGGTGCCGCACCGACTGATCGGCCGTCGGGTGGACGTCCGGCTCACCTATCGAGCCGTCGAGATCTTCCAGGATCACACGCGTGTCGCCAGCCATGTGCGCCGCTCTCAGCGCAGCGGCCATGTCACCGTGAACGAGCACATGCCCAAGGCCCATCAGCGTTACGCCAATATGACGCCGGCGAGTTTGATCAAGATGGCAGCGCGGATCGGCGTCAACGCCGCCACCCTGGTCGAGCGGATGATGCGTGAGCGCCCGCAACCCGAGCAGGGTTATCGCTCCGCCATGGGGATCATCGCCCTGGCTCGGCGCTACGAGCGCAATCGGCTGGAAGCGGCCTGTGAGAGGGCGCTCGCCATCAACGCGATCAATTACTCCTCCGTGAGCGCCATCCTCAAATCCGGGCTCGACCGCGCGAGCCCTGCCGCCGAGCCCATCAAAGCCACGCCCTCCCACGTGAACATACGTGGCGGCACCTATTATCAATGAAGGAAAGGAAGATCGTGATGCTGACCCACCCGACCCTTGACCAGATGCAGGCCCTCGGCCTTGCCGGAATGGCGGCCGCCTATATTGGCCGAACAGGACAATGCCGCCGATCTCAGCCGCGACGAGTGGCTCGGCCTGATGCTTGATCGCGAAGCCGCCATGCGCGCCGACCGGCGCCTGACCAATCGCCTGGCCGCAGCCAAGCTGCGCTTCGTCGACGCCTGTATCGAAGACGTCGACTTCGCGTCCCGCCGCGGCCTTGACCGGCGCAACACCCTGCAGCTGGCGCAAGGCGCCTGGCTGAAAGCCCATGAGAACTTGATCATCACCGGCCTGACCGGGACTGGCAAAACCTGGCTGGCGTGTGCCTTCGGACGCCAGGCGGCCAGGCTCGATCATTCCGTCCTTTATTTGCGTATGCCGCGCCTGTTCGAAGACCTCGCCATGGCCCGTCTCGATGGTCGCTTCCCGCGCCTCATCGATAAGCTCGTACGTGTCCAGTTGCTCATCCTCGACGACTGGGGCACCCACACCCTCAACGACCAGCAGCGCCTCGATCTCCTCGAAATATTCGAAGAGCGCTACAGGCGCAAATCGACATTGATTACCGCCCAGCTGCCCGTTGCCCAATGGCACGACATGATCGGCGAGCCGATGACTTCATGATGCCTCCTTCTTCGAACGCTTGGTGCGTCGTACCCGATTGCGAAGCTGACGGATTTGGTCGTCTGAGAGCTCGATCTGCCATGGCTGGCCTTTGGCTAACTGACGA
>NZ_PYCN01000057.1 GCF_003062295.1 Bradyrhizobium algeriense | reverse complement strand
TGCAAGCCGCGTGGGTCGTGCTGGTCAAGGTCAAGTGTTGGGAGCGCTATGGCCTCAAATCTTGGATCGAAGCCGCCAAGAAACGATTGCACCACAACGTGCTGGCGATTGCGCTCGCCAACAAGCTGGCCCGGATCGCCTGGGCGGTTCTCAACAAGGGACGCGCCTTCGAATACGTCAAGACGGCGGAGACGGCGTCCCGACCTGCCTGATCCTCGCGCCGTGCTCGGGGCCGTCAAGGCGCAGCCTGGCAGCGGTAGCGCAAGACGTCAGGACAGCACGACGGCCGGCCTTGACGGCCCTTGCGCGCGGCGCGTCTGCGCGCGCAGGCCGGGACGAAGGAACGACCGCCAGGCACGAACAAAGGAACAGGGCGAAGCGAGGCGCTATCGATGACGTAACCAACAACACCCCTTACCCGCCGAGGTCTGCGAGAGGATGAGACCACGATGGAGGATCGGTCTTCCCGGCGCATGCGAACACTGGTGACCCAAATGGCCCATTCGAGGCCTGTCCGCTAACCAGCTCGCGTGCGCGCTGATATCCATGATGGCCCGGAGCACCACACGCTCCAATCAGAGGCCGGATACATTGATGCAGGACCGCATCTGCCAGGTTGACGAAACCTCTTGCAACGCGCGGCCGGACCATACATTCGGGTCAAAATGCGAAATACTCTGTGCAAGCAGATGTTCTCCGCTTCGCCTCCAAACTCGGACATTGCTCGATGCGATCGGCGCTTCGCATTTGTGCCATGAGCCGACATTCGGCGCAATCAGCGGTCGGCTCATCAGCGCTAAATTACTCCCTCGCGTCCCAACAGGAGCACGTCTTCGCTGGTATAGCCGAGAAGCTTGGTGAGCACTTCGCGCGTGTGCTCTCCGAGCCTTGGAGGGGCACTGTAGGTATCGAGGGCTGTCTCGCTCAGATGGATGACGCTCTTAACTCCCTTCACGGTGCCGGCACTCGAGTGCGGCATCTCGGCAATCATGCCGCGTGCCTTCAAGATCTCGCCATCGCAGACCTCTGCGACTGTGCGAATGGCTCCGCAGGGCACGCCGCTGTCATCAAACCGCTTGAGCCAGTCGTTTCGTGAACGTTGCTTGATCACGGCCTGTACGAGCGGGACCAACGTATCCCGGTTCCGCACTCGGTCGGGCGCACTTGCGTATCGTGGGTCGTCCCTTAGCCCTTCCATGCCTGCCGCGGCACAGAAACGACGCCATAAGTCGTCATTCGCGACGCCGATATTGATCCAGCCATCGGAGACCTCGAAAGTCTCGTAAGGGACTATGGTGGCATGTTCATTGCCCCGACGCCTGGGCGAATTGCCCGTTGCGAAATAAATGCTCGCATTGAAAGTCAGAAGGGCTGCAACCGCCTCGTACATCGAGACATGCACCCGCTGCCCGCGCCCGTCGATCTTAGCAGCATAGAGGGCCGCTAGGATGCCTTGCGCTGCGGTGAGCCCGGAAACGAGATCAGCGATGGAGGTGCCGACCTTGTGTGGTGGTCCGTCACGCGGCCCGGTCAGATCCATAATGCCGGCCTCGCCCTGGACGATCACATCATAGCCGGCTCGATCCTTCTGGGGTCCGGTATCGCCAAAGTCCGAGATGGAGCAATAGATCATCGACGGGCGTCGAGCCCTAACTGCCTCGTAACCGAAGCCCAACCGTTCCATCGCAGCGGGCCGAAAGTTCTCAACCAGCACATCTGATACGTCCACGAGCCGCCAGAGAACCTCCTTGCCACGTTCGTTCTTCATATCGAGTGTAATGCTCTTTTTGTTGCGGTTGACAGAGAGAAAGTAGGCCGCTTGGTCCCCCTGAAAAGGCGGTGCGAAGGCGCGGGTATCGTCGCCTTCACGAGGGCGCTCAACCTTAATTACCTCTGCCCCGAGATCACCGAGCAGCATGGTACAGTACGGCCCCGAAACCACTCTTGTGAGGTCAAGGATACGGACGCCTTCGAGAGGTCGCATGGCCTGCCCCTTACGTGAGCGTGGCGGCTAGCTCGGCGAAATTCGCTAAAATAAGATCAGATTGGTGCGGTGTCTGGCCGAATGGCCGCTTCCGTCGGTCGATAAACACGGTCCGCATGCCGTACGATTTTGCGCCAATACAGTCGAACGCGTGGTTAGCAACGAACAGAATGTTAGAGCGGTCGTAACCAATGATCTCCTCGGCTTTTGCATAGGCCTTCCAGTGTGGCTTGAAATAACCAGCCTCCTGCACCGAAATGACGTGATCGAACGAAAAACCGATGTGAGGTCCGGCCGCCTTCAGCATGTCGCGGTCACCATTCGATAGAATCGCGAGCTTGTATCCCTTGAATTGAAGCTTTTCGAGAGCGGCTACGACATCTGGAAATGGCTTAAGTTTCTCGATCTCGCTCACGAGCCAAGTCACCTCCTCCTGAGTGTAGGTGATGCCGCAGCGGTCCATAACGAATGAGACAGCGCGATGTCCGATCTCCCGGTACGGCGTATGCCCGCGATCGCATAGCGCGTCGATCATCGAGTTCTCGAAGTGCGTGCGGCGCCACCAGGTAACGAAACTGTTCGGCTTTCCACCCCAGCCCTTCTCTTTCAAGAAGGGCGTGACGACCTCCGTAAGCCCCCTCTGCATGTCAACGATGGTGCCGTATTGATCGAATGCCAGCGCCTTGATTTCGCGCCGGAGAATGTCACCCGTTTCCATCGTGCGTCACTCCGCTCGCTCGGGTGAGAGGATCCGTTAACGCTGCGGAACACACGGAAAGATATCGCATAGAGATCAGTTAGCAAGCAGCCCGGATTTCGCTGCGCTCAGTCCGACGACACGGCCGATTGGAAATTGAGACAGTAATTCTGCCGGATAAAGAGGCCACCCGCCGGATACCGAGTGACCTGACGTGATGTTGGGCGCCACAGCATCTATGTCGCATTTGGGTCATTCGCATCAGTTTCGCGATTATTGAAGTCCGGTTCGCCCTCAATTGCGGTTATTGGCGTGCAGCGCAGCGAACGACGCGAAGGGGCCATTGGACTAAACTGCTCGCGCGGTAGGGTACTGCTCGGGCGAGCGGTTTAGTCCCATGACCCGGAACCGACATCGGAGTGGTGCGCCTGGGGCGCAGGAAATCAGTGGTCTGCGCATTACGCTTAATACTGCACCCGATTTGTCAACGCCCCATCCACCACTAAGTGCGCCCCTGTGATGAAGCTCGCGCGGGGGCTAGCAAGAAACACGGCGGCGTTGGCCACCTCCTCGGGCTTGGCCAAGCGGCCCCACGGGTTCTTGGATAGGGCGGTCTTGAAGCGGTCGGGCATGTTCCGCTCGATCCTGTGCCACACGCCACCCTCGAAATAGACGTTGCCGGGTGACACTGTGTTTACGCGAATGTGCTTGCCGGCCAGCGTGCTCGCCATGCGTGAAGCGTAGTGTATAAGCGCCGCCTTGAACGTACCGTAAGCCGGGCTGGCCGGATCGAACTCGAAACCTGAGACCGATGAGATCACGACGATCGATCCGGCATCCGACTTTTCGATCCACCGCAACGCCGCCTCAACCGTCCGTACTGTGTGCATCATGTCGATCTCAAACGTGTTTTTCCACGCGCTCTCAGCGCGGTCCATGTCGAGCGCGCTGACGTTGGCCACCGCAATGTCAAGGCCGCCGAGCCGTTCGCCCGAGCGCTGGATCCAACCTTCGAGCGAGGCCCTATCGCGCACGTCGAGCGCTTCCCCCATGGCCGAAACGCCCTTGCCCTTAAGCGCCTCCACCGCCGTCGCAACCTCGGCCTCGTTGCGCGCGCAGATCGAAACATGACAGCCCTCATCCGCCAGCAGTTCGGCTATCGATCGCCCAATTCCCTTGCTCCCGCCCGTGACAATGGCCCTGCGGCCTCTGAGCTTAAGATCCATGGCGCTCCCTCGTCATTGCGTCTCGCGGATCACGCGCGAGCACGACACAACCGTCAGTCCGCAACTGAATTCTAGTCACCTACCTGCTCAAACCCAATGCCCTTCGAGTACGGCAGAATTGGCACTTAGCGGTCTTCAAAGACTTCGGCATCTGCGCGGCGGTGCCGCGGGTAGTAATCGAACGGGATTGCACGTCTACTTTGCTGGCGTTTTTGGAATGGTCGACATCATCCGAACTTTCCATTTTCCGTCCGCGCGCACGTAAGTCGCGGTGCTGTAGCCGCTAATCTCGATGACTCTTCCGTTCTGGTTTTTGCCAGTGGTCCGGAATTGGCCAATTGCAACCGCGGTTTCGGCTCCGACAGGCCAAACATCATCCACGCTTATCTCCAGGTAATTCAATCCAGCCTTGAACGAGCCTCGATAGAACTCTTCAATATCGGTTCGTGGTCCTGCTGGGCTGATGTGGACCCCGCCGTCCGCGTAAAGCGCAGCAATCCCTGCCGCATCCTATCTATTGAAGCTCTCCGCGTATGCGGAGCCGATCTTCTCCACCTCCCGCCTCAGGCTATAGGGCATTCCTGCACTCCCACGCTCGGCTTCGGCTGGTGTGACTGGAAATCCTAGTGGCGTTGCGCCGCAAGGGAAAGCGGCCAATAGCCTCCGGCTCAACCCAGTGCCGTGTCCGCTAAGGGTCTTGGTCGCGTAATTGGCCGGATCACGGCGACTTCCGCTCTACCCCGGTGAACGGACATTCTCAGGATAGGCGGGCATGTCTCAAAGGTGGCAAACACAGACGTGCCGATCTGGCCTTGCGGAGCTAGACCTTCTCACTATCGAAGAAGGGTGAGACCCGCGGTACGGTCACGTCATCACAACTCGGCAATAGGCCAGCCATTGAGCAATGATGCTTCGTGACCAGTGACAACATTTCCTTGCTGAACCTTCTCGCCTTAAGCCATTTTGACGATGACGTTGCCGATCGTTCCTTGCTCGACGGCCTCGTGCGCGGCGGCGGTTTCCGTAAGCGAGAATGTTGGCCCTATGCGACTCGCGATCTTGCCTAGTTCGAGCGCCCGGGTGATGCCAGTCACTGCACGATCACGCTGTAGGGGATCGAGCTGATAAACTAGGAAGAATTGCAGCAACACCGAGTTCGTGAGGCAGAAGAAAGCGGGAACGGTCGCCTCGGCACCCGTGCCGTAAACGATGACGCTACCTTTCGGCCGCAGCACAGCCGGAATCAATTTTGCATTGGCGGACAGGTCCATTTCGATGATGGCATCGACGCCGCGTTTGCCAGTGATCTCGGCAACAAGCTCTCCAACATCCTCGCGCTTGTAGTCGATGCAATGATCGGCGCCGGCTTGGCCGGCAGCTGTGGCCTTGTCCGGCGACGAAATTGTTGTGATGACGGTCGCGCCTCGAGCTTTGGCGAGCTGGATCGCAAACTGACTTACCGATCCGGCACCGCCTGAAACCAACACGGTCGTGTTGCTGTTCGCACAAGCTAACTCAACGGCGTGAAAGGCCGTCATGGCGGGAATTCCGAGCGTGGCTCCTTGCTCGAAACTTACATTGTCGGGCAAACGCACCGCTTGTTCGGCTGGCAATACGATGAATTCTGCAGCCGTGCCGAACGGGCGCTGCCACTGCCCATTCCAAACCCATACCCGTTCGCCTACACGTGACTCCGAAACGCCGGCACCTACCGCCTCGATCACACCCGCACCATCGCTGTGGGGGATCACACGCGGAAACGCCAGCTTGCGCAGTCCGCGGCTTTTTACGTCGGAAGGATCGACGCCGGACGTGTGCAGACGCACGCGCACCTCGCCGGCACCTAGATTGGGGGTTTCGATTTCGCCCACGCGCAACACGACGCGCGCGGGGCCGTTGGCTTCGTAGAACGCGGCACGCATTTCTCTTATTCCTTCTTACCTGGCGCGTAACGTGGCGGTAGATCTCCGCGCAGCCCTGAACGAGGGAGGCCATTCTCCTACGCGCTGCCGGGCCTCGGCCTTTTTCGGTGCCAATTCCGGACCCAAGATGTTAGTGCTCGTCATCCTCAAACGATGGCCGCTTTGTTCTCTTCCATCCGCCTGAGGAAACGGTCGATTGGTCGCAAGGCCTCAATAGCTGGAATACTCTCGCAGGCTTGGATGTCCGAGCACCAAGGATAGGGCAAAGCCGCGAGCCATTGCATGATTGGTTCCGACTCCTCGACCGGAAGCACGCACATAACTTCGATGTCGATCACGAGCTTCTTCACGCGCCCATCATCGTCCGAACCGAAATGCCAGCTATAATGTCCGCATCCAACACGAACTGCGCCGCCTTGCCTTGCCGACAGCCCGAGCAGCCAATCGCAACGGAAATGCGGTAGGTAATCTATATTGGGACGCGAGAGGCAAAATGTGCGCACATTCTCGTACTGGTCACCGAAGTTTGTGACCAATACCTCGGTAATTTGCCGTAGCCCCCTTGCCGAGCTTGGAAACGAGATGGCGTCGGTTTTTACGGCCATTTCCAGTTCGCAGTCTCCCGCGAAGGCGTGCTTCATCAATTCAGGACGGTTGCTGTCTTTAGCGAAGATATAGGTGCTTATCGCATCGGTGGCATTGATGGCAGTGGATCGGTTCATTCGGTTACCCTCCACACGTTCAGGCCGCGCCTTTGCGCCACGGGCAATTGAAGCGGACAAAGCCACGGGAGACAAGGCCCCCGAACGTCCGAGAAGGGTCAAACGCGCCGCTGCGTCCGCTTTCCCACGATGACCGGAAATCGCCAGTTCGATCTGTCACGTCATATCTTTACCGCCGTTTCTCCGCTATCGTAACAACAGAAGGAGTACGGCAATGGCTAAAGGATACTGGGTGGCGTTCGCGGATGTACACGACCCTGAGGGCTACAAGGCTTACGTCACAGAGAACGCCAAGGCATTCCGAAAATACGGGGGCCGCTTTCTGACACGTGGTGGGCCCTATGAAGCCCCCGAAGGTAAGCCAAGATCACGCACTGTCGTAATTGAGTTTCCAACATATCAAGCGGCGCTCGAATGCTACCGGTCGCCGGAGTATGCTAAAGCCATGGCGCTGAGGCAGGGCAAGTCGATAATGGACCTCTCGATAGTAGAAGGATACGCCGGTCCGCAGCCTATGGATTGAGTAGTTCCGTTGTGGGTCAATCGCGTAGTTTTGACGGTTGGCTAGCCACTTCCGATCCACCCCAATCAGCGGACATTCGCAGGGTACGTCGGCAGGTCTCAAACGTGCCATTAGCGGAAGTCGCATTCATTCGATCACCTCCTCGCCATGGAAGAGCACTTGGCTGCGATGGTCATTCGGGCAGCCCGGCTTGCCGCAATCCTTCTTGGTATCGCGCGAGATCTTCGGCACGCCGATAAGGCCCCAGCAAGGCTTTGAGACTGGAAACACGTTGCGCGGGATCGAGTTGCCGCAGCCGAGCCACTGCCTTATGTGCTTGCTCCGGCCGTCCGGCCATTGCGTTGCTTGCGGCATCGATGCGTAATCCAGGTTGAAAGTCCGGATCGTCCTGCAATGCCATTGTCGCCCACGATGCCGCTTCGTCATAGCGGCCCAGGAAGAAATGTGCATGCGCGGTCCCGCTTCGCATTCTTGTTACCCGCGGATCAAGTGGGCTCAGGCGCATGGCACGCGCGAAGCGCTCAATCGCCGGTTCCGGCTCGCCGAGAAAGTTTTTTACCCAGCCGCCGTAAAACCATGCCTCGGCCAAATTGGAATTGAGCCCCAGCGCACGATCGATCAAGGCGGCGCCTACCCCGAGATCGCGAACAACAAACGCTAACGCCCACCCGCCGGCGGCGAGCGCGATCGCGTCATCCTTACCCAACTCAACCGCCCGCCGGGCGAGCCTGGTCACTTCGGCAATCTCGTTCGCTGTGTCTGAAAACCAACCACTGCCCTTGCCATAGGCGTAGCACGAGGCGGCGCGAGCGTAGGCGGATGCAAATTCTGGATCGAGCTCGATCGCGCTGTTGAACAGGCGCAACGCCTCGGTGTTCGCTTGCCGGCTAGCAAACTGATAAAGCCTGGCCAAACCACGTAAATAGAGGGCATAGGCGTCGAGACTCTCGGTCGGCTTGCGCTTGGCACGCTCGATCTCGGCCTTTTCCACCGCTGGCGCGATCGCCCCGACAACGCTCTCAGTCACCTGGTCCTGCAGATCGAAGGTGTCGCCGAGCCCACCATCAAACCGCTCTGCCCAAAGATGTGCCCCAGTGGCGGTATCGACGAGCTGTCCCGTGATGCGCACTCGGTTGGCGGCTTTCCGGACGCTGCCTTCCAGCACGTAGCGCACCCCAAGCTCGCGCCCGACCTGCTTCACATCGACGGCGCGCCCCTTGTATGTGAAACTCGAGTTGCGGGCGATGACGAACAGCGCCTTGAAATGAGATAGCGCCGTGATGATGTCATCGACCATTCCATCAGCAAAGTAGTCCTGTTCCGGATCACCGCTCATGTTGGTGAATGGCAGAACAGCAATGGAGGGTTTGTCAGGGAGAGCGAGAGGTTGAGCCGTCTCGATCGCAGGCTTTGCCGGCTCTGTCGCGCGAGCGTTGTTATCTAGTCGCACGCGCCAAGCCCGCATCGGATCAGCGATGTTTTTCAAGCTTTGCGAGCCCATATCGTCAAAGGCGATATCGACCTTGCCGCGAATTTGCCGGTGAGCGTCGTCGGAGATGCAGACGCCGCCCGGTTCTGCGATCCCTTCGAGACGTACCGCAATGTTGACCCCATCACCAAAGATATCGTCCTCTTCGATGATAATATCACCGACGTGAATGCCGATGCGGAGTTCGATCCGCTTGTCCGCCGGCACATCGATATTTTGTTCGGCCACACTGCGTTGAATTTCGTCGGCACATCGCACGGCGTCGACCACGCTGGCGAACTCAACGAGGGCGCCGTCCCCCGTATTCTTGACGATACGTCCGTGACGTTCAACGACTTTGGGATCGAAAAGCGTCTTTCTAAGAGCTTTCAGCCGCTCCAGCGTGCCTTCTTCGTCGATCCCCATCAAGCGGCAAGAGCCCGCGACATCCGCCGCCAGAATAGCTGCCAGTCGCCGCTCTACGTGCTCGCTGCTCAAGATGCACCCCCATTCTCGGGGAAGGGGTATGCCTATATAGCAGGATTGTGGGCCGATGTCCGGCTATGCGCATGTCCGAAACGGGTCAATCGCGTCGGTTTGGCCCTCCGTCGCTGACTTCCGGTCTTCCCCCGGAAGCGGACACCGTCACGGCCGGTCGGCATGTCTCAAACGTGCCATGAACAGACATCAGGCCACAAATTCTGACGGGTCATTCACGCCGATGGAGAACGCCGATCACTCCGGCAGTCCTGCCTTGCGCAGTCCGTCCAAGTGAGCAGCGAGGTGGTCCGACCTGTACGGCAACAGGTCTTTGAGGGCCGACAGAGTGATATCCGGGAACAACTCTCGGAGATGGAAGATCATCCTATTCGCTTCCCCAATCCGGCCAAGCTTTCCGCAGGCTGCCGCTCCCAGGCGCAGGCCAGGCTGATAATCGGGATCAACCTGCAACGCAGCCAGCGCGGACGCCGCGGCTTCCTCGTATCTCCCGGACACAAAATGCGCGTTGCCAATGGCCGTGTACATCTGGTGGATCAGCGGATCGCGCGGACTGAGACGCACGGCGCGTTGTGCGTGCGCGATTGCCAGCTCAGGTTCACCGAGCCAAACGCGTGCAAATGCACTCATCCACCACGCCATCGCTTCGTTGGGGTTGATGTCCAGCGCCCGATCAATCAGCGCCGCGCCGAGTTGGGGATCCCGAAGATCGAAGGCAGTTGCCCATCCAGCTGTAGAAAGTGCCACCGGATCATCTTTGCCGAGCTGCGCTGCCTGTCGGGTGAGATGTGCCAGCTCATGCAGGTCTCCGGTCCGATCATCGGTCCATCCCCACACGCGCCGTCGATGGCGACAGTAAGCGGCCATCCCATAAGCCGCCGCGTAATTCGGATCGAGATCGACCACCTTCATGAAAAGCTTCAGGGCATCTTCGTTTCCCTGGCGCGTATGCAAGTGAAATCGGGAAAGCCCGCGCAGAAAGTAATCATAGGCGTCCAGGTTTTCCGTCGGCTTGCGATTTGCACGCTCGATCTCTGCTTTTCGAAGGCGCGGCTGGATGGCCCCGACTACATTCGCCGTGACCTGGTCTTGAAGATTGAACACGTTCTCGAGGCTACCATCGAACCGGTCCGCCCAAAGGTGCGTGCCCGTGGCGCAGTCGATGAGCTGGCCCGTGATCCGGACCATACCCGCAGCCTTGCGAACGCTGCCCTCTAGGGCATAGCGCACCCCCAGCTCGCGCCCAATCTGCTTCACGTCGGTGGCTTTGTTCTTATATGTAAATGTCGAATTGCGAGCGATGACCATAAGCCAGGAAAACCGCGAAAGGGCGGTGATAATGTCTTCGACCACGCCGTCCGCAAAATACTCTTGCTCGGGATCACCGCTCATGTTCTCGAACGGCAGCACGGCGATGGAGGGCTTGTCCGGGAGACCCGGGGCCGCACTCAGCCGATCGATCAGCGCGCTGTGCGCTCCCGCGCGTACAGCAAAAGCGCGGACCGGCTTGGAGATGTTCTTGAGCTGCTGTTCGCCCCGGTCCTCGAAGTCAACGTCCAGCTTGCCCTCGACCTCGCTGTACACCTTCTCGGAAATCAAGATGCCGCCCGGATCGGCGGCCCCCTCCAGCCGGACAGCAATGTTGATCCCGTCGCCAAATAGATCGCCGTCAGCCCCGACGATAACCTCCCCGAGATTGACCCCAATGCGTAGCTTAAGGGAGCTTCGGCCTGAGGCGATGCTTTCCTGTATCTCCACCGCGCATCGCACCGCAGCCGACGGACTTGCGAACTCGGCCAACGCGCCGTCACCCGTGGTCTTGATCAGTCGCCCGTCGTGGCGGTAGAGGCCAGGCTCGATTACTTCGCGCTTCAGCCGCTCGAACTCGGCGTAGGTGGCTTCCTCAGCGCGTTGCATCAACGCAGAGTAACCGACCACGTCGGCAGCCAAGATCGCCGCTAGTCTTCTTTGAACCCGCTGCTCGGTCACAGCGCCCTCCGAACGGTCAGACCAATCACGCCGCTGGGACAAGGAGGAGCTTAGCACTTTGTCAAAGGACGTGAGCGGCAAATGCAGGAGAGCCCAAATTGCCTCAAGCGGCATTTTGCGGGACCCGTTGCACGGCTGCAATGAGCGTGCGTCAACTGGGGAGGTCCGAGTTGGGTCATTCGCGTCGGTTTAGCCGCATGTCAGCAATTTCCGATCGACCCCTAACAGCCGACATGTGACGAACGCTGGTTTTCGTCGGTATGGGCTAGACTCGGACATCAGCCGCTCACTCGATCACCTCGTCGGCGAGCTCGAGGAGGTTGTCCGGGATATTCAGGCCCGAGCGCGCCGGTGCCCGCCAGGCAGCGTCCCCAATGCAGGCGACAAGAGCCTTGGACACGGCTACCATCGTAGTCGCAAGGAATCTGGCACACATGGGTGAGCAAAAAGAGGCCGTAGTCGTCGGAGCGCTCGGGGTGATCGGACGCTACATCGTCGAGCGGCTGCTCAGGCAGGACGATTGGTCCGTCATCGGTCTGTCGCGTCGCGCGGCCGACGCCGTGCCCCGCTACCGCCACATCAGTGTTGATCTACTAGACCGTGAGGACGCGGCGGCGAAGCTCGCCGGCCTGACGGAAGCCACGCACGTCTTCTACGCGGCGTTTCAGCCTGCGGCGGGCGCCGCCGCGGGCTATGCGTCGAACATCGCTCCAAACCGCGACATGCTGGTCAACGCCGTGACCGCGATCGACAGCGCGTCGTCCGCGCTGCGCCGCGTGGTGCTGGTCACCGGCACAAAATACTATGGCTCACACCTCGGGCCATTCAAAACACCGGCACGAGAGAGTGACCCGCGCCACATGGGTCCCAACTATTATTTCGAGCAGATCGACTGGCTCGCCGCCTTCCAGCGCGGCAAGCGCTGGGACTGGGTGGAGCTGCGGCCGCAGACCTTATGCGGCTTTGCTCCGGGCACGCCGATGAGTCTGGCGCCGGCGATCGCGATCTACGCCGCGATCAGCAAGGAGCTTGGGTTGCCGCTGCGTTTCCCGGGAAAGCCTGGCGCCTATACATCGATCTACCAGGTCACCGAATCCGCGCACTTCGCCAACGCGTCGCTCTGGGCGGCGAGCACGCTTCGCTGCGGGCTCGAAGCTTTCAACATCACCAACGGTGACTATTTCCGCTGGAAGAATCTGTGGCCGAAGCTCGCGGCCGCTTTCGATATGCCAGCCGGCGACGTGCAGACGATAAGCCTTACCGCACACATGGTAGACAACGCACCACTCTGGCGCGTCATGACAGAGAAATATGGGCTGAAGCCCTACGCCTACGATGAGCTCGTGGCCTGGCCCTTTGCCGATTACGTCTTCAGTTGCGACTGGGACGTGATGTCCGACGTTACTAAATCGCGCCACTTCGGCTTCCACGATGTGGTCGATAGCGAAGAGATGTTCGTGCGACTCATGCGCGAGTTCCGCGCGGAGCGGATCGTTCCCTGAGACCCATCGCCGCAAATCGGCAGCCCTAGGGTAGGCTAACTAAACCTAGCGCAGCAGGAAGCAACTTCTTTTTTCTGTGCGGCCGAATGAAATACCCTGCGGTGCAGCCCGTGCTGTGGCTCCTGCTCTTGGCGAGGTGATGGCACAAGTCCGTGGTGTGTCGCCCGGAAACCTGCGCTACCTTGATTTCCTGTCCGCCGGCATCCTCGCGCGAAGCGTCCTGTTCGTCGTGATCTTCTATGGCATCACGGCGATCTGGGAGCGCGATCTCGGCGTGCTCCAGCGCTACCTCGTCAGCCCGCCGCCCCCTTTCTACGCTGGTATTCGGCAAAGCCTTGTTGGCGGGTGTTCGGCCGCTGGCGAGCATTCACCGGCTCGCGCCCACGTCATTGAGGAACGACGCTGCAATCCGCAATCAGATCCTCAACGATATCAGCAAGCAAAGCCGGTCTGCGGGCACCGGGGGGTGGAGGATCACCTGTCCTGGAAAGGCGGTCAAATTCTGTGAGTTCAACGGAGCCAGGTTCTTGCGTATATCTGCGGCAATCAAGGGACGCTGGCCGGTGGGACGATGCCGTTGTCGGCCAGCTGGTTCATTCGAACATCATTGCCTACGATGAGCGAAGGCATTTTGTCAGTACTACTCGATACACGCCGGGCCAGAAGGAAAGGTCTGGCCGCAATCGCGCAGCGGCAGCGCGACCGTCTTAGCGAAATGGTGGCCTTTGCCCGCGCCAACTCGCCCTACTATCACGGGCTCTACGAGCACATTCCGCAGCGGGTCCAAGATCCGGCAATGCTGCCAGTCGTCAGCAAGCAGACGCTGATGTTGCATTTCGACGAATGGGTCACAGACCGTGAGGTGACCATCGAGACGGTGCGAGCGTTCGTCAATAGTCCGGACCTGGTCGGCGAACGCTTTCTCGGAAAGTACTCTGTGGCCACCACATCGGGAACCACGGGTGCCCCCGGCATATTTCTGTTGGATCAACGCAATTGGGCCGTGACCCTCGCCTTCTCTCTCCGGATGATGATGGGCTGGCTGAACGTTGCCGACATCCTCGGCATCCTCGCCAGTGGCGGGCGCATGGCCTTGGTGCAGGCGACCGGCGGCCACTTTATCGGCGCGACCGGCATTGCCGCGATCCGCAAGAGACGCTTGGCGCGGTCAATCCGGGCGTTTCCTGTGCAGATGCCCTTGCCGGATATGATTGCCGAACTTAACCAATTCCGCCCGGTCCTCCTCGCCGGCTACGCCAGCGTGATGGTCCTCCTTGCGGAGGAACAGGAAGCCGGCCGCCTGCAGATTCAACCCGTGCTGGTCCTCCCCACTTCCGAAGGACTTTCCGAGGACGGATACGACCGGATCGCGCGAGCATTCCATGCCAACGTCCGAACCGCTTATGTGGCCACAGAGTGTCTTTTCATGGCGATCGGCTGCGAGCGCGGCTGGCATCACGTCAACAGTGACTGGGTTGTGCTCGAGCCAGTCGATGCCGACTACCGCCCCATTCGGCCGGGCGAAGAATCACATACGGTCCTTGTTAGCAACCTCGCCAATCGGATACAGCCGATTCTCCGTTATGAGCTGGGCGACCGCATCTTACTGCGCCCCGATCCCTGTCTCTGCGGCAACCCGCTGCCGGCGATCCGCGTGCGGGGCCGCAGTGCCGACGTGCTTACTTTCTCAACGGAGCCCGGCGAGCGAGTTTCTATTCCGCCGCTGGCATTCGAGGTGGATCACATTCCGGGCGTAGGGTTGTCGCAAGTGGTGCAAAGCACTCCGACGAGTCTGCTCGTGCGATTGCGTCCCGCAGCAGGCGCTGATCCTGAGCGCGTATGGCAAGCGGTGCATGGTGAGCTGGCCCGTTTGCTCGCCGAGCATGGGCTCGGTCATGTCTCAATCGAGCGCGCCGCGGAACCACCGCAGCCGTCTTTTGGCGGCAAGTACCGCACGGTTATCCCGCTGACTTGACGCAGTTTCGCACAGAATTAGGTAAAAGGTGGCTGCCGCATCAGCGCAGGGTTGCTGCAAATCAGCGCCGGTTCGTGCAGGATGTCTACAGGTCGGCTGCCGGTCGCTTGCCGGTGTAGTTGGCGGATTTTGTCGACGCCGCGCGGCAGTAACCGCAGGATTGGGTCATTCGGCCGAAAGTCCGCTTTCCATCTGGTAACCGACCTGATGCGTTCGGCGAAGATGGTCCGGCTTGGGTCAAAAGCGCCGTTTTCGGCAGTCGGCCGGACACTTCCGGTCTTCCTCACTAACCGGACGTATTCAGTGCCAGTTGGCAGGTCTCAAACGTGCCAACAACCGACATTAGCTATGGTCAGGCGTTACCGAGCGTTTGTGCATGACGACGAAACAGGCGATGATCTTCAGCGCCCGTGCGCGTATTCAGTGCATGCCGCCGCAGATGACGCCGTCGCAACCGTAGATGACTTCGGTCAGTGCGTGATTACTTGCTCGGCTGCTTGGCGCCCACATCACTGATGGCGGTCTGTAAGGCTCTATTGATTAGACTCTCTTCATCCCGATAGTCTTCCTCCTGTTGCAGTATGTGAACGAATGCTACTTGGAAACAGCCGGGTGACACTGGTTGGACTCATCATTGCAAGCTTTGGGGTGGCCTTCATGTTTGGGGGGCACCCCGTTATTGCCACGATGCTTCTGCTTCTGCTTCTGGCCTGGGTGCTGGTGATGCTGGACGAAGACATGAAGTCTGGTTGAGCGAGTCATACAGTCGGGAACACAGGACTCATCCCGGTCGTTGGTGTATTTTGGGCCTATGCGGGTGCCGAGGCTGCGAGCCGACGGACGAGTGCCTGATAGGAGGCTGAAAACCGCCCTCGCTGTTGAAGCATGAAATGCTGGCGAATGTCCGAATGGGGTCAAAAGCGCCGTTTTGAAACTCGGCCAGTCACTTCCGGTCTACCGCCATAAGCAGACGACTCCAGGGCCACGCCGGACTTCGCGTTAGGGCCAACAGCTGACATGCGGATCCCTTTGCCCACAATCGCCTTTCGAACGAGACGTGCTGCTGCTCGCCATCTATGCCACGGTCGCACAGGCAGACGGGGGTCCCGTTGCCACGGCTCACGCTCCTACTGTGCCGGCTGCACCAGGGGCTTGCCCTTCTCGACAATAAAGACAACCATCACCTTGACGGGATTGCTCCCCGCCGAGCCCTCGTTGTGGATCGCGCTATGAGGCAATTGGAACGACTCGCCGACCTTGTAAATCTTCTCGGGCTGGCCATCGACGAGATACCAGAATTCGCCTTCTGTCACGTAGGCGAGCAACGGGCCTGGATGAGAATGTCGTCCCGACTTGAAGCCGCCAGCCAATTCGGTGATGCCGAACACAACTTCATAGTTTGAACCCGGCACATCGACCTTCCCGAGCGGCGTCCGTTTGACCGGCGATGGCTGTACTGGCGATGGCTGTACTGGCGCTTGCTGTGCATGGGCAAAGCCGCCGAGTAACGCGGCTATCACCGAACTGACGAGCAAAGATTGCTGGAGCATGGGACTTCTCCTTTTAAAAAGGGCCCCCGGCACGGACGTCGCTGCCCTTGTGGTGCCACGACCGTTGCAGTATCCTATAGCAGCTACATTGGATACAATCAATATCATTTTGGATTTAATATAGGGGTCCCAAGGTCCCAAGTATGGATACAAGAGAACATGCGGAGGATCCGAAACTTGAGTATCCAACAGCCAGACGATACAGACTTGCTGTCAGTCGCAACCTTGTCGGCGTCCATGGACACATCAGCAGAACAGCTCGTCGGCAGTCTTGCCGACCGTATTTCCGCAAAGATTGTCGCGGGCGAGTATCCGCCGGGAAGCCGCTTGCGTCAGGAAGCGCTCGCCGAGGAATTTTCGGTCAGCCGCACCCCCATCCGCGAAGCGTTGCGGCAGCTTGAGGTGAAGGGTGTGATTCAACACCGTCCGAACCAGGGCGCAATCGTGCTCGCACCGAATGCGCGTGACATCCGAGATGCCTATCAGGTTCGGGCCGAACTCGAAGGGCTCGCCATATCGTTGGCGGTCGAATGGATTACGGACGAACAGATTGAGCGCATGCGCCGCGCTCAGAAAAGATTTGCCGAAATCGTGGACAAGCTGATCGCGGCCCGGAAGTCAAACGCGAAAACTCATCTTAAAGACGTTCCGAACTGGGTCGAATCGAACGATGAATTCCATGGTGTCGTCATTGAGGCCAGCGGAAACAGACGGCTGAAACAGGTGATCCAGGATTTGCATCTTGGTTTCACCAGAAACATCATGCTCTCGGCCCTGACGATGGACGGACGGCGCATGCGCGAAAATGTGTCTCAGCATGAGGCGATCCTGAGCGCGATCAGCCGACATGATGCGATCGAGGCGCGCAAGGTGATGACACACCATATTCTGCGCTCGGGGGAACTGGCCGTGTGGTGGCTCGAAAGCCAGGCCCGATTGGGCGCTTCCGGGCGATAGTCGTTCGTCGTCGGGCACGACGGCAAACCATGAAGGGGAGGTTGGAATGAGCTCGCAGCGAGTGTCGGGAACCGCCGTGCAACGAACCATTGCCGTCCTGGGCTCGGCGGTTTTCTTCGTGGTCGCCCCATGTACGCTGGCGGGGCTCGTTCCATGGTCGATCACGGGTTGGCAACTCCGGCCGCCGTTCCTTGGTCTGGAGCTGACGCGCGGCATCGGCGCGATAATGATTCTCGCAGGCGTGCCTGGGCTCGTTGACGCATTTGCGCGTTTCGCGCTGCAGGGTCTCGGCACCCCCGCGCCCATCGCGCCGACCCGGAATCTCGTGGTGACTGGTCTCTACCGTTATGTGCGTAATCCAATATACGTCGCGGTCGTTGCCATCATCCTGGGTCAAGCGGTGCTGATGGGCGATTGGCGCCTCATCGTCTACGGCGCGCTGCTCTGGCTCGCCTTCCACGTCTTCGTCGTGGCGTACGAAGAACCCACGCTCGAGCGGACGTTTGGGAGAGAGTACGAGGCGTTCCGCGCCGCCGTCCCGCGCTGGATACCGCGGATGACCCCATGGCGGTCGAAATGATCGGTGGCCCGCGGTTGTGCGAGCCGCGGCTCGCGACCGGTCTCGGACGCTTCACCGGCGCCGCGAGCAGGCACGCTAACGGCCCTCGGAAAAGAACATCTCCCCATTGGCGAAGCGGTTGGGTTTCAGGCGCATCGCAACGCGCTACGACAAACTCGCTCGGAACTACTTCTCAGCCCTGTGCCTCGTTGCCGCCGTGGCATTCTGGCTTTAATCAATTGAGTCTGGACCCTAGCTAGGGGGCACCATGATCCGTCTTTTGCTGCTCGCGTTCCTTTCCATACTCGTTTTTGAACGCGTCGTTTTCGCGGAGTCGGGTCCAGTGTTCTCCGACACCGGTCCCGATGCGGAGGCATATGGTGCTTCGAAGGGATATCCGGTCCCCCCCTTTGAATACCCACCGTCATTTCGACAAGGTGCACCCGATGCGCACCGTTCCAAAACCAGCGACGCCATCGGTTTTGAAGCGCACGGCAGAAGAAATCGTACCAGTCTATCATTACGACGGGCGGCAGAAGGTGATCGGCGACTATCTCGATACGCACCCTGTGACCGGCCTGCTAATCGCGCGCGGTGATACGATCCTGTTCGAGCACTATCGCTATGCCCGCAGCGATCGGGATCGTTTGCTCTCGAACTCCATGGCCAAGACGATCACGGCGTTGCTGGTCGGCATTGCGGCCTCGGAAGGAGCAATCCGCTCGATCGACGATACCGCGGCAACTTATGTGCCGGAGTTGGCGGGGACGGAATACGGTGTCACGCCGTTGCGCGCGCTGCTCCGCATGTCGTCAGGTGTCGCGTTTCGCGAACAAACCTATCAGCCAGACGACGACATTATCAATTTTCATAAAGCGCTGCTGGGGAATAATCCGGTCGGTGCGATTGCCGTGCTTCGCCAAATCAACACGCGCGATGCGCCACCGAATACACGCTTCGCCTATGCCAGTTCGGAAACAGAGGTGCTCGGCCTCGTCGTCAGCCGTGCGGTCCACATGCCGCTTGCCGACTATCTTTCGACGCGGATCTGGCAAAAGCTCGGTGCCGAGTCCGACGCCGCCTGGGCCATCGATCCAACAGGGCAAGAAGTGGCTTACTGCTGCTTCATCGCCACACTACGCGACTGGGCGCGCCTCGGATTGATGTTGGCAAATGACGGCGCCTGGAACGGCCAGCAGATTGTTCCGCGGCAATGGCTTCTCGATGCGACGGCGGTGCCACAGGATAGTTACCTACGCAATACGATTGCCCAGTCCTGGGGGTACGGCTATCAGGTCTGGTTACTGCCGGGAGAGCGGCGGATGTTCCTTCTGTTGGGTATTAGTGGACAGGGTCTCTTCGTCGACCCCGAGTCGAAGCTGATCATGGTACAAACGGCGGTGCGTAAGTTGCCGGTTGGCGATCCGAAATCGCCGGAAGCTATGGCCCTGTGGTATGCGATCGTGGCGCAATACGGGCATCGTTAGATCCGCAGATAGCACGTCCGTTCCGGGTCAATCGCGTCATTTTGGCTCTCGGCCGGCTACTTCCGCTCTTCCCCTGTAAGCGGACGCCGTAATGGCCGGTCGTCATGTCTCAAAGGTGCCGATTTTGTTGCAAAAGTCGGTTGAGACCGATGGATGTTGGCCGGTCGTTTCACTAACGGCGATCGGCTTTGTCCGCCGGCTCCCCGGCGCTCTCTACTCAACTCTTACGCTACGCAACACACGGCGC
>NZ_PYCN01000056.1 GCF_003062295.1 Bradyrhizobium algeriense | reverse complement strand
ACAGATCATTGGGGCCGGCGCCCGCGGATAGCGGCGTGCCGCGCGCGCGGTGGCGCGGCCCGCCGCTGCGCCTGACCAGGCCATGGCGATCGAGGACCGCATGGATGGTGCTTTTGGCCGGAACCCGGATATCGCCGTCGAGCCGCCTGACCAGCAGTTCCCGGACCTTGCGCGCGCCCCAGTGCGGCTTCTCGGCCTTGAGGCGGACGATCAGGCCCTCGATCTGCTCCGGCAGCTGGTTGGCATAGCGCACCGGCCGTCTTGAGCGATCGCTCAGCGCCTCAAGCCCGTGCTCCTTGTAGCGATCGAAAATCTTGTAGCCGGTCTTGCGGGAGACGCCGAATTCCCGGCACACATCCGTCATGGCCTCCCCGTCCAACAGGCGGGCAACAAAGCGAAGCCGTTCTTCCATCACCGAGCTCGCTTTCCACGGCATCCACACCTCCCGCTTGCAAAAAAAGCGAAAAGTGTAACCCATGTGTCCGGTACGAAATGTCACCTATGTCTCGGGCCGCTCATTGAAATCATTACATAATTTTTCGGATTGAGTTTGTAGCCCTACCCTGAGCCCTACCCGACAAAATGGCAGCAAACCCGACCGCCTAAGAAGCCCGCTGATGCGCGTCCTGTCGGGCTGGTGATCCGGCGCGTCTGGGGCTGGTTAGCGCATCGGCGCGCCACGACGCGATGCGGCGACGTCAAGTCGTCGGCAAGGTCGAACGGCGAAAGCGGACGCCGCTTGACACGCGTCGGGGCTTGACCGGACCGCGCGCCGAGACTGATGAATCATCGACGACGCGCGGCCGTGCAACGTTAGCGCTCGCATGCCAACCGCTTTGCCAACGCGGTCAAGTCGGCTGCGTCGATGGCAAGCGCGGACGCGCAATTGGCGAGCCATTGCGCAGCGGACGCAGGGTCGTCATGGTTAGCATTTGCGTGCCTGCGGCGACTGGATGAACCCCGGATCGAACAGCCCGACGCGTAATACCATCATCCCAGCGGGTTGGTTAGAAACATGCCCTACACCACCGACCAAGAACTGAAGTCCCACCTCGACAGCAATCAGTTAGCGCGGGAACGCATGTGCCTTGCCATTCTCGCTCTGGACAAGCGTTTCTCTGACGTACGACCGCGACACCCTCACGGCGGCCCGGATGGCGGTAGCGACATTGATGCTATCTTCAAAGGCGAGCAGAAGGCGGCAGGCGCGGTTGGCTTCGTTATCGGGGCAAATGATTCCCAAGAGCAAAAGCGTGCGATCAAAAAGAAATTCCGTGAAGACGCCAACGCCGCGATCAAAAATCAGCCGCCTCCATCCGTGTTTGTATTTTTTACCAACGTCAAGCTTACCGTCGCTGAACAAAAAGCCTTGAAGGCAAAAGCTGCTGAAATTGGTTTCGCGGAAACCGACATATTTGATCGCGAGCGCATGCGCGTGTCGTTGGACACAGTTGATGGGTTTGCGGCTCGCTTCCAATACCTTGATATAGCTCTGTCAGACGCTGAACAGGCGAGCTTTTTTGCTCGGTGGGGTGACGACATTCAATCACTTATCGCGACGGGTTTTCAGCGCGTAGAGCGGATGCTTGACCGTCTTCTGTTTCTTCAAGAGGCAAGCGATGTTCTCAGTGGCCTTACGTTGATATTTGAATTAGATCGCACATACCAAGCCGATGAGATCGGTCATTTTCGTGCGTTCTGCGATCTCTTCCTAGTGGAAGAGAAGCACGGCATTGGGTCGTTGTTCTTTGGGTCCGCAGATCACGGTGATGATGACCGAGGCAAGCGAGGCTTTAAGCACGGTATCAGAAACGGGCAATGGGAAGCGCCACGGCTTTCCTCGCGCAAGAAGAGAGCGAAGAATGGCCGTAATTCCCGCAACGACCAGAGTGAAAAATGGGAGGGGCATTTTTCGGGTGGCTCTATCGGGGCGGAAACAGCAAAGTCTATCTACGTGACCTACCATCACGATAGCGGTTTCTTGCGCTTTGAACCTCGCCTGTCTTTGCGTGACCTAGATGGTGCTACCTATCTTCCGTATCTAAGCGCTTCTCTCGCCACAAAAGTCAAAACCATCCACGTTGTTGCCAATGGCTATAAGCTTGCAGAGATCAATTCCGAAGAGATGGAAATTGATGCAGGCGAGTTCGCAATCGAGATTCCGGCAACCTTTACCGCAGCTGAGCTTAATGATCCTTGGGTGCGCATTCGCGGCGCTAGAACCTCTGCATTCACTCTTGATTTTTCCAGTTGGACGCCACGGCGGCACTTCGTTTCCCGCGATGTTCCTGACCTACCGAAATTCTGACAGTCGATTCGTCCCAAACGTATCCACACCCGCCGTCAGTTGCGGCGTGCCGCTGTTCCGCGCACAAGGGATGGTATGATTTGCGAGTCAGATTTGCCGGGCGTTTCGTGGCGGTATGCTGCGGCGTCGAAAACCGAATTCCCGATTGCGCTATTGGGTTGACGGCACGCCCTCCGCCATGAAGGCAGATGGATTCAAGACCATTCTTGGCTACTGCGTCGGGCCGCCTGACGGTGACCCCCGCGAACGCTGTTGGCATTCGTCGGCCGTGAAGCTGGACGACCTGCCGGAATGGCAATGGCCTGACATACTGGCGCACCTGAAGTGTACGAAGTGCGGGAGCGTCGGCTGGGTCGATCCCCGTCCAAACTGGGGCGAGGTCGTCAACTACAGCAAGGGTATTAGCGGTTAGCGCAGCCCTTTGTACTTCCGGTGCTTATAACAGCGCAGCACTTTCTCGTACTCGCGTGCAACGAAGTTATGGTTTTTCAAAAGCCACTCCGGCGTGAGCAGTTCGCAAAATTCAACGGGAATCCTTCCGTCGCCGTTCTTGTTTCCGAATTTCCATAGGCGGGCCGGAAATTTCTCGAAGTCGGTGAATAGTCGCCCGTGCGCGAATGCGTTTCGTAAATCAACTATCCTATCGTCCAACATGCAATGCTCTCGCTCGAACTCAGTGTTCAACGAGTTGTTGTATTCTTTCACCAGGGGACCGAAATAGACGAACTTTGTAAGCCACGTTTCATCGACCTCGGTTTCGCCTGGCTGTGGAAAGGAAAGGGCGCGTCCATCCCGGCATTCGAGAAATGCCCGTATGGCCGTCTCTATTGCCTGAAGGTTCATGACGAAATAGCCAGTATACCGCGTATGTATCTTCACGCGCATCGGTGCCTCCCAAGATGCGTTTGACACTATTGCACGTTCAGCGTGCTATCGGATAGGCTACTTTCATGCAGCTGTGAGGGCGACGGGTCTCGTCGTTATCCGAGACTTAGGTGACGCGGGAATGTTAGTGATGAACCTCGACTTCTTCGAGGATGGCAAAGAAGTTGAACAGGGGAAATCACTATGACCGCGATGCTCGGTGACGTAGTTAATCGCGTCAAGCGTCTGCCAAAGCCATCCAAGGTGGCCGAAGCGTTGCAGCCATTGTTTGAGGCTATCAGTAACGCGACCCACGCTGTTGAAGACCGCTTTCTTGAAGGCGCAATCGCAAAAGGTCGAATAGACGTAACGATTAAGAATCTCAAAAATCCAAGTAAGTTCGAAGCCATCGTTTCAGACAATGGTGTGGGGTTAAGTCCCGACCGGTTCAAAGCGTTTCGTACTACCGACACGCCGTTCAAAATTGAGCGAGGAGGAAAAGGAGTCGGGCGTTTGCTATGGCTCGACGCCTTCGAGTCCGTGAAAATCGATAGCTTCTACGCGCAGGGTGCTAAGAAATTCCGGCGATCATTTCGTTTTCAGCTGGATGAGAACGATCAGATCGTTGATGAAGTCGAAGGTGAAGTATCTTCCGATACCGACACCGGTACCACGATAACTCTCAGCGGAATCCGCGGAGTTGCTTACCAAAAGCATTTCCCAAGTCAGGCCGCATCCGTAGTTCGTCATTTCGGTTCGCACTTCTTCGCCGATTTCATTTTAGGCGATTCGCCGGCCATTTCGCTGTTTGTAGATGGCCAGTCTGCCCGTTTCCCCGAGGACGTTCGAGACCTTCTGGTCGAAGATCGAGGCACCTCCGTACTAGATGAACATGAGGCTTTCGGTACCCTGAAACTGGCAAACTTTATCTGCAAGAAAGCGGCCAGCGCGGATTTTGACGGAACGCATCAGCTTCACTACGTCGCCAACGGTAGAACCGTAATTTCCCGAAAGATCGACGGATTATTGGGCATCGGTCGTTTCGGAGAAGACGACGATTGCATTTATCATGGCTGCGTGAGCGGTGCTTTCCTCGACGACCGAGTGAATCAGGAACGCACCAATTTTAATTTTGATGAAAAGACTGTCGAAGAAATTGCAAAGTTGTGTGCCAGCCATGCAAGGGCCGACGCACTGAAGAACGAAATCGCTGAGTTTGACGGCGGTCGACTCAAAACGATGGAAGGCTTTCTTCGTGAGTACCCCTCGTTCCATTTTGACGAGGCCGATGACCTTCTGAAGCGCACTCCGAAAAACGCGATAAAGGCGGAGCAGTTCGCGCAAGCGTTGATACCGCTTCGAATCCGTCGTGATGAAGAACGGCGGAATAGAGTGCAAGCAATCGTAGCGACTCTGGATTCGGAAAAGTCCGTGCCGGAAGATTTCGCCGAAGCCGTTCATGAAGCCGCGGACGAAGTGCAGAAAGAGGAGCAGCGGCAACTGACCGAGTATGTTCTTCGTCGCAAAATGGTCTTGGACGTTATGGAGGTGCTAATACGTCGGGTTCGCGAAATCGACGGGAAAGATGATGACTTCCACCTGGAAAGGACGCTGCACCAATTCATCTGCCCCATGCGTGTTCGGGGTGACGACCCGGCGAGAGTTGAGGATTCGGACCACGATTTGTGGGTGATCGATGAGCGCCTCGCTTTCGCCCGCTATTTCGCGTCCGATGTACCATTCTCCAAGCTAATCGAAGACTTTAAGAGCACTGACAAGCCGGATCTTCTGCTGTTCAATCGCCTTCACGGCTTAGGATTTAAAGAGGAACCTCTGAGACATGTGCTCTTGGTCGAATTCAAAAAGCCAAACCGCAAGGACTACGATGAGCGCTATTCGCCATTCAACCAAGTCATGCGGTATCTCAATGAGCTTTCGTCTGGACGCATCGAAAGTTTCAATCGAGACAATATCCGGATTGCTTCCGACTGCATTTTCCACTGCTACGTGGTGGCTGACATAGTTGGCAATCTGGACGTTCAAACCAGTGGGTGGCGATCGACATCGAATGGTCGGGGGCGCTGGATAGAGCTAAGTGGAAAATACCGAGGGTCTATCGAGATCATCGAATGGAAGGATTTGATCCAAGATGCTCGGGCGCGCAATTGGGGCTTTATCCATGCCGCGGGTCTGTCGGCTTAATCTTTAGCGACCGGCGCGTCTGTCGGTTGGGTTTATCCAGTGGAGCGGCGTGAAGTGTTCGAACGCGCCGCCGCCTTCGTATGTGTCGAACAACGGCGAGTCGGCGTGGTGCTTCGTCGATATCCACTACTGGAATCTCTTCGCCTTCGTCGTATTGGGCGCGCGTCGCCTTGAAATGCGCGACGCGACAGGGCGACCAACGCAAGCGGCCCGAGTGCTGCGAACTGGTCCCGATCCTACTTTGCATGGGGTTGTTTTCGATATTTTGTATCAGGACCGGTAATCGCTAACTCGCCGTCTCACAAACCAGCTCCCCTCCGCCCCGCTCCGTGATCTCGGCGATCTTGCCGTCGACGATGTGGATGCGGCGGTCGGCGCGGGCGGCGAGCGCGGGATCGTGGGTCACCACGACCACGGTCTGGCCCTGGTCTGCGATGTCGCGGAGGATCGAAAACACCTGTTCGGTCGATGCGGTATCGAGTGCACCGGTCGGCTCGTCGGCGACAATAATCTCGGGGCGGTTGGCCAGCGCGCGGGCGATGGCGACGCGCTGGCGCTGGCCGCCGGATAGCTGGTTGGGGCGCTTGTTGGCGTGCTCGGCAAGTCCAAGCGAATCCAGCAAAGCAAGGCCGCGCTCGCGCATCTCGCCTTCAGCCATAATGCCCGCGGCACGCATCGGCAGCAGCACATTGTCGAGCGAGGTGAACTCCGGCAGCAGGAAATGGAACTGGAACACAAAACCGCATTTGGTCAGGCGGACGTCGGCGCGGTCCGACTCCGACAGTTTCGAGGTCGGCTGACCGCAGATGATGACCTCGCCTTCGCTGGGCGCATCGAGCAGGCCCAGGAGATAGAGCAGCGACGATTTGCCCGATCCCGACGGCCCGGTAATGGCGACGAACTCGCCCTTGTTCACCGCAAGATCAATGCCGTTGACGAGGGTGTGCGAAACCGCGCCCTCGATGCGGCGAACCAGCTCCACCGCCTGCAAAGCGACCTCGGTCATGATGCCCCCCGGATGATTTCAACTGGATGCACGCTGGTTGCCTTGCGCGCCGGGAAATAGGCCGCCCCTGCGCAGCAGAGCAGGGATATGCCGCCGGCGATCAAATAATGCGTCAGCGAGTAATAGATCTGCAGCGGAACGGTAGAGCCCGTCAGCGGATTGAAGATCGTGATCTTCGACCAGCCGTAGCAGAGCAGATAACCGAGGATCCACCCGAACAGGATGCCGACCACGCCGATGATGGCGGCTTCGATGATGAAAATCCGCCGCACCGCATACTCGCGCATGCCCAGCGATTTCATGATCGCGATATCCTGACGTTTTTCGTGGGTGATCGTCGAGATGATGTTGTAGGTGGCAAAGGACGATGTCAGCAACATCGCGCCCATCACGGTGAGCACGATGAAATCGCGCACGGTAAAGGATGACAGCAAGTCGGCATTGGCTTCCTGCCACGACACCGACTTGTAGCCGGTCTGCGCTTCGACCTGGGCTGCGACCTTTTGCGCCGCCATCGGATCGTTCAACCGCAGTCGCAGCTGGTTGACGACGCCACTTTGCCCCATCATGACCTGCGCCGGCCCCATCAGCGAATAGATCTGGCTCTCGTCGACACGCTTCAGGCCGGAGCGATATAGCCCGGCCACCGTCGAATTCAGTTGGACGCCCTGTCCGCCGATCAGGAGGACGGTGTTGCCGGTTTTCACGCCGAGTTTTTCGGCCAGGGCCTCACCCATGATGATGCCGTTCGGCGCGCGGGAAAGGTCGTCGAGCTTTCCCTCACGCATTTGCGTGGCGAGTTTCGAGACCTGAACCTCGCGGCGGGTGTCGATGCCGGTCAAGGTGATGCCGATGCGCGCTCCGCCGTGATTGATGATCGCGGTGGTCTTCGCCGAGGGCGCCACGTCTCCAGGTATCCAGGAGCGCAGTGAGCTCATCGCCGATTCCGGATATTTGATTCCGGGACGTTTGCCGACATTGGCGATATCAGGCATCTGGACCGCCGCATATTCCTGCTCTGCGGGTTGCGTCGGCACGGAGCGCCGCTCATCCTCGACCGTGATATGCGGCATGGTGTCGACGAGCTGCCGCAGGAAGTCGATCTGCGAACCCTGCATCAGGCCCGCCATCATGATGGTGAAGCCGACGCCCATGGACACGCCAGCCATGCCAACGAGGGTCTGCCGCACCCGGGTGCTGACATGAGTCCATGCGATGTTGAATATAAGTTTCACGGCGGCTACCGGCTGTTGCTGATGAAGCTGCGACGTGCGTCACTGACCACGGAATCGATGTGGGCGGTCATTGCTGCCGAAATCACCGCATCATCGGGATCCGAAGGCGCTGTGGTAGCCGAGGCTACCACGGCCGCTTCGGGCGTTGCGCCAGGCTGATCGGCCGGTTCGCCCACGGCTGCCGGCTCCGCGGATCTGGTCAGGCTGTTGTCGATGCGAATCCTGGCGCCGTCAGCGAGATCCCTGCGTGCGGGCGAAAGCACGGTGGTGCCCTTGGATACGTCGCCGATGATCTCGGTGTTGCGGCTGCCGCGGATGCCGACTGTTATGGGCACACGCTTGATCCGGCCGTCATCGACCATCTGAACCGCATCGCCTGCGATGGCCTCTGCCGGCACGACGATGGCCGCCGGCTTCTCGCGGAAAATGATGTTGGTCTCGACTGACATGCCGATCCGCAGCGGCGTATCCTGTGGCAGCCGCAAATAGACGCGGAAGGTTTTTCGGGTCGGGTCGCCCTTGGGTGTGATCTGGGAGACCGTGGCGCGCAGCGCCCTTCCGGGAAAAGCCTCGCTTCGCAGAAAAGCCTTCTGGCCGGCCGCGATGCGGTTGATCTCTTCCTCGTTGATTTCGGCGACGACCTGCATCGGCGCAGGCGGTCCCACCCAGAACAGGACATCGGTGGGACCGGCGATCTCGCCGACCTCGCTGTCACGCCGCAGGACCATGCCGTCGAGCGGAGCTCTCAAAATCAGCGAGTCGAGCCGCACCTTCTGCGCGGCGATCCGCGACTTTGCTTCCTCGAGCTTGGTCCAGCGCTGTTCGTACTCGGTGCGCGCGGCGTCGTTCTTGTCGCGATCCTTCTCGGCGCGCGTCAGATCACGTTCGAGCTGGCCTCGATTGATTTCCATCTGCTCCAGCGCGCTGCGCTCCTCGGCGTCGTCCTGGCGGCCGAGGATCTGGCCGGACTTGACCACCTGTCCCTCGCATCGGCAAAGGTCGACCAGCCGGCGGCGCTGCAGCGGCACCACTTTGGCCCAGCGCTCGGGCTCGACCGTGCCGGTTCCGTAAACGGCTTCGGAAACCGCCGCGAGGCTCGCATAGCTGGTGGTCACCAGCGGTGGATGAAGCAAATGGGAGTAGCCGTAGTAGCCGGCCCCTGCGGTGGCGATGGCCAGAATTCCGGTTGCGACGAGATGCTGCAATTTCATGGTGCGTCCCCTTAAATCAGAAGCCAAATCGCTTGCGCAGGCCCGGAGGAACCTGGTCGAGCAGTTCACGCGCATCATCTCGCTTTGCATTCTTCACTGGAGCTGCCGACGTAGCCTTGGGAGATGCCGGCAATACCGTGACGTTGGATGAAGCCGGTTGCGAGACCGCGGGCGCCGCCGAGGCTGCGGGCGCCGGCTGCACGACCGCGGGCGCAGGAGGGGGCGCCGCGGGCGAGGCCTGGTCCTGCTCAATAGCTCTTTCGATATTCGCAGCCTTGGTCGCGCCAGCAGTCCGAACGGCGCGCCAGGCTCTCGCGGCCACCACTGCACGGCCGATCTCATCGCTCGTCATCTTCTTCATGAGCAGCGACATCAGTTGCCGCGCACCGTTGCGGTCCTCGTCGAGCTTGCTCGCCGAAGCGACGATGTAGGCCCAGCTATAGGCCTTCACATTGTCCTTCGTTGTGCCACGCCCGCTCGCGTAGAGACCGGCAACGATCAAACTGGCGTGGGCGTGCCCCTGATCGGCAGCGCGCGAGAACCAGCGAAATGCCTCCGCGTCGCTACGCGTACGGCCGACGCCCGCGGAATGAAGCGCCCCAAGATAGAACTGGGCATCGTCATCGCCCCCTTGCGCCGCCTGTTCGTAGTGATTGGCCATTTTCTGATCGGACGCGGTGTCGGCAACGGCAGTGTGGGGGGCGATCAGCACAGCGAGGCAGCAAGCAATGACGATAACTGCTCGCGTCGTGGCCGCCGAAATCGCGCAACGAAATCCTGGCCGCAATGATCGGCTTGAGACCGGGTCGATCGATCGGAAATTTGGGATGCGCCGCATTGTTGTACGCTCTCAGCTGTGTGCTTGGTGCCAGAAAGGCGACTGACGCGGGCGAAGTCTCCCCACCGCACCTCTCGCTAATTGAAGCCTAGTCCACTTGCGCGCCGACAAATGTGCGAGGCATCACATATCCAGCTTGCCGCAGCCGGAACCCGGCTTTCTTTGCCAGTTCCGTTCGACGCGCATCGAACTCGAAGCCAAGACACCGCGAGCCGAGACACGCGAGCCAAGACACGCGAAACCAATGCGTTGAAGGACGTGTGCGTTCATGGGGGCGGTGCTTGCGGAGCAAGCCTTGAGGCGCAAGCTGCCATCGAACCTGCGGCTTCGAGGGCCGGCCGATCCTGGTGAGGTTTCGTCAGGATCGGGCAGCTGGCGCTAAACGGGCACAGCGCAGAACCGGCAGATCATCCCAGCCGCCACGCAGGCATTTGGCGCAGCAGGGGAGCCCAGATGGTGACAGGCAAATGCTTGCTGGCGGGGCGGCAGGCCGATGAGTGCAACGAGATTGGTTGCTGGGCCCAGGCAGACGATCACGGCGATCATCATGGAATCGAGAAACTCGCCCGAGCCGCTCGGCCCGGGCGAGCTTCTTTTCTTGGTCTCGAATCAATAATAGCGGTAGCAGACGTTGACCGGGCCGGAGGGGCTCCATTTCCAGCAGCTGTTATAAACATGGAAATGATGGCGATGGTGGTGATGACCATGCCCAAAATGACCATGCCCAAAGTGACCATGGCCATGCCCGTGGTGCCCGTGATGGCCGTGGCCGTGGCCACCGTGGCCATGCCCACCGTGACCATGACCCCCCGCGAAAGCCTGACCCGGGATGGCCAAGGAAGCGGTGGTCAACGCCAGAGCAGCGATCGCGGCGGTAATGATCTTGTTGATCTTCGTCATGCACGTCTCCTTAGGTTGGGCAGAGCGGGGATCGCTCTGCGATGATCCACCCCTAGAGGCGCCGGCTGCGATGCGATGTGATCAGGATCACCCAACTGGCAGGGTCAGCAATTGGCAGGGTCACCAATTGGTATGGCCCGGGGAGTGAGCTATCTTTCTCATGCGTGGCGCGATGATTTGCTGAACCTGACCGGACTGAAAGCGCCACGCCTGGGGCTATCGCATGCCCATCGGCGAACTCTTCATCCTCGGCTTCTTCGGCAAGACCGTCCCGGTTTGGCTGAAGGAGTTCGCCGCCCGCTACGGCCTCGGCGGCGCGATCCTGTTCGACTATTCCTGCCGGACGCAACAATACGACAACAACATCGAATCGCCCGAACAGGTGCAGCGCCTCTGCGCGGAGATTGCAGCGTTGCCGTCAGGCCCGATGGTGTTCATCGACCAGGAGGGCGGCCTGGTACGGCGGCTGAAGGAAAGCCGCGGCTTTGCGCCGTTGCCGGGCGCAAGGGAATTCAATCGTCTTGCGCCGGATGAGAAGCGCGCGATCCTCACCGCGAGCTTTGCCGAGATGCGGCGGCTCGGCATCCACTATGATTTCGCGCCGGTGGTCGATGTCGATTACAATCCCGAAAATCCCAATATCGGCAGGATCAAGCGTTCCTTTTCCGCCGATATCGCTGAGGTGGAAGCCAATGCGCTGCTGGCAAGCGAAGTGGCGCGGGCGCAGCGCATCGGACTTTGCCTGAAGCATTTCCCCGGCATCGGCGGCGCGGCGGTGGATTCGCATCAGGAATTCATGGATATTTCCGATGCATTTGTCCCCGAACAGGAAGAGCTGTTCTATTCGCTTGCGCCAAGGATGTTCGGCGATGCGGTGCTGGTCAGCCATGCCATCGTCAGGCAATGGGACCGGGATCGCCCGATGACGCTGTCCGCGGCGGGGCTTGGCCGTTTGCGCAAGCGCCTTCCGGATACGCTACTGATCACCGACGACATGCAGATGCAGGGATTGCAGAAGGCCCTGGGCTCCAGGGAGGCCAGCCTGCAATCGCTGAAGGCCGGCATGGACATGCTCTGCATCGGCAACAACCTGTTCGATCAGGAGCATGAAATGGCCGCCATCGCCGAATACGTCGAACAGAGCCTGCGCGACAAGACCTTGTCCGGTTCGGCAATCGAGCAATCGATCGCGCGGGTGGCTAAGCGAAAGGCGCTCTTGATGGCCTGACGGGTGGAACCCGAGATTATCTCGGGTCAGATCCGCCGAACGATCTGTTGCCTTGCGAGGCCGTTGAGTCTACAAGCCTTTTTTCAACGGAAAGACCGGCGATGGCCCATAACTTCGCGATCAATGACGACGTTCACCACCAGCAGCAGGGCCCGCAGGGCCGCGCCGTGGCGAAGGAACGCAGCATCTACACCATCGTGACCTGCCTGCCGATCGAGGCCGACGGCCGCCCGCGCTATCGTATCAAGAGCAAGACCGAGAACATCGAGCGCGTCGTGACCGAGGAACAGATCTCCAGGCTCGGCTGACCCTCGGGGTCATTACGATCGGAACTGTTCCGCGCCGCCCTACTGCGCTTTCTCGTGCGCCGCGATGCCGATCGCCTTGTAATCATAGGTCGGATAGAACTCGGTGCGGTAGCTGCCCCAGGCGGTGTTCTCGAGGATACGGTTGACTTCGCGCAACCGGGACGCCGGCAGCCGCAGCGTCACCACCTGGCCTATTCCCATCATCACATACCAGCTCGCGACCTCGACGCCTTCAGGCGGAAAAGCCTTGTAATATCCCTGGCGCTGGAGCTGCGCGTTGAGCTCGCTCAGCGGCCGCGACTGGTCGTGCTTCAAGAACACGGTCAGCATCACGGCATTGTCGGCCGTCGGCGCCGCGTTCTCCGCCGGTGGCGATGCGGTTTGTGGCGGCGCGGTTTGTGCCGTCGCGCCCGAACTGAACGCCAGGACGCTAGCCAAGCCGCCGGCCAGCACGGCCATTCTCATCCATGATCCCTTTGCTTGCGACATCGCGGTCTCCTTTTTTGGATTCGTTGCGGGATGATTTGGGCCTTGATCATTGCGAGGTGACTGCGGCCTGTAAATCGGAATCGGCGGAACAGGGCGGCGTTGTCTCCCCGCGTTTTCGCGGCCGGTTGTGAAGCAAATCATACGCAACTGACGGCGCTTGCGCTATTCCGCGGCGAAGCGCGGCCGCCTCAGCCTGTCTGTCCCAGTCTGCAAGGATCAAACTGATGAAAGCGCGGCGGATGGCCTATTGGTGGTTCAGGTTTGTCGTCTCGGGACGGTTCCTCGAAAAGTTCCTCAAGCTGCCTCGCCCCTGATCCCGTCGCCGCGACAACCGTCGGATCCTGCTCTCATCCCCTCAGCCCGACGATCCCCACTCCGGGCGATGCCAAGGCGCGCGGAAATGTTGCGTCGGAGCGGGGCGCGGACTCGCGCGTCTAACGGGCTCGGAAAGCGGAAAGAAGAACCAGGTTGAAGTCTATTAACAAAGTAAATGCGGTTACCGTAGAAATGCGGGGGTAACGGGCTACGGTATTTACCTTTCGACCATCCATTTTGATGCAAAATAGCCGATTTCGAGTGAATTTCGGCCAGTTTCGGCCTGCCAATAGGACTCGCTGATCGATTTCTCCGTATTCATACTGGTCCTGAAATTAACCATGAAAGAGCGCGGAGCCGATAAAAATAGTTATATGTCAGGACAAGACCATCGCGCCGCTGATTCGCACTTCTCGAAGTGGATGGAAAGCATCACACCTCTCGAAGAGAATCCTGAGATCGTCCAACTGTCCGCCGCGCGCTCGCATGCCGCGGAAGAGGCGAGCGCTACGATTGCCCGGCAGTTGAACGGACCCCTGACGGCGCTGCTGCTCTACATGAATGAGATCAAGCAGCATAGCCACCAGTTTTCGCAAGCGTCCGGCAACCGGCTCTATCTGCAACAAGTGGTGGAGAATGCGCTTCAGCAGACCGAGCGCGTCTGCGCGCTGGTGAAGCAGATGTCGGACAATTATCCGGCGCCGGCCTGCGATGCCGGCGGCAAGCAGACAAGCGAGGTCCGGGCCCGCCACCCCGCGGATGGAGCCCGCAGGGCGGGCCTGATGTTCGCCGCGGAGACCGGCCAGAAGCCGCTGACCAAGCGCGAGCGCGAGGTGCTGAGCCTGATCAGTGAAGGCTGCTCCAACAAGCAAGGTGCCTTGCGGATGAGTATCAGCCCAAGGACATTCGAGAGCCATCGCGCCGAGGCCATGCGCAAGCTTGGCGCCCGCAACACCGCAGATCTGGTCCGCAAGGCGTTGCTGCAGCCTGCCTGATTTTTTCTGAAAATGATGCCTGCGACGCTGCGCGGCGCACAAGCTATCGATGTGCCGGAAGCGGGCAGGCTTGCTGCCGTTCAGCAGAAGTCTTCCATGCGGGAGCGAGCGCGCGGCGCGGGCCGCAATGCGAGGGTGGGCCTGGGCTCTTCCGGGATGATCGTGATGGTCCACGCCGCCGGAACGCTCGACTTGTTTTCCACGATCGATCGAACGTGGCCTGTGACCGCCGATCCGGCCGAGCGCACGGTTGCGGTCCTGCCATTGAACTGGGCGATACGGAAACGCCGCACTTCCTTCTGATCGCTCGTTTCAAACGTGAACATGAGGGCACTCCGTTGGTCCCTGCACTATCCTCAGTCAACGTTATCCGGAGGTGAAAATCTCAAACCGTAGAAGTACGGCTAGCCCGTGTCCGCGACGCGGAGCGAACCGGCTCTCGAAAAGATAATCTTGTGAAGTGCGCCGCTTCCACGTCGTTGCGTCGGCGTCGGCGTCGGCGTCGGCGTCGGCGACGGACGTGCGGCGTGGCCCTGGAGGCAGCGATACGCTCCCGGCGGATGTCAGTCGCTCAACCGGGAAACACCGCTTCCATCTTGGTCTTCAGCGTCGCGGCATTGAACGGCTTGACGATGTAATTGTTGACGCCGGCCTTCTTCGCGGCAATGACGTTTTCGGTCTTGGATTCAGCCGTAATCATGATGAAGGGCGTCTTGGAGAATTCCGGGCTGGCGCGGACTTCCCTAAGCAGGTCGTAGCCGGTCATCGGCTCCATGTTCCAGTCGGAGATCACGAGGCCGTACCGCTTGGTCTGCATCTTGGCGAGCGCGGCCGATCCGTCGCTGGCCTCGTCGACATTCTCGAATCCCAGCTGCTTCAGAAGGTTGCGGATGATGCGGATCATGGTGCTGTAGTCATCGACCACCAGGATCGGCATCGACAAGTCAAAAGCCATGTTCCTTAACTCCGCGCAAACAGCAAGCCGCCGAACACAGGTGAATGCGCGTTGCACGCGAAAAGAGGATCGCTTGTCTTTTCCGAACCCGCACCCGTCAGCACCGTGACAAGTATCAGGGCTCATTGAACAGCGCGTTAACTCGGCGCCGGCGCGAAACGCCGCAGAGGCGGCGATCGGCCGTAATAATACGGTAAGGTATCAGGGGATTGCGCAATCCTCGCGCGCAACGACGGCAAGATGCGTATCACAGATCGGGCTGCGCCGCCGTCGATCGCGGGAAGCGGTCATGCGGCCGCGCAGTGGATGCGCGGATGCAGCAGCCTCGTGTACTGCGACTTGACCGTCGCGTAGCACTCGCAGGAAGTCTTGATCAGGCCGTCCACGTTGGTGATTTCGATATGTCCGCGGCTGTAGTGGATGAAGTTTGCCTGCTGCAGCGTGTTGGCCACCAGCGAAACGCTGTTGCGGCGCGCGCCGATCATCTGGGCCATCGCTTCCTGGGTCAGGACGAGCTTGTCGCTGCCGGAAAGGTCGCGCGTATGCAACAGGCATCGCGCCAGCCGGGACTCCACCGTGTGCGAGGCGTTGCAGCCGGCGGTCTGCTGGATTTGCGCATAGACGGCGAGGCCATGCCGCGTCAGCGCGGTACGCAACGTGGCGCTCTGGTCTGCCGCAATACGAAGCTGGTCGAGATCGATCGTCGAGGCGGCGCCGGGCACCAGCACCTCGGCGGTATTCAGTGCGACGGGGTCGCCGAGCGCGGAGAATGCACCGAAGATGCTGTCGCGGCCGATCATCGCGATCTGGACATGCTCGCCGCGTGCGAGCTTGACGACCAGCGAGATGACGCCCTTGTGCGGGAGGTATGCACGCTTGAGCGTTTCGTCGACTTCGACCAGCACCATGTCCTGGCTGAGATCGGCGGCGCGCAGATGCGGACGAAGCAGTTCGAAATCGTCCGCGGTCAGCGAGGACAAAAATCCATTCTGAGAACGAGGGGCTGAATCCAAAGCAGTCTCCTGCCTTACGGGCCAAGCCGGTCTCTGACGTCTCATGCGTACAATCGGAAATACAGGATGATCCTTGCACATTTTATTGGCAAGAAAAATTGGTTTTATGGGCAAGAAAAATTGGCAAATAGCCGCACGCCGTCGGCGCCGCGGTCGGGCCGTATTATAAAGCCGCATTATAAGAGGTGAGCGCCCGGTGGTGCCCCCGCGGGCTGTAGCCGGCCAGGCGCGCCGGCTGAAACGCATGCGCCGCGATCGAGACCGGGTGCGCGCGCGCCGATCATCCGTGCGAGGAATTCCTGGATCGGCGGCAGTGCCTTGCTGTTGCACAAATCCCGCGCGGGCAGCGACAGGCGCGACAAGCGCGGCTCGACCGGGTGAGACGCATTTGCACGCATATCGCCGGGCATTTCATCAACCGGGGCTGCTCATGCCGTGCCAGGTGCTTTCGATCCGCTCGGCTGCGGCCCTATCCGCGTCGGTCAGCGTCGGTCCGTTGTTGAGTACCGCCGAGGCGGTTTCGAGATGCGGGCAGGGCGGCGCGAACGCCAGAGAACCCGCAACAATCGAGAGGGCACAATGCCGCTTTCATCGAAGGCGGCAGATCGAACGTGTCGCGTCGGCCCGACGGCACGGGTTCTGGAACCGCCCTTACACACTGTAGGGGGCAGACAGACCGGCGATTTGCGGCGGAAATACCATAGTGCACTGATTCGCAAGGCAAAACTGCCTCGCGATCATGTGGAAGGTCGTCCCTTTTGGCAGGGATGGCCGAAAAGGCGCATTGAGCGTCCGACGCGGCGAGGGAGGTGGCTCATGCGGCGCATCTTGGTGGTCGATGACGACCTGCACACCCGCCTTGCCAGATAGGCATGCGGCTCAAGCAGTGCGGGTCCATGGTCGCGATCACGGATGGCGGCGAGAGCGGCCTCGCCGCGCTGAACGATGGCACGTTCGATCTGATGATCGTCGACGAGGCAGCGGAAGCCACCGGCACCTCCCATCAAACCAGAAAATCCTGACAGCCCCACTACCATTGCGATTGAGGAATGATTGGATTGAAATCACGTTATCTGCTTCCGGGGGGCTGACATGGCACGCGTTCTCATCGTCGATGACGATCCGATGGTTTGCGCGGCCATCGAGATCTATCTCGAGCATCACGGCTTTGAGGTGACGATCGCCGATGGCGGCGATGCCGGGCTTCGTGCGCTGGAAGACTCCAGCTTCGACCTGATGCTCGTCGATATCTTCATGCCGCACATGCGCGGCTTCGAATCGATCAGGATATTCCACGAGCGCGCGCCGGCGATCCCCCTGATTGCGATGTCGGGATACGCCTTTGCCAACCTCGACTCGCCGGCGCCGGACTTTTTGCGCATGGCGCTCGAACTTGGCGCCGCGCGCTGCCTGCGCAAGCCGTTCACGCCCGGGGCGCTGCTGGCGGTCGTTAACGAATGTCTTGCCGAAGCGCGGTCCCGTTTCAGCGGCGCCGTCCAGTCGAACTAGCGGCTCGTCGCCGATCTTTCGCTGCCGGCCGGCGAGCGATCGTTCGACGGCTCGATGCGCGGCTATCGGAGGCCTTTCGCAATCTCCCGCCTTACGCGGCATCCGCCGGCGTCGTCGCCGCGACGGGAAGGAGAGCCTGCATCGTAGAACTCTGTTTACCATAAATGACATGCTTCGGTTCGCCAGAATCTCCTCTCGCTGCAGTCGACTGACTTCTTCGACAACTCCGCTACCAACGAGGTTATTGCCAACCTGAGCAGCGCCTCGACCCTGCTGCGCTCCCAGGCTTCTGCCCTCGGTTCGAACCTGTCGATCGTGCAGATCCGTCAGGACTTCTCGAAGAACCTGATCAACGTGCTGCAGACCGGCTCGTCGAACCTGACGCTGGCCGACACCAACGAGGAAGCGGCGAACAGCCAGGCGCTGCCGACCCGCCAGTCGATCGCGGTGTCCGCGCTGGCGCTTGCCAACCAGAGCCAGCAGAGCGTGTTGCAGCTCCTGCGCTAAGCGGGGCGGCAATCTCAACGATAATGGCGGCGGGGGAAACCCCGCCGCCATCTTCGTTTCAAAATCCCTGAAGACGCTATGGCGGTATATCCGCCGCCTATCTGCACGAACGATGGTTCGCAAACGTCGTGAGCCGCTGCGTTCACCCGCGTCGTCGAACGGGGATTGTGCCGACGCCCGCATCACGATCGATACCGCCAACGCCCATGTTGCCGCCGGCGCGCTCTACAAGGCGCTCAAGGAAATCAGGAAGCTGGTGAAGCGCGAAGACGAACTACTCGCAGCCTGACTGGCGCGACCTTCGCCCCACGCAAGTCCCCAAATCGTTATATCCGGCTGCTGTAGCCCGGGCGAGCGAAGCGACCCCGGGGAACGGTGGTAACAACTTCCCACACTCTATTTGTCCGGCACGGCCCCCGGGGTCGCTTCGCTCGCCCGGGCTACAAGGCTACGGCTTCATCGTCGTCGACTGCGCAAATGTCGTCGACCGCGCCAGCGCGAACGGCCCATGACGATATTTTGTTCACCATATCCGTATTAGCACGGACGGTGAAATTAACGTAGCCGTGAAACCCGGAGGGTTAGTCTGCAGCAGGCCGATATTTGATTTCTTGGAAGGCATGCTCATATGGACGACCTGTTGCGGGAGTTCCTGACGGAGACCAGCGAGAGCCTGGATACGGTCGATAATCAGTTGGTGCGGTTCGAGCAGGACCCGAGCGACGCGAAGATCCTCGATAACATCTTCCGCCTGGTCCACACCATCAAGGGCACCTGCGGCTTCCTGGGCCTGCCGCGGCTGGAAGCGCTGGCCCATGCCGGCGAGACGCTGATGGGCAAATTCCGCGACGGCATGCCGGTCAAGGCCGAAGCCGTGACGCTGATCCTGTCCTCGATCGACCGCATCAAGGAAATCCTCGCAGGCCTCGAGGCCACCGAGACCGAACCCGAAGGCACCGACGAAGACCTGATCGAGAAGCTGCACGCGATGGCCGAAGGCGCCAAGCATGCGGCGGCCGAAGCGCCCGCTCAACCCGCACCTGTCCCCGTGGTCGCCGCACCGCCGGTGCAGCCCGCAATGACTGCGGGCACGCTGGTGGACCAGGTGCTGGAGCGCCCCTTGCGTCCCGGCGAGGTCTCGCTCGACGACCTCGAACGCGCCTTCCGCGAGACCGAGATCGAAGCTGCGCCCGTGCCCAAACCCGCGCCGGCCCCCGTCGCCAAGCCGGCCGCACCTGCGCCCGCCGCCGCCAAGCCGGAAGCCAAGGAAGTTGCCAAGGAAACCGCCAAGGAAGCCACGAAGGCAAGACCGGCCAAGCGCGCCGCTGCCGCCGACACCGACGTCCAGGAAGCCGACAAGATCGCCAACCAGTCGATCCGCGTCAACGTCGACACGCTCGAACACCTGATGACCATGGTCTCCGAGCTGGTGTTGACCCGCAACCAGCTTTTGGAAATCTCCCGCCGCAACGAGGACACCGAGTTCAAGGTGCCGCTGCAGCGTTTGTCGAACGTCACCGCCGAGCTGCAGG
>NZ_PYCN01000055.1 GCF_003062295.1 Bradyrhizobium algeriense | reverse complement strand
ACGCTGCACTTCAGGCCGACATCCTGTTCCTGGCTCAACCTCGTCGAGCGGCTCTTCGCCGAAATCACTCGCCAGCGCATCCGGCGAGGAACCTTCAACGACGTCACCGAACTCAAGACCGCGATTGCCGAGTGGATCGAGCATCGAAACCAAAACCCATAGCCCTTCAGGTGGACCGCCAGCGCCAAATCCATCCTCGCAAAGCACCGCCGAGCCAAAAAAGCGCTCGCCATCGCAAAAGCGGGATGCAAATGAATGAGTCAGAACACTAGCACTACTTTGGCCGAATTTGGCGATTGATTGGCGAAACTGGAGTCCCGAATCAGATTTTCAATGATTCATGGATGGTCGGCTTTTGGAGGGCCGACCATGGTGGGCACGAAGTCGAAGTGGGAAGACGAGCTTGGACGCTGGCTCAAGCCATTCCTGGATCGTTTAGGTCACAAGGCGCGGCGGCGGATGTGTCCGCTTTATATCTCGGGATTGATTGGACCGGGTGATCGCAAGAGCGTCCAGCCGATGGCGGCGCGGCTGGCACCGGGCGAGTATGATCAGTTGCACCATTTCATTGCTGATGGCGTTTGGGATGCAGCGCCATTGGAGGCGAAATTGCTGATTCAGGCCGATCGCCTGGTCGGCGGCAAGGATGCGGTGCTGGTCATCGACGACACGGCGATGCCGAAGAAGGGCGATCGTTCGGTTGTGTGTCGCTCCACAATATGCCTCGTCTCTCGGCAAGACGGCCAATTGCCAAACATTAGTGTCGCTGACGCTTGCGCGGGGTGAAGTGCCGGTCATGGTGGCATTACGTCTCTTCGTTCCCGAGAGTTGGACGAGTAATCTGGTGCGTTTGAAGCGTGCGGGCGTTCCAGTCGAGCACCGCGCAGCGCGGACCAAGCCAGAGATCGCCTTGGCGGAGATCGACTGCGTCATCGCCTCCGGTGTGCGTTTCGGCTGTGTGCTTGCCGATTCAGAGTACGGCTCCAGCGGGCCTTTCCGTCAGGCTTTGAGCGAGCGCGATCTGCTGTGGGCGGTGGGTCTGTCGCGGCGCCAGAACGTCTATCCCGCCGACATTGCCCTGATCTTCCCCATCGCGAGGACCGGCAAGCCCCGCAAATACCACATCCCTGATCAGCCACCAGTCTCTGCTGAAGCGTTATTGGCCGAAGGCAAATGGCAAAGGGTCAGTTGGCGGCGGGGCACCAAAGGTCGGCTGACATGTCTCTTCACGGCCCGCCGTGTCCGCGTTGCGGATGGCCATAAGCACCGGATGCTCAATAGCCGTATGCAGTGCATGCCTGGTGACGAGGTCTGGCTCGTCGGCGAGCGGCGGTCGACCGGGGAGCAAAAAATACTATGTGTCGAACCTGCCGGCCGATGCCACCATCAAGACGCTCGCTGCCACGATCAAGGCCAGGTGGGTCTGTGAACAGGCTCACCAGCAGCTCAAGGAGGAGCTTGGGCTCGACCACTTCGAAGGTAGATCCTCGACGGGATTACATCGACACGCGTTGATGACGATGATCGCCTACGCCTTCCTCCAATCCCGCCGCCTCAAAGCAGCGGGACGGAAAAAAAAGAATCTCAGGACCGCCACCACAACCAAGCATGCCGGCCATCAGGCAAGCCATCCTCGACCTCTTCGCACGACCTCCACCCCGACAATGTCCTCACTGCGACATGTTCCTTGCAGATATTGCCAAGCCTAAAGTGCCAAAGTAGTGCTAGGGGAGCGCTGCCACCTTCTCTTTAGGATGCGCCGCGGTCTTTCATCATACCGGCCTGGTTGCGCCGTCGAGCGTTGACAGCGCAAGGTCGAGTTCGGCACGCGCGGTTTCGTTAGCAATCGTCTCCTGCAATACGCCGCACATGTAGGCGAGCCAGCGGGTCGAGCTCGGCGCCGCCGATGAGAAAACTTAGATGGCTCTGGCGCGGCCGCTGGCATGGCCCTTCTCGGAAGTATAGATTTTTGGCTCGGCGAGATAGCACTTGAACACCTCCTTGGTGCCCCCGACATCAGCCGGATGCACGGCGCGAATGATCTCCGCTTCAGGCAATTCATCCATGCGTGCCAAGAGCTGTCGACCGGCCGATCGGTCCTCACAAAGCCGCCAATGCGGCTCGAACACCGAAATGGCTGCGCGTCTTGCTGTTCGACTGTCCCCGTACCATTCATACATGCCGGGCTACTGGATGACTTCGGCCGCCGTGCCCGGCCCTTGATCTCTCACGAGTTCGAAAGCAGCGAAGGCGCGGGCCTGCGCCAATGTTCATGAGAACGACGGCGCTTTACCGAAAGACTCCTGAGCTACGGTCATGAGATCATCCCTGTTAATCCGGATGGACCATGATGTCCATGGTTTCCTCGCCGTCCTCGAACGGATCGGGAAACCCGTTGTCCTCCACCAGCTTCACGCCACACAGGCAGACGTCGCCATCGACCATGGCGAGCGCGACCGGCTCAAGGGCTTTTCCGCTGCAGGGGCCATCGATGCAAAACCCGCTATCGATCTCGAAGGTCGCACCGTGCCGGCCGCATCTGATAAAGCCGCGGTCCGACGAGAAAAACTCTCCGGAGCCGATGTTGAGCCAGGCGCCGTCATGCGGGCAGCGGTTAACATAGCCGTGGTAGTCGTTTCCGAAGGTCCGCACCACGACAATCGGAAACGGCCGGCTCTCGCCGCTCTCGTCGATCCGCGACAGGCTAAAACCCTTCGCGCCGCCCCGCTCGATTGCATCGGCGCGACAGACGGCGAACACCTCGATCTCTTGGCTGCCCATGTCGCGGTGCTCCTTCTCATGCGGTCGTTGCGTTTTCCTGCCAAGGCATCGACGGCGGCACGGGTCAGCCGAAGCACGCCAATTCCACCGGCCAGCTCCTGGGAGGGCATCGACGGCCGCTGAAAAAATCTAACCATTGGTGCGGCGTGAGGGCGCTCGTCAAGCTCCACCACTGTCTCGTTCAGGGAACAATGACGTGTTGCGAAATCCATGTGCCTTCCCGCCCAAGCTTGAAGAAACCCGAGCCGAAGCCGAAGAGCTCGATGATCATGCTACCGGTTCGGAGCAACTTGACTTCGCAGGCGAGCCGCAACTTGGAGGCGCCTCCTCCGATCGTATTGAGCTTCTCATTCTCTTTGCGCGCCACCCTCGAGAGTTCCTTGCGGCCTTGCCGGACGAAATGTCGGAGGATCCGCGTTTGGTCTGCACTTGCATTTGTTTGGCATTGCCCATCTCCGGGTTCTGCAGCACCGCCAAGAGTGATGTGGCCTGAATGACCTCGATCATCTTGCCCCATGGTGAGGCCGTGGCTGTCGACATTCAAGCCCTCCTTTTGCGTCCCATTGATGATTCCTCGGCTCTAATAAATTGCAGCGCCAGCGCCGATGTTGATTGACGCATCCTTCATCGTCTCCACGATGAACTCGATCTGGTCATCGGTGAGGTGGGTGTGAAACGGCAGTGCCAAGGCTCGATCGGCGATCTTTTCCGTGACCAGGAAATCGCCATGCCGATAGCCGCGTTCGAAATAATGCCGCTGCAAATGCAACGGGTGGCAATAGGAGGCGGCCTCGACCTGCTCGATGCGCAGGTCATCGACGATGGCATCGCGGCTGGAGCGCGTGAAGCGCGTCCCGAGATGGACGAGATAGAGGAACCAGTTCACCTCGGTCGCTTCGGGAGCCACATAGGGCGGCTTGATACCTTCGAAGGATTGCATATGCGCATTGTAGAGCTGTTCGGCGAGCCGGCGTCGCTCCAGGATTTCGTCGAGGCGCCTTAGCTGCGCAAGGCCCAGCGCGGCTGTGAGATCGCTCATGCCGGCCTGGTGGGGCGCTGCGCTGCTGACGACAACGGAGGAGCGCTCATCCAGCCGATGTGCGCGATGGCGACGCAAGCCGCCGGCCAAGTCGATGTCGTCGGTCACCACCATGCCGCCTTCGCCGCAGGTCAGGGCCAGTGGCTGAGCGAAGTCGAACACGGCGATATCGCCAAAGCGGCCGACGAGTTCGCCCTTGTATCGCGATCCGATCGCTTCGGTCGAATCCTCCAGGAGCGGCAGCTGATGGCGCTGCGCGATCGCGCGCAGCTCCGACCATGGCGCCGGATGGCCATTGGGGTTGCCACCAATAATCGCCCGCGTGTTGGCCGTGACACGCTCTTCGACCTTCGCCGGAGCCAAGGCTCCCGACCAATAGTCGACGTCGGCAAATACGGCCCTCGCGCCCACGAGACTGATAGCATGCACCGTCTCGCGAAACGAATAAGGCGAGGCGATCACCTCCTGCCCGGGCCCGATGCCTAGCGCTTTTAGCGCAAGCAGAAGCCCGATCGTGCCGCTGGGGACGGCAACGGCATATTTGCGGCCAAGATAGGCGGCAAAGGCTTTCTCGAAGGCGTCAGTGATCGGCCCATTGGAGATTCGCGGCGAACATAGCAGCGCTTCCACGGCAGAGAGCTCGGCGGAGGTGATATCGGGATCGGACAGCGGAATGAAGCATACGGCCTCGATCGCTTCGGTGCCGTCGTGATCCTCTGCGAGTGCAATGCCGGTCACCGCCCAGTACTCCTTGCCGCCAGCAGGATACCAATCGCGCGTGCCGGATCGGCCGTGATCTGCACGCAGCGATCGCAGCCACCGATCAGATGCAGGTCGAAACGCGGAAAGCTTCGGAACGGCCGCTCCGTCACATCAGACGCATCACAGCGCGTGAAGGCGAGGCGCGGAAAACGGCGCCGCAGCTCGAGGAATGGGCTTGCATCGGCCTCCGCCGCCGCAAGCACCCGTTCTATTTCGATCAGTTGGTCTGTGCCAAGCGCCATCGCGGCTCCCATATAACTAGTCCCAAATCAGCTTCATTGCCAGAACCGCCGCTCTGGATCCGTGTTCAAATCCTCGATCGCTGAGGTCAGCCGGAGGTAAATGCTGTAAAGCTCCCAGATCCCCTGCGCGTGGTTCATGCGAAACAGCTTCCACATCCCGCTCACCATGTCATAGTGGATCAGCGCGACATCGATCAGGCCGCCGTCCTTGTCGATATTGCGAGAGCAGCAGGGACTCTCGATCAGATAGCCACCCCTCACCGGCTTCACATTCGGCGACACAAAGCGATAGCGCTTGCGCGAGCTCAAGGCGCGCTCGATCCGCTTGCGATCGAGCTCGTTCGGGTGAGGGATCAGTCCGATCGCTAGTTTTCTCATCACCGCAGCATTCATCGCGAACCAGCACCCTCAAAGCACTGCAATTTCTTCTTCAAGACAGCCGACGACCAGCCGCTGGCCGAACTCGACGAGATAGATTGGCACGTTCGCTTCGGTATGCCTGCCGACCTGCACGATCTCGCCGATCCCTCCGGCGCCCATCAATAGTCCATCGGCCGGTGCATCCGGAAAGGAGCCGTCGTTAATGAGGTCGATCGCCGCCTTGACGCGCTGGCCCCATTGGTACTTCGGCAGCCTCTGGTCGATCATGACGCGGCCTCTTCCGGCAACGGCAGGTCCTCAAACTCCTCGCGCGCCACCGCCGGCACGAGCTCCTTGCGCTTCATGCCGACGCGGTTGCCGCTTTCGAGAAATTCGACGCCATAGATGTAGAACTGCTGCAGGAAAGTGCCGATTGAAACGACGTAACCCACCTCCCCCTTTTTGGCGAGGATCTCGCCGACTTCCTTGCCGGCATAGGTTCCGTCATTGCGGATGGTGCGGTTGGCCCGCACCTTTTCGCCAAAGCTGAAGAAAGGCGGCCCGGTCAGCTCGACCAACTCGCTGTCGCGAACGATGTTGCTCATGTCCCACTCTCTCTCGGTCGTTCGGGCCGGATGGCCACGCGCGCGCGGGCGGCTTCCTGCACCATCGAGTCCCCGTCCTCGGTCAACTCCGCCAGCTCGGCCGCCGTAATGCGGCTTGCCACCTCATAGCGGACGCGCCAATCCGGATCGCGGCGCAGCAGGCTGAGCGAATCCGGAGACAGCCGCCGTGCGGTCTCGAGCCGCACGGTGCCATCGGGATCAGTGACCATGCCGAGCAGCCAGTCATGGGGAATGCGGAGCGCGACCACGCGGCGCACCTCGGGCTCGTCATCGCTCATGAGACGCCCAAGCAGCGCCGGCGCGATCCGGCTCGCCACCACCAGGCGGACGTAATAGTCCTGGTCCGACATCATCGGCGCCAGCTCCTCGCCGTCCAGCAAGGTCGCAACCCGCATCCTCACCTCCCGATGCGGGTCGCTGCGCAGCCGCAGCACAAAGCGCTTGGGCAGGCGGCGCGCCGCGTTCCAGCGCACGGTTTCCTCAGCATCGTCGAGCAGCATCGGCAGCAGGAACACATTGGCGTGGTTGGCCGCGATTGCGCGCACCTCGAAATGCGGATGTGTGACGTAAGCGTCGGCCAGCACCGGATTCCAGTTGAAGAAGCGGTCGATGCAGCGGGCGTAGCGGTCGTTGACGCAGGCGTGCATCAAGCGGCAGCCGCCGCTGGCCCTGAGCCCGAGATGCGTGCAGGTGCCGCAGTCGACCTCGTTGCCCAGCCAGTCGCGGGCCTTATCGATGTCATCCGTCATGGTCCTGCCCCATCCGCTCCAGCACGTCCAGGAGCACCTTGGCGCCGATCTTGTCGGTCGGGTCGAGCTCCACAAGCTTGTTGGCGGCGGCGTGCCCTTCATCCAGATCGCCGAGCCGCATCTGCAGGTAGGCGTAGGCTTTCAGGGAAAATAAATAGAAGCGCGGCAGGATGTTCTCGTAGCGATCGAAAGCAGCGTCGCCCGCGCTGACCCGCCGCCAATCGTCTGCGAGACTGTTTTCACGTGCTGCCTTACAAATACAGAGCTTTGCGACCTCCAACGCCTCGGCCAAGCGACCTTTGTAGAAATAGAAGCGGTAGAGCCCGATCAGGACGGCGGCGTGGCCCGGCGCCAGCGCCTGCGCTTCATGCAGGTGTTTTTCCGCGATCTCGTCCAGGTGATAGGACAGCCCGGCGTCCCACAGATGATCCTTGGCTTCGCGCGGCAGCCCTTCGCCGAGTAGCGTGTGCGCGATCAGCGCCCCCTCGCTCTCGGACAGCGGATTGCCTGCCCCATCGAGGTTCATTGGCAGCTTTCCTCTTCTAATGGGCAGCCTTTGCGGTGTTGCTGGAGCAGCATACCTGCTTCTGGAAAGATCAGCCCGGTCTGCGCAGAGGTGTCGGTCAAATCGATGGTGACAAAGCCAAGCATTAGCTGGCTCTCGGCATTGAGAAGCAACTTTAGGCCGTTGCGCTCTACGCCTTGCTGACCGGGCTGAGCTGCCGGCGCAACACCTATATCGGCGGACAACCCCGAGCAACCATCTGCCGTGACGGCGAGCCGGAAACCGGCGCCAACGGTGCCATCGGCGCGCAGCACGTAACTCGTGAGTTTTTCAGCGGCGGGCGTCAGCGTGATGGTCATGGGCTCGCCCCCTACGCCCGCGCCTGGTAGCGCGGCAATGAGGTGTCGACGACGCAGGTGTTATCAACCGGGCACACCGCGACGCATTGCGGCTCGTCGAAATGGCCGATGCACTCGGTGCATTTCTTCGGGTCGATGACGAACGTCCCGCCTTTCTCCGAGATTGCGACATTCGGACATTCGAGCTCGCAAGCCGAGCAGCCGGAGCATTGCGAGGCAATGATCTTGAACGGCATGGATATCTCCCTTACGCCGCCGAAATCAGCGCGCCCTGGCGGATCGCCGCCTCGCCCCGCTCAACATGCTGGATCTCGCCGCTTTGCACCTTCGCAAGATAGGACTTGAACCAGGCGATCGCTGATTTTTCGATGAACTCATGGGCGTATTGGTCGACCGGCTCGATCCCTGCCTTCAACAGATTGCTCTTCGGACAGCCGCCGATCTTGGCCACGAAGACCGCATGGCAGTCGTTGATGGCGCGGATGATGGTGGCAAGGCTCTCCTCCTGGCCATAACCGCCCCGGCAATAGTGATCGACGCGGCGATGGCCGACGAATTTGGCGCCCGTAGTGGAGAGTTCGTACACTTGGAACTCCTTGGCATGCCCAAAATGCTCGTTAATCAGCCCCGTGCCCTTCGTCGCCACTGCAACAAAGAGCTTGATGTCGCTCATCTCGCTGGCGAGCTCGGCGAGCTCTTCCTGCTCGGCAGCAACCTTGGCGACGCGCTCCTCCTCGACCTTGGCCTGATAGGCCTTGCGCATCTGGAGGTCATATTTGACATCCATGGCCATAACCTTCTCGGTAGTGAACTCCGTGCTACGGTCCTCGCCGAGCAGGCCGACAGCATCGGCGCGGCACTGGCGGCAGTGCCGCATCATGTTCATCTCGCCTTCGCAGGCATCCTGCAGTGCTTTCAATTCCTGCGCGGTCGGAGCCCGCTGACCGTTGAGACCGAACACCGTGCCGTGCTCGGGCGCGGAGATCAGCGGCATGATGTTGTGTAGGAACGCGCCGCGCGATTTGACCGCCTTGTTGACCTCGACGAGGTGCTGGTCATTGATGCCCGGGATCATCACCGAATTGATCTTGCAGAGGATGCCCCGCTCGGTGAGCATCTCGAGGCCTTGCAGCTGGCGGTCGTTGAGGATCTTTGCGGCTTCGAGGCCGGTGTGGCGCTTGTGGTTGTAGAAAATCCACGGATAGATTTTGGCGCCGATTTCGGGGTGGACCATGTTGATGGTGATGGTGACATGGTCGATCTTGAAGCGGGCGATCGTATCGACATGGTCGGGCAGCATGAGGCCGTTGGTCGACAGGCACAGCTTGATATCGGGAGCGGCCTTGGCCACCAGCTCGAAGGTCTTGAACGTCTTTTTCGGATTGGCCAGGGGATCACCGGGCCCAGCGATGCCGAGCACGGTCATCTGTGGGACGGTGGAGGCGACTGCCAGCACCTTTTTCGCCGCCTGCTCCGGCGTTAGTTTTTCGCTCACCACGCCCGGGCGCGATTCGTTGGCGCAATCAAATTTGCGATTGCAGTAATTGCATTGGATGTTGCAGGCGGGCGCAACCGCAACATGCATGCGGGCGTAGTGATGATGCGCTTCTTCGCTGTAGCAGGGATGGTTCTTGACCTTCTCCCAGATCTCGGTCGGCAGATCACCCTGGCCGGCTTGCGAGCCGCAGCTCGCCTTGCCGCTGCCGCCGGACGCGCCGCAGCCCTTGTGCTCGGCGATCGCCTGCATGGTCTCGCCGATGTCGACGTCGCTCCCTGCCAAGCTTGCTTCGTCCAGCGCTGATACGTCCATCCGTTCATTCTCCCTGGAGGCGGAAACTGAAAAGAAGATTTGCAACTCGCGTGCCATGGCCGGAATGGCGAGCAATTTTGATCTAAGTCAGAAAGTGAGCCGCCTGCCGCGGTTGGCCGTGGAAGCGAAGCCTTCTGCACGACATTAGAAATGTTCGAAGTGTGACAGGCGTCTTGATCCTGACATGGAGATGAGCGCAGTCATTCGCCGGCGCGAAACGCAAGACAACTCGCGTGCGCCGGCACGCGAGCAACATCGACCCATATACAAGGTCTGTCAGGCAGCGAGCAGGATCTCGATCGCGCGCGGGAGCGGGATCGCAAGCGGCGTCAGGCTCTGTTCGACCAGAAAGCGCAGCTCATTCCTGGACAGCACATCCGGTTCCACGATGGCGTAATGAACACCGGCCGAGCGCTTGGTGAGCTGCCGCGCATAGGTTCGCAGTAGCTGATCGTTGAAGCGGCAACCGATGAAGAGAAATCTTCTGCCATTGCGCCGCTCTTTCACCACATCGGGGATCGGCGTCTGAATGTCGATCTCGGTCAGCACCTCGACATAGTCGGCGTCAGAGATCAGGAAGTTCCTGGCAGGCAGCACGCCGCCGTGCGGCTTGTAGAGGACCGTGGTCCAGCTCTGCGCCACAGCGCGATCGACCTCTCTGCCCTCTGCATCATAGAAGCGATACCAGCGGTCCTCGCCGATGCCGGCGCGGCAAATGCCCTGCACCTCGCCCCACCCCTCGTGCTTGCCAAGCGCCGCACGCATCGCGCCGTCATACCAGGCATCGACCATGACAGGCAGGGACAGCGCGGCGAGATGATGATGCAGTGGTGTCGGCTCGACCGGCGCAGCAAAGGCCTGCGCCACCAATGCCGTCACGGTGGAGCGATGCTTGTTGCTTTCGATGTGCTGCGCCGACGCCCAGACATTGCCGTTGGCCCGGCGCGGCAGCGCGACCTTGGTAGCGAAGAAGCCAGCCAAGGCCTCCGGCGTCATCGGCGCATCCGGTTTGGACAACGCGGTGAGACCAGGTCCGAGATAGGGAACAATGCTGCCGGCACGCAGCCTAGCCGCTACGTCAGTGAGAATCGCCTCCGCATCGGCCGCGTTGACAAAGTCGATTTGCGGGGTCACCTTCATCGGTCGTCGCCGCCCTCGCCGCGCTTTCGGGCATTGACCGTGATCGGCAGCGGCGTATCGCTCGCCATTTCGGGCAGATCGAGCACCCAGCCATTGGCTATTCTGATCCAGCCGCCCCACAGCGTCTCGTGCTCCGATTCAACGATCGGCTCCTCGAGATCTTTTTTCGGCACGTAAATCGACAGGCCCGCCTCCGGAGAGCGGCGAATCATGACTTTCATGAGATCAACTCGTGTATCGGGGCGAATTGCTGGTGGGATTGGGATGCTCTCGTGACATGGCGCGCAGGTGAGCCACGATGCGGGACAGTACGCGGACGACCTGATCGACTTCTTCGACGGTGGTTTCATGCGATAAGGAAAAGCGCACCGCGCCGCGCAGGCTCCTCGCCGGCACGTTCATGGCGCGCAGCACGTGCGACGGGTCCATTGAGCACGAGCTGCAAGCTGATCCCAGCGAAGCAGCAATGCCCGCGCGATTGAGATGGTGGACGATTGCTTCGCCTTCGAGATCCTCGAAGGCAATGTTGGCCGTGTTCGGCAGCCGGTTGCTGACATCGCCGAGCGCCATGCAGTGGCCGTTGTGCAAAATCGCCTGCTCCAGGCGATCGCGCAACCCACCAATGCGAACGCGATCCGGCTCGAGCCGCTCCGCCGCAAGCTCTGCAGCTTTTCCAAGACCGACGATGCCGGGGATGTTCTCGGTTCCGCCGCGGCGCCTTCGTTCCTGTGCCCCGCCCCAGATCAGCGGTCTGAAATTTGTGCCTTGGCGTAAAAAGAGCGCGCCGGTCCCCTTGGGGCCGTGCAGCTTGTGCGCGGACAGCGATAGCATGTCGATAGCATTGTCCTTCAGGTCGATGGGCACCCTGCCTATGGCCTGGACGGCATCAGTGTGAAACAGCGCGCCTGCCGCACGCGCTAACCCGGCCAGAAACTCCACCGGGAAAATCGTGCCGGTCTCGTTGTTGGCCCACATAACCGACGCAATCGCCGTGCGTGGTCCAAGCGCCCAGCGAAAGGCCTCGACGTCGAGCCGTCCGCGCGAATCCACCGGGATCACGTGCGTCTTGATGCCCCTTGTCGCCAATTGCTCGACCAGCGTGAGGATGGCGGAATGCTCGACGGAGGTGGTGACGATCTCGTCGCGCCCTTCCTGGGTCGTAAGCGCGGAAAGGATGGCGGCGTTGTTGGACTCGGTCCCGCCGGAGGTGAAGACGATCTCATGATCGTGGGCGGCCCCCAGCAAACCCTGCAGGCTGCGGCGCGCCTCCCCCACCGCGCCCGCGATCTCGCTGCCGAAGGTATGGGTGGACGAGGCATTGCCGAACTGCTCCGTGAGGAACGGCAACATGGCTTGCAAGACACACGGATCTGTCCGCGTGGTCGCATTGTTGTCGAGATAGATCGGCACAAACGCCTCCTTCAATGCCGCGCATTGGCGGCGCCGGCGACCGGGATCAGGCGAACGAAGTCGCCGAGCCTTTCGACCAGCCGCGCCTGAATGCCTTCTAGCGTCGCGCTTGAAAGCTTGCAGAATACGCAGGCACCAGTCAGCTTGACCATGATCTTGCTCCCCTCGATCCCGACCAGCTGACAGTCGCCGCCGTCGCGTTGCAGATTCGGCTGGTTCGCGCCGTAGTTGCTCCCGACCGGTCTCAATGCTCGGCGGTTGCTTCAGTTGTTCCGGTTCGACCGGCATGCTTCGATTTCTCTTGTCATCAGCTGAAGGATTTGCCGCAAGAGCAGCTCGATTTGGCGTTCGGGTTGTCGAAGGTGAAGCCCGAGCCCTCGAGCGCCACCACGAAATCGATGGTCGTGCCGGCGAGGTGGTCATGGCTCTTGTTGTCTACGAACACCTTGACACCGTCGCGCTCGATCACGGTGTCGTCAGGCTTAGCCTCGTCGGCCAGGCTCAACCGGTATTTGAACCCGGCGCAGCCACTGGCCTCGACCATGATGCGCAGGCCGCTTGCCGGCTGCGCCGATGCTGAAATCGTGCTCTTGACCGCATTCACTGCGCTATCCGTCAGATTGATCATGGCTATCCTTTTTGCCTGGGTCGTTTGCATGGGAATTGGCAAGTCGCATGCCAGCGCGCCCGAGCTTGACATTGCTCACCTTTTCGAAATCGCGCCTGTTGGCTTTGCGACGCGTGTAGGGTTGCTGACAAAGGTCTTCGAGGGATTGCGGCGGCTTTGCGTGTCTTCTTTATGGATTTCGCCGATGAGCGTTACGAACGCGGCGGCAAACAATTTGCATTGCGTCTCCCGCCGCCGGAGTGTCCGGCGATTGTCTTGGATCGAGGGATGATTTTTCATGACTGCAATCGAGAACACCGCGCTAGGCCGGTTCGAGAAGGAGGGGCGCCTGCTCAATGCCATATTCAAAGGCGGGACCACCAAGCAGGGCCGGTTCGGCTTTCGCGGCGATATCGCCCTAAAATTCCAGGCCCAGGTCGCGGACGAGAAGCGGCCGCCCCACTATTCGATCGAGCAGGTACTGACGGTCGTGCAGGAAGGCGAAAGGAGCATTCCGGTGCTGGCCGGCTATCTGCACTGCTTCGCTTATCTTGCTGATGTCGCAAACGTTCTTGACGGCGCGCTAAGCCCTGATGGCAGCTACTTCATGTTTTGCAACAACATAGACCTGTTGGCGAAATACCGAATCAAGCTCGGTGGTATCACCTTCAACGTGCTGCCGTGCGATGAATCCACCGTTTGGAAGGAAATGATGTACCTGGCCGGGGTCGACAAGAATGACATCAAGAAGCTCGACGCGCCCGGCAAGCTCGACTACCTGCTCGACGCAACTGAGGATCTCGATGCGTCCTATGATGAGATCTCTTACGAAGACGGGCTGAAGAGGATGGAACCTGTGAGAAACCGTAACGAGAACCGGCCGGTCTGAGCGCCGGCTTTAGCTTTAGCCAGAGGAATCCTCCTCGACAAGCCGCACGCCGGTAACGCAGATATCGCCGTCCAGCACCGTCAACGCGACCGGCGTGAGACTGCTGCCCTTGCACCGGCCGTCCACACAGCGGCCGGTGCCGAGCTCGAAGGTCGAGCCGTGCTTGCCGCACATCAGCCGGATGCCGCGTGGATCGAAAAACTGGTTGCATTCCCAGTCCAGATTGACGCCATTGTGCGGGCATTTGTTAAGATAGGCAAACACCCGCTTGCCCCAGCGCACCACGACAATGGGCCACGGCCTGTGGCTGCCGTCTTCGTCGACGATCATGAGGTGGAAGCCCATGGCGCGCTGGCTTGGAATATCGTTGAAGCCGCAGATTGCATAGGCGATATTCGGCTGCGTCCGCCGCTCGTTCATGACAAGAGAACCATCAATTGATCATCCTGCGATCAGCCTTGCAAAAATCGCGCAAAGTACCGGATCGCCTCACCTTCTTGGGAGTCCTGCGCGCGCCGTCGCAAACGAGAAGCCGCTCGATCATCGGACCAACGAGCTTGGTGGGATCAGGCACCGCTTGGCTGTTCAGGAATCGGATCGCAGCAGATCCAGAGCCATCTGGCCGCGCGCGTGGTTTCTGTTATTCGCTCAGGACCTTCTCAAGATCCAGCGCGGCGCTCTTTTCAGCTGGCAGGCTGTCAAGGTTCTGCATTCGCCATTTGACGGCCGGCAAATCGCGGGCACCGGGAACGCCCCGAGCAAATCTCATTCAGCATCGCCGCGCTCAATGAAATCAGGAATTTCCGATGCCTGTCTGGCATGTTGCCGACAATCTCCGCGACAGCGTTTTGCGTACGGCCAGCGGCTCATCTCGCGAAACGGACTTGGCAGTCATACCTTCGAAGCAGCGCACAAATTCCTGGCTGATATCCTTTTCGCTCCGCCTAGCACTTCATGCCATTGGGAGATTATGGCTGAGCATGTAGACAATGAAGGCAGTGCGCAGATCATCGCTGATACCTTATTTCCCAGCAGGTCGCGGACACCGAATAAATCGCGCGGATGCTGACGATCGAGCGCTGCAACAACTTACCTGCGTAAAGATCGCCCCTCCACAACTTGCGTCTCACCGCGTCGATCTCTGTTAAAGATTCTTCGCGCGGCTTGACCGGCAGGTACGTGAGGTCGATGTCGACTGAAAGGCGCGGCATGATGGAAGCCGACCTGAAGCATCCGCCATCGCATCAATCCCTCTTTGCGTCGTTGTGAAGTCGGGTGAGGTCGCCCGCTGTCGTGGAAACCTTAACCGTTTGTTTCATGTAGGAAGGCCGTCGGGTGTTTCGCCACGCGCATCGAATCGTGAAGTCTCTGGCGGCAATTCATCGAAGCCGGTCAGTTTGACGAGCCGGCAATAGCGTTCGGAAAGCGGGCCGATGATAAGGGAATTCCGGTCAGGGCCGCTGTCATATGCTGCGCCGACGACGGCTTCGATGGTTGAATGAAGGTCGTCGCCAAATGCGAAGCTTAATTTGCGTGGTGACACGTCGATTGCGTCGATGAACAGAGTTTCCGTCATGGTGTTCTTGATGACGAGGCACGCCGTCGCGTCGTGAGGCTGAAAGAAAATCGTCGGCTGCGATTTGTAAAGCCGGTCATAGATCAGGAATGCCGTTGACAGTATGCCGCCAATTCCGCCAACGAGCTGATTGCTTCTATTGGGTCGAAAGTCATTCCGCGAATTCCCCGTCAAACGCGACTATACAGCAAAAAGCCCGGCATGGTTGCCGGGCTTCGAGGTCGATAGAGCGCGTGCCGCGTCGCCTAGCCGCAGCAGCACGCCGCGACAGTCGCTTGGGATGGGGCGCTTACCGAAGTTAACTGCCTCTTGCGGCGCAAGTTTACGCTTATGGAGAGAGGCCGCAATTAAGCGGCCTCACTCCACATCGTGTCGTCTTCTTCATTTGTACGGTGCGTGGTCCGCACGCGGACCATTTCAATCGGTGCAATTCCCCCTTCGGGAAACGGCACAAAAACCATACTCGCAATGGCTTTAGGGTCGTACTCGCACGCGCCATCACTCAGCAACGCACAGACGTTGTGGCGCACAAGCTTTTCGCTAGCGCCGCCAACCCCATTATGGTCATTCTCCCAACGGGACACATGTTCTGCGGACAGGTCCATTGCTGCCGCAAAATCGGTTTGCTTCATGTCCAGCGCGCGCCGGATAAACCTCACTTCTTTACCAGTCAAACGCTCAGGACTCTGGGCGCGCGCCATTGCAGCAGCGCGGGTCAATCCCTGGACGTCCGGTATGCCAATCATTTCGTCGCCGCAAGCAGAGCAGCGCTGCACGACAACAGCATTCAAGACCTTGACGACCAAACCGCCCAAGTCTTCAACGTGCTCTGGCTTCACACTTCTCTCCATCAATCCATTCTTGCATTTGCAACGCATCTGACAGCCCTTTCACTCATTTCTTGTTCGCCCAAGTCGTGACGATCTTCACCTCTGCGACATCCTCGTAAGCCACGACTACAGCCGTTATTTTCCTCCCGTCGTTATCAGTCCCTTCTGCCCTCCATTCTTCTTCTCCGTTTTCTTTGTTCACCTCCACCAATGATACCGTACATCGCCCAAGCACGTTGATGACATCGAGTTTTTCGATGCCATCTTTCTTGCGCTCAATCTCAGCGTGGTTCGTGAAGAAGATCGTCCCTCGCCGCGCGATTCTACGCAGGCGACCGGCCTCGTTCTCAAATGCCATCGGCGAATGCCATAGCTGTTGTTGATCGCGCGTTCCATGGGCTTCAGTTGATCTAATGTCAAGTTATTCGTCCAGCTTACCCAGAATGCCAGTGGGCATCTAACAGGCAAAATGTGGCACTTCAGCAACATATCTGGATATATGGCCGTCAAATTGGTTGACAATAGGTCAAGTTTTCTTGACCCTAGGTTCAATATTTTCGGGCGAAATCCGTTCCATGCACGGCGGCAGCGCTGACGGCCGACGCCAAGGCGGGCCAGCCGCGCCCGTCTCGTGAAACGCCCGGCGGCGGCCGACGCACTGGCGTGCTTCCTATTGGCTTGGCGGCCTTTCGGCCGAACTGTCCCGTTAAGAAACGGTTAACCGTCCGCAAAAATTCCATACAAATTCCGAAAGATCAGTTGGCACGAAATTCAAGAAACCATTGTGCTGCAGGCATAACTTTGATTTTTAGAGCTTCAAAACAAGAGTGTCCGGCGTGTAGGAGATCCTGAGCGCCAGGTCGACGATGGCGTCGCGGAAACGGTAGGGATGGTTCACCGTCAGGATGGACTCGAAATCCTTCAGCGGGAGCTGATCGACGAACTCCTCGAAGAAGGCCTCCAGGCGGGTGCCGAGCGTCTTCGACTCCATGACCGTCCGCCTGATCCGCTTGAGGTCGGCGAGGATCGCCCGAAGGCTCTTGGTGAACTGGTCGGCCTGGTTGCGCGCCCCACGCACCGCGAGCGCGGCTTCGCGCTGCTTGCGATCGGTCACCTCGGGCGTGAGCTTCTCCATCGCCTCGAGGTTCAGACGAATCTGGACGATCAGGCCGCCCGAATCTGGGAGAGGTCCTTGTTCAGGCTCGCCAGTCGCTGGATCACCAGCAAGGGTCCCATCGCCATGTCGACGGTGACCCGCAGGCCGTATTCCTCTTCCTCGAGCCCGCCCCAATCGACCAGGCGCGAGTAGAGTTGTCGGGCCAAGCCGAGCGCCTTGTCGCCTTTCTCGGATGCGAAAGCGAGGGTCGGCTTTACGGATCCGGCGGCGGCCCGCCGAGATCACGTCCGGCAGCCCGCCGAAATTGTCGCCCTCGTTCCACAGCGAAGGATTGGCGCGCATGACATCGTAGATCGCGTGCACGACCCGGCGCGGCGTCGGGAATGCCGGGGCCCCCGTGAAGAACCGTTCGTGCAAATCCAGCAGGCAGGCCGCGTAAAGGTGCGTGGTCCTCGAAAACACCAGGAACGCGTTGTCGTGCAAATGGCGGAACAAAGACAATGGACGCTGCTCCCTGGACCGCCTTCATCCCGGAGGATGGATCAAGCCGGCCTCAAACTCGTGACCTGCCCAGAGATGTTTCCACTTGAGACGTATCGCGAGCAAGTTGCAAGCCAAGACGTTATGTTCATAGTATGTTCTTGAATAATCTCGGGTATGGCCGGTTTCCGACCTCAATGGCGTAGTTCGAAAACCATAGTGGCCTATTTTGGAATTTGTGGATTGTGTTCCGACCCCGAGCGCTTATCTGAGGTGGCGTGAGAGGTGGCCGCGCCGCGATGTATGGGGCAGCCGGCACGGTCGGAGTTCCCATAGCCGCCCCAAAGCGGCAAACTCGTCAGAACTCGGCGCACGTAACGTGAGGGCTACTAGCTGCTTCGGAGCGCCGCGCGTTACCCGTGTAGGTGACTTGTAGGAACCTGCAAAGAGGGGCAATCAACGGTGGAGTTAACCGCCCCTTCAGCGGGCCATAGATCACTTAATGCCGCTTCGTATTTTTTGAAAAGTTCCGGAACAACAGGGACTTAGCCGCGTTAGTATACGCCGGTTCGATGGCCCCGAACTTCAAGTTAATGTTGACAATTCGGAGGGATGGACTATCTTCCGGCACTGAAGCGAGGGCGTCGGATAACTAGTTACCCGAGATCGCTTCACAGGAAGGGCTGCCTCACCGGCGGCCTTTTTTGTGGGGCTTTATCGTATCTCCCTTGGGCATTACCGAATAGAGTTCCGCCCGTGGTTTTCGCGCCGTCATTTCGAAAACGGCCCGATCATTCACCTGGTTTCCATAGCCGTCATCCCGAGTATTCGGGTTCTGTACGTATGATATACGAATGTGTCCAAGTGAGCTATCGCGTGGTCGCAAAGCGCACTCATGATCTGCTTGAGGATGTCATCTATTTGGTAGCCATCTTTAGAGCGGCTCACATACAAATGCCTACCATGGATAGAATCTCGTTTTGCTCCAAGCGATGTAATTCCATTGCAGCTCGCCCCTCATTGATCGCAGCGAACTGAATCTCGGTAAAACATCCGATAGCAATCATCGGCACCCTCTCGCCTCTAGCAAGGCGCTCAAGGTGCTCCCTGATTGTCGCTTCCATTCCTGCGTAAAGTGGCAAAGTCACCCCAAGTCCAACAACTAACGCGATCGCTGTAAGGGAAGTCATAGCCTTAATTCCGATAAACGTGTTTTATGCAGTTCAACGCATAATGTCTATTTATGCGCCATTTGCTATATTACGTTTTTATCTGATTTAGCACATACTAGGTCGGAGTAAGAAATGACCGGCCTTGCCCGCACACCGAACCAGATCGGCAACCTGATCCGCCGCACTCGTAAGAAGCGGGGGCTCAGCCAGTCGCAGGTCGGCGCGCGGGCGGGCCTGCGGCAGGAGACAATCTCGCTCATCGAAACTGGCAATCCGGCAGCCAAGCTTGAAACCATCCTTGCGGTACTCGCGACCCTAGACCTTGAGTTCCGGATCGTCCCGCGCACCAAAGGCACAGCCGCCGACCTTGAGGACATTTTCTGATGCCCCGGCGTCGCCGCCATGAGCCGCTGCGTGTGCTCCTCAACAACCGCCTCGTCGGCCTGATGAGCAAGGCGGCGACTGGCGCTATTGAATTCCGGTACGAGGCTGACTGGCTCGGATGGGAACATGCCCTGCCCGTCTCGCTCTCGCTGCCGCTGCGGGAGGATGTCTTCCGTGGCGAAGCCGTCACGGCCGTCTTCGACAATCTGCTACCCGACTCCGACGCGCTCCGTCGCCGGGTAGCGCAAAGGGTCGGCGCGGCCGGGACCGACGCCTACAGCCTGCTCGCTGCTATCGGCAGGGATTGCGTCGGCGCCCTGCAATTCGTCGCCGACGATGATGATCACCATGATGATGATCGCGATGGTCGCACCATCGCCGGCGATTCCGTCGATGACGAAGCGATTGAAAAGCTCCTCAACGGGCTTGCCCAGACTCCGCTCGGGCTTACGCGCGACGATCTTTTCCGGATTTCCGTGGCAGGAGCGCAGGAGAAAACGGCGCTGCTGCGGCACGGCGGCAAGTGGCTCAAGCCGCACGGCACCACGCCGACGACCCATATTTTCAAGACGCAGATCGGGGAACTGCCCAACGGCATCGACCTTTCGAACAGCGTCGAGAATGAATACTACTGCTTGAGACTTGCCGCCGCTTCGGGCTTGCCGGTGAACCATGCCGAGATTGCAACTTTCGGTAAGACCACGGCGCTCGTCATCGAGCGCTTCGACCGGCGGTGGACGAAGGATGGCCGCCTGCTCCGCCTGCCGCAGGAGGACTGCTGTCAGGCACTGTCGGTCCCGCCGACGCGCAAATACCAGAGCGATGGCGGTCCCGGCATGGTGAAGCTTCTTGATCTGCTCAAAGGCAGCGACACGCCCGCTGATGATCAGGCGACGCTGCTCAGAGCGCAAATCTTCTTTTGGCTGATTGGCGCGACCGATGGCCATGCGAAGAATTTCAGCATCTTCATCACGCCTGGCGGCCGCTACCATCTGACACCGCTTTACGACGTGCTCACGGCACAGCCGAGCCTGGACACCGGTCAAATTCAGCGCAAGCAGATGAAGCTCGCAATGTCGGTAGGGACAAACAATCACTACAGGATTGCCGAAGTAGACGGCCGGCATTTCTTGCAGACAGGCGAAGCGGCGGGCGTACCGAAAAAGCTTGTTCAGGAATCAATCGAACGTGTCGCCTTTACCGCTGAAGCTGCGCTCGGCAAAATTGAAAGCGAGCTGCCAGAGGGCTTTCCCGAGGCAATCCATAATTCGGTGAAAACCGCGGCTATGCAGCGCCTGAGTTCATTGAAAGTGCACTAGCAGAAAGATTACGGTTTGCTACCGGGGGCGAACTGCATTTGCGCCGTATGGCGCTTGCGTCCGCACCGGCCGCCGTTGACCAGCACGCACGAAGCGGTCGCCGAAACGAAGACCTGCTGGATTGGATTCTGCGGCAACGCCCGGAATAGCGCCCTGGGTTGCCTGCGCCGCTAACTCCTCAGAACAGCTTGGCATTCAACCCGAATAGCTAGAGAGTGGCTTATCAAGCAAGCGTCGTTATGCGAACTTTTGATGGCCCAGATGAAGACGCCCCCTAGGTCAGCGTTTTCTTGGTTCGAATCATATCAGGCGGCGTCGGCGAGTTTGTAGGACCATGTGTGGACGACCGGATGGCGATTGACGTCGTCGATACCAGCCATGATGCGCTCCTTGAGTTCGTGTTTTGAGGTCACCCGGATATGGCGCAGGACTGAACGGGCGAACTTGGAGAAGAACCCCTCGATGAGATTGAGCCATGAGCCGTGCTTGGGAGTGAAGGCGAGCTCGAAGCGTCCCACCGGCCGAGTGGCGAGCCAGGCTCTGGTTTCTCGCGAGATGTGCGCGGAATGATTGTCGAGGATCAATTTGATCGCAGTGTTCGGCGGATAAGCGGCATCGATAAGCCTGAGGAGTTCGATGAACTCTCGACTGCGGTGACGATCTTTGACAAGGGCGTGGACCTTGCCGGTGAGCAGATCGATCCCAGCCAACAGGCTGAGCGTGCCATGGCGTTTGTATTCATGGTCGCGCGCAAAGGTGGCGTGGACGCCAGGCTTGGGCGGCAAATCCGGCGCCGTCGTTGCGATGGCCTGGATTCCCGGCTTCTCGTCGCAGGAGACGATCGTCACCGGCTTTCCCCGCCGCTTTCCCTTGGCAGAGGCTTTCTTCAGGACC
>NZ_PYCN01000054.1 GCF_003062295.1 Bradyrhizobium algeriense | reverse complement strand
ATGATCGTCACCCTCGAACGGAACGGCTTCATCCGACGTCAACCCGGCGTCCCCAGAAGCATCGAGATTCTCTTGCCACCGGAAAACTTGCCCATCCTCGAATGGCTCGGTATCAAAACGTCAAAATTACTATGATGAACCACTAGGACGCCACGACACTCAAGTGATCCGCAAGCCTTGCGAACAGCTCTCGCTTTTCCTGGTCAGTGCCAGGTCGCTGATCAATTTGCATTCGGCTGCATCAGTGCGGAGCTTTTTCAAGTGCTTCTGCAGGTCTTTCATCGGTATGCCGTGGAGCGGCCTATTCAGACCAATTAATCGGGATGTACTTCAGCTCCCGCCGGTCCATTTCCGAACGAAGCAATTCAGCATAGGTGCGCAGATTGTTACCACTAAAGCGGCAACGTCCGGCGTTCGCGCAACCGGCCAACACTTGCCGGCGCACACCTCCCAAAGAGACAATAAGCTCTCATCCTTCGAGCTTGAAAAGTCATCCGGACGCCCCAATTCTTGCGCGCAGATGCTACAGGCGTCTCAAGGGCCGGAGCGTTCGTTTTGGACATTCCCGCGCAGAAACCAAGTATCCGTTGCACATTAGCCACACGCGTTTTTCGGTCATCCGCACTACGCCTATCACGCCGGTTCGAACAGAACAGCTGGGTTTACAGCTTCTGCCTTTGATCGTTCCACATGTTGCCAGCTAGCCGCTGTGGCCCAGACTCATCAGTTGGCTGCGATCCCATTTCGTGCTCAAGGAATAATTTGACTGTGTAAGCGGTCGCGCAGTTCAAAGGAAGTGAGCGATGGAGGTGGCATATGTATTCGGCTCTTGTCGGGACACTCATTTTTCTGAGCATCGGCATACTATTGGCCCATGCGATGGATGCTTTTCGCTCGGGTTCGTGAGAGCAATGCTCGATACGGACGATCCGCTGATGCAAACAGTGCTGCGCCTGCCTCAGTTCTGACGACGGATCGCGCCCGGTGAAGCGATCGAGTGCTTCTCTCAGAGCGCCGTCATGCGTGCGGAGGTCCTCTCCCGTAAGCCTAGGCATGTCGGCGGCATCGCCCTTAGCCGCTCCGGAGATCCGGCGGCGACTTCGGCGATCCGAAGGTGATCCGGAACTTCGGCGAACTGACCAGGATCTGATCGCGCGCGGGGATCGTATTCCTTCTCGCAAGTTTGCGCGAGGCTGAGAGCAGACCTAATCAGGAAGTCGCCTATATAGGTGCCGTCTAGCTTAGTTGAACCGCCTCAGCCAATCCTTTCAAGATCGAGTAAGCACCCTTCAAGGTTGTCATACGCTTCGGCTGAGAACCTTCTTGTTCGTCTTGCCGCTTGAAATGCGGCTTGACTGGTTTTGCACTCACCGCGCTCAAGTGCCTGCAGACCCTCGTGAGATCGCTCGACGCATCCTCTGGGATAAAGTTATGTTTTCGAGCGGCATCATTTCCGAAAAGAACGCGTTTGACGCTGTCTCCTCGGACCCGGCAGCCCCTCGAAGTTGAGCTCCACGAGTGGGACCAGGCCTTCGCTTCCGTCCTTGCAACACCCTTCCCATGCTCGTGATCAGCGAGCTGAACATCCTGTACTCGTCTCGACCGAAAAGGCCCATCTAGGCTACCTTCGCGCAGCTCTCGGACCTGGCCTTGATTGCCTAGTTGACAAGCGCGTCGTTCTTCCATGTGTGCAAATGGACGCCGTGCAGCGAACCGGCTGGTGATGCGGTGGCAGAGCTCAAGGAGACCAGGCAGGCGCACATCACCGTTTGGTGGAATGGCGGTTCTCTCGGCGGCGCGGCCTTTCGCGAGAGGCTCTATCCCACGCGGGACATACTTGTCACCAACGCCGACGACGGCGTTGGCCGCAGAAGACTGTTTGATGATTGAGAAGATGCCGACAAAGATGTAAGCGGTCATCACGGCTGCAAGTAACAGATTCCCGATCGTCGTGACGGGCGCGGCTCAGACGCGACGATAAAGGCGAATATGTGAGATGCCGCATAAATCTGTGGTGCAGCGGGGTGCGAATTGCGGCGCTGGCTTGCGCGGCTCGCGAGATCGGGTGCTACTTGATGTAGTCCGAACAATTCGAAACGATCGATCAGAAACGTGCTTGTGAACACGAATATCCAGCCGACGAATGAGACTGTCGCAGCGTCACCGCCATAGCTTCCTCGGCCTGCCGAATGCCATTACCAGATTAGCAGCATGAGGCTCGCAGCGATAAGTACTTCGCTCAATGCGCTTCGGCACTTATTGTGTCCAGGAGTCTTTGAAGCGCTTGCGCGTCTGCATGTCTGCTGGCCCGTGTCGATCGTCTTCGGCACGACTTGGCCGCTTACGAAACAGACAACAGATAGAATTGTGATGAAGAAAGCGATGTCCGCGGTTGATCCATAGAGAAAACTGACGATCCTTGAAAATCGAATTCCGGACGACTCCTGGATAATGCGGTGGGTTGGGGTCATGATCGACTCCGCTAAGCCAACACTGCCCCACACAGTGGGCGCTAAAGAATACTGAACTCACGGCTCAAAGCCCTGACGAGGCACTTGGTTTGTCAATAACACGATAATAGGTGTTTTTGAGGACAGAATCGTCCGGAATCTGCTCAACAGGGCCTCTCGATCCTGGTAGCTGGACGGTATGCGCGATTTCCATCGCGGCCAAGTCGCGGTTCATGAAGTCGCCGTAGACGCCCCAACCGGCGACGGCAATGCCGTTGCGCTCCTTGCATTCGGTCAGGATGTCTCGAATATGCCGGTCATTGTCGGGACCAATCGGGTCTGGCATCGCCATCCAGTCTTGCGGTTCGGTCGCGCGACCTGCGCCGAGATTCCACACGATCAGAGATCCGCAATTCATCGTTTTCGCGCGATAGACGCCGCGAACAATCGTCGGGTCGTCAATTTTGTGATCGGCTTTCGAAGGGTTGAGCATGCCGAGCACAAGCGGCGGCAAGTTCGCATCCCAATCCCTGCGCAGATCGTAGCGATACAAACCGCATGACGAGCTGATCGCGCTTTTCATTGCTTCCATCATATCACCGGGGCGAGTAGGAGATGCTGATCTAGCGTCGGCCGTTCAGATCGGTAGCCGATATCGATGAGGATGCTTTCGGCCTCTCGAATGTACCAATCGTAATCGACGTCATTCGGAAACGCGTCGGGGAGTTCCATGAGCGGCTTTGCACCGTCGCTGCGCGCCACTTTGTTGCCATTCAGTTTGTAGTTGATCGATCCGCTGGCGTCCGTCGAGTAGTACCAGCGGATCGCCTTGCCGAGATACTTGCCGTCTTTCACGGCGCCGCCTTTGACAGTGCGAATGGTGACAAATCGCCGAATGTCTCGACAGGCGTGAATGGTTTTGAAGATCGGTACCCCCTTGGTTACATACTCGACCACGGCGTCAGAGCAGACCTCGTTGAGCGGCGACGGCCACGAGCTCGCGACGATCTTGGGTTCAGCGTATGCGCCCTTCTTCTTGACAGAGCCGTCGGGCTTGACGGCGATGTAGTTGTTCACGTCGCGGGAATAGAGCGCGCTGTATTCTGTTTCCTCAGTCTCAAAGCCGGTCAGCCGCTCCCACTTCGCGATCACCGCCGCCAGGGCGTCTTCTTCGTCCGTAGGGCAGATGATCACGATGCCGTCGGTGTTGGCGCTGACCACGCGGAAGCCGGCTCGCTCGACCATCTCGATCAGCATGAGCAACGACAATTGGCCGCCGATCGTCCCTTGGATCATCAAGTCTGGCGCAAACAGAACCGACCACTTGGAGCCGAGCTTGCCGAACGCGCCGTTGTTGACGATCTTCAGACTTCCCGAGACGTCGTCGTTGGTCTTCAATTTCTGCTTCAGCAGTGTGGCTTCGTCGTTCGCCCGCTTGATCAGCTTCTTGAGTTCGTCGACGCGAACCTTCGCCTTGTTGCGCCGCTCAACAGATGATCGGAAGACCCGTAAAAAGATCGGCCCGAGATGCTGCGGATACAGGCCGAGGTTGAGGATGATTTGCGGGTAATAGCCGCGTACGTCGCGGTCGACGATCCTGGTGTGCGCGTCGGCTCGATGCGCGATCGTCTTCTCCGATGAGTGCAAACCGCCGATGCCCACGCGCTAGATCGAACTGCCAATCTTAATTTTGGCCTTCTTCAGAACGTCCGGCATAATGACCTTGCCGCTCGTCGAGATCGCGAAGTCGGCGGCGCGAACGTTGTCGAGAACTGCGTTGAGCTCGGTCGATCGATAGTGAATGAAGTCGGGAAACCTGTACTTGTAGTGCTTGCCTGGCGTGATCTTTGGCTTCTTCGGTTCTTCACCGGTTAGCCGCTTCAACTCTTTCTTGATCACGGCCTCGGCAATTTGCGCATCCGATTTGGAGCGTAGATCCACTCCGTACTGCTTGGATCATCTGCTCGCGAAGCGTCAGTTGCTCCTTGAGCGTCTGCATCAGCAGGCCGGTGGCGGCAAGGTCGTTGACGCAGTAATCCGATACGACGTCCATCTCGTCGTGCGTCAGCACGGCATCTTCGTCCACGGGCAGATCTTGCATGCGCCTGCCGTGCATTTTGCCGTTGTAAATCTTGAGGCTGTTCTGCCCTGGCGCGATCTCGATCAGGTCGACGTGATCGCACTCGATCAATTGAAAATCGTAGGCGCGCGAGATTTCCCAGGGATTGGCGTCCTCCTGAATGATCTCATTGGCGATTTGCTTCAGCGGTTTGTTGCTGAAGCCGGCGAGGGCTGCCGACACTATCGGAATATCGAACGGGATGGAGTTGAAGCCGACGGTGCAATATTCGTCGAGCACCTGGCGCAGCTTCTTGCGATCGAGAACGCACCGGTCGGACTTCTCCAACCGAAGCACTTTACCGGTCTTGACCGATTTGAACGCCGCCAGGAAGTAGTTAATGTACACTTCCGTGTCGAACAGCGCGGCATCTGCAAGCGACGTCTTCATGGAAGCAAACCCAACTGTCGGTTGGTTTTTGCGAATTCGCCGAAATGCTTGATCGCGGCGACGTCATAGGCTTTTGCCCCTTCAATCTTGTCGACGAAGTATCCGAGCTTGACGGCGGCCTTATTGACCTGAATTTGAACGAGATATTTCTGTAGCTTCGGAACCCACGAAACCCCTTTAAATCCGCTCGTGTTGTTCTTATGGAGGCGACGATTGCGCTGGTTGTCGGAAGGTGTGCAGTCGCGCAACTCGACAATGGCGTTGTGGGAGCGCTCTCCGTGGCGATGATCGAGGTCGTCGGTCGGCCAGTGGCCATGCGAAAGCGCCCAAATCACGCGGTGAACGGTCGAATAGTATTTGACTCCGTCGATCGCGAAGGCGATCTGCAAATGACCGAGACCGTTATCGTTTCCGGCCTGCTTACCTGCGAATCGCTTGTTCCAAGCTACAATTCGATAATGGTCGACAGCGCGCCTGCGCCAGAACAGCAGGCCGCGCTTCGCATCACAGCGGAATAGCCGCCGCAATACTTCGACCGATACTGCTCGCTCGGTTTGTTGTCGGGACCGTTTCATTGGCCGATGTGGTCAGAGAGAAAGAGGGGTGCCGGTTTCCCGACACCCCGAAGGATCGACTAGCCGAGAAGGTCTTCAACGATAGCTGGTCGACAGAACGCGTCGCTTCACTCGCCACCCTCACGAAGACACACCGGGATGGCTATAATCTCGGCGTTCGCCTTGGCGAGCCGTCGTTTTTCAACGATTTATACCTTCACTGCATCGATCTCGACATCCGCGACCCCGACAAAGCCGATGAGGCCTGGGGCGCGTTGCTCGAATTGATTCCGAAAGCGCGTTCGCTGCCATCGGTCATCTCGGGCTCGATGGGAGAGCCGCCACCTGTATTTGCTGACCGATCGACCATTCCCGTCGAAAAAGCTGCGCCACTCCACAGAAAAAATTATCGGAAAAGACAAGAAGGCGCATTGGGCCTGGGAAATCGAGCGCTTCGGCACCGGCAAGCAGGTCGTCGTGCCGCCCTCGATCCATCCCGACACCGGCAAGCGCTACAAATGGGAGCGGGAATGGCCCGTGGATCTCGTCGAGCTCGGTGTCGGTCCGGTCATTCCCGCGTCACGGGTCGCCGGCTGGGAGCCACCGAGTAGGGCGAAACCGACGTCCGCACCAAAGCGCTCGGCCTCTCGGTCGCCGAGGCAAAGGATATTCTGGCAGACCTGCCAACCGACACCTGGCGCGAGGACCGCGACGGCTGGTTGCAGGTCGGCATGGCGCTGCACCACGAGTTCAACGGCAGCAAAGAGGGCTTCAAGGCCTGGGTTGAATTCTCGGCCGCCTCCGACAAATACGATCCGGAAGATCAACGGCGAGTTTGGCGCTCATTCCGGCAATCGAACAAGCCCGTTCGCATGGCAACGCTGTTGTCGGCCGCGAAGGAAGTTCGGTTGATGAACGCCTTCGACGATCTCGGCGATGAAGATGAAATTGAAGGGGACGATGCCCGGGTTAAGCCCGGCCATATGGATGATGACGTCGACGATCTGCTAGGCGAGGGCGATGACACGGCCACCGAGCAGCCAGAGCGCGTTCGCAAGCTGAAACAGGCCGAAGTGCATCACGAGCTCGGTCATGTGCCGAAGCGGATCGCGAAGCTGAATAAGAACCACGCCGTCGCCTTCGTCAAAGGCAAAACGGTGATCCTCACCTTCGAAAAAGACGGCACGACCTCCTATGGATCGGTGCATGACGTCTACAACTATTACGAAAACGATCGCGTCGCGACGGAGAAGTCCACCGAGCCGGTAACCAAGGCGTGGGATGCGCCACAAGGCTCGGCGCAGCTATCCGAACGGCATCGTCTTCGCGCCACAGGGCGGGCCCGACGGCGCCTACAATCATTGGCAAGGCTTCGCCGTCGAACCCGATCCATCGTCATCCTGCGCGCGCTTCCTCGACCACTTGCGCGATAACATCTGTGCCGGCGACGACAACGCCTATCAATGGGTGATCCGCTGGTTCGCCCACATGGTTCAGCGCCCCTGGGAAAAGCCCGGTACCGCGCTGGTGCTGAAGGGTCGCAAGGGCGCCGGCAAAGACACGATCGGCGACTGCGTTGGCGGCCTTTTCCCCCATCGTCACACCAAAATCTCGAACCCCGAACATCTCGTCGGCCGCTTCAACGCGCACCAAGAAAAGACCCTGCTACTGCATGTCGAAGAAGGCTTCTGGGCCGGCGACAAAAAGGGCCGAAGGGCAACTGAAGCACCTGATCACGTCCGAACAGGTGATGATCGAGAGCAAAGGCATCAACGCATTTCAAGTCGCGTCGGTGCTGCGCATCATAATCAGTTCGCACGAAGACTGGATCGTGCCGGCGACATTCGACGAGCGGCGCTTCTGCGTGCTCAACGTCGCCGATACCAGGGCGCGCGACACCGTCTACTTCGCCAAGCTGCGCTAGGAAATGCACCACGGCGGTCGCGCCGCGCTGCTGCACCACCTGCTCGACCTCGATTTGACCGGCTTCGACGTGCGCAACCCGCCGATGACCACCGGCCTGCGCGATCAGAAAATCGCCTCGCTCCGCGGCATCGAGCAATGGCTTTTCGAGATCCTGTCCTCCGGCCGCGCGCCCGGGGATTCGATGTTCGAGGACGTCGAGGTCTCCTGGGAAGACGCCTCGCTCAAGGTCGCGGTCGACGATTTTCGTCTCAATTACGAGGACTGGTTAAGGCGACGCCGGTTTGCCGGCGATCCGCTCAACGCTTCACGGTTCGGCGTGCGTGTGCACCAAATCTTTCCAGCGATCACCCGCATTCACCGCAAGGTCGGCGATAAGCGGCAGTGGTACTATGTTATTCCCCGCCTGGCTGAATGCCGCGCCGAATTCGAAAAATTGATTGGCAGCACGATCAATTGGGCCGGCGATTTCCCCCAAGACGACGATCTGCTCGGCTAAACGCCATAACTTTCCATGCGCGCGCCATCGAGAACGTCCTCCATCAGGTCCTTTACCTCGTCCAAGGGGAAATCGATCAAGCCTAGTCGGTGCATCCTCGTCAGGCGGGCATATGCGTGCCTCTCCGCGTCGGTGTCCTCTTTCGACACGTAAGCATCCCGATCGCCGTCATATTCGATCGCTTCAACCTCGCACGCTAAATTTTCGAGCCGCGATCTCAGGTTGTTCCATGCGTCCAATTCCCGTTTGGCCTGACTCATACTTGTCACTCCAATTCAATGTTCGAACGAAATATGTGCTCAGCATTGTTACTACAATCACGCTGCTGAAATTATAAATCAGCTGCGGCGCCCGAATTCCCAGCTTTCGGCGTCGATTTCGAAGCGTGGACGGGAAGCCTCCTGTACCGGTACAGGATGAATCCGGCTTCCTGTACGCGGCTAACGCTTTGATCGACCTATTGAAGAAAGGTTGGTACAGGAAGAACGGGCAAGACCAACCAAAATTCTCCAACGTGGGACAGAGACCATGAGGTGGTCGGACTGCCGACCTCCAGTTCGCGCGCATACACGAGAAATGTACCTATACTTCCTGTACTTACTGTACCGGGTATAAAAAACAATAATAAATCAGAGGTTGACAGCCGGTACGGGAAAATTGGGACTTCACATTCTTACCGTACGCTCCTGTACCAGGACAACATGAGACATTGTTGTCGAATTTTCACTTCTCGGTTTTTCGGGACATTCTGAGACAGCCCCGATTTCGTTACGTTTTCTCCGATGTTCTATAGGAAGATTTTCAAAACTCGCGATTGCCCCGGCTCTGTGCCCCCCGCGGAATGAGACGCCTGAAGAGGGACCCGTAGCCAACCTGATACCCGATGACACAAGCCAAGACATGTTTGGCGCCCTGTGCCCCTAAAGCCCTGATACCCAATGATACATAGGAATATAATCTGTCTCACATTGTTCTGTGCCAATGGGGCAGGGCTACCCTTGTGCACGGCACCATGGGATAGCAGGGGCAGGGTAGCAGGGCAGTCCGTAGGCAGGGCAGGCAGGGCCTCGCTGATCACAGGCGCCCTTGTCCGCTTCCATCCTAGATTAGCGCATAGGCGAGGCCGGCTAGTCGAACGGTCGCGCTACGCTCCGACCATGCGGTCCGTTCTTGTGAGCGTGCTATCCAGCGCTTCGACCGAATTGCGCAACCAAGACGAAATCAAAGCGCTCTACCTCGGGGCACGCCGCGAAGTGCAGTCGGCGAGAAGCCGCTGACGCATGCCGTTGCCTGACTTTGATTGACAGAGAGGAAACTGGCCTGGCTACGGACAATCCAGCGCAAGATCAATCAAGACGTTTATTCTCGAACGATAGGCGGAGCAATCGACATGTTCTCGACGATCTGCACTATGAACCCGACGATCGGCGGTATGGCGATCCGCAGGGCTTGCGCTAGGACGACAGTGTTCATGGGGCCAGCGGGGTGGGGCCAGCCGGGCCTCCTAGTCAGAAACTTGTGAGATGAACGCCCTCATAAGTCTTAGCTCGCATCGAGGCGAGCGGCGATATATTTTTCGATACGGAGGCAACGATTTTAGAACGGGATAGGGGTGTCAGGCACCCCCCGTGACCGCGACTGGACAGCAAAACTGATCGGAGTACCAGTTTGTGGTGCAGGAACCGCTTGGCGCGATGGCGAGAACTGGCAGTTTTAAGGCGCACCGATAAGCAGCACCCGCTGCAGTGCCCCGCGAATGATTCCGTCGTCATTAGACACGAACACGCGTCGCCGGTCCACGGCTTCGGCTGTTTCGACTCCGATCTACAGCATCGCTCGCCTCCAATCCTGTCTGGCAGGGAGAGGGGTTAGCAAGTTCCGTTCGGTGACTCACAAACCAGCTTTTCTGGCCGCGCGAAGCGCGCAATTCGTGTCCAACACCTGACAGCGGCACAAAGCCCGTCAGGTTCAGAACACCGGTCGGCTGGGCGCGTGGAGTATTTTTCAAAGCGTAGTCAGACGCTTAATGCGCGCTGACGAAGATGGCACGGCTGTTGCTGTTGAGATCCAGCAACACTGAGAAAGGGCTGAGTGCATCCAGAGCGCAAAACGAGCGATGCTCCTTCCCTTGAACCCGTGTGCCCCGTTCTGAGAGATAAGCTGGCGCAAAAAGTCGCGCAACGTTTGGCAATAGTTATGGAGAACAACATGATGCTGCGCATGGAGTCCCCAGCTCCTCCGATCAAGGTGAAGAACTGGCTGCGTGGCCAGCCCCTCACGAGCTTCCAGCCGGGAAAAGTGTACATCGTCGAATTTTGGGCAACTTGGTGCGGATCCTGTGTGGCGGCGATGCCCCATCTGGTGCAGCTGCAAGATAAATACAAAGACAGCGGAGTTGAGGTCCTCGGAGTCGCAGCTTATGAACGAGCTCGAACGGCGGACGAGGCCCGAACCAACTTGGACGCATGGTTGACCGAAAAGCTCTCGAATCTCAACTACCGGATCGGATTCGACTACACAGGGAAAATGAACAAGCTTTGGATGGATCCCAGCTTTTCTGTCATGATTCCCACCTCGTTCGTCGTCGACCGTGACGGCCACATCGCCTTTATCGGTTTTCCAACGCAACTTGATGACGTTCTGCCGAAAATTCTTAACGGCGGCTGGCGCACCAGCGATGAAGCTAGAGCCGCCGATACAGAGCGGATCGCCGAAGGCGAACGCACAATGCACGAAATGACGCGCAAGCGAGCGTTGACTGAGCCGATCTTCGCCAAACTTACGCCGGCGATGAAGGCGGAAGATTGGGCGAAGGCGCTTTCGGCGCTCGAAGAGGCCGTCGCTGTAATGCCGGACGACGTCAACTTCCGCGTGCTCCAAGCGGATCTGTTGCTTCACAAAGTGCACGACTTGCAGACCGGCTTGCCGGTCATGAGCCAATTGGTTCGCGACGCGATCGACAAAAAATCCGAGCTGTGGATGGCCGGGGCGATGCGCCAACTCTTCGATCCGGCGAATGACAACTCCCACTTCCCGCCTGCCGAGCGCTTTGCGATGGGTAAGGAGTTGTCCGAACACATCCTGGCACTGAATCCTCCGCAACGCGGCGACGGCTCCAAGTTCCTGTCCTATGGGGCGGTCGCTCAGTATTATTATGAGAGCGGCAACAAGGATCGCGCGATCGAGTTGGTCGAGGTGGCGCTGAAATCGCTGGACGGTTCTGAGCCTATCCCCGACGAACTGAAACAGCACGTTATGTCGCTGTTGGTCCAAGCGCTGGCCAACTACAAGGGTGAGAAGGCTTGCTACGGGGCTCTTTGTGCGACTCCGCAAGATGGGTTTCCGAAAGAGTCAAAGCGCAGGCGCCGGAAGAGAAAACATGAAAAAGGGTAATAGTCGGAATTGCTCACGGGTGAATTCGTCCATTTCTCCGGCGGGCCAGTGGCAACTAAAGACCATCGAGTACAGCGCTGGATCGTTTGCGGCAGGTTGGAGTTCAAATTGCGATGACCTCCGGCCGGATCGAGGCGGACGTGATCTTCCAGGTGAAGTCGCGCAGTCATCCCATGATGCAAACACTCTTACGGTCTTAAGGTCTACACGAAATGCTGAACGACTCCTTCGTCATAAAAATGCACCCTTTGCGCACGGCCATGGCGGCGCCCGGACTTAGCCGGCCATCTCCATGCTTCTGCAGACGGGCGAAGATGAATGCATGCCTGGCTCACACAAACTATCGAACGGATCGCGCAAGGCTGGCCGATTTCTCAGATCGATGCTCTCATGCTGTGGAACCCTCAAAGCTTGAACCGCTTCAGCTACGCTTACGCAAAAAGGGGGTGAAATGGGCAGAAGATTTCGATCGCAGCCCCAAACTCCGGGCATTATTGCTTCACCTCGGACGGCAGCGCCAAGCATTCGGCACATCGCGTCTGGATCAAAAGGGTCTTACGCCGCGTGTGGCAGAAACTGCTGGCGCCATGATCGTTCAAGATGACAAACCACCCACCGCAATCGGCGTGGTGATCCCGTTCGTGTTCCGTCACTGGCTAAAGCAGCCCGTCCGCGTTGCGATCGTCCTCGTCGGCTTCTTAGGGGCAACGGTGGCCGACCTGTTCATGCCGGTCTACTCCGGCCATCTGGTCGACTCGCTGACATCAGGTCCGTCCGATCAGGCAGCGCGGCAGGCGGCGTTCGTCGCCTTCGGCGGCATCCTCGCGCTTGGCCTGCTCTCGATCATATTCCGGTTTACAGGCTTGCAGGCGATCGTGCCGTTCACGCTAAAGACGATGTCAGAAGTGGCGCGCGAGGCCTTCATGCGGGTGCAGCGGTTCTCGACTGACTGGCACGCCAACTCTTTCGCCGGCTCGACCGTGCGCAAGATCACGCGCGGCATGTGGGCGCTCGACCTGCTCAACAACACGATCCTGACGGCATTGTTGCCGTCGCTAGCGGTGCTCGTGGGCTCGATGATCCTGCTCGGTCTGCATTGGCCGGTCCTCGGCGGTGTAATCGGCCTCGGCGCGGTGATCTATGTCGCGATCACGATGGCATTCACGATCGGCTACATCGCGTCGGCGGCGCGCGTCTCCAACACCTGGGACACCAAGCTCGGCGGCACGTTGGCGGACTCGCTCACCTGCAATGCCGTGGTGAAATCCTTCGGTGCGGAGGCGCGCGAGGATGCTCGGCTTAACGGTGTCATCAGCCGCTGGCGGGCGCGGGTACTGCGCACCTGGCGGCGCTACAACGCCACCGGCACAGTGCAGCTCATGATGTTGTTGTGCTTTCGCGCTTCCGTGATCGGCGGCGCCATTCTGCTGTGGATCGCCGGGCGCGCCTCGCCGGGCGACGTCACCTATGTGCTGACCAGTTACTACATCATCCACGCCTACTTGCGCGACGTCGGCATGCACATCAACAATCTGCAGCATTCGGTGAACGACATGGAAGAGCTTGTCACCATCCATGGCGAGCCGATCGGCATTGTCGATGCGCCCGACGCCAAGCCGATCGACATTCAGGGCGGAAGGATCACGTTCAACGACGTGACTTTCCTTTATGTCGGGCATCACGCGCCGCTCTACGACGGATTGTCGATCGACATTCGCGCCGGCGAGCGCATCGGTCTGGTCGGCCGTTCCGGCTCCGGGAAGACTACGTTCGTCAAGCTGGTGCAACGGCTCTACGACGTCTCCGGCGGCCGTATCCTTATCGACGGCCAGGATATCGCGAAAGCGACGCAGCAATCGCTGCGGAGCCAAATCGCGATTGTGCAACAGGAGCCGATCCTGTTTCACCGTACGCTGGCCGAGAACATCGCCTATGGCCGGCCGGGCGCCAGCATGGCGGCGATCGAGCAGGCGGCGCGGCTCGCCAACGCGCATGACTTCATCCTGCGACTGCCGAAAGGCTACGGCACGCTGGTCGGCGAGCGGGGCGTCAAGCTGTCGGGCGGCGAGCGGCAGCGCGTCGCGCTGGCGCGCGCGTTCCTGGCGGACGCGCCGGTGCTGATCCTGGACGAGGCAACCTCGAGCCTTGATTCCGAGTCAGAGGGCCTGATCCAGCAGGCGATGGAGCGGCTGATGAAAGGGCGCACCTCGATCGTGATCGCGCACCGGCTGTCGACGGTGCGCAGCCTCGACCGCATCCTGGTGTTCGACCGCGGCGAGATCGTCGAGCAAGGAACGCACGCGGCGCTGACGGCGCGTCCCGGCGGCATCTATCGCGGGCTGTTCGAGCTGCAGGCCATCGAGTGCGGTCAGATCTCGGCGGCAGGCCAGACTAAAGCATGGCTGGCCGCATCCCCGCAGCCTTAGCGCTATTTACCTTGGCTGCAGCTGATTGGCATCGCGCCGGTCAACACTCCGGCATCGCATCGGTATTCACCGCGAAGGTGTAGGATTGTCTTGAGGGAGAGCGTCTCTAAAGCGGAATAGGGCGAATGTCGAAAGGACAATCTGAGTTTTCGGGCCTTTTGCTGGCGAGTGTTATGACCAAAGCGAAAAGAAACTATTCGCTCATCCTCGAGCACGATGTGAATGTCCTGTGGGATAATATTGCCGGTGCTGACCCAACTATTTTCAATTCTTGTGGGACTGTTGCAGAAGCGAATTGCTCAAGATCCCGCCTGACGATTTTGAATTGCGCCAATTGGATAAGGACTTTGAGCGGCGGATCTGGTGTTCAGGCGCTACTACGAGAAATTTTGCAAGACAAGATTGTCGTCAAGTTAAAGCCAGGGGACCTCGTCGTCCTTTGGTCATCATCCCTAAGCAGACGTGCAAGTTTGCCTCAAGAGGTCACCTTCGTCATTTGACGGCCTGTATTGTCGTGTTCAGCCATGTCCAGTTGAAGACGTTATGTCCGCAACTCGACACTAACGCTAAAGTATTCTCCGCTTCGGAGCGAAGTGCATGGATTTGTTCCTTTTCAATCAGGGCCTGCTCAACGTTTTGGGTGGCACGCTGATTGCTGGGAGACGGTGAAGGATCTGTTGCGATCATGTCGGTCCCGCAGCTGCCCGCCTACGGATACAAATGAAGCTTGCTCGACTGATCCAAATCCACGCCATGGAGGCTGCACTGTTGAGTGCGGCTTCATCAAGTGAAGCTTTGCCGCTTCCATCACGGGCTCCGCTGTCGTTGATCGCGCTGGATACCTCTCAACACTGGCTGGCTTTGATTAGCATTCAACCCGGTTACTCCCGAGCGAATGCAAATCAGAGTGACCGGGTTAAGTCGCGATGTGGTGCGGCGCATACGGCGAGAACTCCCCAACCTACAGCATGGAGTAGCTGAATATGGCACATTGGTCTGCTTCGGTGCTCGCAGACGCTTGCAAACCGGGCGATTGGGATGGGCAACCACCTGCAGTCGCATCAATTCGCTCCAGCATCCTTGTTGGCAGCGGTACGCTAGCTATCAGGTGTGCTCAGCTAGTAAGTAAGATGGGTCATGTCGTCTGCGCGGCGCTGTGTGCCGACGCCATATTCCGGGACTGGGCTTCTCGCGCCAATATCTTGTGTGTAGACAGTGTTGAAGAGCTCTCCGTGTTGATGAATGCCGACCCGGTAGACTGGATATTTTCCGTAGGAAATCCATTCATACTGCCACCGGATGTGTTTGCCCGAGTCCGTCAAGGCGCTTTCAATTACCAAGACGGCCCGTTGCCACGACATGCGGGAGCTCATTCGATGTCTTGGGCGCGGCTGGCACAAGAGACCGACTATGCCATCGGGTGGTATCGTATCAATGATGGTGTTAATAGGGGTGAGTTGGTGGTTGAGCGCCAACTTTCTATTGCGCCAACCGATACGGCGTTGACCCTGAACCTCAAATGTCATGAAGCCGCTGTCGAAGGCTTCCGCGAGCTTCTAGCTGGCTTAACGAATGGAGAGCTCCATGCTGGTTCGCAGGCGCCAGTGGACGGAAGCGTTTCTCCGAGGCGTCGACGCCCAGATGCTGCGGGCTATCTGCGATGGAATCGCTCCGCGCAAGATCTCTCAAGGATCACACGCGCCTTAAACTATGGACGGTATCATTCCAATCCGTTGTGTCTGCCGAAGGTGCACCTAGGGGATGATGTTGTCGCAGTCAGGCGCTTGGAGGTATCTGCTGGACGCTGCGGCCTTCCGGCAGGGTCCCTGCTTAAAATCCACCGCAGCAACTGGCGTGTGGCGACAGGGACAGAGGATGTTGATGTTTGGTTTGGCAGCTCAGACGGTCTGACTCTGAATGCACGGACACTCGCGAGGCAGTCCGGTCTGAATGTAGGCGATCGCCTCCCGATTTTGAGCGATGAGGAGGCGTAGAGCATAACTGTTGCCCATGGAATGTTGGCGCCTCGGGAGAACTTTTGGCGGCAGCGGCTTGAGCAGTTTAAGGAATTGCAGATTCCGTTTCTGTCGTCTTCGGAAACTGTGGCTCCCCCGAGATGGCAGTCGAGTTCCTGGCTCGTTCCAAGTGCCTTGGTCGAGTTGTCGCCAGTTGATCGCACTGAGTACTTGCTGAGTGCTTGGCTGATCTATCTCGCCCGCATCACGGGAGAATCAGAGCTTCAACTAGGGTGGACTCCCGCACCGAATGGATCGCGAGCCGGAATGCGGGCGGTGGAGGTGCTTGTCGCCTCTGTCGTGCCGATGCAAATGACCATCGATCTCGGTCGTGATTTTGCAGGAGTACGCAGGGCGGTCGCGGCCGAATGCGCGGATCTGAGAGATCACGATAGTTTTCCGCGGGATCTTATCGCGCGCTCTCCGACGTTGCGGGGCAAGGAGGCGCTACAATCGCGCCGACCCTGGCCGATCGGCGTGACGGTCACCGGAAATAGCTGTTCTGCCGCTGGTGATCAAGTTTCGAGCCCGAGTGCTGAGACAGCCCTATCCGGTGATTTGCTAACGTTTGAGGTTTGCGGCCTCGATGGGAGCTTTCGGTGGCACTTTGATGCCAGTCGCTTGGCGCCCGAGCAGATCGACCGTATGACGCAACATTTGCAAAACTTGTTGTGTGCTGTGATAGCCGATGCGCAGCAGCCGGTCGCACGGGTTGAGCTGCTGTCATCCGAGGAGCGCGCATACCTCTTGGAGGAGCTGAACCGGACCGCGGCGCCCTATCCGTCGGAGCGGTGCATCCATGAGCTGTTTGAGGCGCAGGCGCGCTAGGCGCCGGATGCGATGGCGGTGACCTATGCGGACGATCGCTTAAGCTATGGCGAGCTCAATGCACGGGCGAACCGCTTGGCGCAACATCTGATCGCGCTCGGTGTGAGGCCGGATCAGCCGGTCGCGATTTGCCTTCAGCGCAGCCCGGCGATGATGGTGGGGCTTTTGGCGATCCTCAAGGCAGGGGGTGCGTATCTGCCGCTCGATCCGTCCTATCCGTCCGGGCGGCTGCGGCGGGGTCTTGAGGATGCGGCGCCGCAGTTGGTGCTGGCCGATGCGGCGGGGCGCGCCGCACTGGGCGATGTGGGCGTCGATGTGACGGTGGTCGATCTCGCGACTGCGACACCGCCCTGGGCAAATCTGCCGGCGTCGAATCCGGATGCGCGCGCGCTCGGTCTGACCTCGCGCCATCTCGCCTACGTGATCTACACCTCGGAATCATCAGCCACGCCCAAAGGCGTCGAAATGTCCCACGGCTCGCTGATGAATTTGCTCTGGTTCTCTCCGGAGCTTGGCGCGCCCAAACGACGCACACTTCAGTTCACGACCGTGAATTTCGACGTGTCGCTCCAGGAATTGTTCAGTTGCTGGAGGGACGGAGGGCTGCTCGTGCTCGTGCAGGAAGAGACCCGTGCGGACTTCTCCGCCTTACTGGAATTTGTGTGGGTGGAGGCGATCGAGCGGCTTTTCCTCCCATTCGCCGCGTTGAACCATTTTGCGGAGGTCTGGGGCGCTATGGGAGTGCTGCTGCCCCCTCTGAGGGAGATCTATACAGGGGGTGAGCAATTGCGGGCCACCCCAATGCTCAAGTCGTTCTTCGAATTGCATCCAAGGGCGAGGTTGATCAATCAGTATGGGCCTACAGAAACCCACGTAGTTACGGAGCACCATCTTGCGGCTGACCCAGCATGTTGGCCCCAACTGCCTCCCATCGGCCGACCGATCGCGAACACGCAGATTTACCTGCTTGATAGTCATGGTGAACCCGTTCCGTTTGGCGCTGTGGGGGAGCTTTACATTGGCGGCGCGGGGGGTGGCGCGTGGCTATTTGAACCGGCCCGAGCTGACGGCGGAGCGGTTTGTGGCCGATCCGTTCAGCGGCGAGGCGGGGGCGCGGATGTACCGGACCGGCGATCTCGCGCGCTATCTGCCGGACGGCGATCTGGAACTTTTGGGCCCGCAACGACGACCAGATGAAGATCCGCGGCTTCCGGATCGAGCCCGGCGAGATCGCGGCGCGGCTCGTTGAGCACGCCTCGGTGCGCGACGCGGTGGTGGTGGCGCAAGGGGAGGGTGCGGCCGGGAAGCGTCTTGGCGCCTATGCCGTTACGGCTGCCGAGCACGCCGGCGAAGCTCAGGGGCCTGAACTTGCCGCCACGCTGCGCACGCACTTAAGTACGCGCTTGCCGGAGTACATGGTGCCGTCTGCGTTTGTGCGGCTTGTGGCGCTGCCGCCGAATGGCAAGCTCGATCGCAGGGCACTGCCGGCGCCGGAGGATGAGGCGTATGCAACGGGGCGGCTATGAGGCGCCGCAGGGCGAGATCGAGACCACGCTGGCGCAGCTCCGGGCGGAGCTTCTGGGTCTCGCGCGGGTCGGGCGGCACGACCAACTGTTCGCGCCACACACACACACACACACACACACACAGGGCGGGCACTCGTATTGGCGGTGCGGCTTCTTAGTCGAGCGCTACATCGTGGGTTGAAGCTTAGCACCGCTGATCTCTTCCAGGCTCCGGTTTTGAAGGAACTTGCATGAAGATTAATTTGGAGCCACACCGCAATACAGCTCAACTGCTTTCCGTTCGTTCCACGGGATCGCAACCGCCGATCTTCTTTGTTCCGACAAGTCTGGGAGATTGTTCTTATGTCCTCATCTTGACAAACGAAATGGACATAGACTGTGCTGCCTGTGCTCTGCCCTGGCCGTCTTTCAATGAAGTTTGTCCACTAACTTTGAAGCGATAGCCGCGCAAGTCATCTTGATCAAAGAGATTCAGCCGAAGGGGCCATATCGCTCGCGGGATATTCCTCAGGGGCAATGGTGGCTTACGCAATTGCCGAGCGCGTAACAAGTCTCGATGAAACTATTTCATCGATGTTACGGTTACCTGCAATCATCGAGCCTATCGGAAGCCAAAATAGTACTGGAAATGGTGTTGGAGCCTCTCGAGTGCTTAGATGATGAGCGGTTCGAAGCGTTGGAGTGCTTTGCTGGACAAAGCTCAGTTGTTCAGCTGCTCGAAAAGGCGCAGCAAATTGGGGCGATACCTGCAGATCGTGATCTCCACAATGAGACTTTGATGTATGAAAGAATTGCCCATTATCAAAAAGCGCTGCAGTTGTATCAAGTGCCGCCCCTGCCAGTTGAAATACATCAGCTTTATGCCACAGAACCTCTCCTCAGTCGTCGGGCACGAGCAGCCAAGCCTTCATTAGGTCCAGTGGCAAGTTCGCCCATGCGGAGCTGGGACCGGGTCTTAGGTGCGGCGGCCATTCATGCCGTGCCCATTCAAGGCAACCACATGACGATGATGATTGTTCCAGAGAACGGCCGAGTTCTGGCCCGATCCTTATCAGCGGCCTTAAACAGCTCACAAACAACAGCTAGAGGCGCAGCGGTCAAGCGCGGCAAGCGGCTCGACCATCACAAGCAGTCCGGGTTGGGACAACAGCGCCAGGCCGATGGTGACGCGCTGCCGCTCCCCGCCGGAGAGATGTGAGGGACACCGGTCGAGCAGCGGCGCTATGCCGAGCAACTCGAACACCTCATCATGCTCGACCGGTGTCGGTTCGGGTTTGGGGCGGCGTAAAGCAAGTTGCGCCGCCGCGCACTTTTTTCCCTCTTGGATTGGACTAGACCATCAGCCTCGCTCTTGGGACCCATGTCGGCTTCGGCTTCTTTGGAAGAGACATACAATGTGCCGTTCAGCTCGATTAGCTCGCGTGTACATGTGGGAGTTTACTTCTGCGGGAGGTGCGCTGATCTTTAGCCTGACGTCATTTACAATGCTGAGCTGAAGGAGTTTGTCGGATGCGAGGCGATACGAAATCGCACGGCTTATGGGAGCTGACGGCTCCAGCGCCGGCAGATACAAGTCCTCTTGTGGGAGATGCCGAAGCCGATGTTGTTGTGATTGGCGGCGGATATACTGGACTCTCTTCAGCCATTCACCTTGCGGAGGCTGGCGTGCGCGTCGCCCTGCTCGAGGCATCCGAAATAGGATTCGGTGGTTCTGGGCGCAACGTCGGGCTGGTCAATGCGGGCATGTGGATCATGCCCGACACGCTCGCAGCTACTCTTGGCTCTCCGTTCGGGGAGCGGCTGATCGAACTGCTCGGTCGTGGACCACAAAAGGTTTTCGAACTCATCGAGAAGCACGGCATCGAATGCGAACTTGAGCGCGCGGGCACCCTGCATTGCGCCGTCGGGCGCAAGGGTCTGCAGGAAATCGAGATGCGTGCCGAACAGTGGCAGAAGCGCGGCGCTCCCGTCGTGCTGCTCAATCCGGAGGAGACGCGCAGAAAAATCGGTGGCGGCAACTACACCGGCGCGCTGCTCGATGAGCGCGCCGGCACAATACAGCCGCTGGCCTATGTGCGTGGCCTGGCACGTGTCGCGCTTGCAGCGGGAGCGAAGATTTTCACGCGGAGTCAGGTCGTCACAGCCAGCGACACCGGCTCGCGCTGGAGGATCGGTACGGCAAAGGGATCTGTGAATGCTAAGTGGGTAATCGTCGCCACCGACGCTTACGGCAATGGACCGTGGTCGCAGGTTCGGCGGGAGCAGATCCATCTACCTTACTTCAATTTTGCCACGCGGCCCTTGTCGGACCATCTGAGGGCCTCCATCCTGCCCGAACGGCAAGGCGCATGGGACACAAGGGAGGTCCTCTCCTCGTTTCGCCTCGATCGCTCGGGACGTCTGGTGTTCGGCAGCGTTGGCGCTCTTGAGCGCGCGGGCGCCTCGGTTCACCGGGCCTGGGCGGTGAGGTCGCTGCGCAGGCTATTTCCGCAGCTCGGCGATGTCGAATTCGAGGCCGGCTGGTTCGGCATGATTGGGATGACCTCGGACAACCTGCCGCGCTTTCACAAACTCGACCGCAACGTGGTCGCCTTCAGTGGTTACAATGGGCGCGGTATTGCGCCTGGGACTGTCTTCGGCAGTGTGCTGGCGTCCTATGTCCTCGGCCAGGTTGCGGAAAAGGATCTGCCGCTTCCGGTCGCCCCCGTCGAAGAGCGACGCTTTCGTGCCGCCCGTGAGGCCCTTTACAGAGCGGGGGCTCAGCTTGTTCACCTGATTGAAGCGCGGCTCTGATTCGGTAGTATTCTCCGTGTGGGCTGTGGGATAGCAGCGCCCGCAGCTTCTGCTCTTCGCTTCAACCTGGATTACGTCGGTGGGCAAGGTCCGATACGCCAGCCGCTCGATCCCTGTCCGGTTTCTGACAGCGGCTCACAAAACCTGTGAGATTCAAAACACCCCGCGCCATTAGCATCGCGAACTGTTTCAAAGCGCAATCAGGCGCTTAATGCGCGCGAAGAGCGCTGGCACGGCCGTTGCTCTTTCTTGCCGTAGGCAATAGGGGAACAATCTGAAGGAGCTGAAGATGAACGACACGACAGGAGCTTGGGATTACGGAGAACAAGCGCCGATGCCAAGGGAAGAACAGACCAAGGCCAAAGAAATTCGCCACTCTACAATCCACTGCGGTTCTGGGAGCATAATGCGGGATGTGATAGTTGCTGCTAAACGGCTAGGAGCCTGTCCCTATAATGGACTTAGGATTAAGCGAAGCGGGTTCTGAAGCTTTTTTTGGGGAGACAGGTTCTCCTCAGCGTGCGGCGGCGAGTTTTGCGAGGTTGTGGGCGATGCAGATCATGGCCCATTCGGCTTTGACCTTGTCGATGCTGCGCAGGAGGAACTGGCGGAAGCCTCT
>NZ_PYCN01000053.1 GCF_003062295.1 Bradyrhizobium algeriense | reverse complement strand
AGAGGCTTCCGCCAGTTCCTCCTGCGCAGCATCGACAAGGTCAAAGCCGAATGGGCCATGATCTGCATCGCCCACAACCTCGCAAAACTCGCCGCCGCACGCTGAGGAGAACCTGTCTCCCCAAAAAGCTTCAGAACCCGCCTCGCTTAATCCTAAGTCCATTATAGGGACAGGCTCCTAGCCGGAATAGGTCTGAAATCTCCCCCGCACATAGGCGTGACAGACGGCCTCCATCAGTTTGCTCACCTCAGATTCCAAATAGTCATTCGCGACGATCAGCGTGCGGATCGCCGATCGCATGTCGCCGTCGCACGCCGCGATGGCCTGATCGACAGCCGCCTCCAATCCGCTCGTGTCCTGTGCGTTCGGTTCTGAACCAGAGGACGTAACGCTGCTCAGGTTGACCGGCTGGCGCCAATGTTCCGATTTTGTTCTCGTGGAGTCAACTCGTCGTTTCAAGCCTCCCTGAACCCTGATGCAGGAGAATTCCGAGTGGCTACACCGTCCAGGGACGCCAGCTTCGTTACGATGGCCTGGCTCTTTGCCGCGATGACAAGCGACGTTACAGCGTCAGCGCCAGCAAACTCACCTCGGAGGAAGCGCGTCGGATCAGAAAGGCAATCAGCCTCCCTAGTTCATGATGCAGCGTCAGGGCTTTTAGTCGCGTGGGGGCGGGCCTCGCTGGCGGGCCGATCGCCGTCACGTCGCCTTGGAGGACACCTTCATTCGTGCGCAACGCGACAGGAAGAGCGTGATCGTCTTCTCCCAAAGATCCTGTCGGGACAGATTGAACTCAACGATCGACCCGAAAAGGAAGCGACGTCACGCGATTACATCGGCAGCGCCAACTGTAGTTCTGCGTCGTCGACATGCTGCAGCGCTGATAGCGAGACTCCCAGAAGCCGGACCGGCTTGGGGACCGGCATCTCGTTGTGCAGTAAAGCGATCGATAGGCGTTCGAGATCGCTGCGGCTCGAAATCGCGACGGGGACGGATCTGCTGCGCGTGATGATCTCGAAGTCGTTGAACTTCATTTTAAGCGTCACCGTGTGTCCCCGGTTGCCGGCGCCTTCGCAGTATCGCCAGACCTTGTCGATGAGCGGCTCGAGTTCGACGACCATGGCGTCGAAGTCGGTGAGGTCGATAGAGAACGTGTTTTCGGCGCCGACGGATTTTCGGATCCGGTCGGCGCGGACCTCACGGTTGTCGACGCCCCGCGAGATCCAGTAGTAGTAGCTTCCGGCCTTCCCGAAGTTTGCCTGCATGAATTCGAGCGACTGGTTGCGCATGTCGAGGCCGGTGTACAAACCGAGAGAATTCATCTTGGCGCCGGTGGCCGGCCCGATGCCGTGGAATTTGCCGACCGGCAAGGCTTCGACGAACGCCGGGCCCATCTCGGGTGTGATGACGTACTGTCCGTTCGGCTTGCGGTGATCGGAGGCGAGCTTCGCCAGAAACTTGTTGTAGGAGATGCCGGCCGAAGCGTTGAGGTTGGTTACTTCCTTGATCTTCGCACGGATCGCGAATGCGACGTCCCGGGCCAACGGAATGCTCTGCAGATTTTCGGTCACGTCGAGGTAGGCCTCGTCCAGCGACAGCGGCTCGATGATTGGTGTGTGCTCTGCGAAGATCTCACGGATCTGCTGGGAGACCGCCTTGTAGACCGCGAAGCGCGGCTTCACGAAGATCAGATCCGGACACTGCCGCTTGGCGGTTACCGAGGGCATAGCCGACCGAACGCCGAACTTGCGGGCTTCGTAACTCGCGGCCGCCACGACACCCCGCTCCTGGGACCCGCCGACGGCGACCGGCTTGCCGCGGAGATCCGGATTGTCCCGTTGCTCGACGGACGCGTAGAAGGCGTCCATGTCGACGTGGATAATCTTGCGCTGGCGGCCCGGGGGAACTGTCTGGTCGTCATCGTCCTCGACGGTCACGTTGGCTGCCCGGCCAGATCTTCCTTGACGCCGCGGGCGACGATTTTGAGCGAGCCGTCCGAAAGCGGCCGCTGCAGCTTCAAGACCTCGTCCGGAGGAGCCGTCATCCAGGTCTCGACGTCTTCCGACGTCGTCAGAATCACAGGCATCGCCTTGGGGTGGATGGTGCCGACCTCGGCGTTAGCCTCAGTCGTAAGAAAAGCGAAGAGGTCGTTGTCAGTCTCGCCTTCCTTGACCTTCCGGACGGAGGTCCAGTTGGTCCAGATGCCGGCGAAGCAGGCAAGGGGGCGCGTCTCGTCGAGTGCGAACCAGATGTCGCCGCCTTCGACCTTGTTGAATTCGCTGAAGGAGTTGAACGGCACCACGCAACGGTTCTCAACGCCGAGCCAGCGGGTCCAGTGTTTGCTCTTTACATTGCGGATGTTGGTCGTGCCGCCGTCCGGCTCCATTCTAAGCAATTCATTGAAGTCGACCGGCTTGCCCTTGGCCTGCAGCTTTTCGGCTCGTTTTTTGGTGGCGTCCATCAACGCCTTTGATGATGATGGCATTCCCCACCGCGCCGTGGCGAGTTCGCGGCCCCCGGCTCCGTTGCGCACGATCGGTGCCTTGTAGTCGGGAAATACGCCGGGCATCGGCGCCAGATTGCCGACATACCGGTTGATCACCCGAAACAGCGCGATGATGGCGGCCTGGTTGGTGGTGATCGAATAGAGATTACACACGGGGGTCTCGTCTGTTTTGACGGCCGCGCGAACGGCCCTTGAACGGCGTCGAATCCTATTTGCGCGAGCAGGTGGTGTCGCTGATCTTGTACCTGCCGCCGGAGAATTTGGGCCAGTCGCACGCGGTGCCGGACCTGGTCATCTGTTCCGCGATATCAAACTTGTCGAGGAAGCACTGTGCCACGATGCGGTCCCGACTGGTAGGTCGAGACCGCCCGTCGCAGACGGTGCCTTCACCCACTTGCAGACAATGGACCGTCTTGCCCTCGATCATGCTCGACAGCACGCCGGCGGCCTGTCCGTAACCAGCTTGCCCGCGTTCGGGGGCGTCGATTCCGCAGATCCTCACGCGTACTTTGGCGCCATCGGCTTCCATGGTGAAGGTGTCTCCGTCCGACACGGCCAGAACCTTTCCCAGGTAGTCCGCCGCTATCGCTGGCGAACAAACAAATGCGGCGACCATGGCGATGAGTAATCTCATTTCGGTATCTCCCGGCTACCGCCACATTCCCCGCATGCGGGCGCCTATATCGACTTTGGGTCCTTGGCCGGCGGTGCGCGCCCCGGCACCGGCGGGCACAAGAGGCCAGGCCGTCCGCTCGAACAGACCCAACAGCTTTTCGGGAATGAAGCGGGTCCTGGAGGCATAGAGATGACGATCGCCCTGCGCGTGCTGGCCGTGGACGAAGAACCGCTGCGGTACGACCAGATGGAGGTCATCCTTGGCGCGGGTCATGGCGACGTAGAGCAGGCGACGTTCCTCCTCGATCTCGGCCGAGGTGCCGGCACCAAGGTCAGAAGGCATGCAGCCATCCACGACGTTGAGCAGATAGACCGACTTCCACTCCTGGCCCTTGGCGGAGTGGATCGTCGACAGGATCAGGTAATCCTCGTCGAGCAGCGGCACGCCGGCCTGGTCGCTGGTCGCGTCGGGCGGATCCAGCGTGAGCTCGGTCAGGAAGCGCTCGCGCGAAGAATACCCGGAAGCGATCTGCTCGAGCTGGAGCAAGTCAGCCCGCCGTGTATCGGCGTCTTCATGGATGCGGTCGAGATGCGGTTCGTACCAAAGGCGCGCACGCTCCAGATCGACAGGCCATTCCGAATATCGGAGATTGCCCAAGGTCTCGACGAAGCCCTTCCAGTCGTCACCGGCGCGCGGTGGCGTTGGGATGCACGCGAGCGCAGCGATAGGGTCGGCGGCCTCCGCCATGCGGTCGAGCACGCGCTGCGCGGTGGCGGAGCCAATGCCGGGCAACAGATGCAGCAGACGGAATCCGGCGACACGATCGCGCGGATTTTCGACGAACCGCAGCAACGCCAGCATGTCCTTGATGTGGGCGGCGTCGAGAAACTTCAGTCCGCCAAACTTCACGAACGGGATGTTCCGGCGCGTCAGTTCGATTTCAAGCGGGCCGCTGTGGCTGGATGTCCGGAACAGCACGGCCTGCTCCTTGAGGAGCGTACCGGACTCGCGATTCTCCAGAATGCGTTCGACGATGAAGCGAGCCTGGTCGGCTTCGTCGCGAACCGAGACGAGTTGCGGCTTCGCCCCGGAGGTGCGCTCGGTCCACAGGTTTTTGGTGAAGCGTTCCTTCGCAAGACCGATGACGCCGTTGGCGGCGGCGAGGATCGTCTGCGTCGAGCGATAATTGCGGTCGAGCGTGATAATGCTCGCAGGCGGCGAGAACTGGTCGGAAAGTCCAGAATATTGCGCACGGTCGCGGCGCGGAACGAGTAGATCGATTGGGCGTCATCGCCGACGACTGTCAGGCCTCGTCCTCCGGGCTTCAGCGCCAGCAGGATCGAGGACTGCAGGCGGTTCGTGTCCTGATACTCGTCGACCAGGACGTGATCGAAGCGGCTGCCGATGTCGTCGGCGAGACCGGCGTGGCCGACCATCTGCGCCCAGTAGAGCAGGAGGTCGTCGTAGTCGAGCACGTTCTGTTTTTGCTTGGCCTCGACATAGGCCGCGAACAGTTCCTTCAGTTCCGTCGACCACCCGGAGCACCACGGATACGATGTGCCGATGACCTGCTCGATCGGCATTTCGGCGTTGACGCAGCGCGAATAGATGGAAAGGCAGGTGCCTTTGGTCGGGAAGCGGCTTTCAGTCTTCGAGAAGCCTTTCTCATGCCTGACCAGGTTCATGAGGTCGGCGGAGTCTTCGCGGTCGTGAATCGTAAAGGCCGGGTCCAGACCGATCTGTTCGGCGTACTCGCGCAACAGGCGGGCACCGATGCCGTGGTAGGTGCCGGCCCAGGTCAGCGCGTCGGTCATGACGCCGGCGTTGTTGCCCATCACCTTCCGTGCGATCCGTTCGACCCGCTTGGTCATCTCGGACGCGGCGCGACGTGAAAACGTCATCAATAGGATCCGGCGCGGATCGGCGCCCTGGACGATCAGATGGGCGACCCGATGGGCGAGGGTGTTGGTCTTTCCGGAGCCTGCGCCGGCGATGACGAGCAGGGGCGGTGCCGCCAATCCTCCCTCAGCGCCGTGCTCCACGGCCCGCCGCTGCTCGGGATTGAGGGTTTCGAGGTAGGCGGTTGCCGTCTGCACCTTGGGGGTCCATTCATGGCCGGAGTAAACGACGGTCGATGATTCCTGCTGTGATCGCAACCTAGTCCTCCCCTCGGGGGTGACGCGGCTGCCAACCAAGTTGGAGCAAGGTCGCCGACGGACGCCGCCCCGCCTTGGCGCACTTGCGGCAGCGCAGACGGCTTGCAAGATCGTGCACGAAGGTGGTCGGCGGGTGCTTGAGGGCTGCCAGATCGACGTCGTTCGGGGTCGGCATGCGCCAGCTCGCGGGTCGGTCTGTCATTCCGAATTAGAACATAAAGAGAACAAAAGTCGAGTCCGCTTAGGCCAGCGGCGGAGAAAAAATCACCCTGTTGGGAAGGCCGCGATGTCGGAACCAAGCTGAGTGGATCGTCTTGAATCCGGCATCAGGATTGGAGTTCCCCACCATGGCCCCCCGCGCTAACTGGAAAGGCTTCCTGCGCCTTTCTCTCGTCACCTGTCCGGTAGCGCTCTATCCGGCCACGTCGGAATCCGAAAAGGTCTCGTTCAATCAGCTCAACCGGAAGACAGGCCACCGCATCAAATACGCCAAGGTGGACGCCGATACCGGCGAGGAGGTCGCCAACGAGGATATCGTCAAGGGTTACAAGGTCGACACCGATACCTTCATCGAGGTGACGAAGGAGGAGCTCGAGAACATCGCGCTGGAATCGACGCGAACCATCGAGATCGACGAGTTCGTCGACCGCAGCGAGATCGATCCGAGATATCTGATTCGCCCCTACTACCTCGTGCCGGACGGCAAGGTCGGGCACGACGCCTTCGCCGTCGTCCGCGAAACGATCCGTGAGATGAACAAGGTCGCGATCGGTCGCGTGGTGCTGACCAATCGCGAGCACATCATCGCGCTGGAGCCGCTCGACAAGGGGCTGATGGGGACGCTGCTGCGCTATCCGTACGAAGTGCGTTCCTCGGACGAGTATTTCGACGACATCCAGGATGTCAAAGTCACCAAGGACATGCTCGATCTCGCCAGGCACATCGTCAATCAGAAAGCGGGCCACTTCGATCCGGACAAGTTCGAAGACCAGTACGAAACTGCCCTTATCGATCTCATCAACCAGAAGCGTGCCGGCAAGCCGATTACCGCGAAAGCGCGACCGCGTGGCGAGAATGTCGTCGATTTGATGGACGCGCTGCGCAAGAGCATCGGAGGAGGCGCGGCGGCAGAGACAGAGGCGCCGAAGAAGCCAGCCAAGAAGGCGCGTAAGGCGGTGGCCGGGCAGAAGGAAATGCTGATGCCGATCGCCGGCAAGAAGCAGGCGAAGGAGACGGCGAAGAAGCCGGCGGCTAGGCCGCAGCGCAAGTCGGCTTAAGCGAATCGTTAAGCATCCAGTGACGCCAGACGGCCGTTATTTCGTCGTCCGCGGCAGGGAGCAATATGGCTGCGCTGAAAAAGACTTCCAGGAGATCGATGTTGAGTGCGGGCATTCTCGCACACCGCAAGGGCGCTCGCGGGCTCGAGGTCCTGCTCGTTCATCCCGGCGGTCCGTTCTGGCGCAAGAAGGACAATGGCGCATGGTCCATTCCGAAGGGCGAAATCGATGCCGCGGATGCTCCAGAGCACGTCGCGCGGCGCGAGTTTGCCGAAGAACTCGGCCCGAGCGCTTCGATTGGTCCACTGCAGGCCCTGGGGGAGGTCCGACAGCGAGGAGGGAAGCGCGTTATCGCATTCGCCGGCGAGGGCCATTTTGACCCGGCGGCACTGACCAGCAATACGTTCGATATCGAATGGCCGCCCCGAAGCGGTCGACGGCAGAGATTTCCCGAAGTGGACCGCGCGGAATGGTTCAATATCGAGTTCGCGCGGACGAAGATGCTGTCCGGGCAGGTAGAGCTTCTCGATCGTCTTTTGGCGATCGCGGTTGAGAGCGCCGGGAAATGATGTTCAGGATTGGAATCATTTCGGACACGCACGGCCTGTTGAGGCCCGAGGCGGAACGAGGCCTCACGGGCGTCGATCACATCATCCATGCCGGCGACATCGGGCGTCCCGAGATCGTCGACGCGCTTCGCCGGATCGCCCCTGTCACCGCCATCCGTGGAAACGTGGACAGTGGCGAGTGGGCCCGCGAATACCCCGACACGAAGCTCGTGCGCTTGGCGGGAAAGTCAATCTACGTTCTGCACGACCTGAAGACGCTGAAGGCCTATCCCGGCGCCGGCATCGACGTCATCGTCTCCGGCCATTCCCACGTGCCGAAGATCGACACGGTCGGTGGCGTTCTCTACCTGAATCCCGGCAGCGCGGGACGCCGGCGCTTCAAGCTGCCGATCACGCTTGCGACGCTCGAAGTCACGCGTGAGGGCGTGCGACCGGAAATCCACGAGCTTAGAGGCGACTGAGCGCACCAGCGCGCAGGGAGTTCACAGCGGAGGAGGCGAAGCGTTAATTCGTTCCGTTTGCCGGTTAGGCCCGAAGGGAAGCGCTATTTGCGCGGACGTTCTCGCTCGCGCACGACATCCTTCGCCCGCTTGTCGGACCTGAGCCCGAGGTAGACGGGCTGGCGCAGTTCGCCCTTGCTCGTCCACTCCGCGAATTTGACCTCGGCCACCAACGAGGGCTTGACCCAAGTCGTCGCGGCCTCGTCCTTCACTTTGGCAGGAAAAGGTGACTTAGAGGTCGTCAGCTTCACGAGCTTGGCATGGAGCTCTTCCAGGACCTTGTGGCTGAAGCCAGTGCCGACATGTCCGACGTAGCGCCATGCGTCGCCTTCCCGCACGGCGAGGACCAGGGCGCCGAAAAACGGCCTGGTGCGCCTGGGCGCCGTGAAACCAGCGATCACCACTTCCTGTCGCTTTGCCGTCTTGATCTTCAGCCAATCCGGGGTCCGGCTTCCGGACGAATACGCGCTGTCGGCGCGCTTCGCCATGATCCCTTCGAGACCCTTCCGCTCGGCCTCGGCGAAGAATTTCGTGCCGTTCCCTTTACGGTGAGCGCTAAAGGCGATCAGCTTGTCGCGCGGCAGAATTGCCTTCAGCCGCTTCTTGCGCTCGAGAAGAGGCTGCTTGCGCAAGTCCGCTGCGTTCTCGAACATGAGATCGAAGGCACAATACAGCAGCTTCGCTTCATGGCGCAGCGCGTTTTGAAGCAGCTGGAAATGCGAGACGCCGTCCTTTCCGATCGCGACGAGCTCGCCGTCGATCACGGCGTCGCCCTTCACGCCCTCCAGCGCTTTGGCGACCTCGATATAACAGCGGCTCATAATCTTGCCGTTGCGGCTGTAGAGCGCAACCTTGCCCCGCCGGATTTCCGCGATCATCCGGAAGCCATCGTACTTGTCCTCAAAAACCCAGCCGGGGTCGTCGAACGGCGCGTCGGTGAGCGTAGCGAGTATCGGCTGTAAGCGCTTGGGCAGGGTCGACGTCCGGCTCATTCAAGGGCCAATCCTTCAGAGCGCGTTGCGTAATGCATGGACGTCCTTCAAGAATGAGGGAACGCTCAAAGCCATGGCATGTTCCGTCAGACGCCGCGACCAATCCCAGAGTGCGCGACGTTGACTATCGAACGGGAAGGGCTGATCAGACCGATGGCCAGAAAACTCAAGACCTACCAGACTTCGCTAGGTTTCTTCGATCTGGCGATCGCCACTCCCTCCATGAAAGCGGCTCTGGAAGCGTGGGGCGCAGACAGCAATCTCTTCCACCAGGGAGCGGCGAAGGAAAGTGACGATCCGGACGTCATCGCCGCGGCCATGGCGAATCCTGGCGTCGTTCTCAGGCGCCCGGTTGGCACCGACCGACCTTTCAGCGAACATGCCGAACTGCCCACCGATCTTGGCGGCGGAGGACCAACGAAAGCCGTCCGCAAGTCGAAAGGCCCAAAGGCGAAGCAGCCTTCCCCTCGCCCCGTCGACAAGGTTGCGGAACGAAAGGCCGCTTTCGACTACGAACGGGAACGGAGGAGCCGCGAGCTTGAACGGGCGAAGGAAGAGGCCGCCAGGCAGAAGGAGCGTGAACGCCGTCAGGCGGTCGACAAGGCGCAGGCTGCGTTGGACAAGGCCGAGCAGGAGCACGCGAAGCGCGCCGCCGCCATCCAGGCGGAGGTCGAGGCTCTCGAGAAGAGCTCGCAGGCCGAAAAAGCCCGCTGGGATAAGGAGAAAGAGCGATTGGAAGCCGCGCTGCGCCGCGCGCGGGGGTAGTTTCTGCCATGCTCGGCGCCGGTCCTTCTAATCAGCAGGGCATTCTGGGCAGGTATCACCGATCGAGTTCAGCACGTCGCGAACCTCGGCCGCCGCTGCATCAGGGGTGACCCCTGCTGGCGGGTCTTCACGGGCGATATCAATCGCTCGCTCCCAAGCATGCGGATCGGCGCGGTCCTGCATCCAACCGTGCTCCTCGCACTCGCGGATGGCGCCAGCTTCCTGGAGCACGTCAATCGCCCATCCGCGCATCGTCCGTATCGCCGGCCTTTGTTCACGGGTCATCAGCATAGAAATCGCTCCTGATACGGCGAATCGTTTTCTCCGTCATTCGTTCCGCTGCTAACACATGGCTGGGATTCGCAATGGCGGGAACTCAGGGTTTGGCGTGATACCGCCCGCGAACGGTGCGCTTCAGGTTACGCGCTAGGTAGCTGGGCGACGGATGGCCGAATTTGCCACCGGAAACTGTGCTCGGGCGGGCGGTGAAGACTCAAAGAAGCGATTTCCGATGCTTCTATGCCGCGCAGACAAACGCTCGCGAAGAATCCAAAGCCCCAGCTCAGCTCTTCATTTCCGGTTGTGCGCGTCCGGCAAGTGCCGGACCGGGCTCTCGTGAACCGAGCCGCAAAGCTGCGTCTCGGCCTTCGGCTTCGATCCCTCGCGCAAGAGCTGCGGAGCTCCTCGCCGGGGGCACTCGGGAAAGGGGCCCGCCGTCATGAAGTATGCCGGCGTCGCTATCACTGCCCCGTTCCCGGGTGCCCTCTTAACCGGTCTCGTCGCTGCACTCGGTCCCGCGTGCCGCCTTCGGCGTCGCTATGCTCACGCTCCTGCGGGTGCCATTTTCCGTTGAGGCGATGCGCCCTTGGCGCACCCTGATCGAGGCCTGCGCTAGGCACATCAAGCAGGGCCAACCGAGCTCTTGTAAGCCGACCCACGCGGCGTCTCGGTCACACGGGTGTAGACCCCTCACGCAAGAGGCTGAGAGTAAGAGTGCCGCCCGGGTTTGCCGTGACGGGTTGAAGGCTGCGAGAGAGGCTCGTGGCGCCTGTCGCGGAGACCCGCGATGTCAAACCATACTGCTCGCGCCGGTCAGGACCGGGCGACCCTCTATGACGAAATCACCGACAGGATTATTGCCGAGCTTGAGGCCGGCCGGGTGCCCTGGGTCCAGCCCTGGGGTACGGCCGCGGCCAAAGCGCCGCTGGCGATGCCGAAAAACGCCTCGACTGACCGGCAATACAGTGGCGTAAACATCCTGATCCTTTGGGGAGCCGCGATCGAACGCGGATTTACCGGCCAAAGTTGGCTCACTTTCCGCCAGGCGCTCTCCCTTGGAGGTCACGTCCGCAAGGGTGAACGCGGTACCACCGTCGTTTATGCCGACCGGTTCGTGCCCACTGACGAAAGACGACGCGCCGCCGAGACCGGCGAAGAAGCACAGGCAATTCCATTCCTCAAGCGATTTACCGTTTTCAACACCGATCAGTGTGAAGAACTGCCCGACGAGATCGCCACCGCTGCGCCCCCACCGCCGCCGGGCTTGATCGAACCCACAGTCGAAGCCCTGATCAAGGCCAGCGGAATCCCATTTCGGATTGGTGGAGATCGCGCATTCTATGCAACAGCCGAGGATTATGTACAGGTCCCGCCGCCGCAGGCCTATTTCGAACCGATCAACTGGCACCGCACGGCGCTGCATGAACTGGGTCATGCGACCGGACATCGCTCGCGTCTCAACCGTGACCAGGGCGGATCCTATGGCACGAGAAAGTACGCCTTCGAGGAACTGGTCGCTGAACTCAGTGCCGCGTTCAGCTGCGCGTCGCTCGGGATCGTGCCGACCGTGCGCCATGCCGACTATATCGGCTCCTGGCTTGAAGTCCTGCGCGAAGACAATCGAGCCATCGTGCGCGCCGCCTCGCAGGCGAGCAAGGCCGCGGACTATTTGCTCGGCTTCGTTCCTGAACCCATTGTCTCCGGTTCGCTGGACTCGGCTGTCGCCGATCACCAGGCGGCGTGATGCTTCGCCTGCTGCGGCCGCGCGAGAGTGAGAGGAGGGGACGCTGTTCGCGACGGGTTGGAAGCCGAGAGAGAGTCTCACGGCTACCCGTCGTGGAGAGCAAAAATGACGAAAGCCGTACAGAAAATCACGCTGTCGCCTTCCCGGGACATTCCCTTCAACAAGCTCGTGCTCAGCCAGTCGAACGTCCGCCGCGTGAAAGCCGGTGTCTCGATCGAGCAGCTAGCCGAAAGCATTGCGCAGCGTACTCTGCTGCAGAGCCTGAGTGTCCGGGCTGTCGTCGATGCAGATGGTAACGAGACCGGCATGTTCGAGGTGCCGGCGGGCGGCAGGCGCTACCGGGCTCTCGAGCTTCTGGTGAAACAGAGGCGCATGTCGAAGACGCAGGCGGTGCCGTGCGTCGTTCGTGAAGGGGGCATTGCCGAGGACGATTCGGTGGCGGAGAACGATGAGCGGGTAGGCCTGCACCCGCTTGATCAATTCCGGGCCTTCCAAACGCTCCGCGATCTCGGCATGACCGAGGAAGATATTGCCGCGCGACATTTCGTGAAGCCTGCGATCGTCAAGCAGCGCCTGCGCCTGGCGTCGGTCTCGCCGAAGCTGCACGAGGTCTATGCCGAAGACGGCATGACCCTCGAGCAACTCATGGCATTCTCGGTCACGGCCGATCACGCCCGCCAGGATCAGGTCTGGGAGAACGTCAGCCGATCCGGTTATGACGAGCCATACCAGATCCGCCGCATGCTCACCGAGAAGACGGTACCCGGGTCCGATCGCCGTGCGCAGTACGTCGGCATCGATGCCTACGAGCAGGCCGGAGGTCCGGTCTTGCGCGATTTGTTCGAGAATGACGATGGCGGTTGGCTGCAGGACGTCGCTCTGCTCGATCGTCTCGTCACGGAGAAGCTAAAGTCCGAGGCCGAGACAATCGCGGCAGAAGGCTGGAAGTGGATCTCGGTCGCCGTCGATTTCCCATATGGCCACACCGGTGGCTTGCGAGAATTGGAGGGAAAGCCCGTCGATGTCACGGTCGAGGAGCAGGCGACCATTGATGCGCTCAACGCCGAGCATGACAGGCTAGAGGCCGAATATCAGGATGCGGACGAGTTGCCCGACGCGGTCGACCAGCGTCTCGGCGAGATCGAAGCGGCGCTGCTGGCTTTCGAAGACCGATCCGTGGTCTACGATCCCGCCGACATCGTTCGCGCCGGGGTCTTCGTCAGCATCGATTCCGAGGGCCGGCTCTCGATAGATCGGGGTTATGTCCGACCGGAGGACGAGGCACCTGTGGGCGATCCAGAAATCGGCCAGGGCGCCGATACGTCGTCGACGGGAGGCCAAGAGGTTGCGGCCTCGGTGCCCGGCGCGGTCATTTCGGTCGCGGGTGGCCCGACTGAGGCTGAAGAGGACGACGAGGACGTTACAAAACCTTTGCCGGATCGACTCCTCATCGAGCTGACGGCACATCGCACACTGGCGTTGCGGGATGCGCTGGCGGAAAATCCGGCGATAGCCTTCCAGGCGGTGCTGCACAACTTCGTTCTCGCGACCTATTACCGGTTCGCTTCGTCCGGGAGCTGTCTTGAGATCGGGCTTCGTACACCAACGTTTCCCGTTCAAGCCCCTGGGCTGAGGGAAAGCGAGTCTGCGAAGGCCGTTGAGGCGCGGTATGAGTCCTGGAAAGCGAGGTTGCCGCAGAGCGAGAACGATCTCTGGGATGCACTGACCGCCCTCGATGGCTGCGGACAGGCCTCCCTGTTCGCTCACTGCGCATCATTTGCGGTGAACGCACTTTACGAGCCGGCTAACCGCTACAATCAAGGCCGTGTCTCCGCCCACGGCGTTCGTACCCGGCTTGACCAAGCCAATATTTTGGCGCGAGCCGTCGGGCTCGACATGGTCCAGGCAGGGTGGAGGCCAACCGTCGACAACTATCTCGGCCGCGTTACAAAACCCCGCATCCTCGAAGCGGTTCGGGAAGCGAAAGGCGAGCAGGCGGCGCAACTGATCGACCATCTGAAGAAGACGGATATGGCGACGGAGGCCGAACGTCTTCTCGACGGTGTCGGCTGGCTGCCGGAGCCGCTCCGTCTCGTCGACGTTACGGCGGCGCAGGAGCAGGACGGTGAAGCCGGGCCGCTACCGGAATTTCTCACCGACGACGATGATCGAGACAGCGCCAGCGACGACGATCGGCCACAACTGGACGCCGCAGAATGATTTTTTGATCGCGCGACGGCTCCGGCTGCCGCGCACGCTTTGGGGGCCGGCGCGCAGCGCCGGTCCCCTTTTTCACGAGAAGGCTAAGAGGGAGAGGCCGGCCGGGAAGGGTTTGAACCGTCTCGGTCCGAGAGAGCGCCGGATGGTTCGACCCATTCCCGCTCTCCCGAGACATCCTGCCATGACCGAACTAACTCGTTAGCGGCACCGCCGCGCCGCTTTCAGTCCGTGCCACCGCATCTCTCACCTCCGCCGTCGTCAGGGCCGCGCGACAGCTTTTGACCGATCTCGAACGCGGCCGTCGCATCGATGCCGCTGTCCTGCGCGGCGCGATGGAGGCTGCCTTCGGCGCCTCTGATGCGACCGGCGCCTGGAACTGGAAAATCGCCTACGACGCCTGCGAGGTGGCGACCGTCCTGTTCCTTCGCAAATTCGGCTCGGCCATTCGTGCCAAGGCCGGTTCGCCGGCTGCCATGCTGCCGATGCTTACGAAGATCGCGACCTGCCTGCCTACCCATACCCGGCGTTCCCTGGAAAGCGAGGTGATGCAACAATTCTCGACGCCGATCCCCCTTGGTCTGGCGGCATGCACCGCGGCTGGCATTACGCCAACCGATCGCGTCCTGGAACCCTCGGCGGGGACCGGCCTGCTCGCCATTTTTGCGGAGGTAGCTGGCGGCACCGTCGTGTTAAACGAGTTGGCTGAGGCCCGCGCCGACTTGCTCGATCATCTGTTTCCCGCGGCTGATGTAACGCGATTCGACGCCGCACAGATCGACGATCATCTCGATGTCGATATTGTTCCGAGCGTGGTCCTGATGAACCCGCCATTCTCGGCAATGGCGGACGTCGATCGCCGCATGGCGGACGCAACCCTCCGGCACGTCACTTCGGCGCTAGCGCGCCTTTGCGACGGCGGGCGTCTCGTCGCCATCACCGGCGCCACCTTCGCCTATGATGATCCAGCGTGGATCGACGCCTTCGTCCGTCTCCAAGAACGGGCTCGCGTCGTATTCTCTGCCGCGATCGGTGGCGCTGTCTTTGCGAAGCACGGGACACGCACCGACACGAGGCTGCTTGTGATCGACAAGCAGCCCGCCATCGATCCGACCGTGTTCCCTGTCTCACCTGGCATGGCGAGCGATGTCGCCACATTGCTTGACTGGGTGACCAAGCATGTTCCTCCCAGGCTACCAGTCATCACTCCGGTCGTGGTCGATGCCATCAGACGTCCTGCGATCCCACGAACGGTCGGGGCTTCTGCAACGCGTCCGTCGTCTACATCGGCGATCCCGGCACCAGAAGGCGTAGAACTCACCTACGAGACGGTCAGCTGGACGCCGCCGGAGGGCGTCCAACTGACCGATGCGCTTTATGAAGGATATGGATTGCAGTCGATCCGTATTCCCAAATCGCATGCGCATCCGACTAAACTCGTTCAGTCGGCGGCAATGGCCTCCGTTGCACCTCCGAAGCCATCCTATCGGCCGCATTTGCCTTCGAGTTTGGTCGTAGATGGAGTCCTGTCGGACGCCCAGCTTGAAAGCATCATCTATGCGGGCGAGGCGCATTCGAAATTTCTCGCGGGCTCCTGGACGGTCGATGCGACTTTTGACGTCGTAGCGGCCGCACCAGACGACGCTTCGAATGTCGTCCGCTTTCGCCGCGGCTGGTTCCTGGGCGACGGTACAGGAGCGGGCAAGGGACGGCAGGTCGCTGGCATCCTGCTCGACAACTGGCTCAAGGGTCGCCGTCGCGCGGTCTGGATCAGCAAGTCAGACAAGCTGATCGAGGATGCGCAGCGCGACTGGTCAGCGCTCGGCATGGAGCGCCTTCTGGTAACGCCGCTGTCCAGATTCCGCCAGGGGACTCCGGTCCGGCTCGCGGAAGGTGTCCTGTTTACGACCTACGCTACGCTACGCACCGACGAGCGAGGAGAAAAGCTTTCACGTGTGCAGCAGATCGTCGAATGGTTGGGCCCGGACTTCGACGGCGTCATCATCTTTGACGAGAGCCACGCGATGCAGAACGCGGTTGGCGGTAAAGGCGAGCGCGGTGACCAGGCAGCGTCCCAGCAAGGGCGCGCGGGGCTTCGCCTCCAGCACGCACTGCCGAATGCCCGCGTCGTCTACGTCTCCGCGACGGGCGCCACGACGGTGCATAATCTTGGCTACGCCCAGCGGCTCGGTTTGTGGGGTGGCGACGACTTTCCATTCGCCACCCGTGCGGAATTCGTCGAGGCAATCGAGGAAGGTGGCGTTGCGGCAATGGAGGTGCTGGCGCGTGACCTCAAGGCGCTAGGTCTCTATGCGGCGCGATCCCTGTCTTACGAAGGTGTCGAGTACGAACTTATCGAGCACCAACTCACGCCCGAACAGGTCCGGATATATGACGCCTATGCCGGCGCATTCAGCATCATCCACAATAACCTCGAGGCCGCCATGCGGGCCGCCAACATCATGGGCGAGACCGGCACGTTGAATGGACAAGCGAAGTCTGCGGCCCGGTCGGCCTTCGAAAGCGCCAAGCAGCGCTTCTTCGGCCATCTGTTGACCTCGATGAAGACGCTGTCGCTGATTCGCTCGATCGAGCGCGATCTTGACGCTGGACACTCCGCTGTCATCCAGATCGTCTCGACCGGCGAGGCGCTGATGGAACGCCGCCTTGCGGAGATCCCGACCGAAGAGTGGGCCGACGTCCAGGTCGACATCACCCCGCGCGAATATGTGCTCGACTATCTCGCTCATTCCTTCCCGGTTCAGCTCTACGAGCCCTTCACCGACTCGGAAGGCAACCTCTGCTCCCGGCCTGTTTATCGCGACGGCCAACCGGTCGAGAGCCGGGAAGCCGTCGCGCGCCGCGGCCGCCTGATCGAGAAACTTGCCTCGCTGCCTCCGGTCCCTGGAGCACTGGATCAGGTCGTCCAGCGCTTCGGCACGGACATGGTCGCCGAAGTGACCGGTCGCTCGCGCCGGATCGTCCGCAAGGGTGATCGGCTGGTGGTCGAAAGCCGCGCGGGCTCGGCCAACCTCGCCGAGACCTCGGCGTTCATGGACGACGTCAAGCGTATCCTGGTGTTCTCGGACGCAGGCGGCACAGGGCGCAGCTATCATGCCGAGCTGTCGGCGCGGAATAGGCGACTGCGCGTCCATTACCTGCTCGAACCCGGTTGGAAAGCGGACGCCGCCATTCAGGGCCTCGGCCGCACCAACCGGACCAACCAGGCGCAACCGCCGCTGTTTCGGCCCATTGCGACCGACGTGAAGGCCGAAAAGCGTTTTCTCAGCACCATTGCCCGCAGGCTCGATACGCTAGGGGCCATCACGCGCGGTCAGCGGCAGACCGGGGGGCAAGGTCTGTTCCGTCCCGAAGACAATCTCGAAAGCCAATACGGCCGGGATGCATTGCGTCAACTCTACATGCTGCTGGCGCGGGGCAAGATCGACGGTTGCTCGCTCGACAGGTTTGAGGACGCGACCGGCCTGAAGCTAACGGATACCAATGGGCTGAAGGACGAGCTGCCGCCCATTACGACCTTCCTCAACAGGTTGCTGGCGCTCACCATCGAGCTGCAGAACATCCTCTTCGCCGCCTTCGAGCAGTTGCTGACCGCTCGCATCGAGGGCGCGATCGCATCAGGCATCTACGACGTCGGCTTGGAAACGCTCCGCGCCGAGAGCTTTATCGTCACTGACCGGCGGACGATTTATGCCCATCCGGCGACCGGCGCCGAGACCAGGCTTCTCACCATCAGCCAGCGCGAACGCAATCATCCGTTGCGGCTGGATGAGGCCCTTGATCGGCTCTGCGACGCGCGCGCCATCCTGCTGATCAACGAGCGTTCGGGACGTGCGGCCGTTCAAATTCCCGCTCCGAGTTTCATGCTTGACGATGGCGAGATCGAGCGACGCGTCCGATTGATCAGACCAATGGAGCAGCACAGCGTCCCCTTGAGGATGATGGCAGAAAGCCATTGGGTCGAAGCGGATCGTGCGCGCTTCGTTGCGGCCTGGCAGGCGGAGCTTGCGGAGGTGCCCGAGTTCACGGATAGCACCATCCATGTAGTGTCGGGGTTACTGCTGCCGATCTGGAAACGACTGCCGAACGAGTCGACCCGCGTCTATCGGCTGCAGACCGACGCCGGCGAGCGCGTCATCGGCCGCAAGGTTTCTGCCGCCTGGGTTGCGAACGTCCTTACCTCGGACACGCCGAAATTGGCGCCAGATGCCGCCTTCGCCGCGCTGTTGGCGGGCCGGACCGCTCTTGACCTCGCCGAAGGGCTCCAGCTTCGCCGCGTCCGGGTCATGGGTGCACACCGCATTGAGCTATCCGGGTTCGACGACGTGATGCGTGATCGACTGCGGGCTTACGGCCTTTTTGCGGAGATCATCTCCTGGAAGCTGCGCATGTTCGTGCCATCAGATGTTCGAGGCGTTGAGGTCCTGTCGAGGGTCCTCGACCACTACGCTATCGAACGCATCGCTGAACGGGAAGTCGCGTAATGCCCCGCGATGCGGGCGAATTGGCTCACCGCCTCGCGCGCGAGGCCGAAGCGGTGTGTCGTTACTATCTCTCCAACGGCCGGCGGGAGGGGCGGTACTGGCTGGTTGGCGATGTTCACAATACGCCGGGTCGCTCGATGTTTGTGCGTCTTCAGGACTCGACGAAAGGGCCCGGCGGCAAATGGACCGATGCTGCGACCGGGGAGCATGGCGATCTCCTCGATGTCATCCGCGAAAGCCGAGGCCTGCGTGACTTTCGGGAGATTGCCGAGGAGGCAAGACGCTTTTTGAAGCTCCCTCGCACCAAACCAGATCTCGCCCCAAAGCGAGTTTGTCCACCAGCACCGTCTGGATCACAAAAGGCCGCAAGACGACTGTTTGCGATCTCTGGTCCAATCCAGGGGACTCTGGCCGAGACATATTTGCAGCGTCGCGGAATCGCGCATGTCCGTCATGGTGGCAGCTTGCGCTTCCACCCACGCTGCTATTATCGACCCGATGAACACATGCCGACCGAAGTCTGGCCGGCAATGATCGCTTGCGTCACGGATATCGCTGGTCGGATCACTGGCGTGCACCGCACCTGGCTCGATCCGGTGGACTTCGATCGCGTTCGCCTCGGCAAAGCTCCGATCGATACACCAAGACGGGCGATGGGCGATCTGCTGGGCAACGCGGTTCGCTTCGGCGTAGCCGATGACGTGCTTGCCGCCGGTGAAGGGATCGAGACCATGCTGTCGCTACGCTGTGCGATGTCGACCTTGCCGATGGCCGCAGCACTCTCCGCCAATCACCTCGGCGCTATCGACTTCCCGTTGAGCTTGCGCAGGCTCTACATAGCTCGCGACGCCGATGCCGCCGGAGACACGGTGGTGGCAGTTCTGACGCAGCGCGCAAAAGCCGCCGGCATCGAAGCGATCGCGTTGTCGCCTCGGCTGGGTGATTTCAATGAAGATCTGCATATCTTCGGCCTCGACGCCCTCCGGGCAGCGTTGTGGATGCAGTTCGTACCGGAGGATGTCGATCGCTTTTTGCTTTCGCCTACTTTCGTCGCATAAGGCCAGCCCCGCTTCGATACCGCCAAATCAGTCAAAGGGGCAGCACCTTGTCGGACTCGGTCGCACCCACGGCCTTCTAGAGGGCGATCGGACGGCAACCGGCCCGGGCCGGCAATGGCTGCGCCCAGCTATTTTCCGCCGCGCGCCGGCGACGCGAGAACACATCTTGGACGATTGAACCGCGCGCTTTGCATCGCGAAGCAAAATAGCCGGCCTCCGCCATCCTCCGCTGTCGCTGCGGCCCTTCGCTTTGCTTCGGGTTCTGGCCCGTTCCGCCCGCCGGCTGAGGGATCGCCACGAAGGCCGCGATGGGCGCGGCCGATCCGACAAGGGACCTCTCCCATGACCGATCATGACGACATCGAACCAACGCACGCCTCATCTCCGACCGTCCACGTCCTTAACGAACTGCAACTCTTCGGTTACCGTCCATTCGACGACCTGCCCGATCCGAGACCGCTTCCGGAGGGCAAGATGATCACCGGCGCTGTCGCCGATATCTTCGACGCCCTGGTCGCGACCCTGAGCGACACCCGACTTGAACCGGATCTCGAGGACCTGCTCTGGTCGACCGTCAATCTGTTCCACCGTGCTGCGGATCGGATCGAACGCGAACTCGACAACAATGAGCAAGCGCAACGCAAGGGCCTGCTCGAGCAGAACGGCTCGGAAGTGAGATCGGTCGAACTGGAGCGCCTGACGGGCGAAGGCATTACGCTGATCGAGCGCCGCAATTGTCTGGAACTGTTTCGCGATCAGGCGATCGAGCGCTTTGAGATCCACACCGGTTCGATCTGGCGCCCCCGATCGGGTTCACTGGTGAACCATCGCACGCTTACCGCAGCGATGATCGACTCCAGAGACTACCTCGCCGCCAAACGCCGCGCCGAGACCGAGGTCATGTTGCCGCCCGGTCCGAAGATCGCCCTGACGGGTGGCCTCGACTTCAACGATCATCACCTGATCTGGGATCGCCTCGACAAGGTACGCGGAAAACATTCCGACATGGTCCTGATCCATGGCGGGTCGCCAAGAGGGGCCGAACTGATCGCCGCCAAATGGGCTGTCAACCGCAAGGTACCTCAGGTCGCTTTCAAGCCGGATTGGATCAAGCACGCCAAAAGCAGCGCCGTTCAAACGCAACGACGCCATGCTCGAACTACTGCCAATCGGTGTCATGCATTTCCCTGGCACGGGAATTCAAGACAATCTTGCCGACAAGGCGAAGCGCCTGGGCATTGCCGTCTGGAAGTTCGGCGGCGCGTGAGCGCCGTCTTGGCTACCTTCCGAAATTCGCGGAGTTGCATACGCCGCAACTCCGCCAATTTTCGACTTTATGTCCAAAACTGCGCCGCGGTGGTGGTGGAAGGCGCGACCGTTCCATCTATGAAAACGGAGCCACCACCATGCTTGCCCTTGGACTTGTTCTCAACACCGTCTGCCTTGGCGTGTTCTGCTGGCTGATTTTTGCGCTTGCGGTCTATGCCGTGCCGTTTTTCGTCGCCGTCGGCATCGGCATCTCGGCGCTTAATAGCGGCGCTAGCGTTATCGGCGCGCTGTTCGTTGGTATTGTCGCCGGCGGATCGACGCTGGTTATGAGTCAAATCGCTTTTGCAATGACACGGTCTACGATCTTGCGTGCAGGGATCGGCGCCATTTTCTCCGTCCCGGCCGCCATCGCCGGCTATCATGTGGTTCTCGCGATGTCGCAGCTTGGAGCGCCCTCCCTAGCATGGCGGGAGATCTTCGCTTGTCTCGGCGCAGTTTCCGTTGGCGCTACGGCATGGATGCGGTTGACCCTCTTCGCAGAATCCCGCCCGTTGGTGCCGAGCGGGGCGGTTGGGAGTGGGCCTCAGGCGACTTTCACGGGCGCCACCCGCGGCGGATAATCCTCAGCTACCTTCGACGTCGAGCAGGTTCGCGTAAATCGGCGCATTAGAGAATCGTCAAGTTTGAGCGACAAGGTGCACGTCTCCTGCTAGAGGCCATCGAGCAGACTGCCCCGATCTCGGCTCGGCCCACAAGGATTCGATGTTGAGGCGTTCCGTTCGAGAGGCGTTTGTCGGCTGACAATGCCGCCATTTCCCGCACCCCGTTTCTTTCTCTACTCTAAATCGTTCCCACCTCTTGTTTGCCACAACCGAGATACGCCAGTCTTCTCCCGACATTGTAGTTCAGCACGCGGACGCACGTGGCCTCTTTGATGGCTCGATCTGGCCGAAGACCGGCTACGCCTCGATCGTCTGAGCCGCAACGCCGTCGCTTAAGACTTTCTTCCCCTGGGCTAACGCCCATTCCTCGCGAGGCAAGAAAGTCTTCACGCCGGCGTCCTCCGCTGCGCTGCGGCCCGAGCGGGTGCGTCGCCGATCGTCTTCCGCCTGTAGATCGCCATCGAGGCCGCGGTGGTCGCGGGCTCGAAACACAACAGGAGAAGTGACATGGCTACCATCGGTTCTTTCAAGAAGGTCGGTAACGATTTCCAGGGCGAGATCGTCACACTGAGTTTGCAGGCCAGGGGCGTCCGCATCGTTGCAGAAGCCAACCGCTCGAACGACAACGCCCCCAGCCACCGCATCTACGTTGGCCGTGCGGATTATGCGAAGCGGAGCATTATGCGGAGCGATGTCGTCTGAGCGCAGGTTTTCCGCGGGTTTCTGGCTCGCCGCGCTCCACATAATCCCGAGGGAAGAGCTGCGACGGCTCGGCGGGCGAGCCGTC
>NZ_PYCN01000052.1 GCF_003062295.1 Bradyrhizobium algeriense | reverse complement strand
AGAGGCTTCCGCCAGTTCCTCCTGCGCAGCATCGACAAGGTCAAAGCCGAATGGGCCATGATCTGCATCGCCCACAACCTCGCAAAACTCGCCGCCGCACGCTGAGGAGAACCTGTCTCCCCAAAAAGCTTCAGAACCCGCCTCGCTTAATCCTAAGTCCATTATAGGGACAGGCTCCTAGGCTGCGCGCGTCCGCCATGCCACCGGAGGCAACGAATGGAATCTTGAGCTCCTCGGCCGCGCGCGGCAACAGGATCATGTTGGGCATATCGTCCTCGCCGGGATGACCGCCGCATTCGAAACCGTCCACGCTGACGGCGTCGCAGCCGATCTGCTCGGCCTTAAGCGAATGGCGAACAGACGTGCATTTGTGAATCACCTTGATGCCACCCGCCTTCAAGGCCGGCATGTATTGTTCGGGGCTGCGCCCGGCGGTTTCAACGACCTTGATCCCGCCCTCCCTGATGGCGGCGATGTATTCCGGATAGGGAGGTGCGCTGAAGGTCGGCAGAAAGGTCAGGTTCACACCGAATGGCTTGTCCGTCATGTCCCGACAACGCGCGATCTCCTTGGCCAGCAGCTCCGGCGTCCTCTGCGTCAGGCCGGTGATGATCCCAAGCCCGCCGGCGTTCGACACTGCGGCCGCGAGTTCGGCAAACCCCACATAGTGCATTCCGCCCTGGATGATGGGATGTTCGATACCGAACATCTCAGTGATCGCTGTCTTCACTCGTGCCTCCGATGTGGTTTCACAGATGTATGGTTAGCCGGTCTGTTGCTGGTCAGTGGAGAATTTCGAGCAGGCCCGCGGCACCCATGCCGCCGCCAATGCACATGGTAACAACAGCATACTTGGCCTGGCGCCGGCGGCCCTCGATCAGAGCATGGCCGGTCAGCCGCGCTCCGGTCATGCCGTAGGGATGGCCAACCGCGATCGAGCCGCCATTGACGTTGAGTTTTTCCGGATCGATCCCGAGCTTGTCACGGCAATAGATGACTTGCACCGCGAATGCCTCGTTCAATTCCCAGAGATCGATATCGTCGATCTTAAGTCCGTGACGCTTGAGAAGTCGCGGCACGGCGTAAACCGGCCCCACTCCCATCTCGTCCGGCTCGCAGCCCGCCGCGACAAAGCCGCGGAAGATGCCGAGTGGCTTTAGTCCCTTCTGTGCGGCAAGCTTGTCGCTCATGATGACGGCGGCGCTGGCGCCGTCCGAGAGCTGGCTCGCATTGCCGCCGGTGACAGTGAAGCCCGGCCCCTTTGCCGGCTTGACGCCAGAAAGACCCTCGGCCGTGGTATCGGGACGCGGCCCCTCGTCGGCCGACAGCGTCACTGGTTGATACGATACGGCGCCGGTCGCCTTGTCCGTGACCGCCATCGTGGTCTTGATCGGTGCGAGTTCGTCGTTGAAGCGGCCGCCCTGTTGCGCCGCTGCCGTGCGCCGCTGGCTCTCGAGGCTGTATTCGTCCTGACGTTCGCGCGAGATATTGTAGCGTTTCGCCACGACTTCGGCAGTATCCAGCATCGCGATGTAGGCGTCTCCTTTCATCGCAAGCAGTTCGGGATCGACGGCATGAAAGCTGTTGAACTGATTATTCTGGACCAGGCTGATGGATTCGCCGCCGCCGCCGATGGCAACCTCCACGCCATCGAAGATGACCGAGCGCGCTGCCAAGGCAATCGCCTGTAGGCCAGACGCGCATTGCCGGTCGATGGTGGTTCCGGCCACGCTGACCGGGAGTCCGGCGCGCAGCAGCGCCTTGCGCGCAATGTTGGTACCGGTGGTGCCCTGTTGCATGGCGCAACCCATCACGACATCCTCGACTTCGGTGCCCTCCAGGTTGGCGCGTGACAACGCAGCGGAAATGGCATGACCCAGCAACGTCGCGCCTTCGGTATTATTGAGGGCGCCCTTGTAAGCCTTGCCAATGGGGGTGCGAGCGGTCGAGACGATTACGGCTTCGGTCATTGTTTACCTCTGGTGGTGCGCTAGTCGATTTGCTGCGTTGGAGGGACAATTAGCTCTGCTGCGCGTACCGCATCAGATGGTAGGTGGGGTCGCCGAATTGAACGTTGATGGAGCTTATTCGCTTGAAGTAATGACCGACGTTCAACTCGTCGCTCATACCCATACCCCCGTGAAGCTGCACGGCTTGCTCTGCGACAAAGCGTGCGGCATATCCGACCTTCGACTTCGCGCCGGACGCCAGTTTCGATCCATTTGGCTCTTGGGCGGCCAGGCTGAGGTTCAGATGCTGGGTGAGCGAGAGCGCCTCTTCGAGCGCGATGAACATGTCGACCATGCGGTGCTGCAACACCTGGAAGGTCCCGAGAGCGACCCCGAACTGCTTGCGCGTTTTACTATACTCCAGCGTCGCAGAATTCAGCACAGACATCGCACCGACTGCTTCGGCGCACAGAGCCCCGATAGCCCGGTCGCGGCAGGTCTCCAGAGCGGTGACACCCCACCCTTCAAGGCCCAGCAATTGGCTGGCCGGCACTTCCACGTTCATCAGCGTGAGTTCAGCGGCACGTCGATCGTCGACCGTCTTGAAACTCTGCAAGTGAAGATTGGCCGAATGGCGATCGACCACGAAGAGGCTCACGCCAAAGCGATCGCGGGCTTCGCCCGACGTGCGCGCCGAGACGATCAGCTTATCAGCCCACGGCGCACCGACCACCGCAGCTTTGGTTCCGCTCAGAACAAAGTTGTCCCCTTGGCGGCGTGCGGTGGTGGTGACGTTGTTGAAATCATAACGTGACCGTCCTTCCGCCCAGGCCACCGCCCATATCGCATCGCCCTCCATGATGTTCGGCAGAAATGCTTCGCGATGCTCGGGCGAGCCGACGTCCTCGATCAGGCCACCGGCGAGGACAACCGTCTCAAAATACGGTTCGACGACGAGGTTGCGACCGAACTCCTGCATCACGATCATCGTCGCAAGCGAGCCGCCACCAAGTCCGCCGAAGCTTTCCTTGAACGGCGCGGCGCAGAGCCCGAGTTCGGCGAACGATTTCCAGTGCCTGCGGCTCCAGCCTTCATCGCTCGCAACGATTTTGCGGCGCTCGTCGAAATCGTACTGCTCGCGCAAGAAGCGTTGAATGCTGGACCGGAGCAATTCCTGTTCTTCCGTCAACTGAATATCCATCGGATGCCTCGCTCGATGTGATCAGAGACCCAAAACCGCTTTCGCGATGATGTTGCGCTGGATCTCGTTCGATCCCCCGTAAATGCTGAGTTTGCGGGAGTTCAGATATTTCTCAGTCGCCGTGTGCCCATAGTCGGGTCCCGGCATGAAGTGGTTGGTGCTTACCGGGTGTTCACGGATGGCCAGACCGTAATTGCCGATCGCCTGGTGCGTCAGGTCGGTGATGCGCTGGAATATCTCGGTGCCCCTGATCTTGAACAGCGATGCGGCCGGTCCCGGGTCGATGCCGCGCGACATCTGCGCAATGATGCGCAGTTCCGTCGCCTCCAACGCGAGCACATCGAGCTCGACGCGCGCGATCTCCCTAATAAACTCCCCGAAGGACGGATCGTCCTCGCCGACTTCGGTTCTCACGATCTGCTTGAGGCGCCCTAGATACCGAGTGGACCGGCCGATCCCGGCCATGCTGGTACGCTCGTTGCCGAGCAGGAACTTCGCGTAGGTCCAGCCCTTGTTCTCCTCGCCGACCAAGTTCTCTACGGGGACGCGCACGTCTTCCAGGAACACATCGTTGACCTCGTGCGATCCGTCGATGGTGATGATAGGCCGCACCGTGACACCGGGCGATTTCATGTCGATCAACAGGAAGGAGATGCCGGCCTGCGGCTTTGCCGCAGGGTCCGTCCGCACCAGGCAGAAAATCCAGTCGGCATGCTGGGCCAGGGTCGTCCAGGTCTTGTGGCCGTAGACGATGTAGTGCTCGCCGTCGCGCACCGCCTTGGTGCGAACCGAAGCGAGATCGGAGCCGGAGCCCGGCTCCGAATAACCCTGGCACCACCAATCCTCCCCGGAGAGAATCCGCGGCAAAAACTTCTTCTTCTGCGCGTCGCTGCCGAATGTATAGATGACCGGGCCGACCATGGTGACGCTGAACGCCAGCGGCGGCAGCGTTCCGGCGCGTGAAGTCTCCTGTTCAAAGATGAAGCGCTGTGTGACCGACCAGCCGGGGCCGCCATACTCCTTGGGCCAGAGCGGCGCTATCCACCCCTTCTTGTGGAGGATCCGGTGCCAGAGCAGCGACTGCTCCTTGGTCAAATCGGTCTCGGGGTTTGGAACGCGCATTTCCTGCGGATAGTTCTCCGCAATAAAAGCGCGAACCTCGTCACGAAACGCAGCGTCCTCGCTGGAAAGATTGAGCTCCATCGTACGAGCTCCCGTTACCACTTCTCGCCGAAGGGACGGATCTCCAGCTCGAAGGTCCAGGCGCTTCTGGGCTGCTGATAAAGCAGCCAATAGGATTCTGCGACCGAGGACGGCGGCATCAACGCATCGGGGTCGTCCAGCGCGGTCGGACCAAGTGCCTCGATTCGCCGCTGGCGCACCCATTCGGTGTCGACGCCGGAATCGATGATGAGATGCGCGACGTGGATATTCTTGGGCCCCAATTCACGTGCCGTCGCCTGTGCCACGGCCCGCAGGCCGAACTTGGCGCTGGCGAAGGCGGCATAGCCGGATCCGCCACGGAGGCTCGCCGTCGCACCGGTGAAGAAGATATTGCCCTTGCCGCGCGGCAGCATCAGCCGTGCAGCTTCCCGCCCGGCGAGGAAGCCGGAATAACAGGCCATTTCCCAGACCTTTCGGAACACGCGCTCGGTGGTTTCCAGGATCGGAAAATTGACGTTGGCGCCGATGTTGAAGATGCAAACCTCGAGCGGCGCGTGTTTGTCGGCATCTCCAAGGAAGGAGATGATCTCCTCTTCCTTGCGCGCATCGAGCGAACGCGCGTGAATTTCGCCTCCCGCCTTCTCGATCTCCTTGACGAGCGGCTCGAGCTTGGCGCCGTTACGGCGCCCGGCAAACACCGTGAAGCCCTCGGAGGCGAACTTCTTTGCGATCTCGCCACCGATAAAGTCCCCGGCACCGATCACGGCCACGGTTGCGTTTCTCTTTTGCAAAGGTCTTCTCCCGGTCAACTCAAGTGAGTTCGTCGTTGGTATTTCGCCGCCTGCCTGGCGGCAGCTGGGTCGCGATGCATACAGGCCGCGAGCTCATACTCTCGCATCTTGCCGGTTGAGCTTCCCGGTAAGACATCGACGACAACGATTTTCGGCGGTGGAATATAGGCGGTGAGCCAGGGCTTGATGGAATCCATCAGATCCGTCGCCCTGACGCGCGCTCCTGATGAAAGTTGCACGAACGCGACAAGCTCCCCATCACCATTAAGGCCCCTTCCAATGACGGTGGATTGCACATCCTTGTGTGAATTAAGAATTGCCTCGACCTTGGCTGAGACGGCGCCAATCATTTCTTTGGTACGACCGAGAATGTACAGGCAATCGCCGTCAAAGCGGACAATATTGCCGGTATTGAACCAGCCTTCGCTGTCGATCACTTTGCCTGTCAGCTCGGAAGCAAGATAATAGCCGCGCATCACGTTGCGCCCGCGCACGTGAAGTTCTCCGACTTGCTCCTTTGATAGCGGTATGCCGTCGAGTGTTCTGATGCGCCCCTCTACTCCCGGCAGCAACATGCCAGCAACGCGCTGCTCCAGATCGCGGTAGCTCCAGGACGCTCCGTTCTCGACCAGCGCGATCCGGTCGGGGGCCTCGGCAACTTGGCTGACCGTTACTTTATGGATGCGGCTCGGCAAGCCGACAGCAATCTCGTCGAGATTGATCGCCTCCGAAAGCTCCGCCACGACCGACCTCCCGACCAAAGCATGCCCATTTCTGCAACGCGGCACATTCGTCCTTACCTAACGTTCTTTTTTAGAACTCGTCAATCACTAATTCATCATCCTTGTTTGATGAGGTCCCGAAAGGGGCAACTTGGCTGCCATATTCAACCGCGCATAATTGAAAACCCTCGTTTACAACGCATCGACCCGCCGCTAGGATCAAAGTATCAAATAGGAACTTTATGGGAGAAGCGTGATGGGGGAAGCCCGCGGCGTGGCGATACTTGTGGGCGCAGGCGATGCCATTGGGGCGGCGGTCGCCCGGCGTTTTGCCAAGGGTGGCTATACGGTTTGCATCTGCCGGCGTGATGCGTCCAAGTCGCAGGGGCTTGTGGCCGAGCTGAGGGGTGCCGGACATAACGTTCACGCGTTCAGCGTCGATGCCCGTCAGGAAGCAGAGGTCCAAGGCATATTCGCGCGGATCGAGAAAGAGCTCGGACCGATCGAGGTCTGCCTCTACAATGCCGGTTCGAACGTCAACAAGCCTCTGCTGGACACCACGGAGAAGCTGTTCTTCAAGGCTTGGGAACTGGCCTGCTACGGCGGCTTCCTGGTCGGACGTGAGGCTGCACGCGTCATGCTTCCGCGTGGACACGGCACCATCTTCTTTACGGGTGCGACGGCCAGCGTGCGCGGCGGCCAGGGGTTTGCGGCATTTTCATCGGCGAAGTTCGGGCTTCGAGCAGTGGCCCAGGCGATGGCGCGCGAGCTCGGACCGAAGAACATTCATGTCGTGCATCTCCTGATCGACGCCGGCGTCGATAGCGAGGCAATTCACCAGCGCATGAAGGCAGCAAAAGGGATCGAGGCAAGCGAAATTCCCCCAGATAGCCTGACCAAAACGTCTTCCATTGCTGAGGCCTATTGGTTCACCCACCAGCAAAGCAGGGATGGCTGGACCCACGAGCTAGATCTCCGTCCGTCTGTGGAGAAGTGGTAACATGAACGCGACACCAAACCTGACCCTGTGGGGCGTTGGGACAAGCCGCACCATTCGTCCGCATTGGGCCATGCACGAGTTGGGCTTGGTCTACGAGACAAGGCCGATCGGGCCGCGAACGGGCGAGACCAAGACCGCTGAATACACCAAACTCAATCCGCGCCAGAAGATTCCGCTGCTTCAGGACGGCGACTTCTGCATCGGCGAGAGCGCCGCCATCGTTGCCTACCTGTCGCGCATGTATTCGACGACGGAACGCTCGCTGATTCCGGAGGCCACCCGCGAGTATGCCGCGTGGCTGGAGTGGTGCTTCTTTATCGTCGCGGAGCTGGATTCGACCAGCCTTTACGTGATGCGCCGCCACCGGGCCGACGCGCTCGGTCCAATCTACGGTATTGCGCCCGAAGTCGTTGCCCAGGCCGGCGAGTATTTCCGCCAGCAGTTGCGCCATGTCGAAGTAGCGCTCGCAGACGGCCGGCAATTCCTGATGGGCGACCGGTTTACCAGCGCTGACATCCTGCTCACGACCTGCCTTGAGTGGGCGGTCGCCTATGGCGTCGGCATTTGCGACAACGCGCAGCCCTATCTCGAGCGCATCAAGAAACGGGATGCCTATCAGCGAGCCGTCGCGGCGAATGTCCCGATAGCACCGATCACGCCGGTCCCGGCGAAAGTCTAGAAACCGCCCGCCACGCCCGCGAGAGGACTTCGAGTTAGACCGCCACTCGCACGCTGCGCTCGGCAACCATCTTGTCGATCGCGCCGTCGTCATAACCCAACCCGCGCAACACATCGCGCGAGTGCTCGCCGACCCGGGGAGCAGGTCCGCCAATCGCGGCCTCATTGATTTCAAACCGTGCCGCCGGCTTCGGCTGCCGCACCCGCCCGACCTTCGGCTGATCGAACTCCGCGATGATATCGCGCGCGATCACCTGTTCATTGTGGATGATTTCGCCTCGGCGGAGGATCGGCGCGCAAGGGACGTCAGCGGCGTCCAGGCGCTCCAGCCATTCGGCAGTGGTGTGCTGGCCGATATACTCCGCCATCTTGTTGATGCGCGCCGTGGCGTTGACCGAACGCGCCGACGGCGTCGCAAACCGAGGATCCTTGGCAAGCTCGGGATCGCCGGAGGCCCGGCAAAAGCCCTGCCATTCGGAATCCGAAATAGTACCAGCGGTGATGTAGCCGTCGCTGGTCTTGAACACGAGATCCGGTCGATCGTTAGGATCGGCGGCGGTAGTTTCCGCGCCCACCACCGTGTATTGCATCATACCTTCGGGCCATAAATACGAGATCATCGCATCCAGCATAGCGACCTGAATGTGATCACCCTTCCCTGTTTTCTCACGGGCATAGAGCGCCGCCGCCACCGCCTGTGCGGTGAACACCGCCGTGGTCTTGTCACATACGATGGTTCGGATCATCTGCGGACGGTTCGTTACCGGCTGCGACTGGATATCGGCAAAGCCCGACAGGCCTTGAATGATCGGGTCGTAAACGCGCTTCTTCACATAGGGGCCGGAGTCGCCAACGCCACTGATCGAGACATAGATCAGGCGCGGGTGACGCTGGCGCAGTTCATCGACGCCGAGACCGAGGCGCTCCATGGTGCCGGGGCGGAAATTCTGCACCAGGACATCCGCCTGCGCGACCAGCTTGGCGAGAACCTCGCGGCCGGCCGCGCTCTTGACGTCGATCGACAGTGAGCGCTTGCCGCGGTTTGAAGAGATAAAGAGCGCAGAGAACTCGCCATCCTTGTCAATAGTGGCGCGGCTGCGCCGGGTTATATCGCCGCCGATCGGCTCGATCTTCAGAACGTCAGCTCCCTGATCCGCCAGAAACATGGTCGCGAAAGGACCCGACACCACGCCTGTCAGATCGAGGACACGAACACCACTAAGTGGGCCAGGCATGGGTATTCTCCCTGAGTTTACTTCGTTGTGGGGCCGACTGAGGTGTCCTCATGCAGGCCCGGGACATCGGCCTGGCTCTGCAGGCCTAAATTCCCAACCTTAGGCCGTTCTCGAAACCAGCTGACTGGTCTGTTCGACGATCGACTCCTCGACGTCACGGAGCTGGTCCTTGCCGAAGAACATTTCCTTTCCAACGAAGAAAGTCGGTGAGCCGAATGCTCCACGGTTGACCGCGTCGGTGGTCCGATCGATCAACCCCTTCTTGACGTCATCCTGCTGCGCACGCGCAATCAACCGGTCGATATCGATGCCTGAGGAGATGAATGCGTTCCGGAAGGTTTCGAGGTCATCCATCTTCTTGGGCTCTTCCCACATATGATGGTAGGCGGCGCGGAAATAGGGCTCGAACACACCTTCGAATTGGGCTGCGACGGCGCCGCGCATCAGCATCAGCGTGTTGACCGGAAAGAAGGGATTCTGGCGAAATTTCGTGATGTTATGGCGGCGGATGAAGCGCTGGGTCTCGAGCGCCTGGTATTCCGGCTTGTTCTTGATTCCGCGAAGCGAGTCGAACGGTGACATGTTGCCGGTCCCCTTGAAGATGCCGCCGAGCAGAACCGGGACGTATTCGAATTTCACGCCGGTGCGCCATTCGATTCCCGGAAGGACCAGCTCCGCGAGGTAAGCGTTCGGGCTGCCGAAATCGAACAGGAATTCAACTTTCAGGGGCATGTCAGTTCCTCCCGCAGAGCGAAGTGGGTGGTCGGGTTTGGTGATCTTCGAGCCGAACCTTGGCTATCATTCGTTCATACAGTTCTAAAATTGAACTGTCAAATCTACGCTGAATTCTGCTAGTTTTAACCGATCGCGGGGTATTGTTTGGCATTTAGTACCTATCTAGAATGGTAGAGGCGGCTGCGGTTCCCTGGATTGATTCGAGCGGAACAGGCACCTGCCGACCGGAGAGCAGGAATGAGATGGGATGAACTTGAGGAAGAGCCATGTTCGATGGCTCGAACCATCGGTGTGATCGGTGACCGTTGGACGCTTCTGATCCTCCGCGAATGCTTTCTGCGTACGCGCCGCTTCGAGGGTTTTCAGTCAGCGCTTGGAATCACGCGCCATTTGCTCGCAGAGCGGCTGAAAAAGCTGGTTCGGCAGGGCGTGCTGCGCCGAATTCCATATCAGGAGTCGCCTAAACGCCATGAGTATATCCTGACGCAGAAGGGTCTCGACCTCTATCCGATCATGATGGCGCTCGTCCATTGGGGCGACACCCACATGGTCGACGAACGCGGGCGGCCGTTGCTGCACCAGCACCGCAAATGCGGCAAGAACTTCGATCCGGTCATGGTGTGCTCCGAATGCGGCGAGCCGCTTTTGGCCAAGGAGGTACACACCCACCCCGGCCCCGGGGCCCGCCCGCCTTCAGAACGGATTTCTGGCGACAAGCCCGCAAAGCCAAAGACCCGCAAGCAAGCGGCGTGATTGCCCGTCAGGCCGCTCACGCTCAAATCACTATCACGTCTTCGCTCGGCGGCTCTGCATACAGCCTTTCGACGCTACACGATCGGTGGCTCAACACAGCCCGCTGATTGACGTAGGCCTTGTCGGTGATCTCTCCTGCCGCCATTGACGGCGGATCCTTGAGCAGGGAGAACGAACAAATTCTTTCGCTGCTTCCGACGGTTTCATTGTATTCCCGAAATCGATCTTTCACAAATTGAACCACGAGAGGGTCGCAGGTCAAATCCGACGCTGGATTCTTCGAGATCCGCGCTGCCCCGGCCGGATTCAACCAGCAGAGCAGCGCGCACGATTCACGATTTTCTCCTGCAACGACGAGGTCCAGCAATACGCCCCGGGCTGCAGTCAGAATTGCCGCGCGCATGTTGCCGATCGATACCCACGTGCCGTTCGCGAGTTTGAAGTTCTCGGAAATTCTGCCTGTAAAACGCAACCCAAGCTCCGGCTTCTGAGGATCCAGAAATGAGACGGTATCGCCGATGCGATAGAATCCTTCCTCATCGAAGGCCTTTTCCGTCAAATCCGGCCTTCCGAGATAACCTGACGTAACGTTGGGTCCCTTGACTCTCGCCTCGTACGTATCGGAAACGGGGATCAGTTTTAATTGCAGACCCGGCGCGGGAAGACCGATCTCTCCCGGCTGGTCGGTCGCCCAATGGGTCGTACTGATTGTCGGGGCCGTTTCGGTAGTGCCGTAACCCGACATGACCGGAATTCGCCGGCCAGTGATCGACGACGTCAACCGATAGAGTTTCTCAAGCGTGGCCTGCGAGATTGCAGCCCCGGCATAGCTCAATCTATCCATCCGCTTAAATACGCTGGCGCCAAGATCGAGGTCGTTCTCGATTGCACCACATAGGAGATTGTAGCCGGCAGGTACGTTGAACATGGCGGTGGGTGAAATCTCTTTGAGATTCGCCACTGTCTTGTGGAAGAGCTGAGGCAGCGGCCGGCCATCGTCGATGTAGAGCGTCCCGCCATTCTTGAGAATGCCGTGAAGGATTACGTTGCTGCCCATCGTATGGTGCCAGGGCAGCCACTCGACCTGCACCGGCGCGTCCGGAGGAGACACCAGCAGACTCCCCATTTGCAAGGAGCTTGCCATCATGCGGTGGGTGTTGAGCACGCCTTTGGGGAAACCGGTCGAACCGGATGTGAAGAGAATCTTTGCGACAGCGTTGCAAGAAACCGCCAATGAAGCATCCGCAAATCCTTCGCTCCCCGTCCGAGATTTCAGTGCGCCGAAAGGCACGGTATCCGGCGCTCCATCGACACTGATCCAGGTTGCGGCTGCCAGTTCGGGAATCGAGCGCGCGGCGGAAAAGTCGCGCCCGCTCTGGACGAAAACGAAATTCGGGCGCAGCGCTTCCGCTATATCTTTGAGACGAGCCAGGCCGCCGGGCATCAGCGTGTAGTTTGGCGATATCGGCGCCAGGATTACCCCTATCGACATTGCGGCAAACGAGACCACGGCGTTCTCGATGGAATTTCCTGAGAGGATCGCCAGCTTGTCGGCCGGCTTTGCGCCCATATCGATCAGGCTTTGGCCGACAGCCTGAACCTGCGACCATGCTTCGGCATACGTGATCTCGTCCCACCCCCCTTCCACATTGCGTTGCGCAAGAAAAATTCTATCGGGAACAGAATTTGCCCAGTTCGGAAGAAAATCCGTGATGCGCCAGTCACACTTCCCCAACTCAAGGGGCGAACTCAATATGAGCGTGCCGTCGGTTCGACGCTCTATGGAAAGCTCCCTCGGCGCAAACGTCAGTGGCTTCGTCGACATCGAAAACGACCTCCTGCATTGCTGTGCTGGTCCGATGAGTGCGCGAGACGAAGTTCACCACTCCTGATGCCCATCGCTGCTGCCCCACCACTTGAATAATGCGAGCCGTTAATCTGGCTGTTGGGCCAGACCGGTCGGCAGTTCGCCCCCGCCAACTGCCGCGCCCGTCGCTTCGCTCATGCGAGGTCACTCGGACTTGGCGTCCAGCACCTCCCCGAAGGCTTGCCAACCCGTGCCTGTCCATCGCTGCAACCGCATCTGTGTCCAGATCATGTTCTCGGTGTCGGTCGTGTTGACCTTGACGCCGGGCAGCGCAGTCGGAACGACGAAATCCCTGAGGTTCTTGGCCTGCGCAAGAATATTCTTGCGCGAAAGGTCATTGCCGCATTGCTTTAAAATCTGCTCGAGCAGGACGCCTTGCTGATAGCCGGTCAGATAACTTCCATTGGTGATATCGGCGCCTGGCAAATACTTGTCGAAAAACACCCTGAAGGCCTGCATGCCCGGGTCATCTTTCCAAGCCGGATCCAGAATATCCTTGTTGGTCGTACCGACGATCACGCCGACCGATTTGTCGAGACCGGCCGGTGCGAGCGTGCCTCCGACAGAGCCGGACGGGAAATTGATGATTACGGTCGCCTTCCAGCCGATCACCGAAGCTTGCCGGATGGCTTGAGCGGCGAACTTCGGTGTGCCGGCGATCACGAGGGCATCCGCACCCGAGCTCTTCAGATTGACCACCTGTGAATCAACCGTCGGTTCGGTGACCTCATAGGAAGCAGTCACGACCTTTCGGTCGAAATCCTTTCCGAGAAACGCCTTGAAGGCGTTGACATAGTCTTTGCCGAGGTCGTCGTTCTGATAGAGGATGGCATACTTGGCGTTTGGCAGCGCCCTCGCCAGATATTTGGCGTAGATTTTTCCTTCGGTGTCGTAGCTGACGAGACCTGTCGTGGTCGTCGGGTAATTAGCCACGTCCGTGAACTTGGATGACCCGCTGATAATTGCGATGCTGGGCACCCCTTTCGACCGCAGGTATTTTGCCGTAGCCGAGATACCGGGAGTGCCAAGCTGGCCGAACATGAACGACACTTCGTCGCTCTCAACGAGTTTGCGGACATGCTCCACGGCTTTGGGGGGGCTGTATGCGTCGTCATATGCGACGTAGTTGATCTTGCGTCCGTTGATGCCGCCGCGGTCGTTGACCGACTGAATATAGGCCATGACCCCCTTGCCCACGAGGCCGATCGATGACGCCGGTCCGCTGAAGGGAAAAACGCCGCCGATCTTGATCTCGGTAGCAGAGACTCCCGGCTCGTCGGCCGCGAATGCTGGGCTGCTCAAAAGCAGAGCCACAGCCGCAACAGCCTTCCACTTCACCAACATTGCTCGTCCTCCCAAACGCGCACCTTTCCGCGGCACGTCGTCTCGGGGAGAGACTACAGTTCTTTTTTAGAACTCGTCAAGCACTTAGATCATCGTCCGTCGGCCAGCCATCGACAAGCCCCGCTGGCGCGCGCAGAAACCTATGAGTTCTACCATTACGCAGGTTTTCCACTTTGGAAGTCATTTAACTCGGGGAAAGCCACGCGCGCTCGCACGCTGAATACCAGGCAGGAGAGTGACGAGGCGTTCTCTCCCAGGCATATCTCTCCCATTCCATTTTAAAACTAACGCCGCCGCGATTGGAGAAAATGAGCAACGTGGGCAAGCCGCCTTTGGTCCCATCTATGATTCCGATCTTCGTAGTGTCCTTTCGTGAGTGTGAACGAGCGCTGCCTCACGCGCAGGCGGAACGAGCGAATGCATCAACCGCGTCGCGGAGTTCGGTCAGTCCGCCATCGAGTGAACCCAGCGGGCGAGACCTTGAAGCGTCTCCTCCGACAACAGAGCCCTACTCGGCAGCCATTGCTGTTCGCAATTCCAATTCCTCCGTCGAATCCTCATGGATCTCGTCTGAAGTCGGCTTGATCCGAAACCACGCGGCATAAAGCGCCGGAAGGAACAGCAGGATCAGCACCGTGCCGACCGCTGTGCCGCCGATCAGCGTATAGGCCATCGATCCCCAGAAGACGGAGTGTGTGAGAGGGATGAAGGCCAGCACGGCGGCAAGCGCGGTCAGGATCACCGGCCTCGTGCGTTGCACCGTGGCCTCGATGACGGCGTGATAATCATCAAGGCCGGCAGCTCGGTTCTCCTTGATTTGTTCGGTCAGGATCAGAGTATTGCGCATCAGGATGCCCGCCAGACCTATCAGGCCCAGAATGGCGTTGAATCCGAAGGGCTGGTTAAAGGCGAGCAACATCGGCACGACACCGACGAGGCCAAGCGGTGCCGTCAGCATGACCATGGCCATCGTCGAGAAGGATCGCACCTGCAGCATGATGACGATCAGCATGGCGGCGATCATGGCGGGAAAGACCGTCGCCAACGCGTCATTGGCCTTGGTTGCCTCCTCGATCGATCCGCCCAATTCGATGCGATAGCCGGCCGGAAGCGATGCGATCAGCGGCTGAAGGGCCGTCTTGATCTCCTTGGAGACCTCTGGAGGCTGGGTCGCCTCATTGATATCAGAGCGAATCGTGACGACGGGTGTGCGATCGCGGCGCTTCATAATCGGCTCTTCCAGACGGATTTCCGAATGGCCGATCTGGTCGAGCGGAATCGGGCGGCCGTCCCGGCTCATCAGTGAGAAATCCGCCAGACGCGCCGGATCCAGCCGCTCGCCGCCGGCGCTGCGTGCCACGATGGGGACGTTGCGGATGTCCTCGCGGACCTGCGTAACGGGGATGCCCGTGAGGAGGAACTGGAGTTGCCGGCCCACCTCCGCTGGCGAGAGGCCGATGAGGTTCAGTCGATCCTGATCCGGAATGAAGCGGAGCACGGGTGTGCGATTACCCCAATCCCGGTTCGCTTGCCGCACATCGGGAACGCCACGCATGATATCGAGGGCTTTTTCAGAGATAGCGTACAATTGCGCGGGATCAGGCCCCATGACCCGAAACTCGACCGGGAACGGCGTGTAGGGTCCGAACACAAGCTGAGTGACGCGCACATTGGCTTCAGGTGCAAGCCCATCCGACACCGCCTGTCGGAGCCGGTGCTTCAAAGCTTCGCGCGCCTCCTCATCCGGCGTAAGCACGACGATCTTGGCGAAGGCTGGATCAGGCAGCTCCGGCGCCATCGCGAAGAAGAATCGGGGAGCGCCCTGACCGACATAGCTCGTGACGATCTTGGCCTCCGACTGGTGGTCCAGCCAGTGTTCGAGCTTCTCGACTGTGGCGGTCGTCGTCTCAATGCTGGTGCCTTCCGGCAGGCGAACCTCCACCAGCACTTCGGGGCGGTCGGACGTCGGGAAGAACTGCTGCTTGACGGCGCCCATGCCGACGACGGAAAGCGCGAAAGCGATGGCGACGATGCCGCTGGTTACGAACTTGTGGCGCACGGCGAAGGTGATGAGGCTCCGCAGGCGCCGATAGTTGGGTGTGCCGTAAATCGCGTGGTGACCGCCTTCGACCGGCTTGATCGCGGGCAGCATCTTGACGCCAAGATAGGGCGTGAAGACCACCGCGACGATCCAGGAGACGATGAGGGCGAACCCCACGACCCAGAAGATGTTGCCGGCGTATTCGCCAGCCGTCGAGCGCGCGAAGCCCACCGGCAGGAACCCGGCGACCGTCACGAGTGTTCCGGACAGCATCGGCGCCGCCGTGTGGCTCCACGCGTAGGCAGCCGCCTTGATGCGGTCCATGCCCTCTTCCATTTTCACCACCATCACCTCGATGGCGATAATGGCGTCGTCCACGAGAAGACCAAGCGCCAGGATGAGGGCGCCGAGCGTGATGCGGTCGAAGAACCGGCCGGTTTCCAGCATGATGAGGAACACGACGGCAAGCGTCAGAGGGACGGCAGCCGCCACGACGATGCCGACGCGCCAGCCGAGGCTGAGCAGGCTTACCAGCAGCACCACGCCGAGCGCCATCGCGAACTTCATCATGAATTCGTCAACCGCCGAGGTGATGTTGACCGCCTGGTCGCTCACTTTGGCCAGACTCATTCCGAGTGGCAGCGTCCGAGCGATAGCCGCGGACCTCTCCTCCAGCGCCTTGCCAAGCGCGAGACCATCCCAACCTTCCTGCATAACCGCCGCCAGCATGATGGAGGGCTCACCCTGCTGTCGGATGAGGTAGGTGGGAGGATCCTCGTAGCCGCGGCGGACTTCGGCGATGTCGGAGAGTTTTAGCGTCCGTCCCGCAGCGACGATCGGCGTGTCGGCGATCGCCTGGACGCTGTCATAAGCGCCGTCGACCCGGATGAAGACCTGCGGTCCCTTGGTATCGATCGAGCCTGCCGGTGTGAGGGTGTTCTGCCGCTGCAAGGCGGCAACAATGTCCTGTGCCGACACGCCGAGGGTTGCCAGTTTGGCATAGGAGAACTCGATGAATATCTGTTCGGGACGTTCACCGAGGATGTTGATCTTCTTGACGCCGGGCACGTGCAGGAGGTCCTGGCGAATGGTCTCGGCTTGCCTGGCGAGTTCCCGCATCGGCATGCCCTTCGCCTTGAGGGCATAAAGGGCGAAGCTCACGTCCGAATATTCGTCGTTGACGAAGGGGCCGAGCACACCTGACGGCAGCTTGCGCGCTTCATCCCCAAGCTTCTTGCGGGCCTGGTAGAACTCCTCCTGCACGCTGGATGGCGGTGTGCTGTCCTTCAGCGTAACCGTCATGTACGCATAACCTGGCCGTGTGGTCGTCTCCACCCGGTCGTACCAGGTCAGCTCCTGAATCCGTTTCTCCAACGGTTCGGCGACCTGGTCCTGCATCTCGCGCGCCGTCGCGCCTGGCCACACCGTCGTGACCGTCAGGGTCTTGATGGTGAAGGAAGGGTCCTCTGCGCGCCCGAGCATGAGGAAGGCGTAGGCGCCTGCGGCCGCCAGCAGGACGATGAAGAACAGGGTTACGGCCCGTTCGCGGACGGCGATCGCGGAAAGATTGAAATTCATCATTTGGTCACTCCTATTTCCTCGACGTTCGTCCTGGCGCTCGCGCCGTCCTGCAGCAGGTGGGCACCGAGTGAACCGCGCTTACCTAAAAAGCGCGCGCCCTCTGACTGCGCTTCTGCGAGCTTACAATTGGTTCGGCGACAGCTTCTTTGATGCCAGCTGCCGCTTGGGCGGCAAGCCCACGGGCCGCTTCCTGTGAATCTTGAAATTCCTCGAGTGCATAGACTCTGCCCCACCGCAGGGTGAACACGTGGAGACCACGGTTGACGTACGACGCGTCGCCGTTGAGCAGCGTTGCGGTGGCGTCCCACTCGGCAAACACGGTGGTGTGCCACGGCCAGCCCTTCACCCAAATGTTGTTGACCGTGAGATGGAGATTGGGCAGGACACGGCCGAGGCGCTCAAACCAGCGGCGCAGGGCTTCTTTGTCGTGGCGCTCACCCGCAAGCGCGTGGGTGCCGGAAACCCGGTGATGGACATGCGGCGCGACTGCTTTCACCGCGTCATCCCAGCGATGGTTGTTGACGTGGTCGAAGGTCTTTCGGATTTCTTTCTTGACGATGTAGCCGTATAGCATTTGCCGTCCTCCGACGGTGATCGCGGAAAAGATTGAAGCTCGTTAGTTTCCCTTGTTTTCAGAGGCAGTCCTGACGCGAGCGCCCTCCTGCAGGAGTTGAGCACCGAGGGAAACAATCGGATCACCAGAGCTCAATCCAGAGATCACGGCGGTTTCGCCGCTCACCCGAACGAGCTTGACGGGCCGAAAGCGTACGCTCGAGGTGGCGCTGTCCAGGACCCAAACCCCGGTCTTCCGGCCGTCATCGAGCACGGCTCCCAGCGGTACCTGGATTTCCGGCTCACTCGCCTGGCTTGCCAGCCGAATGGTTACCGTCGCGCCAAGCGGTGCCGCCGCGGCCTCACCATCGAGTACATAACGGGCCTCATAGGTGCGGGTCTGAGCATCGGCGGAATCCGACAACTGCCGCAGATGCGCCGTATAGCGCCGCCCATCGGCTCCATACACGCGGGCCTCGGCCGCGGAGCCAATGGCGGGCCGGATCGTTTCGGGAAGCGCGACCACCGCTTCGCGCGGGCCGGCCTTTGCGATTCGAACGACTGTCTGGCCGGCAGAGACGACCTGCCCGGGTTCGCCAAGCGTTTCGACCACCGTTCCGTCCGCGTCCGCGACCAGGACCGAATAGGTCGCCTCATTCTCGGTGACCCGCGCATCCGCTTCAGCGGTGGCGAGTTGCGCCTCAGCCGTATCCAACGCGGCCTTCGCTTGCTCGTAGCGCTGTCGGGAAGCCCATCCGTTGCTCACCAACCTGGCGTATCGCTGTTCATCCGCTTCGGTCTGAACGAAAGATGCACGCGCTGCAGCAACAGCGTTGCGCTTTGCCGTAACAGCAAGGCGTAGGTCGGTTTCGTCGATCCGCATCAGCGGCTGACCGGCCTTGACCTGCTGACCGGAATTCACAAACCGTTCCACGATCTTGCCGGCGACGCGAAAACCGAGGTTGCTCTGCACCCTCGCCCCTATGATCCCCGTAAAGCCGCGTTCGGATCCGGCCACCCGCGCTGCTGTCGCGAGCCTGACGATCGGTGGTTCCTGTCGCGGGTCGCTCACGGCAGAGGCTGCCTGCGTGCGGATGGAAAGCGTCACGACTGCGGCCACCCCGAACACCGCGATCAGGATGCTCCCCAGCACGACAACGGGTCTCTTTTTCATGGCTAAAGCCTCACCAAATAGATTGCGTTCGAACTCTATATCTGATATAGATTTCGAATGCAATCTAAAAAATGGAGATCCACATGCGAGTGAGTCGCATTCAGGCCGCGGAAAACCGCGAAACTGTAATCAATGTCGCAAGTCGCCTTTTTCGGGAGTGCGGCTTTGATGGCATCGGCCTCAAGGACCTGATGAAGGGTGCCGGGCTCACCCAAGGCGCCTTTTACAAGCAGTTCGCGTCAAAGGAGGACTTGGCGGCGCAGGCGTCCAGGCGGGCATTGGAGAGCGCCACCCTCCGATGGGCGGCCGCGACCGCGGCGAAACCTAAGGATCCACTTGGCGCGGTGGTCGCGTTCTACCTCAGCGCCGACCATCGCGATGAAAAGATGGACGGCTGCCCGATCGTGGCGCTCGGCTCGGATGCCGCCAGACAGGGCAGCGACGTGAAAGCGTCATTCGAAACCGGGATCAAAGACCATCTCGAAATCCTCAGCCGATTGATTGCCGAAACCAACGGCGAGAAGCCCAAGGGCAAAGCGATGGCCATTCTCTCGACGATGGTCGGTGCGCTGATGCTATCGCGCGTCGTCAACGACCCCGAGCTGGCTCAGGCCATTCTGAAGGCGGCGGCCAAACAGGTTCGCGAAGCCGCCGCCGCTTGAGATGTCGGTGCCGTCACTTTCTGTATGTCGATGAGATCAGGCGAATCGCTCGGCTTTCGGCCGCGCTCTAGTGGGAGGACAAGAAATGCGCAGGACTGGTGTACATAACTTCCCGGCAATTGATCGTGTCATCTATGGCAAACCTGCATCTGCAGCTCTGAACGAAGAGGCGGAGCGATTGAACGCCAAGCGCGTCTTCCTTCTCGTCAGTCGAACCTTGAACACCAGGACCGATGAGATCGAGAAGATTCGGCGCGCACTCGGCGACAAACATGTGGCGACCTTCGACGGAATTGCACAGCATACGACGCGCAAGCAGGCTGCCGAGGTTGCCCGTCAAGCTAACGACGCAAGAGCTGATCTAATCGTGGCCGTTGGTGGAGGTTCTGCCATCGATCTCGCAAAAATTGTCATCATGGCGATGGAACATGATATCCGCGATGAGGCGGGTTTCGATCCATTCCCCATGGGCCCGGGCGTAAACTTCTCTCCCTTCCGTTCGCCGGGTGTCCGACAGATCGCAATACCGTCCACGCTGAATGGTGGCGAATACAATGCAGCAGCGCTAGTCACCGATGGGCGCCACAAGTTGAAGCAGATATTCTTTCATCCCCAAATGATGCCATTGGCGATCATTCTCGACCCTGTCCTCACCCTTCAAACGCCATCGAACCTTTGGATGGGATCGGGAACGCGCTCGATGGATCACGGTATCGAAGCGTTGTGCTCGCCTGCCGGCACCCCGTTAGCTGACGAAGTCGTCTTGGCGGGCATCCGCATTCTGCGCGAGGGAATGCTCCGGACCTTGCAGCAACCTGATGACCTGGAGGCGCGTCGACAATCTCAATACGGCTCATGGCTAGCGTCTTATGGCCTCCAGGCACGCGTCCCGATGGGAGCAAGCCACGGCATTGGCCATGTGCTTGGAGGCACCTTCGAGGTTCCCCACTACTACTGCACACCCGTCATCATGCCGAGCCTTCTTCGCTACAACAAGCCATTCACCGAGGAGGCACAGAAGCGTTTGGCGACGGCTCTTGGCGCCCCAGGAATCGAAGCCGCAGATGCCTTTGCAGCATTCACAAAAGCACTTGGACTACCTGGCCGCCTCGCTGACGTCGGGATCGATGAAGACAAATTCGATCAGATCAGCAAGATTGCAATCAATCATCGCTTCGTACAGGCCAATCCGAGGCCTTTCAAAAACGAAGCCGAGATCGTCGATCTGCTGCGAATGGCAGCTTAGCCGCCACCAGCGACGATGGATCAAGATTGGCTACGCGGGGATGGCCATCGACCTGGTGACGAAGCATCAGCCCTGACGTCTTGAACTGCTCCCGCCCCGTCCCGGCCTGTTTGAGGCCATCGCGCTTTTCCGGCACCGCTCTGTTGCGGTCGCGAGCACTTCACGGCCAAGGCTGCTCGACGCCGGCATCGCTCTGGCCAGGACTAGCGCGCCGAGCATACGACAAACCACATCCACCGCCTCATCACGCGCTGACGGCGCCTTGGGCAACAAATCTGCGATCGAAGAGATCATTCGTTCAACGCCCTCCGCAAATACGCATTTTATGTCTTCCGGCTGTCGCGCGACCTCGCCTGCCAGTGCAGCGGCCGGGCATGTCGAACCGGGCGCGTTCCGGGCTTCCTCCGACAGATACGACGTAATGAATTCATCCAGAGTTGGCATTCGTTCCCGCACGCCATCCATCTGTCGGAAGGCGTAATCGAGTGCCTCGCCGGCTAACGCGTCTTTCGATTCAAAGTGATTATAGAAGCCGCCATGCGTGAAGCCCGCGGCCTTCATCAGGTCGTTGACCGAAATGCGGTCGAACCCACCCTCGCGAAAAAGCTTCGAGGCCTTGGCGACAACCTTTTGCCGATTCTTCTGGGCCTGATTCTCAGTAATCCGCACGATCAATCTCCGAACCGCCGCTTCACAACAATGATATATATCATCATTAATGATTGACAACACTGTTTAATAATGATGACTATCATTGTTGTGCCGTGCTGCGATCCCCGGGATTCAGGAGGAAAAATGCCATTTTGGAAGATCTATCATCCGGTTGGCGCCTTCAACGCAGAAGATAAACGCGCGTTGTCACAGCGCATTACCGAGCTTTATCGCGCGCTACCAAAGTTCTACGTCATCGTCGTGTTTCAAGAGGTTGCGCCCGAGTCCTTCTACATGGGTGGCGAGCCGGCGCACAATTTCGTTCGCATCTGGGTAGATCATATCGCGCGATCATTCCCGCCTGACGCCAAGAAGCTAAAAGCCAAATGGATGGGCTGGGTTGAAAAGGCGCTCGCGCCCTACATCAAGGATCGCGGCAGGGATTGGGAAATCCACATCGACGAAACGCCTTTTGATCTCTGGCAAGTTCAAGGCATGCCCGCGCCACCGCCAAATTCCGAATATGAGAAGCTGTGGCTCGAGCAAAACAAGCCAGTGCCATACCCGATTCAAGAGCCGGTCTAGATCCATGCCGATTATTGGAGGCTTAGATTGAAATGAGCAACCATCACCGTTTTGCTGTTGTCACCGGTGCCTCGTCGGGGATTGGCGTTGCTTACGCCGAACGAATGGCGGAACGCGGCTACGACTTGATTCTGGTCGCCCGTCGTCGAGACCGACTAGGTGGTGTGGACTCTAAGGATTCCCATTTAGGGGCAAATCAGATTCAAGACTGCTTTTGGGGAGGCAGTCTTGGGTGTGATGGATCGGTTGGTTTTGAGCGACGCGGCGTGGGAGCGGATGGCGC
>NZ_PYCN01000051.1 GCF_003062295.1 Bradyrhizobium algeriense | reverse complement strand
CTCCGGGTTACTCATCCGCTCGTCGAGAACGCAGGCGATGTTCTGCTGGAACATCAACTTCGGCTTGACGGCAAGCGGGCGTTGGTCATGTCGCGTCCTGCCACGGATGAGGTGAAGCCCCGTCTAGAGCAGATGGGTTTTGTTCACGTGGGGGACAATGAAGATGACAATGAATATGTGCTTGACCCTAGGCAGCATCCCGACAAGTGGACGCTGAACGAGGAGGGAAACTGGCAGCGGGTGGACAAGCCTCGGCTATATCTCTCCAAAGTTGAGAGTAGTGATGACGAAAACGAAGGAAGTGTCGAGAAATATTCGGGCGAAGAATACATCGAAACGGATTCGTCGGGGGACGATCCTACTTGGTACTTCGACCGGCTCAATTTAGGCCCGGGGACTGGCTAGCAGAAGTCGCGCCGGGTGCGGCTTGGCCTGAAAGTGGCCGACTTCTCGTAGCGGCATGCACCGGGAAGGGGCGCTGCAACGGGAGCGCCCGCCACGCGCGGGTGTGCTCTCGATGCGGCGCGCGAGCGGAATAAATTGGAAGCGGCGGCGGTTCTCGAATTTGCCGGCAGAGCAGCTTCTTTGGAAGACCTAGTCAGCTGCTCTGAGCTGCTTTTTGCCTCATTGGCAACTCTCTGGGATTTGAACGCTCCACGCATCGATGCGTTGCGCGATCTTGCAGGGCGCTTCGCGGACGATCAATTGAGGTGTGCCTCCTCATGACCGCCAACGGCCAAGCCGAATGTCGCTGCCGACTGCGATCTGCGGCTTCAACGACATTAATCCGGCGCGCTAGGGGAGGAGCAAGCGATGAAACCAGTCTGGGTCTAGATCGATGAAAAACACCCGCGCGTGATGCAAACCAGATCGCGCTGTTCGTGGATCAATACCGCCAATTGTCTGGACACTTGGTCGTCGAGCCGAGGAGGGGCTCAGCTGCTCGCAGCTCCGCTTTCCGCGCCTCATCCAGACGTCATTCACGGATAGCGAAATGTCTTGCCCCTCAATTGCTGATCTTAGTGCTCGCTGGGACGCCATTTCGCGATGCTCTGCCTGCACATTCTTGTTTAGTGGACCGCTTATCCTCAGTCAAGGGCTGCTTCGATCGCTCCCAATTCAGTATCGTTGCAGCAGTTCTTGAGTATGTTGGAAGACGGCGCGAGTGAGCGCAGCGCCAAGCCAAGCTTGCGCAGCGTTTCAATGATGCGCACTGCGATCTCATCACGAGTGGCATTCAGAACTGTATCAAAGGGCGATTTGAACATTGGTCTGTTCGTCGATAAAGCGTCTGAGGTGAGCATCCTGCGGAAGCGCAAGGGGTCGCCGTCAATTGCCGTTACATGTTACAGCCGACCCGACTGTGCGTTGGCGCGGCCGCTCGCTGGATCCCTTCACCAGCTGTTTAGCGCTTGGTAAGTGTAAGCAGCGAGCTCGTCGGCTCGAAGAACATCTCGAGCGATTGCGACTGAGGCTTGGGAGAAGCCTGGCTCGTCCGGCCACTTGCCGAGACCGTTCACCAGGTTCGACGGGCACCGCTGCGCCTTCGACGGTGGGATCGAGCTCGGAAACGGTCGCCTTATGATCCTGGCATTGAAGGGGGCTCATTCCGTCGGCCGGCCGTGACTGAACTGGAAGAGCAGCTGTTTCCGACGGTGCGTTGATGTGGTGAGGTAAAAAAGGAAGATCTGGTGCTCTGAACCAAACGCGCAAGCTGAAAAGCACCATTGTGACCAAATCCGTGAGGAAACGTACGCGCTCTTCTCAGTAATGGTGAAGGAGATGGCGAAAGTTTGTACCGGCCTCTCGATGGAGGTTCTTTACCGGTTCAAGGAGAAACGAGCGCCCGGTTGCATGTGCTTGCCGGCATTGGAAGCGGAAGAAGAGAGATGATCTACACTACGGTTTGCTCAGCAGTTTGTTCGAAATCAAGCGAGGCAAAGGAGGCGACGTGAGAGCACAAGTTCTAGAAAAGCTCGAGGCTGGCCGCGTACAATATGGCCAATTCGCCAGCGCGCCGGAGTCAGGTGCTTGCGGCCTCTTTTTTGTTCAGGGGCCTTGTGGCTGCAAGCTCAGGATAGTCGGACTTGTTCGCCCAGGTTGGGAGCATGTCTCCGTCTCTACGCCGCGACGTTGTCCGAACTGGGAAGAGATGTGCTTCGTCAAAGACCTGTTTTGGGATGAAGAGGAGTGCGTGATGCAGCTGCATCCTCCTCATTCGCAATACGTGAATAACAGCCGGTATTGCCTGCATCTCTGGAAGCCGACTCGTCGGGACATTCCAATGCCACCGGCTAGCTTCGTAGGCGTCGTCGGGCTTGATCCATCTGAAACGGCAATGTTGCTTGCACAGATTGGGGGGCTATCATGAGACCCGTATTACTACAACGATTTGAGGGCCCCAACAGGGGGCGCCGCCGCATCTATTCCGGTAGGAACGACAACTGCGATAGACGAACAACTCTCTTCAATACACTAAGATGCTTGTTGATGTTTGTTCGGGGAGTTTTCAGATCCCTTCGGCTGATCAACAAGGGCTGGGACTCCCGCCAGACGATATCGTTGCCGTGGGGAAACTCGTCAGCTTGGCGTCAGCTCGCATCCTTAGGGTGCCGATCCGTCAATAGGCGGTGAACGATTAGCCTTATCACGCATCGAGAAGAGCAGCGGGTTATAGCGAGCATGTCTGGCCCTACGGAGGACACGGCACGTCTGGATTGGGTGCCGTTCTGGTTGCGATCGGCATTGGATATAGCCGCATTGTGCTGTGTGGCGTGCCTTGTGATGACGGCCGTTATAATAATGACGAGCCTTTTTGGCGGCGTACTGCTTTTGCTTCATCTGAGGCGGCGGGCTCGGTGTGTGCAAATCGCAACGTCTATTGTGGAAGGTGAACCAGATCGCTTTCGAGCCAAAAATGAGAAGCATGTCGGACCGCACCAAGAAGTAGTTGGGTGGCGCACACAAACTCGACCCGCAGCCTCAGGAGATACGATCGAGTAGAACCCGCAGTAGTCGACCGCCTGAAAACAGCAGATCGCGCCACATGAGATGCGCTCCTGTCATAGTTTCAACTTGCAAGAACGGGGAAACGGGTTCGAGCCTCTGGACTGGCGAGGAGGTCAGCCGATGCCGTTGCACTGCATCAATGAGGCGCGCCTGAGCAGGGTAGCGCCTCTCAAAGCAGAGAGTATACTCATCGCAGCGTGCCTCAACACTGAGTACCGTGACACAAGCTCAATCCGGCATACGGTCAATGAGCTAGCGCGTGGCTGCCTCGCGGGCGCTGACTACACGATTGAGGATACATATGTTCTTACGTTGGTGTCGGTAAGAAGGGTGGCAGGAATCTACAGGGCGGATCGTCTTAGGGATTCATGCATAGATCAGCCACGCCTCGTGGCGGTCTGAGCTTGAGACGGAGCTGGTTGATATCTGATCGCGCACCGCCGCTCCGAAGTAACCAGGGGTCGAGAATGATGGGCGGAGAGCAGCTCGTTCAAGGGCTTAAGGAAGCAGGAACAAGGGCGCGCAGGGAATGTCAGATATTTGTGTAAGAGGCCTCTGTGAAGCTGGATTGTAAGCGTAGCTTTGCGGCCGTTTTGATTGGCGCTTGACGTCTATTTTGGCCGGGTGGCGCGTCGCCGCGCGGCATTCCATTGGTCGGACAATGCGTTGACGGCGGCCTCGAGCGCCTTCCGGTCGACGACGTTGGGATCGAACCGCTCCGGGCCCCAGAGGCACATATGTTCGTGCTCCGGATGTGCGGGGTCGCTGATGCCATCAAGGTATTCGGCATAGCCTGGCGCACCGCCGACGTCTTCCGGAGGACAACGACCGGCGGCCTCGAGCAAGAGGGGAAGTCCCTCTGTCGTCGTGTTGTCGAACCATTTTTCGAGCTTGATCACATGGCCCCAGCTGTCGCCGAAGTCATAGAGATAATGGATCGTCTTGGCGCCGGTCTCTTGAACGATGTCGGAGAGCCGCGCCTTGCGGGCATCGATAGGCTGGGGGCCAAAATCACCGTCGGGATCCGGGATTCCCCAACGTTCTTCGCCAGCGTGGAACTCGAAGAGGTGGCTGTTTGTCCAGCCAAACGCCGCCTGAAGCGTCAGATGCAGCCGATCAAGGCGCAGGGTGACAGGCACGACAAGGCGACGCATCACCTCCGGTTTCACGTCCTTGAGGTTCACCTTGATCCGGACCGCGGTCGTGTTGAGGCTCATGCCGCCAGCCTCGGATCGTGTGCATGCATCTTATAGGTCGATGCCCAGGGAAGCAGTTCGTCCAGTCGCGCCGCAGGCCAGCCATTGACGAGCTTCGCGAGAACGTCAGCAAGCCAGTGCTCGGCGCTGACGCTATTGAGCTTACAGGTCTCGATTAACGAAGCTAGTACTGCCCAACTCTCGGCGCCCTCGTCGCAACCGGCAAAAAGGGAGTTCTTGGCGTTGAGCTTGATCGGCCGCATCGCACGCTCAACCGCATTCGTGTCCATCTCGATGCGCCCGTCATCAAGGTAGAGCGTCAGGCCGTCCCAATGACGCAGCGCATAACGCAAAGCCTTCGCCGTGTCGCTCTTCTGCGCAAGGTGATCAAGCTTTGCCTCAAACCACTGCTTCAGGGCTGCAGCCAGAGGCCGGGCATGTGCTTGTCGGCCAGCGCGGCGTTCGGCGTCAGACCGGCCGCGGAGGGCTTTCTCTATCGCGTAAAGCTGGGCGATGCGCTCGAGGGCCTCGCGGGCAACCGGAGCCGGCGCCGGAGCAGCCTCGCGCTCGATCTTCACAAACTGGCGCCGCAGATGCGACCAGCAGAAGGCAAGCGTGCCGGAGAGTGCGTCCGCACGCGTCGTTCGGGTCATGGTCTTGTAGGCCTCATAGCCATCGCAATGGATGATGCCGCAATAGCCCTCAAGCAGTCTCAAGCCATGAACGGCCCCACGGCCCGGTGCATAGGCGTAAACCACGCCAGGTGGGTCAGGTCCGGCCCAAGGCCTGTCATCGCGCGATAGCGCCCAGAAGTAGCCGGTTTTGGTCCTGCCGCGCCCCGGATCCAGTACCGGCGCCGGGGTCTCATCGACACAGAGCTTCGAGGACTCGAGCAAAAGCTCGCGCAGACGATGCCACAAGGGCTTCAATTCCTGGGCGGCATAGCCGACCCAGAAGGCGAGCGTGGAACGGTCGATGGCGATACCGTGCGTCGCCAGCATCTGCGCCTGGCGGTAAAGCGGCAAATGCAATGATACTTGGCATCGATCACATGCGCGACGAGTCGCTCGGTGGGCAGTCCCCCCTTGATCAATCGTTCGGGCGCGGCGTGCTGGAGGACGACGCCATGACAGGCGCGGCAGGCCAGTTTGGGCCGGCGGGTCACAATCACTCGGTATTGAACCGGAACGACGTCGAGCCTTTGACTCTCATCGCGGCCAATCTCAACGAGATCGCCCTTGCAGGACGGGCAACAGGTGTCAGCCGGCAGCAAGGTTTCGACGATGCGCGGCAAATGCTCCGGCAGCTTGCCACGATTGGCCCTGCGCTTGGCAGTTCTCTTCTCGCAGGTTCTGCGATTAGCGCGATCCTCGGCTGCTTCGAGAGCCGCGACGGCTTCTTCGATGTCCTCCAAAACAAGCTGAAGCTGATCAGCGTCCAACTTTTCCGACGATCGACCGAACTGCGCATCTTTCGCAAGCTTGAGCAACCGCTCGAGCTTGGCGCAGCGATCCAGCAGAGCCGCGGCAAAGACACGCAGCTCTGCTGGATCGCTCGGCAACTCGTCAGGCAAATCACTCATTGGCCCGAGTCTGCCATGCTTCGCTCCCCGATGCAGCGAAGATTTTATATCTTCACGCAAGCGATTTCGGCTGCGGGATTCGAGGCGCGTGCATGCGCGTCCAATCCATGCCGGCCAGAAGCGCGGACAACTGCGCGGCATTCATCCGCATCACGCCGGCCACGATGGGAGGCCATTTGAAGCTGCCGCCATCGAGCCGCTTCCAGTACATCACAAGGCCGGTGCCATCCCAGACGACAATCTTCACCCGATCGGCGCGCTTTGCACGGAAGACCACCGCCACCCCCTTCATCGGGTCATGGCCCAGCGTCTCCTTCGCCAAGAGCGCCAAGCCATCCGCAGCCTTCCGGAAGTCCACAGGTTGGGTCGCAACGTAAATCGTGAGGCTCGCGGGCAGCGTCAGCATGAACGTGTCCGTCGGAGTGCCATGAACACATCGCTCAACACAGAAAGGCCAGGCGTTCCGCGCACTTCCACTCGTGCCCCCTGGAACTCGACCGTAACAACTGCTGCTTCCCGCGATCCCGAGGGCTCCGCGGTCGCTGGTGGCGCCGATTCCGACACCAAAGGCACGAACGATAATGTATCCGCCGGAGCCGGCAGCACCAATTGGCCTAAACGCGCTCGGCGCCGCCAGTCATGCACCTGCTGTGGCCGGCAGCCATGACGGCGTGCGATATCCGTTACAACTGCGCCTGGCTCAAGGCTTTCCTCGACAATCCGTGCCTTCAAATCATCCGGCCAGTGCTTTCGACCTGCACCAGCATACACTTCGATACGCGACGACAACGGTCGTCTTATGTCGTCAGAATGGTCGTCCATTGTGAGCACCCTTGCCGAAGATGACTCTTCTAACGGTGCTCCCAAGTCTGCGCACAAACAATCTGAAGGGCCTCGGCGCCACGCTTACGCTGGATTGCAGTCGTTTCTGGCATCAGCCGGACATTGTCATTTGATCCTATGGTGGCTAAACAGTGGCCGGGCAGCAAGCTCTGTCAAAGCCGCAGCCGTCGCAGGCGGGGGCCGCAGGCCCGCCTTTTCAGAGCTTGCTGATCGGCCAAACTCGGTCCGCCGGATAAGGCGGACATTTTGGTCATCGCGCTGATCCCGGAAAACGCGAGCCGAAGTGAATGGCGAACTGGCCCATGGCGGCAGTCCACTCGACACCTCGCCGCCACCTCAATCCGGCGTTCTTGTGCGAGATAAAGCAGCTTCAACGCGTCGTCGTCGTTGGGAAACTGCCGCGGGTCTTAATGATCTTTCGCAAGCTAACGCGCGCGTAGAGGCTCAGGATTTTGTCGTCGAAGCCGTCGAACGGGTCTGGCCCTTGGCGATCAATAGCGGCTCGAACCTGCCCGACCCGGTCGCGTGGCAAAGCTATATCGATCTCGCCGTCCTCGGTCAGGATCGTCTTCGCGCTGGTCCCGTTACGGCTATTGCCGCTGCCGCGGCCGGCCGGGTCCCCCTTCTCGTAGCCAAGATGATCGCTCAGCTCCGCACCAAGCGCCCGCTCAATCAGCGCCTTCTTCAGCTGCTTGAAAAGCCCGTCCGTACCTGTGAGGTCTTCGGGCTTCTCATAGTTAGCAAGCAGTTGATCCAGTAGTTCAGGTGTAAACGTCGTCTCGGTCGTCATGTGAGTCTCCTCGGTAAGGTAAACTAACAGAAGCCTGCTTACACATTCTTTCTGACACCCTCTTGAGCCGGCATCAATTCGGCTTCCGAAAGCAGGAGATCAAGCAGTCTTCGTTAGCCGACTGACCTTGGCAACTCACTCGCTCGACTTCGACCAACGATTCCTTCAACATGAGCATGCAAGTCTCAGCTCCAGCGGCATGGCCCCAACGCCTGCAGTTGGTATCTCGGGCTGACCCAAAAACCAGCTGTCCATCTGGCGCCAGCATCTGCACCAACTTGCGGATAGTCGCACGCATCTCGGCCACGCCTCCAAGATAGTAGAGGACTTCGGCCAGTACGATCAAATCAAACCGCTCGGCGGTCGAAAACTGCTGAACGTCCGAAGTCATCCAGGTTATGTGCGACCACCGTTTCGTCCGCAGGCTAGCTCGACGAATCGCTTGCGGCATAACGTCGATGACTGTGAGCCGTTTGCAATGAGGTGCTAGTATTTCCGTAAATGCGCCGGCCGCGCACCCGACCTCGAGGGCGTGCGAAATCACGCCTTGCGAAAGCGATAGCCGGAGCATTTGCGAGTGACGCTCGCGTTCGAATGGATTACCGTCGAGCCTCCACGGATCGTCGGCGGCTAGTTCCTGCTCTAGCGATTGATGCTTGCTGTCCGAACTCATGAGTCACCTACCTACTGAGAATGCACGATCGGGTGCCCGTGCCGATGCTGTCAAACGAGACCAGCCTCGAAGAACTACGGGAAAGCTCCGCCTCCGCGGGACTACCGACCATTGAAGAGCCTCCAGTCCAGCTTTCGCAGACCTCATGAGCACCTCGTCAGTCCCAATCCAGTACGGCGCACACCAGGACGCAGCTGGGCAATCATCCGTTCGCGCTTGCCTATCATCCAGCAACTGTGTTGAAACCACCAGTCATTTCACACGCATTTTCCTGATTGATGCTTGAGTTAGCCAGCGTCTGACTATGGGGATTGCGGCAAAATTGGTAAAATCTATTGTTTGGATGGAACATATCCAGTCCGGTAATGGTCCGCGAAGAACGCATTGGCGTTAAGTGCATGATGATCCGGCCGTCTTGACGTAGCAGCACATGCTGAACGGCTCCCACGCGTTGGTCCGGCGAAGATCCTCGCCGGACATCGAATGCCTCGAAAGCTCACGTCATGACGCAGAGCTGGACGCGCTCGAACACTGCTCGCGGCGAACGTTCGAGCCGATGCCACTGTTTGATGAAGGCCAGCGGCGGCTCCCTTGAGAGCCGTCTGCTCCATCCCGACCGGCTGGAGGAAGTGCTTGCCAGCGTCCTTGACCGTCGCCAGGAGCGCTCAGCGCGCCGCCGAACACATCGCCGAGCTCAACAAGCGGATCACTGAAACCGACCAGCGGCTCAACCGGCTCTACGACGCGATCGAACCGGGCGTAGCCGTACTGGACGCCCCAGGTCTGAAAGAGAGCATCGCGGGCCTCAAGGCGATTCGGGATCAGGCCACGGCTGACGCCGAGCGCGCCCAGGCCGCGCTCGACAGCGTCGGCAATTAGGCTGTCAGCCCGATATGGTCAAGACGTTCGCAGACGTGGCCCGTGAGCGGCTCCGGCTTCGCGACGGCGGCTATCGCCGCGATCACCTGCGCGCGCTCGCTCAGCGCATTGAGGTGGCGGAAAAAGAAGTCCGCATCATGGGATCGAAGTCAGAACTGCTACGACCCTGGTCGCCGCCTCAAGCGAAAAATCGGCGGCTCTCGGCGTTCGCGGTTCTGTACTGAAATGGCGCAGCCGACGCGATCCGAACGGGTGGCCTCCACCTTGGAGGGTCGCGCTCTATCCAGCTGAGCTACGCGTGCATCTCGCAGTACTTGCGCGCATTTGTTGCAAATGTGAAGCGACGGCATAACGCTCTCGCAAGTCGTTGAATTACGACCTCTCAAAACTCTTTTTGCACCAACTGGTTTGACACGTGCATTCGGGGGGCAAGCGTCTGGGCTGTCAATCGCGGAACTCGCTTTCCATGATCCGCTAGAATTGGGGCACGGAGATTTCGTACAAGACACGCGATGCATCGTGGGCTTCGCAGCTGCGCTTGACCCGCACTCTGGAGGCGATCGAAGCGTTGATGCCCGGGCTCTACGAAAATGTGCGTCAAGGACTTCAGGAACATGATGAACGAAAGTGTTTCAGTGTTGAACTGGTCAGACGCAGCTTCAAGGACATCCGTGCATTTAACGACAACTATAGAGACGAGTTTCCTTTCGGCGCCGTCGACCGCAAATCTCAACTTCAGGCACAGATCTATCACACCACCCCAGCGGCCGACCGGAGACAATATCTGGGGCCAAGCAAGCATTGGCCGCACCGAAAATGACACAATTTTATCGATTCCTTTGGTTGTGTTTCTTTCTCGACGCACTCCGAAAGTTCAGAGACGAAGAGGAAAGCCGGTAAGTTAATACGTCGACTTCATCCATTGGATCAATGGACCGAGTTACGACCGAGATCATGGTGTCGGCATCGCGGGCGAGAAGATGAGGCGCGCCGTCCGCTTCGAACGATGGCACCATCCGACTGAGGGCAATAGTATATGCGGCTTCGCGGTTGGCACGTGTTTTGAATGTCCGACCTTACCAGAACAGCTCAATGGGGGGACGAGGTGATGCGTTATAAGATCGTGTGAAAGATCGTTGGTCATCTGCGACCTCAACGTGCGACATTTGCTAACCTGGACGCGCGATGCATCCGACGAAAGCCTCTGTCGGTGTATCCTTTCTCTGCTCTCGTTCAGAGCCATTTGTCCTGCACCCTTGTAACTGTGACGCCTAGATTGAGACCCGGAAATCACATTATGCCAACGGAGTCGGACATCAAATCTGCGAACGCAAACAATCGCACAAGCACCGTCTGGACAATTGTGCTCGGCTTTGCCGCCGATTCGTTGATGCGGTGGAGTTGGCCTGACGCAAGGCGATATCTTCAGAGCATGCCTCAGTTCATCAACGCCTGTGGCGGACGAGCATTCGAGCATGGCACAGCGTACGTCACGGGAGGGATTCGCGCCGCGGCCCTGTGGCTGCCTCCCGGCGTGCAACAAGACGAGGAGGCGCTGGACGAAATCATGGCGCAGTTCCTGAGCCCGGGGATTACCGAGGATATGGTACACCTGCGGCGGGGAATGGCCCCGCTCACGCCAATATTGCGAACGGCTATTAAGCGGAATTCGGAGACGCTGAAGCGTTGGCCCAGCGCTTTGGCGTCGGCCAGGAAGCCGTGCTGCGGCGGCTGCTGACGCTCGGTCGCACCACCCAGGCCTTCTATGACAGCAAGTGCGCTGATTTCCAGAAGATCTACGCCCAGCTTGACGAACAGAAAGATCCGTCCGAAGGCGGCCCCAAGTAGCATTACGTGGTGCTGAGTCAGCTCGGTCGCACGTTTACCGAGCTTATTTCCAGGGCTATCACGATCGATATTTCACACTGCGCGATGTCGCGGGTCTCTTAAATATGAATGTTACGACCGTTGCTGTAATGGAAAAGGCGGCCTTTGGCATGGCGGCCTAAACCGGAATGGCCAAGAAGATTTACTGCATCGATACGAGTGCGCTGATTGCCGCATGGTACGAGCGCTATAAACCGAAGCGGAAGCTTTCAGTCTACCGGCCTGCTGAAGACCCATGATCTGATCACGGCCCGCTGGCTCCGGATTTCGGAGGTCTGGCTGATGGTGTCACCACAATCGGCACTCTACCGCGAGACGCCCCCGACTACATCCCGTGTCGAGCGGCCTGCGTCGACCGGTGCTCCGCCTCGGCAAGCGGATAGCGTGGGTGGCCGCCAAGCACTGTGCTCAACAAGGACTTACAGAACGCAGGCGTAAGCTTGCCGCGGTGGACCACGACGCTCTCGTGCCCCGTCGCAGCCCGGGCGTTCTGCCACTGCCGATTGTAGCCGCGCTGTTCATTGGACTTGACGTGGCAAGCGGCGAAGTCCACGTCATCCAGCGTCGCCAATTGCCGCGCAAGTACCGGCCGCTTCGTATGGATGTGCACCCACATCGGACTCGGCATTGCACCATTGCGCAGCGCCTTGGGTTGCAGCTTGATCTCGAACAGCGTCCCTGGCTCGCCCTTTAACGCGCGCGGTAGATCCGCAGGCGCCAACTCCTCGGCCGCCCGCAAGTGTTCAAGGTACTTCTGCGACGGAAAGGCGTAGGTTTTCATGCAATCGATCCTAGTCGTGGCCTTTCGGTCGTTCAAAACCTTGGCCAGCCCCTGCGCCTGGGACAACATCATCTTGAGCCGGACTGTTTTGTCGTGCACTTCGGGCACTTGCGCAGGCGTGAGTAGGCCGCTTCGACGAGGCTCCTCCAACGCGGCCACACAGGTCTGCATCTCGGCGGCCTGCGTCTGCAAGCGCTCAACTACGGTGTCCACGACGTGGTCGGCGTCCTCGGGTTTCATCTGGCGCGCTTGCGAGACGGCCCTTTGCTGACCAGACAGATCGAATTGCAAAAGTTCGTCCAATCGCTTGAGGAGTCGCGTCAGTGCCTCGATCGACGGCGGGGCCTGCCAGATCGCCAAGTGTGCCGTCGCCGACGATGACGCCCTCGCATGCGCCTCCTCCGCGCTCACGAGCTTCTTCGTACCTAGATCCGAGAGCACGAGAACCTTGGCTGCTGGCGCTGTGGCGTTGTCGGCCGTAGCGACCTGCGGCTGCGTCCCCCCGGCCGCCGAACTCCCAGCGCCAGCGGCCGGCGCGCGCTTGCCTTTCCCCTTCCTCCGCGCTGTAGTGCCTTCGGCCACTACATCCCTGCCGGTAGTGTTGGCCGGTATCGCAGCCCCAGCGTCGGCCGGCGGTGCAATGATGGCTGGCGTCTTCGGCTGCAGTGACAGGAGGCGCATGACCTCATGCGCAGTGACCCACGCGCCTTCCACGATCTGGCCCAACAGTTCCAATGGGAGGTCGGCACCTGTTCCGACATCGCTTAGCTTGGCAATGATGTCGTGCAACGCCAACGCAAATTCCGAAAGCCGCTCCATGACTCCTTCCAGAACGGCGCAGTGCTCTGCGTCGAGCGCGCGTCCTTTACTGTTTAGAACAGCGTCGGCCGTCGAGCGGAATGCCGGAAAAACGTCCGCGATGAAGGTTCCCAACAGACGCACCCGCCCGTTCTCACCCATGAGGATTTCCCTCATGGCTGGTTCGAACGTGCTCGCCTGCGGCTCAATCATGACCTGCGCGAGAGCAACCAGCGATTGCAGATGCATGCACTTCGTATTAAGTGCCCAGCCGGTGTGCAGCCGCAGTGCGGCCTCTTCGGCCTGCCGCATCTCGGCCGTTGTACTTGGTAAGTTGGCAGCGGCGACGCAGACGGACTGCATCCGTTCCGAGCGCAATGCCTTCTTTCCCCACCACTGCATGCAGGCTGCATAGCGGTTCGCCACACTGGAAACCGCTCGGCTCAGCTGGTCGGGGGGAGCGTTGGATTGGAGCATCCGGTCGAGCACGGTGGCCGCACTCTTCCTGCTCTGCTCCAAGGCGTAGATAGTCGGGGTGGCCAGTGTGTTGCATTGGTCCGCCGCATGGAGCGCCTCGTCGCGGAGTCGGCGAGCCTGATCGTCGGACAGAATGCTACGCGCTACATGCGGGGGCAGGCTCGCGCGGTAGTCCAGAACTTTTGAGCTTGCCTTGACGAGCTGGTCGATCCGCTCTTGCGCCTCCGACGAGTTCTGCACTTGCATGGCTGCATTACGGCAAGCGTCAAGTTCCTCAACCAGGCGGTCCATTTGTCGCTTTGTTGCCTTGATCTCGTCGCCTGTCGAGGAAATGGGGACTGCCATACCCGAAGTTCGCGGCTGGCTGGCGACCGGCGCCGTTCTATCTTGAGGCCCAGAGCGCATCCGCTCCACGACGGAATCGAACCGTTGGCTGCTTTCCCCAGGGGCAAGACTAGACTCCGAGCGCAAACTGCTCAATCCCCACGTGCTGTCGGCTCCAGCAGCCACAACGTGCGATTTGCTAGGTCGTCCAATGCCCGTCATATTCCAATCTCCGATACAGGCGAGAATGCGCAGCCTGTCTAGATAGACGGCCTGGCTGACAATTAGCTGACGAAGGGCATTCTCACGGATGCACAAAGAAAATCCGAATCACCGTGGCTCCAATTCCATGGAAGATGCCGTGGTGCTAGTGTCCCGAGTCACAAGTTCGCAATCGTAGCTTCGCGTCGCTGTGCCAAAGATGGCGCGCTGGCAACAGCGACGGCGGATCTGATCGCGGTCCAGCAACTTGCGCCCCTGATATAGAGCGATGACGAGCGTGCCGAACTGAAGTCGCTGACATGCGGCGAAAGAAGGCGCTAGCGCTGGCTCTGAGAGCTCGGATCGTGCTGTCCTGCGCGGAGGGCGGTCAGAACGAGGAAATGGCGGCAAGTTGGGCCTGGACACGCAGACGGTAGGCAAATGGCAGCGTCGTTTTGTGAAGCGGCGCGTGGCCGGGCTGCACGACGAGCCGCGTTCCGGGGCGCCGCGCACGATTGACGATGCTCGCATCGAAGCGGTGGTCGTGCGGACGCTGGAGAAATGCCCCCGAGAACGCCACCCATTGGAGTTCGCGCGACATGGCGAACGCCAACGGCCTGTCGGTGTCGACGGTGCAAGGCATCTGGCGAGCCTACGTCTCGGCGCCGTGTGGATGAAAAGTCCCAAATCCAGGCGCTGGGCCTGTTGGAATCCTCATCGCGGCTCGGTTGTGATTTAAGCTTCGGATGGAACGATTCGTTTTTGACTGACGCCCAATGGACGAAGATGGAAACGCTGTGTCTCGGCAAACCGAGCGATCCCGGACGCAGCGGCAAGGACAACCGGCTGTTTGTGGAGGCGGTGTTATGGATCGTGCGCCCGGGCAGTTCCTGGCGCGATTTGCCGCGAGCTTTCGGCCAATGAAATAGCGTGTACACGCGTTTCCGCGACTGGGTGAAGGCGGACGTGTGGACGCCTGTTCGGCGCGATCTCGGACGAGCCGGACATGTTATACGCCATGGTCGACGCCACGATCGTCAAGGTCCATCGCCACGGACGGGGCGCAAAAAATACAAAGACAGGCCATCGGCCGTTTGAAAGGGGAATGTCAGATATTTCGTGTAAGAGGCCTCTGTGAAGGTTGAATTGTAGTCGTTTCTTGCATCAGCCGGACATTGTCATCGATCCCATGGTGGCTAACAGTGGCCGGGCAGCAAGCTCTGTCAAGGCACCGGGTCCCCCTTTCTCGTAGCCAAGATGATCACTTAGCTCCGCACCAAGCGCCCGCCCAATCAGCGCCTTCTTCAGCTGCTTGAAAAGCCCGTCTGCACCTGTGAGGTCTTCAGGCTTCTCATACTTAGCAAGCAGTTGATCCAATAGTTCAGGGTGTAATCGTCGTCTCGGTCCTCATGTGGGTCTCCTCGGTAAGGTAAACTCACAGAAACCTGCTTACACATTCTTTTGACACCCTCTGGGCGCATCAGCGAGCGGGCACTCACCGAACCTGTGGTGAGCTGTCCCGAGACGATTTCGCAAGCTGGACCATAGCCTCGATTTGCCGGCTCTCGATGAGAATAGCCGGCGCGCTCTTTTGTCCAACCAGCACAACCAGCGCTTACCGCGCGTGAGGCCCGTGTAGGCGATGAAATTTCTTCAGCATCCTGAAGTGCTGCATGGCGACGGACACCAAAGACGGGTATTCTGACCTACTGGCAAATCCGGTGTCGCTTCGCATGATCTATCTTCTTCGGACCAGTCTACATAAAGTCATCGTCGTCCCAATCCGGCGTGGTATTTGGGGCACGCTGGGCCCCCCTGGCATCACGGCCGTCACTGTCTTCAGCTTTAGAAAGATACAATGGAGGCTTGTTTTTCCGCTGCCATTCGCCGTTATCATTCTTCGTCCACTTATCGGAATGCCGGGTAGGATCAAGCACCATCATCGAGTCACTCACCTCAACAAAACCCAACGCCGCTGCGCGGGCTTTCGCGTCGTCGTTGACAGCATGAGAGAGGAGCAAAGGCCGTTCGCCGTCGAGCCGAAGCTGATGTTCCAACAGAATATCGCCTGCGTTCTCGACGAGGGGATGAGTAACCCGAAAATCCACAGTGGATGTGAGTTCGGTCCGTCCGGGAAACTGTTCCCGCCAGCGCGCGCGTGCCTTTTCCTCTTTGAACACATCACTCATGCTAGCTCCGCCTTCCGTTCGCAGAAGTCCAACACTCTTGTTGCCTAGCTGATAGCTGAAATAGCGTGCGTTTTCCGAACCAGATTTCCTGCCGTGGTCATAAGCAACTTGTGCCGTGCGTTCGGCTTTCGAGGATGCGGGAAGCGAGTATTGCTGTGGTTTCGCAGCGATATGCTGGATTTCATCGCCATAAAAGTCCCTCACGTTCTCCTCGAATGAAGACCTTGTGATCTCCACCACAGGAGGTCGCCGAACGAGGGAGTACGAGGGTGTTGCTCCCGAAGACGAACTAGCGCTCGGCGCCGCTATGTGCATCTCAGCAAACATGTCCGCAAAGCGTTGGCTGTCTGCATCAGATTGCGTGTGGTTGGTGGCGGATTGTCTCATTTCATCAGTGTCGGAAGCACCGGGTGAGCTATTGATTCGGCCATACATGGTGATTGGGTTTCCTATCGGTGAAGTATTCTCCCACTGAGTTCAGACTCGTCAGGCACCGCGAACTTGATAGTCAGCCTAGCTGACGACGAGCTGACGCGCAGGCGTTAAGCGTGTACGATCCGGCGTTCTACGCGAAGGCCACGCTATGGCGAACGGGCCAGCGCACCCGGCTCGTGCGAAAGCGGTTGCAGGCTGGCGTTTCCAGTATCGGCATTCCCAGCAAGTGCGAGCGATAGGCCGAGATTGTTGCGCAACATCTGATTGCCTGGGGCCGCTGCGAGAGCCTCGCGATATAGCGCTTGTGCTTCATCATGACGCCCCTTGGCGTCGAGAACCACCCCTTTTGCATTCAGGGCACGCAAATTACCAGGAACTGTAAGCAAGATCTTGTCGGCTACCTCAAGTGCTTCGCTCGCGCGTTTCTGTGCCAGAAGGGCCTGCGTAAGCGAGATTGCCGCATCGACATTGTCTGGCTTTTGCTTCAGAGCCTCACGCAAACTCTCCTCGTCGGAAACCCGGACGAGGGCGTGTGCAATGCGCTCGCGCATAGCAGAATCGATGTCCTTGGCGCCCAGCAACTCCGGCCGCGGCGTCTCTTGAACTGAGATAGCTTGCTGATCCAAGCTGGCGCAACCACCAAGCACAAGGGTGGCGAATAAAGCGACGAGAGTAAAGCCCGAGGGCGGATGGAACGCATACAATCGAGCAGCGAATCTTATTGTAGGTGAATTCATGCCATCCATCTCACGACCGACTGCTGCACTCTGTTAGCCGTTTGTGGCATGCAGGTTGCGTTGTTCTCCTGTCGGAGCTTTTTCCTTGGGACCTGTAAGCTTGAGCGACCCCACCGGCTGGACCGTGAAATCGGAGGCGAGATCCTGATAAGACAGAACAGGAAGATCGAACCCGTTGCGGGTGAGAAAGCCGCGGACGAAGCGCCTGATATCCAGCGAACTCAGGATGACGGGCTGGCTCTGACCTGGTGGCAGGCCTAAATGAATCTGGCGCAGTTGCGACAGCAACATCTCGCTATGCCGGTCCTCCAGCGCGAGGTACGGCCCGACGGTGGTCTCTCGGACCGCACTACGAATCACATCCTCAGTTTCACGTTCGACGATAAAGGCGGGCAGAACACGGTGAGCGTTGGCATGGCGATAGCAGATTTGCCGCCTTAGGCCGGAGCGGACATATTCGGTGAGCAGGACGGCGTTTTGCTCGCGTTCGCTCCATTCGGCGAACGCTTCCAAGACCAGCCGGGTGTTACGAATCGGGATGCCCTCGTCGAGCAGGCGACGCAGGACATCGGCGATCCGGGGAACTGGAGTCGTGCGTAGCACTTCCTTCACCAGGTCGGCATACTCCTGCTCCATCCGGGCGAGCAATTGTCGCGTCTCTTGAATGCCTACCAAGCGCTGCGCATATCGCGTCAGTACGGAACTGACGCGCAGGGCTATGATTTCGCTCGGACGGTGATGCCCGATCCCGGCCGCTTTGAGAGCCGGTGCATGGCTCTGTTCGATCCAGATCCGGTCGGTGTCTGGATCTTGCCGATACGGGATGCCGCTCAATTCAATGTTCGCTCGGTCGTCGGTGAGCGCGAGCTGCGTCGGATCCACCCGATCCCGTTCAACCGGTACCCCTTCCACATCTAGCCTAAACTCGGATTGGGCCAAACGTTGATCGACCTGGACTGGAATGCGGGGAATCGTGATGCCAAGATCGGCTGAGACCAGTGCCGAAATGCGAGCGATGTGCTGCTCAACTTCCTCTCTGTCAATCGCGTTTACCAGGTTAGGTGCAAAGAATACCGCGACCGGAAGCGCCTCCGCAGGTATGGTTTGTCGTTGAGCCTGCGCTGGATTGGAAGTCGGAGTACTAACGTTAGCGCTCGTCTTGGAGCCCGTGTTCGCGCCTTGCACACCGCCTTTGACATAGCTCGTCCCGGCAAAAAGTGCGGCCAGCATGAGAAACGGGGGCAAAGGGAAACCTGGTATCAGCCCCATCAGAAGTAAGACGCCGGACGCTACCCGCAATGCCTCGGTACTGGCCGTGAGTTGGTTGATGATATCGGCACCAAGCTTGAGCTTGGAAGGCCCATTCACACGTGTGACGATGGTTGCGGCCGTAACCGACAGCAGGAGCGCCGGAATCTGAGAAATCAACGCATCGCCGATGGTGAGCAGCGTATATTGATGCAATGCCTCATCGACGGACATGCCCTTGGAGAGCAGTCCGATGCTGATTCCTCCCAGCATGTTGATGCATATGACTATGAGTCCGGCAATGGCATCCCCTTTCACGAACTTCATGGCGCCATCCATCGCGCCGTGAAGTTGGCTTTCTCGCTCCAGTGAGGCTCGCCGGCTGCGTGCCTCGTGCTGATCGATATGACCGTTGCGTAGCTCCGCGTCGATAGCCATCTGCTTGCCCGGCAGAGCGTCGAGCGTGAATCGTGCCGACACTTCAGCAACGCGCTCGGCTCCCTTCGCGAGAACCATGAACTGCACCATGGTCACGATCAAAAATATAACAATGCCGACCGCGATGTTCCCTGATATCACGAACTCACCGAAGGTGTGAATGATGCTGCCGGCGTCTCCTTCAGCAAGAATCAGCCGCGTGGTCGCGATGGTCAGCGCCAGACGAAAAACGGTAGAGATCAGGATGACGCCGGGTAAGGACGAGAAATCCAGTGGCGTACTGAGATACAGAGCAACCATCAGCAGCAATACGGCAAAACCCAGATTGAAGCCGATCAGCATGTCGACCACGACGATCGGCATCGGCATGATCATCATTGCGATTGCCAGAAGCAGCATGAACGCGACCATGAAATCCGGGTGGAATGGCGCGCGCACGATAAGCTTACGAAGGAGGTTTGCCATGGAGACGATTCTTATTGTTGTTCCGTTGGGGCTGTCCTGCCACGCAGGGACACATAGTCTTGGAAGACTGCCCGCGCCTCGTCCATACGGCCGGCCCGTCGTAGCGCGTGACTGCGGAGAAGCGTCAAAGGCAGACGCGAAGAGGGCTCGTCATCAAGCGTGTCTAGTCTATCCAGCACGGCAAGTGCTTCATTGCCAAAGCCCTCCGAGATGAGAGCATAGGTAAGAATGCGAAGCAGGTCGACGTCTTGCGAATCGTCATGGGCAATGAGCCGCAACAGAGCGAGAGCTTGTGCGCTCTGTCCACACGCAAGGTGGACAAAGGATATTGCGCAGACCAAATCACGCTCCTGCCCTGAGATTGGCAAGACATCGCCGGTTTTGGAAGCATCGGCCGGCGGCGGTGGACTGGCGAACTGCGCTCCGCCCGAGTCGATCATGCTAGCCCCCAATCAAACTGTTCTGGTTCTGCCGGAGCAGGATGAGCCGCCGGAGCTCCTGCTGCAGGGCTTCGGTCCCTTCACGCGCCGCCGAAGCCTCCGGTTCGGCGCATAGCCTATCGGCCAAGCGCTCGAGAAGAACACCATGCTTCTCTGCTCGCAGCACGTCCGGGTCACGCAGGCGTGGTGTCACGAAGGAGAGCAGGCCAGTTGCGAGATTGCGGCCATAAAGTGAAGCGAGTGCTGCACGGGGATCGATCTCAGCTATCCGTACGCGCCTCTCGTTGAGACTGACGCGCGAGACGGCATTGATATCGTTTACCTCAAGCGCGGCCTCGATTGGCAGATCCGGCGCCTCGGTATCCGGCCAAACCGACCCGTGCCTCTTCTCGCCACCGCCATCGGTGCCATGGATCCCTAAATTATGGACTTGAGGGAGGGCCGGCTTGTTCGCTGGCTCATGGTCGTGCGTGTTGAGCCTTTGCGAAGAGGTGCCAAGTCCGACAGGATGCTGGGGCAGCTTGGTCATGACGTTCTCCTTTCCTGCGGCGGTGGAGCTCTAATAGGGAAGAGCAGCAAGCCGTCCATTCCGGCTGAGCAGTACGCGTCCCGTCTCGATACGATCGACCGTCCATCCATCGTTCAACAGCGCGCCCACGAAGTACTTTTGGCCACCAATAAGAAGATAGGGGTGGGCTCCGCGCCACACCGCCTGGACAGCAATTGAGGAGGGCGGCTTATCCTCCTTCACGATCACTCCATTTACGAGTGTCAGCGATCCGTTCGTATGCTGATCGAACCATTGCTGAACCTTCTGCCATCTACTGACTGACGCAGGCGTCACGGTGCCCTCGGCGCTGACCACACCTGGCCCAGGACCGATCTTGATATTGAGAAGTCCCGCTTTGTTGACCTCCTCTTGCAGCTGTTCGGCGGCCGCATGGAGGGGGCGATCATCAGGACCGTTGAGCGTCAGCTTCGGTGGAAGTGCGGCGACAGGGGGCGCATCGGGGCTCAGTGCACCGGCACTGCCGTCAAAGAGGAAGCTGACTGCAAGAGTGGCGATCCCGACAGAGCTCAGCAAGACCAAGGCGGCTGCTATTATCGAGACACGCGACAGGCCGATTGATCCTTGCTCCGAATCCTGTGTGCAGCGAATGGACATCGTGCCCGCATGAACGACGGCAGGAAGAGAAATAACAACCCGCTTGCCTACGGCAATATCTCCGTTTCCTTCTATGCTGACTCCGGCTGCTAGAGCCTCGATCTCCATCGAATCGTGCAGGGGGGTGAGACGGAAGTGATTGGGCTCGAGCCCCTGTTCGACGAAGACGATATCGGCATCGAGGCCACTTCCGATAAGGCTCGTTCCGACGGGCGCTTCACCGGTCACCCCGGAATAGAGCCCTGATAGCACTTCGAAATCAACGGAGGCCGGTTCGTTCACGGAGAGGCTCCCTGAGCAACGAGAAGCCGTACGGCGTTGCCGTACGGCTGGTTCCGAATTCGTCAGGCTGTAGAGAGCATCCAGCACGCGAAAAAAGCGGCCGTGAGCCCCTCTTGCAGCGCTAACTCACGCGCTCGTCGGCAACCTTCTTTTCGGACGAGAGCTCAGTCGTAATTCTGCGCATCACGATGCTATTGGCCTGAGCTTCTTTGCTAACACGCTCGAGCTCGGCGAGCTGCGCCGCGAAATCGCCAGCCCCGGTTTGCTGATTCGTAGGGACTTCAGACGGAGTGGGGAAACCGCCAACGGGAGAAACCATATCGACTCACCTTTCTGTTTGGAAGTTACTGCTACTGATGACCTGCCTCACGCCTAACCAACTGGCGTGACGACGGCAGGAAATGAAATCATTACATGCGCGCCTGGCGGGCCATTCAAGAGAGTCAATTCGCCGTTGCCGTGGTTACACTGGGGGGTGCTTCCTGCGGCAGGGCCATTGTCCTTGGCGACCTTGTCAGCATCAGCCTTCTCAGGCTCCAAGCTGTGAATAACCTTCTCGAAGGCTTGGTCGAGTACTCCACCGACAGCGGAACCAATTGCCGCTCCCGACGGTCCACCGAGCCATCCACCAGCCGCGCTTCCGATCATTTCTCCAATCATCGCATTCTCCTGTGTTCATCTCCACTAAGATCAATAGACGACTCGTCGCCTAGAGATCAGCGCTCTCATCCTAAGAGGATTACCTTTCGAGAAGCTGACGAGTCTCAGAAAGGCCGCGGAATGAGTCGTGGTGGCCCAACTTTTTCTCTCACGGACGGTTCTCTAAGGCACCGAAAGACCGCATGGAGCATTCACGCGAGAGGCTCGGCCGACGTTCTTTAGAGAGCGTGGACGCTTGCCGGCCGCGCGTCCCAAGATGTCGTTGTTCCGACGCCCATCACGAAGAGCGATTCGTCGCGATCACATGCTCTCAACATTCAGATGATCCGAAAGCTGATGTGCTGGTGGGCGATTATCTTATCGTCAGCTTTTCGACAGGTACTCAGGATAAACTTCCTGCGACTTGGATGCGCTCGACGTGAGAGGCCCGCATTGCCGAAGGCAATGGGTAAGAGAAGTGGTCCGCCGATCAAGGCTGTTGTCGCCTGCAACAAGAAACGCGAGGGCGGCCTGCTGCTGGTCATGACGTGGGATTGGTTTTTGAATGGCCTCGGCGCAACGTGCCAAGTTGATTGTGCGGGTGGTCCTCGCAGTCTGTCGCTTCCTTCAATGCAATAGGAGTGAATGAAAATGGCGTATCTTCCCGTGGTGGGCGGCTTCAATCCGGCGGTAGGGCTAGTGCCTGAAGGCGTGCCCGCCGCTCCAATGTTCAACGTGGTGATGGGGCAGTACGCCGGCGCTGCCGGCGTCCCGGTTGGGGCCTACCAGTACCTGCCGGTAAATGGTCCGGCCGTCGTCGCTCACGCCGTACTCAGTCGGGCCCACGTTTCAACCGTTCTCGCCCTGCCGCCGCCTCCTTCGTTCGCGCCGGTCGCGCAGAACCAAAGCTCGTCGTCCTCAATTGATCCGGTGTGGACGCATGAGGTCCATGACGGCAAGGCCACGATCCACCTTGGCGATAAGTATACAATCACGGCGGACGAGAAGGACGGCACCTGGACTGTCCGCAACAACGAGACCGGGCATGTCACGAAGATCCACGGCGATCCTCACTTCGATGCTGATGGGGACGGGAAGGACGATTTCGATTTCAAGAAGGGCATGACCCTGAAACTCGATGATGGTACGAAGATCACCGTGGATACGGCCGACTACGGCAACGGCAAGAGCATTTCATCGAAGCTCACCATCACGAATGGCAGCAACGCCATGGTTGTCGAGGGCCTCGGTGACGACAAGGATGGTGCCAACAATCTGAAGGTGACGCAGTCTAATGCTGGCCTCACTCTCGATGAGCTGACAGCCGATGGTTCACAAACGATCCATGAGCAAGGTCAGGGTTGGGTCGACGGCGCCGGGCGTGAGGTGGACCAGGCGAGTATCGATGCTGGTGAAGAGGGGCGCGCCCCGGGCGCCGGCTCCCAATCCCAGTACACTCCTCCGCCGCTCGCTACTCCATTGTACTACTACACGCCAGTTTTCGTTCCTCCTCCCCCGCCTGCGTCGATGACCCCAGTTGCGGTGAACCAGAGCCCGCCACCTAAAACTAATCCGGTGTGGTCGCATGAGGTCCATGACGGCAAGGCAACGATACACCTTGGCGACAAGTATACAATCACGGCCGACGAGAAGGACGGCACCTGGAGCGTTCGCAACAAAGAAACCGGCCATGTCTCGAAGATTCATGGTGACCCTCATGTCGATGCTAATGGAGACGGCAAGGACGACTTTGATTTCAAGAAAGGCATGACCCTGCAACTCGATGATGGCACGAAGATCACCGTGGATACGGTCGACTACGGCAAGGGAACCATTTCGTCCAAGCTCACCATCACGAATGGCGACAACGCTATGGTTGTCGAGGGACTCGGTGACAAGAGGGACGGTGCCAACAATCTGAAGGTGACGCAGTCCAATGCTGGCCGAACCCTCGATCAGCTTACGGCGGATGGTGCACAGACGATATATGAGCAAGGTCAAGGGTGGGTCGATAGGTCCGGATGGCGGGTCAACCAGGCGAGCATTGACGCCAATGAGCGGGCTGCCGGGTAAGGCCGATCTGAGCACAGTTCAAAATAACGGGAGCGGGCGCTGTCGCCCGCTCTCCCATGCTCCTCAGCGCGAGTGCGCAGGGAAGCGCCTCGCTTCGGGATACTCATGCGTATTCCGCGCTCTCACGCTATCGATGATCTGGCTGTCATATCTCTGCCGGTAACAGTCTGCAACGAAGGCACGACTGGACGAGTGGGGGCGTCTCAACCAGCGAGAGTTGGTCCAACCTCAAGTCGACGATGCACAGGATTCTACCAGTAGTTCCATTGCAAGGTCGATTGATTGACAAGAGGGCCTCGGCGGCCGGATGCGCTATGGCGGCGAACGCCAGGCGGCAGGAATGCGCGATTTATCGGGTTTACGGCCAAGAGCGACGCGCCGAGTCGTTAGGCGCGTCCAGCCGCTACGCAGCGCGCGAGGAGAGGAAGATCCTGTTCGGTCTCTCCCCCGTATAAGACACCTTATGACGTGCAAGTTTGTAAATGCGCGATTGCCTGAAGCGAGGCGCGTCCGTTAGGTATGTGAGCCAGACGTCTTGGGCTACCGAGATGCGGATGACCGGAGTGGCCCGGAGCGACAAGAACCCTAAGGACTGTGACGCCAAGCTTACCGCAACCGATCAGAACGATCAGACACTATTGTGGTGCGGATCCTCCAGCTGCGGAGAAGCTCCTCTCCTTTCTCTCTTCTCACCGTTGTTTGGATGTGCCGTGTGCCGCTCGTTGTTCCCGACTCGACGGGGCGGAGTCAAACATCCTCTTCTGTGTCGTCCATGACAGAGTCTAGATCGGCCTGCGCATCGCTGACAATTCGCATTGCGATCATGCCAAGTGCCGATTCGAAAGCTTTGCGTTGTTGCGCGGCCTGCGAGTTGGCGTCATCGGCCCCTTCGGTTCCGTCAAAATTCGCACCGTTATTGCTTCCCGTTGCTCCGATATCGGGTGCACCTGCGTTCATGTTCGTAACACCGCCTGTTGATAACCACTCTCTCATCCTAGCAACGTTAGCTTTCGAGAAGCTGACGAGGCTCAGTGCGTTTCATGATGAGCCATTGGAGGCCACATCGATGCTTCCGTCAGGTGAGGCGTCGGGGTCTGCCAAAGAAGAGCTAGTGCTGGCCGGAGAAGAGTTTGAGGTGGGGCAAGACGGTCTCGGTGGACGCTAGCACGCCGGCAATCCGAAAAGCCTGTTTCATTTTGAAGAGCTCCTCCTGCAGGACGGCAGCTCTCGGCAGTGGCCGCCAAGAGGGTGCGTCCGAATTGGCTGAGGCGCTCAAGCACCTACGTAAGTTGTAGGAAGAAGACGATGGAGGCCGACACGCTTCGTGTACCCGTGGAGCACGGTCGGGCAAAGAATGAACTGCGCGATCGTCATCATTGCCGGAGCCAATAGTTTGTGATGCCGAGGAGGGACGTGAAACTCGATGCAATGCGAGCACCTGATCCTGCAGGTCGCTGAAGTAGCGCTTGAACGGCGCAGCGGCCGGTGCTGGAGGGCGAGCTGATTGAACTCAAGGTGCGGTGCGAGGTGCAGGACAAAATTCGCCGGGCCCGAACCTTCCACATGATCTTGTCGCGTATACGCTAGGACATTTCGGGTCATTCGGATCGAAGAAATGGCAAGATCGTCAAAGCTCGTCGCGTCGAAGCGCGGCCGGGTACTCCTGGTGCGGCGGCGCCGCGACAAGCTTTGTATGTCTCCTGGCGGGCGCCGGCGCGGCCACGAAACGGCGGAGCAGTGCCTCTGGCGCGAGATCAAGGCGCCATTATGTGGCGTCGCAGGATTTAGGCAAGCGCGAGGCGGCGAGTTATTGTGCGTTTTCGTGTGCAACGTCGTGTTCGCAACATGTTGGCGGATACCAAACAAGTGCGGCTTTGGCTTTCGGAAGAGAAAGCACGCGCCACGCTTCGTTTTGCGTCCAGCTGCCCGCGCAGCGGTCCGTGCGCGGGAGCATTAGGCGCGATTGGCCCGGCTTTTGCTCCCTTGTTTGCCAACGGCGTGCGGCTCTCTGCTTTGTCGGGATCGGCCGTTGCAGAATGTGTATCTCGATGTGACCAAAGGCGATGCCATGAAGAATTGGAGTTCCGTGACAACCAAGGTGCTAGGCACGGCCACTGTTGCAATGGCCTTGACGACACCCACCGCGCTGGCGGTCGAATACAAAGTCGAATACAAAAGGGATAATAGCAGCAATCCTAGCCTCCGGGACGTTGCTGAAAACAGGAGCGTGCTTGCCCAGATCACAGTCACCTCGGAACGACCAGCAAGCTTCACGCTTGCGAACGGCCTGCAGGTAGTGGTGATCCCCGATCATCGTACCCCTGTCGTGACCCAGATGATTTGGTATAAGGTCGGCTCCGCCGATGAGACGCCGGGCAAATCGGGGCTTGCGCATTTCTTCGAACACTTGATGTTCAAGGGCACAGCGAAGCATCCGCCCGGCGAATTCTCCCAGACCGTGCTGCGCGTCGGCGGCGACGAGAATGCCTTCACCTCGCCCGACTATACCAGCTATTACCAACGCGTGCCGCGCGAGCAGCTGACGAAGATGATGGAATTTGAGGCCGACCGCATGACCGGTCTCGTTCTCCAAGATGAGGACGTGCTGTCCGAACGCGATGTTGTGCTCGAAGAATTCAACATGCGCGTCGCCAACAATCCCGATAGGCGGCTCACCGAGCAGATCAGGGCGGCGCTTTACCTCAACCACCCCTACGGCCGCCCCAATCTTGGCTTTCGCCAGGAGATCGAGAAGCTCGACCGCGAGGACGCGCTCGCGTTCTACAAGCGCTTCTACGCGCCGAATAACGCGATCCTGATCATCGCCGGCGACGTCGATCCCAAGGAAATCCGCCCGATGGTGGAAAAGAATTTTGGCGACATTCCTGCGCAGCCCGCGATTCCCGCGAAGCGCGTGCGGCCACAGGAGCCGACGCCCGCGGCACCCCGCACCGTGACGCTCTCCGATCCCCGCGTCGAGCAGCCCACCTGGCGCCGCTTCTATCTCGTGCCCTCGGCTACCACTGCGGCCGCAGGCGAGAGCCCTGTGCTCGACGTGCTCGCGCATTTGATGGGCGGCGGGATCAACTCCTATCTCTACCGTGTGCTGGTGATCGACAAGCAGCTCGCCATCAGCACGAGCGCGAGCTACGAGGGCACCTCGCTTGATGCCTCGCAATTCATGATCTCTGTCATGCCGAAACCTGGCGTCGAATTCGCCCAGATCGAGGACGCGATCGACAAGGTGATCGCCGACCTCGCGCAAAATCCCGCGCGCGCCGAGGATCTCGAGCGCGTCAAGACCCAATTGATTGCGCAAGCGATCTACGCCCAGGATGACCAGGCGACGCTTGCGCGCTGGTATGGCACCGCGCTCACCACCGGGCTCAGCATCGACGATATCCGAAGCTGGCCGGACCGCATCCGGGCCGTCACCGCCGAGCAGGTGCGCGAGGCCGCGCAAGCATGGCTCGACAAGAAACGCTCCGTGACCGGCTATCTGATCAAGGAATCTGCGCCCAAACGTAAGGAGAAGCGCTCGTGACCCATTCTCTCACTCGGCGTGCCGTCCTCGGTGGGGCCTCGCTCGCGATCGCGACGCTCGGCTCTGCACC
>NZ_PYCN01000050.1 GCF_003062295.1 Bradyrhizobium algeriense | reverse complement strand
ATGAAATCGCGACGAAACTCGCGTCAAAACACATGGCGAATGCTAGCATCTACTGCTAATTCGCCCCGGTTTTATTGAGGAAATGGCGCCCTCAACACAAATGCAGGTGTTTCGCGACAGAAACTAGCTAGTGCAACGGAGGACTGGCCGGACGGCTTCATCGGAGACCTCAAAGCACTCACGATGGAGGCCGGCCGCAAGCAAGGTGACGAATAGCGAACGAAGAATGTCAATAAAAGAACCCGATCGCCAAGGATTGCTGACGTGTTGAGCCGTGAGGCCGAGGTCCTCATCGACCTTGTGGTATGGCAAAGCGCGCGGTCCGCGGGCCGCGCTCACAAATCAGATCCGAACTTTGAGCAGACTGCGTGCTCATCGTCTCATGCGCTGGCTCCGCCGCGATACTTATCCAGTGCGGTATCGAGGCACCTGATCAAGTGCCGTCCAGCGAAGGGCTTGGCCAGGAAGCAAATCGCTCCGGCGCTCAGCGCACGGGCGCGAACGCGATCATCGGGAAAGGCAGTGATGAAAATGAACGGTGCACTGTAACCCTGGGCCCGCATATGTGTCAGCAGGTCCAAGCCGCTCATAATCGACATCTGCACATCCGCAATCACACACGATGTTCCGTTCAGATGGGGCGAGCGCAAGAACTCCTCGGCCGACACAAATGTATGGACGATATAGCCGCGGGATTTCAAAAGATTATTTATCGCAGCACGGACCGACCCGTCGTCATCGACGATGGAAATGAGCGGAGGCGTGGACAAGACGATCCCCTCCTAACGCGGGAAAGGCGCTTGCCGAAGCATAGCCGCCTGGACAAAGGGTAGGCTTGTGGACCAAGGTGGGCTTGCGGGGTGAAAATGTAAACTCATACTTAGGCTCATTCGGGGTGGTTGGCACAAATTCCGAGGGTCTCAGCCATTCTGACTAAATCGGCCAGCGACCGTGCGCCCATTTTCTTCATCACCCGTCCGCGATAGATCCTGACGGTCATTTCGGCGAGCTCGAGCTCTGCGGCTACTTGTTTGTTCATCAGGCCGGCAGCGACCAGTTTCATCACTGCCTGTTCCCGTGGGCTTAAGGTCTCGAACAAGGACTGCAAGTTCGCAACCGTCTTCTCAACTTCCCGCCTCTTGCGATCCCGTTCGGTCGCAGCGACGACAGCGTCAAGCAGCTCCTGATCGCGAAACGGCTTGGTAAGAAAATCGACCGCTCCACCCTTCATGGCCTTGACGCTCATTGGAATGTCGCCATGGCCAGTAATGAAAATAATCGGAATGTGAAGGTTCAACTTGGCTAGCTCAGTCTGCAGCTCGAGGCCGCTCAATCCAGGAAGCCTGACGTCAAGGACGAGGCAGCTGGCAACCTCCGGAAGGTTGCCTTGCAGCATTTCCTGCGCCGATCCGAACGCAGCAACGTCCAGGTTCACCGATCGAAAAAGATTCGCGAGCGAACGACGCATTGAGACGTCGTCGTCGATCACGAACACGATCGCCCTTCCGCTCGGCTCCTCGGTCTTCACGCCTTGGTGCGGCGAGTCGGAGCGCCCGGTCACGACACAACCTCTTTATGCAACGGAAGGGCGAATTGAAAAGTCGCGCCCGGCTCTTGCTTGCGGGCGATCGACAGGCTCCCTCCGTGAGCCTCCACGATCGAACGGCAGATCGAAAGCCCCATTCCAAGGCCGCTTGATTTAGTGGTAAAAAAGGGATTGAATACGCGATCCGCGTCGTCCTCGGTGATCCCGACACCACAATCAGTCACGGCAAGGTGCACGCGTCCCATATCGTCCTGGGATGACCGAATCACCAGTTCGCGCGGCCGGTCCCTGACCGTCTGCATGGCCTCAATCCCGTTCATCACCAGATTTGTGATCACCTGTTGCAGTTGAACCCGGTCACCCAGGATCACGGGGAGGGCCGGCGTCAACTCGGTCCGGAACGACACCTGATGGCTGACCAGCTCGCGTGTCACCAGCGCGATTACCTCCTTGACGATGTCATTGATATCGACCGGCACCATCTCGATCTCGCCTTTCTTCGCAAGCGCGCGGATGCGGCGGATCACCTCGCTCGCCCGAATCCCGTCCTCGATGATCCACTCCACTGAGCAGCGCGCCTCCGAAAGATCAGGAGTCTCGCGACCAAGCCAACCCAGACAAGCCTCGCCATTGGTGATAATGGCGGCGAGCGGCTGGCTTATCTCGTGGGCGATGGAGGTTGTCAGCTCGCCCAGCGTCGTCACGCGCGTCACGTGCGCGAGCTCTGCCTGTGCCTTCCGCAGTTCTCGTTCGGCCTGATCTGCGCGGATGGTTGCGGTGATGTCGGTGCTGACGCCGCGATAGCCGAGGAAATTGCCGGCAGCATCAAAAAATGGCTTGCCGCTGGTCCGGACGTAAATTGGAGATCCCATCTGGGTGACGGTGCGATAGATGAAATCGCGAAATGGAAGACGTGCATCGAGTGTCGCCCGATGCTGCCGCCACTTCTCGGGTTCTGCTTCGACATCGCGCGCAATTTCCCAGCTAAGCAGGCCGACGACCTCTGTGGCCAGAATGCCTGCTGCGCTGGTGTGCTCCGACAAGCGGGTGACCCGGTGGTCCGGTCCGGTCTCCCAGAGCCAGTCGGAGGCCGTTTCGGCGTAGTCGCGAAACCGCTGCTCGCTTTCGCGCAACGCAGCAAGAGCTCTTTCCAGTCGTTCCCTGGCCGCATGTTGCTCGGTAACATCCATATGCGTTCCGATGAGTTCGCTGACGTTGCCATCGCTGCCGACCACGGCGTGCGCAACGGAATGTATGCGCCTAATCGCGCCATCTGGAAGAAGGATTCGGAAATCATATTCGAAGTGCCCTCCCTTGTCTTTGATGGCCTGGCGTGGCACTTCCTGAAGCCGCGGCAAGTCGTCTGGATGGATGCGCGACCGGATGGTCTCTATCGATACAGCCTGTTCCGGATCGAAGCCAAACAGATGATCGACTTCGGCGGAGCGATACACAAATTCGAGACGGTGGACGTCCCAGGACCAACTGCCCGTGTGGCTAAGATGCTGGGCTTCGGCCAGATAGGCCTCGCTACGACGCAACTGCTGTTCCGCCTGCTTTGCAGCCGTAATATCCGTCACGGCCCCGACAAACTCGACATCACCAGACGCGGTTCTAGTGGCTCGTGCCTGCGCGTGGAGGTGCTTCACCGAGCCGTCCGGCATCAGCAGTCGGTATTCGTGCTCGAAATCCTCTTCGTTTTGGAGCGCTCGTTCGATGGTCTCTCGCACGGCAGCCCGATCTTCTGGATGGGTTCGATCAACGACGAGTTGCGGGATCGGTTTCGTCGACGGATCGTATTGGAAAATACGAAAGGTCTCCTTTGACCAGTGGACCTCGCCGGTGGCGACGTTCCAGCCGAAGCTGCCGGTGCGGCTCAATTCCTGCGCCTGGGCCAGATGGGATTCGCTCCGCCGCAGGGCAGTTTCCGTCCGCTTTCGCTCGGTGATATCTTCGCAAGCGATAAGGACGACGAGCTTGTCTTCTGCGCACTGCATGGCTTTGGCGTTTTCGCGCACCCACAGCACCGAGCCATCCTTCCTGATCTTCTGGATCTCCCAAGTGTGCGATTGGCCGACCGTTTCAATGCACAGCCCGACGCGCTCGCAAACAAACGGACGATCTTCTTCCAGAAATACCTTCAGCACGGAATGCCCGACAAGCTCCGAGGGCGCATAGCCGAGCTGTGTTGCGCCAAACGTGTTGACGTTCAGGACCATTCCGGTGGCATTGACTGTGAATTGCATGACCGGGTTATGCTCGAAGATTTCGCGCCACTGTTTCTCGCGGTCGCGCAACTCAGCCTCGCTGCGCCGGAGCCCGGCTGCGGCCTCAAGCGCAACCTCCCTTTCTCGGCGGACTTTTCCGATCAGGTGCGTTCCAACGATTGAGGCAACAAGACAGGCCACAACCACAGGAAGATCCTGCGGATCATTCAGATTGAAAGTGGGCGGCGCAAAGAAGTAGGCCAAAGCAGCGACCGGCAAGATGAAAAGCATGGCAGAGGCTATGAGGCTGCCCATCAGAGAAAACACCAATATTATTTCCAAATAGCCGTGCGCCATCGCGGCGAATGGGCGTGAAGGTACAACGAAGTTAGCGTCATCAACGCCAGCGCGAAAAACTGCGTGGCTGAGCGTCCGAACCTGAACTTAGTAAGCTGGTTACTCATGATCCTAAACTATCGAAAGGAGCTGGAGAACTATACGAATGTTTTAACCCGGCCCTGGCGCTGATTTTCAGCAGCTAGCGCTAGCATTATCATGCCTCGGCACAATTCAGCCATTATCTCAATGGCTTACGCGGAAGAGCGACTTCCGTGCTCCCCGGCTTTGATGACGCCGAAAGAAGCTTCGCCAAAAATTGGCCGATTGAGGCGGCCATCAAGACCTTCTTACCCACACGGCAGTGCGCGTAGAACCGGTAGAGCGCAACAAGCGAGGCCGGCACTTCGAAACCGAGTATCAATCACGGGAAGCCTTTGGCGAGATGCCTATGTTGGCCAGTCTCCTAAATCTAGGCCTCGAGCAGGGCGTCGGCCAGGCGCCGTGGACCGCACCGGGCGAGATCTTGGAGGGGGACTGCGCGGCTTTCGTGTCGACCCGCGCGTGGGTCTTGGTGGTGAGGCCTCCTCGACTTCGGCCCACACAACGATCTCTTTTTTTGGCCCCGGAGGCGTGCTGATGGATGCTTACAATCGAACTGCCATCGTGAGCCTTGACGACAGCATTCATCAGGCCGATCCCAGATAGCCGCCTTGCGCCACCGGTTGAACCGATTGTCGTGTACGGCCCGTATCGTTCCGGCAGGTGAAGGCCGGCGCCGCAGTCGAGCAGAGTTCGTTCAAGATAGCCACACCAATGCGACCACGCATAGTGAGCTGCTTCTGTATTGTTAGATCTTGTCGATTGCGCTCCGACCTGTTTGGCCCGGAGCCGACCAGCATTTGGTGTCTTAAGGCGGTTTGGAGTGGCGCTTTGCAGCAGCGGTTATCATCTACGGTGTCGCCCAAGCCGCTCGGTAATATCGTCCCACTCGGCACAAGCCGAGCTGGCATCGAAGATGAAGTTGCCACCGGGGTCCAAGGGTTGAGGATGTGATGCGTCAGAGCGCGCCCAAATCAACTACCAACTTCAGCAGTGGATGGAACTGATGCAGACATGGCAACTAGCATTAAATGAACGCCGCGCGGCGGCCAGATCAAGGAACTACGGATGCAATATGTGAAAGCTTTGATGCGGTGCCATGTCGGGAGTGCGCGTCAATGCCAGGGATGGAGTGAAGCGTGATCAAAGCAAGCGCGACGACAAAGTCGCTGGCTGGAAAGCCCACGCCTTCCGCTCCAGATGATGATCCCTATCTGTGGTTGGAACTGATCGAAAGCGCGCAGGCGCTGAAATTTGTCGAGTGGCAGAATGGCAAGACGCTGCAGGTGTTTGGCGGCGCGGCATTGGAGCGGGATCGCGATGCGCTGACCTCGATTTATGACCGACCTGACAATATCCCCTATGTCAGCCGGCGCGGCGGCTACCTCTACAATCTCTGGAAGGACGCCAACAATCCACGCGGCGTCTGGCGACGAACCTCTCTGGAAGAATTTCGCATACCGAAGCCGTCATGGGAAGTTCTGCTCGACATCGATCAGCTCGCTATCAGCGAAGGCCAAGACTGGCTTCTGAAAGCGACGGCCTCACTGGCCGGCGATCATAGACGGATGATTTTGAGCCTATCGCGCGGCGGCAGCGATGCCGTCACCTTGCGTGAGTTCGACACCGGCGCGAAGACATTTGTCAGCGATGGCTTCGTCCTGCAGGAAGCTAAGGGCGGGGTTGAGTGGCTCGATCGCGATACGCTGGTGCTGTCGAGCTCTCATGGGCAGGGCATGGCGACGACCTCCGGCTATGCGCGTACGGTGAGGCTGTGGCGTCGCGGTACGCAGGCGGATCAAGCGCCGGTGATCTTTGAGATCGCAGCCGATCATGTCGGAGCCGGCTGCGATGTCGACCGCACCGTTGCGCCGCCGCGGATGTGGTTCGTGGATGGGGTGGACGCCTTCAATTTTGCCCGCTGGCTCGGTGACGAATCCGGTGCCACGACTAGAATCAATTTGCCAAGCAACGTCTGGATGCTCCCCCATCGCGATTGGCTTGCCATCAAACCGCGCGAATCCTGGTCTGTGGCAGGGCGGACCTATGCCGCGGATACGGTGCTCGTCACCTCGTTGGCGGCGTTCCTTGGAGGCAACCCTCAGTTCGAGGTTCTTTTCGAAGCGGGCCCGCGCCGCGCGCTCCAGGGATTCTCTTGGAGTGCAGGCAAGCTTGTGCTCTCCGTTCTCAACGAGCTGCGGCCGTCCTTCGAGATCTGCACGCCATCCGATAAAGGGTGGACCCGCGCGCAACTGCGCGGGCTTCCCGACATCGGGGTCGTCGACCTCTGGCGCCTTGATTGGGATCCATCGGAAAGCAATGGCGACCTGCTCGCCGTGAGCCAGGATCCGCTCACGCCAGCTTCGCTTATGCTGATCGAGAATAACGTCGGCAATCCGACCGTGCTCAAGCAGGCGCCGAAGACCTTTACCGCGGATGGGCTGGTGGTCACCCAACACGAGGCCATTTCGGTTGATGGCGAGCGCATCCCCTATGTACAGACCGGTCCGGCCGACGAGGCGGGCGATGCGCCCGTCCATATGAGCGGCTACGGCGGCTTTGGGATCTCGGTGAGGCCGTACTATAATTCAGCGCTTGGCAAGCTTTGGCTCGAGCGCGGCGGCACCACGGTGCAGGCGAATTTACGCGGCGGCGGCGAGTTCGGTACGCGCTGGCACGATGCCGGCCGACTTGGCGGTAAGAAATTGTCGCACGACGACTTCGCTGCCGTTGCCGCCGATCTCGTGCGTCGCGGCGTGACGGAGCCGAAGCGGATCGCAGCCCAGGGCGGATCGAACGGCTGCATCCTCATCACCAATATGCTGACGCGCTATCCGGAACGCTTCGGCGCGCTGTTCTGCACGATCCCGCTGATCGACATGCGCCGCTACACCAAGCTTCTGGCAGGAGCAAGCTGGATTGCAGAATATGGGGACCCTGACAAGCTCGATGACTGGGAGTGGCTCAAGACCTATTCCGCGTATCATGCCGCCAAGCGCGGCCAAAAATACCCGCCGATCCTGATCGCCACTACGCGGCGTGACGATCGTGTTCATCCCGGACACGCGCGCAAGATGGCCGCGAAGCTCCAGGCGATGGGCTACGAGGCCTATTTCTACGAGCCGGCGGCCGGCGGCCATGGTTACGGCCGGGACAACAGGGAGCGCGCCGGCTTCGAGGTGCTGGGCTTTCGGTTCCTGAAGAGCAAGATCGGCTGGCTTGACGGCGAGGCTTAGGCGGGCCCTTTCTGAGGCCTACGCCGTCCAGCGGCATCGGGGGCAGCCTTTCCATTTCTAGCGCTTCAACGTTCGCGTGGAGAATACGATGGCGCAGCCGCCAATTTCGAGGCCGCAACCTCAACAACGATCATGGCGAGCTGGCTTGCCTGAGCTAGGCGCCCGTTCGCCCCACACGAAGGAGAAACGAGATGAATCAGCGGGATGTGGCCGAAGTCAATCTTCACGACCTACAGGTCTCGGATCCGCTGATTGGGAAATGCCAGCACTTGGTGACGGAAGTGGCGATTCCCTATCAATGGGATGCGCTGAACGACCGCAATCCCGCAGCGACACCGAGCCACGCGGTAGAAAACTTCCGTATTGCCGCCGGACGTGCGAAGGGGGAGTTCTACGGCACGGTTTTTCAGGACAGTGATGTCGCAAAATGGCTAGAGGCGGTTGCTTGGTCGCTGTGCCAGACACCCAATCCGGACTTGGAGAAAGCCGCCGATGAGCTGATTGAAGTGATTGCGGCCGCCCAATGCGGCGACGGCTATCTCAACACCTATTTCATGCTAAAGGCGCCTCAGGACCGCTGGAGCAACCTAGCCGAATGCCATGAGCTTTACTGTGCCGGCCACTTGATTGAAGCGGGTATCGCTTTCTTTCTGGCTACTGGCAAACGACGCCTGCTGGAGGTCGTTTGCAAGCTTGCTGACCACCTCGGCACAGTTTTCGGCCCGGAGCGCGATCAGTTACACGGCTATGATGGCCATCCAGAAATTGAACTTGCATTGACGCGCCTCTACGAAGTGACGCAGGAGCAGCGATATCTGACGCTAGCCAATTATTTCGTGGAGCAACGCGGCACAGAGCCGCACTTCTATGACATAGAACACGAGAAACGCCGGCAATCCTGCCACGTCAAATCATCTGGCGTGCCCTGGACGGTGAAAAATAAAGCCTATAGCCAGGCGCACCTGCCAATTTCGGAACAGCGGACCGCAACCGGTCATGCGGTTCGGTTTGTATACCTCATGACTGCGGTCGCTCATCTCGCGCGTCTGCGTCAGAACGAGCAGCAACGCCAGGCTTGCCTGCGGCTATGGCAAAACATGGTGCAGCGCCAGATCTATATCACCGGCGGTATCGGCTCGCAAAGCTTCGGCGAAGCGTTCAGCAGTGATTACGATCTGCCGAACGATACTGCGTACGCTGAAAGTTGCGCGTCGATTGGCCTGATGATGTTCGCGCGCCGTATGCTGGAGATGGAAGTGGACAGTCGCTATGCCGACGTGATGGAGCGCGCGTTCTACAATACGGTCCTGGGCAGTATCGCTTTTGATGGGCGTCACTATTTCTATGTTAACCCGCTCGAAGTTCATCCCAAAACGCTGCGGTCCAATGGCATCTACAGTCATGTCAGGCCGGTGCGGCAACGCTGGTTTGGCTGCGCCTGCTGTCCGCCGAACATCGCACGCATCTTCACATCAATTGGTCATTACATCTATACGCCATGCTCCGACGCGCTCTATATCAATCTCTATATTGGCAATAGCGTGGCGGTATCGGTCGGCGGGCATACGCTGCGGTTGCTCATGAGCGGCAACTATCCTTGGAGGGACGAGGTGGAAATCGCTGTGGAATCTGCACAGCCAATCGCCCACACGCTCGCCCTGCGCCTGCCGGAATGGTGCAGCGCGCCGGAGACGACCCTGAACGGCGAACCTGTCAATTGCGAGTCGCGCAAGGGCTATTTGCACATTCGCCGCACGTGGCGGCAGGGAGATCGGGTCAAACTATCGCTGCCGATGGAAGTACGCCGCGTATACGGTCATCCGCAACTTCGCAATTTGGCGGGCAAGGTGGCTATCCAGCGTGGCCCTTTGATTTATTGTCTGGAAGAAGCCGACAACGGGACCGAGTTACACAACGTTTGGCTTCCTGCAGAAAGCCGGTTTTCGCTTATCGAAGGCACTGGTCTCTTTAGCGACAAGATTTTGCTGCAGGCTGATGGGGCCAGGTTGCAACACACGCATTCTGAAGAAAGGGCGCTTTATCAGTACGACAAAGTGCCCGGACAGCTACAACTGCAGCCGCTGACATTCATTCCGTGGTTCAGCTGGGCTAACCGCGGCGAAGGCGAAATGCGGATTTGGATTAATGAGCGTTGACGCGAACGCCTGAGTCGCGCGTCAAGTGCGATCAAGTTTGGCCGTGATGATGCCGTATCATCTCGGGCGCATCGGAGCTGACCCTTGCTTTCTTGACGGGCGGACCATCTTGCAGTGCGTCAGCCGTGTTCGGATTATCTACGCTGGCTGTCCGATAGTCAGCTAGATTGCCGCCCAGAAACAAGACCTCGGTCTCCTCGGTCGGTATTCCCCTCACCCAAACTCGCAACTCCTCATCTCCAGGAGCATGGCCGCGCTCTAAAATACCGTTGATTTTTTTGGTCGGCCAAGCGGTGACACTCGGTACCGTGTAGGTGTGTAACTTCTTAGCGTTCTCTGCAATTGCCTTCGCGCCATGCTCGGTCTCGTCCTTTGAAAGGAGCAGTCGTGAGGGGTCCTCGCATAATGACACAAAAGCACTCTCTGTAACGCCTTGGGTGTGCAATGCAGCGAGGCGCGCCATATCAATTTCGTCCTCCCTTTCGTCGTCCGAGCAGATAGCGGCCTTAGAAACATGCGGGCTAGCGTGAGCACGCAAATCCGCTAAGGAACGCACATGCGCGACGGCACTCACCTCCTTCTCTAGGAGCGGCTCGCAATCGATGTCCTCGTTCTGAAAACGGTGTAGCGGCAGATACGATGATGCCAACACGTCCTCGAGAATGCGGTCGCCATCGATACTGCCCGCGGAAGATCCGGTTGTTCTTGGCCACTGTGCTGTTCGCTGCTCAGCCAGCCTGATCTCGTTCCTGAGCGCCTCAACGTTCGCTCCGGCCAGTGATGCGGCAAGCTCGGCGCGCCCTCGGATGAACGATGGGGCCGGGCACCGTTCGCTTTCCTGGATAGCGCACGCTCCCAGATTGCCTTTCGTCATGATCGAGGGCGATCCAACTTCGGAATCTGTCAAAGCGGTAGCTGAATCAGACGTTTGGTGGATTGGCCGAAGGTCACTTAGCTGCTGCTCAAAGTTCGCTTGGTCCGCGGACGGGTGTGCTGGTGACCTGGTTTGTCCGTTCAGGTCGTCCGGCTGTTCCGGCGCCCGTTGATGCTGCCGCAGGAGACCGTAAGCTTGAACGGAGTCTTCTGCAGTGTTCGGTGTATCGATATTCATTGTGTTCCCCGCGAGCATAGGTGCATCGGTCCTATTTTTGTAAGGGGGGCGGCTTTCGAGAAGCTGACGAGTCAGAGAAGGAATGCCACTGACGCCCAAACTTTTTCGATCGCTTCCCGCTCAGCTGCCATCACTGCGGAGGAGAGCGCCCCACGAACCTGCATCGGCGGCGCGGATCCACCCTCCGCCACGAAGCGGACGACTCGTAGCCTGCAACAGCACCACTACAGGATGTCAGAGCCGTGGGGGCGATAGGGCTCTCTCCTTTCTAGTCGCGCTCGCCGTCGTGGCTCGCTGCGGCGCCTGCGGCCCAGGCACCCGAAAGATCTACCGAGCTCAGCCGCAGCGCAAGCATCGGCCGGGCAAGGCTCATCATTTTGATTTCGACTTCAGCATGATGGCCTGCACGGCCATAGGGCGATCCGCTGCCCCGTACTGGGCTGCTAGCGGAGCGGCAAACGGAGGTTGCAATTGCTTTCACCTTCCCGATTCAAAACTCTCTCATGCTCATAGGAGCCTTTCTTCGGCAGACACCGATCCTGCTGCACCCGCAGAAAGAACGCTTTGGCCATTGGCTCATATTCTATTTTCTCTAAACCGCGTCAGCTTCTCGAAAGCTAACGGTAGTAGCGTGGGAGGTCGAGAGCGAACGCGCTGCTCAGATATGCGAAACGGCTCCAATCGGACGGGAACATGGCCCCATTTAACAAAATCAATCCGTTCGACAGAGAGTTTGCTGCCTACAACTCCACGGCCCAACAGCCGCAACAGCAGCAAGTGGATTTTGCGCAGCATTTGGACGAGCTGCCTCAGATGGATGCCGTTAATCCCGACAGAGAGTTTTCGATATCTCTGAGGAAGACGATCGCCTCATCCAAGCAGCGGCCGATGCAGCCCGTGATCGGGGGACGCCGCCGAGCACCGTCACCGTCGGCATTTATGATCGTCATCTTCGCAAATTGGCTGATGTGCTCAAGCGTTCTGGCCAAACTATTGCTGTGCTCGATGACGAGTCGTTGCTCGATCGCGCTAAACGGCTGTTTCCGAAAGACAAGGTAATCGTCCCCGCGTTGTCAATGCTTAGTCGATATCGTGAGCCCGGTGCCGCCGCTCGCCCCATTACAACACATTATCGCGCTTCCAAAGAAGATGACCGCCTCATCAGGGCGGCGGCCGAAGCAGGCTTTGGTCGAGCGATCGACCGGAAAACCGCCGAAAATTATTCTAGCAATCTTCGCAAGTTATCTGCAGCACTCCGGCCTTCCTCGATTGCTATGCTCGGTCACGATTCGCTGGTCGGCCACGCTAAGAGGTTGTTTCCGAGCGACAACAAACTCATCTATGCGTTGAACAGGCTTCGTGAGTACCGCGAGAGCGCGGGCAGGGCACTTCGCGCGGGGAGGGAGGCAGTTCGCGGTTGCCATTAGGGCCGGCGGCCCATTCGCCCGTGCAAAGTTTCGGTCAGGAACAGCTTTTGGGTAGTGCCGCGGATCGGGGCGGCCCGGTGCTGGCCGACAGATTCGATGCGCCGGAGCTTTGGCAGGGAATGGGTTCAGCCGCCCACTGGCCCGCGCAGAGTGTCGACCAGGAGCAACTTTTGGATGCCGCGGATCGGGGCGGCGAGCCTGCAAGCCAGCTTTGAAGAGCGCGTGAGCGGACTGCGAGACGGTTCGGGCTCGGGCAGGCCCAGGCGCGGCTACAGCCAGGCCTTTGGGGAGGACGTGGCGCTTATTCGCGAAGCCAAGCCAGCAGCCCGCGACAAAGGCGTACCCGAGCGTTGCGTCACGAACGCGCGAACTGATGTACAAGATCTAAGCATCTGGCTTCGCTAGAACAATAGGGCTCCAATAGCGGGCCGGCTTGACCACGATTCCCTTGTGGCCGATATGCGGGACTATATCACCAATGGTGGTGGTCCCCGGAGTGTCGTGTCGTCGGTGAACAAGCTCCTGCCCGGGACACTCCCGACGCTAGATGACCTACTCGGTCGAGCCCCTCGCGCCCTAGATCCCTATCCCCTAGATGCCCGCCTGATCAACGAGGCGTTGTGGCACGCCGCGCGCGACGTTGGAGCCTCGACTGGTGAGCAGAGGAGGCCTATTCATATGCGGGCTACCCGTCTTCGCGCGCTCAGTGACTGGCTGAAAAAGGAGAATAGGGGGAGCCATCGTTGGCCGGCTCAACGGCAGTCAGCGGCAGTCAGCGGCACCAGTACGCGTTTCAGGAAGACGTTACGGTGTTCAGGGGATCGGGTCGAAATCGAACACTAATGGACGGGGATTTGGCGATCCTTCGGAACTACCTACAAACGGTCGACGCGGACCAGGCGCTGGGGTTGCAAGGCCGCGAGCAATCGGGTTTGCCCGCAATGGAGGGCGATCAGGACCCTTCTGTCGGGGCTCCGTTGTCAGACATCTATGGCGGTCTTGAGCCACTGGTTCACCTGAATGCGCCCACACCGTACGATTTGCGTGACGATGCTCACCCTGCGCCCGCGCTGGACCTCGCCGGACCGTCTGTCAGGGCTCCGTCGCCAGACATCCACGGCGGTCTTGAGTCACTGGTTGATTTGAATGGGCCCACAGCGCACGATTTGCGTGACGATGCTCAGTCTGCGCCGGCGCTGGAACCTCGCCCGACCGTCGTCGTCTGCCAGGGCCCGTCGCCAGACATCTACGGCGGCCTTGAGTCACTGGTTGATTTGAATGCGCGCACAGCGCACGAGTTGCGTGACGATGCCGACTCTGCCCCGCCCTGGACGCCGCCAAACCGGCCGTAAGTCGTCCGGAATCGTCCCACCCGGTAAGCGGTTCAGAGGCATATCACGCAGCGACCTGATTTCTGTTTCGCCGTTCCTGCAGGACTTTCCCACGGCACCTACCAGCTGCCGGACGCGGGCAGGGGAGGGCAATTGGTCGACGTCAAGGCCAGCCGCGAGCTAGCCGACGTTTTGGTTCGACATGGATGGCAATCGCACTGAGAGGCTTCGAGATTTGCAAGAGCGGGTTAATCGGCGCGAATGCGAGAGTAACTGCGTCGCTGATCAATCAACGCGGCAGAAGCCACGCTGATAGTGCGATCTTCTGTCGCCAGCGCTCGCCTTCGCATATTATTGATGACGAGCTTTGCAATCGCTGCCGGCAGGAAAATGATCTGGACTTTGAGGCCGCGAACCCAAGACCAAAGCGATCCTGACGACCCCAGGAAATCACACCATCGCTGTTGCGGGACCGATTACCGGGGCGAATCCGCCTTCGGCCGCCAGTGAAGCAGTTCAAGTGCGCGGGCGATACGCAAGATATCGCGCGCAGGTCACTACCCTTCACATCCGTAGCAGCTACGACAGGATTCCTGCATTGTCCGCACCGCGACACGCGCCAAGATAGTTGGATCCGATTCACCCCCTGCGGCCAGAGTTAAGACCTTCTCGGCAAGGCATGCCTTCAACGAAGACGTCCGCCTCGCTTCGGGCACCATCCGGACAGCATGCTCCAAAACACCTCTCAACTCAGCACATACTTTATTTTGCGCGGATTTTGCAGGCGTCATGATGCTACTCCACAAAATAGAACCTGTTCAAGACGTTCGCGCGTGAAGTCATCGACGATGGCCAGGATGCGGAAGCCAGAATAGATCTCAACTTCTAATTGGTCGAGAGCGTCCAGGCCCTCATCGCGCTCTTGGGGAGCTCAGTTCATTTAGCGGAAGACCGAAGCGCTCTGGCACCCCCGGGGGCGGCGCGTAGCCGACCAAGGAATGGCTTCAATGCTCTTTCGATGGCCAACAGCTTTACCTTCGTCCACCACCAGATCGTCTCGTCCATGTCGACATCCAGTCCAGAGAAGAATTCGATGCGCTGGCTGCCTCCGCGTCGCTCAACGCGCGAAGTTTGCGCCACAGTCAGTTCAGTTCCCTTGCCGCTCACCACAGTGCCAGCCCAAAATCCACCCGGTATCGCACTCGCACTACGGTTCATCCGAAGATGTGCTGAACGATGCCTCCTTTTTTTCAGACGAGAAGCGCGTAATCCTATCGTCATGGCCCTTGGATATGTATGGTCAATTCTCCCGGCGCTTCGCGAGGTAACGCTTATCCTGCATAGACTGTATCTGGACGACATGCTGGCGGCGCTGAAGCAGCTGGACGAGAAGAACGGCCCGCCGCCACGCGGGGATTGGCCACGCGGCGGCCTCGTTTCAGCAGGCCTGACTGCACTGCTGCTGACGAGCCGCAGCGTTCTATCGACAGACACGCTGCGATGAGGTGGTATCGATCGATGCAAGCCTCGCGCACACCGAATCATTCGCGATCGAGCCGCGAGGCAAATGTACTGCCCCTTGCTGAAGAATGGCACGATTGGTCAGTAGTTCCAAACTAAGTAGGCATCCGGGATGACTTCGATTGATGATAGCTTAAGTGAGATCAAATCCGTGCGGAACGACATTTGGCGTTGTCGTAGATTGCTTCAAACCGAGCTGCCTGATGCGGAGCGAAAAGTCGTTGAGAAGCGCCTGCTTGAACAGCGTTCCGCCTTTGAACGGCTCTTAGCAACCACATTTCCTTTGACGTTGAGGCTCTGTGGTCAATTCGGAGCCTGTGCCGCCGGGCCGCGGCTGTCGATGCCAGTCCATTGCGCCAACCGGCCGCGCGGATCGATCTCCAAGAGCTTGACACCGGAACGAACATCGCTGCCGTGACGGGAGATGCCGCGCAGCACACCGTCCCGCGAGGCCAACACCGGCACGCCGGAGATGGCCGGTTACGAGATCTTTGTAGATGCGCGTGCCGATTTCGACTGGCGCCCGCCAACGGCCGGCGAAGTTTGATTAGACAAAGCGTTTCCGCGCCTAGATCACCAGCCGGTTCGCAATGGCGTCGGCAGCATCGGTCCATCCGTCTCCGTCGACGATGCCGATCCTGCCGGTCGGGTTTCGTCTGCGACATGGAGACGAGGACCTGCCCCCGCCTACTGCAGTCGGCGCGAACCGCTTTAAGCATCTGCATGGTATCATGGACGCGCTCACCGACGACATCTTCCATCTGCGCGGTGTCGGCAAACAGAGCGTCATGAAAGGCCATCTTGCCCCGGATCACAGGCGGGCGTGCAGCACGCGCTTTCTGTCCGAAAGCAAACCCTCGGCTTGTCTCAAATCCGCCAATCTGTTGCGAACGCGACGTTGCGCAAAAGTCCGAGGGCTATCGCGTCGCTTACGCTGGCCTAAAACCTTGCAGGAAATAAGCAGATAAGGGCCAATGTTTTTTGCGATCGCCGCGCATCCGGTGTTTTGCCCCGACAATATGGATGCACTCGGCGCTTTCAAAGATGCGCGCATCGTTCACTTCGCAATGGTGCAACGGTTGCGGGCAGATCGGGTGCTGGACGATCGATCGATTCCGACGGCCGCCCTCTAGCCATCATAGCCAATCTGGGCGGCCAACCGTGAAGCTGCATTGCCTGCTCGCGCGACTGCGGGCAATTGTTGGCGCCGCGCTCGGGGCTACAGAAGAGGCTGTCAGAGCTGAAGCCCACCCGCGACGGCAAGAAGGTCCATTTCAAGCGTCATCAGCACCGTCACTGCGGCCAGATCGAGAAGATCGCGGTCGTTGCCAAGTCCAACACGATCGTACTGTTGCGGGGCGTTCCGTGACCGGCGAGGAACTGGTCGCCACGCGTGCACGAGCTGTCGCCCCCGCTGCCTGAGACGGTGCTGGATCGGAATTGTCCGCCCAAGAGAAGAGGTCTTCATCGGAGCTCTGAACTCCGCTCAAGGAATATCGAATGGCTGACATGGCAACGCCGTTTCTCGACGAGATCGGTGAGATCTCGCCACTCCCCCAGAAGCTGCTCTGTCTCCTGCAGGAGCAGGGGTTCCAGCGCGTCGGCGACTAGAGACTATCAAGGTCGCCGTACTGTCACTGATGCCATCAACCGCACTCTCCAAAGGCGGTGGCGCGAAACAAGTACCGCGCAGACCTCTACCATGGCATCAGCGTCGGGGAGCGGGGCGAAAATTACCGACCGCGACACCGTTATCGCGGGCGTAGAGAAGTCGGGCTGGGCGCGGGCGGAGGGCGATTCGCCTCCTCGAGTTAACCCCATGCCAGACCAGCTACGCGCTCAAGAAGTACGGCATTCATATCAGGCGCCTGTGAGCCGAGTGTTGTGGTCGCGACACGCTGTCTGGCCCAGGACACGCGCGAGACGGAAAATAGCCGAGATAAATCAAAGCTCGGCGTTTGGCACGAGCCTTGAAAGAAAGAAGCCGTCCCGCGTCGCCTGCCCAAGGAATCGGAGTTTATGGCTTACAAGATAATTGCCTCCCAGTGCACCGTCTGCGGCGCGTGTGAGTTCGAATGCCCCAACGCAGCAATCGGCCTCAAGAACGACATCTATGTAATCGATCCGAAGAAGTGCACCCAATGCGAGGGTGATTTTGACGCGCCGCAATGCGCTGTTGTCTGCCCGGTGCCCGACACATGCGTGCAGGCATAGAAGAGCGGCCGATGAGTGGGGCCGTGACGCGCAGCAAGATTGAGACTCTCTCGGCGGCGGCAACTTCTTTGATCGGTCGCCCGATTGGCCTGATCGCCGGCCTCGAACTGCGTGCGGCTAGCGCGATCGCCTATGGATCGAAGCAGGCACGGCGCAGCCCTCGTCGGAAATGGGCGGAGTTGTCCTTGCGGAGCGGGCAATGTAGCCGTACGGAAGACGGTCGACCAGGTGCGCCGCATCGACGTCGACCAGTATCGATATGGTTTCGAGACGGTCATTGAATCGGAAAAGGCCCCAAGGGTCTGTCGGAAGACACCGTCCGCTTCATTTCCGCGAAGAAGAACGAGCCGGCCTGGATGCTGGAATGGCGGTTGGAGGCCTATCGCCGCTGGCTGACCATGACCGAGCCGACCTGGGCGCGCGTCAACTACCCCAAGATCGACTACCAGGACATTCACTACTACGCGGCGCCGAAGCCGAAGAAGCAGATCGGCTCGCTCGACGAGATCGATCCGGAAATCCTCAAGACCTACGAGAAGCTCGGCATCCCCTTGCGGGAAGTCGAGGTGCTCGAAGGCGTCGTGAAGCCGGAAGGCGAGCGCAAGATCGCGGTTGACGCCGTATTCGATTCGGTTTCCGTGGCGACCACGTTCCAGAAGGAATTGAAGGCGGCCGGCGTGATCTTTATGCCGATCTCGGAAGCGATCCGCGAACATCCCGAACTGGTGAAGAAGTATCTCGGTTCGGTCGTGCCGACCTCGGACAATTACTTCGCAACGCTGAACTCGGCGGTGTTCTCCGACGGCTCCTTCGTCTACGTGCCGCCGGGCGTGCGCTGCCCGATGGAGCTGTCGACTTACTTCCGCATCAACGAACGTAACACCGGCCAGTTCGAGCGCACGCTGATCATCGCCGACAAGGGCTCTTACGTCAGCTACCTCGAAGGCTGCACCGCACCGCAGCGCGACGAGAACCAGCTGCATGCCGCAGTCGTCGAACTCGTCACGCTCGACGATGCCGAAATCAAATATTCGACGGTGCAGAACTGTATCCCGGCAATTCCGAAGGAAAAGGCGGCATCTACAATTTCGTCACCAAGCGTGGCGACTGCCGCGGCAACAATTCAAAGATCTCCTGGACCCAGGTCGAAACCGGGTCGGCGATCACCTGGAAATATCCGAGCTGCATCCTGCGCGGCGACAATTCACGCGGCGAGTTCTATTCGATCGCGATCTCGAACGGTCACCAGCAGGTCGATTCTGGCACCAAGATGATCCATCTCGGCAAGAACACGACCAGCCGGATCATCTCCAAGGGCATCGCGGCGGGTGTCTCGCAGAACACCTATCGCGGACTCGTCACTGCGCACCGCAAGGCGACTGGCGCCCGCAATTTCACCGCCTGCGACTCGCTCCTGATCGGAGACAAATGCGGCGCGCACACCGTTCCTTACGTCGAGGCGAAGAACTCGTCCGCGACCTTCGAGCATGAAGCGACGACGTCGAAGATTTCCGAGGACGTGCTGTTCTATTGCATCCAGCGCGGTCTCAGCCAGGAAGAAGCTGTCGGCCTCGTGGTCAACGGATTTGTGAAAGATGTGCTGCAGCAGCTGCCGATGGAATTCGCGGTTGAGGCGCAGAAGCTGATCTCGATCTCGCTCGAAGGATCGGTGGGATAGCGACCTCGTCCTGAGGAGGCCGCGTGAGCTGCCGTCCGGAAGGATGCGAGGAAAGATTGTGTGCCACGTCCTTCGAGACGCGCCTGACGGAGCTCCTCAGGACAAGGGGTAAAAACGGAAAAACGAAATGTCATTGCTTGAAGTCAAAGATCTGAAAGTTCGCGTTGAGGATAACGAAATTCTCCACGGGCTAACGCTCACCGTGAATCCGGGCGAGGTGCATGCGATCATGGGGCCGAACGGTTCCGGCAAATCGACGCTGTCGCACGTCATCGCGGGCAAGCCAGGCTATGAAGTAACCGATGGCCAGATCCTGTTCCGGGGCGAAGACCTCCTGGAGATGGAGCCGGACGAGCGCGCCGCCAAGGGCGTGTTCCCGGCGTTCCAGTATCCGGTCGACATCCCTGGCGTCGCCACCATGAACTTCCTGCGCACCGCGCTGAACGCTCAGCGCAAGGCGCGTGGCGAGAGCGAGTTCTCGACGCCCGACTTTCTCAAGGTGCGCGAAGTCGCAAAGTCCCTCAACATCCCGCAGGACATGCTCAAGCGCGGCGTCAATGCCGGCTTTTCCGGCGGCGAGAAGAAGCGCAACGAGATCTTGCAGATGGCGCTGTTCGCGCCTGCCGTCTGCATCCTCGATGAAATGGATTCCGGCCTCGATATCGACGCGCTCAGGATAGCGGCCGATGGCGTCAATGCGCTGCGCTCGCCGCATCGGGCGATGATCGTCATCACCCACTATCAGCTACTCCTGAACTACATCGTGCCTAACGTTGTGCACGTGATGTCGAAAGGGCGCGTCGTGAAGAGCGGCGACCAGCAGCTCGCGCGGGAACTCGAGGCCGCCGGGTACGCCCAGCGTGGCCTAAGCGCGTAAGGAGCTTTCGATGAACCTGGTTCTGGCAAAAGCCGATACCGGACGTGCGGTCGGCAATGTGTTTGCCAATGCCCACAGCCGGCTGCCCGGCGCGGGCGCTGTCGCGGAGGCGCGCGCCAAGGCGTTCAAGGCCTATGAGCGTGCAGGCCTGCCGCATCGGCATATCGAGGAGTGGAAGTACACGGACCTGCGTGCGCTGGTGCGCGAGGTGGCGCCGCTGCCGCGCCCGATGCCGCCGCGCTGGCGCGGGCGAAAGCCGCGGTCGCGCAGGCGGCGATCGAAGGCGCGACGAAGCTGGTGCTGGTCGATGGGGTGTTCGCGCGCGATCTCTCCGACGTCGCCGAGCTGGGCCACGGCGTCGAGGTGCGCACGCTGCGTGAAGTTCTGGAGAATCCGGCCAACGAGGAGCGAGGCGACCTGCTGCTGACCGCGACGACGGATGCGGTGATCTCGCTCAATGCCGCGATGGTGACCGACGGCGTGATCATCACGGTCGCCGCCGGCGCCGTGCTGTCCCGGCCGATCCAATCGTCCAATCGTAGCCACATCGTCGGCATCGAGCTTCACGCGCTCGCATTTGAGGCTTGGCGCGGGCGTGCAGGCGGCCGTGGTCGAAAGCTTTGTGGCGGCCGAAGGCGCTGGCACCTACCAGGCCAATGCTGCGGTGATCGTCTCGGTCGGTGATGAGGCTAATTTTGCGCATCTGCACGTGGTGGCGGACCTGGCGGACGGCATCAATATTTCCTCCGGATTGATCGCGGTCGGCGTGAAAGCGAAGCGCAATGTTTTCAGCATGACCTGTGCGGAACGATTATGGTCGTTCCGCTCTCCGCGATCAAATCGAATCCGCCTGCGCCCGGAAGGCGACCGCCTTCAATTAGCCGAGTTGCGGGCGGCCGGCGCGCTCCTGGGCTTCGACGGCGGCAACCGCCGTCATGTTGAGCACGCCGCGCGCCGTCACCCCCGGTGTGAGGATATGCGCCGGGCGTGCCGGGCCGATCAGGATCGGTCCCACCGGCAGCGCGTCCGCCAGCGTCTTGATCATCTGGTAGGCGACGTTGGCGGTGTCGAGGCTCGGCATGATCAGGATATTAGCGTCGCCTTCGAGCTTGGAATGCGGCAGCACGAGTTTGCGCGCAGCCGCCGAGAGCGCGGTATCGCCCTGCATCTCGCCGTCGGCCTCGATCTCCGGGTGCTTTTCCTTCAGGAGCGCGGTGGCACGGCGCATTTTGCGCGAGGAGTCGCTGTCGTAGCTGCCGAAGTCGGAATGTGACACGAACGCGACGCGCGGCTTCATGTTGAACCGATGCACATGGATCGCCGCAAGCGAAGCCATCTCCGCGAGCTCTTCGGCGCTCGGGTTGGGCCGCACCTGGGTATCGGCGATGAAATAGGAACCCTTGCTGGTGATCATCATCGACAGCGCCGCGAAATCACTGACGCCGGGAAGGAAGCCGACGATCTCGCGGACGTGGCGCAGATGGCTCATATAGCGGCCTTCGACGCCGCAGAGCATCGCATCGGCCTCGCCGCGGACCACCGCAAGGGCTGCGATCACGGTGTTGTTGGTGCGGACCACGGTACGTGCGGCCTCGGGCGTGACGCCGCGCCGTCCGGCGACGTCGATATAGGTCTGCACATAGGAGCGATAGCGCGGATCGTCCTCGGGATTGACGAGGTCGAAATCCTGTCCGGCCTTGATCGAGAGGCCAAACCGCTTGAGCCTCGCCTCGACGACCGAGGGACGCCCCACCAAAATCGGCCGCGCCAATTTTTCCTCGAGCACGACCTGCGTCGCGCGGAGCACGCGCTCGTCCTCGCCCTCGGCATAGATCACGCGGACCGGCTGGGTCTTGGCCTTGGCGAACACCGGCTTCATGACGAGGCCGGAGCGGAACGCAAAGCGTTCCAATAGCGCAGTATATTCGTCGAAATTCTTGATCGGGCGCGTCGCCACGCCGGATTCCATCGCGGCCCTCGCCACCGCGGGCGCGATGCGCAGGATCAGCCGTGGATCGAACGGGCTCGGAATCAGCGACCCCGGTCCAAAACCTTGCGTCTCGCCGCTGTCAAACCCGCGCGCCACCGCATCCGACGGCGGATCGCGCGCGAGCTGCGCGATCGCCTCGACGGCCGCATGTTTCATTTCCTCGTTGATCCCGGTGGCGCCGACGTCGAGCGCGCCGCGGAAGATGAACGGAAAGCACAGGACATTGTTGACCTGGTTCGGGAAGTCGGAACGTCCGGTGCAGATCATCGCGTCGGGCCGCGCCTTCCGCGCCTCGTCCGGCATGATTTCCGGGTTCGGATTGGCCAGCGCCATCACCAGCGGCTGGTCGGCCATCGACTGGACCATCTCGGGCTTCAACACGTTGGGTGCCGATAGCCCCAGGAAGATATCGGCGCCGCCGATCACGTCCGCCAGCACGCGCGCGCTGGTCTTCTGCGCATAGACCGCCTTCCAGCGGTCCATCAGCGTGTTGCGGCCCTCATGCACCACGCCGTCGATGTCGCAGACCCAGATGTTCTTGCGCTGCGCACCGAGCGAGACCAGCAAGTTCAGGCACGCGATTGCGGCGGCGCCGGCGCCCGAACAGACGATCTTCACATCGGCCAGCTTCTTGCCGTTCAGCAACAGCGCATTGACGATGGCGGCTCCGACGATGATGGCGGTGCCATGCTGGTCGTCATGGAACACCGGGATCTTCATGCGCGCCTTGAGCTGCGCCTCGATCTCAAAACACTCCGGTCCCTTGATGTCCTCGAGATTGATGCCGCCGAAGGTCGGCTCCAGCGCCGCCACCGTCTCGACCACGCGCTCGATGGTGTCGGCGGCGATTTCGATATCGAAGACATCGATCCCGGCGAATTTCTTGAACAGGACCGCCTTGCCTTCCATCACGGGCTTGGACGCTAAGGGACCGATATTGCCAAGCCCCAACACCGCGGTACCGTTGGACACCACGGCGACCAAGTTGCCACGCGCCGTCAGCGAGGCGGCCTCAGCGGGGTCTTTGGCGATTTCGGTGCAGGCGGCGGCAACGCCGGGCGAATAAGCGAGCGCAAGGTCGCGCTGGTTGACGAGCGGCTTGATCGCCTGGATTTCGAGCTTACCGGGTCGTGGCAGCCGGTGATAAGCCAGCGCCGCCGAAAGGAGATCTTCAGAATGGGATGACATGCTACTCTCGCGTTTCCCTGACCCGAAGCTTCTAATTCTGTGCTAGTCTAACCGAGGTCAGTTGTCCGGTAGATGGAGCCGGATGTGAAGCACGCCCGGCAACCTGGATGCAACATCGGATCGCACCCCATCAACAGCCCCTAGTGCGTTAAGGCGCATCAGCTAGGGCGGCCTGGGCGTCGACGCGCATGCAGAAGACCATAGAGCGGAAATCGTACGAGCGCTGTGGCTTGAGGTGCTCAAGGCACTCGAGCAACGCCTGCGGATCGGCCGCGACGATCTCTCTGGCTGGTCGGCCCAATAGCATTCGGATCAGGATGGCGACGAGGCCAGGCGCAATGTGCGCACGACCGTCGCCAACGAGGTGAGCAGCGGTCGGGCTTCGCAACAATGGTGAGCCAGACTGGCTGACGCAGCCTTGCAGCTGGGGCGCCTCGTCATGTGCCATTTCCGGCAGCGGGCCCGCCAAGTATCGCAATGTTCTCGCGGCCTTGTGGGGCAATGCGGTGCAATATTACGCGCGCTCGCCCTTGTTTTATTTCGAACAGGATCAAACGAGCACGTCTGTGGACACGCTCAATGTCGGGTTTGCAACAACGGTCCGGTTACCCGCGCGAACGTGGCTATCTACTTTCAACTGCGCTGATTTTTGCGCTTACGCCGCGGCTGGCACGGTCGTTGCAAAACTCTTGGCCGAGAGCCGCCGTCGCAACAGGAAACCTTTGAAGGATATCAGCATGAGTCTAGCCCCGACCCAGAGCATCGCAGAAATCAAAGCCCGCAACAAAGAGCTGATTCAGGAGGTGCTGAAGGTCTATCCGGAGAAGACCGCAAAACGGCGCGCCAAGCACCTTAATGTTCACGAGGTCGGCAAGTCGGACTGCGGAGTCAAGTCCAACCTCAAATCCATCCCCGGCGTGATGACGATCCGCGGTTGCGCCTACGCGGGCTCCAAAGGTGTGGTCTGGGGACCGATCAAGGACATGATCCATATCAGCCATGGTCCGGTCGGCTGTGGACAGTACTCGTGGGGCTCGCGGCGTAACTATTACGTCGGCACGACAGGCATCGATAGTTTCGTGACCTTGCAGTTCACGTCCGACTTCCAGGAAAAGGATATCGTGTTCGGCGGCGACAAGAAGCTCGTCAAAGTCATTGACGAGATCCAGGAGCTGTTCCCGCTCAACAACGGCATCACCATCCAATCGGAATGCCCGATCGGCCTGATCGGCGACGACATCGAGGCGGTCTCCAGGGCGAAGTCGAAGGAATATGGGGGCAAGACCATCGTGCCGGTCCGCTGCGAGGGTTTCCGCGGCGTGTCACAATCGCTCGGTCACCATATTGCCAACGACGCGGTGCGCGATTGGGTGTTCGACAAGGTCACGCCCGAGAGCAAGCCGACGTTCGAGCCGACGCCCTATGATGTCGCGATCATCGGCGACTACAATATCGGCGGCGACGCGTGGTCATCCCGAATCCTGCTGGAGGAAATGGGCCTGCGCGTTATCGCGCAGTGGTCCGGCGACGGTTCCCTGGCCGAGCTCGAGGCAACGCCAAAGGCGAAGCTTAACGTGCTGCATTGCTACCGCTCGATGAACTACATCTCGCGGCACATGGAGGAGAAGTTTGGCATTCCCTGGTGCGAATACAACTTCTTCGGGCCCTCTAAGATCGTGGAGTCGCTGCGCAAGATCGCCGGCTATTTCGACGACAAGATCAAGGAGGGTGCCGAGCGGGTGATTGCAAAATATCAGCCGCTGGTGGACGCGGTGATCGCTAAGTATCGCCCGCGCCTGGAAGGCAAGAGCGTGATGCTGTTCGTTGGCGGACTGCGTCCGCGCCACGTGATCGGCGCTTATGAAGATCTCGGCATGGAGGTCGTCGGCACCGGCTACGAGTTCGGCCACAATGATGACTACCAACGCACCGCCCAGCACTACGTCAAGGATGGCACGTTGATCTACGACGACGTTACCGGCTACGAGTTCGAACGCTTCGTCGAGAAGGTCCAGCCTGACCTGGTCGGCTCGGGCATCAAGGAAAAATATGTCTTCCAGAAGATGGGCGTGCCGTTCCGCCAAATGCACTCCTGGGACTATTCGGGTCCGTATCATGGCTATGATGGATTTGCGATCTTCGCGCGCGACATGGACATGGCCATCAACTCACCGATCTGGAAGAAGACCAAGGCGCCGTGGAAGGACGTCCCGAAGCCGAAGCTGTTGGCTGCCGAATAACTCGAGTGGCTCGGCTCTCTGCTGAGAGCCGGAGCCGACATTAATCACGATTTTCGAAGGGATCCTACCAATGGCGCAGAGTGCAGAACACGTGCTCGATCATTTCGAGCTGTTCCGCGGTCCGGAATACCAGCAGATGCTGGCCAACAAGAAGAAGATGTTCGAGAATCCCCGCGATGCCGCGGAGGTCGAACGCATTAGGGAATGGGCGAAGACGCCCGAATATCGCGAAAAGAATTTTGCGCGGGAAGCGCTGACGGTAAACCCAGCCAAGGCCTGTCAGCCGCTGGGCGCGGTGTTCGCCTCGGTTGGCTTCGAGGCCACGCTGCCCTTCGTGCACGGCTCCCAAGGCTGCGTGGCCTATTACCGCAGCCATCTGTCGCGGCACTTCAAGGAGCCAAGCTCCTGCGTCTCCTCGTCGATGACGGAGGACGCTGCGGTATTCGGCGGGCTGAACAACATGATCGATGGGCTCGCCAACAGCTATAATATGTATAAGCCCAAGATGATCGCGGTCTCCACCACCTGTATGGCGGAGGTGATCGGAGACGACCTCAATGCCTTTATCAAAACGTCCAAGGAAAAAGGCTCGGTGCCAGCTGATTTCGATGTGCCGTTTGCGCACACGCCAGCCTTCGTGGGCAGCCACGTCACCGGGTACGACAATGCGCTCAAGGGCATCCTCGAGCATTTCTGGGACGGCAAGGCGGGGACAGCCGCGAAACTCGAGCGCGCGCCCAACAAGAAGATCAACCTCATCGGCGGCTTTGACGGCTACACCGTCGGCAACATCCGCGAGATCAAGCGCATCTTCGAATTGATGGGCATCCAGTACACCATTCTTGCCGATAATTCCGATGTGTTCGATACACCGACCGACGGCGAGTTCCGGATGTATGACGGCGGCACGACTCTGGAAGACGCCGCGAACGCGGTTCACGCTAAGGCAACGATCTCCATGCAGCAGTGGTGCACGGAAAAGACGCTGCCGTTCATCGCCGCCCATGGCCAGGAGGTCGTGGCGTTCAATTATCCGGTGGGCGTGTCCGCAACGGATGAGTTTCTCATGGCGCTGTCGCGCATCAGTGGCAAGGACATTCCGGAGGGACTGGCACGAGAACGCGGCCGCTTGGTCGACGCGATGGCCGACTCCAGCGCGCATATCCACGGCAAGAAGTTCGCGATCTATGGCGATCCAGACCTCTGCTATGGGTTGGCTGCCTTCCTGCTCGAGCTTGGCGCCGAGCCGATCCATGTGCTGTCCACGAACGGCAACAAGGCCTGGGAGAAGAAAATGCAGGCGTTGTTTGGGAGCTCGCCGTTTGGGCAGAACTGCCATGCCTATCCGGCGCGAGACCTCTGGCATATGCGCTCGCTCTTGTTCACCGAGCCTGTCGACTTCCTGATTGGTAACACCTATGGCAAGTATCTGGAGCGCGACACGGGTACGCCGCTGATCCGGATCGGTTTCCCAATCTTCGATCGGCATCACCATCACCGCTCTCCGGTGTGGGGCTATCAGGGGGGCATGAACGTGCTGGTGAAGATTCTCGACAAGATCTTCGACGAGATCGACAAGAAGACCAACATTGCCGGCAAGACCGACTATAGCTTCGACATCATTCGTTAATGACGAACGGCGCGCGCCATCGCCGGCAAACGTCGGCGATGGCCTAAGCGCACGATGGACTGATCTTCGCGAACAAGCTCGGTTGAGAGGAGAGACGGATGAGTTCGCTATCGGCCACGATCCAGGAGATGTTCAACGAGCCGGGCTGCGCCAAGAACGCCAACAAGTCGGATGCCGAGCGCAAGAAGGGCTGCACCAAGCAGCTGCAGCCGGGCGGCGCCGCAGGCGGCTGCGCCTTCGACGGCGCCAAAATTGCGCTGCAGCCTTTTACCGACGTCGCCCATCTGGTGCACGGTCCGATCGCCTGCGAGGGTAATTCCTGGGACAACCGCGGTGCGGCTTCGTCTGGCGCCAGCATCTGGCGGACCGGCTTCACCACTGACATGAACGAAACCGATATAGTATTTGGGGGCGAGAAGCGTCTCTACAAGGCAATCAAAGAGATCATCAACAAGTACAACCCGTCGGCCATCTTCGTCTATCAGACCTGCGTTCCCGCCATGATCGGCGACGACATCAATGCGGTTTGCAAGGCGGCTTCGCAAAAGCTCGGCAAGCCGGTCATTCCCGTAAATTCGCCGGGCTTCGTCGGCCCCAAGAACCTAGGCAACAAGCTCGCCGGCGAGGCCTTGCTCGAGCACGTCATCGGCACGCAAGAGCCGGACTACACCACGCCCTACGACATCAACCTGATTGGCGAATACAACCTCTCCGGCGAGCTTTGGCAGGTCAAGCCGCTGCTTGACGAGCTCGGTATCCGCATCCTCTCCTGCATCTCGGGGGACGGCAAATATCGCGAAGTCGCCTCTTCGCACCGGGCGCGCGTTGCCATGATGGTATGTTCGAAGGCGATGATCAATGTCGCGCGCAAGATGGAGGAGCGTTACGGCATCCCGTTTTTCGAAGGGTCGTTCTATGGCATCCAGGATTCTAGCGATTCGCTGCGCGAAATCGCCCGGCTGTTAGTCGAGCGCGGCGCGCCTTCCGAACTGATCGAGCGCACCGAGGCGGTGATCGCACGCGAGGAGGCGCGCGCCTGGGCCGCGATCGAACGGTACAAGCCGCGGTTTGCGGGTAAGAGGGCACTTCTGATCACCGGCGGCGTCAAGTCCTGGTCCGTGGTGGCGGCGCTGCAGGAGGCAGGGCTCGAGCTGGTCGGCACCAGCGTCAAAAAATCCACCAAACAGGACAAGGAGCGCATCAAGGAGCTGATGGGGCAGGATGCCCACATGATCGAGGACATGACGCCGCGCGAGATATACAAAATGCTCAAGGACGCGAAAGCGGATATCATGCTCTCGGGTGGCAAATCGCAGTTCGTTGCGCTGAAAGCGGCGATGCCCTGGCTCGACATCAACCAGGAGCGCTGCCACGCTTATATGGGCTACGTCGGTATGGTGAAGCTGGTCGAGGAGATCGACAAAGCGCTGTTCAACCCGATGTGGGAGCAGCTGCGTCGACCAGTGCCGTGGGAGGAGGTGGCCAAGAATCGGCAGACCAAGGGGATGGCGCGGA
>NZ_PYCN01000004.1 GCF_003062295.1 Bradyrhizobium algeriense | reverse complement strand
GCTGATATCCATGATGGCCCGGAGCACCACACGCTCCAATCAGAGGCCGGATACATTGATGCAAGACCGCATCTGCCAGGTTGACGAAACCTCTTGCAACGCGCGGCCGGACCATACATTTGGGTCATGGGGCCGGCATCCGAAAACCTTCACACCAGGCGACATCCTAGGCTCGGTTTCCTTCGATGCCGAAGATGTCATAATTCTCGAACACGAAGGCCGGCCGGCGCGATCGTTCTGAGACCGTAGGCCCACATCGCCATCGACGTCGTGCTTCATGCCGGCCGCAGCGCGGTCGATCATTCTCGTCACCGGCTTCATTCCACGCCCGCATGCTCGTGCTGCCCGATCAGGCATGGCGGGAATATGGCAGTGGATGAAGATTGTTCATCGAAGCGAGCGCTCGAATCGTACCAAAAACGCGCTAGAGTGAGGCCATGGAAAAATCCCCGCGCCCCCTGCCGTTCGCGGCGTTCGAATGGCTGGTGTCAGGGCGCTACTTGCGGGCGCGTCGCAAGGAAGGCTTCATTTCCGTTATTGCCGGTTTCTCGTTCCTCGGCATCATGCTCGGCGTTGCGACGCTGATTATCGTGATGGCCGTCATGAACGGCTTTCGCAAGGAACTGATCGACAAGATCGTCGGCATGAACGGTCATCTCGTGGTGCAGCCAATCGAACAGCCGCTGACGGATTGGCAGGACGTCACTGAACGCATCAGCCAGGTTCCAGGCATTCGGCTTGCCGCTCCTGTGGTGGACGGTCCGGCGCTGGCGTCATCGGCGCACAATGCCTCTGGCGTACTCGTTCGCGGTATTCGCCCCGATGATCTCAACAAGCTCGCCTCGATCGCCAGCAATATCCAGCAGGGCTCGCTGGATGCATTTGAGCAGGGACAAGGGGTCGCCATCGGACGCAGGCTTGCCGATCAATTGTCGCTGCGTGCCGGCGATAACATCACCCTGGTAGCACCCGGCGGAGCCGTGACGTCGAAGGCCATTGCGCCTCGTATCAAGCCTTACAAGGTCGCGGCGGTGTTCAGCATCGACATGTCGGAATATGATTCCGTGATGGTTTTTCTGCCGCTCGCCGAGGCGCAGGCCTATTTCAATCGCGCCGATGACGTGAGCGCGATCGAAGTTTTCATCGAAGCCAGCCCCGACAAGGTCGACGGCTTCCGACGGCCGGTGGCCGAAGCTGCCGGGCGGCCGGTGTTTCTTGTCGACTGGCGCCGGCGTACCTCGGCGTTTTTCGCCGCGCTTCAGGTCGAGCGCAACGTCATGTTTCTGATCCTGACCTTGATCGTGCTGGTCGCTGCGCTGAACATCGTCTCGGGCCTGATCATGCTCGTAAAGGACAAGGGCAGCGATATCGCCATTCTGCGCACCGTGGGCGCCTCGCGAGGATCGATCATGCGGGTGTTCCTGATCGCGGGCGCCGCAATCGGCGTGGCCGGCACGCTGACCGGTTTTCTCGTCGGTATGCTGATTTGCCTGAATATCGAATCGATCCGGCAATTTCTTTCCTGGCTCACCAATACTGAATTGTTTCCGCCAAAACTCTACTTTCTGTCGAAGCTGCCGGCGGAGATCGATGTTGGCGAGACCGCCGCCGTTGTAATCATGGCGCTGACGCTGTCATTCCTCGCGACACTCTATCCATCGTGGCGCGCGGCGCGGCTCGATCCGGTTGATGCGCTTCGATATGAGTAGCTGAGCACGCGCGGGCTACGAAGCTGCCCGGACGCAAATGCGCCGCGAGAACGCGAACTATATCCACCGTCATTGCGAGCGAAGCGAAGCAATCCATTGTCACCTCGTGCGCCGAAGGATGGATTGCTTCGCTTCGCGCGCAATGACGGGGAGACAGCCGGCTCCGTCCCAACCGGGTAGCCACCCCCGCCACCCCTCATCTTTTTCTCCCCCATGGCATTTCCCCTTCGCCCCAAAACGCTTTATGGTGCCTCTCGCTCCGCGCTTGGCGCGGCAAAATACATGATCAATATCAAAGGCTTGGCATATGGCTTGCGCCTTTGGAGGGTGGTTTGACGCGCTATATTTCGACGCGGGGGGAGGCCCCCGTCCTGGGTTTCTGCGATGTGATGCTGACCGGGCTCGCCCGCGACGGCGGCCTCTATGTGCCCGAGGTCTGGCCGCAGCTCTCGCACGAGACCATCGCCTCCTTTTTCGGCCGGCCTTATTGGGAAGTCGCGGTCGACGTGATCCGGCCGTTTGTCGCGGGTGAAATCTCCGACGCCGACCTTGGGCGCATGGCGAATGAAGCCTACGCCACGTTCCGCCATCCGGCCGTCGTGCCGCTGAACCAGGTCGGGCCCAATCAATTCGTGCTGGAGCTGTTCCACGGCCCGACGCTGGCGTTCAAGGACGTCGCGATGCAGTTGATCTCGCGGCTGATGGATCACGTGCTGGCCAAGCGCAACCAGCGCACCACCATCGTGGTCGCGACTTCAGGCGATACCGGCGGCGCCGCCGTCGATGCGTTTGCGGGTCTCGACAATGTCGATCTGGTCGTGCTGTTCCCGAACGGGCGGATCTCCGACGTGCAGCGGCGGATGATGACGACATCAGGCGCGGCCAATGTGCATGCGCTCGCGATCGAGGGCACCTTCGACGATTGCCAGGCGATCCTGAAGGCGATGTTCAACCATCACGGCTTTCGCGACGCGGTCTCGCTGTCCGGCGTCAACTCGATCAACTGGGCGCGGATCGTGGCCCAGGTCGTGTATTATTTCACTTCCGCTGTCGCCCTCGGCGCGCCCGCGCGCACAGTGGATTTCACCGTGCCGACCGGCAATTTCGGCGACATCTTTGCAGGCTATGTCGCCAAGAAGATGGGGCTGCCGGTCCGCTGGCTGCGCATCGCCTCCAACGTCAACGACATCCTGCCGCGCACCCTCAAGACCGGCATCTACGAAGTGCGCGAGGTTCACGCCTCGGCCTCGCCGTCGATGGACATCCAGGTCTCCTCGAATTTCGAGCGGCTGCTGTTCGAAGCAGGCCGCCGCGATCCCGACAGCGTTCGCCGCCTGATGGCTTCGCTGAAACAATCCGGACGTTTCGTGCTGCCGGACGCCATGCTCGCCGCGATCCGCGAGGAATTCGACGCCGGGCGCGCCGACGAGACCGAGACGGCTGCCGCGATCCGCGCCGCCTGGCGCGAGGCCGGCGACCTCGTCGATCCCCATACCGCGGTGGCGCTGGCGGTGGCGGATCGCGACACCTCGGATTCGAAGATCCCCAACATCGTGCTGTCGACCGCGCATCCGGCCAAGTTTCCCGATGCGGTGGAAGCCGCCTGCGGCGTGCGGCCGCAATTGCCGGTGTGGCTCGACGGTCTCATGACCAAATCCGAACACATCACGGTGATGAAAAACGATTCAGCTGAAGTGGAGCGATTCGTGCGCTCGGTGAGCCGTGCCGCGAAGCAGGGAGTTGCCGGATGAGCGTTGACGTAACCAAGCTGCCGTCCGGCCTGACCGTCGTTACCGACACCATGCCGCATCTGGAAACAGCGGCGCTCGGCGTCTGGGCCGGCGTCGGCGGCCGTGACGAGAAGCCGAACGAGCACGGCATCTCGCATCTTCTGGAACACATGGCCTTCAAGGGCACGACCAGGCGCTCGTCGCGGGAGATCGTGGAGGAAATCGAGGCGGTCGGCGGCGATCTCAACGCCGGCACTTCGACCGAAACCACTGCCTATTATGCGCGGGTGATGAAGGCCGACGTGCCGCTCGCGCTCGACGTGCTCTCCGACATCCTCGCCAATCCATCCTTCGTGCCGGATGAACTCGAGCGCGAGAAGAGCGTCATTGTGCAGGAAATCGGCGCGGCGCAGGATACCCCTGACGACGTCGTGTTCGAGCACCTCAACGAACTCTGCTTTCCGGACCAGCCGATGGGCCGTTCGCTGCTGGGCACCGCCAAGACCCTGAAGAAATTCGATCGCGACATGCTGCGCGGCTATCTCTCGACGCACTACCGCGGCCCCGACATGGTGGTGGCGGCCGCGGGCGCGGTCGACCACAAGCGCGTGGTGGAGGAAGTGGCGCAAAGATTTGCCAGCTTCAACGCCACGCCGGCGCCGAAGCCGGTACCGGCGATGTTCGGCAAAGGCGGCTCGCGCGTGGTGCATCGTGACCTCGAACAGGCGCATCTGACGCTGGCGCTCGAGGGCGTGCCGCAGACCGACCTGTCGCTGTTCTCGCTGCAGGTGTTCACCAATACGCTCGGCGGCGGAATGTCGTCGCGGCTGTTCCAGGAAGTGCGCGAGAAGCGCGGCCTGTGCTACTCGATCTACACCTTCCACGCGCCCTATTCCGACACCGGCTTTTTCGGCCTCTATACCGGCACCGATCCCGGCGACGCGCCGGAAATGATGGAAGTGATCGTCGACGTCATCAATGATGCGGTGGAAACCCTGACCGAAGCCGAGATCGCCCGCGCCAAGGCGCAGATGAAGGCAGGGCTTCTGATGGCGCTGGAAAGCTGCTCCTCCCGGGCCGAACAGCTGGCGCGGCACGTGCTGGCCTATGGACGGCCGCAGACGGTGGAAGAGCTGGTCGCCAGAATCGATGCGGTCAGCGTTGAATCGACCCGCAACGCCGCGCATGCGCTGCTGTCCCGCAGCCGGCCGGCGGTCGTAGCACTTGGCAGCGGCAGGGGGCTGGACACGGCGGTATCTTTTGCGGAAGGATTGACCAGGTCGAAGGCGAAGACGCTGCTGCATTAGCGTTTCAACCTCGCCCCGCTCTTGCGGGGAGAGCATAGGCCGCCTTCGGCGGCCGTACTTAGCAAACGCCGAGGCGATAGCCTCGGCTACGGCGAAGCGCCGGGTGAGGGGCTCTCTCCGCGATTGCAACTCGTGGAGAGAGCCCCTCACCCCGACCATCTCCCCGCAAGAGCGGGGCGAGGGAGAGGCAATTCGGGCGGGAGAATTAAGGGCATGGCCCTGTTTCGTTTGCCAACCAGCGGACCGGCCGCGCTCGTGCCGCGCGGCCACGGCCTCCTGCTGCGCGCGCCGCAAATGGCGGATTTCCTGCAATGGGCGCAATTGCGCGAGCAAAGCCGCGCCTACCTCACGCCGTGGGAGCCGATCTGGCCGTCGGACGATCTGACCCGCGCCGGCTTTCGCCGAAGGCTGCGCCGCTACGCCGAAGATATCGCCGCCGACCGCTCCTATCCGTTCATCATCTTCCGCCAGTCTGACGGCGCCATGATCGGCGGCATCACGCTTGCCAATGTCCGCCGCGGCATCGTGCAGGCCGGCACCATCGGCTATTGGGTCGGCGAGCCCCATGCCGGCCGCGGCTACATGACCGCGGCGCTGCGGGTGCTGCTGCCGACGCTGTTCGGCGAGCTCAATCTGCACCGCATCGAGGCCGCCTGCATTCCCTCCAATTCGCCTTCGATCCGGGTGCTGGAGAAATGCGGCTTCACCCGCGAGGGGCTGGCGCGGCGCTATCTCTGCATCAATGGCGTCTGGCAGGACCATCTGCTGTTCGGCCTGCTGCATGAGGATTTCCGCGGCTGAACCGTTGATTTCCAAGCCTTTTGGGTGCCTTGGGTTCGCCGCCATTGGGCTGCTATAACGCCGCCCGGGAACAATGACGTGAGACGATGGGATTTCAGGGACGTCGCATGGGTAACAATCGTTTGGCCAGGGTGATGGCGGCAGCCGCAGTCGCGGGCGGGCTGGCCTGCCTGATGGTGGCGCCGGCATCGGCGCAATCGATTACCGATCGTTTCAAGAGCCTGTTCGGCGGTAAGTCGGACGAGCAGCCGGCCACCAATGCACCGGCAGCGCCCCAGGACACGGGCGATCTGACCTGTCCACCGGTCACGGTCAGGGCCGGCGCGGCCACCTACGCCGTCGCGGCACCCGGCAAGCAGCCGGTCGGCAACGACCTGCGCTTTCAGGTGACGATCTCCAAAATGGCCCGCGAATGCAGCGTCAATGGCGGCGTGATCACGGCGCGGATCGGCATTCAGGGCCGCGTCATTGCCGGCCCGGCCGGCGCGCCACCCTCGGTCCAGGTCCCTATACGCGTCGCGGTGGTGCACGGCGGCATCTCCGAAAAGACCATCGCCACCAAGGCCTACCAGACCACGGTCTCCATGACGGAAGGCGGCAGCGAGCCGTTCACGCTGGTGGCCGAAGATCTCACTTATCCGGCGCCTCCCGGCGCCGACGGCGACAGCTACATCTTCTATATCGGCTTCGACCCGCAGGCCCTGAAGCCCGAACGCCCGGCGCCGAAAAAGAAGAAGCAATAAAAAACCGGCGCGATCGTCTCGCGCCGGTTTTTGATGGATGGGTGGAAAGCGCTCAGTTCAGCTTGGCGCGAACCTCGGCAATGCCCTTGGCGAGAAGGTCGTCGGCGACCGAGCCCTTGACCGACTTCGACAGGATGGTCGAGGCGGCTTCGACGGCGGCATTGGCGGCGGCGGCACGGACGTCGGCCAGCGCCTGGGCTTCGGCGAGCGCGATCTTGCTCTCCGCGGTCTTGGTGCGGCGGGCGACGAAGTCTTCCATCTTGGCCTTGGCCTCGGTCGCAATGCGCTCGGCTTCGGCCTTGGCGTTGGCGATGATCTCCTCAGCCTCGCGCTCGGCGCTGGCGCGCCGGGTCTGGTACTCGCCGAGCAGCTTTGCGGCCTCCTCCTTGAGACGGCGGGCGTCGTCGAGTTCGGCCTTGATACGCTGGGCGCGATGATCGAGCGCCGTCAGCACCGTCTTGTGGATGCCGAGATAGGCAAACAGCACCATCAGGATGACGAAGGCAATCGCGACCCAGGTTTCCGGTTGGGCAAACATCCGTCTATCCCTTCAACGTAGCATCGACGGCCTTGCTCACCGTCTTCTTGTCGGGCAGCACGCCGGTGAGGCGTTGCACGATCGCGCCGGCAGCATCCGCGGCGATGCCGCGGACATTGCTCATCGCGGTCTCGCGGGTCGCCGCGATCTGCTTCTCGGCGGCGGCAAGCCTGGTGGTCAGCTGGTCTTCCAGCTTCTTGCGTTCGGCTTCCGAGGCCGCGTTCAGCTTCTCGCGGGTCTCGTTGCCAATGGCTTGTGCGCGGGAACGCGCCGAAGCGAGTTCCGTCTCATACGCCTTCAGCGCAGCGTCGGACTCGTCCTTCAGCTTCTGCGCCGCGGCCAGATCGCCCTCGATCGCGTTCTGACGTGCGTCGATCACGCTTTCGACGCGCGGCAGCGCGATGCGGGATACGATCACATAGAGCGCGACGAATGCGATGACGAGCGACACCAGCTGCGAAGCAAACGTGCTCGACTCGAACGGAGGAAATCCTCCGCCGTGTCCGCCATCTGCTCCGGTGTGGGCGCCGGTACCATGACTCTTTTCAGCCACGGAGTTCTCCTGTTGCTGTCAGCGCGCCGCCCGGACCGGGCAGCGCGATAGGGTGCAGCTCAGAGCGGAACGAACAGCAGCAGCAGCGCGATCAGCAGCGAGAAGATGCCGAGCGCTTCGGTCACGGCGAAACCGAAGATCAGGTTGCCGAACTGGCCCTGGGCTGCCGAAGGATTGCGCACCGCTGCGGCGAGGTAGTTGCCGAAGATGATGCCCACGCCGACGCCCGCGCCGCCCATGCCGATGCATGCGATGCCCGCGCCGATAAGTTTAGCTGCTGCCGGTTCCATTTCTAGAGCTCCTTGAGAGATAAGACAGAGTGAGGGTGGAAATTCCCCGGACGCTTAGTGTCCCGGATGAATGGCGTCGTTGAGGTAGATGCAGGTGAGGATCGCGAACACGTAGGCCTGCAGGAATGCGACCAGCAGTTCGAGCGCTGTCAGCGCAACGGTGAGCGCCAGTGGCAGCATGCCGCCGACCCAGCCGAGCGCGCCAAGCGAGACGCCGAGCATGGCGACGAAGCCCGCGAACACCTTCAGCGCGATGTGGCCGGCCAGCATGTTGGCGAACAGACGTACGCTGTGCGAAACCGGCCGCAGGAAGAACGACAGGATTTCGATGAACATGACCAGCGGCAGGATGTAGATCGGCACGCCGGAGGGCACGAAAATCTTGAAGAACTTCAGGCCGTTCTTGTAGATCCCGTAGATCAGGACGGTGAAGAAAACCAGGAAGGCCAGCGCCGCGGTGACGATGATGTGGCTCGAAACCGTGAACGTGTAGGGGATGATGCCAATCAGGTTCGAAATACAGATGAACATGAACAGCGAGAAGATCAGCGGGAAGAACTTCATGCCTTCCGAGCCGGCGGTAGAGCGGATCGTGCTGGCGACGAACTCGTAGGAGATTTCGGCGATCGACTGCAGCCGTCCGGGAACCAGCTGCCGTTGCGCCATGCCGCCGATCATCAATAGCGAGATCACCGCTACCGAGAGGAACATGTAGAGCGACGAGTTGGTGAAGGCGATCGTGTGGTTGCCGATATGGCCGATCGTGAAGAGGGGTTCGATATTGAACTGGTGGATCGGGTCGATTTTCATCCGCGCGGCTCTTTATCCACCGGCCTGGCCGGCAATCGAATTTCAAATGTCGTGACTTCCCGTCGACGCTCAGCGCCTGCCTGGACCTGCGCCTGCAGTTCTCACCACGTTGACCACACCGGCGACGAAGCCGAGCAGCAGAAACACGATGAAACCGAACGGCGATGTCGACAATAAACGGTCGAACCCCCAGCCAATCGCCGCTCCGACGACAACGCCCGCGACCAATTCCGAGGAAAGCCGGAAACCAAGCGCCATGGCAGAAGCTCTGGCAGCTCTGTCTCCGCTTTCAGTTCCGGGTTGATCAGTCTTGATTTTGCGGCTGTCCCGAATTTCGGACAACCGTTGATCCAGACTTCCGAGCCTTGCGGAAAGCGCAGCTTCGTCGGAGGACGGCTGATCGCGATTTCCACTTGCGTTGTCATTCTTGTCTTCGGCCATGCCCAAGACATTAAACGATGCCAACGGTTGATGGAAATTACGCCCGTCACCCTTGAAAGCCGCGCGGACCATACTTACCGCGTCTATTCAAGTCAAGATTGGGCCGTAACCAGCTAGTGCTTTGATTTTTCTGGATTTATTTGAATGTCGCCCGTGGCCCTGTGGACCTTCGATCGCAGTGCAGCAGTATTGCCACACGGATCGATCTTGCACCCGTTTGAACGCTCTGTTGGGATGTCCAAAGCGAAGCGAAAATCCCCGTCCCCGGAGCCCGCATGCCGCGTCAGGTCGATTACTATTTCTCGCTCCAGTCGCCCTGGGCCTATATCGGGCATCAGTCCTTTAGGCGCCTGGTAAGTACTTATGATCTCAAGGTAAATCACAGGCCGGTGGTGCTGGTCGATCTGTTTTCGGAGACCGGCGGCCTGCCTTTGATGAAGCGCCACCCGGTCCGGCAGCGCTACCGGATGGTCGAACTGCAGCGCTGGCGCGACAAGCGCGGACTGAAATTTAATCTGCAGCCGGCGCACTGGCCATTCAATGCCCGCCTCGCCGACGGCGTCGTGATCGCGGCGCTCGAGGCCGGCCACGATCCCGACCGCTATTTGCGCCGGGCCTTTGCCGCCGTCTGGGAAGATCAGCTCAATCTCGCCGATCCCGCAACGATCGAAAAACTCGCCGACGAATCGGGGCTCCCCGGCAAGCAATTGGTGGAGCGCTCCGGCGCGGAGGAAGTCAGCGCGGCGTATGAGCAGAACCGGCAGGATGCGCTCGCGGCCGACGTATTCGGCTCGCCGGTCTATGTGCTCGAGGGCGAAGTGTTCTGGGGGCAGGACCGCCTCGAATTGCTGGAAGATGCGTTGAAGTCCGGCCGCGCGCCCTATAGCTCAGTCGTGTAAGGGGTGCCTTGAAAGCGCCCCGGCGGTCGAGGAAACCGGTACTGTCCTGAGGCGGGAGCAAGCCCATGAGCACAGCGAAATCGTCCTCGAAATTCTTAAGGCCCGCCGTGCTGGCGCTTTGTCTCACAGTCGGCGGCCACGCGCTCGCGGGAGCCGCGCCCGATACCGAGAACGGCCGCTATGCGCTGTCACCGACGGGGGAGGGCGTGCTTCGGCTCGATACAAGAACCGGCGCGATTTCGACCTGCAACAATTCGGGCGCGGGCTGGGCCTGCTACGCCGTCCCCGACGAACGCGCGGCGATGGACACGGAAATCGGCCGTCTGCAAGCCGACATTGTCCGGCTGCAGGCCGAGAATGAAAGGTTCAAGGCCCAACTCGCCGAGCGCGAGCCGACCGTGCCCGGCAAGATCGAAGAGCCGCTGCCGAAATCGGATTCGCTGAAGAAGAGCGAGCCGAAGGTAGCCGAGGCCGAGCGCAAGATCGAGATTCCGCTGCCGAGCGACCGCGACATGGATCGCATGATGTCGTTCCTGGAGCGGGCCTGGCGGCGCTTGATCGAGATGGCCAACCGGGTGCAGAGGGACGTCAACGGCAAGATTTGACGGGGGACGGCTTGTCGTCCTCTCGGGTCGTCCCTGCGAACGCAGGGACCCATACGCCGCGGCCTTTCGTTTTTGCAAATGCTGTTCGACGACTTCGCGCAAACAAGAACTCCCTGTGGTTATGGGTCCCTGCTTTCGCAGGGACGACGTGTTGAGAGATCCAAATCATGGCCGCACCCAAATCCCTCTCTCGCACCACGCCCTCGTCCGTCAGTGCCAGCACCATCACATCTTCGCTGCTGACCGTGCAGACCTCAGGCGTGGGCTTTACCGATCTCACGGCCGAGGTCGCGAAGTTCGTGCGAGAAGTGCATGCGCGCGAAGGCGCGGTGACGCTGTTTATTCGTCATACCTCGGCGTCGCTGACGATCCAGGAAAATGCCGATCCGGCCGTGCTCGTCGATTTGACGACGGCGCTGAACCGGCTCGCGCCCGAGAATGTCGGCTGGCGCCACGATACCGAGGGGCCGGACGACATGCCGGCGCACATCAAGACCATGTTGACCGCGACCTCGCTGCACGTCCCGGTGCTGCAGGGCGCGCTCGCCCTGGGCACCTGGCAGGCGATCTATCTGGTCGAGCACCGCGCGCGGCCGCACCGGCGCGAGATCGTGTTGCAGTTCATCGGCGCCACAGATTGAGGCTCCCGCAAAAGCAAACCGGCCGCGGATCGCTCCGCGGCCGGTTCGTCGTTTCTTCGTCCGGCCGCCGCCGAACGAAACCGGTTACTTCGTGATGTCGACGTCCTTGGTTTCCGGCAGGAAGAAGAAGCCGACCACTGCCGTTATCGACGCGAAGATGATCGGATACCACAGACCCGCGTAGATATCGCCGGTCGAGGCCACGATCGCGAACGAGGTCGCCGGCAGCAAGCCGCCGAACCAGCCGTTGCCGATGTGATAGGGCAGCGACATCGAGGTGTAGCGGATCTTGGTCGGGAACAGTTCGACCAGCATCGCCGCGATCGGCCCGTACACCATGGTGACGTAGACCACCAGGATGAACAGAAGGCCGATCACCGCCGCGGCCTGCGGCTTGAAGATGTCGAATGGGTGCGACATCTTCACGATCTGGGCGTCGCCTGCTTTCGGATAGCCTGCGCCCTGTACGGCCGTCAGCACTTGCGGGTTGGAGGCCTTGGCGTCGGTGTAAGGAACGTCCTTGCCGTTGACGACAACCTTCACGCCGGAGCCTGCCGCGCCGTAGCTGGTCGAATACTTGACCGACTGCTGCGCGAGGTAGGCGCGGGCCGTGTCGCAAGGCGCGGTGAACTGACGGGTGCCGACCGGGTTGAACAGGTCGCCGCAGCCTGCCTTGTCTGCGACCACTTCCACCTTGACCGACTCGATGGCCTTCTCCAGCGCCGGGTTGGCGTTGGTCGTGATCATCTTGAAGATCGGGAAGAAGGTCAGCGCCGCGATCAGGCAGCCCGCCAGAATGATCGGCTTGCGGCCGATCTTGTCCGACAGTGCACCGAACACGACGAAGAACCCGGTACCGAACAATAGCGACCAGGCGATCAAGAGGTTGGCGGTGTAGCCGTCGACCTTGAGGATCGATTGCATGAAGAACAGCGCGTAGAACTGGCCGGTGTACCAGACCACGCCCTGGCCCATCACGCCCCCGATCAGGGCGATGATCACGATCTTGGCGTTGCTCCAGTTGGCGAAGGCCTCGGTCAGCGGCGCCTTGGAGCCCTTGCCCTCGTCCTTCATCTTCTGGAAGACCGGCGATTCATTCAGCCGCAGCCGGATCCAGACCGAGATGCCGAGCAGCAGCACCGAGACCAGGAACGGAATGCGCCAGCCCCATTTCGCGAATTCGGTTTCGCCCAGTGCGGAACGGGTGAACAGGATCACCAGCAGCGACAGGAACAGGCCGAGCGTTGCCGTGGTCTGGATGAACGAGGTGTAGTAGCCGCGCTTGCCCATCGGGGCATGCTCCGCGACGTAAGTCGCCGCACCGCCGTACTCGCCGCCGAGCGCGAGGCCCTGCAGCAGGCGCAATGCGATCAGAATGATCGGCGCCGCAATGCCGATGGTCGCCGCGTTGGGCAATATGCCGACGATGAAGGTCGACAGGCCCATGATCAGAATGGTGACCAGGAAGGTGTATTTGCGGCCGACGATGTCGCCGACGCGACCAAACACGATGGCGCCGAAGGGGCGAACGATGAAGCCCGCGGCGAACGCCAGCAGCGCGAAGATGTCGCGGGTGGCCTGGTTGAACATCGGCTGATTCGTTGCGGGATCGATGACGCCGAAGAATTGCGCGCCGATCACGCTGGCAAGCGAGCCGAACAGGTAGAAGTCATACCATTCGAAGACAGTACCGAGCGAAGACGCGAGAATGACGAAACGTTCGTCCTTCGTCATCCCGGCGGCCTTGCCGGACGTGGCAGTTATTGTAGACATTTCCGAATCGCTCCCCTTTTTTATGATCGCAAAGATGTGCGTTGCGTCAGATCGACGCGTAATTGCAGGCCTGACTACATGTTCGGGAGTAATGGCCCAATAGTACTTTCGGCGGGGCATAGCACCGCTTTGCGTCGATCAAGCCGCGGCAACTGTTGAATGAATCTGCCCGTGTGGAGTGCGGCCCCTGACTAAAGTCCAATGGCCGAGAAAATAAGTGCGATGGTCCACATCACAATCGAGATGATGGCAGTCCAGCGCGCGAACGACAAATACGTCTCCCGCATGAGGCTTGAAATCATCTGTTGGGCGAAAGCCTGCGGCGGCCGGCTCTCCTTGGGCAGATAGAGCCACATCTCGGTCCGGCGGTGGTCTTTTGTCCTTGCTTCGCGTGCCTTGAAAATGAGCACGAGCGTCATCGTCATGCTGAGAAAGCCGCCGGCCTGGAAAGCAGATCGCGGAAGAAAAGAAAGGCCGATCATGACGCAGAATATGGCAAGCGATGCGAAGCCGCAGGCACGCAGCACCGTTTCATAGGCAATACGGCTCATCTCATCCATGATCCGCCACTCCATCGCCCGCATCCAATGGAGGCCCAGCGTAGCCGCTAGGCCTCCTGGCCTCAACTCCGGAACCGGTACGCTAGAGGCCGATTTTAAGAAAATTGCCGGCGGCGGGAAGCGCGAGAATGGCGGTTCCAGCAAGCCATATCCAGAGCGACGCGTTGGTTGATTCCGATGCGCCGGTGGCCCGCTCGTAGAGCGCCGCCGGAATTCCACCCAGAATGACGGTCGCGGTCGAGACCATCAGCGACGCGAACATCAGTGTCAGAGACAGGCTGCCGAACAGCAGTGGGCCGGCGAGCAACTGGACGTACAGCAGCGTGAAAATCAGCGCGAGTTGGTTGAAGATGCCGTTGATCATTCCGAAAAACGCAATCCCGATGAAATAGAAATTGCGGTTCATGACGCTGCTCCGCCGATCCTGGGCGCGAGATTCAGCAACAGCAACGTGTAGTGAAGCACGACGCGCAGCCAGAACAGCCAGACGAAGCCGAACAGCCAAAGCAGCACCGGAGGGGTCACCTTCGGCGTCACGATCGCGACGGCGGCGACGACGGGGTCGGTGATCCGGCAAAAGAACCGCCAGATGTAATTCGGCGAGTCTGCATCCACCATCAAACCGAGCAGGACGCGGCCGAGCAGCGTGTACATCAATACTGCAAGAACAAAGTTGGGCAGATGGAAGTACCAGTATGCGGAGAGAGAGCTTGCGAAATCCAAGGGAGTTTCTCCTCGCTGCCTGACACCATCTGATGAGACAAAGGCCGATTATTGCAATCCGCCGTTCTCTAACAATGGCAAGGGCAGGATGTCCGGGCAAGGCAGATATGATGCGACAAACAAAGACGGGGCCCTGAAAGGCCCCGTCTGTCGATATCCAGTTTGAGAAGCGTCAGGTCGTCCTCTCCTCGAGCACCGTCCTGCCCCGCGGCTTGCGGATGTCGTCGACATAGGCCTGCATTTCCGCCGACGGCTCCTTGCCGAGCTTGCTGACGATGTAGATGACCGCGAAGCCCAGTGGCGTTCCCAACAATCCGCAGTTGATGTTGTTGAGGTCGAACCAGCCGACCTTGTTGGCCATCGGGTGGGCGAGGGTGGGGAAGCTTTCCATGGCATTGGGCAATGCCATGGCTTTCGCGATGTCGACCAGCGGCGCCCCCGTCAGCGGGCTGGTCAGCGAGGTCATGCCGAAGTACTTCACGCCTGCGCCCGGGAAGTACCGCGTTGTCACGAGATAGAACAGGCACAATCCGAACCCGGCGATGATGCCGCAGACCGCGCCCGCCGCTGTCGTGCGTTTCCACCAGACGCCCATCACGAGAGCCGGGAAGTTGCCGGCCATCGCCAGCGAGAACGCCCAGCCGACCATGGCCAGGATGTCGCCGGGTTTGGTTGCAGCCGTCGCGGCCGCGATCACGGCGACGACCACAAGGAGAGCGCGAGCCACCGTGAGCCGACGCATGGTCGGCGCGTTGGGGTCGATCATCTTGTAGTAAACGTCGTGCGACAGCGCGTTTGCGATGGCGAGCAGCAGCCCGTCAGCGGTGGACAGCGCGGCGGCGAGACCGCCGGCGGCGACCAGACCCGAGATCACATACGGAAGTCCCGCGATCTCAGGCGTGGAGAGCACGATCACGTCGGTGTTGATCACGAAGTCCTGCAGTCTGACGACACCGGGATGTCCGGCAATCGCCTTGCACGCTGCAACAATCGCATCGATGCTGCCTGCGTTCTTGCCGCAGATCTGGATCAGCCCCAGCTCGCCCCAGCTGAACAGCCAAGGGCGGATGGCCGTCAGGTCGCGTCCAATGATGTTGGTGTAGACTTCCAGCTTGGAGAACGCCGCGTAGGCCGGCGCCGAGAAGTACAGCAGGAAGATGAACAGCAACGACCACGCCACGGACTGGCGCGCTTCACGTACCGACGGGGTGGTGAAGTAACGCATCAGGATGTGCGGCAACGAAGCCGTGCCGACCATCATGCACATGATGATCCCAAAGAAGTTGAGCGGGCTATAGTTGATGAAGGGCTGGATGTGCGGCTTCAGCGCTGCGGCTGTTGTCAGGCCGTTCGCCAGCATTTGTTGCTCGCGCGCGGTAATATCCGCAATCGCCTGTCCGTAAGTGAGTTCGGGGATCGGAATCCCGTAATTCTTGGTGGACAGGATAACGATCGGGGTCAGATAGGCGATGATCAGCACGATGTATTGTGCGATCTGCGTCCAGGTCACCGCCCGCATGCCGCCCAGCATCGCGCAGAGCAGGATGCCGACAAGTCCGGCGAAAACGGCAAGCTCGAACTGCATCCCGAGGAATCGCGAGGCAATCAGGCCGGTGCCATAGATTTGCGCCGTCACATAGGTGAAGGAGCAGGCAACCAGCACGATCACGCCGAGCGCGCGGGCGAAATTGCCGCCGTACCGGAACGACAGGAAGTCGGGCACGGTATAGGCGCCGAACTTGCGCAGGTATGGTCCGATCAGGATCGACACCAGCACGAAGCCGCCGGTCCATCCGAGCACCCAGGCCAGCCCGTCATAGCCGAGCAGGAACAAGGTGCCGGCCATGCCGACGAAAGATGCCGCCGACATCCAGTCAGCGCCCGTCGCCATGCCGTTGTAGAAAGCCGGGACACGCCGTCCGGCGACATAATACTCGGAGACTTCTGCCGTTCGCGTCATCACTCCGATGATCGCGTAAACCGCGAGCGTGAAGAACACGAACAGATAGCCAAGGATCTTGTTCGGAACGCCGACTTGCTCGAGAACCGCGAGGAAGAGGATGAATCCGATGAAGCCGCCGGTATAAGTACCGTACATCTTCCCCAGATTCTTGATGAAGTCCGAGGTGCTGGCAGTGCCTTGTGTAGCCATGGTCGATCCCCCTCAATCTTCCTCGGCAAAGCCGAATTCGCGGTCAATCTTGTCCTGCTGCTTCGCGAACATGAACAGCATGACCACGAACACGATGAGCGAGCCTTGCGCGGCCATGTAGAAGCCGAGCGGAAAACCGAGAATCGGAATGATGATATTGTTGAGCGGCTTCACGAACATGTGGATGATAAAGCCGAAGAAGAACCAGACGGCCAGGTGCGTCCACATCAGGCGCGATGTCTTTGCCCAATGTGCTTCTTCTTTCGCTTTCAGATCAGTGGAGTTAGCCATGAGTTGCAAATCCTCCTTCAAGACCCCGGTCAGCGCCGGGATTGAATGATCGAGGGGAATGCAATCCCTTCAGTGCGGCGCCCCCCATGCCGCGGCTTCAACCGGTCTAGCGCCGGTTTGGAGTCAACGAAGGCTAACACCAGCGGCGGTTCCAACTCGATAATACTTTGGGGGAATAAGAAGTATGCTGCAGCTGCTAAGAGCGGCAATGCAGCACTTGAGCGTGCGAGCTTGGCAAATGCCGGATAGACTGGCGAACCGGCCTGGTCCATTTGGCAGGAAAGAGTGCGATGAAGCTGTTCGAAAAGTTATTTCGTCCACGTCCGCCGATTCGCGACCGTGAGGAGCTTGCCGACTTCATCAACGCGCAATCGGCCTTCATCGTGCAGAAGGGCATCTACGAATACTCGCGTGCGCGGGCAGGTCACTACGCCAAGGTTCTGTTTGCCGAAGAGGGGTTTGCGCAATCCGTCGAGCACGCTCGCTGGCAGGCCTTTCCGCTGGGACTCTCGATGGTCGGCGAAATGGTCGAAGGGGTGCTCGCTTCCCAGTCCGGGATGCCGCGCCGCCAAATGCTCGACCAGCTGATATCAGTCGTTCTTTCGGTTTTCGACCGCTATCCCGTTCCGCCGTCGATTGGAGAAGAGGCATGGCTGGCCGCGCGCAGCAACCTGGCGCATCGGCTTGATCTCGTCGGAGGGCACGCCCCCAAACGGGTGATGGACATTCCCGAGCCGGTGGCGGAAGCCTATTTTGCAATGATGCCGATCCACGAGAAGCTGCGCGGCCGGGATTTCCAGACCACGCGGAATTATCTCCGGGTCAGCCTGTGCAACATCCACGATGAATTGATCTCGCGCATGGACAGGGCGGCGCTGGAACGGGCAATGACCAAGGCTGCCGTGGCATAGTTCTTCGATCATCACCCCGCGTGCGGCTGCCGGCAGGGAGAAGCGATGGACAAGACAAGTGGCGTCGTCCCGCTTTTGTCGCTCGACGCCGTTGTCATCGATACCGAGACCACCGGGCTCGATCCACGCAAGGCGCGGGTGATTGAGCTGGCCGGCGTGCGATTGTCGGCCGGAAAGCTGGTGGCTGGCGACAAGTTCCGTCAGTTGCTGCGGCCGGCCGGTCAATCGATCCCCGCCGAGACGACCCGCATTCACGGCATCGACGATGCCATGGTGGCCGGCTCGCCATTGTTCGCCGATGTCTGGCCGCGGTTCACCGCGTTTCTCGGTCAGGCCGTCGTGATCGGGCATTCGGTCGGATTCGATCTTGCGGTGCTGAGGCGGGAATGCGACCTCGCCGGTCTACCGTGGACACGACCACGCACGCTAGACACGCGGCTGCTGGCGCAGATTGCCGCACCGGAACTGGTCGGCTATTCGCTGGAGGAGCTCGCCGCATGGCTCGGTGTCGACGTCGCAGGCAGGCATTCCGCGCTCGGTGACGCCACGACGGCGTCGCGGATGTTTCTGGCGCTGGTGCCGAAGCTGCGCGATCACGGGATCCGCACCATCGCCGAGGCCGAACGGGCCTGCCTCGCTCTCACCTCCGTACTCGACGATCAGGCGCGGAGCGGCTGGATCGAGGCCGTCGCAGCTCCGGAACGCGCCGATGCGGAACGCACCCTGAAGCGCTTCGACAGCTATGCCTATCGGCATCGCAATCGCGACATCATGCGGACGCCTCCGGTCTTTGTGGAGGCCGACATTTCAGTCCGCGACGTGCTCGCGCGGCTTGCGAGCGAAAGAATATCGGCTGTCTTCGTGGCGCCGCATGCGGTTGCCGGCGTCGTCAAGGCGGCGGAAGCGGGCATTGTCACGGAACGCGACCTGCTATCTGCGATCGACCGGTTCGGCGCCGCCGCGCTCGATCTGCCGGTCGAACAAATCACGAGCCGGCCGCTGGCTGCGGTTCTCGATGACGCGTTCGTCTATCGAGCAATCGGCCGCATGAACCGTCTCAAGACCCGCCACCTCGGCGTCGTCGATGAGGCAGGCCACGTGGTCGGCGCATTGTCCGCGCGTGACCTGCTCCGCCTGCGCGCCGGGGAGGCTATTTCGCTCGGCGAGGAGATCGATGATGCGGTGGACGCACACGGCCTGGCGGTTGCCTGGGCCAAGCTGCCGGGGGTCGCGGAAGCGCTGCTGGCCGAGGGACTATCCGGCCGGGACATAGCGGAAGTGATTTCCCGCGAACTCGGTGGGCTCACCGGACAGGCCGCCGCGATCGCCGAGCGAATCATGCGGGAACGCGGCGAGGGCGGCCCGCCATGCCGCTACGCAACGATCGTTCTTGGATCGGCCGGTCGCGGCGAAAGCCTGCTGGCGATGGACCAGGACAATGCCGTCATTTTCGAACAGGGCGAGCCGGAGGGGCGCGAGGATCGTTGGTTCGCAGGCTTGGGGACGCTGGTCGCGGATATCCTGCACGAGGCCGGCGTGCCCTACTGCAAGGGCGGCGTCATGGCAAAGAATCCGCCCTGGCGCGGCTCGGTCGCGACCTGGCAGAGCCGCATCGACCACTGGATCGCGCGATCCGATCCCAAGGACCTGCTGTCCGTGGATATTTTCTTCGACCTGCGCGCCGTCCACGGCGACGGCAGTCTTGCCGTCGCCGTGCGGCGGGCTGCCTTCGCCGCAGCCGAGGGGCAGGTTGCGTTCGCCAAGCTTCTGGTCGAGGGGATCAGCGTTCCCCGGAGCCTGAGATTTCTTGGCGGCATCCGCACCGAAGAGGGCCGCATCGATCTAAAGAGGGCAGGACTGTTCGGGGTCGTTTCCGCAGCGCGCGCCATGGCGATCCGCTATCACGTGATGGATCGATCGACGCCGGCTCGATTGGCCGGCGTAAAGGCGTTGCTCCATGTCAGCGAAACGGATCTGGACGCGCTTGGCGAAGCGCATGGCGTATTTCTCGATCTGATCGTGTCGCAGCAGGTTGACGATGTCACTCACGGCATACCGCCCTCCAATGCCGTCTCGGTGAATCAGCTGTCAGCTCACGACAGGGATCGGTTGCGGGCGGCGCTTGAAGCGGTGGCATCCGTCGACGAATTGCTTCGCGACGTCCCGTTCAAGAGCTGATGGCTTGTCGTGCCAATCGCCAATCAAGGACCGCGCGGAGATTGACGGCCAATACCCGCGCCCTGCCGACCTGCGTGACCGCCGGTCAAGTCATTGTGCGATGCACAAGGGGGCGGTTAACCGCTTCTGCGCAGGGCGATATTTGCGCCTTGCATGCGGCCGCCCGGCGGAGGACAATTGAATCCACGCAGCGGGCCTGTTCCCGTCCGTGCCGTTGCAACCTCGCGCAAGAACTGAATGACCGCCGCTGCCAATACCCATCTCGTCATTGCCGATGACCACCCGCTATTCCGCGATGCTTTGCGGCAGGCGGTGGGCAGTGTGGTGGCGTCGGCCGTCGTCAGCGAGGCCGGATCGTTCGACGATCTCACCGCGCTGCTGGAACGGGATTCCGACGTCGATTTGATCCTGCTCGATCTCACCATGCCGGGGATCTCGGGATTCTCCGGCCTGATCTATCTGCGCGCGCAGTATCCGGCTATTCCGGTGGTGATCGTGTCCGCGAGCGACGATGCCGGCACGATCCGACGCTCGCTGGATTTCGGCGCCTCCGGCTTTATTCCGAAGCGCTTCGGCGTCGAAACCCTGCGCGACGCCATCTTGAAGGTGATGGAGGGCGACGTCTGGGTTCCGCCGGACACCGATCTCACCTCGGCCGACGATCCCGACATGGCGCGCTTACGCGACCGGCTGGTGACGCTGACGCCACAACAGGTGCGGGTGCTGATGATGCTGTCGGAGGGCCTGCTCAACAAGCAGATCGCCTATGAGCTCGGGGTGTCGGAAGCGACCATCAAGGCGCATGTTTCGGCGATCCTGCAGAAGCTCGGCGTCGAGAGCCGCACGCAGGCCGTGATCGCGGCGGCGAAGATCTCCGGCGGCCAGTGGCGCCAGGGCACGCCGACGACGTAGCGACGGGCCGTAGGATGGGTGGAGCGCAGCGATACCCATCATCCCACCATTTGAGAATCCGCCAATGACCGGTTACCGCCGCAACTTCATTGCTGGAGGCAGCTTCTTTTTCACGGTCAATCTGGCGGATCGCCGGCTACGATTGCTAACTGAGAATGCTGATGCATTGCGGACAGCCTTCCGCGAGACGCGGCAGCATTATCCATTCGTGATCGATGCGGTTGTCGTGTTGCCTGATCATCTCCACACGGTCTGGACGCTACCGGAAGGCGATGCGGATTTCGCCACGCGGTGGCGGCTTATCAAGACTTCGTTTTCCCGGAAGCTTGCTTTCGGCGAGCCGATTTCGAGCAGTCGTGCTGGGAAAGGAGAGCGCGGCATCTGGCAGCGACGGTATTGGGAGCACACAATCCGCGATGAAACCGATTTTGCGCGCCACATCGACTACGTTCACATCAACCCGGTCAAACATCGGCTGGTCAAACGGGTCAGGGATTGGCCCTATTCGTCGTTCCATCGCATGGTTCGAGACGGTGTCTACCCCGAAGATTGGGCAGGTGATGTTTCTAGTCTGGATGGGGATTATGGTGAGCGGCGTTGAATACGTGGCGAGGTGATGGGTATCGCTGCGCTCCACCCATCCTACGGTCTTGCAACGACGGATTCTACTCCGCCGCCACCAGCTGTTGCGCCCGCCACTGGCCGAGCAGGGCGCGCAGCGACGCCGGTTTGACCGGCTTGTTGAGGATCGCGATGTTCTCCTCGCGCGCGGCCGCCCGGACATTTGGGCTGCGATCCGCCGTGATCAGAATCGCCGGAATGTTTTCGCCGAAGCGGCGGCGGATCTCGCGGATTGCGGCGACGCCGTTGCCGCGGTCGAGATGGTAGTCGACCAGAAGGCCGGTCACGCTGCTGCCGGAGGATTCGATCGCCGCGATCGCGGCGTCGGGGTCGGTCACGGCGATCACCTCGGCATCCCACGCCGTCAGCAGCGTCTTCATGCCGTCGAGGATCGCCGGGTCGTTCTCGATGCAGACGACCAGCGCGCCGCTTATCGGCGTTTTGGAGAGCGGCGTCGCGCTGGTGACCGCGGCGGTGTGGTCGATCGCCTTGGCGACCGGCACGGTCACCGAAAACACCGAGCCGCCGCTGACATTGGCATCGATCGCGATGCCGTGGTTGAGCACGCGCGCCAGCCGCTCGACGATCGACAGGCCGAGGCCGAGGCCGCGGGCGATCCGCGCGCCCTGCTCGAGGCGATGGAATTCCTTGAAGATCTCGCTGCGCTTGGTCACGGGAATGCCGACGCCGGTGTCGTAGACCGCGATCTGCAGCGATTGTCCGTGGCGGCGGCAGCCGACCAGCACGCGCCCGCGCGGGGTGTATTTGATGGCGTTCGAGATGAAATTCTGCAGCAGCCTGCGCAGCAGCGAGCGGTCGGATTGCACCGGCAGCGAGCAGGGCACGAAGGTCAGCTCCAGCCCCTTGGCGCGGGCGATCGGCGCGAACTCGATCTCGAGCGAGCGCATCAGGTCGGCCATCTTGAAGCTTGAGATCGAGGTCGTCATCGCGCCCGCATCGAGCCGCGAGATGTCCAGCAGCGCGCCGAGGATTTCCTCGATCGCCTCCAGCGAGTCGTCGATGTTCTCCACCAGGCGCGAATCCTCGCCGCCGTTCTGCCGCTCGACCAGGCTCGTCACATAGAGCCGCGCCGCGTTGAGCGGCTGCAGGATGTCGTGGCTGGCGGCTGCCAGGAATCGCGTTTTCGAGATGTTGGCGTCCTCGGCGGTGCTCTTGGCCTGCGCCAGTTCGGAATTCAGGCGGGTGAGCTCCTCGGTGCGGTCGCGAACACGCTTTTCCAGCGTCGCATTGGCGCGTTCCAGCGCTTCGGCGGCCTCGAAGCTCGGCGTGACGTCGGAGAAGGTGACGACGAAGCCGCCGCCCGGCATCCGGTTGGAGCGGACCTCGATCACCATGTGGCGGTCGGGCAGGCGCTCCAGATAGGGCTCGCCCTCGGTGGTGTAGGCATCCAGCCGCCGCTGCAGCAACCCGTCGGAGTCGCTGAAGTCGGCCGGGCTGACGGCGCCCATGAATTCGAGGATTTCCTGCAAGGGGATGCCGAGCTGCACGAGATGCGGCGGCAGCGCCAGAATTTCACTGAACTGGGCGTTCGAGCAGATCAACTGCAAATCCGCATCGAACACCGCGATGCCCTGGCGCACATGGTTCAGCGCGGTCTGCAGGATCTCGCGGTTGAAATGCAGCGCGGCGTGGGAATCGTCGAGCAGCTTCAGCGCGGCCTTGGCGGAGACGGTTCGCTTGCGCAGCAACAGCGACATCACGAGGCGCGAGGAGGCGGCCCCGATCGAGGAGGCGATCAGGCGTTCGGCGTGTTGCAGCAATTCGAAATCGGCGGGCGCGGCCAGATCGAGATTGCCGGGACGGCCGGCGGCAAAGGCCTCGAAGGCCTGGGCAGCGCGCTCGGGGCCGAGATATTGCGCCACCGTGGTCTGGATGTCCTGCACGGTAACGGTCGTCCGCCAGCGCCGGAACGTCGGCGCGATCGGCGTCAGCGTGTTGGGTACGAACAGATCCGCCTGCAGCCGTTCGATCGACGACGGCCGTTGCGCGATCGACATCACGATGTAGGTCAGGATGTTGAGCGAGAGCGACCAGAGCACGCCGTGCATCAGCGGCGGCAGATCGGCGCCGAACAATGCCCGCGGACGCAGCGCCTCGATGCCGAACGGTCCGTGTTGCAGCAGCAGCAGGCCGGTGGGATTGCCCTCGAGGAAGCTCGGCAGGAACAGCGTATAGGCCCATACCGCGAAGCCGACCAGCATGCCGGTCATGGCGCCGCGGGCGGTTCCCTTGCGCCAGAACAGGCCGCCGAAGAAGGCCGGCGCCAGCTGGGCAAGCGCTGCGAACGACAATAGGCCGATCGCCGCCAGCTGCGCATTGCCGAGCGCGCGATAGTAGAAATACGCCATCACCATGATGGCGAAGATCGCAAAGCGCCGGATCCTGAGCAGGAAGTCGCCGAAATCCTTGCTGCCGTCGCGCGTCGCCGGGCTGCGCTGCAGCACCAGCGGCAAGACGATGTCGTTGGAGACCATGATGGAGAGCGCGACGCACTCCACGATCACCATCGCGGTCGCGGCCGACAGACCGCCGACGAAGACGGCAATGCTCAGCAGCGGGGAATCCGCCTCGATCGGCAGCGCCAATACGTACATGTCGCTGTCCACGGCGCCGAACGGGAAGGTGACGAGGCCGGCGAGCGCGATCGGAATCACGAACAGGTTGATGGCGATCAGATAGAGCGGAAACAGCCAGCGGGCGCGGCTGACCTCCTCGGGGCTGGAGTTCTCGACCACGCTGACGTGAAACTGCCGCGGCAGCAGCATGATCGCGCAGAACGACAGCAGCGTCATGGTGAGGAAATTGCCGATCGACGGCACATAGTTGATGGCGCGCACCGCCTCCGGGGTCTTCATCGCGCGTTCGATCAGCTCGACGGGCGTGAACATCCAGAACGTGACAAAGGCGCCGGCGGCGAGAAAGGCCACCAGCTTGACGATGGATTCGGTGGCGATCGCCAGCATCAGGCCGTGCTGGTGCTCGGTGGCGTCGGTCTGGCGGGTGCCGAACAGCACCGCGAATGCCGCCATCGCCAGTGTCACGACCAGCGCGATGTCGCCGATAATGGGCATCGAGGAGAACAGCTTGTCCTCGCTCAGGATCGTCTCCAGCGAGGACGCCACCGCCTTGAGCTGCAGCGCGATGTAAGGCACCGATCCGACGATCGCGATGACAGCCACCGTGGCGGCGACAGCCTGGCTCTTGCCGTAGCGCGCCGCGATGAAGTCGGCGATCGAGGTGATGTTCTGCGACTTGGCGAGCTGGATCACGCGCCGCAACAACGGCGTGCATAGCCCGACCATCAGGATCGGGCCTAGATAGATCGCGAGAAAGTCGATGCTGGTGCGGGTGGCGAAGCCGACCGAGCCGAAGAAGGTCCAGGAAGTGCAGTAGATCGCCAGCGACAGCGGATAGATCAGCATGCCGGCACGGCCGCGCTGACCCGGCGACAGCCGGTCGCCATAGCTGGCGACGCCGAACAACAGGCCGATATAGGCGAACGCGGCGGCGATTACGCCCCAGTCGTGCAGCATCGCTGCTTGTCTCCCTTCCCGGCCTTGGAGCGTTCGAAACCGCCGGGGCCGGAAGAGGCGAGTATAAGCGCTTTGGGCCGGCAGCGCACCGCGCTACCGGCCCAATTTGCGAAGGTTTGGAGGGGTAGGGTTACTCGGCCGCCAGCGATTGCTGCTTCAGCGGCAGGCCGAGGCGGTCCCAGACCTGCAGCAGCGCTTCCGCAAGCCGATCGACCAGGCCATCGTCGTGGTAGGGCGAGGGGGTGATCCGCAGCCGCTCGGTTCCCTTGGCAACCGTCGGATAGTTGATCGGCTGGATATAGATGCCGTGCTCCTCCAGCAGGATATCGGACGCCTGCTTGCACTTCTCGGGATCGCCGACGAACAGCGGCACGATATGGGTCTCGTTCGACATCACTGGGAGGCCGGCGGCGTTGAGGATCGCCTTGACGCGGGCGGCGCGATCCTGGTGGCGCTCGCGCTCCCAGTTCGAGGTCTTGAGGTGGCGGATCGCGGCCGTTGCGGCCGAACAGATCGCGGGCGGCAGCGCCGTCGTGAAGATGAAGCCCGGAGCGTAGGAGCGGACCGCGTCGATGATCTCGGCATTGCCGGCGATGTAGCCGCCGAGGCAGCCGAAGGCCTTGGCGAGCGTGCCTTCCAGCACGTCGATGCGATGCATGACGCCGTCGCGCTCGGCAATACCGCCGCCGCGCGGACCGTACATGCCGACCGCATGGACCTCGTCGACATAGGTCATGGCGCCGTATTTCTCGGCGAGATCGCAGATCTTTGCGAGCGGGGCTACGTCGCCGTCCATCGAATACAGGCTCTCGCAGGCGATCAGCTTGGGCCGCTCGGGACCCGCCGCGATCAAAAGTTCTTCCAGATGCGCCATGTCGTTGTGGCGGAAAATCTGCCGCTCGCAGCCGGCCTGGCGCACGCCTTCGATCATCGAATTGTGGTTCAGCGCATCAGATAGAATGAGGCAGTTCGGAATGAGTTTTGCGATCGTCGAGATGCCGGTCTGGTTCGAGACGTAGCCGGAGGTGAACAGCAGCGAAGCCTGCTTGCCGTGCAGGTCGGCCAGTTCCTGTTCGAGTTGCACCAGCGGATGATGGGTGCCCGCGATGTTGCGGGTGCCGCCGGCGCCGGTGCCGACCCTCGTGGCGGTCTCGACCATGGCGCCGACCACTTTCGGGTGCTGGCCCATGCCGAGATAGTCGTTGGAGCACCAGATCACGACATTGCGCGGGCCCTTCGGCGAGTGCCAGACCGCATGCGGGAAACGGCCTGCGATCCGTTCAAGGTCGGCAAAAACGCGGTAGCGCCGCTCGTCATGCAGGCGGTTGAGGGCGGCACTGAAAAATTTGCTGTAATCCATCACAAGGACCTGGAACCGGAACCGGCCGGATTGGCTTCGCGCCTTTTTAGAGCCTTTCCAGCTTTGCTGTCTATGCGAATTCCCACATTTCGGCGCCCTCCGGGATGCCACCAACGCGGCGCAAATGTTGATCGGGATCAAGGCGCTAGTTGCGCTTCCTGGTCCTGCGAACGGGTTGCTCTGCTGCCGGCGCCAGAGATGCCAGCGTTGCCGCCAGTGCCGCCGCCGCGGCCGCGGGCCGATCCCGTTCAAAGATCGCGAATTCGAGATCCGGAAGGCGCGGCAGGCCCACTGCGGCACCGAGAACACGCAGGCCACTGACGATGGCGCTCACCGGCAATGGCGTGACGGCAAGGCCGGCCAAGGCCGCGGCGCGGACACCGGTCAGGCTGGGGCTGGTGTAGACGATCTCCCAGGAAAGATCGCTGGTGCGTAGCGCCTGAAGGGCGGCCTCACGCGACACCGAATGTTCGCGGTACAGCGCCAGCGGCAGCGGCGCGCCGGGAGCGAGTTCGAAGGCGTCTGCGGCGGCCCACAACAGCGGCTCGCGCCATGCAAGCCGCCCGCGTGATGTACCGAGCGGACGCTTGGCCAGCACCACGTCGAGCCGCCCGGCGTCGAGCTCTCCGATCAGTTCGGAACTGACGCCGATCTGCACCTCGAGCTTCACGTGCGGATGCAATTTGGCGAAGCGGCCGAGCGCGGGCGGCAGCGAACCGCTGGCAACTTCCTCGACCGCGCCCAGGCGCACCATGCCGGATAGTTGCGGGGCGTGGAGGCGACGCCGCGCCGCTTCTTCGAGCTGCAGCAGCCGCCGCGCGTCGTCCAGCAGCATCTCGCCGTCGTCGGTCAGCGCGACCGTCCGTGTGGTGCGACGGAACAGCGGCCGCCTGGTCTCGAGTTCGAGGCGCTTGATCTGCTGGCTTACCGTCGATTGCGTGAGGTGGAGCTGCTCGGCGGCACGGTGGAAACCACCGCAATCGGCGACTGCGACGAAGGTGCGGAGGAGGTCGAATTCGAGCATGGCAACTGATTATGTTTTGCGATCAATCATATTATAAAATATCGTTTCTATAATCAATATCCCGCCCCTACCTTCGGTCATCGGTACCCCGGACCATGGAAGGGCTCACGATGTCACAACAACCAACCCCGAGATCGACAAACCGCGGCGATCGCTTGCGCAGGGCTCAATCGGTCTGCGGCGACGGAAAAGTCTGTCCGCCTGATCGGGCCACGACGCTGCTCGAGGCCGTCATCGAGCCCTTCGACCGCGTCGCGGTCGAAGGGGATAATCAGAAGCAGGCCGATTTTCTCGCTGCTGCACTCGCCAAGGCCGATCCTGCGCGGCTGCATGATCTTCACATGGTGCAGTCGGTGCTGGCCTTGCCCGATCACCTCGCGGTGTTTGAGCGCGGCATCGCCAGCCGCCTCGACTTTTCCTTTGCAGGCCCGCAAAGCCGCAAGCTCGCCGAACTGGTCGCGATGGGTTCGCTGAAGATCGGCGCGATCCACACCTATCTCGAACTTTACGGGCGGATGCTGGTCGACCTGACGCCGCGCGTTGCGCTGATCGTGGCCGACAAGGCCGACCGCGACGGCAACCTCTACACGGGGCCGAATACCGAGGACACGCCTGTCATCACCGAGGCGACCGCCTTCCGTGGCGGGATCGTGGTGGCACAGGTCAATGAGATCGTCGATCGCCTGCCGCGGGTCGATATTCCCGGCGATTGGGTCGACTTCGTCGTCCCCGGCCCAAAGCCATACCTCATCGAACCGCTGTTCACGCGCGATCCCGCAAAGGTCCGCGACCAGAACATCCTGATGGCGATGATGGCGATTGCCGCCGTCTATGAGCCCTACGAAGTACAGCGGCTCAATCACGGCATCGGTTACGCCACGGCGGCGATCGAATTGATCCTTCCGACCTTCGCCGCGGCGCGCGGACTAAAGGGGAAGGTCGCAAGCCACTTCGTGCTCAATCCGCACCCGACGCTGATCCCCGCGATCGAGGCCGGCTTCGTCGATAACGTTTATTGCTTCGGCTCCGAGCTCGGCATGGAGCGATACATGTCGGCGCGTGCAGACGTGTTTCCGGTGGGCAGTGACGGCAATTTGCGTTCGAACCGCGCGCTGGCCCAGGTCGCCGGGCAATATGCCTGCGACCTCTTCATCGGCGGCACCCTGCAGATAGACGCCGAGGGCAACAGCTCCACGGCGACAAAGGACCGGATCACCGGTTTCGGCGGCGCACCAAATATGGGCGCCGATGCGCGCGGACGGCGGCATGACAGTCCGGCCTGGTTGCGCGCGGGCAGGGAGGCCGGCGAAACCATCCGCGGGCGCAAGCTTGTCGTGCAGATGGTCCAGACCCGGCAGCCCAACGGCGCGCCGAGCTTTGTCGAGCGGCTGGATGCGTTCGACCTGGCGGCGGCCGCGGGCTTCGCATTGCCGCCGGTGATGATCTACGGCGATGACGTCACCCATGTGATCACCGAGGAAGGTGTCGCAAATCTCCTGCTTTGCCGCTCAGTGGCGGAACGCGCGGCGGCGCTTCGCGCCATTGCCGGTGACACCGAATTCGGGCGCGCGCGGTCGGCTGAAATGACCGAGGATTTGCGCAGGCGCGGCATCGTGATGCGGCCGTCCGATCTCGGCATCGACACCACGACGGCAACACGCGATCTGCTCGCCGCGCAGACGCTCGGCGATCTCGTCGCCTGCTCCGGCGGTCTTTACGCGCCGCCGGCGAAATTCCTTCGGCCGTCAGTCGCGAAGCCCGCAACGGCCGACGTCCAGGCGAAGCCGGCGCTCCATTCCGCAGAAGGATAAACGTCATGAAGAACGCCCGAACCAGCCATTTGCGCGACGCACAGTCAGGGTCGTCCTGGCTGGAGCGGCTTCGGATTTCGCTCGGCCTGCGCGGCAGCGCCGACGCCGGATCAGCGCCCGATGCAATCGCGCCGCTCGATCAGGCGAAGCGGCTCGCGGCAGCCTTGCTGTCCGAACGCGGCGAAGCCTCCGGCGCGGTGGTCGCGCGCGAGCTGCACGACGTCCTGCGCGGCCTCGATGCCGACGATCGTAGTCGTTTCCACCGCCATCTCGCCACCAACTTCCTGCCCGACGCCGCCGCGTTGCGGGCGGCCGCGCAAGCCTATCTTGCCGGCGCCACGGCCGAGAGCGCAGCGCGGCTGGCGCAAGCCGCCGATCCGCCGCGACAGGAGCTGTTGCGGCGAATGAACATGGCAACCGGCGGTACCGGCGCGCTGGTCGCCATGCGCAAGGAGCTGACGGCGCATCTGCGCGACGAGCCGGCTCTGAAGTCGCTGGATGGCGATCTCAAGCATCTGTTCGCATCCTGGTTCAACCGCGGCTTTCTCGAACTGCGACGGATCGACTGGCAGTCACCGGCAGCACTGCTCGACAAGCTGATCGCCTATGAGGCGGTGCACGAGATTCAGGGCTGGGATGATCTGCGCCGGCGCCTCGCGCCCGATCGGCGCTGCTTTGCCTTCTTTCATCCGGCACTGCCGGGCGAACCGCTGATCTTTGTCGAAGTCGCGCTGGTGCAGGGACTCGCCGGAGCGGTGCAGCCGCTGCTGGTCCAGGACGGCGACGACGATGCCGCGCGGCAGCGGGCGCAGCGCGCGGACACGGCGATCTTTTATTCGATCTCGAACTGCCAGGACGGCCTGCGCGGCGTTTCGTTCGGCAATTTCCTGATCAAGCAGGTGGTGGAGGAATTAAAGGCCGAGCTGCCGCATTTGACCCGCTTCTCCACCCTGTCGCCGGTGCCGGGCTTTCGACGCTGGCTGACGGGCACGCTGGCGGATGCGAGCGAGGCCGATGCTGCGGCATTGGCCGAACTCAAGATTGACGGGTGGTGGCGCGACGCGTCGCGGAATGAGGCGCTGCGTCCCTGGCTGATGCACCATTGTGCGACCTATCTGACGCGACCGGTCGCATCGAAGCCGCCGATCGATCCGGTTGCGCGCTTCCATCTCGGCAATGGCGCGCGGCTGGAGCGCATCAACTGGCTCGGCAATGCCGCGCCGCGCGGCATCGACGAATCCTTCGGCATCATGGTCAATTACCTCTACGACCCCGGAACGATCGAGGCCAACCATGAGACCTTCGCCCATGACGGGACGGTGGTGCGGTCGCCTGACGTCGACGCGCTGATCATGGCCCGGCAACGCCGAGAAGCGTCCACTCTCAACTAGCTACCCAAGGCGGCAGCGCAGGCCGGCTGCTCAGGTAGTGCGGAACCGCAATATGCCGTCGCCGACCTCGCAGGTCAGGCGGCCCTCGACCAGCATGTAGTTGACGTGGGCGACCAGTTCGCCTGCGGCAAAGCCCATCTGGTGCTCGTCCAGCACGTGCTTGTGGAACACGACCGGCACGAGTTCCTTGGAAGTCTGCGGCACTTCCCGGCAGGCTTCGGCGATCAGGCGGCAGCGGTCCTCGTGGTGGTCGGCGAGTTGCTTGATGCGGGTCTTCAGCCCGTAGAACGGCACGCCGTGACCGGGCAGCACCATGACGTCGTAGGGCAGCGTGGTGGTGAGGCTGGCGAGCGAGGCCAGATATTCGCCGAGCGAGTTCTGGTCGGGCTCGACGGCCCAGACGCTGACATTGGGCGAGATCTTGCTCAGCACCTGGTCGGCGGAGAGGAACAGCTTGTCGGCGGCGCAATACAGCATCACCTGGTCGAGCGCATGGCCGCCGCCGGTGATCACCTTGAAGCGTCGCGTGCCGATCACGACCTCGTCGCCATGCGAGATGCGGCGATAGGACGGCGGCAGCACCGAAACCCGCTTCAAATAGTCCTGGCCGCGGCCGAGCAACCGGTCGGTCAGGCTCTCGTCCATGCCGTGACGGCGGAAGAACAGCCGCTGCGCGTTGCGGCGCTCCTCGGTGCCGCGGTTCTGGTGATAGACCGATTGCAGGTATTCGACCTGCGACATCTGCAGCGGGCAGTCGAAACGCTCCGTGATCCAGCCGGCAAGGCCGACGTGATCGGGATGCGAATGGGTGACGATCAGCCGCGTCACCTTCACATGCCGGAGCGGCCCCTCGAACAGGGTGGTCCAGGCCGCGATGGATTCCTCATTGCCGAATCCGGAATCGATCATCGCCCAGCCGTCGCCATCGGCCAGCAGATAGATGTTCACGTGATTGAGCCGGAACGGCAGCTTCAGGCGGACCCAAAGCACGCCGGGCACCACCTCGACGACCTGATCGTGGCCGGGGTGGTTTTCGAAGGGGTATCGCAGTGCCTCGGCCGAGGACTGCGCGATGTCGGTTTTCGAATGCATGCTACCGGCTTAGCGGCAGAGGCGGCGCCGCGCCAGCCGAAAAACGGGCTGGCTGTCATTCCGGGGCGCATCGAAGATGCGAACCCGGAATCTCGAGATTCCGGGTTCGTCCTTCGGACGCCCCGGAATGACGGTGTTTTTATGCCGCCCGGATGTTCGACAGGAACGCGTCGATTTCCTCGCGCAGCACGTCGGCCTCGCGGCGCAGCGCGCCGGAGGCGGTCAGCACCTGGCCGGCCGCCGTTCCGGCCTCCGCCGAGGCGCTGGAGACGCCGACGATGTTGGTGGAAACCTCGCTGGTGCCGCCGGCGGCGTGCTGGATGTTGCGCGCGATCTCGCGTGTCGCCGCACCCTGTTCCTCGACCGCGGCCGCGATCGCGGTGGTCACCTCGTTGATCTCGCTGATCGTGTTGCTGATGTCCCTGATCGCGGAGACCGCCGTCGTCGTCACCGTCTGCATGCTGACGATCTGCTGACGGATCTCGTCGGTGGCCTTCGCGGTCTGGTTGGCGAGGCTCTTCACCTCGGAAGCGACCACGGCGAAGCCGCGGCCGGCGTCGCCGGCGCGCGCCGCCTCGATGGTGGCGTTCAGCGCCAAGAGGTTGGTCTGCGAGGCGATGGTCTGGATCAGATCGACCACCACGCTGATCCGGGCGGCGTTGTCCGCAAGCCCTTGCATGGTGGCATCGGTCGCGCCGGCGTCGTCGACCGCCTTGCGGGCGATCTCCGCCGAGGTGATGACCTGACGGCCGATTTCCTCGATCGAGGAGGACAATTCCTCGGTGCCCGACGACACGGTCTGCACGTTGGCCGAAGTCTGCTCGGCGGCGGTCGCCACCGCGGTCACCAGTGCGCTCGATTGATCGGCGGTCGCCGACATGCTTTGCGCGGTCGACTGCATCGAGCCAGCCGCGGACGACAGGCTGTCGAGCGCGGTGCGAACGGTGGATTCGAACTCGACGATGCGCGCTTCCATGCGGTTGGCGCGCTCGGCCTTGGCGATGCGATCCTTGTCCTGCTCGGCGGAGAGCGCGCGGCTCTGGATCATGCTCTCGCGGAACACCTGCAGCGAATCCACCATGGCGCCGATCTCGTCCTCCTGGTGGCTTTGATAGACCTCCGATTCGAGGTCGCCGCTGGACAGCAATTGCATCGAGCGCTGCAGGTTGCTGATCCGCCGCAGGATGTTGCGGCCGACATAGAGCCAGACGAACAGGATCGAACCGACCAGCGTCATGACGCCGAGGGCGAGCATGACCATGGTCCCGAACGAGATCTCCTGACGCGCCTGCCAGGCCGCTGCGTCGGTTTCCTTCTGCACGGCGTCGACCAGTTGCTGCACGCTGATGCCGAGGCCGACATTGAGCTTGCGGGTTTCCTCCAGAATGGTCTGGCCGAAATCGTCCGCGTCCAGTTCCTGCTGGCGGACCTTGAAGACGCCCATCTTGCCGTCGGCAAGCGCCAGCAGGCTCAAGGTTGTGTTTTGAACGGACCGCATCGCCGTGGTCTTGGGCAGCGCTTCGAGATTCGCCCTCACGCGCGCCTGCGCGGTGCGGAAGTCCCGGGCGGTGGCTTCGAGCACTTCGCCGCTGGTGGTCGAAAGCGCGGCGATCATGTCGAACGCCATGAGATTGCCGCTGGCGGCGATATCGGCGAGCTGGTCGGCGGTTTTGTGTGCCCGGATGGCTTCGGCCTGCGAGAAGTTGGGGGCCGCGTAGATGCTGTAGAGCTCGGTCTGCGCGTCGATGGCTGCTGGGCCGGCCGCGGCCACGAAGCGCCGCTGGGCCTTGCGCACCGCGTCGTAGAGCTTTTCGTGCTGGGCGCCCAGTTCGAGCCGCTCGCGCGCGGCCGAGCCGAGGCTCTTGATCACCGCATCGATGTTCTTCATGTTCTCGGTGAGTGCCGCGACGACCGCCTTGTCGGCACCGAGTTCGACGATCTCGCCGAGCTTCTGCAGCGCGACCGCCTGGGTTTCCTTCATTTTCCTGGTGCGATCGTTCAGCGCCTCTTCGCTGCGCGCAGCCAGCAGCGCCGGCCCCTGGCTGGCGAGGCTGGCGCTCTGCGCGGATAGCTGCAGGCTGGCGGCGAGACGGGGGATATCCCGTCCGCTCAGATCGACCATGGTCCCGCCGAGCCGCCCGAGCATCAGGCCGGCGCCGGCGGAGATGACGATCGCCATGCCGGCGATGACGGCGAAGGCGGCAAACAGACTGCCCCTGACGCCGAAGCGAAAACCCTTGAGCCGTGATTTGGATCGTGCCGACATTTTCCCGCTGTCCCGTCTACGCTACCTTGAGGTGTTTCCTCGCGCGGCAGTATCACGGTACCCGGTTAACAAGTTTGGAACCGGAAGGGGCTTTCGCCGCATTTTTGACAGCGGATTGCCCGCTTTGATGGATTTTTTCCGTGAACCGGAAAACGGCCAAAAACAAAAGGCCGGCGTGAAAGCCGGCCTTCCGCAATTCGCAGTTGAATGCGTTCAGTAACGTGCAACCACGGGGCTCGCGAAGTTGAAGCGATAATTAACGCCGAGCTTCAGCGTGTGGTCGTCGGTATGGAAGCTTCCGAACGGCGCCAGCGCGGCGGGGGTCACGAAGCGGGTGCTGCCGAAGTCGTAATACATGTACTCGCCTTTGACCGACCAGTTCGGGGCGACCATGTACTCGAGGCCGGTGCCGACGGTCCAGCCGTTGCTGTGGTTGCCATTGAGCAGGAAGGCGGTCGGAACGCCGCCCAGCGTCACCCTCTCGTTGTTGTCGGAATAGGCGTAACCGCCTTTGACATAGACCAGGCCCGGACCCCAAGTGTAGCCGATGCGGGCCGTGATCGAGCCGAGGCCGCGCTGATCGTTGGTATAGACGTAGCCGCCGGGGAAGGTGGCGGTGAGGTTGCTCTTGCCGAGCCAGGAATACTGGCCCTCGGTGCCGAGCACCCAGTTCTGCGCGAACTGCCAATCCAGGCCGGCCTGAATGCCGCCGAGCACGCGGGCGCTGGAATCGCTCAACACCGCGCCGTTGAAGTCGTTGCTGCCGCTGAAGGCGCCGCCGACATGGCCGCCGATATAGAAGCCGGTCCAGTTGTAGAGCGGCGCCGCATAGACGGGCGGCTGTTTGTAGTAGGGGCGCGCGCCGAGATCGGCGCCAGTGGCGGGCGCGGCGGCGGTGAGGGCTGCGAAGGCCACGAGGGCTGCGAGGATCTTCTTCATTATGTTGGTCTCCGAAAACCGTTCGGCGACACCCTCGTGCGGGGCGCCTTCCATGCCCACGCACATAGACGGCATTTGACTAAAATGCTGTCACTTGGAAGCGACAGCGGATACGAACCCAACCCATTGGCAGACAAACGTTTTTTGTACTTAATGAAGGCCTAATCAAAGGTTAGGAAAGGCTTAATTTTCGGGCCCCACGCGGCTTCCCGGCAAGCTTTGCTTAACCAATGCGGCGCCGCACGTCGCCGCGCATCTGTTCGCGGAAGGCCTGCCGGCGGGCGGGGCGATCCTTCACCGGGACGTCGTGGCGGTCGAACACGTTGAACATTTCGAGGATCGGATAGTGGTCGCTGGCCATCGCCAGGATGCGCAGCAGCTCCGCCACAGGCCCGGTCGGCCCGGTGACCTCCCATCGGCGGATGGTGTCGGCGCCATCGGCAGCCGGCAGCCCGCAGAGTTTGGCCATGTCAGCCACCGACAGCGGCTGGCCGATGGCCTCACCAAGATGCTGGCGAAGTTTCTTCAATTCCGCTCCGGTCACGGCTTCTCCGTCTCAAATCGACATCTGTGAAGTACGTCACATACGGCTTCCAGGGTCGGGGCTATACGCAATGCATAAGGTTTCCTGATGAGGAGGCAACCCATGCGCCAATTACTCGAGAGCCTTACCCCCGACGCCCGCCAGATCTACTGGAAATGGGTCGGCGCCATGTTCGCACTTTATGTCGTGCTGCTGTTCGCCGCGGCAGGTGTATTCATGGGTCACGAATCATCGCGCAAGCTGGCGCAGCAACCGGTCACGACTGTGGCAATCGACGGCAAGTCGCGCTCCATCGGGGAGATCGCGGCGCCGCTGCGGCAAGCCGCGCGGTACGATTGAGAGCGGGCTATGGGCCGAGCTGCCCTAGGTCGGTTGGGGCCGGCAAGGAACGATAGCGATCGGGGTGAAGGTATAGACGGCCTCGCCGCCCTGATTGAACATAGTCCATTTCACCAGCGCGATGCCCTGCGGCTTTGTTCGCGATGGCGTGAGGCCAACAACCTCACCTTCGAGATGGAGCGTATCGCCGGGTCGCACCGGTGCCATCCAGCGTAGCTCATCGACGCCCATCCCAATCAGGGGATGAGGACCGAACGGCCGAATTTGGACGGCGAGGTTCATTGCTATCGCAGCCGTATGCCACCCCGAAGCCGCAAGACCTTTGAATACGGTTTTTGCGGCAGCGGCTTCGTCCAGATGCATCGGTTGCGGATCATATTCCGCAGCGAAGCGTTTGATGTCGCTTTCGGTGATCTGCACATTTCCGCTCTTGAAACGCATCCCCGGCGTAAGGTCGTCGAACCACTCAATCATCGTGTGCTTCTCTCGGCTGGGTAGAAATGAACCGCGCTGTTCAGACGCCGATCGCATTCCGCGCCACCACGTCGCGATAGAAGGCGACGCTCAGTTTCGGCGTCCGGCGCTGCGTCTCGAAGTCGACGTGGTATAGCCCGAAGCGCTGCTTATAGCCGAAGATCCATTCGAAATTATCCATCAGACTCCAGAGGAAATAGCCGCGGACCGGCACGCCCTCCGACGTCGCGCGCTGCAACTGCCCGAGATAATTGCGCAGGTACATGATGCGATCGAGGTCGTAGACCTGGCCGTCGGCGCGCAGCTTGTCCTCCGACGAGGTGCCGTTCTCGCTGATGTAGATCGTCTTGATGTTCCAGACCTTCGCCGCCAGCCGCGGCGCCCAGTAGATCGTCTCCGGTCCGACGCGCAGCCATTCCGAATCCATATGCGGGAACGAGGCCGGGAACGGCAGCACGTGCCAGCCCGGCGCCTTGTCGGAAGCGGCGATGTAGAACTGCGGCGCGTAGATGTTGAGGCCGACGAAATCATTGGGTGAGGAAATGATCTTGAGTTCTTCGGCGGTAAATTTCGGCGCATTGTTGCCCGCGAACTGAAGAAATCCGTCGGTGTATCTGCCCTCCAGGATGACGCCGAGGAGGCCTGAGTTCAATTCGCGCGTCGCCGTCTCGGCGGCGCGAACGTTTTCGGGTGTGTCGAATGCCGGCACGCAGGCCGCGATGTTTTCGGCCGGACCCACTCTGGTGCCCGCGCGCCCGTGCGCGCGGATCGCCTGCACGGCGAGGCCGTGCGCCAGCGCCACATGGTGGCGGACCTGATTGACGTCTGCGTCCGGCAGTTTGAGGCCGGGGGCATCGACGCCCCATCCATAGCCGAAATTCACGAACCTTCCGGCTTCGTTGATCGTGAAGATCGACCTGACGCGATCAGTGATGCGCGCTGCCACGTGGGCGGCATAATCGCCGAATGCTTTTGACGTTTCGCTGGATCGCCAGCCGCCCACTTTGTCCTCGAGCGCTTGCGGCAGATCCCAGTGATAGAGCGTCGCATATGGCTCGATGCCGTGCTTGAGCAACTCGTCGATGAGGCGGTCGTAGAAGTCTAGGCCCTTGGGGTTGGGCGCCCCCGTTCCGTCCGGAAACACCCGCGGCCACGCGATCGAAAACCGGTAGGCCCTGGCGCCCAATTCCCGGATCAGGCCGACGTCTTCCTTGTAGCGGTGGTAGTGATCGTTGGCGAAATCGCCCGTGGTACCGTCCCCGATCTTGCCGGGAGTATGCGCGAACGTGTCCCAGATCGAGCGGCCGCGGCCGTCTTCGTTCACGGCGCCCTCGATCTGGTAGGCCGAGGTGGCGGTGCCCCACAAGAAGTCTTTTGGAAAACTCGCAGGCCCTGGCCGCTCCGGTGCCGCTTGCGCGGCGACGTCGGCCGGCGCCGCGGCGATGCCGAGCGCAGACAAGCCTGCAAGCTTTGCAAAATGCCGACGCGAGAATTTTCCGAACATCGTCATCTCCGGTCAGCGTTCGTCGATCTGGTAGGCGGATATCCGGTCGATCTCGAATGCGACAATATTGGGAGATTCGCCATCGACGAATCCCACGCCCTCGAGAGTCTTCGTGCCCATCGCAAGGTTCACGATCATGTACATGGGGTCGTGGAAGCCGACCGGGACCTTGATCTCGGAGACCGGCTGGCGGTCGATGAAATAGGTGATGCGATCCGGCTGCCACAGCACGCCGTAGTCGTGGAACGCGGTCGGAGCGTCCGGCACAATGAAGTCAAACCCGCAGCGTTCCACGCGCTGCGTCTCCGGTATTCGCCAATGCGTCGTCATCACGATGTCACCGGGCCGTTGCCCGCGGCCCTCCATGATATCGACTTCCGGCGGCCAGCCACCGTCATCGGCGAGCATCCAGAACGCCGGCCACACGCCGACGCCGACCGGTACCTTGGCGCGCATTTCGAAGTAGCCGAACTTCTGGGAAAACCGGCTCTGCGTCGTCAGGATGCCCGAGATATATTCATTGTCGAACAGCACGGTCTTGAGCGAAGGCGGGGTGCGGCTGGCTGTGATCGAGAGAATGCCGTCTTTGACATTGAACGGATCGAGGCCGAGTGGCGTTGTTTCCCGCCCGCCATAACGCGGATCGACATAGATCTGCTGTTCGCCGTTGTAGGTGCTCTTGCGCCTGAAGTCGGAGCCCTCGCCGCCCCAATAGCGCGCTTCCGGCCAGGCAGCGCCGCCGGCGTAATACGGCGCCCATCTGGCGTCCAGCAGCGGATGCGCGTCGAAATCGTCGTGGAAGGTCCGGTGCAGCGATACCGATGCGAACGATGCGGGATTCGGCGCCTCGACGCGGCGGCATTTTTCGCCGAGGATGTCGGTGGCGACCTGCAGCGTGAGTTTGGCTGTCGCGCCGGCGAGATCGACCTGCGCGAACGCCGGGCCGGCGAACAGGCAGCCGATCGAAACCAGGGCGCGCAGCCCCAATCTCTCTGTTCCCGGCACGCTGCGGCACGACAGGGGATCATTCACGGACGTTGCCCTCGGTCTGACGATCCTTCGGAACACGACCGGCGTACTCACCTGTTTGAGGTACGTAGTTATACGTGGTGGCTGCTTAACGGCAAGGTAGCCAAGTTTGATGTTGATTAAAATGCTTGAGATGCGATGGCGCCGAGTGCGGAACTCGATCGTCTGAACCAATAACAAAAGAGTTCATTTTCTTTTCAATGCTTCAATTTTAAAGGGCAGATACCTCAATAGTACCGGGTACGGAAGTTTTTGGATGCTCGTCTATTTTGTCACAGACGAACCGACGAAGTTACCGGCGATTCGCGCGATGCTCGAACCGCAACACGCCGTGGTTCCCTGGGTGCTGGGCGGCGACGGCACCGGGATCAGGTCGCATGGCGTGCTGATGGTCGACATTGACCTGCGGCAGATGACGCGCGTCGATCAGCTCAAGTTCATTTTGCAGGACCTCGTCCGCATTCCCGAGAGGCTGTTCGTCGTTCACAATCTCTCCCGCCCGATGGTTGCGCAGGCCTATGCCCTCGGCGCGACCGCGATCATTTCACGCCCCAAGGAAGCCATTCTCAAGGTCACGCAGATCGAGGCGGCGGAAGCCGCCGAGGAAGATAAAGCTGCGGATCCGACATTGCAGATGGACGAAGGTGTGGCGGCCTTCGCCTCGATGTTTTCGGATGTGCGCCGTGGCAGGCCGCTGAAGCTTGTCGATGCGAAGCGTGCGACGTCGAAGATCATCGCCCGTGTCGGGCAGGATGGACTTTCGACATGGCTCGACGAGGTGCGGCGCTATCACGAGGGCACGTTTCAGCACTGCCTGCTGGTGACCGGTGTTGCGGTCGCCTTTGGGCTGGATGTCGGGTTCTCCGGCGGCGACGTCTCGCGGCTCGGAATCGCGGCGACCCTCCACGACATCGGCAAGGCGCGCATCCCGCTGTCGATCCTGGACAAGCCGGGCCGCCTCGACCCCGAGGAGGAGGAGATCATCCGGCGTCATCCCGTGATCGGATATGACCTGTTGAAGGGCGTATCGGGCATCAGTCCGGAAATTCTGGATGGCGTGAGGCATCATCACGAATATCTGGATGGCTCCGGCTATCCGGATGGACTGGCGGGCTCGCAGATTTCCGATCTGGTCAGGTTGCTGACGATCTCGGATATCTTCGCAGCACTTGTCGAGTCCCGGCCATACCGGCCGCCAATGGCCCGGCAGGACGCCTACCAGATCCTCTGCGGCATGGACGGCAAGCTGGAGGGCGCGCTGGTCAAGGCGTTCCGGAAAGTGGCGCTGGCGGGGTGACGGCGCCTGCCGATCCACGCGGAATGATCGCGATACGGGCGTTCCCGTTTCCTGCCTGCTCTAATATCTGTTCGAACTATGTCATGCCGGAACGCGAGGCCTTGGTGCAATCCGTGCGCGCGACTGCTCGTAAACTTCGACAACTCCGGGCATAGAAAACGTCACGGCCAGTCCAAACGGAACGCCTTCGTCGACTGTGATGCCTTGATCGGGCTCTCGTTGAACTTCGAGATTGATTGTTTGTTCGGCGCTGACGACGGGCGCTCCGTCGCCCTCCCACCGTCTGGAATAGACGGTGCCTCGTTTGCTCTGATTTTGGTCAGGTTGTCGTCTCGATCCATCAACTCGAAGCATGCCGAGTTCGTCGCCAGGCTCACAGATAATCAGGCGGATTGACCTGTAAATTTGTCTCCCGGGAAGTATCGGCGTGAACCAAGCGAGGGTGGCACTAAGAGCGTGCGGTCGCGGCAATCCGTTCACGCAGCGAGGTACAGGTACGGTGACGCTGCGTTTTTGATCCGGCTCCAAAGTGCCGACCGCCCAAAATGTCGCTCGGTCGGCTGCACATGCGACGGCTGCATCTGGATCAGCAACGCCGTACCCAAGAAAGCGTCGAATGTTGTCTTTTTGCTGAGTATGTTTGGTTGGATCGGGGGGACCTAGAACTGCTTTGATGATATCTGCGGTTTCGACAGGCCAAGCCGCGGTGTGAACAAGTAACGCTTTTAAGAGCGTCGCTCGCTGCTGCTTCGGTAGTTCGGTAAAAAGAGCGCCATATTCGCTCTCAAGCGCGTCATGGATCTGATGAGCAGTGCGGGAGGCGATCGCGGTGGCGGCGCTCGTCCCGCACGTATAGTGCTCCCAATTCTCTCGCCCGGCTTGGGGCGGTGCGGCGACCTTTATTCCGTGGGCCCGTGAAGCCGCACTCGGCACAAGTTGCAAGGACGAGCCGCTCGATAGCAGTCGAAAATGTTCGCGCGAACCCGGCAGTAGGATGTCCGGCTTTACGCTGTTGGCGAAGCCGGGCCCCAAAGCACTCGACGGATTCGAGCACACAAGAGGGTGCCACGGTTCCGATTGGCCACGAGCACCGAGTCGGTCAACGTCACTCACGGCGTCTTGATTTGCGGCTCCGATGGTCAATCCGTTGACCGTTTCTGACGGCGACAGCAGCCTGCGCTCGCCAACATGATTTCCCAACGCTCTGATCGTCGATTCTGCGCGCTGCTGAGTTGTAAGAGCCTCGAAGGCGCCGAACGTATTCAGGGCCGCGAAATGTACCGCGCCAGAATGATTGCCGGCACTCACTAGAAACAGAATGCCGAATTGGTGCGACAAACGGTCTAGCAGGCGCGCCCATGCCGACATTTTATTGTGAAATGGCTTTCGCGAATTTCCCAAAGATAGATTGATGATCAGAACGCCAGGCGCACTGGAACTTTCACCGGCACACATCGCGATCACGGCTTGATAAACGAGGTCAACGATGAGCCTATCAGGAGGAAACTGATCTTGCGCGCCCAAAAGGGGCACACAATGCACGCGGCGGCCCAATGAGGGCTGCGGAACGTTCCTATCTCCGTGCACGATCAGTGAAGCCATTGCAGTGCCGTGATGACGGTCTGCGACGGGCGTTCCGGGCTCCAAACCAAATTGGTCTTCAACGCTCAAAGTACCAGCGAGCAACGGATGTTGAGAAACCGGCACACCGTCAAGGAGTGCTAAGATGGGCTCGCGACGTTGCTGTTCCGGCAGCTCGACGATCGCCGTTTCCTCTCGCTCTGCTACATCAATTGTCGTGGCCAAACTTTGCGGGCGAATATGCATAATGGGATCGAGCCCGGCTATGCTTGACGCGGTCCTCGTCAACAAGCCCCGTGCTGCTTCGGCGGGAAGTTCCACCAACAGAGCATGGTATGCGATATTAGTGATGCGCGATTGGCTGATCACGCGTCCGCCGACACTGGCCACAAAAGTGCTAACGGCCTCTTCAGCGGTCTGTGCGATGCCGTCCGAGAAACGGAAAACCAATTCGACTTCGACCCGAATGGCTCCGGTTTGATCAAGCTGTGATGCTATCTCTCTTCTATCTTCCTCAAGAACCCGGTCTTGAGGTCCCCAAGGTCTCAGATTCTTGAGGGTATCGAACACATCGCGAAAAGCAGTGAGACCGTGCTTAGGCTTTGTTCCTCTGAGCCAATCTTTCCACATGGAAAGCATTTGGCGCAAAGCGGCGAGATCAGGGATGAGCAAATAAACAACAGGCGACTCGCTGGGGTCGTCGCCTTCTATTTCCTCTTCGTCGATGAATTCTAAGCCGGGTACACGTCGTATTGCTTTCGCAAACGACTGGACTGAACCACGTAGTTCGAAAACCAAAAGGCGCTCCGGCGCCAATGCGGATGGATCGCGACGAAGTTCAAGCGCTGCAGGATCGTTTTTCAGTACGCGCTCTAATCGGGTCCATAAAGGACCGAACGCAGCCCTCTGCCCCGCTCGCGAAAACTTCGCGGGTTTAGGTGATCCGCCGCCGTGGCCGGGATTTCGCCTTTCCTGCTCGCCGACGTTTAGTCTTAGCAGGGGCTTTGTCGGATCTATCGCCATAAATGTTCTCGGGCTTCACGCGCGCTTCCCAAGATTGAAGTTCGGAAAAAAGCGCAGAGTTAATCTCTACTTCGCCGAGACCTAAAATCTGTCTGCGTCTAACGTTTTGACAAAAATCACGAGCTTCCGCATATGAAGTCGCTCCCAATGAGGTTGCGATTTCGCTGGCAGACATTTTAGGTTGATCGGGCCAAGATGCAATGATTCGTTCGATAAAAGCAGCAACTTGTTCGGTTTGTGGAGCCGGAAAAGAGATTTTTAACTGGAATCTGCGCCAGACTGCTCTGTCGAGAAGCTCGGCATGGTTCGTCGCCGCGATCGTGAGAACGTAACTCGGTAGAGTGTCGATCTGCATCAACAAAAACGATACAACCCGCTTTATCTCGCCGGTCTCGTGATCGTCCCCACGCTCTTTTCCAACTGCGTCGAACTCGTCGAAAAACAGAACACAGGATTGCGTTCGAACGTAGTCAAACAACGCCCGCAATCGGGCGTTGGTCTCGCCAAGATAGCTTCCAATGAGTGCATCATATCGAACGACGAAGAAGGGCAAGGAAAGCGCTTCGGCTACTGATTCGGCGAATGATGTCTTGCCGTTTCCTGGCGGTCCAGACAGCAAAATCCGATGGCGAGGTTCATAACCGTGCGCCCTCAGCACCTCGGCGCGTGCATGTTCCTCTATGAGCTGGTTGCCCTCCGAACGTGCGGGCAGCGGGAGCACCAACTCATCCATGCGAATGCGGGGAGTTTGTTCAAGGATGGTATCTCTGCCGGCGGCATTCTGCGCCCTGGCCGACGTCGTCATGCTAGGAGAAGTCACCGCTACCGATTGGAGGGCGCGCTCAAGACGATCAACGAGGGTGTGATGACTCTTTGCTTTTTCGTCGGCCATCAGCGCTTCGACAGTTGAGCGCAGCATGGTCTTGTCGCCGGCGACGCCAGCGCGAACCAACGAAACAATGAGATCGCTTTTGGCCATGATTTGCAGCCTACACGTCAAATGTCGAGATTGCACCACGCAGCCGTGCACATCCCGGTCCCCGTCCCCGCTGTTCTGAGGCAGCGCAGCGCGCGACCAGCGATAGCGCCTCCCGGTTAAATTCTTGAAAATCGGATGCCATTACAGACTTCGGAATCAAGGGCGCCTTTGGCTGCGACGCGCTCATGGGGCCCGAACCGGGGCCTTGGGTCTCTGCTCGGCGGACGCCCGATCGCGACCGACCTGCCGAAAGAGGAATCTTTCTTATCAACTGGAAGTCGGGATAAACGGCCTTCCGAAGGGGCGGCTGTGTGGGACGCCAAGTGTGGGAAAGGCCGTAAATTCTCAGAAATGCTGGAAAGACTGGTGCTGCCAGACAGGATTGAACTGTCGACCTCTCCATTACCAATGGAGTGCTCTACCACTGAGCTACGGCAGCATGCCCGGTATTGGGGGAATCGGCCCAAACGGCCGCCCACTAGGCGGCCGGTTCTTGCCACAAGGGCCCCTCTGGCGCAAGCACGCGGGCGGGCCCGAAAGGGCCCAAAATCGTGAAAAACCGGTGCTGAGGATCGCGACATCAGGCAATTCGGCAAGTTTGGGCCTTACTCTGGTTCCCGATCTCGTCCTGAGCGGCCGGACTGCGGGTCGCGCAGGCCTGTCGAATATTTGTGGCGTACGCCGCCTGGTCTCCAGCTCGCTCCAATTCTCGTGATGCCCGGCCCAATCCCGGGCATGCTGCCCTCTCAAGAGTCCACGCCCTACCAGGTCTTGCGTTTTCGGATGATGTAAGGCCCATTCCTACTTTGCATGGGGTTGTTTTCGCAATTTTGAGTCCGGTGCAGCGATGCACCTGCCAGCGCATTCCGAGGAATTCGAGGGCATCGATCAGCTCGATCCGGCCTCGGTGAAAGAGCTGTTCGGCCGAATCGCCGGATGTGCCGGGCGCACGGTTGCAGTATGGATGGTCGCACCCCGCCATCTTTCGGCGACGGCGTCCCCCGACGTCGTTTCGCTCAAGGCGTGTTCGACGGACTGACGATGAAGGACAATCAGGACAGCGTTGCGGGAAAAAGCGACTCGGGTGTGAAGGATTCACGACGGGACCGGCTGAAGCTGGCGTTGCGCGAGAATCTCAAGCGGCGAAAGTCGCAGGCCCGCGGGCGCAGCGATGGCGGTGCATCTTCCGAAACCGCCGATGCCTCCCTAGATGACGCCAGCGGAGAAAAGCCGAGCCAGTAGCGCAGAGGGAAAATCCTGATCGCTCGCCGCGTTGCATGGCTCGTCTCTGCACAATTCTGTTTCTTTTTTAGGCGGCGATAATGAGTGCAGACATCACGGCCGGTCCGGCGACCGGCGCCAATTCTTTCGCGTTTCCACGTCACGAGCAGACATTCCCGACGCTGACGCCGCTTGAAATCGAGCGGATGCGCCGGTTCGGGGAGCTGCGGATCTACAAGGACGGCGAAGCCCTGTTCGAAACCGGCAAGGTAGGCCCCGGCATGTTCGTGGTGCTGTCCGGCACCGTAGCGATCACCCAGCGCGATGGCCTCGGCCATGTCACCCCGGTCATCGACCAGGGCGTGGGGCAGTTTCTGGCCGAGATCGGCCAGCTCTCCGGCCGCGTCGCGCTGGTCGACGGCCATGCCGAGGGCGACGTCGAAACGCTGCTGATTCCGCCGGATCAATTGCGCGCGCTTCTGGTCGCGGAAGCCGAACTCGGCGAGCGCATCATGCGCGCGCTGATCCTGCGCCGGGTCAGCCTGATCCAGGGCGGCGTCGGCGGGCCGGTGCTGATCGGACCGAGCTCGCTCGGCGACACGGCGCGGTTGCAGAACTTCCTGGTGCGCAACGGCCAGCCGCACCACGTGCTCGATCCCGCAACCGACAAGGACGCCGCCGACCTCATCGCGCGCTATTTGCCCTCGCGCGCCGATCTGCCGCTGGTGGTGTGCCCCGACGGCACCGTGCTGCGCAATCCGTCTGAGACGTCGCTGGCGCTGGCGGTGGGGATGATCACCAACCAGGCGCATGAGAAGCTCTACGACGTGGCCGTCGTCGGCAGCGGTCCCGCCGGTCTCGCCACCGCGGTCTATGCCGCGTCCGAAGGATTGTCGGTCGCGGTGTTCGATGCGCGGGCCTTCGGCGGCCAGGCCGGCGCCAGCGCGCGCATTGAAAACTATCTGGGATTTCCGACCGGCATTTCCGGGCAGGCGCTCACCGGTCGCGCCTACACCCAGGCGCAAAAATTCGGCGCGGACATGCTGATTCCGGTTTGTGTCAGGTCGCTGGATTGTTCGCAGCGCGACGGCGTGTTTGCGCTGGCGACCGAATGCGGGCAGTCGTTGCGCGCCAAATCCATCGTGGTGGCGAGCGGGGCGCGTTACCGGCGGCCCGAGATCGAGAATCTCGAGAAATTCGAAGGCCGCGGCGTCTGGTACTGGGCCTCGCCGATCGAGGCCAAACTGTGCGTCGGCCAGGACGTCGTATTGGTCGGCGGCGGCAATTCCGCAGGCCAGGCCGCGGTGTTTCTGTCCGGCCATGCGCGCAAGGTCCATATGATCATCCGCGGCGGCGGGCTGGGGGCCAGCATGTCGCGCTATCTGATCGAACGCATCGAGGCGGCCCCCAATATCGAACTGATCTTCAACGCCGAGGTGGTTGCGGTCGAGGGCAGCGAGGATGGCTCGCTCGAACGCGTGCGCTGGAAGAGCCGGCTGGCGCCCGAACAGCACCATTTCGATGTCCGGAGCCTGTTTCTGTTCGTCGGCGCCGACCCGGCGACCCATTGGCTGAACGGCTGCGGCGTAACGCTCGACCGCGCGGGTTTTGTGGTGACGGGGGCGCAGTCCGAGCAGAATCTCGGCCGCCCGGTGCCGACGCTGGAAACCTCGGTGCCCGGCGTGTTCGCAGTCGGCGACGTGCGCGCCGGCTCGGTCAAACGCGTCGGCGGCGCGATCGGCGAGGGCGCGCAGGTGGTGGCCGCGCTGCACGGCTATCTCGCCGACGCCGTGAAACCGTCGCTATGATGCAGCGTATGGGCGGCCGCCAATACGCCGATACGCCAATACGTCAAGACACGCGAGGTATGAAGCGGTGACGAAAAAGGGCTGCAACCATATCGCCGGCATTCAAACGGTCACGCCGAGCGCGCTCGGTTGCGAGGAGTGCCTGAAAAGCGGAAGCGAGTGGCTGCATCTGCGGATCTGCCGTACCTGCGGCCATGTCGGCTGCTGCGACGATTCGCCGAACAAGCACGCCACCGCGCACTTTCACGCCACCGGCCATCCCGTGATCGAAGGCTACGATCCGCCGGAAGGCTGGGGCTGGTGCTATGTCGACGAAGTGCTGTTCGACCTGTCGCACCGCAAGACGCCGCACGACGGTCCAATCCCGCGCTACTATTAGATTCAATTCCTCCGCGCCTTCACTGCTGGCATTTATGACAGGTATGCAAATATTTCGTGCATCATACCACTTTGGTTGATGCGTCATTCATGCGCGCACATGCCTGCAATGCCGCCGCCGCACGCGATGCGTGTGGAAATTCTCCGCGCCGCGTCGTAACCTTTAGAAGGTTTCCAATGCAGGGGGCGCATCATGATACTGGGTATGAGTGTGGCGACGTTCGTGATGGTCCATGTGGTCATCAGCTTGATCGCAATCGTCGCGGGCCTGATTGTGATGTTCGGAATGCTCGGCTCGAGGTCTCAGCCGGGTCTCACCGCGATCTTCCTGCTGTTCACCATCCTGACCAGCGCCACAGGCTTTGTGATTCCGCCTCTGTTGTTCGAAAAGCTGCTGCCGTCGCACCTGTTCGGCATCCTCTCCTTTATCCTGCTCGCGATTGCCTGCATCGCGCTGTACGGCATGAAGCTCGCCGGCGCGTGGCGCTGGATCTATGTGGTCACCGCCTTGGCCTCGCTTTATCTCAATGTGTTCGTGCTGGTGGTTCAGAGCTTCCTCAAGATACCCGCGCTGACGGCGCTGGCGCCGGGTAACCCGCCCGCGGGGCCGGTATTCGCAGTGGCCCAGGGCATCGTGCTGGTGTTTTTCGCCGTCATGATCATCGGCGTGTGGCGGCGCTTCCGCCCCGCGTGACCAGACTCCATCGAATATCACCTGCCGTCCGGCGAACAGCCGTTCGCCGGAACCGTGTGCCGTTGACTGCAACCAAGCAAGAGGAGAATTCCCATGCCCATCATCACCACCAAAGACGGCGTCGATATCTTCTACAAGGACTGGGGCAAGGGTCAGCCCATTGTGTTCAGCCACGGCTGGCCGCTCTCGGCCGACGACTGGGACACGCAGATGATCTTCTTCGTCAACAACGGCTTCCGCGTCATCGCGCATGACCGCCGCGGCCATGGCCGGTCCAGCCAGGTGGCCGACGGCCACGACATGGATCATTATGCGGATGATCTCGCGGCCGTGACGGCGCATCTCGACCTGAAGAACGCCGTTCACGTCGGTCATTCCACCGGCGGCGGCGAGGTGGTGCACTATATCGCCCGCCACGGCGAGAGCCGGGTGGCGAAGGCGGCGATCCTCAGCGCTGTGCCGCCGCTGATGGTGCAGACCCCGGCCAATCCCGGCGGATTGCCCAAATCGGTGTTCGACGACCTGCAGGCGCAGCTTGCCGCCAACCGCTCGGAATTCTATCGCGCGCTGCCGTCGGGTCCGTTCTATGGCTACAACCGGCCGGGCGCCAAGCCCTCGGAAGCGATCATCCAGAACTGGTGGCGCCAGGGCATGATGGGCGGCGCCAAGGCGCATTACGACGGCATCGTCGCCTTCTCGCAGACCGACTTCACCGAAGACCTCAAGAAGATCACCGTGCCGGTGCTGGTGATGCATGGCGACGACGACCAGATCGTTCCTTACGAGGACTCCGCGCCATTGTCGGCAAAGCTTCTGAAGAACGGCACGCTGAAGACCTACAAGGGCTTTCCGCACGGCATGCCGACCACCGAGGCGGCCACCATCAACGCCGACCTGTTAGCGTTCATCAAGGGATGAGCGGAGCTCACCCTGACATGAAGGCGATTTTGTTTGGCGCCACCGGCATGGTCGGGCAGGGCGTGCTCCGCGAATGCCTGATCGATGCCGGCGTCACAGAAGTGCTCGCGGTCGGGCGCAGTCCGACCGGCGTGCAGCACGCCAAGCTGCATGAAGTCCTGCACGACAATTTCACGGATTTCTCCGCGATCGAATCGCAGCTTGCGGGATACGACGCCTGCTTCTTCTGCCTCGGCGTCTCCTCGATCGGTATGGACGCGGAGCGTTACCGGCACTTGACCTACGACGTCACCATGGCAGCGGCAACGACGCTGGCGCGGCTCAACCCCGGCATGGTGTTCACCTACGTCACCGGCCGCGGCACGGACTCAACCGAGCAGGGCCCGTTGCGATGGGCGCGGGTCAAGGGCAAGACCGAGAACGATCTCTTGAAGCTGCCGTTCAAGGCGGCGTACATGTTCCGGCCATCCGGCATCCAGCCGCTGCACGGCGTCCGATCGAAGACCGGATGGATCAACGTGGTCTACGCCGTCACCGCGCCGCTGTTGTCCTGGATGGTACGAGCGACGCCGAACCACATGACGACGAGCGAACAGCTCGGCCGCGCCATGATCAAGGTGGCGCGCGATGGGTATCCGAAGCCGATACTGGAGAGCGCTGATATCAACGCGATCTAGTCTTGTCATTCCGGGCTAGCCCGCTGGTTGAGCTTTGATGTGCAATTGCACATCAGAGAATCCATTTCGCGTTGAGCGTATTCTCTGATGTTGCAATTGCACACCATAGTTCGCGCTTCGGCGCTCTGTAATGATGGAACCCCATCAAATCGCCGCAAATCTCGCGGCTTTTGCCATGGACGCGCGAGGCTCCATAAATCGCGCGCATCGCAAGGGAGGTGGGCATGGACCGCATTCGTATCGTCGGCGGCAGCAAGCTCAACGGCACCATCGCGATTTCGGGCGCGAAGAACGCAGCCCTGCCGCTGATGATCGCAGCGCTGCTCACGGAGGAAACGCTTATCCTCGACAATGTGCCGCGGCTCGCCGACGTCGCGCAGTTGCAGCGCATCCTCGGCAACCACGGCGTCGACATCATGTCCGCCGGCAAGCGGCCCGGCGACCACCAATATCAGGGCCAGACCCTGCACATCTCGGCAGCCAACATCATCGACACCACGGCGCCTTACGACCTGGTGTCGCGGATGCGCGCCAGCTTCTGGGTGATCGCGCCGCTTTTGGCGCGGATGCGCGAGGCAAAAGTCTCGCTGCCGGGCGGCTGCGCCATCGGCACGCGGCCGGTTGACCTTCTGATTATGGCGCTCGAAAAACTCGGCGCCGAGCTCACCATCGACGGCGGCTACGTGGTCGCGAAGGCGCCCGGCGGCCTGCGCGGCGCGGGAATCGATTTCCCCAAGGTGACGGTGAGCGGCACCCATGTAGCCCTGATGGCGGCGACGCTTGCGAAGGGCACGACCATCATCACCAACGCGGCTTGCGAACCTGAAATCGCAGATGTCGCCGATTGCCTGAACAAGATGGGCGCGCGCATCACCGGCGCCGGCACGCCGCGGATCGTGGTCGAGGGCATCGAGAAGCTGCACGGCGCGCGGCATACCGTATTGCCTGACCGGATCGAGGCCGGCACCTATGCGATGGCCGTCGCCATGACCGGCGGCGACGTGCAGCTTTCCGGCGCCCGTCCCGAGCTGCTGCAGTCGGCGCTCGACGTGCTGACAGAGGCAGGTGCCCTCATCACCGTCAACAATGACGGTATCCGGGTTGCCCGAAACGGCGCCGGGATCCGGCCGGTGACGGTGTCGACCGCGCCGTTCCCGGGTTTCCCGACCGACCTGCAGGCGCAATTGATGGCGCTGATGGCCTGCGCCGGCGGTTCCTCGCGGATCACCGAGACGATTTTCGAGAACCGTTTCATGCATGTCCAGGAACTGGCGCGGTTCGGCGCGCGTATATCACTGGATGGCGAAACCGCGACCATCGACGGCACCGCAAAACTGCGCGGCGCGCCCGTGATGGCGACGGACCTGCGGGCGTCTGTGTCGCTGGTCATCGCAGGGCTTGCCGCCGAGGGCGAAACCATGGTCAATCGTATCTATCATCTGGATCGCGGTTTCGAACGGCTTGAGGAAAAACTCTCGGCGTGCGGCGCGTCGATCCAGCGCATCAGCGACTAACGCGCGTATCCCGCAAAAGCATGTCCTCGGACTTGATCCGGGGATGGGTGCCGGTTTGGCGATCAGGATACGCGCAAAATAAAGGTAGGGATTCCTGGGAATGTCGGCACCCGAACAGCTCAAATTGATTGCGCTCGATGCCGATGATCTCGCCGTCATATCGGCCCATGTGCAGGACGCCCGAGTCCAGGCGTCCGACATCGTCTGGCGGCAGGACGAAAAGCGGCTGGTGGTCGGCATCGACCGGCTGGACTGGGAGCAGACGCTGTCCGGCGGAACCGAGCCGCGCCGTTCGATCGCGGCGCTGCGCTTCGACCGCGTTCTGGCCTGCAAGTCGCGCAACATCGATCTGGCGCAGCCGAGAGCGGTGCTGGAACTGGTCGGGATCGAATTCCACCCCGGCGAAGCCCCCGGCGGCAGCGCGCTTCTCTTGTTCAGCCACGGCGAGGCGCTGCGGCTGGACGTCGAATGCCTGGAGTGCGAGCTGACCGACCTCGGCACCAGCGACCTCGGCACCAGCGACCTCGCCATGGCCCCCCTGGGGCCGGAGGGGTAGGGGGACCCCTCTCTATCGTCGTCCCCGCGGACGCGGGGACCCATAACCACGAATGTAGGCCGTGAAGCGGATTGCCGCCCCAGCGTGGCCCAATTTGGACTTCGGTGGTTATGGGTCCCGGCTCGCGCTTCGCTTGGCCGGGACGACGGGGAGGGTTGACGGCCCTTGGCCGCCGCGCCATTGAGCAGGGGCCTTCGCTGTCTCTCAGAAAGCCGCCATGCCCGTTCGCCTGGATACCAGCAGCGCCGATTTCGACCCACGCTTCAAGCAATTCCTCGCCGCCAAGCGCGAGGTTTCGGCCGATGTCGAGCGCGCCACCCGCGCCATTGTCGATGACGTGGCCGCGCGCGGTGACGCGGCCCTGCTCGAGGCGACCAGGAAATTCGACCGGCTCGACATCGACGCCGCCGGCCTGCGCGTGACCGCGGCCGAGGTCGATGCCGCGCTCACGGCTTGCGACGCCGCAACCGTCGATGCCCTGAAATTCGCCCGCGACCGGATCGAATTGTTCCACCAGCGGCAATTGCCGAAGGACGAGCGCTTCACGGATGCGCTCGGCGTCGAACTCGGCTGGCGCTGGAGCGCGGTCGATGCGGTTGGCCTCTATGTGCCCGGCGGCACGGCGGCCTATCCGTCGTCGGTGCTGATGAATGCGGTGCCGGCCAGGGTTGCCGGCGTGCCGCGGGTCGTCATGGTGGTGCCCTCGCCCGACGGCAAGCTCAATCCGCTGGTGCTGGCGGCCGCCCACCTTGGCGGCGTCTCCGAGATCTATCGCGTCGGCGGCGCCCAGGCGGTGGCGGCGCTCGCCTATGGCACCGCGACGATCGCGCCGGTGGCGAAAATCGTCGGCCCCGGCAATGCCTATGTCGCCGCCGCCAAGCGGCAGGTGTTCGGCAAGGTCGGCATCGACATGATCGCCGGTCCCTCGGAGGTGCTCGTGATTGCCGACGACACGGGAAACGCCGGCTGGATCGCCGCCGACCTGTTGGCGCAGGCCGAACATGATGCGAGCGCGCAGTCGATCCTGATCACGGACAGCGCGGCGTTGGCCACTGAGGTCGAACGCGCGGTGCAATCGCAACTCGCCACGCTGCCCCGCGCCGACATCGCGCGGACCTCGTGGAACGATTTCGGCGCCATCATCATGGTCAAACAGCTCGACGAGGCGGTGGAGCTTGCGAATGCCATCGCCGCCGAACATCTGGAAATCATGACCGCGGATGCGGAAGGCTTGTCAGCAAAAGTCCGCAATGCCGGCGCGATCTTCCTCGGGCCCCATACGCCGGAGGCGATCGGCGATTACGTCGGCGGCTCCAACCACGTGCTGCCGACGGCGCGTTCGGCGCGGTTTTCGTCGGGGCTCGGCGTGCTAGACTTCATGAAGCGCACCTCGATTCTCAAATGCGGGCCGGACCAGTTGCGCGCGCTGGGGCCTGCCGCGATGACCTTGGGCAAGGCCGAGGGTTTGGACGCCCATTCACGCTCCGTCGGATTGCGCCTCAATTTGCCATGAACAAGCCGCCACCAGACGATGACCAGCACAACCGCATCGTCGCGGTGACGCTCGACGAGGAATCGATCGGGCGTTCCGGGCCCGATATTGAGCATGAGCGGGCGATTGCGATCTACGATCTGATCGAGCAGAACCTGTTCGCGCCGGAAGGGGCGGGCGAGGGCCCGTTCACGCTGCACCTCGCGATTACCGGCAACCGCCTGATGTTCGACATCCGCCGCGAGGACGGCACGCCGGTGGTCGCGCATTTGCTGTCGCTGACGCCATTCCGCCGGATCGTGAAGGATTATTTCATGATCTGCGACAGCTACTACCAGGCGATCCGCACGGCTACCACGGACAAGATCGAGGCGATCGACATGGGCCGCCGCGGCATCCATGACGAAGGCTCGCGCACGCTGCAGGAGCGGCTGAAGGGCAAGGTGCGGATCGATTTCGAAACGTCCCGGCGGCTGTTCACGCTGATCTGTGTACTGCACTGGAAGGGGCAGGACGCATGACCCCGAAAAGTGCGAAGCGGTTTTCGGACAAGGTCATGCGTAAGAAGGCAGGCATGACCACCTTTGCCGCAAGGATTTCGTGACGCATGGATGCGCCCCGCGCGCGCAACCCGCAGGCCGTGCTGTTCGCATGCGGGCTAAACAGCGTGCGTTCGCCGATGGCGGCGAGCCTGCTGCAGCAGATGTTTCCGCAGGCGCTCTACGTGAAATCCGCCGGCGTCAGGAAGGGCGAGCTTGATCCGTTCGCCGTCGCCGTGATGGCCGAGCTCGGCCAGGATATTTCCGGCCACAAGCCTACGACGTTCGAGGAGCTCGAGGACTGGGAAGGGCTCAATTTCGATCTCATCATCACGCTGTCGCCGGAAGCCCATCACAAGGCGCTGGAGCTGACGCGCACCATGGCCGCCGATGTCGAATACTGGCCGACGCCGGACCCGACCGGCATGGAAGGCAACCGCGAGCAGAAGCTCGCCGCCTATCGCGAAGTCTGCGACGGCCTGTCGATGCGCATCCGCCGCCGGTTTGCCAAGGCCGGCGCGGCGAGCGGGTAGCTTCCCGTCGTTCCTGCGAACGCAGGAACCCCTGGCGTGAGCGCAATTGCGCTCACCGCGGCGCCGCGGCCGTGCGACTTTAGGAAGTGCCAGTCGCCGATTGTCGTTTCAATGACATCGGCCTGTGGTTATGGGTCCCAGCGCCCGTGCGCGATTGCGCACTAGGCAGGAACGACGAAAGATTCGTAATGACAACAAGCACTTGTTCCCCGGTTGTGGAATGGAGCGCCATCCGATAGGTTCCGCGCGCGCATCCCATCCGAATCCAATCCCCGACACATCCCGCATGCTTGGCCGCCCCAAAATCGTTCTCGCTTCCGGTTCGCCGCGACGGCTCAGCCTGCTCAACCAGGCCGGCATCGAGCCCGACGCGCTGCGCCCGGCCGATGTCGACGAGACCCCGAAGCGGGGCGAGCTGCCGCGCGCCTGCGCCAACCGCCTGGCGCGCGCCAAGGCCGACGCTGCGCTGAAATCCGTCCAGCTCGACGACGAACTGCGCGGCTCCTTCATCCTCGCCGCCGATACGGTGGTCGCGGTCGGTCGCCGCATTCTCCCGAAGGCCAATCTGGTGGATGAGGCCGCGCAATGCCTGCGGCTGCTGTCGGGGCGCAATCACCGCGTCTACACAGCCATTTGCCTGGTGACGCCGAAGGAGGCGTTCCGCCAGCGCCTGATCGAAACCCGCGTGCGCTTCAAGCGCTTAAGCGAGGACGACATCCAGGCCTATATCGGCTCCGGCGAATGGCGCGGCAAAGCCGGCGGCTACGCCGTGCAGGGCATCGCCGGATCGTTCGTGGTCAAGATGGTCGGCTCCTACACCAATGTCGTCGGCCTGCCGCTCTACGAATCGGTCACGCTGTTGGGCGGCGAGGGCTTCCCGATCCGCTTCGGCTGGCTCAATGCCAGCTAAGCCGCCCGCCGAAGCCGGGGAATCGAAGGGCGGATCGAAGCCCTGCCCGGAATGCGGTAAGCCGGCGAGCCCGGCCACGGCGCCGTTTTGCTCCCCGCGCTGCCGGGATGTCGACCTGAACCGCTGGCTATCGGGCAAGTACGTCATCCCCGGCCGCGAGACGGACCCCGAAGACGCCGAATAGCCGAGTTTTCCCAACAATTTGTGGATGGGTACGAAGCCGGGCCGCGCCCAGCGAAGCCGAAGGCGAAGCTGGGTGGACATGACCGTCCGACCTCTCTATAAACCGCCCGCTCGCCCGGCCTTTGGGCTCGCGGGTATGCCCAGGTAGCTCAGTTGGTAGAGCATGCGACTGAAAATCGCAGTGTCGGTGGTTCGATCCCGCCCCTGGGCACCATGCCATTCGCCTAAGCGATTGCGCCGCGGGCTGTTTCTGACGCAACTCCCCCAGCTTTGATGAACGGTGCGCGCCATCTGCGTTTAATCGCCGTGACAAATCGTTCATCGACCCGAATCGGACAGGCGATGCGCGCCGCATGTACCAGGCGCGATGTATCAGGATCCGTCCGGCTGCGCTGAGAGATCAGCGTCCCAACCTTTTCCTGGTCGAGCGAAGGATATCGTCCGATAGCTTGGGATCGCTCACGGCGCGGGCGAGCACGAGCGCCCCGACCAGAGAGGCGAGGGTCGCGAGCGCCTCCTCATCGCGCTGGCGTTGCTTGATACCGGAGCCCATTCGGCCACTCAGCCAGCCGGCCATGCCCCTCAATCCGGCTGTGAACCGCTCGCGCGCGCCCTGGCTTTGGCGCGGCATCTCGCAACACAAAGCAGCAAAGGGGCAGCCGCTTCCCGGCTGGTCGCGGTGCGCCGCCGAGAGGTATTCTGAAACGTAGCCGCCGAGAGTCGACCCCTCGCGCAGTTCCTGCCCTTTGGCGGCTATCGCGTCGGCGACCGCTTCTTCGATAAGCCGCTCCTTGGACCCAAACTGACTGTAGAGGCTGCCGTGGGTCATCCCGGCCGCTTCGGTCAGCGTGTCAACGCCCACATCGGAGATGCCACGTTCGCGCATGAGGCGCGACGCAGCCTTGAGAATTCGGTCGCGGTTTTCGGCCGCCTTTTCCCTGGAAACGCGCATACCGCCGATCTTAAAAGCCCGCGGCGGGGCTTGACAAGTATAATTACGATCGTCATCTTAATTAATAATTACGATCGTAACTAAAATATTGGAACCAAAGCAGCGAACCGATGCAGGCGTCTGCAGGCAATTTGATCGTGCCCCCGCCGTCCAGTGTCATCAGGAGAAGTAAATGGCCAAGCCCAAAGGGAAAATTGCGCTCGTTACAGGCGCTTCGTCAGGCATCGGCGAGGCCACGGCGGATCGGCTCGCGAAAGCCGGCTACAAGGTCTACGGTACCAGCAGACGGGGAGCCCAGGCTGGCAAGCGATCCTTCGAGATGCTGCCGCTCGACGTGACCAGCGATGAATCTGTGCAAGCCGCCGTCAGCGAAGTGATGCGGCGAGACGGTCGCATCGATCTGCTCGTGAACAACGCCGGCTTCGGTGTTGCCCCGGCCGGAGCGGAAGAGAGCTCGATCGATCAGGCCCGATCGATCTTTGAGACGAACTTTTTCGGACTGATCCGGATGACGCGCGCCGTCGTGCCTCACATGCGACGCCAGGGGAGTGGTCGCATCATCAACATCGGCTCCGTGCTTGGCTTTTTGCCGATGCCGTATGGCGCGCTCTATGCCGCGACCAAGCACGCGGTGGAGGGCTATTCGGAATCGCTCGACCATGAACTGCGCACGAGGGGCATCCGGGTCTCGGTCATCGAGCCCGCGTACACGAAGACGCCATTCGACGCGAACTTCATGGAGCCGGATGCCAAGCTCGATGAATATCGCGAGGCCCGTGCGGGCGTGAACAAGCGGGTGAATGAGGTGATGGCCACTGCCGAGCAGCCGGGTGTGGTTGCCGACACGGTGCTAACAGCGGCCAACGCGGCGCACCCGAAACTCCGATACGCGGCCGGCAGGCTAGCGAAGCGCCTGCGCTTTCTTCGCAGATTTGCGCCTGCTGGCCTGGTAGATGCGGGGATTCGAAAGGACCTGCGGCTTGATCTGCTAACGGCGTCGCAGCCTGCCCGTACCGCCCGAGCTTTCTGACGGTGCGCGGCCGCTGCAAGCGCCGCCTCCTGTCGTCGCACAGCGAAGACCCTTCGGATATAGAGAAACATGAAAGCACTTGTCTTCAAGCGTTATGGCAAGGCAGATCAGGTCGCGTTCGCTGATATTCCTCGGCCGGTGCCCCGGCCGGACGAAATTCTCGTTCAGGTTTACGAGGCGGGCTTAAATCCGATCGACAACATGATTCCGAAAGGAACGTTCAAGCCCATCCTCCGGAGATGCAGGCCGCTTAGAAACTGATGGTTCCAGGGATATGCGCGATCGAGATGCGCGCGCAGGGGTGGAACCGAACACAGGTTCATTGTCGGCAACCGGACATTGCATCGATCACAATGTGTCGATCGATATAAACAAATCACAATAACGCCGGGTCGATGGCCTACAGCGGCGGACCTGGGTTGGCGCGATCCAGCGATCCCTTGTTCTCGGCCGAAATACCGCGAGAAGGACCAAGCGCCGATTCCGCGATTAGCGGAGCGACGCGGCGCCTAATCCATGCCGGCGCGAGCCGGTGCAACATCTGCCACATGTGCAGGCCGGCGTCGCTGGCCGCCGACCTGCTGAGCAAACAGCAGAGGAGGCTCTCATGTCTACAGCGTTCCGCGTGGTTCTCGAAGGCACTCAGGAAGTCCCCCCGAACAACTCGACTGCAAGCGGTCTCGGCACTGTCATCTTTGACAGCACGGAAATTGCCGCGAGCTATACGTTCCGGATCGAGGGCGTCGATTACGGCCTGGTTACGGGTGGTTCGGCGCAGACGCCCGCGACCGACGACGACGTCACCTCCACGCATTTTCACAATCAAATGCGAGGAGCAAACGGGCCCGTTGTCTTCGGGCAGATCAACCCGGCACAGGACGACGATGATCTCAACATCGCCCTGAATACGGATGGCTCCTGGACGGTTAGTGGTCGATGGGAGACGACTGACCCCGCCAACGTTTCAATCGCCAACTTCGCCGACGAATTCGGTTCAGCTCCGGTGGGATCGGAAATCCCGATCTATTTCAACGTCCATACGAACGAATTTATGGGGGGCGAGATCCGGGGTCAGTTGATCGCAATCGCAGACGATAACGACAACGTTGTCGTCGGAACGCCCGGCGACGATTTTCTTCCCGGGCTCGGCGGCAATGACATCATCCGTGGCCTTGCCGGGAACGACAGACTTGAAGGCGGCGACGGCGACGACATTATCAGGGGCGGCCAGGGAGACGATGACATCAATACAGGCGCTGGCAATGACCTGGTTTTCGGCGGTCGCGGCAACGACGACGTTGGCGGCATGGCTGGAAGGGATACAGTCTTCGGCGGTGCCGGCGATGATTCCATTATCTGGAACGACCCTACGGGCGACGTCGTGTTTGGGGACGCCGGGAATGATACGCTGCGAGGCGGCGACGTTGCCGCCGATACGATCTTTGGTGGTAACGGTGACGACCTCATCCGGGCGGTCGCCAACCAGCAGTTGGCGAATCACGCGCCCGACCGCCTCTTCGGAGACCGCGGGAATGACACCATCATCGGCGGCAATGCCGCTGATACGATCGAAGGTGGCGCCGGCGACGACACCCTCGCCGGTTTCGGTGGGGCTGATCAGTTTGTCTTTCGCGAGTCTGAACGAGGCGATGATACCATTACCGACTTCGACGTAACGCAGGACGTCGTGGTGTTGGAAGGCTTTGGAGCCGACTTCGACCCGCTGGACAATCTGAGCGCGGGAGCTTCGGGTACCACCCTTGATCTCGGCGGGGGCGATCAGGTGCTGCTCGTGGGTCTCCTTCCGAACGAGTTGAACGCCTCGAATTTCCTCGTAACCGCTTGAGGTGGCGCTGGCGGGCCGGATCTACGGCCCGCCCCCGGCGGAGGGACCCGTCCGTGGGTTTTGCACATCGTGACACCCATTGCGTGCCGAACTCCTTGGGGCGCTGTCTGAGGAAATGCATCATACCTCGCCACAGCTTGTCCATGCATCCATGAGCAAGCAGCCTAGCTAAACCGCAGCGCCCGTTCGACATTCTTGCGAAAGCTCGTGCGGTCGGTCCCGTGGTGGTCGAGCGTGTTCGAAAGTCCGATCAGGCCGCTGCCAGCCGACGAGGGATCAAAGCCAAACGGCCTGATTGCAATACAGGCCGCCCTTTCGCTCTCGGCGAACGCCAGCATCTGAGAGGCCAAATCACGCAGAATGCGTTGTGCCTCGCGCGCATTTTTTAAGTCTCTATCGTATTGCCGTATCTGCTCGGATGTGACGCAGGTCTCGCGAGGTTGCGGCGCTGGGACGTTCGCTAGAGAAAGCATTTGATGGCGCACAGACCGGCGCAGGTCAAAGAAACGTCGAATAGGCCGACCAATGAGTTCGAGCGCAAACCACCCAAATGCGCCGGTGGTGGCGACCGAAACTATGATCAAGTACCACTGCATTCGCTGACCGCATCTGCTCTGTTGGCGACGATCTAAGCATACTGGAAATCGTTCTCGCCAAATAAGCAAGCGCGTAGCCCGGATGAGCGAAGCGATATCCGGGTCCTGGTTAGTGCCGATCCCCGCATATCGCTTCGCTCATGCGGGCTACTTACTGCCTTATCGGCGCAGTCGCGCCCGCTCCGAATAGATCGGCTTGAGGCCCAACTGAGACCGAGAAGGCGCCCCAACGTGGCGCGTCTCACTTCTGCTCTTGCGCCTTCATCTCTTCCGCGAACGGCCGCAACGCTTGCGACATGTCGTCGAGACGCTTTTGCCATTCGGCGCCGGGCATGAAGGCAATAACGGGGGCATCGCCAGGCGAGCTCTTGAGGTATTCCGGATCGCGCAAGCCATCGGCGATGGCAGCTTCAAGCTTTTTGGCTACCTCGTCCGAAACGGCCTTCGGTGCGGCGAAGCCGCGTTCCGCGGTCATCGTAACCGGGATGCCTGTTTCCTCCGCCGTCGAAACTTCGGGCAATGACGGAGAACGCTGCTTCGACAGGATGGCAATGGCGCGGAGTGGTCCCTTGTTGGTGCCGTGCAATTCAGGAACTTCGCTGAGGCTTACCATTCCGACCCCCAAATGGCCGCCCAAAAGATCAGTCCTTTGTGCGGCCGTTCCCCGATAGGAAATTTCGTTAGGCTCAACTTTGGTAGCGTTCGCCAACATGCGGATCGCCAAATGACCATTCGTGCCCGCACCATTGTGACCGAATGTTACCGACCCCGGCTTGCTGCGCAGCGCAGCCAGAACGTCCGCAAGCGTTGTAAACTTGCTTTCCGCAGGCACTACGATCACGCTCGGGTCGTCCACCACGCGCGCGATCAAGCGGATCTCGTCCATGCCGTACTGGGTCTTTCTCGTCATCGGGATGAAATTGTAGCCGGGCACGTTGACGACGCCGATCGAGTAAGCATCCGGCGCCGCGCGCGCAATCGCGGCAAACGCGATCTCTCCACCGGCGCCAGGCTTGTTCAGCACAACAAATTTGGCCTTTCCGCCCAATCTCTGCTCGACGACCGGCAGCAGCTTGCGTGCCATGACGTCGGTTCCGCCGCCCGGAGCAAAACCGATGACGACTTCGATTGGCTTGTCGTCCGGCCATCCCGCCCAGGCTGGTCCGCAAGCTGCGAAACCGACTACTGCTGCAACCAGCGCGACGAGCTTACGATGCATGACATTCCACCCTTTTCTTGTTGTTGGCCGGTCACCCCGCCGCCAGGACAGTGCGACCGACGATTTACGCGTACCGCCTTGTAACTGCTCGGCTCGGCGAAGAACAGCGAACAGCAAGCATAGCCGCATGAGCGACTTGTCCGCTGTAGCTCAACGAGCGTAGGCGGAAGCGGCACCCGGCTTTGGTTGGTGGCCGATCCCCTGATATCGCGGGGCCTGTCATCACTGCGCGAGCGCAATTGCGCTCGTCGCGGGCGGCCGTTCGCGCGACCCGTTGGCTCATGCAGGCTACTTGCTGAGCCTTTATCGTCGCCGACGTGGTTTGTGCTTCGGAGGGTCTGTTCCGGTAATTGCCCGATACCACGCGGCGTCTGATTGCGCTAGCGCTCTGGCCGCGGCAAGATCCGATTGCGCACGATAGAACTGACTTAGGCCGAGATAGCAATCGGTGCGCGCCGGCCCATGAGGTATCGCTTCGCAGTTCACCTGACCGCTCGCAGCGCCAGGAAGGCCCACCAGCAAACCTGCGACGACACTCGCGGTCCAACGTGTCATACCGCCTCCCAGCGCGCCCGCACGGGCATGCCATCGAGTTCAGTAAGAACTATACCGGCGCATGTTCGCGTTGCGCACACATTTGATCAGTTGCCGGTCGCAGCGCAAACATTTGCCCTGATGTCCCCAGTCACTTATCCCTGCCGCCCTGTCGGTGCACCCGCCCAAGCAATTCGCGGCTCTGTCTTCACATTGCCATTGCTGTGCTTCTGCCGGTGGGTTGAGGAGCACTCCGGTGCCTATGAGCGCAATCGCGAAAAAAAGGTGCCGTGTCATGGTCGGACCTCCTGAGAAAGGCGCGGGCCGCTCCAAATTCTAACCTCTCGCCGAGGTCAAATCCAGCAGGCGTAGCCCGGATAAGCCAACGGGTCGCGCGAAGGCGCACCGCGACGAGCGCAATGGCGCTCGCGCAGTGATGACAGGCTCCGTGATCCGGGTTGGGGTAGTGCCGATCCTCGCATGTCGCGCTTCGCTCATGCGGGCTACCTGCTGTCGTGCGCAGCTTGATCCCAAGCCAGCGAGCTCGTCAGCGCAGGTCGGCGCGCAGTTCTCGCGCCCCCGTCCCAAACGGTCACGCAGAAGCGTGCTTCGGTTAAGGGCGGAAGCTACGCAAGGCTCGCGCGAACGCGCGCGCATACCCTCTCGCTGGTTCCATTGGGACTGCCTCTATCTCCGTGATCTTACGGGGGTTTTGACGCAAACATTGAGCCCGCGCGAAACCAAAACTTAAGGCTGCCGACCCTACGTTTCGAGGATTGCAAGATCTCGGCAGTGCCCGGCCGCGCGCCCCTGCGGACCTCGGGCGGTTCAGGCGGAGATAGTCGGTGTCATATTTGATGGCGTTGCAGTGCTCCGAGAGCGTCACTCTGCGGTTCCGGCTTGCGCGGGAGCGCGCGCCGTGATTCACGCCCGCAGATTGGTCCGCAAAGCCGCCAAAGCGATCGTGCGAAATGCCCCGCTGCAAATCGCGTTGTTCTTCTTGCCGCTGGTGTGGATCGGCTACTTCGCAATCACGTCTTCGGAACGGGTGGAAGCGCTGCAACAGGCGCAGGCGCACGGAAACAGTGTCGCCCAATTATTTGAGGAAAATACCGAGCGGATATTCGAAAGGGTGGATCAGTCACTGCGGGTCGCGCGGGCGCTTTACGTTCAGAATCCGGACACCTTCAGCCTGAAATTCTGGGCCGATAAAGCCCAGATGGCCAGCGGCGACGTGGTTCAGTTCGCGCTGATCGGACGGGACGGCTATTTGTTCGATACGACGACCGGCTACTCCGGCCCGCCGATGTATCTCGGGGACCGGGAGCACTTCATCAAGGTGATGGAGATGGCCGAAGATCGGCTTTATGTCGCAAAGCCGGTGCTCGGGCGGGCATCGAACAAATGGACCATCCAGCTCGCAAGAAAGTTGTTCGACAACGACAAAAATCCGGCGGGCGTCGTTGTAGGCTCGATCAGTGTGGACCTGATTGGCAGGTTCTACGACACCGCAAAGCTTGGTGTCGGAGGAACCCTTGTTCTCAGAAATGCCGACTACATCGTGCTCGCCGCGCGGGGAATAGATCAGAGCACGGTGCTGGCACAGCGCAGTCCCGGCCACGTTGAAGGCGAGTTACGGGACAGCTCCCATAGCCAATATTGGAATTGGGGCCGGAGCGAAGGTCGCCCGAACCGGAGCAACAGATTGGTCACCGCGCGCAGATCGCACGCTTTTCCGCTGATCTTTACCGCCGGCATTTCGGAGCAGGAGATCTATTCGCGCGCTCAATCCAGGCAGAAAATCTATCTCGGCGGAGCGCTTCTGCTCACCTTCATCATCCTGGCGGCGACCGCGCTCCACTGGCGAAGACAGAAGGCTCTCTACGCCGCACAGCGCGAATTGCGCGACTCCGTGAGCAAGTTCGAGGATGCGCTGCGAAACCTGCCGCAAGGGCTGAGCATGTTCGATGGTCAGGATCGCCTGATCGCGTTCAATCGACAATGGCTCGACGCCTATGGGCTTTCGCCGGAGGATGTCCGGATCGGCATGAATTTCCGGGAAGTGTTTGCAAAGCAGAACGCTGTGCGCGATCTCGACGCCTATCTGGCTGACCTGAACGAGCGGCTCGCCAAATCGGAACAGACCTCGAACACGGTGCAGTTTCCGGACGGCCGCGTCATCTATATTTCCTATGGACGGCGCGAGAGCGGTGGCTGGGTTGCGACGCATGAAGACATCACCGAACGCAAGGCTTCCGAGGACCGGATCGAGAGGCTGGCTCACTATGACAGCCTGACCGGCCTTGCCAATCGTAACCTGTTCAAGGGGTCGCTTGACGAAGCGCTGGACAAGTATCTTCTGCAGCATGCGCCGTTCGCCGTGCTCCTGCTGGATCTCGACAGGTTCAAGTCCGTCAACGACGCACTCGGCCACCAATGCGGCGATGCGCTTCTCAAGCAGGTCGCTGGTCGGATCAAGGCGCAGGTCCGGGAGGTCGATACGGCGGCCCGGATCGGCGGTGACGAGTTTGCGCTGGTCGTGGTGCCGGGGTCGTCCGCGCTGCAGGACAGCGCCGCGACACTCGCCGCGCGGTTGGTCCAGGCAATTGCCGAACCCTATGAAATAGACGGCCACCCGGTCGTGATCGGATGCAGCATCGGCGTCGCCGTGGTGCCCGAGCATGGCACGCGCACCGATGAAATTCTTCGCAATGCCGATCTTGCGCTCTACAAGTCGAAGAATGCCGGTCGAAATTGTTTCAATCTCTACTCGCCGGAGCTCAAGGCCGAAGCCGACCAGCGCGACATCCTTGAAATCGAGCTGCGCGAGGCGATCTGGCGCGAAGAGATTGAGGTCTTCTATCAGCCTGTGTTCGAGCTCTCTACGGGCCGCGCGACGTCGGTTGAGGCCCTGGCGCGCTGGCGCCACAAGACCCGAGGCTTGATCCCTCCCGCTGAATTCATTCCGGTGGCGGAAGAGGGTGGACTGATCGGCGAGCTCGGCAATCTGGTGCTCGCCAAGGCGTGTCGCCACGCCGTGATGCTGCCTGATGATATCAAGGTTGCCGTCAACCTGTCTGCTCTGCAATTTGCGAGCGGCAATCTCGTCGATTGCGTGATGGTCGCGTTGACAGACAGCGGACTTGCCGAAACACGGCTCGAGCTCGAGATCACCGAGAGCGTCTTTCTGGCTGACAGCCAGGAAAATCTCAAGACGCTCGAACGCCTGAAGAGGCTTGGCGTTTCCATTGCGCTCGACGACTTCGGCGTCGGCTATTCGTCACTGTCCTATCTGACCGCCTTTCCGTTCAACAAGGTCAAGATTGACAAGTCCTTCATCGACAAGATCGGTCGCTCCGAGACCCTCGCGGTCCTCGGATCGATCGTCCAGCTTGCGAAGACATTGAACCTCTCGATCGTCGCTGAAGGCGTCGAGACACACGAACAGGTCGAAAAGATCCGCTCGCTCGGAATTGCCATGTGCCAGGGGTATTTCTTCAGCAAGCCCATGCCGTTCGGCGAGTTGTTGCCGCGAGTCCTTTCCGAGCAAGTCCTTTCCGAGAGCGAGCGGCAAGCCGTAGCCTAGCTTAAGCAAAGCTCGGGCGCTTGATGCCGCGAGAACGCGGACGCATACGCTCTCGCTGTTTGACAGTTGAATCCGAACAGGCCAATCGCATCGGTATCCAGAACCTGTCGCGAGCGGCGGACCTAAAATCCGAACAGGCCAAGAATCGCTCCGAAGATCGCCGCGATGGCCGCCAGCACGCCGAAGATGACGGTAGCCACCGCATCGAGCAGCATTTCGAACAGGTCCGACAGGGAGCTTGCTGCAACGATCACGACGCAGCAGCCGGCTCCGATCAATAGCGACGTGACCATGCTGAACACCATGATCCACAGCACGACAAAGACCAGCCCGCTCAAGATCACCGCCACGGCGGTGCGGCGGGCAGGGCTGCTGTTCGATGCCGGCCGGACGGCTGGCTCTGGCGAATTCATGACCGGCAATTCCCTGAAGCGATGATGCGGATTTTGTCGTCGCGGGGCCGGAAAGGGTTCAACCCTTCTTGCCAAGCACGAGATCGACCGTATGCGCGGCGATCTTCTGAAGCTGGGCCTCATCGCCGAAGGCGCGTTCGAGCACAGCCAAGCCGCGCGTCACGGTGACGATGTGTAATGCTGCGGTCTCGGGGTCTCCGTCGAACTCGCCGCGCTCGACGCCCTCGGACAAGGCGTCCTGAACCAGGCCGGTGATGCGCGCCACCAGATCCGCGAAGGTTTTGCGGGCGTTCTCGTCCAGCCCTTCACCTTCGACCGACGTCAGCTCCATCAGTCCCCGTGTGGTCGGACATCCACGGGGCGGCGAGCCGGAACGGAAGTTCTTGATCGTCAGATCGAAAAACGCGGTGAGGCGCTCGCGCAAGGTCCCCGCGCCGAGCACCTTTTGAAGAGCGCTCACATATTCGCCAGCATAGCGCTCATAGGCGCAGAGAAACAGCGCTTCCTTGCTGCCAAAGGCATTGTAGAGACTGCCGCGCTGGACGCCCGTGTCACGCGCGATGTCCGAGAGCTGTGTGCCCCGCACCCCCTTGCGCCAGAATTGATCGAAGGCGATGCGCAGGACGTCGTCGTGGTCAAACTCTCGCGGCCTCACGTTTCCCTCCGCTGTACGCCATCGGTTCAACCCAATCGCCTGATGCCGGCCAAAAAGTATTTGACATGGCGTCAAGAATCCGAATATCGTTTTTCGACAGCGTGTCAAAAACTGTTGATAGCTCATTTCGTCGATGGGGTGAACCACCCGTGCGGGAGCCGCCAGGCGCGCGTCCGCGTTACCGGCTCGAGATAAGGACCCGCGATGCCGCTCATTCACATTTCACTGCGTGCCGGAAAGCCGGAAGCCTACCGGCAGGCGATCTTCGACAGCCTTTACCGCGCGATGCGGGAGACGCTTAACGTGCCCGAAGACGACCAGTTCATGACCATCAGCGAGCATGACGCTGCGAACTTCCGCTACGGCGCGTCCTGTTTTGGAATCGCCCGAAGCGAAGACGTCGTGTACATCCAGATCACCGTGTTCAACACCCGCACGGCGGAACAGAAGAAGGCGCTGTTCCGGCGGACCGCGGAGTTGCTCGGCAAAAACCCCGGCATCCGGCCGGAGAACGTGTTCGTGAACGTTCTCGAGTCCGCGAAAGAGAATTGGTCCGTCGGCCACGGCCTCGCGCAATTCGCTTGAGGCGACACTACATTTGAATATCGGGCCTGAAGAGGGCGCGAACCGTCCATTTCATCCGCGGCTGACTTTGTCTGATGCAGAAACGGCCGTCGATAACGGGCACCTTGATAATCGAAGAAGGCTTGTTGCCGCAGCAATGCTGGAGGCTGTCCGGGAAACCCGGCTGGTAGATGTAGAAGCGCGCATAGAAGGGTTCGACGGTGACCATCAGGTCGATCGAATTCAGGCCGCGCGGAATCTTGTCGCGCAGGTCAACCAGGCGGTCGCCGGGATTGCAGGCCAAGGCGGCCGTGACCAGGAGCCAGTTCATCCTGGCAGAGTAGACCATTTCGTGCAGAGCAAAAGACCGCCCCAGGGCGGTCTCTGTGCGGTTCTGTCAGAACGCTCAGGCTACATGGATCGCAGTGTTGCAGGCTCTGGATTCCTGGTTTGACGCGTTTTCTTGACGCGAACCGGCCTCCACTTCGCTGGAAAACGCTTTAGCCGACAATCACGCCGCCAGCGCGTCCGGATTGACTTCGCCCTTGGCGATATCGGTGAGAAGGGCGTCGGCCTCTTTCTCTTCCAGGAGGCTGTCGTGCAACAGCATCTGGTCGTCACGCAGGTCGAGCTGGCCGGCAAGTGCTGCGGCGGAGCCGTATGCGGCGATCTCGTAGTGCTCGAGTTTCTGGACGGATGCGATCAGGCCCGCATCGCGAAGATCGTCTCCCTCCAGGATGCCGAGCATCTTGCGGGTTTCACCGATGAGGGCCTGCATGGCCTGATCGACATGCGCCGTCGGGTCGGCGCCATGCTTGCGAAGGATGCTGATAAGGCGTTCCTTCTGCCTCATTGTCTCCGCATGATGGTCCACCAGGGCATCCTTCAACGCCGGATGCGACGCGGCCGCCGCCATGCGCAGCAGGGCTTCCGCATGCTGGTCCTCGACACTCACCAGTTCCTGCAGTTCGGCGAGGTACATGTCCTTGAAATTGCTGATTTCCATGACGAAATCCTTATCACAGGAGTGTACCGGACTTCCCGAGGCGTCGCTGAATACCGGAAAGCAGCCGGCACGCGCCGATCGGCCTTATCGTGTTCGAGACCGACAATGTCTCTCAACGAGGCTACGACGCATCTGGTTCCCGACCAGGCGCCAGGAGGAGCATCGATGACGGAATGGTATTTTGTTTGGGTCGAAGGTCTGCGCGGCCCCATGCCGCAGAAATGGTCATCGGATGGGCTCTGGGGGCAGGTCGGGCGTCAGGATGTCATTGTCCGTTTCGCGCTGAGCGATGCGGAGGCGCATCTGCCGCTCGACGAACTGGCGAGGCTGCATCCCATTCCTGACGGGAGGTAGTCGGGCCACGGTTGGCGGCCGCCACAAGATTTTCACACTTGTTTTTTGTCTGGAACATTTGGCTTTGTTCGGAACATTGCGAATTTGATTTCGTTGCCGGGTTGAACGGGCGCCAGGAGGCACCACTGTTCCGAACTCAATTCGCCCTGCGGCGGATTTGAAAGCGAACTTGCGAACCAGCGCGCGGTGCTGGTGGGGACGAGCGATCAGGATCCGACACTCTTGACGCTTGATCCTCCGCAAGGAGCAGCCGCGTGTGGTCTTGGCCGTTGCGCGGTCCTCAACCAACCAACCAGAAACCAACCAAAGCTAGTCAAGGAGTCGTGCATGAAATTGAACTCGGCACAGGTGGAACGCGCTCTCATGCAATTCGAAGCCCAGGCGCTCCCGGATGATCATCCGGTGGTTCCGCAACTGGCCAGCATGTTTGGCGATCACACCTTCTTCATCGACAGCGGCGGGCTCAACGTCCTGGAACCGACCGAGGCTTCCCAGCCGGAAGCGCCCGTCGGCATGATCGTAAACCTTGCCTATTGGAGCGATGAGACGTTGACGAAACTGTCGCCGCACGAGCCCGAGCCCACCGGCGTTATCGTCAGCCTCGAATCCAGACACTGACGCCTGCAGGAGCGATCATTTCGCGGCGGGTCCGGTCACGACGTATCGGGTCGGACCTGCTGCGATCTGCAGGTCCGCCTGTGCTGCGTCGGCGTCGGTCAGGTTTCGAAATGAACCCCGATCCGCTTCTCTTTCCGCCAGACGACGCGGCACGGCAGATGGCGTTGGTCGGCTTCGACCACCAGCGTGAAGCGTTCGGGAATACCGACGGGGGAGATCACCTCGAGCGCGGCGCCGGTTTCGGAAAGATTGCGGATCGTGCAATCGAAAGCAGCGCCGCCGCCAAACGAAATCTTGCCCGCCTTCAACAGCCGCCGCCGTGGTGCTATTCTGTGCTCGTCCACCACCTGGACCTCCGCTTGAACAGGGTAGTTTTCGGCCTCCGAGGTTACTATCCCGTTACCGTACATACCAGTGCTGATGCAACGAAAGGTGGTAGGCCGCCAGAGGGCCATTCTGTCAGCTCATCGGGCCTGGCCATCCGTTCGTGCCCGCCGTCCCTCGATTGGATAGGCCGGGTCGTTGAACCCCGGCGTCGAGGGATGGCCGCTCACCACCAGGCGGTCGATCAGCGCCTCGTCCTCGGCCGTGAAGCGATAGTCGAGCGCCTTCAGGTAATCGTCCCATTGTTCCTCGGTGCGGGGACCTGCGATGACAGCCGAGACGAACGATGAATTCAGCACCCATGAAACCGCGAACTGTCCGGCGGTGATGCCGCGGGCCTCGGCATGCCGCTTGATCTCCTGGGCGAGCTGCAGCGATTCCGGTCGCCATTCGGTCTGCATCATGCGCTTGTCGGCGCGCCCCGCACGGGTGTCCTTGTCGGGCGCAGCATCCGGTCTGTACTTGCCGGTCAGCACGCCGCGCGCCAGCGGGCTATAGGGCACGATGCCGAGGCCGTAATAGCCGCAGGCCGGAAAATGCTCGACCTCCGGCATGCGGTTCATGGCGTTGTAATAGGGCTGGCTGACGATCGGGCGGTCGATGCCGTTGTTGTCGCAGATGTTGCAGATCTCGGCGACGCGCCAGGCACGGTAGTTCGACACGCCGAAATAGCGGATCTTGCCTTGGCGCATCAGGTCGCCGATGGCGCGCACCGTCTCCTCCAGCGGCGTCGCGTGGTCCTCCTTGTGCAAATAGTAGATGTCGATGAAATCAGTGCCGAGCCGTTTCAGGCTTTCTTCCGCCGCCTGCAGCACCCAGCGCCGCGACAGCCCGCCGCGATTGGGATCGTCGCCGATCTGGTTGGCGAGCTTTGTCGCCAGAATCCAGTTGTGCCTGTTGTTGGAGATGGCGCGGCCGACCACCTGCTCGGACTGGCCGCCATTATAGGCGTCGGCAGAATCGATGAAGTTGATGCCGGCCTCGCGCGCCTTTGCGACGATGCGCGACGACGTCGCCTCGTCGGTGGGGCCGCCGAACATCATGGTGCCCAGACAGATCGGCGAAATCTTCAGGCCGCTGCGGCCAAGCTGGCGGTATTGCATCGGTGGGTCTCCTCCAGATACGCCGTCATTCCGGGATGGTGCGTTAGCACCAGACCTCAGGTGTGCAATTGCACACCGGGGAATCTCGAGATTCCGGGTTCGATGCTACGCATCGCCCCGGAATGACGGATCCTAGCTCTCACTCTTCAATATCTTGAACACGCCGCTCGCCATCGCGATACAGCGTTTGTCGACGGTCACCTCTGTCGTGATGAAAATGAGACTGCGGGTCGAGCGCACCACATGCGGCTTCGACACCAAAACCTCGCCGATCTTGCCGGCTTCGACGAAGTGCGTATCGAGCTGCACGGTTGCCAGCGTCGGCTTGCCCGAGACGAAGCGGGCGGTCATGCCGCAGGTGCGGTCGGCGAAAGTCATGATCACGCCGCCCTGCACCAGGCCGCGGCGGTTGTGATGCTTGTCCTCGGTAGCAAGTGCGTATTCGTGCGTGCCGTCGATCACGCGCTGCCATAGCGGGCCGATCAGGTGCAGGAATCCTGAGGTTTCGACGATCTTCCAGCCGTCGGATTTGAGTTTGTCCGCGGCCTTGGTTGTCATGTCGTGGTGTCCATTCCCTGCGGGTTGTCATGCGGTCCGGGTCATTTCATCTGATGCGCTTGTGTTGTAGTCAAGCGGGATGGCCCGGTCATTTGACGATACCACCCGGCGGAATATCGCAGAGCTTTGCGCGGCATTTGCACGGGTACCGTCCGGCGAGGGGGTATCCGGGCTGAAACGCGCCGCGGTGGCGATTGCGCTGACGGAAGCCGATACCGGCGGCGGGGCGACGTTTCTGCTGACCCGCCGTGCCGCGACCCTGCGTTCACACGCCGCGCAATGGGCGCTGCCGGGCGGACGCTGTGACCACGGCGAGACGCAGGCGCAGGCCGCGCTGCGTGAACTTCACGAGGAACTCGGCGTTGGCCTCGGCGAGGGCGATGTGCTCGGCCTGCTCGACGATTACCCGACGCGGTCAGGCTATCTCATTACGCCTGTGGTGGTCTGGGTGAGCACCAGCGCAGATCTCGTGCCCAACCCCGCGGAGGTCGCCTCGGTGCATCGCGTAGCCCTCGCCGATATCGAACGCAACGACGCCTTCAGCTTCACCACGATCCCCGAAAGCACGCGGCGCGTGATCCGCTTCCGCCATGCCGGTCAGCACATCCACGCGCCGACGGCGGCGCTGATCTATCAATTCGCCGAAGTGCTGGCGGGAAGAAGCACCCGCGTCGCGGAACTGGAACAGCCGGTGTTCGCGTGGAGGTAGGACTGCGCATCCATCTCACGATGTGAGACGCGATGGCCGCAATGACGATGTAAGCACCTCATTCGGAAGTCAGCTTGCGAATGCCGGTTGTTTCAGCAACGATGGCCGCGCCAATAACAAGAACAGTCCCGGGAGCGCGCTCATCATGTCCACGTGGATCAAGAGCTTTTGTGTCGTCGCCGCATTGCTCGGCCAGAGCGTAGCCATCGATTCAGCGCGAGCACAAAACTATCCCGCCCGCGCCATCACGCTCGTCATTCCATTCGCGCCCGGCGGCAGCACCTCGATCGTCGGCCGCGCCATTGCCGACAAGATCGGCGAACTGCTCGGCGAGAAGGTCGTGGTCGACAATCGTCCCGGCGCCGGCGGCACGGTCGGCACCAAGGCGGTCGCCAAAAGCGATCCCGATGGCTACACGCTGCTGCTGGGTTACACCGGCACGCTGGCGATCGGCCCCTCGCTCTACAGGAATCCCGGCTACGATCCGCGCAAGGATTTTGCGCCGATCGGCCTGATCGGCAACGCGCCGAATTCGCTGGTGGTGCATCCGTCATTCCCCGCAAAAAGCGTCGCCGAACTGGTTGCCTATGCGAAGGCCAATCCCGACAAGGTCAATTTCGGCTCGGCCGGGGCCGGTACCGCGAGCCACATCACCGGCGAATATTTTGCCCGTGCCGCCGGCATCAAGCTGGTGCACATCCCCTACAAGGGCACCGGCCCGGCGCTGACCGATCTCCTTGGCGGCCACATTCCGATGGCGTTCGCGCCGATCCCGGCCTCGCATCCCAATGTCTCCGCCGGCAAGCTGCGCGCGCTCGCAGTCACCAGCATCACCCGTTCCGGCCTGCTGCCCGACGTGCCGACGATGATCGAAGCGGGGCTGTCCGGTTTCGACGCCTCGCTCTATTACGGCCTCGTCGCGCCCGCCGGTACGGCGCGGCCGATCATCGACAAGCTCAACAAGGCGCTGCGCGACGCGCTCGCCTCCGACGAGGTGAAGAAGCAGCTTGTCAATGACGGCACCGAAATCACGCCCGGCACGCCGGAAGACTACGCCGACTTCATCGACAAGGATGAGAAGAAATGGTCGCTGCTCGTGAAGGCCAGCGGTGTCGAGCAGGAGTAGGTGGCGAGATGTGACTCTTCCCTTCCCTTCTCCCATCGAAGTCGGATGTATCCGACTTCAACCAAATTTAATGCTCAACTCGGGTAAACCCGAGTTGAGGTGGGAGAAGGAAGAAAGAGCGCCGCGGAAGTTCGGGCCGTTTCGGGGCTGACTTCACGGGCACGCTTGCTACAACGAGGCCATGCGCCTGCCATTGATTCGCATGGGTTCCGGATTTGTCGCGCTCGCGCTGTTCGCGGGCGCGCCGCCTGCTATGGCGGTCGAAGCGGACGTACTCTCTCCCTCGACCGCAGACGCGATGGCGCAAGGAGCCTCGCCGCAGGCGATCGCCGAATATCGCCGCAAGCTGAAAGAATATCAGGAAGCGCGCGCCGCGTTCGAGGAGGAGGCGGGGGCCTATTGGTCTTCGATCTCGGAGAAACGAAAGGGCCGCAACGCCAAGCGCCGGGAACGCCAGGCCATTGCGCTTGACGATTATGTGCTGACGCAGCCGCCGGTCTACAGCGGTCCGAAGCAGCCGGTTAGTCCGGAGCCGGAGGAAGAGAAGCCGCCGCGCGAGCGCAAGCCCATTCCCGTCGTCGCCGATTTTCTCAAGGCCGCCGCCGAGCAGTTCCAGTTCACGCCGCAACGACCGGCCGCCGAAGTCGACTTCAAGCGCGCCTATGCCCGCTACGCGCTGGCTGCCGGCCTGACGCGCGAGCAGGCGGTGCGGGTCTATTCGTTCGAGACCGGCGGCAACGGCAATTATGACATGCAATCGGGGCTGAATCCCTCGAAGCCAGGCTCCCGCGCGATCTCGACCGCGATCGGCTACAACCAGTTGCTCACCACCAACAGCGTCGAATTATTGGCCGAACAGGGCCACGAATTAATCAAGGAGTTGACGGCAAGGGCCGCGACGCTGTCGGGCGCGTCGCGCAAGGCAATGGATCACAAGCTTGCCGTGCTAAAAAAGATGGTGGCGTTCACGCGCACCGTGCCGGACACGTGGTCCGAGCATGAGAAGCTCGCCAATACGCCACAAGGCTGGGCCGTGCACGCCATGGTGCTCGATATCGACGTCGGGCCGATGCTGCAGACCCACAAGCTGCTGACATCGGTGATCTTCGCACGTGCCAAGGGCTACAATCGCCCGCTCTCGGCCGCCGAACTCGAAATGATGAACCTGACCGGCGACGGCACCGGCCTCGACATGGTGACCATGCCGCAGGCGATGCGCGAACGGGTGCCGACCTCGAATTTCTTCCAGCGCGGCGGTTACGAACGCAACCCTGTCGCGATCCGCCACAACACGGTGGCGAAATTGCTCGCGGTCACCGACGAGCGCATGGATTTCAACTCCGGCAAGCCCGGCGCGAAGGAATTGGCGGCAGCGTTTTAGGTTGCCTGTTCCCTTCTCCCCTTGTGGGAGAAGGTGGCTTCGCGAAGCGAAGACGGTTGAGGGGTCTCTCTCCGCGGATAGAACCCCTCATCCGGCGCTTCGCGCCACCTTCTCCCACAAGGGGAGAAGGAGGTAGAAGACGCCTCAATCCGACCCGAACATAAACTTGCCGTCGCCCTCCAGATAGGGCCCGGAGCGCATATAGAGCTGTCCGTTCTGCCCGATGAAGAACAACGTCCCCTTCGGCACCTTCTTGGCGCCTTTCAGCAGCGTGCCGGCATTGTTGGTGCCCATCTTGTAGGAGAGCGTCTTGCCGTCCTTGCCGTAGGCATAGCCCATGTCAGACTTAAGCTCCCAGGGTGTCGGCGCGGCGGCTTGCGCAAATGCGCAGGTCGAGAACCCCGCCAGGACGGCCACCGTCAAAACCGTCTTCGTTGAAATGCTCGTCATCATCCATCCTCCCCACAGCCATTCGGCCTCGTGCCCCACGTTTTGAACAAATCACGAACGGCATTGTGCCGTCAATTGGCACCTTCGACGCATCACACCTTCCTTGAGACTTTGTGATTTCCCGCGTTCGACTTCGCGACTATGTTCGCCTTTCCAGCTACAAGCATGCATTGCGAAAAACGTCTTAGGGATGGTCAGATGAAACACGTCATGAAGATCGGTCTTGGTGTTGCGTTGTCGTTCATGACGCTGGCTCAAGCGGCAGAGGCCGACAATTTCAAGCTCTCCAACAACCAGCGGATCGCCTGCAGCCGGGGATTGAGCGCGGGCAAGCTCAACACCTCGACCTGCAAATCCTATGCTTACGTGTTCAACACCAAGACGACGGAATATTTCCGCTGCCAGGTTTCGCTGGCGCTGACGCGGGACAACAAGGAAGTCATCAACGTCCAGGCCGACGGAAGCTGCGCCAAGAAGCCCCGCATCTTCGATGCCGATTCGAGCTATTCGTTCGATGCCACCGAAACCGAGCCGCCGAACACAAATTCGTTCTTCGGTCCCGGCGGCTATGCGGTATGGGCCAGCGACAACAATACGCTGAAGGTGCGTGGTTGCATCATCATCTCGTCCGGCCTCGGCTCCGACATCTCCAAATGCATCGACATGAAGTTCGATTGAGGCACGCTCATTGCGTCTTGTCGGAACTGGCTGCGAGTTGGGGGCGTGACGACCGGGCAAATTTCCGCACCGCCACCGGCTTGCCGAACAGGTAGCCCTGGACCAGATCGAACCCCATGTCGTGAGCGGCGAGGAAATCGGCGCGGGTCTCGATGCCCTGGGCGATGGCGCGGGCGCCGTTGTCCCGGGCCAGTTCGATAATGCGCCGGCATACCGTCTGCTTCAGCCGGTCGTCCGCGCAGCCGTTGATGTATTGCTGGTCGACCTTCAGCTCGACGAACGGGAAGCTCCGGAGTTCCAGGAGGGAAGGCCATTCCGCGCCGACATTGTCGATGGCGATCGCTATATTGTGCAGGCGCAGACGTCTTGCGGCGTCCACCGCCAGATCCGGCTGATCGATCACCTCGCTGCTGTTGATTTCGATTAAAAGTCCAGCGAATGCCGGGTGGGCGGGCATGGCGCGGCCCAGATCGCGCACCGCCGCGGCATTGCCGAAGAACGATACCGGCAGGTTGATCGAAAGGTCGACCGGACCCTGGCTCTCCAGCAGATAGCGCCAGTCCTCGATGGCGCGGCCGACCACGAATTCGGACAGGCTGCGAAAATGCGGATCCTTGTCGTCGGGAATGAAATAGGCCGGCGGGACCACGCCCCAGGCGGGATGCCGCATCCGCACCAGCGCCTCGGCTCCGCTGGGTACCAGCGTGCGGGTGTTGATCTTCTGCTGGTACCACAATTCGAGCCAGCCGGCCTTCAAGGCCTCGGCGACGTCGACGGCGGGGCTTGGCGCCGGCTCCGCCGGCAGCAGCGCCGCGACGCTGGCGCGCAGGCTTGCCGCGCCGAACGGCGTCTGCAGCGAGGGCAGCATGGCGATGCCGTATTCGTCGCCAATTTGCCGGACGGCCTTTACCATAATCGAGTCGGGTTGACCGATGACGAGGACCTTGCCGCCGAAATTCTTGCGGACGATTGCCTCGAGGATTTCGCCGACATTGATCCCGTCGACGCATACGCTGAGCACGATCAGGTCCGGCTGCTCCGCCTGCAATACGCCCGCCATATCGCCGGCCTGACCGCATTCGCAGGTCACGAAGCCGAGATCCTCAAGAGCGTCGGAAAGGAACAATCGCAGGTGCTTTTTGCTGTCGACGACGCAGGCCCTGGGCGTCAGCTTCCGGTGCCCGAAGTGCGCTGCGCGCGAATGCTCGCCAATATTGATTTGCTCCATGCCGCCCTCCAACAGATACCCCGGCGCCAGTGGTACATCCGCGTTGAGGTCGCAATTACGGAATTTTGCGGGAGGTCACAGGATTACTTCGGTAGGGTTAAAGCCGCCGACAAGAATAAAACTTTAGGAAGCCTTCCTGGCTCCGCGATCCGCTGCCGAGGGCCGGATAAGCCCATCCATTTCATGGGCTTCGGTGAGCTGATGCTTTGCCTGGGCAATATTTGATCAGCCCCCGCGCGTTAACGCCTGTGGTCGCTTGTCGGCGCCGCGATATCAGCGGCTTGGTATCGTCTTCCGCTTTTTCTTCGCAGGAGCAGCAATGACGCAACGCACAACTCTTCTTCCGGCAAAAAAATGACCGCGGTCTTCGACAGACCGCGGTCACTGTAACCAGTGTCCGGAGAGCGCTTCCGCGTTGTCCAGCCGGAGAGCCTAGCCGCCGATACCCTTTTCCTTGAAGTATTTCAGCGCGCCGGGATGGAACGGGATCGGCGAACGTTCCTGCACCTGGTTGTCGAGCGAAAAACTCTCGGCTTCCTTGTGCACGGCGACGATATCGGCCTTCTTCTCCACCAGCGTCTTGACGATGGCGTAGGCGTCCTCATTGCTCATCTTGTCGCCGGTGACGATCAGGTTCCAGACCTCGGTGATCGAATTATCCTTGTCGTAGCCGGGATACGAGCCTGCCTTGATCTTGCTCGGCGAATAGAGCTTGCCGTATTTGGCGTTCATCTTCTCGGCCAGGTCGCCATGGTCGATCAGCTTCATCTTGATGCCGGGAGTCGCTGCGAGATCGGTCACCGCGGCGGTCGGGATGCCGCCGACCCAGAAGAACGCGTCGATCTTGCGGTCCTTGACGGCGTTGACGGATTCCGCAACGCCGAGCCGTTCGCGCTTCAGGTCCTTGTCCTTGTCGAGGCCGGCGGCCTCGATGACGCGGAACGCCATCACTTCCGTCGCGCTGCCGGGCGACCCTGTCGAGACGCGCTTGCCCTTCAGGTCTGCCATGGTCTGGATGCCAGAGCCTTCCACCGTCACCACATGCATGCGGTTAGGATAGACCACGAGCAGCGCCTGCAATGGCAGCTTGCCGCTCTTGAACTTGTCCTCGCCCTTCAGCGCATCGAGCGCGGCGTCGGCCATCGTGAAGGCCATCTCGCTCTTGCCGGCGCCGATCAGCTTGAGATTGTCGACCGAGCCGCCGGTGACCTCGGCGGTGGCCTGCATGTTGGGAAGGTTCTTCGACAGCACGTTGGCAACGGCGCCGCCGAGCGGATAGTAGACGCCGCCGGTGCCGCCGGTTCCGATCGACATGGTCTTCTGCTGGGCGTGGGCTGCGCCCGCAAAGGCGAGACCTGCGGAAATCGTCATGGCCAGTATGGCTACGGTCTTCTTCATTCTTTTCATCCTCAATCGTTCCCTGACTAAGTAGTGAGCGCCGGTCGCGTTGGCGACCGCGTTCTGGCCTGCCACAATACCACGCCGAGACCGATGATCAGGCCCGGCACATAGGTGTAGCTGATATCGCGGCCGATGATCCATTCGACGATCGCCTCGATCAGGCTCGGGAACACCAGCAGCAATCCGGATAGCAGAAGCAGGCCGCGCTCGACCGCTGTATTTTGTCGCAGCGCCCAGTTCTGGGCAAACGCGGCCAGCGCCAGCAGGCCCAGGCTCGTCTTGATCGTGATTTCGAGAATGTCGACCCAGGATCCGCCCTTGGGGATCGACAGCAGCAGGCCGACACCCTGCGGGTCGAGCACGAACACGAACGGCACCAGGAACGCCGGCAGCGTGTATTTCCAGGATTGCAGCGTGGTCTTGTAGGGATCGCCGCCGGTAATCGCCGCCGCCGCGAACGGCGACAGCGCCGTCGGCGGCGATACCTCGGACAGCACAGCGTAATAGAAGATGAACATGTGCGCGGCGTAATCGGGCACGCCGAGCTTGATCAGCGCGGGCGCGGCGATGACCGCGCAGATGATGTAGGACGCGGTCACCGGCACGGCGAGGCCAATGATCCAGACGATCAGCGAGGTGTAGATCGCGGTCAGCAAGAGGCTGCCGCCGGCATAGGCAATGACAATCGACGAGAATTTGAGGCCGAGACCGGTCAGCGTCACGATGCCGACGACGATGCCGGCGCAGGCGCAGGTGGTCGCTGCATTGAGCGCGCCGATCGAGCCGTCGGCCAGTGCCTTCACCAGCTTGGTCGGCATCAGCGCGGTTTCCGGACGCAGGAAGCTCAGCGCGAAAGTGACGACGATGGCGTAAAACACCGACAGCGATGGCGAGTAGCCGATGATCATGAACACGACGACGGCGAGCAGCGAGATGAAGTGGAAGCCGTACCGCCTGGTCATCTGGCCGAGCGACATCTCGGGCGTGAAGGTCACGTTCTTGGCGTGGAATTTCTTGGCGTCCAGTTCGACCATGAACAGCAGCGACATGTAGTAAAGACAGGTCGGGATGGTCGCCATCCAGATCACGTCGAGATAGCTGATCTTGAGAAATTCGGCGATCAGGAACGCGGCTGCGCCCAGCACCGGCGGCGACAGGATCGCGCCCAGCCCGCCCGCGGCCAGCAAGCCACCCGCGGCGCTCTTCTCGAAGCCTGCTTTCGCCATCATCGGATAGGCCACGGTGCCGATCATGACGGTCGTGGCGACACCTGATCCGGAGGGACCGCCGAGCAGGAATGACGACAGCACAACCGTGCGGCCGGCGCTGTTGGGCTTGCCGCCCATTAGCGCCAGCGAGAAATCGATGAAGAATTTTCCTGCGCCGGATTGCTGCAGGAATGCGCCATAGATGGTGAACAGGATGATCAGCGTCGCCGATACGTCGACGGCGACGCCGAAAATGCCCTCCAGCGTAATGAAGAGGTGACCGACCAGCCGCGCCACGTCGTAGCCGCGATGGGTCCACGGCGCCGGCAGATACGGACCCAACATGGCGTAAGCGACGAACAGCAGCGACACCACGGGCATGATCGCCCCCGTCGTGCGCCGCGTCGCTTCCAGCAGCAGCACGATGAAGACGATGCCGACGATCACGTCCCAGCGGTCGGGCGCGGTGGCGCGGTCGGTGAAATCCTCGCCGCCCCACAGCGCATAGACGATGGTCGCGACCGCGACGATCCCGGGAACGATGTCCCACCAGCGCACGCGGTTGCGGAATCGCGTGGCCAGCGGAAACAGCAGGAAGCTCAGCACCAGCGTGAAGGCGACGTGGGTGTAGCGCAGTTCCTGGGTCGGAACGATGGCATAGGCCGCATAGAGGTGAAACAGGCTCATGACCACGGCAATCGTGGTCGAGATTTTCCCCGCCCAGCCCATCAGGCGGTTGGCCGCGCCTTCCTCTGCCTCGATGTAGGCTTCTGCCTTGTGCAAGGCTTCGTCGGATACCGCAACAACCTCGTCATTGGTCGGCGTTGTCTTGTCTACTGCCATGCTTTCCCCGGGGACCCCGTTAACTCCCAGACCCGGTGTCCCCCGGGTCTTTCGCGGGCGCATTCAGTCCAATTTGGGTAACCGTGGCAAGGGCCTTGTGGGCGGATGCCAGGGGCATCTTTTTAGCTTATCGGATAGGTTGACCGCAGCCCGGATGGAGCCAACGGGTCGCGCGAATGCGCGCCCGATGACAGGCTCCGCGCAATCCGGGGAAACCACCAAACAAGAATCCCGGGTTGTGCTGCGCTTCACCCGGGCTACAAGAAGATGAGAACTCGCAAGGGAGAAGAGGTCGATGGAACGGCTCAAGGGCAAGACGGCGATGGTGGTGGGGGCGGGATCGATCGGTCCCGGCTGGGGTAATGGGAAGGCGACCGCGGTCACCTTTGCGCGTGAGGGCGCGCAGGTGTTCTGCGTCGATCGCAATGCGGCGGCAGCCAAGGAAACCGTGGACATCATTACGGGCGAGGGCGGCAAGGCGGCGGCTTTCACCGCCGACGTCTCGCGTGAAGCCGAGGTCGAGGCGATGGTGGCGGCGTGCCGCAAGACCTATGGCCGCATCGACGTGCTCGACAACAATGTCGGCATCGCCGAAATGGGAAATGTCGTCGAGGTGAACGAGGCGAGCTGGGATCACGTCTTCGCCGTCAATCTCAAGAGCGCCTATTTCGCCATGAAGCACGTCATTCCCGTGATGCAGAAACAAGGCGGTGGCTCGATCATCAACATCTCGTCGATCGCCTCCATCCGCCATCTCGGAATTTCCTATGTCACCTATGGCGCCTCGAAGGCGGCGATGAACCAGATGACGAAGACCACCGCCGTGCAGTTCGCGAGCGATCACGTCCGGGTGAACTGCATCCTGCCGGGCCTGATGAAGACGCCGATGGTCGAGCACTCCGCGGGGCTGGCAGCCAGCTATTCGGCCGGCGATGTCGAGGCGATGTGGCGGGCGCGCGACGCGCAGGTGCCGATGGGGCACATGGGAGATGCCTGGGACGTCGCCAATGCCGCGCTGTTTTTGGCCTCCGATGAATCGAAATACGTCACCGGGATCGAGTTGATCGTCGATGGCGGGATCACGAGCAAGTCGGGTGCGTGACGCGCTATTGCCGCGTTATGCCTGTGCGCTCAATTCGGCGCGGTCGAGCTCTTCTTCCACCTGGTGGAAGGCGTCGTCGCCGATCTCCTCGAACTGACGCATCCTCAGCAGCGCCACTCGTGCCGCGCCGATGGCGCGGCGGCGCAGCGGATCGGCCGGCAGCTCGCTGGTCGCGATGCCGAGTTCGGGTTCGGTTTCGGCACGCAGCAGCACGGCGCGGTATTCCAGCCGCAGGATTTCGGCCTCCTCGGACGGATCGGACTCGATCGCCTCGAGCGCGGCGCGATAGGCGATGCAGCGGGCTTGAGCGGCCTCGCGCGCGACCGGGTCGTCCCCCTCGAACTTCAGCGCGAGGATCACCGGCCGCAGCGTGAGGCCCTGGATCACGAGCGTCCCCAGCACCACGGCAAAGGCCGTCAGCAGGATGAGATCGCGATACGGGAAGCTCTCCGGCAGCGCGAAGGCGGCCGCCAGCGTAACGATGCCGCGCATCCCGCACCAGGATACGATGATGCCGCGTTCCACCGTCGGTACCGCGGGAGACACATGGGAAGGAAGCAGGCCGTGCGCGTTCAAGGCGCGCAGCAATGCGCCATATGGCATCACCCAGGCGATGCGGGCGAGGATCACGACGGCGAGGATCGCGGCGGCAAAGCTGCAGTACTTGAACCGCACCTCGTCGTCGAGCCCGGACCAGATCGGATTGAGCTGCATGCCGATCAGAATGAACGCCAGCACGTTGAGCACGAACACGACGGTTTCCCACACCGCATAGGAGGCCACGCGCAGCCGCGCCGGGGTACGCTCGGGCGCGGTGCGGGCGATCGTGATCGCATAGGCGACGATGGTGAGAATGCCGGACAGCCCGATATGCTCGGCGACGATCCACACCATGAATGTGCCGGCGAATTGGGTGATGATTGCGCTCGGCGCCTCGGTGATGCGGCGCGTGATCTTCGTCCAGACCCTCGCGAACAGGAAGCCGGCAATGAGGCTCCCGAACAGCGCCAGCGCAACGGACGGCACGAACTCGTGCACCTTCATGTGCTCGGCGGCAACCAGGCCGACCGCGACGCGGTAGATCAGGAGCGCGCTGGCATCGTTGAGCAGGCTTTCGCCCTCGAGGATCTTCTGGATGCGGTAAGGCAGGTTGACCTGGCGCAGGATCGCAGTGGCCGCCGCGGCGTCGGGCGGTGCCACGATGGCGCCGAGCGCGATCGCGACCGCCCATGGCATGTCCGGGCGAAGCCAGTGCGCGACGACAGCGACGGCGGCGGTCGTGACCCCAACAGCGACCAGCACCAGTGTCGATACCGGCAGCCAGTTGTTGCGGAGGTCGCGCAGCGAGGTGTCGAAAGCCGCATCCAGCAATACCGGCGCCACGAACAGCGCCAGCGCCAGATCGGGCTCCAGCGTCCACTTTGGACCTGACGGCGCGAAGGCCAGCAACATGCCGCCGATCGCAAGAAATGTCGGATAGGGCACCTTGAGCCGCCGCGCCAGCGCGGACAGCAGCACCGCGCCAAGCAGCAGCCCGATAATCCATTCGAATGCTAGCAAATCTGGGATTCCCGCCTGCCGAGATCGATGTCGCCATCAATCTAGCATAAAAGCCGGCGGGTCTTCCTGATTGGAAGAATCGGACAGTCGCCCAATTCGGCTACTGCGCCATCGCCAAAATGCCGCCCGCGAAGGAATGCCAGAGCGGCGTAGCACTGATCGGCCAGTTCAGGAGCTTGACGGCGATCAGCGCGAGGCCGCCGTAGACATAGACCGGATGCGGCCGGCCGCGCGTGCGCCAGTCGTGGACGGTGGCGGCCACCAGCAGGAGATAGGCGACGAAGGCGGGCGGGATGGTCACCGGCACCGGCGGCGGGCCGAGCGGGCCGGGAGGCGCCAGGAAGGTTAGAAACCAGCGCGCGACCGCGGCGTCGAGCAGCGAGATGCTGGCCAGCAGCATCAGCCGCTTGTGCGTTTCCGGCCGTCGGATGGCTGAAATCGCCAGCGCAAAGACGACCGCAAAGAACAGAATTCCGCTTAGCGGAACAATCGCGAACGCGATTCCCTCGTCGGTCAGTCCGGCCGCCGCCGAGCGCTTCATCGCGTTGACCGCGACCAGGAAGCCGAAGATAGTCATCGCGGTGGCCAGCGAGACGCCGATCATGCCGATGGCGCGGTGTCGGGCGATTTTGCCCGACGCAGCCAGCCAGCTCTGGAATGCGAAATAGAGCGACCAAGCGAAAAACAGCAGCCCGTGACAATGCACGACCGGGGAGGCCGAGAACGAGCGCTTCGCCAGCGGCAGCCAGTAGGTCGGTGCGAAGCCGAGAAAAGCGACGGCCATGCAGGCCAGCGCCATGTAGAAAAAGAAGTAACCTGATTGGGATTGCGCGATGGCGCGCGGCGGATTGAAGTCGGTCAATGTGGTCATGGTTGTTGAGTCCGCTAGAACTGCAAAAGGTTCACAGCAGATTTTCTCACGGATTGTATTCTTCCGTCTGTGAAGAGAATTACGTTTCCCGCGGGTCACGTTTCTGCCAAAATCTGTTCTTGTGCGAACGGGAAATTTGCAGGTTGCTTGTCGAAAACGCAGGTCGCTTGCTAGGATCGCGCCGCAATCGACAGCGCTTTCCGGATCAATTGGTGCGAGGCTATCCCGATATCCGCAACCTGGTCGCGGCCTCTCTGCTGTGGGTTGTGTTTGCACATGATGCGTGGGCGACCGGCGCCGAGCCTGTCAAGGATCTGAAGATCGACCCGGCGCCGTGCCTTGCTGCTGCCCATGCAAAGGACGACGACAAGACGCTCAGCACGTGCGGCGCGCTGATCGACAATGCAAAGACCGAAAAGGCCGACCGCATCAAGGCGCTGATTGCGCGCGCCTCCGCCTATGAACGCAAGGATATGATCGACCGCGCGATCGCCGACTATGACGGCGTGTTGCGGCTCGATCCCGGATACGCCGATGCTCACAATGCGCGCGGTGAACTCTGGCGTAAGAAAGGTGATCTGCCCAAGGCGGTGGCCGATTTTGCCGCGGCGATCAAGCTGAATCCGGATCACGTCGTCGCAAGGGCCAACCACCGGGCGCTAGCGCAGGAGGCGGAGCGACAGGGCGTGCTGAAGGCGATCGCCGGCAAGCCGAGCTTCAACTGCGCAACTGCCCGCCGCAAGGTGGAGAAGGCGATCTGCGCCAATCCCGAACTCGCCGATCTCGATCGCGAAGTCCACGCGGCCTATGTCAAGGCGGCCGCCGCAAAGATGACCCCGCAGCAAGCGCGCACGCTGCGGCGGGAGCAGCAGGAATACCTTGCCCGGCGCGATGCGGAATACGGCCGCCGGCCCGACTACGATCTGAAAAAGGCGATGCGCGACCGCCTGCAAAAGATCAACGGGATCGTCGGCTACTAGGCTACAACATGAACAGTCCGAGGCCTTCGACAACTTCCCGCTTCGTTGTCTCGGTCCGGCTCCGCGCCTTTTCCGTACCGCGGCGAATCACGTCGAGCACATAAGCCGGATCTTTGGCCAGTTGCGTCCTTCGTTCTCGCGTCGGCCCAATCAGCGCCTGCAAGATGTCTTCGAGGCGGCGCTTGATCTTGCTGTCGCCTATTCCTCCCCGCCGATACTGTGCCTTCAGCTCTTCCAGCGTGGTGCGGTCCTCGTCGAAAGCATCCAAATAGGTGAATACGACATTGCCTTCCACTCGCCCGGGATCTTCGACCCGCAGATGATTCGGGTCGGTGAACATCGCCTTCACTGCCGCCGCGATCTCGTCCGGCGAGGCCGAAAGGACGATGGCATTGCCGCCGGATTTCGACATTTTCGCTTTCCCGTCCACGCCCGGCAGCCGCCCCGCCTGCGGAATGACGGCCTGCGCTTCCGGCAGGACTGCCCGTCCGGCCGTGGTGTTGATACGGCGCACGATCTCGTTGGTTTGTTCGATCAGCGGCGCCTGATCCTCACCCACCGGTACTACAGTTGCCTTGAACGCGGTAATGTCCGCCGCCTGCGCCGCAGGATAGCACAGGAAGCCTGCCGGGATGTCGCGTCCGAAGCCGCGGCCGCGGATCTCGTCCTTGATCGTGGGGTTGCGTTCCAATCTGGCGACGGTCACGAAGTTCAAATAGAGCATCGACAGCTCGGCCAGCGCGGGCAGGTGGGATTGCAGGCAGATCGTGGACTTGTCTGGGTCGATCCCGACGGCAAGATAGTCGAGCGCCACCTCCATCACACTGAGCCGCACTTTGTCGGGGGTGTGAGCATTGTCGGTCAAGGCTTGCGTATCAGCCAGGAGGAGAAACTGCTCGTGGGTGTCCTGAAATCGCAGACGGTTGAGCAACGATCCGGCATAGTGGCCAATGTGCAGCGGGCCCGTGGTGCGGTCGCCTGTCAGAATAACGGGTCTGGTCATAAGGTGTCCTCGTGAGATGAGGGGACCACCGCATGGGGGATCATCAAAACAAAAGGCCGCCCTTGCGGCGGCCCCAGATGCATGAAACGTCCGGCCGCCCTGTCAGCAGGCCAGCCACCAAAGTTTGACAATGATCATCGTGCGTTTCATGGAAATCTCCCTAGGCTATGCACGGACACAGGTCAACACGTAGCACCGCGTGATCGCGAATGCGGAAGCCGACAGCCGTCGCGCGGCGCTGGCGCTGACGCGGCAGCAGCGCGATTTTCTCGAGAAGCGCAACGCCTCGTTCGGCCGCCGCGGCTACGACCTCCGTCAGGCCACGGAAGACCGGCTGGAGAAGCTCAACACGATCGTCCGGCAATAGGACCTAACTGAACAGCCAAGCTATTCTCGGCTTGATCTGGCGCAACTTCCCGTGACAATGCCTGGAATAAATGCTTGCCCTGCCGTCATGGCCGGGCTTGTCCCGGCCATCCACGTCTTGCTTTCTTCGAAGAGAGGACGTGGATGCCCGGGACAAGCCCGGGCATGACGGCGTAGGGGTGACCGGGAGAGGCGCCATGAACATCCAGAACAACAGCCGCTATCACGAGGTCCATGCCCGCTCGCTCAGCGACCCCGAGGGCTTTTGGGCCGAGGCGGCGCGCGAGATCGACTGGATCGAGCCGGCCAAAAAGATCTTCGATCCCTCGATGGGGACTTACGGCCGCTGGTTCGCCGGAGGGGTGGTCAACACCTGCTACAACGCGCTTGACCGCCATGTCGCGGGCGGACGCGCCGATCAGGTGGCGCTGATCCACGATTCGCCGCTCACCAACACCATCTCGAAATTCACCTATGCCGAGATGCTGAGGGAGGTGCAGACGCTCGCCGCCGTGATGCAGAACCTTGGAGTCACAAAAGGCGATCGCGTTATCATCTATATGCCGCTTGTGCCGGAAGCGGTGTTTGCGATGCTGGCTTGTGCGCGGATCGGAGCGGTACATTCGGTTGTGTTTGGCGGCTTCGCGGCGAAAGAGCTCGCCAGCCGTATAGACGATGCCAAGCCAAAACTGATTTTTTCGGCAAGCTGCGGCATCGAGCCCGGCCGCATCGTGCAGTACAAGCCGCTGCTCGACGAGGCGATCAGGCTTTCCAGCGTCAAGCCCGAGAGCTGCATCATCCTGCAGCGGCCGCAGCAGGCTTGCGAACTCACAGCCGGCCGCGATCACGACTGGGCAGCGTTGCGCGGCGCCGCGCTCGCTGCGGGCAAAGCCGCGCCGTGCACGCCGGTGCTGGCGACCGATCCGCTCTACATTCTCTACACGTCGGGCACCACGGGAATCCCGAAAGGCGTCGTGCGCGACAATGGCGGGCATCTGGTCGCGCTGAAGTGGTCGATGTTCAACCTCTACGGCGTCAAGCCCGGCGAAGTCTGGTGGTGCGGCTCCGACATCGGCTGGGTGGTCGGCCACAGCTACATCGTCTATGGTCCGCTGATTCATGGCGCCACGTCCATCATGTATGAGGGCAAGCCGATCGGCACGCCGGATGCCGGTGCATTCTGGCGCGTGATCTCGGAACACAAGGCGGTCGCGCTGTTCACCGCGCCGACCGCCTTTCGCGCCATCCGCAAGGAGGACCCGGACGGCGCGTTCATCCGCAAATACGATCTGTCGAAATTCCGCACGCTGTTCCTGGCCGGCGAGCGCGCCGATCCGCCGACGGTGGAATGGGCGGAAGCGCAGTTGAAGGTGCCGGTCATCGATCACTGGTGGCAGACCGAAACCGGCTGGTGCATCGCCGGCAATCCGGTGGGGCTCGGTATGCTGCCGGTCAAGCACGGCTCGCCGACGGTGCCGATGCCGGGCTATCAGGTCGACGTCGTCGACGAGGCATCCAGGCCGGTGCCCGCGGGCACCATGGGCTCAATCGTGATCAAGCTGCCGATGCCGCCGGCCTGCCTGCCGACGCTGTGGGAGCAGGATGCGCGTTTCAGGGAAGCCTACCTCACGGAGTTTCCCGGCTACTACAAGACCTCGGACGCCGGCTACAAGGATGACGACGGCTATGTCTGGGTGATGGGCCGCACCGACGACATCATCAATGTCGCCGGCCACCGGCTCTCCACCGGCGGCATGGAGGAAATCCTGGCCTCGCATCCCGACGTCGCCGAATGCGCCGTGCTCGGCATCAAGGACGCGATCAAGGGCGAAGTGCCCTGCGGCTTCCTGGTGCTGAAGGCCGGCGTGACGCGCGCGCCCGCCGAGATCGAAAGGGAGATCGTGGCGCTGGTGCGCGACAAGCTCGGGCCCGTCGCAGCCTTCAAGCTCGCGATCACGGTTGGGCGATTGCCGAAGACGCGCTCGGGAAAAATCCTGCGCGGCACCATCAAGAAGATCGCCGACGGCGAGAGCTGGACCATGCCGGCCACCATCGAGGATCCCAAGGTGCTCGACGAAATCGGCGACGCGCTGAAGGGCAGGGTGTAGGGTTTCGGGGTCAAGCCAATCGCTTGAACCCGGCCATGAACGGCCTGGCGCACGTGCGACTAGCCCAACAGTTCTTCAGTGACTTCGTCGGAGAACCGCTTTCTGATTCCTGCAATGAGGACACATTCGGGATCATCCGGGACTACCGTTGCGTGCGGCATGCCGTGATCAAGCAGGGCGCGCGCGCAACCAACCCAGTCTCCGCCTTCGACCGGCTCGTTAAGGGATGCCCACCCGAGTGTGCCGCTGGCGTTGTCGCCATAGCCGTGCTGTTCCGTCCAGCTCGCACCGTGTTCGAGCAGGAAGCGCGTCAGTCCGGCATTGCCGCTGAACACTGCGAGATTGAGGGCAGAGGCGTCCCAGTCGCCGCCGCGCACCGCAATCGGCCAGCCCAGCCTGACCATCAGCCTGACGGCGTCGTCGGCGCCTGCTGCTGTCATATCAGGCAGCAATCGCAATTGTGCCGGCGACAGCGAGGCCGGCAGGTCGGGCCGCAGTGCCCCGATCGTCCGCGCCTCGGCCTCATCGCCACGCGCGCATGCGGCGACGAAACGCTCCTCCTCCGAGATTTCAGGGACGTCGATCCGCGCGCGCAGCAGGGCCGCAATTTCTGTGAGACCGAACCGCAGCGCCAGCCGGTACGGGTTGACGCCATCCGGAGCAGCTCGCGACGGATCGGCACCCGCGGCCAGCAGGGCATCCGCATGACGGGGCCGCCGGCGATAGATCGCCCACAAGAGCGGCGAACCCCAATCGGTCAGCGGCGCATTTTGCGCGGGCTCGTTCGGGTCGCCGCCCTGTTGCAGCAACAGTTTCAGCGCGGTGTCGTCGTCGAGATCGATCGAACGGTAGATCGCATTGCTCTCTGAGATCCGCGCGCCATGCTCCAACAACAGGCGCGTGCACGCCGGGTTCTCCAAGGAATGATAGAGCGATTCGCCGTCGTTGGGGTCCGCACCGGCTTCGAGCAATAGTTTGGTCAATACCGGGTCGTGGTTGCTACCCGCGGCGCCGTAGAGCGTCGAGAGTGGACAGCGCTGATCCGGCTCGCTCAGGGATCCCGGCGGCCAGCGGCTGTAGATGTGCTGGTTGACGTCCGCGCCTGCCGCGATGAGCAGCTGCACGCTGCGATGCAGGCGCTCGCGAAATTCCTCCACGCGTAGCAGGCTCGAATACGCGGCCGCCAAAAGCGGCGGCAATCGCAACGGGCCACCTGATCGGTTGACCCATGCCGGATCGGCCTGCGTCGCGTGCTGCAACGCGCGTTCGTCGCCGATCGCGCAGGCAAGATAAGGGTCGCCTGCGACGAGGTCGGGATCATCGGCCAGAATCCGTAAAGCCACGCGCGGGTTTGCGCGGTTGGCCGTGCCGCTGACGTCGCCGGAATAAATGAGCTGAGCCCAGTGCAGGACGCGAACGGCGCGCTCTTTCTGCGCGACCGCCTGCACCTCAACGTAACGCTTCAAGTCGGGCCAGGATGCAAAACCGTGCTCGCGCGCGATGCATGATTGCGCATCGTGCAGGCGCAATCCCCGGAACGAAAGGTCTTCATCGCTGAGGCCCGCCGTTGCTGGCAGCGCGTGCCGAAACCGCGCCATCGCCGCCGCATCGCGGCTTCGATAGCGGCGGATCAATTCCTTGGCTTGTTTCTTCAGATGATCGAGGTTCAATCGATCGGGAGACCGGTTCATCAAACACCTCCGTGCATGACATCGCCGACGGCCCGCAATACCGGCTGCACAAAGGCTCTAGATGTTGCTCGAAAGCTGCAAGTGGGTTCAACCCTTCCCGCGGGCCCGGGAGCGGCTTGCACCGCATGCACTACAATATGGCCAGCGCAGGCGATGGTCAAATTGGCCGGACCAGGCACGATTCCCGGGCAGAAAAATCCCGGCCGCGCAGCTGGCGGGCGGGATGATTATTGAAAAACTGTCGATCAGTAGGCGCAGACGTTCACGGTGCGCAGGCGCATGCCGCGGCGGGTTTCGACCCAGCGCTGTTGCAGGCAGCCGTTCAAACCGGTGTCGACATAGACGCCACCGAAGCCGACGCCGATGGCGGGACCCCAGCCATATCCATGTCCCCAGTGATGATGGCCGTGGTAGAAGCCGCCGGCGGAAGCGGGCGATGCGGCGGCAATGGTGAGCGAGGCGGCGGCGATCAGTCCGAGGGTCATCTTGCGAAACATTTTAAATACTCTCCAATTGATTGGCACGAGGCCTTGTTGCGTCCCTGCCCATCAGTCGGGCTAACGACGGTCTGCGTTCACGTGCGAACGGGAGAATCGTGTTTCAGGAATGTTTCGTGGCGCGAGATCGGCGGACATCCTTGTCATCCTGGTAACCATCCTGCGCCGTCTGGTAGCGTGCGGCCATGGCCTGGGTGAGTTTGGCCATCCTGTCGCGCAGCTCGGCCGGTGCCAGCACCTCCGCCTCCGCGCCGAGACGCAGCAGCTCGGCTGCCGCATGCCACACCGTTTTTCCGATCGGCACCACGGCGATCCGCCAGCCGGCGGCATCCGCGGCCTCCTCGATACGGGTGCGCGTCCTCACGTAAGGCTGGCTCAAGGCGTCGAGCAGTTTTATGCCTGATGGCGACAGCCGCACGGTGGCGTGGTTCGGATGCATCTCGGCTTCGAGCCGGATCGTTGCGGCTTGCCAGTATGCGGCGAGATCGAAACCGGCGGGCCGGATGCAGCGCTCGTCCAGAATGTTGCAGTCGAGAACGCGCGCCACGCGATAGGTGCGCACGCTGCCATCGACGCTTCCCGCGAGATACCAGCTGCCGCCTTTCAGCACGAGACCGAGCGGCGCGACGCGGCGGCGCTTCTCGGCCCTCCAGCTTTGGTAGCGGATTTCGATCAGGTTCTCGCGCAGCAGCGCACCGGCAATGGCGCGCAGATGCTTCGGCTGCTCGGCTTCGCCGAACCAGCTTGGGGCATCGAGATGAAAGCGCTCCTGCATCCGGCCGGCGTCCAGGCGCAGGTTGGCCGGCAGTGCCGCCATCAGCTTGGTCTGCGCCGCCAGCATCGCGGCATCGAGGCCAAGCGCGGCTGCCGGCCCCGGCAGTCCCGTCATGAACAGCGCCTCCGCCTCCGGCTGCGACAGTCCGTTCAGCCGCACGCGATAGCCATCGAGCAGGCGATAGCCGCCTTCCGCGCCGCGCTCGGCATAGACGGGAATGCCGGCCGCGGCGAGCGCATCGATGTCGCGATAGATGGTGCGCACCGAAACCTCGCAGGCCTCCGCGAGTTCGGGCGCGGTGACCTGTCCCCGCGCCTGCAGGGTGGTGAGGATCGAAAGCAGCCGGCTCGCGCGCATGGTCCCCCTTAAACCATACCTGACACAGGATGTCAGGTATGGTCAGGCATACAAGGCCCGTTGCCCGAGAGGCCCAATGGAGACTGCCAATGACCAGCAAGGACCGCATCAAGCTTTATTATTCGCCGCAGAGCCGCGCGACGGGCACGCGGGTGCTGCTGGAGGAACTGGGAGCCCCCCACGATCTCCATGTCCTGAACATGAAGGCCGGGGAACAACGCCAGCCGGCCTATCTCGCTGTCAACCCGCTGGGCAAGGTGCCGGTGATTCGCCACGGCGAGGCGCTGGTGACCGAGCAGGTGGCCATCTACATCTATCTCGCCGACCTGTTTCCGGAAGCCGGGCTGACACCCGCGCTCGACGATCCCAGCCGCGGCCCGTATCTGCGCTGGATCGCCTATTACGGTTCGTCCTTCGAGCCGGCCCTGATCGACAAATTCATGAAGCGCGAGCCGGCGCCGCTGACGCAATCGCCATATTCCGATTACGAGACCATGCTTGGTGTACTGGAGACGCAACTTTCCAAAGGACCCTATCTGCTCGGAGACCGCATGACGGCAGCCGACATTCTCTGGGGCGTGGCGTTCAGTTGGACGATGATGTTTGGCCTCGTGCCGCGAAAGGACGTATTTGCGGCTTATGCCGAGCGCATCACGTCGCGGCCCGCCTTCCAGCGGATCACCGCGTCCGATGCCGAAATGGCGGCCCAGCACGCCGCAGCTTGCGGATGAGCGCACCACGGGTTCCCTGATGACAAAGACAGTTCACACGACCAACTGTTTCGACACCTTCATCCAGGTCGCGGAGGATTGCCCCGCGCGCGCCGGCGAGGAGCCCGCCGGCCCGCGCGGGGAATCCGACGGTCGCTGGCCTGCAATACAGGATGATTGCGGAAGCGCCCTACAAGTACACCTCCGACGACGTCATATTCGCGACCTCCGCCCACGGCCGGCAGCTCGATGCGAAGACGACGAAGAAGGCGCGAAGCCTTGCCCGCGACGAATTCTTCTCCAGGGGTCAGGCGTGCCTGCGCGCATCAGGGCTTGGCAAGCGCTTCGGCTGGGGCGTGCACGCCGATGCCGAGGGGCGCGTCGCGATCTATGCGGTCGACAGCAAGCGCTACCAGGCGCTTGCGCGGGATCCCGGTATCAAGCAGGTCCGCGCGATGCGGACCAAGCGAGCCTGAATTTTTCCATAGCGTTTTCGAGCGAAGTGGGTAACCGGTTCGCGTGAAGAAAACGCGTCGAAACTAGAATTTTGGCTTCTCAGAATTTCGGCGGGCGCTTCTCGGCAAACGCCTTGATGCCTTCCTTGATCTCGGCGCTGCGCATGCTCTCGCGATGGCGGAGGTCGGCGGCTTCCTCGTCGAGTTTGCCGCGGGCGAATTCGTTGATGGCGCGCTTCATGCCGCGCATCGCCAGCGGCGCGTTGCCGGCCAGGATGGTGGCGAGCCGATCGACTTCCTCGTCGAGCGCTTCCTCCGGCACCATGGCGGTGAGGTAGCCGATCCGCAGCATTTCGGGTGCCGAGATTTTCTGCGCGGTGAGAAACAGCATTTTGGCGTTGTCGACGCCGAGCCGCGACACATAGCGGGCGATGCCGCTCTTGTAATAGTGCAGGCCGAGCCGCGCCGCCGGCATGAACATTTCAGCCGTATCGACGCCGATGCGGAAATCGCAGGCGAGCGCCAGGTCGGTCGCGCCGCCATAGACGCCGCCATTGAGCCGGCAGATCGTCGGTACGCCAAGGTCCTCCAGACGGTCGACCACCGCTTCGAATGCCGATCCCGCGCTCGGTTGCGCGTTCGCGCTTGTTGCGCGGTCCGCCACCGAATTGAGATCGTAGCCGGCGCTGAAAGCGCGGCCGGTGCCGGTCAGCACCAGCACGCGGATCGCGGGATCGGCTTCGATCCGGTCGAACAGCTTTACGAGGTCGCCGAGATCCTCGCTCTGCAGCCGGTTCAGATGTTTCGGCCGGTTGAGGCGGATGGTGGCGCGTGCGCCTGTGACTTCAAGTATCGGCGCGCTTGCCGCCTCGGCTGCTTCACGCATGCTGTTCTCCATTGTTCTTGCTTGTTTGATCTATTTGTTTTCCTGCGCGCGCCGCTGGGCCTCGGCATCGATGGTTTCGGCCAGATCAGGATGCCGCGCCATCAGCAGGCGAAAATCCACGAGATCGAGCACCAGCAGCCGCGTCACCTTGGTGGTCGTGACGTTGGCGCCGCGCACATTGTTGCCGAGCAGCGCCATCTCGCCGAAGAACGCACCCTCGCCGAGCGCCACTTTCTTGCCGGGCAATTCAACCTCGGCCTCGCCATTGGCGATGAAATACATGCAATCGCCCTGCTGGCCCTTGCGGATGATCATGGTGCGCGCCGGCAGGTCCATCGTTCGCAGCATGTGCGTGACGTCGGCGATCGCGGCCGGGCCGAGGGTCGCGAAGAACGGCACCTTGCTGACGGTCTCCCACGTCTTCAGGAAATTGTCGCGGCGGGTCTCGGCGGCAAAGCCGGTCGCCAGAATACCGGTCCAGAGCCCGAACACGCCGAGGCCGGAGATCATCACCAGCGCTCCGACCATGCGGCCGAGCGGGGTGATTGGCACCACGTCGCCATAGCCGGTCGTGGTCAGCGTCACCACCGCCCACCACAGCGCCGCCGGCACGCTGCCGAAGGTCGCCGGCTGCACGTCGCGCTCCAGGAAATATTCCGCGACCGACGCCAGAAACACCACCATCAGGAAGATCACGAGCACGCTGAGCAGCGGCCCTGATTCCAGTACCAGCACGCGGCGCAATTGCCGCAGCCCAGGGATGCCCGGAACGACCTTGAGCACCCAGAGGATGCTGAGCAGCCACGCCGTCCTGGGCTCGATGCCCGAGAGCAGGGCTGCCGGCACGGCAAGGGCGCCGATCGCGTCGACGACCCCGCTGCTGGAGAGCGCGTAGAGCGATAGCCGCCCTTGCCGCTCCATGTGGCGCAGCCGCACCAGCCATTCGAACACGAAATAGACGAGGCACGTCCACAGCACCGCGTCGACCCAATGGTGCGCCGCCTCGTAGGCGGGGGCCACGGTGAGCACCACCATCGCCGCGACGCCGGCCGCGACGGCGGCATAGGCCGCCTTCGTCATGTTGCGGCCGGCCGTCTTGGCGGTGAACCGAGCCAGTGCCGAGAGAACGAGCCGCTTGGACATCGGTGAGGAGGGGCCTGACGGGTGCGATGAGAGCTGGATAACAGTCAAGCCGCAGCGTGACCAATGTCCGCAAAGTGCCTGCCAGCGGGGAGGCCGTCAACGACGGCCTTCACACGGCGCCATGCGTCCTAGGGCAGCCGGCCCGCCCGCGACCGGGAGCCGGGGGTGAGGGGCGAATTTTACCCGGGAATCGTGAGAAACCCGACAAATCGTCGTTCTTTCCTCGTATATCAAAATGGTCCCGCGGACATTACGATAGCGGGCACTGCAGCAGAATCGTGAAAACACGTTTAGATATTGGTTGGTTTCCGATGGATACGTCTCATCTGGCACAACACGCAGGAACCGCCGGCGCGCTATTTGCGACAATTTTCGTGGTCGCCACCACCACGATGAAGACCATGATCCCGTTGCGGGTGTTCGGCATTCTCGCCAACGTGATCCTGATCCTGACCGCGATCCCGGCCCGCAACTACCTGGTGATCGTGGTGCAGCTCGCCATGCTGGTCGTCAACTCCTATCGCCTGCACCAGATGCTGCAACTGGTGCGCGACGTGAAGAAGTCCGTCAACAGCGACCTCTCGATGGAATGGCTGAAGCCGTTCATGACCGAGCGCCAATGCGCGGCCGGCGAGATCCTGTTCTACAAGGACGAAAAGGCCGAGGACATGCTCTATATCGTCAGCGGCAAGTTCAAGCTGGTCGAATCGGGTATCGTGCTGCCGGTCGGCGCCATCGTCGGCGAACTCGGCATGCTGTCGCCGTCGAACATGCGAACCCAGACGCTGGAATGCGTGGAAGCCGGCCTCGTCCTGAGCGTCAGCTACAGCAAGGTCGAGGAGCTCTACGTGCAGAACCCGGCGTTCGGCTTCTACTTCCTTCGCCTGTCCAGCGCCCGGCTGTTTCAGAACCTCGAGACGCTGCAGCAGCAGTTGAACCAGCAAACGGCATCCGCCGCCGCGCCGAAGCCTGCATAGAGGCCGGGAGCCCAAGGGAGTGTCAGACCGCGGTATCCTGTCGTCGTTGCGTTATCTGTTCGCGGATTTCATCGGCGAGGATGACGACACGCCGCCGTTTTTGCCCGAGGGATTGCCGGAGCCGGTGATGGCGGTGGCGAGCGACGCCATCCATCTCCTGATCAACTATCAAGGAACCAGCTACGCCGAGCTTTACGTCCACCGGCTGCGGCGGTTCGTCGGCAAACAAGGCGTCGACGAGGTGATGCTGACCGAAATTGCACGGCTGATGGCGGTGCGCATGACCTATGAAGATCCGATCCGGATCGCGCAGCTCAAGCTTGCCGAACTCGACGGCCGGCCCGGCGCGCCGGCCGGATCCGTCGACGTCAGGAAATTCCGGTTAGAAGAATTGATCGGCGCGCTACCCGCTGTTATCGCCGAGTATCTGCTCGACGCACTCGAATGGGCGGGCTGGTTGCACAAGCGGGTCTCCATCCGTTTCAGTACGGCAAGCCGGTTCGGAATCCGCCGCCTCAAGATCGAGGCGGGGCTGCGGCGCTGGCGGCTGCTTTCGGTGCGTTACGCCAAGGAGCGGGTCTGGGTCGAACGCTGGCTGCACATGATCGACCGCAGCCTGACCAAGCAGCCCCAGGCCGCGCCCGCGATCGTGCAGACCGCGACCATGATCGAGGGATATGGCGACGTCTATCGTCAGGGCCTGGCGGACTGGAATGCGATCATCGACGGCCTGGTCAAGCCGACCTTCGATGGCGTGCTGGCCTTGACGGATCTTGCCGGGGCGGTGACCGAGGCGCGCGCCGCCGCATTGCCCGACCCGCAGCAGGCGGCGCTCAAGCGCAAGATCGCCGAAATCCGGGCGCGGCTGCCGGCCGGCTCGAACGCGGCCTGATTTTACGCGCTCTGCGCGGTTTTCACGGCCACCACCTTGTCGTCCTGGGACGGCGGGTGCCGCTTGAGATGTTCACGGCGCAAGCCGATCTCGTCGCGCACGAATTCATAGCCGAGCTTGAAGGTATCCAGCCCGTCGCTACTGATGGTGCCGTCGCGCAACCCGATCACCACGCCGCGCAGGATCGTTTCCAGCTCGTCCTGAAGTTCGTCAAGGGCGTCCAGCGATTTGGCGTATTCCATGCGCTCGCCGATATCGAGAATGGCGGTTGCGAGCTGGCTGGCCTTCTCCGGCGCGATCCGGGTGACCTTGGTGTAGATGGCGGCAAAGATCGAGCCGATGATGCTGAGCGCGGCGAGCGCAACATACATCAGGTCGCTGTAGCGCTCGACAAAGGACTTGATCTCGTCGTTGATGTATTCGGCAGCGCCCGGATGCGCCACGATAAAGGCGTCCTTGTCGGTCGCGGCTGGCTCGATCTTGGAGGCGAAGCCGTCGGTGAGCGCGAGCTCGGCCTTGTTCTCGTAGATGATCCGCGCCAGATCGCTCACGGTCGTGGTCGAGAGCTTGGATTGGGCGACCAATAGCCATTCCAGCCCGATCGTGTCGACGTCTTCCGCAGGGACAGCGGGCGAGGCGGACAGCATTCCGGTCGCCACCGTTTCTTCTGAAATCGCCGGGTATTTCCTGGCGATTGCTTTCGCCGAATCGATCGCATTCAGGGTGAAACCGCCGCGCCTGGTATACTGCTCGTAGCTCTTGTCCTTCACGATCTGCGAGGCGTGCGCGATCTTGACCACGGCACCGAATCCTGCGGCGAACAGCTGGTCGAAGGTCGCGCCCGGCGGCGCCATCTGGACCCGTGCCGCATCCGGGGTGTCGGAGAATTCGAGAATATTGCGCACCAGCGCAGCCCCGCTCTCGCTGTCGGCTACGACCGCGATCTTCTTTTTCTTCAGCTCGGCAATGGATTTGATCTTCTTGCCGTTCGGGCTGATCAAGAGAAGCAGGTCGTGATCGAGGATTGCCAGCGCACGGGCGCGGGGCGGAATCCTGGCGTCGGTGCGCAGTATCGCGAGATTGGCTTCCTTGCGGTCGAACTGCGACAACGCCTTTGCATTGTCGCCGTTGGGCACGATCTTGAGTTGCAGCCGCGAGGAATTATTCTTCAGCACGGCCGCCAGCCGGGCGGCAAAGCGCGCCTCGGGGCCGTTGGCCTCGCCGACGGCAAACACCAGCGTCTCGGAATTGCGAACCCACGCCCGGCCACCCCACACCACGGCGGCGGTCAGGATCAGGGTCAGGATGGAAAACAGCAGGATCTGGGTCCGGTTGCTCTTGACGACCCGCGAACGGCGACGCGGCATTTCCGGATGCGGCGTTGGGGCTTCAGCACTCATGGCTCGTACCCGGAGGTCAGGGACGTGTCGCCGCCGAGCAGGCCGCAGGCCGTCCAAATGAATTCGTAAATGCCTAGAAAAGAACGATAATTTGCCCGACGGCCAATGATAGCCCGCTCCTATGGGATTGCAAACCGGGCCGGCCGGTAACCTTACCCCGCGAACCACGCTGCGCGCCGCGCCGCAGTATCGCAGTTCCGCCACACCGTGCGATTTTCAGACTACCCACAGGTGCATTCCGGCCCGGGAGATGTCATAAATAAAGGCAACGTTCGAACAGTCCGGGTTTGACAACAACATTGCGCTGACAGCCTAGGTCCCGGTTTTTCGCTACCTCTCCAGTCCCAGAAAAGGGCGTCAGCTTTGTTGTTTCCTTCGATGTCGTCTTCGGTCCCGGTAGGTGCGCTGATAGGATGGATGCTGCTTCTGACCGTGAAGCACATCATTGCCGATTTCATGCTGCAGAATTCCTGGATGGCGATCGGCAAGGATCAAAAGACCGGCTGGGCCCTGCCGCTGTTGGCGCATTGCCTCGTCCACCTCGCGGTAGCGATGGCGCTGATCCTGATCGTCGCGCCGCGATTCTGGTTCGTCGCCTTCATCGACTTCGCGATTCACATCACCATCGACCGTATCAAGGGGATCTTCGCTTCCCGCTACGGCGTGACGATGGAGAACGAGCATCCGTGGTTCTGGACGCTGATCGGCGTCGATCAGGCGCTGCACCACCTCACCGGTTTCGGCCTGTCGATCTTCATGGCGGCGAACTGATCCCGCGCGGCCAGCGGCGGCAGCGGCCTCCCTGTTTCAATCCTGCTCCGGTATCGGAAGGCTAAGCATTCGCTCTGGTGCGAATCATGTTCCGATTTTCGATTCGGGTGTGTCTGGCAAGACACCCGGAGCACTACTGATGCGCGTGGTTAACCTTTCATTAGAGTATTGCATTGCATCTTCCGCAAAGGGAGAACCCGCAATGTTTTCAAGCCGCGACGCCTTCGAGAACGATTTCTGTCCGGTCCGCGACGAGCTGCTTGGCGAGATGTATCGCGCCAATGCAAACGGCCTGCCGCTTCTGGTGGAGAGCGTTTCGTCCGAGGTCCGTGCCATGCTGGCGCTATTCTGCTACCGCCGCAGCCATCTGCACGCGCTAGCTGTTGCGATTGCAGCAAGCTGCACCGAACGCGAGCTGATTCATTTCGGCGGCCGGGTCGGTTCAACGCTCTATGCGCTGTCGCGCGAACCCGCCGCGCGTTCCGCCTCATCGTCATCCCACGGCGGTCGCAAGCCGATCACCCTTTCGACCAAGCCGCTCTCGACCTTCAAACCGATCGAGGACGAAATCGACGACGAGGATATTGCGGAAGCGGTGACGGCGTAAGTCAGTCCAGCTCTTCGGTCGTCCCTGCGAACGCAGGGACCCATACCGCGTGATCTATCGAGAAAGCACGGGGGCGCAGACGCTCTGCGTTAGCCAACGCGCCGCTGCAGATTGCTCAAGCAAAGCCGCCTCCATCCTCCCCCTTCCAGGGGCCCATAGCCACCGGCCTCGGTTGTTACAGAAGGCGTCGGCCAAACTGCCTTATCGATAAATCACGCGGTATGGGTCCCTGCGTTCGCAGGGACGACGGGAAGCACCGGCAATCCGTGGCGCTTTCGCGCCATCGCGCATTCGACATCGCCGGGCATGCAGGTGCGGCACACTTCGGGCCGCACCGCATAGACCAGGCACTCCGTCGCCTCGCCGACCTTGCCTGACAGCGCCGAACAGCGGTCGCCGTCGCAGCGCATTCCCGACAATCTTTCGTTGACCAGCCCTTCCGGGATCAGGTCGAGCGCCGCATCGTCCTCGGTGGTGAAACGCGGCCAGTTCTGCGAGTAGCTGCAGCAGGCGCCGCAGGCCTGGCAGGGGTTTTCGTGATCGGCGGCGATTCCTTGCATGCCTGCGTTTAGCCCGGAACGACGGCCGCGGCCAGCCACCCGCGTCAGGTATCCTCTTCAGGTATCCTTGGGCGCTTCCCAGACCAGGCTGCGCCGCCATTTCGCCCGCAGGATGTCGCGCCGCTCCGGATATTTTTCGTCATGGTAGACCGCGTCGACGACGCGGTCGGTGCGGAAACTGCGGAAATCCTTGCGCAGTTCACACCACGCCGCGAGTATCCGCACCGCCTCGTGATAGCCGACTGCGATCGGCCAGATCGTACGCTGGCTGCCGCGCCCGTGCTCGTCGCGATAGTTCAGCGTGATCTTTTTGCCCTCGTGGATTTGTGTCCGGGTCCGCACCATGTCGATGCGGTCGGGCTCCCGGTTCCATGCCGATCGGGCGCGGCTGGCCGGCTCCAGCACGAAGGGCCGCAGGCGCTCCGGCACGGTTTCGGCGACTTTGGCCATCAGGTCCTGCGCGGCGCGCGCCAGCGCGGGATCGGCGTGGCCCACCACCCACTGCGCGCCGAGCACGCAGGCCTCGATCTCATCCGGCGTGAGCATCAAGGGCGGCAGGTCGAATCCCTTTTCCAGGATGTAGCCCACGCCGGCTTCGCCGCGGATCGGCACGCGCTGTTCGATCAACGTCGTTATATCGCGGTAGATGGTTCGCTTTGAGGTTTCCAACTCGGCGGCGATGGCATCCGCCGTCAAAGGCTTCCTTGTGCGCCGAAGCACCTGAATGATCTGGAACAGCCGGTCGGCCCGTCGCATGGCGCGTTCTCTTTTCTAAAAGCACCTGCCCGATGCTGACAGCATGTTGGCAGCAGGGGGTGGGTATATCGGGACAACACCTCAAGTGAAGGGAATTTGTCCATGACGATTTTCAGCGATTTCGGCTTCCGGGGAAGCCCCGGACCTCTCGAAAATGCCCAGGGATTTGCGTTGGAACAGCTGGTTTCCATCCAGTGCGTCACCACCGATCTGCGCTGGGCGATGGTTGAGCTGGCGTGGCGCTCATTCACAGCAATGTGCGCCTTTGCGCAAGGGCAGCTTGTCTCGTGGGTGCGCAAGGCCCGCACGCCGCGGCCAGAGGAGGGCCGCGGCCGGCATTGTTGCTGCTGACACCATGGTGGCAGCAGGGGGGCACTAGCCTCGGGACACGTTTTTTGGAGATCGGGAGACCAGCATGATTACCCTTTATGGCTTCGGCGCCGGCTTCGGCCTGCCGGAGATCAGCCCCTTTGTGACCAAAACCGAGGTCCAGCTGAAAATGGCCGGTCTTGCCTATCGCAAGGAGAAGGCCAAGCCGCCGGCTTCGCCGAAGGGGCAGTTGCCCTATATCGTCGATGAGGCCGAGACAATCGCCGATTCCACCTTCATTCGCGCGCATCTGGAAGCCAAATACGGTTTCGATTTCGACGCGCCGCTCAGCCTGCAGGCGCGTGCGCAGGCCTGGGCGTTCGAGCGGATGATCGAACACCACGTTTATTGGGCACTGGTTGGCGCGCGCTGGGTCGATGGCGATAATTTTGCCAAGGGCCCCGCGCATTTCTTTGACAGCGTGCCGCTGCACCTGCGCGAAAAGCTGCGCGAGGACGCGCAGTTCCGCGTCGCCGAGAATTATCTGCTCAGCGGCCTCGGACGTCACGCGCCCGAAGAGGACGTCGATCTCGCCGTGCGCTCGCTGTTTGCGTTGTCGGTGCAGCTTGGCGACAAGCCGTTTCTGATGGGCGAAACGCCATGCGGCATGGACGCCACCGCCTTCGGCGCGCTCGCCGGAATCCTGACGCCGTTCTTCGAATCGCCGCTGCGGCAGCGGACCGAGCAGTTCGCCAACCTCACCGCCTATGTCGACCGGATGATGCTGCTGTACTACCCGGAATTCGCCTGGGCGCCGGTGCAGCAAGAGCAAGCCGCCTGATTACGGCATCGCCGGCGCGGGCTTGCCCTTCAATGCGGCCAGCTCCGCTTCGAGTTCGGCGATACGGGCATCGCGCAAGGCAAGCGCCTGCGCGACGTCAGCGGCGTCGAACTTCTGCGGGATATGCTGCGGGCAATTGGTGTCCCACGCTGTGATCCGAAACAGGATCACTTGCTCCGGGCGCGCCTTGTAGCCCTTTGGCATCAGTGCGTCGGTCAAGGCTGCATCGTCTTCCACCACGCGCGCCTCGCCCCAGATCTTCACGCGGCGGCGATGGGTGTAGTCCATCACGAAAATATGTGCCCTCGGATTCTCCGACAGATTGCCTTGCGTGATGTACTGCCGGTTGCCGCTGTAATCGGCAAACGCGATCGTGTTCTTGTCGAGAATCTTGATGAAGCCCTTCGGCCCGCCGCGGTGCTGGATATAGGGCTGGCCGTCCGCGGCAGCCGTCGCGAGATAGAAGCTGTTGGTCTCGGCGAGGAAGCCGGCGAGATTTTCGTCGATCTCGGTGCGCCAGCCGCCGCGCGCCTCGACATTTGCATAGGCCTCGCGTGAGCCCTTGCGGGTCTGGATCGCCTTCACCGCCGGGGTGAAGGCGACGTCGCTGGAATAGGTGTGAACGTCAGACATCTGAGCCTCCCAGGAGCCTTCCCGTCATGGGCGCCAAAACGGTCGTCCTTCCGCTTCAAAATGGATGTTCAAATAACTAAAACAATCTTCGGAATTGACACTTCACTATTGCGGATTATGCAATAGTTGGATGGACCGGATCGATGCCATGCAGGCTTTTGTCACCGTGGCCGACCTGCGAGGTTTTGCCCCCGCGGCCCGGAAGCTCCGCCTGTCGCCGTCTGCTGTCACGCGGCTGATTGCGGCTCTGGAGGATCGCCTCGGCGCGCGATTGCTGCAGCGGACCACGCGGCAGGTGACGCTGACCGACGCTGGCTCGCGTTACCTGGAGCGCGCGCGGCGGATTTTGGCCGATATCGGGGAGGCCGAGGGCGCCATCGAGGGCGAGCGCACGCGGCCGGAGGGGCAGCTCGTCATCTCGGCGCCGGTCGGGTTCGGCCGGCTGCACGTCGGCGGAATCGTGACCGCCTACCTGAAACGTTATGGCGATGTCGCCGTCGACCTTCGTTTGTCGGACCGCATGGTCAATCTCGTCGAGGACGGTGTCGATCTCGCTGTTAGAATCGGCCATCTGCCCGACTCGACGCTGGTGGCGCGCCATGTCGGCGAGATGCGGCGGATCGTGGTGGCCTCACCCGGATACCTCAAAGCGCGCGGTGACCCGGGGCGGCCAGGGGAGGTTCCTTCGCATGACACCATTCAGTTCGGCGCCATGACGGCGGCGCTCGACTGGCGCTTCGTCGAGGATGGCCGCGAGATCCGCGTCGCCAGCACGCCGCGCTTCGCCACCAACAGTTCGGACGCCGCCATCCAATATGCGGAAGCGGACGGCGGACTGACGCGGGTGATGGCCTATCAGGCCGCCGAATCGCTCAAAGCGGGGCGGCTTAGAATCGTATTGGCGGAATTTGAGCAGCCGGCGATGCCGATTCACATCGTGTATCCGACATCGCGGTTGCTGTCGGCCAAGGTGCGCACCTTCATCGATCTGGTGACCGAGACCAGCGACTGGCATTTTGGCTAGCTCACCGGTTCCTTCTTCGGCACCACGCGAAACGTCGCGTTGGCCCGCGCGATCACGACGCCGTCGGCCTTGATCAAACTCTGCGCAAAACAGACCGTCTTGCCGGTCTTGACGACATCGCTCTCGACCGCGAGCCATTGCCCGACCTCGGCGGTCCCGACGAAATCGACCGCGAGCCCGATTGTCACCAGCGACGACACCCCGCCCATCACATGGGCGCAACTATGGCCCATGGCGCCGTCGGCAAGCGCAGCAATCAGGCCGCCATGGATCATGCCGCGGCCGTTGGTGTGCGGCTTTGCCAGCCGCAGCCCGAGGATCACGGCCTTGTCGGTCCGCTTTGAATACAGCGGCTCCCAGGGATCGGTCAGCGGGCTCTTGCGGGTGTGGCGCTCAAAACCTTCGGGGATGTCGGGTGCGGTCATGTGCGGCTCGCGGGTTGACGATGTTTCTCGTCATTGAACGCTATCGGGGTGTGCAGCGCATCACCTACAAAGTTTTAAACGGGATTTGGGCGGGTGTTTGAATCGCGGTGGCTCCATCCGGGCTACGATTCGTCGCTGCCGCAATGACGCGAAAGAACCTAAAACGGCAACCCCACATAATTCTCCGACAGCGACGCCGAGGCCGCCTTCGAGTTGACGACATAATCCAGCTCGGCAAGCTGAATGCGTGCGCCGAATTCGCCCTCGTCGGGGAATTTGTGCAGCATCGAGGTCATCCACCAGGAGAAGCGGACCGCCTTCCAGACTCGCGCCAGCGCCTTGGCCGAGTAACCGTCGATGCCGGCGGAGGACTTCTCGTCATAATACTCGCGAAACGCTTGCGAAAGATAGTGCACATCACTGGCGGCAAGGTTCAGCCCCTTGGCGCCGGTCGGTGGCACGATGTGGGAGGCGTCGCCGGCCAAAAACATCCGGCCGAACCGCATCGGCTCGGCGACGAAGCTGCGCAGCGGCGCGATGCTCTTTTCGATCGAGGGGCCGGTCACGAGTTCGTCGGCCGCCTTCTGGTCGATCCGGCGCTTCAGCTCGTCCCAGAAGCGTTCATCCGGCCATTGCGCTATATCGTCGTCGAGCGGGCACTGCACATAGTAGCGGCTGCGGCGGGTCGAGCGCATGGTGCAGAGCGCAAATCCGCGCGCGTGGTTGGAATAGATCAGCTCAGAGCTGACCGGCGGGGTCTCCGACAGGATGCCGAGCCAGCCGAACGGATAGATCCGCTCATAGGTCTGGATTGTCGACGGTTTTACGCTGGCGCGGCTGACGCCGTGAAAGCCGTCGCAGCCGGCGATGAAGTCGCATTCGATCTCGTGCGTGAGGCCATCCCTGACATAGCTGACGCGCGGGCGGTCGCTATCGAAATCATGCGGTTTGACGTCGGCGGCCTGGTAGACCGTGGTGAGCCCGGCCGCCTTGCGGGCGTTCATCAGGTCGAGCGTTACTTCCGTCTGGCCGTAGATCATGACCGTCTTGCCGGTGGCGGCGTGCATGTCGATGCGATGGCGCGCGCCGCCGAACGCGAGCTCCACGCCATGGTGGACCAGCCCCTCGCGATGGGCGCGCGCGCCGGCGCCGACCTCGTCGAGCAGCGCCACCGTGCCTTCTTCGAGCAGGCCGGCGCGGATCCGGCCGAGCACATATTCCGGCGTCTGGCGCTCGAGAATGATGTTTTCGATGCCGTAAAGGTGTAATAGTTGCCCAAGCAACAATCCTGCCGGACCTGCACCTATGATTGCTACTTTTGTCCTCAATACCCGCTCCTCCCGGTATTATAGGTTAGGGGTCCGCGGGTAGCGGTCCCCAGACTTGCAGTGGTAGTTATATCATATAACGGTTTTGGCAAAGGACATTGGCGCAAAACAATACGGTGCACTTCGCGGCAGTGCACCTATAGCAAACAGCGGGGAGAGCAGGCGTCGCGGCCGAACGTCCGCCTTGAAAACACCAGCGACTTAGATAACATGTTAACTAACAACATCGGGCATCGAAAACAGCCCCACGTGCCAAGGGAGAAAATGTCGATGAGGAAAACATTTCTGGCGCTGCTGCTGGCCGCCAGCGTGACACCTGCGGTGGCGCAGGAGAAGAATATCGACCTCAAGATTTCGCACTGGGTGCCGGCTTCGCATCCGCTGCAGAAGTCGCTGGAAGACTGGGCGGCCGCGGTCGAGAAGGATTCCGGCGGAACCATCAAGTCAAAAGTGTTTCCGGCGCAGCAGCTCGGCAAGGCGTTCGATCATTACGACATGGCGCGCGACGGCATCGCCGACGTCACCTACGTCAACCCCGGCTATCAGCCCGGCCGCTTCCCGATCATCGGCGCGGGCGAGCTGCCGTTCCTGATGTCGGACGCCAAGGGCGGCTCGATGGCGCTGGACGAATGGTACCGCAAATATGCCGAGAAGGAGATGAAGGACGTCAAGTTCTGTCTCGCCTTCATCCATTCGCCGTCGTCGTTCCATTCGCGCACCAAGAAGATCGTGGTGCCTGACGACGTCAAGGGCATGAAGATCCGCCCGGCGCACGCCACCATGGCCAACTTCGTCACGTCGCTCGGCGGCACCAATGTGCAATCATCGGCGCCGGAAGTGCGCGACATCATCGAACGCGGCGTGGCCGACGCGGTCACCTTCCCCTGGGGCTCGCTGCTTCTGTTCGGCATCGACAAGGTGACGAAGTACGACATGGAGGCGCCGCTCTACGTCACGACCTTCGCCTTCGTCATCAACAAGGACAAGTACAACCAGATGTCCGACAAGCAGAAGAAGGCGATCGACAACAATTGCAACACCGAGGCCTCCGGCCGTGTCGGTGAGTACTGGGGCAAGATGGAAGATGCCGGCATCGCGAAGATCAAGGCGGACACCGGCCACGAGGTCTACAAGCTCACGCCCGAGCAGATCGCGCTGTGGAAGAAGGCTTCCGAACCACTGACCAAGACCTGGGGCGACGGCGTCAAGAAGAACGGCGTCGACCCCGATCCGGCAATGGCGGAGCTGCGCGCGGCGCTGAAGAAGCACAATGCGCTCGCGGAATAGCCTGATCCCGTAACCCCGGCGCGGCGGGGCCTCCGCCGCGGCTTTTCCTTACCCCCGGGAGCATGATCCGGAAAAGTGGATACCGGTTTTCCGAAAGAGATCATGCTCAAACAGAAAACAGTCAGCCTCTCGGAGCCGCCATGAGTCGCGCGTGGATGGACCGGTTCATCGACACGATCGAATGGATCGCTGCCGCCTTTGTCGGCATCGTTGCGCTGAACATTTTCCTGGCCGTGATCCTGCGCAACACGCTCAGCTACAACATTCCGGACTCGTTCGATATCGGGCGCATGCTGCTCGGCATTCTGATCTTCTGGGGCATCGCCGCCACCAGCTATCGCGGCGGCCACATCACCGTCGATCTGGTCTGGGCCAATGTCGGCCCGAAATACAAGCGCATGATCGACGTGTTCGCCACGCTGGTGCTGCTGTTCGTGGTGGCGGTGCAGACCTGGACGCTGTTCGACAAGGTGCGCGGCACCTACAACGACAACGTTCTCACCTTCGACCTGCACATGCCGACCTGGCCGTTCTTTGCCGTTGCCTGGGCCGGCGATGGCGCTGCGGTGCTGCTGATCGCGATCCGCACCTATCGCCTGATCTTCCATCCGGAAGAGATGCAGGAAGAACCCAAGATCAAGGCCGTGGAGTAGGCGATGAGCACAGACGCGGTCGCCGTCCTGGGATTTGTCGCGCTGTTTGCGCTGATGCTGCTGCGCGTGCCCGTGGGCATGGCGATGGGGCTCGTCGGTGTCTGCGGCTTTGGCTACCTCGTCGGCTTCACGCCGGCGCTGAAACTGGTCGGCCAGACCTCGATGCGCACGGTGACCGACTACACTTTTGGCGTCATCCCGATGTTCCTGCTGATGGGCACCTTCGTCAGCAATTCCGGCATGAGTCAGGAGCTGTTCCGCGCCGCCAACGGCTTTGTCGGTCATCTGCGCGGCGGGCTCGGCATTGCCACCGTCGGCGCCTGCGGCGGCTTTGCCGCGATCTGCGGCTCGTCGGTCGCGACCGCCGCAACCTTCTCGGCCGTGGCCTATCCGGAAATGCGCCGCTTCGGCTATCCGCAATCCTTCGCCACCGGCGTGATCGCGGCCGGCGGCACGCTGGGCGCCATGCTGCCGCCGTCCACGGTGCTTGCGGTCTACGGCATCATCACCGAGCAGGACATCGGAAAGCTGTTCATCGCCGGCATCATTCCCGGCATACTCGCGATGACCATGTACATGCTGACCATCGCGCTGATCGGCTGGTTTCGGCCTGATTTCCTGCCGAGGGGCACGCCGATCCCGTGGCGCGAGCGCTTTGCGGGCCTGAAGAGCATCTGGGCCCCGGTACTGCTGTTCATCTTCGTCATTGGCGGACTTTACGGCTTGCCGTTTCTGCCGCGCTTTACGCCGACCGAGGCCGGCGGCGTTGGCGCCACCGGCGCGTTCCTGATTGGCCTGCTCACCGGACGGCTGAACAAGGAAAAGATCCTCGCGTCGCTCTTGCAAGCCACCCGCACGGCGGCTGCCGTCTTCACCGTGCTGATCGGCGCGCTGATCTTCGGCTATTTTCTGACGGTGACGCAGACCCCGCAGAAGGTCACGGAACTTCTCACCGGCCTTGGGCTTGGTCCCTACGGCATTCTTGCTCTCATCATGGTGATGTATCTGGTGCTGGGCTGCCTGATGGACGCCATGGCCATGATCATCCTCACCGTGCCGATCATCTTCCCGGTCATCACCCATCTCGGCTTCGACCCGATCTGGTTCGGCATCATCATCGTCATGACGGTCGAACTCGGCCTGATCCATCCGCCCGTCGGCATGAACGTCTTTGTCATCAAGAGCGTGGTGAAGGACGTGTCATTCTCGACGATCTTCCGCGGCGTGATCCCGTTCGTCGTGACCGACCTGATCCGGCTGGTGATCCTGATCGCATTTCCGATGCTGGCGCTTTGGCTGCCGACCCGCATGATGGCTCACTAGCGATGACCCCGCAGCTTTCGACCAGATACGTCTTCACCATCACCGCCCGGATCGGCGAGGTGACCTCGGCGGGCGAGATCGGCACCGGCGTGCGCCGGATCATTCCGATCATCGGCGGCGAGGTGAAGGGCGAGGGGATCAACGGCAAGGTCTGCGCGTTCGGCGCGGACTTCCAGATCATCCGGCCCAACGAACTGATCGAGCTGGAAGCGAAATACGCTTTCGAGACCGACGACGGCGCGGTCGTCTATGTCGAGAACAAGGGCCTGCGCTTCGGCCCGGTCGACTTGCTGCAGAAACTCAAGCGCGGCGAGCCGGTCGATCCAAACCTGATCTATTGCCGCACTGTGCCGCGGTTCGAGACCGGGGCTCCGAAATATCGCTGGTTGATGGAAAACCTGTTCATCGGCTCCGCCGCCCGCCACGCCGACCGCGTCGTCATCGACGTGCACCAGGTGTTGTAAGGGCTTCACCCTCCCCCGGAGGGGTGGCTTACCGCGCGTATTGACTCCTCCTACAATCGTTATAAAATATAACTATTCTGCACAGGAAGTAATATACGCCCATGGGAAACGCCACCACCGCCGCTGCGGGTCAATCCGACCTGCTCAAGATCGAGCAGACGGGCGCGGTGCTGACCGTTGGCCTCAACCGCCCGGCCAAGCGCAATGCGCTGAACGACGGCATCATCCTCGCGATCCAGGATTGCTTCTCCAATCTGCCTGATGGCGTTGGCGCCGTGGTCATCCATGGCGTCGGCGATCATTTCTCCTCCGGCCTCGATCTGTCCGAACTGACCGAGCATGACGCGACCGAGGGCCTGCGGCACTCCCAGATGTGGCACCGGGTGTTCGACCGCATCCAGTATAGCCGCGTTCCCGTGATCGCGGCGCTGAAGGGTGCGGTGATCGGCGGCGGCCTGGAACTGGCCTGCGCGGCGCATATCCGCGTCGCCGAACCGTCAGCCTATTTCGCGCTGCCCGAGGGCCAGCGCGGCATTTTCGTCGGCGGCGGCGGCTCGGTGCGGCTGCCGCGGCTGATCGGCGTGGCGCGGATGATCGACATGATGCTCACCGGGCGGGTCTATTCGGCCACCGAAGGCTCGGCCTATGGTTTCTCGCAATACCTCACGGATGCCGGCGGCGCGCTGCCGAAGGCGCTGGAACTGGCCGAACGCGTCGCTGCGAACGCGCCGCTGACCAATTTCGCCGTGCTGCAGGCATTGCCTATGATCGCGGAGGCCAATCCGCAAACGGGCCTTTTGATGGAATCCCTGATGGCGACGGTGGCGCAGAGCGACAAAGAGGCAAAGCGCCGCATTCGCGCGTTTCTCGACCACAAGACTGCAAAGGTGAAGCCGACCTGACATGAGCGCCACGCCCAGCATGTCCGCCTCGATCGATTCAGCCGTGCGCGCAAATCATCCGCTGCGCCCGATCTCGTTCGGCACGCCCGCGGTGCATGTCGAGCGCCGCGACGACGGCACCATCTATCTGCGCCCGAAAGCGCAACTGCTCGACTATCCCGTGCGCATCACCGACCGCCTGCATCATTGGGTTGAAGCTGCGCCCGATCGGGTCTTCATGGCGGAGCGGAACGCGGCGCGGGGCTGGCGGCAGATCACCTATGCGGAGCTGCTCGCCTCCTCGCGGCACATCGCGTCCGCGCTGCTGGCGCGCGGCCTCTCAGTCGAGAAGCCGGTCGTCATTCTCTCCGGCAACTCGATCGACCATGTGCTGATCGCGTTCGGCGCGCTCTATGCCGGCATTCCCTTCTGCCCGGTATCGCCGGCCTATTCGCTGGTGTCGCGGGACTACGGCAAGCTCGGCTATCTGATGAAGCTGTTGACGCCCGGCCTCGTCTTCGCCGACGACGCCACGAAATTCGCCGATGCGCTGGCCGCCAACGTTTCCTTCGGCACTGAGATCGCGGCCTCGCGCGGCGCCGTGCCCGGCCGCGACGTCACCACGCTGGCGGACCTGATGGCAACGCCGCTGCACCCGCGCCTCGATGCCGTGCATGAAGCTATCGGCCCGGAGACGATCGCCAAATTCCTGCTGACGTCGGGCTCGACGGGTAACCCGAAGGCGGTCATCAACACCCAGCGCATGATCTGCGCCAACCAGGTGATGCTGCGCGAGACGCTGGCGTTCCTGAAGGACGAGCCGCCGGTTATCGTCGACTGGCTGCCGTGGAATCACACCTTCGGCGGCAATCACAATATCGGGCTGACGCTGTACAATGGCGGCTCGATGTATCTCGACGAGGGCAAGCCGATGCCCGGCGGCATCGAGGAGACCGTGCGCAATCTGCAGGAGATTTCGCCGACGGTCTATTTCAACGTGCCCAAGGGCTATGAATCGCTGTTGCCCTATCTGCGCGACGATGAGGCCTTGCGGAAGAAGTTCTTTGCTCGCCTGCATGCGATGTTCTTCTCGGGCGCCGCGCTGTCGGCCTTCGTCTGGAACAGCCTGGACGAACTTTCGGTCCGGGAAACCGGTTATCGCGTGCCGATGCTGACCGGCCTCGGCGCCACCGAAACCGCGCCATTTTTCATGTCGGTCAATCCGCTCACCAGCCGCTCCGGCCATGTCGGGCTGCCGGTGCTGGGCAATGACGCGAAGCTCGTGCCCAACAATGGCAAGCTGGAAGTTCGCGCCAAGGGGCCGAACGTGATGCCCGGCTACTGGCGTCAGCCTGACATGACCGCGAAGGCCTTCGACGAGGAGGGCTTCTACAAAATGGGCGATGCGCTGAAGCCGGTCGACCCTGATAATTTCGATGCCGGGTTCGATTTCGACGGCCGTACCGGTGAAGACTTCAAGCTCGCCAGCGGGACCTGGGTCAGCGTTGGGCCGTTGCGCGCGCGCTTCGTTGCGGCCTGTGCGCCCCTGGTGCGTGACGTCGTCATTGCCGGCATCAACCGCGACGAAATATCGGCGCTGGTGGCGCTGGACCTCGACGGTTGCCGCCTGATCAATCCGACGCTTCCGCCTGACGACATTGCCACTGCTGCGTCCGACCCGCTGATTGTTGCGGCCTTCCGCGAGCGCTTCCAGCAGCTGGTGGCTGGCGCCACGGGTTCGTCGACCCGGATCACGCGCGCGGTGCTGCTCGATGCGCCGCTGTCGATCGATCGCGGCGAGGTCACCGACAAGGGCTCGATCAACCAGCGCGCGGTGCTCGAAAATCGCAGCGCGCTGATCGAGGAGATTTATTCGCCCGCGCCGCCGGCGCAGGTGATTACGCTGTCATGAACTCGAAGAATAGTTTGTCAGGGAGGACACCATGCAGTTGAAGGACCAGGCCGCCATCGTCACCGGCGGCGCATCGGGATTGGGCGCGGCGACCGCGCGCCGGCTTGCGGCGCAGGGCGCCAAGGTCGCGGTCTGCGATCTCAACGCCGCGCTCGCTGAAACCGTCGCCGCCGAGATCGGCGGCACGGCCGTGATCTGCGACGTTTCCGATGCGGCTTCGGCGGAAGCCGCGATCGCCAAGGCTGCGGCCGCCCACGGCCCGGCGCGCGTGCTGGTGAATTGCGCCGGCATCGGCGTCGCCAAGCGCGTGATCGGCAAGGAAGGTCCGATGGCGCTAAGCGATTTCGACAGGGTGATCAAGGTCAACCTGATCGGCTCCTTCAACATGCTGCGGCTGGCGACGGCAGGCATGTCGAAGCTGGAGCCGCTGGCGACCGGTGAGCGCGGCGTCGTGATTTCCACGGCTTCCGTCGCGGCCTATGACGGCCAGATCGGCCAATCAGCCTATTCGGCCTCCAAGGGCGGCATCGTCGCCATGACGCTGCCGATCGCGCGCGAGCTGGCGCAGTTCGGCATTCGCGTGCTGACGATCGCGCCGGGCCTCTTCCTTACACCGCTGCTCGCCAACCTGCCGCAGGAAGCGCAGGATTCGCTTGCCGCTTCGATCCCGTTCCCGCGCCGGCTCGGTCAAGCTGACGAGTTCGCCTCGCTGGCGCTGCACATGATCGACAACCCTTACCTGAACGGCGAAGTGGTGCGGCTCGATGCCGCGCTTCGCATGGCGCCGCGCTAGGAGTACTCGATGTTCGTTAACCGGCGCGACGTGCAGATCCAGTGGGGCGATTGCGATCCCGCCAACATCGTTTACTACCCGCGATATTTCGCAATGTTCGACGATTCGACCTCGATCATGTTCGAAGCGGCCGGTTATTCGAAGCAGGACCTCATCCACAAATATGGCCTGGTCGGCATCCCCATGGTCGACACGCGGGCCAAATTCCACATCCCCTCGACCCATGGCGACTGGATCAGAATCGAAAGCCGGATCGAGAGCTTCAAGCGATCCTCTTTCGAGGTGATCCACAACGTGTTCAAGGGCGAGGCACTGGCGATCGAGGCGTTCGAGACCCGCGTGCTGGTCGGCAAGCATCCGGACGACCCTGCGAAGCTGAAATCGGCGCCGATGCCGCCGGAGATCATCGAGCGATTCATGCGGGGCTGACTTAGGCCTGCGCATGACCTAAAGAAGGGGCTGAATAGCCCACGGGACTTTGCTTAAAACGATAAATAGATAATCCAGGGAGGAATGAATGAATAAGACTTTTCTGTCCGCTGCTTCCGTCGCGGCGGCGCTTGCTCTGACGGGCTTGCCGGCGATGGCGCAAACCAACGAGATCGTAGTCGGCATTTCCATCACCACGACGGGTCCCGCCGCGGCGCTCGGCATTCCCGAGCGCAACTCGCTCGACTTCGTGCCGAAGGAAATCGGCGGCGTGCCGATCAAGATCATCACGCTCGACGACGGCGGTGATCCGACCACGGCGACAACGAACACGCGGCGCTTCGTCACCGAGTCCAAGGCTGACATCATCATGGGGTCGTCGACGACGCCTTCCACGGTCGCGGTCGCCACCGTGGCGAACGAGGCCGGCATTCCGCATATCGGCCTCGCGCCGTTTCCGATCACCGAGGCGCGCATCAAATGGTCGGTCGCCATGCCGCAGCCTATCCCGATCATGGGCAAGGTGCTGTACGAGCACATGAAGGCGCACGGCATCAAGTCCGTCGGCTATATCGGTTACTCCGATTCCTACGGCGATCTCTGGTTCAACGACTTCAAGAACCAGGCCATTCCTATGGGAATGACGCTCGCCACCGAGGAGCGTTTTGCGCGCCCGGATACGTCGGTCGCAGGACAGGTTCTGAAACTCCTCGCCGCCAATCCGGATGCGATCCTGGTCGGCGCTTCCGGCACCGCCGCGGCGCTGCCGCAGACCACGCTGCGCGAGCGCGGCTACAAGGGCCTGATCTACCAGACCCACGGCGCCGCCAGCATGGACTTCATCCGCATCGCAGGTCCCGCGGCCGAAGGCGTGATCATGGCGTCGGGTCCGGTGATGTCGCCGGAGACGCAACCCGACACCGCGCTGACCAAGAAGCCGGGCCTCGCGCTCAACACCGCCTATGAAGCCAAGTATGGCGCCAACAGCCGCAGCCAGTTCGCCGGCCATTCCTATGATGCATTTGAAGTGCTCAAGCGCGTGGTGCCGGTGGCGCTGAAGACGGCAAAACCGGGAACGCCGGACTTCCGCGAGGCGATCCGCCTGGCGCTGATGTCCGAGAAGGAAATCGCGGCCAGCCAGGGTGTCTACAACTTCACCGAAAAGGATCGCTACGGCCTCGACGACCGCTCGCGGATCATCCTGACCGTGAAGGACGGAAAGTACGTTCCAGCGAAGTAAGAAGCGCGGTCTGTAGCGGTCCGTAGGGTGGGCAAAGCGACTTGTCCGCCGTAGCTCGACGAGCGAAGGCGGAAGCGTGCCCACCATAGAGCGGCGAACGAGAGAGATGGTGGGCACGGCGCAATCGCGCCTTTGCCCACCCTACGTCGTCGGCTATCCCCCCGTGGAAGCGACCAGCGACGGCGTCGGCTGCGAACGGGCCTCGTCGACGCATCTGCGCATCACCCGCGCCTGCTCGGCGACATGGTCGAGCAGCCATCGCTCGAACGCTTCGGGCGACATCGCAGGCGCGTAGAGATATCCCTGCACGACGTCGCACCCGAGCCCGGCCAGCAGCTTGCGTTGTCCCTCGGTTTCGACGCCCTCGGCGACCACGGCCATTTTCAGGCTCTGGCCGACACGGACGACGGCGGTGGCGATCGCAAGCGCGCTGGCATCACGCTCGATGTTGCGCATAAAACTGCGGTCGATCTTCAATTCGCGGATCGGCAAGTGCGCCAGCCGGCTCAGGCTTGAATAGCCGGTTCCGAAATCGTCCAGCGACAGGCCGACGCCGAGCTTGCGGATCGCATTCATGGTGTCGATCGCGGCCGAACGCTCGTTCACGAGCACGCCTTCGGTGATCTCGAGCATCAATGTCTGGGGTGGGAGGTCGTTGGCTGCGAGGGTCTCCGCCACCACGGCAGCAAGCTTCGCATTCTGGAAATTGAGCGGCGACAGGTTGACCGCCACGCAGGGGACGTCCAGTCCGGCTTGCCGCCACGCGGCCATTTGCCGGCACGCCTCGCGGATCGACCACAGGCCGATCTGCTCGATCAGGCCGACCTCCTCGGCCAGCGGAATGAATTTCGAAGGCGGGACTTCGCCAAGATCAGGATCGTGCCAGCGGGACAGCGCTTCGACGCCGTAGAGGGCGCCGTCGACGGTTCGGGTCTGCGGTTGATAGACGAGCCTCAACCGGTCATTGGCGATGGCCTGGCGGAGTGCCGCGCTGAAGACGAGCCGCTGCTCGGCAAGCCGGTTCATGTCGGCGCTGAAGAAGCGGTGGGTGGAGCGGCCCGCCTGCTTGGCCTTGTACATCGCCGCATCGGCCTGCTGTATCAGCGTATCGATATCGGTAGCGTTGTCGGGATAGATGCTGATGCCCATGCTGGCGGAAATCGGCACCTGCCTGTTGTCGATCCATAGCGGCGACGTTAGCGCTTCGGTGATGTTGGAGGCGACCAGCGAGGCGCGGGCCGGATCGCAATTCGGTAGCGCGATGACGAACTCGTCGCCGCTCAGGCGTCCCAGCAGGTCGGACGACTGGATACGGGCGCGCAGCCGTTTTGTAAATTCGATCAGCAGGGCGTCGCCTGCCGAATGTCCGAGAGTGTCGTTGACGTCCTTGAAGTGATCGAGATCCAGGAACACCAGCGCGAGCTGCTTCTGCGGCGCGCAGTCTTCGATGGCCTGGTTGATCAGCTCACGCAACTGCGCACGGTTCGGCAGCCCGGTCAGCATGTCATGGTAGGCGAGCCGGGCGATCTGGGCGCGGGCTTCCTTTCGCTCGATCGCCAGCGCGCCGAGGTGAACGCAGGCGTCGACGATGCGCTGATGCCAGCGGCTCGGTGCGCGACATTCCCTGAAATAGAAGGCGAAGGTCCCGATCACGCGGCCGTCCTTGGCCTTGATCGGCGTCGACCAGCAGGCCTTCAGGCCGACCTCGAGCGGCCGCGCCTTGTACGGCTGCCAGCGCGGATCGGTGTCGATATCTTCGGCCAGTACAGGCTTGCCAAAATACGCCGCCGACCCGCACGAGCCGACAGCCGGACCAATGGCGATGCCTTCAAGCGCGCGAGAGTAATCTTCAGGCAGGCTCGGTCCACCCAGCGGGTGCACCAGCCCGTCGGAATCGACGTGCAGCACCGAAGCTACGACATCAGGTGCAATGGTTTCAACGCGCCGGCAGAGCTGGTCGGCAATCTCGGTGATCGGGAGTTCGTCGGCCAACGCGCTCATGATCAATTGCTGCAGCGACCGCAACTGCTTGTTCTCGGAGATATCGGTCAACAGGGCGAAGATGTACTTGACGCGCCCGCGGGCGCTGCGGAACGGCTTGACCATGGCCGAGACCCAGATTTCATCGCCGTTCTTGTCGTAGGCCAGGATTTCGTCTTCAGCGCCGCTCTCATCGTAGATTCGGCGGCGTAGCTTGGGCAGCGTCTTGCGATTGGTGGAGCGGCCGGCAAGCAGCTGGCTCGCCTGCCGTCCTTGTGCTTCTTCAGGTGAGTATCCGAACATTCCGGAGAACGCGGCGTTGGTATAGACGACCTGCAGCTTGCGGTCGGTGACGACGACCGCGCGGTTGGTCTTGTCGGCCACCAGATTGAGCAACGCGATCCTCTCGCGTCGTTCGACCTCGGCGGTGATGTCGCGAACAAAGACCATGTAGTTGCTGCGGCCGTCGATCTCGACACGCGACACCGATAGCGACGCCCGAAGCCGGCTGCCGTTACTGCGCCGGATCGTGATTTCGGAATTTTGCGTGAGGTCATTGAGCCCGAGACAGCTTGCATCGAGTCCAAGAATCTCCTGGCGGCGAACGCCCCAGATCGATTCAGCCGCAGCGTTGAAATGGCTTATGCGCAGGCTGCCGTCGACGATGACGACGGCCTCGCTCGCCTGCTCAAGCGCCGCCAGCAGGAATTCGGGGGTTTCGACTGTCGGATAATCGGAGGCGCGCATCGTCTGACCTTGTAACCCGGCAGCCATCATCGACGCCCGGCGTCCGACGGAAAATGGTTGCTGCATCGCAAGGTTAGAAGGCCGCGCGTGTTCAGGAAGTTGTGCAGCTCACAACGAGCAGGTTGGAACTCGCATCATGATTAAGGCTTCGTTAATAGGGGCCGGCGCGAAATCCGCCTTCGGGAGCAAGCCCACATGGCGGGACTTAACGTGGGACCTCGTCCAGGTCGAAAATGATCCATGGGCGAAAATATCCGGCCATGATCCGTTTGGTGGTAACCGGTCAGACTTGCTGCGCAAAACGATCCGTCGCTTTGATCGGCGCATCAAGAATGCCGGGTTCATCGTAGGCGTGGCCGGCGCCCTCGATCAGATGAAAGTCGGCTTGAGGCCAGGCCTTGTGTAACTGAAACGCATAGCGTGCCGGACGTAGTATATCGCATGGCCGTCGCCGACATCTACAAAACCAACTTTGTACGGCTCAATCGGTGGATAGAGCGTGCGGAGTGGCGCCATTATCCGGCTCGCGAAATCGACGAAGACATGGTCGGAAATTCGCACTCTTCCAGCCCGCTTGCAACTCGATCCCTTGAGAGCGGTCGCCTCCATGTAGCTATCGTCGCCGAGACAGACATGTAGCGGATGCAGAAAAGGCCCGGCATCGCTACCGGGCCTTTCTTATGCTCTGAATGGTTGGACTTAGAAGTCCATACCACCCATGCCGCCCATGCCGCCGCCACCCGCAGGCATGCCGGCGCCTGCGTTCTTCTTCGGCACTTCGGCCACCATGGCTTCCGTGGTGACCAGGAGCGCCGCAACCGAGGCTGCATTCTGGATCGCCACGCGAACGACCTTGGTCGGGTCGATGATGCCCTTGGAGATCAGATTGACATATTCGCCGGTCTGCGAGTCGAAGCCGTAGGCATACTGGTCCTTTTCGAGGATCTTGCCGAGGATGACGGAACCGTCTTCGCCCGCGTTGATCGCGATCTGGCGGGCCGGCCAAGACAGCGCCTTGCGCACGATCTCGACGCCGGTCTTCTGGTCGTCGTTCTTGGTGCGCAGGCCCTTGAGATGCAGGGAGGCCCGGAGCAGGGCGACGCCGCCGCCCGGCACGATGCCTTCTTCCACCGCCGCACGGGTCGCATGCATCGCGTCATCCACGCGATCCTTACGCTCCCTTACCTCGACCTCGGTCGCGCCACCGACGCGGATCACCGCGACGCCGCCCGCGAGCTTGGCCAGACGCTCCTGCAGCTTCTCACGGTCGTAGTCCGAGGTGGTTTCCTCGATCTGCGCCTTGATCTGCTGCACGCGCGCCTCGATGTCGGCCTTCTTGCCGGCCCCGCTGACGATGGTGGTGTTCTCCTTGTCGATCATCACCTTCTTGGCGCGACCGAGCATCTGCAGGGTGACGTTCTCGAGCTTGATGCCGAGATCTTCCGAGATCGCCTGACCAGCGGTCAGAACGGCGATGTCCTGCAGCATGGCCTTGCGGCGATCGCCGAAGCCCGGAGCCTTGACGGCAGCAACCTTGAGGCCACCACGCAGACGGTTCACGACAAGGGTGGCGAGCGCTTCGCCTTCAACGTCTTCGGCGATAATCAGAAGCGGCTTGCCGCTCTGCACCACGGCTTCCAGCAACGGCAGCAGCTCGTTCAGCGAGGAGAGCTTCTTCTCGTTGATCAGGACATAGGCGTCGTCCATTTCAACGCGCATCTTGTCGGCGTTGGTGATGAAGTAGGGCGAGATATAGCCGCGGTCGAACTGCATGCCTTCGACGACTTCGAGCTCGGTCTGGAGCGACTTGGCTTCTTCAACCGTGATGACGCCCTCGTTGCCGACCTTCTTCATGGCGTCAGCCAGGAACTTGCCGATTTCGGCGTCGCCGTTGGCGGAGATGGTGCCGACCTGGGCGATTTCCTCGTTCGAGGTGACCTTCTTGGAGTTCTTGACGAGGTCGGCGACCACGGCTTCCACCGCCATGTCGATACCGCGCTTCAGGTCCATCGGGTTCATGCCGGCGGCAACCGACTTGGCGCCTTCACGGACGATCGCAGCCGCGAGAACGGTCGCGGTGGTGGTGCCGTCGCCGGCAGCGTCAGCGGACTTGGAGGCGACTTCGCGCACCATCTGCGCGCCCATGTTCTCGAACTTGTCCTCGAGCTCGATTTCCTTGGCGACGGTGACGCCGTCCTTGGTCATGCGGGGAGCGCCGAATGACTTGTCGAGCACGACGTTGCGGCCCTTGGGACCGAGCGTCACCTTGACGGCATTGTGGAGAATGTCGACGCCGCGCAGCATGCGGTCGCGGGCATCTACGCCGAATTTGACTTCCTTGGCTGACATGATGATCTCCGTATTCCCAGATCCCAAGGTCCACGCGATTGGGCGGATTCCTGAGGGATGAGATTTGGATTGCAGGGCCTCTTCCTTCGAGACGCCGGCTGCGCCGGCTCCTCAGGATGAGGGAACGGGCTAAAGCGCTTAAGCGGCCTTCTTCTTGGCGGCGGGAACGTCGGTGAGAACGCCCATGATGTCGCTTTCCTTCATGATCAGAAGTTCCTGACCATCGAGCTTGACCTCGGTGCCCGACCACTTGCCGAACAACACGCGGTCACCGACCTTGAGGTCGATCGGGATCAGCTTGCCGGCTTCGTCACGGCCACCCGGGCCTACGGCGACGATTTCGCCCTGTGAGGGCTTTTCCTTGGCACTGTCCGGAATGAGGATGCCGCCAGCGGTCTTGTCTTCGGCATCGATGCGTTTGACCACGACGCGATCGTGGAGCGGACGGAACTTCATGCGATCCTCCATGGCTTTTTGTGATTATTTCTGGATTGGCAGTCGCAATGAGCGAGTGCTAGCCGCCCTTGACATAAGCCTGTGACACTGTGGCGCAAGGGCTTCGGCCCACGATGTTTGACTGCGACTTGAGTTTCTGGAGGAGGCAGCGACTGCTGGCAGGTGAAGTAACATGCTGGTAGCGCGTTGATTGCTATGACCTATTGAACGTTTCCCTTTTTGGCGAATTGAGGATCACGCATTACTCTTCAGTTGAGCTGGAGGTTGGCATGGTCGAGAAAGATGCGGTTTCCAGGGATTTCAGGAACCAGCTCTTAGGCTACGGACTGACAACAGCGGAAATCGTTTATCGCCGTCCGGATCGGCGCTGGTTGCTGCAAACTTACGTCTGGCAGGACTACGATATGTTTCCGGATTTCCCGGCGTTGAAGGATTTCCTTGCGTTCTGGGAAACAAGGCTCGAAGGTCCGCTGTTTGCGGTCACCGTCGCGCACTCCAAACTGATCAAGCCTGCCGAACTACGCGCCGTGGACGGAGTCTTCCGGCTGCATTAACGCCGGCGCTACGAAAATCGCAAAGGCATTTGAATCGCACTCCGGGTGCGACAAAGTAAAAGCGCATATGCATATGTTGGACGTGCTGCTTAGCGCGAGAGGGGTAACTGAAGGCAAAGGTCGCGATAATTGGCAAGTGGTCCGCCACGTCCACACTTCCCATCCTCCATTCTTAAGCGCACGATGCGCTTCGGTCCATGCCCTCAGAGGAGGTAGCTATGGAACATCAATTTTTCATTCGCCGGCAAAACCTTAAGCTCTATCGCAGTCTCGTGGCTGCATCGGAAGCGGCGGCAGCGAAAGCTGACGCGCGGCAGGAGAAGCTTTTAAAGCTACTGGCAGAGGAAGTAGCGAGCGAACCGCCGCCCGGAAAGAACTAAGGCGCTTGATGCCGGCACGAGTGGCTTAACCTGTCAAAAGCAATCAGGAGCGGCTACGGCGAATCCATCGCTAGTGGCAAGTTTAGTTTGCCGTCTTTCCGGACTTCGGCAATTCCCATTGCGGCAATTGCCGAACATACAGGACATTGTTGGCGCCACGATCGCGGACATTGCGATTTCAATCAGGGACGCTTTGCGGGCGCTAGTCCTTCAAGTACTACAAAATCCGAAGGTTCACGCCGGCGCGCCTTACCTGGGTGGATGCAAATCGCCTTGAAGCCAGCGTCCAAGGGACTTGGACTTCATAGGGTCTTCATACGCGGCAAGGGTCGTATGTGCGTGGTTGCAGATAGCGCATTCAAAGGTATGCAAGTCGACGCCCGGGCGTGCTGGCTCGATACTGACGAGCATCATCGGGGCCTTGCACGTCGGACAAGCGGGGCGCTCAATTGCAACGAATGGAATGACGGACGACAGGCGTTGAGACTGGGGCATGATGCTTCCCTCGAATAGGCGGGAGCGCAACACTCTCTGTCACCGGTAATGCCCAGGAGGCGGAGCGGTGATTGTCCGAGTATGCGCCTCCAGGGAACTCAAAAGCGAGTTAATTCGCGGATATTTGGAAGGAAGGCAGGCACCAGCCGATAGTCCGGGCCCCGCCGGCTCACCCCGGCGGGTTTTGCTTGCCTTCCAAATCGGCATGAGGTTGTCTTGAGGTCCTATCGGATATGGGAGACGACCAAGGTGGCAACTGGAACGGTGAAGTGGTTCAACGCGACAAAGGGCTATGGATTCATTCAGCCCGATAACGGCAGCAAGGATGTTTTCGTGCACATCTCCGCGGTCGAGAAAGCTGGGCTCAGCACACTCAATGAGGGTGCAAAGGTCAGCTATGAGGAAGTGCCCAACAAGGGGAAGACTTCGGCGGAGAATTTGAGGGTCGGGTGACTTCGGAAGGGCTGGCGAAGCCCGCCGGCTCCCGTCGAAGGGGGCGCGCGGTTCGCTGCGCCGGGTTCGGACATCACGCGATTTCCAACTTGAGTCCGGAAATGCGCACCAAAGCGGACGTCCACCGATCACTCTGAACTTATGGGGTCACCCCTAGATCCCGCTCGCGCCCTCGTGCTGGAAGCCGAGATAGCTTGCCGCGACGCGCTGGTTGGACGCGATGTCCCTGGCCGATCCGGACAGGATGAATTCGCCGAGCTCCATGACATAGGCGCGGTCGGCGATTTTGAGCGCGGCTTGCGCGTTCTGCTCGACCAGCAGCACCGAGACGCCGGCGGCGCGCAGTTCGCCGATGGTGCGGAAGATGTCGGCAACGATGATCGGCGCCAGCCCGAGGCTCGGTTCGTCCAGCATCAATAGTTTTGGCGTGCCCATCAACGCGCGGCCCATCGCCAGCATCTGCTGCTCGCCACCCGACAGCGTGCCGGCCAGCTGCTTGCGCCGCTCCTTCAGCCGCGGAAACAGCGTATAGACGCGCTCGAACGATTTTGCTGCGGTAGCCTTCGGAATCCGGAAGGCGCCGAGCTCCAGATTGTCCTCGACATTCATGGTGCCGAACAATTCGCGGTGCTCGGGCACCAGACACAGGCCCGCCGCAACGCGATCCTCGATGTCGAGTGCGGCCATGTCCAGGCCTGCGAAGGCGGTAGCGCCCTTGAGCGGCAGCACGCCCATGATGGCGTTCAAGAGCGTGGTCTTGCCGGCGCCGTTGGCGCCGATGATGGTAACGATCTCGTTATCGGCGACGTCGAGCGAAACCGAACGCACGGCTTCGACCTTGCCGTAGGAAACATGGGCGTCGGAGACCGATAACAGCGCGCTCATGCGGTGGCTCCGAGATAGGCCTTGATCACATCGGGATTGGTCTTGATCTCAGCCGGCGTGCCCTCGGCGATCTTGGTGCCGAAATCCAGCACCACGATGCGGTCGGCGAGGTCCATCACAAAACCCATGTCGTGCTCGACCAGCAGCACCGACATGCCGCCGTCGCGCAGTTGACGGAGGAGGGCAGCGAGCCGCTGCTTCTCCATATGGCGCAATCCCGCGGCCGGCTCGTCGAGCAGCAGCAGCAATGGATCGACGCACAGCGCACGCGCGATCTCGACGATGCGCTGCTGGCCGAGCGACAGGCTTCCCGCCAACTGGTCGATCTGGTCGCCGAGGCCGACGCGCTCGATCTGGCGCGCCGCTTCTGCCAGCAGCTTTGCTTCATCGGCCCGATCCAGCCGGAACATGCTTGATATCGCGCCCGAAGACCCGCGCAGATGCGCGCCGATCGCGACGTTCTCCAGCACGGTCATGTCGGGCACCAGCTTGACGTGCTGGAAGGTGCGCGCGACGCCGAGTTTTACAACTTCCTGCGGAGGCGCATTGTCGACCTTGCGGCCGAGCACCGAGATGGTGCCGCCGGTCGTGGTCAGCACGCCCGTGATCAGGTTGAACGTCGTGCTCTTGCCGGCGCCGTTGGGACCGATAAGGGCGACGATCTCGCGGGCCTGGACGTCGAAGGAGACGTCGTTGACGGCAATCACGCCGCCGAACTGCTTGCGCGCTTTCTCGATCTGGAGCAGCGCGGCGGCAGAGGCCGGCGCGCGCTCGCGCTTGGCGAGGGGAAGCGACGTATCGGGTACCTTGCGGCCCGGCTTGAACGGCAATCGCGCCATCAGCCACGGCCAGACGCCTGTCGGCGCCAGTTGCAGCAGAACGACCAGCAGGATGCCGAACACGATGGTCTCGAGCTGGCTCTGGCCGCCGAAGACATACGGCAGATAGCTCTGCAGCACCTCTTTCAGGATCACCACGATGCCGGCGCCAAGCACCGCGCCCCAGACATAACCGGCGCCGCCGACCACGGCGATGAACAGATATTCGATGCCGGCCTGCGCGCCGAACGGCGTCGGATTGGCGGCGCGCTGGAAATGCGCGTAGAGCCAGCCGGACAGGCCCGCCAGCACCGCCGCATAGATGAACACCAGGAGCTTGGCGCGCGGCGTCTGCACGCCAAACGCTTCGCCGGCGATGTGTCCGCGCCGCAGCGCGCGGATCGCGCGGCCGGTGCGGGAATCCAGCAGGTTCATGGTCAGCAATGCCGAGATCAATACCCCGATCCAGATCGCGAAATAGATCGTGCCGGGATCGAGCATCCGGAAGCTGCCGATCGAGAGCGGCGGAATGCCTGAGATGCCGTCATTGCGGCCGAGGAATTCAAGCTTGCTGAACAAATAAAACAGCCCGATGCCCCAGGCGATGGTGCCGAGCGGCAGATAATGGCCGGACAGCCGCACCGTGACGATGCCGAGCAAGACGGCGGCGATGCCGCTGACCAGCAGCGAGAGCGGCAGCGTCAGCCACGGCGAGAAGCCATAGGCGGTGGTCAATACCGCTGTGGTGTAAGCGCCGAAGCCGCAGAACGCTGCCTGGCCGAACGAGGTGAGGCCGCCGACGCCGGTCAACAGCACGAGGCCCATGGCCACCAGCGCGGCGAGGCCGATATTGTTGAGCAGCACGATCCAGAACGGCGGCACGCCGGGGATGAACGGGATCGCCGCCATGACAGCTGCGAAGGTGATGAGGGGAAGCCGCTGATTCATCGCCGTCAGTCCTTCTCTTCCTCGACCGCGGGCGCTGCGAGCGAACGCAGCACCAGCACGGGAAGGATCAGCGTAAAGACGATGACCTCCTTGAAATTGCTGGCGTAGAACGAGGAGAACGCCTCGACGCTGCCGACGATCAGGGCCGCCACTGCCGTCAGCGGATAGCTCACCAGCCCGCCGATGATCGCGGCAATAAAACCTTTCAGGCCGATCAGGAATCCAGTGTCGTAATAGAGCGTGGTGATCGGCACGATCAGGATGCCGGAAATGGCGCCGATCAGGGACGCCAGCAGGAAAGCGATCTGTCCCGACAGCGTGGTGCGGATGCCGACGAGGCGGGCGCCTAACCGGTTGACGGCGGTGGCACGCAGCGCCTTGCCCATCCGCGTGAAGCCGAAGAACAGCCACAGCGCTATGATGAAGGCAATCGTCAGCCCATAGACCGCAAGGCTCTGGCCGGTGAAGCGCAGCGGGCCGATCGTCAATGCGGTGTTGGACAGCGCCGGTCCGCGCAGACCTTCGGCGCCGAAGAACACCAGGCCCAGGCCCTGCAAGGCGAGATGGCAGCCGACGGAGGCGATCAGCAGCACCAGCACCGAGGTATGGGCGATCGGCTGGAACGCGATGCGGTAGAGGAACAGTCCGATCGCCGCGACGATCAAAAGCGACAGCGCGATGTTGATCGCGATCGGCGTCTTGGGCCCGGCAAGCGCATAAGCGAGGGCCAGGATCGCCGCCGGCAGGACGATGTTGAGGGCAAAGGAGCGCGCAACCCGCGTGAGCCGCAGCGAGCGCCGTGCGTTAAACAGATCGAGCGCGAAGGCCACCACGCCCATGGCCATGGCGAGCCACGCGGTGCCCGGCACCTTGCCGGTCGCCAGCACGGCGTAGCTGAGCGCGCCGAACGTGACGAATTCGCCCTGCGGGATCAGGATGACGCGGGTGACAGCAAACACCAGCACCAGCGCCAGCCCGAGCAGCGCATAGATCGCGCCATTGGTGATGCCGTCCTGCAGCAGGAACAGCATGATCGTCGTATTCAAGACTGGCGCTCCCCCTAAAAGCGTCGCCGGTCCTGACCTCACGCGGTCCGCCGGCCGTCCGATATCTCGGCAGTTGAAAGGCGCCGATATTTGATATATTCAATAACAATTATCAAATATAACATCAAGGGCCCGGCCGCCGGCCAAGCCTTTTTCGAGTGCGAGCCTCACGCCATGACAGTTTCCAAGGCAGCGACCGATGCCGTCAAGTCGCCGCGCAGCAACGGCAAGGAAATTGCGGGCGGCGCCGCTGATAATGCCGGGCTGCAACTGGGCGAGCTGGCCGAACTGCTCGGCTATTCGCTCAAGCGTGCACAGCTCAAGGTGTTCGAGGATTTTCTGCGCTGCGTCGCGCCGCTGCAACTGACGCCGGCGCAATTCTCGGTGCTGCTGCTGCTCGACCGCAACCCCGGACGCAACCAGACCGAAATCGCCAACACGCTCGGCATCCTCAGGCCGAATTTCGTATCGATGCTGGATGCGCTGGAGAGCCGCGGCCTGTGCGCCCGGATGCGTTCGACCAACGATCGCCGCTCGCACATCCTGCTTCTGACCGACAAGGGCAGGGCGGTGCTGGCGCGCGCCAAGAAGCTGGTTGCCAGCAAGCACGAGGCGCGGCTCAACGAATTGCTGGGCCCCGCCAACCGCGTAGCCCTGCTCGAAATGCTGTCGAAGATCGCGGCGGAGTTTTGATGTTGCCTGTCATTCCGGGATGGTCCGAAGGACCAGACCCGGAATCTCGAGATTCCGGGTTCGATGCTTTGCATCGCCCCGGAATGACGATGTAGCTCAATCAGGCCGCGACGATACGGCCTTGAGCCTCGCGCGGCCCGCGTCCCGACAGGAATTGCCGCTCGATCTCGGCGGCGGGAAGCGGCTTGCTGAACAGGAAGCCCTGCATCTCCGTGCATCCTTCGGAAGCGATGCTGTGGAGTTGTTCGGCGGTTTCCACGCCCTCGGCAGTAGCTGTCATGCCCATGCCATTGGCGAGTGCGGCAACCGCCCGCACGATGGTGAGCGAGCTCGAATCCTCGGTGATGTTCTTGACGAAGGAGCGGTCGATCTTGATCTTGTCGAACGGAAAGCTCTGCAAATACGTCAGCGACGAATATCCGGTACCGAAATCGTCCATCGCGATCCGGATCCCGAGCGCCCGCAACTGATGCAGCACCGCGAGCGTCGCCTCCTTGTTGTGGAGCAACACGCTCTCGGTGATCTCGATCTCCAGCCGTGTGGCCGCGAGGCCGGAAGCCGCGAGCGCGCTGACGATCACCTGCATCAGGCCGGGACTGCGAAACTGGATCGCTGAAATATTGACGGCGACGTGAAGGTTGTCGGGCCATTGCGCCGCGGTGGCGCAGGCCTGCCGGATGACCCACTCGCCCAGCGGGACGATAAAGCCGATCTCTTCGGCCAGCGGAATGAAGGTGGCCGGCGAGATCAACCCCTTGGCCGGATGATTCCAGCGTATCAAGGCTTCAAAGCCGCTGATTTCCTTGCTCGCCAGGTTGACGACCGGCTGGTAGTGCAGCTCGAATTCGCCCGCCGGCAGCGCCTTGCGCAGGTCCTGCTCCATGACGCGGCGGGTCTGCATCTGCAAATCCATCGCGGGCTCGAAGAAGCGGAACGTGCCGCGGCCGTCGCTCTTGGCGCGGTAGAGCGCGAGGTCGGCGTTGCGCAACAATTTGTCGGGATTCGATCCGTCACCGGGACCGACCGAAATGCCGATGCTGACGCCGATCACGGCCTGTTGGCCGTCGATGTCATAGGGCTCGCTCAGCGCATCGATGACGCCCTGCGCCAGCAAAGTGGCTTCGGCGGGGTCTGCGATCGTGGCCTGCACGATCACGAATTCATCGCCGCCCATCCGCGCGATGGTATCGGCGTCGCCAACGAGCCCGCGTAACCGCTCGGCGACGATCCTCAGCAGCTTGTCGCCGCAGGGATGGCCGAACGTATCGTTGACGGCCTTGAATTGATCGAGGTCGAGATGATGGACGGCCACCATTTCGCCGTGCTGAATCCTGCCCAGCGCATATTCGAGCCGGTCGTTCAACAGCACCCGGTTGGCCAGATCGGTCAGCGCGTCGTGGTGCGCCATGTATTCGATCTTGACCTCAGACTGGCGCTGCTCGGTGATGTCTTCATGCGTGGCGACCCAGCCGCCGCCGGGCATCGGGCGGTGCCGGATCTTGAACGTGCGTCCGTTCATCAATTCGACGATGCTGTCTTTCGGCTCGTTGGAAACCGCGACGTTGGTGCGCCATTGAAGATATTCATCGCGCGTCATGGCGGGAAAGCTGCCGGCTTCGAAGCGCAGGTCGACGATCTCGATCAGCGACATGCCGGGGCTGACGCGCTCGGGCGCAATATCATACATCTCGACAAAGCGATCGTTGCAGACGATCAGCCGGTGGTCGGAATCGAAGAAGCAGAGCCCCTGCGACATGTTGTTGATGGCGGTGTCGAACTGGAAGTTCCTGACGCGCAGCGTCTCTTCCTGCGCCTTGCCGAGTTCGTATTGTTTCTTCAGCCGGGCATTGAGCTCTTCGCGCTCGGTGATGTCCTCGTGGGTCGCCATTCCGCCGCCGCCGGGTATCGGGTAGACGGTGTAGGCGATGATCCGGCCGTCAGTGAATTCCTGCATCGTGGTGTCGAGTGCGATGTCGCGGCCGACGCGCTCGCGGATGTAGTCATCGACTGCGACCTGCACCTTCAGGCCGAGATTCAGCCGATGCCGGATCAGTTCATGGGTCGGCGTCCCCGGCTTCACCTGTTCGGGCGAGAGCCCGTACATTTCCCTGTAACGCTCGTTGCAGAAAACGACTTCGCGTTTCTCGTCGAAAATGGCGATGCCGAGCGATAAATGGTTGATCGCCTCTTCGAGCCGCGCACTCAGGGGCGCTGACCGCGGGGCGGTTATCTGGCCGTGATCCGTCATATGGCGTTTCCCCAGCCGCTATCGGCGGCTCTCCTCCTCCAGGAGCGCGCCCATTAGAAGCCCAAGCTGGTGAATTGCGCCTTCGAGACCGGCCAATGCGCGCCGGTTCCTCGCAACTTGCTCAACAGAGCGTTAACGTCGCTTTAACACCTACAGGATGCCGGCAACGGTTCGCAAAACCTAGGCGGGGTCCACCAAAATCACCCTGACGTCATTGACGTTGGTGAGCGTCGGGCCGGTCAGCAGCAGATCGCCGCTGGCGGAAAAGAACGCGGTGGCATCGTTGTTGGCGAGATAGGCCGCGGGGTCCAGCCCGAGCGACTTCATCTTGGCAAACGTGGTCTGATCAATCACGGCGCCGGCCGGATCGGTTGCGTTGCCGGCGCCGCCGTCGGCACCGTCGGTGTCCGCCGCCAGCGCCACAATACCTGACGTGTCCTTTAGAAGATCCGCCAGCGCCAGCGCATATTCCTGGTTGGGGCCGCCACGGCCATTGCCGCGCACGGTCACCGTGAGTTCGCCGCCCGAAAGGATCGCGATGCGTTTGCCTTCGCTGTGTGCCTTCAGCGCCAGGCGCGCATGATCGGCCGCAACATCGCGCGCCTCGCCTTCGAGATCGGCGCCGAGGCCGATGACCTCATATCCCGCGTCCTTTGCGACCTTGATAGCCGCGTCGAGCGAAGCCTTCGGTTTCGCAATCATCTCGAACTGCGCGCGGGCAAACGCGCCATCGCCGGGCTTGCAGCTCTCATTCCCAGGGTCTTCGAGGGCGCGCCTGATAGCATCGTCGACCGTGAGATTGTACCTCGCCACCAGCGCGCGGGCGTCCGCCAGCGTGCTCGGATCCGGCACCGTCGGTCCCGATGCGATCGCGGACGGATCGTCATGCGGCACATCCGAGATCACCAGCGTAACGATTTCGGCGGCGCGCTGTCCGGCGCGGGCCAGCCGTCCGCCCTTGATCCGCGACAGGTGCTTGCGGACGATATTCATCTCGCCGATCGGCGCGCCCGAACGCAACAGCGCGCGGTTCACCTGCTGCTTCTGTGCAAACGAAACGCCGTCGGCCGGCGCGATCCAGTTCGCGGAACCACCGCCGGACAACAGCACCAGCAGCAGGTCGTCGGCGGTTGCTTCCGCAGCGAGACGCAGCGTTTCGTCGGCGGCTTTCAACCCGGCTTCGTCGGGCACGGGATGGCCGGCCTCGACGACCCTGATGCGGCGCGTCGGCACGCCGTGGCCGTGGCGCGTGGTGGCAATGCCGGTCAGTCGCGACGGATCGAGCCCCAGCGTGTCGAGATAGTGCCGTTCGGCCGCAGCCGCCATCGCGGCCGCGCCCTTGCCGGCGGCGAGGCAGATCACCTTGCCCTTCGGCGCCGGGCGCAGATGGGCCGCGAGCACGACATCGGGATGCGCGGCCGCAACGGCCGCGTCAAAGATCGCACGCAAGAGGGGACGCCGGTCGGTCATGTCTGCTCGGGGACGAAGAGGGACGGGAAGTCAGGTTATCCATCCAATCGCCGCAAAAGAAAACCCCCGCAGGGTGCCTGCGGGGGCATTACTGGCTAACAATCGGTCGATAGCATTTTGCGATTAGCCGCCGACCTCGGCATCAATCACTTCGCCGAAGCGTTCCCAGGTCTCGCCTTTGAACTTCTGAAGCTGGACCGCCGAAATGGGGGCAAAGTCTGTAGCGCTGGTGTTGACCTTGATACCTGGCAGCAAGCTGCCGATCTCGAGATTCCTGATGCTGGCTGCCTGCTTCATGACGTTCTCGCGGGTGAGATTGTCGCCGCTGGCTTTGAGCACATGCACGAGGCCCTGCGCGACTGTGTACCCGTACATCACAAAGCTATCGATCCTGTTGGCCTCGGGGTAGTATTTGGCCAGAAATTCATCGAAAGCTTTCATGCCGGGGTCGTTCTTCCACTCCGGATCAGACGTATCCTTAAGGTAATTGGACGAGATGATGTCCTGCGCATTCTCGAAGCCGGCCGGTTTCATCACGCTGCCAATCGAGGCCGAGACGTTATTGAGAAAGTGCAGCGGCTTCCAGCCGATCTCGGCGTTCTTCTTGATCGCCTGCGCCGCGAATTTGGGCGTGGTGATGTTGATGAACACGTCGGCGCCACTCGCCTTCAGCTTGACGATGTGGGAATCGATCGTCGGCTCGGAGACTTCGTAGCTTTCCTCCAGGACGATCATCGATGCGGCCTTGGCGCCGAGTCCGTCCTTGAAGCCCTTCAGATAGTCCTTACCGTAGTCGTCGTTCTGATAAAGGATTCCGACCTTGGCGTCCGGCTTGTTCTTCAGAATGTACTTGGCATAGATCTGCGTTTCGCTCTGGTAGTTGGGCTGCCAGCCCATCGTCCACGGGAAGTTTTTCGGATCGTTCCACTTGGTGGCGCCGGTGGCGACGAACAGTTGCGGCACCTTCTTGCTGTTGAGGTATTTCTGGATCGCCGTGTTCGGCGGCGTGCCGAGCGGATTGAAGACGATCAGTGCTTCGTCGCTCTCGACCAGCTTGCGCGCCTGCTCCACCGTCTTCGGCGGGCTGTACGCATCGTCATAGCTGATGAAGTTGATCTTGCGGCCGTTGATGCCGCCCTCGGCGTTGATCTTCTTGAAATAGGCTTCCTCGGTCTTGGCGATCACGCCATAGGCGGAAGCCGGTCCGCTGTAGGGCATGATGTTGCCGATCTTGATTTCGGTATCGCTTGCACCGGGGTCGTATTTCTTCTGTGCGAGAACGCCGCTCGAAGTTGCCGCGAGTAGTCCAAACGCGGTCGAAACAACCGCAAGTTTTTTCATTGTGGACATTTCTGTCTCTCCCTTTTCATTTCTTAATGTAACCGCCGGACCTCTTAACAAGGCTCTTTTGACAGCGTCGTGATTAGCATCTTGCCGGAAGCCTCACAAACAAAAAGCCCCTGCGGCAAAAGCCGCAGGGGCTGCATCTTCAGCAGAGCTCGCGAAGCAGCGTTAGCCGCCGACGTCGCCCGAGAGAATTTCGCCGAAGCGTTCCCAGTTCTCGCCCTTGAACCTGATCAGTTGCAATTGCGAGAGCGGAGCAAAATCGGTCGCCGACGTGTTGACCTTGACCCCAGGCAGCAGGCCGCCGAGTTCGAGGTCCTTGATGCTGGCCGCCTGCTTCATGACGTTTGCGCGGGTGAGGTCGTCGCCGCAGGCCTTAAGCACGTGCACCAAGCCTTGAGAGACGATATAGGCGTACATCACCGATGCATCGGACCGGTTGGCTTCCGGATAATACTTATCCAGGAACTCGTTCCATGCCTTCATCGCGGCATCGTTCTTCCATTGCGCGTCGGTTGGATCCTTGAAGTACTGCGACGAGATGATGTCCTGTCCATTCTCGAACCCGGCCGGCTTCATCACGCTGCCGATCGAGGCCGAGACGTTGTTGAGGAAGTGCAGTGGCTTCCAGCCGATCTCCATGTTCTTCTTGATCGCCTGTGCCGCGAATTTCGGCGTGGTGATGTTGAAGAAGACGTCGGCGCCGGACGATTTCATCTTGACGATGTGGGAGTCGATCGTCGGCGCGGAAACCTCGTAGCTTTCCTCAATGACGATCATCGACGCGGCCTTGGCGCCGAGCCCGTCCTTGAAGCCTTTCAGATAGTCCTTGCCGTAATCGTCGTTCTGATAAAGCACGGCGATCTTGGCGTTCGGGTTGTTCTTCAGAATGTACTTCGCATAGATCGCCGACTCGCTCTGGTAGTTGGGCTGCCAGCCCATGGTCCAGGGGAAGTCCTTCGGGTCGTTCCACTTGGTGGCGCCGGTGGCGACGAACAGTTGCGGCACCTTCTTGGTGTTCAGGTACTTCTGGATCGCGGTGTTCGGCGGCGTGCCGAGCGAATTGAAGATCAGCAGCACCTCGTCACTCTCGACCAGCTTGCGCGCCTGCTCCACCGTCTTCGGCGGGCTGTAGGCGTCGTCATAGCTGACGAAGTTGATCTTGCGGCCGTTGATGCCGCCCTCGGCGTTGATCTTCCTGAAATAGGCCTCTTCGGTTTTTCCGATCACGCCGTAGGCCGAGGCCGGCCCGCTGTAGGGCATGATGTTGCCGATCTTGATCTCGGTGTCGGTGGCGCCGGTGTCGTATTTCTTTTGTGCCAATGCGCCGCTGCTGGTCGCGGCGAGCAGTGCGAGGGCAGCCGCAAAGGCTCCCAGTCGCAAGTTGATAACGGACATTTTTTGATCTCCCTGGGATCGATGACTGTGTCACTGTTTTAGATTGGAGCGCTTGGCGGCCCGTTGCGAACATTGAATACCTTTCGGTCCCGTCCAGCAACAAAAAGCCCCCCGCGACAGCGTCGCGGGAGGCGATATTTAGTCTGATCACCGGGAAACTACCGTCCGGCGGAATATTAGTTAATGGCAGCCTCGCCGCTGGCCTTGAGCTTGACGCCGGTGGCGACGAACAGTTGCGGCACCTTCTTGGCGTTCAGATATTTATGAACCGCGGTGTTGGACGGCGTGCCGAGGGCACTGAAGACCACCAGCACCTCGTCGCTCTCGACGAGTTTGTGGCAGCGAAAGTGATGAGCGCCGTCCAGAAGGCGGCGCTTCTTATTGTTGCGGAACGCATTGCTGCTCCTGAGTGAGGGTTACCTTTTCAGCTTTCCTATGAGTTGCTGGGCAACCATCGCGACCTGCCTGGCGCCGTGCGGTACCAGGAAGATGACGAGGAACAGAAGTACGCCGAATACGGCGCCGGAGAGGCCTTTGGAGATGCCTTCGGCGATATTCGGCACGAAGATGATGAAGGCGCTTCCGACGATCGAGCCCGGCAGCCAGCCGACGCCGCCGACGACCATGCCGAGGAACAGCGAGATCGCGAGCGTGATGGTGTAGCCGTCCGGGGCCACGAACTGCACCGCGATGGCGCCGAGACCACCGGCGACGCCGGTGATGCCGGCCGAGACGCCGAACGCCAGCGTCTTGTACAGCGCCACATCGACGCCCATGGCGGAGGCCGCGATCTCGTTGTCGCGGATTGCCATGAAGGCGCGGCCCGAGCGCGAGCGCAGCAGGTTGACCGAGGCGATATAGATCCCGATCGTGATCACGAGCGTGAAGTAATACAGCCACATGTCCTGCCCCATCGGCAGGCCGAACGGCGCATCGGGCTTGGTCACGACCAGTCCCTGCACGCCGCCGGTCCAATGCTCGAAGAAGCCGAGCTTCAGGAGTTGCGGCATGGCGACCGCAAGCGCAAAGGTCGCCAGCGCCAGGTAAACGCCGGAGAGCCGCAGCGCCGGCTGGCCGAACACGAAACCGAAGGCAAAGCAGATGACGCCCGCGATCGGCAGCGTCAGCGCGTAGTTCATCCCGACATGTTCCATCAGGATCGCCGACGTATAGGCGCCGACCGCGTAGAACGCGCTCTGGCCGAGCGAGAACTGGCCGCTGCCGCCGGTCAGGATGTTCAGCGCCAGAACAGCAAGGCCGTAGATCAGGAGCATCGTCATCTGGAAGATGATGAAGTTCTTGACGAACAGCGGCGCGAGGGCCAGCGCGGCCAGCACCACCAGCGAGGTGCCCAGGCCGAGCGTCATCGCTCGCTTCGGAACGGCATCGACGGCCGGTGCTTCTGTGACGACTTCTTCGACTGCGCTCATGATCAAACTCGCTTCACGATGGGCCGGCCCAACAGTCCAGCCGGTTTGACAACCAGGACGGTGATGATCAGCGCAAGCGCGATCGGCAGTTTCAGTTCGTTACCGACGCCGGGAATGTAGGTCCCGGCGAGATTTTCAAACACGCCGACCAGGAAGCCGCCGAGCACGGCGCCGAGCGGTGAGGTCAGGCCGCCAAGAACGGCCGCGGCAAATCCGTAGATCAGCACGCCGCCCATCATGTTCGGCTCCAGGAACACGACAGGCGCGATCAGGATGCCGGCGATCGCGCCGATGGCGGAAGCCATGCCCCAGCCCAGTGCGATCATCCACGACGTGTTGATGCCGACCAGGCGGGCCGATTCCGGCAGCGAGGCGGCGGCGCGCATCGCAAGCCCGATCCGGGTGAATTGAAAGAAGAAATAAAGTGCGATCAGCAGTCCCAGCGTGACGCCGATCATGCCGGCCTGGTGGGTCGAGATCAGCTGGCTGCCGAGGAAGGGTGAGGATCCGAACGGCGACGGATACTGCTTGATGGTGAAGTCCCAGATCAGGCCGGCCACCGAGTTGACGATCGCAAACAATGCGATGAAACCCGCGACGTTGGTCAGGATCGGAGCCTTGGCGAGCGGCTTGAACAGCAGCCGCTCGATGGCGATGCCGCCGGCAAAGGAGATGATCAGCGTGGCGAGGAAGGCCCACCAGTACGGGATGCCCCACTGCATCAGCTGCCAGGAGATGAAGGTCGAAAACATCGCCATTTCGCCCTGGGCGAAATTAAGATGGTCGATCGCCTGGTAGATCATCACGACGGCAAGCGCCATACAGGCATAAATCGCGCCCGTGGCGATACCGGCCAGGACCTGGTTGGTAAAAAGCTCCATTGTCCTGCTCCTCAGTAGCCGAGATAGGATTTACGGACGTCTTCGTTGGTCGCGATGTCCTTGGCGTTGCCCGACATCACGATCCGTCCGGTTTCGATCACATAGGCCTGGTCGGCGAGTTCCAGCGCCAGTTGCGCGTTCTGCTCCACCACCAGGATGGTGACCTTGTCCTCGCGGTTGATCTTGCCGAGGATCTTGAACAGCTCGCGTACGATCAAGGGCGCCAGGCCGAACGACGGCTCGTCCAGCAGCATCAGCCGCGGCCGCAGCATCAGCGCACGTGCGACCGCGAGCATCTGCTGCTCGCCGCCCGACAGCGTGCCGGCCTGCTGGGTGTGGCGTTCCTTCAGCACCGGGAAGTGCTCGTACATGCGCTCGATGTCGGCCACCACGCCCTTCTTGTCGTTACGGGTGATGGCGCCGAGCTGCAGGTTTTCCTCCACCGTCATGGTGGTGAAGGTGCCGCGGCCCTGCGGCACATGCGCAATGCCGAGGCGGACGACGTTTTCGGTCGACTTGCCGGAGAGCGGCTTGCCCTCGAACTCGATCGCGCCGGTCGAACGCACCATGTTGCAGATCGCGCGCAGGGTGGTGGTCTTGCCGGCGCCGTTGGCGCCGAGCAGGGTGGTCAGCGAGCCCTCGTTGAGCGCGAAGGAGAGGCCATGAAGCGCCTGGACCTGCCCGTAATAGGCGCGGAGATCCTTGACGTTAAGCATCGAGGTCATTGGTCTTTGCTCCCCAGATAGGCTTTGATGACATCCGGGTCGGCCTGGACCTGGGCCGGTGTTCCCTCGGCGAGCTTGCGGCCGAAGTTGAGGGCGACGACATGGTCGGCGATCGACATCACCAGACCCATGTGATGCTCGACCAGCAGCACCGTCATGTGACGCTCGTCGCGAATGCGCTTGATCAGGTCGCCAAGCACGTGGACTTCTTCGTGATTGAGGCCGCCGGCGGGTTCGTCGAGCAGCAGGATCTTGGGATCGGCGGCCAGCGCGCGCGCGAGTTCGACGCGCTTCTGGGTGCCGAACGGCAGGCCGGACACGATGGTGTGGGCGACGTCATCGAGGCCGAGATAGCTAACGATCTCGTGGACGTGCCTGTTGAGTTCGGCCTCGCCACGGCGCACCCAGCCCAGTCGCAGGGAGTCGCTGATGATGTCGCTGTTGGAACGGGAATGGGTGCCGACGCGAACGTTGTCGAGTACCGAGAGATTTGGGAACAGCGCGACGTTCTGGAAGGTGCGGCCGATGCCGATTTCGGCGATCCGGTGCGGCGGACGCGTCAGAATGCTCACGCCCTCCATCAGAATATCGCCGGAGCTCGGCTGATAGAGTCGGGAGAGACAGTTGAACAACGTCGTCTTGCCGGCGCCGTTCGGACCGATCAGTCCAAGGATGTTTCCCTTGTGCATGTTAAACGACACGCCGTTCAACGCGATGATGCCGCCGAACACGACGCTGACGTCGCGAACCGCGAGCAGGGGAGCATTTCCCTGCGCGAGCTGGGCCTGCGTCATCGGGTCTCGCCCGCGCTGATCACAGGGCGGGAATGACCACGCGAAGATTTTCGCCAGTCGTGATGAAGGCTATCTGATCCCCTCGGACACACGTGCAACTTTTCCTCCTGCTTTCAACTTCTTGTTTTCTGTTTTTTTTGATTGCGGTGCCGCGCCGCCCAGCGCTGCCTCGATGTTCCTTACCATCGTGACAAGGCGAGGTCCAATGTCGTTGATCAGGCGATCTTCCGTGAAGCGGAAAGCAGGCGCGCCGCAATTGAATGCGTATGGTCCGGTTCCGTCGCTGAGCTTCAACGGTACACCTACGGCGTGCACATCGTCCTGCCATTCGCCTGCGGAGATCGTGAATCCGTGACGCGCGAGCATCTCGCCCGCGCGCTCGATGCCGTCACGCATTTTGGGCCAGCGATTGCCGTAATGGTCGCGCAGTTCGCGCAACAAGGTGGCGCGCTCATCCTCGGGCAGCGCCCAGATATAGGCGCGCCCCATCGCGGTCGTCGCGATCGGCACGCGCGAACCGACATCGAGCTGTACGCCGAGCAGCCCGGTACGGCTTTGCCCGAAATAGATCATGCTGTGACGGTCGCGTCCGCCGACCGCGACGGCGCCACCGGTCTCGCGCATCAGTTCTTCACGATAAGGTTCGGACAAATGCCGAACGCCGAGATTGGCAAGGGCGGCATACCCCAGCGCCATGGCTGATGGCGCGAGCTGATACTTCTCGAAGCGCGGAACGGGTGTAAGATAACCCAGCTTGGTCAGGGTGTAGGTCAGCCGGGAAATGGTTGGCTTCGGCAAATTGGTACGGGCGGCGAGTTCTTGATTGCCGAGAAGCCCGTCGTTGGGATGAAATGCGCGCAACACATCAAGTCCGCGGGAAAGCGCAACGACGAAGCTGCGATCAGTCGCCACCTTTTTCCCTGGACGCTTCATTACCCGCTACTGCTGATGAGCTCGTTGACAACGGACGTGCTTCAAAATAACCCTCCGTGTCAAGATGTGGAATTAAATTTCGCAGTGCGAAATTGACGAAAATCGACCGTAGCCACTCAACGCAAGTCGAGCGGCATCCAAGAACAAACGATCCAGAGAACAAACGATCCAGGGAGAATCCCGTGAGCGAAGTGGTAAAACTCGAGCGTCATGACGTCATCGCCATCGTCACGGTCAACAGCCCGCCGGTAAATGCGCTCAGCGCCGCGGTGCGCGGCGGTATTTTCGAATGCATGAAGAGCGCGATTGCGGACGCGGAAGTTAAGGCAATCGTGCTGACCTGCGACGGCCGCACCTTCATCGCCGGCGCCGACATCACCGAATTCGGCAAGCCGCCGAAGCCCCCGGGTCTCGCCGAAGTGCTTGTCCTGATGGAGAACTCGCCGAAGCCGATCATTGCCGCGATTCACGGCACGGCGCTTGGCGGCGGTCTCGAAGTCGCCCTGGCATGCCACTATCGCGTCGCGACCAAGGAAGCCAAGCTCGGCCTGCCCGAAGTGAAACTCGGCCTGTTGCCGGGTGCCGGCGGCACCCAGCGGCTGCCGCGCGCGGTCGGCCCGGAACTCGCGGTCAAGATGATCGTCAGCGGCGATCCGATCGGCGCGGCGGATGCGCTCAAGAACGGCCTGATCGAGGAGATCGTCGAAGGTCCGGCTTCGGGCGGCGAGGCCTTTGCGCTCAAGGTGCTGGCGGAGAAGCGTCCCTTGCGCAAGCTGCGCGACGACGACTCCAAGCTCGCGGCGGCCAAGGCCGACATTTCGATCTTCACCAATGCGGTCGCAGCCCTGACCAAGAAGGCGCGCGGGCTGGAAGCGCCGTTTGCAGCCGCGGATGCCGTGCGCGCCGCGATCGAACTGCCGTTCGACGAGGGGCTGAAGAAGGAGCGCGAAGGTTTTCTCAAGCTCGTCGCCAGCGACCAGTCGAAAGCGCAGCGCTACGCCTTCTTCTCCGAGCGGGAAGCCGCCAAGATCGCCGGAGTGCCCGAGGGCACCAAGCCGCGTCCGGTGGAACGCGTCGCCATCATCGGCGCCGGCACCATGGGCGGCGGTATCGCGATGTCCTTTGCCAATGCCGGTATCCCGGTGACGCTGATCGAGACCGGCGAGGAGCAGCTCAAGCGCGGCCTGGGCGTGATGCAGAAGAACTACGAGGCGACGGCCGCGCGCGGCGGCATCCCTGCGGATGCCCCGGCCAAGCGCATGGGCCTGATCACGGGCGTGGTCGGCCTGGAGAACGTTAGGGATGCTGACCTTGTGATCGAAGCCGTGTTCGAAACCATGGCGGTGAAGAAGGAAGTGTTCGAGGCGCTCGACAAGCACGCCAAGCCGGGCGCGGTGCTGGCCAGCAACACCTCGTATCTCAACATCGACGAGATCGCGAAGGTGACAAAACGTCCGCAGGACGTGCTCGGCATGCACTTCTTCTCGCCGGCCAACGTGATGAAGCTGTGCGAGATTGTCCGCGCCGACAAGACCGCGCCGGATGCGCTGACCACTGCGGTGTCGATCGCGCGCAAGATCGCAAAGGTGCCGGCCGTGGTCGGCGTCTGCGACGGCTTTGTCGGCAACCGCATGCTGGCCCAGCGCGGCAAGCAGTCGGAAAAGCTGCTGTTCGAAGGCGCATTGCCGCAGCAGGTCGATGCGGTCGTGACAAAATTCGGCATGCCGATGGGCCCGTTCGCGATGAGCGATCTCGCCGGCCTCGATATCGGCTGGCGTTCGCGCAAGGACCGCGGCATCAAGTCGGAAATCGCCGACGCGCTGTGCGAGGCCGGGCGCTTCGGCCAGAAGACCGGCAAGGGCTACTACAAGTATGAAGCCGGCTCCCGCGCGGCGCTGCCGGATCCGGAAGTCGAAAAACTGATCGACGAGACCCTGCAGCGCCTCGGCCGCAAGAAGCGCGTCGTCAGCGACGATGAGATCCTGGAGCGCATGATGTACCCGATGATCAACGAGGGTGCGCGCATCCTCGAAGAGAACATCGCGGCGCGTCCGAGCGACATCGACGTGATCTGGCTCTACGGCTATGGCTGGCCGATCTATCGCGGTGGCCCGATGTTCTACGCCGACCAGGTCGGGCTCAAGCACATCGCCGATCGTCTCTCCTATTACGCCAAGGAGACCAACGATCCCTCGCTCGAACCGGCCCCGCTGCTCAAGCGCCTCGCCGATGAAGGCAAGACCTTTGCGTCGCTGGCCGCGCAGTCGAAGGCGGCTTGATGGGGCGCCCCGGAGAGCAGTTCTATCCGGAAGGCGTTCGCTGGGACGATCCGATCGCGCGCGGCACGCTGCCCGACCTGTTGTCGGCAGCGGTCGCCGAATTCGGATCGCGCCCTGCCATCGAATTCCGCGACCGGCCGATCAGTTTCACCGAGCTTGAAGCACTGGTGGAGACCGCGGCCAGCGCCTTCCTGCGCGCCGGCTACGGCAGGAACAGTTCGATCGCGCTGTTCCTCGGCAATACGCCGGATCATCCCATCAATTTCTTCGGCGGTCTGAAAGCGGGCGCCCGCGTCGTGCACCTGTCGCCGCTGGACGGCGAGATCGCGCTGTCGCACAAGCTCACGGACTCCGGTGCGCGCGTGCTGGTCACCAGCAGTCTCTCGGCGCTGTTGCCGACCGCGCTGAAATTGCTGGACAAGGGTTTGCTCGATCGCTTGATCGTTTGCGAGGACGATCAATGGGGCACGATCGGAGCGCCGCAGACGGCGCTGCCGGACAACCCTGCGGTCGTCACTTACAGGCAATTCACCGACGGCGCGGCGAAGCCGGAGCAATGGCCTGCGATTTCGCCCGATGACGTCGCGCTGCTGCAATATACCGGCGGCACCACAGGGCTTCCAAAAGGCGCGATGCTCAGCCACGGCAATCTGACCTCGGCGGTGTCGATCTTCGACGCCTGGGGCAAGCCGGGGCGCGCCGAGCGCAACGCGATCGAGCGTGTGATCTGCGTGTTGCCGCTGTTCCACATCTATTCGCTGACGGTGGTGCTGCTGTCGTCGATCCTGCGCGGCAATCTTATTTCGATGCACCAGCGTTTTGACGTCGAGGCTGTGATGCGCGACATCGAAGTGAAGCGCGCGACGGTGTTTCCCGGCGTGCCGACGATGTGGATCGCGATCGCCGCCTTGCCGGATCTGGACAAGCGCGATTTGTCGTCGCTGGTCATCGCTGGCTCGGGCGGTGCGCCGCTGCCGGTGGAAGTGGCACGGATCCTGGAACGCAGGGTGGGCATGAAGCTGAAGAGCGGCTGGGGTATGACAGAGACCGGCTCCCCCGGCACCGCCCACCCCAAGGAAGGTCCGGACAAGCCAGGCTCGATCGGCCTGATGCTCCCCGGCATCGAAGTGGACGTGGTATCGCTGGAAGATCCGACGAAGCTGATGCCGGTGGGCGAAACCGGCGAACTCCGCGTCCGCGGCCCGAACGTCACCAAAGGCTACTTGAACCGGCCGGAAGAAACCGCGAAGGCCTTTGTCGGCGATCGCTTCCTCACCGGGGACATCGGCTACATGGATGCCGACGGCTATTTCTACCTGGTCGACCGCAAGACGGACATGATCATTTCCGGCGGCTTCAACGTCTATCCGCAGATGATCGAGCAGGCGATCTACACCCATCCCGCCGTGCAGGAAGTGATCGTGATCGGGATTCCCGACGACTACCGCGGCGAGGCTGCGAAGGCCTTCATCAAGCTGCGCGACGGCGCCAAGCCGTTCACGCTGGACGAATTGCGTGCGTTCCTGACCGGCAAGATCGGCAGGCACGAACTGCCGGCTGCGCTCGATTTCGTCGACGAGCTGCCGCGCACGGCGGTTGGCAAATTGTCGCGCCACGAACTGCGCATGCAGCAACAGCCTTCGCAGACTGCGTCACCAAAACAACAAGCCGCATCAGGAGGTCGTTCCTAAACTCCGCCGTCGTCCCTGCGAACGCAGGGACCCATACGCCGCGGCCCCGCTTTGGGGCACATGGGGAGACGGCTTTAGTAACACTAGCAGTGGTGGTTATGGGTCCCTGCTTTCGCAGGGACGACGAGAGATAAGAGTTCGCGTTACTACGAATGTAATTCATTCGCTCACAAGGAGGATCCGATGGATCTCGCTTTCAGCAAGGAAGAAATCGCGTTTCGTGAGGAGGTGAGGGCCTTCTTCCGGGACAACGTGCCGCCGGAGACGCGGCGCAAGATGGTGGAGGGGCGTCACCTCTCCAAGGACGAGATGGTTACCTGGTGGCGCATCCTCAACAAGAAGGGCTGGGGCTGCTCGCACTGGCCGAAGGAATATGGCGGGACCGGCTGGACCTCCGTGCAGCACTACATCTTCAACGAAGAACTGCAGATGCACCCGGCACCCGCGCCGCTCGCCTTCGGCGTCAGCATGGTCGGCCCCGTCATCTACACCTTCGGCAACGAGAAGCAGAAGCAGCAGTATCTGCCGCGCATCGCCAATGTCGACGACTGGTGGTGCCAGGGTTTTTCGGAGCCCGGCTCGGGATCGGACCTCGCCTCGCTGAAAACCAAGGCCGAGCGCAAGGGCGACAAGTACATCATCAACGGTCAGAAGACCTGGACCACGCTGGCCCAGCACGCCGACATGATCTTCTGCCTGTGCCGCACCGACACCACGGCGAAGAAGCAGATGGGCATCTCCTTCATCGTGTTCGACATGAAGTCGAAGGGCGTCACCGTGCGCCCGATCGAGACCATCGACGGCGGCCGTGAAGTCAACGAAGTCTTCTTCGACGACGTCGAGGTGCCGGTCGAGAATCTGATCGGCGAAGAAAACAAGGGCTGGGACTACGCAAAGTTCCTGCTCGGCAACGAGCGCACCGGCATCGCCCGCGTCGGCGTCTCCAAGGAACGGCTGCGCCGCATCAAGGAGCTCGCCTCCAAGGTCGAGTCCAACGGCAAGCCCGTAATCGAGGATCAGGGCTTCCGTGAGAAGCTGGCAGCCTGTGAGATCGAGCTGAAGGCGCTCGAGCTGACACAGCTCCGCGTCGTCGCGGATGAAGGCAAGCACGGCAAGGGCAAGCCCAACCCGGCGTCCTCGGTGCTGAAGATCAAGGGCTCGGAAATCCAGCAGACCACCACCGAACTCCTGATGGAAGTGATCGGCCCGTTCGCCGCGCCCTACGACGTGCATGGCGACGACGGCTCTAACGAGACCATGGACTGGACCGCCCAGATCGCGCCGAGCTACTTCAACAACCGCAAGGTTTCGATCTACGGCGGCTCCAACGAGATCCAGCGCAACATCATCACCAAGGCGGTGCTGGGGCTTTGATCTTTCTTCTCCCTCGCCCCGCTCTCTTGCGGGGTCGAGACGAGCGAAAGCTCGCTCTTAGAGGGTCGGGGTGAGGGGCCTCTCTCCCAGCAATGATTGCCGAGAGACCTGTACCCCCTCACCCGGCGCTACGCGCCGACCTCTCCCCGCAAGCGGGGCGAGGTTAAGAAGCCGGTTCGTAGGATGGGTGGAGCGAAGCGATACCCATCACAACAAGTCCGAACAGTGCGATGGGTTTCGCTTCGCTCTACCCATCCTACGGGTTCGTTCGATTTCCATGCCTCAGGCATGATTTGAGAGAGCAAAAGAACATGGATTTTGATTTGTCCGAGGAGCAGCGCCTTCTCAAGGAAAGCATCGACGGTCTGTTGACCGACTCCTACGATTTCGATGCGCGCAAGAAGTACCAGAAGGAGAAGGGCGGCTGGAGCAAGGCTGTCTGGGGCAAGCTCGCTGAGCAGGGCCTGCTGGGCCTGCCGTTCGCGGAAGCCGATGGCGGCTTTGGCGCCGGCGCGGTCGAAACCATGATCGTGATGGAAGCGCTCGGCAAGGCGCTGGTGCTGGAGCCGTATCTCGCAACCGTCGTGATCGGCGGCGGCTTCCTGCGCCATGGCGGCTCGGCTGAGCAGAAGGCCGCGCATATCCCCGGCATCATCGACGGCAGCAAGACCTTTGCGTTTGCGCAGCTCGAGAAGAACTCGCGCTACGATCTCGGCGATGTCGCAACATCAGCCAAGAAGAAGGGCGCGGGATGGGTCATCGACGGCGAAAAATTCGTCGTGCTCAACGGCGAGAACGCCGACACCCTGATCGTGACCGCGCGCACCAAGGGCGCGCAGCGCGATCGTAGCGGCATCGGCGTGTTCCTGGTGCCGGCGAACGCCAAGGGCGTCACCCGCAAGGGCTATCCGACCCAGGACGGCCTGCATGCTGCTGATATCACGCTGACCGGCGTCGAGGTCGGCGCCGATGCCGCGATCGGCGATCCCGAGAACGCTCTGGCGCTGATCGAGCGCGTGGTGGACGAAGCCCGTACCGCGATGTGCGCGGAAGCCGTCGGCGCGATGGATGAATCGCTGAAGAGCACGGTCGAATATCTCAAGACGCGAAAACAGTTCGGCGTGCCGATCGGCAGCTTCCAGACCCTGCAGCACCGCGCCGCCGACATGTTCGTGGCCCTCGAACAGGCCCGCAGCATGTCGATGTTCGCGACCATGGCGGCCGATTTCGACAGCGCCAGGGAGCGCGCGACCGCGGTCGCCGCCGCCAAGGTGCAGATCGGCAAATCAGGCAAGTTCATCGGCCAGCAGTCGATCCAGCTTCACGGCGGCATCGGCATGACCCAGGAAGCCAAGATCGGCCACTACTTCAAGCGGCTGACCATGATCGAAAACACCTTTGGCGACACCGACTACCACCTCCGCCGCGTCACCGACGCGGGCGGGTTGGTTTAATCTTGTCATTCCGGGGCGATGCGCAGCATCGAACCCGGAATCTCGAGATTCCGGGTCTGGTCCTTCGGACCATCCCGGAATGACGAACACAGTTTCCGTCATTGCGAGCGTAGCGAAGCAATCCATGGCTCCGCACGGGGATAGATGGATTGCTTCGCTACGCTCGCAATGACGGGGAGAGAGCGAAATCAGGGAGCCAACAACAATGAAAAACACCCCGTTCGATCTCACCGGCAAAGTCGCCATCATCACCGGCTCCAGCCGCGGCATCGGCCGCTCCTCCGCCGAACTGCTGGCAAAACTCGGTGCAAAAGTCGTGATCTCCAGCCGCAAGGCTGACGCCTGTCAGGAAGTCGCCGACGGCATCAAAAAGTCCGGCGGCGACGCCCATGTCATTCCCTGCAACATCTCCCGCCGCGAGGAAGTCGAGGCGCTGGTCACGGGCACGACAAAGCATTACGGCAAGGTCGACATCCTCGTCTGCAACGCCGCGGTCAATCCGTATTACGGCCCGCTGCTCGACATCAAGGACGAGGCCTTCGACAAGATCATGGGCAGTAACGTCAAGAGCAACATCTGGCTCTGCGCGCTGGCGATCCCGCAAATGGCGGAGCGCGGCAACGGCTCGGTGGTGATCATCTCGTCCATCGGCGGCATGCGCGGCTCTACTGTGATCGGCGCCTACGGCATTTCGAAAGCGGCTGATTTCGCGCTGTGCCGCAGCCTCGCCGGCGAATGGGGCCCGAAGGGCGTCCGCGTCAATTGCGTGGCGCCGGGCCTGGTGAAAACCGATTTCGCCAAGGCGCTGTGGGAAGATCCGGAAATGCTCAAGCGCCGCACCGCCGGCACCCCGCTCCGCCGCATCGGCGAGCCCGACGAAATCGCCGGCGCGGTCGCGTATCTGGCCTCGGATGCCTCCACCTTCATGACCGGCCAGACCATCGTGGTCGATGGCGGCGTGACGACAGCGGCGACGTAGCTTCTTTCTAACCCCTCTCCCCTTGTGGGAGAGGGTGGATCAATCGCGCAAAGCGCGATTGAGACGGGTGAGGGGTCTGTCTCCGCGGATGCAGACCCCTCATCCGGCAGCCTTCGGCTGCCACCTTCTCCCACAAGGGGAGAAGGAAGGGAGCTCGCTTGCCGCTGAGATATTGACCTTCGCCTCCCAATCGGATTGCCTCTCTCGCAACCAAAACCTCCCAGGGAAGCAACGTCATGTCCTTTGTACTGGCCATCGATCAGGGCACCACGTCCTCGCGCGCCATCGTGTTCCGCGGCGACATCTCCATCGCCGCCACGGCGCAACAGGAGTTCCCGCAGCATTTTCCGGCGTCCGGCTGGGTCGAGCACGAGCCGGAGGATATCTGGACCTCGACGGTCGCGGTCTGCCGCGAGGCGCTGGAAAAGGCCGGCCTGACGGCAAAGGACATCGCCGCGATCGGCATCACCAACCAGCGCGAGACCACGGTCGTGTGGGACCGCGCGACGGGGCAGGCCGTGCACCGCGCCATCGTCTGGCAGGATCGCCGTACATCAGACATCTGCGCCAAATTGAAAGCCGAAGGCCACGAGCCCACGATTTCGGCCAAAACCGGCCTGATCATCGATCCCTATTTTTCGGGAACGAAAGTCGCCTGGATCCTCGACCACGTGCCGGGCGCGCGCGAACGCGCCGGCCGCGGCGAGCTGATGTTCGGCACCGTCGATTGTTATCTGCTGTGGCGCCTGACCGCTGGCCGTGTGCATGCGACCGACGCCACCAATGCCTCGCGCACGCTGCTGTTCAACATCCACACCGGCGAGTGGGACGATGAGCTCTTGAAACTCCTGCGCGTGCCGCGCTCGATGCTGCCAGAGGTAAAAGATTCCTCCGCCAAATTCGGCGACAGCGACCCAAGCCTGTTCGGCGGCGCGATCGCCATTTCAGGCATCGCCGGCGACCAGCAGGCCGCCACCATCGGCCAGGCCTGCTTCACGCCCGGCATGATCAAGTCGACCTACGGCACCGGCTGTTTTGCGCTGCTCAACACCGGCACCACGCCGGTCGCCTCGAAGAACAAGCTGCTCACCACCATCGCCTATCAACTCAAGGGAAGGCGCACCTACGCCCTCGAAGGCTCGATCTTCGTCGCCGGCTCCTCCGTGCAGTGGCTGCGTGATGGCCTCGGCATCATCAAGCAGGCGTCCGAAACCGGCCCGCTCGCCGACAAATCCGATTCCATGCAGAGCGTCTATCTGGTGCCGGCCTTCGTCGGCCTCGGCGCCCCCTATTGGAATCCCCGCGTGCGCGGCGCGCTGTTCGGCCTGACCCGCAACACCGGCCCTGCCGAACTCGCGCACGCCGCGCTCGAAAGCGTCTGCTATCAGACATTTGACCTCTGGGCCGCGATGCGCGCCGACTGGCCGGATGCGACCGTCGCCAACATCGTGCTCCGCGTCGACGGCGGCATGACGGCGTCGGACTGGACCATGCAGCGCCTTGCGGACCTGCTCGATGCGCCAGTCGACCGCCCGATGATCCAGGAGACCACGGCGCTCGGGGCGGCGTATCTCGCGGGCCTGAACGCCGGTGTCTATCCCGAGCCGGCAAAGTTCGCCGACAACTGGCGGCTGGAGCACCGCTTCAAGCCAGCGATGAGCGCGGCGACGCGCGAGCGGAAACTTGCAGGCTGGGCGAGGGCGGTGAAGGGCGTGCTGGCGAGCGATGAGGGGGAGTAGGTTAGTGATACTAGGATAGTAGCCCATCAAATCTTTTTCTTAAAAGCATCTCGATTGCTTTTCTATTGGCGCTTGAGACAGCGCCTAGCATCTGAATAATATCTTCGTCGTCCAGCGGAATTACGTAGCCTCGGGAATCCAATGCGGTGTCGCGGCACCTTTCGATAAATTTGGTCTTGTCGTCGATTGAACGGCAGCAAATCATGCCGAAAAATCCTCGCGTATGGCCAAACCGTCCGGTGATCTGATCAAGTTCAGGATTGGCAATCTCTCTGGAGTAGTTCTTGCATTCCACCGGAACACTGAGCGCCCTTGTTTGAGGGGACTGAAGGATGCTTTGAAAGAAGCCGCGATCCCCAGCATTGGTAAATCTGATGTCGATTCGTTTTCGACCAGCGTGTATTTCATGTTCCTTGATGGGACAGATCAACCCCGGAAAGAACAGAAAAGAAAGAACCCCGATCATGAACGAGTGATATTCACCAGCGGCGGCGGGTCCTGGCGCAATTCTCTGCAAAGAATTAATCAGAGCCTCGGAAAAAGTTCTCTCGTCGAAATCCTCGTCCAGATCTTTCGGACTGAGTGGCCCGCGTGCACCATTCAACTCCTTGTACTTTTCTAGCACCTCTGGGTGCTTGCTTACGAAATCAGCCAGGTCGTCCTTGACGAAAGGATGGCGAGCTTTGACGTCCTTCTTTGTAACTCTAATTCGGCCGGACTTCAGAACGTACGCTAAGCTAGAATTTGGAGTCGTATATTCCTCTCTCAAAAACTCAATCATGTGATGATTGTAAAATTCTTGACTATCGAGAGATAGCTTTTTTCTCACAGAATACTTCGGTACCAGGATCACGGCCTTGCCGTGAGCCACCGGAAGATCGTGATAGCCTTGCGTCCATCGTTCATTTGTCGAATCCCAGACGGGGCCGACTGATCGATCCTTCGTCAGTGGAATTCCAAACAATGCGCACTGTGCCTGCGTATACTCAATCAAACGTCCTCGAATTATATTTGTCGTCAAATCAGAAATTCTATCGCGACCGATTCCTTCAACAAAAAGTTCTGCCTCAGCTAAATCCGAGAGGACGCCGCTCGCGACCGCCCGGCTGCTTGCCAGCTTGTTTAACAATTGAGCGGCCTGAAAGTCACCAACGCCGCTACCCTGTGGCTCGCCTTTGGAAAGACCTAAGAATGTTTCCTTTGCTTCATGCAATTGCGACATCAGTGTCTCTGCATGCGGACGATCGGTTCGAAGCGCGGTCACCACGGCCGTAAAAAACGATCGAATGTCATCTGCGCATTTTCCCGACCATTCATCGCTCTTTATTTCGAGTGCGTAAGGGTCGACAAATAATGGAATGTCGCGTGTCGGATCAACGTTCACGAAATCGAGCTCGGCCTGCGTCTTTTTCAATTTGAAGTATCGAGAAATATCCATGGAATTCCCCGGCCAATATAATCCTCCCCGCAATAGTCGAGATTCGCAAAGGCAACTGGATAAGAGTTGAGTTATCCGACTTTTCCACAGTAGAAGCGGAGTTTTCCCGTCGTTTCTGTCGATGGATGAGAGGATCGCAGACTTAGGCCGAGTCAGGTCGGCGAATGATTCGTTGAGCCCGGAAGCGTTAGGGCTGCGGCACGTTCTCGTCCGAATTGTGCTAGGTTATGAACTTCTGGGGCTTCCGATTCGCAACAGGAGCACGTGCCATGGAAATGATCATAGCAGGCGGTGTTTTGGCGTTGTTGGGTATTGGCCTTGCGATAAGAGTCGTCACTTCATGCGATGGTAGTGACGGCAGCATCTGCAAGGATGGTTGGTTAAGTCGCAGTTCTGGACGCGGCACATGCTCTTGGCATGGCGGCGTCGATTCAGAATAACTTTTTCGTGGATGGCCGGGTCAAGCCCGGCCATGACGAACAGAGAGAGTGATTTCAAAACATCTCCTGCTTCGCTCTTGCCAGCGAAAACCCTCTCCGATCCGCATTGAAGCAGGTAATCCCCGCCTGCTCGGACTTGCACGTAAACCCGCCGCGCTGCCACACCTCGCCATAGCCAAGCACCGGCAGCGCTTTGTCCATCACGGTGTCGCCGTGGCAGAGGCGGGTGGCGGGGCCTTTGGCGTTCATCTCGAAGGCGCCGCCGTAGTCGAGCTCGCAATCGGCAGGCCGGCGCGGCTTGGTTTCCATGGCGCTGATGTCGCAGCGGAGGATGTTCTGCTTGTCGTAGTCGAAATACTGGCAGGCGATGTTTTTGGACGGCGACTGGAAGCCGGCGGGGGCGGATTGAGCATGGGCCGGTGCGGCGAGGACAAATAGCGGAAGCGCGAAGAAGATTGGCCGCCATTGAAACATGATGTGTAACTCGTGAGTTGCAATACGCCTTAACGTACTTAGGATGACGCTTGGCGCGACCCAAAGCAACCTCGTCATGCCCGGGCTTGACCCGGGCATCCATCACCCTTCGAAAAGAATCTTCCCAAGGAGGGATGGATGGCCGGGTCAAGCCCGGCCATGACAAGCGGAGAGAGCACAACGAGCATGATCCTGATCGGCCAATACGACTCCCCCTTTGTCCGCCGCGTCGCCATCGCCATGCGGCTGTATGGTCTCGCTTTCGAGCACAAGCCGTGGTCGACCTTCGGTGATGCCGACAAGATCGCACCCTATAATCCGCTGCGGCGGGTGCCGACGCTGGTGCTCGATGACGGCGAGGCGCTGATCGAGAGCGCGATGATCCTGGATCATCTCGACGATGTCGTCGGCCCCGACAAGGCGATGATCGCACGCAGCGGCGAGACACGGCGCCGGCATTTGCGGATTTGCGCGCTGGCGATGGGGCTCGGCGACAAGGGCGTCAGCCTGCTTTACGAGCGTGTGCTGCGGAAGGAGAAGCAGCTCGATCTGTGGGTCGAGCGCTGCAAGTCGCAGATATCGGGCGTGCTCGACGTGCTGGAAAAGGAGCGCGCGGCGGTCAAGACACCGTATTGGTCCGGCGAGAAGATCGGCCACGCCGACATCGCGGTTGCCTGCGTGCTGCGCTTCACCGGCGAGGCGCATCCCGCGCTGTTCGACGCGCGCTATCCCGCATTGAAGGCGCATTCTGCCGCTTGCGAGGCGCTGCCGCCGTTCAAGGAAATCGTGCAGCCGCTCGCGCCGCCGAGCGGCGATTGAGCTCGGTGGGGGCGGGCCGCGCCACGACCGCGGAGCCTTTTCGTCTTGCCGGCCCGCTGCGCTCGCGCGAGCGTGAGCCGCGGGCCCAATCCTACTTTGCATGGGGTTGTTTTCGCGATTTTTGTCAGGCCGGGTGCGGCGTGTCCGGGGAGTCGCGCCGCCGGGCCGCCAGCCTCGCTTTCAGGCCTTCGGCCGCATCGCCTCCGGCGTGTCCGGCTGCGCCAGCGGATGCGCCTTCGCAAATTCCGGCAACGCCATCGCGGTCTCGAAGATGCGCTTCACCGTCGGATAGATTTTCAGGTCGATCTGCTGCGTGATCGCGACGGTGACGTGCCCCACCATGCAGATATCCGCCAGCGTTGGCGCATCGCCATGACAAAACCGGCCAGTGTCCTTGTTATCAGCCAGATGCCCCTCCAGCGCCGCCAGCGTTTCCACGATCCAGTGCCGTCGCCACGCCGCCTGCTGCGTATCGCGAAGGTTCAGTTCGTGGTCGAGATAGCGCCGCACCCGCGGCACCAAGAGCGGATGGCCTTCGCAGGCAACCATCAGCGCCAGCGCGCGGACACGGGCGCGGCCGGCTGGATCGGCGGGCAGCAGCGGCGGAGATGGGTATCTCTCGTCGAGATATTCCAGGATCGCGAGCGACTGGAACAGCGTGGTGCCGTCATCCTCGACCAGCGCCGGCAACGCCATCTGCGGATTGATCTTGCGATACTCGGGGTCACGATGCGCGTTGGCGTCGAGGTCGACGAAGATCACCTCGGCCGGGACGCTTTTCAGATTGAGCGCGATGCGAACGCGAAAGCTCGCCAGCGATCGCCAGAAGGAGAAGAATTTCATGGGAGGAAATCCCGCCTGTTTCTTCCCCTCTCCCCTTGTGGGAGAGGGTGGCTTCGCGAAGCGAAGACGGGTGAGGGGTCTGTCTCCGCGGACGCAGACCCCTCATCCGGCGCTCCGCGCCACCTTCTCCCACAAGGGGAGAAGGGAAGGAAGCACCTACTACGCCCCCACGGCCTTCTTCCGCCAGGCCAGATGCACGGCGCAGGTGCAGCCGGGCGGATGCGAGGCGACATCGTTGGCGGGTACGATCTCCGTCGCCACCGGTGCCGGCGTCGGCGCTGCCTGCTCCTGCGACGGAATGTAGTTCAGCACCGGCGCCAGCCAGCGCTCGGTCTCGGCCACGCTCATGCCCTTGCGCGCGGCATAGTCCTCGACCTGGTCCCGCTCGATCTTGCCGACGCCGAAATAGAAGCTTTCGGGATGCGAGAAATAAAGTCCCGACACCGACGAGCCCGGCCACATCGCAAAGCTCTCGGTCAGCTTCACCCCGGCGGTGTTTTCGGCGTCGAGCAGGCGGAACAGCGTCGCCTTCTCGGTGTGATCGGGTTGCGCGGGATAGCCGGGCGCCGGGCGGATGCCGGCATATTGTTCGAGGATGAGTTGATCCGAAGCCAGCGCCTCGTCCGGCGCGTAGCCCCAGAATTCCTTGCGGACGCGCTGATGCATCCGCTCGGCAAAGGCTTCCGCCAGACGGTCGGCCAGCGCCTTGCACAGGATCGAGGAGTAGTCGTCATTGGCGTTCTTGAAGCGGTCGGCGACCGCGTCCTCGCCGATTCCGGCGGTGACCACGAAGGCGCCGACATAATCGGGCACGCCGGACGACGCGGGGGCGATGAAATCCGACAGCGCGGCGTTGAAGCGGCCTTCGCGCTTCTCCAGTTGCTGGCGCAGCGTGTGGAAGGTCGCGATCTTCCTGGCTCGCGTATCGTCGGCATAGACGGCGATATCGTCGCCGTCGGCATTGGCCGGCCAGAAGCCGATGGTGGCGCGGGCCTTGAACCATTTCTCCCTGACGATGAGATCGAGCATCTTGCGCGCGTCGTCATAGAGCGAACGCGCGACCTCGCCGATCTTGGGATCGTCGAGGATGGCCGGGAAGCGTCCGGTCAATTCCCAGGTCTGGAAGAACGGCGTCCAGTCGATGTATTCGGCGAGTTCGGCCAGATCATAGGCGTCGAAGCTCTTGATGCCCAGAAACGCCGGCTTCTTCGGCGGCGTTTTGGCGAAGTCGGCCTTGACCGCGTTGGCGCGCGCATCGGCCAGCTTCAACCGCTTCTTGTCGGCCTGGGCGCGGAAATGCGCCGCGGAAATCTTGGCGTATTCGGCGCGGATGTCGGCGGCATAGGCCTCGCGCCGCTCGGGCGAGAGCAGCGACGACGCCACGCCGACGGCGCGGCTGGCGTCGTTGACATGCACCACCGGCCCGCCCTTGTAGTTCGGGTCGATCTTGACGGCGGTGTGGACGCGGCTGGTGGTGGCGCCGCCGATCAACAGCGGCATCTTCATGCCCTGCCGTTCCATTTCGCCGGCCAGAAAACTCATCTCGTCGAGCGAGGGCGTGATCAGGCCGGACAGCCCGATGATATCGGCATCTTCCGCCTTGGCGGTTTCGATGATCTTGGCGGCGGGCACCATCACGCCGAGGTCGATCACCTCGAAATTGTTACATTGCAGCACGATGCCGACGATGTTCTTGCCGATGTCGTGGACGTCACCCTTGACGGTGGCGAGCACGATCTTGCCGGCGGCGTTGCGGCCGTCGCCGGTCACGCCGTTGGCGAGGTTGCGCGCCTTCTCCTCTTCCATGAACGGCATCAGATAGGCGACCGCCTGCTTCATCACGCGCGCCGACTTCACCACCTGCGGCAGGAACATTTTTCCGTCGCCAAAGAGGTCGCCGACGATGTTCATGCCGGCCATCAGCGGCCCTTCGATCACGTTCAGCGGCCGCTCCACCGTTTTGCGGACGGCTTCGGTGTCTGCTTCGATGAATTCGGTGATGCCGTGCACCAGCGCGTGGCTCAGCCGTTTCTCGACCGGCCATTCGCGCCAGGCAAGATCCTGCTCCTTGGTCTGCTTCTCCTTGCCGCGGAATTTTTCGGCCAGCGCCAGCAGCCGCTCCGAGGCACCCGAGTCGCGGTTGAGAATGACGTCTTCGCAGACCTGGCGCAACTCGGGGTCGATGTCGTCATAGACGATCATCTGTCCGGCATTGACGATGCCCATGTCCATGCCGGCCTTGATGGCGTGGTAGAGAAACACCGAATGCATGGCCTCGCGCACCGGCTCGTTGCCGCGGAACGAGAACGACAGGTTCGAGACGCCGCCGGAGATGTGCGCATGCGGCAGGTTCTGGCGGATCCAGCGCGTCGCCTCGATGAAGTCGACGCCGTAATTGTTGTGCTCTTCCAGTCCGGTCGCGATCGCAAAAATATTCGGATCGAAGATGATATCCTCGGGCGGAAAGCCGACCTCGTTGACCAGGATGTCGTAGGCGCGCTTGCAGATTTCGGTCTTGCGCGCAAACGTATCTGCCTGTCCGACCTCGTCGAACGCCATCACCACGACGGCGGCGCCATGGCGGCGGGCGATGCGGGCCTCGTGGATGAATTTCTCCACGCCTTCCTTCATCGAGATCGAGTTCACCACCGGCTTGCCCTGAACGCATTTCAGGCCGGCCTCGATCACGTTGAATTTCGAGGAGTCCACCATGACCGGCACGCGCGCGATGTCGGGCTCAGCGGCGACGAGGTTGAGGAAGGTCACCATCGCCGCTTCAGAGTCGAGCAGGCCCTCGTCCATGTTGACGTCGATGATCTGCGCGCCGTTCTCGACCTGGTCGCGCGCCACCTGCAGGGCTGCGGTGTAATCGCCCGCGGTGACCAGCTTGCGGAATTTCGCCGAGCCGGTGACGTTGGTGCGCTCGCCGACGTTGACGAACGGGATCGCCGGCGTCAGTTCGAACGGCTCGAGGCCCGACAGCCGCAGCCGCGGCTCAATCACAGGCACGGCCCGCGGCTTGTGCGGGGCAACCGCGGCGGCAATCGCCGCGATATGGCCTGGCGTGGTACCGCAGCAGCCGCCGACGATGTTGACGAGGCCGGCCTCGGCAAACTCGCCGATCAGGCGGGCCATGTATTCGGGCGTCTCGTCATACTGGCCGAACTCGTTGGGCAGGCCGGCGTTCGGATAGGCGCACACCAGCGTGTCGGCGACACGGCCGATGTCGGCGATATGCGCGCGGAGATCTTCGGCGCCGAGCGCGCAGTTGAAGCCGATGGTGATCGGTTTGGCGTGCCGCACCGAATTCCAGAACGCTTCCGGCAACTGTCCCGACAGCAGGCGGCCGGATTTGTCGGTGATGGTGCCCGAGATCATCACGGGTACGTCGATGCCGCGTTCTTCGGTGATTTCGGAAATGGCGTAGAGTGCCGCCTTGGCGTTCAGCGTGTCGAAGATGGTTTCGACCAACAGCAGGTCGGCGCCGCCGTCCAGGAGCCCGTTGATCTGTTCGCCATAGGCCTTGCGCAGATCGTCGAAGGTGACGGCGCGATAGCCGGGGTTGGAAACGTCGGGCGAGATCGACGCGGTGCGATTGGTCGGTCCCAATGCGCCGGCGACGAAGCGCGGCTTGCCGTCCTCGGCGCTGACGCGCATCGCCGCGGCGCGGGCGAGTTTTGCGCCGTCGCGGTTCAGTTCGTAGGCGAGGTCCGACATGTCGTAGTCGGCCTGCGCGATCGAGGTCGAGGAGAACGTATTGGTCGCGACGATGTCGGCGCCCGCGCGCAGGTAAGCCGCGTGGATGTCCTCGATCGCCTGCGGCTGCGTCAGGATCAAAAGGTCGTTGTTGCCGCGGACATCGCGATGAAAATCCGCGAAACGCGCGCCGCGAAACGCGGCTTCGTCATACTGCAGGCCCTGGATCATGGTGCCCATGGCGCCGTCGAGCACCAGGATGCGCTCGCGGGCGGCGGCGAGCAGGGCGGTTCGCTTGGGCGAAATCTTGGCAGTCATCGGATCAAGCGGCCTTCTGTGCGCCATTGGGACGGATGCCCAGGAGATGGCTGATCGCAAACACGAGGTCCGCGCGGTTCATGGTGTAGAAGTGAAAGGTGTCGACGCCATGCTTGGCGAGTTTTTGCACCTGGCCGGCGGCGACGGTCGCGGCGACCAGCTTGCGCGTCTCGGCGTCGTCGTCGAGGCCATCGAACTTGTCCGCCAGCCAGGTCGGCACCGTCGTGCCCGCGCGGGTCACGAAGCTGCGGGCCTGCTTGAAGTTGTGCATCGGCATGATGCCGGGGACGACCGGAATATCGATGCCGCGGGCGCGGACGCGATCGAGGTAACGGAAGTAGAGGTCGTTATCGAAGAACACCTGCGTGATGGCGCGCGCCGCGCCGGCGTCGACCTTGGCCTTGAGCGTGTCGATATCGGCATCGATCGTCGGGCTCTCCGGATGCTTTTCGGGATAGGCCGAAACCGAGATTTCGATATCGGGATAGCGCTTCTTGATGCCTTCGATCAGGTCGGGCGAGCTCTGATAGCCGTCCGGGTGGGCATGATAGGCGGTGCCGATGCCGGTGGTCGGGTCGCCGCGCAGGGCCACGATGTGGCGGACGCCGATCTCGTGATAGCGCGCCACCACCTCGTCGATCTCGCCCTTCGGCGCGCCGACGCAGGTCAGATGCGCCGCTGGCGTCAGGCGGGTCTCTTTCAGGATGCGCGCGATGGTCGAATGGGTGCGCTCCCGGGTCGACCCCCCGGCGCCATAGGTCACGGACACGAAATTCGGCGTCAGCGGCGCCAGCCGGTTGATGGTCTCCCACAGGCTCCGCTCCATCTCTTCCGTCTTGGGCGGGAAGAACTCGAAGGAGATCCTGGGTGAATGCAGCGCGCGATGGCCGTCGAAAGCGGGGGGCGTAACCTCGGTCATGGCACTTCACAAAGCTCCGAAAGGATGGGCCGGCATCAAGCCCTAGCGGCAGTCAGCTAAAATAGGCCAAACGAGCCTGGCCAAACAGCCCATCGTTGATGGGAAATAGCCCAATTAATGTACGAATATGCGAAATATTGACTTCATGGAAATGACGGTGGGCAGCAGCTAATTCAGCTATTATCTAATATAAACATATAGTTATACAGACGACGGCTTCCATAGCAGGTGTTCAGGTTTGTGGGTAGATTATCAATGCAGTCAACTTGTCACATATTGTCCCACTCATGGTCCGCGTCCCGCCGCTGCTTTCCCCACAAGCGCGGGCCTGATCTGCGCCGGCCGGGCCTTTGTCGCCCTCGCTTACCGCATTAGTTTAGCGCCATGATCCCGCTTTCAGTCCTCGACCTCTCCGTCGTCACCACAGGCACCCGTCCGGCCCACGCGCTGCAGAACAGCATCGATCTGGCGCGCCATGTCGATGGCCTCGGCTATGTCCGCTACTGGCTCGCCGAGCACCACAATCTGGCCTCGGTGGCGAGCCCCGCGCCCGACCTGATGATCGGCCAGATCGCCGCGGTAACGAACAACATCCGCGTCGGCTCCGGCGGCGTGATGCTGCCCAACCATGCGCCGCTGGTGGTGGCCGAGCGCTTCAAGATGCTGGAGGCGCTGTTCCCCGGCCGCATCGATCTCGGCCTCGGCCGCGCGCCCGGCACCGATGGCGCCACGGCGCACGCGCTGCGCAGCCGGCTCGACCGCCGCGAGGGCGATGACTTCCTCGAACGCTTGAGTGAACTGGTGTTGTGGGAGACCCGCGATTTCCCGGCCGGCCATCCCTACAACAACGTGGTGGCGATGCCTGACGATACGCCACTGCCGCCGATCTGGCTGCTCGGTTCGAGCGACTACTCTTCGGAACTGGCAGCGCAAGTCGGCATGGGCTTCGCGTTCGCGCATCATTTTGCGTCCTATGACGCGATCGCGGCGATGATCAACTACCGCGACCATTTCAAGTCATCCGGCTGGCGCGCCGCGCCACACGGCATCCTCGCCATCGCAGCGGTCGCCGCCGAAACCGATGCGGAAGCCGAACAGCTCGCCTCCTCGATGGACCTCAACCGCCTGCGCCGCGACCGCGGACAATACCTGCCGCTGCCGAGCGTCGAGGAAGCGCTGGCCTATAATTATACGGCTTCCGAACGCGCTTCCGTTGCACGCAACCGCTCGCGGCTGTTCGTTGGCAGTCCGGCGACGATCATGGCGAAGCTGCAGCCGATGATTACGGCAAGTCAGCCGGATGAATTGATGATCATCACTGCCGTCTACGATCACGACGCGCGGAAGAAGTCGTACAGCCTGCTCGCGGAAGCGTTCGGGCCAAGCAAGAAAGCCGCCGCCTAGATAGGGATGACTTTCTGCGAATCTGTATCTCATTTTCTTGAGCATTCCTGCTCTTGAGCATTCCTGCTTTTTCAGCATTCCTGCACTGCATGCCTGCGTTTGTTCGAGCCTCAGAAGCAACCAAGCGTTGTCAACGAAGTTGTCGAAGTCTCCCAGCCAAGGAGACAAACAATGGAACTGAAATCTGCAGTTGTTGGGTTGGCCGCCCTCGGCGGCGTTATGCTCGCCGCCGGCTCAGCTTCCGCCGCGATGCCGAACGGGCTTCCGCATGCCGACCAGATCTCACGCCAGGCTCCGAATACCGAGCAGGTCCGCTGGGTCTGCAACGCCTGGGGTCGCTGCTGGTGGCGTCCGGGTCCGAGATGGGGCGCCTATGGCGGTTGGGGCCCGCGCCCCGTGTGGCGTCCGGGATGGCGCGGCGCCTATGCTTGGGGCGGGCCAGCTTGGGGCCCGCGGCCCGTGTGGGGTCCGCGTCCAGGATGGGGTCCCCGTCCAGGGTGGGGTCCGCGTCCAGGGTGGGGCTGGTAACGGCCGGTGGTGATCGGAGAGGGGGCGTACGCCGGCTGATAACGTCGCGAGTACCGCTTTCATAATATCCGTATCCGCTGCACCGCTAATGCCGCGCAACTTGCCGCTCGCTGGTAAGGTCCGGCTGTTGCACGTCACGAATCTGCGCTCTCCGCGCCCACAGCAGTCGTGCGCCGGGAGGCGCGAACAGATCCGTGCGCGTCCCTTAATCCTGTTTCTCGCTGAACGTCGCGCGGAACGGGTGGCCGGGATAGACGCCGACGATGCGGAATTCGCGTGAGAAGAACTTTAGCTCTTCCAGCGCAAAGGCGAGGCCCTTGTCATCCGGATGGCCGTCGACGTCGGCATAAAACTGCGTCGCAAAGAAATTGCCGTCGACCATGTAGCTTTCCAGCTTGGTCATGTTGACGCCGTTGGTGGCAAAGCCGCCGAGCGCTTTGTAGAGCGCGGCGGGCAGGTTGCGCACCCGGAAAACAAAAGTGGTGACCAGCGGGCCTGAGCCCTGCCTGGCCCAGTTCGCCTCCCGCGCCAGCACAACGAAGCGGGTCGTGTTGTGGGTCTCGTCCTCGACGTCCTCGGCCAAAATATCAAGGCCGTAGATGTCGGCGGCCAGCCGCGAAGCGATCGCGGCCACGCTCTTGTCCTTGCGTTCGGAAACGTCGCGCGCGCTGCCGGCGGTATCGGCCGCAACGATCGGCTTGATGCCGAGCTTGCGGATGATGCGGCGGCATTGCCCGAGCGCGTGGACGTGGCTCTCCACCGTCTTGATGTCGGAAAGCTTGGTGCCCTTCGGCGCCATCAATTGATGGCGGATCGGCAAGAACCATTCACCGACGATGAAGAGACCGGAGGCCGGCAGCAGATGATGGATGTCGGCGACGCGCCCGGCGACCGAATTCTCGATCGGGATCATGCCGAGATCGGCCTCGCCGGAGGAGATCGCCGACAGCGCGTCCTCGAAGGTCGCGCACGGCAACGGCTCGGCGTCGGGATAGGCCTCGACGATGGCGATATGGGAATTGGCGCCAGGCTCGCCCTGGAATGCGATTTTGAGCTTCTTGGTCATGCGGGGCCTTTTAGCAGCGGCTCAGGTTTTTGCCAGCATGCGCCGGGCGGTTTCGAGGTCGGCCGGGGTGTCGACCCCGCGGGGGACGCTGTCGACGATGGTGATGTCAATCCGCATCCCGGCCTCCAGCGCGCGGAGCTGCTCGAGCTTCTCCTGCTGTTCCAGCGGAGACGGCGGCAGCGCCACGAACCGTTCCAGCGCGGCGCGGCGGTAGGCGTAGAGGCCGATATGGTGGTAGCGCGGGCCGTCGCCATGGGGCGCCGTGGCGCGGGTGAAATAGAGCGCACGAAGCCGGTTCGGGCCGATCGGCGAGCCGACCGCCTTCACCACGCTGGGGGCCCGATCCTCTTCCTCGGTATGGATCTGCGAGGCCAGCGTCGCGATGTCGACGGTGGGGTCGTCGAGCGGCGGCAGCGCGGCCCGGATCGTTTCCGGCGCGATCGTGGGAAAGTCGCCCTGCAGGTTGACCACAATCTCGGCCCGCCCATCGGGATCGATCGTCCGCATGGCCTCATGGATCCGGTCGGAGCCGGAGGGATGATCGGCACGGGTCATCACCACCTCGCCGCCGGCGGCCTTCACGGCGGCCGCGATCTCGGGCGTGTCGGTGGCGACCGCCACCCGGCCGATCTGGGCCTCCTCGGCCCGCCGCAGCACGTGGACGATCATTGGCAGGCCGCCGATGTCGAGAAGCGGCTTGCCGGGCAGGCGGGTCGCCGCCATGCGGGCGGGAATCAGCACCAGAATTCGGGTTTCGGTCATCCGGAACGAGGTCAGTCGGCCAGCAAAAACAGGCCGGAAATAATGGGGGATCGGTGGAAAGTCGGGCCGTTTATACGGGTTGCCAGAGCCCGGGCAAACCGATATCTCAACCGTGCTGAGGGTGCGGCGCGAAAAGGCTGATTCCTGATGCGTATCCGCGGCCGTTTTGCCGGCCTTCAGTCGACCTTTCCGGCCTGGAGCCTGATCCCACTATGGACTCCTTCGAACTCAACAAGATTCTCGGTGCCATCCTTGGCACCTGTCTCGTTCTCCTTGTGACCAGCTTTGCCGCCCAGGCGATTTTCGCGCCCGTGAAACCGGAAAAGCCGGGCTTCGAGATCGCCGTGAAGGAAGACGCCTCTCACGGTGGAGCCAAGGAAGCCGCAGCTCCCTCTGAGCCGATCGAGAAGCTTTTGCAGACCGCTTCCGTCGAGAAGGGCACCGCGGCCGCCAAGAAGTGCGCCGCCTGCCACACCTTCGAGAAGGGGGGCCCGAACCGCGTCGGCCCGAACCTCTACAATGTCCTGAACGAGCCGAAGGGGGCGGGACGTGGCGGGTTCAATTTCTCGGCCGCCATGAAGGGCAAGGGCGGCACCTGGACCTATGACGATCTCAACAAGTTCCTTGCCAATCCCAAGGCCTTTGTTCCGGGCACCGCGATGGGCTTTGCCGGCATTCCGAAGGACAGCGAGCGCGCCGACGTGATCGCCTATCTGCGCAGCCTTTCGGAAAGCCCGGCCCCGCTGCCGACCGCGGCAAAGTAAGATTTCGACAGTCCTGCAGGGACTTCCGCGCGACATTGCGGCCAGGCATTGCCTGGCCGTTTCGCTATGAGGGATCGCACTGTCGTTGTCGGAGTTGTTACCGGGACTTTTCGCCGCAGCGGCGGTGTTCCCAAGCTGCTATCATGAGGAAAAAGCAACGTAATCTGTCGAACCCTTGCCTTATATTGGGTCCTCACTAGCTCGGGGCCTCGTTGTTTGCGTAGTCCGTGTCACCGGGCCGGCGCGGATCGCGGACTTCGAAAGCACGGATACTGGCGTCAGCAACAGGAATTCTGCATTTGGCGATTACCCGACGACATCTTCTGCAAAGCGGTGCCGCGGCCACTTTGGCTCCGGCGCTCGGGCTTACTGCGAACATCTCCGCGATTGATGCGGCCCGCGGCCAGCCCGCATCGGGCGAATTGCAGTGGCGGCACGCGCTCTCGCTGTTCGGCGAGGTCAAATACCCGGCCGACTTCAAGCGCTTCGATTACGTCAATCCGGAAGCCCCGAAGGGCGGCATCGTACGTCAAATACAGATCGGGACGTTTGATAACTTCAACCTCGTGGTGGCCGGCGTCAAAGGCTCGCTCGCAGGCGGCGTTCAGCTGATCTACGAATCTCTCATGACGCAGTCGCTGGATGAGGTTTCGACCGAATACGGCGAACTGGCCGACGCCGTCAGCCATCCCGAGGATTTCTCCTGGGTCACGTACCGTCTCAGGCAAGAGGCGAAATGGCACGACGGAAAGCCTGTCACGCCTGAGGACGTCATCTTCTCCCTTAATGCGTTCAAGCAACATCATCCGCAGTACTCGGCTTACTACCGCCATGTGGTGAAAGCTGAAAAGGTCGGTGATCGCGAGATAAAGTTCAGCTTCGATGCGCCAGGCAATCGCGAGCTCCCGCAGATTGTCGGACAGCTCACGATCTTGCCGAAGCATTGGTGGGAGGGCACCGACAGCGAGGGTCGCAAGCGCGACATCGCTGCGACAACGCTGGAGAAGCCGCTGGGCTCGGGCCCCTACCGCATCAAGGAGTTTGTGCCGGGAAGGACGATAACGCTGGAGCGGGTGAAGGACCATTGGGGGCGCGATTCCAGCACGAATGTCGGCCGCAACAATTTCGACGAGTTGCGCCTGGAATATTTCCGGGACTCGACGGTCGCACTCGAGGCGTTCAAGGGCGACCAGGTTGATTGGCGCACCGAAAACAGCGCCAAGAACTGGGCAACGGCCTACGACTTCCCGGCCGTCAATGACAAGCGCGTGCTGCTCGAGGAGTTTCCAAACCGCAGTTCCGGAATCATGCAGGCATTCGCGCTGAATATCCGGCGTGAGCAGTTTAGGGATCCGCGGGTGCGTCGTGCGCTGAATTATGCATTCGACTTCGAGGAAATGAACAAGCAGATCTTCTTCGGTCAGTACAAGCGCATCAGCAGCTATTTCGATGGCACTGAACTGGCTTCAAGCGGCCTGCCCGAAGGCAGGGAGCTGGAAATACTCGAAGCCGTCCGCGCGGAGGTGCCGCCCGAGGTATTCACGAAGCCCTTTACCAATCCCGTCGGCGGCAGTCCCGAAGCGGTTCGCGAAAATCTTCGTGAGGCGCTGCGCCTGCTGAAGGAGGCCGGCTATGAGGTGCGCGAGCGCAAGCTTGTCGATAGCAAGACGGGAGCGCAATTTTCGCTCGAATTGCTCGGTGCAGACCCGTCCTTCGAACGCGTCATGCTGTTTTTCAAGCCCTCACTGGAGCGGCTTGGCATCGCCGTCAGCGTGCGCACAATCGATCCGACACAGTATGAAAATCGGCTTCGCAGCTGGGATTTCGACGTGGTCGTCTCGTCGTGGGCGGAATCGTTGTCGCCCGGAAATGAACAGCGCGAATATTGGGGGTCGCAGGCGGCGGACATGGCGGGTTCGCGCAATGTCATCGGCATCAAGAATCCGGCCGTCGACAAATTGATCGAGCGACTGATCTATTCCAAGGGTCGGGATGACCTTGTTGCCGCGACCAGGGCGCTCGACCGCGTGCTGCTGTGGAATCACTATGTCGTGCCGCAGTGGAATTATCCCAAGGTCCGGACCGCACGCTGGGATCGCTTCGGCAGGCCATCCGAATTGCCGAAATACGGTCAGTCGGGCTTCCCGTCGCTATGGTGGTGGGACGCGGAAAAGGCAGCGCGGAACGGAAGACGGTCTTGAAGGACATCATGCGCATGGCGCAATTCTCTCGCCGGCATGTGCTCGGTCTCGGTGTCAGCGCGCTGGCGGCTGCTCGCCTCGCTCCCGCGTTCGCGGACAATGGCGGCAAAAAGCTCCACGGCCTTTCTGCATTCGGCGAACTGAAATATCCCGCCGACTTTCGTCGTTTCAACTACGTGAATGCGGATGCGCCGAAAGGCGGGATGTTCTCGCAACTCGTTGGGGCGGGTGGCTCGACTTTCAATTCGCTCAACGCCTTTATCGTCAAGGGCGACAGGGCGAACGGAATGGAGCTAACTTTTGCATCGCTGATGGCGCGGGCGTTCGACGAGCCGGACGCGGTCTATCTCCTGGCGGCAGAGGATTTGACCGTATCCCCCGACGGGCTGGTATTCCGTTTCCAGTTGCGCCCAGGCATTACCTTTCACGACGGCAGCGAGATCACGGCATCCGATGTTGCGTTTTCGCTGACGACGCTGAAGAGCAAGGGACATCCTGCGTACGCTTCCGTGCTGCGCGATCTCGCCGATGCCACGGTCGAGGACAAGCGGACGGTGCAGTTGCGCTTCCAGCCGACCCGCGGCCTTGACGTGCCGTCGCTTGCGGCCGCGATGCCGATCTTTTCCGAGAAGTACTATTCGACGCGGCCGTTCGATGAGACTTCGCTGGAAGCGCCGCTGGGATCAGGTCCCTATCGCGTCGCTCGTTTCGAACAAGGCCGCTTTGTGGAATTCGAGCGCGTGAAGAAATGGTGGGGCGAGAACCTTCCGGTTTGCCGCGGCTTGTACAACTTCGATATTTTACGTGACGAGTACTACCGTGACCGCGAGGCCGGCTTCGAGGCCTTCACCGGCCGCAACTACCTTTTCCGCGAGGAGTTCACCTCACGGGTCTGGGCGACGCGTTACGATTTTCCCGCGATCCGCGAGGGACGTGTCAAGCGGGAGGTCATTCCGGACGAGCGCCCCTCCGGCGCGCAGGGTTGGCTGCTCAACACACGGCGGGACAAGTTCAAGGACAGGCGCGTTCGTGAGGCGTTGACGATCGCCTTCGACTTCGAATGGACCAACAAGAACCTGATGTATGGTTCCTACCAGCGCACGCATTCAGTGTTCCAGAATTCCGACATGATGGCCCGCGGCGAGCCGTCGCCGGAAGAGATCGCACTGCTCGAGCCGTTCCGCGACCGTCTGCTGCCGGAGGTATTCGGGCCGGCATGGATACCCCCGGAGACCGACGGGTCCGGGCAGGATCGCAAGCTCTTGCGCAGCGCGGGTGACCTGCTCAACAGTGCGGGCTGGGCCGTGAGGGACGGCCGCCGGCTCAATGCGAAGGGCGAACAGCTATCGGTCGAGTTCCTGCTGACCGAGCGTTCGTTCGAGCCGCATCATCAGACCTTCATCAAGAACCTTCGCGTGCTCGGCATCGATGCGAACATTCGTCTGGTCGACCCGGCGCAAGCCGAGGTGCGGCTCAAGGACTTCGATTTCGAAATCGCCATCGCGCGGTTTATCTTCCCGCAAATTCCGGGAAGCTCGCTGCGCAACTACTTCTCAAGCGATTCCGCCAATACCAAGGGGTCCAACAACCTTGCCGGCATCGCGGATCCGGTGGTCGACGCGTTGGCTGAAAAGGCAGTGGGCGCGCAGACGCAGGCCGCACTGAACAACGCCTGTCGCGCCCTCGATCGTGTTCTTCGTTCCGGTCGTTACTGGATTCCACACTGGAACAAGGCTTCGCACTGGATCGCCTATTGGGATCAGTTCGGTTTCCCACCGACCAAGCCCCGCTATGCCCGCGGCGCGCCGGAAACCTGGTGGTACGAATCGGCAAAGGCCGCGAAACTCGAGCAGGCGAAATAGTCCATGGCCGCCTATATCGCCCGCCGCGTTCTCCTGATGCTGCCGACACTGCTCGGCATCCTGTTCGTCTCCTTCGTGGTCGTGCAGTTCGCGCCCGGCGGGCCGGTCGAGCGCGTGATCGCGCAACTCTCGGGTTCAGATACCGGGGCGGCCTCTCGTGTGTCGGGCTCCTCCGGCGGCGATTTCGGTGCTCGGCCTCAGACCGGCGCAGCGGCGGATGCCGTCAATTCAAAATACCGCGGCGCGCAGGGCCTCGATCCGGAATTCATCAAGAAACTCGAGGCGCAGTTCGGGTTCGACAAGCCGGCGCATGAGCGCTTTGCGCTGATGGTGTGGAATTTCGCCCGCTTCGATTTCGGCAAGAGCTATTTCCGGGACGTCAGCGTGATCCAGCTCATCAAGGAAAAGCTGCCGGTCTCGATGTCGCTCGGGATATGGATGACGCTTCTGACCTATCTGATCTCGATACCGCTCGGTATCCGCAAGGCCGTGCAGGACGGAACGAAGTTCGATACCTGGACCTCGGGGGTGATCATTATCGGCTTCGCAATTCCGGGATTTCTGTTCGCGATCCTGCTGATCATCTTGTTCGCCGGCGGCTCGTTCTTCAACATCTTTCCGCTACGCGGCCTGACTTCGGACGGCTGGTCGCAGTTCCCCTGGTACTGGAAGATCATCGACTATTTCTGGCACCTCACGCTGCCGCTGATCTCGATGGCGCTCGGGGCGTTTGCCACCATGACGCTGCTGACCAAGAACTCGTTCCTTGACGAGATCCGCAAGCAGTATGTGATGACCGCGCGCGCCAAGGGCTGCAGCGAGCGGCAGGTGCTCTACGGTCACATCTTTCGCAACGCGATGCTGATCGTGATCGCGGGCTTCCCGAGCGCGTTCATTCACGCTTTCTTTTCCGGCTCGCTCCTGATCGAAACCATCTTCTCGCTCGACGGTCTTGGTCTGCTCGGATTCGAGAGCGTTCTGAATCGCGACTATCCCGTGGTGTTCGGCACGCTGTTTATCTTTTCGCTGGTCGGCCTCCTTATCAATCTGATCTCGGATCTCACTTACATGTGGATCGACCCGCGGATCGATTTCGAGGCGCGCGAGGTCTGATGACGATCACTGCACGCCAACCGGTTGAGACCTCGACGCAGTCGCCGCTCGGCGCGGCGGTCCCGGTCGTGAGTCATGTTTTTGCGCCTTCGCCGCTCAACCGCCGCCGCTGGCAGAACTTCAAGGCCAACCGCCGCGGCTATTGGTCGTTCTGGATCTTCACGATCCTGTTCGTGGTTTCGCTGTTCGCCGAACTGATCGCCAACGACCGGCCCTTCCTGATCAAGTATGACGGCCATCTCTACTGGCCGGCCTTCGTCAGCTATTCCGAAACGACCTTCGGCGGCGACTTCGAGACCGCCGCGGACTATCGGGATCCCTACCTGCAGAAGCAGATCGCGGCCAAGGGCGGCACCATCGTCTGGCCGCTGATCCGCTATTCCTACACCACTCACAATCTCGACCTGCCGACGCCGGCGCCGTCCCCGCCAACCTGGATGTTGACGGAAGCGCAATGCAAAGAGGTCGTGCAGAAGAAGGGGCTCAAGGGCTGCAGCGACCTCGAGTACAACTGGCTTGGTACCGATGATCAGGGCCGCGACGTCGTCGCCCGCCTGATCTATGGTTTTCGCATCTCGGTGCTGTTTGGGCTGACGCTCACCATTATCTCATCGGTCATCGGCATCGCCGCCGGCGGTGTGCAGGGCTATTTCGGCGGCTGGATCGATCTCTCCTTCCAGCGGTTCATCGAGATCTGGACTGCGATCCCCTCACTCTATCTGCTCCTGATCATTTCAGCGGTGCTGCCGCCGGGTTTCTTCGTCCTGCTCGGCATCTTGCTGCTGTTCTCCTGGGTGGCGCTGGTCGGGTTGGTGCGCGCCGAGTTCCTGCGCGGACGAAATTTTGAATATATCCAGGCGGCGCGTGCGCTCGGCGTCTCCAACGGCGTCATCATGTTTCGGCATCTGCTGCCGAACGCGATGGTAGCGACCATGACGTTCCTGCCGTTCATCGTGTCGTCCTCGGTGATGACGCTGACAGCGCTGGATTTTCTCGGCTTCGGCCTGCCGCCCGGCTCGCCTTCGCTCGGCGAATTGCTGTCGCAGGGCAAGGCCAATGTGCAGGCGCCGTGGCTCGGTTTTACCGGCTTCTTCTCGGTCGCGATCATGCTGTCGCTTTTGATCTTCATCGGCGAAGCCGCGCGCGACGCCTTCGATCCGCGCAAGACGTTCAGGTAGGGGCCGGGCATGGACGCCATCAATCAGCCCTTGCTCGATGTCCGCGATCTCTCGGTGGCTTTTCACCAGCCGAGCGGCGCCACGACTGCGGTCGACCGCGTCTCATTCTCGATCAAGCGCAGCGAGTGCGTGGCGCTGGTCGGCGAGTCTGGTTCCGGCAAGTCGGTCAGCGCGCTGTCGGTGCTAAGACTGCTGCCCTATCCGACCGCGTCGCATCCCTCCGGCACGATCCATTTCAAGGGCCGCGAGCTGCTCAATGCCTCGGAAAACGAGATGCGCAAGATCCGCGGCAACGACATCTCGATCATCTTCCAGGAGCCGATGACTTCGCTCAATCCGCTGCACACGATCGAGGCGCAGATCGGCGAGATCCTTTCGCTGCACAGCGGCATCGGCGGGCAGGTGGCGCGGGCGCGCACGCTGGAGCTTTTGACGCAGGTCGGCATTCCCGATCCCGAAACGCGGCTGAAGAGCTATCCGCATCAATTGTCCGGCGGCCAGCGCCAGCGCGTCATGATCGCGATGGCGCTCGCCAACGAGCCGGACCTTTTGATCGCGGACGAGCCCACCACCGCGCTCGATGTCACCGTGCAGGCCCAGATCCTGGCGCTGCTCGCCGAAATCAGGTCGCGGCTCGGCATGAGCATGCTGTTCATCACCCATGACCTTGGCATCGTCCGCCGCATCGCCGACGTCGTCTGCGTGATGAATTCGGGCAAGATCGTCGAGCAGGGACCGGTCGAAGAGGTCTTCACCGCGCCGAAACATGCCTATACCCGCGCGCTGCTTGCAGCAGAGCCGAAGCCGGATCCGGCGCCGCCGCGGCCCAACGAGCCGGTGGTGATGTCGGCCGACAATCTCAAGGTCTGGTTTCCGATCAAGCGGGGGCTGTTGCGCTCGACCGTCGGTCATATCAAGGCGGTGGATGGCGTCAGCATCGCGGTGCGCAAGGGCGAGACGCTCGGCGTTGTCGGTGAATCCGGCTCGGGCAAGACCACGCTGGGGCTGGCGCTGCTCCGGCTGATTTCCTCTGATGGCCCGATCGTGTTCCTCGGCAACAACATCCAGGGCCTGCGCTTCAAGGCCATGCTGCCGTTCCGCCGCGACATGCAGATCGTGTTTCAGGATCCGTTCGGCGCGCTGAGCCCGCGCATGTCGGTCGGCGATATCGTCGCCGAGGGATTGAGCGTGCATCAGAAGTCGCTGTCGTATGAGGAGCGCGAGACGCGCGTCGTCAAGGCGCTGCGAGACGTCGGTCTCGATCCGGAAACGCGATTCCGCTATCCGCATGAATTCTCCGGCGGCCAGCGCCAGCGTATCTCGATCGCGCGCGCGGTGGTGCTGGAGCCGAACTTCGTCGTGCTGGACGAGCCGACCTCAGCGCTCGACATGCTGTTCCAGGCGCAGATGGTCGACCTGCTGCGCGAGCTGCAGCGCAAGCGCGACCTGACCTATATGTTCATCTCGCACGATCTGCGCGTCGTGGCTTCGCTGGCGAGCCATCTGATCGTGATGCGGCACGGCAAGGTGGTCGAGGAGGGCCCTGCCGCGGAGCTCTTCAAGAATCCGAAGAGCGACTACACCCGCGCGCTGTTCGCCGCCGCGTTCCGGATCGAGGCCGTGCCGGATTTATAGGGTTGCTGTCATGCCCCGCCTTGTGCGCAATTGCGCACTGGGGCGGGGCATCCAGTACGCCGCGGCTTCTCCACGTCATTGCGAGCGCAGCGAAGCAATCCACGTCTCGGCTCGGGGACAGATGGATTGCTTCGTCGCTTCGCTCCTCGCAATGACGTGGAGATAGCGAAGCTATAACCGCTTGATGGCCGTCACCTCGCTGCCGGCCGCCTTGATCCGCGCAATCGCCTCTCGCGTGTTTTCCACTACGGTCGCCATGTGATGCGCGTTGGCGTGCACGATGGTGTCGGCGTCGCGGACGATGGCGACGTGGCCTTTCCAGAAAATCAGGTCGCCGCGTTGTAATCGCTTCACCTCGGCTGCGTCGAGCGTCCGGCCCAAGCCATCCTGCTGCATATCGCTGTCGCGCGGGCAGCCGGTGCCGGCGGCGTTCAGCGAAACCTGGACGAGGCCGGAGCAATCGATGCCGAGCGAGCTCTTGCCGCCCCAGAGATAGGGCGTGCCGACGAAACGTTCGGCGACCGCGACGAAATCCTTTTCCATCACGTCGAGGCTACCGACATGCCGTCGCGGCAGATACCAGCCTTCGTTCGTGACGGCGAACGCGCCGTCTTCACGGGCAACCGTTACGCACGCGCCCAAAGATAGCGTCTCGACCGGCGGCAGCTTGACCGACAGGCCCGGGAACGCGAACGTCCGCAAAGCCGTGATCTTGTGCGTCGGCGCGGCCGCAGGCTTTGTCAGCGCAGCGTCCGGGATCCAGCCGACATAGCCGTCGCTGCTCAGTTGCCCCCAGGCAAAGCCTTCGCCGTTGTGGTCGTAGATGGTGACGTGCTCGCCCTTCAGCGCTTGCGTCGACAGCATGGCATCCGCAACAGGTCCCTCGCGCATTGGCGCGATGGCATCGCGCACGCCAAATTCCTCGCCCACGACGAAGCGCGCGGCCTTCACCTTGCCTTCGAGATATTTAGCGGCGACTTCGGGCCGTGCTGGCGTCAGGCGCGGATCATCCATAGCGTTCGCTCAGCAGTTTATAGATCGCGCGTGCGGCCTGGCATTCGCCGCCTTCGGGACGCGCGGGTTTTGCCGAAGGCGTCCAGCCGTAGATATCGACATGCAGCCAGCTCTTTGCATCGGTGACGAAGCGCTGCAGGAACAGCGCGCAGGTGATCGAGCCGGCAAAGCCGCCCGACGGTGCGTTGTTGATGTCGGCCACTTTTGAGTCCAGCCAGGAATCGTAAGGCGGCCACAGCGGCATTCGCCACAACGGATCGTTCTCCCCTTTTGCGTGGGCGGCAACGGCTTCGGCCAGCGTCTCATCATGGGTGTAAAAGGGCGGTAAATCCGGCCCCAACGCCACCCGCGCCGCTCCCGTCAGGGTGCCGAGGTCCACCAGTAGATCCGGCTTCTCTTCGTCTGCCAGCGCCAGCGCATCTGCCAGCACCAGCCGTCCCTCGGCGTCGGTGTTGCCGATCTCCACTGTCGGTCCCTTGCGCGATTTGAAGATGTCGAGCGGGCGGAAGGCGTTGCCGGCCACCGCGTTCTCGACCGCGGGGATCAGCACGCGCAGCCGGACCTTCAGCTTCGCATCCATCACCATCTGCGCCAGCGCCAGCACGTTGGCGGCGCCGCCCATGTCCTTTTTCATGATCAACATGCCGCTCGACGGCTTCAGGTCGAGGCCGCCGGTGTCGAAACAGACGCCCTTGCCGACCAGCGTCACTTTGGGATGGGCGGGATCGCCCCAGCTCAGATCGATCAGGCGCGGGGCGCGCGTCGAGGCCATGCCGACGGCGTGGATCAGCGGAAAGTTCTGCTTCACGAGCTCATCGCCGACGATGCAGTTGAACGTGGCGCCGAATCGCGTCGCCAACGCTTGCGCCGTCTGCGCCAGTTCTTCCGGGCCCATATCGTTCGATGGCGTATTGATCAGGTCGCGCGCAAGTGCTGCCGCCTCCGCCATCCGCGCGATATCGGCGACATCGATGCCGTCGGGCGGCACCAGCCGGACGTCGGGCCGTTCCGCCTTGCGATAGCGGCCGAACCGATAGGTACCGAGGGCAAAGGCCAGCGTCGCGAGCCGCACATCATGCGGCGCATTGGCAAAGCGATAGACGCCCGGCGGCAGCTGGCCCGGCAGGGTGCCGGGCCTGAACAGGTCGCGGGATTTGCTGCTCTCGTCCTCGATGCCGAAAACGACCTGTGCGATCTTCCCGTCGGGCGCGGGCAACGTCAGGCATTTGCCGGGCTTGGCGGTGAAGTCATTGGCCGCCGCAAACTGCCGGGCCTGCTCGGGAAGCTCCCTGGCGATTCCGGCCCAACTCGTCTTGGTGGCGAAAATGATCGGAATGGCAGCGGCGTCGGGCGCGGTCTCGAACGGGGATTGCATGCGGGTCTCGCGAAAGGGGACGGGTGGGGTGGTGCCGATGGCATAGCACGGCCAATTAACCGGCCGTTAGGGTTAACAGTCTATTGCTGGCTCGTTCGGCTCCATTCGTCAGCCATTTCCCCGTGAGTTGAAGTGCCCATGCGTCGACAGTCCAGCCATTCCCGGTCTCTTGCCGGGTCTCTCGCTCGGTTCCTCTCCTCCGCGGCCGTGACGGCGGTTCTCGCCGCAGGCCTTGGCGGCTGCCAGACCATGTCCGACATAACGGGGTCGCTGACCTCATCGTCATCGTCACCAAAAGCGCAAGCCGTTCCCGACGATCCGCGCCGCGCGGTCGAGGTTTACGGCGAGCGATATCGCGCCAATCCCAAGGATGCCGAGGCGGCCTTGGGATACGGCCAGGCGCTCCGCGCCACCGGCCAGCGGGCGCAGGCCGCCGCCGTGCTCGAACAGGCCACCATCGCCAATTCCGGCAACAAGGCTCTGCTTGCCGCTTACGGCCGCGCGCTCGCCGATAACGGCAATTCGCAGGCGGCCTTTGACGTGCTCAGCCGCGCCCATTCGCCCGCCAATCCCGACTGGCGCATTCTTTCAGTGCAGGGCACCACGCTCGACAAGATGGGCAAGCACGAGGAGGCCCGCGGCTATTATGCGAGCGCGTTGAAGATCGTGCCGGAAGAGCCGTCGGTGCTGTCCAATCTCGGTCTCTCCTACATGCTGACGCGGGAATTGCCGAAAGCCGAGGAGACGCTGCGGCGCGCCCATTCCAATCCCCGCGCCGACGCAAGGGTGCGGCAGAACCTGGCGCTCGTAGTCGGCCTGCAGGGCCGCTTCGCGGAAGCCGAGACCATCGCCAAGGGCGACCTGCCGGCCGACGAGGCGACCGCCAACGTGGCCTATTTGCGGGAAATGTTGAGCCGCAAGGACAAGGACAATTCGCGTCCTGCCGGCAACAAGGCGACCGTCCCGGTCGCAGCCCTCAACCGGCCCGACTGAGCATCGCCGCCGTCGTCATCACCAGCGAATGCGCGCCCGATGACAGGCTCCCGCGGCTGACTTGTCCGCCGTAGCTCGGAGAGCGAAGGCGGATCCAGCATTCCAGAGCTATTCGTAAATCAGGCCGGGTGTCGCGTCGTACCGCCCCGTCTCGTTTCCCGCTGTGCAAGGCTTCCACGCCAAGACTTCGCTTGGACCTGCCGGTGCTGGCTCGCTGAAGTTTTGGCGAGGCAGCAAGGCCGCGCGCCGGCAACGGCTAAACGGCGCGGCGTCCGCCGCGCCTTTCGCCTTACGGCATCATCTGGATCTTGATGTAGGTCGGTCCGAGAATGACGATGAACAGGCACGGCAGGAAGAACACGATCATCGGCACGGTCAGCTTCGGCGGCAGCGCTGCCGCCTTCTTCTCGGCCTCGTTCATCCGCATGTCGCGGTTTTCCTGCGCCATCACGCGCAGGCTCTGGCCGAGCGGGGTGCCGTAGCGTTCCGACTGCATCAGCGCCAGGCAGACCGATTTCACGCCCTCGAGGCCGGTGCGTTTGGCCAGGTTCTCGTAAGCCACCTTGCGGTCTTGCAGGTAGGACAATTCGGCCGTGGTCAGCGAGAATTCCTCCGACAGCGCGATCGACTGCGATGCAATTTCGGTGGCGACCTTGCGGAAGGCGACTTCGACCGACATGCCGGACTCGATGCAGATCAGCAGCAGGTCGAGCGCGTCGGGAAAGGCGCGCCGAATCGAGAGTTGGCGCTTGCCGATGGCGTTCTGCAGGAACAGCATCGGTGCCTGCAGCCCGAGATAGGCGGCGGCGACGCAGATGCCGAGCTTGATCGTCAGCGATTTGTCCATCTGCGCGATCACGAACACGTAGAGGGCCGCGCCGGCAAACAGCACGATCGGTGTCACCGCGCGGGCAAACAGGAACGTGACGTAGGGCGCGTGGCCGCGATAGCCGGCCATGATCAGCTTGTCGCGCGCGGCTTCCTGCGCCAGCCATTTGGTCAGGTTGAAATCTTCCACCACCTTGGAAACGAGCTGCTTCGGGCTTTGCCGCAGCGACACTTTTTCCGATTTGACGAGGCGGTCGCGCTCGCGCTGCCGGAGCCGTTCGCGCTCGCTGGCCACCGCCTTCATGCGTTTGGCGAGGCCTTCGCCGGCAAACAGCGGCATGATCAGCGTATAGGCGGTCGCGCTCGCCGCGATGGCGGCAAGCAGCATGGTCATGAACCGCGCGTCGTGCATCTTGGCGATCAGAAATTCAATCATGGCCGCACCATCAGAAGTCGAAATTGATCATTTTCTTCATCACCAGGATGCCGATCGTCATCCAGCCGAGGCAGCACACCAGCATGAACTGACCGATGTGATGGGTCCAAAGCAGCGAGATGTAGTCGGGCGTCGAAATCCAGACCAGCAGCATCACGATCGGCGGCAGCGAGCCGATGATGCTCGCGGAGGCCTTGGCTTCCGTCGACATCGCCTTGATCTTCTCCCCCATCTTCTTGCGGTCGCGCAGCACCTTGGAGAGGTTGCCGAGCGCTTCCGACAAGTTGCCGCCCGACTTTTGCTGGATCGCGACCACGATGCCGAAGAAGTTCGCCTCCGGTAACGGCATCCGCTCATACAGCCGCGCGCAGGCGTCGCCGAGCGGCATGCCGATGGTCTGGGTTTCGATGATGGCGTTGAATTCGCTCTTTAGCGGCTCGGGTGAATCGGCTGCCACCACCTTGATCGATTCGAACAGCGGCAGACCGGCCTTGATGCCGCGCACGATGACGTCGACGGCGTCGGGCAGCGCCTTCAGGAACGCCTTCTCGCGGCGTTTCTTGAGAAAGCCCAGGACCCAGCGCGGCAGGCCGAGGCCGGTGCCGAAAGCCATCACAGCGGCGCCCAGCAGGCTGCCGCCGATCACAAAGGCGAGCACGAATCCGACCGCGCCGGAAATGCCGGACGCGATCCAGAATTTCTGGGGCGTCCAGGATCCCAAACCCGCCTGGGCAAGGCGGGTGGTGAGCGGGACGGACTTCTCTTTCTTGCGTCGGGCGTCGAGTTCCTTCAGCGATCCCTCGACCTGCTCACGGCGCGAGCGCTGGCTTTTCTCGACCTGGCGCGCCGGCGCGTCGGAACGCGCGATCGAGGCGCGGCGGGATTCGGCCTTCCTCTGGCCCGACAGCGATGGATAGATGAATACCCAGGCCAGGCCGCCAATGGCGGTAGCGGCGAGAAACGCCAGTGCGAGCGTCTGTATGCTCATGGACTCCTCACGTCGTTTCGGTGACTTCGGCCGCGTCGAGCGCGGCCGCAAGCCGCTTCTCTTCGCCGTAATATCGCGCCCGTTCCCAGAACCGCGGACGTCCGATGCCGGTCGAGCGGTGCCGCCCGATGATCTTGCCGTTCGCGTCTTCGCCGATCATGTCGTACAGGAACACATCCTGGGTGATGATGGTGTCGCCTTCCATGCCCATCACCTCGGTGATGTGGGTGATGCGGCGCGAGCCATCGCGCAGGCGCGCGGCCTGCACGATGACATCGATCGAGGCGCAGATCATCTCGCGGATGGTGCGCGAGGGCAGCGAGAAGCCGCCCATCGTGATCATCGATTCGCAGCGTGACAGGGCTTCGCGCGGGTTGTTGGCGTGCAGCGTTCCCATCGAGCCGTCGTGGCCGGTGTTCATGGCCTGCAGCAGGTCGAATGCCTCGGGTCCGCGGACTTCGCCGACGATGATGCGTTCGGGGCGCATGCGCAGGCAGTTGCGGACCAGTTCGCGCATCGTGACCTGGCCTTCGCCTTCGATGTTGGGCGGCCTGGTTTCCAGCCGCACCACGTGAGGCTGCTGCAGCTGAAGTTCGGCGGCGTCTTCGCAGGTGATGACGCGCTCGTCCTCCTCGATGAATTGGGTCAGGCAGTTCAGCAGCGTGGTCTTGCCCGAGCCGGTGCCGCCCGAGATCAGAACGTTGCAGCGAACGCGGCCGATGATCTGCAGGATCTGCGCGCCTTCCGGCGAGATCGCGCCGAACTTGACCAGCTGGTCGAGCGTCAGCTTGTCCTTCTTGAACTTACGAATGGTGAGGGCGGGCCCGTCGATCGCCAGCGGTGGCACGATGGCGTTGACGCGGGAGCCGTCGGCCAAGCGGGCGTCGCAGATCGGCGAGGATTCGTCGACGCGTCGGCCGACCTGGCTGACGATGCGCTGGCAGATGTTGAGAAGCTGCTGGTTGTCGCGGAAGCGGATGCCGGTCTTCTGGATCTTGCCGGCGACTTCGATGAACACCGTGCCGGCGCCGTTGACCATGATGTCGGCGATGTCGTCGCGCGACAACAGCGGCTCCAGCGGGCCGTAGCCGAGCACGTCGTTGCAGATATCGTCGAGCAGCTCTTCCTGCTCGGCGATCGACATCACGATGTTCTTGATCGCGATGATCTCGTTGACGATGTCGCGGATTTCCTCGCGCGCGGACTCGCCGTCGAGCTTGGCGAGCTGGGCAAGGTCGATCGCCTCGATCAGGGCGCCGAAGATGGTCGCCTTGACCTGGTAGTAATTGTCGGATCGCCGCGCCTCCATGGCGGGGGCGGGCGGCGCCTTGGCGGGGGCGATCGGCGGCGAAGCCACGGTCGGCGCGGCGACCTCGCGCGTCGCTACCGCGGCGGCAACCGGCTCCGGCGCCTGGATGGCGGGCCTTAGCGCCCGCGTATCGCTATCATTTCCACTACGCTTACCGAACACGATGGCACTCCACGCAGGCGACCTACTTCTTGGCCCGCAACTTCTCGATCAAAGGTGACAGCAACGAACTCTTCGGCTTCTTGGTCTCGCCGCGGCCGGTGAGCCGCTGCGCGATCTGCAGGAACATCTCGGTGGTGCGATGGGTTGCGGAGATCTCCGCGATCATCTGGCCGTTGTTGGCGGCCGAACCGAAAATTTGCGGCTCGAACGGTATCGTGGCGATCGGGTGGTTTTCGATCGCCTTGGCGAACTCGGCGGCGGGGATCTCCGGACGCTTCGGGATGCCGACCTGATTGAGGCAATAGAGCGGGGCGCGATCGTTCGGCCGGGATGCCTTCAAGAGGTCGAAGATGTTCTTGGTGTTGCGCAGATTGGCGAGATCGGGCGCCGCGACGATAAGGATGTCGTCGGCTGCGATCAAGGCGCGCTTGGTCCATCCCGACCATTGGTGGGGGACGTCGAGCACGATGCAGGGCATCGTGGTGCGAAGCGTATCGAAGATCGAATCGAACGCCTCCGCACCGAAATCGTAGACCCGGTCGAGCGTTGCCGGCGCCGCCAGCAGGCTGAGGTGGTCGGTGCATTTCGACAGCAGGCGGTCGAGAAACGCGGTATCGACCCGGTCGGGCGAGAACACCGCATCCGCGATGCCCTGCGGCGGGTCCTGATTGTAGTCGAGGCCGGCGGTGCCGAAAGCGAGGTCGAGATCGGCGACCACGGAATCCAGCGCCAGATCGCGGGCGATCGCCCAGGCGACGTTGTGGGCGACGGTGGACGCGCCGACGCCGCCCTTGGCGCCGACGACGGCAATGATGCGGCCGACGGCCTTGGCTTCCGGCGACGAGAATAGGTTGCAGACCGAGCGCACGACGTCGATGGCGCTGACCGGGGCGATGACGTAGTCGCTGACGCCGCGGCGCACCAGTTCGCGATAGAGCATGACGTCGTTGATGCGTCCGATCACGATCACGCGGGTTCCGGCGTCGCAGACGGTGGCGAGCTGGTCGAGGCCGAGGAGAATGTCGTTGCGGTTTTCGGTTTCCAGGATGATGACGTTCGGGGTCGGGGCCGAGCGGTAGGCCTCGACCGCGGCGGCCATGCCGCCCATCTGAATCTTGAGGTGAGCCTTGCCGAGGCGGCGGTCTTCGCCCGCCGACTGCACGGCGGCCGCAGTTTCCACCGTCTCGCAGAAAGCCTGCACCGACACCCGCGGCGCCGGCGCGATGTGATCCTCGGTGGACGGCGCCGTCATTTCCGGCTGCTGTTCTGTATTCTGGCGCGAGTAAGTGATCATTTGCCGGTATCGCTGAGTTTGGCCCTGTCGCTCTCGGGATAGATGGTCGCGGTGGAGGTGCCCTTGCGATATTTGTCGAAGGCTACACCACGGCGCGGCGCGAAGGCTGGGGTTTCGGGACGCGGCTGCACGAGATCCGACGGGTTGTCGACCATCGCCGCCAGATTGCGCTGATTGGAGCAGCCGAAATTGTAATACGGCTTGTTTTCGAAATAGCTCCTGTTGTTGATCGACGGTCCGAGATCCTCCGGCCACAGCCCGCATGGGCCGGCCACCGCTGAAATCTTCGGATAGTTGAGGCGGATCGCAGCCATGTGCCTGGGATCTTCGGGGCGATACTGGTGGACACTGGTGGCGCGCGGTGGCACGCCGGCGGCGGCAAGTGTTGCCCGGATCTCGCGCAATGAATCTTCGGCTGCCCGCGCGTTCGGCGTATTGACGGGCACGTCGATGCTGATGACGCCGGTGCCTTCCCGCATCCAGGTCTGGCCCAGATACATCACGTCGGCGCGCTGGGAGGCGGAGAGGCCGCCGCGTCCGCGGCCGACGAAAACCACGATCGAGCGGTCGGCTTCCTGGACCGCGATCGGATGGCGCAGGCGATAGTCGTCAGGCACGCCCGCCGTCGTCACCACATCGGTGGTGTGCTTGCAGGCGCTGAGCGCCACGGAAAGACCGATCAGCGCTCCCGCCAGGCAGAGGGCGCGCCTGGGATCGGCGGGCTTCTTTGATTTCGTCCTCGGTGTCATCGTCCCGCCTCAGTCCGTTATAAAGCCGTAGGTGCCGCGATAATTCCGTGCCTTCTCGACACGGCCCGGAACGCCGTAGATGCGATTGATGCTGCCGAGCAGGTCGGCCTGCGGGTCCGAGGTGGCGGCAAAGCCGTCGTCGGGCCGCGACAGGTCCTTCTGCGCCACCGCGCGCACCACATAGGGCGTGACCAGAACCATCAGTTCGCTCTGGTTGTTGACGTAGTCGCGGCTGCGGAACAGCGTGCCGAGAACCGGCAGTTGCGCCAGACCGGGCAGGCCGTTGATCGCCTGCTTGGTCTGTTCCTGGATCAGGCCGGCCATCGCCATCGCGCCGCCGGACGGAATTTCCAACGTCGTCTCGGCGCGGCGGGTCTTGATCGAGGGAATGGTCGTTCCACCGGCACCGCCGGTCAGAGCGTTTTCGGTCGAGACTTCCGACACTTCGGTCATCACCCGAAGGCTGATCCGTCCTTCCGTCAGCACGACCGGCGTGAAGTTGAGGGAGATGCCGAATTTCTTGAAGCTGACTGTCTGGACGCATTGTCCGACGCTACCGGACGTTGTTGTTTGGCAGGTCACGCCGGTTGGGATTGGAAATTCGCCGCCGGAGATAAAGGTTGCGGACTCGCCGGAAATGGCTGTGAGGTTAGGCTCAGCAAGGGTCCGCACCACGCCGGCGCTTTCCATCGCGCGCAGCGTCGCCTGCACGGACGGCAGCGAGCCGAAACTCCCGGCAAGGGCGTTGCCGGCGACAAGCGGCGCACTGTTTGCGGTGAACGGGGTGATATTTTTGAAATTAACAACAGCTGTGCCGTAAGTCAGGTTGGCGCTGAGATCGATGCCCAGCTGCTTGATGATCGAGCGCTGGACTTCAGCGAGCGTGACTTTCAGCATCACCTGGTCACGGCCGCGAACGGCGATCGAATTGACGACCTTCTCGGCGCCGTTCACCAGGCGGGCGGCGATATCGGCGGCCTGCTGCGCCTCGATCGGGCTCGCCGCGGTGCCGCTCAATACCACGCCGTCGCCGACGCCCTCGATCAGGATGTCCGAATTCGGCAGCGACTGCTTCAGCGCGGCGCGCACGCCGTTGAGGTCGCGCTTGACCGCGATGTCGTAGGCCGCGATCTGCGCGCCTGTGGAATCGAAGAAGACGATGTTGGTCTGGCCGACCGCGGCGCCGATGATATAGGCGCGCTGGGTCGAGCGGACGACGGCGTTGGCGACCTTTGGATCGGCGACCAGTACGTCCTTGATCTCCCGCGGCAGGTCGATCACGAACGATTTGCCGATCCCGAGCGAAACGAACCGTGCGTTCATCTGTCCGTCGGTGGTGGCCGGCGCAGCAACGCGATAGTCGCTCGCCAGCACCGGCGTCAGCGCCGGATTGAGCGTGAGAGCAGCCACAGCCGAAAACGACAGGGCGCGGACGATGAACGTTCGCATCATCGGCTGAATTTCCCTGCACTTCATATCGTGCGTCCTTTCGGTCACTTCTGCATCGTCTGCTGGCTGGCAACGCCGTAACGAATGACGTTGAGGCTTTCGCCGCGCTTGTTGAGTTGTTGGTCGTCCGGCTTCTCGACCGCGTTGGCGTCGGCAATGCTGCGCAGCGCCAGCGTCAGCGAGCCGTTCTGGCGCGATCGCGCCAGCGTCTCGGCCTGCTCGGGCTTTAATTCGAGGGTGACCGTCCTGCCGACCAGCGAGCTGCTGCCTTCTTTTTCCTTCGGCGCCTGGTCGATGGCCAGAACCCGGACATTGGCAAGGATGACCTCTGAACTGGGGATATCCGGGCCTTTGCCGTCCGGACTCTTGTCGCGCTTGGTGAGAATCACGTCGACGCGGTCATTCGGCAGGATGAAGCCGCCGGCGCCGGTTTCCGGTGAAATTTCGGTGGAGATGGCCCGGTAGCCGGCGGGTAGGATCGCCGCCATGAAGCCGGAGCCGTCGGCCTTCACCAGCTTCTGTTCGCGAATCGGTTCGCCCGCGATGAACGGCGCGCGCGCGATCGAGCCCGTGATTTCCTTGATGGCGTCGGCCTTGCTGGCGCGGCTGATGAAGCTGCTGCTGGCGGTCGCGGCCGGCCAGGTCTGCCATTGCAGATCGTCCGGCTTGACCGAGCGGCCAAGGGCGATATCCGATTTGGCGACGAGAATATCGACGGTCTGCAGCTGCGTGACCGGCTGGGCCGGCGCTGGCTTGTCGTCGGACCCGCTGGCGAGATATGCGGCAACGCCGCCGGCGCCGATGGCGATGGCCAGGACCACAATGCGTGCGGTATTCATTACGCTTCACTTTCCACATTACGCTGCGACGCTTCCGCCGCCGTGATGGGAGTTGACCAGCTATTCGTCAAAGCATGGTTAATGAGGCGTGTGTAAATTGCCTTAACGGAAAGTTAGCGACGTTTGATCAGCGCATCGCGAGGTGAGCGAGGTCGATCGCCTTGATCCATTCGGTCTGCGGATAGACGATCAGCGCGCCGATGGCGAGCGCGATGCCGTAGGGAATCCCGCTCTGTTTGTCGTGCAGCCGGTTCAGCCATGGCTGTCCCGTAAGCAGGGAAGGCAGCGGCCATTGCCGGAACTGAATCAGCAGCACCGTCAACGCCCCGCCGAGCAGCGAGACATAGAGCAGATAATTGAGGAGATGGTCGAAACCGAACCAGAGTGCCACGCTGGTCGCGACCTTGGCGTCGCCGCCGCCGACCCATCCCATCGCGAAGCAGCCAAAGGCCACCACCAGAACGGCCGCGCCGGCACCGAAATGCAGGAGGATGTCGTGCAGGCCCATGCCGCCCAGCACCGCGAGCGCCACAAAGCCGGCGATCAGCGCCAGCGACACCCGGTTCGAAATCGTCATCGTGAACAGGTCGCTCGCGGCTGCGAATGCCATCAGAGCCGGAAACAGCAGGAGGCGGGCGGTATCGAGGATCATGGCGTAATGGCCCGTTGGGTTGGGAGAGAGCGCGCTGCGCGTCAGCGCAGCCTATTGACGAGAGGTAAATGATCGGAAAACGGCCCGGCCGGCATCAACTGCGCGGTCGGACGCGATAGATCTCGAGCGGCTCGCCTGTCGCCTGCGGCAACTTCTCGAGCCAGTCCGGAGGCTCGCTGCGGGTCAACGCGGCGAGCAGGCCGGCAGGCGCAGGCGCGGTCAGCAGTGCCGTCTCGGCGTTGCCGCGGCATATGGCGACAAGTCCTATTCGGTTGTTCTCGATCGTCGGTCGCGCCTGCTCTGCCGTGCCCATGAATGCATCGAGCGCGAGCAGGTTGCCGATGACGTTGCGGTGATAAGGCCCGGCCAGCACGCGATGAGGCGTGTGCGCCAGAATCGGTGAGCCGAGGTTGGAGATGGCAAGCACGGTGGTCGGCGGCTGCGCAGCGAGGAGGGCGTAGTCGGCAGGACGCTCGCATGTACCTGCGGGGGTAGCCGCAGAGCCCGTCTCTGTGAGGGCGGCCGAGGCCGCATGGGCGGCCGCGCTCCAGGTGACATTCAGGGAAATCAGCCAGACCAGCGCCATGCGCAGCATGGAGGTGCGATCCGAGGTCAAGGCGGTGCGGTGTCGCCAGTCGCCAACCCAGGCCGCGAGCGCGACGGCTGCGAGCGGCAGCGAGAAGGTCGCCCCGCGCACCTGCCAGAGGCTGACGGCGAAGGTTGCGGTCAGGAATGCCATCAATATCCATCCCGCCGCGTTGCTACGCCGGCGCAGGCGCAAGCCGAGCACGACGAGCGCGAGGATGGGCGTGACGTAAATGCCTGCGGCCTTGACCCAATCGTCGGAGAGCACGCGCCAGAAGGACTGCGCCTCGGTCACCTGGTTCAGCCAGAACTGCTGCAGCCTCGGATTGAGCGCGGCATAGGGATCGGCGAGGCATTGCGGAAAGACTGTCACCGCAATGACGGCAACCGCGATACCGAGCGCCAGCAACGCCCCGAGCCTTCCGCCGAAGCTGCGGCCAAGCGCGGGAGAAGCCGCTGTCGCTGCCAGGCCGAGTCCGGAGATCGCCGCAACAGCGAATTGCGGGATTGAATAGGCGTCGCAATGGGGAGAGAGCCAGCCGCTCGCGGGCACGGTCGCAACGAAGGCGGCAAGGCCGACGCCGGCGAGGCCCAGCCCGAATCCTGCCGCCTTGGCAGCCTCCTCGCGTTCGCCCAGCAGGTAGGCCGCCGATGCGGTCAGCCCGGCTACGGCAACGTAGGGCAGGGTCTCCATGCCGACGGCCAGCATCAACGCGCAGGCGGCGCCTGCGGCGATCCCGGCCGAATAACTGCGTCCAACGATCAGGGCGGTGATGGCGGCGAGGCAGAGCGTGAGCTGGACATTGTGGTGGTCGATATCGCCGGGCGCAAAGACGCCGCTGAAGTGAAGCGCGGCGGCGCAGATGATGAAGGCCGGCATCACCGCCCAATCGTTGCCGACGGTGCGCGCAATCCGCAGCAGGAAAGCCAGCGCCGCCGCCATCAACGGTGTGGTCCAGGCGAACAGCGCGAAAGTTTCGCCCGTCGCCAGCTTTCCGGTAAGGGCGGTTACCGCAAGGATGATCGTCGCGATCGTTGCATCGACGAGGCGTGACCAGTGCATTACGAAGCCGCCCGCCGGGCCCATGCGGTACTGGTGCAGGTCGAACCAGCCCTGCCCGCCGATGAGGTCGCGAATCTCGACCAGTCGGAGCAGGCTATCATTGTCGCCATTGCCAGCAAGCGTCGGGAAACCGGCCAGCGCATGCAGGCAGAACGCCAACAGGGCCCCTGCCAGTCCCAGCATGGCATCGCCGCGCCACGTAGCCGGCCGAACAACGCTTTGGGGCATCATCCTCTCGCTGACGGTCATTCTAAGCTGGCACGTTGGAGGAGTGGACAGGCTAGCAGCCTGCTTTCAACAAAGCGTAAAGCGTGTTCCGCCGCAGCCCTGTGATCCGGATCATCCGTCAAGGCCAATAACGATAAAGGCCCCGGCGCTGCCGGGGCCTTTAAAGCACCTGCGTGAGGCTTCGCTTACTTCAGCGAGGTCGAGATGGTGTTGAAGTTGGTCGACAGCTTGCCGCCGAGGCCGTTGACGGCAGTGATGATCGCGATCGCGATGCCGGCGGCAATCAGGCCGTATTCGATGGCGGTGGCGCCGGACTCATCCTTCACGAAACGCGAAACGAGATTCTTCATAGATGATAACTCCTGTGTACACAGTGGCTGGTCGAACTTAAGTTTGGTCTTTCCGGCGTTCTCAGCACCGTGACCATGGCGCGACCCTAGGGTGCGACAATTTCGACGCAGTTAATTCGACCACCCAAAAATGCTTGGAACTTGCAGTTCTTGAGCACAGTAAACACCGCATTAAGGCATGCGATTAAATGCAAGCGGACTGCAGAGGCCGTTCGTCGTGCTCGCATGCTACGTCGGTCGGCTCCGTTGATTCACGGCTCCTTAAGCGCGAGCAGATACCCCTGAAGCCTCCGATTGAACGAGGCCGCCATGTCCAGTCTGCCAATGGAAGTCATCGAGGTAATAGGCCAGACGATGGCGAAGGTCGTGCCGGTCACGATCGCGCTCGGCCTTGTGTTTGCGGTGCTCTCGCACTTCTGGGCCTGCAATCCGGGCAAACCCTGGTGGCGCAAGCGCGAACTCATCACCGACATCTGCTACTGGTTCTTCGTGCCGGTGTTCGCGCGCATCTTCCGCATCGGGCTATTGGTGCTCGGCGCCGCCGTCCTCTTCAACATTCATGAGACCGACGAACTGATCGCGTTCTACGACAATGGCCATGGGCCGCTGTCGGAACTTCCGCTCTGGGTGCAGGCGATATTATTCCTCGTTGCGTCCGACTTCATGCTGTACTGGCTGCACCGCATGTTTCACGGCGGCGGGTTCTGGAAATACCACGCCATCCATCATTCCTCGGAGGATCTGGAGTGGATCTCGGCGGCGCGATTTCACCCCGTCAACCTGTTTATCGGAACGATCCTGGTCGACGTCATCCTGCTGATAGCGGGTATCTCTCCCAACATCATGCTGTGGGTCGGACCGTTCACGACCTTCCACTCCGCCTTCGTGCACGCCAACCTGAACTGGACGCTCGGGCCGTTCAAATACGTGCTTGCCACGCCAGTCTTCCATCGCTGGCATCACACCTCGCTCGAAGAGGGCGGCAATACCAATTTCGCGGGCACCTTCCCGCTCTGGGATATCCTGTTCGGCACGTTCCGCATGCCGGAGAACCGACTGCCTGACGGTTACGGTGTGGACGATCAGGAGATCCCGACCGAGATCGGCGGGCAACTGGCTTATCCGTTCCGCCAATAGTCAGGCCGGCAGTTTCGCATGAGCACTGAAGCCGGAGCGATCCAGCGCGAGAAAGCCTTCAGCCTTGCCGACGTCCCGGCATGGCTCTGGACATCCCGTGCGGGATATTCCGGCTGCCGCAGGCGGAGATTTCTGACGGCTCGCGGGCTGCCGGCATGAATACAAGTATTGCAGCAGCAACCAACGAGAGGCGCTCCATCCTCGGCCGGGTACCTGCATGGCTCTGGGCCGGGATCGTCGTCTACGTGCTGCTGTTGAGCATTGGCGGCATATTCCTGAGAGATTCCGACACCTACTGGCAGACCGCCGTGGGCCGATGGATCCTCGATCACCACGCGTTGCCGCGCGTCGACATCTACTCCTTCACCAAGGCAGGCGAGCCGTGGACGTCGTCGTCCTGGTTGGCGCAGGTGCTGTATGCGACGAGCTACAATCTGGCGGGCTGGACCGGGCCGGTGGTTCTCGCGGCGGGCTGCATCGCCGCGACCTTCGCTTTGCTTGTTCGTATTCTTGGCCGCCGCATCCCCGCAGCCTATGCGGTCGCCGTCGCGATGGCGGCGCTGGTGCTTTCAATGGAGCATTTTCTGGCGCGCCCGCACGTGCTGGTGCTGCCGATCATGCTGGCGTGGGCGGACGGGCTGATGTCGGCGAGCGAGCGCGGCCAGGCGCCGTCGCCATGGCTGCTGCCCTTGATCGCGCTGTGGGCGAACCTGCACGGCGGGTTCGTGTTTGGCCTGGTGCTGGTCGGTGCGTTCGCGGTCGACGCGCTATGGAATGCCGAGCGCTCGCAACAAAGATCGCTGATGCTGCGCTGGGCCGCGTTCGGCATCGGCGCCCTGGCAGCCTGCTGCGTCACGCCTTACGGCTGGGGATCGATCCTCGCCGCACGCAAGATTCTCGACCTCGGCGAGCTCCTGCATCTGATCTATGAATGGATGCCGGCGAACTTCAGCAAGTTCGGCGCGTTCGAGCTGGCTATCCTCGCGCTGATCGCCGGCATGCTCTACGGCGGCGTCAAGCTGTCGCCGCCGCGGATCGCGCTGGTGCTGGGCCTGCTGCACATGGCGCTGTCGCATGTCAGGAATCTCGAGATCTTCGCGCTGCTGCTGCCGATCGTGGTGCTCGCGCCGGTGGCGTCGCAGTTCGCGCTGCGGCCGGCCTGGCTCGCCCGTACCGGCGCACCGATGCCCGTGATGGCCGCGGTGATGGTCCTGCTCGGCGGCTGGACATGGCTGCTCGCGGCCAACACCCCTTTTACCTTGCCCGAAAGCCAGTCGCCGGCCGCGGCCGTCGATGCGCTAAGGGCGCATAATTCCAAGCGGGTTCTCAACGATCTTCCGTTCGGCGGCTATCTGATCTGGCGGCAGATGCCCGTTTTCATCGACGGGCGCGCCGAACTCTACGGCGAAGCGTTCGAGATGGCCTATTACCGCGCGATGCAGCTCAAGGACGTCAACCAGTTTCTCGACATTCTCAAGAGGTGGGACATCGATGCCGTGCTGCTGACGCCGCACACCCCGGCGGTCGGCCTGCTCGATCATATCGGCGGCTGGCGGCGCGCCTATGCCGATGAGAACGCCGTCCTGCACGTTCGCACGGCCAACTGATCCGGTCGATCTCCATAGCGCTTCGAGCGAAAGCCTGCCCCGGACTTGATCCGGGGTAGAAACCGGAGGCGCGAACTGGCGGCGAGGCAGGGATTCTGGTACGCCGGTCGCAATGAACCTGCCGACCGAAGTCGTCGAGATGCTCGGCCAGACCTTGGCCAAGGTGGTGCCGGTCACGATCGCGCTGGCGCTCGTGTTCTCGGTGCTGGCGCATTTCTGGGCCTGTAACCCCGGCAGGCCCTGGTGGCGCAAGCGCGAGCTCGTCACCGACATCTGTTACTGGTTCCTGGTGCCGCTGTTCGCGCGCGTGTTCCGCATCGGGCTGTTGGTGCTCGGCGCCGCCCTGGTGTTTGGAATTCGCGACGCCGACGAGCTGATCGCCTTCTACGACAACGGCCATGGCCCGCTGTCGCGGCTGCCACTATGGCTGCAGGCGATCCTGTTCCTGATCGCGGCCGATTTCATGATGTACTGGCTGCACCGCATGTTCCATGGCGGCGGGTTCTGGAAATACCACGCCATCCACCACTCGTCGGAGGATGTGGACTGGATCTCGGCGGCGCGCTTTCACCCCGTCAACCTGCTGTTAGGTACCATCGGGGTCGATGTCGTGCTGCTGATGGCCGGCATTTCGCCGGGCGTGATGCTCTGGCTCGGGCCGTTCAACATCTTCCATTCGGCGTTCGTTCACGCCAACCTCAACTGGACACTCGGCCCGTTTAGATATGTCGTGGCGACGCCGGTGTTTCACCGCTGGCACCACACCCCCCGCGAGGAGGGCGGCGACACCAATTTCGCGGGCACCTTTCCGCTCTGGGACATCCTGTTCGGGACCTTCCGGATGCCGAAAGGCACGCTGCCGGTCCAATATGGCGTGGACGATCAGTCCTCGTTTCCCCGCGAAATCATCGGGCAGCTGGCCTATCCGTTCCGCAAATAGCACATGATCTGCGCGCAAACGCGGAGCGCGTTTGTCGCAAGCGAAACACGGTTGCCGGTTTTCCAAACCCGGAACGCGTTTGCGCGAAGATCATGATCTATTAATCACGCTTGCCGCGGATTTCTTGCCCCGTTTCGGGGCCTATTTGCCCTTTGTTCATGAATTGTCGTCAGATTCACCGTGTCGGGCGCCGGTTCCGCTGCGTATCGCCATTGCCGGCTTGTTGATGCCCCGGGGTAAAGTATGTCGTTCAAGTCCCAGCGTATTCGCGCGCACGCGCGTTTTGGATTGCGTTCCCTCGCCGCAGGTCTCCTGCTGTGGCCGGCCGTCTGCCTGGCCGCGCCCGATCCCGACCGCATCGCCGTCTATGTCGATCAGGCAAAGCTCGTGAAGCTTCCTGCCAAGGTCTCCACCATCGTGGTCGGAAACCCGCTGATTGCAGACGTGACCCTGCAGAGCGGCGGCATCGTCGTCGTCACCGGCAAGGGCTACGGCGCGACCAATTTCATCGCCATGGACCGCAACGGCGAGGTGCTGGTGGACCGCCAGATCCAGGTCGAAGGCCCGACCGATCAGCTCGTCACCGTCTACCGCGGCGTCGAGCGGGAATCCTATAGCTGCATGCCGATCTGCCAGCGCCGCGTCACACTCGGCGACGGCGATGGCTACTTCAAGACCGCGATCGATCAGGCCGGTTCTCTCAGCGGTCAAGCCGCCGCCGCCGGGACTAAATAGGCAAACTGACCGCTTTCGGTTCTGATCGAATCAGAACCGAAGCTCCGGTTTTTGCTCCGACGTATTTCTGCACGCGAACCATTTTTCCGCCTTGCTCTAGACACCCAGCCGGTTCTTCCCGACGGCTCGGCGCAAGCTTGTCGGCGCGTCAGCACATCATCCTTTCCGCGAATCGATCCCGCCTGCGTGAGGGCCTCTGAAGACAGTTAACGGCCGGTTAGCGGGCCGGACCGCTCTGCTTCGGTTCGACGAAACACTTCCACAATCACTTTCAGATAGTTCTTGCAGGCGGATAACCGCTGCCGTCTGGGGATTTTCGATGTCGTCACCCGCTGTTGCAACCGTCTCTGTCAAAAATCCGCTGGACCGATTTCGCCGCAACCGACGGGGCTCGGCCGCCGTCGAGTTCGCGCTGGTTGCGCCGTTGTTCTTCTGCATGCTGTTTGCGATTCTCGAGACGGCGATTGTATTTTTCGCAGGCCAGCTTCTGGAGCAGGGAACGCAGGACGCCGCGCGGCTGATGCTCACGCATGAGGCTCACGACAGCGCCATGACCGAAACTACGTTCAAGACCAAACTCTGCGATCGCATCAAGGTGATGTTCAACTGCGCAGGCAATCTGGCGAACATTACTGTGGATGTGAAGGTCTTTGCCCCAGGCACCACGATTACGATTACCGATCCGATCGTCAGTGGAAGCCTGACCGGACCTTTCTCATATTCTGTGCCGCCAGCGGGCTCGCCGAATACCATCGTCGTTCGCGCCTTCTATGAATGGCCGCTGTTCGTGACCAAACTCGGCTACAACATTGGAAATCTCAACGGCAGCAAGCGGCTACTCTCTGCGACCGCCGCTTTTCATGTAGAGCCGTGATGCGATGATGGTATCCCCGATGCAGAAGATGTCGCTTCGCGTGCGCAGCCTGTTGGATGATTGCAGCGGTCTCGCGGCCGTCGAGTTTGCTTTTGTCTTTCCAATCATGGTGGTGATGTACTTCGGAGTGGTCGAGTTATCGTCGGCTATTGCCGTGGATCGCAAGGCCACCCAGGTGGCGCGAACGCTTTCCGATCTGACGTCTCAGATGGCGAGTGTGACGGATGCCGATATCATGAGTTTTGGTGAAGCGGCAAAGGCGATCATGACACCCTATTCGCCATCGCCGTTGATATCCTCGGTCACGGAGGTTTACGTCGATAAAACCTCGGGAGTTGCTCGGGTTCAGTGGAGCAAGGGTTTGACGATCAGTTCAGCAGGCGTTGTCACGATCGCGGCGGCGGCGCCTCATAATCCGGGTGATGTTGTGGCGTTGCCGCCAGGTCTCGTCGCGGCCAAGGGGACATTTGTGATCTGGAGCGAGGTCGGCTACCGGTATGTACCGGCCATCGGGTATATGGTGGCGAAGACTGGCATCCCCTTTAACGATACCGCTTACACGCGTCCGCGGACGGTGCTCTGCGTCTTATATCCGACGGCTGGCTTCTCCGACTGTGCGACGCCGAAGTGACGGCAGGTAGCCTCGGATAACCTTCGCAACTTCCACCGTTCACCGCGACCTTCTCTTGGAGGAGGATCGGCGCTGTATTCGTGGCGCTGCATTTTTTCAGGCTTCGGTAAGCGCCGGCGTGATCCGCTGCATAGGAAAGCGGCCCCGTATAGCAGCGTTACATCCAAGGCGGGGATGCGTCCGGACTCTCCACTAGAGCACGATCCGGAAAAGTGGATACCGGTTTTCCCTCGCGACAAACGCGGAACGCGTTTGCGCGGAGATCATGCTCAAATCAAAGAGATGGAGCGGGATGACGATTCGAAGAAAAGTCATCACGCTCCAATGACACAAGGGGCCTCTGCCCAACGCCGTCGTGGGACTTTGGCTGCCAGAGCATGATCGGACCCGCAGGGCCGCGTTGGCGCAAAGCGGGAACCGTTTTCGCTCGAGACAAACGCGAAGCGTTTGCCGGCAGATCATCCACAAAGACATCCGTGATCCAATTCAATCCGATCGGATCGCGATCTATTGCGAGCGAGCAACCCGGAATTCCCCGATTCATCGCCTGCTTGTGCCGGCTATGGAACGGACAACCGATTTCATCGTGATCCTTCTGCACACCTGCCGCCGTAAGACAGAACGCGAAGAAGAAAACGCCGGCCTCGTGGGTCATCCGTAATCCTGGCCGATTTAAGACGAGCCCCGCGGCCAAACGGCCCGTTGGAGGTCTGATGGCCGGCCCAAATCAACGGCACAAATCGACGCTTGGCGTCTCCGCGGTTCGTCCGATGGCCTTGCCGCTCTACGCCATCGAGTCGCGCGCAATCACGGTCTCCACCCTGTGCGGCCGATCAATAAAAAGCCCCGGATCGCTCCGGGGCTTTCTGAGGCTCGGTGTTTACTTCAAGGCGTCGTCGGCACCGCCTTCTGCCCGGTCAGTTCGTAAGATGCGCGGTCTGCAGCGCGTGGTTGAACATGGCGTTCAGCGACGCGGCGATTTCAGTGGGCGAGTTCGCGGTGTAGAAGAAGCCAGGCGACGCGCATTTCCGCAGGCTGGCCGGAATATACGGAATGTTGTTGTTGGCATAGGTGTCTTCGTCGCCGGCAAAGGTCGTAACCACGGGTGAGACCGGTTGATAGGGAATATAGAGCACGGAAACGATGACGCCGCGGCCCTTGAGGGTTTCGCAGGAGGGAACGGTCGCCAGGGTGCCCTGGTTATCAATCGTGGTGGCGCGGTTGCTGCCGTGCCAGCCGCCGTTGGGAACGTCTTTGAATTGGTTGTCTTGTGCGCCGTCGGTGACGAGGAAGACGTAAGGCTGCGGGGTGGTCGGCGTGCTGCCGTCGCCGACGGCGCCGGAGCCGCCGGAGATGAGGCCGTTGACCGTAGTAAGCGCGGTCGTGATATGCGTGCCGCCGGAGCCAAGGTCCGTACTCGTATTTGTGTCAAGCAGCGTGGCAAGGTTTGCGGCGGCGTAGTTGATGGTGCCGGGGGTGGTAGAAGATCCGCTGATGTTTTTGGTCAGCGCAAAATAGGGATAGAGTTTGTGAATGAACGGGTAGAGACCGATCCGGAACTGGTCGTCAACCTTCTTGGAGGCGTTCGCGGTTTCGAACAACTTGGTCACGGCGTAGCCGACCGCGTCGAGGCGCAACTGGATGCAGGCGTCGGTGCCATCGGTCGGGCAGGATGAAACCGCCGTCAGGCTATACGTTTTGCTCTTGGAGTTGCCTTTAATCAGAGAATTCGCTGCGCCAGGAGTAACCGTATTATTCAGGTCCGGAAGCATCGCCACCGGCAAGCCAGGAACCTGCTTCGGTACGGACCAGGTCGACGGCTGGTCGATGAGGTTCTTGAGGGCGGTCTGTTCGAGGCGCGAATAAATATAGCCCATGCAATAACCATTCGTATTGTATTGCTGGGTATACGAATTGGTACTGGTAGGGGGATTGGCAGGCGGAGCGGTAGGGGCAGTGACAGGGGGATCGACGCACGCGCTGTTTTTCGCCGCAAAATGGCAGGCCAGGGTACAGCTGACGCCGGAGGCGGTGCGGTATTGGACCCAGTTATCCGGGTTGATCTTGCCCAACCGCGTCTGCTCGTCGGGGGTCGACGGCAGGCCCATCGACCCCGAGACGTCCAGCGTCAGATAAAAATCGAGGTACGGCGGCAACGTGGCGGCCGAACTTGAAACGCCCGTTACCGTCAGTTTCTGAAACCCAATCACTTTCAGGAAGGTTACCGGTACGTCGGCCGTGTACGTGACGCTGGCAGCGAGCTTGATTCCGGTCTTCGTAACGGTGCTGGTGCGATTCACAAGTTGATAGCCGGTGATGCCGGTCATGTTGGCGTCAAAGACATTGTTGGCATCCGTAACTCCGGCGGTGACCGAGCCGTTGCCTGTCATTGTCGAGGCCGCGATAAAGCCGGGCGACTTCTGCGAAAGCGCGGCGATGCTGGCGGCGTCGGCCGCCGTTTGCAGCTTGGCCTTCATTCTGGTCGCCTGCGAGTAATCCACCGCGCAACCAATGGCCGATATCAGTGGGATCGCCGCGACCGTAAAAATGATCGCGACGTTGCCGCGTCGATCGCGGCGGAAACGGTAAGCATACTGCTGAAGACGAAATGGCACGGGCGCCCCCTGGCTATCCAAAAGCGCGCGATCGTAGCCCGGCCTCCCCTAAGTGCCCCTTAATCCGATCATCGAAAAACAGGCTGATTTCGGATGCGACCGATTTCAGGAGCCGGATATCAGGACATGGGTTACGATCTGTTTACTACGAGGGCTCAGTGAAGCCGCAACACGTGCGGGTTCTTCGTCGAGAGCTAGAGCATGATCCGGAAAAGTGGCCCCCGGTTTTCCGAAAAGATCATGCTCAAATCAAAGAGATAGAGCGGGATGACGATTCGAAGAAAAGTCATCCCGCTCTAATCGCCGCATGAAAAAGGCCGCGCCATGGGCGCGGCCTTTCGCTTTATTCAGAGGCGATTTTCCATGGCGCGCGCGCCCTGGAAAATCGCTTTATCCGGCGGCGCGCAGATTGTCGGCCGAAGATTTGCCAGAGCGGCGATCTGCCACGATTTCGTAGGAGATCTTCTGGCCTTCACGCAGCGTTCCAAGACCGGCACGCTCGACAGCGCTGATGTGCACGAACACGTCATTGCCGCCGTCATCCGGCTGGATGAAGCCATAGCCCTTGGTTGCGTTAAACCACTTCACGGTTCCCATGCTCACGGGGGTAGTCCCTTCTCAGATATACAAGTCGTAGCCCACCCTTCGATGGGCTGGTGAGATCGAATTTTTGGAAGGGTCGTCAGCGTCTAAACCGGCTGTACCGGTGGATAGCTAATGTCGTCCGGCCGAAAATCGATGGCTAATATTATTCGATAGTAGTGGTCAAAACAATCCTGACGTGCACGTTTTTTTGATTCGGCCGGCCAGCCGGCCGCGACCGCGCACGATATGGGCGTATCGGGCGCGTTTTCGCTGACGTCAGGGTACGCTTACCGGCGGCGGAACTGACCGCCGCGCGGCGGCCCCCCACGCGGGGCACCGGTGCTCGGGCGCTCGTCCTTGTGACGGAAGATCAGGCGGCCCTTCTCCAGATCATAGGGTGACATTTCGATCGTGACCCGATCGCCTGCCAGCGTCTTGATCCGGTTCTTCTTCATCTTGCCGGCGGTGTAGGCAACAATTTCGTGCCCGGCGTCGAGCTGCACGCGGTAGCGCGCGTCGGGGAGGATTTCGGTCACCAGTCCTTCGAACTGGATCAGCTCTTCTTTAGCCATGGTGGTCTCCAGGTCGATCGAAGCTAGCGCTGCGGTCGGTGGGTACGGTTGGGTTGAGTATTCGGACGGCTCTCGCGATGCAAGAAGGCGACGCCCTGAACGCCCTCACTTTTCCCGCCTTGGCTCTTGCCGGCCTGCTGCGCCGGACGCGGCTGCTCGTGCCGGTTCGGCTGCGGCGCGGCATTATTACCACCACCGCGGCGGGGTCGGCGAGGGCCTTTTGATCCCGGCGCCGATTCATGTCCCCGGGTTTCGTGCCCACGGGATTCGTGTCCTCTGGAGTCATGTCCTCTGGAGTCCTGGGACCTGGCGGTGTGGGCTCGCGGGGCGGACCGTCCACCCCGGTGCTGCTGTGCAGGGCGCTGCGAGGGGGCCGGTGCGGCGTCGCGGCTGCCGGGCGTGCGACGGTCTTCCCGCGGCAGCGTGATACGGATCAGCCGCTCGATGTCGCGCAGATAGCCCATCTCCTCGGCGCCCGCGATCAGCGAGATCGCAACGCCTTCGGCGCCGGCGCGCGCGGTGCGGCCGATGCGGTGGACATAGGTTTCCGGGATGTTGGGCAGATCGAAATTCACCACATGGCTGATGCCGTCGACGTCGATGCCGCGGGCGGCAATGTCGGTCGCGACCAGGGTGCGGATCTCGCCGGTGCGGAACGCGGCCAGCACGCGCTCCCGGTGGTTCTGCGACTTGTTGCCGTGAATGGCGTTGGCTGAGATGCCGGCCTTGGCCAGCGTCTTCACGACCTTGTCGGCGCCGTGCTTGGTGCGGGTAAAGATCAGCGCGCGGTCAACCGGTTCCTGCTTCAGAAGCTGCGCCAGCACCCCTGACTTGGCCGAGAAATCGACCTGGATGATGCGCTGGGCGATGCGCTCGACGGTCGAGGCCACCGGCGTCACCGCCACGCGGGCGGGGTCGCGCAGCATGGCTTCGGCGAGTTCCGCGATATCCTTCGGCATGGTGGCCGAGAAGAACAGCGTCTGCCGCTTGATCGGCAGCTTGGCGACGACTTTGCGGATGTCGTTGATGAAGCCCATGTCGAGCATGCGGTCGGCTTCGTCGAGCACGAGGAACTCGACCTGGCCGAGCTTCAGCCCGTTGCTCTGGACAAGATCGAGCAGGCGGCCGGGGGTCGCCACCATGACTTCGACGCCCTGCATCACCGAGCGGACCTGGCGGCCCATCGGCACGCCGCCGATCGCCAGCGCCGAGCTCAGGCGGATGTGGCGGCCATAGGCGTTGAAGCTGTCGAGGATCTGGCCGGACAATTCGCGGGTCGGCGAGAGCACCAGCACGCGGCAGGTCTTGGGCTGCGGCCGGATGCGGTTTTCCAGGATCCGATGCAGGATCGGCAGCGCAAAGGCCGCCGTCTTGCCGGTGCCGGTCTGGGCGATGCCGACGACGTCACGGCCGGTCATTGCGAGAGGGATGGTCTGGGCCTGGATGGGCGTGGGCGTGTGGTAATTTTCTTCCTGGAGTGCACGCGAGATGGGATCGGCGAGGCCGAAATCCTGAAAGGAGGTCAAAAGAGGGTTCTTTCCATCAAAAAAGCAGGCGCCCGGCTTCAATGGCCAGGAGCGCGCGAGTGTGTCTGAGACACCCGCGTGTTTGGGGCGTCGGTTGTGCTAGCTGAAAAGGGGCAAGCCAGAAACCGTTGAACGGGCTCAGAACACGCGGCTCGCAAGGACCTGATGATTCTCTAGGTCACGCAGATCATATGGAGCACCCGTGCGGCGCTTTCAAGGTGAATTCCGCGCGTGTCGTCTGCGCGGTTAAGGAAACCGGTCAGCCAGACCACGCTGTTGCGCCCGTCAGCGCTCCAAACGACCAAAATTCGTGCAAGAAATTTAGCCAAATTGCGGCTTTTGCACAAAAAATAGATAGTTTGCCGCCAAAGCATACATTTTTGCAGTCTAAAAAATAAGCAAATTTGTCGCCGCTGGTTTCCGCAGGCCCGGAATTCAAGAGCGATTATATGGGCTTATCTCGTTTTCGAACCGTGGCATGGTTCTTGCGATTCCGTTAACGCAGGCGGCCGTGGGGCCGTTCGCAGCGTTTAACGCGACTGCGTCAGGGAGATGACACCTCATGCTTACTCAATTGACTCACGATATAACGACGATGAGCCGCCGTCGCTGGCTGGCGGCGACCGCCGGCCTGGTTTTGGGCCTAGCTGCATTTTCAAACGCCAAGGCGCAGGAGACCATTAAGGTCGGCGTCCTGCACTCGCTCTCCGGCACCATGGCCATCAGCGAAACCACGCTGAAGGACACCGTGCTCTTCCTGATCGACGAGCAGAACAAGAAGGGTGGCGTGCTTGGCAAGAAGCTTGAGGCCGTCGTGGTCGACCCCGCTTCGAACTGGCCGCTGTTCGCTGAAAAGGCGCGCGAGCTGATCACCAAGGACAAGGTTTCGGTCGTATTCGGCTGCTGGACCTCGGTGTCGCGCAAGTCCGTGCTCCCGGTATTCAAGGAACTGAACTCGATCCTGTTCTACCCCGTGCAGTACGAGGGTGAGGAGAGCGAGCGCAACGTGTTCTACACGGGTGCTGCGCCGAACCAGCAGGCGATCCCGGCGGTGGACTACCTGATGAAGGACGAGAAGGTGAAGCGCTGGGTGCTGGCCGGCACCGACTACGTCTATCCGCGCACCACCAACAAGATCCTCGAAGCCTACTTGAAGTCGAAGGGCGTCAAGCAGGAAGACATCATGATCAACTACACACCGTTTGGTCATAGCGACTGGCAGACGATCGTGGCCGACATCAAGAAGTTCGGCTCGGCCGGCAAGAAGACGGCCGTGGTCTCCACCATCAACGGCGACGCCAACGTTCCCTTCTACAAGGAGCTCGGCAACCAGGGCATCAAGGCGACCGACATTCCGGTTGTTGCGTTCTCGGTCGGTGAAGAAGAGCTCGCCGGCATCGACACCAAGCCGCTGCTCGGCCATCTCGCCGCCTGGAACTACTTCCAGTCGATCAAGGACCCGGCCAACGAGAAGTTCATCAAGGCCTGGCAGGCCTACACCAAGAATCCGAAGCGCGTGACCAACGATCCGATGGAAGCGCACGTCATCGGCTTCGACATGTGGGTCAAGGCGGTCGAGAAGGTGAAGTCGACCGATCCGGACAAGGTGATCGACGCGCTGCCCGGCATTGAAGCCAAGAACCTGACCGGCGGCACCTCCAAGATGCTGCCGAACCATCACATCACCAAGCCGGTGTTCATTGGCGAAATCAAAGCCAACGGCCAGTTCGACGTGGTGTGGAAGACCCCGGGTCTTGTCGCTGGCGACGCCTGGTCGAAGGAGCTCGACGGTTCCAAGGACCTGATCGGCGACTGGGTCGGCAAGAAGTGCGGCAACTACAACACCAAGACCAACAAGTGCGGCGGTCAGGGATCTTGATCCCGATCTGATCCGAGAGGATCATGATCGTCTGACCTGCAACGATAACTTCCAAGAGAACTACCAAGAGACCGGAGAAGGCGGCGGTGCCGCCGCCTTCTCCCCACACTCCTGCCGGGGTCGTATTGTGTCTGCCAATTTCCTCGATCGTTTTCGCGCGGTTTTGCTCGCAATCCTCCTGACCGCTGCCTACGCCGTGCCGGCGCTGGCGGGTCCGTTCGAGGATGCGGTCGCCAAATTCGCCAATGACGATTTTTCCGACACCGACGAGGCGATCGGCGCGGTCGCTGTCTCGGGCAATCCGCTGGCCTTTCCAATCATCAGCGCGCTGCAGGAAGGCCGGTTGTCGGCCGATCCTGAATCCAAGAAGGTTTTCGTTACAGGGAGCGACGGCAAGATCATCGATGCCGCCACCGGCGCCGCCGTCGACAAGCTGCCCGATAGTGCGGCCGCCGTCCGCCTCAACAACCGCCTGCGCCGCACCGTGGAGGCGGCCCTTGGCGGCCTGACGCTGCTGTCGCCCGATCCCGCCAAGCGGATCGCGGCCGCGCAGTCGGTCTTCAAGAGCCATGAGGAGAGCACACTGGCCGTGATCGACGGCGCGCTCGCCAAGGAAACCGACAAGGGCGCCAAGGCGGCCTTCACCGAGGCCCGCGCTGCGATCCTGCTCTACAAGAGCGATGCGACCGAGGTGGAAAAGCTCGAAGCCGTCGCCATCGTCAAGGCGCGCGGCGACCAGGAAGCGATGGCGCTATTGACCGGGCTGGGCAGTGACGTGCCGCCCAATGTCGCGCGCGCCGCCGCCAGCGCGATCGCCTCGATCCAGAGCAACCTTGCCATGTGGTCGATGGTGCAGAACGCCTGGTACGGCCTCTCGCTGGGCTCGGTGCTGCTGCTCGCCGCGATCGGGCTTGCCATCACCTTCGGCGTCATGGGCGTCATCAACATGGCCCATGGCGAGATGGTGATGTTAGGGGCCTACACCACCTTCGTGGTGCAGGAAGTCATTCGCACCCGCTATCCCGGCCTGTTCGACTACTCGCTGTTGATCGCGGTGCCGCTGGCGTTTCTCGTCGCCGGTGCGATTGGCATCCTGATCGAACGCGGCATCATCCGCTTTCTCTACGGCCGCCCGCTGGAAACCCTGCTCGCGACCTGGGGCCTCTCGCTGGTGCTGCAGCAGGCGGTGCGCACCATGTTCGGCCCGACCAACCGCGAAGTCGGCAATCCCTCCTGGATGAGCGGCGCGTTCGAACTCGGGCAGATCACCATCACCTATAACCGGCTCTGGATCCTCTGCTTCACGCTGGCCGTCTTCGTCATCCTGCTCGCCATGCTGCGCTACACCGCGCTCGGGCTTGAGATGCGCGCGGTCACTCAAAATCGCCGCATGGCGGCTTCGATGGGTATCGCGACTTCCCGTGTCGATGCGCTGACCTTCGGTCTCGGCTCCGGCATTGCCGGGATCGCCGGCGTGGCGCTGTCGCAGATCGACAATGTCAGCCCCAACCTCGGCCAGAGCTACATCATCGACAGCTTCATGGTCGTCGTGTTCGGCGGCGTCGGCAATCTCTGGGGCACGCTGGTCGGCGCCTTCACGCTCGGCATCGCCAACAAGTTCCTGGAGCCGGTGGCGGGCGCCGTGCTTGGCAAGATCGCCATTCTGGTGCTGATCATCCTGTTCATCCAGAAGCGGCCACGCGGTCTGTTCGCACTCAAGGGCCGGGCGGTGGAAGCATGACGCCGCACGTTCTGACGCGTTCGCTGGATCGCGGCGCCAGCATCTTCATCCTGGTGGTCGCCGCGCTCGGCGTGCTGATCCCGCTGTCGAATCTGCTGTTGCCGGCGGGCTCGATGTTCCAGGTGCCGACCTATCTGGTGGCGCTGTTCGGCAAATACGCCTGTTACGCCATTCTCGCGCTCTCGATCGATTTGATCTGGGGCTATTGCGGTATTCTCTCGCTCGGCCACGGCGCGTTCTTCGCGCTCGGCGGCTACGCGATGGGCATGTACCTGATGCGCCAGATCGGCAGCCGCGGCGTCTACGGCAATCCGATATTGCCCGACTTCATGGTGTTCCTGAACTATCCAAGCCTGCCGTGGTACTGGTACGGGTTCGACATGTTCTGGTTCGCGGCCTTGATGGTGCTGGTGGTGCCGGGCCTCTTGGCGTTCTGCTTCGGCTGGCTGGCGTTCCGCTCCCGCGTCACCGGCGTCTATCTGTCGATCATTACGCAGGCAATGACCTACGCGCTGCTGCTGGCGTTCTTCCGCAACGATTTCGGTTTCGGCGGCAACAACGGCCTGACCGACTTCAAGGATATTTTGGGCTTCAACGTGCAGGCCGACGGCACCCGCGCCGCTCTGTTCGCGCTGAGTTGTCTCGCGCTGATCCTGGCCTTCCTGATCTGCCGGGCGGTCGTGACCTCGAAACTCGGCAAGGTCTTGATCGCGATCCGCGACGCCGAATCCCGCACGCGCTTCCTCGGCTATCGCGTGGAGTCCTACAAGCTGTTCGTGTTCACGCTGTCGGCCTGCATGGCCGGCGTTGCCGGCGCGCTCTATGTCCCGCAAGTCGGCATCATCAATCCCGGCGAATTCGCGCCGGGCAATTCGATCGAAGCCGTGATCTGGGTCGCGGTCGGCGGCCGCGGCACGCTGGTCGGTGCTGCGCTCGGCGCCGTCGTCGTCAACTACGCAAAGACCGTCTTCACATCGGGTCCGCTGGCGCCGTATTGGCTGTTCATGCTGGGCGCGCTGTTCATCCTGGTGACGCTGCTGCTGCCGAAGGGGATCATCGGCACCTTCAACGCATGGTGGGAGGGGCGGAAGGCCAAACAAATGGCTGCCAATGCCGAAAGCGCCGATCTCGAAGACGGTGTCGGCGAACCAAAGCCGGCGGAGTGAGCGCATGAGTGTCATGGAGGGAAGGACCACTTCCGCGCTGCTCTATCTCGACGGCGTGCACGTCTCGTTCGACGGCTTTCACGCCATCAACAATCTGTCGCTGACGCTCGAGCCCGGCGAGATGCGCGCCATCATCGGCCCGAACGGCGCCGGCAAGACCACGATGATGGACATCATCACCGGCAAGACCAGGCCGGACGAAGGCACGGTGCTGTTCGACGGCATCACCGACCTGACGCGGCTTGATGAGACCCGCATCGCTGAACTCGGCATCGGCCGCAAGTTCCAGAAACCGACGGTGTTCGAGAGCCAGACCATCGAGGACAATCTGCTGCTCGCGCTCAACGTCGATCATAGCGTCAAGGGCACGCTGTTCTGGCGCGGCAGCAGGGACGAAGCCGAGCGGATCGACCGCGTGCTGGAAACCATCCGCCTGACCGATGCGCGCAACAGATTGGCAGGGAGCCTGTCGCACGGCCAGAAGCAATGGCTGGAGATCGGCATGCTGCTGGCGCAGGATCCAAAACTGCTTTTGGTCGATGAACCCGTCGCTGGAATGACCGACGTCGAGACGCATCAGACCGCGGAGCTGCTGAAGGAAATCAACAAGGAAAAGACGGTCATGGTCGTCGAGCACGACATGACCTTCGTCCGCGAACTCGGCGTCAAGGTCACCTGCCTGCACGAAGGCACGGTGCTGGCGGAGGGGACCATCGATCAGGTCTCGTCGAACGAGCGGGTGATTGAAGTGTATCTGGGGCGCTGATCCATGCTGAAGGTCGAAAATATCAGCCTTTACTACGGCGCGGCGCAGGCGCTGCGCGGCGTCTCATTGTCCGCAGAGCCGGGCAAGGTCACTTGCGTGCTCGGCCGCAACGGGGTCGGCAAGACCTCATTGCTCCGCGCGATGGTCGGTCAATACCCGATCGCGGGCGGGTCGATCACGCTCGACGGCAACGACATCACCGGCCTCAAACCCTACGAGCGCGCACGGCGCGGCATCGGCTTTGTGCCGCAGGGCCGTGAGATATTTCCGCTGCTGACGGTGGAGGAAAATCTCAAGACCGGTTTTGGCCCGCTCAAGCGCGACGACCGCCATATCCCCGACGACGTGTTCTCGCTGTTTCCGGTGCTGAACACGATGCTGGGCCGGCGCGGCGGCGACCTCTCCGGCGGCCAGCAGCAGCAGCTTGCGATCGGTCGCGCCCTGGTGATGCGGCCGAAACTGTTGCTATTGGACGAGCCGACCGAAGGTATCCAGCCCTCGATCATCAAGGACATCGGCCGCGCCATCACCTATCTGCGCAGTCTTGGCAACATCGCGATCGTGCTGGTCGAACAATATCTCGACTTTGCCTGCGAGCTCGGCGACAATTTTGCGGTCATGGATCGCGGTGCGGTGAAATATGCCTGCGACCGCGCCAACCTCGATCCCGCCGAGATCAGCCGCCAGATGGCGCTGTAAGGCGTATCGGGCGCCAGCGTTTGGGGGACGGATGCGGACCGATAGCACGCGCGCGACTTCAGCGACGTTCGCGGCCAACCGCGCCCAGGGCGCGGTGCGGTTCGGCGTGCATGTCAAGGACGGCGCCACTCGCCGCGGTGATCTGCATGAATCGGGTTCGTTGCGCGTGCGCTTTCCCTCGCCCGAGGCCGAAGGCCTGTCGGGCGTGTTCGTCAACACCGCCGGCGGCATTGCCGGCGGCGACCGTTTCGATATCGATATCGCGGCAGGCGAGGGATCGCGGCTGACGCTGACGACGGCGGCGGCCGAGAAAGTCTATCGCGCGGCCGGTCCCGCCGCCCAACTCAATATCGCCTTGAAAGCGGAGGCGGGCGCGCACCTCGCCTGGTTGCCGCAGGAGACCATCCTGTTCGACCGCGCGCGGATTATCAGGCGCATCGACATCGACCTGGCCGAAGACGCCTCGCTTCTGCTCTGCGAAATCGTGGTGTTCGGCCGCGCGGCAATGGGCGAGCGGATGCTGCACGGCGAGTTCGTCGACCGCTGGCGCCTGCGCCGCGGCGGTCGCCTCGTGTTTGCGGAAACCATCCGGCTCGACGGGGACATCGGCGAAAAACTGGCGCGGCGGGCGATTGCCAACGGCGGCGTCGCGATCGGCACGGCGCTGATCGTGCCAGGCGATGAGGCCTTGGTGGAGCGGATCCGCGAGGCCTCTGAAACGTTCGGCGGCGAGGTCGGCATCTCCTGCTGGAATGGATTTGCAATGGCGCGCTTCTGTGCCCAAGATGCGGCCCGGCTCCGCGCCGATATGATGGCAGTGCTCGGCCGCGCCAGCGGCGTGGCGCTCCCAAGGCTTTGGCTAAATTAGGTCTTCAATCACCCGAGTGCCCGCATGAATCTCTCCCCCCGCGAAAAGGACAAGCTCTTGATCTCGATGGCGGCTATGGTGGCACGCCGCAGGCTCGAGCGCGGCGTCAAGCTCAACCATCCCGAAGCGATCGCCATCATCTCCGACTTCATCGTCGAGGGCGCGCGCGACGGCCGCACCGTGGCCGAACTGATGCAATCAGGCGCGCAGGTGCTGACCCGAGCGCAGTGCATGGACGGCATCCCGGAGATGATCCACGACATCCAGGTCGAGGCGACGTTTCCCGATGGCACAAAACTCGTCACCGTGCATGAGCCGATCAGGTAGGAGCATCAGATGGTCCCCGGCGAACTCTTCATCAAGGACGGCGAGATCGAACTCAATGCTGGACGCAAGACGGTGACACTCACCGTGGCCAATACCGGCGACCGCCCGATCCAGGTCGGCTCGCACTACCATTTCTTCGAAACCAACCCGGCGCTGAAATTCGAGCGCAGGAAAGCCCGCGGCATGCGGCTCGATATCGCGGCCGGCACCGCGGTGCGGTTCGAGCCCGGCCAGTCCCGCGACGTGCAGCTCGTTGCGCTTGCCGGCAAACGCGTCATCTACGGTTTTCGCGGCGACGTGCAGGGGAAACTATGAGCGTCAAAATCAAACGTTCCGTCTATGCCGACATGTTCGGGCCCACCACCGGCGACAAGGTGCGGCTGGCCGATACCGATCTCATCATCGAGGTCGAAAAGGATTTCACCACCTATGGCGAGGAGGTGAAGTTCGGCGGCGGCAAGGTGATCCGCGACGGCATGGGGCAGTCGCAGGTGACGAACAAGCAGGGCGCGGCCGATACCGTCATCACCAATGCGCTGATCGTCGATCACTGGGGCATCGTCAAAGCCGACGTCGCGATCAAGGAAGGCATGATCGCCGCGATTGGCAAGGCCGGCAATCCCGACATCCAGCCCGGCGTCACCATCGTGATCGGCCCCGGCACGGACATCATTGCGGGCGAAGGAAAAATCCTCACCGCCGGCGGGTTCGACAGCCACATTCATTTCATCTGCCCGCAGCAGATCGAGCACGCGCTGATGAGCGGCGTCACCTCGATGCTGGGCGGCGGCACCGGGCCGTCGCACGGCACGTTTGCGACCACCTGCACGCCCGGTCCCTGGCACATGGGGCGGATGATCCAGTCGTTCGACGCGTTCCCGGTCAACCTCGGCATATCAGGCAAGGGCAACGCCGCGCGCCCCGCCGCGCTGGTCGAGATGATCAAGGGCGGCGCCTGCGCGCTGAAGCTGCACGAGGACTGGGGCACCACGCCGGCCGCGATCGACAATTGCCTCGCCGTCGCTGACGATTACGACGTGCAGGTGATGCTGCATTCCGACACGCTGAACGAGTCAGGTTTCGTCGAGGATACCATAAAGGCTTTCAAGGGCCGCACCATCCATGCCTTCCACACCGAGGGCGCCGGTGGCGGCCATGCGCCTGACATCATCAAGATCGCCGGGCTGAAGAACGTGCTGCCGTCCTCGACCAACCCGACGCGGCCGTTCACCCGCAACACCATCGACGAGCATCTGGACATGCTGATGGTGTGCCACCACCTGGATCCGTCGATCGCGGAAGATCTGGCGTTTGCCGAAAGCCGCATCCGGAAAGAAACCATCGCGGCGGAAGACATTTTGCATGATCTCGGCGCGCTCTCGATGATGTCGTCGGACTCGCAGGCGATGGGCCGGCTCGGCGAAGTCATCATCCGCACCTGGCAGACCGCCGACAAGATGAAAAAACAACGCGGCGCGTTGCCCGAGGACAAGGGCAACGACAACGACAATTTCCGCGTCAAGCGTTACATTTCGAAATACACCATCAACCCATCGATCGCGCATGGCGTGTCGAAGCTGATCGGATCAGTAGAGAAAGGCAAGCTCGCCGATCTCGTGCTGTGGTCGCCGGCCTTCTTCGGCGTGAAGCCCGATTGCATCATCAAGGGCGGCTCGATCGTGGCGGCGCCGATGGGCGATCCCAATGCCTCCATTCCCACGCCGCAGCCGGTGCATTACCAGCCGATGTTCGCCGCCTACGGCAAGTCGCTGACGGCCTCTTCGGTGGTGTTCACCTCGAGGGCTGCCATCACGGGCGGGCTGGCGCGCAAGCTCGGCATTGCGAAGAAACTCTACCCGGTGAAAAACACCCGCGGCGGCATCTCCAAAAAGAGCATGATCCATAACGGCGCCACGCCCAAAATCGAGGTCGACGCCGAGACCTATGAGGTGCGCGCAGACGGCGAGCTTCTGACATGCGCGCCGGCTGAGGTCCTGCCCATGGCGCAGAGGTATTTCATGTACTAGGGTTTCTCCCGGGCGATCAAAGCCAGAACAAAAGTCCGGGAGGATTGAAGTGATTTACGTCGTTGCCACGCTGACCGTGAAGCCTGAAACGCGCGCCGAATTCATCGCGGCTGCCGCCGCCTGCATCAAGGAAACCCGGAAAGAGCCGGGCAATATCGCCTATGACCTGCATGAAAGCGTCACCGATCCCTCGAAAATGGTGTTCGTAGAGCAGTGGGAAAACGCCGAAGCGCTGGTGCCGCATCGTGGCGCCGAGCACATGAAGACGTTTGGCCGCGTCGCCGTGAAATGCATGTCGGCGCCGCCGAAGATCGAAGTGATCACGCCGGAAAAGGTCGACGTTCGCTAATCAAGAAAAACAAGGGATAAGCTCATGATCTACGTCATCGCCACCACGCCGATGAAGCCGGAAAACAAGGACGACTTCATCAGGGGGCACCAGGCCTGTACCGCCGAAACGCTCAAGGAGAAGGGCTGCATCTCCTATGACGGTCATGTCAGCGTGAACAATCCCAATCTGTATGTGGTGGTGGAGCGCTGGGAGACCCGCGACGACCTCAATGCGCATGGCCGTGCGCCCCATATGAAGGTGTGGCGGGAGTATTCCTCGCAGATGAAGACGGCGCCGACGGTGATCGAGATCATCAGCGACGGCAAGGTGGAGAAATTTTGACGTGTCTTTGAGCAGGCTGCCATGATCCGCGCGACAAAAGTCCTGGGCCAGCATCGCTGGACGAACGACGCCGCCGATACCGTCGTGCTCGATTTCGACGACCGGCACCGGCGGCGGATAGCGATGATGGGGACGCGCGGACTGGAATTCCTGCTCGATCTGGAAAACGCGGTCGCGCTGCGCGGCGGCGACGCACTGGTACTGGAAGACGGCCGGCTGATCGAGGTGGTCGCGGCCGCCGAGCCGCTAGTCGAAATCCGTGGCGCCGATCCCCTGCATCTGGTCCGGGTCGCCTGGCATCTCGGCAACCGCCATCTGCCGACGCAGATCATGCCAAAAGGCCTGCGCATTCGCAGGGATCACGTCATCGAGGCGATGGTAAAGGGGCTCGGCGCGCGCATCATCGAGATCGAGGCGCCGTTCGATCCCGAGGGCGGGGCGTATGCGCAGGCGGCTCACGATCATGCCGCGCATGATCATGGCCATCATCACCACGGTGATCACCATCATCACGGCGATCACGATCACAACAGTGATCACGATCATCATGATGATCACCATCACCACGACGAACATTGCGACCACGATCATCACCACCACGATCACTCCCATGCTCATGACCACAAGTGAGCGCGCGCCGGCCGACGCGGGCAGCGGAATGAATGCGGATGAGGCGGCGGCGCTGTACCGGCTGATGACCTGGCTGTCGCCCTCCTTTCCGGTCGGCGCCTTCTCCTATTCCAGCGGCATCGAATGGGCGGTGGAGGCGGGTGACATCACGGATGCCGCATCGCTGCGCGACTGGCTGGCCGCGATGCTCGGCGACGGCTCGGGCTTCTGCGATGCCGTGTTTCTGGCGCAGGCGCATCGCGCCGCATCCGCGCAGGACGATTCTGGATTGCGCGAGATCGCCGAACTGGCCGCCGCGTTCGTGCCCTCGCGCGAGCGCCAGCTCGAGACCTCGACACAGGGCCGCGCCTTCATCGAGATCGCGCGCTCAGCCTGGGCCAGCGACGGGCTCGACGGCATGGTGGCTGCTTGCGGCGGCATGGTCTATCCCGTCGCGGTCGGAATCGTCAGCGCGGCGCACGCCGTGCCGCTGGCGCCGGCGGTGCACGCTTTCCTGCATGCCGTGGTGTCGAACTGGATTTCCGCCGGCGCCCGCCTGGTGCCGCTCGGACAAACCGACAGCCAGCGCATTCTGGCAAGCCTCGAAGCCGATGTCGCAGCCACGGCAAAGCGCGCGCTGGAAGCTTCCATCGACGATCTCGGCAGCGCCACCTTCCGCGCCGATCTCGCCAGCCTGCGCCACGAAACGCAATATACGCGGTTGTTCCGGTCATGATGCGACACACTTTTTCGTCGTCCCTGCGAACGCAGGGACCCATAGCCACCGGCCCCGGTTGTTACAAACCGCGTCGGCCGTTCTGCTTTATTGATAGATCACGCGGTATGGGTCCCTGCGCCCGTGCGCAATTGCGCACTAGGCAGGGACGACGATAGGCGAGGGAATGTTCGACATGTCTAAATCTCACGGTCCCCTCCGCATCGGCGTCGGCGGTCCCGTCGGCTCCGGCAAGACTGCGCTGATGGACCTGCTCTGCAAGTCGATGCGCCAGCGCTACGACATCGCCGCGATCACCAACGATATTTACACCAAATGGGATGCGGAGTTTCTGGTGCGCTCGGGCTCGCTGACGCCGGACCGCATCGCCGGTGTCGAGACCGGCGGCTGCCCGCACACCGCGATCCGCGAGGACGCCTCGATGAATCTCGCAGCCGTTGCCGATATGCGCGCGAAATTTCCCGATCTCGATATGGTGCTGATCGAATCCGGCGGCGACAATCTCGCCGCGACGTTTTCGCCCGAACTCGCCGATCTGACGATCTACGTGATCGACGTCGCCGCCGGCGACAAGATCCCCTCCAAGGGCGGGCCGGGCATCACCCGCTCGGACTTGTTGGTGATCAACAAGATCGACCTCGCGCCGCATGTCGGTGCGTCGCTGGAGAAGATGGAGCTTGATGCGAAAAGGATGCGGGGCGAGCGGCCGTTCGTGATGACCAACCTGAAGAAGAGCGAGGGGCTCGATCGCATCATCGGCTTCATCGAGACCAAGGGCGGCCTGCGCCCGGCCGCGAAGGCCAAGGCTGGGTAGGTCAAAGTCTGGGTAGATCAAGGCTGGGTAGGTCAAAGCCGGGTAGGCGGATCAGCGGCCGGACAAGCGGCCGGGACGGGCGGTGCATTAACATTAACACTCGGTCGGTCGCCGCAGCCCTGCGGATTTGTCCGTCCTCGCCGGAACCAAATCGGCGCTGTCAGATTATCAACCTCTGGCCCCGCCAAATCAGCGTTAACGGCGGCCGTGTTGTTTACCTCGCTGCCACCTGTCAGTTGCGTGCTGATGAACGCTCCGTCATATTCGCCGCGGTTGGCCTTCGCGCTATTGCCATGTGCCTCTGCCCCGGCAGGCCTCGAGTTGTTTCCGATACGTCTTCGCCAACACGTCATTCCTGAGTAAGCGAGTGGTTCGGCTGGGCTTCATTATCGGCTTTATCGCGCTGATCGGAGTTCTGCTCTCCGGTCTCGCGGCCTATCGCGTCCACGACCAGGAACTGGCGATCGACGGCATCGCGCTTTCGCGCGCGATCGACGTCCATGCCAGCCTGGTGCAGGACCGGCTGACCGAGCGCGAATTGCTCGCTCGCGTTGCATCCGGATTGTTTCGCGCGCCGTCGGCGGTGAAGGCCAATATGCTGCAGCCGCTGCGCTCGGCGATCTACGCCTTCAAGACCGATTTCGTGATCGCGAACTGGATCGCGCGACTCAAGCCGGGCGATCTGGCCGTGGCGCAGGCGGAGCTGAAGAGCGCCGGCTTCACCAACCCGGCGATCCGCGATTACGACGACCGGCCGCTCGACATCAAGGCGATCGACAAGCCGCTCGACGTCCTGATGGACCTCGAACCGCGCAGCGCGGATACGCTGGGCTTTCCGGGCCGCGCCTACGACCGGCATTCGGTGATCGGGCCGATGCTGGCGCAGGCGGCGGCCTCCGGCAAGCCGGTGGCGTCTGACCCAATACCGCTGCTGCGGAAGGCCGGACCGATCGGCATCGTGCTGGCCTCCGCGATCCTGAAGGAAGGCACCGCCGAGCCCGTGGGCTTCGTCACCTTTTCCTACGAGCTGGCGCCGCTGATGCTGACCAACGACGACCGCTCGCTGTTTTCGGTGGTGCTGAAGGACCCCGATGACGTCAGCGACGAATATGTCGCCAATGACCAGGGCGTCATCACCTTGCGGCCGGTCAAGCAAGGCGATCCGTTGCCGTCGGTGGTGCGGACGGTGACGTTCGGCGGCCGCGACTGGTCGCTGGGCTATTATGCGAAGAACAATGCCATACAGCGCGCGCAGCAGACGGCGATCATCGTGGCGGCCATCGGCTTCGCGCTCACCGGCATCGTCTGCGGCCTGTTTGGCTATGTCGCCTACAACAATCTGCGGCTCAGCCGCGAGATCCAGGTCCGGATCGGTTTCGAGCGGCGGTTGACCGCCGTCATCGACGAGCTCAACCACCGGGTCAAGAACATCCTCGCCGTGATCCAGTCGATCGTGACGCGCACGCTGCGCCACGGCTCCGACATGGACGTGTCGCGCGAGCTGCTGATCGGCCGCATCCATGCGATGTCGAACGTGGTGACGCTGCTCAGCGAAAGCCAGTGGCAGGGCGTCAAGCTCAAGGGCCTGTTCGAGTCGCGCGCCATCCCGCATGCCGACCGCATCGTCGTCAACGGCCCGGATATCGCCGTCAGCGCGCGCGCCGCGCAGTCGCTGTCGCTGTTGCTCTTCGAATTGGCCTCGCATTCCGACGAGGGCCTGTCGCTGGTCGGCAAGCACCCGCACATCGTGGCGAACTGGGAAGTCTCGGGCGAGGAGCCGGACACGATCTTTCATTTCCGCTGGGAAGAGTTCAACACCAGCGCGGCGACGCGGCGGGAAGACAGTGATTTCGGCCTCATCCTGCTCGACCGCGTCGCGCCGGAGGCAATGGGCGGCACCGCGAAGCGCTACTTCACCGACGTCAGCTACGTCTACGAACTCACCGCGCCGATGGTCACCGTCGTCGACATGAACGAGCGCGACAGGACGGAGCAGATTTCCGCACCGCTGCGGTAGGGCAAGTTCGGCGGCCTGCACTGAATTCGCAAACTGGCGTAGCCCGGATGGACCGAAGCGCAATCCGGGGCCGGTCTACGCCGTGGAGGCGTCGGAAGTGAATCCCGGGTCGCGCTGCGCTTCACCCGGGCTACGACATCGACAACAAAAAAAGGCGGCCACGCAGGCCGCCTTTTCCATGTCATTTCGATAGCGTCATCAGCCGCCGTTGCCGCCGATCACCGCGCGCACGGTCTCGTCAGGTCCGAAATCCTCGGCGCCATCGACATAGAGCAGCGCGGAGAGTTTCGAGCGCGCGCGGTTGACGCGGCTCTTGATGGTGCCGACCGCGCAGCCGCAGATCGCAGCTGCGTCCTCATAGGAGAAGCCGGAGGCGCCGACCAGGATCAACGCTTCGCGCTGGTCCTGCGGCAGCTTGTCGAGCGCGGTGCGAAACTCCTCGAACTCCAGATGCGCATTTTGCGCCGGCTGGGTCTTCAGGGTTTTCGCGTAATTGCCCTCGGCGTCCTCCACCTCGCGCCGCCGCTTCCGGTAGTCCGAGCGGAAAAGGTTGCGCAGGATGGTGAACAGCCAGGCCGGCAGGTTCGAGCCGGGCTGGAACGAGTCGATGTTGGCAATGGCGCGCAGCAACGTTTCCTGAACCAGGTCGTCCGCACGGTCGCCATTACCTGAGAGCGAGATCGCGAACGCGCGCAGGCTGGGTACCGACGCCAAAATGTCGTCGCGAAGAGAGTCTGTGAGAGGCATTAGTCCCTCCCGTCGTTTTTTGCTGGGTCGTCGATCTGGGCCGCCGCCGCCTCCGGCCCATCGAGCTTCCGGATCAGCTCCGCAAAGCGGTCCGGCACACCCTGTCGGACCACGTCGTCGTACATGGCGCGAAGCTGGTGCCCGATCCTGGATTGAATCTCGGCGTTAAGCCCGCCCTGCTTCTTTACTTCCTTCATGGTCTGATCCACGCTTCCCCGAGAGTTAAGTCTCTGTGGTTTCAAGAGGTTACCTCGAAATTGGGCCCTAGGCTGCCGCGTTGTAGGTTGAAGGCTAATGCGAATACGTGCGGAAGGTTCCGAAATCCCGGAACTTTTTCTGGAACTTTTTTGCCCTACGTGAGTAGTCGGGGGTGACAGGGGAACCGGGGTCCCCCCGCCGAAACTAAAATTGACGCCCGATCGGGCGCATAAGGTTACGTCCGCCCGGCTGAGACCCTAAGTATGGCCAAGGATACGGCCCAGGATAAGGATGAAATGGGGATGTCCCGATCACAGCTCGTTGCTGAACATCTGCCGCTGTTGCGGCGCTATGCCCGTGCGCTGACCGGAAACCAGGCCTCGGGCGATGCCTATGTGGCCGCCATGCTGGAGGCCCTGCTGCAGGACGGCTCGCTGCTCGACGAACGGCATGGCCCGCGCGCCGGGCTGTTCAAGCTGTTCACCCAGATATGGAATTCGGTCGCGCTCAACGACAACCCCGACGTCGCGACGCTGGCGTTGCCGCCGGAGCGCAGGCTGTCGAACATCACGCCGCTGCCGCGGCAGGCGTTCCTGCTGCTCTCCCTCGAAGGCTTCTCCGAGGAGGAGGTGGCGTTCATTCTCAATACCGACATCCCCGAGACGCGCGCGTTGACGGATGCCGCCGGCCGCGAGATGGCGGCGGAAATCGCCACCGACGTCCTGATCATCGAGGACGAGACCTTCATCGCGATGGACCTCGAGAGCCTCGTGAAGAACCTCGGCCACAACGTGATCGGCGTTGCCCGCACCCATGCCGATGCGGTGGCGCTCGCCAAGAACAAGAAGCCGGGCCTGATCCTCGCCGACATCCAGCTCGCCGACGGCTCGTCGGGCCTGGATGCGGTCAACGAGTTGTTGAAGGTGTTCGAGGTGCCGGTGGTGTTCATCACCGCTTACCCCGAGCGCTTCCTGACCGGCGAACGCCCCGAGCCGGCGTTCCTGATCTCGAAACCGTTCCAGCCCGCGATGGTCTCCGCGGTTGCGAGCCAGGCGCTGTTCTTCCAGCGCAACTCGCGCAACCGCGCGCCGCGCGCCGCCACGGGCTGATCGAAGCCTGTTAGCGTAGAGTTTGGAATGATCCGGCGCGCTCCCCACTGCGCGCCGGATTTTTGTTGGGCCAATCTGCTACGGTCCTCCCGGCGACGACCCTCCCGATGATGTGGAGCAAGGATCGATGAGTGTCGGGTTGATCGGCCTTCTCGACGATATCGCTGGTATCGCCAAGGTGGCTGCAGCGTCCCTCGATGATGTGGCCAGCCAGGCTGCCAAAGCGGGTGCGAAGGCGGCAGGTGTCGTCATCGACGATACCGCCGTCACGCCCGGTTACGTGATCGGGTTCGAGCCGAAGCGCGAACTTCCCATTGTCGGGAAGATCGCAACGGGTTCGCTGCGCAACAAGCTCCTGGTCCTGCTCCCCGCGGCCCTGGTGCTCAGCTACTTCCTTCCCTGGACGATTACGCCGCTGCTGATGCTGGGCGGCGCCTATCTCTGCTACGAAGGGGTGGAGAAGGTGCTTGAGGCCGTCATGCCCCATCAGGCGCACCAGCACGAAGCCCAGCTCGGCACGGTCTCGTTGAACGCGCAGTCGGTCGAAGACGAGAAGGTCGCAAGCGCGATCAAGACCGACTTCATCCTCTCGGCCGAGATCATGGCGATCACGCTGGCGGCCCTCCCGGTGGGGAGCATCTGGAAGCAGGCGCTTGTGCTGGCGGTCGTGGCGATCGGAATCACGGTCGCCGTGTATGGCGTGGTGGCGCTGATCGTGAAGGCCGACGATTTCGGTGTGGCGCTGGCGCGGAACGATCACGCCTCGGCCATGGGCCGCGCGTTCGGACGCGGCATCGTTCGCGGCATGCCCGTGCTTCTGAAGATTCTGAGCGTGGTCGGCACTGCCGCCATGATCTGGGTTGGCGGCGGCATCATTCTGCATGGCGTCGAGGTCTACGGTCCGCCGTCAATCCACCATGCCGTCAAGGCTGCTGCCGAAGCCGTGGCCCACGCATTCCCGCCGCTCGCCGCGATCCTCGAATGGGCGGTCGAGGCCGCCATGTCCGGCGCGATAGGCCTGCTGGTCGGCGCCGTATCGATTCCGGTCGTCGGATTTGTCTTCGCGCCTGCATGGAAATCGCTGAAACGCTTTTTGCATCGCCGTCGGAATACGTTCGCTCAGTGAAGGGCCGCCTGTTTCGCCGCCACTGTGCCCTCTGCCGCTTGCGAGTGGGCTGGGTGGCAACAACACCATTGTTGCGGAGCGAATTTCCTCCACGTCTGCGCCGTGTCGAGCGTACCCGGTTCCGCTGCGCAAAGCCGGGCTCATAAACCTTCGTATAGCCGGTTCATCCGTTTCGATATGGGCCACTTACCTCGGTACAATTGAGCATGGCGCGCGCGGATCGTAATGTCGTCACGTCGAGGCAGGATGTATGTTACGAATTGTCTGCGCATCGTCGATCTTTCCTCCCGGTCGTCGGCGCCGCCTGCCTCGTCACCTCGGTCGCCGCAATTTTCGTTCGCGAGCGACGATCAGGTGACCTCGCGAAATGATTTCTGATTGAGCGTGCCATGTGAACCAGTTCACCCCGGGTTCACTGAGCCGGCGTTATGATCCTCTCTCCTGATTCAGCGCCAATCCCGGCGACTTCACCTGGGACTGGCGATTGTGGACGACACCCGTGTTCGCGGCCAGGCACCTCCCCCTGGCTCGGGCCACCAGCCTCGATTTGAAAGCTGGTCGGACTGATCCGGCGTGCCCCACTTGCGCGCCGGATTTTTTTTCGCGCACCAACAGCGTTGACGCCCGCCGGCGTGTTGTTGGCTTTGCGGAAGGCGCGATGGACCGGATTGCTTGTTGAACTGCGCCCCACGCCCGCATAGGGTCGCTGCAGCAACAAGAAAATAAACGGGAAACGTCCCTTTAACCGATGCAGTCCGCCGAGCGGCCTTTCCCCCACCGCCGGGGCCTGATCATCGTTGCGACCATGGCCACCGCCTATGTCGCCAGCCATTTTTTCCGCGCCTCCAACGTCACCATCGGTCTCGATTTGATGCGCGACCGCGCCATCGGGCCGGAAGCGCTGGGGGCGCTGACCGGGGCGTTCTTCTTCGGCTTCGCCGCGATGCAGATTCCCTGCGGCTTCTTCTTCGATCGCTTCGGGCCGCGCTATACCGTGGTTGGCATGCTGATCGTGGCCAGCCTCGGCGGCGCCCTGTTCACGCTGGCGCCGAGCTGGCCGGTGCTGTTGACCGGCCGCGCCCTGATGGGCGCCGGCTGCGGCGTGATGCTGATCGGCAGCATGGTGGTGATCTCGCGCTGGTTTCCGCCGGACCGCTTCTCCACGATGACAGCCATGGTGCTGTCCATCGGCCTGCTCGGCAACCTTGCCGCCACCACGCCGCTCGCCTGGGCATCGGAAGCGGTCGGCTGGCGGGCGGTGTTCTGCGCCGTCGTCGTCTTCACGGCGCTTGCAACGATCGCGATCTGGCTGGTGGTGCGCGACGCGCCATCAGGTCATCCCTTCCTGAGCCGCAAGGTCGAGCCGCCCGGCGAGATGCTCAACGGCCTGATCGAGGTGCTGCGCAACCCGCGCCTGAAGCCGATCCTGGCGCTGAACTTCTGCAACTATGCCTGCACCTTCACCGTGCAGGGTCTGTGGGGCGGCGCATTCCTGCGCGAGGTGCATGGGTTGAGCCCGATCGCGGCCGGCAACGTCCTGCTCTGCGCCGTGATCGCCTACCAGGCCGGCATGCTCGCTTTCGGCCCGCTCGACCGCCGGCTCGACACCCGCAAGGGCATCGCGATCGGCGGCACGCTGGTGATCATTGTCCTGCTCGCGATGCTGGCGCTGTTTTCGCACCCGCCGGTGTGGCTGCCGGTCGGCGTCATCATCGCCATGGGCTTCTTCTCCGCCTCCAGCACCATGGTGATGACGCACGGCCGCGGCATCTTCCCGGATCGCCTGATCGGGCGCGGCATCTCGACCATGAACACCTCAGTGATGCTCGGCGTCGCCTGCATGCAGACGCTGTCCGGAATCATCATCGGCGCATTCGAGCCGCTGGCCAGCGGCGCGCGCACCGAGGATGCTTACCGCGCGCTGTTCGGCACGCTGACGCTGGTGCTGATCGCGGCGGTCGCGATCTATAGCCGGTCGCAGGATGTGAAGCCGAGCGATGAGATGCGGGCGGCGAGACGGTAGTCAATCGCCGGTAAAGTTGCCCGCCGTACCGCCTGGTCCGAGCGCCAAGCCGCTTTAATTCCGGTTGCAGTGCACGATTGCCATTCCGTCCCAGCGGGAGGATGCTTGAGCATCGGCACAAGGGAGAGCGGCATGAGCAAGGCAGGTCTCGACAACCGCAAGCAGGATGGTGAAATCGGCCACAAGCACGGAGCCACCCCCATCGGCACATTGCGCAAGATTTACGGGCAAAGTTTTGCCGCCGGTTATCCCCCAACCGACAAACTGAGCGAGGCTTTGCCTTACCTGAACGAGACATCGCTGAGTCAGCTTCGCCGCGATTACAAGACCGGTCATCTCGATCACAAGATCACGAACGCCTTGCACTGAAGGCGGTCTGCCATGAGTATGCTGGCATACGCTCGCAAGGTTCGCTTGCGTGACGTCCGCCTGCACGGAAAAACCTCGGATTATGCCGGTTACCATCGACTACTACCTGTCGCTCAACTCGCCATGGACCTACCTCGGCAGCGCGCCGTTCGCCGAGATTGCGGAGCGCAACGGCGCGACCGTCAACATCAAGCCCTGCAAGTTCGGACCGATCTTTGAGCAGACCGGCGGGCTACCCCTGCCGAAGCGCTCGCCGCAGCGGCGCGCCTACCGGATGATGGAGTTGAAGCGCTGGCGCGAGGTGCGGAGCGCTCCCATCAATCTCGAGCCGAAACATTTCCCCTGCGACGACGCCGCGGCGGTCCGCCTGGTCATCGCGGCCAGGCTGCAGGGCAAGAATGCCCACAGGCTGTCGCTTGAGCTCGGGCGTGCGCTGTGGGAACGCGAGGAAACGCTCGCTGACCCCACGACGATTGCGCTGGCCGCCGAGCGCGCCGGTCTCGACGCGGCGGAGTTGCGCGCAAGCGGGCCTTCAGACGCTGAACTCGACGCGCTGTATGAGAAGTTCACGCAGGAAGCCTTGAGCGCGGGCGTCTTCGGTGCACCGAGCTACGTGCTGCCTTCGGGCGAGATCTTCTGGGGCCAGGACCGGCTGGACCTGCTGGAACGCGCTTTGAGGAAGCTGGCGCCTTGAGAATTTGAGAAGCTGACTCATCAAAAAAGCAGGGTGCGACCGGCATCACCACGGTCGCACCCTACGTCGCCGGTCAATGGGGCAGGGGGAATAACCGGCTGCCGGGATGACTCCGAGCCCCCTGGAGTCGTTCCATGGTGCCGCAAATATTTTTCGTACACGGTTAAGTGATCAACAAGCGCCGGACCCCCTTCGGCTCGGTTCGGGTTGTGTCCGTGATCGCCATAGGGCGAGGGAAAAACCGGCATGTCACAGATTTTCAAAGCAATTTTAGCTGCTCTCGCCATTACCGCGACATTTGGCGCCTTCCAGCTCGCGTCAGGCCATGACCTCACCGGCCGTCGGCAACTCGCCGCGACTGCACCCGCAACCGACATCAACCGCGCCGCCAAGGCCGACCGCGCGGCGCCCAGAGCTGCGTCAGGCCAGAGCGACACGATTACGATCCGCAGCGTCGGCCTCGACGATACGTCGGTGGTGGTACGGGTTCCCGTGGTCCAGGCGCCGGTGGCCCAAGAGCCCGTAGTCCAGGACGAGGCGCGGAACCGCCCGCCGGCACCGGCGCCGGCCAAGCCCGGCCCGACGAAGAAGATGACGGTAGCCTGCGAACCGCCGGTCAGTGTTTTGACCGAGGTCGCAAAACTGCTTCAGCCCGGCCGCTGCGTGACCTGATCGCGCCACGGTGTCGCGAAGCCGTTACCCCATCTACGGACTGCGAACTGATTTGCTTTGCGCGCAAGCACAATCTCGACGCTCACTTGCAACAAATCAACACGACGGGCAAATCAGTAAAAACCTGTCCAGCTCTTCTCGCAAAAATATTCCGCAAACCTCGGGCGCAATGCGCCGCGAGATCGCGGATTTATGTCGGCTCGTCAATCACACCTGAAATCTTCCGTCGTCCTACTCCGCCGGTGCTTCGCTGGTACTGCCGCTCGCATTGGCGCGGCTGGCGAGAAATCCCAGCGCCAGCCCGCCGACCGCAAGGATCGGGATCAGCTTCTTGACGCCGACGGCGCGGATCACCTGGATGCCGGCCGCAACCAGCATCGGATCGGACAGCACGGTCTGCGCGGTGGATTTTGCCATCTTCGCCGCCAGTTCGGCGCGCGCCTCGATCTGCTTCTTGCGGACCATGTAGCAACCGGCCGCGATCAGAGTGACCACGAAGAAGAAGCCCGCGCCGGTCAGGCAGGCCTGCACCGGGCCGTAATTTTGCAGAACGAACACGAAGGCAGCGGCGCACAGAAATGCGGCGGTGATGAGCAACGCCATCGCCGCGGCTGCCGCCAGCGATGTCAGCCGCAGCGTGCTGCTGGCCGAATTCTTGAAATCGTCAATCCATCGCTGAAACATGGCCAAGCCTCGATCTGAAACACCTCGACCTGAAAACAACAGCGCAACAAACCACGCGGCGCACCATTATTAGCGATGTGCGCCCGGATCCAGGACTACCTGCCCCAAAACTACCTGCGCCACGTCAAGCCGATCAGCAAGCCTATGCCGAGCGCGAGGCCCACGGCTGCCAGCGGACGCTGCGTAATGGCGTCTTCCAGCGTCTCCTCGATGGACGAGGCTGCGTCTTGAGCGGCATCCATCATCGCGCTGCCGCGTTCGGACACATCCTCCACAGCCTGTTCCGCATTGACGCGCGCCTGCTTGTAGCCGCGCCGCGCCTGTTTGGAGGCGCTGCCGGCAAAATTGTTCAACGCATCGGTGATCTGCTCGGTCAGGGCTGCGATATCGTTTTTCACGGCGATTACATCCTTCTGCAGGCGTTCATAGGTCGCTTTGTCGGTCGGATTTTTCGCCGCGGCTTCACCGTTCGTCGTCGACATCGAAAGCTCCCAGGTACTGAAATCAGGTGCGGAACAAACGCCCCGTCGAAGGGGAAGTTCCCGATGCGGAGTTTGCTAATCCTCCGGCAGTTGCGGCGAATCCGGCGGCATCAGATGCTCCTTCACGATCAGCGCGACGATCAGAAGCGGCGACGACAGGAACGCGCCCATCGGCCCCCACAGCCAGGTCCAGAACGCCAGCGCCAGGAACACGGCGAGCGCGTTGAGCGCCAGCCGGCGTCCGACGATCATCGGCGTCAGGAAATGGCCTTCCAGGAAGGTCATGACCGCAAATATCGCCGACGCCAGCAGGCCGGCGCTGATGGTGGGGAGCGCGACGAGACCGACCACGACCAGGACGGCGAACATCGCGACAGGACCGATGATCGGGATGAAATTCAGGATCGCGGCCAGCGCGCCGAGACTGGCCGGATTGGGCATGCCCGCAACCGCGCAGATCAGGCCGGTGGCAATGCCGACACCGACATTGATCATGGTCACCATCAGGAGGTAGCCGCCGAGATGGTCCTCGATCTCGTTGAGGATCCGCAGCGCCCGCAGCCGCCACGCGCGCTCGCCGAAATTCATGATCAAGACCCGGCGCAGGTCCCGCCAGCTCGCGATGAACAGGATCAGCGTCGCAATGAACAGCAGGAATTCGGCAAAGGTCGGCGACAGGAACTCCAATGTCGGCTGCACCCAGTCGATCTTTGGCAGATGCAATGTCGTGAGCGTGTCGGGGCCGCCGAGCATGCTCTGCAACTCCTGCCAGAGCGCGAGCGGCCGGTCGAACACGTGCAGCTTCTCCTTCAGCAGCGACCCCAGCTCAGGAAGCTTGCCGCTCCATTCGACCGCGGGTGATGCGATCAGGCTGACCATGAAGGCCGAGGCGGCACTGACGACCGCCACGATCAGTACAGCCGCGACCGGGCGCGGGATGCGATAGCGCTCCAGGAGATTGGCGGCCGGCGAGAGCATGGTGCCGACGATGAAGGCCATCGTGATCGGCAGAAAGAACGCCTTGGCAAGGTAAAGGCCGGCGATGACGCAGATGATCAGCAGGCCAACGAGGGCGGTGGCCACCACTTCCGTGCGGCGGATGACCGGCGGCAATTCGGTCTTGCTGTCGGGGGCCGGCGCGGCTTCCTGCTCGTGGGGGAGCTGGCGTTCACGGGACAACGGCTTTGTCGGTGGAGATTTGGAAGCCAAGGGCTTGGCAGTCGAAGGCTTGGTGGGAATGACGCTCACAATGGCTTTCCCTCGCCCGAAGCGGCGATGACACGGCAAAGGCGACGTCGCAAACCAGACTGCGATCATAACGTGACGCGAACGCGCGGGTTCCAATCGCGCAGGCGTGAGCGGCGTCGCATCAGGCGCACTGTGGCGTGGCGTCAGCCGCACGGAACCGTCGGCCTGTGGCCGCGTTTGTTGTGCAGAGCATCCAATGATGCACACATCCAGCGGGGCAGGCCCATGATACCGTCCTCCGATCGCCGGCTTTCGTCGCGCGTGGCAAGCGCGCTCGTCCTCGTCAGCGCCGTCTTTCTGACGCCGTTAGTGATCTCGAGCGCGAACGCGCAGACGCTCGGTTACCCTTCGAACCAGCCGAATGGATATCCCGCCGATGAGGTGATCGCCTCCGACGAGGGCGCGACGCCCGAGCGGCTTCGCCGCGCCGTCGTCGCCTTCGGTACGACGGAGGAGCCCGGCACTATCATCATCGATACCGGCAACACCACGCTCTATTACGTGCTCGGACAGGGTCGTGCCATTCGCTATGGCGTCGGCGTCGGTCGCGAAGGTTTTACCTGGTCCGGGGTGCAGACCATCAGCCGCAAGGCGGAATGGCCGGACTGGCATCCGCCGGCCCAGATGATCGCGCGCCAGCCCTATCTGCCGCGCTTCATGGCCGGCGGGCCGGGCAATCCGCTCGGCGCGCGGGCGATGTATCTCGGCACCAGCCAGTACCGTATCCACGGCACCAACGATCCCTCGACGATCGGGAAATTCGTCTCATCGGGCTGCGTCCGCCTGACCAATGAGGACGTCATCGATCTGTTCAGCCGGGTCGATGTCGGCACCAAGGTCGTGGTGCTGCCGAAGAATGCGCCGGTCATGGCGCGAGGCGGGGATAGCAGGACTGGCATCACAGCCCGTCCGGCCGGCGTGCATCCGCGCCCGGTCGCGATCACACCCTCGGGCCGCCAGGCGCTGAACCTGACGGCGCCGCGGTTTAACTGAATTGACGCGTTATGTTGCATGAGAGGAGAAGCTTGATGCAATCAGGGAAACTGGCGGCATGGGGGGCAGCCGCGCTGGTGAGCGCTTCGGTGCTGGCGCCTGCCGCGCAGGCCCAGGACTTCTTCTCGCAACTGTTCGGCGGGTTCGCCCGCCCGCGCCATCAACCTTATATCCAGATACCGTTCGGCGACGACGACGACGCTGTCCAGCGGGGCGAGGCGCGTTCGCGCTATGGCGGCGGCGGAGGCCAGGCGTTTTGCGTGCGGACTTGCGACGGGCGTTATTTCCCGGTCACTGCCGCAGACAATGCGAGCCGTGCGGCGTCCTGCAACAGCTTCTGCCCGGCGAGCGAGACCAAATTGTTCTACGGCAGCAGCATCGACCATGCGATCGGCGAAAACGGCAAGGCCTATTCGGAGCTGCCGAACGCGTTCCGTTATCGCAACGAGCTCGTCGCCGGCTGCACCTGCAACGGCAAGGACCAGGTCGGGCTCGCGCCTGTAAAGATCGAGGACGACCCGACGCTGCGCAAGGGCGACATCGTCGCCGGCCAGAACGGCCTTCTGGTCGCAGGCCGCAGCGGTGACAGGCGCGGCGCCGAGCTGAATTTCTCGCCCGCCTCTGACAAGGTCCGCGCCAAGTATGGGCGCGTGCCGGTGGTGGCGAGGGAGTAAGTGTTGGTGGGATGAAGCGAGATCGCTGCCTCTCCCTCGCCCCGCCCTTCGCGGGGTCGAGACGAGCGAAGCTCGCTCTTAGAGGGTCGGGGTGAGGGGCTCTCTCCGCGAATGCAGTTGTTGGACCTGTACCCCCGCCGCGCGAAGAGCGCGGCGACCTAAGAGCGAGCTTCGCTCGTCTCGACCCCCGCAAGCGGGGCGAGGTTGAAGATTAGGCCGCGCGGATCTTCCCGAGGAAATCAGTGACCTGATTGCCCAGTTGCTGGCTCTGCGTCTCCAGCGTCTGGGAAGCCTGCTTCACATCCTCGGCGGCGGCGGCTGCCGCGTCCGCATCGGCCTTCACGCCGGTGATGTTGTCGGACACGTTCTTGGTGCCTTGGGCGGCGAATTGCGTCGAGCGCGTGATCTCCTGGGTGGCGGCGCCCTGTTGCTGCACGGCGGCGGCGATCGCGGTGGCGACCTCGTTGACCTCGCCGATGATGCCGCCGATGTTCTTGATGGCGTCGATGGCTTCGCCGGCGACCTTCTGAATGTCGGCGATCTGCTCGGAGATTTCCTCGGTCGCCTTCGCGGTCTGGCTCGCCAGCGATTTGACTTCGGAGGCGACCACCGCGAAGCCGCGGCCGGCCTCGCCGGCGCGCGCGGCCTCAATGGTGGCGTTGAGCGCCAGGAGGTTGGTCTGGGCGGCGATGGTGTTGATGAGACCTACCACTTCGCCGATCCGTCCCGCCGATTGGGCGAGCCCCTGGACCGTGCCGTCGGTGTCACGCGCCTGGCCGACCGCGCGGCTGGCGATGCCGGCGGCGTGCGCCGCCTGCTGGCTGATGTCGTTGATCGAGGCGCTGAGCTCTTCGGAAGCCGCAGCCACCGTCTCGACGCTCATCGAGGCCTCGCCGGAAGCCTTTTCGGCGACCTGGACGCGCTCGTTGGTCTGGCGCGAGATCGTCGACAGGCCGGACGAGGTGGTCCGCATCTGGCCGGAAGCGTCGCCGAGTTGGCTGAGCGTCTGGCGCACCATGCTCTCGAACTCGCCGACATAGCTCTCGATCGCCTGCTGTCGCGCCGAGGCGCCGGCGTTGCGTTCGCGCTCCTGCGCCTCGATCCGGACCTTGTCGGCGGCCTGCTGCTTGAAGGTCTCCAGCGCGCCGGCCAGCGCACCGATTTCGTCGTGACGCGCGGCGTAGCCGGTATCGACGTTGAGGTCGCCGGCCGCAACCTTCAGCATGGCGTCGCGCATGGTGTGCAGCGGCTTGATGACGCGGCGGGTGACGATCACCATGGCGCCGAACGCGAGCGCCAGCGCGCCGGTCAGCAGGGCGAGCTGCATCACCAGCGAACGCTGTGCGGTGGAGCGCAGCAGCGCGGCACGATCCCTGGCGGCGTCGAGGGCGGCTTCCGCCACGCCGACGGCGGTAGCGAGACGTCCGACCGTGATCGGAGTCCATTGGTTCGGGGTCAATTCCGCCTTCTCGCCGGCGGCGATCTGCGTCAGCAGCCGATCGCGCAAGGCAAGATATTGCGGCTCGAAATAGCCGGTCTTGGTTGCGGCCATGGCGGCGGAAATCGCCGGAGGCAGCTGCATCCCCGCCGCCGTCAATTCCAGCGCGCTCCATGCGGCGTCGATGCCGCCGGCATATTTCGTATAGGCGAGCTTCGCCTCCGGCGTGATCTTGCCGCTGTTGAGCCCGATCGCGACGATCAGCGACGCTTCGCCGGCAGTGTTGCGCAACAGCCAGGCGATCTGCTTGATCGCCAGCAGCTGGTCGATCGTCGCGTCCTGGTGATTGATGGCGGCGGCAACCGCACCGGAAAGCTTGTCGAGCGTTTCCAGCATCGTCGTCGTCGTGTCCATATATTCTTTGGCCAGCGTCGGGCGGCGCGAGGCCTTCGGCTTGCTCATGGCTTCCCAGAATTCCTTCTGCAGCGAGGTCACCGCCTTGAGCAGGCGATCGAATTCAGGCACCAGCGTCGGCTGCTGGGCGAATTGGATTTCCCCAAGCAGGCCGAGCGCGTTGTTCATCGCAGGCATTTCGGTGTCGCGAATGTTGCGCAGATATTTCTCGATATCGGCTTCCATCGGCGCGTCGGAATTCAGGAGCCGGTTGGTCGTGGAGCGGTCGGTGCGCAGATTGTGCATTGCCTTGAACATGTTCGCGGAGGCATCCGCGATCACGGCGATGCGGCTCGCGGCCTGCAAGCGGCTCCAGGAATCCCAGGCGTTAAGCGAAAATCCAACCACCACGCAGAAGGAGGTGACGAGGATGACGGTCTTCAGCAGCGCGGATACGGTCAGACGATTCAACATGATGCTCCCCCCAAAGGCTCGCGGGCCATTTGGCGGGAAAACGGTAAACAGTTAGACAGCGTTTATTGCCGTATAAATACTAGGATCGTTGAAATGATGGAGGTTTTCTGGACGAGTTGAGGTTCCGCTAGCGGGAACCCGAAGCGCCCCTTCACGTTAACAAAACACTACCGGCGCATTTTTCGGCAAATGCCGAGGGGGGACCGCATGCTCGTCAGTGTACTCATCACGTTCCTGGTCGTTATTCTCGTTCTTTATCTCATCAACCTGCTGCCGCTCGATGGCCGCGCCAAGCAGATCGCCCGCGTCATCGTGATCATCCTCGGCGTGATCTCGCTCCTGAAATACATCGCCGTCATCTAGCGCCCGCCTGCCAAAGCAAAAAAGCCCCGGCAGGTGCCGGGGCTTTTTACGTTCGGAAGCGCCAGCCTATTTCAAGCTTTTGAACCAGTCGTCCACGTCCTTGTGGATCTGGTCCTTGGCAAAGCCGTAGCGCTGCTGCAGCTTGCCTTCTAGTTGTTCGCGACGGCCCTCGATCACGTCGAGATCGTCATCGGTGAGCTTGCCCCACTTCTCCTTGGCGGCGCCCTTGAACTGTTTCCAGTTCCCTTCGACCCTGTTCCAATCCATCGCCATCTCCATCGCTATTGGGATGGCGATCAACGGATCGATGCCTCAGGCGTTCCCGGCGACCGATGCGGCATCGTGACGTGATTTACCCAGCGGCCTTCGCCTCGCGGCGGCGCGCGGTGAGGATGTATTCGGTGTAGCCGTTCGGCTGCTCGCGGCCCTTGAAGACGAGATCGCAGGCGGCCTGGAACGCAACGCCGTCGAAGGCGGGCGCCATCGGCTTGTACAGCGGGTCGCCGGCGTTCTGCTTGTCGACCACGACCGCCATCCGCTTCAGCGATTCCATCACCTGGTCCTTGCTGACGACGCCATGCGCCAGCCAGTTCGCCAGATGCTGGCTCGAGATGCGCAACGTCGCACGGTCTTCCATCAGGCCGACGTCGTGGATGTCGGGCACCTTGGAGCAGCCGACGCCCTGGTCGATCCAGCGCACGACATAGCCCAAAATGCCCTGGCAGTTGTTGTCGATCTCCTGCTTGACGTCGTCGGGCGCCCAGTTCGACTGCGACATTGGGATAGTGAGGATGTCGGAGAGCTTTGCGCGCTGGCCGCCCTTGGCGAGTTCCTGCTGGCGCGCGATCACGTTGACCTGGTGATAATGCAGCGCGTGCAGCGTGGCCGCGGTCGGCGACGGCACCCACGCGGTGGTCGCGCCGGCCTGCGGATGGCCGAGCTTCTGGGTGAGCATGTCGGCCATCTTGTCGGGCGCCGCCCACATGCCCTTGCCGATCTGGGCATGGCCGGGCAGGCCGTCGATCAGGCCCATGTCGACATTCCAGTCTTCATAGGCCTTGATCCAGGGCTGCGCCTTCATGTCGTTCTTGCGGATCATCGGGCCCGCTTCCATCGAGGTATGGATTTCGTCGCCGGTGCGGTCGAGGAAGCCGGTATTGATGAAGCAGATCCGCTTCGACGCGTTCTGGATGCAGGCCTTGAGGTTGACCGTGGTGCGGCGCTCCTCGTCCATGATGCCGACCTTCATGGTGTTTTCCGACAGGCCGAGCAGCTTCTCGACTTCGCCGAAAAGCTCACACGTCAGCGCGACTTCGTCGGGGCCGTGCATCTTCGGCTTGACGATGTAGACCGAGCCGGTGCGGCTGTTTTTCGTCTTCGAAGAGCCCTTGAGGTCGTGGATGGCGAGCAGGCCGGCGACGGCGGCGTCGAGCAGGCCTTCCGGAATCTCCTCGCCCTTTTCGTCGAGTACGGCGTCGGTGAACATGTGATGGCCGACATTGCGCATCAGCAAGAGGCTGCGGCCGTGCAGCGTGAGTTGCTTGCCGTCGGGCGTCTTGTAGACGCGGTCGGGATTGAGCGCGCGCTTCAGCGTCTTGCCGCCCTTCTCGAAATCCGCCGAGAGCGTGCCGTCCATCAGGCCGAGCGTGTTGCGATAGACCAGCACCTTGTCTTCGGCATCGACGGCGGCGACCGAGTCTTCCATGTCGAGAATGGTGGAGACTGCCGATTCCAGGATCATGTCGGCGACGCCGGCCGGATCGTCCTTGCCGATGACGTGGCTGCGGTCGATCTTCACTTCGACATGCATGCCGTTGTTGACCAGCAGGACCGCAGTTGGTGCGGCAGCATCGCCCTGATATCCGGCGAACTGCGAAGCAGACTTCAATGCGGTGGCATTGCCGCTCTTGAGCTTCACGGCGAGCTGGCCGGCGATGATGCTGTACGACGTCACGTCCGTGTGGCTGCCGGTCGCGAGCGGCACGGCCGCATCGAGGAAGGCTTTTGCCTTGGCGATCACCTTGTCGCCGCGCGCCTTGTTGTAGCCGCGGCCAGCCTCGTTCGGATCGTGCGGGATCGCGTCGGTGCCGTAGAAGGCGTCATAGAGTGAGCCCCAGCGCGCGTTCGCCGCGTTCAGCGCGTAGCGGGCGTTGGTCAGGGGAACGACGAGCTGCGGTCCGCAGATCTTGCCGATTTCCTCGTCGACGTTGGCGGTCTCAACTGCCTTGGTCGCCGGCTCCGGCAGCAGATAGCCGATCTCCTTGAGGAAGGCCGTATAGGCGTTCATGTCGAACGGCTTGCCCTTGTTGGCGCGATGCCAGCCGTCGATCTTGGCCTGCAGCGCGTCGCGCAAGGCGAGCAGCTCACGGTTTTTCGGCCCCAGCTTCTTGATGATATCAGCGACACCGGCCCAGAACGCGTCGGGGGAAATCCCAGTCTTGGGGGTCGCCTCCCTGGCGATGAAATCGAACAGGACAGGGGCGATCTTCAATCCGTGGGCGTCGACACGATTCATGATGGGCTTTCTCAAAAGAATTGGCGCTTACGGGCTGTTTTCAGACGAAAAGCAGCAAAAAACGCGCCAAAGGGGCGGCGTTGGCCGCCCTTTTAGCCCTAAAGCCGGGTCGATGAGAAGGCCCCAAAAAGCCTAGATATTGGCCGCCAGATCGACCAGTTCGTCGAACAGGATGCCAGTCTCGGCCAGCATCCGCTCGATCTGGTCGGTCGCGTCAGATACGGATTTGGTCGAGGTGTCGATGCTGAGCTCTGCTTGGGCCGGTGGCTGGTAGTCGTTGCCGATGCCGGTGAAGGCCTGCAACGTGCCGGCGCGCGCCTTGGCGTAATGGCCCTTGGGGTCGCGGCTCTCGCAGATCTCGGCCGGCGTTGCGACATAGATCTCGCGGAACGTCGTGTCGGCGATGCGGCGGGCGGCGGCACGATCATCCGCCGACGGTGACACCGCGGCGACAACCGCAATGTGTCCGTTGCGCGCCAGATGCGTTGCGACTTCCGCCAAGCGGCGGATGTTTTCGGTGCGGTCCTGCGGCGAGAAGCCGAGGTCGCCGTTGAGGCCCGCGCGCAAGGTGTCGCCGTCGAGCAGGATCGGCGAACCGCCGCGCGAAAACAATCGCCGCTCCAGCGCGCGCGCCAGCGTCGATTTGCCGGAGCCGGGCAGGCCGGTCAGCCAGATCACCGCGCCGTTGTGGCGATAGCGCGCCGAGCGTTCCTCGGGGCGCAATGCGGATTCGACCGGCACGATGTCGATCGGGACGGCGCGCTGTCCGGCGTCGACCGACAGCACGAGGCCGCCGCCGGCGATGCGTCCGTTGACTTCGATCACCAGCCGTCCGGTGCGTGGATTTTCCTGATAGGGGTCGGCCGCGATCGGCTGCGCCAGCGAAATATCGATTTCGCCAACATGATTGCGCGCGATCACCTTGGTCTCTTCATTGGAGAGTTCGCCGGGATCGACGGCCTTCTCGATAGCGACGACACTGGCGCGGCTTTCCCGCGTGCCGAGGCGGATCAGGATCTGATCGCCCTTCGACAGCGGCTTGTCGTGCAGCCAGAAAATGCGCGCGCGAATTCGTCGCGTATCGCGCGGGGTCGCGCCGGCGTGGGCGATGACGTCGCCGCGTTCGATAAACAATTCACGGTCGAGCGTGATGCCGACCGAGCGGCCGGCGCCATGCCTGCCCGTGAGCGGGGTCACCGGCCAGCTCTCGACGGTCTTGATCTTCGCAATCTTGCCGGCCGGCATGATGACGATTTCATCGCCGGCGCTCAAGCTGCCGGATTCGATGCGGCCCGCCACGATGCGGCGGTCGTCGAATTTATAGATCGCCTGCACCGGCAAACGCAGCGCCAGTTGCTCCAGCGGCCGGGCCGGTTCGAGCGCATCGAGCGCTTCGACCACGGTCGGTCCCTGATACCAGCCGATCCGCGGCGTGTGTTCGGCAACGCCGTCGCCGTCGCGGGCGGAAATCGGAATCACGGCTGTGGGCGTCACGCCGAGGCCAATCAGATGCGCCGAAATCTCGTCGCTGATTTCCTTGAAACGATCCGCGCTGAAATCGACGCGGTCCATCTTGTTGACGACGATCGCGACCTGCTTGATGCCCAATAGGTGCAGCAGATAGCCGTGCCGCCTGGTCTGGTCGCGCACGCCTTCCAGCGCGTCGATGATCAGCACCGCGCCGTCGGCCTGCGAGGCGCCGGTGATCATGTTGCGGAGGAATTCGGCATGGCCGGGCGCGTCGATCAGCACGACGTCGCGCGAGCGGGTGCGGAAGCGGATCTGCGTGGTGTCGATGGTGATGCCCTGGTCGCGCTCGGTCTGCAGCGCATCCAGGAGGAACGACCATTCGAACGGCATGCCGCGCCGCGCGCTGACCGCCTTCAGCATTTCCAGCTTGCCCTCGGGAAGGCTGCCCGTTTCGTGCAGCAGGCGTCCGACCAAGGTGGATTTGCCGTGATCGACATGGCCGACGATGACGATGCGGACCTGCGGTCGCGTCGTGCCATTTGGCATCGACGTGGTGCCGTTCGGCGTGACCGAGACGCTGGCGGGGAGGATCATGTTCATTGCGACGCTCACACCAAATATCCGTCAGAGATAGCCGGCGACACGCAGCCGCTCGAATGCATCTTCGGTTTCGTGATCGAGTGCGCGGCCGGCGCGCTCCGGCACCTTGGTGCCGTCGAGTTCGGTCAGGATCTCATCGATGCTGGAAGCGGTCGAAGCCACCGGGTTGGTGATGTCCTGGTCACCCAGCGAGCGATAGCGCTTGCCGTCGTTCGACAGATACAGCGGGATGATCGGAATGTTCTCGCGCTTGGTGTAGGCCCAGATGTCGGCTTCGGTCCAATGCAGGATCGGGTGGATGCGCAGATGCGCGCCTGTTGGAGGCGACGCGTTGAACTGGTCCCAGAATTCCGGGGGCTGATCGCGCACGTCCCAGCCGCCTTCGAGCCCGCGCGGCGAGAACACGCGCTCCTTGGCGCGCGTGGCTTCTTCATCGCGGCGGATGCCGGCGATCAAGCCGTCGAAACCATATTTGGTCAGCGCCCATTTGAGTCCCTCGGTCTTGCGCGCGGCGGAGCGCGCGGCCGGCGGCAGGGTGGGATCGACGGCGTCGATCGGCGGGCAGGGCTCGATCTTGAGATCGAGATCCCATTCCTTGCCGAAGCGATCGCGGAACGCATACATCTCGGGAAATTTCTTGCCGGTGTCGACGTGCAGCGCCGGAAACGGCACGCGGCCGAAGAAGGCCTTGCGCGCCAGCCAGATCATCACGTTGGAGTCTTTCCCCAGTGACCACAGCAACGCGAGCTTCTTCAGCCGCGCGAACGCCTCCCGGAGAATGTAAATGCTCTGCGCCTCGAGTTCGTCGAGATGGTCCATCGAGGGCGGCGGCAGCCGTCCGTCGGCCAAAATTTTCGGCAACGAGGATGCCTTGGTGAAGGCTGCGGGCCGCAACCCGTGTCCGCCGGATTCATTGTCGAGAAGATGCATCTCTGGGCCTTGGACTTCGGAGTGGAAAAATTCTAAAGTTGCGCTGCAATAGAGAAGAAATAATTTTCTCTTTGCGAGCGTTGAACGACACATATATAGAAAATAATTCCAGTCAACCCCGAAGTGGGGGAAGCGAGTTTCGCATGCGATTCCTGCCCGTGTTTCTCGATCTGCAAAGCGGCGTGGTGCTGCTCGTCGGAGCCGGCGAACTCGTGCGCGCGAAGTTGCGCCTGCTGGCATCGGCCGGAGCGAACATCCGCTGGTATGCGACCGACGGCAGCCATGACGTTTCGGGGCTCGATGCGGCTGTTGATGCCCGGATCGAACGCGCCACCGGCGATCCGCTCACTTCCGATCTGTCCGGCGTGATCGCAATCCTTTGCGCCGGCGCCGGCGATATCGGTGTTGCGATGTCGGCGCGCGCGAAGGCGGTAGGGCTGCCCATCAATGTGATGGACGATCTCGCGCATTCCACTTTCATCTTTCCCGCGATCGTCGATCGCGGCGACGTCGTCGTTGCCGTCGGCACCGGCGGCGCGTCGCCGGTGGTCGCGCGTCGCGTGCGTGAGCGCATCGAGGCGGTGCTGCCGGCGCGGATCGGCGATCTCGCCGGCTTCATCGGCAGCTTTCGCAAATCGATGCATGCGCGCATTCCCGAATTCCCGCTGCGCCGCCGCTTCTGGGAGCGTGTGATCGACGGCCCGATCGGCGCACTGGTGCTCGCCGGCCGCAAGGACGAGGCTGAAAAAGCACTGAACGAAATCGCCGATCCCTCCGCCTTCGCCGGCGCGAGCAAGGATGGCAAGGCCGAGGGCCGCGTGACGCTGGTCGGCGCCGGTCCGGGCGATCCGGATCTGCTCACCATCAAGGCGCTGCGCGCGCTGCAGGATGCCGATGTTGTGTTTTACGACGAACTGGTCTCGCCGGAAATTCTCGATCGCATCCGCCGCGACGCCGCGCGCATTCCGGTCGGCCGCCGTGTCGGCAAACCCGGCATCGGCCAGGACGCGATCAACAAATTGCTGATTGACGCTGCGAAGGCCGGACAGCGCGCGGTGCGGCTGAAGGGCGGCGATCCCTTCATCTTCGGCCGCGGCGGCGAGGAGATCGAAGTGCTGCGCGAAGCCGGCGTCGCCTATTCGGTGGTGCCCGGCATTACCGCAGGCCTCGGTGCCGCCGCGCAGTTCGAGGCGCCACTGACCTACCGTCACGAAGCGCTGCGCATCACTTTCCTGACCGCGCACAAGGCAAAGGACGCCGAGACGGTCGACTGGTCGGTGCTGACCGACAAGAAGATGACCATCGTAGTCTACATGGGCATGACGGCCGCGCCGTCGGTGCGCGCGGGTCTTTTGGCCGCCGGCCGGTTGCCGCAAACGCCCGTCGGCGTGTTCGCGCGGGTGACGCGGGCGGATGCGCAGGCCGTGGTCGGCACGCTCGAGAATCTTCCTGCGCTGGTCGAAAAAATCGATGGCGGTCCTGCCGTCCTCATCATCGGCGACGTCGTCGCGCATTCCGCGCCGTGGCGCCAGTCCAACCTCAATCAAGTCATCTCCAAACTGCTGGATGCTGCCGAATGACCTCTCCGCTTCAACAAAAAATCAAGATCACCGGTCCCTCGATGGTGACCGCCAACCGCACCTCGGATGGCATCGTGATCTATCGCACCGCGCAGCAGGGCTGGTCGGCAAGCTTGTCGGACGCTGCGATCGTCCACACTTCCGATGAGGCGCGGGTGCTGCTCAACGAAGCCAATGCCGACGACGTCGGCGCGATCGGCGCCTATATCGCGCCGGTCGAGCTCAAGGACAGCGGCGAAATCAAACCCGGCAATTTGCGCGAACGCATCCGGTCGAAGGGTCTCACCATTGACCTGCTTCCGGCTTAAGGCTGATCCATCATGTACGCATATGACGAACTCGATCGCACGCTGATCAATGAACGCGTGTCCGAATTCCGGGACCAGGTGAAGCGCCGCCTCTCCGGCGAACTCACCGAGGACGAATTCAAGATGCTGCGGCTGCAGAACGGCGTCTATCTGCAACTGCACGCCTACATGTTCCGCGTCGCCATTCCCTACGGCACGCTGTCGTCGAAGCAGCTGCGGCGGCTTGCCCATGTCGCGCGCCGCTACGACCGCGGCTACGGCCATTTCACGACCCGGCAGAACATCCAGTTCAACTGGATCAAGCTTTCCGATCTGCCCGATGCGCTCGCTGAACTCGCCGAGGTCGGCATCCACGCGATGCAGACGTCCGGCAACAACATGCGCAACGTCACCTCGGACCAGTGGGCCGGCGTCGCGCCGGGCGAGGTCGAGGATCCCCGTATCTGGTCAGAAATCCTGCGCCAGCACACCACGCTGCATCCGGAATTCTCGTTCCTGCCGCGCAAGTTCAAGATCGCGATCACTGCGTCCGAGCACGACCGCGCCGCGATCAAGGTCCACGACATCGGCCTGCGCCTGCACAGGAATGCCGACGGCGAAACCGGTTTTGAGGTGCTGGTCGGCGGCGGTCTCGGCCGCACGCCGTTCATCGGCAAGACGATCAAGCCGTTTGTGCACGGCCGCGATATCCTGAGTTACGTCGAGGCGATCCTGCGCGTCTACAACCAGTACGGCCGCCGCGACAACATCTACAAGGCGCGCATCAAGATTCTGGTGCATGAGCTCGGCATCGAGAAGTTCGCCAAGGAGGTCGATGAGGAATGGAAGCAGATGGGTCACAGCGCCCTGACGCTCGACCATTCCGTCATCGAGGAAGTGCGCTCGCGTTTCTCCTATCCGGCCTATGAGAAGCTGCCGCACATGCCGGACGAGCTGAAGCAGGCCGCGCATGATCCGTTGTTCGAGCGCTGGCGCAAGAACTCTGTGGCCCCGCACAAGGTGCAGGGCTATTCGATCGTGACGCTGTCATTGAAGCCGGTGGGCGGCCCGCCCGGCGATGCCACCGCCGACCAGATGGATGCGGTCGCCGATCTCGCCGACAAGTATTCCTTCGGCGAAATCCGCGTCGGTCACGAGCAGAATCTGGTGCTGCCCCATGTCGCCAAGCGCGACCTGCCGCAGCTATGGAAGGCGCTCGACCGGATCGGGCTCGCTACCCCGAACGTCAATCTGGTCACCGACATCATCGCCTGCCCGGGGCTGGATTACTGCTCGCTGGCCAATGCGCGCTCGATTCCGATCGCGCAGGAACTGACCCGGCGTTTCGCCAATCATGACACCGCCGAAATGATCGGCCGTCTGCACATCAACATCTCCGGCTGCATCAACGCCTGCGGCCATCACCATGTCGGCCACATCGGTATTCTCGGGGTCGAGAAGAACGGCGAGGAGTTTTACCAGATCACGATCGGCGGCCGCGCCGACGAGAACGCGCAGATGGGCGCGCTGATCGGCCCGGCCGTTCCCTATGCGGAAGTTGCCGATGTGATCGAAGACATTGTCGAAGCCTATCTCGCGCTGCGCGACCGTCCCGAGGAACTGTTCGTCGATACGGTGAAGCGTCTGGGCGTCGAGCCATTCAAGGAGCGGGTCTATGCCACTCGTTAAGAACGGAAGAATTACCCCCGACCTGTTCGTCCATATTGCCGAAGGCGCCGAATTGCCGGGCGATGGAGCGATCCTTGTTCCGGCGGCGCGGTTCCTCGAGGATCCGGAAGCCATTCTGAAGCACGCTGGCAGGGTCGGCGTGATCTGGCCGAACAATCGAAATCTCGATGATCTCGTTCCATATCTCGATCGTCTCGCCGCGGTAGCGCTGGTGTTCCCGTCCTTCCGCGACGGCCGCGCTTACAGCCAGGCGCGCCTCTTGCGGGAGCGGCATGGTTATGACGGCGAGCTGCGCGCCACCGGCCAGGTGCTGCGCGACCAGTTCGTGTTCATGTCGCGCGCCGGCTTCGACGCGTTCGAGGTGAAGAAGGATGCGGACGCCGATGCCTTCGCCGAGACCATGAAACGCTATTCGGTGTTCTACCAGCCGACCGGCGATGGCCGCGTCACCGCGCTCAATCGGCGGATGCAGTTGCGTCATTCGGAGAGTGCCGGCCAGTGAGCATGATCGTACAGCACGGCCTCGCCGCAGATGCGGCGATCCTTCATTCGGCGCAGACGCTCGACCATACCCTGCGTGACGCCTCGCCGGCGCGTGTCATTGAGACCGCGCTTAAGCTCGTCGGCCGCGAACAGCTTGCTCTGGTGTCGTCGTTCGGCACGGAATCGGCGGCGCTGCTCAAGGTGATGGCGGATGTTGATCCCGCCATTCCCGTGATCTTCCTCGATACCGGATGGCTGTTCGAGGAGACGCTCGCCTATCGCGACAGGCTGATCGCAGCCCTCGGCCTTCGTGACGTTCGCTCGATCAAGCCGCTGGAAGAGGCGCTGTCACGCCAGGATCCCGATCGCGAATTGTGGTTCTCCGATCCCGATGCCTGCTGCCGTATCCGCAAGGTGGAACCGCTGGCGCGGGCGCTCAAGCCGTTCTCGGCCTGGATCAACGGGCGCAAGCGCTTTCAGGGCGGCGCGCGCGCCGAGATTCCCGTCGTCGAGGACGACGGCGCGAAGCTGAAATTCAATCCGTTCGCCAACGTGTCGCGCGAGGAGATCGAGGCGATCTACAAGCTCGCCAAATTGCCGCCACATCCCTTGATCGCCTCGGGCTATCTGTCGGTCGGGTGCATGCCATGTTCGAGCCGGACCGCGCCGGACGAAGACGCCCGTGCCGGCCGCTGGCGGGGCAGGCAAAAGACCGAATGCGGCATCCATACGATGAAAACTTCCTAGAACCTGGACTTCATAGGACAACGAAGCTGCGGAACCAAAAACAATGAAATGCGGTTTCGTTGACTAAGCGACCTTTCGTCGCGACTTATGCGCTTCCCGCTTGATGATATGTTTCATCTAGCCGAATGGAGATCACCGATGATCCGTCGCATTCTGCCGCTTGTTGCCGGATTGCTCTGGGCGAGTTCGGCCTTCGCTGCCGATCATACCCTGCTCAACGTGTCCTACGATCCGACGCGCGAACTCTACGCCGATTTCAACAAGGTGTTCGCGGCGGCCTATCAGAAGGAAACCGGCAAGAGCGTCGAGATCAAGCAGTCGCATGGCGGCTCGGGCTCGCAGGCGCGCGCGGTGATCGACGGCCTGCAGGCGGACGTGGTCACGCTGGCGCTGGCCTATGACATCGACGCCATCGCCGCCAAGGGCCTGGTGGCGCCGGACTGGCAGAAGCGCCTGTCGCTGAATGCGTCGCCTTATACGTCAACGATCGTGTTCCTGGTGCGCAAGGGTAATCCCAAGGCGATCAAGGATTGGGGCGATCTGATCAAGCCCGGCGTGCAGGTGATCACGCCGAACCCGAAGACCTCGGGCGGTGCGCGCTGGAATTATCTGGCGGCGTGGGGCTTTGCGGAAAAGAAATTCGGCTCCGCCGACAAGGCGAAGAAATTCGTCGCCGACCTCTTCAAGAACGTGCCGGTGCTGGATACCGGCGCGCGCGGCTCGACGGTGACCTTCGTTGAGCGCGGCGTCGGCGATGTGCTGCTGGCGTGGGAGAACGAGGCGTTCCTGGCGCAGCGCGAGTTCGGCAAGGACAAGTTCGAGATCGTTGCGCCGCCATTGTCGATTCTCGCCGAGCCGCCGGTCGCGGTCGTCGACAAGGTTGCCGACAAAAAAGGCACCCGCGCCGTCGCCGAGGCCTACCTGAAGTATTGGTATACCAAGGAAGGTCAGGAAATTGCCGCACGCAATTCCTATCGTCCGCGCGATTCGGAAATTGCGAGGGAGTACGAAAAATCCTTCGCCAAGGTCGAACTTTTCACGATTGACGACGTTTTTGGTGGTTGGACCAAGGCGCAGAAGGATCACTTCGGCGAAGGCGGCATTTTCGACCAGATTTACAAGAATTGATCTGGCTGACGGCCAGCCGTAGCGGAAGCAGGGGGATTTGTGAGCACAGCGGTCGCACGGCGGACGAGCTTGCCCGGGTTCGGGCTCACCATGGGCCTGACCCTGACATGGCTCTCCGTTATCATCCTCATCCCGCTCGCCGGCCTGTTCCTCAAGACGCTCGAGCTTTCGCCCGGACAGTTCTGGGAAATCCTCACCAGCCGCCGCACTTTGAACGCGCTGAAAATTTCATTTGGCCTCTCCTTTGCCGCCGCCTGCGTCAATCTGGTGATGGGCACGATCATCGTCTGGGCGCTGGTGCGATATCGTTTTCCGGGCCGGCGGATATTCGACGCCATCGTCGACATTCCCTTTGCGCTGCCGACCGCGGTGGCGGGTGTGGCGCTGACGCAATTGTTCGCGCAGAAGGGATGGCTCGGCGCGCCGCTCGCCGAACTCGGCATCAAGGTCGCATTCACGCCGATCGGAATTTTCATTGCGATGGTCTTCATCGGCATTCCGTTCGTGGTGCGGACGGTTCAGCCGGTGCTGATCGATCTCGATCCTGAAATCGAGGAGGCGGCCGCGAGCCTCGGGGCCAACCGTTGGCACACGGTGTTCCGGGTGATCCTGCCGAGTCTTATTCCGGCGCTGCTGACAGGTTTTGCGCTGGCATTCGCGCGCGCCGTCGGTGAATACGGTTCGGTCATTTTCATTGCCGGCAATCTGCCGAACGTGTCGGAAATCGCGCCGCTCCTGATCGTGATCAGGTTGTCCGAATTTCGTTATGCCGATGCGACGGCCATCGCCGTCATCATGCTGCTGGCTTCGTTCCTGATCATCCTCGTCGTCAATCGCCTGCAACGCTGGGCGCAAACCCGCATTCCCGCGCATTGAGGACCTGACGATGTCGACGCAAACGAGCTTTGTGACTCCGGCGACGCCGCTAAGGGCCTATACGTCGACGGCGGACCTCGCGATCTCCCCGCCGTCGCACCGCGAGGCGGGCGACCGGGCACGCGCGGTTACTTCACCAAAAGACCTGCGGACCGAGCCGGCACCCGTCCGCTTTATCATCGTCGCGCTTGCTGTCACGTTCCTCACCGTCTTTGTCGTGCTGCCGCTGGTCGTGGTGTTCGCATCGGCCTTTTCGAAAGGCATCAGCGCCTATTTTGCTGCACTCGCCGAGCCGGAGGCGCTTTCGGCGATCAGGCTGACGCTGCTGGTTGCGGCGATCTCGGTCACCCTCAACCTCGTGTTCGGCGTGATCGCGGCCTGGGCGATCGCGAAATTCGAATTCCGCGGCAAAACCTTTCTGATCACGCTGATCGACCTGCCGTTCTCGGTCAGCCCGGTCATTTCGGGTCTCGTCTTCGTGCTCCTGTTCGGGGCGCAGGGCTATTGGGGCACGTGGCTGCAGGCGAACAACGTCCACATCCTGTTCGCGGTGCCGGGCATTGCGCTCGCCACCATCTTCGTGACGTTCCCGTTCGTCGCCCGCTCGCTGATTCCCTTGATGCAGGAGCAGGGCACGCAGGAGGAGGAAGCGGCGACCTCGCTCGGAGCGTCAGGCCTGCAGACCTTCTTCCGCGTCACTCTGCCCAATATCAAATGGGGCCTGTTGTATGGCGTACTGCTGTGCAACGCGCGCGCCATGGGCGAGTTCGGCGCGGTGTCTGTTGTGTCGGGCCATATCCGCGGCGAGACCAACACCATGCCGCTGCTGGTCGAAATTCTCTATAATGAGTATCAATTCGTGGCGTCGTTTGCGATTGCTTCGCTGCTGGCGATGCTGGCCCTGATCACGCTGGTCGTGAAGACAGTGCTCGAACAGCGTCTGGACGAAGCGCAAAGCCCAAGCGACTATTCAAGGGACCATCCAAGTGACCATTGAAGTCAAAAACATCGTCAAGAAGTTTGGCGCATTTGCTGCGCTGGATAACGTCGATCTGAAGGTCGGCAAGGGCGAATTGCTGGCGCTTCTTGGACCATCCGGTTCGGGCAAGACCACGCTGTTGCGGATCATTGCAGGCCTCGACTGGCCCGATGCCGGCGAGGTGCGGATCGACGGCGAGGATGCGCTGGGACACGGCGCCAGCGAGCGCCATGTCGGATTCGTGTTCCAGCACTACGCGCTGTTCCGCCACATGACGGTGTTCGAAAACGTCGCCTTTGGCCTGCGCGTACAGCCGCGCGCCATCCGCAAGGACGAGGCCACGATCCGCGCCCGCGTCAAGGAGCTGCTGGATCTGGTGCAACTCGACTGGCTGGCCAACCGCTATCCCAGCCAGTTGTCCGGCGGCCAGCGACAGCGCATTGCGCTTGCCCGCGCGCTGGCGATCGAGCCGCGCATCCTGCTGCTCGACGAACCGTTCGGCGCGCTCGATGCCAAGGTGCGCAAGGAGCTGCGGCAGTGGCTGCGCTCGCTGCATTCCGAAATTCACGTCACCTCGATCTTCGTCACTCATGACCAGGAAGAGGCGCTCGAAGTCGCCAACCGCGTCGTGGTGATGGACAAGGGCCGGATCGAGCAGATCGGCACGCCGGGCGATGTCTATGACAATCCCGCCACCGCTTTCGTCCACGGCTTCATCGGTGAATCCATCGTGCTGCCGGTGGAGGTTCTCGGCGGCTCGGTGCGGCTCGGCGGCCAGCCGCTCAATATCGCCGCCGATGGCGCGGCCTCCGGCGCCTCAAAACTGTTCGTCCGCCGCCACGACATGCAGATCGGGCCGGCGGGAACCGGCTCGCTGGAGGGCGCGGTGCGCCATGTCCGCTCGTTCGGCCCGATCCAGCGGGCGGAGGTCACGCTCTCGGGCGGCGAGGGCAAGACCGTGATCGAGATCGACGCCCCCCGGGACCGGGAACTCCAGGCCGGCGAGATCATCGGCCTGCAGCCCCGCCGCTACCGAATTTTCGCGGCACAGGATTGAATTCCGTAGCCCCGTAGCCCGGATGGAGCGCAGCGTAATCCGGGGCCGCTTGCGCCGCGGACGGACCGTTCCCGGATTGCGCTGCGCTCCATCCGGGCTACCGCCGCGTCGGCTGCCCCCAAATCGCTCCCCCGTTCACCATTCAGCCACGGTTGGTATGCAACAACGGCCGCGTCCAGCCTTCGGGATTCTTTGGGGGATTCTTTCAGTGAAACGGGCGACTACCGCCATTATCGGGCTTTTGCTGCTTGCCGGTTGCTCGGCAGACGTCAAGATCCCGGATCAGCCGGCCATGTATCTCGACATGGCGCAACCCGGCGCCACGCTCGATCCGGTCGCGGCCGCGATCATGATCTCGCAATACCGCCAGAACAACGGCCTCGGCACCGTGGTGGTCGATCCTGAGCTGACCAGGCTCGCCGAGCAGCAGTCGCAGGCGATGGCGGCGCGCAACAAGATGGACCACAATGTGAAGGGCCCTCTGGAAAAGCGGCTGGGAGCCTCCGGCTATCCGGCGAAGCTCGCCGTCGAAAATGTCTCGGCCGGATATCACACCCTGGCGGAAGCCTTCTCCGGCTGGCGCGACTCGCCGCCGCACAAGGCCAATATGCTCAAGAACGGTGTCACAAAATTGGGCATCGCGGCGGCCTATGCTCCAAACACCAAATACAAGGTGTTCTGGACGCTCATCCTTGCATCAACCTGAAGCAGGTCCGGTTACGGGCTTCGATGCCTCACGAGACGGTAAACTCGGCGTGATCCTTGCTTCGATCTCGCCAATTGACGCGGTGGCGAACTGTCGCCACGGTGCCACTGTCTTTGTCCACTAGTCGATGGTCACGATGGATCTTTCCGACTCTGTGCCGGCCACCACGCCCGCCAAAGCGCAGCGTGTGCTGGTGCTGCAAGGCGGTGGCGCGCTCGGCTCCTATCAGGCCGGCGCCTTTCAGGCATTGTGTCGCTCGGGTTTCGAACCGGAATGGGTCGCGGGCATTTCGATCGGCGCCATCAATGCCGCGATCATTGCCGGCAACGGACCGGAAACGCGCGTCGACCGTTTGAAGGAATTCTGGGAGATGGTGTCATCTCCGGTGTCGTGGAATCCGGTGACACCAGGTGAGCGCGCACGCTCGCTGTTCAACGAAACCTCAGCCGCACTGATCGCGACCTTCGGCGTGCCCGGCTTCTTCACGCCGCGGATTCCGCCTGCACCGTTGTGGCCGCCCGGCAGCCCGCAGTCGCAGAGCTATTACGACACCGCGCCGCTGAAGAAAACGCTCGAGCGGCTGGTGGATTTCGACCGCATCAACGATCTGAAGATGAGGTTCAGCGTCGGCGCGGTCGGCGTCACCTCGGGCAATTTCAGATATTTCGACAATGTCGAGTTCAGGAAGGCCGGCAAGAAGATCGGCCCCGAGCACGTCATGGCCTCCGGCGCGCTGCCACCCGGTTTTCCGTCCGTTGTCATCGAAGGTGAGCATTACTGGGACGGCGGCATCGCCTCGAACACGCCGCTCGATTTCGTGCTGGAAGAAGAGTTCAACCGCGATCTCCTGATCTTCCAGGTCGACCTGTTCAGCGCGCGTGGCGACCTGCCGACGTCGCTGCTCGAGGCCGCCGAGCGGGAAAAGGACATCCGTTATTCCAGCCGCACCCGCACGAGTACCGACAAGAACAAGCAGATCCACAACGCGCGGAAGGCGGTGCGCGATCTGCTCAGCAAATTACCGGATCATTTGAACAACGATCCGTCGGTCGAATTCCTGCGCAAGGCGTCGAAGGAAAACACCGTCACGGTCGTGCACCTGATCTACAAGAGCAAGAATTACGAGACAAATTCCAAGGACTACGACTTCTCGCATGTCGCCATGGTCGAACATTGGGAAGCGGGTGTTCGCGATGTGCATTTGTCGATGCGTAACAAAGAACGGCTGGAGCGGCCGCAACCCGGGCAGACCATGGCGACTTACGATCTCACGGGGAAGGGCTCAAACCCAGCCGAAGGCAAACAGGAGTGAATTGATATGGGTACGTTGAAAGGCAAAACCGCCGTCGTGACCGGCTCGACCAGCGGCATCGGCTTGGCTTATGCGCGCGCTTTCGCCGGCGCCGGCGCCAATATCGTTCTCAATGGCATGGGCGTCCCGGCCGATATCGAGCGCGAGCGTTCCGGCATCGAGACGGATTTCAAAGTCCGCGCGGTGCATTCGCCTGCCGACATGACCAGGCCCGCCGAAATCGCCGAAATGGTCGCGCTCGGCGAGAAGACCTTCGGCTCGGTCGATATCCTCGTCAACAATGCCGGCATCCAGTTCGTCGCCCCGATCGAGGAGTTTCCGATCGAGAAATGGGACGCGATCATTGCGATCAATCTGTCATCGGCATTTCATGCCATCCGCGCCGCCGTACCCGGCATGAAGAAGCGCGGCTGGGGCCGCATCATCAACACCGCATCAGCGCATTCGCTGGTGGCTTCGCCATTCAAGTCGGCCTATGTCTCGGCCAAGCACGGCATCGCCGGGCTGACAAAAACGGTGGCGCTGGAGGTTGCGACCTTCAAGATCACCTGCAACTGCATCAGCCCGGGCTATGTCTGGACGCCGCTGGTCGAGCACCAGATCCCGGAGACCATGAAGGCGCGCAACATGACCAAGGAGCAGGTCATCAAGGACGTGCTTCTTGACGCCCAGCCGACCAAGGAGTTCGTGACGTCAGAGCAGGTTGCTGCGCTGGCACTGTTCCTGTGCAGCGACGATGCAGCCCAGATCACCGGGTCCAACTACTCCATCGACGGCGGCTGGACCGCGGAGTAGGAATTGCGAACGGCTCCCGGGAGCGCACACCTAAAATCCTAATGGGTGGCGCTCCTGGCAACAATGGCGTCATCAGCGAGCCGCGCCGACGCCCGTCATCCCGACCAGCAGGCCGACGCCGAATCCCGATGCAACGTAAAGCGGATCAATCATTTCCGGGCGCAAATTCCATTTCGCATGTGCGAATATATATCAACGCAGGAGATGAACGTCCTATCGATGGCGGGGGATCGGGCGAAATACGAATATTTCATGCGTGCACCGGAATCCGGTGGCAATTTGCCGGTGCAGGGCGAAACCGATGTTCTGCCATCGCCGATGCGGGCTCTAGAGGCCGCGTTTGCCGAACGCCAGCACGTGCAGTCCGAGCCGCCGGCGCACGATCCAGAACAGCAGCACCGTCTCGAACGCCAGCGAGATCGAGGTCGCGGCCGCAGCGCCATGGCCGCCGAAGCGCGGCACCAGCATCACGCACAGCACGAGGTTCATGACGAAGGCGAGCGCATAGGCCAGCGCGCAGATGTGCTGGTGGCCGAGCATGTTGAGCAGGCGCTCGACCGGGCCGATGGCGGATCGCACCACGAGGCCAGCGGCGGCAATGAACATGATGTCGTAGCCGACCACGAATTGCGGTCCGAACAGCCACAGCAGCGGCTTGCCCAGCGCCAGCAGCAGGATGGTCGCGGCCAGCGACGGCCAGAACGTCCACTGGATCGCATGCGCCACATAGGCCGACAGCCGCGGCTTGTCGCCCTGCGCGTGATACTCGGCAAAGCGATGCGCCGTCGTCGCCGCCATCGCATAGTGAATGAAGGAAACCAGCGCCAGCGTCTTCACCACCGCGAAATAGACGCCGACTTCTTCGGAGGAGCGGAATTGCTGCAGCACCAGCACGTCGGTGTAGGAAAGCAGCAGGTAAAATCCCTCGACCATCAGGATCGGCAGCGAGACCGCGAGCCAGCCGCGGAAATCATAGGCCTTGGGGCCAGGCGCGATGTGGCCGCCGAGCCTGCGGTTCAGCACGATCATCTGGCCGATCATCGCGATCCATACCGCAGCACTGCTGGCCCACATCGCAGCCGTAGCGCCGAGATTGAAACCGAGCACGAAGGCGCCGGCGGTCAGGCCGATGATCAGCGACTGCCGCACGATGAATTGCGGCATCAGGCCGAGCCGCATCCAGTCATGCGAGCGGGCGATGCCGTCCTGGGTGTTGGCGACGACAAACGCCGGCAGCGTCAGGCAGCCGATATAGAGGGGAACGATCGCGTTGGCGTCGATCCACGGCGACAATCCCTTCACCACGCCCGCCAGCAGCAGCGAGACGATGGAAGAGACGGCGAACGTGATCCAGCGGCTGCCGGAGAGGAAGCCGCGCAGCAGGGCATGTTCGCCGCGGGTTCGATACTCCGGAATGATCTTCTGCGCGGATGCCGAGATGCCGAAATCCATCATGCTGCCGAGCAGCAGCACCCAGGTCCAGACATAGACATAGACGCCGTAATCCGAGCCGCCCATCCAGCGCGCCAGCAGGATCTGCGCGAAATAGGCGAGCGCTGCGCTGAAGACGCGGATGACGAAGATGGTGCCGGCCAGCCGCCTGGTGACGGAGGCCTCACTGGAGCCGCCAAGCAGCGCGCGCAGGCGCGCGGTCACGCCGGTAGGCGAGGCGGTTGCGGATTGCGTATCCATCACGGCCACAAGGGTGCATCCCCGAAACGTGCCGCGAGGCGGCGGCGATAGTCGGATGTATCAACCATTCGTTAAGATTGGGTTGGATTGGGGTTCCGGGCGCCGTTACCAGCCATCTCGCGGCTCGTTGCCGAGATCGCCCGGCCCACGCGATCCAGCTCGCTGGAACTTTTCCGGCCTTTTCCAACTTTTAGGTCCGGTCGCATGGTGCGGCCGGGGAGGATAAATATGAAACTGCTTGTTACCTCTATTACAGTCGCCACTGCGCTGGCTTTCAGCCCGGCTTCGGCGCAGAAGGCGCAGAAGCCGGCTTGCACAAGCGAAAACATGGCCAAGCTCGTCGCGTCCGGCAACGCTATGCCTGACAGTCCCGGCAAATTTGCGATGATGAAAGAGATGGGCGCGGCGAATGCCGCCATGGCAAAGGGCGACATGCGCGGCGCTTGCAAGAGCTATGTGCGCGCGCAGCAAATCAGCGGGCAGAAAAGCTAGGAGTACACGTTGCTGAAGAGGAGAGCTTGCTGCCAAGCGCCGGCTCTCCTCAGACCAGAAAGCGTCGCTGCACCGTGGCGGAAACACGTCGCGGCATCGTGGCGCGGCTGGGCACGTCCGGAGGGACGGCAAGTCGCGTCAATTCAAACTGACGTTGAACTCATAGGCCCGGTCGCCGCTGACCAGGGTCAGCTTGAGCGCGGCGCCTTCCGGGCTGGCGCCGGGCGGCAGGCCGTCGAGTTCGAAGGCAAAGCGTTTGACGCCGGGCGGGCTTTGCTCGACGAGCCTGGGAACCGGCAGCGCCCAGTCCGGCGTCGGCCCCTCGACGAACAGGCTGACTTCCTTGGCCTCGGGCGCGGTGACGTCGACCAGCACGTTGTTCTTTCCCTCGCGCTTGACGTCGCGGATGGTCAGCGGATTGGGGTCGCCGACATTGGCGGGCTTCGGCACGGTATTGAGCGCATCGGACAGGTTGCCGTCCTCGGTGCTTGCCACGCTGGCAAAGGCGAGTTCGGCATGGGCTTCGACCGGAATGCAGAGCTTGTCGCAGACGGCATAATTGATGTGGGCGCGCAGCGTCACCGGCTTGTCGGCATTCTTGGCGACGATCCGCAACGGCAGCACGACCTGCTGCTTGTATCCCAGCGCGGTGCCACCGGCGCCATCGTCAAACTTCTTCGGTGCCGGCCACAGCACGGTCACGGCTTCGACATTATCCGATTTTGAGAAATCGAAGCGGGGCGGGACGCCGGAATCGCCGGGCGTCCGCCAATAGGTCTTCCATCCGGGCTGCAACTGGATGGCCACGCCGCCGAGCAGCACCGGGCCGCTGCGCGATCCCGCCAGCAGCCGCACCGCGGAATGCGCGTCGCGTTGCCACGGCGAGGCATCCTCGGCGCGAACCTCCGACGTCGCACACGCAACACACAAAGCGGCGACGCCGAGCGCGGCGCGCAGGGGAACCATCACGATCATGGGACGTCTTTACAGGCAAGTTGCGGCGCAAACCATTGAATTGCGTGTGATCGGCCGCCGAATGATGCCGGAAGCTTGATTGACAGAAACCGCACCCGATATCAGGATATGAATCAGCAAGAGAGGCCTTTGCGGATGAGCCCTGAAGGCAAGACATCGAAGCCCGTTCGCCGCAAAGCCGCCGGTATTGGCGACAATTCGTCCGGCGAGGGCTACCTGGACGGCCGGCTGCTGATCGCCATGCCGGTCATGGGCGATCCGCGCTTCGAGCGCTCCGTCATCTACATGTGCGCGCATTCCTCGGAAGGGGCGATGGGCATCATCGTCAACCGCCCGGCCGGCAGCATCGATTTTCCCGGCCTATTGGTGCAACTCGACATCATCCAGAAGGCCGACCAGATCAAGCTGCCGGAAAACGCCGAGACCATGCAGGTGCTGAAGGGCGGCCCGGTCGATACCGGCCGCGGCTTCGTGCTGCATTCCAGCGATTTCTTCATCAAGGATGCGACGCTCAATATCGACGAGGGCATCTGCCTGACCGCGACGGTAGACATCCTCAAGGCGATCGCCAAGGGCACCGGACCGAAGCACGCGATCCTGGCGCTGGGCTATGCCGGCTGGGCGCCGGGCCAGCTCGAGAACGAGATCCAGCACAATGGCTGGCTGCATTGCGACGCCGATCCGGATTTGATCTTCGGCGACGACGTCGACGACAAATACCTGCGCGCGCTGCGCAAGATCGGCATCGACCCCGGCATGCTGTCGAACGAGGCCGGGCACGCGTAGGCCGGCGTCTGCGAACTGTACCACACTCTCGGTGTCGTCCCTGCGAACGCAGGGACCCATACGCCGCGGCCGGCGAAATGGGCACACTGGGCGACGGCTTCGCTTCAACAACTCACAACAGCAACCGGCTAACGCAGCGCGTCTGCTACCGCACCTCATCGATGGATCACGCGGTATGGGTCCCTGCGTTCGCAGGGACGACAACGTAGAGATTTCCTACTCCGCCGCTTGCTGCTGCACCGTCGGTTCGGTGCCCGCCACTGTTGCGCGGCGCATGTCGCGGGGCTGCGACTGGTCGTAGCGGCGGACGCGGTGCATGGTCTGGCGGTTGTCCCACATCACGAGGTCATGCAACGTCCATTTGTGGACGTGGACAAATTCCGGCTGCGTGGCGTGCTCGGTGAGGTCGCGCAGCAACAGCCGCGCCTCCGGCATGCTCATGCCTTTGATGGCGCCGGCATGCGATGACAGATACAGCGACTTGCGGCGGTGCACCGGATGCGTTCGCACCAGCCGTTGCAGCACCGGCTTGAACATCGCTTTCTCTTCGTCGCTATAATCCAGGAAGCCGAGCGAACCGCGCGAATACATCAGCGAATGCTCGCAGATCATGTCCTCGATTTCGGCCTTGGTCTCATCGTCGAGCGCGTCATAGGCCGCGCGCATGTCGGCGAATTCGGTGTTACCGCCCTTGGGGTTCACCACTCGCGCCGACAAAAGCGAAAATTTTGCCGGGATCGGGCGAAACGAGCTGTCGGAATGCCACAGGCAGTTTCCGAGATTGAACAGATGGGTGCGGTTGTCGCGCGCCAGCGGCTTGCCGTCCTTGCCGAGGTTTGAAACGTCATTCAGGCCTGACGTCAGGCGGTAGTCTTCCTTCTTGGTGATGGTGCCGCCCCGCGCCTTCTCGCGCTCGCCGAAATTCAACGCAAAGGCCAGTTGCTGTTCGTCCGTGATGTCCTGATTGCGAAACAACAGCACTGCGTATTTGTCCATGCCGGCTTCGATATCGGCCGCTTCCTGCGGGGTCAGGGGATTGCGCAAATCAACGCCCGAAACCTCGCCGAAAAAATGCGGATGAAGCTGCCGGATCGTGACCGTCATGGCGTCTGTCCTGTATGCCGCGGGCGGTTTGTCCCGCTCCCTTTGCGATAAAAATTACTCCCTGACGTGCCCAAGTCAACGCTACGGACGCATGCCCGTTACGCGTTTCGCGCCATCAACCCGCCGTCGACGGGGATCACGGCGCCGGTCAGGAACGAGGCCGCCGGCAGGCACAGGCTCAGCGTCATGTGCGCGACTTCCTCGGGGTCGCCGTAGCGGCCGAGCGCAGTGCGGCGCTTGGCGTAGATCGCCTTGTGCTCGGCGGCGATCCGGGCGGTCATGCCGGTGAGGATCGGCCCCGGGCAGATGCAGTTCACCGTGATGCCGTCGCGGCCGAGCTCGACCGCAAGCGAACGCGTCAGGCCGACGACGCCGGCCTTGGCGGCGGAGTAGGGGCTGTGCAATGCGGTAGCGCCGAGCGCCTCGGTGGAGGCGATATTGACGATCCGCGGCGATTTCGATTTGCGCAAATAGGGTAACGCGGCGCGGATGATGCGTTGATGCGCGGTCAGCATCACCGCCAACCCTTTTGCCCAGGCCTCGTCATAGCCCTCGTCGTCAATTGCGACGCGCACCGAGATGCCGGCATTGTTGACGACGATATCGAGCCCGCCGAAATGCGCCGCGACCTCGTTGACGACGGCGGTGATGTTGTAGCGGTCGGCGACGTCGAGCGTCCACGCTTTTGCGGCGCCGCCGCTTGCCGCGATTTCGCTGGCCACGGCCTGAGTGGCCTCGGCGCTGATGTCGGTGACGGCGACGTTGGCGCCGTCGGCGGCGAACACCCGCGCGGTGGCGCGGCCCATGCCGCTCGCGGCGCCGGTGACGAGGACGGTCAGGCCTTTGACCGAGCGGCTGAGCCGTTTGAAGTCTGACATGATGGGGTCCGGAAAGGTGCAGGATTGACAAGGCTGGCACCGATCCGCAGACAGGTCAAACGACGTCGAGCGAGATGCAAACATGACCACTATTCGTGACCTGCAGATCCGACGCCTGGAGCCTTCGGATGCTGCCCTGTACAGGGAGATCCGGCTGGAAGGTCTTCGGATAAGTCCCGAAGCATTCGGCAGCACGTTTGAGAAGGAAAACGCGCAGCCGCTGTCGTGGTTCGAAGCCGTCCTTGGCCGCGCCGACATCTTCGGCGCTTTCCTCGATGGGACGCTTGCGGGCGTGGCGGCATATGCCGCGCAGGAAGGTTCGAAGCAAGCGCATAAGGCGACGCTTTGGGGCATGTACGTGCGAAACACCGCAAGAAATCTGGGGCTTGGGAAGAAGCTTGTCGCGGCGGTTCTCAACCATGCACGCGAACGCGTCGAGATGATTCAACTGACCGTGGTAAGCGAGAACGACGACGCGCGCCGGCTTTACAGCGCCTCGGGCTTTGTCGAGTACGGCTATGAAAAGAGGGGTCTCAAGCGGGACGGGCGATATTACGATCGTGTCCTGATGGTCAATTGCCTCGGCGAAGGCTGGAACTAGAGCCCAACAAATCAACAAAGAAGGATCGCGAGCGATGAACGAACTGGATTTCAGCGGCAGGCAGGTGCTGGTGGTCGGCGGCTCCAGCGGCATCGGTAACGGCATCGCGCAGGCCTTCCGCGCCAAGGGCGCGCATGTCGCCGTCTGCGGTACCCGCGCAAGTGCAGCGGACTATTCGCCTGACGAAGGATCACATCTCGAAGGTCTCGATTACTTCCGGCTCGACGTCAGCGACCCGCAGGCGATCGAAGCCTTGAAGCCGCCATTTGCAAAACTCGACGTGCTGGTGCTGGCGCAGGGCGCGGTGATCTACCGCCGCGGCGAATTCGAGATGGATGGCTTTCGCAAGGTGCTGGAAGTCAATTTGATGAGCCTGATGGCGTGCGCGACCAAATTTCACGCGATGCTGAGCGCCAGCCAAGGCTCGCTCATCATTGTCAGTTCGACCGCCGCCTATCATTCCACCATGGGTAATCCGGCGTACAACGCCTCGAAGACCGGCGCGATGGGCTTGACGCGCACGCTCGGCGAGGCGTGGGCCGAGAACGGCATCCGCGTCAACGGCATCGCGCCCGGCCTGGTCGACACCAAGATGACCAAGGCGACGACATCAAATCCGAAACGCCTCGAAGGCGCGCTGGAGCGGATCCCGCTGAAGCGGCTCGGTACGCCCGCCGACATGGCCGGTGCGGCACTGTTCCTGGCCTCGCCGCTTTCGTCCTACATCATCGGCCAGACCATCGTGGTAGATGGCGGGCTTATACTTTGAGCCAAGCGTTCTGAACCGGGGCATTTCGAGCGCTTTAGGAACCCGAACGGGGTCTCGCCGGTTAGTTTTCCCTGAAAACAGGAGAGACCGCGATGGACAAGGATCGGATTGTCGGCTCGGCCAAGGATTTTGCGGGTAAGGTCGAAAGCACTGTCGGGGACATGGCTGGCGATGCGAAGACGCAAGCCGAAGGCCGCGCGCGCGAGGCGGCCGGCACGGTGCAGAATCTCTACGGCCAGGCCAAGGATGCGGCCCGCGACGCCACCGACGCCGCCGTCAACTATGCCAAGGACGCCTATGAAAACAGCGGCGACACCGTTCGCAGCAGTCAGCAAGTGGTGGCGAAGACCGTGCGGGAAAATCCGCTCGGCGCGCTGTTGGTCGCAGGTGGAATTGGATTTGCGCTGGCACTGTTGATGACACGTCCGCCGCGCCGTCCGCCGCCGCGCTGGCGCTATTACGGCTAGAGCGTTTTCCAGCGAAGTGGCGACCGGTTCGCGTCAAGAAAACGCGTCAAAGCAAAAATCTAGAGCTCCGTTCCGATTCCATCGGAACGGGGCTCTAGAACGGTCTTCATTGGTTTGCCGGGCGATGCGATGCGATGCATCGTCCGGCCCCGGCGATGCGGATGCATCGTCCGGCCCGCGTCTCACCGTGAGGCGTCAGAATCGCGTGAGATTGCCCGGCGGGACCTCGGCCGATCGTCCGACATTGCCCGGCGGGCGCGGCACGCCCGGGGCCATGGGTCCCGGGGCCACGGGTCCACGCGGCGGTGCGGCCGCAGGCGGCGCGGGCTGACGCGGCGCCGCGCCGAACCCGCCGAAGAAATCGCGCAGCGACGGCCCGTTGTTTTGCGGGGGTCGGATCTGCATCGGCTGCTGTGGCGGCTTCTTCTGTTGCTGTAACGTTTGCTGCGGCGGCGGAAGCAAAAGCTGCCTCTGTCCGGGCACCGCCGCCACCGTTCCGCTCGGCGATGCGGCTGCTACCGGCGTATCGCCCTTGGCCTGCTCGCGGCCGATTTCCCGGCGCGGCCAGGCGTAATCGTCGGCGCGGCCGGCCGGTGCCGCCAGCGCTTCACCCTTTACCAGCGTGCGCGCAGCCAGTGCATCCACCCCGGCCGGACGCGAGCCGGGACCACCGAGCAACTGATCGGTGCCGACGGAAGAGGCCACCAGCGGCATGACCGGTCCGGCCAGCGGACGCGGCGCCGGCTGGCCAGGCGCGACATTGGCCTCTGGGGTTGCCGGCTCGATCGGCACGGCGATCGGCCCGGAGCGGGCGGCAAGCAGGCGCGTCACCTCGCGCTCGACATAATGCGCGAGCTTGCGCGCGCCGGGCCTGGTGAAGAACACGCCGTCGGCGGTGCGCAACTGGCGGATCTGGCCTTCGAAGTCGGGACCTTTTTGCAGGAAGCGGCCGGCTTCATCGACGAAGCCATCCCAGACATCGACATAGGTGATGCCGGCCTTGCCCGCGCCGTCACGATACAGCGCGTCGAGGAACAGCATGTCGGACGTTCCCTTCTGGCCGCGGATGGCCGGCAGCCCGACCCACAACACCGGCACGCCCTTGGATTTCAGTACGCCGATCAGCTCTTCGATCTTCTTGGCGTAGTGCTCGACCCAGCGCTCGTCGCGAAACTCGTAAAGCCCGCCGCCCGCGCGCGCGCTCTTTTCGGGGGCGGCGATTTGTGCCGCATCATCGTCCTCGGCATCGTCAGCCTTCGCGGTATCAGCCTTGGTAGTGTCAGCCTTGGCAGTATCAACCTTGGCAGTGTCTGCCTTGGTTCCATCAGCCTTGCCGGCATCGGCCTTGGCGGTATCAGTCGAGCCTTCGGGCCTGGGCTTTGCATCGCCCGGCTTGGCGCGCGCGTCCTTCTTGTCGTCTTTCTTGTCGCTCTTCTTCTCAGGCGCCGCCTCGCGGATGGCCACGCGGTCGTGGAGGCCGAGCATGACGACGATGGCATCAGGCTTTTCGGTGGCGAGGATGGCCTTGGCGGCCGCGGCCCAATCGGCGGGCTCGCCGCGTGGCTGATACTTGATCAGGCCGGAGACGGTCTTGTGCTTGCGGATCACGCCCATGTCGGGCTGCTCGGTATAGGTGTCTTCCAGGCCATAGCCGAGCCAGTCCGCCATCGCGTCGCCCAGCACCAGCACGTTACGTTCCGGCACGGTGTCGCGCTTGGCGGGCCCAGGCGCGCGGGAAAAATCCTGGCGCGGCGCTTGTTGCGGGGCCTGCTGCTGGAATGGCGCAAAGAAATCGCCCCCGAACCAGCTGCCGCCGCTGCGCGGGGCGGGTCGGGAGGGCCCTCCGAAATTGAAAAACTGCGCCGAGGCAGGGCCCACGATCCCGATCAGCAGCGCGATCGCAACCGCCAGCGCCACCAGCGGGCCGGTGTCGGTGAACACGTGCAAGAAGGACTTTGGCTTTCGCATTCCGGCTCGGTCGCAATGGGTCGTGGATGTGTCAAATATAATAGCGAAATCGGGCCGCAAGCGGGCAGATTTTCCCCATAAACCGGGGTTCCGGCCTGACCGTCAAGGCTCAAGCCGAATCGTGGTTTTCAGGGTTACTTTCATAGCGTTTTCGAGCGAAGTGGACCGGTTCGCGTGAAGAAAACGCGTCAAACCGAAGGGATTTAACGCCCCCGCAGCCGCTCCAGCACGTCGGACGAGGCAAATCCGTCCGCCGGCGCCCCGATCGAGGCCTGGAAGCTGCGCAGCGCCTCCCGCGTCTGGCCACCGAACTGGCCGTCCGGTGTGCCCTTGTAGAAGCCGCGCTGGGCCAAAAGCTGCTGCAGTTCCAGCCGTTCGGCGCGCGACAGCACTCGTTCCTGCCGTGGCCAGGGCTGCACGAAGGCGGGTCCGCCGCGCAGGCGGTCGGCAAAATGGCCGATCGCCAGCGCATAGGCCTCCGCCGGGTTGTATTTCATGATCACCCGAAAATTCTGCAGCATCAGGAAGCCGGGCCCCTGCGTGCCGGCAGGCGCCAGCAGGTAGGCCTTCTCGGTCGAATCCGGGAACGGCTTGCCGTCGGCCCGCTTCATTCCCTGGCTCTGCCACTGCGCGATCGTCATCGCCTTGGCCTTGTCTGCCAGCATGAAATTGAAACCTTCCGGCAGCACTACCTCGTAGCCCCAGGTCCGGCCGGTCTGCCAGCCGTCCTTCTTGAGGTTGTTGGCGGTGGAGGCGATCAGGTCCGCGGCGTTGTCGACGACGTCGCGGCGGCCGTCGCCATCAGCATCGACGGCGTAGCGCTTGAAGGCGGTCGGCATGAACTGCGTCGGCCCGAACGCGCCGGCCCAGGAGCCGCGCATCTGTTCGGGACGCAGATCGCCGCGGTTGAGGATTTCAAGCGCGGTGAGGAATTCGTCCTTGAAATAGGCCTGCCGGCGGCCGACGCAGGCCAGCGTCGCCGTCGACTGCACCACGTTGCGGTCGCCCATCTGCGTCGAGTAGTTCGACTCGATGCCCCAGATCGAGGCGATTGCGTAGCGGTCGACGCCGTAGGCTTTCTCCACCGCGTCGAACTGCGGCTTGTACTTGGCGAGGATCTCGCGCCCCTTGGCGAGGCGGTTGTCGTTCACGAGGATGTCGAGATAGTCCCAGATCGCCTTGGTGAATTCGGGCTGCGAATCCATCAGGTCCATGATGCGCAGATCAGGCGCGAGACCTGCGGTGAAGCGCTCGAAATTCGCTTGCGTGATGTTGCGCCGTGCGGCATCAGGCCACATCGCGGCAACGCAATTTTGAAAGTTCGCAGCCGCCTCCCGGATCGCGGAAGCCGTCATCAGCGGATGGCCGGAGGCGCCGTCCTCGCCGCTCCAGGGCGGCGGACCGCCGTCGGGGCCGGGCGCGGCCTGCGGCGCCGGGCCGGATTTCGGACCTTGGAAGATGTTGCCCAAGAAGTTCGAAATCCCGTTGTCGGAGGATTGGGCTTGAGATGGGCTGACAAAAACGGCTTGGCTGGAACACACCAGCGCGGCCGCGATTAGAATCGCGCCGGCTCGATTGGTCATCGCTCGTTCAGGCAAACCCATTCAGTGTCCGTCCGTTGCTTCTCACCCCGGTTCAGAAGGCTCTGCCACGGTTTCCAACAGCTTAACAGAGGCGGAATTTCGTCGTCGCCCCCGGTCGGCGCAAGGGCAGGCGAAACAATTGGCACCATACATCCGCCTTTGTTGGGGGATGCAAACCGGCTACCAACGTGCAATCAGAGCACTTTCCCCGTTCCAAAATTCCTCATTTCCAAGGCCCTCGACATCCCATGAAAATCCGCAAAGCCGTCTTCCCGGTCGCCGGTCTCGGCACCCGCGTTCTGCCCGCCACCAAGGCGATGCCGAAGGAAATGCTGACCATCGTCGACAAGCCGTTGATCCAATACGTGGTCGACGAGGCCAAGGAGGCCGGCATTGAGCATTTCGTCTTCGTCACCGGGCGCAACAAGGGCGTGATCGAGGATCATTTCGACCGGATGTTCGAGCTCGACACCACGCTGGCTGCGCGCGGGAACAAGAAGGCCGAGCAGGATATTTTGGCGCGCGACCAGCCCGAGGCCGGCGCTACCAGCTTCACCCGCCAGCAAGCGCCGCTCGGCCTCGGCCACGCGGTCTGGTGCGCGCGCGACATCGTCGGTGACGAGCCGTTCGCGGTGGTGCTGCCGGACGAGCTGGTGCTGAACAGCCCGGGTTGCCTGAAGCAGATGATCGAGGCTGCGGCCAAGCTCGGCGGCAAGTCCAATCTGCTCGCGGTGGAAGCGGTGCCCGACGATCTCACCCACCAATACGGCATCTGCGGCGTCGGCAAGCGGCTCGCGAAAAACATGTTCGAGGTCGACGGCATGGTGGAGAAGCCGCCAAAGGGCACGGCGCCGTCCAACCTGTCGATCACCGGGCGCTACATCCTGCAGCCGGAAATCTTCAAGATCCTGGAGACCCAGGAGCGCGGCGCCGGCAACGAGATCCAGCTCACCGACGCGATGAAAACCCTCGCCAAAACGCAAAGCTTCTACGGCGTGGAGTTCGAGGGCGAGCGGCACGATTGCGGCTCGAAGTCCGGCTTCCTGCGCGCCAACATCGCCTACGGCATGGCGCGCGACGACCTTCGTGATGGCCTGCGCGCGGAGATGAAGAAGTATCTGGAGAAGTGACGGGCGAAGGCGTAGCGGCCTTTCCCTGTCATTGCGAGGAGCGTAGCGACGAAGCAATCCATCGCTCCGCATACGCTGATGGATGGATTGCTTCGCTTCGCTCGCAATGACGGTTGTGTGACAGCCGTGCCTTAAGCCACCAGCGCGAGCTGCGGGACCGCGGCGAGCACGGACTGGTTGCGGCCGTTGGCCTTGGCGGCGTAGAGCGCCTTGTCAGCCGCTTCGATCAGATAGGACCAGTCGATGGCTGCCGTGGGCGTCATGCTCGCCACACCGATACTGACGGTCGTCACGCTGGGGTCTTCCGCCCATTGTTCGACCTTCAGGCGGATGGTCTCGGCAACGGTGAAGGCTTCCACCGCCGAGAGGCCCGGCAGGAGTATCGCGAATTCCTCGCCGCCGTAGCGCGCCGGACAGTCGCCCGACCGCCGCACCGAGTCCGAAATGCAGATCGCAATGCCGACCAGCACCTGATCGCCGGCCTGGTGTCCGTAGGTGTCGTTGTAGGCCTTGAAGTGGTCCGCATCGATCATCAGCACCGCGACAGGGGTCTTGTTGCGCGCTGCCCGCCGCCACTCCAGATCGATCTCGATATCGAATTTGCGCCGGTTCTTCAGCCCCGTCAGCGCGTCCGTCGTCGCGAGTTCCTCGAGCTTCTCTTCCGCCTCGGCGCGGCGGCCGATCTCGCGGGCGAGGAACAGCGTGGTGCCGACCACGAACAGGATCAGCGTCGTCATGACCGCCCCGATCCGCAGCACCTCCCGGTGCCAAAGGTTCAGGATGCTCGCCAGCGGCTTTCCGACCACGACAAAGAACAAGTTCGTGCTGCCGCTTCGGACGTAAAGCCGCGGTGTCGGATCGACCGGTCCGACGCCGGCATAGGCGATGCCTTCCTTCAAATTGTCCGCGCGCCATTTTGGCCGCTCCGCCAGGTTCTTCCCGATGACATCCAGGTCGAACGGCGTCCGCATGATGATCGTTCGATCGCGGCGCAACACGGTGATCGTATCGCCGGGGTTGAGGGTGAGCCGGCCGAACAAGTCATGGAAATAAGTGAAGCGGATCGAGCCCACCACGACGCCGAGGAAACCACCATCGGTGTCGTTGATGCGCCGGCTGAGCACGATCGAATAGGCGCTGCGGCGCAGCATCGGTCGGCTCATGTACAGGCCTACGTCGGGATTGGCGCGATGGACCTGGAAATACTCCTCGTCGCTGCGATCCTCCGGCGCCGGATCGAGGCTGGCCGCATCGTGTGTCAGCTTGCCCTGCGCGTCGAACACCTGGATTGCGCCGAAATGTTTGGCGGTGGCGGCATGATCGAACAGGATCAGATGCTGGATCTCCTTGCTGACGCTCATGATCTCCGGCATCACCAGATTGCTGGCGACGTTGCGTAGCGAGAGGTCATAGAGTTCGATGTTCCGGCTGATGTCGGCATCGATGCCCGCGGCGAGATTTTCGAGGGTCTGGCGCGCGAGCTCTTCCTCGCCGCGGCGCATGTCGAGCATGACGCTGGCGCAAATCGTGGAGAAGCCGATCACGGTCGCGATCGACGACGCGATCAACAGCTTCGCCGACAACCGCCAGGGCCGGCGGCCGGAATCTCTCCTGAACCAGGCAATTCTGGTCACATCGCTTTGCCGTCCAAATGGCATAGTCCGCTCCAACCCTTCCGGTATGCGGCCGGATATGTTGTTGCGGCCTTAAACGGCGACAGCGATAGGATAATCAGTTAACGCTTGGTTGCCGGGAGCTACGGTTTTATGCAAATCGCCATTTGGAGACACGGGTGAACGACTACGACCTGCTGAGGGACTATCTGAAGAAGCAGAAACTTCCTGAATTCGTGCTGAGCTTCGAACAGATCGAGGAGATCATCGACGCGGCCCTGCCGCGCGCCGCGCAGCGCGCGTCCTGGTGGGAGACGTTGCGCAGCCCGCAGGAGAAGATGCCGCAGCGCGAAGCCTGTCTCGAAGCAGGCTACATCGCAACGCGGCAAGCGGATGGGAAGAGCGTGAAGTTCAAGAAGATTCCGGCGAGGCGGTGAGCGCGCGTGGCTCACGCCGGCGCACGCAGCGCCGGTCTTCCGTGCCGGATATCGATTGGTATGGAATACGGTGGACCAGCTGCTGTTGGAATCATTTTCCAAGCACCGGCCCTACCGTCGCCTCAATTTGGGATGATTTGGTTCTCCCTGGGGCGCAAGTAAAAAGACAAGAAGAATCGATCTGGGAGGATGGCGCCGATGATTCCGACGACAGGGTCGTTTGGGCGTCCCACGCCTGTAAATCTCTGATGGCCGCGGCGATAGCCGATGACCGCCATAGCGACATCGAGCCTTGATGGTGCGCTTGATCGGGCAGGGTGGGCTGCGCTGCCCGGCAGATCCCGGTTTCTCGCGCTCGGACTGGTTGCCGGCCTTGGCGCTGGACTTGGGCTGACGCCCGGTTTCGCTGCTGCCGGCGACGCACTGCAGGTGACGAGCGCGCGGGTGCCCGCGTCCGACGAGATTGGTATCGATCTCCCGCTGCTGATGACGATCAGAAACGATGCGGCCGAAGCCGACGCGATCCTGCGCGTCCGCTGTCCGTTTGCGAATTTCGCTGTAAAGCACACCGTCGATCGCGGCGAAGGCGCGCCCGCCATGCGCGAGATCAAGTCCATTCCGATCCCGGAGAGCAAGACGATCGAACTCAAGCACGACGGCTATCACGTGATGCTGCTGCAGACGCGGCAGAAGCTCCTCGACGGCGAGACGTTTACATGCGCCGTCGTTTTCCAGAAAGCCGGAACCAAGGAAACGGAGGTGCAGGTTTCACGAACGCCGTGATCGCGACAGCGGACTGGTGAAGTCCGCTGAATGGGGCCCGACAGCGAAACGCCCGGATATGCCGGACGTTCAATCCAACATGAACTGCCACAAGAACTTGCCAACAAGGGAGGGCATTACTCATGGAGCGATCTTCAGGTCACACAAAAATGTTGACGCGAGCTTGTCTGCTTGTCGTAGCAGGTGCTGCCGCAAGCGTGATGGGCGCACTGACAGTCTCCGCTGCAGACCAGGTCAATCAGGAACGGCTGCTCAACGTCGACAAGGAGCCGGGCAACTGGCTTCATCATCATCAGAATTACGCGGCTCACCGGTTCTCCACGCTGAAGGAGGTCAACCGCGATAACGTGAAGAACCTGAAGGTCGCCTGGACCATGCATCTCGGCGGTATCGAAGGCGGCGGCATCTGGAGCCATGGCGGGCTCGAAGGCACGCCGATTGCCGAGAACGGCTTCCTCTACGTCACCGATGGATGGGGTTCGGTCTACAAGATCGACGCGCATGGCGGCCGCGGCGTGCTGGTCTGGAAGATGGATCCCAAGACGGACCGTGACTGGGCTGGTGCGGTGGCGTGTTGCGGCGTCGATAACCGCGGCGTCGCTTTGTGGGGCGATCTCGTCATTTCCCATACGCTGGATGGACGGCTGATCGCGACCAACAAGGAAACCGGCCAGGTCGCCTGGCAGCGTAATGTGGCCGATCCGGACAAGGGTGAGGTCATCACCGGCGCGCCGTTGATCGTCAAGAACATGGCGATAACAGGCGTGGCCGGCGCAGAGTACGGCATCCGTGGCTGGATCGCCGCAACTGATCTGGCGACCCAGAAGGAGGTCTGGCGCACCCACACGATCCCGGGCAAGGGCGAGCCCGGCAGCGAAACCTGGAAAGACAGCAACAACGCGGCTGCGGCCGGCGGCGGTTCGACCTGGGTGACCGGCACCTACGATCCCGCAACCGACACCATCATCTGGGGCATCGGCAATCCCGGACCGGACTGGGATAATGAATATCGGCCGGGCGACAACCTTTACACCGACAGCTCGCTGGCGCTCGATGCCACGACCGGCAAGATCAAGTGGCACTATCAGCACACACCAAATGACCCCTATGACTATGACAGCGTGGCGGAAAACGTGCTGGTCGATGTCCCCGGGCCCAGTGGTCCGCGGAAGCTCGCGCTCGAAGCGGACCGCAACGGCTTCGCCTATGCGATCGATCGCACCAACGGCAAGTTCGTCTGGGGCCTTCCGTTCGTGAAGAAAGTCACATGGACCAAGGGGCTCGACCCGGAGAGCGGCAAGCCGATCGAGTATGACCCGAACAAGTCCGTGCAGACCTATATCGCGTCGGTGACGCCAAGCCGCACCAACATGGAAACCGATATCTGCCCCGGCAACATGGGCGGCAAGAACTGGCCGCCGACGGCCTACAATCCGGATCTGAAGCTCTGGTACATCCCGGTAATCGAGAGCTGCAATCGCATCAAGGTGGAGGTGATGACGCCGGACAAACTGAAACCGCGGGAGTTCTGGACCGGCGGCGGCCCGAGCCAGCCGTTCAAGATCACCGGCAGCGTGACGGCGATCGATGTAACGACCGGCAAGATAGCCGGCAAAATGGAAACGCCGTTCCCCAATCTGGGCGGCATGCTTGCGACTCCCGATCTCGTCTTCACCGGTCAGCCATCCGGCGAAGTGCATGCGCTTGACGCCAAGTCATTGCAGAAGCTCTGGGAGTTCAACACGGGCGGCGGCGTCAACGCACCGCCGATGACCTTTACGGTCGATGGCAAGCAGTACATCGCCATTCTGGTCGGCCTGGGCGGCGCCTGGGACAAGTGGTTCATCGATTCGACGCCCGAACTGAAGAAAATACAGCCGGGATCGATGCTCTACGTATTCTCGCTCTGACATTCTCGAAAGTGGAGGCCCGTCAACCGCGGGCCTCCGCTTCCTCGACAAGAGACGCAATGATGATCTTCAACAGACTAGCGGCGCGTGCGGGCGTGCTGCTCGCGAGCGTCGTCGCCCTGAATTTTTCGATGCTAGCCGCTGCCTGCGGTCAGTCGGCGCAGCCGCCGGCCTCGGACCCGACCAATGCCGGCAAGGCGGTATTCAGTCGCGCAAACTGCGTGGGCTGTCACAAATGGCACGGCAATGGCGGCGGCGGCTATGGCGGCGATGCGCTGTCGCTGCGCAAGACCGAGCTGACGCGGGATCAGATCATTGAAACCGTCGGCTGCGGGCGGCCGGGCACGGGGATGCCGTTCTTTATACGCGGCGGCTACGATGAGGTGAAATGCCACGGCATGAACCGCCAGGATGCGGGGGCACAGATACCGCCCGAGGGTGCAACGTTCCTGCGGCCGAAAGATATCGAAGCCGTCGCCGATTACGTGATCGCCCACATCAAGGGAGCCGGCGAACCCACTTACGCGGAATGCGTCGCTTTCTTCTCGAGCACGTCGCGGGTCTGCGACGTCTACAAGACTCAGCAGCCGGATCATACGACCGCCAGCACGGGGAAGGGCCAGTGATGGACAGACTGACGCTATCGGGAGTTCTTGCCGCAGGCCTGCTTGCCTGGCAGTCCGTCGCACTTGCGCACTCTCCGGCACGGGCGGAAGAGTTCGGCGGCAACGATCTGCGCGACATTCGCCTCGGAATGGCTGCGGCCGAATTGGCGGAGTCCGGCTATGTCGACTTCTCTTGCGCGGCGGAAGAGAAGCGAACGTTGGCTGGCTGGAAGAACTGGCGTGACTGTCCTGCCGACGCGAGCGGAACGCGGGCGATCCGATTTGGCTACGATCCATCGACCAGCCGCGACGGCACGATGGTGGCGGGTCATCCCGCGATCCTGACCTTGCTGATCGACGATACCGGCCATGTCGCCGGTTTGCAGATCGAGACCGATCCGAAGGCGCGGCTCTATATCCGCAAGAAGGCGTTTCTCCTGGGGCTACAGGCCAAATCGCGCTACGGCCCGGAAGGCTGGACGTGCAGTGAAGGTCGGCCCGAAGCAGGAGACCAGCCGGTGGGTGGCGTCTATCTCAGGGAACGCTGCACCAAGACGGTCGCCGGCCGTTCGCTCATTGTCGAACGCAGTCTGTTCCGCCGGCCCGATCAGGACATCAAGAGTTTCGTCGATGAAACGCGGATCAGCATATTGCGAGCCAGGGATTAGGGCATGATCCGGATCCGAAGGCTCGCGCTCCTGTGATCTCACAACTGCCGGGATTTTGGCGAACAATGCGGTAACGCCAGCCTGCCAGGTAGAAGAGTGCGCGATGCCCGACGCCTATGCTCAAACAGATTCGCGGTCCAAAACAGTTCCCATGAAAGTCGCAATTATCGGCGGCGGCATCGGCGGGCTTTCGGCGGCGCTGCAGCTCCTTCAGGTGGGGCTCGACGTTCACGTCTATGAGCAGGCGCCGCACATCGCCGAAATCGGCGCAGGCATCCAGATCAGCCCCAACGCCTCTCGGATCCTGCTGCGGCTGGGCCTCCGGGCCGCGATGGACGCCTTCGGCACACGGCCACGCGCGGTGCATCAGCGGCGCTGGGACGATGGACGCATCTTGCAGCGCGCTCCACTCGGGCCTGAGGTCGAGGCTGCCTTCGGCGCGCCGTACTACCACTTCCATCGCGCGGACCTTGTAAATCTTCTGGCCGACGCGCTGCCGCAAGAGCGTTTGCATGTCGGTCACAAGCTCACAGGGTTGGAGCAGAAGGGCGAGCGCGTGATTGCGCGGTTCGAAAACGGCGCGACTGCGGAAGCTGACCTCCTGGTCGGCGCCGACGGCATCCATTCACGCGTGCGGGAATTCGTCTTCGGTCCCGAGAAGCCGCGCTTCACCGGTTGCGTCGCTTGGCGCGGGTTGGTTCCGGCCGAGCGCATCAGGCATCTCGGCTTTGAGATTGTTTCGTATTGCTGGCTGGGACCGGACGGCCATGTCGTGCACTACTGGGTCTCGGGCGGGCGGATGATGAACGTCGTCTGCGTCGTCGAGCACGGCGACTGGACACGGGAGTCCTGGACAGACAAAGGCGAGGTAGCCGATGTGCTCGCGCGCTATGAGGGCTGGCATCCGATGGTACGCAGCCTGATCAGCGCCTTTCCACAGACCTTCATTTGGGCGCTGCACGATCGCGCCGAGCTGCCGTGCTGGAGCGCCGGTCGTGTCACGCTCCTGGGCGACGCCTGCCATCCCATGTTGCCCATGATGGCGCAGGGCGCCGCGCAATCGATCGAGGACGGCGCCGCGCTCGCAACGCTTCTTAAGGCCATGCCCGACGACATCGCGAGCGCGCTGGCACGCTATGAGGCGGTGCGCAAGCCGCGCGCCACGAAACTGCAGGAGGCGAGTGCCGCCAACCGCAGCCGCTTCCATCTGCCCGACGGCGAAGCGCAACGCGCCCGCGACGAGGCGCTGGCCGCGTCCGGCGACCGCTCGATCGCCAATATCGGCTGGCTCTATGTGCATGACGCGGCGGAAGCGCTATAGCGACAGCGAGGAAAGCATGATCGAGCGAACCGAATGGCGCACGTTGTGCAATGGCGCTTTGCGTCACTTTGGGAAGTCGGGCATTATGACGGGGACGTCCGCTCTCCCTCTCGGGTAGACGTCCTCTCGCTTCATGCTGCACGTCCAAAAAGCGCCAATTTCAGCCGCGAGTCTCTCTTCCTGCTGCGCGGGCTGTCGTATATTGAGAGAACTGCCAACGGAACGTGCCGATCGTCTTAAGGAGCGAATTGGCGGCGCGGATGGTGGCAGCGGCTAGTTGGTCCAGGAGTCGCGATCTGACACCTGATCGACGCAAGCACGGACGGTCATTTCAACCGGGGCATGGCATGGCGAATCGATCTACGACGGCGCGATCCACCGTGGCGATGCAGCGTTGGGGTTCCCCCGCCATTGTGACGCTCGCGGTGATGGCCGCACTGACGGCGCTGACCGCCGACGCCGCGGCGAAACAGGCGCGCCCCAAGCCTGCCACCGAGACGGCGGCGCCGCGCGATGCAGGCGAGCCGATCATGGCGATCGTGTCGATCAAGACCCAGCAGGTCACTATCTACGACGCCGACGGCTGGATCCTGCGCGCGCCGGTATCGACGGGCACCACGGGACGCGAGACGCCCGCGGGCGTGTTCGCCATCCTCGAGAAGAACAAGGACCACCGCTCAAGCCTCTATGACGATGCCGAGATGCCGAACATGCAGCGCATCACCTGGAACGGCATCGCGCTGCACGGCGGGCCGCTGCCCGGATATGCGGCCTCGCACGGCTGCGTCCGGATGCCCTTTGGCTTTGCCGAGAAGTTGTTCGACAGGACGCGGATCGGGATGCGGGTAATCGTCTCGCCTGATGACGCCGAGCCGGTCGAGTTCTCCCACCCGGTGCTATTCGTGCCGAGGTCGGAGGCCATTGCGGCTGCACCGACGCGCGCCGAGACGCTCGCCCGCGAGGCGGCGGAGGCCGCCAGGACGGCCGAAGAGGCGAAGAAAGCCGCCGCGGCAGTGGCGCGCGAGGCGGCGTCGCTCAAGGTGTCGCTGCGCAAGCTGGAACAGCTCAAGACCCGCGCCGACGCCGAGTTCGCTTACGCCGACAAGACGCTCGCTGCCGCCAAGACCGACGAGGCCAAGGCGCGGGCCGAGGACCTCAAGCAAAAGGCCGCCGCCAAGTCCGCGGAACTGGCGAACCAGATCAACACTGCCAGGAATGACGCGCAGTCGAAACCCGGCGCCGCTGCTGCCGCAAAGGACGCCGCCAAGGCGGCCGAGACCAGGAAGGCCGACACCGCCAGAGCGGCGAGCGAGGCGAAGCTCGCGCTCGAGCCGGTCTCGATCTACATCAGCCGCGCAACGCAGAAGCTTTACGTGCGCCGCCCCACGCACAAGCCGGCACCGGACGGCGGCGGCATCGTGTTCGATGCGACGATTGAGGTTCCGGTCACGATCCGTAATCCGGAAAGACCGATCGGCACGCATGTGCTCACGGCGGTGGCGCGCAACGGGGCGGCCCTGCGCTGGACCGCGGTCACGATCGACAACGGCGACAACGCCAAGGCCGCGCTCGACCGCATCACGATTCCGCAGGATGTGCTCGATCGCATCGCGCCGACCGCGTTGCCGCGATCCTCGATCGTCATCTCGGACGAGCCGCTGAGCAGCGAGACCAACTATCGCACCGAGTTCGTCGCGGTGCTGAGCACCGAGCCGCAGGGCGGCTTTATAACGCGCCGGCCGTCGGCCGATGTCCTCATTGCGAGCGACGACGTCCAGGGCGACAACGGTTTTGGCTTCTTCAATTTCCCGCGCGATCCGGCCCCCCAAACCGGCAATACGCGCCGCCGCGGCAGCGGCCAGTACTATCGTCCGATGCAACCGGGCTGGTGGTAAGGCGTGGCACGCCGCGTGTAGGGAAGGCGGGGGCCCATCACCACAGGGCGTTATCGTCTCACAGAAAAGCTGCGGCTATGGGTCGCCGCCTTCGCCGGGACGACAGTTAACTCGCCGCTTCCAGCCGCTCTTCCGTCAATAGCCGCATCGCGGCATCCGCATCCATCGGCTCGCCGAAAGCAAAGCCCTGCGCGTATTCGCAGCCCAATTGATAGAGCTCGACCGCATCCGAATCCGTCTCCGCGCCTTCCGCCACCACGTCCATGCCGAGGTCGTGCGCCAGCGCGATGATCGATTTCAGGATCACGGGGCGCGTACCGCGGCTGGTGGTGCGCACGAAGGACTGGTCGATCTTGATGGTGTCGAACGGAAAACGCTGCAGATAGGCCAGCGAGGAATGGCCGGTGCCGAAATCGTCGAGCGACAGCCCGGTGCCAAGCTCGCGGATACGCGTCAGCATCTGCGCCGCGTGCTCCGGATTCTCCATCACCAGCGATTCCGTCAGTTCGAGCTTGAGCGTGCCACGCGCCACCGACGAGCGTGACAGCACGGTGCGGATATCGTGGATCAGATCGTGGCGCAGCAACTGCCGGGAGGAGACGTTGACGGAGGCAAAGATCGGTTCGCGCGAGCGCATCGCGCGCTGCCACACCGAAAGCTGCCGCGCGGTCTGGTCGAGCACGAACATGCCGAGATCGACGATCAGGCCGATTTCCTCGGCAATCGTGATGAATTCCGACGGCGACATCCGGCCGAGTTTTGGATGGTCCCAGCGCGCCAGCGCTTCGAAGCCGGCAATGGAGCGGTCTTCCAGCCGCACGATCGGCTGGTAGAGTATCGTGATTTCCTGCCGCTCGATGGCGCGGCGCAATTCGCTTTCCAGCGTCAGCCGGTCGGTTTTCCGCGCGCGCATCGCCGGTTTGTACACATCGATGCGGTCGCCGCCGATGCGCTTGGAGTGATACATCGCAAGCTCGGCGTCCTTGATGATCTCCTCCGTCAATTGCGTCTGCGGATCCGACAGCGCGAGCCCGATGGAGGCGGTCAGGAAGATCTCGCGGTCGTTGAAGGCGATCGGCGCGCGGATTGTCTTGCGGATGGTTTCGGCGAACGCGGTGATGCGCGCCGGGTCCTGCTCCGATATCAGGATCAGGCCGAACTGGTCGCCGGCCAGCCGCGCCAGCGTGTCCTGCGGTTTCAGGATGCGCGTCAGCCGCCGAGCCAGCGTCAGCAGGATGGAGTCGCCGACCGCGATGCCGACGGAATCATTGACCTGCTTGAAGCGGTCGAGGTCGATCACCATCAGCGTCGGCCGTAGCGTTGGCATGCTCTTGGTGAAATTGGCCACCGCGCCGAGGCGGTCCATGAACAATTTGCGGTTCGGAAGACCCGTGAGGTTGTCATGCACGGAGTCGTGGAGCATGCGCTCTTCGGCGTTCTTGATGTCGGTGACGTCAGTGAGCGTGCCGACCACGCGCGAGACCTCGCCGTCGGAGCCGACCACCGGGCGCGCCTTCAGCGCGAACCACATGAAATGGCCGTCGGGCGTGCGCAGGCGGAAATCCTGCACGAGCCGGCCGCGGCGCTGGTCGAGCACGCTGTCCAGCGCTGCGCGGAAGCGATCCTGGTCGAGCGGGTGCAGCACCTCGAGCCATTTTGCGGCGGGACCTTCCAGCGTGCCGCGTTTCAGCCCGAGCAGGCTTTCGGTTTCGGGACTCGTGAACACCTTGTCGGCGGAGACGTCCCAGTCCCAGATCAGGTCGCCGGAGCCGGTTAGCGCCAGCGCGCGGCGCTCGATGTCGGATACGATGCCGGTGGTCGCGCCGCCGCCGGCGAAGGCGTGCTGCATGACCGTAAATCCGATCAGCATCACGATCAGCACGAGGCCGCCGAGCAAAGCCGGGCCCACGATGTCGTTGGTGACCGAGCCCCCCACGGTCATGCCGGCCGCGATCACCCAGACCACCAGCAGGAACCAGGTCGGAATCAACAGCACCGCGCGGTCGAAACCATGCGTCGAGAGATAGACGATCAGCGTGAAGCCGGCGAAGGCGATCAGCACCAGCGAGATCCGCGCAATGCCGGAGGCGACCGCGGGATCGAACAGCGCCAGCGCCACCAGTGAGCCGAGGAAGGCCAGCCAGCCGACGGTGATGTGGGAATAGCGCACATGCCAGCGGCTGAGATTGAGATAGGCGAACAGGAACACGAGCAGCGTCGCCGCCAGGATCGCTTCGCCCGCCGCGCGCCAGACGCGCTCGGCGTTGTTCGACATGTCCAGCACCTTGCCCCAGAAGCCGAAATCGACGCCGATATAGACCAGCACCGCCCATGCCAGCGCGGCGGCGGCGGGGAACATGATGCTGCCCTTGACCACGAACAGAATGGTGAGCACGAGGGCCAGGAGGCCGGAGATGCCGATCACGATGCCTTGGTAGAGCGTGAACGAGTTCACCTTGTCCTTGTAGGCGTCGGGTTCCCACAGATAGAGCTGCGGCAGCTTGTCGGTGCGCAATTCCGCCACGAAGGTGACGACGGCGCCGGGATCGAGCGTGATGCGGAAGATGTCGGCGGTCGCGCTTTCCTGACGCTCGGGACGATCGCCGACTGATGGCGTGATGGTCGCGATGCGCGACAGGCCGAGATCGGGCCACAGCAGGCCGGACGACACGATGCGATAGTGCGGGGCGACGATCAGGCGGTCGAGCTGGTCGTCGGTGTTGTTGGCGAGCGCGAACACCACCCAGTTCTGCCCGCCTTCGCGGGCGCGGACCTCGATGCGGCGGACGATACCGTCGGTTCCCGGCGCCGTCGAAACCTGGATGCGGTCGGTTTCGCTGCGCTGGTGGTCGAGGACGGCGGTGAGGTCGATGGCAGGCGCGTCGCTGCGGACGCTGACAGCGTCAATGGCGTGCGCCGGAGGCGCCGCCGCAACAATCATGAGGCCCAGCGCAAACTGCGCAAGGCACCTGATCAGACGCAATGTCAGTACTCCGCGAACAACGACCCTCCCGGCCCAGCGAACGGGTCGGCGTTGCCGCGATAAATGACATGAAAGCAAAGTGAATCAAAGGGTTTCCACCTTCGCTCCACTTGCGATCGGCTAAACCGCCAACACAATTTTGCCAATATGTGCGCTGGTCTCCATCCGCCGGTGCGCATCGGCGGCCTTTTCCAGCGGAAATGAGCTGTCCATCAGCGGTTTTACCCGTCCTTCGCGCAAGAGTGGCATGACCTTGGCCTCGATTGCCGCGACCATCGCGGCCTTATCCGCATTAGTACGGGGGCGCAGTGTCGAGCCGGTATGGGTCAGCCGCTTCACCATCACCTTGGCAATGTTGACGGTGACCTTGGGTCCGTTGAGGGTTGCGATCTGCACGATTCGGCCATCGACCGCGGCGGCGTCGTAGTTGCGATCGACATATTCGCCGGCGACCATGTCGAGGATCAGGTTGGCGCCCGCATTGTTGGTCTCCGCCTTGACCACGGCGACGAAGTCCTCGGTCTTGTAGTTGATGGCGCGGTCAGCGCCCAGTTTCAGGCAGGCGTCGATCTTGTCCTGCGAGCCGACGGTCACGATCACTTTCGAGCCGAACGCTTTCGCGAGCTGGATCGCCATGGTGCCGATGCCGGATGAGCCGCCATGGATCAGCAAGGTTTCGCCCGGCTTCAGCGCGCCGCGCTCGAACACATTGTGCCAGACCGTCATCAGCGTTTCCGGGAGCGCGCCGGCTTCCTGGATCGAAAGCGATGGCGGCACCGCCATCGCCTGCGCGTCTTGCGCGATGCAATATTGAGCGTAGCCGCCGCCCGCCACCAGCGACATCACCTTGTCGCCGAGCTTGTGCTTGGCCGCGCCTTCGCCGAGGGCTACCACTTCGCCGGCGATTTCAAGGCCGGGCAGGTCGCTGGCGCCGGGCGGCGGCGGGTAGGCGCCGGAACGCTGGGCAACGTCGGGACGGTTGACGCCGGCGGCCATCACCTTGACCAGGATTTCGCCCGGACCGGGCAGGGGCACGGCGCGGGTTTCGGGCAACAGCACCTCGGGGCCGCCGGGCTTGCTGATGCCGACGACGGTCATTTGCGCGGGCAGCTTTTCCATGATTTGTCCTTGCGAAAGGCTGAGAATTGAGGCGGCCCCTGATTAGCCAGCCCGGCCCCGGCTGGCAACCGCTCCGGGGACCGCCGAGCCCAAGGAGAAACGCATGGCGATCGAGGATGACGACAAGCCGCGGAAGAAGATCACCCACGAAATCGGCCAGGACCTGTCGCTGCTGTCAGTCGAGGAATTGACCGAACGGATCGCGCTGATGAATTCGGAGATCGAACGGCTGCAAGAAGCCGTCACCAAAAAGCGCGCGTCAAAGGACGCTGCGGACAGTTTTTTCAAAACGTAAGATCTTCGAACGCGATCTCTCACCACGTCGTCCCGGCGAACGCCGGGACCCATACGCCGCGGCCCGTCTGTTTTGGCAAGGCCGTTGGCCGACTTTCCCTCGCTCATCACGACCGGTGGTTATGGGTCCCTGCGTTCGCAGGGACGACGAGGGGCTGGAGTCAATCCAAAAACTCGGCCACTGGCCGACATGGCAAATAATCTCTGAAGAAAATCGCTCGTTTACGAAGGATTAAGCTTTCTCCTTTATGACTGGCATCGTCCTCGTTTGGACACCGAGTGGCTCCTGTCCACTCTGTTTGACGCCTCCCTGTTATCAACTTCAAAAGCCGCCGGAAACGGCGGCTCTTTTTTGTGCGGAGCGCGGCTATTTTGTGCCCCCATACGCTGGAAACCATAAATCCGGTTGCCGCTGGACTCTCGATCTCGCCCGAGCAATGATTTGTTCATCATAAGCCGGTGGTTCACAGCCGGTGGGGCAAATAGTGGCGTGAGGGCGTTAACCATGGCGGACCGTTCGCAAAGCGAATCCGCGCTCGTTCTGTTCAGCGAGCGGCTCACCAATTCTGCGGCGTTCGGAACCCTGTTCCGGGAAGGCATGGATCTGGTCGAGGAAACCGCTGCCTATCTCGACGGCGACGGCCGTAATGAGGCCAAGGCGCTCGAACGCTCCGTCAGCCTGACTTACGCAACCGAAAGCATGCGCCTCACCACCCGCCTGATGCAGCTCGCGTCCTGGCTGTTGCTGCATCGCGCGGTCAAGGAAGGCGAGATGACGCTGACCCAGGCCAATCGGGAAAAGACCAAGGTCAAGCTCACGGCTGCCGATCCCGGCACTGAGGAGATGATCGCAAAGCTGCCGCAGCAATTGCAGGATCTGATTGCGCGCTCGATGAGCCTGCAGACGCGGGTCCGCCGCCTCGACACCTCGATCCACGCGCCCGTTGCTGAACGGGCCCCGATCGGCAATCCGCTGGTGCCGCAGCTCAACCGCCTGAAAGCGGCGTTCGAGCAGTAAGTCTAAAAACCACAACCGTCATTCCGGGATGGTCCGAAGGACCAGACCTCAGGTGCGCAATTGCGCACTGGGGAATCGCGAGATTCTCCGATGCGCAATTGCGCATCGTAGTTCGATGCTTCGCATCGCCCCGGAATGACGACAGCGAACAGCAAACAAAAAAACGCCCCGGAAAACCGGGGCGTTTTTGCATTCTGGATCGGTACGGGGAGGGTCCGAAAACCCTCAGTCCTTCTTGAGGAAGCCCGAAAACTTCTTCTGGAAGCGCGACACACGGCCGCCCCGGTCGAGGAGCTGCTGGGATCCGCCGGTCCAGGCCGGATGCGACTTGGGGTCGATATCGAGGTTCAGCTTGTCGCCTTCCTTGCCCCAGGTGGAGCGGGTCTGGTACTCGGTCCCGTCGGTCATCACGACCGTAATCGTATGATAATTCGGATGAATTTCGGCTTTCATGGCATATCCTTCGGCGCGCCGGCGCCCGTCGCAAAAGTCAGGGGATACGGGATTTGGCGGCTCTATAACGTAAGCCGCCCGCCAAAACAAGCTACGTATAACCCCCGATTGGGAATCTCCCGGATTTGCCAGAGGGGGCTGCGGGGCCTATCTGGGGGCGGCAAAACCGGTCGGATTTCATGAGCGCAGCGGAACAGTTTGAAGCCCCCCCTGGCACGCCTCCACGGCGCGACGCCCTGCTCGAGGAAGAGGCCTTTATCGAGGCCCAGCTGACGCAGTCGCCGGCCAAGACGAGCGCCAGGCTCCGCCCGCTGCTGGCGCTGGCGCCCTACGTCGCGCGCTATCGCGGACGGGCGGCTCTCGCCTTCATCTCGCTGACGGTCGCGGCAATCACCACGCTGGTGGTGCCGATCGCGGTCAGGCGCATGATCGATTTCGGCTTCAGCCCCGAAGGCATCGCCCTGATCAACAGCTATTTCAGCGTCATGATCGCCATTGTCGCGGTGCTGGCTGCGGCAAGCGCGTCGCGCTACTACCTCGTCATGACGATCGGCGAACGCATCGTCGCCGATATCAGGCGCGACGTGTTCACGCATCTGGTCTCGCTGTCGCCGGCGTTCTTCGATTCCGCGCGCTCGGGCGAACTGGTGTCGCGGCTGACCGCCGATACCACCCAGATCAAATCAGCGGTCGGCGCGTCGGTATCGATCGCGCTGCGCAACATGATGCTGTTCATCGGCGCCACCGCCATGATGGTGATCACGAGCCCGAAATTGTCCGGCTTCGTGCTGCTGGCGATCCCGCTGATCGTGATTCCGCTGGTCGCGTTCGGGCGCTGGGTGCGGCGGCTGTCGCGCAACGCGCAGGATACGCTGGCGGACGCCAGCGCCTACGCCTCCGAACTGATCGGCGCGATCCGGACCGTGCAGGCCTATACCAGCGAGCGGATGGCAACCAACCGCTTCGGCGGCGAGGTCGAGCAGGCCTATGAGGCGGCGCGCAGCTCGACGCGGGCGCGCGCGGTGCTGACGCTGATCATCATCTTCATCGTGTTCTCCAGCGTCGTCGCGATCCTCTGGGTCGGCTCGCACGACGTGCTGACCGGCCAGATCACGCCGGGCCGGCTTGGCCAGTTCGTGCTGTATGCGGCGTTCGCCGCGACCGGTCTCGGGCAACTCAGCGAAGTCTGGGGCGAAGTCTCGGCTGCGTCGGGCGCCGCCGAGCGGCTGTTCGAAATCCTGCGGGTCAAATCGCAGATCACCGCGCCGCCGCAGCCGGCCGCACTGCCGCAGCAGGCGCGCGGCGACGTCGGTTTCGACAATGTCAGCTTCGCCTATCCGACACGGCCGGACATGCTTGCGATCGACAATGTCTCGCTCGCGGTCAAGGCCGGCGAGAAGGTCGCGATCGTCGGCCCGTCAGGGGCGGGCAAGAGCACGCTGTTTCACCTCCTGCTGCGCTTCTACGATCCGGCACGCGGCACGATTTCACTCGACGGCGTGCCGGTCAGATCGGCCGATCCGGTTGACGTGCGTTCGCGCATCGCGCTGGTGCCGCAGGACTCGGTCGTGTTCGCGGCCTCCGCGCGCGAAAACATCCGCTTTGGCCGACCTGACGCCAGCGATGCCGAAGTCGAGCGCGCCGCCGATCTCGCCCATGCCACCGAATTCCTCCGCCGGCTGCCGGGTGGTTTTGAGGCGCAGCTCGGCGAGCGTGGCGTGACGCTGTCCGGCGGCCAGCGCCAGCGCATCGCGATCGCGCGCGCGATCCTGCGCGACGCACCGTTGCTATTGCTCGACGAAGCCACTTCCGCGCTCGATGCGGAAAGCGAGACGCTGGTGCAGACCGCGCTGGAAGAATTGATGCGCCACCGCACCACGCTCGTGATCGCCCATCGCCTTGCCACCGTGCTGTCCTGCGACCGCATCATGGTGATGGACCAGGGCCGGATCGTCGAACAGGGCACGCATGCGGAGCTGGTTGCAGCGAACGGGCTCTACGCGCGATTGGCGCGGCTGCAATTTGAGGGGATTTGAACTTGCGCCGCTGTCGTCATCCGCGAAGGCGGGTGACCCAGTATTCCAGAGACGTCAGTGGTGGAATCGAAAGGCCGCGGCGTACTGGATGCCCCGCCTTCGCGGGGCACGACGAAGAGAGCGCCCAAGTTGGGCGTCGCCCGCTGCTACCCCTTCCATGCCATCTTCAAGACCGGCCGCCCCGATGTCGGGTTGACGTCCTCGCCATCGTGCACAAAGCCGTTGCGTTCGTAGAAGCGGATGGCGCGCGCGTTGTCCTTGTTAACCAGAAGCGTGACGCCATCGGGCGACAGGCGCTTGGCTTCATCGACCAGTGCGGTAGCAAGTTTCGAGCCCCAGTGATCGGGGCTGACCACGAGCTGGTCGAGATAGCCTGATCCGTCGATGGTCACGAACCCGATCAGCGCGTCCGCCTGTTCGGCGACGATGATCGCAGCGTTCGCCACCAGCTCATTGCGCCAGCGCTCGCGCCACCACGGCACGCGTGCGGTGAAGTCGATTCCGGGATAGGCCTGCTGCCAGGTCAGCCGCCACAGCTCGATTGCCGCTTCTTCGTCCTCGGCGCGATAGGGACGGAGTGTGAAGGATGGGGTCAAGCCGATACCCAAATCGTCATGCCCGGGCTTTTCCCGGGCATCCACGTCTTTCTTTTAGCCGATCCACAAGACGTGGATGGCCGGGACGTCCGCGCGAAGACGCGCTTCGCGCTTTTGCCCGGCCATGACGACGTGGTGTGCGTGAAGGTCACCCTACCGTTCCGTCAGCTTCAGTTCGATGCGGCGGTTGCGCTTGTAGGCGTCTTCGTTGGGTGCTGGATCGAGCGGCTGGAATTCGGCAAAGCCGGCGGCGACCAGCCGCTGCGCGGGGACGCCGAGGAAAACCAGGTATTGCACCACCGAGATGGCGCGCGCCGACGACAATTCCCAGTTCGACTTGAACAGCGGCGAGTTGATCGGCCGCATGTCGGTGTGGCCGTCGACCCGCAGCACCCAGGCGATCTCGCTTGGAATCTGCTTGTCCAGGTCGATCAGTGCGGTGGCGAGCTTGTCGAGTTCGGCGCGGCCTTCGGGGAGCAACAGCGCCTGGCCGGTATCGAAGAATACTTCCGACTGAAAGACAAAACGGTCACCGACGATCCGGATATCGGGGCGATTGCCCAGAATGGCGCGCAGGCGGCCGAAGAATTCCGAACGGTAGCGCGACAATTCCTGCACGCGCTGCGCCAGCGCGACGTTCAGGCGCTGGCCGAGATCGGCAATCCGCCCCTGCGATTCCTTGTCGCGCTTTTCGGACGCTTCCAGCGCTTCCTCGAGCGCCGCGAGCTGGCGGCGCAGCGCGCTGATCTGCTGGTTCAGCACCTCGATCTGGGCGAGCGCGCGCGAGGACACTGTCTTTTCGGATTCCAGCGCCTTGTTGAGCTCGTTGGTGCGGCCCTGGGCGTCGCTGCCGGCGCCGGCCAGCCCCTCGTAAAGCCCCTTGATACGGTCGCGCTCGCCTTCCGCGGCGGCGAGGCCGGCGCGCAATTGCCCGACCTGGTCGTCGAGCGTGATCTTGCCGAGCTTTTCCAGTGACAGCAGGTCGTTGAGCTGCGCGATCTTGGCGTTGAGCTGTTCCAGTGCCTTGTCCTTGCCGGTGACCTCCTGCGACAGGAAGAACTGCACCACCAAAAACACCGACAGCAGGAACACGATCGACAGCACCAGTGTCGACAGTGCGTCGACGAACCCCGGCCAGTAGTTGAAACCGGAATCATTGCGGCGTGCACGGGCGAGGGCCATTTCCGATTCTCCGACAATCTCGTGTCCCGGACGCGGTGCGGCGTGCAACGCCGCCTGCGCCGCGTCCGGGACACGAACATTCCACTTCTTCAGCTCTTCTCGGGCTGCTTGGCGATCCGCTCCAGCAGCTTCTTGATCTCGCGGTTCTGCTCGCCCTGGCCGTCGGCCCATTCGCGGATCATCTGCTGCTCGGTGCGCATATGTGCGACCAGGCCCTGGATGGCCTCGGCGAGGTTGGCCATCGCCGCCGTGGTGCTGCGGCCGCTGCCGCTCTCTTCAACCACCGCGCGTATCCGTTCCATCGCATGTTGCAATTCGCCGCCGAGGCCGGACGCGCCATCGCCATATTCGCGAACGGTGGAGGCGAGCCAGTCCTCGAGGTCGGTGTAGAAGCGGTTCTGCGCCTGGCTCGACTGCAGGTCGAGGAAGCCCAGGATCAGCGAGCCGGCGAGGCCGAACAGCGAGGACGAGAACGAAATGCCCATGCCGCCGAGCGGGGCGGCCAGCCCGTCCTTCAGGGTATCGAACAGGGCGCCCGAATCGCCGCCGACCTTCAAGCCGTCGATCACCTTGCCGACGGAGCCGACCGTTTCGATCAGGCCCCAGAAGGTGCCGAGCAGGCCGAGAAACACCAGCAAGCCCGTCATGTAGCGGGAAATGTCGCGCGCTTCATCCAGCCGCGTCGCGATCGAATCCAGCAGGTGCCGCATGGTCTGCTGCGAAATCGTCATCCGCCCCGAGCGCTCGCCGCCAAGGATCGCCGCCATCGGCGCCAGCAGTCTCGGACGCCGGTCGATCGCGAGACCCGGATCGGCGATGCGGAAATTGTTGACCCAGGAGACCTCGGGATAGAGCCGGATCACCTGCCGGAACGACAGGATGATGCCGATCAGAAGCACCGCGCCGATCAGGGCGTTGAGGCCGGGATTGGCAAAGAACGCCGCGATGATCTGCTTGTAGAGCACGACCGTCACCAGCGCACACAGCACCAGGAACACCAGCATCCGCACCAGAAAAATCCGGGGCGAGGACAGTTTGCTCAGTTCGATCTCCATTTCGGAGCGGGAGGAGTGGCCTGGGGGCATTTGCGGGGTGTCATCCGTTACGAAAAGCCGAGCTGGGAACCAATATGGCACAGCGGGCTGGAGAAAAAAGCTGCGAAGCCGCGATTTCGAGTGGACGATGGTGGAACCTCTTCCCGAAACCCGGCTTTGACATCAGCGTATTTTGGAACGTTTCGATGTCCAACCGGGATTTTTCATGACGGCCTTGTATCACGAGGGACCGGCGGGCCGTCCCCGTATCGCTTTCAGTCGTGACGGGCCCCCCGTGGGGCGGTCGCCCGGTCCAGCGGCTGTTCGAAAGAAGCACCTGCTCCGAGATAGACCAGCCACTGCAGCCCGTTCTCCACCCAAGGGAGTGGTCACATGAGCTTCGTCTCCACGATCATGGGAACCGCCGAGCGCGTGCCGCTGCCCGACGCCATTATCCGGGCCGCAATCCACCAGCTCTGCTCGCGCGCCGCCACGCGGCTCGCCACCGGGAATGCGGAGAGCGATGCCTGGCTCGCCGACGAAATGGCGGCGCGCGCCATCGCCGAATATAGCGACGAGCCCGATGTCCGCGGCCACGAGGTGCCGGCCGAGTTCTTTGCCCGCGTGCTCGGTCCCAATCGCAAATATTCCTGTTGCTTCTACCGGGAGGCGGCCTCGACCCTGCAGGAGGCCGAGGAGGAAGCGCTGCGCCAGACTGTCGAGCATGCCGACCTGGCCGACGGGCAATCGATCCTCGAACTCGGCTGCGGCTGGGGTTCGCTGTCGCTTTGGATGGCGCGGCAATTTCCGCATTCGCTGGTCACGGCGGTCTCCAACTCGAACGCGCAGCGCGAATACGTCGAGGGCGAAGCCGCCCAGCGAGGCCTGGCCAATTTGCGCGTCATTACGCAGGACATGAACGTGTTCGCGCCCGATGCGCAGTTCGACCGTGTCGTCTCCGTCGAGATGTTCGAGCACATGATGAACTGGCGCGAATCGATGACCCGCGTGTGCGCGTGGTTGAAGCCCGATGGCCGCTTCTTCCTGCACATCTTCACCCACCGCTCCGGCGCCTATCTGTTCGATCGCGCCGATGGCGAGGACTGGATCGCGCAACGTTTCTTTGCCGGCGGCGTGATGCCGAGCCATCATCTGATCCGGCAATATGCCGATCTGTTCGGGGTCGAAAAGGAATGGCGCTGGAGCGGCGTGCATTATCAGCGCACCGCGCAGGATTGGCTGGAGAACTTCGACACGCATCGCTACGAAATCGAGCGCGTGCTTCGCAAGGTCCATGGCGGCGAGACCGCGTTGTGGATGCGGCGCTGGCGCTGGTTGCTGCTCGCCACCGCAGGCCTGTTCGGTTACGCCGGCGGCAGCGAGTGGGGCGTCAGCCATTACCGGCTGAAGGCGGCCGCCGGTTAGCCCGTAGCCCGGGTGAGCGAACGGGTCGCGCGAATGCGCGCCCGATAACAGGCTCCGCGAACCCCGGGGCCGTCGAACGGATGCCGATTCCCCGGATTGCGCTTCGCTCCATCCGGGCTACTCCTGCGAATAAGTAGATGGAACCCCGGCTCACAATCGAGTGACTCCGGAAAAACCGACGTTAATTCAGCGCGGTAGCGTTGTGTGACATTGGGCCGCCACGAAACCGTATTGCGTCGCAGCAGGCTCTCCCTATCCTATGTTCCATCAACAACCGTGAGTTCCAAAGACCGCTTACGACGTCTTCCGACGATAACGTCGCGAATGCTCAATTCGCGCTTTCCAACCTGAACTGGGGCAATGCTTTCAATGTCCGGACTACAAACGCGATCGGCATGCATCGTTTTGATGTTGACTGCGATAGCGCCGCTTTTGGCTGCCTGCAATGAACCGATCGCCGCTACCGCCGCGGCAAAACCGCAAGAGCCTGAAGTAGGCACCTTCACCGTACGGCCTCAGTCCCGCGCCCTCCTGCGTGAATTGCCCGGCCGGATCGCGCCCACCCGGGTTTCGGAAGTTCGCACGCGCGTTTCCGGGATTATCGTCGAGCGTTTGTTCCAGCAGGGAACCGAGGTGAACGCCGGCGATCCGCTGTACCGGATCGACCCCAAGCCGTTCGAGGTCGAACTGCAGGCGAGCGAAGCCGCGCTGGACAAGGCTATGGCCGCGTTCGATCTCGCCTCGCAGCATGCTCGGCGCATCTCGACACTGACCAGCCAGCGCGCGGCGCCCGAGGCTGAGAATGAAAAGGCCATCGGGGCCCAGCGCCAGGCCGAGGCCGAGGTCGGCAGCCGCAAGGCCGAAGTCGCGCGCGCCAAGCTGAACCTTGATTATGCAACGATCCGTGCGCCGATCAGCGGCGTCGTCGGCGCCGCGCTGGTAAGCGAAGGCGCGCTGGTGGTGCAGAACGAGACCACCAGTCTCGCCACGATCCAGCAACTCGACCCGATCTATGCCGACTTCACCCAATCGGTCTCGGAGATGCACAAGCTGCGCCGTGCCTTTGACAATGGCGATCTCGACCGGATTGCGCCCGACGCAGCCAAGGTCCGCCTCGTGCTGGACGACGGAACGGTCTATCCGATTCCCGGCAAGCTGCTGTTTTCCGAAGCCAAGGTGGATGCCTATACCGGACAGGTCACGCTGCGCGGGCAGTTCCCGAATCCCAGTCGCGAACTGCTTCCCGGCATGTATGTCCGCGTCCTGATCGAACAGGGTATCGATTCCGACGCCATCGCGGTGCCGCAGCAGGCGATCCAACGCGATGCCGGCGGCGGCAGCGAGGTGTTCGTGGTCAAGGATGACGGCCGTATCGCGACGCAGCCGGTCCGCACCGGCGCGGTGCAGGACGGCCTGTGGCTGGTCAGCGAGGGCCTCAAGGACGGCGACCGCGTCGTCGTCGACGGGTTCCAGAAATTCGTGCCCGGCGACAAGGTCAAGGCGAAGGCGTGGATCGATGCGGATGCCTCGGTGGGTACCATACCGGGCGCGCCGGCGACACCGAGTGCGCCGGCGACGCAAGCCGCCCGCTGAGATCGGGATATGCCCTCCTTCTTCATTGACAGGCCGATCTTCGCCTGGGTGGTTGCGCTTTTCATCTGTTTGATCGGCGCGATTTCGATTCCGCTGCTCGCGGTTGCGCAATATCCGATCATCGCGCCGCCCTCGATCTCGATCTCGACCAGCTATCCCGGTGCGTCGCCCGAAAATCTCTACAACAGCGTCACGCGCCTGATCGAGGAGGAGCTCAATGGCGCCTCCGGCATCCTCAATTTCGAATCCACCTCTGACTCGCTGGGACAGGTCGAAATCATCGCCAACTTCGTGCCTGGTACCGAAACCGGCGCGGCCTCGGTCGAAGTGCAGAACCGCCTCAAGCGCGTCGAGGCGCGGCTGCCTCGCGCGGTGATCCAGCAGGGCATCCTGGTCGAGGAAGCCTCCTCCGCCGTGCTGCAGATCATCACGCTGAACTCCACCGATGGCTCGCTCGACGAAATTGGTCTCGGCGATTTCATGATCCGCAACGTGCTCGGCGAAATCAGGCGCATTCCCGGCGTCGGCCGCGCCACGCTGTATTCCACCGAGCGTTCCCTGCGGATCTGGGTCGATCCGGCCAGGCTGGTCGGTTACGGCCTCACCGCCGACGACGTCAACAAGGCGATAACAGCCCAGAACGCGCAGGTCGCCTCGGGCAGCGTCGGCGCCGAGCCGAGCACGCCGGAGCAGAAGATTTCCGCGCTGGTGCTGGTCAAGGGCCAGCTGTCCTCGCCCGACGAATTCGGCGCGATCACGCTGCGCGCCAATCCGGACGGATCGACCGTGCGGCTACGCGACGTCGCCCGCATCGAGATCGGCGGCCTGAGCTACCAGTTCAACACGCGGCTGAACGGCAAGCCGACCGCGGGCCTTTCGGTGCTGCTGTCGCCGACCGGCAACGCGCTGCAGACCGCCAGCGCCGTCGAAGCCAAGATGAAAGAACTGTCAAAGTTCTTCCCGACCAATATCGGCTACGAAATCCCCTACAACATCACCCCCGTCGTCAAGGCCTCGATCAACAAGGTGCTGATGACGCTGGTCGAGGCGGTGGTGCTGGTCTTCATCGTGATGTTCCTGTTCCTGCAGAACATCCGCTACACCATCATTCCCACCATCGTGGTGCCGGTGGCGCTGCTCGGCACCTGCGCGATGCTGATGGCCGCCGGCTATTCCATCAACATGCTGACGATGTTCGGCATGGTGCTGGCGGTCGGCATCCTCGTCGACGACGCCATCGTCGTGGTCGAGAACGTCGAGCGCATCATGGCGGAGGAGGGCCTGCCGCCGAAGGAAGCGACCCGCAAGGCGATGTCGCAGATCACCAGCGCCATCATCGGCATCACGCTGGTGCTGATGGCGGTGTTCGTGCCGATGGCGTTCTTCCCGGGATCGGTCGGCATCATCTACCGCCAGTTCTCGGTCACCATGGTGTCCGCCATCGCGTTCTCCGCGCTGCTGGCGCTTTCGCTGACGCCGGCGCTGTGCGCGACCCTGCTGAAGCCGGTTGAAGCAGGCCATGGTCATGCGAAGAAGGGCGTATTCGGCTGGTTCAACCGTGTGCTCGAGAGCGGCCGCGGCGGTTATACGCGCACCGTCAAGGGATCGCTGAAGCGCACCGGCCGGCTGATGGCGATCTACGCGGTGCTGTTCATCGGCCTCGGCTGGGCCTTCGTGCGGCTGCCCGGCGGCTTCCTGCCGGTCGACGACCAAGGTTTTATCACCACCGACGTGCAAACGCCGTCCGACTCGTCCTATGCCCGTACCGAGGCCGCGGTCGAGCAGGTCGAAAAATATCTCCGCGAGCGCGCCGGCGTCGAGGACGTCACGTTCCTGACCGGCTTCAGCTTCCTCGGCCAGGGCATGAACACCGCGCAGGCCTTTATCACGCTGAAGGACTGGTCGGAGCGGGGCAAAAAGGACTCCGCTGCGGCGATCGTCGCCGACGTCAACCGCGAGCTGTCTTCGATCCGCGACGCAAAAATTTCCGCGCTGCAGCCGCCGCCGATCGACAATCTCGGCAATTCCTCGGGCTTCTCGTTCCGCCTGCAGGACCGCGGACAGAAAGGCTATCCGGCGCTGGTCGCCGCCGCGGACCGGCTGATCACCGAAGCCAATGCCAGCCCAGTGCTGCAGAAGGTCTATGTCGAGGGCCTGCCGCCGGCGCCGCAGGTCAATCTGATGATTGACCGGGAAAAGGCAGGCGCGTTCGGCGTCACCTTCGAGGACATCAACCAGACGATTTCGACCAATCTCGGCTCGAACTACATCAACGACTTCCCGAACCGCGGCCGGATGCAGCGCGTGATCGTGCAGGCCGACCGCGCCAGCCGCATGAACGCCGACGACATCCTCAACTACAACGTCAAGAACAGTCGCGGGCAATTGGTGCCGTTCTCCGCCTTTGCCACGGTGCAGTGGTCGAGGGGGCCGACCCAGATCGCGGGCTTCAACTACTATCCCGCCGTGCGCATCTCCGGCGAAGCCAAGCCCGGCTTCACGTCCGGCAACGCCATCGCCGAGATGGAGCGGCTGGCCAACAAGCTGCCACGCGGCTTCGGTTTCGAATGGACCGGGCAGTCGCTGCAGGAAAAGCTGTCGGGTTCGCAGGCGCCGTTCCTGCTCGGCCTCTCGGTGCTGGTGGTGTTCCTCTTGCTCGCCGCCCTCTATGAGAGCTGGACCATTCCGCTCGCGGTGCTGCTGACGGTGCCGCTCGGCATCTGCGGCGCGGTGATTGCCGCCACCATGCGCGGCCTGCCGAACGACGTCTATTTCACCGTCGGCCTGATCACCATCATCGGCCTGGCCGCAAAAGACGCCATCCTCATCATCGAATTCGCCAAGGATCTGCGCGCGCAGGGCAAGCCGCTGGTCGAGGCAACGATCGAAGCGTGCAGCTTGCGCTTCCGCCCGATCCTGATGACGGGTCTCGCCTTCGTCTGCGGCGTGCTGCCGATGGCGATCGCGACCGGCGCCGGCGGCGCCAGCCAGCAGGCCCTCGGCACCAGCGTCATGGGCGGCATGATCGCGGTGGTGATCCTGGCGCTGTTGATGGTGCCGGTGTTCTTCGTCTCCGTGCAGCGCGTGCTGGCGGGAGACCGGGAGAAGGTAGAGGAGACCGCGGGAGCCGAGTTGGTCGGCCCGCCGGCGCCAGTGAAGCGATAGACGTTGTCATGCTCCGTGACCCCGCGACGCCAGCACCTCGCCGGGACTTGCGGGTTCGGGCCGTCGAGAAGCCTTGGCGCAGGCGGCGGCCGATGCATCCAGTCCATGAAGCCATAAATTTGCCGGGCTGACACCGCGCCGGCGTCCGCTATGCCCCGATACCCGACGTGCTGCTGCATAGCAGCGAAACGACGATATGTGCCATGAACGGACTCATGCACCGCAGAAAACAACAGCTCTATTCGATCACCTCTTCGGCGCGGGCGAGCAGCTAACTCGGGACCGTGCGCCAGAGCCCAATCCGGTGACGAAAAACGAATTGTGATGCCGGCGCCCTGACCGCGCGGCTGATCGGGATGGCAGCCGTTTAAGCGGCTCACAGCGCGAAGCCCTAGTGTCGGGAACCAGACACAAGGAAGCGCGTTTAGTTTAATCGAGCCGGGCTCAACGGCCCTCCCAATGTGTGCCGAATGTTATGGTTCGGGCTGGGGAGAACAGACCGCAACCGCGGTCTTCAATATCAGAAGCTCACGATAACAATCTTGGAGGCCCATCATGGATGGCTCCAGAAGCGAACGCGCGCGTGCGCGCGCACTACACTTGCTGGCTCAAATCGCTCCCTTGCCGGATGATTCCGAAGTCCAGCGCTTGCGCGAATTGTCGTTAGACTACATTCGCGAGGCCGAACGACTCGAAAGGGCTCCGGAGTCAGGCGAACAAATCTCCGCGGTCTTGGACACGATAGCTCGCGACTTTTTTGCTCGTGCTCTCCGACATCAGCAAAAAAAGTAGTTCGTGTATGCGCCCGGGGGCGAGGGAGATGTCGAAGCGTTCAACAGGCTGGAGCCGCAAGTTTGACGAGCCTATCGCGTTGGCGGACGGCGGCAAGCTCGTGACCCTGCGCGTACCCCGGCGTTGGCGGCAGTCAGTATTTCCTGGGCGGGTTGTTGCGCGCCCTTGCCGCACTGGCCGCCTTGGCCGTGTTCTCCTCCGTCAGGATGAGATTAGCGATGGGATGGTCGGGCACGTTGCCCGCCACGTATGCGGCGAGCGCCAAATGAGCTATATTGCCCTTCCGACTCATGGGAGGGCGCCATGGACGACGACGAGGGCGATAGGTCTCGAATTGAGAAGGCGACAGAGGCCGTGAAGGATATGGCGAGTTCGATAGCGGACGCTGCGAAGTCAGCCGCTACGCCAGGTGAAGAAGAGAAGATGACCGTAATGGACGTGCCGTTAGTCGCCGATGCGGCGGCGATGCCTATACCCCCTGTTGCTCCAAAGAAGCGGAAGGCCCGGGTCAAACGCGCATCGATGAAGACGCCGCCGAAGAAAGCAGCCGCAGAAAAGGCGGCTAAGAAAACCGCCAAGAAGTCTGCAAAGAAATCCGCTGCTAAAAAATCAAAGAGGGCGGCCAAGCATTCACCCGCAACTGCCGGGCGTAAGGCTGTTGGGAAGAAGAACGTTGCGAAGAAAAAGAAAGCGAAAACGTCGAGGCGCTAGTGGGTTCAACCCTCAAAGTACGCCCACCTGAAGCGAAGACCTTGATTGCTAAGATCAAGGCCGAGATAAAGAAACGTGCGGAGTTGAGGGCGCAACGGATGCTTCTGAAGGAACCCAAAAGGAAGCCGAAGCGCTAGCCGCTCGACTGAAGTTGAACTCGCTGCGCGCTTCATGAGGTTTAACGACCTTCACGACGGCCTCACACCCGGCGAGAACGGCTCCACTGACTTCTCCGTCCTCGCGCCGGTTTGGCGACGCCCGCGCCACTTCCGCTTTACCCCTCAAAGCCGACGTTCGCTGCGAGGATCGGCAGGTCTGAAAAGTGCCAACAAGCGACATAGGGGCCTTTGCCCCAGAGAATCCGATTTGCTCAGAACAGCCCTGGCGCCAGTTTCTCCTTTCCCACGACAGCATGAAATCCAGCTGTGCGGCGATCCAATCAGCGGCCGCGGCTTGCCTGCCCCATTCGTGGATACGACTGGCATACTCCCCCATAAGCCAGATGTGACGGATGGGAACGAAAAGATGCACGGCTTCAAGATCCGCAGGCGGCACTTCGCGTATCGTGCGATAGCCTTCAATGAAGGCGTGCCAGAATGCGTGTTGCTTTCGCCCGAACGTAACACAACGCCAGAGAAATACCGCGACATCGTAAGCCAGATATCCCGGACCGCCATCGTCGAAATCGAAGAAGACCGCTTGGCCGGCCATGGGTCCCTGCAGCGCAACGACGGCGTTGTAACCGTGGCAATCACCGTGGCAGCGCGTCCAGGAAAGTCCGTCCCGTTCCGCGAACCCAGCTGACAATCGCCCAGTCAAATCGACCAACCCTGTGCGCACGGAATCGCTGAGATCCTCAAGCGCCAATATGGCGGATAAGGGTCTGTGCAGCAGATGGTCAATGTCGAGCCGGTAGCGGCCCTCGTCGCCTGAGGCGAAGCTGCCGGCGACATCATGAATCCGCGCCAGGGTCACCCCGTTTGCTCTTGCGTCGGCGGCGGAACTTCCTGCCTGAGACGGGCGTCCTTCTGCATAGCGGAACAGGACAGCGGGACGCTGACCTTCCGGAAAAAATGCCGACGTAAAAAGCGATCCGTCACGCATCGGAATGGCGGCAGCCACGGGAATGCCCTGGCTGTCCAGATGAGCGAGAAACGCGGTTTCCGAGGCAACGTCGGCGTCACCGCGCGCGCGTCGCGTTGAGATGCGAAAAATGAAACGCTCGCCGTTCTTGGTCCGAACCTCGAAGGTGTCGTTGAAGCCGCGGCGCAACAGCTTGCACGCAATCGAGCCGGGCAAGTCGTAGTGCATTGAGACAAAATCCGCCACCGCCTCTGCGCGCGGCGTTGAATAGAGAACCGGAAGAGATGATGAAGCCATCTGGATCGCTCCGTGCCGTGAATGTACTCGTCGAGTCCATCCTGCGATGGACCGGCGGCGCGTTATCGGCTCAGAACTCGGAAATAATCCTGATCAACATCGGGAAATCCTAGATGGAAGCCGGGCTTATACCATTCTGGTGTCGGCCTGTCGACGCTTGGAAGCGATCCGCCTAAGTGCTGCGTGACGTCGCATTTTTTGGGTCAATCGCGTCGATTTAACCCGACTTCCGGTCCACCCCGGTGAAAGGACATTCTCATGACAGGCGGGCATGTCTCAAAGGTGCCAACAGCGGTCATTCCAGCAATCCCACAAAGTTAGCGAGCTGCGCCATCACTAGCCAAACTATCCCGAAAAAACGTCACAACGCTCGCGTTGAAATCGCGATGAAAGGCCGCTCTATCGAAGCCAGCGGGCAGGTCGGTGCAGATGCGCGGCACCGCCGTTGCGAGTTGCGGTGGGCACGGTGGCAGGAAGGCAAAGTGATTGGCCGGCACGGTGCGAATGTCTGGTTTGCCCGGAAGATTGTTGGCGGTGAGTAGCGAATTTTTCGGGTCCACGCCTCCACCTCCCAACTCAGATCGCCAGATCAGCAGCGGGATTTGGACCCCGGCCAAGCCTTCCTTTGTAAATGCAAAGTTCACTGCGGTATCGGCAAGCACAGCGGACCGGATTCGGGGCTCATGCGGCAGGTTGGATGGAATGTCGTTGTTGCGAAACTGTTCGCAACCTCTCGATTTGTTCGACTCCGTACAGAGAGGCGCTATCCTGCGGAAATCCGGATTTCCTCCCGCCAACACCAGGCCTGTATAGGCACCGGCGGAGAAGCCGAAGAAACCGACTTTGGCGGGATCGATGGCGGCTCGGTCCTTCCAGCTACTCAACATGAAATCGAGCAAGCGGATCATATCCGCCGGACGTGACGCCAGGACGGACAAGCTGTCTCGCTGCGAAGAATCGCTACCGCTGTCGCCGGGATGATTGACGGCTGCGACTACAAAGCCAGCGTTGGCCAACGCCTCTGCAGTATCATTGTGACCGCCGAACCAACCGCCCCGACCGTGAGAGAAAATAACAAGCGGCAACTTCGCCCCAACGACGGGACAATTCTTTACGCCAGGTAAAGCGATATCGACGGGAGGCGCAAGTTTGCCGAGTGCTACATCTTTCGGTTCACCTACGCATGGATACCAAATAGCGCCAGCCAAGCCGGGGCCTGAGTCGATAAGCTGGATGCCTGCTGCCTCGGCAGGAGAGACCAAACAACAAAGGACCAAGGCAAAAGCAAAATACTTTTTGAGCACCAAAACCGCCCCCAAAAATTCAGCCAAGAGAATTGATCAACCCACCGACGATAGAATTGTGTCGAGTTTTCGGCTGCCCAAAGCCAATGTCTGAAGTGGGTCAATCGCGTCATCTTGGTCGTCGGCCGACTACTTCCGGTCTTCACCCAACTGCGGACATCACGCATCGGGACCACCACTTCCGAAAAGTGCCATTTCCGGACTCTGAGATCGTCAAAATAAGACGTCTCGTGCTAGAGGCAGTCCGCATTGCGCCGCGGACGAACCCGCGTGCCGCAGCAACTGTGATCGAATGTCAAGCCAATGAAACGCACCACGCTTCTTGTCGCTTTTATGGTGATCGCCACCGCGGCATTTGCGCACCAGGATCGTATCCTTTCCGTCCACGCGGATGGCGTCATCCCGGAGCTTCCGTCGGCCTATCAGACAACGCGCCTACACGTTGCCTTCTCAGAAGCCGATGCGGGGACCTTGCAGCAACTGAACTTCCTGTCCTCTGGAGGGGAAACCCGCGTTCAACCATGCTTACTAAGGCTGGTTTCGAGTGGCTCCTTTCGCAGCCTTTTTATCACAGGCTCCTGGTATCATGACGAGTCGATAGTGCCGCATTATATCGGAGTTCAGTTCCGCGACTCGCCATCTCCAGAGGGCTTGCCGGCGCATCTGGGCGTCCGCTTTCTCTTCAGCCTTCGCGACGCCAAGCTTCTCGAAGTCGAGCGGGTTGTTCTAATCCCAGGCCAGAACAACGTTCGCCTTCAGAACATCCGCCTGTCCAATGGCTGCCCCGAGTAAGAGCGCCAACAAGTTTCCGCGCGTCGGTGGCCAATGAAGACGGAAGGCGCCTGACTTCCGCGTTGGGTCTTGGTCGTGTAAAAACGCTCTTCCAGGGAAGTTGGTGAGAAGCCAGGACTCGTTCGGTCTCAGGCCGCGACCGCAGCCATCAGCGGCTTGGTCCCGACGATGTTCATGACCCGCGTCAGATTATAGGCCAGGACCGAGAGAGCCATCTCGGCAGCTACTTTTGGAAGCGTTTTGGTGAGGAAGTGTGTCGCCCCCATGCGGGCCTTCATCGTGCCGAACGGATGCTCGACCGTCTCGCGACGCTGGCGCATGGCGAGCGGGTTCGCATCAAGGCGCTGCTGCACGGCGTCGAGCAGGTGCTCATGCTCCCATCGTGGAATCCGCCGCTCTGGCCCTGTCGTGCACTGGGACTTGAGCGAACAATTTTGACAAGCGTTGGTCCAGTAACGTCTTATCCGCTTGCCATCTTCCTCGCTTGTGAAGCGATATGGCAGTTGCTCTCCAGCCGGACAGCGATAGGCGTCCTCCTCCGGCAAATAGACAAAGTCCTGCTTGCCGAAACGCCCATCCGATTTGGCGCCAGACGTCTGCGGCTTGGGCAGAGTTACTGTGATGCCGGCCTCGTGGCAGGCGAGGATCTCCACGCTGCTGAAGTAGCCGCGATCGGCAACAGCCTCGAGCGTCTCGGTCTGTAGAACGGCCTTCGCCTGCTTGGCCACACTCGCCAATTGAGCCCGATCTGAACCGCTGTTCGTTACCTCATGCGTCACAATCAGGTGGTGCTTGGTATCCACGGCGACCTGCACGTTGTAGCCGACGACGCCGGAGCCGCGGCCGCTCGTCGCCATCGAACGGCTGTCAGGATCGGTCAGCGAGATTTGCTGGTCAGGTGACGCAAGCATCTGCCTCTCGTAGACGGCAAGCTTGCCCATCTCCTCCTTCAGTTTTGTGAGCTTCTCGGTAAGTCTTGTCACCTTCGCGGCCAGCGCCTCCGTCGGCTCCTGCCGGTCGGCCGTGTCAAGTTGGCTCAGATAGCGCGCGACGCTCTCCTCAAGTTGGGCCCGCCGCCGTTCCACCTTCGCCCGTGTGAAGTTCTTGTCCCGGTTATTCACGGCTTTGAACTTGCTGCCATCGATGGCAACGCTCGTCGTCGCGAGAAGACCCATCTCACGACAGAGTTCGACGAAGCGCGCACATACCTTGCGAAGCGCAGGCCATTGTCTTTGCGGAAGTCCGCGATCGTTTTGTGATCAGGCGCAAGCCGACCCAGCAGCCACATGACCTCGACATTGCGTCCGGCTTCTCGTTCGAGCCGCCGGCTCGACTGCACCTGGTTCAGATAGCCGTAGATGTACAGCTTGAGGAGAATCGAGGGGTGGTACGACGGCCGGCCGGTTGCCTCGGGATCGACCCCGCCGAACCCAAGCTCGGCCAGATCGAGGCCGTCGACGAGGACGTCGATGACGCGAACTGGATTGTCCTCGCCGATCCAGTCTTCCACGCATTCAGGAAACAGCATGCTCTGCCCACGATCCGCACCCTCAATGAAGCGCTTCATCCGAGCCCCCCGCAAATCGTGCGGGAATCATATCGCACGAATCACATCAAGTGCAGCGTTTTCACACAGCCAGGGTCAGGAGGCGACATCGCGGGCTTGGCCTGATAGGAAAGAGGTCGCCTTGGGCTGGAATGAACGAAATGGCTTGGGAAAAGATCGTCAAACGAATTGGCGTGGGTTGTTGCCCGAAATGCCGAAGCCCTGGTTTTGATTATCAGGAAGGCGCAAATGCTCACGATGATGAAAGAGCTGCTGTTCAGTGTCCGAACTGCGGATGGAAGGGAATGCTCAGCGAAATGGGCATCATCCCGGAGCCGGGCAAAAACTAGGACATCGCAAATGCAGAGGCCAATCGGGATAGCGCTTCTCGTCTTAGGGGTATTGCCCGTGGTGCTCGTCGTGGCCGGATGGATCGTGTGGAAGGACCACATGTACACCGTCAGTCTATCCTTTGGTTCAGAGAAGGTCTTGGCTGGCCTTCTCGTGACCGCCATCATTTGTCTGGTGGTCGGGCTCTACCTAGTCGCTGCAAGTCCGCGAACGAATTAGCAGAAAGACGAACATTTCCAGACCTAGCGTTGCGGGGCGTCTCTGGTCGGATGTCCGTTTGGAGTCAATCGCGTCGGTTAGACCGGATGACGGCGACTTCCGGTCTACCCCGGCGAACGGACATTCTCAGGATAGGCGGACATGTCTCAAGGTGCCAGGAGCAGCTATCAAGCATTTATTGAGGCTCCAAGCCAGCTGACCAAAACCTTGTCTATGCGCCTGCCGTCGAGGTCGACGATTTCGAATCGCCATCCCTTAACATCAATTCTATCGCCAATGGTAGGGATGGTACCGAACTCCTGAAGCAAAAAACCCAGCAAAGGTCTGGTCTGATAGGACCGCGATGGAGGAAGGGAAATCCCGTTCAATTCTGCAATTCGAGCGCAGGCACGTAGCGCCTGGGAAAGCGCCCGATAGCATGCCGATCAACATGATGCTCCTACCGTGCGGAGAGGGAACCCGGCCCTGGTCAGCGGGGTTATCAATGGGCCTCGGGCGGGGAACCGAAACGACGGAGGCCCCTCATGAAGCACCGTAGCAGGCCCTCGACCTCGATTGAAGAGAGCCTTCTCCGAGAAGCCGAGCAGGTCAGAAGGCAAGCCGAGCGTCTGCCGCCGGGAGAGGATCGAGATCTTCTTTTAGAGGATCGAGACTTTCTTTTGAAGAAGGCGCGCGATGCCGCTCATATCGACGAATGGCTGACTTCGCCGGGGTTGCAGCCGCCTGGATGAGACTATCGGAATGATTGCGGCGACCGTTCGTTTTGAGAGTGATCGCGCCAGGTCATCGCCGCTGTTATTGCAATGTTGAAGCGCGCTCGCAGTGCGTGACCGTTTGCCTCTCGAGACGAATTTGAAGGACATCCGCCACCTTTCGTCGCGAGCGCGCGTCGCTAGGAAGCGTTTGTCCTGCTCTTTCGCACGCGCCCGGCCGTTCGCGCCGAGTCGTTCAACTCGGAACTCAAAGGAACTTCCACGATGCGCGCCGATTAGTATTCAGGACCAAATGGGAGTGATCAGTGCACGCGCGAGATCGCCCAGCGCCGGGTACGGAATGTTCGACAGATGTCGATGCGTTCAAGCTCGCGTCGCTTACCCATACGGAGCAGTTCTATTCAAGTGTCCTGAGGGATCTCCTCGAATCGGACCTTCCGTTCATGATCGGAGGCGGGTACGCCGTAAATCTTTATACCCACGCGCGGTGCCCGACAAAGGACCTGGACATTTTTACGACTGCCGCGGAATTCCCTCGCCTGCTCTCTCACCTACAGCGGAACAATCGGGTATCGGCGGATGAGAGTTGGCTGGGAAAAGTTCACTGCGGTCGCGATTTCGTTGACGTCATCTTTGGTTCCAGCAATGGCGCCGTGCCGGTTCAGGAAGAGTGGTTTCAGTATGCAGCACAGGCTCAAGTGCTCGGGCATTGCGTGCCTGTGATCAACCCCACCGAGCTGATCTGGACCAAGGCGTTTATCCAGAAGCGGAACCGTCATGATGGCGTCGATATCGTCCATCTCATTCTTAAGCAGCGAGAGGCAATCGATTGGCAGCGCCTGATCATGTACATGAACCCACATTGGGAGATACTGCTTTGTCATCTGCTCATGTTTCGTTGGATCTATCCGAGTGAGCGAGATGCCATTCCAGATTGGCTGCTTGACGATCTTCTTGAACGATTGAGTCGGCAGCGGGAAGGTCCGCCACCGGCGACGAAACTCTGCCGCGGTCGGTTGCTTTCCAGCTCCGATTACCGAAGTGCGACCGAGAAATGGGGCTTCCTGAACGTCGAAGACGAGTGCGGCAATGACCGATGATGCAAGTTCATTCACATTTGCAAGCATCGGCGATCTTCATGTGAAGGATGGGCAGTCGGGCTCGCTTCGCGAATTGTTTCAAGCAATCTCGAAGAGTGCCGGCGCCCTGGTCCTTTGCGGCGACCTCACCGATACCGGAACTCCGGCACAGGCGGAAATCCTCGCTAAAGAGCTGCGTGTCTGCTCTGTCCCGGTAATCGGCGTCCTTGGGAACCACGATTACGAGTCGGGACATGCCGACGAGGTGAAGCGAATCCTTTGTGACGCGGGCGTACACCTGCTCGATGGCCAGGCAGCCGAAGTTAATGGCGTGGCATTTATTGGCGTGAAGGGCTTTGTCGGCGGATTTGGTCCACGAATGCTAAGCTCTTTCGGCGAGCCGGCGATCAAGACGTTTGTTGCCGAAGCGATGAATGAAGCGATGCGGCTGGAGAACATCATGCGCACGGTGAACAGCCGGCGCGCCGTCGTGGTCCTTCACTATGCCCCGATTGTCGACACGGTGGAGGGTGAACCTCTCGAAATTTATCCCTTCCTCGGGTGCTCGCGCCTTGCAGAGACCATTGACCGCTTCAAAGTATGCGCCGTCGTGCATGGTCATGCGCATCGCGGGAAGTATGAGGGCCGCACGCCCGCCGGAGCGCGGGTGTACAACGTCGCCATGGGCGTGCAGAAGCCTTCAGGGTTACCCTATGCGCTCATTTCCGTCTGACGGTGGGAGTCACCTGAAAGCCTCTGGCATCGAGCGAGTCGTCTCTGGGCAGTCACCCAAGTCCACGCGTACTTTCGGATTCGCGCCAGGCCGAGCAGGCCTTCGGTCGCAATCCGAAGAGTACTTTGCATCCTGCGAGGCCAGAGCTGCGTCAGACCAGTGTTAATGGTGGAGCGGCGGTGGGAAGGAGGAGCACTCACAGTCAGCCGAAGGACTCCCGGAGCGTCGAAGCGAATTACGGCCCCGCGAGCGCATGAACGGGGAGGCGATTCCGAGTGTTGCCCACAACAGCACAGCAGGTCGACCTTCGGGGCAGACTCGGAAGTCTCTAACAGCGCAAACGTAGCCCGTTTTTCCTCCAGCAACCGACATAGACCCGGACTTAGCTAGTTCGTCAGGTTCATGTTGGCTTCCGGGGATGGAATAGCTCTTCGACGGACTGTTTCGGGTCCTTGATCCGAGAGCGGTCCCTGCGATCGTTCTTTTGTGCTTCGATCTTCTGCAGGAAGCGGAAACGCGGCGATCGGGTCGCGTGCCCTGATCGGCCGTGCTTGGTCATGCCGAAGCCCTTTTGACCGCTGTGCGCCATTTGATCACCAAACGAAAGCTGTGCGGCTCATTTCTTGCCATTCACGCGCTTCGCCGAAACCACGATCGGAGAGAAAGAATAGCCCTGATCATCAAAAGCCGCGAGGGGACGGTCGGTTTGCGGGAGCGAAATGCTGCAGTGCGGCGCTCTCGAGTCGGCCAAAAAGCGACATCACTCCCGTTTATTCGATCACCTCCGCTGGGGTCACAAGCAACGCCGACGGAACCTTAGGCCGAAGTCTTGGCGGTCTTGCCTCGAAGATCTTAGCCTGTCGAACGTCAGTGCCGTCTTGGCTGCGTGGGACTTTCGTTCATTTGCAACGAGCGGGGCTGACGATGAAGACGATTTTGGTACCAACCCAAAACACCCCGGCCATGCAATCCATGCTCGAAACGGCGGTGCCGCTCACGCAGCGCACCGGCGCCTATATCGAGGGCGTTCCGCGTCGGTCGGCATGTCTCGAAAGTACCACGAGCAGAAATATTTTTACTATTTCGTCATCCGCCAAGCGAACAGCACCACAGTCGCTCCGAGCGCCGCTGCAATTGCCGACGTCACTATCCCGCCGCCGAGCGCGAGAAGCACCGCGATGTGATAGCCAATCAACGCGCCAGCCGTACCCACCAATGCGCTTGTGACGATGCCGCGGGTTGATCCGGAGAACTGACGAGCAAGCCATGACGGCCCCGCAAGCCGGTCGAACAGAAAGCCAGCGGCAAGGCCGATTACGAGAACTACAATAAACGTTACGACGGGGTCTGGGGCGCGCATGTTAGGCCGCCTTGAGTGTGGTTTAGATAAGTTTGCGCAAACGTTGGGACGCTTCAGTTCAACCGTCACAGGAACGGTGCGCCTTTACGGGAGAGAAGTCGACCAATATGTCGTGAAATCAGCGACCCGAGAATTTAGGCCGACCACTTCCCGTCTACCCCGATAAGCAGACACTCTCCGCGTCGGTTGGCACTTCGCAAAAGTGCCAGGAGCTGCCGCTGGCTCCCGAATGCTGGCTTTGACCGTCACGAAGTCCCACGGTTTGCGAGGGAACGAAGATCTGGCGCTGGCACTCCTCTCTGCATTCCGACCAAATCCAGTGACGGCGGTTCCCGACCAGTACAAATCGAAAGGATCGTGTGAGCCTGACCACGATGATGGGTCTGGTGGTTAAATAGGTGCGCAAGGATTGCCGCTCTGGACTGCTCGAACGACTTCCCGGATGTCGTTACATACGTGAGAGTCCCGGAAATTGCCGCCTCATCGAGCGAATAAACGAAGCTCGCGATCCGGTCGTCCTCGTCAGCACGGGCCAATGCGAGGTCATACCGATCTTCGTGGAGGATGGAGTTGAGCCGATTGGGATGTTGGCCCTCGCCGGTCAGGCGCTTCATCCAGATGCGATCGGTCAGCAGGAGGTGATTGAGCGTTCCGTGCAAGCTCTTGAAGAACGCGCCAACGTCGCGCTGATAGTCGGCTTCGTCGATCGCCAGCGCTGCCTCATAGAGGCGTGCGTTGGCCCAACGATTGTAGGATGCGAACTGCTCAAGGTGCGGCTTCATGCATCGCCTCCAAAGGTACACACCTCAGAAATGCAAGGTTACGCTGCCTGGCATGGAATGTCACCGCGGCGTTCGGCGAGTAGATGACCGCCGCGTGCGCGATGGCATCTTTTGGGTCCTGGGTTCAGGTGCGCCATGGCGCGACCTGCCGGCGACCTATGGTCCCCGCACGACTTGTTACAATCGCGACCTTCGGTGGATGATGGTCTTGTCGCGCTGATTTGCCCGACGTGTCAAATGTCTGTTTCGGCACTCGACGAGTACCGGCTACTGTGCATGGGGTTGTTTTCAATATTTTGGCTGGGAGCGCTAAGGCTCCTCCGTGTCCTTCCGCCGCCTCCGGAAGGCTGCCTCACCCGATCGCGGATGATGCGACGGGGCGTGGCCTGGAACCGTCGCCCTATTTTCCCAGCGGCCCGAGTATCTTCACCAGTTCCCCGTGCACGTACTCATTCCCGCACAACACATTCCCCGTCTTCAGCGCATCATCCTTGCCCTCGATGCCCGTCACCGTCCCGCCCGCTTCCCGCACCATGATCTGCCCCGCCGCGATATCCCAAGGCGAGAGATTGCGTTCCCAGTAGCCGTCGAGGCGGCCGGCGGCGACGAAGGCGAGGTCGAGGGAGGCGGCGCCGAAGCGGCGGAAGCCGGCGACCTTGTTCTGCAGCGCGGCCATTTCGTTCAGTGCCAGTTGGTGGTCGCCGCGGCCGATATGCGGCAGGCCGCAGGCGACCACGCATTCATCGAGCCTGCGGCGGCCGGCGACGCGCAGGCGCTGGTCGTTGAGGAACGCGCCCTTGCCGCGTTCGGCGATGTAGAGCTCGTCATTGGCGGGGTTGTAGATCACGCCGGCAATGATGGTGTCTTCACGGCGCAAGCCGATCGAGATCGCAAATTGCGGGATGCCGTGCAGGAAGTTGGTGGTGCCGTCCAGGGGATCGACGATCCAGGTGTGGGTCTTGTCGGCGCCTTCGCGGCTGCCGCCTTCCTCGCCGATGAAGCCGTAGCCCGGCCGCGCCTTGGCGAGGTCCTCGTACAGTATTTCCTCGGCGCGCTTGTCGGCCTTGGTGACGAAGTTCGCCGGCCCCTTCAGCGACACCTGCAGATGCTCGATCTCGCCGAGGTCGCGCTTGAGGCTGCGGCCGGCGCGGCGCGCGGCTTTCACCATGACGTTGATGAGGGCTGAGTAGAGCATGATGTGAGCTTATGGTGTGAGGGAACGGCGCAATGCCGTCAGGGTTTAGGGACTGGGTGCCCTGCTGATGTGCCGCCGTCAAGGCGTGATTTGTCGGCGGTTCCGGTCCATTTGCGCGCCGCCGCCTCGGCCTTGGCGCGATCCTCGGGGCTGAGCTCGGCAAGCAATTCGTCCAGCTTGGGGTCGCCCTTGCCGGCAGTCTTGGCGACGAGATGCCATTTGAAGCCCTCGACCTTGTCCGGGGGGGTGCCTACGCCGTAGATCAGCAGCCAGGCCAGCCGGTTTTGCGCGACCGGGCTGTTTTGCCGGGCGGCTTTGCGCAAGAGCGCGACCGCGGCCGGCTGGTTCTTCGGCGTGCCGGTGCCGTTGAACAGCGCGATGGCGTATTCGACCTCGGCATCGACATTGTCGGCCAGCGCAGCCGCCTGCAGCAGCCGCACCGCCCGCTCGATGTCCTTCGGCACGCCGGTGCCCTCCTTGTAGAAGGTCGCCAGCGCGTATTGCGCTTCCGGGTTGCCGGCGTCGGCTGCGACGCGCAGCAGCTCGGCGGCGCGCCGGGCGTCCTGCGGCAGCGTATTGCCGTCGAGATAGAGCAGCGCCAGATTGTAGGCCGCCTTGGGGTTGCCGAGCTTGGCCGCGGACGCCAATAGCTTGACCGCCTGTTCGCGATTGGTGGGGCCGCCGCGGCCCGCCAGCCGCATCATGGCGAGTGCGAACATGCCCTCGCGGTCGCCGGCGTCCGCCGCGCGCTGGTACCACTCGGCGGCCTTCGCATAGTTGCGCTTGATGCCGAGCCCGTTGGCATAGAGTTCGCCCAGCATCGTCATCGCCTTGGCGTCGCCGTTATATTGCGCACGCGTGGTCGCGAGGTCGAAGGCCGTCTTGTAGAGGCCGCGCTGGTAGGCGCCGTAGACGCTGTCGACGTTCGGGTCCTCGAAAGCGGCCGTCGGCGAGGGCGAGGGCACAGGCGTTGCTGCGGGCTTGGTCGTTACCGCAGGCTTGAGCGGCGCCGACGGCGTCGGCGTCGGTGTCGCAGCAGGCTTTTTCGCAGCCGTCGGAGCATTGGGCTTGGGCGCCTCCTTTTTCGCGGCGCTCGCAGGCGGCTGCGCGGCAGGCGGCGTCAGCGAGATCTGCGCGGTGGCGCCGGTCGTCGTCATCAAGAGGCCCGCAAGCAGCGATATGGGTCGCAGGAGTTTCATGGTCCGGCGTTATCCGTGCCCGGCCTTGTCAGTGCCGGTCTTATCAATGCCAGCCTTGGCTTTTCCGAACGCCGCTTCGTACGCTTGCGCGATCGCCTGTCCGGCATCGGTCAGCGCCGCCTTGGCGCCGCGCGGGTCGGCCCAGATGAAATCGCCGACCAGCACGAAATCCGCGCCGGCGGCTGCGAATTCGAAAGCCTCCTCGCGCGAGGCGGCAAAGCCGATGCAAGGCGGTTCGAACAGTTCGTCCCACCATTGCAGGCGCTCGGCAATCGCGTCCACCGAGGGCCGCTGGCCCTCGGCGTCGGGTTCGCCGAACAGCACGTAGTCCGCGCCCCGTTCGCCCGCGGCCATCGAATCGTGCCGCGTGGCAAGACCGCCGACGCCGGCAATGCGGTCCGGCTTCAGCGACGGCAAGGCATCCTCCAGCGCGGCGAGGCCGTTCAGATGCGCGCCGTCGGCGCCCGCGCGCGCCACCAGTTCGACATGGCCGTCGAGCAGCAGCGCCGCGCCGGCATTCTGGATCACGGGCGCCAGTGTCTTCACACGCGAAATCATGGTGCGCTGGTCGGTCTGCTTCAGCCGCAGCAGCACCGCCGCGACGTCGGCCGCCGCCAATAGCTCCGGAAGGATGCTTGCGAGCTGCGACGGATCGTCCACCTCTGATGTCGCGAGATAGAGGCGCGGCGCCGGGCGCGGCGGAACAGGTTTATTAGCCAAGTGTTTATTCGCCAAGTCTAGGCGACCTTCTTTTCAAGGCCGGTTTCCCACTCGCCCTTGCTCGCCAGCGCATTCATCCGCGCACGGTGTGTGAAGGCGCGCTGGCCCGCGGCAATGTTCTCGGCCTTACCCGACCATGCCTTTTGCGGCGCCGCCTGCAACGCCCGGCCATAGGAGAAGGTCAGCCGCCAAGGCAAACGGGAAGGGAGGCCGCCGATCCGGTTCATGGCGTTCAGATGCGCGGTAGCATCCTCATCGGATTGTCCGCCGGAGAGGAAGGCGATGCCGGGCACGGCTGCGGGCACGCACGCCTTCAGGAGACGAACAGTCTTCTCCGCGACTTCCTCGGCGGAAGCCTGCTTCGCGCACTTCTTGCCTGAAATGGCCATGTTGGGCTTCAGCACCATGCCTTCGAGTTCGACGCGCTGGACCCGCAATTCCTGGAACGTCTCGTTCAGCACGCGCTGGGTGACGTCATAGCAGCGGTCGATGTCGTGATCGCCGTCCATCAGCACTTCCGGCTCGACGATGGGGACGATCTGCGCCGCCTGGCACAGCGCGGCATAGCGCGCCAGCGCGTGCGCGTTGACGCTGATCGCGGTCATGGAAGGAATGCCGCTGCCGATATCGATCACCGCGCGCCACTTCGCAAAGCGCGCGCCGCGTTCGTAATATTTCTTCAGGCGCTCGGCGAGCTTGTCGAGACCGACGGTGACCAATTCGCCCGGACATTGCGGCAGCGCTTGCGTTCCTTCATCGACCTTGATGCCGGGGATCGCGCCGGACTGCTCGATCAGCTTGACCAGCGGCGTGCCGTCCTTCGCGTTCTGCCAGATCGTCTCGTCGTACAGGATCACGCCCGAGACGTACTTGCTCATCGCCTCGGTGGAGCGGAACAGCATCTCGCGATAGTCGCGGCGGTTCTCCTCGGTCGATTCGACCTTGATGGCGTCAAAACGCTTCTTGATCGTGCCCGAGGATTCGTCGGCGGCGAGAATGCCCTTGCCCGGGGTGACCATGGCGAGGGCAACCTTGTTGAGGTCAGCAAGATTCATCGAAGTTCTCCAGAAACATCATGCCCTTGCGCACCAAAATAGGCGGTTCTCGGGCAATTGCCTAGAAAACGTTCGTCGCAGCGGGGGTGTTTGCGAGGCGCGGGCGGCCTGCTCAGGCGATCTTGTCAGGCGGTCTTGGGGTCCAGCTCACCCTTGCTGTACCGCTTGGCCATTTCGGCCGTCGTCAGCACCTTTTTGATCTTGCTGGCCTGGCCTGCGGTATTGAATTCCTGCAGCCGCTGCTTGCACAGCTTGGCCATGGCTTCCATCGCGGGCTTGAGATATTTGCGCGGATCGAACTCTTCCGGATTGTCCTTCAGCACTTTGCGGATCTGGCCGGTCATCGCCATGCGGTTGTCGGTGTCGATGTTGATCTTGCGCACGCCGTTCTTGATGCCGCGCTGGATTTCGGAAACCGGCACGCCCCAGGTCGGTTTCATCTTGCCGCCGTTGGCGTTGATGATCTCCTGCAGGTCCTGCGGCACCGAGGACGAACCATGCATCACCAGATGCGTGTTCGGCAGCTTGCGATGGATCTCCTCGATCACCTTCATGGCGAGGATGTCGCCGTCCGGCTTGCGGGTGAACTTGTAGGCGCCGTGCGAAGTGCCCATCGCGATCGCCAGCGCGTCGACCCTGGTCTCCTTGACGAACTTCACGGCTTCATCGGGATTGGTGAGCAGCTGGTCGTGCGACAGCTTGCCTTCCGCGCCGTGGCCGTCTTCCTTGTCGCCCATGCCGGTCTCGAGCGAGCCGAGCACGCCGAGCTCGCCTTCCACTGAGATGCCGCCGAGATGGGCCATGTCGGTGACGGTCTTGGTCACGCCGACATTGTAGTCCCAATCGCCGGGCGTTTTGCCGTCGGCCTTCAGCGAGCCGTCCATCATGACCGAGGTGAAGCCGGCCTGGATCGCGGTCATGCAGGTGGCAGGTTCGTTGCCGTGGTCGAGATGCACGCAGACCGGGATCTGCGGATAGATTTCGGTCACCGCGTCCATCATGTGCCTGAGCATCACGTCATTGGCGTAGGAGCGCGCGCCGCGCGAGGCCTGAATGATGACGGGCGCATCGAGCGCGGAGGCGGCCTCCATGATGGCGAGCGCCTGCTCCATATTGTTGATGTTGAAAGCCGGCACCCCGTAATCGTGTTCTGCTGCATGATCGAGCAGTTGACGCAAGGTAATGCGAGCCATTCAAATTCTCCTGTACTTGCCGCGCCTTTGGCGCTCCATTAAATCTTGGTTTAACGCTGCTTCAGAACTTCCACGCCAGGCAGCGGTTTGCCTTCCATCCATTCGAGAAACGCGCCGCCGGCCGTCGAAACATAGGAAAAATCGCCTGATACGCCGGCCTGGTTCAGCGCCGCAACGGTGTCGCCGCCACCCGCAACCGAAATCAGTTTCTTCGCCTTGGTCCGCTCTGCCGCGTGCTTGGCCGCAACCACCGTGCCGCGGTCGAACGGCGTCATTTCGAATGCGCCGAGCGGGCCGTTCCAGACCAGCGTCTTGGCGTCGTCGATCGCGGCGTGAATCCGCGCGGTCGATTGCGGGCCGACGTCGAGGATCATGCCGTCGGCCGGAATGGCGTCGAGCCCATAGGCGTGCGAGGGCGAGTTGGCCGCGAAGTGATAGGCGACCACGGCATCGACGGGCAGGATGATGGCGCAGTTCGCGGCGCTGGCCTTTTCCATGATGCGCAGCGCGGTCGCCGCGAGATCCTTCTCCGCCAGTGACTTGCCGACGCCGACGCCTTGCGCGTGCAGGAAGGTGTTGGCCATGCCGCCGCCGATGACGAGGGCATCGACCTTGCTGACGAGGTTTTCCAAGAGGTCGATTTTGGTCGATACCTTGGCGCCGCCGATGATCGCGATGACCGGCTTGGTCGGCGCTTCCAGCGCCTTCTCAAGCGCAGTGAGTTCGGCCTGCATGGTGCGGCCGGCATAGGCGGGCAGCTTGTGGCCGAGGCCTTCGGTCGTGGCATGCGCGCGGTGCGCGGCCGAGAACGCGTCGTTGACCCAGATGTCGCCGAGCTTGGCGAGTTCGGCTACGAACGCGGGATCGTTCTTCTCTTCCTCTTTATGGAAGCGGGTGTTTTCCAGGCAGAGGATGTCGCCATCCTTCATGGCGGCCACGGCCTTGGCGGCGGCCTCACCGATGCAGTCGTCGGCGAAGGCGACCGGCTTCTTGATCACCTGCCCAAGCGCCGCGGCGACGGGTTTGAGCGAATCCTTGGCGTCGCGTCCCTTTGGCCGGCCGAAATGGGCGAGCAGGACGACCTTGCCGCCCTTGTCCGAAATTTCGGTGATGGTCGGCGCGACGCGCTCGAGCCTGGTCGCGTCGGAAACGCGGCCGTTCTCCATGGGCACGTTGAGGTCGACGCGCAGCAGCACGCGCTTGCCCTTCACGTCGACGTCATCGAGGGTGCGGAATGTTTTCGACATTGGCGGACTCGGACTCTCGGCGGTCATTCCGGGGCGATGCGAAGCATCGAACCCGGAATCTCGAGATTCCGGGTCTGGTCCTTCGGACCATCCCGGAATGACGGTTCAACAAGACAAGAATGCCCGGCACAAGGCTGGGCATGACGAAATCAGTTACAGCAGCTTCCCCATCGCCACGGCCGTGTCGGCCATGCGATTGGAGAAACCCCACTCATTGTCGTACCAGGACATCACCCGCACCAGCGTGCCGTTCTGCACCTTGGTCTGGTCCTCGTGGAACGTCGACGAGTGAGGATCGTGATTGAAGTCGATCGAGACGTTTGGCGCAGTGGTATAGCCGAGGATGCCTTTGAGCTGCTGCTCGGAGGCGCGCTTCATCGCCGCGTTGATTTCCTTGACGTCGGTGGCGCGCTTGGCGACGATCTTGAGATCGACCACCGAGACATTCGGGGTCGGCACGCGGATCGCGACGCCGTCGAGCTTGCCCTTCAGTTCAGGCAGCACGAGGCCGATCGCCTTTGCAGCACCGGTCGAAGTCGGGATCATCGACATCGCCGCCGCGCGGCCGCGATAGAGATCCTTGTGCAGGGTATCGAGCGTCGGCTGGTCGCCGGTATAGGCGTGGATCGTGGTCATGAAGCCGGTCTCGATGCCCACAGTGTCGTTCAGCACCTTGGCGACCGGCGCGAGGCAGTTGGTTGTGCAGGAGCCGTTGGAGACGATCAAATGATCCTTGGTCAGGGTGTCATGGTTGACGCCGTAGACGATGGTCGCATCGGCGTTCTCGCCAGGCGCCGATATCAGGACGCGCTTGGCGCCGGCGGTGAGATGGGCTGAGGCCTTGTCCTTGGCGGTGAAGATGCCGGTGCATTCCAGCGCGATATCGACGCCGAGGGCCTTCCACGGCAGCTTGGAGGGATCGCGCTCGGCGGAAACCTTGATCTTGCCATTGCCGAGGCTGAGCGAGTCGCCGTCGACGGTCACGGTGCCGGGGAAGCGGCCATGCACGGAATCGAAGCGCAGCAGGTGGGCGTTGGTCTCGACCGGGCCAAGATCGTTGATCCCGACCACCTCGATATCCTTGCGGCCGGATTCGGCGATGGCTCGCAAGATATTGCGGCCGATGCGGCCAAATCCGTTGATCCCGACGCGGATTGCCATGCTCGTTTCTCCTCTAATAGCCGGTGCCGGCCCCGCGGAGACGTTCCACGGAGGTGCTTACGGCGGAACGCCCGGTTCGGCCGGGCGGGAACGGTCAAGATGGGGGTCTAGGTAGTCCTTTTTCCCAGCAATCTCAACCGTCAGCCCAAGCGCTTCACGGCAGCGTTAACGACGGTCTCGGCGGTAATTCCGAAGTGCTTGAAAAGGTCCTTGGCGGGCGCGCTGGCACCGAAACCGTGCATGCCCACGAATTCACCATCCGGGCCGATCACGGCATCCCAGCCCCAGCGCACCGCGGCCTCGATGGCGATCTTGACCGGGGCGTTGCCGATGATGGCCTTCCGCCGCTCCGCCGGCTGTGAAAGCAGAAGTTCGAGCGAGGGCACCGAGACCACCCGCGACGCGATGCCGCGCTCAGCCAGCTGCTTCTGGGCGGCCACCGCGATCTCGACCTCCGAGCCCGAGGCGAACAGCGACACCTTGGCTTCGCCCTGCGCCGCGACCAGCTCATAGGCGCCATGCGCGCAAGGATTGTCGTTTGGCGCTGAGGTGCGCAGTTGCGGCAGGTTCTGGCGGGTCAGCGCCAGCACCGTCGGGCCGTCGATACGGTTGAGCGCCAGCTCCCAGCATTCCGTTACCTCGACGGCGTCGCAGGGCCGGAACACGCGCATGTTGGGAATCGCACGCAGCGCGGCGAGATGTTCGACCGGCTGATGCGTCGGGCCATCCTCGCCGAGCCCGATTGAATCATGGGTCATCACGTAGACGACACCCGCGCCCATCAGCGCGGCGAGCCGCATCGCAGGCCGCGCGTAGTCCGTGAACACCAGGAAGGTGGCGCCGTTCGGCGCAAAACCGCCATGCAGGAAGATGCCGTTCATCGCCGCCGCCATGCCGTGCTCGCGGATGCCGTAATGGATGAAGCGGCCCTTCGGCGTCTTGGCCGAGAACGCCACGGCCGATTTCGCCTTGTTGTTGTTGGAGCCGGTGAGGTCGGCGGAGCCGGCCAAAAATTCCATCGGCATCGCTGCTGCGATCGCCTCGATCGCGGACTCGGAAGATTTCCGCGTCGCGACATTCTGCGGCGTTTCCAGCAGCGCCTTCTTGTGCGCGCGCAGCGCCTTTGCCAGCGAAGCCGGCCGCTCGTGCCGCATGCGCCGTTCGAACTCGGCGCGCTTGCGGCTGCCGAGTTCAGCGAAGCGGCTTTCCCATTCCTCGCGCGCGGCAGCGCCGCGGCTGCCGGCCGCACGCCATGCTTTCAAGACATCGTCGGGTACGGAGAACGGCTCAAGCGAGATGCCGAGCTTTTCCTTGGCGCCCTTGAGTTCGTCGGCGCCGAGCGCCTCGCCATGGGCTTTCGCCGTGCCGGCCCGGGTCGGCGCGCCGTAGCCGATGGTGGTCTTGCAGGCGATCAGTGACGGCTTGTTGGATTTCTGCGCGCGGGTGATCGCGGCCGCAATCGCCTTCGGATCATGGCCGTCGATCAGCTCCGCCGCCCAGCCCGCGGACTTGAATCGCTTCACCTGGTCGACCGAATCGGCCATCGAAGTCGGGCCGTCGATCGAGATGCCGTTATCATCATACAGCACGATCAGCTTGTTAAGCTTCCAGTGCCCGGCCATCGCGATCGCTTCCTGCGACACGCCTTCCATCAGGTCGCCGTCGGAGGCGAGCACATAGGTATGATGGGCCACCACCTTCTTGCCGAATTCGGCGGCAAGCATCTTTTCCGCAAGTGCCATTCCGACCGCGTTGGCAAGGCCCTGGCCGAGCGGGCCAGTGGTGGTCTCGACGCCGCTGGTCTCGAAGTTTTCCGGATGCCCCGGCGTCTTGGAGCCGAGCTGGCGGAAGTTCCTGAGCTGGTCGAGCGGCATGTCCTTGTTGCCGGTCAGGTACAGCAAGGCATAGAGCAGCATCGAGCCGTGTCCGGCCGAGAGCACGAAACGGTCGCGGTCCGGCCAGGTCGGAGCCGTCACATCGAATTTGAGGAACTGTGTGAACAGCACGGTCGCAATGTCGGCGGTGCCCATCGGCAAGCCGGGATGGCCGGATTTCGCCTTTTCGACGGCATCCATGGCAAGCCCGCGAATCGCATTGGCCATACGGGTATGATCGACCTGCGTCATGATGAAAATCCGCCTGAAATGAGGTGCTTGGTTGCGGTACGTACCGGGCGAAAGGCCGCAATACGGGCGTGAGCCTGGGGGGAAGTCCGGGCTGGATAGCACCTCAAACCCATGAGTCCAAGGCGAGGAAACGCCGTTCCGGTGCTAAAAGTTGCTTAGCAGTGCATAGCTTCGCGTCGGCGTTGCACTCGGCTCGCTTGCCACGTAAATTTCGTGCTCTAACCGCTTGCCGAACCGCGGATTTTGCTGCCGTGCGGCGGGCCTACGCCAAGGTGCGCGCGCCTCCCATGAGCGATCGTTACACCAACGGGGCCGGCAATGCCGAGCCGGTCTATGCCGACATCGACGCCGCCACGCGGCGTCTGATGATGGCGCTCGATGCGCTCGAGGCCGCGGCCGAGCGGCGGCGCGACGCCGACCGCGACGAGAACGAACTGGCGAGCCGCATCCAGGCGCTTGGCGCCGATCGCTCGCGGCTCGCCGACGAACTCGACGGCTCGCTGGTGAAGACGCGGCGGCTGGAGCGCACCAATCGCGAGGTATCAGAAAAACTGGATGTCGCGATCGGCACCATCCGGGCGGTGCTCGATGCCGGAGAGAGTGAATGAGCCACATCAACGTCACCATCAACGGCCGGCAGTACCGCATGGCCTGCGAGGAAGGGCAGGAAGTGCGGCTCTTAAAGCTCGCCGAGAGCCTGGAAACGCGGGTCGGCGAGTTGCGCGGCAAGTTCGGCGAGATCGGCGATGCGCGCCTCACGGTGATGGCCGCGCTCACCGTGTGCGACGAACTGCTCGATGCCAACGCGCGCATCCGCGCGCTGGAGGGCGAACTCGAAACCCTGCGCAACGTTCGTGTCGCCGCCTCTGACCGCGCCAAGGCCACCCAGGTCGCGGTCGCCAACGCGCTCAACGCCGCCGCCGACCGCATCGAAAAAACCACGCAGATGCTCAACCGCACCATCGGCAGCGGCGTCGCGATCGGGTGAAGGGCTGGGTTAGCGCTGGCGGATTCGGTCCGTAACCCCTACATTGGTTCCGCGAAGCTGCGTCGTGCGTCAGGAGCCATATATCCCCGGGGCCTTATCGATCCTTTAGGGAACTGTCCCTGGCCGGGTCCGTGGATCCGGGCATATGGTGCCCACCTACTTTCGTAGGGAACTCCGGGATCGAGTGCTTCAACGGCGTTCGCGGCTTCGCACTTTTGTTTGTTGGTAGGTTTGTTTCCAAAGTTCTTCGGTGCATTGCCGTTGCTGCGGCGTGCCCAGCGTAGCCCGGATGGAGCGAAGCGCAGTCCGGGACAGGCTGTTCGATTGCGGCAAGGCCCCGGATTTCGCTGCGCTCCATCCGGGCTACGATTGCGTCGAAATCCTGTGCTTGCTGATGACGGCAGAACAAGACCCCGCATGACGGCACCCCTGTCCAAAGCCGACCTCCGCACCGCCGCGCTGGCGAAACGCGATGCGTTGAGCGACGAGCAGCGCGCCGCTGCGGCGCAGGCCATGGCAAAGCACGGCGTGCCGTTTACGATTCTGCCCGGCATGGTCGTGTCAGGCTATTCGCCGATCCGCAGCGAGATCGATCCCACACCCTTGATGCGCAAGCTCGCCGAACAAGGCGCGAAGCTGGCGCTGCCGGCGGTGATGGCGCGCGGAAAATCGCTGGCGTTTCGCGCATGGTCGCCCGACGACCGGCTGATGATGGGGCCGCTCGGCATCCTCGAGCCGTCGCCGGCCGCCGCCGAACTCATTCCCGATATCATGCTGGTGCCGCTGGCGGCGTTCGACCGCGAGGGCCACCGCATCGGCTATGGCGCAGGCCATTATGACTTCACGCTCGCCCATTTGCGTAAAGTGAAGGCCATCACGGCTGTCGGCACCGCCTTCTCGTTGCAGGAAATAAAAGGCGTTCCCGCGCTGCCGCACGACGTGGCGCTGGATTATGTGCTAACGGAAAAGAAAGTGTTCGATTTCCGGAGCTGAACTTTGCGTATTCTCTTCGTTGGCGACGTGGTCGGCCGGGCAGGCCGCGCCGCGATCGCGGAATATCTGCCTGGCATGGTCCGTGACTGGGCCCTCGACCTCGTCGTCGTCAACGGCGAGAATTCCGCCGGCGGTTTCGGCATCACCGAGGCGATCTATCAGGAATTCCTCGACGCCGGCGCTGATGCCATCACGCTTGGCAATCACGCCTGGGATCAGCGCGAGGCGCTGGTGTTCATCGAGCGCGCGCCGAAGCTGATCCGCCCCGCGAACTACCCAACGGGCACGCCGGGCCGCGGCGCGGCGCTGGTCGATACCAAGAACGGCAAGCGCGCGCTTGTTATCAACGCCATCGGCCGCGTCTTCATGACGCCGTTCGACGATCCCTTCGCGGTGCTCAACCGTGAACTCGAGGCCTGTCCGCTGCGCGAGGCGGCGGACGCGATCGTGGTCGACTTCCACGGCGAGGCGTCGAGCGAGAAGCAAGGCATCGGCTTTTTCTGCGACGGCCGCGCCAGCCTCGTCGTCGGCACCCACACCCATGTGCCAACCGCCGATCATCAGATCCTTTCCGGTGGCACCGCCTACATGACCGATGCCGGCATGACCGGCGATTATGATTCCATCATCGGCATGCAGAAGGAAGAGCCGCTGCGGCGCTTCACGACCGGCATTCCCTCAGGCCGCTTCGAACCGGCGGCCGGCGTTGCGACACTCTCAGGCGTTGCGGTCGAGACCGATGATGCCACCGGCCTCGCGCTGCGCGTCGCGCCGGTGCGGATCGGCGGCAGGCTCGAGCCGGCAGTGCCGGGATTCTGGGTCTGACGAATACGGACACGGAGAGAACGTCGATGCGCAGGCTGGTGATTGTTGCGCCGGCTCTTTACATTTCCACCACCAGCCGCGACCGCTTCAATCGAACTGAACCACCTTGTCGAGCGTAATCGGCAGGTCGCGCACGCGCTTTCCGGTCGCATGATAGACTGCGTTGGCGACCGCCGCCGCGACGCCGACGATGCCGATCTCGCCAAGGCCCTTGATGCCGAGCGGGTTGACCATCTCGTCCGGTTCGTCGACGAAGATGACCTTGATGTCATGGATGTCGGCATTCACGGGCACATGGTATTCGGCAATGTTGGCGTTCATCACCCGCCCGAAGCGATGGTCGTAGAGCGTTTCCTCGTGCAGCGCCATGCCGATCCCCCAGACCACGCCGCCCATGATCTGGCTGTGGGCCGTCCTTGGGTTGAGGATGCGGCCCGCGGCGACGGCTTTGACCACGCGCGTCACGCGGATCACTCCGAGTTCCTCGTCCACCTTGACCTCCGCGAAGATCGCGGAGTGGACATTGCGTGCGTGAGACTTGTCTTCGGCGGGCATGTTGGTTTCCTCGCGCGTGATGCGCTCGGCCTTGCCCGACTGCATCGCGCTCGCGATCGAGACCGCACGGTTCGCATCGCGCTTGCTGGCAATCCTGCCATCCACCAGCGCGACGTCGTCTACGCCGGCGCCGGAGAGCGGCGAATCCTTCGTCGCCTTCGCAAGCTCCAGCAGGTCGCCGCGAATCGCGCGGGCCGTATTCGCGATGGCGTTGCACACGGATGACGCAATCCACGAGCCGCCTTCCACCGGACATTGCGGCAGGGTCGAATCGCCGAGCTTGACGCTGATATTGTCGATGGGAAGGCCGAGCATGTCGGCGGCCACCTGCGCCATGATCGTGTAGGTCCCCGTGCCGATATCGGAGGCGGCGGTCGCGACTTCCGCGTGACCGTTAGCCGTCAGCACGATGCGGACCGTGGCCGGCATCTGCAGCGCTTCCCATACGCCCGATGCCATGCCCCAGCCGACCACCTCGCTGCCGTCGTGCATCGAGCGTGGCTCCGCGTTGCGCGTGTCCCAGCCAAACGCCTCCGCTCCCTGCCGGTAGCATTCGCGCAGTTGCTTGCTGGTGTAGGGAAGGTCCTCGCCCTGATGGCGGTCAGAGTAGCATTGCAGCCGCAGTTGCACCGGATCGGTCTTCAGCGCGATGGCGAGTTCGTCCATCGCGCATTCAAGCGCGTAGACGCCGGTCGCCGCGCCCGGCGCCCGCATGTCGCAGGACGTCGGCAGATCGAGCTTGACGAGCTTGTGCTCGAATTTCGCGTTGGGACTTCTGTAAAGCAGGTTGCCCCAGCCAGTATCGTTGCGCGCGAATTCCTCGAACTGCGACGTCACGGCGATGGCTTCATGCTGCATCGAATCGAGGGTGCCGCTGCTGCTCGCGCCGAGCGCAAGCCTTTCGATGCTCGCCGGCCGGTAGCCGAGCGCGTACATCTGCGCCCTCGTCAGCATGACGCGCACCGGGCGTTTGAGCGCGTTCGCTCCCAGCACCGCCAGCACGACCTGGTATTGCGGACGCAGTCCCGCGCCGAAACCGCCGCCCATATAGGGCGACATGACTCGAACTGCACCCGGTTGCAGCTTGAACACCTTGCAAAGATACTGCTGGACGTTCTGGACGCCTTGCGTCTTGTCATAGACGGTGAGCTGGCCGGCTTCCCATATCGCGGTCGAGGCAAACAATTCCATCGGATTGTGGTGCTCGGTCGGAATGGAGTATTCGGCCGCGTGGCGCACGGCGGCGGACGCAAATGCCTTTTCGGCATCGCCGCGCGGCTTCTCCGGCACGTCGATGGCGAACGCCCTGCTGCGCTCTGCGTGCAGGTCGGTGACGTGTGGCTCCTTTTGGTATTCGATCCTCACCTGCGAGGCGGCGACACGCGCGGTTTCCCAGTCTTCCGCCAGCACCAGCGCGACCGGCTGCCCGGTGAACTGGATCCTGTCGTCGTAGAGCGGGCGGTAGGGCGAACCCTTCTCGGGCGCGACGTCGTCCTTGTAGGCGTCATCCTTGTCAGCCATTGGCGGCCGATTGCGATGGGTGAGCACGTCGATCACACCGGCAATGCCCAGCGCGCCGCTGGTATCGATGCGCACGATCCGCCCCTTCGGGATGGTCGAATCGACGACGTAGCCGTGGACGAGACCGGGAACGCTGAACTCGCCGGCGTATTTGGCTTCGCCGGTGACCTTGGCCCGGCCGTCGACGCGGGAGGTCGCTGTTCCGATATAGCTTGCCATGGCGCTCACCGTATTTTCTTGTCGGAGATCGACTGCGGCGTTCCCCGCGCAGCCTGACCAAGCGTTCGCACGATGGCGCGCCGCGCCAGGCCGATCTTGAAGTCGTTGTGTCCGTAGCCTCTGGCGCCGTGCAGCAGCCAATCGGCGGCTCGCGCAAATGCAGCCGCGTCGGCGCGTTGTCCGAGCAGGGCCGCTTCGGCCGCCGAACTGCGCCATGGTTTGTGCGCAACGCCCCCGAGCGCCAAGCGTGCCTCCTTGATCGTGTCGCCGTCAAGTTCGAGCGCTGCGGCCACCGATACGAGTGCGAACGCGTAGGACAGGCGATCGCGGATCTTCAGGTAGGAGTAGTTCGTGCTGAAACCTTTTGCCGGAAGCTCGATCGCCGTGATGATCTCATCGGGCTCTAGATTGGTGTCGCTCTGCGGCGTGTTATCGGGCAGCCGGTGAAAATCCGCAAACGCAATGGTGCGCGTCCCGGCCGGGCCTGTGACATGCACGGTCGCTTCGAGCGCTGCGAGCGCCACGCACATGTCCGACGGATGCGTCGCGATGCAGGAGCCGCTTGTTCCAAGGATTGCATTGATACGGTTGACGCCGTCGATCGCTGAGCAGCCGCTGCCCGGTTCGCGTTTGTTGCAGGGCGTTGTGGCGTCGTAGAAATAGAAGCAGCGCGTGCGCTGCACGAGGTTGCCACCGGTCGAGGCCATGTTGCGCAGCTGCTGCGACGCGCCAGCCAGGATCGACCGTGACAGTAGCGGATAGCGCTGTTCGATCAGGGGATGATAGGCGAGGTCGGTATTCGGCACCATCGCCCCGATCAGAACGCCGCCGGTGGCGGTCTCCTCGACATTCCTGAGCGGCAGACGCGAGATGTCGATCAGCCGTGTGGGCGTCGCGATATCATATTTGATCAGATCGATCAGATTGGTGCCGCCCGCAATGAATTTTGCGGAAGGATCTGTCGCGATCTGCTTGATGGCGTCGGCGACGTCGGTTGCGCGCGTGTACTGAAACGGGGTCATGATCGCTCCATCGCCTGCTGAATCGCTGCCACGATGTTCGGATAGGCGCCGCAGCGGCAGATGTTGCCGCTCATGAGTTCGCGAATCTCGTCGGCCGTTCTTGCCTTGCCCTCCGCGATCAGCCCGGCCGCCGAGCAGATCTGTCCCGACGTGCAATAGCCGCACTGAAACGCGTCGTGATCGATGAAGGCCTGCTGCAGCGGATGTAGCTCGCCGTCGCGCGCGAGGCCCTCGACGGTGGTGATTTCGCTGTCTTCCTGCATCACGGCGAGCGTCAGGCAGGAATTGATCCGCCGTCCCCCGACGAGAACGGTGCATGCACCGCATTGGCCGTGGTCACAGCCTTTCTTGGTGCCTGTCAGATTGAGATGGTCGCGTAGAGCATCCAGGAGCGTTGTCCATGGTGCGACCAGAAGTTTGACCGACTTGCCGTTGACACTCAGCGTTACCGGAATTTTCTCGGGCACTGCGGTGATGCGCCTTGCGGGCGCTGCTGTCCCAGAATGCGTCATTCTTCTTCTCCGCCTGCTTTACCGCCTGTGGATGTCATATCCACGCGTCAGTACGATGACCCTCACCGGCCCGCTGTCGTGCGCAAGAAGAGGCCGGATTTCTCAAGCCTGGATTCTGAGCTTGTCTACAACCAGCTCAGGCGACGAAGGTTCAAGGAGAGGGAGCGATATGCCAATCCCGGAGTCTGGCTGCATCCCTGATAATCGTGCCATTACGAAAAAATCGGACGGCTCTTACACAAAGGGCCGTTGTGCTGCGCATTTTCCAGGCAGCCTGCGACGAATCGCGCGAAGCGATGCGCGACTTAGATGAAATCTGCGCAGGTCAGGCGCGTGGCTACGGCTCGGAGGCCGTGCGGAGGCCGCCCCAGTTGCGGCCCTTGACGCTGGCAGGCACGCCGAGGCCAAGTCTCGACAACCGATTACGGGTTAGCTCTGCCGAAAGCCCATCCGGAATGCGCCCCAGTGGCGGCCGCGGATGAAGATCGGTGACGACAGGTCCTTCATCAGCACGAAATTGCCGCCGCCCATGTCGCGCCGGTAGGTCTGCAGCAGAAACGGTTTTGTGTTCGCCGCCACCTTCTTCACCGCGCGGTCGTTGAACAGGCGGCGGTTACGGCAATTGGCATTGTTCCAGACCGGGTCCTTGCCCTGCGGCAGGCGGTAGTTCGGATTGTGGGTCGGCAGATAACCGCCTTTGGCCCAGGCGACGCAAAACACGATGCGCGGATCGCTCTTCTGGATCGGGTCCTGGATGGAAGGCAGCACGCGGTCGGTGAAGGCGACATAGTCGGTCAGATATTGCTTCGGATCGGTGCTGGCGATTTCGCGATACTTTTCGTCCATCAACTGGTCGGCCGTGATCTCGCCGCGGTCGATCGCGGCCTCGAACTCGGCCGCGATGCGCTTCGCGGTGTCGACGACGACGCGGATCAGCGGTGCATCCGAGGTCTCGACGCCGCTGTCGGCGATCAGCGCGATCAGGCCTTCGGAGGTCTCGAGCAACTTTGCCACCTGGTCGTCCGCGTGCTTGAGGTCGCGCGAGGAAAGGTCGACGCCCTTGGCGAGCTCGCTGAGCTCGGTGATAACGGTGTCGCAATGGCCGAGATTGGAGGTCGCAGCCCTGGCGACGCCGTCAATCTCCTGGCCTACGGACGCGACGCCCTGGTGCACGCGCGCGATGATGCCGCTGATCTGCTGTGCGCCTTCACCGGCGCTCTTGGCGCGGAGTGAGGCGTCGCTGCTCTCACTGATCAGGCTGCCGATCTGGCCGTCGAGATCGCGCATGGTATCGGAAATCTGCTGCGTGGCCTGGCGAGTCCCCTCCGCCAGGCTCTTCACTTCGCTCGCGACCACGGCAAAGCCGCGGCCGGCGGTTCCGGCGCGCGCCGCCTCGATCGTGGCATTGAGCGCCAGCAGGTTAGTCTGCTTCGCAATCGCCTCGATCGAGCCGGAAACTTTTGCGACCTGCGACAGGGCCGAGCCGACGGCGCTGAGCCGGGCCTCGATGCGGCCGACCGCTTCGACGAGTTCGGCGATGTGCCTGACAGCCGTATTCACCGCGCTGTGCGACTGAACGATTTCTTCGACGGCTGCGGACGTGGTCGATTGCACCGCTTGCGATGCGTTAGCGATGTCGCGGTTGGCCGAGACCATCGTCTCGGCCGTCTTCTGTAAGTGATGGAACCGCTCCGACTGGTTCGCGACGCGGCTTGCGACCTCCTGGACGTTGCCGGCGATATCGGCAAGCTCCACGCCGAGCCCGCCGATGCGGTCGGCAAGCTGGTCAATGAGTCGTTCGGCCAGTGTCTGGTTGGAATGAGTGTCCAGCACTGCACGCTGCACAACGGACATGTTCGAGCTTTCTCCAGTCAGAGCCGACGATCGGCACGCCGCGGCGATCGCATTCCAATTCCAAGTTTAGAGAGTGATTCGCGCCTTGGCGTCTTGCCTGAGAGCGCACTAGAGGCGATAGGCCGTGCGGAACCCGCCCCAGTGGCGCCCTTTGACGCGGATCGGCACGTCGATCTCGCGCATCATCACCGTGTTACCGTTGCCCATGTCGCGCGCGTAGCTTTGGATCAGATAGGCGCGCTGGTTGCGCCCGGCGGCAAGGCCTGCCGGATCGTTGAAGATGCGGCGGTTGCGGCTGTTGGCGGTGTTCCAGGTGACATCGCCCGGCCGCTGCGGATGCGAATAGATCTTGTTGTGAACAGGCAAATAGCCGTTGGTGTCGATCATGGCGCAGAACGCCATCCGCTTGTCCCTGGCGAGGAACGCCTCCTGAAACGGCGGCAGCGTGCGGTCGGCCCAGTCCAGGATTTTGGTGCGGTACTGCACCGGGTTACTGCCTGCGATCTCGACATAGTTGGTGTCGAACATGTCCTCGATCGAGATAGCGCCGCTATCGACGCCATTCTCGAAAATCTTCTTCAGCGCCGCGCCGGCTTCCATCGCGCGGGTGACGGCTTCGGTATTGTCGTCCTGGATCGACCATAATTTGTCTTCGATCTTCTCGGTCAGCGCCGCATCCGGCCTTTCGAACTGCGCGTGTGTGCCGGCCTTCGACCGCTGGACGATGCGAATCCGGCAGGCGCCGATATCCTGCAGCGTCGCGTTGAAGCTCTGGCCCTGCGCCAGCGTTTCCGCGTCTGCCCCGCTGACCAGAAGGCCACCCATGGAAATTTCGTAGACCGGTGCTGATATCGTCCCGCGCGGGGCGGCAATTTCGATCTTGAGGCTGCAGGGCAGCCTTTGGTCCTTGCGGCGGTCTTGGCGGTCGCCTTCTTTCTCTCCCTGGCGCAGCAGCACGGCGCACCGCGACTTGAGCTTCTGCGCGAATGTGGTGACGGCCCGTCCCGCTTGGGCGACGCTTTCGCCATGCACTTCGGCTTCCTTGGTCGCGTGATCGATCTCGGTGGCGCTGTCGCCGACCGAGCCGATGAAACTGGACGCGGAAGCCGCATTGTCAGCCATTTCGCCTGTTGTCGCGTTCTGCTCGGCAACCGCGCCATTGACGTTCTCGAATACCGGGCGGATCGCCTCGATTGCCTGCGAGATGCGATGGACGGCGTCGACCGAGCCCGCGGCGTCGCGCTGCAGCGCCTCGATCTTCTTGGTGATCTCTTCAGTCGCGTTCTGGGTCTGCACCGCGAGCGCCTTCACCTCGGTCGCGACCACCGCGAAGCCGCGCCCGGCCTCGCCGGCGCGTGCGGCCTCGATCGTTGAATTGAGCGCCAGGAGCGTGGTCTGCCGCGCGATCTGCGCGATCAAATTGACGACATTGCCGATCGCCGCCGAGGATTCCCGCAAGCGGTCGACATTGGCGCTGGCTTCGCGGGCGGCCTCGCTGGCCTGGTCGGCAAGCTTGCTGGCGTCGCGCACCTGGGAACCGATGCCCTGCGCCGATTGGGTGAACTTGTCGGCGGCGTGCGAAAAGGTGGTCGCGGTGCCCTGGGCGGCGTTGGTCCGGTTCGTCAGGGCATCGGTGCGCCGGCGGATGGTCGACAGCGTCGCAGCCGTCGCCTCGGCGCCCCCGGCGACCGAGTTGGCCGCGCGTTCGAGCTGGCGGATCATCGCGCCAAGTTCGAGCTCCAGCAGTTCAAGGATTGCCTTGGCCGAATCGCCATCGGCAATGACGGCCTCAGTCCCGGCCATGGCCTGTGGAACCTTGGCTTCAGCGGCAGGCGCAGCCGGTTCCGGCACCCGCTTTTTGAACAAACCGAACGCCATGACGTCTCTTAAAAGTTGAGGACAGGTGCGAAATCCTCTCATCCGAGCATGAAATCATGGTTAACAACTGCCTGACATTCCGGCAGGCGGCAGTACTTGCATACCCTCATGGGTTCGCAAATCTTTGATTTCGGCCGATTGGCGGCCTATAAGGCCGCGCTTCACCCGCATCCCTCCCGGACGAATCCAAGAGACCCCTGCATGGCCGGCCATTCCCAGTTCAAGAACATCATGCACCGCAAGGGCAAGCAGGATGCCCAGAGGTCGAAACTGTTCGGCAAGCTGGCGCGGGAAATCACGGTGGCGGCCAAATTGGGGACCCCGGACCCGGCCATGAATCCGCGGCTGCGCGCGGCCGTCATCGCGGCGCGCCAGGAGAACATGCCGAAGGACAATATCGAGCGCGCCATCAAGAAGGCGACCGGCGGCGACAGCGAGAGCTACGACGAAATCCGCTACGAGGGCTACGGGCCCGGCGGCGTCGCCGTGATCGTCGAGGCGCTGACCGACAACCGCAACCGCACCGCCTCAGATGTCCGCACCTTCTTCACCAAGTCCGGCGGCAATCTCGGCGAAACCGGCTCGGTCGCTTTCATGTTCGACCGCACTGGCGTCATCGAATATGACGCCAGCAAAGCTTCCGACGACGCGATGCTGGATGCGGCGATCGAGGCCGGCGCCGACGACGTGGTCTCCAGCGAAAGCGGCCACGAGATCTACGCCTCGCAGGAAACCTTTCGCGAGGTTGCGAAGGCGCTGGAAGCGAAATTCGGCGAAGCCCGCAAGGCAGCGCTGACCTGGAAGCCGCAGAACACGATCGCGGTCGACGACGAGACCGGCGAGAAGCTGTTGAAGCTGATGGACCTGTTGAACGAGCACGACGACGTCCAGAACGTCTACGCCAATTTCGAGATTTCCGACGCGCTGGTCGCGAAGATGGGCGGGTAATTGGTTGCAGGTAGTTGGTCGTCCCTGCGAACGCAGGGACCCATACCGCGTTGTCCTATCGATAAAAGCGAGATGACCGACACCTCCCAAAACAATTAGGGCCGCGGCGTATGGGTCCCTGCGTTCGCAGGGACGACGAGTAACTGAGGTGAGCCGACGCCCGGGGCACGCTTTCGCGGGGATTTCCGTTCTCTTTATGTTTCGTTCACCCGGCTCTGGCGTTATCACTACGCCATGACACCCCCACCGATTCGCCAACCCGTCCGGATCATCGGCATCGACCCCGGCCTGCGCCGCACTGGCTGGGGCGTGATCGAGACCGAGGGCAACCGGCTTGTCTTCATCGGCTGCGGCTCGGTGGAGCCGCCGGACGATCTGCCGCTGGCCAGCCGCCTCCTGGCGATCCATGAGGGGCTCGCCACAGTCCTCGGCGATTTCAGGCCGGCGGAGGCCGCGGTGGAGCAGACCTTTGTCAACAAGGACGGCGTCGCCACGCTGAAACTCGGCCAGGCCCGCGGCGTCGCCATGCTGGCGCCCGCGATGTTCGGCATATCGGTCGCGGAATATGCGCCCAACCAGGTCAAGAAGACCGTGGTCGGCGCGGGGCATGCCGACAAGAACCAGATCGCCGTGATGCTGAAGATCCTGCTGCCCAAGGCCGAGCCGAAATCCCCCGACGCCGCCGACGCGCTGGCAATCGCGATCACGCACGCCCATCACCGCCAGGGCGCGGCGTTGCGGCTGAAGGTGGCGAGCCTATGATCGGCAAGCTCAAAGGCCTGATCGATTCCTACGGCGAGGATTACGTGATCCTCGACGTCGGCGGCGTCGGCTATCAGGTGCATTGCTCCTCGCGCACGCTGCAGGCGCTGCCGTCGCCCGGCGATGCGGCGGTGCTTTCCATCGAAACCTATGTCCGCGAGGATCAAATAAAACTGTTCGGCTTCCGCACTGATACCGAGCGCGAATGGTTTCGCCTGCTGCAGACCGTGCAGGGCGTCGGCGCCAAGGTAGCACTCGCGGTGCTGTCGACTTTGCCGCCGGCCGAACTCGCCAATGCCATCGCGCTGCGCGACAAGGCCGCGGTGTCGCGCACGCCGGGCGTCGGCCCGAAAGTCGCGGAGCGCATCGTCTCTGAATTGAAAGACAAGGCGCCGGCGTTCGCCAATGTCGATCCCGCCGTGGTGCATCTTGCCGGCGCAATCGACGATCACCGCGCGCCGCGCCCGGTGACCGACGCGATCTCCGCGCTGGTCAATCTAGGCTACGGCCAGCCGCAGGCCGCCGCCGCCATCGCCGCCGCCTCCCGCAGCGCGGGCGAGAAAGCCGAGATCGCGCAACTGATCCGGCTGGGCTTGAAGGAATTGTCGAAATAGACTGGGGTCGGCCGGCCACCGACTGACAAAGGAATGCATTCTCCACCATGCTGAGCAACAATGACGAGGAGCTGATTGCCGCCGCCACCGAAGCTATCAGCCAGCGCTATCGCGACGATTGGCAGGAGGTGGGCGCCGCCATGCGCACCCGGGACGGCCGTATCGTCACCGGCGTGAATATCGACGCCTATATCGGCCGGATCGCGGTCTGCGCCGAAGCGATCGCCATCGGCCGTGCCATCACCGAAACCGGCGACCACGGCATCGAAACCATCGTCGCCGTGCGTCACCCCAAGCCCGGGGAGCCCGGCAAGATCGCGGTGGTCTCGCCCTGCGGCATCTGTCGCGAGCTGATCCACGACTATGACGCCAACGCGCGGGTCATCGTTCCCGACAACGGCCGTGCGCCGAAAGTCGTGACCATCGGCGAACTCCTGCCCAACAAGTACAAGCGGGGCAGCGAGTGAACCCGTCCCCCCGCATCGTCACGCCTGCGGCCAGCGATTATTCAGCCGGTGCCATCGTCGGCCGTTTCGCGCGCGCGATCGGCATCGTCCTGATTTTCTCCATTGTAGGACCGCTGACGATCGCGGCGCTGATTTCGCTGATCGTGGTCGCGTTTGGCGCGGCGCTGCTGCAAATGTTTCTCGCACTTCTCGAACTCGACGCGCTGCGCACCGTGATCTCGGTTGCCGTAGGACTGCTTGCATTCGTGACGGCGCTCGCGTCGTTCTTGCCGTCGGTCAGCCGGGCTGATATTCGCGCTGGCTGCAGTCTATGGCGGCATCAATATGATCTCGATGGCGTGGCTGGCCGCGGCCATTGCCGTCGCCGGCTTCGTCGTGTTCGGCATGTTCGTCGTGCCCTTGGAATCATCGGCCGTGATTTTGCCGGATGTCCGGTCTGCGCGCGCCGCCCTTACTCTCTCCGTGATGCTCGCTGTCCTTGCGATCGGGCCGACGTCCCTGTGCTGGTGGCTCGCGAAGCCGTGGCATCGTGGTAGCATCGCCACATGAATCCTCCCTCCCGCATTGTCACCCCCGAGCGCCGTTCCGACGATGTCGGCGACACCGCGCTGCGTCCGCAATTGCTGTCGGAGTTCGTCGGGCAGGCGCAGGCGCGCAAGAATCTCTCGATCTTCATCGAGGCCGCGCGCAAGCGGGGCGAGGCGCTGGATCACGTGCTGTTCGTGGGCCCTCCCGGCCTCGGCAAGACCACGCTGGCGCAGATCGTGGCGCGCGAACTCGGTGTTGGTTTTCGCGCGACATCAGGCCCGGTGATCGCAAAAGCCGGCGATCTCGCCGCGCTGCTCACCAATCTCGAAGAGCGCGACGTTCTGTTCATCGACGAAATCCATCGCCTCAGCCCGGCGGTCGAGGAAGTGCTCTATCCCGCGATGGAGGACTTTCAGCTCGACCTCATCATCGGCGAGGGCCCGGCGGCGCGTTCGGTCAAGATCGATTTGGCAAAGTTCACGCTGGTCGGCGCCACCACGCGCGCAGGGCTGTTGACCAACCCGCTGCGCGACCGTTTCGGCATTCCGGTGCGGTTGAATTTCTACACCGAGGAAGAGCTGGAGAAGATCGTCACCCGCGGCGCCCGCGTGCTCAACATCGGCATGACGCCGGATGGCGCCAACGAGATCGCGCGCCGCGCCCGCGGCACGCCGCGCATTGCCGGCCGCCTGCTGCGCCGCGTGCGGGATTTTGCTTCCGCGGCGGACGCGAACTCCATCGACCGCGCCATCGCCGACCACGCGCTGAGCGCGCTGGAGGTCGATGCCGCAGGCTTGGATGCCATGGACCGGCGCTATCTCACGACGATCGCGCTGAACTACGGCGGCGGGCCGGTCGGGGTCGAGACCATGGCGGCGGCGCTGTCGGAGCCGCGCGACGCCATCGAGGACATCATCGAGCCGTTCCTGATCCAGTGCGGTTATTTGCAGCGCACCCCGCGCGGCAGATTGTTGACCTCGCACGCCTTCCGCCATCTCGGCCTCGCCGAACCCGCGCGCGACCCTGCGCAGTTCGGCCTTTTCGGCAACGGCGACAGCGACGATTGATCGCTTCGAACCTGATCATTCCAGCAATGCCAAATGCCAGGCGCGCTTCGGCGCCGGGTCTGCTTGCCGTGGAGTGCAACAAACTATGGGTTCGACGCGCGACCGCGATGACAATTTCTTCGCCATGATGGACTACGAGCGCGATCTGCGGGAGGAGTACCCCGATAAGGCAATCGACCTCATCGTCGAGATCCTTAAGATCGAGACCAACCCGGTGATGCTGTCGCTGCTTGCCGCCGGTCCGCTAGAGGACGTCATCAGCGTGGAGACCATCGACCGCATCGAGCGCGAGGCGTCTGCCGACAAGCGTTTCCACGATCTGCTCGGCGGCGTATGGTATTACCGCGCGCCCGATGAGCTGAAGGCGCGGCTGGATGCGCTGGTGGGGCAGAACCGCTGGTGAGAAGCTGCTGGAGCTCTGCTGACGAACTGCACAATCGCACCGCAATTCAGGCTCAATCCGCCACCATGTTTGCACTGCATCACGATTGGATCACATGTTAACTCGCCGGCATTTTCTGAAAGCCATGGGTGGATTGGGCGCGCTGGGCGTCTCGACCACCGCTTACGGGTTCAGTGCGCCGGTCGTCCGGCTTCGCGTCGTGCGGTACAATATCTCACCGCCGCAATGGCCCGCTGGGCTCAAGCTCAGGATCGCTGCGATCGCCGACCTCCACGCCTGCGATCCCTGGATGTCGCTCGATCATATCCAGGAGATCGTCGAGCGTACCAATGCGCTCAAGCCTGACATCGTCGTCATGCTCGGCGACTATGTGGCCGGACATCGCAAGGTGACGCGCTTCATTCCCGATGCCGAATGGGCGACCGTGCTGGCCGGCCTGAAGGCGCCGCTCGGCGTGCACGCCGTGCTCGGCAATCACGATTGGTGGGAAGACAAGGACGTGCAGCGCCACGGGCAGGGATTGCCGTCCGCAGGCCGAGCGCTGGAGGCTGCCGGCATTCCGGTTTACGAGAACGACGCCAAGAAACTCAGCAAGAACGGCCATTCGTTCTGGCTGGCAGGTCTCGGCGACCAGCTCGCCTATATGCCGGCGCGCCGCTTCAGGCCGCTCAAGCGCATCGGCGTCGACGATCTCGGCGCGACACTGACGAAAATCACCGACGATGCCCCCGTCGTTTTGATGGCGCATGAGCCTGACGTCGCCCGGCGCGTGCCTTCGCGCGTCGCGCTGCAGCTCTCCGGGCATACGCATGGCGGCCAGGTGCGGATGCTCGGCTGGTCGCCGGTCGCGCCGTCCGGACAGCAACTCGCCTACGGCCACATCAAGATGAACTGCGACGTCGTGGTCTCCGGCGGCCTCGGTTGCAGCATCATGCCGTTCCGTCTCGGGGTGCCGCCGGAAATCGTGCTGGTGACGCTGGGCGCGGCGCGGCCCGCGGTGGCGTAGCCTGCAGGAACACCGCAGCGCTTGCGTGCCTACCCGATTTTGCGCAAAACCAGTGCATTGCAGCGCGATCAGGAACCGCAAGTGACATTACTCAATCTCGACGGCGAGATCCGTGACGGCCGCCATCACATGCAGGTCCGCGTCTATTACGAGGACACCGATTTCTCCGGCATCGTCTACCACGCCAACTACCTGCGCTTCATGGAGCGCGGGCGCACCAATCATCTCCGTCTCATGGGCGCGTCGCAGCATGCGCTGTTCGAACAGGCGCAGGAGGAGACGCCGGGCTTTGCCTTCGTGGTGCGCTCGATGCAGCTCGATTTCCTGCGCCCCGCGCGCATGGACGACGTGCTCGACGTCGTGACTTGGCCGGTCGCGGTGAAGGGCGCTTCGATTACGCTGGCGCAGGAGGTGCGGCGCGCCGACGAGGTGCTGATCAAGGCCGCGGTGCGCGTCGCCTTCATCTGCAACGGCAAAGCGCAGCCGATCCCGAAATCGCTGCGGCAGTTGATGAAGGCTGACCTGGCGCCGGATTGATTCTTGCCGATTGACTCCTTGTACCGATCGGTACAATGATCTCGGGATCACCAATCCCGGAGAAGCCTCATGTCGCGTCCGCCGCTGCCGCCCTTCACCCGCGAAACCGCCGCCCAGAAGGCGCGCATGGCGGAAGACGCCTGGAATTCGCGCGATCCGGTCAAGGTGTCGCTCGCCTATACCGAGGACAGCCGCTGGCGCAACCGCTCCGAATTCTTCCAGGGACGCGATGCGATCGTCGAATTCCTCACCCGCAAATGGGCGAAGGAGTACGACTATCGCCTGATCAAGGATCTCTGGGCGTTCGATCAAAACCGCATCGCCGTGCGTTTCCAGTATGAATGGCACGACGATGCCGGGCAGTGGCATCGCTCCTACGGCAACGAGCAGTGGGAGTTCGACGAACACGGCCTGATGCGGCGGCGCGAGGCCAGCATCAACGATATCGCCATCAAGGAGAGCGAGCGGCGCTTCCACTGGCCGGCGCCTGGGCCGCGCCCGGCCGATGTCGCGGGGCTGGGCGAGGACCCGCTGTGACGCCATGCTGAAGAAGGGCGTCGAGCGCAGCCAAGTGTTGCGCGCGCTCGGCGAGGTGTTTCGCGCGCATGGCTATGAAGGCGCCTCGCTGACGCTGATCACGGAGGCCACCGGGCTCGGCAAGGGCAGCCTCTATCACCTGTTCCCCGGCGGCAAAGAGCAGATGGCTGCCGAGGTGCTGGCCGACATCGACGGCTGGTTCGAACTCAACATCTATGCGCCGTTGCGCGAAGCCGACGACCCCGCGCGCGCGATCGCCGCGATGATCGCGGGCGTCGACCAGTATTTTCATTCCGGCGATCGCGTCTGTCTGGTCGGCCTGGTCGCGCTCGGAGCGGCGCGCGATACGTTTGCCGAAGCGGTCGATGCTTATTTTGCGCGCTGGCAGGTCGCGCTGGCGGCGCTATTGCGGCGATCCGGATTGAGCAGGAGCCAGGCGCAGCGGCGCGCCGAGGATGCGCTGCTCACCATTCAGGGTGCGCTGGTGCTGGCACGGGCGCGCAATGACGCCGGCATCTTTCGCCGTGCGCTGAGCGATCTGACGGCGCGGTTGCTCGCGCCGCCAGTCTGACGTTTCGTAGCCCGGATGAAGCGCAGCGCAATCCGGGACGGCTCAGCACGTCGCGCGAGTTTACCCGGATTTCGCTCCGCTCCATCCGGGCTACGCTTGCTTACGCCGCAGCCTTGTGCCGCGCGAGTTCGGCCTTGTACAATTCGAACTCCTCGGCGGAGGCTTTCGCGATGCTGGGGCGGGCGCGCAGCCGCTCGTAATAGGCTTTCACGTTAGGCCATTTCGCCAGCTCGACCGGAGGCGTCGCCATCGTCCAGTTGATGATGGTGACGAGGTAGGCATCGGCCACGCTGAAATGATCGAGCAGGAATTCGCGGCCCTTCAGGTAGTTATCGAGATAGTCGAGCCGCGAGAGGTTCTTGGTCAGCGCGTAGGTCTTGGCGTCCTGCGGCGCCGTCTTGTCGAGCAGCGGCACGAACAGCGCCTTGTGCAGTTCGGTGCCGATGAAGCAGAGCCATTGATGCAGGCGGCTGCGCTCCTCCGCAGATGCCGCCGAGATGCCGGCGTTGGGAAAACGATCGGCGACATATTGCAGGATCGCGGCGTTTTCGGTCAGCACCGTGCCGTCATCGGTGCGCAGCGTCGGCACCAGCCCGAGCGGGTTGACGGCGCGAAAATCCGAGCCGTCCTTCTGCACCACCTTGGTCTTGGGATCGACCTCGAGATAGTTGGCCTCGGCGCCGGCTTCATACAGCGCAATCCGGGTCGCCAGCGAGCAGGCGAGCGGCGAAAAATACAGATCCATAGTTTGCCTCCTTGGCGGTTGATCAACCGGGCCAGCGCTCAGGCGGGCAGGGATTGATTTTTATACTGTTCCGCATAATATAGGCGTGGTCAAGGAATTTATTGCGAAATGGTACAAAAAAGTAAAAAGCCGCCTGTGACGAAGATCGACGATCCCGTGGCGCCGAAGCGTCGCGGCCGGCCGCGCGCCTACCAGCCGGACGTCGCGCTCGGCAAGGCGCTCGATCTGTTCCGCAAGGATGGCTTCGCGGCGACCTCGCTGGACGATCTCTCTGCCGCCACCGGCATGAACCGGCCGAGCCTTTACGGCGCGTTCGGCGACAAGCGCGAGCTGTTCATCAAGAGCTACCGCCGCTATCGCGAGGACGCGAGCGCGGCGATGGCCGATATTTTCCGCGACGAACTGCCGATCCGGCAGCGCCTCGGCCGCATCTATGCGGTGGCGCTCGACATCTATTTGTCCGGGGAAGCAGGTCCCCGCGGCTGCTTCACCTTGATGACGGCCGCCTCCGAGGCGGTCGCCGATCCCGACATCCGCGCCATGGTGCAGGAAGGCTTGACCGGAATGGACAAGGCCTTCGCGGCCTGTTTCCGGCGGGCGAAAGAGCAGGGCGAACTATCGGACAGCGCCGATCCGGCCGTGCTGGCGCAACTCGCCTCCGCCACCCTTCACTCGATCGCCGTTCGCGCCCGCGCGCGAACGCCGCGCGGAGAACTGGAGGCGATCGTCAATGGCGCGATCGACGTGATGGTCGGGCCGGCGAAATAGCTCTTCCGTCGTCCTCGCGAACGCGGCGACCCATACCGCGTGATCTATCGGTAGAACGCGGTGGTGGGGGACCTCCCATACGACAAACGCCGGTGGTTATGGGTCCCTGCGTTCGAAAGCAGGGACGACGATCTTTCTTTGAGTAGCTGTCGGTTTCCAGCTTCCTCGCTCGTCTTCATAACGTGTCCAACTCAGGAGTGCGCCTTGACTGAAGCCGTCCAGATCGTCACCCCCCATCTCGTCGTCCGCGACGCCAACGCAGCCCTCGAATTCTACAAGAAGGCGCTCGGCGCCACCGAAACTGTCCGGATGCCGGCCGAGGACGGCAAGCGCCTGATGCACTCGGAAATCCAGGTCAACGGCGCGCGGATCTTCGTCATGGACGACTTTCCCGAACATCGTGGCTCCCACGGTGTCGACGCGGTGTTTCCGCCGGATCAGATCAAGGGCACGTCGGTGACCATGCATCTCGAATTCGAGAACTGCGATGCGGCGGTGAAACGCGCCAGGGACGCCGGCGCCACCGTCACGCTGGAGCCGTGGGATTCGTTCTGGGGCGCGCGCTACGCCCGCATCATGGACCCGTTCGGCCATTCCTGGAGCTTTGCGCACGCGCTGCCCGCGAAGGGGTGAGGCCGGCGAACGCCAATATCGTCCCCGACTGGTGCGCCATTGCGCACCAGTCTCGCAACCGGTGCGATCACGCTGGACGGGATGACGGATCTGTCCTCCAGCATTGTGCCCAGGCCGGGAAGCGCCAACCTCACGAATTCTTCTCGCTGACGGCCCAGGATATCGCGACGCTATCGGCGCAGCTATCCTGGGTTTTTATGACCTCGCTCAGTGTGTCGATAAAATCGCGGGTCAACCGGGACTGCAGCATGTGGCGCGGCCGGACGAGCCTGCCCATTACCTTGAGGCAAGGATGGAACGGCCGCATCACCAGATCTGTTGCCGGCATCCCCATCGTTCCGAGCCCGTCCAATAGCGCCAGACCTGCGCCGGCCCGCACCAGCGCGCATGCCACGGTGGACTGCGATACCTCGATTGCAGTCTTCAACGGGATGTCTGCATCGGCAAAAACGCGCACCGCGAGGATCCCCAAAGGCAGCTGCCGGCTCAGACATATCAACCTTTCCTGCTCGAGATCGGCGGGCACGACATGAAGCTTTGACGCCAACGGATGCGTGCGCGGCATGACGCATCCGAAGTCGGTGGCCCAGAGGTCGCTCACAGACACGCCCGGCGTCGCGATGGAATCGATGACGAACCCCAGATCTGCCTGGTGATTGGCGACGTGGGTGGCGACCTGCAACGCGCTCATCGACTGAAGCGTGACAACGACATCAGGCCGCGATTTGCAGAACGTTGCGACGGCCTTCGGAAGCAACGCATTTGCGAAGGCCGAAATCGCCGCGATGTTGAGCCCGCCCGCGCGCCCCGCGCCGAGGTCGGCCGCGCGCTTCTGGACGAGATCGAAGGCGGCGAACGCCCTGACGGTCTCCGAAAACAACGACTGCGCCTCCGGCGTAGCCAGCAATCGCTTCTTGCGGCGCAAAAACAGCGGGAAGCCGAGCCGTCGTTCCGCCTGCTGGAGGGTCCGGCTGACGGCCGGTTGAGAAATATGAAGTGCCTCTGCGGCCGCGGTAACGGTGCCCAGCTCCATCACCCGGCGAAAGACCTCCAACTCCCGAACGCTCAACATCATAACCTCAGAGCATGATTGATGCAGCTTTTGGTATTTTGAACACATGCATGTTGCGGCGACAATGGCTTGGGACGCCCAGACAGGCCGTATGGCCGGCCTTTGGTCATCAAAGGGCAAGCCGGATCGTCGAAGGTTCATTTCCATGAGCACGCCCAGGATTGCGGCGATCACGGCATTCGCGCTGCGGATTCCATTTGACCATTGGGGGCCCTCACCGGCCTTCGCGGGCCGGCCACGCACCACGCTCGATACCGTTCTGGTACGGGTCACGACCGATGGTGGCACGGTGGGCTGGGGCGAAGCCTATGGCGGCTTTTGGTCGGCGGTGGTTCCGGCGATCGACCAATGGGTCGCGCCGCTGGCGATCGGCCAGAAAGTCGACGATGTGGCGTTGCCGGCGCGGATTGAGCGAACGCTGCATAATCTAGGTCGCGCGGGCGCCACCATTCACGCCATCAGCGGTCTCGACATCGCGCTATGGGACATCCGCGGCAAACTTGCCGGAGTGCCGGTTTCGACCTTGCTTGGCGGTCGCAGGCGCGATCGCATCGAGGTTTATGCGTCCCTGCTGCAGTACAATGGCGAACTGGAACGGGTTCGACGCATCGTCGGCCGCGCCCTCGGTGAGGGGTTTAAACAGATCAAATTGCACGAGCGTACGGCCGACGCGGTCGCCGCGGCCCGCGGCGTGGCGGGCCCCGGTGTGCCGTTGATGGTGGATACCAATTGTGCGTGGTTGCCCGCGAATGCCATCGATGCCGTTGCCGAAATGGCGCCATCCGATCTGCTGTGGATCGAAGAACCGATCTGGCCGCCGGAGGATTTCGCATCGCTTGCCGCGCTGAGGCATGCGACGGGCGTTGCGACCGCCATCGGAGAGAACGCCAGCAATGCGCTCGATTTCAAAAAGATGCTCGCAGATGACTGCGTCGACTATGTTCAACCCAGCGTGATCAAGATCGGCGGCCTTACGCCGCTTTGGCGGATCTGCACCGAGTCGGAAGCGGCCGGAACAACCTGCGTTCCCCACTCGCCATTCTTCGGCCCGGGCTATCTCGCGACGATCCAGGTGCTGGCAGCCAAGGCGCGCGCGAGCGCCCTGGAACGATTTTATTGCGATCTTGCCTTCGATCCCTGCGGCAGCTTCGCGCCGATTGCGGACGGTTTTATCGATATTCCCGATGGGCCGGGTCTCGGCGGTGATCCGGATATGGACCTCATCGATCGATATCGCGCCTGACGACCGACCAGAAACCGGGACACAAAATCATGATCCGTATAGATCGACGCTCGCTTTTGGCCAGCTTGACATCCGTCGCGGCCACATCGCTCGCTGGACGGCGCGCGCAGGCGCAACAATATCCGCAGCGTCCCATCCGTGTCGTCGTCCCTTATGCCGCCGGCGGCGCATCGGATATCGTCTCACGCCTCGTCGCCGGTGCGATGGGCGAGAAGCTCGGCCAATCACTCTTCATCGACAACCGGGGCGGCGGGGCGAGCATCATCGGTACCCAGGCGATTGCGACTGCTGCGCCCGACGGCTACACCATCGGCGTCGTCGACAGCGCGTTCACGATCAATCCCAGCCTGTTCGGGAGCAAGCTGCCGTACGACACCAAAAAGAATTTCACGCCGGTATCCCTGCTGGCCCGCACCTCCTTGCTGCTGGTCGTTTCGGAATCTCTTCCGGTCAGCAACGTCAAGGAGCTGATCGCGCTGGCCAAGTCGAAGCCGGGCACGCTGAGCATGGCGACCGCCGGCCTCGGCACGGCGGTTCATCTCGGCTGCGAACAATTCCGGCAGGAAACCGGCATCGACGTTGTCCCGGTGCCTTATCGCGGCGGCGGGCCATCCATTATCGACCTGCTCGGCGGGAAGGTCGATTTCACTTTCAGCACGATCCCCGCCGTTCTCGAGCATGTTCGCGGTGGCAAGCTGCGGGCGTTGGGAAGCACGACGGGACGGATCGCGCAACTCCCCGACGTGCCCAGCATGGCGGAAGCCGGTCTGCCGATGGTGGACGCCGCGCCCGACTTTGGAATCGTCGCACCGGCCAATCTGTCGGAAGCCATCGTCACTCAACTCGGCACGGTGGCACAGGCGGCGCTGAAATCCGACGACCTGCGCCGGCGCCTCGACGAGATCGGCTACGAACCGATCGGTTCCACACCGCAGCAATACATGGCCCATATCGATACTTCGATCGAGAAATGGCGCCATGTCGTCACGGCCGGCAACATCAAGCCTGAATGAGGCCGCGCTTCAGCCGCCATACTAATACCCCCGCCCACGGTCCACCACATTTTCCAGCGCGTCGCCGGCCTCGAAGCGCGCGATCTGCTGCGCGACGTATTTGGATATCTCGTCGGTATCGGTGTCGGCGGCGTTGTGCGGGGTCAGCACCACTTTTGGGTGGGTCCAGAACGGGCTGTCCACGGGCAGCGGCTCGGTGGCGTAGACGTCGAGCGAGGCGCCACTGAGCGTGCCGTCATCGAGGCATTGCAGGATGTCGGCCTCGTTCTGCAAGCCCCCGCGGCCGGCATTGATCAGCACCGGCGCACCGAGCGGACTTTTGCGGTTCAGCTTTTCAAACAGCGCGCGGTTGAGAATGTGCCGCGTCTCCGGCGTCAGCGGCAGCAGGCAGACCAGGATGTCGGTCTGTCGCAGGAACGCGTCGAACTGCGCTTCGCCGTGAAAGCAATCGATGCCGTCGATCGTCCTGGGACTGCGGCTCCAGCCGGAAACGCGAAAACCGAGACGCTTGAGCGCATCGGCCGCATCAGCCCCGAGCATGCCCAGCCCCATGACGCCGACCGAGATCGCGCTCGCCGCCCATTGCAATTTCGGCGCCCAGCGCTTGGCGCGCTGCGACTCCCGCAAGTAAAGCTCCTGCCGGTGGTGCATCAGCACGTGCAGCACGACATATTCCGTCATCCGCGCGGTGAGATCGGTGACGGCCACGCGCACCAGCGTTACGTCGGGCAATGAGCGGTCCGCCATCAGCGCATCGACACCGGCGCCCAGGTTGAAGATGACACGCAGATTGGGGAAGGCGGCAAGTTCGCCCGGACGCGGCTTCCACACCGCGGCGTAATGCACCTCGGCGGGATCGAACGAATTATCCGGCACCAGCAGCACGCGGCGGTCCGGGCAGACGTCGTCGAACCGGCTTTTCCAGCGTCGCGGCGACCAGTTTTCAGTCCCGCCATGCACCAGGATAGCGAGCGCACCTTTGTTCACTGTCATTCTCTCAGTCGTCCCTTTCGCATCGTCACCCGGCGTGACTTCCATCACTTAATCGATCGAGCCGCTTCTCTAGCCTCCTTTCATCCAACAAGGGAGACTTCAAGTGCGCAAATTGGTCCTCATCGCTGCTTTCGCTCTCGCTTCCGTCTCGGCGCAGGCCGCTGAACGCATCGATCGGGTACCGGCCGGCGACGATGCGCCGGCCGTATCTGCGACGCCCGTTGCCGCGCCGCCCGCCGCCGCGCCATCTGCCACCGTTGACGCCGCGAAGCCGCAAGCCTTCAGGCAGCAGGCCTCAAGGAAGCAAGCCTTCGGGAAGCAGGCCTCCCGCTCCGGGGCGACCCGGCGTCAGACCGACGAGCAAAAGGCGCGCCAAATCGCCGCGCAGTATGGCATCTCCTGGTGATCCAGGCCGTCATCATCGCGGTGGTGGTGCTTTCGCTGGTGCTTTGCTGGCGAAACTGTCACCGCGACGCTGGCATGACGAGGCGCGAGGCCCTCAGGACCAGGATGAAGATCATCTTTCTGGTCCTCGTCGTGTGCGGCCTTTGTTCCAAGGCGGTCGTCCACACCTACCGGCACTTCAATCCGCCACCGCCGCCGATCATCGGTCCCTGACCGGCGACGGAACATTTCAAAATTTCTTCGACGCACCTGTCGGCTAAAGGCATAATCGTTCGTCATCAAGACAACGGAGATGCTTGGTCCCATGCTTTACGCCATCCTTTGCTATCACGACGAAGATACCGTCGGTTCCTGGACCAAGGAACAGGACGCCGCGGTCATGAAGAAGCTTGCCGTCGTGCAGGACAAACTGACCAAACAGGGCCGGCTTGGCCCGGTGGCGCGGCTGCTGCCGACCACGTCGGCGGCCACGCTGCGCAAGGACGATCCGCCGCTGGTGCTGGACGGCCCCTATGCCGAAACCAAGGAACAGTTGCTCGGCTTCTATCTCGTTGACTGCAAGAACCTCGATGAGGCGCTCGATGTCGCCCGCGACCTCGGCGCGGCCAATCCCGGCGGCGCTTACGAGATCCGTCCCGTCGGTCAGTTTGTGCCGGGGAGTGTGCAGCCATGACCGACGCCGCCTGGATCGATGCCGCGCTGACTTCGGCTCGCCCCCAGGCGGTCGGCGCGTTGCTGCGCTATTTCCGCAATCTCGACACCGCCGAGGAGGCGTTTCAGAACGCCTGCCTCCGTGCGCTGAAGAGCTGGCCGCAGAACGGCCCGCCGCGCGATCCTGCGGCGTGGCTGATCATGGTCGGGCGCAATGTCGCGATCGACGACATCAGACGAAGCAAGAAGCAGGAGGCGTTGCCCGAGGACGAGGCGATCTCCGATCTCGATGACGCCGAGGAACAGTTGGCCGAGCGTCTCGACGGCTCGCACTACCGCGACGACATCCTGCGGCTGTTGTTCATCTGCTGCCATCCGGACCTGCCGGCGACCCAGCAGATCGCGCTCGCGCTGCGCATCGTCTCAGGGCTCACGGTCAAGCAGATCGCGCGCGCCTTCCTGGTTTCGGAAGCCGCGATGGAGCAGCGCATCACGCGGGCCAAGGCGCGCGTGGCCGACGCCAACGTGCCGTTCGAAACGCCTGATGCGGTGGAGCGCTCGGAACGCCTCGCCTCCGTCGCCGCCATGATCTACCTGATCTTCAATGAGGGCTATTCGGCCTCGGGCGATACCGCCGAGATTCGCGCGCCGTTGTGCGAGGAGGCGATTCGTCTGGCGCGGCTGTTGCTGCGGCTGTTCCAGAGCGAGCCCGAGATCATGGGGCTGACCGCGCTGCTGCTGATACAGCACGCGCGCGCTGCGGCCCGCTTCGATGCGGATGGCGCGGTGATCCTGCTCGACGATCAGGACCGTTCAAAGTGGAATAAGTCTCTCATCGCCGAGGGGCTGGCGCTGATCGACAAGGCGATGCGCCATCGCCGCAGCGGGCCTTATCAAGTGCAGGCCGCGATCGCGGCGCTGCATGCCCGCGCCGAAAAGCCCGAAGATACCGACTGGACCCAGATCGACCTGCTGTATGGCGCGCTCGAAATCATGCAGCCGTCGCCGGTGGTGACGCTGAACCGCGCGGTTGCCGTATCCAAGGTGAAGGGACCGCAGGCCGGGCTCGACATGATCGAGCCGTTGGCGGCGCGGCTGTCGAACTATTTTCATTTCTTCGGCGTGCGCGGCGCCTTCCTGATGCAACTCGGCCGTAACGACGAGGCCCGCACCGCCTTCGACCGCGCCATTGCGCTGGCGAACACCTCGGCCGAAGCCGCCCACATCCGCATGCATCTCGACCGCCTCCAGCGCGACAGCCAGCCCCTCGGCAAAAAAGCGGGGAAGTAGTTTCTTCTTCCCTTCTCCCCTTGCTTTTTTCCTTCTCCCCTTGTGGGAGAAGGTGCCCTTGCGAAGCGAGGGCGGATGAGGGGTTCTCTCCGCGGATGCAAACCCCTCATCCGTCTCGAATGAGCTGACGCTCATTCGATCCACCTTCTCCCACAAGGGGAGAAGGGAAGAAGGCCGAACGCCACAAAAAAATTCACTCCCTCTGTCGGTTTCCGCCTCCCGTCGTTCGTCTTGAATTCGAGCAGCCATTCAAGACGACACGACAGGAGCAAGCCATGACAACGATCACTGAGACTACGCCAGTCGCGAAGCCCGCGCGCTGGACCGGCCGTGTCCTCAGCGCACTCGTCATCGTGTTCCTGATGATCGACGGCGCCATCAAGCTGGTGCCGTGGCCGGTCGTCACCGAAACCATGGACAGGATGGGCTATGGTTCGAGCGATGCGCTGATGCGCGGCCTCGGCGCTATCACCATCGTCTGCACCGTGCTCTACGCGATACCGCCGACCTCGATCCTCGGCGCGATCCTGCTCACGGGCTATCTCGGCGGCGCGATCGCTTCGCATGTACGGATCGGCAGTCCTCTGTTCACGCACACGCTGTTCGGACTCTATCTCGGCTTGATGGTATGGGGTGGGCTGTGGCTGCGCGACCGGAATTTGCAAACCTTGATCCCGTTCCGCCGTTGATCAGCGGCAACATCTTGTGGAGCCAGACATGTCTGAAGTTCTTGTCATCATCGCTGTCATATTGGCGGTTGCCATCGCCGCGGTCCTCATTCTCGCTGCGACCAAGCCGGGCATGCTGCGGGTACAGCGCTCGGTGAGCATCAAGGCGCCGCCGGAAGGGATCTTTCCGTTGATCTCCGACTTTCATCAGTGGCTGAGCTGGTCGCCCTACGAGCAGAAGGATCCGGCGATGAAGCGCACCTATAGCGGCGCAGAGCGCGGCAAGGGCGCGGTCTATGCCTGGGCCGGCGACAAGAATGTCGGTTCCGGCCGCATGGAAATTCTCGAAGCCTCCGCGCCGCAAAAGATCGTCATCAAGCTCGATTTCTTCACGCCGTTTGAAGGCCACAACACTGCCGAGTTCACAATGCTGCCGCAGGGCGATGGCACCCATGTCACATGGCTGATGCATGGTCCCGCAAATTTCATGTCCAGGCTGATCCAGGTGTTCATGAATCTGGACAACATGATCGGAAAGGATTTCGAAGCCGGTCTTGCCAATTTGAAGAAGCTCACCGAGAAATAACTCGTCACTCGAATTCCAGTTACCCAAGGAGACCGCGATGCAAGTCAATCCCTATCTGTTCTACAACGGCAATTGCGAGGAAGCGCTGAAGTACTATCAAAAGGCGCTGGGCGCGCAGATCGAGGCAATGATGCCTTATGGTGACGGTCCCGCCGACATGCCGATGCCGCCGGACTGGAAGACCAAGATCATGCATGCCCGCATCACCGTCGACGGCGAGGTGTTGATGGCGTCCGACGCCACGCCCGGCGATTACCATCAGCCGCAGGGCATCTCCGTCGCACTCGCGGTCGAGGATCCCGCGGACGCCGAGCGTCGGTTCAACGCGCTCGCCGAGGGCGGCACGGTGCGGATGCCGTTCGGCAAGACCTTCTTCTCCAACGGCTTTGGCATGTGCGTCGACAAGTTCGGCATTCCCTGGATGGTGAACTGCCCGAAGGAAGACATGTAACGCGTGATTGGTAGGGTGGGTTAGGCGCAGCCGTAACCCACCATCACGGCAAAGAGGTCGGTGGGTTACGCTTCGCTAACCCACCCTACAGATCCCTACCTGCACCGCGGGTAGATCGCGGCGAGTTCGCGCCCGCGCAACAGCAGCAGCCGTGACGTCAATCCGCCGCGGCGGCCGATCCAATCCCGCACCGGCGCCGGATAGGCTGCCTCCACATCCCGCGAGGCTTCCGGTTCGGCGTAAATTCGCCCGCGGCCGTCGATCGACCGTGCGGCGTGAAAGCCGAGCACCGCACGGCGCGTCACGCAGATGCGCTCAGTCGGCACCATCATCAGCACCAGTGTGCACGCCGACAGGCATGGCCCGTCGATTACGACCCGCTCGCCGGAGGCGTTCACGCGATCGAACAGCGCGATAAACGGGCCGACCTGTCCGCCCGGGCTCGCGAGAATGCGAACCTCGGCCCGCGCAGGGGCGATCGCCGCGAACAGCGCGGCGGCGACAACGACTACCTTGACGACCGCTATTCGCATACGCGGCTCCTCAGCATTGTCTGCCCTCAGACAGTTACGCAGACATATGTGGCAAGGTTTCGTCAATCCTCCGCGCCGGAGACGCCGGCCTCTGCGAATGTCGCCATCCCGGCGTGGCAGGCCAGCGCGGCGCGCGCCAGCAGGATCGCCACCCCCGCGCCGGACGCCTCGCCGAGCCGCATGTCGAGGTCGAGCAGCGGAAGCAGCCTCATTTCGCGCAAGAGATCGCGATGGCCGGATTCGGCCGAGACGTGCCCGGCGCGGCAATGATCGAGCGCGGATGCATCGAGACGCGCGAGCGGCAGCACCGCCGCTGTTGCCACGAAACCGTCGAGCAGCACCGGAACGGTATGTTGCCTTGCGGCGAGCACAGCGCCGGCGATCGCCGCGAGTTCGCGGCCGCCGAGCGCTGCCGCCACCGCCAGCGGGTCTCCCAAAATGCCGCGATGGAAATTCAGCGCGGTCTCGATCGCCGCGCGCTTGCGCGCCAGCCCGTCATCGTCGACGCCGGTGCCGCGGCCGGCCCAGCGCGCCGCGCCGCCGCCGAGCAAGGCCGCACACAGCATTGCCGCCGTCGTCGTGTTCGCGATGCCCATCTCGCCGACCGCCAGCAGATCGCAATCCTCAGGCACGGTGCGATATCCGGCGTCGACGGCTTCGAGATATTCCTCCGGGCTCATCGCCGCCGCTTCAGTGAAATCGCGCGTCGGACGTTCGAGTTCGATCGGCACCACGCGAAGCTCGGCGGCAGCGGTCTTTGCGATCTGGTTGATGGCCGCGCCTCCTGCGGCAAAATTCGCCACCATCTGCGCGGTGACGGCCTGCGGATAGGCCGAGACGCCGCGCGAAGCGACGCCGTGATTGCCGACGAACACGGCAATGGTGACGCGATCCAGAAGCGGCTTCTCGCGGCCCTGCCATTGCGCCAGCCATATCGCGAGTTCTTCGAGGCGGCCGAGGCTGCCCGACGGTTTTGTCAGATTCTGTTGACGCTGCGTGGCGATATCGGCGAATCGCCGATAGCCGCCGGGCAAGTCGCGACAGAAGGCGCGGATGTCGTCTAGACTGTCGAAGGGCATGCGATTCTCTCGGGACGTCGGGGCGGGGCCGCACGCTAAAACGATTCTCCGGACACTGCCATGAATGAATGGTTCGACGATTTCAAAACCGCCGTCGCGTTCCTGACGCGGTTGCCGATGCCGCATCCCGATGGCGCTATCCCTGCGAATTTCGTGCGCGCGCACCGGATGTTCCCGGTGGTCGGCGCGCTGATCGGCGCCGTCGTGGGATTGCTGTGCCTCGGCCTGCGATCCGTCGGCGTGCCTGATTTGGCCGCCGCCGCATTGGCCCTGGGCGGCAGCGCCATCATGACAGGCGCGCTGCATGAGGATGGCCTTGCCGACGTCGCCGACGGATTCGGAGGCGGCCGCAATCTCGAATCGAAGTTGGAGATCATGCGCGACAGCCGGCTCGGCACCTATGGCGCCATGATCCTGCTGGTGAGTTTTGCCGCAAAACTGTCGGCGCTGGCGGCGATCCCGGACGGCTATGTCATCCCGAGCCTGATCGCCGCGCACGCGCTGGGGCGCGGCGTCTTGCCTGCGATGTCGCTGAACCTGCCTTATGCGCGCAAGGATGGCTTGGCCCGCAATGCCGGCCAGCCTGATGCGGCGACGGCGGCCATCGCCGGCGGGCTGGCGCTGCTGATCGCGCTGTTGTCGTTGTCATGGAGCAACGCGTTCTACGCGGCGGCGATGGCGGGCTTGAGCGGGCTCGGCATCGCGTGGCTGGCGCTGCGGCAGGTCGGCGGCCAGACCGGCGACGTGCTCGGCGGCGCCGAGCAGGTGGCCGAGACCGCGATCCTTGTCCTGCTCGCCGCACGGTTGGCGCAGCCGTGAACGCCCAGACAAATCTCTGGCTGATCCGCCACGCGCCGGTCGACGGACCGCGCGGGGTGATTCACGGACCCGACGCGCCGGCTGATCTCGGCGATGCCGCAGCCTTTGCCGCGCTCAAGGCAAGATTGCCGGGAGGCGCATTTGCGGTGTGCAGTCCGGCGCGCCGCACGCGGGAGACGGCCGAGCGACTGGGTCTCGTTGCAGTCGAACAGGCGGCCTTTCGCGAACAGGATTTTGGCGCGTGGACCGGACGGCGTCACAACGAGATCGAACGCGAACTCGGCCCAGCCTATCGCGAGTTCTGGAAATCGCCGGGAAGCAACCGGCCGCCTGGCGGCGAAAGTTTTGTCGACCAGATCGCGCGCGCGAGCGCTGGGCTTGCGGCTCTCCCCGCAGGCGAGGCGATCCTCGTCGTGCATTCCGGCACCATCCGCGCCGTGCTCGCCACCGCGCTCGATCTTATGCCCGAGCAGGCGCTTCGTTTCGTGATCGATCCGCTGTCGCTGACCCGCATCGATCGGCTTGAGGAAGGTTGGCGCGTGGTTGCGGTCAACCAGCGCTCGAAAGACCAATAGCGTTTTCAAGCGGACAAATGCGATTTTTTTTGCAGATGTCCGCCGCCAATTATGCAGGCGCGTGATTGCGAACCGCTCAGGCCGCCCGGTTCTTGATGGCGCCGACTATCGCGGTGAGAACGGCGCCGGCGACGCCGCCGCCGGCGATCTGGCCGACGATGCTGCCGATATCGGGCGTCGAGGCGCTATTGGCCAGCAGTGGAATCAGCATGCCCAGAAGCTGCCCTCCGGCACCACCGCCGATGGCGCCCGCGATGGTGTTTCCAAGCATGCCGAGATCGATGTTCTTGGCAGCGCCCCCTGCGACATTGCCGCCGATGGCGCCGCTGACGATCTGGATGATCAGGTTGATGAGCATTCCCGACATGACACAACACTCCCGCGATCCGGTGTGAAGTTTTTCCATGAGCAGGGCGCCGGACCATCGCCGCGCCGACACAACCTAAGCGTTTACGACGTGTAGGTCACGCTGCGGCAGCGAAGGGCGCCATGGCGTTTTCGAGTGAAATGGATTCGCGTTTGCGTGGAGAAAACGCGTCAAATCAAGAACCTGGAGCTTCGGTTCTGATTCAATCGGAACCGGTTATGCACCAGCATTTTTTGTTTGCCGCGTTTCCGTCGTCCCACTCGGGGAGAGGGAAGCAGCAGGCTTACCCGTTCCGCCGCGCGCCGCGCAGCGTCGGCAGGCCGATGCCGGCGGCATCAAAACCGCCGTCGACGGCGAGGACCTGCCCGGTGATGTAGCTTGCGCGATCGCTGCACAGGAAGAAGATCGCTTCCGCCAGCTCCTCCTCGAGGCCGTATCGATTGAGCGGAATGGCGTCGTGATAGTCGGCGCGGATTTCCGGCGTGTGGACCTGCTTTGCCATCGCGGTTTCGACCGGGCCCGGCGCGACCGCATTGACGCGGATGCCGAGCGAAGCCAGTTCGACCGCGAGCTGCTTTGTCAGATGCGCCAGCCCCGCTTTGCTGGTGCCGTAGGCCGAGCGCAGCGTGGAGGCGCGCACCGCCGAAATCGACGTGATGTTCACGATCGCGCCGCCGCCATGTTCGCGCATCAGGGGCGCCGCCGCCTTGGTGCAGATAAACGGCCCGGTGAGGTTGACCTGCAGGATGCGGCTCCAGTCTTCATCCGAGGTGTCGAGCAGAGGCGCGAACACCGCGATGCCGGCATTGTTGACCAGCGCGTCGAGCCGGCCGAAGTGACGGTTCATCGTCGCCATGGCATTCGCCACTGCGCCCGCATCGGAAACATCGCAATGCAGCGCCAGCGTGTTGTCAGCGTTCGCAAGGTCAGCGACCGCGCCGCGCAGCAATTCGCCCTCGATGTCGAGCATCGCCACCCGCCAGCCCTCGGCGAGAAAGCGTTTGGCCGTCGCCAGCCCGATGCCGCGCGCGGAGCCGGTGACGAGAGCAACTTTTTGCGGGGAGGGGGACATGGGCGGGTCCGTTGGCGAGCGATGAATTTCCCGCTCGTATAACCCATGCCCCGTTCCGTGTCCCGGCTGCGGTGCAGTGAAATTCAATGCAGATTCGGGCAGGCCCAATGCGATACGGGAAACGTCCCGTATCGGGTCAATGCGCCGGCCGATGCCGAGCCGTTACCGCTGCGAGATCGCCTTCGCTTCCGCGGCGGCGCGCTGCATGCTGGAGGACATCTCGCTGGTGACGGTGCTCTGTTCCTCGACCGCGGCTGCGGTGGCCGTGACATATTCGCTGACGCCCTGGATCGCCTGCCTGATGCTGTCGAGCGCGCCGACGACGTCGCCGGAGATGCCGTTGAGATTTCCGATCTCCGCCCCGATCTTGTCGGTCGCCTGCTTGGCCTGGGTGGCGAGGTTCTTGACCTCGGAAGCCACCACGGCAAAGCCGCGCCCGGCCTCGCCGGCACGCGCCGATTCGATCGTCGCATTCAGCGCCAACAGGTTGATCTGGCCGGTGATGTTGCCGATCAGTTCCACGATGCCGCTCATGGCCTGCGCCGCTTCGTTCAGGCGCTTGGCCTGGGCGTCGGCCGCCTCGACCCGCCCGACCGCGGTCGCCGCCGTCTCGCGCGACTTGGTCATGGCTTCGGAGATTTCCCGAACCGAGGCGTTCAGTTCCTCCGCGCCCGCTGCCACCGTTTCCATCATGCCACGGACGCGCTCGTTGCCCATGCGCACCAGCACCTGCGCGGTGGTGTCGGTGGCGTATTTGACGACCTTGAACGGCTTGCCGTTGAGATCGAGGATCGGATTGTAGGACGCCTGGATCCAGACTTCCTTAGCCCCCTTGCCGATCCGCTTGTATTCGGCGGCCTGATATTCGCCGCGGTTGAGCGCCGCCCAGAATTCGCGGTAGGCCGTGGTGTCGCGCTCGGACGGATCGACGAACATGCTGTGGTGCCGGCCGCGGATCTCGTCCAGCGTGTAGCCGACCGTCCTGAGGAAGTTCTGGTTGGCGCCGATGATGGTGCCGTCCATGTTGAATTCGATCACGGCTTGCGCTTTGCCGATGGCTGCGATCTGCCCGGCGAGGTCTGCTGTCGAAAGCTTCTGGCTGGTGACGTCGGTGGCGAATTTCACCACCCGGAACGGCTTGCCCTTCTCGTCGAGCACCGGGTTGTAGGAAGCGAGGATCCAGACTTCCTTACCGCCCTTGCCGATACGCTTGTACTCGGCCGACTGGGTTTCGCCGCGGTTGAGCTTTGCCCAGAACTCGCGATAGGCCGCGCTGTTGCGCTCGGCCTGTTCGACGAACATGCTGTGATGCTTGCCCTGGATTTCGGCGAGCGTGTAGCCGAGTGCCTTCAGGAAGTTTTCATTGGCGGTGACGATGGTGCCGTTCATCTCGAACGCAATGACCGCCTGCGCGCGGCTGATTGCGGCGATCTGGCTGGCATCCTCCATGCTCTTGATCTTGCGCGCGGTAATGTCAGTCGCAAATTTCACCACCTTGATGGGCTTGCCGCCGCCGTCGAGAACCGGGTTGTAGGTCGCCTGGATCCAGACTTCCTTGGCCCCCTTGCCGATCCGCTTGTATTCGGCGGCCTGGTATTCGCCGCGCCTGAGCGCCGCCCAGAAATCACGATACGACGCGCTGTCGCGCTCCGACGGATCGACGAACATGCTGTGATGCTTGCCCTGGATTTCGCCGAGCGTGTAGCCGAGGGCTTTGAGGAAATTGTCGTTGGCGGTGAGGACGGTGCCGTCCATGCCGAACTCGATCACGGCCTGTGAGCGGCCGAGGGCGGCGGCAAGCGCCTTGTCCGTCGAGGAATTGTTCAGGAACTGGAACACGGGTCACCTCATCCAGGATGCGGGGGGAAATGATGGGGCGAACGATCAATTTCAGGCCTCGTCGCCCCCGAACAAATGTTTCGATCAAAGGAAAGAAGAATGCGTTAACGCTGTTCTCCGTAGGATGACGGATAGCATCGCAAAAGACATAGCCTGTTAAGATACCTATGCGCGCGCCACTCGTTGTGCGCGCGCATATGTCGGTCACGTCGGGCAAACACTATTTGCGGCTGACGACGTCCTCATACGCCGCCTGCAGCCGCTCGCCGACTGACGGACCGGTTCGCTTGCGCCGCTTCACGCCGAGATGGCTCTCGCGCAACTCATCCATGAACTCGGCCCACATTTTCGGTCCGCCCTCGCTGAGCAGCCGCGCGCGGATGCCGAGCTCCTCGCTGACGGGAAGATATTTGTAACCCCAGGCCGCCATCTGCGCGAGAACCGGCAACAGCTCGATGCCCTGTTCCGTCAGCGAATAGATTCCCTTCTGCTTGTGCGTGGGATCGTCCTCGCGGGTGATGATCTTTTCGTCGAGCAGGGTCTTCAGCCGGTCGGCCAGAATGTTGGAGGAGATGCCTTCCTCCGACTTCGTGAGCAGCTCGCGAAAATGCCGCCGGTTGCCGAACATCATGTCGCGGATGATCAGCAGGCTCCATTTATCGCCGAGCACTTCCAGCGAGAGATTGATCGGGCAGCCGGAGCGGCTGGTGTCGGTCATGTTCGGTTCCAGACGGGCGGTCATAGCGCGCCCCAAAAACTGCTTGCAATATTGCACCGGTTGTCTCAGGATACAACCAGTTGCAAATCGCAATCGGTTTTCAAAGGAGGTATCGCGATGGCGAAGTTGATCATGTGGAACCTGATGACGCTGGATGGTTTCGTCGAAGGCCCGAACCGGGACATTTCCTGGCATTCCGACGTCTGGGGCGAGGAACTCGAGCAATTGTCGATCGAGCAGTTGAACGCCGCCGGCGGATTGCTGTTCGGCCGGGTCACCTACGAACTGATGGCCAATCACTGGCCGAGCGCGACCGGCGAGGTCGCCGATTTCATGAATGCCGCGCCGAAATACGTCTTCTCCCGCACGGTGAAGAAATCCGACTGGAACAACACCCAGATGTTCGGCGCTGATGTACCCGAGACCGTCGCCAGGCTGAAGCGCGACAGCGCCAAGGATATTTTCCTGTTCGGCAGCGCCGATCTCGCCGCCAGCCTGATCCCGCACGGATTGATCGACGAGTTCCGCATCGCCGTGAACCCGATCATCCTTGGCGGTGGAACGCCGCTGTTCAAGCCGGGCGAGAAGGTCAGGCTGAAGCTGGTCGACAGCCGGCCATTGTCGACCGGCATCGTGATCCTGCGCTACACGCCGGCGGTGGCAAAATAATCTTTGGCTCAAATGTCGGCGCGCGCGAATGCGGGCCGTCTTGTTACACCGGGAGTTTTTCGATGTCGCTCACCCTGCATTTCCACCCGCTGGCCTCGTACTGCTGGAAGCCGCTGATTGCGCTGTACGAGAACGACACGCCGTTCACGCCGAACCTGGTCGATCTCGGCAATCCCGCCGAGCGCGCCGCGCTGGTGAAGCTGTGGGGAATAGGAAAATTTCCCGTGCTGCGCGACGATGCGCGCAACGAGACCGTGCCGGAGTCCAGCATCATCGTCGAATATCTCGACAGGAACTACCGCGGCCGAACGCGGTTCATTCCTGACGATGCCGGCCGCGCCCTGCAGACGCGGCTGCGCGACCGCTTCTACGATCTCTATGTGCATCTGCCGATGCAGAAGATCATGATCGACCGGTTGAGGCCCGTAGACAAGACGGATCCGCACGGTGTCGAAGAGGCGAGGGCGCAACTACGGACCTCCTACGCCATGATCGAGCAGCAGATGGCACGTGGCGGCTGGGCGATGGGCGACGATTTCACTCTCGCCGATTGCGCCGCGGCGCCGTCGCTGTTCTACGGCAACATGGCCGAGCCGTTCGGCGGAATGCACACGAATCTCGCGGCCTATCTCGAGCGGTTGAAGGCGCGTCCCTCATTCGTGCGCGTGCTGAAAGAGGCCGAGCCCTATTTCCAGATGGTGCCCAAGGAGCGCTAAGAAGGAGCGTTGAATGGTTCACGCAAGCAAGGCAGAGACGATCCGCCGGATCTTCGCAGCCTATCTCGCCAACGATCGCGCGTTCGTCGAGGACGCATTCAGCGAGGATTTCCGCTTCACCAGTCCCTACGACGATAACATCGACAAGCCGGCCTATTTCGAGCGGTGCTGGAACAACAGCGACTGGATCGAACGACACAAGCTGGAGCGGATTTTCGTCGAAGGCGATGAGGCCTTTGTCACCTACCGTTGCGTCGCCAAGGGCGGCAGGAGCTTTCGCAATACCGAGTTTTTCGGCTTCGAGGGCGACAAGGTGAAGCGCATCGACGTCTATTTCGGCGCGGCTTACGACAACGGCGCGTTCGTCAAACAGCTCGGGTAGCCCGCGGAGCCGCTCCCTCAAACGTCTCTTCTTCGTCATGGCCGGGCTTGTCCCGGCCATCCACGTCTTCTCTGTTTATGTGACGAAAAGGGAGCCATCTGTCTCCAAAAATAATTTCCACTGACATGTCGGGGGCGTAAAAGCCCGCTCGTCTTGTTGACGAAGGCCGCCGCGACAGTAGCCGGCCCAAGGAGATCAAAACGGAGAATAGCGATGCGATTCATGGTGATTGTGAAGGCCAGCAAGGATACGGAAGCAGGCGTAATGCCGAGCACGGAACTGCTCACCGCGATGGGCAAGTTCAACGAGGAGCTGGTGAAGGCCGGCGTGATGGAGGCGGGCGAGGGCCTGCATCCGACCGCGAAGGGCGTGCGGATCAGGTATGGAAGCGGGCAGGGCAACGTCAGCCGCGGGCCGTTCGCTCTCTCGGGCGATCTCGTCGCCGGCTTCTGGCTGATCAACACCAAATCGCTGGATGAAGCGATCGACTGGATGAAGCGCGCCCCGTTCCTCGATGGCGACGAGATCGAGATCCGCCAGGTGTTTGCCGCGGAAGATTTCGGCGAAGCGCTCACCCCCGAACTGCGCGAGCAGGAAGAGCGGCTGCGGACGCAGACCGCGAAGAAATAGCCGCCGTCATTCCGGGGCGATGCGAAGCATCGAACCCGGAATCCCGAGATTGTTGCGTGAGATTCCGGGTTCGCTTCGCGCCCCGGCGCCAAACAACAAAGGACACCCACCATGCGATTCATGATGCTGATGATCCCCCTGGGCTATGAGACCGCGCCGCCGGACGTCCAGCTCGATCCCGAACGGGTCAAGGCGATGATGAAATACAACGAGGCGCTCAAGGACGCCGGCGTACTGATCGCGCTCGATGGGCTGCATCCGCCTTCGATGGGCGCACGGGTTTCCTTTGCCACCGGCAAGCCTGTCGTCACCGACGGCCCCTTCACCGAGGCCAAGGAAGTGCTCGGCGGTTACTGGATGATCAATGTGAAGTCGCGCGAGGAGGCGATCGCTTGGGCCAGGAAATGCCCGGCTTCCGAGAACGAGATCATCGAAATCCGCCAGGTGCAGGAGATATCCGATTTCTCCGAAGAGGTGCAGCAGGCAGCCAAAGGCTTCGACGAGTTGCAGAAGGGAAATGCGCACAAGGCGCGGTGAGTTTGCTTTGATAACTTGCCAGCCCCGCAGCCGATGATTCCGGCCAAGGAGGAGCCTCACGATGACCATCACCATTACCGCCTTTGAACGGTCACCCGATGGCGGCAAGGGGCTGGCGCGTGATACGCGCGTTCGCTGGGCGCTGGAGGAAGTGGGCCAACCTTACGAGGTTCGTCTTGTTTCGTTCGGGGCGATGAAGGAACCCGCACATCTGGCGCTTCATCCTTTCGGGCAGATTCCGACCTTTGAGGAAGGCGATCTCGGCTTGTTCGAGACGGGCGCGATCGTGTTCCACATCGCGCAGCGCCATGCGGGCCTGTTGCCGGACGATGCGAATGCAAGGGCGCGCGCGATCACATGGATGTTCGCCGCGCTCAGCACGGTGGAGCCGCCGATCCTTGAACTCGCAACCGCCAGGATCCTTGAGGGCGACAAGTCCTGGACCGCGCAACGCATGCCTCTCGTCGAGGATCGCGTCCGTGACCGGTTGGGCCAACTTTCCCGTCGCCTTGGCGATGCCGACTGGCTCGATGGCGCGTTCAGCGCGGGCGACCTGATGATGGTGTCGGTGCTGCTCAGGTTGAAAGCGTCGGGTTTACTGGACGAATATCCGAGCCTCTCCGCCTATGTGGCCCGCGGCGAAGCGCGGCCCGCCTATAAGCGTGCCTTCGACGCTCAATTGGCGGTCAACAAGCCACCGGCCGGCTGATTGAGGTCCGCTCGAAGCCGTCATCTGAGAGTTTATGGGTCCTGACCCTACGCCTATCGCGATCCGTCAACCGCAGGAGAGGAGAAACCTCATGAGCACCAACGATACGTTCCTCGCTGTCTTTCTCGGCAGCAAGACCAGTGCGAAAATGGCGGCCTGGAATGCGCTGCCCGAGGCTGAGCGGCGCGCCAGGGAGGCGCAGGGAATCGCGGCGTGGAAGGCTTGGGTCGAAAAGCACCAGGCGGCGATCGCCGCCATGGGAGGCCCGCTCGGCAAGACCAAGAAGGTCGATGCAAGCGGTATTGCCGACATCGCCAACGAGATGGGCGCCTTCGCGGTGGTGCGCGCCGGCTCGCATGAGGCCGCCGCGAAACTGTTCGAGAACCACCCGCACTTTGCGATCTTTCCCGGCGAGCGCGTGGAGATCATGCCGGTCCTCCCGATCCCGGGCGGTTAGACCGGAGCGGGCTGGAATCGCCCGGAATTTGACGCCGTTAATCTTGATGAACATCAGTTAACGGCCTCAAAATAAGTGACCTTTTCAGCCGGCTCATGTAAAAGCCTTTCACATGAGCTGGCGAAAGGACCAAGGCCGCAGCGAGCGCGGCTACCACCACGGCAATCTGAAAGAAGCGCTGCTGCAGGCGGCGCTCGGCCTGATCGCCGAGAAAGGCGCGGCCGGCTTCACCTTTGCCGACGCGGCGCGGATGGCCGGCGTCAGCCCCGCCGCGCCCTACCGCCATTTCCGCGATCGCGATGAATTGCTGTCCTCGATCGCCCAGCGCGGTTTTGAGCAGTTCGAGGCGCTGCTGACGCAGGCCTGGGACGACGGCCGGCCGGACACGGTCACGGCGTTTGAGCGGGTAGGGAAGGCCTATCTCGCCTTCGCGCGCAACGAGCCCGCGTTCTATTCGGCGATGTTCGAATCTGGGCTTCCCGTTGATGCAAACCCGACATTGATGGCCGCCAGCGAGCGCGCTTTCGCGATCATTCGCGCTGCTGCCGAGCGACTTGCTGCGCTGGCACCGCCCGGCATGCCGCGGCCGCCGGCGATGATGATGGCGCTGCACATCTGGTCGATGTCGCATGGCGTGGCCTCGCTGTTCGGCCGCGGCGATGCGGCGCGGCGCAAGCTGCCGATGTCGCCGGAAGAACTCCTGGAAGCCGAAGTGCTGATCTATCTGCGCGGCCTCGGCTTCCCGACCGACCGCCGGCCGGAATCCAAACCGCCGGGGCCGCCGCCAGTGCCGCCCGCCGGTGGTCCCTGGGGAACCCCCAAATAATTTTTCGACGGTGCGGCGAGCCGCGCGCTTGACAAAAACGCGGGATGGTTTAGGTATGTAAATGTTATTTACATTCACAACGGCGTGATCGCCGTCATGGAGAGGGAAATGGCCTACACCGCAGATGTCAATCGATGGCGCGGCCCGAGGGAAGAGAACTATCGCCCGCATATGCTTGAGAGCCCCTGGCACCCCGGCTGGATCGCGGTGACCATTCTCGGCTTCATCATCTGGTGGCCGATCGGCCTTGCCCTCCTCTTTTTCACACTAGGGAGCAGAAAAATGGGTTGCTGGAGCAACGGAGATCGCTGGCAGAACAAGATGGAGCGGATGCAGTACAAGATGGACCGGATGCGTAACCGCATGGAGAGCCGCGGCTTTGGCGGCTTCGGCTTCGGCCCGCCGACCAGCGGCAACCGCGCCTTCGACGAGTACCGCATGGAAACCCTGCGCCGGCTCGAGGAAGAGCAGGTCGAGTTCAAGAATTTCCTCGATCGCCTGCGTCACGCCAAGGACAAGGAAGAGTTCGACCAGTTCATGGCGCAGCACAAGACGCGTCCGACCCCGCCGAACGACCAGCCGCAGCAGGGTTAAGCGCGCATAGCGTTTTCAAGCGAAGTTGGGTACCGGTTCGCGTGAAGAAAACGCGTCAAAAGTAAAGCGCGCGTCGCGAGTGAGAGTTCAGCCTCAGGCGTGATGCCCCCATGATGCCTGATGGCGATACAGCCGCCCATCTGCGAAAGCAGGTGGGCGGTTTGTTTTTGGGAGTCGCCTGATACCGGCGCCACCCCTCCGCGGCGACGGGTACAGCCAGCACTACAGTCTCGTGGGACCTGAGCCGGGAACTTCCAGCCGTGAACTCCGCGCGGTCCATGCCGCTGCTGGTACGGGCGCGTAACATTTGTGGCCTCCGAAACGAACTTCGTTCAGATCAACAAGGAGAATATCATGCTGACCCGCCGTTCCATTCTGGGCGCCACGCTCGTGGTCGGAATTCTCGCCGCTTCGCCGGCAAGGGTGGAAAACGGCCCTGCGTTCGATGCCAAGGCGTTCGCCGCAGCTCAGAAGGCCGGCAAGCCAATTCTGATTGCGGTCAACGCCCCGTGGTGTCCGACCTGCAAAGCGCAGGCGCCGATCCTGAGCGATCTAAGGGCCGATCCGAGATTTAGGGATCTCGTTTATTTCGTCATCGATTTCGACAGCCAGAAAGATCTGCTCAGTCGCTTCGGCGTCCGCTCGCAATCGACCCTGATAGCCTTCAAGGGCGAAAAGGAAGAGGCGCGCTCGGTCGGCGATACCAAGCGGGCCTCGATCTTTGCGATGGTCGGAAAAGCGATCTGACCCGTTCGATGGGAAACCCGCGATGACGATCGGCAGCATGTTGTTGGCATTCCTCGCAGGGATCCTCTCGATCCTTTCGCCCTGCGTGCTCCCTCTACTTCCGATCGTCCTGGGTAGCGCGGCATCAAGTCATCGTCAGGGACCTTTGGCTCTGGCTGCCGGGCTGTCCCTTTCGTTTGTCGGCATTGGATTATTTGCGGCGACGGTCGGCCACTCGATAGGATTGGATGCGGACCGGCTTCGCTACCTTGCGGCGACGCTGATGATGCTCGTCGGCGTCGTGCTTGTTGTGCCGCGGCTACAGGCGCAAATCGCAGTTGCGGCGGGCCCGATCGGAAACTGGGCCGACAGCAGATTGGCGACGAGCCGTACCAACGGCGTTGCCGGACAGTTTTGGATCGGCGCGCTCCTGGGAGCCGTATGGAGCCCATGCGTCGGGCCGACACTTGGAACCGCGTCCTTGCTTGCCGCCCAAGGCAAGGATCTTGGTCAGGTCGCGCTGACAATGCTTGCATTCGGTGTCGGCGCGGGGCTCCCATTGGTGGGATTGGGATGGCTTTCCCGGGAAACGATGGCGCGCTGGCGGGGCCGATTGCTCGCCGCGGGCGGCGGAATGAAATCCATGCTCGGCCTTCTGCTCCTTGTCATCGGCATCCTCATCATTTCCGGAGCGGACAAGGCGCTTGAAACCTTCCTGGTCGACGTTTCGCCGGAATGGCTGACTAATCTCACCACGCGCTTCTAGAGGCTCATAGCCTTTGGAGGCTCATACTTGCAGGGCCCGTCGGACGAATGCCAGTTGCTTCTTGAGGAGTTTGAAATCCAGCTAGGGAGAAGTTCCGATGAAGTTCATGTTCGTTTTCTTGGCACTGATCATCGCGGCGCCGGCTTGCGCGGACAACGGCATCATCACGAAGCCCAGCAATTTTTCGGTGAAGGATACGATTTCGCGCTTTGAGGCGGCCGTGAAATCAAGGGAAGGCGCCGGCTTCATTGTGTTCACCGAAATCGACCACGCTGCCGCGGGAAAGAAATTCGGCATCGATATGCGCCCTCGTACAGTGGTCATATTTGGAAATCCCAAGCTCGGCACGCCGGTAATGGCAAAGACGCCATTGCTGGCGATCGACAACCCTCCGAAGGCTCTGGTTTGGGAGGATGATCAGGGCAAGGTATGGCTGTCCTATAATTCAGCCGACTATTTGTATAAGACAATCTACCCACGGCATGGACTGGAAGCGCCACCCAATTATTCGGCGTTCACAAAGACGTTGAGCGACATAACCGATGAGGCAACAAAGTAGAGGCGCTCGGCGTATCCGGACGCTTGACCAATTGAATTCCTCGGCCCGCGCGCCCAGCACGAGTTCGCTCTAATCGCCATCGCTCATTCCGGCTGGATCGCCGTGACCATCATTCGGTTCGTCATCTGGCGGCCGACCGGGCTTGCCCTTCCCATGATGCCTGATGGCGATACAGCCGCGCATCTGCGAGAACAGGTGGGCGGCTTGTTTTTAAGCACCTGGCGTTCTCGGGAAACAGCCCGGTCCGGCTTCCGCTTTGACCCGAAACCGACATGCCGTAGTCGTTGCTTCATGTTTGGTCCTGAGGGAAAGAACGGATATCTTCCAGCTACGCACGAGGTCCGTTCTTGACCCCCATATCGGACATTTAGGAATCCGAGGTCCCCCAATGCGGGCGCGCCTCGTCGCTTAATTCGTGATACAAGGTATTAGAGATGTTGTTCTAAATCATTTTCCGCCGTGACCGCATTGCTTGGCCAAGCCAGCCCATGCCGCACCTTCCAAACCCCAATCCCGTTCGTCCTGGCCGAGGTCCTGAACAGCGACTGGGCAACTTACAGCGTCGTTTCCGTGCGGTATCGGCGCGCCATGATCGTGCTAATAAGTTGCGCCGGGTTATAAGGGCAGCGACCGTAGTCGTTGCCTTTGCGGCTGCCTTTGCGGTCGTTTGGGGCCTGGCTTCGAGCCCTTGGCCCGTCATGGCGACGCTCAGACATATCGCGTCAGCCCCCAACTGCGGTTTTGCTCGCTTGGTCGACTTGGCACCCGCGAGACGGGGGGAGCCCGGCTATTGGAAGCGCCACGATCGCGACGGGGATGGAGTTGCTTGCGAACCATGGCCGCCACGGCGGGGAGCTGCTTCGCGTCCATTTTCGCTTACAACAGCAATGGTCAACTCAGATTGAGTGCGCTGGGCTTAAAGCTGGTTGTGAGTGCATGGAAGTTCGATGTTGTTACTGCAATTCCAAACTGATCAATTTTTGCTGCGATGCGTTCGTCTGGGCAGGACTTCGTTTCTCGCACGCGTCTAGGTCCGTTGCCGACCCTTGAGCGAAAGTAGGCGGTGACGCGCCTTCATCGAAGAGAAGTTTTCGCCGCCTCCTTTGCAATCCAGGCGACGAACAGTGCGACCCGCTTGTCGTTGGCGAGCGCCGCGGGCCAGCGGATGATATGCGCTTTGCTGGACGCCATATCCCAGCTTGACGATACGACGCGGCAAAGTCGTCGCTCCGCGAGAGCATCGTGAACCAGCAGTGACCGGCCCACAACGACACCGCTGCCCTGCAAGGCCGCAGCGAGTGCCGTACCGAGATTGTCGAAGCGAAGCCCGGCTGGAACGGGAGCCATGATCCCGAGCCGCTCGAACCAGACCGGCCACGACCACTCCGCGCCATCGTTGCGGCCAACGTAACCCTTGTGCAGGATCGGCAAGGTGCCGAGCGCGCCCGGATCCTTCAACGGCCGCCCGCGTGGCAGAAGCGACGGGATGGCGACCGGGAAAACCATCTCGTCGAATAGCAGGCGTTGGGTCGAGGTCGCGCGCGCGCCGGCCTTGGGCAGCCACCGGATCTGCACGTCGAGATCAAGGGCACGCGCCTGAACATCGCTTTCGACGACGGAGAGTTCGATCGCCACATCCGGATAGGTGGACGCAAACGCCGGCAGGCGCCTGACCAGCCAGTAGTTCGCAAGGGCGGCGCCGAGCCCGATCTTTAGCGTCGCCGGCTGCACCGCCGCGCGCGAGCGGGCGCGTAGCTCCGCCATCTCATCGAGCATCCGCCCCAACCCCTCGGCCAAGGTCATGCCGGCCGGCGTCGGCAACAGGCCGACCCCGGTGCGGTTCAGCAACGGCGCGCCGACAAAGGCCTCGAGCTTTTTCAGTCGGTGGCTGATCGCGCTCTGCGTGAGCCCCAACTCACCGGCCGCGAGCGTCATGCTGCGATGACGCAACGCCGCGTCGAACGCGATCAGACCATCAAAAGGGGGAAGGGCACGCATAGCGAGGGACTATGAAGGAGATTCATGCCGATGTGAACAATTGGCGTTGGCACATGGCGGCGGCTCAGGACACCAGTAGTCACCGCACAGCGCCGAGACCTCCCGATGACACAGCCGACGAACATGCCCGACAGCGACAATGCTCAGCCTGCACCATCCATGGCGCCGGCGCTGCTTCTGGGGATGGCGGCTTTCCTCGCCAACTTTGACGTGACGGCGGTGGTCATCGCCTTGCCGGCGATCGCACGTCAGCTCGGGTTCGGCGTGGCTGGATATGCCTGGGTCATGGACGCCTACAGTCTGGCGTTCACGGGCGCCTTGCTCTTTGCGGGGGCGTTGGCGGATCGGTATGGGCGGCGGCGGGCGATGCTCGCCGGCAACGGCATTTTTGCGCTCGCGTCGTTGGCGTGCGGGATGGCCTGGGACGGACCGAGCTTATGGGCTGCCCGCGCCCTGCAGGGCGTTGGCGCAGCATTCCTCGTGACCGGCGGCCTCGCGCTGATCGCAACGGTCTATGTGCAAACGCAGGCGCGCACGCGCGCATTCGCCTGGCTCGGCGTCATGTCCGGCATCGCCATGTCTCTCGGTCCGACCATCGGCGGTCTTGTCTCATCGTGGATCGGTTGGCGCTGGATCTTCCTCATCAACCTGCCGGCCTGCGCGTTGATCGCGTGGGGTATGCCGCGGCTGGTCGCGGAAGCGCGCGAGACGGCGCCCCGGCCGCTCGACTTCCTGGGTGTCATGCTGCTCACCGCTGCGCTCGCTGTGCTGGTGGAGGCGCTGCTGCTTGGCCGCACCTCGACCCTGCATTTGGCCGGCGGGCTCGCGCTGAGTGCGGTGCTGCTCGCTGCATTCGCGATTCAGCAGCGGCGCCTCGACAAACCGATCCTCGATCCCGGCGTGTTCGTTCAGCGGGCCATGATCGGGATTGCGATACTGCTGTTCGCGGTGTCGATCGGCTATTGGGCGGTGCTGGTCTATTTGCCGCTGTTCTTCGCTACCGCCTTCGACTGGTCTTCGGAGGTGGCCGGGCTTGCGCTCCTGACGGCCACGCTGCCGATGCTGTTCCTGCCGCCATTGGGCGGCTGGCTTATCGGCCGGGCAGGATGGCGGCTGCATTTCGCCCTGGCCCTTGCATTCGTGGCAGCCGGCAATGCCGCCATTGTGATCGCGCTCATGTCAGGCGGCTCGGCACCGCCGATGATTCCGATCTTCTGCGGCATGGTCGCCATTGGGGTTGGCGTGGCGCTCGCGCACCCGCAACTGTCCGGCGCAGCCGTCGCGCTCGTGCCTCCCGATCAGGCCGGCATGGCATCTGCCGTGACAGTCGTTATGCGCCAGGCCGGCTTCGCGGTCGGTATCGCCGTTCTCGGCGCGGTGCTCCATGCCGAGGGATCGGCGATCAGTTATGTCTGGCTGTTTTCGGTAGCCGCGATTGCATCGGTAGCCGGACTGGTCGCGGCGCTCGTCTTGCTGCCCGCGCAAAAATAGCAGCGCCAGGCGGGCGGCACGTTTTGAACTGTATCTCTGGCATTGTTCCAGGGCCGGCATATGTTACGAACCAGCGGCTATTTCGGGACGGCTTCCATGAATGCAACGCCATCTGTCGATCTGCTCTGGCAAACGATCCGGCGTGAAGCGGAAAGCGCTATGGCGCGCGACCCGGTATTCGGCGCGGCGCTGTCAACGGCTATTCTCGATCATCCTGACTTCGCTCACGCGCTGGCGCACCAGATCGGCGCGCGGCTCGGCAAGAGTCCGGCGGATCGCGCGCGGTTTGCGCAGCTTGCCTGCGACGCGTTTGGTCGTTCGCCCGATCTGGTCGACGCCGCAAGCCGCGATTTGCAGAGCATCGCCGTTCACGATCCCGCGACGACGACGCTGCTGCCGCCGCTGCTGAACTTCAAGGGATACGTCGCGCTGCAGGCCTGGCGCGTCTCCAACTTGCTCTGGCGCGAGAGCCGTTACGATCTCGCGCTGCTGTTGCAAAGCCTGTCGTCTGATCAGCTTCAGGTCAGCATTCATCCGTCCGCATCGATCGGCACGCAGGTCTTTCTCGATCACGCCACCGGCATCATCATCGGCGCCTTCGCCGTGATCGGCGACGAGGTGACGATCCTGCAGAACGTCACCATCGGCCGAAAACATTCGGAGCCGGACCGCGCCCCGAAAATCGGCAGGGGCGTTTTACTCAGCGCCGGGTCGAGCATTATCGGCGGCGTCAGCATCGGCGATTTCGCCAAGATCGGCGCCGGCGCCGTGGTCGAGCATGACGTACCGCCCGGCTGCACCGCGGTCGGCGTTCCCGCGCGGCTAACGAATTGTCCGGAGAAGGTTTCCGTCTGAGTGTAGCCCGGGCGAGCCAACGGGTCGCGCGAATGCGCGCCCGATGACAGGCTCCGCGACCCCGGGACCCATGCGAGAGAAAACCGGCATATCGCTGCGCTCATGCGGGCTACAATTCATTACGCACCGCGAACTGATTTGCTTCGCGCACAAGCGCAATTTCATTCGCTGGCCTGCGACAAACCGGCACGACGGGCAAATCACCCAAAACCTGTCCAGCCCCTGGCACAAAAATATTCTGCTTTCGTTCTCACCCAAATCAGTCCCATAACTCCGCCCGTCTCACGGCGGATGAGGGGCGTTGGCCATCGTCACGAACGCGCGGTGAGATGCGATGGACGCGAGAGCTGCGACTGACGTGTGTGGCTCGAGCGTACGGCGAAGTCGTGTGGTTCGGGCGTCGCGGTGCTGGCGCTAAGTCCCAGGAGAAGCGAAGCTTCTCGGGGGCGACGGAGGCAAAAAAGCCGTTCTCCGGGAAGAGCACGAAGTAAGCCGTAAAGCCATTGCGCAGGGAAGGCCGGAGTGTTTCCGCTGAACCTGTATGCTCGTGTGCCGCCTTTTGCCGTGTGCATTGGCACGCGAGACCGCGGGTGCGGCGAGCACCCGGTCTTCCCTGCGCCCTCTGAACAAGAGGGCGGGAAGTTATCAAGCAACCTCGGGCGCGATGCGCCGCGAGAAGGCGAAATCGTTTTTTCGTAGGATGGGTGGAGCGAAGCGATACCCATCACGTCGGTGTGTGTGGCGATGGGTATCGCTGCGCTCCACCCATCCTACGGGACTGCATGACGCGGAAAGGCGGAGGCCGCAAAGCGGCCGTCGCGAAGGGCGAGGCGACCGGCCGGGCACCACTTTCGGGGGCATGGAACCCGGACCCCGAGCCCCGTAACCGCCCGGCCTGCCTCGATTTCCGGCAGCCGGATTTCCCTTTGGTAACCTAAAGTTAACCAAGCTTGGCGTCTGGTTAGGGACGGAATGACGCGCTGACAGCCCTCGTTTTGACATGTTGGCAGGGGAAGCAAATACCCGGCTTTCGGCGGGCCCCCATGCGACACCTAGAGAGGCTCTCGCGCTGGCGCATATCGCCGCGCCCGACGCGCGGCTGTGGTACCGGCAGCCGTTTGCTCCCGGAGGAAATAGGGACACTTGCGTTGAGAGGATACCGCTCATGAATCCCGCCGACGTGGCTCCGGCAGCCCTGCCGTTGGTCTCCGCCGACGTATCGCTGATCGCCCTGTTCATGCAGGCCCATTGGGTCGTGAAAACAGTCATGCTGGGGCTGTTGGCCTGTTCGGTCTGGGTCTGGGCCATCGCGATCGACAAGATTTTCCTCTATGGCCGCACCAAGCGCGCCATGGACCGTTTCGAGCAGGCGTTCTGGTCGGGGCAGTCGATCGAAGAACTCTACCGCGCGTTGTCAGCGAAACCGACGCAATCGATGGCGGCGTGTTTCGTCGCGGCCATGCGCGAGTGGAAGCGCTCGTTCGAGAGCCAGACACGCTCCTTTGCCGGCCTGCAGATGCGGATCGAGAAGGTGATGAATGTCTCCATCGCCCGCGAGGTCGAGCGGCTGGAACGGCGGCTCCTGGTGCTGGCGACCGTCGGCTCGGCCGGACCGTTCGTCGGCCTGTTCGGAACCGTCTGGGGCATCATGTCGAGCTTCCAGTCGATCGCGGCCTCGAAAAACACTTCGCTCGCGGTGGTGGCGCCCGGCATTGCGGAAGCGCTGTTTGCGACCGCTATCGGTCTCATCGCCGCCATCCCCGCGACCATTTTCTACAATAAGTTCACGTCCGAGGTGAACCGGCAGGCGCAGCGGCTGGAAGGCTTCGCCGACGAATTTTCCGCGATCCTGTCCCGCCAGATCGACGAGCGGGCGTGAGGACGGCAAATGACGAGCGCATCGTGAGATCAAGATCATGGCGATGAACATGGCAGGTTCGTCCGGTGGCGGTGGACGCCGCGGCCGGCGTCGCGCCGCCGTGATGGCGGAGATCAACGTCACGCCGATGGTCGACGTGATGCTGGTGCTGCTCATCATCTTCATGGTGGCGGCGCCGCTGATGACCTCGAGCATCGATATCGACCTGCCGGTCGCCAGCGGCAGCAAGCAGATCCAGGCCAACACGCCGCCGTTGACGCTCTCTGTCAAGCGCACCGGCGGGGCCTGCAATTCGAACGTCGAGCTCTATCTCGGGGATACGCTGATTTCGGCCAATGACCTGCTGCCCAAGATCAAGGCGATCCGGGAGACCCGGTCGGAAGCCGAGAGCGTGGTATACCTGCGCGGCGACAAGGACGTCTGTTACACGGATATGATGAAATTATTGGGGTATATTAGGACGGCGGGATTCAAGGCGAATATCGTCATCATCCCAGAGCAGGGCTCATGAGCCATGAAGCGGCACGCGACGGCTGACGAGGGAGCGGGAAAGCTCAAGTGAAGGTCAAGGTCGACAAGACGGTCCTGGCATCGGTTGCCCTGCACGTCCTCGTGCTGGGATGGGTGATGCTGTCGTTCTCGACCAGGGCCCTAGAAATGCAGCCGGAAGATTCGGTCGCGGTCGATGTCATTTCGCCCAATGAGCTCGCCAAGGTCATGGCCGGCATGAAGACCGGCAAGAAGGAAAACCCGAAGCCGCTGGTCGAGAAGGTCGCTGAAGCCAAGCCCGTCGACGATGCCGTCGGCAAGATCACCGAGAAGGCGCCGGTTGTGACCGAGACCGCACCGCCGCCGCAGCCGAAGGCCGAGGAAAAGCCGGTCGAGAAGAAACCCGACCCGCCGAAGGTCGTCGAGAAGCCGAAGGAAGAGCCGAAGCAAGAGCCGAAGCCGGTCGAGAAGAAGCCCGAGCCGGTCAAGCCCGATCCGATCGCCGAGGCGATCAAGAAGGAAGAGAAGAAGCCGCCGCCGAAGCCGGTGCAGGCGGCCAAGCCGCCGGAGCCGCAGAAGCGGATTGTCGAACGGCACTTCGATCAGAACCAGATCGCGGCCCTGCTCGACAAGCGTGACCCGTCGCGTCAGGCCACGACCGGAGACACGCTGAATTCGAACGCAGCGCTCGGCCTTGCGAAGGGCACGGCTGCGGACAATTCCGCAACCTGGGGCGCGATGTTCAAGCAGCAGGTCGAGCGATGCTGGAAGAAGCCCTATGGCGGAATCGAATCGCAGAAGCCTGAAGCCGCGTTTGCCATTCGTCTGAAGCGCGACGGCACCCTTGAAGGCTCGCCAATTCCGGAAAGCGCTCCGGCGACCCCCTACCTTCGCGTCTATCAGGAGAGCGCGTTGCGCGCGATCATCGAATGCCAGCCGTACAAGCTGCCGGCGGCCCTTTACGAGGAATGGAAATATTTCGCGCCGGTGTTCAAGGAAAAAGTCTAACGGTTTTGTCACGCAGCGGACACCCGTTGGCAATGACAGATATGAGCAAAGTTTGAAGCGATGACTGACAAAGATGGATTGCCGAACATGCCGTTCCGCCTGAGCCGCCGGCAGATCATTTCTGGAATGGCCGCGCTTGGCACGATCACCGCCGCGCCGGTTCGCAGCGCATTTGCGCAAGCGCCGAAGCGGATCCCCATTCCCGAAGGTGAGTTCGTTCCGCTCCCGATCGCGATCCCGAATTTCGTGGCGGGCACGCCCGGCGATGCCGAGGTCGGCGTCGGTGTGACGCAGGTCATCACCAACAACCTCAAGCGCAGCGGGCTGTTCGCGCCGATCGATCAGGCCGCCTTCATCGAGCGTATCGTCGATAGCGACAAGGCGCCGCAATTCCAGAGCTGGAAGCAGATCGGCGCGCAGTTCCTGGTCACCGGCCGCATGACGCGGCAGGGCGACGGCCGCCTGAAAGCGGAATTCCGTCTCTGGGATGTCAATCAGCAGCAGCAGCTCGCCGGCCAGCAATTCCAGACCTCGCCGGAATACTGGCGGCGGATCGCGCACATCATCTCCGACCAGGTCTACGAACGCACGACCGGCGAGAAGGGCTATTTCGATAGCCGTGTCGTGTTCGTCGACGAGACCGGGGCGAAGGAGCGCCGCGTCAAGCGGCTGGCGCTGATGGATCAGGACGGCGCCAACGTCCGATACCTGACCAAGGGCTCCGACCTGGTGCTGACGCCGCGGTTCTCGCCGTCGACCCAGGAAATCACCTACATGGAATTCGGCCAGGGCGATCCGCGCGTCTATCTGTTCAACGTCGAGACCGGGCAGCGCGAGATCGTCGGCAACTTCCCCGGCATGTCGTTCTCGCCGCGGTTCTCGCCGGACGGCCAGCGCATCATCATGAGCCTGCAGCAGGGCGGCAACTCGAACCTGTTCGTGATGGATCTGCGCTCGAAATCGACGACGCGGCTGACCGACACGCCGGCGATCGACACCTCGCCGTCCTATTCGCCCGACGGCGCCCGCATCTGTTTCGAATCCGATCGCGGCGGCAAGCCGCAGATCTACGTGATGCCGGCCACCGGCGGCGGCGCGCAGCGCATCTCGTTCGGCGAGGGCAGCTATTCGACGCCGGTGTGGTCGCCGCGCGGCGACTACATCGCCTTTACCAAGCAGGGCGGCGGGCAGTTCGCGATCGGCATCATGAAGACCGACGGTTCGGGCGAGCGGATCCTTACCTCGGGCTTCCACAATGAGGGGCCGACCTTTGCGCCGAACGGCCGGGTCGTGATGTTCTTTCGCGAGCCCGGCGGCAGCGGCGGACCCTCGCTCTACACGGTCGATATCTCAGGTCGTAACGAATTGCGGGTACCAACGCCCGGTTTTGCCTCCGACCCGGCATGGTCGCCGCTGTTGTCATAATGGAACCCGGTCCCGCAAGGGACCAGCTGTTAACCGGCAAACATTGCCTAGCCCACTGATTTTTCGGGCATATTTTAGTCGTGCGCCGCAAAAAACAACGTCTCGGTAACGATATTCCCTCAGAAAGACTTCATCTGCAGCGGGTAAAACTACCTACCCGAATAGGATGCGCGCCCCTAAAATGCAGCTTGCAAGTCAAACCGAAGAGCCGGATCAGAAGGTCTCGCCGTCAACTTACTCGGCGCTGATCGATTCGCTTTTCCAAAATCCCGCGCCGCTGTTCGCGGGCGCGGTGATGGTTGCCTTTGCCGCGGCCATGACCGCCGTGAAGACCGGACAAGACCTGCTCTGGCCATGCGTTGCTTTTCTCGTGCTGTCCGGCACCGCCCGCGCCCTCGACATGCACCGCTACAGCAGCCGCAGATCCGCTCTGACCGCCGATGAAGCCGCGCGTTGGGAGGTGCGCTATCAGATCGGGGCGATGATCTATGCCGTTGCGCTCGGGCTATGGTGCACGGTGACTCTGCTCGGCAGCGATGATGCTGTGGCCCACATGATTTGCCTGACCGTCACCACCGGGTACGTGGCTGGAGGTGCGGGCCGGACCTATGGAAGGCCGTGGATATTCCACGTGCAGATTGCACTCGCCTGCGGACCGACGGCGATTGCGCTGGCGCTTCGCGGCACCCCCTATTACATCGGAATGGCGATCGTCAGCGCGGTGTTTTTTTTGGCGCTGAAGCAGATTTCGACCGACTTGCAGCGGATCTTCGTTCGAGCACACGTCGCGCGCGAGCGCGAGGCGGCGCTGGCTGATCAGTTCGATACCGCGCTGAACAACATGCCGCATGGTCTGTGTATGTTTGGGGCCGACGGCCGGCTTGCGGTGATGAACTATCGTTTCAGCAAAATGATGGAGCTATCCGACGGTCTCGTGCAAAGCGGCGCGAGTGCTTCCGACATCATCGCGGCCTGTGTCAGCGCCGGATCGATCTCGGCGGCGAGCGGCAAGATAATCCTCGATGAAATCGAGAATTCGCAGGCGAGGGGCGTCGTTACCGCTGATCCCGACTTCGCCAGAAATCGGTCGCTGTCGTGGACCTTCCAGCCGATGGCCGGCGGCGGCGCGGTCGTGCTGCTGGAAGATATTACCGAACGCCGCAATGCAGAAGCCCGGATCAGTCATCTGGCGCGTTACGACGAACTGACGGCGCTGCCGAACCGGGTCAATTTCCGGGATGAGATCGGGCGGCTTCTGGCTGTCCAGCAGGGCGCCGAACAATTGTCGGCGCTGCTGTTCGTCGACCTCGACCAGTTCAAGCAGGTCAACGACACGCTCGGCCATCCCTGCGGCGACCAGTTGCTGTGCGCGGTGTCTGAACGGTTGCGCGAGATGCTGCGGCCCGAGGACTTCGTGGCGCGCTTCGGCGGCGACGAGTTCGTGGTGTTCCAGCAGAACATCCATTCGGCCGATGACGCCGCAGGTCTCGCCCGGCGCATCGTAGATCGCCTGAGCGAGCGCTACAAGATCGACAATCATCTGGTCGAGATCGGCGCCAGCGTCGGCATCGCCATGACCTCGCGCGGCGTCAGCGCCGACACGCTGCTCAAGAACGCCGACATGGCGCTGTACCGCGCCAAGGCCGATGGCCGCGGCACGTTCTGCTTCTTCCGGGAAGAGATGGCGCAGGTCGTCGAATCCCGCCGCATCCTCGAACTGGACCTGCGCAAGGCGCTGGCCAACGAGGAGTTCGAGCTGTTCTTCCAGCCGCTCGTCAATCTCAAGTCGGGCCGGATATCCACCTGCGAGGCGCTGCTGCGCTGGAATCATCCGGTTCGCGGCACGGTCTCGCCGACCGATATCATTCCGGTCGCCGAGGACATGGGCCTGATCGTCGATCTCGGCCGCTGGATTCTGCGCAAGGCCTGTATGGAATGCATGAAGTGGCCCGAGGGCGTCAGCGTCGCGGTCAACTTCTCGCCGCAGCAATTCCATCAGCGCGACGTGCTGAGCGAAGTCCGCTACGCGCTTGAGGTCTCCGGCCTACAGGCCAACCGGCTCGAAATCGAGATCACCGAATCCTCGCTGCTGCGTAACACGCAACTGACGCACGACGTGCTGTCGCAATTGCATTCGCTCGGCGTGCGGATCTCGCTCGACGATTTCGGCACCGGCTATTCGAGCCTGAGCTACCTGCACAACTTCCCATTGCAGAAGGTCAAGATCGACCGCTCCTTCCTGGAAGGGATCGACAGCGACCGGCCGCTGACGCTGCTGCGCGGCGTGGCACGGCTGTCGGCCGACCTCGGAATGTCCGTCGTGGTCGAGGGCATCGAGACCAACGAGCAGCTCGAGTTGATCAGCGCCGATGGTGCGGTAACCGAGGCCCAGGGCTATCTGTTCAGCCCGCCGGTGCCCGCGGTGCGGGTTCGTCAGTTGCTGAATGCCTCGCACGGCCGCCGTCCGCCGGACAGCGTGCTGGTTCCGGTCCCCTCACGGTCCATCGCCTGATCCCCCATCCCCGTGAAAATACGGGGGAATTTGCCCCCTCGGAGTAACCTTAACTTCCTGAAAGCTTTGCAATCTTGTTAACAAGCTGTTAATCCTTTCCCCGCTCGCAGAAGTTGCTTGGAAGCGTTAGGAGTACAGTATGAGGTCCCCGGCCGAAGCACGCCCCATGGCCTTGGGACGGAGTCCCGATCCGCTGGATCAAGTCGACTATCGATTGGCGCAGACTCCCGAAGAAAAGGACGAGATCTACAGGCTCCGCTACCGGGCCTACCTTCGCGAGGGGGCTATCCAGCCTTCGACTGACGGGCGCGTGATCGATCAATATGAAGACGCTCCCAACGCCTGGACCTTCGGCGTCTATTTTCACGGTGAGCTCTACAGCTCAATTCGCGTGAGCGTGCTGACGTCCGAATGGCGGATGTCGCCTTCAGTCGAGCTGTTTGGCGAGGTCCTCCACCCCGAGCTTGACAAGGGGAGGGTCATTATCGATTCAACGCGCTTCGTTGCCGACCCCGAAAAGGCGCGAAATTTTCCTGAGCTTCCCTACGTAACTGTCAGGTTGGGCTCCATGGCCGGCGTCTATTTCAATGCCGACTATGGATTGGCGATCGTACGTCCCGAGCATCAGGCGTTCTACCGGCGCGTGTTCCTGCATGAAACCTGGTGCGAGCCGCGATCGTATCCGGGCCTCGTCAAGCCTGTCGGGCTGATGGCTGCGCATTTGCCGACGGTGCGTGACAGGGTTCTGGCCCGCTATCCGTTTCTGCGTTCGAGCGCTTTCGAACGGCGAACACTCTTCGACCGCGGCGGCGGGCGGCCCTCGTCATTCGATGCGGTGGTTACCTCCTTCGAGCCTGCCTCGATCGTCCCGAGTTCCTGAACCGGGTGGGAGGCGGGTAGAATCAGCCGCCCGGGCCCGCTCGTCATCTGGACCCGCTCGTCATCAAGGCTCGTCATCAAGGCTCCTCACCAACGGGGCCGGCGCATTTCGCCCCGATGTTCATGACAAAGCGCCTAAATCTAGTGATTTCGGCCCGGTGCGCACTTGCCTTCACCGTCACGCCACATTTACAAACCATTAACTATCGCGGTCGCTTTTCACGGTTTGTCGGCATTTGATCGGGTCTGGCAAGGTTCCATCAAGGTTGACGGAACGTTCGCTTAACCATCGACCTGTAGACCGGATAACAGTCGAAAAACGTGAGCGTGGAGGCTCCGGAATGAAATATCAGATGCGCATCCTCCAGGGATGGAAGCTGGCGGCTGTGGTCGCGGTGGCGCTGTCGATGGGCGCCTGCGCCAAGAACAACGTCGGCGCCGATGGCGCGATGGCGAGCGCGGCAACCCCGGGGAGCCAGCAGGATTTCGTGGTCAATGTTGGCGACCGCGTGTTCTTCGAGAGCGACCAGACCGAACTGAGCCCGCAGGCGATCGCCACGCTGGAGAAGCAGGCGCAGTGGCTGCAGACCTACAACCGCTATTCCTTCACCATCGAAGGCCATGCGGACGAGCGCGGCACCCGCGAATACAACATCGCGCTCGGTGCACGCCGCGCCCAGTCGGTGCGCAGCTATCTTTCCTCGCGCGGCATCGATCCGAACCGCATGCGCACCATCTCCTACGGCAAGGAGCGTCCGGTGGCGGTCTGTAACGACATCTCCTGCTGGTCGCAGAACCGCCGCGCTGTCACGGTACTGAACGCCGGCGCCTGAGGTTAGCCTGGCAGAGTTCAACAGCCGGCGCCTTCGGGCGCCGGTTTTATTTTGGGCTCATGATGAAGCGGCGGATCGCGGCCAGTGTGGGCTCGGGCGCGTCTTGTATGCAGGCGTGCCGGCAGTCGACAAACCGTTCGAACCGCACCAGATGCGGCGGCAGCGCGGCTGCGATGTCGGCCTGGCTCTCGATCGGGTGAATGGGGTCATCTTCGCCGCCGAGCACCAGCGTCGGACATTGGATGCGATCCAGGTCGGCGAAGAAGTTGAAGCTGTGGCTCTCGCCGCCGGGCCTGGTAAACCATTGCAACACCTCCGGCCGGTTGACGGCGCGGCACGCCATGTCCGGGATCGCGCGTCGAGATAGACGATCTGGGCAATGTCGGCCAAGGCGGAATAGGCCGGCCGGTAGATAGAATGGTCGGAGCCGGGGCCGCCGTGCATGAGCGGATCTCCATCGATTTGTGAACGCTCCGCCGGACCGGGCGGCTTGTCTTGAAGCGGAGACTAAACCATACCGGAGTTCCGCGAACCGAATCGGAAACGCCAGTCACAATTCTGGCGCACTCCCTATCTCAATAGTGTTCTGCTTTCGTTTGACACGCGATTTCGTCGTCAGGGCAAAATGTCATCCAGATTCCTCAATGCTGCCGGTGCCGCGGCGATTGCCGCGATGCTGGCTTTGTCTGTGCAGACCGCGTCCGCACAGATCACGTTCCCGTGGGAGCGCTCTCCGCAAGGCTCCCCGCAGGTCCAGGCGCAGTCTGACGACGCCGACCTGGAAATGCGGATCCAGCGGCTGGAAAATCAGCTCCGGCAACTGACCGGCCAGAATGAGGAGTTGCAATACCGCAACCGGCAGCTTGAGGATCGGCTGCGCCAGCTCGGCGCCGCGCCGCCGGCGCCAGGCGGCCAGCCCCCGGGTGCGCAGCCCAACGTGGCCGCGGCGCCGTCTCCGGTTCAGCTCGGTCCGCCGCAGGGGCAGCAGGGCTATCCGCAACAAGGCTATCCGCAGCAGGGGGCTCGCCAGCAGCAGGGCTATCCGCAGACCCAACCCGGCTACGACCAGCAGCCGCAGGTCGCCTCTCCCGCGCCGATCGCACAGGACCCGGCAGCTCCGCAGGTCGGTGGCCGCCGTCGCGGCGATGCTTTCGACCCCAGCCAGAATCCCAACGCCCCCGGCGCGCCGCGCGCGCTCGGCGGTGGCCAGATGCCAATGTCGAGCGAAGCGGCGGTCGGCGTCCCCGGCGGACGCGGGCCCGGCGAGCCGCTCAATCTCGGCGGTCCGCGTGATCCCGGTGGCGCCTTGCCGCCGCCGGCTGCAGCCGCGCCGCCGCCGCGCGGCCCCGGGCCGGGCGCCAGCGCCGCGCTGACCACGCTGCCGCCCTCGGCCACGTCAAAGGACGAATTCGATCTCGGCATCGGTTACATGCAGCGCAAGGACTATGCGCTGGCCGAAGCGACGATGAAGAACTTTGCGCAGAAATATCCAAGCGATCCGCTGATCGCGGATTCGCAATACTGGCTCGGCGAAAGCTACTTCCAGCGCCAGCAATATCGCGACGCCGCCGAAGCGTTCCTCGGCGTGACCACCAAGTTCGACAAGTCGGGCAAGGCGCCCGACGCCCTGCTGCGGCTCGGTCAGTCGCTGGCGGCGCTGAAGGAAAAGGAAGCCGCCTGCGCCGCGCTCGGCGAGGTGACGCGGAAATATCCGCGCGCATCTGCTGGCGTGAAGGCCGCCGTGGACCGTGAGCAGAAGCGGGTTAAGTGCTAAAGCGGAAGCCGGTCGAGGCCGCCATCGGCCTCGAATAGACTGGCGATGCCATGCCTGACGACGACCACGCGCCGATCTCGGTACAGCAAGCGAAAGATCTGTTCGCACACTGGAAGGCCGCGCCGGCACTCGTGCTGGCGGTATCCGGCGGTCCTGATTCGCTTGCCCTGATGTGGCTTGCCGCCCGCTGGCGCCGTGCGCTTTCGCGCGGGCCGCGACTGATCGCGGTTACCGTCGACCATGGCTTGCGGGCTGAAGCTGCGCGCGAGGCGCGCGAGGTCAAGCGTCTCGCACATACCCTCGATGTGCCCCATCGCACGCTGCGCTGGACCGGGGCCAAACCTAAGACCGGCTTGCCGGCCGCGGCCCGCGCCGCGCGCTATCGCCTGCTGGCGAAAGCCGCGCGGGCGAGCGGCGCCACGCACATCCTGACCGCGCATACCCGCGACGACCAGGCCGAGACGCTGTTGATGCGGATGTTGCGCGGCAGCGGCATCGCCGGTCTCGCCGCAATGGCGCGCGAGACCGAGCGCGAGGGCTTATGGCTGGCGCGGCCGTTGCTGGACGTTCCGAAATCCCAACTCGTCGCGACGCTGGGCAAGGCGAAGATCGCCTTTGCCGACGATCCCACCAATCGCGACATGAGCTTCACGCGGCCGCGGCTGCGCGCGTTGATGCCGGCCTTGATCGAGGAGGGCGGCGACAGCCGAAATTTGGCGCGGCTGGCAACAAGGCTGGCGCGGGCGAATGCCGCGATCGAGGTGCTGGCCGACGGCGCTGAGCGCTATCTCGCCTTGAGAGATCGCGATGATGCCTCGCGCTTCGGATTCGATGCCGGGGCGTTTGCCGGCCTGCCCGAGGAAATCCGGCTTCGGCTGCTCAAGCGCGCGATTGACCGGGCCGGCCACGAAGGGCCTGCGGAACTCGGCAAGGTGGAAGCGCTGCTGGCGGTGCTGGATCGGGCCATTGCGAATGGCGCGAGGCAGACAAGGCTGAAACAGACGCTGGCCGGGGCGGCGATCAGCCTGACGAAGGGGCGAATTCATGTCGATCCAGCGCCGCTGCGGAGGGGTAGCCGCGCGTAAGAAACATCCCCATATCCAGATATCTGTGATATCGGGACGAAGAGCCTTAACCACCCCGTAAAAACCTCGGATTTTGCGTCATTTTTTGACCGGGTATCGCGTTAAGATGCGTTAAATAGTCCCGTATGGTTCCCTTGGCATTGACCCGGGCGCCACCTAGATTGGTGTAGTGGACCGGGGATTCTCGCCTCACTACCCAAGGAATACTCTAGGGTTACTGCCAAGGACATTGGGCCGCGATCCGCGCGACCACGAAGGAAGATCAATGAACGCCAATCTGCGCAACTTCGCCCTCTGGGTCATCATTGTTTTGCTGCTGTTGGCATTGTTCACGCTTTTCCAGAATCCGGGTCAGCGTACATCCTCGCAGGACATCTCGTTTTCGCAGCTGTTGAGCGAGGTCGACCAGAACCGCGTTCGCGACGTCGTGATCCAGGGGCCGGAAATCCACGGCACCTTTACCAACGGCTCCTCGTTCCAGACCTATGCGCCGAGCGATCCGACGCTGGTCAAGCGCCTGTATGACGGCAAGGTCTCGATCACTGCGAAGCCTCCCGGCGACAACGTGCCGTGGTTCGTGTCGCTGCTCGTCTCCTGGCTGCCCTTCATCGCGCTGATCGGCGTGTGGATCTTCCTGTCGCGGCAGATGCAGGGCGGCGCCGGCAAGGCGATGGGTTTTGGCAAGTCGCGCGCCAAGATGCTGACAGAGGCCCATGGCCGCGTCACCTTCGAGGACGTCGCTGGCGTCGACGAAGCCAAGCAGGACCTGCAGGAGATCGTCGAATTCCTGCGCGATCCCGGAAAATTCCAGCGCCTCGGCGGACGTATTCCGCGCGGCGTGCTCTTGGTCGGCCCTCCCGGCACCGGCAAGACGCTGATTGCGCGCGCGGTCGCGGGCGAAGCCAACGTGCCGTTCTTCACGATATCGGGTTCGGACTTCGTCGAAATGTTTGTCGGCGTCGGCGCTTCCCGTGTCCGTGACATGTTCGAGCAGGCCAAGAAGAACGCGCCCTGCATCATCTTCATCGACGAAATCGATGCGGTCGGCCGTCATCGCGGCGCAGGTCTGGGCGGCGGCAATGACGAGCGCGAGCAGACGCTGAATCAGTTGCTGGTCGAGATGGACGGCTTCGAGGCCAATGAAGGCGTGATCCTGATCGCGGCCACCAACCGGCCCGACGTGTTGGATCCCGCGCTGCTGCGTCCCGGCCGCTTCGACCGTCAGGTCGTGGTGCCGAACCCGGATGTCGTCGGCCGCGAGCAGATCCTCAAGGTTCACGTTCGCAAGGTGCCGCTGGCGCCGGATATCAACCTCAAGACCATCGCGCGCGGCACCCCGGGCTTCTCCGGCGCCGACCTGATGAACCTCGTCAACGAGGCGGCGCTGACCGCCGCCCGCCGCAACAAGCGGATGGTGACGCAGGCCGAGTTCGAGGAAGCCAAGGACAAGGTGATGATGGGCGCCGAGCGCAAATCGCTCGTCATGACCGAGGAAGAGAAACTGCTGACGGCCTATCACGAGGGCGGCCACGCCATCGTCGGCCTCAACGTCGTCGCAACCGACCCGATCCACAAGGCGACCATCATTCCGCGCGGCCGTGCACTCGGCATGGTGATGCAGCTGCCCGAGCGCGACAAGCTGTCGATGTCGCTCGAGCAGATGACGTCACGGCTGGCGATCATGATGGGCGGCCGTGTCGCGGAAGAATTGGTCTTCGGCAAGGAGAAGGTTACGTCCGGCGCCTCTTCAGATATCGAGCAGGCAACGCGACTGGCGCGCATGATGGTAACGCGCTGGGGTCTGTCCGAAGCCCTTGGCACCGTGTCCTACGGCGAAAACCAGGACGAGGTGTTCCTCGGCATGTCGGTATCCCGCACCCAGAATGCATCGGAAGCCACGGTTCAGAAGATTGACACCGAGATCCGGCGTTTTGTCGAAGAGGGCTACAACGAAGCCACGCGTATCCTCACCGAGAAGCGCCAAGACCTCGAAACCCTGGCAAAGGGCCTGCTCGAGTTCGAGACGCTTTCCGGCGACGAGATCATCGACCTGCTCAACGGCAAGAAGCCGAACCGCGAGTCGGTGCTGGAGCCGAGCACGCCGCGGGCATCTGCCGTGCCCCCCGCCGGCAAGCCGCGCCCGCGTCCCGATCCGGACCCGGGTCTGGAGCCGCAGCCGCAGGCGTAAGAGCGGATTGCACCTGAATAGAAAACGCGGCGGTGACGCCGCGTTTTTTTGTCTGCGCCGTCGTCATTGCGAGCCCCGGTGGCTCGCAATGGCGTGGTTGCCGCCACCAGGTGAGTTATGCCTTCGCGGGGGCGCCGAGATGCACGGCCAGGATATGCTCCGGCGTCTCTACCACTTCGATCGTCTCCCCGTCGCCGCCGACAAAGGCAAGAACAGTGCGCTCGCCGTCGCGTGACATGCTGCCGACGAGCGCGATATTGATGTGGATGGGTTGCCCCGTCTCGAACCTCGTGCATTCAATCCAGAAGCGCATGGCGGTCTCCTTCGATCATCTGCGGCAAGACTAGAGAAGGGGTCCGTCTTGCGCTAGGCGGACGCCCGCAATTCGCGAGCCGCCGCCACCATGTTGACGAGCGCGGGCCGCACCTCTTCCCATTTGCGGGTCTTCAATCCGCAGTCGGGATTGATCCAGATCTGGTCGTCGGAGAGCCGCTTGCGCGCCAGCCTGAGCAGGGCGGTCATCTCGCCGACATCGGGTACGCGCGGCGAATGGATGTCGTAGACGCCGGGGCCGATTTCGTTCGGATAACGGTAGTCCCTGAACGCGTCGAGCAATTCCATCTTCGAGCGCGAGGTCTCGATCGAGATCACGTCGGCGTCCATCGCGCCGATCGCGTTGATGATGTCGTTGAACTCCGAGTAGCACATATGGGTGTGGATCTGCGTCTCGTCGCGCACGCCGGAGGAACAGAGGCGGAAGGCGTCGACGGCCCAATCGAGATAGGCCTTCCATTCGGATTTGCGCAGCGGCAAGCCTTCGCGCAACGCCGCCTCGTCGATCTGGATCATGCCGGCGCCAGCAGCTTCGAGATCGGCCACCTCGTCGCGGATCGCGAGCGCGATCTGGCGGCAGGCCTCGCTGCGCGCCATATCGTCGCGAACGAAGGACCAGTTCAGGATGGTGACAGGACCGGTCAGCATCGCCTTCATCGGTTTTTTCGTCAGCGACTGGGCGTACTGCCACCACTCGACTGTCATCGGCTTCGGGCGCGAGACGTCGCCGAACAGCACCGGCGGACGGACGTAGCGCGATCCGTAGGACTGCACCCAGCCGTGGGTGGTGAAGGCGAAGCCCGCGAGCTGCTCGCCAAAGTACTGCACCATGTCGTTGCGCTCGAACTCGCCATGCACGAGCACGTCGAGGCCGATGGTTTCCTGCCACTGCACCGCGCGGGCCGTCTGGTCCTGCAAATAGACCTTGTAGACTTCATCCGTCAGGGCACCGCTGGCGTGCGCGGCGCGGGCTTTCCTGACTTCGGCCGTCTGAGGGAACGAGCCGATGGTCGTGGTCGGGAACGCCGGCAGGTTGAAGCGCTCGTGTTGAACGCCGACCCGATCAGTGAATACGCTGGCGCGGCGACGCATCGCGGCGTCGATCCCCGCGATGCGCGCAGCGACCTTCGCGTCGTGAATTCGCGGCGAGGCCTTGCGCGCGGCGGCGGCCTGGTCCGAAGCTTTCAGGCTGGCTTCGACCGCTCTGCGGCCACCGGCGAGTGCCGTCCCGAGCGTGGTCAGTTCCTCGAGCTTCTGCACCGAGAACGCCAGCCAGCTCTTGATTTCAGAATCGAGCCCCGTTTCCAGCGCCAGATCGATCGGGACATGCAGCAGCGAGCAGGAGGGGGCGATCTGCACACGGTCCTTGCCGAGTTTCGCGATCACGGGTTCGAGCCGATCGAGGATCCGGCTCAAGTCTGCGCGCCAGATGTTGCGGCCGTCGATGATGCCGAGCGACAGCACGCGGTTATCCGGAAAATCGGCGAGGCCGTCGATTTGATCCGGCGCGCGCACGAGATCGAGATGCAGGCCGGCGACGGGCAACGCCAGCGCGGTATCGCGGTTGCCGCCCAGCCCGCCGAAATAGGTCGCCAGCATGATCTTGAGTTGCGGCACCGCGTTGGCGATCTCACTATAGGCGTAATGCAGCGCCTGCTGCGCGATGATGTCGAGGTCGAGTACCAGACATGGCTCGTCGATCTGCACCCATTCGGCGCCCCGGCAGGCCAGTTCGCGCAACACGTCGATGTAAACCGGCAGCAACCGGTCGAGCAGCGACAGCGGATTGAAACCGGCATCCTTGCTTTTCGCCAGCTTGAGAAACGTAACCGGCCCGACCAGCACGGGGCGGGTCTGATAGCCCAGCGCCTTGGCTTCCTCGTATTCCTCGATCGGCTTGCGCGAGGCGAGGGTGAATTGCTGATCCTTCGCTAGTTCAGGCACCATGTAGTGGTAGTTGGTATCGAACCATTTTGTCATTTCCTGAGCGGGCATGCCGTGGGCTGCATCGTGCCCGTGATGCGTATGGCCGCAGCTCGCCTCGTTCGCTTTGCCTTGCGCGCCGCGAGCCATCGCAAAATAGGTCGCGAGCGGGACCGGGCCGCCGTTCCAGCGATAGATTTCAGGGATCGCGCCGACCATCACTGACGTGTCGAGCATCTGGTCGTAGAACGAAAAATCGTTCGACGGGATCACGCTGACGCCGAGCTTTTTCTGTCGCGCCCAGTTAGCGGCGCGAAGCCCGGCGCCGGCTTCGATCAGGGCTTTTTCGTCCGAGGCGCCGGACCAGAAACGTTCCAGCGCGAATTTGAGCTCGCGGCGCGGGCCGATGCGTGGCGTGCCGAGGGAGGCAACGGGAAGCGAGGAAGTGGAGACTGTGGAAGTAGACGATGTAGAAGATGACGATGCAGAAGACATTGGCTTAACCCCAAAAGTTGGGGGCAAAGGCCGAAGTGACACGTCTGGATTCCGCGTACGGCAGCGCGCGCGGAATCGCAACCGCACCACCGGGACACCCCGCCCGAGGACGTGTATGTTGTCGAGGCAGGTCTCCTGGCTCGCGGGTCAGTGCTGCTGTCCGGCCTTCCCGAAACCAATTGGGGTCTCAGTGGCTTTGTTGGACAGCGGCTCGCCGCTTACAGTTGCGGGGGCAGCTCCGGCTTTGGCTTTTCAGCCGCACCGGCTTCCCTCTTAGCTTCGGGCCGAACCAGCCCGAAGAACCACGACGGGTTCAGTTAAGGTCAACGGCGATCTCAGTCAATACGAGATCGGGTGGTGCCCTCCGTATCGCCTTTTCAACGAATTCCATTTCGACCGGCAGGATAGCGGAACAGTTCACTTCTGCGGCATGCCTGCGGGGACGATGGTTTTGACGATGGAGGCGTCGAGCGCCTCGTAATCGTGCAGCCCGATCGTTGCGTAAAGCTCAGTGCGCGTCTGCATCTGGTCGAGCATCTCACGGGTGCTGCCGTCGCGTTTGAGGGCGGCGAACAGATTCTGCTGGGCCTTGTTGGCGACGCGGAGCGACGACACCGGCCAGATCACCATGCGATAACCCATCGCCTCGAATTCGGATGCGGTGAAGAACGGCGTCTTGCCGAACTCGGTCATGTTCGCCAGCAGTGGAACGCCGGGAACGCGCCTGGCGAACTCCTCGAACATCTCACGCGAGATCATCGCTTCCGGGAAGATCGCGTCCGCGCCCGCTTCCAGATAGAGTTTGGCGCGCGCCACCGCGCCGTCCATGCCTTCGCTCGCCGCCGCATCCGTTCTCGCGATCAGATAGAGATGACGCCGCGCCTTGGCGGCGGCAGCGACCTTGGCGGCCATGTCGCGCGCATCCGCCAGCTTCTTGTCGTTGAGATGGCCGCATTTTTTCGGCAGCAACTGGTCCTCGATGTGGACGGCCGCAGCACCTGCATCCTCGAAGGTGCGCACCATGTTCATGACGTTGAGCGCTTCGCCATAGCCGGTGTCGCCATCGACCAGCACCGGCAGGCCGCTGGCGCGCGCCACCTGGCGGATGAAGAAGGCGACTTCCTCGATCGTGATGATGCCGAGATCCGGCAGGCCCATCGAAGCCGTCATCGCCGCACCCGACAGATAGAGCGCGGAAAAGCCGGCGTCGCGGGCCTGCAGCGCGGCCATTCCGTTATGCGTGCCCGGCATCTGGAGAATGCCCGGTTTGTCCAGGAGCTCGCGGAAGCGAGCCCCGGCCGGCTTGTCGGCCAGATCAGCACCCAGGAGATATACCATGCTTGCCTCCTTACGCGGCGCGCGGGGTGATCGCGGCCTTGCCACGCTCATGCAGCGGCACGAATTTCAGATTCTCCGGGCCGATATAGTTGGCGGCCGGCCGGATGATCTTGTTGTTGATGCGCTGTTCCATCACATGCGCCGCCCACCCCGATGTTCGCGAAATCACGAACAGCGGCGTGAACATCGCGGTCGGCACGCCCATCGCGTGGTAGGAGACCGCGCTGAACCAGTCGAGATTGGCGAACATCTTCTTGGCATCGGCCATGACGGCCTCGATCCGGTCGGCGATTTCGAACATGCGGGTGCTTTCGCCCTCGATGCTCAGGCGGCGCGCAACCTCCTTGATCACCTTGTTGCGTGGATCGGCGATGGTGTAGACCGGGTGACCGAAGCCGATCACGACCTCCTTGGCCGCGACGCGCCGGCGGATATCGGCCTCCGCTTCGTCCGTATCGCCGTAGCGCTTCTGCACTTCGAACGCGATCTCGTTGGCGCCGCCATGCTTCGGCCCGCGCAGTGCGCCGATCGCGCCTGTGATCGCGGAATAGAGGTCCGAGCCGGTGCCTGCGATCGAGCGCGCGGTGAACGTCGAGGCGTTGTACTCGTGCTCTGCGTAGAGGATCAGCGAGGTATGCATCGCGCGCTCGTGCGATGGCGGCGGCTTCCTGCCGTGGAGCAGATGCAGGAAGTGCGAGCCGATCGAATCGTCGTCGGTTTCGACGTCAATCCGGCGGCCGTGGTGGGCGTAGTGGTGCCAGTAGAGCAGCATCGATCCAAGCGAGGCCATCAGGCGGTCGGCGATGTCGCGCGCGCCGGGCTGGTTGTGATCATGGGCTTCCGGCAGGATACAGCCGAGCGCGGAGACGCCGCTTCTCAGGACGTCCATCGGATGTGCCGCGGCGGGCAGCAACTCCAGCGTCTGCAACACCGCTGAAGGTAACCCGCGCAACGCCTTCAGTTTGGCCTTGTAGTTTCGAAGCTCCGACAGCGTAGGCAGGCTGCCGTGAACGAGAAGATATGCGATCTCCTCGAATTCGCAGCTTTCGGCGACATCGAGAATATCGTAGCCGCGATAATGCAGGTCGTTTCCGGTGCGGCCGACCGTGCACAGCGCGGTGTCGCCGGCGATCACGCCTGATAGCGCGACCGATTTCTTGGGCGAAGGCTTGATGTCCGTCATCTCAATCTCCCTTATCGATTGCCGGCAGCGCGTTGGACTGTGACCGGAGCGGCGTCGCGCCAGTCGAAAATGCCGTGCGTCGATGTCGCGCCGAGGAATTTTGGATCGACCGTAAACGTGAGGTCGGTCAGCTCGCCCGCCTTCAACGACGCCAGTCTCTCCACCGTTGCGATGAAGCGATCCTGCTCGGTCGTGGCCATCACGCCTTCCGCCAGGTTGCGGAATTTCCGGATGTAGTCCGGCCGCCTGAACGGGCGGGCGCCCAGCGGATGCGCGTCAGCCAGCGCAATTTCGTCACTGATGACGGAGCCGCCCTTCAGCTTCACGACGACGCGGCCGCCGAACGCCTTTTCCTTCGGATCGTGGCTGTGGTAGCGGCGGGTCCATACGGGGTCTTCGACCGTCGAGATCTTACGCCACAGCGCGACCGTCGTTTCGCGGCCCGCGCGCTCGGGCGCATAGGATCGCTCGTGATGCCAGCCGCCGTCTTCGAGCGCGACGGCGAAAATATACATGATCGAATGGTCGAGCGTTTCGCGGCTCGCTTTCGGGTCCATCTTCTGCGGATCGTTGGCGCCGGTGCCGATGACGTAGTGAGTGTGGTGGCTGGTGTGGATGACGATGCTTTCGATCTTCGAGAGATCGCCGATCTTCGGTCCCAGACGGCGTGCGAGGTCGATCAGGGCCTGGCTCTGATATTCGGCCGAATGCTCCTTGGTGTAGGTGTCGAGAATGGCGCGCTTGGGTTCGCCCTTCCCAGGCAGTGGCACGGTGTATTCCGCGCTGGGGCCGCCAAGCAGCCAGGCGATGAAGCCGTCCTCGCCCTCATAGGCGGGTGACGGCGCGCCTTCGCCGCGCATCACGCGATCCACGGATTCGATCGCCATCTTGCCGGCGAAGGCCGGCGCATAGGCCTTCCAGCTCGAGATCTCGCCCTTGCGCGATTGCCGCGTCGTCGTGGTGACGTGGAGTGCCTGCTGAACGGCCTGATAGATCGTCTCGGCAGGCAAGCTGAGCAGCGCGCCGATCCCGGCGGCGGCGGACGGGCCGAGATGGGCGATGTGATCGATCTTGTGCTCGTGCAGGCAGATGCCCTTCACGAGATCGACCTGAATTTCGTAGGCCGCAGCCAGCCCGCGCACGAGGTCCGCGCCCGTCAGCCCGCAGTGCTGGGCGACGGCCAGCACCGGCGGAATGTTGTCGCCGGGGTGCGAATAGTCTGCCGCCAGGAACGTGTCGTGGAAATCGAGTTCGCGGACGGCGACGCCGTTGGCCCAGGCGGCCCATTCCGGCGAAATCCGCTGCGACTGAGCCAATCCGAACACGGTGGCTCCCGGCTGGAACGGATGCGCTTCGGCTTGCGCTCGCGCGTTGACAACGGGACGCCGCGCCACCGAAGCTGCGGCAACGGCGGCGTTGTCGATGATGCGGTTGCCCAGCATCTCCACAACATCGCTCTCGACCGCGACCGCGTCGGCGGCGACCTCGGCGATCTTCCAGGCCAATTGCCCCGCGCGCGGCAGATGATCGGCCGATTTGAACGTGCGAACGCTATGCTGTTTCAAGACGTAGCTTCCCTCTCGATTGGATCGGTCATGGTTGGTTGCGCGATCGGGACCGGCCGGCCGAATTCGTTCACCGCGACCATTTCGAACGTTCCGCGCACCGCGGATTTCCGCCGGCCGCTGCTCAAATCTTCGCGGATCATGTCGACGGCGACCGTCATGGAACTGCGCCCGACGCGTACGACCTGGGCAACAAGCTCGACGAGCTCGCCGACATGGACGGGCTCGTGAAATTCGATTCTGTCCGAGGCCGCCATGACGACGCTCTGCCGCGCGTGCCGCGTCGCCGTGACGAATGCCGCCTTGCCCATCAGGCTCAGCGCATGGCCGCCGAACAGCGTGCCGTAATGATTGGCTTGCTCCGGAAACACCATCTCCACGAACCGGGTCTCGTCCGGATGGAGGTTTGGCGACGCCGTTGAATGCATTTTCCTGCTCCGGACGACTTGTCTTTCCGTACCGACTTCGCAATATCTACAAATGTACGCCGTCGAAATGGCTGAAAAAGCGTGGTCTTGCGAAGAAAAGTCGGTCGATTTGCAAAGTTTGCGAAGGTGATGCGATGAAAAAGACCTTCATGGGCGTGCGGTTGAAAAGACTGCGTGAGGAGCAGCGCCTGACGCAGGCGGCGCTTGCCGGCAAACTCGGGATCTCGCTCAGCTACCTCAACCAACTGGAAAACAATCAGCGTCCGCTCACCGTGCCGGTGCTGCTGGCGCTCAATTCGGTGTTCGGCCTCGACGTGCAGTCGTTCGCCGAAGGCGACGAGGCGCGCCTGATCTCGGACTTGCGCGAAGCGCTGGCGGATCCTTCGCTTGGAGAGTCGATCGCTATCGCTGAACTTCGCGAACTCGCGCAGAACATGCCCGCGGTCGGGCGCGTGCTGATCAACCTCAACCGCAAATACCGCCATGCCGCCGAGCAATATGCGGCGCTTTCCGCGCGGCTCGGCGACGACCGTCAGGCCGCTGCGGCGGTACTGCCGTCCACGCCGTTCGAGGAAGTCCGCGACTTCTTCTATCTGCAGCACAACCACATTGCCGAGCTCGACGATGCGGCGGAAGCGATCGCCGGCCGGTTGGAATTGCCTGTCGGGCGGATGACGCCGGGCCTGGTGTCGTATCTCGAAAGCCGGCATGGCGTGACTGTCCTGATCGATGCGATCGACGAGCTGGGATCGGGAACGCAGCGCCTGTTCGATGGCCGCACACGAACGCTGCGGCTGTCGCCGAGCCTTGATCCGGGTCAGCAGGCGTTTCAGCTCGCGACGCAGATCGCCATTCTGGAACTGGACGAGGCGATACGTTCGATCGTCGACAACGCCAAGTTCACCAGCGACGAATCGCGCGGCCTCGCCCGCATCGGGCTCGCAAACTATTTCGCCGGTGCGCTGATCCTGCCTTACTCCGTTTTCCTCAACGAGGCGGAGCGGTGTCGTTACGACATCGAGTTGCTCAGTCACCGTTTCGGCGTGGGCTTTGAAACGATCTGTCACCGGCTGAGCACCTTGCAGCGCCACAATGCGCGGGGCGTGCCGTTCTTCTTCATTCGCGTCGATCGCGCCGGAAACATATCGAAGCGCCAATCGGCGACCGATTTCCATTTCTCGCGGGTCGGTGGGACCTGTCCGCTGTGGAACGTGTATGAGGCCTTCGCCAACCCGGGGCGTATCCTGACGCAGTTGGCGCGGATGCCCGATGAACGAACCTATCTCTGGGTTGCCCGCACAGTATCGCACGGCAGCGGGGGCTACGGCGCGCCCGCCAAGACGTTTGCGGTCGCCTTGGGATGCGATGTTCGCCATGCGGAGCGAATCGTCTATTCGCAAGGTCTCAAGATCGATCCGTCACTGGCGACGCCGATCGGCATGGGCTGCAAGGTGTGCGAACGGCCGGATTGTCCGCAACGCGCATTTCCGCCGGTCGGCCGGGCCTTGCGAATCGACGAGACGCGGTCTCGTTTCGCGCCCTATGCGACGTCATGAGCTGAACGCGGCTGGAATAGCGGGGAAAACGTTTTTCAAGCGGAGAAAGAATCAGCTTCCCGTGCTTTTCATCCCCCTGCGGAAATTTTTTGACCGTCGATCTCCAGCGCCCCGTTGACACTTTGGCCCGAATGATACCAGATATAGCCGTCACGGCCCGCCCTATCGCAAGATTTGGTGGCTAAGAGGGAAGTCGGTGTATCGCGTGTTTTGCGAGAATCCGACGCTGCCCCCGCAACTGTAAGCAGTGAGTTGTTCCCGATTTTACGTCACTGATGCGGCCACGCATTGGGAAGACCGGGTACGACGCCGACCTGCGAGCCAGGAGACCTGCCGCGACACCAAAAACGTCCACGGGCGGGGTGTCCGGCGGCCGCTCGCAGAATCATGCCGGTGCTTTGCGCCGGGCATTCAATGCAGCGTCGCCCCAAGACATCCAGCCCCAACAACACTACGGGGTCTGCCGATGTCGCAATCTTCTCAACTCATTTCTCCCGAAGCCAAAGCTGCTCCCTTTCTCGCGTTGCGCTCCGAATCGTCAGCCGCGCCGGAAGCCGCACCTCCGATGCAGGTGATCCGCCGCAACGGCACGGTTTCGAAATTCGACGCCAGCAAGATTTCGGTCGCGATGACCAAGGCGTTCCTCGCGGTCGAGGGGCATGGCGCGGCCGCTTCCCGTCGCGTGCATGAAATCGTCGAGCAACTGACCGACGAAGTCGTCGGCGCGCTGTCGCGCCGGATGAGCGAGGGCCGCACCTTTCATATCGAGGACGTGCAGGACCAGGTCGAGCTGGCCTTGATGCGCAGCGAGCACCACAAGGTCGCGCGCGCCTATGTGCTGTATCGCGAGGAGCGAACGCGGCAGCGCGCCGGGCAGGAAGCGGCCAAATCGGCCAAGCCGTCAACCGGACCTTTGTTGCATGTGACGCTGGCGAACGGGACGAAAGTTCCGCTCGACACCGCACGGCTGGTGTTGATCGTCAACGAGGCTTGCGCTGGCCTCGATGGCGTCGAGGCGGCCCCAGTGCTCACTGAGACCCATCGCAATCTCTATGACGGCATCAGCCAGGATGAACTGGCGCTGGCGTCCGTCATGGCTGCGCGCACGTTGGTGGAGCAGGAGCCGAACTACGCCTATGTCAGCGCGCGGCTATTGCTCGACAAGCTGCGCACCGAAGTGCTGTCGTTCGTGCTTGCTACGCCGACCAGCGCCTCGCAGGCCGATATGGCGGTACGCTACGGCGAATACTTCCCCGCCTACATCAAGACCGGCATCAAGGCCGAGCTGCTCGATCCCGATCTGGCGCGCTTCGACCTGAAGAAGCTCGCTGCGGCGCTGAAGCCGGAGCGCGATTTGGCGTTCCAGTTTCTGGGGCTGCAAACGCTGTACGACCGCTATTTCCTGCATGAGCGCGGCAACCGCATCGAACTGCCGCAGGCGTTCTTCATGCGCGTCGCGATGGGCCTTGCGCTGCGCGAGATCGACCGCGAGGCACGCGCCATCGAGTTCTACGACCTGCTGTCGTCGTTCGACTTCATGGCTTCGACGCCGACGCTGTTCAATTCGGGAACGCTGCGGCCGCAATTATCCTCGTGCTTCCTCACCACCGTTGCCGACGATCTCGACGGCATCTTCAAGTCGGTCAAGGACAACGCGCTCTTGGCGAAATATTCCGGCGGGCTCGGCAACGACTGGACCCGCGTGCGCGGGCTAGGCGCCCACATCAAGGGCACCAACGGCGAGAGCCAGGGCGTGGTGCCGTTCCTCAAGGTGGCGAACGACACCGCGATCGCGGTCAACCAGGGTGGCAAGCGCAAGGGGGCGGTCTGCGCCTATCTCGAAACCTGGCACATCGACATCGAGGAATTTCTGGACCTGCGCAAGAACACCGGCGACGACCGTCGCCGCACCCATGACATGAACACCGCGAACTGGGTGCCCGACCTGTTCATGCAGCGTGTCGAGGCCGACGGCGAATGGACCTTGTTCTCGCCGGACGAGACGCCCGACCTGCACGACCTCTATGGCCAGCCCTTCGCCGAGCGATACGCGTTCTATGAAGCCAAGGCGGCGCGCGGCGAAATTCGCGTGTTCAAGCACGTTCGCGCCACGGATCTTTGGCGCAGGATGCTGACCATGCTGTTCGAGACCGGGCATCCCTGGATCACGTTCAAGGATCCCTGCAATCTGCGCTCGCCGCAGCGCCATGCCGGCGTGATTCATTCCTCGAATCTCTGCACGGAGATCACGCTCAATACCTCCGACGACGAAACCGCCGTCTGCAACCTCGGCTCGATCAATCTGCTCAACCATGTGCGGGAAGGGCGGCTGGATGAACCGCGGCTGCAGCGCAGCGTGACCATTGCGATGCGGATGCTCGACAACGTCATCGACATCAATTTCTACACCATCCCGGAAGCGCGCCGCTCGAACCTGCGGCACCGCCCGGTCGGTCTCGGGCTGATGGGCTTCCAGGATGCGCTGCAGGCGTTGCGGATCGCGATGGCTTCCGATGCGGCTGTTGCCTTCGCCGATACCAGCATGGAGACCATTTCCTATTATGCCATCTCGGCCTCGGTCGATCTGGCGGCCGAGCGCGGGCGCTATCCGTCGTTCGACGGCTCGCTGTGGAGCCGGGGCATTTTGCCGATCGATTCGATCGAGCTGCTGGCGGAAGCCCGCGGCGGCCTCGCGATGGACCGCGGCGTGACGCTCGACTGGGGCACCTTACGCGAGCGCGTCAAATCGACCGGCATGCGCAATTCGAACGTGATGGCGATCGCGCCGACGGCGACGATCTCGAACATCTGCGGTGTCGCGCAGTCGATCGAACCCGCCTACCAGAACCTCTATGTCAAATCCAACATGTCCGGCGATTTCACCGTCGTGAACGAGTTTCTGGTCCGCGATCTCAAGGCGCGCGGGCTGTGGGACGAGGTGATGGTCAACGACCTCAAATATTTCGACGGCAGCGTTGGCGCCATCGACCGCATTCCCGGCGACCTCAAGGCGCTCTATGCCACCGCCTTCGAGATCGACAGCGCCTGGCTGATCGAGGCGGCCTCGCGGCGGCAGAAATGGATCGACCAGTCGCAGTCGCTCAACCTCTATATCGCCAACCCCAGCGGCAAGAAGCTCGATGCGCTCTATCGGCTGGCCTGGGTGCGCGGTCTGAAGACGACCTACTACTTGCGCTCGCGCAGCGCGACGCATGTCGAAAAATCCACGCTCCGGGGCACCGACGGCAAGCTCAACGCCGTTGCGGCTGCACCTGCGATGTCGGCCGCCGCACCGATCATCGTCCCGTCTGTATTCACGGCGCCTGACCTGTCCGGCGCGGTAGCGTGTTCCATCGACAATCCCGAATGCGAAGCCTGCCAGTAAGCAGACAAGAAGAGAAGGAAACGACAATGCTCGACTGGTCAGAACCCGCTGCGCCCCTGCGCCGGATGCCGCCGCCCTCCTTGGTGGCACAAACCACTGCTGCGGCCGATCAAACTGGCCTCGGCACGATCGACCGCAGCGGCGGCAGGGTGTCCGTGGACGACAAGCGGATGATCAACTGCCGCGCCGACGTCAATCAATTGCTGCCGCTGAAATACAAATGGGCATGGGAAAAGTACCTCGCCGGCTGCAACAATCACTGGATGCCGACCGAAGTCTCGATGCAGGCCGACATCGCGTTGTGGAAGTCGCGCGACGGCCTGACCGAGGATGAGCGCCGCGCCATCAAGCGAAACCTCGGCTTCTTCGCGGCCTCCGAAAGCCTCGTCGCCAACAACATCGTGCTGGCGATCTACCGCCATCTGACCAATCCGGAGTGCCGCCAATATCTGTTGCGGCAGTCCTTCGAGGAGGCCGTTCACACCCACACCTTCCAGTACATCGTCGAAAGCCTCGGCCTCGACGAGGGCGAGCTGTTCAACATGTACCGCGAGGTGCCCTCGATCACCGACAAGGCGGCGTGGGCGCTGAAGCACACCCAGCACCTCGACGATCCCGATTTCAGGACCGGGACACCTGAAGCCGACCAGGCGTTCCTGCGCGATCTCGTCGCGTTCTATGTGATCTTCGAAGGCATGTGGTTCTATACGGGATTTGCGCAGATCCTCTCGCTCGGCCGCCGCAACAAGATGGTCGGGATCGCCGAACAGTATCAGTACATCCTGCGCGATGAATCCATTCACCTGAACTTCGGTATCGATGTCATCAACCAGATCAAGATCGAGAATCCGCATCTGTGGACCAAAGCCTTTCAGGACGAGGTCCGTGGCATGGTACGCGAGGCAGCCGAACTGGAAGCGGCCTACGGGCGGGACACCATGCCGCGCGGCTTCCTCGGCCTGAATGCGGCGTTGTGCGAGAGCTACATGCACTTCATTGCCAACCGCCGCTGTGCGCAGCTTGGGCTACAGCGGGTGTTCGACGAAACCGAAAATCCGTTTCCATGGATGTCGGAGGCGATGGACCTGAAGAAGGAGAAGAACTTCTTCGAGACGCGGGTGATCGAATATCAGAACGGTGGGGCGCTGAGCTGGGAGTAGGGGGCGGCTTGCACCGCAGACCGTCGTCCCTGCGAACGCAGGGACCCATAACCACCGATGCTGATTGTTTGCAAAGGACGTCTAACCGGTCGTCACATTGAGGCATCACGCGGTATGGGTCCCTGCGTTCGCAGGGACGACAACAAAACCGCCGTTGCTGCGTTAAAACTTAAGATTTCCTCAATTCAGTCCGGCCTATTGCTTTAGGGCGTGTGCGCTTTCGGACAGGGTGCGCTCGAGCAAGGATCTCGCATGGCCGCCTTTCACTCCACCTTCAGGCCCGCACCGGAGCAAACCGCAATTCCCGCGTGGCTCGTCAGGGTCTGCCTTGTGCTGGCAGTTGCGAACGTGACCCTTTGCCTGGCGGCGTATTCCTCGCACTGGTGGGTTTACGATCCGAACGGCCTCGGCATCCCGACCGACTTCATCAACGTCTGGGCAGCAGGGCGGCTGGTGCTCGATGGCGTTCCGGCGCAGGCGTATGACTGGGACATCCAGAAGCAGGTCGAGGTCGCAAAACTCGGCCAGGATTTTGTCGGCTATTTTGCCTGGCACTATCCGCCGCCGTTCCTGTTCGTCGCTTCGTTGCTGGCACAGCTTCCCTATCAGCTCGCCTTTATCGGCTGGGTTGTGGTCAGCTTTCTGCCCTTTGTTGTCGCGATGCGCGCGATCGTCGGCAGCAACTTCGGCTATTTGCTCGCGCTCGCCATTCCGATGGCGTTCATCAATGCGCTGGTCGGGCAGAACGGATTCCTCACCGCGGCGCTGATCGGCGGCACGCTCTATCTGATCCCGATACGGCCGGTACTGGCAGGCATCTGCCTCGGGCTTTTGACGTACAAGCCGCAATACGGGCTGCTGTTTCCGATCATGCTGATCGCAGCCGGGCATTGGCGCGTGTTCATCAGCGCCGGCGTAACGGCGGTCGTGCTGGCCACCGCTTCCTGGCTCGCCTTCGGCATCGAGAGCTGGCTGGCGTTCTTCCACTGGATGCCGAAATTCTCGCAAGCCTTCCTGACCGAAGGCAAGGCCCCATGGTGGAAGCTGCAAAGCATCTTCTCGATGGTGCGTTACTTCGGCGGCACCGAGCCGCTCGGCTGGGCATTCCAGTGGGTTCTCACCGCCTCCGTGGCCGTGGTGCTGGCGCTGATGTGGCGAAGCCGCGTGCCCTACACGCTGAAGGCCGCGGCGCTTGCCGCCGGTACGCTGCTGACCACGCCCTATCTCTTCATGTACGACATGATGGTGCTGGCGATCCCGATCGCCTTCATGGTCCGCGTCGGACTGAAGACCGGTTTTCGCACCTACGAGCTCCCGGCGCTCGGCGCCGTCGTCGCGCTCATCGGCTGCTACATGTTCACGGGTATTCCGACCGGCTTTGGCGCCACGCTGGTCGTGTCCACGCTGGTCCTGCGCCGAGCCGGATCGTGGTGGCGGCATGAGCCGGTGCCAAAACTGGTTGCGGCCGGCGCGTGAATGGCGCGAGGCAATGGCGGCGATACCATGCGCAGAGGCATGATATCACCGCTGGCTATTTGATGAACGCCGCCCACAACGCTGCATTCGCTAGCGCCTTGGCCGGAAAATCCTTCCCGAAACACGCTGAAAACCGTCTTGTCATCAGCCATGAATAGTTGTTCACTTCTTCAAAGCGATGAGTACGTTTATCGCTCAAGATGTTGAAGGTGTGCGCGTTCTGGCAGGCTCCACGGGGGCTCGAGGGCGCGCCGGGGACGGAAGGCGCGCCATGGTCTATCGGCGAACCCATCAGGTCGTAAAGCGGCTGGCGGCGCGGCGTAGCGCCATCCTGGCGGCGGCGCGGGACGCTGCGGCCGAAGGCGGCATGGCGGCGGTGCAGATCGCCCCGGTTGCGGTCCGCGCCAATGTCGCGGCCGGCACCGTCTACCGCTACTTCCCCTCCAAGGCCGAGCTGATTTCCGAACTGATCGCCGAGGTGTCGCGCGACGAGTTGGCGGCGATCCGCCGCGCGGCGGATGCCGCTCCCGGGCCGTCCTCGGCGCTCGCCGCCGCCGTTACCACGGTGGCCGTGCATGTGCTGTCACAACGCAAGCTCGCCTGGGGCATTCTGGCCGAACCGGTCGATGTCGACGTCTCGGTGTCGCGGCTTGCCAGCCGCCGCGAAATCTCCGGCGAGATTGCGGCCAGAATCGACGCCGCGGTGCGCGCCGGCCATCTGCCGGCGCAGGATACGGCACTTGCCGCCACCGCGCTGCTCGGCGCGCTGCATGAATCGCTGGTCGGCCCGCTGGCGCCCGAGAACCTGGATGATTCTGCGAAGCTGCGCGACGCCGTGCAAACCGTCACGTTGTTGGCGCTGCGCGCCGTCGGCGTGATGGATGCCCGCGCCCGCGGCCTCGTGGTGCAGGCGGTACTGCCGGCGAAAGCGCTGGTCGGGGCGTAGAAACTTCCCCCTGTTTGCGACACGCCTTTGTCGCAACCATTTGCCACGCTGCGGCTTATCGACGGGTTCAACCGCGATCAGGAGCATGCGATGACGACGACATCAGGATCCGCCAAATGGCAGGGCGGCATCAAGGACGGCAAGGGCGCGATCTCGACCAGGAGCGGCGCGCTCAGCGATTACCCCTACGGCTTCGCCAGCCGCTTCGAAGGCAAGCCCGGCTCCAATCCGGAAGAATTGATCGGCGCCGCGCACGCTGCCTGCTTCACCATGGCGCTGTCGCTGATTTTGGGAGAAGCCAAGCTCACCGCCGAACACATGGAAACCAAGGCCGACGTCACGCTGGAAAAGCAGGGCGATGGTTTTGCGATCACGTCCGTGCATCTGACGTTGAATGCGAAGATCCCGGGCGCGGACAAGGCGAAGTTCGAAGAGCTGGCGGGCAAGGCCAAGGCCGGCTGCCCGGTGTCGAAATTACTGAACACGAAGATCACGCTGGACGCGACGCTGCAGTAGTACTGCTGCTTCGTCATTCCGGGGCGATGCGCAGCATCGAACTACGATGTGCAATTGCACATCGGAGAATCTCGAGATTCCGGGTTCGTCGCTTCGCGCCGCCCCGGAATGACGGTATCCCTTACTTCTTCGCCGCGCCCTCCGGCTCGACGTTGGCGATGCGCACCATGTTGGTGGTGCCGGCGATGCCGAGCGGCACGCCGGCGACGATGATCACGCGCTGGCCGGCGTTGGCAAAACCGTCACGAAAAGCAATGGAGCCGGCGCGATCGACCATGTCGTCCTGGTCGTGGGCGTCTTCGGCCACCACGCAATGCACGCCCCAGACGACGGACAATTTGCGGCCGGTGACAAGGTTCGGCGTGATCGCCACCACCGGCAGCTTCGGCCGCTCGCGCGCCACGCGGATCGCGGTCGAGCCCGAGGAGGTCCAGCAGATGATCGCCGACAATTCCAGCGTCTCGGCGATCTGCCGCGCGGCGTCCGCGATGGCATCTCCAACCGTATTCTCCGGGTTGGACCGCTGCGCCGTCAGCACCGAGCGATAGGTCGGATCGCGCTCCACTTCCTCGCCGATGCGGTTCATGGTCGAGACCGCCTCGACCGGGAATTTGCCGGCGGCCGATTCAGCCGACAGCATGATGGCGTCGGCGCCTTCATAGACGGCGGTCGCGACGTCGGAGACTTCGGCGCGCGTCGGTACCGGCGCCTGGATCATCGACTCCAGCATCTGCGTCGCAATCACTACCGGCTTGCCGGCGCGGCGCGCCATCCGCGTCATTTGTTTCTGCAGGCTCGGCACCCGCTCCAGCGGCAGTTCGACGCCGAGATCGCCGCGCGCCACCATCAGCGCGTCGGAGGCGTCGATGATTTCGCCGAGCCGGTCGATCGCCTGCGGCTTCTCGATCTTGGCCATCACGGCGGCGCGGCCGCGGATCATCCGCTTGGCTTCGTGAACGTCCTCGGCGCGCTGCACGAAGGAGAGCGCGATCCAGTCGACCCCCGTTACCAGCGCCGCTTCGAGATCGGCGCGGTCCTTCGGCGTCATCGCCGAGACCGGCAGGTCGGTATCGGGCAGGCTGACGCCCTTGCGGTCCGACATCTTGCCGCCGATCACCACCCGCGTCACCGCGCGCTCGGGGGAGGTTTCCTCGGCGATCAGCCGCACCTTGCCGTCGTCGAGCAGCAGCGCATGGCCCGGCCGAAGGGCTGCAAGGATTTCCGGATGCGGCAACTGCACACGGTTGTTGTCGCCCGGCGTCTTGTCGGAATCGAGCACAAAACTCTGGCCGTTCTTGAGCTGGGTGGAGCCTTCGGCAAAGGCACCGAGCCGCAGCTTCGGTCCCTGCAGGTCGACCAGGATGCCGATCGGGCGGCCGTAGCTCGACTCGACATTGCGGATGGTCGAGACCAGCTCGCGCATCTTGTCGTGCGGCGTGTGGCTCATATTGATGCGGAATACGTCCGCGCCGGCCTCGAACAGCTTCCGGATCATCGCGCTGTCTGACGATGCCGGGCCGAGGGTTGCGAGTATCTTGATACGACGGAGCCGTCTCATTGCTTGGGCGCCGGGGCTGGCGGCAGACCCGGTCCGCTCGGCGGATTGGACAGGCCGGGAACCCCGCCGGGGCCGCCCGGTCCCATTGTTCCCGGAATTCCCGGCACGCGCTGCCCGGGTTGCTCGTTGGCTTCGGTCAGTTGCACGGTCCACGCTCGCTGTTCGCCTGTGTCGACCTCGAAGAACCCGGTGCGGTCGTAGCCGCGCGCCAGGCAATTCTCGGTTCCCTTGATGGTGAATTCCTTGTCACGCGAACACATGAAGGCCTGTCCCGACCATTCGCCGCCGCGGTCATAGTCGAGCGCGTAAATGTAATAGTAACGGGCGACAAGAGTTCCGCGCAGCAGCGTCTCGCAACTGCGCGATGACACGTTCCACCAGCCTTCGGTGGTCCAGCCCTCGGGGTCCTTGTAGCCCAGCGCAATGCCGACCCGGCTGGAAGTGTTGTTGCAAAGCCGGAAATCGGCTGCCGCCGGACTGTTCCACAGGCACGTCGCCGCCAACGCGAGCATCGGCATCAGGCCGGCGGTCATGCGAGCGGAGAGGGAGGTCAGGCATCGAGAATCTTTTGCGGTCATGCAGTGAAGCTATATCAAATCATTGACGATTTCGCGTGAGCCGGCGGGACCTGTCAACGGCCGGGCACGCCTTTCCCGCGCTATGGGAAACCGGGACCCCACGTGCGATAGCCGCTTTTGCGCGCAGATATGGCAAAATCTGTGACAATTCCCACCTGATATCAATATGCTCGACCCCATATCACGCAGGACCCAGGACCCAAGGCCATGACGATCGACGACAAAACCAGAACGGAACTGGAAGCCGCCGTTTTCCGACGCCTGGTTAACCACCTGCGCGCCCGTACCGACGTCCAGAACATCGATTTGATGAATCTGGCCGGCTTCTGCCGCAACTGCCTGTCCAACTGGATGAAGGAAGAGGCCGACGCCAAGGGCGTCGCTGTCAGCAAGGACGAGAGCCGCGAGGCGGTCTACGGCATGCCCTATGAGGAGTGGAAGGCGAAACATCAGGGCACGGCCACGCCGGAGCAGTTGGCCGCGATGAAAAAGGTCCACCCCGGGCATTGAGCCTTACTTCGTAGCCCGGATTGCGCTGCGCTCCCTCCGGGCTACGTATCCTCATCTCCTGTGGGCGCGCTGTGGATGAGCGCGATGCTGCCTTGACGCAAGGCACGGCGATCTTTCAGGTCAATCCTGAAAAAAGCGCCGTGCGGTAACGCGTGCGGCGCTTGATCTTTCAGCATCACTTTCAGTTCCATTCAGGAGTACCCGATGGCTACCTCCGCCGCCGCCGTCCAGGACGAGCCCGCGACAAAATTCGCCAAAGACCAGCTCAAGGCCATCATCGAGCGCATCGAGCGTCTGGAAGAAGAAAAGAAGACGATCTCCGACGATATCCGTGACGTCTATGCCGAAGCCAAGGGCAACGGCTTCGACGTCAAGGTGCTGCGCACCATCGTGCGCATGCGCAAGCAGGACGCCAATGAGCGTGCCGAGCAGGAAACCATTCTGGAGACCTACATGCAGGCGCTGGGGATGCTGTGAGGCGTCGGCACAGCACGTAGCCCGGATGGAGCGCAGCGAAATCCGGGGCACTGCCACGAGCGGATAGGCTTACCCGGATTGCGCGGAGCCTGTCATCGGGCGCGCATTCGCGCGACCCGTTGGCTCCATCCGGGCTACGGCCGTGTCGAGTTTTGTGAAGACAGCGAACCTTAGCGCAGCGCGGCGGTGCGCAGCACGAATGACTGCGTCGGCAGTTGCGCGGTCGCCGATCCCGTGAAGCGGTCGCAGGTCATGCCCATCATCGGATCTTCCGAGAAGGCCATGGCGATTGCGGCCTTCGGCTTGACGAAGTAGCTGCGCATCTGGGTCATCTCGGTGTCGCCGAGCACCGTCGTCGACATCGCGCTGCTTGCGCTCGGCGCCAGCATCACCACCCGCATCCAGACATCGTTGCCCCGGGCGGCGGCCAGACGGGTCGAGGTCGCGACCACGGCGTCCTGACCCTGCGCGCCCTTGGCGACCACGGTATTGATTTCGGTTGCGGCGCCGGCATTGCGGGCCAGACGGGTGGGACGCGGCGGGACCGGCGCGGAGGCGGCGACGACGTTGGCGCGATCGACCGGCGAGGAGGCGGCCGGTGCATAGGCCATCGCCTTGTTGAACGCTTCGGTGACGCTGGCGGTCGGCTGCGGATCGGTGGCGGCAGCGAGCGCCTGGCGCGCGCGCAGCGCTGCGACCTGGGCAGGGGTAGCCTGGTTAGCCGACTTCGGCACGTCGTCCCAGAAGCCACGGGAATTGATGATATCGGCCGGCGTCTGCGGTTTCGGATCTGCGTTGTCGGCGGAAGCCTGTTTCGCCTCAGGCTTGGACTCGGGCTTGGCTTTCGGCGCCGACACGATCTGTGCGTCGGCCGAGGCTAGCTGAATGGTCGCACTGACCGGCTTTGCGCGCGGGGTCGGGACCGGATCGGCGGATTTCGCGGCGGTCACGCTGGTCGGTGCAGGCTTCTCGTTCTTGACGGAAACGCTGGCGCCCTCGTCATCCTCTTCTGTCGACTTGCCACTCTTGAACAGGGCCGCGAACAGGTTCGGCATCTTGACCGTGGCGGCGTCACTGCCGTTGCCACGGCGTTCGATGTCGGCGCGCGCCAGTTCATAGCCCTTCATCGGACCGCCATTGGAGGGCAGGTGGACGGTACGTCCATCCGGGAACACCCTGGCAAGTTGATCTTGGGTCATGCGCGGCCAGTGACGGACGCTGCCGGTGTCGAGATGGACGAACGGCGATCCCGAGGTCGGGTAGAAGCCGACGCCGCCACGCTGCAGGCGGAGCCCGGCGGCGCGGATCTGCTCAAGCGGCACGTCCGGAATGTAGAAGTCCATGGCGTGGCCGAGCATGTGCTGGCTGAAGCGTGCCACGCCCGAGGAGCGGCGGCGGAGCATGGAGTTGGTAGCGGGGGAGCGGTAGGCGGAGATGATCTGGATCGGCTTCTTGCCGTCGACGTCGCGGTAGACTTCCCAGAGGATGTCGAACAGGTGCCGATCCATCGTGGTGGAGTCCTGGCTGCGCCAGTCGCGGAGGAAGTGATTGAGTTTCTTCAGCGCTTCTTCGTCGTAGCGACCGTCGCGCTTGAAGGTGACGGTGAGGTCTTCGTCGGAATGGGTGTGGTGGAAGGAGAGGGTGCGGGTTTCGTTCAGCGCCGTCGCATCATGCACCGAGCCGGCGCCGGCGAGCAGCAACAGCGAAGTCAGCCCGATCCGATATCCGGCCTTTGGCAGAACAAGCGGATTGAATTGGCGCGCGAAACCAGCCAGCACGTAAGAGCCCACCCAGTCGACGAGCGTTCACGGTGTTTCTTTTGCAAGACCCCGGCAAAAGAGGGTGAACGCTTTCTTAAAGCGGGATGGTTAACCGATGTTTACCGTCCCGCCCCCCAGTTAGACTTAACCTAACCCGTGGACTGTGGCGAAAAAGTGCCCGGTGCCGAATCCTGGATGGATAGGGTTAACGTAAACGAACTCGCCCCGGAGGCGAGGTCGTTGATTTTGTTCGGAAATCCGATCGGAAAGGATTACCGGGTGAACCGCTGTTGCGGCCGGCGGCCAATCGGGGCCGGCGGCGTCGCGGTCGACGGGCCGCCGAACAGACGCTCGAAGAATGACGGGCCGGAGGAGTAGGTGTTGTCGCTGGCGAAGCTGACGCCGGGCGGCAACGCATCCTTCGGGCGCGAATAGTTCGGCTGCGCGTGGGAGACCAGGGTCTCGAGGTCCCGGTTGCGGCCGTTCTTCAGCAAATTGATCATCGTGGCATCGCGGCCGTAGATGTCCTTGCGGATATGCAGCTTGCCGGCGTCATCCACGAACGCGGTCTGGTAGGTGATGTTGACCGGTATCGGCGTCGGGAATTTCAGGTCGATCTCGCTGCGCCCGTACATGCTGCGGATTTTCTCCGGCGTGTAGCTCGCGTTCGGCATCACGATGTTGAGCAGCGTCGAGGCGTATTGATCCGGATTCTGCACCCGCATGCAGCCATGGCTGAACGCGCGCTCTTCCTTGGCGAACAGATTCTTGTCCGGGGTGTCGTGCTGATAGACCAGGAACTTGTTCGGGAAGTTGAAACGGATGCGGCCGAGCGCATTGGCTTCGCCCGGCGGCTGCGAAATATGGATGCTGCCGTCGCGGTTGCGCTCCAGTCGCAGGCCCATGCGATCCAGCACGGTCGGATCCTGCTGCAGGGCGGGCAGATATTCGTTGTAGATGATCGACGGCGGTACGTTCCAGGTCGGGTTGACCGTGATGAACTTCATCGTCTCCGTCAGCATCGGCGTCGCATGTTTGCCCGGCTTTCCGGTCACGACCCGCGTGGTCCAGACCGGGGCCCCGTTCTGCATCACCTTGAGCGTGAAGTCGGGAACGTTGAGAATGACATAGGCGTTGCCGAGCGAGGCCGCGCCGAGCTGGCGCGGCAGCCAGCGTAGGCGCTCCAGATTGACGAGGACGATGTCGATCTGCCGGTCGCGCTTCGGGCTGTTGATCGCCTTCACCGTGCGGTCGTCGAGTACGCCGGTCGGCTTGAGATCGACGCTCTCCTGGAATTTGCGCACGGCGGATGCGACCTTGGCGTCGTAATGCGTGCTGTCGGGATGGTCGGCGATGCCGAGCTTGGCGCGTAGTTGCGGCACACGCGGATCTTCCGGCGCCACCTCACCGAGCTTCTTGGTCGCAGCCTTGTAAGCCAGCGCCGGCCCCTCGGCGATGTGGATCATCGGTCCGTCGCCCTGACCGCGCAGCTCGGCGAGCTTGGCCTTCAATTCCCTGTAGAGCTTGTGCGGCGGGTTGTAGCCGTCGAGCGCCGCGGATGCGTCCTTGGCGGTCGAGATATTGGCGAGCACTTCGGCCGGATCGGTCGGATGCTCGGGATAGAGGATGTCGGCCGCGACCTGCGACCAGTGCATCCGGCCGCTCTGGGCCTGTCGCGCATAGTCGAGCATGCTCGCGGTCAGTTTCAGTTCGGCTTCGGCGAGCTGGTCCGGCGAAGCGGCGGCCGAAAAATCCGGCACCGGATAGTCGGCCGGATTGAGGCCCTCGGAGGCGGCGTCCTTCAAACGGGTGATCACGCCCTTGCCGCTGTCGGTCAATTTGCCGGCTTGCGTCCATTGCGGCGCGTAGTCGCGCGCGGAGTAGAACTTCTCGACGGCAGCGCGCTCGTTCTTGCGGTCGAAATAGCGCAGCGACTTGGTGCCAAGCATATCGCGCAGCCGGTCGGCAACTGGCTGGTCGGCCGGTGCGACGGTGCTTACCTTCACCGGCTCCTTGGCGGGTTCGGCGGCGGGCGCGGTGGCTGTCGCAGCCGGCGGCGCGGCGGTTGCGGCGTCGTTGGCTGCAGGCGTGGTGACGACTTCGGCCGGCCTGGGCTCGGTCGCCTTTGCGGCCGGGGCCGCCTCGGCCGGCTTGTCAGTTACCTTGGATGCATCAGGCACCGTGGCGGTGGTGTCCGTCTTGAAGTCGTTGACGGTGGGAGGGGGAACGTTCGCAGGTTCGGGGCGGGGGACTGCTGCGTCGATCGCGAGCTCGGCGGCGCTGGCGCGCGGCGTGGTCGACTGGGCCGCCAGTGCTGAGGTCGCGGATACCGTGAGGAAGGTTGCCGCGACGGCCATCAGCACGCGGTCAAATCCTGCACGATTCGTCGAACAGTCACGCATCGTCACACCCCCTTGGGCGAACTGCCCCGGCATGGAACAGTCGTTAGGTATTGTTCGTCACGGCTTGCGCGGGAAGCGCCGGCTCGGTCGGTTTCTCAGTCGTACGCCTGCACGCCACGGTTCAAACGCAGACGATACATATGCCCCTCTCATGCAGCCAGCGCCATGCGGGACAAATCACGACAAACTGACCTCAAACTACCCGTTTGCATTCGGGTCTCGCGGTTTTGCCACGCTCCCCGCCGTTTGTCTGTCACCGCCAAGCCACGGTTCAAAAGCTTCCGAACGATGGATGTCGTTGGTTTGCCACGATCTTTGCCATGCGGGCGCCATAATCGCCCGCCGGCTGTCCGCTTAGTTCGCGTCTCAGTTCGCGTCCTCCGCGCCGCCTTCGGCCGGGTCGTTGGCGGCCGCCTCATCGAGCTTGCGGTAGAGCGTGGAGCGGCCGATCTTGAGTCGCCGGGCGACTTCCGACATCTGCCCGCGATAATGCGAGATCGCAAAACGGATGATCTCGTTTTCCATGTCCTCGAGCGGCCGCACCTCGCCGGTGGCGGTCAGCATCGAAAGGTTGCCGGTAGTGGCAAGCGGAGCAATCGGTATATCGCTACCCGAAACCATGGCGGGCGCCGTCGATGGCGCGACGATCAACGGTTCGCTGTGCGCCAGCTGGCCGTCGGTTGCGGCGTGGCCGACGGTTTGCGGGAAATCCGATAGGCCGAGCTGGTCGCTCTCGCTCATGACGACGGCGCGATACACTGTGTTCTCGAGCTGGCGGATGTTGCCGGGCCAATCGAGCTGCGCGAGATGGGCCACAGCCTCGCCGCTGATACCGGTGATGGTGCGGTTTTCCTCGGCGGCAAAGCGCGCCAGGAAATGCCGCAGCAGATGCGGGATGTCTTCGCGCCGCAGCCGCAGCGGTGGGATCGTCAGCGGCAGCACGTGCAGCCGGTAGAACAGATCCTCGCGGAACGCGCCGCTCTTCACGAGGTCGAGCAGTTTGCGGTTGGTCGCGGAAATGATGCGGACGTCGACCTTCACCGGCTTGCGGCCGCCGACTGCCTCGACGGTGCCTTCCTGCAGCGCGCGCAGTAGCTTTACCTGCGCCGCCAGCGGCAACTCGCCGACCTCGTCGAGAAACAGCGTGCCGCCGGAAGCTTCGACGAATTTGCCCATATGGCGTTCGGTGGCGCCGGTGAAGGCGCCCTTCTCGTGACCGAACAGGATCGATTCCACGAGATTGTCGGGGATGGCGCCGCAATTGACCGCGACGAACGGTTTCGACTTGCGTTCGCTGGAACCATGGATGGCACGGGCGAACAATTCCTTGCCGACGCCGGACTCGCCCTCGACCAGCACCGGAATGCTCGAACTCGCCGCCTTCTGCGCGGTGCGCAGCACGGCTGCCATGGTTTCGCTGCGGGTGATGACGTCGGCAAAGGTCAGCCGGCCTTCGCGGCTGTGGCGGATGCGCTGCAGTTCGCCCTTGAGCGCGGAAGTATTGAGTGCGTTGCGCAGCGACACCTGCAGCCGTTCGAAGCCGACCGGCTTGACCACGAAATCCTGCGCGCCGGCGCGCATCGCTGAAACCACATTGTCGATGCCGCCATGGGCGGTCTGCACGATGACGGGGATGCTCAGGCCTGCTTCACGCATTCTTGAAAGGACGCCGAGGCCGTCGAGGCCGGGCATCACGAGATCGAGCACCACCGCATCGATCGCCGGCGCATCAGGGGCGGTCAGCAGGGCCACGGCGGCATCGCCGCTGTCGACGACGAGGGGCTCATAACCGCACTTCTGCACCATGTTTTCAACCAAACGGCGCTGCACAGCGTCGTCATCGGCAATCAAAATGGTGGCAGCCATGGTTTTTCCCCGCACGCTACTGGATTGTATCGAATCGGGGCACTTTCGCCGATGCCGATTAACGCACGCTTAATGGTTGGAAATGGCATCCGTGGGGCGGGGAACTAAGCGTTGAGGTGTGGCCACACCTCCAGCGCGCCGCGGTAGCACATGTCGAGAGCTACATAGAGGATGATCGCGAGGCCGACGTAGGCGATCCAGCGCTGCTTTTCCAGGAGGCGCGCGATGAAGTTGGCGGCGAGCCCCATCAGTGCAATGGAAAGTGCCAAACCGAATATCAGGATCATCGGATGCTCGCGCGCGGCGCCTGCGACCGCGAGCACGTTGTCGAGCGACATCGACACGTCGGCGAGCGTGATCTGCCAGACGGCCTGGCCAAGCGTCTTTTGATGGCCCGCAGGGGCTGCGCCATCGAACGTGCTTGCGGCTGAAAGACTCTGCAATTTCGGTTCGTGATGATGCGACGCACGCAGCTCGCGCCACATCTTCCAGCATACCCAAAGCAGCAGGACGCCGCCCGCGAGCAGCAGTCCAATGATTTGCAACAATTGAACCGTGACGGAAGCGAAGCCGATACGCAGGATCGTGGCGGCCAATATGCCGATCACAATCGCCTTCTTGCGCTGCCCCTCGGGGAGGCCTGCAGCTGCAAGCCCGATGACGATCGCATTGTCGCCGGCGAGCACCAGGTCGATCATGATGACCTGGAAAAGCGCTGTCAGGTGTTGCGAGGAGATTAGTTCCAGCATTCGGGCCACTCCGTTGATGGTCCAATCCGACATCGCAGTTTGCTAGAACTGCCAGAGGGGCCCGGGCTTGGACGCGCGTAGACAAAAGACGCAGTCAGACTGCGGAAAATGCTTTCCCGTTACTCAGGGTGATCCGTGAGGGCGAAGAGCCTGATCATCTGGTCCGGTTCGATCAGAACGGAGAGGACGACGCCGATGAACGTCAGGCTCCCGGCGAGGTCGAACCACATGACGCGGTATCGGTCGCGCCGGCAGAGCAGCGCGAAGCCGGCCGTCAATGCTGCAACCGCAAAGAGCAGGGTGACGATCGCGGGTGCCAGGGCGTCCACCGGCACCACGTTGCGGATACCCACGGTCGCCAACAGCGCCACGAGCAGGATGCCGGCAAACAACTCCTTGCCGCGTGCCGAGGGGGCTCGGTCGCTCGTTCGGACAATCTGAATGCGATCTAAGAAGGCCATCGGGTTCTTATTCGCGAGCTAAGATTGTGGTAGGGAACATCACCCACCATGGCATTCAATCTGGATAGTTTAGTAATCATGAAACGAGGAAAACATCAAGATGTTCCTGCTGTACGGCTGCCGGCCAAGCCGGCGCCGGATGCCAAGCAGTTGCGGAAACTGGCCGGGGATTGGCTCAAGCAGCGGAGGGCGGTGGCTGAATTGTCGCAGGCGGATCTCGCCGCACGTCTTGGCCTGAAGTATTATACTTTCATCTCACAGGTCGAGAACGGCTTCAGCCGAGTTCCAACTGAAATCATGGGGGCATGGGCCAACGAATTGGGTATTGAACCGGCAGCCTTCGCTAAGCATCTGTTAATGTACTACGAGCCGGAATTGCACCGGCTGCTGTTCGGAGCGGAAAGCAAATGAGCGTCGTGGCGTTCGAGCGCAAACAGAACACCGGCGAATGGAGCGAAAGGGAGCTGAGCACCATCCTGGCGGCGCTGAGCGCGGCGACTGCGCCGGGGACCGGACGCGAATGGGAAACCGGCACGACGGAAAAGGGTGACGTCCAATTTTATCTGCTGAGCCCGCTACCGGATCAGGCTTGCGAATTGTGCGTTTCCCGAATCGGTGGCCGCTACATCCTGGAAGACGGATTCGGCCGCCTGCTGTTCGAACATCGAAACCTCGATCTTGTTGCGCTGCACGCCAAGGCCGCCGTCCCATCGACATCGTGGCTCATGGTTCGCGTGATCACGTTATGGTGTGCGATTCGCAGTGCGACCGACGACGAGCTTGAGTCGTGGCTCGTTGAGGGCGAAGAACTGTTCGTCCAGTTTGTACCGCAGCTTGCGGCTTTCGCCTGATCTCCCCGCCGATTTCCTGATCACCTCCCAATTTTGAAAGTGTCATGAGCGCAAAATCTGCGACCTCCCGAGCCGGCAAGTCGTCCCGCAAGCCCGCTACCAGCGGCAAGGCGTCCGCGGCCAAATCGAAAGCCGGCAGGCTGCCGGAATGGAATCTGGCCGATCTCTATTCCGGTATCGACGCGCCCGAAATCGCGCGCGACCTGCAAAAGATGGATGCCGACTGCGGCGCGTTTGAAACGGACTACAAGGGCAAGCTCGCGGAAAACGTCGGCCGCGACGACGGCGGAAGCTGGCTTGCCGAGGCCATCAGGCGCTACGAGGCGATCGACGATCTCGCCGGCCGGCTCGGCTCCTACGCCGGCCTCGTTCATGCCGGGGACAGCGTCGATCCGGCGATTTCCAAATTCTATGGCGACGTCTCGGAGCGGCTGACGGCGGCTTCGGTACATTTGCTGTTCTTCGCCCTCGAGCTCAACCGCATCGACGACGCCGTGATCGAGCGCGCGATGCAGACGCCGGAGCTTGGGCATTACCGGCCGTGGATCGAGGATCTGCGCAAGGACAAGCCGTATCAGCTCGAAGATCGCGTCGAGCAGTTGTTTCACGAAAAATCCCAGAGCGGCTATGCCGCCTGGAACCGGCTGTTCGACCAAACCATCTCCGGCCTGCGCTTCAAGGTCGGCGGAAAGGAACTGGCGATCGAGCCGACGCTCAGTCTGCTGCAGGACCGCGCGCCGGAAAAGCGCAAGGCCGCTGGCCAGGCGCTGGCCAAGACTTTCAAGGACAATGAGCGGACGTTTGCGCTCGTCACCAACACGCTTGCCAAGGACAAGGAGATTTCCGATCGCTGGCGCGGCTTCAAGGATGTCGCGGATTCGCGCCACCTGAACAACCGCGTCGAGCGCGAGGTCGTCGATGCCCTGGTCGGTTCGGTTCGCGCGGCCTATCCGCGGCTGTCGCATCGCTATTACAAGCTGAAAGCCGGCTGGTTCAAAAAGAAGAAGCTCGCGCATTGGGACCGCAATGCGCCGCTGCCGTTTGCGGCTACCGGCACCATCGCCTGGCCCGAGGCGCAGAAGATGGTGCTGACGGCGTATCGCGGTTTCTCCGCCGAGATGGCTGCGATCGCGGAACGATTCTTCACCGATCGCTGGATCGATGCGCCGGTGCGGCCGGGCAAGGCGCCGGGCGCGTTCTCGCACCCGACCACGCCGTCGGCGCATCCCTATGTGCTGATGAATTATCAGGGCAAGCCGCGCGACGTGATGACGCTGGCCCATGAGCTCGGCCATGGCGTGCATCAGGTGCTGGCGGCCAAAAATGGGGCGCTGATGGCGCCGACGCCGCTGACGCTCGCCGAGACGGCCAGCGTGTTCGGTGAAATGCTGACCTTCAAGCGGCTATTGTCGCAGACCAAAAACGCCAGGCAGCGCCAGGCGCTGCTCGCCGGCAAGGTCGAGGACATGATCAACACCGTGGTGCGGCAGATCGCGTTTTATTCGTTCGAGCGCGCCGTGCACACCGAGCGCAAGAACGGCGAATTGACTGCGGAGCGCATCGGCCAGATCTGGCTCAGCGTGCAGGGTGAAAGCCTCGGGCCGGCCATCGACATCCGTCCCGGCTACGAGAATTTCTGGATGTATATTCCGCACTTCATCCATTCGCCGTTTTACGTCTACGCCTATGCGTTCGGCGATTGCCTGGTGAACTCGCTGTATGCGGTCTACGAGAATGCCTCGGAGGGTTTTGCCGAGCGTTATCTCGCCATGCTCGCGGCCGGCGGCACCAAGCATTATTCCGAACTGCTCAAGCCGTTCGGGCTCGATGCCAAGGACCCCAAATTCTGGGACGGCGGACTGTCGGTGATTGCCGGCATGATCGACGAGCTGGAAGAGATGGGCTGACGGGGCCGCCCGCGGCCACGAAACGGATTTGTGATGGGCGCGGACACAATTTCAGCCGCCGTCGCCCTCCATGATGACGGTGACGATAGGAGGGGAGTGCCCCATGATCGACACCCCGACGCGGCGCGTTGTACTTGGAGCGGGAGTCTTTGCGGCCGGTTCGCTGCTTATGGTCGATGGCAGCATGGCACAGGCCCCGCTTTCCCCGACGCCCGCATGCCACGACGGCGACGAAGCAACATTGCCGCAAACCGAAGGGCCGTACTTCAAGCCGTCGTCGCCTGAGCGAACCGAGCTGTTCGAAGAGGGCATGGCGGGGCAGCCGATCGAACTGGTTGGCTTCGTGCTCAGTCGCGCCTGCAAACCGCTCGCGGGCGCCTTGCTGGATTTCTGGCAGGCCGACGACAAAGGCCGCTACGACAATTCCGGTTTCCGCCTGCGCGGCCATCAGTTCTCCGATGCGGAAGGCCGCTATCGATTGCGCAGCATCGTGCCCGGCCTTTATCCCGGCCGTACGCGCCATATCCATGTGAAGGTGCAGCCGCGCGACGGCAGCGTGCTGACCACCCAGCTCTATTTCGCCGGCGAGGCAAAAAACCGCTCCGATGGCCTGTTCCGCAAGGACTTGCAGATACGCACGGCCAAGAACGCGGGATGGCTGGCCGGGCGGTTCGACTTCGTGGTCGGGTAGCTTGCCGGGCGGGCGAGGCTGGCGCGGCCGATAGCCAACGGACGATGTAATACATTTGTTGAACGGCCCGTTGGACCGTGTTATACATATCGTACAACGGAGCCTGTACGATGAGCAAAACCCCTCGCGGCATGGAAGAGGCCTCTCGCGAATACAAGCTGGAGGACACCGCCCTTCAAATTCGGAAGATTGGCAATTCGGTTGGTGTGATCCTGCCGAAAGAGCTTCTTGCGCGTCTCAATCTCAAGGAGGGGGACAAGTTCTATCCGGTCGAGCAACCCGATGGCAGCCTGCGGCTCTCGCCGTTCAACCCCAAGCACGCGCGGACCATGGAAATCGCGCGCCAGATCATGCACGAATATCGCGATACATTTGCCGCGCTTGCAAAATGAGTGAGCCAATTTGGCTCGATGTTGATGAAGTCATCGACATGCATGCCGAGCAGCTGGCGATATTCGGCGGACCGGAAGGCATTCGGGATCATGGCCTTCTTGAGTCGGCGGTTTTGCGGCCGGTAAATCAATGGAATTACGGACAGACGGACATGGCTGCACTCGCCGCAGCCTATGCGTTCGGTCTGGCCCGCAACCATGCCTTCGTGGACGGCAACAAGCGTATCGCGTTTCACGCCATGATGGTCTTCTTGCGGGTCAACGACGTACCATTTGCGCCCCACCCGGCGCACGCCACGGCCATCATCCTCTCCCTCGCCGCAGGCGAGGTCAGCGAGGAAAGCCTGACCCGCTGGATCCGGGATAATTGGCCTTCCGAATGACCCGATAGGCAGGGGGCCGTTGCCCTGCCAAACGCTTTGCGGTAATTGCACGCGAGAAACGCGGATTTTGACTGGGGATACCGATGGCAGACCATAACGAAGTGGCCTACACGACCGCTGATGGCAATGACTATGAGGCCCATGAGCAGACCTATGAAGGGTTCATCATGCTGGTCAAATACGGCACGATCGCCGTCGTCATCATTGTCGCCCTGATGGGCTACTTCCTGACCTGACGCATCGCTGCCTGCGCCGCTCACGTCGGCGGTGGCCACAATTTGCACGCATGCCGGTTGCGAAACCGGTATCCAACTAAGCGAAAAAGACGCTAGTTTGCTTGCGCGCGCGCCTGCCGCGCCGGGGGGCCCCATGAAGATTGCCGTTGCCAAGGAAATCGATCCGTCCGAGCCGCGGGTTGCCGCTTCCCCTGATACCGTGAAGAAATATAGGGCAATCGGTGCCGAAGTCGCGATCGAGCCGGGCGCGGGCATCAAGTCGGGCCTGCCGGATTCCGAATTCACCGCCGTCGGCGCCACCATCAGCGCGGACGCGTTGAAGGACGCCGACATCATCATCAAGGTGAAACGGCCTGAAGCTTCCGAGCTTGCGCAGTACAAGCGCGGTGCGCTGGTCATCGCGATCATGGACCCTTACGGCAATGAAGCGGCGCTGAAGACGATCGCGGACGCCGGCGTCGCGGCGTTTGCGATGGAATTGATGCCGCGCATTACGCGCGCGCAGGTGATGGACGTGCTGTCCTCGCAGGCGAACCTCGCCGGCTATCGCGCGGTGATCGAGGCGGCCGAATCCTTTGGCCGCGCGTTCCCGATGATGATGACCGCGGCCGGCACCGTTCCGGCGGCGAAAGTGTTCGTGATGGGCGTCGGCGTGGCCGGCCTGCAGGCGATCGCGACCGCGCGCCGGCTCGGCGCCGTGGTCACGGCCACCGACGTGCGGCCTGCCACAAAAGAGCAGGTCGAATCGCTCGGCGCAAAGTTCCTCGCGGTCGAGGACGAGGAATTCAAGAACGCGCAGACCGCCGGCGGCTACGCCAAGGAAATGTCGAAAGAGTACCAGGCCAAGCAGGCCGCGCTCACCGCCGAACACATCAAGAAGCAGGACATCGTCATCACCACGGCCCTGATTCCGGGCCGGCCGGCGCCAAAACTCGTCAGCGCCGACATGGTGAAGTCGATGAAACCGGGCTCGGTGCTGGTCGACCTTGCCGTCGAGCGCGGCGGCAATGTCGAGGGCGCCAAGGCGGGTGAAGTCGTCGATGTCGATGGCATCAAGATCGTCGGCTACACCAACGTCGCCGGCCGCGTCGCGCAATCGGCCTCCAGCCTTTATGCTCGCAATTTATTCAACTTCATCGAGACGATGGTCGACAAGCCGAACAAGGCGCTCGCGGTCAATTGGGACGACGAACTGGTGAAAGCCACCGCGTTGACCAGGGACGGCGCCGTCGTCCATCCGAACTTCCAGCCGAAAGCCTGAGGAGAGAAGCCATGGAGCACATCGCCCAAGTCGTCGATCCCTTCGTATTCCGGCTGTCGATTTTCGTCCTCGCCGTCTTCGTCGGCTACTTCGTAGTCTGGTCGGTGACGCCCGCGCTGCACACGCCGCTGATGTCGGTGACCAACGCGATCTCCTCGGTGATCGTGGTCGGCGCGCTGCTCGCGGTCGGCGTCCCCATGATCTCAAGCGGCAGCGGCTGGGCGCGCGGCTTCGGCTTCATCGCGCTGATCTTCGCCTGTGTGAATATCTTCGGCGGCTTCCTTGTCACCCAGCGCATGCTGGCGATGTACAAGAAAAAGGCCAAGTGAGCGGCGTGCACCTCGGGGTGACGAAGACAAAGGGGACCTGAGATGAACGCCAATCTGGCTGCAATTCTGTATCTCGTGGCGGGTGTATTGTTCATCCTGTCGCTGCGCGGTTTGTCCAGTCCAGCATCGTCCCGCCAGGGCAATCTGTTCGGCATGATCGGCATGGCGATCGCGGTTGCGACCACGCTCGCCATTCATCCGCCGGCGGATGGTATCGCCTGGGTGCTGGTCATCCTCGGCATCGCCATCGGCGGCGGCGTCGGCGCTGTCATCGCGCGGCGCGTGCCGATGACCTCGATGCCGGAACTGGTCGCCGCCTTCCACTCGCTGGTTGGCATGGCCGCGGTGCTGGTCGCCGCCGGCGCCTTCTATGCGCCCGAAGCCTTCGACATCGGCAAGCCCGGCGCCATTCACGCATCCAGCCTGGTCGAAATGTCGCTCGGCGTCGCCATCGGTGCGCTGACCTTCACCGGCTCGGTGATCGCGTTCCTGAAGCTTTCCGCGCGCATGAGCGGCGCGCCGATCATCCTGCCCGGCCGCCACATCATCAACATCGCGCTCGCGCTTGCGCTGGTGTTCTTCATTTTCGGCCTGGTCCGGTCCGGCAGCGCGCTCGACTTCTGGCTGATCACGATCATCGCGCTGGCGCTCGGCGTGCTCATGATCATCCCGATCGGCGGCGCCGACATGCCGGTCGTGATCTCGATGCTGAACTCCTATTCCGGTTGGGCTGCGGCCGGCATCGGCTTCACGCTCGGCAACTCCGCGCTGATCATCACCGGCGCGCTGGTCGGCTCCTCGGGCGCGATCCTGTCCTATATCATGTGCCACGCGATGAACCGTTCCTTCATCTCGGTCATCCTCGGCGGCTTCGGCGGCGAAACCGCCGCGGCCGGCGGTGGCGGCGGTGAGCAGAAGCCCGCCAAGCTCGGTTCGGCCGACGACGCGGCCTTCATCATGAAGAATGCGCAGAAGGTGATCATCGTGCCGGGCTACGGCATGGCGGTGGCGCAGGCCCAGCACGCGCTGCGCGAAATGGGCGACCTCCTGAAGAAGGAAGGCGTCGAGGTGAAGTACGCCATCCACCCGGTCGCGGGGCGCATGCCCGGCCACATGAACGTGCTGCTGGCGGAAGCCAACGTGCCCTATGACGAGGTGTTCGAGCTCGAGGACATCAACTCCGAATTCGCGCAGGCCGACATCGCCTTCGTGATCGGCGCCAACGACGTCACCAACCCGGCCGCGGAAGAAGACAAGACCTCGCCGATCTACGGCATGCCGGTGCTGCAGGTCTGGAAGGCCGGCACCGTGATGTTCATCAAGCGCTCGCTGGCCTCGGGCTATGCCGGCATCGATAATCCACTATTTTACCGCGATAACACCATGATGCTGCTCGGCGACGCCAAGAAGGTCACCGAGAACATCGTGAAGGGGATGTAGGTCGCGCGCAGGAAATTCATGACCGTACTGAAATGGCTGCTGATCGTCGTCTCAGTCGGTTACGTCTGTGGTCTGCTCGTCCTGTTCTTCGCGCAGCGCGCCGTTCTGTTTCCGGTGCCGACGAGTGCGCGCACGGCGCCGCCAGCGGCGGGCTTTCCGGAAGCCGAAGAACATATCCTGACCACGGCTGATGGTGAGAAGGTCATCGTATGGCACGTTCCGGCCAGGCCGGGCCGCCCGGTCGTCCTCTACTTCCATGGCAATGGCGATTATCTCGCCGGCTTCTTCGGCCGCTTTCGCAGCATCATCGCTGACGGGACCGGGGTCATCGCATTGTCCTATCGCGGCTATGCGGGCTCGACCGGGCAACCGAGCGAGCACGGATTGCTGCAGGACGCAGCTGTCGCCTATGCCTTTGCGGCAGCACGCTATCGCGCCGACGACATCGTCGTCTGGGGCTTTTCGCTCGGCACCGGTGTTGCGGTGGCGCTTGCAGCGGAGCAGCGCATCGGAAGGCTGATCCTGGAAGCTCCCTATACGTCGATCGCCGATGTCGCCGCGTCGGCGTTCTGGTTCGCACCGGTGCGTCTATTTATGCGGGATCAGTTCCGTTCCGACGCGCAGATCGCAAGCGTCAAAGTTCCGCTGCTCGTCATGCACGGCGCGCTCGATCCCACGATACCCGTTGCCTTTGGCGAGCGGCTGTTTGCGCTGGCGAACGAGCCGAAACGGTTTGTCCGGCTTGCCCGGGGTGGTCATAACGATCTGGATAATTTCGGCGCGATTGAAATCGCGCGAAATTTCATCAACCTTGCGAAGGGGTGATGGCTGCCCGTCATGGACGCATATCTTGCGTCCACGACCCATCGGGGAGTTGGCCGCATGAGCGTACACGGACCAATGCCGAAATCGGCCTGGATATTCCCGGCGCTGGCGGTGCTGCTGTTTGCCGTGGCCACCGGCCTCGGGCTCGGCTTTACGCCGTCGGCCGGCGGGCTGTTGTTCGCGGCCGTGCTGCTGGCGGTCCTGTTCGGTACGGTGTTCGCAGCCGTGCATCATGCCGAGGTGATCGCCGAGCGGATCGGCGAGCCCTACGGCACGCTATTGTTGACGCTTGCGGTCACCATCATCGAGGTCGCGCTGATCGCCACCATCATGCTCGGCGAAAAGCCGCAGCCCGCGTTGGCGCGCGACACCGTGTTTGCGGTGGTGATGATCGTGTGCAATGGCCTCGTCGGCCTCTGCATCTTCATTGGCGGCTTGCGCTATCGCGAGCAGGATTTCCAGGTTTCCGGCGCCAACCTTTATCTCAGCGTGCTATTCGTGCTGGCGACCATTACGCTGATCATGCCCAATTATACGCTGACGGCGCCGGGGCCGATCTATTCGTCGGCGCAGCTTGGCTTTGTGGACCTGGTCACGCTCATGCTCTACGGCGTGTTCCTTTATACCCAGACGATCCGGCACAGTGATTATTTCATCAAGGGAGGCGCCGGTGCTGCCACCGAAACCTCATCCCTGTCGAACCGGATGCTGGCGCTCAGCATTGCGCTGCTGCTTGTCTCCCTGCTTGCCGTGGTGCTTCTGGCAAAGAAATTTTCACTCGTAGTCGATGTCGTAACCGCGATGATCGGCGCCCCACCGGCGTTCGCGGGCGTGCTGGTCGCGCTCCTCATTCTGCTCCCGGAGGGGGTCACCGCCATTGCAGCCGCGCGCAACAATGATCTGCAGAAGAGTATCAATCTCGCGCTCGGATCGTCGCTGGCGACCATCGGGCTGACTATTCCCGCGGTCGGCCTGGCGACCTACGCGCTCGACAAGGAACTCGTGCTCGGGCTCAACGGCCAGGGCACGGTACTGCTGCTGCTCACGTTCGCCCTGAGCATGCTCACCTTCGGCACCGGCCGCACCAACATCCTGTTCGGACTGGTGCATATGGTGGTGTTTGCCGTATTCGTGTTTATGGTGTTCGTGCCGTAGTTCCCCTGGAGTGAACCCGATATGCTTGCCGCCAAATCCGACGTTCAGGTCGACACCCCCGAAGTCCGCGTCACCGAGTGGCGGCTGGCGCCGGGCAGCGCCACCGGCCATCACACCCACGGGATGGATTACGTGATCGTGCCGGTGACCTCCGGCGAAATGACCATCGTCGCGCCAACCGGCGAACGCACCAAGGCGCAGCTCGGGGCCGGCAAATCCTACTTCCGGAAGGCGGGCGTCGAGCACGACGTGCTCAACGAGACGGCAGCCGAGATCGTGTTTCTGGAGGTCGAACTGAAGCCCTGACCAACCGCCGTGGAGTCGTGGCCCGGGGCCGGCGGCGGCGGGAACCCGTTAACCTCCCTGAAACGAAACCTGGATTTTCCAGTTCCCGTGCAGGCCGGCGTTGCCCGGCCTGCACGGGAACTGCTGAATTGCCACCGATCCGTCGCAGTTGATCCCTCAATGTGCCTCAAAGTTCCTGCAATTGAGGGACCGCGGGGAGTGGCCTGAATGTTGAATTACCTGAAGAAGTTCGCCGTAGACATCTTTCCCTCGGTGGCTGCGACCGTCATCGGGGCCTACATCGTCAACCACTACATCGTGACCAAGCCCAGCGCGGACGCTCCTGCCGCGGCGGCATCGACTGCCAATCCCAAGGGGGATGGCAAGGCGGAAGCCAAGTCCGAATCCGCCAAATCCGAATCCAAGTCGGCCGACACCACGGCCAGTGTCAGCAACCTCCCGGCCGCCGGCGTCAAGGCGAGGGGAATCTCCGAGAAAGCCATCATGGAGAAGACCGCTGCCGAACGGCCGGCGGTGGTTGAAAAGGCCCAGGAAAAGACTGAAGCCAAAGCCGAAGCAAAGGCAGACGCCAAGCTCGACTCCAAATCCGCCGATACCAAGTCCGCCGACACTAGGTCCTCCGATACCAAGTCCTCCGATACCAAGCCCGATGCGAAATCGGCCGAAAGTTCGGCCGACGCCGACCAGAGCCGCCATGCAGCGGCGCCGCGCGAAAAGGAAAAGATCAGAGTCATATTGCCGTCGCCCGTGCAGCCCAAGAATTCCTCTCCCGTGAATTCCTCGGCGGCGCCGGTTGTGGCGGCCGCGCCGGCTGCCCCGGTCGAGACCGCGGCTGCACCGGAGGAACGGCGCGATGCCAACGATCTGGCGCGCGCCGCGATCGAGCGCCTGCGCGCCAACGGCGAAGCCTCTCCGCGCGCCGCCGAGACGGCCCGCGCTCCCGAGGCGCCTAGGGTCGCGAATGCGCCCGGGGTCGCGAATGCGCCTGTCGTTACGAACGCGCCCGTGGTCGCCAATGCGCCTGCCGCCGCGAATGCGCCCGCGCTTCGTCCGCTGCCGCCGCCGATCATGGTCTCGGGCTCGCCGGCCGGCGAGCCCTATGGTCAAGCTCCGTCACCGGCGCGGCCGCCTTATGCCGAAGCCGTCAACCCGAACCGCCCAACCCCGCCCGCCGATATTCCGGTCTCGCGCCCGCTCGATCTGCGTGCCGACGTGGCCGAACCTTCCGTGCGCGAACGCGCCACGGCGGCTGCCGAGGACGCGCTATCGACGGCGAAGTCGATCTTCCACGCGGTGCTGCCGAAATAAAGTCTTTGGCGTCTTCGGGCGAGGCATGCCCTCGGATTTGATCCGGGGGGCTTGTGCTTGGCGCAAGCAAAGCTGCAGCCAGATTCCGATTCAATCAAAACCGGAAAGACTCTAGAGCGGGATGACTTTTCTTCGAATCGGCATCCCGCTCTATCTCTTTGATTTGAGCATGATCTCCGCGCAAACGCGTTCCGCGTTTGTCGCGAGGGAAAACCGGGGGCCACTTTTCCGGATCATACTCTAGCCGCCGGTGCGCGCGAGGCCGCTTCGCGCGGCTTCGTCCCTGGGGCGGAGCGCGAGCGCGCGGCCGTAGGAGGTGAACGCCTTGGCCTTGTCGCCCAGACGTTCATAGGTGACGCCGCGAGCCGACCAGGCTTGCGCGCTGTTGGGGTCGGCCTGCACCGCCTCGTCCAGATCGGAAGCGGCTTCCTTAGCCTTGTCGATGGCGAGGTAGCTGGTTGCACGCGCCAGCAGCGGCTCGACCCGCTGCGGCGTCAGGCCGTTGGCTGCGGTGAAATCCGCGATCGCCTGCTCATGCCGCTTGTCGGTCTGATAGATCAGCCCGCGGCCGTACAGGGCCTGCACGTTGTAGGGATCGAGTGCCAGCGCGCGGTCGAATTCCGCCAGCGCTTCTTCGGTCTTGCCGGATTTGGCGAGGGTCTGGCCGCGCGTGGCGTAGCCTTGGGCGTCGCCGGCGCCTTGCGCGCTGATCGTGCCGGTCGGCTTCTGCTCGGCGGCCTGTGGCCTCTCCTTGTCCGCCCCCCATGATCCCAGGTCGAACGAACAGCCGCCGAGAGGAAAGCTGAGAACGATCGCCAGCAGCGCGATGGGTACGGCCGTGAAGCGCGAAGCGCAGGGCGAGAAGCGCGAAGCGCAGGGAAAGGCATTGCAATCCGTAACGGCCATGCAGCGGAATACTCTCGCTTGTCCAATGCAGCATAGGTAACCCGATGAGTCGCAAAATGCATCGGTCAAAATAGCAATGGCCGAAGGAGATGTGGATCGAGCGCGCTGCTCATACCGGAGCCGATTATTCCATACGGCTGGATCTGCGATGGCGAAAAACAAAAACGGCCAAAACAAAAACGCGGGCCCCGAGGCCCGCGTTTTCAATTCAAACTCTGTAGATGCTCAGCGCGGTCCGCGCGGACCTGCGCCCGGGCCACCACGGCCGCCAGCGCCACCACGGTCGCCACCGGGACCAGCGCCGAACACCGGCTTGGGCTTCATCGGCAGCAGGCCTTCGCGCTGCAGCTTCTTGCGGGCCAGCTTGCGCGCGCGGCGCACGGCTTCGGCCTTTTCACGGGCCTTCTTCTCGGAGGGCTTTTCGTAGTGTCCGCGGAGCTTCATCTCGCGGAAAATACCCTCGCGCTGCATCTTCTTCTTCAGCGCCTTGAGGGCTTGATCGACATTGTTATCGCGGACGAGAACCTGCACGCGGCATCCTCTTTCAATTGATCGGATAGGAATTCTGGTAAAGTGAAGGGCCGGCGAAACGCCTGGCCCTTAACCCTGAGCGCGGGCATTTAGCAGACAAAACCGCTGATGTCCACCTGAGAAGCCGGTTTCTGGCCCCGGAAAGCCACTAATATCAGCGGGATTCGGCCGGTGCTCCCCGGTTTTTCCAAATAACGAGCCCTTCACGGGCGCTCCCTAGCATCCGGCAACCTAAACATGCAGGAGGCGAGTATGAACACCAAAAAATATACCGCTGAAGCGATCGGCACGTTTTGGCTCACCTTTGCGGGATGCGGCAGCGCGGTCATCGCCGCCGGTTTTCCGCAGGTCGGTATCGGCCTGGTCGGCGTGTCCCTGGCGTTCGGCCTGAGCGTCGTCACCATGGCCTATGCGATCGGCCACATTTCCGGCTGCCATCTCAACCCCGCCGTCACGATCGGCCTTGCGGCCGGCGGACGGTTTCCGGCGCAGCAGATCGTTCCTTACGTGATCGCGCAGGTGATCGGCGCGGTCGCTGCCGCGGCGTTGCTCTATGTGATCACAAGCGGCGCGCCCGGCTTCGATCTGGCCAAGGGCTTTGCATCCAACGGCTATGACGCGCATTCGCCCGGGCAGTACAACATGATGGTGTGCTTCATCACCGAGGTGGTGATGACCATGATGTTCCTGTTCATCATCATGGGCGCCACTCATGGCAAGGCGCCTGCGGGCTTTGCGCCGCTCGCTATCGGCCTGGCGCTGGTGATGATCCATCTCGTCAGCATTCCCGTCACCAACACGTCGGTGAATCCCGCGCGCAGCACCGGGCCTGCGCTGTTCGTCGGCGGCTGGGCGCTGGCGCAGCTTTGGCTGTTCTGGGTTGCGCCGCTGATCGGCGGTGCGCTCGGCGGCGTGATCTATCGCTGGCTCAGCGAGGAGCCGGCCGGTGTCGTGGAAGGCTTGAAAACGGCCTGATCTTTTAAGCGCGCCCGGCGGAAGCAGGGCAGGCACGCTATTTCTTGCTTGCCGGAGCCACTTCGGTGACATGGCCCATCTTGCGGCCCGGCCGCGGCGCGCCCTTGCCGTAGAGATGAACGGTGGCGCCGGGCACCGTCAGCCATTGCTCGTAATCGAGGATATCGTCGCCGATCAGGTTGGTCATGGTGACCTGGCCGTGACGTACCGGCTTGCCGAGCGGCCAGCCGGCGATCGCCCTGATGTGCTGCTCGAACTGGGAGATCGAGGCGCCGTCCAGCGTCCAGTGGCCGGAATTATGCACCCGTGGCGCAATCTCGTTGACCAGCACGTGCGGTCCGCCGTTTCCGGCGACCACGAACAATTCGACTGCGAGCACGCCGACATAGTCAAGCGCGTTGGCGATCTTCTCGGCGACCGCACGCGCGTCTGCGGTCAGCGCATCCGAGATCGCAGCGGGCACGCGCGAGAATTTCAGGATGTGATCGCGGTGCTCGTTTTCGGTGACATCGTAGCATTCGACCTGACCGTCGGCTGAGCGCGCGGCGATCACGGAGATCTCGCGCTCGAAGGGAACGAAGGCTTCGAGGATCGCGGATTTGGTGCCGAGGTCTTCCCAGACTTGAGCGGGGTCGTCGCCTTCGCGAATGATCGCCTGGCCCTTGCCGTCATAGCCGAAGCGGCGGGTCTTGATCACGGCGGGAAGGCCGATGCGCGCAATGGCGCTCTGCAGGGTTTCAACCGACGACACGTCGGCATAGTCGGCGGTGTCGATGCCGAGCCGCTTGACGAAATCTTTTTCGATCAGCCGGTCCTGCGTGGTTTCGAGGATCCTCTGCGCCGGCAATACCGGACGCCGCGCGGCGAGCACCATGGCGGTGGCGGCCGGCACGTTCTCGAATTCATAGGTGATGACATCGACATCGTTGGCGAACAACTCCAGCGCCTCGACGTCGGCATATTCGGCACAGGTCGCGTTCAGCACCACGTCGAAGGCGGGCGAGTCCGGGTCCGGCGAAAACACCTGGCATCTGAGGCCAAGGCGCGCCGCCGCCATCGCCAGCATCCTGCCCAATTGTCCACCGCCGAGAATTCCGATGGTGTCGCCCGGCTTCAGCTTCACCTTGCCTGAAGCCGTCACGCTGATCCCTCCGGACGCTCCTTGACGGCGTCGGTCTGCTGCTTGCGCCAGGCGGCCAATCGCGTTGCCAGCGCCGCGTCATTCAGGGCGAGCACGCTTGCTGCCAAGAGCGCGGCGTTGATGGCGCCGGCCTTTCCGATCGCCAGCGTGCCGACGGGAACGCCGGCCGGCATCTGCACGATCGAGTACAGCGAATCGATCCCCGACAGCGCCTTGGATTCGACGGGAACACCGAGCACGGGGAGTTCCGTCAGCGCCGCCGCCATGCCCGGGAGATGGGCAGCGCCACCGGCGCCGGCAATGATGACCTTGAAGCCTTGAGCCTTGGCACCCTTGGCGAAGGCGAACAGCCGGTCCGGGGTCCGGTGGGCCGAGACGATGCGCTTTTCGCAGTCGATCCCGAGCGCCGTCAGCGTCTCAGCGGCGTGGCGCATGGTTTCCCAGTCGGACTGGCTGCCCATGATGATGGCGATGGGTACGGTCATCTCGTCAATTCTGTTCGGGAATCCAGAAACATAGGCCGATTATAGGGTCGGCCCGGGGCTCATCCAAGGCGTGGCAAGGGATCAGGAATGGACTATCCTGTCTTGGTGAATCCCGGCAAGCCTTCATAAGCAAGCCTGCACAGGGAAGGCCATGAAGAAGAAAACCAGGGCGACCGCCTCCAGGGCCGGAAAACGCCCCAAAAGCGCGGCTTCCGGGCAAAAAGCCGCACCGCGGCGGTCATCCGCGCCGGGATCCCGGCCGCCGGCAGTTTCTAACGGCACCAAGGCGACGATTCGCCGGCTGAAGGCGGAACTGGCCCGGACGCAGGCGCAGATCGAGGAACTTCAGGCCTCCGCCGATACCGACTTCCTGCTGGGCATCCCGAACCGGCGCGGCTTCGAGCGCGAGCTCAATCGCGCGATTGCCTACATCAAGCGCTATCGCGCCGGCGGTGCCCTGGTCGTGCTCGACGTCGATCGCTTGAAGCCGATCAACGACGCCTTCGGACACGCCGCAGGCGACCAGGTGCTCAAGGCCATCGTCACGACGCTGCTCGCGCAGGTGCGCGCTTCCGACGTGGTCGGCCGGCTCGGCGGCGACGAGTTCGCGCTGCTGTTGTGGAATCTCAGCGAGACCGATGCCAGGGCCAAGGCGGCCGCGCTGGAGGAAGCGATCGATCGCCTCGCCTTCGAGTTCGATGGCCGCACCATTACCGCGGGCGCCTCCGCGGGCGTCGCTGTTCTCGATACCCACTCCGAAGCCGGCCGCGCGCTGGAAGCGGCCGACAGCGCCATGTATGTGCGCAAGGCGCTGCGGCGGCACGAGGCGTCGTGAAGAGCTTGAGATCTGTCGGGTGGGCAAAGGTGCGCTTGCGCCGCACCCACCATCTATCTGGCGAGCATGATTGTGCGCACGCTTGCGCTTTGCCCACCTACGAATCCCGACGATCCCTACAGCCCGCTGAGATCATCCGGCACATCGCCGAACTTGCGCAGCAATTTCGCGTCGCCGAATTCGCCGATCATCGGATCGCCGCTGCGGCTGAAGGCGACGGCGCCGATGCTGCCGGCCATTCGCGACATCATCTCGGCGCGCCGTAACGCGGTCGTCGGGCTCTGGCATTCTTCCGCGGCTCCCGCCATCGGCGAACCGCTATCGTCCTGCAGGAATGGCATTGCGACGTAATAAGTGACATCGGCCATTGGTTCGCTCCGGGTTTGATGGATCAGGCAGCGTCGCTCTCCGCATGGGAGGTTCGCGCCGGCACGCAGCCGGCGGCGATTGCCGCCTGCAATTCCTCCAGTTCGGTTTCCAGATACTCGTTCGCCATGATCAGCGCCTTGATGGTCGAGCGCAGATTGCCGTCGCACATCGCGATGGCCTGGTCGCAGGCCTGCTCGTAGCGGCTGTTGTCGGGCAGGGGCGGGGTGACGGACATGGATGATGTGACGGACATGGCGGAACTCCCGAGGCTGGCGGCAGGGCGATATGTTCCCTTTTTGTTCTCGTGAAGTCAAGCCGCATCCGCCCACCGGAAGCCTGTTTTTTCCGGTTGGCCGTCCGGCAAGATTCTTTGCGACGCCGGGTTGTGTGGATGTCGGGGAAAAATATCTGCCGGAAGGCGGACGATCTTTGCGAACCGAATTGGCCGAACCAGGCAAGCGCAACGATCAGGCGATGATATCGGGCGTGATCTGGTCTTCGATGAAGGCGATGCGGTCACGCAATTGCAGTTTGCGTTTTTTCAGCCGCTGCAGCCGCAGCAAGTCCGGCGCCGGCGACTGATGCAGCGCGTCGATCGCCGCATCGAGATCGCGATGCTCCTGCTGCAGCCGGGCGAGCTCGTTTTCTAGCTCACGCTCATCATCGTCGGTCATGGTGTACGTTAGCTGAAAGCGCGATGAGGTTGTGAACGGATTAATCCCAGAGCGCGATGACTTTTCTTCGAATAGCCATCCCGCTCCAGCTCTTTGATTTTGAGCATGATCTCCGCGCCAACGCGTTTCCGCGTTTGTCGCGAGGGAAAACCGGTACCCACTTTTCCGGATCATGCTCTGGGCTGGCAGTGAATATCGTCCCTGCGAGGCCGGTCCGCAAGCTGACCGGGTTCCCATACTCACGTTTGGTTACAGATAAATCCGAAAATATGACGGGCGCGATTCTGGATAACCATCGACAGATTCGCGGTCTGGTGTACACTCCCTCGTCCGGATCGAATCTGAGGTTCACCCACCGAGGAGATTTCGTATGGCACTACAGGCGCATCTTGTTGAACTTGAACGTAAACACAAGATCCTCGAGAATGAATTGCACGAAGCGCTCGTGCACCTTTCCACAGACGACCTGCAAATTGTCGAGTTGAAGCGCCGCAAGTTGATGGTCAAGGATGAGATCGAGCGGTTGAAGCATACCGTCGGCGAAACTCTCCACTAATCCACTAATCAGTCCAGCAAAGTATCGAAAATTCCCACGCGACCGGATGGGTGCCGCTGCGCTCATCCGTCCGCTCGCGGCCTGTTACATCGCCGCCAGCGCGCCGACATGATCGGCGATCGCGAGCGACGACGTCAGTCCCGGCGATTCGATACCGAACAGATTGATCAGTCCGGCGACGCCGTGATCGGCTGGGCCCTGAATCAGAAAATCCTGGGTAGCGACGGCCGGCGACACGATCTTCGGCCGGATTCCGGAATAGCTCGGCATCAGCGCGCCGTCCGGCAGCGTCGGCCAGTAGCGCCGGATCGCGGGATAGAATCGCTCGGCACGGGCAGGATCCACCGCATAGTCGATGCTCTCGATCCATTCCACGTCGGGGCCGAAGCGCGCCTGTCCCGCCATGTCGAGCGTCAGGTGCACGCCCAACCCGCCGGGCTCCGGCACCGGATAGATCAGGCGTGAAAACGGAGCCCGCGCGCTGCAGCTGAAATAATTGCCCTTGGCAAGATAAGCGCAGGGGATCAGCCCGATCGGCATGCCTTCGATGCTGCGTGCCAACGCGGGCGCGCCCAGCCCCGCCGCGTTCACGAGCAGGTTGCATGCAAGCGTCATCGGCGCGTCGCCGCCGGCTTCGATTTCGATCCGGCCGGCGCCGGCCCGGGCGCACAACAGCGGCGTATGGAATGCGTAAGCCGCACCGGCTTCTTCCGCGTCGCCCCGCAGCGCCAGCATGTAGGCGTGGCTGTCGATGATGCCGGTGGACGGCGAGAGCAGGGCGGCATCGCAGTTGAGCGCGGGCTCCAGCGCGCGCGCCGCCTCGCCCGTCAGCAACTGCAGATCGTCGACGCCATTGGCTTCGGCATGTGCGCGGATCGACTGCAGTTTTTCGGTTTCGCCTGGTGTCGTCGCAACGATCAGCTTGCCGCAATTGCGATGGGGAATGCCGTGGTCGCGGCAATACTGGTAGAGCGCGCGCTTGCCGCTCACGCACATCTGCGCCATCAGGCTGCCCGCGCGGTAATAGATGCCGGCGTGGATCACCTCGCTGTTGCGGGAGGAGGTGATGGTGCCGATGCCCTCAGCGGCCTCGAGCACGATCACTTCGCGGCCCGCCTGGGCCAGCCGTCGCGCGATCGCAAGCCCGATCACCCCCGCTCCGACGACGACGCTATCGACCTTGTCCATGTCAGCTTCGGGCCTGAGAATCCGGCGTGGAGATCGGCGCCTGCCACGCTCGGCAATCGTCGTTTCGTCCGCCGGAGCGGCCGAGCAACCCGTTGGTTTGGTTCGAAATACGCCGCGAACGCGGTCCTGTTAGTGAAGCATTAATCATGTCAGGCCAATTGCCGTAATTTGGGTCACATTTTAGAATTGTGCGGGTAGTCATTTACCCGATCCAAACCCGTCAAGCCAGACACTCCGCCCGGAAACCTCGGGTGGGTAATGGCTGACAGGAACCGGCAGGCAGAACGGAAGAATTCGATTCCGGCGCAGGCCCTCGTCTGTCTGCTCGCCATTGCTGCGCCGTGCGGAATTGCGTGGGCTGCCGCGCCTTCCGCGGGCTTTGCCCCAGCGAGCTACATCGGCGAACTCGATCCCAATCTGGTGTGGGAACTCCTGCTCGGGGGGATCGCCGTCGTTTCCTTCCTGGTCGCGATCGGGATCTGGATACTGGCGGCGTTGCGCGGGGCCAAGAGCGCACAATTGCAGCGTAGCGCATTCATCGGTTCGGCGCTCAACACGCTCAACCAGGGCGTGATGATCACCAACGCGCAAAACCGCGTGGTCTTCTGCAACGACCGCTTTCTCGAAATGTACGGGCTCAGCCGCGCCGAGATTTCGAGATCCATGACCGGCCGCGAACTGGCCGAACTGCGCCTCGCGCGAGGCCTGATCAATCTTGGCGTCGACGAGTTCAGCAAGCTTGCCCGCCGCCCGGAAGGCGTCGTCACCGAACTGCCGGGCGGGCGATCGGTGCTTTCGAAGATCTTCAACCTGCCCAATGGCGGGACGATCGGAACGCATGAGGATTGCACGGAGCAGCGCCAGCTGTCGCGCAAACTGGCATCGACCACCAAATTTCTGGAATCGGTGCTCGACAACGTTCCGGTCTGCGTCGCGGCCAAGAACATCGACGACGGCCGCTATATCTTCGCCAACCGCGCGTTCGAACGATTCTCGCGCTTCTCCCGTGATCACATCATCGGCAAGCGCGCCGACGAAATCTTCCGGCCCGAAACCGCGAAGAGCATCGAGACGGCGGACCAGGCGGCGATAGCGGCGCCGGAAGGCTATCACCGCGGTGAATATTCCGTCGAACGGGGCGACGACACGCGCGTTCTGTCCTCCAATCGCGTGGTTGCGCGCAACGAGGACAACAAGCCGGAATTCCTGATCGCGCTGTTCGACGACGTCACCGATCGGCGGTCGCTGTCGCGCGAGCTCGAGAACACCAAGAAGTTCCTGGAACTGGTGGTGGACAACATCCCGGTGTCGCTGATCGTGGAGCGCATCAGCGACGGGCGGTATCTGCTCGCCAACCGCAGCGCCGAGACCATTCTCAATCGCCGCCGCGAGGATGCCACCGGCCTGACCGCCGCCGACATCTTCAATCCGCGCGAAGCCAAGCTGATCATCGCGCGCGACGAGGCCGCGATCAAGAAGCGCGGCCTGCTCACCGAAGAGCACCCGATCTCCACCAAGGACGGGCTGCGGCTGTTCCTGACCCGCCGCATGACGGTTCTCGACGAGGCCGGCGAGCCGCAATACCTGATCAAGACCCACGAGGACGTCACCGACCGCCGCCAGACCGAATCGCGGATGGCGCACATGGCCTATCATGACGGCCTGACCGATCTGCCGAACCGCGCCGCCTTCCTGCAGGCGCTGGCGCAGATGATCGAGGCCTGCGCCGGCACCGACGAAGAATTTGCCGTGCTGTGCGTGGACCTCGACGGGCTGAAGGAAATCAACGACGTGTTCGGCCATGCGATGGGCGACAAGCTCCTGATCGAGGTCGCGGGCCGCATCCAGGCCAGCGCCCGTGGCGGCGTGGTGGCCCGGCTGTCCGGTGACGAGTTCGGCCTGATCATCGACGGCAAGCAGCCGGAGGCCGGCAAGGCGCTCGCCGAAAAACTCGCGCAAACGCTGTCGGACGAATTCGTGATCGACGGCAAGTCGGTGCGCACCGGCGTCACCACCGGCATCTCGGTATTTCCGCATCACGGCTCGGAGGCGGCTTCGCTGCTCGCCAATTCCGGCGCGGCGCTGTTCCGCGCCAAGCAGAAGTCGCGCGGCTCGATCAGCATCTTCGCGCCCGAGATGGATCAGCAGATCCGCGACCGCCGCGTGCTGCATCAGGATCTCTCGATGGCGATCAGGAACGGCGAATTGTCGTTGCACTATCAGCCGCAGGCCGCGTCGGGCGCAACGATCGCGGCCAGCAAGGTCATCGGCTTCGAGGCGTTGGCGCGCTGGATGCATCCGATGCGCGGCTTTGTCTCGCCGGGCGAATTCATTCCGCTCGCTGAAGAAAGCGGGCTGATCGTCGAAATGGGCGTGTGGATCCTGCGCGAAGCCTGCCGCGAGGCCGCCTCCTGGCCGGTGCCGATGCAGATCGCCGTCAACCTGTCGCCGGCGCAGTTCATGCACGGCGACGTGGTCAGCCTGGTGCATTCGATCCTGCTCGAAACCGGCCTCGCCCCCGACCGGCTCGAGCTCGAAATCACCGAGGGCGTGCTGATCGAGGATTTCGATCGTGGCCTCGCGCTGTTGCGGCGGCTGAAGGCGCTCGGCGTGCGCATCTCGATGGACGATTTCGGCTCCGGCTATTCCTCGCTGAGCTATCTGCAGGCGTTCCCGTTCGACAAGATCAAGATCGACCGCGCCTTTGTCATGAATCTCGGCCGCAACCCGCAGTCGGCAGCGATCGTCCGCGCCGTCATCGACCTCGGCCACGGCCTCGAAATGTCGATCGTTGCCGAAGGCGTGGAGACCCAGGAGCAACTCAGCTTCCTCGCGGACGAGGGCTGCGACGCGGTGCAGGGCTATTTCCTCGGCAAGCCCCAGCCGATCGGGCACTACGACGCGCTGGTCGGCCGCAGCGCCGCAAACGGCGTCGAAAGCGAACGCAAGCTCGCCAGCGCCTGATTTCGCGATATCGCAGCCGCGCTGCGTAGGGTGCAGGGCCCACAGATGATGCGACGGCATGCGTGACCTCGGGCTTTTCGCGATTTGATTTCGGCGAGAGCCTGGCTTGCCTTCCCTTGAGGGCCCGGCTATTTTGGCTCGATACCTGATCGAGATAGGGAGGGCTGCGCGGTGACGATATTTTTGCGGCACTATCGCCAGCTCGGCCCTGTCAACGCCCTGCAAATGAGTTTGCAGGGCTGACCAGAGGCTTTTCCGTAAATCTCTTCCTGGTCTGCCCCCGTGGCAATGCGGCGTCGAACGTCTGATCGTTCGCGCCCGCATTTTTGTAGCTCGCCGCGCTCCAACACGAACATCCGACGATGGCTGCATGCCCCGGACGCCGTGTTTGGCCGGCAAGACCCGGGAACGATCATGACCCTTATCAATATTCGCAATCTTGGCGTGACGTTAAACGCGCCGCTGTTTTCCCGACTGGACCTTTCCGTCAATCCCGGTGACCGCATCGGGCTCGTCGCAGCCAATGGACGCGGCAAGACCACGCTGCTGCGCTGCATTGCAGGCATGGCGGAGCCGAGCGATGGCGAGATCATCCGGTCGCGCGGGCTGACCATCGGCTATGTCGAGCAGGATGTACCGTCCGCGCTCGCGGATACGCCGTTCCATGCGGCGGTGCTCGACATGCTTCCCGCTGAACGACGGGCAATTGAAGGCTGGAGGGTCGACGTTGCCCTGGAATCGCTTGGTGTGCCCGAGGCGCTGCGGGAGAGGCCGCTGAATCAACTAAGCGGCGGCTGGCAGCGGTTTGCCATGCTTGCCCGCATCGTGGTGGCCGAGGCTGATGTGTTGTTGCTCGACGAACCGACCAACCATTTGGACCTCGCCAGGATTTGTCAGCTTGAAGCGTGGCTGAACGCGCTGCCACGGGATATGCCGGTCGTGATATCGAGCCATGACCGCGCCTTTCTCGACGCAACCACGAACCGCACGGTATTCTTGCGGCCCGAGCGGACGCAGATATTTTCGCTGCCCTATACGCAGGCGCGCGCCGCGTTGAGCGAGGCGGATGCTTCGGATGAGCGGCGCTACCGGCGTGACCTGAAGGCTGCCGGGCAGCTTCGTCAGCACGCTGCAAAGCTCAACAATATCGGCGTCAATTCCGGTAGTGATCTGCTGTTGCAGAAGACGAAGCAACTGAAGCAGCGGGCCGAGAAGCTGGAAGATGCGGCAAAGCCCGCCCACCTGGAACGATCCGCAGGGACGATCAAGCTCGCCAACCGCGAAACGCACGCCAAAGTTCTGATTGCGCTGGACGATGCCGCTGTCGCGGCCCCGGACGGCAGGTTGCTGTTCAAGACCGGCAAGCAGTTCATCTGCAAGGAAGACCGGATCGTGCTGCTGGGGCCGAACGGGGCGGGCAAGACCCGGTTCGTGGCGATGCTGCGTCAGGCGATCGAAAACCCGGAAGCCACGCAAGCCGGCATCAAGGTCTCGCAGTCGCTGGCGCTCGGCTATTGTGAACAGAATCTTGCCGATCTTTCCGATGCCGACACGCCTATGCACACGATCGTCGGCCGTTTCGAGGTCGGCGATCAGCGTGCGCGCGCCTTGCTCGCAGGCGCAGGCCTGTCGGTTGCGATGCAAAGCCGTCCGATCGGCCGGCTCTCGGGTGGACAGAAGGCACGTCTCGGCATGCTCTTGCTGCGGCTCGCCCAGCCAAACTTCTATCTGCTCGATGAGCCCACCAATCACCTGGATATCGAAGGACAGGAAGCGCTGGAAGACGAATTGCTGGCGCATCAGGCAAGCTGCCTGCTGGTTTCACACGACCGCAACTTCGTGCGAACGGTAGGAAACCGGTTCTGGCTGATCGAAAAGAAGAAGCTGGTGGAACTGGAAGGACCGGAACGCTTCTTCGCATCGGTCGGCGCAACCGGCTAAAGCGGCGGCTGCCCGGTTTTGCCTGGACTTGCTTCATTTCCAGGAGCGACATCCACTTTTGGCCATCATGCCCTAGGTGGTGTGGACTCTAAGGATTCCCATTTAGGGGCAAATCAGATTCAAGACTGCTTTTGGGGAGGCAGTCTTGGGTGTGATGGATCGGTTGGTTTTGAGCGACGCGGCGTGGGAGCGGATGGCGC
>NZ_PYCN01000049.1 GCF_003062295.1 Bradyrhizobium algeriense | reverse complement strand
AACTCGTAAAACAGTGCCGCCTGGTCGACCTGCCGAGGACCCATCATCGATTCAAATCTCCACCCACTAAGGGGAAATGAATCAGCGATCTCCTTCGGCTTCAACAGCCGAGTTTTTCAACAAAATCGGCACCTTTGAGACATGCCCGCCTATCCTGCGAATGTCCGTTCACCGAGGGTAGACCGGAAGTCGCCGTCATTCGGTCAAACCGACGCGATTGACCCATAGCTGCCAATACTCAATCCGGGGGCGGATGCAGTAAATGCCATTTTTCACGCGCGGTTTTCTTTGATCCTCCGCGCCGAATTTCATCTTCGCTAAAATCCTTCCAGTACCGGTGTGTACAATATAGCCCGGACAGCCAAAGAAAGACGAACACCAGAACAAGCGGACCAATCAAGTTCTTCGCGAACTCGGTTGGATCGACAATCTTCAGCAGGCAAATCAAGGCGAGACATAGGGCTCCACCAATCGCGAAGCCTCGCGCTCTTAACCGCCAAACTCGGACCTCATCTGCAACAGGCATCCCTCTTCCTTAGAGCACTAGATCGATTGAGTTCCCATCAAAGCCTATAGCTGTCCCTGAGACATTGGCCGACGAGCGTTAAAGAATGCATGAAAACCCAGGCTAAATTGAACTCCGATGTCGCCTTTTGGCACTTGGAAGACATGCCCGCCTATCCCGGGAATGTCCGTTCACTGGCGTGGACCGGAAGTCGCCCAGGTCTAGTCAAACCGACGCGAACGACCCAAAAGGCTACGGCTCCACTTGCGTTCGCTACGATGCGCGGCGCCACAGGGAAACGGGGCGACCGACGCAGGGCCATTCACCTGGCCTGGACTACCGGGTGTAACTCGTTGACGAGCACGCGCATGTTCTCGCTGTAGTCGACGGGCACCACGACGAGATGCACGCCGCCTTCGGCGAAGGCAGCTTCCAGCATGGTCGAGAGTTCGGAGGCCTTGCCGACGCGGGAGCCCTTGGCGCCGTATGACTTCGCATAGGCAACGAAATCAGGATTGCCGAACTCGAGGCCGAAGTCCGGAAACGCATCGACTTCCTGTTTCCAGCGGATCATGCCGTAGGCGCGATCCTCAAGCACGAGCACGACGAGGTTCAGCTTGAGCCGCACCGCCGTTTCCAGCTCCTGCGAATTCATCATGAAGCCACCGTCGCCGCAGACGGCGAGCACGCGCCTGTCCGGATGGATCAGCGACGCTGCGATCGCCGACGGAAGACCCGCACCCATGGTCGCGAGCGCGTTGTCGAGCAGCAGCGTGTTGGCGACGCTGGTGCGATAGTTGCGGGCGAACCAGATCTTGTACATGCCGTTGTCGAGGGCAACGATGCCGTCCGGCGGGATGACCTGGCGGACGTCGTGCACGATGCGCTGCGGCGTCAGCGGAAACCGATCCTCCGTCGACCGCTCGGCGAGGTGGGCAAGGATCCCTTCCCGCAAACCCAGCAATGCCTGACCATTGGGGAGCTTGCCTTCCAGGCTATCGGCGAGGCTTGCGAGGCCCGCACCGACGTCTCCGACGATCTCCGCCTGCGGGAAGTAGACCTGTTCCACCGTCGCCGGCGTGGCGCCGACATGGATAACCTGCGGTCCATCATGGCCCATCAGGAAAGGCGGCTTCTCGACGGTGTCGTGGCCGATCGAAATAATCAGATCGGCCTGATCGATGGCCTCGTGAACCCAATCCCGCTCCGACAGCGCGGCCGTGCCCATATAGAGATTCGAGCCGGCATTGACCGCGCCCTTTCCCATCTGGGTGTTGAAGAATGGAATCCTGCATCGTCGCACGAACGCCGACAGCGGCTCGGCGAGTTGCGGGCGGCTCGCCGCGGCGCCCAGCATGACGAGCGGTCTGTGGGCAGCCATGATCATGGCTGCGGCGCGTTCGATGGCCGCAGCAGGCGCGACTGGACGATATGCGGGGGAATGATTTCGGCCGCGGCTTCGTCGGCCGCGACGTCCTCGGGCAGTTCGAGATGCACGGGGCCCGGCCGCTCCTGCTGCGCGACGCGGAAGGCGTCGCGAACCAGGGTCGGAATACTCTGCGCGGAGACGATCTGAGTCGCCATCTTGGTGAGCGGCCGCATGGTCGCGACGATGTCGACGATTTGGAAGCGCGCCTGGCGGCTGCTTCGGATCGCCTTCTGTCCTGTGATCATGACCATCGGCATCGCGCCCAGATGCGCGTAGGCCGCAGCCGTCGTCAAATTGAGCGCACCGGGACCCAGCGTCGTCAGGCAGACGCCCGCACGCCCGGTGAGACGCCCGTAGGTGGCCGCCATGAAGCCGGCGGCCTGTTCGTGCCGCGTCAGCACAAGCTTGATCTTCGAGCGCCGCAGCGATTCCAGCACATCGAGATTCTCCTCGCCAGGAATGGCGAAGATGTACCCGACACCCTCGTTCTCAAGGGCGGCCACCAGCAGATCGGAGGCTTTTGTCATGCGACTGAGGCTCCGCTTGCGCCTGTTGCAGCTTTCTCCGCCCGATGCGGCAGCGTCCATTCCGGCCGAATGAAGTGACAGGTGTAGCCGTCAGGATATTTTTCCAGATAATCCTGATGCTCCGGCTCGGCCTCCCAGAACGGTCCGGCAGGGGCCAACTCGGTGACAACCTTGCCCGGCCAAAGGCCGGAAGCATCGACATCGGCGATGGTGTCTTCCGCGATCCGCTTCTGCGCGTCGCTGGTAAAGAAGATGGCCGACCGATAGCTCGCGCCCCGGTCGTTGCCCTGGCGGTTCAGCGTCGAGGGATCATGGATCTGGAAAAAGAACTCCAGCAGCTTGCGATAGCTGATGGTCTGCGGATCGAAGGTGATCTCGATGGCTTCAGCGTGATTGCCGTGGTTGCGATAGGTCGCGTTTGGCACCTCGCCGCCGGTGTAGCCCACCCTGGTCGAAATCACGCCGGGATACCGGCGCAGCAGATCCTGCATACCCCAGAAGCAGCCGCCGGCAAGGACTGCGCGTTCCGCCGAAACTGTCATGTCTGTTCTCCCTGGTTTGTTGCGGTCGTCCGTCGCCAGCTCTATCAAGGTCGCATATTGGGGCCGAACGATGCAAAAGCGCAAATATCAAATGAAACCTCTGGTTTGCCGAAAAATCGCGGACGAGAAATCACCGAAACCGACATTCGCTGATAGTAGTCGCTTGACGAGTTCGATCCCTTGGGAGCGGTTCGGCATCTGACGACAGATCGGCATTCAGCCGTGATACGCAAACAGCTCGATCGGGTCGTTGAAGCCGCGCACCGGATGTTCGCCGACGTGTTCGAGATCGAAATCGCGTTCGACGAAGTCGGCGAACGCGCGGGACAGCAGCACGGTTCTACCCAATTGTTTGGTGAGGGTTTCGAGACGCGAAGCCATGTTGACCGCAGGACCGATGACGGTGAAGTCGAGCCGGGTGCGCGACCCGATATTGCCGTACATGACGTCTCCGACGTGAACGCCGATGCCGTAATTCAGCGGCGCACGACCGGTTTCGCCATTCTTTTCGTTCAGGGCAACCATGGCCTGACGGGCTTCCGCCACGGCATGCAGCAGATTTGCGCAGGCCTGCGGCTGGCTGAGCGGAAAAATGGCGAGCAAGCCGTCGCCGATGAATTTCAGAATTTCTCCGCCATGTCGCGCAATCGGCTCCGACATCGCGTCGAAATAGCCGTTCAAGAGATCGATGACGTCATCGCGCGGCCAGTTGTCGGAGATCCGGGTGAAATCACGTAAGTCGCAGATCATGATGGCGGCGCGTACCGTCGTTCCGCTTCCGCGCCTGGTGGCGCCGGCCAGGATCAACTCGCCGGCATGCGACCCGACATAGGTTTCGAGCAGCGTTCGCGCCAGGCGGTTCTTCATGCGGATTTCGCTGACCAGCGCCAGAACCGGCAACAGTTTTAACAGGCGGGCAATATGCGCGTCGTCGAAACCACCCGGCCGGTCGGTTGCAAAGGTCACGATATGCCGCTTGCCGAGCGTATGGTACAGCGGCCACGCCACATAGTCGGTCAGGCCTTTCGCCCGCATCTCGTCATAGATGGCGTGCTTGCGGCCGAGCGCGGGATCGCGTTCGAGATTCTCGCGCACCTTGGCGGCACCATCAAGGATTTCGTTGGCGGGACTACCGATGTATTCCGATCGCTCCCTGACATCGTAGTCGACCCTCGCAAGCTCGGCCTCGCGCATCCCGTCAGCCCACATGATCCGGGCGCCAAGCCATTGCGGATGGTAGATCAGGAGATGAAGCGTCGCCCGCTTGACGGGAATGCCCGCTCGCTGTAGCCGGACACACAGCTCGGCGAAAATATTGTCAATGAAGCGCTCATCGCGCGTCTCGTTTGTCAGCCAGTGCACGACGTCGCTGTCGGAATGCTCGGCGACGGGATCAATGTTTGGCGGCGCGTGCATATCTTGCTCCCGGGCAGTGACCTTGATCGACGGTACGGGATATGTCGTGTCCCTGCTCGACGGCGTCAATGGCGTCCGCCGCAGCCTGCTTTGCGCGCATCGGGCTGTCGGAGGGGGCCGCGTGCCCGGCATCAACGATCTGTTGCAGCGCCGTAGGCGGCGGGCTGCAGCTAGGATCGCCGTTTGGTCTTCGAAAGTCTGAGGGCCGGGTTGGCCGTGTGATGCTCAACGACGCTTGCGAGGTCGGTGCCGATCACCTTCAAACGGCCGGTGTGAGCGGACACCAGCGAGCCGATCATCTCGTCGAACACGCCGCCCACCTCGACGTTGAGGTGCGAATCCACGACGCCCGCACGCGACAGCTTTGCGACCGGCTCACCATTCGCAGGCAGCGATTCCGTGACTTCGATGAACAGTCGATCCAGCGAGTCGCGGGGTCACGCCCGGAGCTCGCCCGGCAGATCCATGGCGCGCATCGTGGCGGTGCCGAATGCGCAGAGTGTCTCGGACGTCTGGCTCTTGGAGAAGACCTCGACGGTCGCAACGCCGATCGACCCCGACATCTTCAGGGTTTTGGCGCGGGCGATAAGCTCGATGCCGTCGGCGGGGCTGAGGAAGTTGACCTTGATCTCGACGGTGACGCCGATCTTGCCCCTGGGCAGGCTTGACGTGATAGCGATCCCGGCGGCGTGATCGGCCAGGGCCGTGATGATGCCGCCGTGAAAATGGCCGAAGAACCGCAGGAGGTCGTCGCGGCGCGCCAAAGCGATTTCGGCATGCCCGGGCTTGATGGCCACGATGCGGAAGCCCGCCGCGCCCATGAAGCCCTTGGCGTTGATCGCCTCCGCGAGCTCAGGCGGATTCAGCTCAGTGCCCGTCATCCGGGAATGCGGACCGGAAGCTGCTCGATGCCGCGCACGAAGGAGGAATAGACCCGCTTCGGCTCGCCGACCACTTCGATGCGGTCGAAGCGCTTGAGCATTTCCTGCCACACGATCTTGAGCTGCAGCTCGGCGAGCCGCATGCCGACGCAGCGGTGAATGCCGAAGCCGAACGACAGATGGGTGCGCGGGCGGGCGCGGTCGATGATGAACTCGTCGGGACGCTCGATGCCTTCCTCGTCGCGGTTGCCCGAGACGTACCACATCACGACGCGGTCGCCCTTTTTGATCTTCTTGCCGCCGATCTCGGTGTCGACCAGCGCGGTGCGGCGCATATGGGCGAGCGGCGTCTGCCAGCGGATCACTTCCGGCACCATGGAATCGATCAGGGCCGGATTATCGCGCAGCTTCTGGTATTGATCCGGGTGCTCATTCAGCGCCAGCACCGAGCCGCTCATGGTGTTGCGGGTGGTGTCGTTGCCGCCGACGATCAACAGGATGATGTTGCCCATCAGATTGTCGGGATCCATGTGCCGCGTCGCATCGCTGTGCGCCATCATCGACAGCAAGTCGTTGCGCGGCGGCGCGTTGACGCGCTCGTTCCAGAGCTTTGAGAAATAGGCGTAGCACTCGTCCATCTCCTGGCGCCGCTGCTCGGGCGATTCCACGACGCCGCTCTTGGGCAGCGCGGTCGAGACGTCGGACCAGCGCGTCAGCTTGCGCCGCTCCTCCCAGGGGAAATCGAACAACGTCGCCAGCATCTGTGTGGTCAGTTCGATCGAGACGCGCTCGACGAAGTTGAAGGTCTCGTTGCGCGGCAAATTGTCCAGCACCTTTTGCGAGCGCTCGCGGATCAGTTTTGCCAGCTCATCCAGATGCGTCGGTGTGAACATCGGCGACACCGTCTTGCGCTGCGCCGAATGCCGCGGCTGATCCATCGCGATGAAGCTTGGATAGTCATAGCCGGGCGGCACGTCTCGGATCGAGATGCCGCCGAGTGTCGAGTCGGAAGAGAACATGCCGTGGTTGGTATCGACATGCATGATGTCGTTGTACTTGGTGACCGACCAATACGGCTCGATGGGCGAGTTGGTGCAGTAATGCACCGGCTCTTCCTTGCGCAGCCGCTCGAACCACGGCCACAGAGTGTCGTTCTGGAACAGCCTTGGCGCACCGGGATGAAAATCCTTCAGCGGCGTCGAATAGGCCTCTTCACGCGCGGCGCGCAGAAGCTCTTTCCTGTCGGCTCTGATGGCGGTCTGGACGTTCATTTTTCGATCATCCCAGGTGATGGGGCCAAGTGCCAAGGTTTAGCCGGCGATCCGGACCGGCAGGGTCTCGTAGCCTTTGACAAAACTCGAATACACCCGCTTGGGTTCGGCGACCATCTCAATATTCTCGAAACGCTTGAGAATCTCTTCCCAGATGATCTTTAGTTGTAGTTCGGCCAGCCGGATTCCGACGCAACGGTGGATGCCGAAGCCGAAGGAAACGTGGGTACGCGGCCGGGCGCGGTCAATGATGAAGTCGTAGGGACGCTCGATCACGTCCTCGTCACGGTTGCCCGAAACGTACCACATCACCACCTTGTCGCCCTTCTTGATCTGCCTGCCGCGGAACTCGATGTCTTCGAGTGCGGTACGGCGCATGTGGGCCAGCGGCGTCTGCCAGCGGATCACCTCGGGGACGAAACTGTCGATCAGGTCCGGATTGTCGCGCAGCTTGCGGTACTGGTCCGGATTCTTGTTCAGTGCATAGATGCTGCCCGACAGCGTGTTGCGGGTGGTGTCGTTGCCGCCCACGATCAACAGGATCAGATTGCCGAGGAAGTTCTTCGGATCCATGTCGCGGGTGGCGTCGCTATGCGCCATCATCGACAGCAGGTCGCTCTTCGGCGGCTGGCTGATGCGCTCCTTCCAGAGGCGGGCGAAATAGGTCGCGCATTCCATCAGCTCTGCCTGGCGTTCTTCCTCTGACGCGACGAGGCCGCCGGGGCCGGGGAGGGTGGTGGCAACATCGGACCAGCGCGTCAGCTTGCGGCGGTCTTCCCAGGGGAAGTCGAACAGCACGGCGAGCATCTGCGTGGTGAGTTCGATCGAAACCTGGTCGACCCAGTCGAACACGTCGTTCTTTGGAAGGTTGTCGAGGCATTCGGCGGAGCGCTTGCGGATGTTGATCGCGAGCTGATCGAGATGCGTCGGCGTGAACATCGGCGCCACCGTCTTGCGCTGCGCGGAATGGCGCGGCTGGTCCATGGCGATGAAGCTTTCGCGGCGCAGGTCCGGCGCGATGTCGCGGATGGTGATGCCGCCGAGCGAAGCCGCCGACGAGAACACCGCATGGTTGGTCTCGATGTCCATGATGTCGTTGTATTTGGTCACCGACCAATACGGCCCGAACATGCTGTCCTTGCAGTAGTGCACCGGATCTTCCCGGCGCAGCCGGTCGAAATACGGCCAGAACGAGTCGGTCTTGAACAGCTCCGGATGGCTGACGTCGAAATCACCGAGCGGAATCGACTGAGCCCGTTCGCGCGCGGCACGCAGATGGGAATCTTCGGCGAGATCGATGGTTCCGTGCATGAGCACCTCCCTGACTGTTCCCCCGCCGAAGCATGCCGGAGGGGTGATGTTTTACCCTATTACATCCCGAGCCGTGCGCCGGCGCAAGGACGAGTTGGGTGCATTTGGCCGCATCGACACCGGCCCGGGCGCCGGCCATTCACCTCGTGACAAGCGCATTTCCGAAGACTAAGTCTGTTTGAAACAACGTTTAACTCGCCGGGAGGCGACCATGATCCCCAACGCCCATCGGATGTTCAACTTCGATCTCGGCGAGACCGCGGATGCGATCCGCGAGACGGTACATGCGTTTTCGCAGAACGAAATCGCGCCGCGCGCCGCCGAAATCGACCGCAGCAACCAGTTTCCGCGCGACCTCTGGCCCAAAATAGGATCGCTCGGCCTGCATGGCATCACGGTCGAGGAGGAGTATGGCGGCACCGGCTTAGGTTATCTCGAGCACTGCATTGCGGTAGAAGAAATGTCGCGGGCATCAGCCGCGGTCGGCCTGTCGTATGGGGCGCATTCCAATCTCTGCGTCAACCAGATCCGCCGCAACGGCAGCGAGGCACAGAAGCGAAAATACCTGCCAAAACTGATCTCGGGCGAACACGTCGGCTCGCTGGCGATGTCGGAGCCCGGCGCCGGCTCTGACGTGGTGTCGATGAAGACCCGCGCCGACAAGAAGGGCGACCGCTTTGTGCTCAACGGCAACAAGATGTGGATCACCAACGGACCGGAGGCCGATACGCTGGTGGTCTACGCCAAGACCAATCCCGAGGCCGGCCCGCGCGGCATGACCGCCTTCATCATCGAAAAGGGCATGAAGGGATTTTCCACCGCGCAAAAGCTCGACAAGCTCGGCATGCGCGGCTCCGACACCTGCGAACTCGTGTTCGAGGATTGCGAGGTGCCGGAAGAGAACGTGCTCAGTGAAGTCGGCCGCGGCGTCAACGTGCTGATGTCCGGCCTCGACTATGAGCGCGCGGTGCTGGCGGCGGGGCCGATCGGCATCATGCAGGCCTGCATGGACGTGGTGCTGCCCTACGTGCATGAGCGCAAGCAGTTCGGCGAGCCGATCGGCAGCTTCCAGCTGGTGCAGGGCAAGATCGCCGACATGTACACCACCATGAACGCCTCGCGCGCCTATGTGTATGCAGTGGCAAAAGCCTGCGACCGTGGCGAGACCACGCGCGAGGACGCGGCCGGCGCGATTCTGTACGCGGCGGAAAAAGCCACCCAATGCGCGCTCGACGCCATCCAGCTGCTCGGCGGCAACGGCTACATCAACGACTACCCGACCGGGCGGCTGTTGCGCGACGCCAAACTCTATGAGATCGGCGCCGGCACCAGCGAAATCCGCCGTATGCTGATCGGGCGGGAATTGTTCGAGAAAACGGCGTAAAGCACCGGTTCTGGTTGAATCAGAACCGGAGCTCTCGATTCCTGATTATCCAATTCGTTCGAAAACGCTCCACGTGTGGGGCTTGGGTCACACAACGGCCGCTGAATTTGTGGTTTGATCCGCCACCGTCGCGTTGGAGTTGAACCATGAACGAGATGAGCTGGCCCCCGCAGGTGCCGCCACCGCCGCCGTTACCGGTACCGCCGCCGATGCCGGTGGCGTTTTCCGGCAAACGCGGCGAGTTCTTCGATCTGGCCAAGCGCGGTGCGGCGCTGGAGCTCGTCACTCTCGGCTTCTATCGGTTCTGGCTCCTCACCGACATCCGCCGCCATCTCTGGTCCAACACGCTGGTCGATGGCGATGCCGCCGAATATACCGGCCGCGGCAAGGAGCTGCTGATCGGATTCCTGGTCGCGCTCGCGATCCTGGTGCCGATCTATCTCGGTTATTTTCTCATCGGCCTCGAGGCCGAGCATTATCAGGCGTTCGCCAGCATTCCGCTGATCGCCTTCTTCTATCTGTTCGGGCAGTTTGCGATCTACCGCGCGCGGCGCTACCGCCTGACGCGGACGGTATGGCGCGGCGTGCGTTTCTGGATGACCGGCTCGGGCTGGCTCTATGCCTTGCAGGCCTCGCTGTGGGGCCTGCTGATGATCCTCACGCTCGGGCTGATCCAGCCATGGCGAGCAGCGGCGCTCGAACGCTACAAGATGCGCCATTCCCATTACGGCGACCTGCAGGGCAGTTTTGAGGGGCGCGGCTGGGAGTTCTTCAAGCGCGGCTGGTGGCTGTGGCTGCTCACCCCGATCGCACTCTATATCAGCCCGATCGCCCCGTTTGTTTACGCAGGCTACAAGGCCATCGAATGGCGCTGGTGGCTGTCCGGCATCCGGTTCGGCGGCGTGCGCGTGGAATCGTCGTTGCCGAAGAGCGCCTTGATCGGACTGTACTGGAAAATGATCGGCTGGATGGCCCTGCTGGGGCTTGTCTTCGCGGTCTATCTGGCCCTGTGCGCGGTGCTGGTCGCCAGCATGAGCGGCGAGGGATTGATGGAGTTTTTCAAGACGCCGGAATTGATGAGGAGCATTCCGCTGCTGGTGCTGGCGGGTCTGGGCTATCTGGTATTCGCGATGGCGCTCAATGTGGTGATGCGGGTCTATCTGACGCGTGATCTCTGGGTGACCGTGCTGGGTTCGGTCAATATCAGCGGTATCGAGGCTGCCGCCAACGTTGCGGCGCGGGGCGATCTGGCCAACGCGCTCGGCGAAGGATTTGCCGACGGTCTCGATGTCGGCGGATTCTAGAGCGGGATGACTTTTCTTCGAAAGGTCATCCCGCTCTACCTCTTTGATTTGAACATGATCTCCGCGCAAACGCGTTCCGCGTTTGTCGCGAGGGAAAACCGGTACCCACTTTTCCGGATCATGCTCTAACCGTAAGGCGTAGATGACCATGGATAGCGACGCGCCAGAGATTTCGAAACCACCGCCGGCCAATGCGGCGGCCTATTTCGACGGGACGTCGAGCCGGCGCCGCGCGGTTGCGCTGCATTTCTCCGACCGGCTCGAAATCAGCGAAGACGAACAGGTTTTGGCGGCATGGGACTATGCCGACATCCGCCGCGCCGACAGCCCCTCGGGCATGCTGCGCCTCGGCTGCCTGAGCGCGCCTGCGCTGGCGCGGCTGGAGGTTCGCGACAACGCGCTTGCGGCCGAGCTGGTCGCACGCTGCGCCAAACTGGATGAAAACACGCCCGGCCGCCGCGGCGTGGCCATCATTGTCGGCTGGTCGCTCGCGGCCGCGGCTTCGATCGTGGCCGTGGTGCTGTTCGGACTTCCGCTGATCGCCGATCGCCTCACGCCGCTGGTGCCCGAAGCGTTCGAACGGCGGCTCGGCGAGGTCGCCGACAGCCAGATCAAGACGATGTTCAATGCCAAGGTTTGCGACAATGCCGCCGGGCAGAAGGCTTTCGTCAAGCTCGTCACTTCAATTCGCGAATCCGCCGGCTTCGATACCTCGGTGCAGGCGGGCGTGCTGTCGAGCTCAATTCCCAATGCGTTCGCGCTGCCGGGCGGCAAGGTCTACCTGTTCGACGGATTGCTGGCGAAGGCCGACAACGCCGACGAAATCGCAGGCGTGCTGGCCCATGAACTCGGCCATCTCAAGCATCGCGACAGCATGCGCGGACTTATACGCGACGGCAGCACCTCGTTCCTGATCGGACTGCTGTTCGGCGACATCACCGGCTCCAGCGCGCTGATCTTCGGCTCGCGCACGCTGGTGACGTCGTCCCATTCGCGCGAGGCCGAGACCAATGCCGACGGTTTTGCCGTCGACGTCATGCACCGGCTGGGCCGGCCGGCGAAGCCGACCGGGGAATTGCTGCTTCGGGTCACCGGCAAGGAGAGCAAGGGCCTCTCCATCATCTCCACCCATCCCCTGAGCGAGGACCGGCTGGCGCGGATGGGCCGGCAAGACCGGCAGGCCAGCGGGCCGCCACTGCTGACATCAGAGGAATGGCGATCGCTGAAATCGATCTGCGATGGCAAATCTGACCCGGGCAAGTCTGACCCGGGCAAGTCTGCTCCAGCCAAAATCTGAACCGATCCGGGCTACCTTCGGGCGCTTTTCCGCGATCTTGCCGCGTCGATCGGCGCAGGCGCCGCGCCGCCCGGCTTCAGGTCCCATACCGCCTGCATGGCCGCGAAGGCCTGCGCGATCATCGGCTCGTGACGCCGCGACGTCAGGCAGGCAAAGCTGAGGTCGCAGGTCAGCGCCACCTTGTCGGCAATCACAAAATTCCGGTTGCGCGTGATGCGGTCGAGCACGCAGTCGCGGGCGAGGCTGAGGCCGTTGCCGGCTTCGACGAACTCGATCATGGCGTCTTCGTGTTCGGCGAAGGCGACGCGTTTCGGCAATGACCCCAGTGGCCGGAAGACGTCATCGATCAGCCTGCGATGCGCCGAGGCGTGCGGCGTCGTAATCCAGGGCAGGTCGATGAGGTCGGCCCAATCCTTTCCCAGCACCTTGTCGCTCCATTGGCGAGGAGCGATCACGCGGTAGTCGTAGCGCGTCAGTGCGGTGAGCCGGAACTTGCCATCGTCGATGGTGCGTTCGGGCAGTATCCCCGATGCTAGGCATTCGGCGGGCGTGGCATCGATATAGTATCCGACGTCGAGTTCCCCCTTGCCGATCTGCGTCAGCACGTCGTCGCTCAGGCCGTAGCGGAGGAAGACTTCGGTCTTCTTTGAGGAAGTGGCGAGGCTTCGCACGAACGGACCCAGCCGGATCGACTCCGGATCCAGGATCGTGCCGACGCGCAGCGTTGTCCGCAGCGATTCTCGCAACGAATCTGCCGCCGTCCTGAACTCCGCCGAGGCCGATACCGTCCGGTGCGCCAGCGGCAGCAAGGCGGCGCCCGCTTCGGTCAGGGTAAAGCCGCCCGGCGTACGGTTGAAAAGCAGCAAGCCGGTGCTTTCCTCCAGCCCCTTCAATTGCAGGCTGACGGCGGGCTGGGTCAGATGCAGCAAGGCGGCCGCGCGAGAAACCGTGCCCTCGCGGGCCACGGTGATGAAGCAGCGCAGCGCCTGGATGCGTGGCAGGTCGTTCATTTGAAAGACTTATAGGAAGCGCCCATAAATCCTATTAAACAGGATTTGCTCCCGTAAGTCACAATGTTTTGCAAATAAAACTTTGCGTTGTTGTTGGGAAAAGGTGGATAGCAGCGAGCTGCCGGACCTTCAGCTGTCACACAAGTGGCGCTCGCGGAGAGCGACGAAGGATGTCGCCAAGGCTGCCCGAGAGGAATTACCCGAATTCTCCGCCGTCATTGCGAGCCAACGGGTCGCAATGACGGGGAGAGAGCGGTGGATGGCCGGAGGCCGCAGCAGCCGTCGCGGCGGCCCGCCACTTACGGCAAGTTGTTGACCTTGCGCACCCAGGCACGCACGTCGGCCAGCACGTCCGGCAGCAGCGCCTTGACCTCCTGCACGGTCATGCCGGGCTTGATCCGGGGATCGTAGAGAAGGTTCAGGAGATACTGGTCGTAGACGTCGAAATAGCCCATCGACACATTGTCGTTGAACATCGTCCAGGGCACGCTCGATGTATCGTTGATCGGTCCCAGCGATTGCAGCAACTCCTCATAGGCGCAGTCGAAGAAGACGAAGTCGCCATTGTCGACGGTGAGGATCACGTCGGAATGCTCGATTTCGAACTTCTCGTTCTTGCGAAAGCCCGACAGGCATTGCGGGTCGAGCGAGGAGCGAATCTCTTTCGCGCGTTCGCTGCCGTAGAAGGTCGCGATGGTGCGGCCGAGATCGCGGTCGCGCACCAGCTTGACCTGCACATTGGCGTCTTCGAGGCTGCCGGCCATGGCGATGTCGAGGTGCTGAACGCGCGCTGCGATGTCGGCCACGATTTTCGCGAGCTGCGCCTTGCGGTCGGTCCGGGTGCCGTCGGCAAACACCCGCACCGGCCCGTCATATTTGCGGATGCGGTCGACGCGGCCGGCGAGATGATATTCGGCGCCGAACGCGGTCTTCAGAAAACCTTCGACGATCTCGTTGTCGGTGAAGGTCTTCTTCTCGGTGCGCTGGCGCTGCGCGATGGCGGGAATGTCCGCGAGAACCGTGCACGGCACCAGCATTTCGCCGAGCGCAACGGCGCCCAGGGCCGCCGCAAGCATCCATAGGTACGGGGATCGGCGAAGCGTGCGCATTCAAATGACGCTGCAGCAATCGGCGCGTGCGTGCAAGGGTTGAAAGCCTCGATCACGCGCCTGCGTGCATGGTCACGCCGGTTCCGGCCTAATTCCTGACGATGACCGGCGTGCCGATACGGACGCGGCTGTAGAGATCGGTCACGTCTTCATTGGTCATGCGGAAGCATCCGGACGATACCGCCTGTCCGATCGTCTCGGGCTCGTTGGAGCCGTGGATGCGGTAGAGCGTCGATCCCAGATACATTGCGCGCGCGCCGAGCGGATTGTCGATGCCGCCCGACATGTGGCGCGGCAGGTCGGGCCGCCGCCGCAGCATCTGGGCCGGCGGTGTCCAGCTCGGCCATTCCTTCTTCGCGGAAATGCGGTGGGTTCCACCCCAGCGGAAGCCGTCCCGGCCGACGCCGATGCCATAGCGAATCGCCTGGCCGTTACCGAGCACGAGATAGAGCCTGCGCTCGGCGGTGCTGATGTAAATCGTGCCGGGCGCGTAATCGCCGTTAAACATCACGGTGGTGCGCGGGATCGGGCTCGATCCGCTGGGCATGCCTGGCCGGAAGAAACCGGGGCCACCGCCCATGATGTCGCGTGAGTCGAAGTCTTGGAAGAAGCCTTGGGCCTGCGCCTGACTGGCTCCCGCCAGCATGGTGAGCGCCGCAAACAGCAAAGCAAAAGCCCTGATCATCTTTTTCTTCCTCGCGAAAAAATCTCAATATGCAGAGGACAGGCCATAATTGCGGCGATCGTGCAAGCAACGAGCCCGTGACCACAGCCATTTTCAAACACTGCGGTTAAAAAAGGCAACATGCCCCAGGCGATGGCTGCATTGTGCGGCTAAACCTTTGACGAAACGTGTGAAGAATGATTGATCGTGAGCGGCTCACGAAAACGTCGCGAAGGGGAACGAGACCATGAACGGTGCGGAAAGTCTGGTGCGGACACTGGTCGCGGGCGGCGTGGATGTCTGCTTTACCAATCCCGGCACCTCGGAGATGCATTTCGTCGCCGCACTGGACCGGGTCGAGGGGATGCGCTGCGTACTCGGCCTGTTCGAGGGCGTGGTGACGGGCGCCGCCGACGGCTATTACCGCATGAAGGGCACGCCGGCTTCGACCCTGCTGCATCTCGGGCCCGGCCTCGCCAACGGCCTGGCCAATCTGCACAACGCCAAGAAGGCCAACTCCGGCATCGTCAACATCGTCGGCCAGCACGCGACCTATCACATCGGCTACAACGCCCCGCTCACATCAGACATCGAAGGGCTGGCGCGGCCGATGTCGTCCTGGGTGCGGACCTCGCCGGATGCGAAATCCGTTTCCGCCGACGGCGCCGCCGCGATCGCTGCGGCCAAAAGCGCGCCGGCGCAGATCGCAACCCTGATCCTGCCCGCCGATACCGCCTGGAACGAGGCCGACGGCATTGCGCCGATGCCTGTGGAAAGCCAGCGCGCCAATTATTCCGCGCAGGCCGTGGACCATGCCGCGAAGGTGCTGCGCAACGGCGGCGCGTCGACGCTGCTGCTGATGACCGGCAGCGCGCTCACCGAGCACGGGCTGGCGCTGGCCGCCCAGATCGCGGGCAAGACCGGCTGCAAGGTGATGGGCCAGACCTACAATCCGCGCATGGCGCGCGGCAAGGGCCGGTTCGCGATCGACCGCATCCCTTACGTGATCGAGCAGGCGCTGCCGATCCTGAAGGATTTTAAGAACATCGTGCTGGTCGAGGCCAACGATCCCGTCGCGTTCTTCGCCTATCCGAACAAGCCGAGCATGCTCAAACCCCAGGGCTGCGAAGTGCATCGCATGACCTCGGGCGCCGAAAACTCGGTAGCTGCGCTGGAAGCGCTGGCGGGCGCGCTTCACGCGCAGCCAGCCGACCGGCAGCCGCAGAAACTGGTCGAACTCACCAAACCGACCGGCGCGCTGACGCATGCCTCGATCGCGCAGGCGATCGCGATGGCGATCCCGGAAAACGCTATCGTGGTCGACGAATCCGTCACCACCGGCCGCGGCTTCTTTCCGCCGACGGCGGCCGCCGCCCCGCACGACTGGCTGCAGAACATGGGCGGTTCGATCGGCTTCTCGACCCCGGTCGCGACCGGTGCTGCGGTCGCGTGTCCCGATCGTAAAGTCATCTGCATGGTCGGCGACGGCAGCGCGATGTACACGCTGCAATCGCTGTGGACGCAGGCGCGCGAAGGCCTCAACGTCGTCACGATTGTATTTGCCAATCGGATCTACCAGATATTGCGTGGTGAGTTCGACGGCGTCGGCGCCGGCGAGCCAGGCCAGCGGGCGCTCGACATGCTCAGGATCGACCGCCCGACCATCGACTTTGTTTCGCTCGCCAAGGGCATGGGCGTGCCGGGCCGCGCGGTCGACAATGTCGACGATTTCGTCAAGGCGCTGGCGGATGCCGTTGCCGAACCGGGACCGCGGCTGATCGAAGTGCAGATGTAAGGGAATCATTGTTCGACGTTTGAGCTAGCCGGAAATTCCGCTAACAATGAGATCGTCATTGCGAGCGTAGCGAAGCAATCCATAAAGCCAGGAAGCAAGTCTGGATTGCTTCGTCGCTAGCGCTCCCTTGCGCAAACGCTTCGCGTTTGTCGCAGGCAATGACGGCGGGACTTGTGGGAGGCGTCATGCAGACCGAACTGAACAAGGTCATCACCGCACTTCACGAGTTCTACGCGTGCGAAGCCTTTCTACTCGAAAAGGAGGCCGGCGAGCGCGCGCTGACGCACCGGCTGGCGGTGCAGTTCGAAAAGCAGTTTCCGGGCTGGGAGATCGATTGCGAATACGACCGGCTGGGCGAGCGCACGCTGCGGCTGCCGCACGGAACGATCGTCTCGACCGACGACCACCTCGCGAAATCCATCTATCCCGACATCGTGGTGCACCAGCGCGCCATTCCCAACAATCTGCTCGCGGTCGAGGTGCGGAAATCGGCCAATCATCAGCCGCTCGAGCATGACCAGCACAAGCTGCGGGCGCTGACCGATCCGCATCTGTGGTTCGCCTACTGGATCGGCGTGCTGCTGACGCTCGGCAAGACGCAGGTCACGACGTCGGAAGTCTATACCAGCGGCGTCTTCGACCAGGCCCTGTCCATCTGGTTCGCAGGCCGGCTGAAGGATGCGGGCTTAAGCGCAGGATGAATCCTGCAAACGGAGATTTTTTGATGACACTCACTCGATCGATCCTGGCCATCGCCTTTGCCGCCGTCGCGCAGCATGCGCTGGTGCACGAGGTTCGCGCGCAGGGAGCTTCCGCGCCCGACTTCGAGGTCATCCTCGCCCATCCCAAAATCGTCAAGACGCTCGACGACATCAAGGCCGACGACGAGCGGGCCTTTGCCGAGCAGAAGCGCATCACCGAAATTCCGGCGCCGCCGTTCAAGGAAAAAATCCGCGCCGAATATTATCAGAAGCGGATGCAGGAACTCGGCTTCAAGGACGCTTCGATCGACGCCGAAGGCAATGTGATCGCGCTGCGCAAGGGGACCGGCGGCGGCAGGCCGAAGCTCGTGGTGTCGGCGCATCTCGACACGGTGTTTCCCGAAGGCACCGACGTCACCGTGAAGGAAAAGGACGGTGCGATTGTAGCGCCAGGCATCGGCGACGATTCGCGCGGGCTTGCGACGATGCTGTCGCTGATCAAGGTGATGAACGAAAACCAGATCGCGACCGTCGGCGACATCATGTTCGTCGGCACGGTTGGCGAGGAAGAACTCGGCAATCTGCGCGGCGTGAAAGCGCTGTTCCGCGATCACACTGACATCGACGGCTTCATCTCGATCGACGGGCTCGGCATCACCCGCGTCGTCAACCAGGCGACCGGCAGCCATCGTTACGAATTTATCTTCAAGGGACCCGGCGGGCACTCGTTCCAGGAGTTCGGATTGCCGAGCGCGACGCACGCTATGGGAAGGGCGATTGCGAAAATCGGGGAATTGCAGCCGCCATCCGATCCCAAGACCACGTTCACCGTCGGCACCGTGAACGGCGGCACCTCGGTCAACGCCATCGCCGCCGAAGCGCGGATGGCCGTCGACATGCGCTCGAACTCGACCGACGAACTGCTCAAGCTCGAGGCGCGGCTGCTCGACCTCGTCAAGGAGGCAGTGACGGACGAAAACGCGCGCTGGAAATCGGACAAGATGACGGTGGAAGCCAGGCTGATCGGCGACCGGCCGGCGGGCATCGTGGCGATGGATTCGCCGATCGTGCAGGCGACCCAGCGCGCGGTTTCCGCCGTGACAAAAGGGCCGCGGCCGACCTTTGCCGGCTCTTCCACCGATTCCAACATCGCGATGTCGCTCGGCATTCCGGCCGTCACCATTGGCGGCGGCGGGGAGGGCGGCAACTGGCACTCGCGCAACGAATGGTACAAGCCGGTTAACGCCTGGTACGGCCCGCAGAACGCGCTCTTGACCGTCCTGATCCTGACCGGACTGGACGGGGTAACAAAACCGGTGCTTGACGTGCGGAAAGCCGCCAAATAGGGCCGAAAGGGCCCCAAAAGCCGCTTTTGCACCCTTAACCCGGCGTTAACCATGCCCCCGATTGGACAAATTGTCGGCCAATTGCGGACAAAGCGGTAACCGAACATCGTTCCCCAGTAGTTCTACGTGCGTAGGGGGTGTGGCATGGCGTACAGAATCGTGGCGGAACGCAAGGACGAGACCGTCAGGATGGAACGAAGCAGCATGCTGGTGGCGGTTGCCAAAGCGCGGGTCTGGGCCAGCGAGGGGTGGAAAGTCACCATCATTGTCGGCGACGAAAACGAAATTGCGCCTTCCGACGCACGTCGGCTTTCCTTCGCCTGATCGCACAAGAGCGCGTCGTCTCTTCGACGACCGCCAACATAGAGCGGAACCGGGAACCCGGACCGGCGTTATCCCTGCAGGCAGGCTTCGTGGAGCAATGCCATGCAGTGGCGGTCAGCAAGCACCGACCCCGACGCGATGCGCGGCACCGGCGACGACGACATCTCCTACGCAACCGGATGGACCATCAGCGGGCTAGCGACGCTCGGCACCATCGTCGCGATCTGGGTGTTTGGGATCTGACTTAATTTTTTTTCTGCGCGACCCGCTTGCCGCCGGTCACGACAGATCACTTTGCGAACAAGGTTCACCAGCTATTGGCGGTCTACTCACAAAGAAGCCGCGCTCGTTTCACAAGTTTGCGCTGAAATCGTCTTTTTGCGCTCATATCGATCTGCGATCAGGCGCGATGGCGATTGCGCGCCTTCGAGATTTTCCCGTGAACAATATTGATCCAGAAATTTCAGAGCTACTTGAGCTGCTCAATGCCCGCGAGCAGTTTGACGAGTTAGCCCAGCTGTTTGAGCACTCGTTGCGACCATGGGATCAATATTCGGAAGAAGAGCGAAAGTGGCTCATTGCCAAAGCGGCCTCAATGATGTCCCAGCGACCGTCCTGATTGGGCGCTGACGGATCATCATCGCTTGGCGTCAATGGAGCTCTGGCTAGCGCCAGAAACTGCCAGGGAACTCACGGCACGCGCGAGGTAATCGGCCTTCCTTCAGGAGTTGGTCGACTGCTGTTCAATCGCGTTGACGGACACGGTCGCCACTTGTCGCAACGCCTCGCGATCGGCGCCTGATGATGCCATCACGCCCATGCCTACGGACACTGCAGAAAGATAGCGCGCCAAGGCTACTGGATCGGCGGTTTCCTTGAGGTCACCCTCGCGCTTCGCTCGGATGAAACGCTCGCGTACCTGATCCTCGGTCAATGCGCGGCGCGCGGCGAGTTCGAAGGGGACATTCTCCGAGCCCGTCCCGCAAGCAAGACCTCCTTGCACCAGCAGACAACCGGGTGGGTTGGCAGGATCAGTTTGGGTGTCCGCGATGCCCATCAGCATCCTTTCCGCGACGTCGCGAGCGGACGGCGCCGCCAAGACCTCGTCCATCCAGGCGGCGCGTTTGGCCGAGTATCGGTCGAGGGCAGCTTTCAGCAACCCTTCCTTGTTGCCGAATGCGGCATAGAGGCTTGGAGGATTGATGCCCATGGCATCGGTGAGTTGCGCGATGGTCGCGCCTTCGTAGCCGTGCCGCCAAAACACTTCCATCGCTTGATCCAACGCAGATCCGGCGTCGAACTCGCGGGGACGTCCCATGGCCATTTCGTTACTCCCTCGAACCGGACGTGTGTCTGAATCCGCGTCCTGTGGTTCTATCTATTTGTTTTTATTCAGTTTATCTAAGCTTTCCACACTTCTCGGATTTAGGCTACAGTTTTCGTAGTGTCTGATACATAAGTATCTTGCGAAACCGCGTCCAGCTCCACATCTGTAGCGAACACTACAGTTATGGAGCGCGCAAATGCCCCCCTTTTCCGACACCCGCCGTCCAGGTCGATTCCGAAGCATCATCGTCGGCGTTGCGATCCTGGGCGCCGCTGTTGCTGCCGGCTCGACGCTGACCGGTCGCTACTTTCAAAATCCCGCCCAGGCGACCCAAAACGTTGCCGCGGCTGAACCCGCGGTTGCGGTCACGGTGGCAGTGGTCGAGCCGCGCCAGACCAGCCTGTGGGACGATTTCTCCGGGCGCCTGGAAGCTGTCAACCGGGTCGAGCTCCGCCCACGGGTTGCAGGTGCGATCCAATCGACCAATTTCACCGAGGGGGAACTGGTGAAGGCGGGCGATTTGCTGTTCAAGATCGATCCCGCGCCTTACGCGGCGGAGGTCGACAAGGCCCAGGCCCAGCTTGAAGCTGCCAAGGCGCGTGTGGTCTTCACCGCTGGCGAGCTCGAACGCGCCGCGCAGCTTGTCGGCAATAACGTCGTGACCCGGCGGGACTATGATCAGCGCGACAACGCAAATCGCGAAGCCATCGCCAATGTGAAGGCGGCCGAAGCGACGCTGCAAACCGCCAAGCTCAATCTTGGCTACACCGAAGTGCGCGCGCCCGTCGACGGACGGGTCGGCAAGATCGAGGTGACGGTCGGCAATCTCGTTGCGGCCGGGACCTCATCGCCGGTGTTGACATCGCTGGTTTCGGTCAATCCGATCTACGCCAGTTTCGATGCCGACGAAGACGTCGTGTTGCGCGCTATCGGTTCAATCGCCGATGCCGGCGGCAAGCGCGGCAAACTCGATCAAATTCCGGTAGAGATGTCGACGTCTTCGGGCGCCACCCTTAAGGGGCGCATCCAGCTGATCGACAACCAGGTCAACGGCCAGAGCGGCACCATCCGCGTTCGCGCCACCTTCGACAATGACGATGGCCGGCTGATCCCGGGCCAGTTCGCGCGGGTGCGGATGGGCCAGCCGAAGCAGCAGACGCTTGTCATGGTCGACGAGCGCGCGATCGGCACCGATCAGGACAAGAAATTCGTGATGGTCATAAGCTCGGACAATCGTGCGCTCTATCGCCCGATCACGCTCGGCGGCAGCGTCGAAGGGCTTCGCGTCGTCACCTCAGGCCTGAAATCGGGAGATCGCGTCGTGGTCAATGGCCTGCAACGGCTGCGTCCTGGCGCGCTCGTGAAAACGGAAGTGGCCGAGATGGGCGTGCGTGGTTCGCAGCGCGCCTCCACGGACGATAACCAGCACGTCGCGCAGCGCTAAACGCTTGCGCAGGGGCACAATTCATGAATTTCTCCAAATTCTTCATCGACCGGCCGATCTTCGCGGGCGTCTTGTCGGTATTGATTTTTCTTGCCGGCCTGATTTCGCTGATGGCGATGCCGATCTCGGAATATCCCGACGTCGTGCCGCCCTCGGTGGTGGTGCGTGCGACCTATCCCGGCGCCAATCCAAAAGTTATCGCCGAGACGGTTGCGACACCGATCGAGGAGCAGATCAACGGTGTCGAGGGCATGCTCTATATGGCAAGCCAGGCGACGACCGACGGTGCGATGACGCTGACGGTGACCTTCCGGCTCGGCACCGACCCGGACAAGGCCCAGCAACTGGTGCAAAACCGCGTGCAGCAGGCTGAGCCGCGGCTACCGGCCGTGGTCCGGCAGCTCGGCATCATCACCAAGAAGAGCTCGCCCGACCTGACTATGGTCGTGCATCTGCTGTCGCCGAACAACCGTTACGACATGACGTATTTGCGGAACTACGCCGTGCTCAACGTCAAGGACCGGCTGGCGCGCATCGATGGCGTCGGCGACGTCCAGCTTTACGGCGCCGGCGATTATTCGATGCGGGTCTGGGTCGACCCGCAAAAAGCTTCCGAGCACGGCCTGACTGCCAACGACATCGTCAAGGCGATCCAGGCGCAGAACGTCGAGGCGGCGGCCGGCGTGGTCGGCGGCTCGCCCAGCGTCAAGGGCCTTGATCTCCAGCTTTCTGTCAATGCCGAAGGCCGCCTCAACACCGAAGAGCAGTTCGGCGACATCGTCGTCAAGACGGGGGCGCGCGGCGAGGTGACGCGGTTGCGCGAAGTCGCGCGCATCGAACTCGGCGCATCGGAATATGGCCTGCGCTCGCTGCTTGACAACAAGCAGGCGGTGGCGATTCCGATCTTCCAGGCGCCGGGATCCAACGCGCTGCAGATATCGGACAACGTCCGCGCGACAATGGCCGAGATCAAGAAGAACATGCCGGAAGGCGTCGAATACCAGATCGTCTACGACCCGACCCAGTTCGTGCGCTCGTCGATCGAAGCGGTGATTCACACGCTGCTCGAGGCGGTCGCACTGGTCGTGCTTGTCGTGATCCTGTTCCTGCAAACCTGGCGGGCGTCGATCATCCCGCTATTGGCAGTGCCGGTGTCGATCGTCGGCACGTTTGCGGTCATGCACGTGTTCGGCTTCTCGATCAATGCGCTCAGTCTGTTCGGCCTGGTGCTCGCGATCGGCATCGTGGTCGACGACGCCATCGTCGTGGTCGAGAACGTTGAGCGCAACATCGAAGGCGGCCTGTCGCCGCGGGACGCGACGTATCAGGCCATGAAAGAAGTGTCGGGGCCGATCATCGCAATCGCAATGGTCTTGATCGCGGTATTCGTGCCGCTGGCTTTTATCAGTGGTCTGACCGGACAGTTCTACAAGCAATTCGCGCTGACGATTGCGATCTCGACCGTGATCTCTGCGGTCAATTCGCTGACCTTGTCTCCGGCGCTTGCGGCGCTGCTCTTGAAGGGGCACAACGATCCCAAAGACAAGCTCACCCTCGTCCTCGACAAGGCGCTCGGCTGGTTCTTCCGCGGCTTCAACAAGGTCTTCACGCGTTCGTCCGACAGCTACAGTCGCAGCGTGACAAAGGTGATCTTCGGCAAGTCCGTTGTCATCGGTGTCTATATTCTGCTGGTCGGCGCCACCGCTGTGCTGTTCAAACAGGTGCCGAGCGGCTTCGTACCCGGGCAGGACAAGCAATATCTGGTCGGCTTTGCGCGGCTGCCGGACGGCGCGACGCTGGACCGGACCGAGGAAGTGATCCGCAAGATGAGCGACATCGCGCTGACCCAGCCCGGCGTGCAAAGCTCGGTGGCGTTTCCGGGACTGTCGATCTCCGGCTTCACCAACTCCTCCAATGCGGGCATCGTATTCTCGACGCTGAAGCCGTTCGAGGAGCGCAAGGATCCCTCGCTCAGCGGTAATGCGATTGCTGCCGAGCTTAATAAGAAATACGCGGGAATTCAGGAGGCGTTCATCGCCATATTCCCGCCGCCGCCGGTCAACGGTCTCGGCACGATCGGTGGCTTCAAGCTCCAGATCGAGGACCGCGCGGGGCTCGGCTATGAGGCACTCAATGAGACGACCAAGGCCTTCATGGCGGCGCTGTCCAAAGCGCCCGAGATTGCCGGAGCGTTCTCAAGCTTCCAGGTCAACGTGCCGCAACTGTTCGCCGACATCGACCGCACCAAGGCGCTGCAGCTCGGCGTTCCCGTGACGGAAGTATTCAACACCCTGCAGATCTATCTGGGCTCGTTCTACGTCAACGACTTCAACAAGTTCGGCCGGACCTATTCGGTCTATGTCCAGGCCGACGCGCCGTTCCGCGCGCGGGCGGACGACATCCGCCAATTGAAGGTTCGCTCCGCGTCCGGCGACATGGTGCCATTATCGGCGCTCCTGAAGATTCGCCAAAGCGCAGGTCCTGAACGCGCCATCCGCTACAACGGCTTCTTGTCGTCGGACGTCAACGCTGCCGCAGCGCCTGGTTTTTCGTCCGGACAGGCCCAGGAAGCGGCCACGCGCATTGCGGCCGAAACGCTGCCGCCCGGATTCGCCTTCGAATGGACCGACCTGACCTACCAGGAGTTCATCGCGGGCAATTCCGGCCTGTGGGTATTTCCGCTGGCGATCCTGCTGGTGTTCCTGGTGCTGGCCGCGCTCTATGAAAGCCTCACGCTGCCGCTGTCGATCCTCATGATCGTGCCGATGGGTTTGCTGGCCGCGATGTTCGGCGTCTGGCTGTCCAAGGGCGACAATAACGTGTTTACCCAGATCGGCCTGATCGTGCTGGTAGGCCTGTCGGCCAAGAACGCGATTCTGATTGTCGAATTCGCGCGCGAGCTCGAATTTGCCGGCCGTTCGCCGATCCGCGCCGCAATCGAGGCCAGCCGCCTGCGGCTGCGTCCGATCCTGATGACTTCGATGGCGTTCATCATGGGCGTGCTGCCGCTGGTGCTGTCTACCGGTGCGGGCTCGGAGATGCGACGTGCCATGGGCGTCGCTGTGTTCTCGGGCATGATCGGCGTCACCATCTTCGGCCTGTTCTTGACGCCGGTGTTCTACGTGCTGCTGCGTACCCTTACGGGCATGAAGCCACTGACTCATCACGGCGCCGAAGCAAGCGGTGCACACGCCGAGGGATTGGGGCACGGGTAAGGACATTTCAGCTTCTTTTCTTTTGCTCAACTTCTGAGGCAACTTGCAAAGACTTCAAGTAGGGGTTCCTTCCCCAGCCGATAAAAATCTTCAGCGATCCAAGGCAAATGACGGGCCTCCGCAATCACAAGCTTGGTAAAGGCGACTGCTCGCGTTCCGCGATGAAGCGCGGGTGGAGCGAACTCTCCAGTTCTATTGGTCGTGTCGCATTTACGATGTTGCCGAAACGGATGTCGTCGTAATGGATCAGCCAAGTTTCTTAAGTGGCGTCGGGATCGCATCGGCGGTGAGCGATTTTTGGCGACCGTGCTGAAGTGCCCTCCATTGTGCCCCAGGTTGTTCGGGGCACACCCTGGGGAGTTGATCCATTACATCGTTGATTACAAAGGAGAATGGTGGACGCACAAGGGATCGAACCTTGGACCTCTCCCGTGTGAAGGGAACGCTCTCCCGCTGAGCTATGCGTCCGGGAACGGCGAAAACGAGGGCCGTCAGAGCCCGCGATTTACGAAGTGCGGGCCCTCAGTGTCAAGCGATAGTCAGGCCACGCCGTAGCGTTTTCAAGCGAAGTGGGCACCGGTTCGCGACAAGAAAACGCGTCAGAACAAAAATTCGGCGAATTACGCCCCCTGCTGGCGGGCCCGCGAAGCGTGGGACTGCAGCGCGCGGATGCGCTCTGCCAGCGTCCCGCCGCCTTCCGAGACGGCTGCGGCCCCGGTGACGTCGTTGGCGGGCTTGGCCGGGGTTTTTGGCACGGCCGGTTCCGCGGCCAGCATGGCCTCGATCGCCGAATTCGGGCCCTCGAGCTGCATGGCGAGTTTTGCGACCTCGGCGGCGATGTCGTTGATGCGCTCGCGCAGCAGCGCGTTTTCCATCCGCTCGGTCTGCCACGAGCTTTCGGCCTGCTGCTGGATGGCGTTGATGTCACGCTGCAGTTTGGCGCGCTCGTCGCGGGCGATACGAAGCTGCTCCTCGACGGCGGCCTTCTCGCTGCGCAATTTCTCGACGACCGGCGACTTGCCGCCGTTCGTCGCCGCGATCTCCGCGCGCAGTTCGCGTGCCGCGCGTTCGGCGTTTTCGTTCATCTGCCTGAGCTGATTGTTTTCGTATTCCCGTTCGGCCAGGATCTTGCCTTGCGTCGCCAGCCGCGCTTCGAGGTCGTTGACGCGGTTGCCGAGCATCTCGGCTTCCTTGACCTGCACGATCAATTGCCGGTCGAGGTCGGTGACGCGCTGGCTCAAATTTTCGACGCGGCTGCGCGCTTCGCTCAGTTCGTGCGTCGCGCGCTCGGAGTCGACGCGCTCCTGGGCGAGGCGGGCCTGCGTCGTCGAAAATTCCTTTTCGGCGTCGCCGACGCGGCCCTTCAGTTGCTCGATCTGCGTGCGCACCGCGACCAGCTCGACCTGGCGGCTGTCCGCCGTCATCGCACGATCATTCAATTCGTGATTGATCCTGGCGAGCTCGGCCTGCTTGTCGGTCAGCGCCTGTTCGGCGCTGCGCAAGAGTTCGGTCTTGGCCGCGAATTCCTCTTCGGTGGCGCGCAACTGCTCCTTCACCGCCTTCTCGCGCGCTTCGAGCGAAAAGATCGTGGCGTTCTTTTCGCCGAGCTCGATCTTCATGCGGTTGATCGCGTCGCTCTTCTTGCCGAGTTCGGCGAGCTGGCTCGTGGTCTTGTTCTTGAGCTGCTCGACGTTCATTTCGAGCCGTCGCGCCGACATCGCGAATTCCGCGCGCAGCTGGTCCTTGTCGGCCTGGATCTCGGCCATCGACAGCGGGGTTGCCGCCTCGAGCCGCCGCGTCGTCAGCCGCACCGCACGGTTATGCACCAGCGGCACGATCATCAGACCGAACAGCATGGAGACCAGAAAACCGATCGCCAGATACATGATCGGCTCGATCATGGATGGTCACTCCACACAGACAAGGATTCGTTAATCACAATGCCACGCCCGGCCGGCTAAAGGCCAGCCCATTGCCGCGTTAACCTGAATCGGCAGAACGAGACGCGTGTGGATATCCCGACGAACGGGCTCAGAACGGGTTCCAGGTCGCGCGCGGGGTATATTTGAGATAGCCGACATTGGCGCCAAGCCGCAGTCCGATGCCGGAGCGGATCGGCACCAGCACGATGTTGTTGGCGGTGAGCGCGGTCATGCCGAAGCCGCCGACGATATAGGCGGAGCCGTCGATGCCGACGAAGCGCTGATAGATCGCGTTGGTGGCGGGCAGGTTGTAGACCAGCGTCATGGTGCGCGCGCCGTCGCCGCCCCAGTCGAAGCCGACCGACGGCCCCTGCCAGTAGACCCGCAGATCGCCGGCGTTCTTGGTGTAGAGCGTGCCTTCGCCATACCGCAGGCCTGCCACAAAAGCGCCCGAGCCTTCCTCGCCGAGCACATAGCCGTTGGGAAGGCCCCATTGGCTGACCGCGCGCTCGATGACCGAGGCAAGCCCGCGCGAGACGTTGCCGAAGAACTTGTGCCCGGCCGAAACCAGTTCGTCGGGTCCAAAGGTCTCGGGCCCCGCCTGGCGTTGCGGCGGCGGATAGGCTCCCGGCGGCGGCTGCGGATAGGGTGCCTGCTGCTGCGGATATGGTGCCTGCTGCGGCTGTTGTGCGGAAGCCTGTACGGTCCAGCACATCAGCGCGGCGAACGTCACCGCGGCAAGGCGTGAAGCAAACGTCATGAAAGAACCCCTGGCATCGAAATTCTGGCCGCCGCCTTAACCTGACGCCAACAGCATGGCTCTAGGTTGCGCCCAGTGTCCCCTCGACTCGCAATGTTATCGGCACCAACTATGACGGCACAACGGCAGGAAAGATACGGTTCACGCCTCGGAATAGCCCTTTTTGCCTTATTGGCAGGCTTTTTTGCTGCGCTCAGCCTTGATTTCGCCGCGTGGGCCGCGACCACCGAGCGGGTGGTCGTAAACCGCTATTCCGGACTCGCCATCGAGGGCTTCGATCCCGTCGCCTATTTCACCGAATCCATGGCAGCCCAGGGCTTGCCCGCCTTCGAGGCCCGCGAAGCCGGCGCCGTCTGACGTTTCCGCAACGAGGGCAATCGCGCTTCTTTCGTGGCGCATCCGGAAATCTACGGGCCCCAGTTCGGCGGCTATGACCCGGTCGATCTGGGGCGAGGGGTCACCTATGCGGGTAACCCGCGCTTCTGGGTGGTCGCGGGCCAGCGGCTCTATCTGTTCGGCCGCGAGGAAAACCGCGATGCGTTCGCCGCCGAGCCGGCACGCTTCCTGAAAGACGCCACCGCGCGCTGGCCGGCGCTGGAGCGTGGGCTCGCGCAGTAGCGAGCTGTAGCCCGGGCGAGCGCAGCGACCCCGGGAGCGGTGGTAACAAAACCCAACGGATATTCGATTTGGCTGGCACCGCCCCGGGGTCGCTGCGCTCGCCCGGGCTACAGCACTCAAACCGCCTTCGGATCGCCCCAGGCGATGAATTCCGGAACGATGAAGTCCTTTCGCGCCGTGCCGAATACCAGTGCCGCACCGTTTGAATCCGTTATCCTGCCGCCGGCCGCCGTAACGACCGCATGGCCCGCCGCCACGTCCCATTCCGAAGTCGGCGACAGCCGCGGATAGATATCGACGCAGCCTTCGGCGACCCGGCCGAATTTTACCGCCGAGCCGAGCTCGCACCGTACTGCACCCGGCCTTGCCGCAATGAAGGCTTCGGTCCTGGCATCGCCATGCGAGCGGCTGACCGCGACCGTCCACGGCTGGCCGCGCGGCGGGTGGACGCGGGTGCGAACCGGCTCGATCAGCGGTTTGCCCTTGCCAAGCGTCAGCCGTTCCGCGCCGCGACCGACAATGCCGCGCCAGATCAGGCCGAGCGCGGGCGCGCTGACGATGCCGAGTAGCGGCGTCCCGTAGCTCACCAGCGCCAGATTGACGGTGAATTCGTTGCGGCCGGCGACGAACTCCTTGGTGCCGTCCAGCGGGTCGATCAGGAAGAAACTTTCCTGATAGGGCAGGGTGGCCTGCTCGGCGCGCTCTTCCGACAGCGACGGTATGTCGGGCGCCACCTGGGCAAGGCCTTCGGCGATGATTCGGTCGGCCGCCAGATCGGCCTCCGTTACCGGCGAGCCGTCGGTCTTGCCGTCGACCTTCATGGCGGAACGGTTGACGGCGAGGATGGCCGCACCCGCCCGGATCACGATGTCGGTCAGCGGTTCGATCAGCGCCGCGGCGGTATCGCGGTCGTGTGGACGTGCCTCATTCATGGCTTAAGCCTATTTGCTGTTCGTCCTGCCTTACCATTGCCGCCCCGTGCTGGCAGCACGGGCCTGCGCAGTGTATCAAACCGATAAGCACGCGTGATTCGTAACTGCCCGCCAGCAATTTGCGACCAGGCGGCTTTCCAGGAACCCATGATGTCTGGCACTTCGTCTCCCGGTCCTGCTCCCGATGCCCTCGAACTTGCGGCGCTGTTGTGTTCGCGAGTCTGTCACGATCTCATCAGCCCGGTTGGCGCCATCGTCAATGGGCTTGAGGTGCTGGACGACAACCCGAAGCCCGAAGACCGCGATTTCGCGCTCGATCTGATCCGCAAGAGCGCCAAGACCGCCTCCGCACGATTGCAGTTCTGCCGCCTGGCGTTTGGAGCGGCGGGATCGGCGGGCGCGCAGATCGATCTCGGCGATGCGCAGACCATGGCGCGCGGCCACATCGAGGATGGCAAGATCACCATCACCTGGAATCTGCCGCGGCTGTTGCTGCCGAAGAACCGCGTCAAGCTGCTGTTGAACATGCTGATCATTGCGCAGCAGACGATCCCGCGCGGCGGTACGTTGACGATCGATCCGATCGGCGACGGCGAGACGATGAGTTTTCGCGTGACCTCGGCCGGCCTGAACGCCCGCCTGCCGCAGAACATCGCCGATCTCTTGAGCGTGAATTCGACGGCTTCCGTCGATGCGCATGCGGTGCAGCCTTACTATACGCGGCTGCTGGCGCAGGCCTGCGGGCTCAGCGTGACGCTTGCGCCCGACGGGGAAAAGGTGGTCGTCACCGCGGCCTGAAGCGCGGCCTACGCGCAAACATGGTTAACCAAGTGTTGAAAACAGGCGGCAGAATTCATTTCTGCCGCCTTATCTCTTTGTTGATCCCGTTCTTTTCCATTTGAGCAACCAATATTAAACGCTTTGCATAGAAGCTGGCCTCGTTCCGTAAGGCACGTCGATGTCGCGTGCCGGTGCGTACGAAGGCCAGTTTCATGGATGACTTGTTGCGGGAGTTTTTGACCGAGACCAGCGAGAGCCTGGATACGGTCGATAATCAGTTGGTGCGGTTCGAGCAGGACCCGAGCGACGCGAAGATCCTCGATAACATCTTCCGCCTTGTCCACACCATCAAGGGCACCTGCGGCTTCCTGGGGCTGCCGCGGCTGGAAGCGCTGGCCCATGCCGGCGAGACGCTGATGGGCAAATTCCGCGACGGCATGCCGGTCAGGGCCGAAGCCGTGACGCTGATCCTGTCCTCGATCGACCGCATCAAGGAAATCCTCGCCGGCCTCGAGGCCACCGAGACCGAACCCGAAGGCACCGACGAAGACCTGATCGAGAAGCTGCATGCGATGGCCGAAGGCGCCAAGCATGCGGCGGCCGAAGCGCCCGCTCAACCCGCACCTGTCCCCGTGGTCGCCGCACCGCCGGTGCAGCCCGCGATGACGGCGGGCACGCTGGTGGACCAGGTGCTGGAGCGCCCCTTGCGTCCCGGCGAGGTCTCGCTCGACGACCTCGAACGCGCCTTCCGCGAGACCGAAATCGAAGCTGCGCCCGCGCCCAAACCCGCGCCGGCCGCCGTCGCCAAGCCGGCCGCACCGGCGCCCACCGCCGCCAAGCCGGAAGCCAAGGAAATCGCCAAGGAAACCGCCAAGGAAGCCGCGAAGGCAAAGCCGGCCAAGCGCGCCGCTGTCGCCGACACCGACGTCCAGGAAGCCGACAAGATCGCCAACCAGTCGATCCGCGTCAACGTCGACACGCTCGAACATCTGATGACCATGGTCTCCGAGCTGGTGTTGACCCGCAACCAGCTTTTGGAAATCTCCCGCCGCAACGAGGACACCGAGTTCAAGGTGCCGCTGCAGCGTTTGTCGAACGTCACCGCCGAGCTGCAGGAAGGCGTCATGAAGACGCGGATGCAGCCGATCGGCAATGCCTGGCAGAAGCTGCCGCGCATCGTCCGCGACCTCTCCGGCGAACTCGGCAAGCAAATTGAACTGGAAATGCACGGCGCCGACACTGAACTCGACCGCCAGGTGCTCGACCTGATCAAGGATCCGTTGACGCACATGGTGCGCAACTCCGCCGACCACGGCCTGGAGACCCCGGCCGAGCGGCTCGCCAGCGGCAAGGGCGAGCAGGGCACCATCCGGCTCTCCGCCTATCACGAGGGCGGCCACATCATCATCTGCATCGCCGATAATGGCCGCGGGCTGAACACCGAGCGGATCAAGGCCAAGGCGCTGCAGAACGGTCTCGTCAGCGAGACCGAGCTGGAGAAGATGACGGAAGCCCAGATCCACAAGTTCATCTTTGCGCCGGGCTTCTCAACGGCCGCCGCCGTCACCTCGGTCTCCGGCCGCGGCGTCGGCATGGACGTGGTGCGCACCAATATCGACCAGATCGGCGGCACCATCGACATCAAGTCGGTGGCCGGCGAGGGCTCCAGCGTCACCATCAAGATCCCGCTGACCTTGGCCATCGTCTCGGCCCTGATCGTGGAAGCCGCCGGCGACCGCTTTGCGATCCCGCAATTGTCCGTGGTCGAACTGGTGCGGGCGCGCGCCAACTCCGAACACCGCATCGAGCGCATCAAGGACACCGCGGTCTTAAGGTTGCGCAACAAGCTGTTGCCGCTGATGCACCTGAAGAAGCTGCTCAAGATCGACGACGGCTCGTCAAGCGACCCCGAGAACGGCTTCATCGTGGTGACGCAGGTCGGCAGCCAGACCTTTGGCATCGTGGTCGACGGCGTGTTCCACACCGAAGAAATCGTGGTCAAGCCGATGTCCACCAAGCTGCGGCACATC
>NZ_PYCN01000048.1 GCF_003062295.1 Bradyrhizobium algeriense | reverse complement strand
CAACGGAATCTGCGAGCGCTTCCATCGAACCGCGCTCGATGAGTTCTATCGTGTGGCGTTCCGCAAGAAGATCTATCGAACCATCGACAGCTGCAGAATGATCTCGATGTTTGGGTGACGGCGTACAACGAAACGCGCCCGCATCAGGGACGATGGTGCTATGGAAAAACACCGATGCAAACCTTCCTTGACGCGCTGCCCATTGCGAAGGAGAAATTGCTGCCGGCCGCGTAGCGCCGGACACAAATCTTCGTCGGACACCCACCACGACGAAGAGCCAGTTGTCAGGTCAAGTGCATACTTTTACACGGTGTGATCTACAGGGCCGAGTGGCAAGAACGCCCAAAGGACCGCGCGTTCTTCTATCCTCGTAGACCTGATATACCGAGTTGGCCAACGCGCTTTGGACCGCAACGTCCCGGGTCAGCGGGGTCGCGCACCGGCTACGCGTTCCACCGCCCAGCCCGCGGGGCTTGCCCGCTGCCAATTGACCTCCGGACTGCCGCTTCAGGCGATTCATAGCACGGCCCGACAAATCGTCGATTGCCCTTGCCGCTGCGGCCGGGCTCTCTCGCTTGCATAGACCAAGTGGCTCCATCTTCCTTTGCGAATCGCCTCATCCATGGCTTCAAATCACAACCAAGCCCGGGTGAGAATCCTGAGCTGCAATAGACCCTAGTCTACTTTCCGGCGCAAAATTCGGCTGCCTTTTGAGGCAGCCAGAATCGCTTGGTGGGGCGAAAACTGCAAGATCGGACGGAATCAGCGTTGACTTGTGTGGGTGAGATTGATTCATTCTTATGGATGATTCGAGATCGAGCTCTTCAAACCCGCGAGAAGCTTGTCGGCAAGCTGCCGGTCACCGGCGAACTGCTGCGTGGTTCGCTGCTGGAGCGCACTGTTCGTCACAAGCGCGGCTGCCCGAAATGTGCGCGCGGCGAAGGGCACCAAGTGTACGTGCTGACGGTGAGCTATGGCGGCGGACGCGTTCGCCAGTTCAGCGTGCGCCGTGAACGCGTTGCTGAAGTGCGCCGTTGGCTGGACAACTATCAGAAGCTGAAAGAAGCGATCGAAGCGATCTGCGAGCTCAATCACGACCTGCTGGGCCCCGATGCGGCGGCGCCGCGGGGCAGGAGGAAGAAGCGTGATTGAGATGCGCAGAGTGCAACTGAGCTTCGGCGATGGCTTGATCGCCGAAGAAGTGAGCGATCTTCGCGAAGGTTGGATGGAGCATGCCGACCGCGTTCTGGCGGATGAACAGATCGTAGCTGCGGTATATGAGGCGCTGGCGAGACGGCATCCCAAGAGCCGCAGTCGTGGCCGGCTGGGCGCGCCGGCCGAGGTGGTGCTGCGATTGTTGATCCTCAAACACGTCCGCAATTGGAGCTATCAGGTGCTGGAGCGCGAAGTGCGCGCCAACCTGGTGTATCGCGACTTCACCCGCGTGGGCGGCGGCAAGACGCCGGACGCAAAGACGATCGGCCGCTGGGGCCTGGCTGTGGATCCGGACACGATCAGGCAGATTCACGACCGAATGGTGCAAATCGCGCAGCAACAGGGGGTGACGCAAGGGCGCAGAATGCGCGTGGATACGACGGTGGTGGAGACGAACATCCACCATCCGACGGACAGCACGTTGTTGGGGGACGGAGTGCGAGTGCTGATCCGCACCATGAAGAAGATCACCGCCATCACGGGCGTCGTCGGAACGAAGCTGCGCGACCGAAGTCGAAGCGTGAAGCTGCGGTTGCTTGAGATCGCGCGGATTGCGCGCGCCAAGGGGCCGCTCAATCACGAGAAGCTCAAGGAAGGCTACCGTAAGCTACTGAGCTCGACGAGCCGGGTGGTGGGTCAGGCGAAGCGCTTCTCCAGCGAGATCTCCGAAGGCGTGAAGCGGTCCAGGGGCATCTTGAAGCAGCTGGCGTTGAAAGGCCTGCGTCTGCAGCTGGAAGCGATGCTGCCGCTGGTGCGGCAAGTGATGCGGCAGACCCGGGAACGCATCTTCCGCGGCAACACCCGGGCAGAAGGCAAGCTCCTCAGCGTGTTCGAGCCCTCGACCGAGATCATTCGCAAAGGCAAGGCCGGCAAGCCCAACGAGTTTGGCAAGATGGTCAAACTGCAGGAAGCAGAAAACCAGATTGTGATCGACTACGACGTCTACGATCAGCGGCCAAGCGATTCGGAGTTGTTGATCCCGGCCATCGAGATCCACGAGGCAAAGCTCGGGCGCACGCCTCGCCTGGTGGCGGCGGACGCTGGCTTCTACTCCGCCAGGAATGAGGCTGCGGCGAAAGCCAGAGGCGTCAAACGCGTCTGCATTCCCAATCGCTCGACCAAGAGCGCCGAGCGCAAGCGCGAGCAGAAAAAGCGCTGGTTCCGAAACGGTCAGAAATGGCGAACCGGATGCGAGGGACGTATCAGCGTCGTCAAACGGCGACACGGGCTCGATCGCTGCCGCTACAAGGGCAGCATCGGAATGAAACGCTGGGTCGGCCTCGGCGTCGTCGCCGACAACCTCATCAATATCGGACGCGCGATGGAAAACCAGTCACGCCAACCGTAGTCCGTCCCAGCTCAATCTGGCCTCTCAAGGCCCCGCCAGCCCCTGGCGGGGCCTTGTCGTTGTCCGCGCGGTTGACCAGTCTGGTTAGAAGCGCGAATTTTGCGCCGGAAAGTAGTCTAGTCTAGTCGCGGAATGAGGTGCTCTCCAGCGCGTCCCGCAAGATCCCGATGATCTGTTTCTGTGAACCGGCTCGGCCGCATATCCATCCCGCTCCGAGGTGATAGACCCTACCAATTTTGGGAGGAGTTTGCCGGGCTCAGGTCAGTTAGAAGCTCCGAGGCTGATATCCCTTGGAATGGGCCTCATCTACGAGGTTGGCAGGAAGGGGCCTATGCCAACAGATAACCACTTTGCCGAGGGAAGGACGTTGTCAGTCTTACTGGATCGAACTTTGCTGACTCTTTCCGCGCTTACCACAGCAATCCTTTTCGGTTGGCTGCTATACTACAGCAGTTACGGTCTTAATCTCGCCGACGAAGGTTTGTATCTCAACGTCATCGCGAACCCATTCCCCTACGCAATCAATGTTCCGCCGTCACTCTTCGGCTTCGTCTATCACTGGCCATATCAATGGGCGGGCGGCGACATCGCAGTGCTTCGCATGGCGAACGTCACGTTTACCATGGCGCTGAGCTGGATTCTCAGCTTCCTTGTAATCCGGCGCGTTTGGACAGCGGGCTGGCTGCATGCGGCGGTGCTATCGGCAGGGATCGCCAGCCTGGCATCATGCAACTTTTCCGGCTGGTGGCTCACCCCCAGCTACTACTCACTGACCTTTCAATCGCTCTTGATGGTGATGGCTGGCTTGCTGTTAGCCGAACGGCCAGGGCGCATCCGCCAGGTCTTGGGATGGATCCTTGTCGGCGTTGGCGGCTGGTGCTGCTTCATGGCCAAGCCGACCACCGCTGCGGCCATTGCCCTCGTCGTTATGCTCTACGTCGTCGTGTTGCACCGAAAGTCACTGCTGCCCATGGTTGGCGCCGCGCTGGTCGCTCTCGCTCTAATGATCATTACCGCCTCCTTGATCGACGGCGGCATCGCCGGGCTGCTGACGCGTATGATCAACAGTGCTGAAATGGAAATCCTGCTGGGTGCCGGGCACGAGGTGTCTCTCATGTTTCGGATCGATTGGCTCGCCGTCAGTCGCTCGCAACTCGCTATCGCTGTGTTAGTGGCGATAGCCTTTCTGCTCAGCATTCTCGTGGGCTCTACGCACAAGTTGCTTCCCTCGCTGGCTCTCGCTGCGGTGTTGATCGTAACAATAGCGATTGCGCTGCTGGGGACCGGTCCGATCAGCATCAAGTCGTCGACTCTGTTCCTCGTGCCGGCCTTCACATGCCTTGGAGCGATGTTCTATCGTGGAGGATTGGTTTTGCGCGCTCAGACCCCCACCAGCATCGCTCTAGCGCTAACCTTTTTGGTGCTCCCGCACCTGTTTGCACTGGGCTCCAATCTGAATTACTGGAACCTTGGTGCGATGGCTGGCTTGTTCTGGATGCTCGCGGCCGTTGCTCTGCTGAGCCCTCTCGCGCAACAGGGATGCAGCGTCGCCGCCGCTTTACTGCCCCTGTCCGTGTTGGCACAGTTGCTAACTGCATCACTCGTCAATGGTAGCTTACACAAGCCGTTCCGTCAGGTTAAAGATCTGCGCGCTTATACCGCTGTCATGCCCATGCCGGGTGGCGGGAAATTGGTACTTTCGCAGTCCTTCCGCGACTATCTGGCCACGGCCAGAAGCCAGGCTCGTGCGGCCGGCCTTGAAGCCGGTACTCCGGTCGTCGATCTCACGGGCCTCTCGCCGAGCCTGCTGTATGTGCTCGAGACGCGAGCGCTCGGTCTACCATTCCTATTCGGGGCACAACCCGGCAGCAACGCGGTCGCGGTGGAAACGCTCGGGCTTGAGAACTGCGCCGATCTGGCCAAAGCATGGGTAGTGGTCGAGCCGGAGGGCCCGTATCGTCTTGATCAAGCCAGCGTCATGGCCTCCTTTGGAGCTAGGCAGGCGGATTACGTCGCCGCTGCTACGTTCAATCCCCCTATCTTTGACGATGATAATCCGAATGCTGCCAAGCAGTTTCTGTTCAAGCCGGTACGCCCCGCCGCCATAGCGGAGCAATCCTGCCGTGAAGCCAGGCGACAACGGCCGCATACCCAGAAATGAAGCCAATGGTGAAAGGTGTGATCCTCGCGGGTGGCCTTGGAAACCCGAATCTCCGAGGAAACCCACTTTGGCCCAAGCCCATGATCGAGATCGGCGGCAAGCCGGTTCTGTGACACATCCTCAAAATCTACTCGCACTATGGCATCAACGATTTCGTCATCTGCTGCGGCTACAAGAGCTATCTGGTCAAGGAATACATCGCCAAGCACTTCCTGCACGCGTCGGATGTCACCTTCGACACGACAAATAACCGCATCGGCGACGAGATCATCGAAGTCGAGCGTGCCACGCAGCAACAGCGCGCGGCGATCGCCCGCTTGAGATGACCATGCGAGCTCTCGGTCGCCCCGTTCTCATGGGCGATGCCGCTGTTGTTGCGGGAGGACCACATGCCGTCATGGGCGAAGAGCTCCTCGTATCGCCGCGTCAGATCGTCTTTCGCGTCGCGGTCGAGATTGCAGAAGGCGGCCGACAGGTTGTCGGTGCGATGCTCCCGCGGCGCTCCGCCGAGTGACCACAAAGCATTCTGCATGCTTTCGGCCAGAGCGACGAAGCTCTCGCCACCGAGCACGACATAGGAGTAATCAAAACCGGAATAGGCCAACCGGAGGCGATGGTCGAGCGATACGCCCGTGATCATGACATTCAACTCGCCCATCGCATTGCGTCGTCAGAAATGCTCCTGAATCTGAGCTGTTGCCTCACGTAGATTGCTCCACAATGGCGAGGGAGCACAGTGGGCAACGATGAGGCGATTGAGCATGACGACGCTCAAGGAACTGAAGTCCGCTTTGGCGCGGCGTTACAGGATGTCGAGCCGTGTCGAAAAGGGCCGCATTCTCGACGAGTTCGTCGCGATTACGGGCTTCCATCGGAAGCATGCGATACGGTTGTTGCGCTGCGATCCTGACGGCTAGACAGCGGGGCGCCGCAATCGTCCACTGATTTACCAAGACGCCGAGAGAAATTGCGCTGATACTGCTTTGGGAGACCGCAAACCGGGTGTGCGGCAAGCGTCTGAAGGCCCTGCTGCCGATCTTGATTGAATCGATGGAGCGGCACGGCCATATCGACCTGGCGCCAGAGAGCCGTACTAAATTATTGTCGATGAGTGCGGCGACGATCGATCGGGCGCTTCGATGCGTTCGTGAGCAAAGCGGCCGGCAGCGCCGTCGCTCTGTAGCAAGTGCTCTGCGACGCAGCATCCCTGTTCGCACTTCATCGAAGCCACCGAGAAGCTCGCCAGTTGCCAGATCGAGCACGCCTATGTCGATAAGGGCTATCGCGGTCACAAAACCGCGAAAACCCACGACGCGTCTTCTTCTCCGGCCAGAAGCGTGGGGTCGTCGGAGCGGTCGAACGCGAGCTCAGGCGTCGATCCGCCATCGAGCCCGTGATCGGTCACATGAAGACCGATGGCCACCTCGGCCGCTGCTATCTCAAGGGCCGCGACGGTGATGCTGCCAACGTCGTTCTCACTGCCGTCGGCCACAATCTCCGCCTTGTCGTCGCATGGCTGAGGCTTCTGCTGCGTCTAATCCTGAACGCTTGCTGCGCTCGCCGCCTCAACCGCGCTCAAATGGGCTTCTAAACGGACGACTATTCACCGCGATCCGTGCAACCCAGGGCAAGGGCGTAATGCCGCACGGCAGGTCGCGCTTCAGCTACAAGGATAAGCCGATCTACATTACATGGGCTGCTCGACCTTTCCGAATTTCACAGTGTTGCCAGAGATCACGGTTACCAAGATCCGCGAGGACGCCCCGTTCAACACGAGCTGCTACATCGGATGCGGCATCACGCATTTGGGCCGCCTAGGGTTCTCGCAGTATTGCTGGCCAGTTTTGCCGGCGGCGTGAGCGCGCGGGTGGACTGCGACGCGATGCCCTCCGGACGGGCTCGCACTGATTACTTTCGGCCTCAGTCGCGTTTATCGTGGACAATCGGATGTTGCTGTGACAACCGGTTTGGTTGCCGCCGCTCTTGTGGCCGACCATCTGAGCCGATGAACCGGGAGTTCTCAGATAGGACGATCTTTGGCGCAGGCGCAGATCAGTGACGTGCCATAGACATTCCTTGGCAAAAGTTTGCTTTCCAGCCAAAATGTAATTCCCAATAGTTCATGCAACCGGGGTGCTTTGCGCGCGTCAAACGCCGTTCCACGCTTCATGCCTAGTGTCTTCAGCAATAAGGTCGGCACATACAAAGCATGAAAGAAGTAACTGTAGGATTTGATTGAAAGGCGGGACCGTAGCGCCAGTTTGCGAAGTTCAGTTACATCGTAGCGTAGGAAATGGCGGTAATGTTCATCAAAGTTCGACCACAGCTCTTGCCGCGCTGGCAGCGCGATGATCAGCGAACGCAGCGCCGGAAGGGCACGAAAAATTGATTCGATAAATGTGACCGGCTGCTCGATGTGCTCAAGCACGTCCAAGAGCAGAACCGTGGTGACGCGGTCGCGCAGCTCCTTGTCAACATCGGCGAAATCAGTTTTCGTAAAGACAAACGGTCTTGCCTCCTCGTGGACCCATGGATCGCCCAGATCGCAGCCGTACGCGTCGAACCCGGCTTTACGCAAGACGCTAACGTAATGACCACGAGCAGCGCCGATTTCGAGAAGCGTATCGCTGAGGCCACAAAACGCGTGGACATAGCTCTTCACAATGGCACTCCGAGCGCGATGCCAATAATGTCGCTCATAACCGGGAGGAAAGAGCTCATCGAACTCGTCGTCCGAAAACTCGCTGCCGATTTGGCGATGACCGGAAACGCTCGCTTCAATCATTTGGAGACCTGCATAGCGCACAGTTTGCGCAACAAGGTATAGATCCGGATTAGGAAATCGTAAAGGCGGGCGCTCCCTATCACATCTGAGGGGGTGAAGTTTAAAACCCGATGGGTTAAACGCGGGCGCTCCGTAAGCGTTTGCGGTCCCCCCATGGAAGCGTCTCGGATTTGCGACCTAGAGCTGTCAATCGACGTGACTTGCTACAGCGAGGTCTTGCGGCTCCGCGAGCTAGTTCGTCATGTGCGGATTTCTGATCTTTATAACCCGGGTGGCGTTGTCAGTCGGGCTGCTTTACCTCGCTCTAAGCGCGATTGATTTCGCTGCGATCCAGTCGCGGCTGAGCCATATCAACCCGCTCTGGATCGCGCTTGCCATTGCGGTCACCATCTTCCAGATCTTCCTCGGCACGCAGCGCTGGCGCGTGATTTCCGGTCTGTGCCATGCGCCCTTAAGCAACCTCAAGGCATTCCGCTTCAACATGATCGGCAGCTTCTTCAACCAGACGCTGCCGTCATCGATCGGGGGCGACGCGGTTCGGCTTTGGCTCGTCAACCGCACTGGCGCCGGCTGGCGCGCAGCGACCTATTCGATCCTGATCGATCGCGCCGTCGGCCTGATTGCGCTGGCGTTCATTATCGTTGCAAGCCTGCCCTGGAGCTACGCCATGATCGGCGACGCCAATGGCCGGCTCGCGCTGGTCTTTGTCGATCTCGTAGCACTCACCGGAGGGATGGGCTTTCTGCTGCTCGGCCATCTGGAATGGGCGTGGCTGAAGAGCTGGTGGCCGATCAAACATTTCCACGCCTGCTCGGCGATTGCCAACCAGGTGATCTTCAGCAAGAAAAGCGGACTGAAGATTGCTATGCTGTCGTTCACCATTCATGTGCTGGCGGTCGTGATCGCCTGGTGCTGCGTGCGCGCGATCGAGGTGCCCGGTGATTTCGAGCAGCTGCTCATACTGACCCCGCCGATCATGCTAATCACCACGATGCCGATTTCGATCGCCGGCTGGGGCGTGCGCGAGGCGACGATGATGGTCGCCTTCGGCTATGCCGGACTTGCGCAGACGGACGGCACCGTCGTCTCGATCCTGTTCGGCGCCGTCTACTTCATCGTGGGCGCGCTCGGCGGGCTGCTCTGGATTTTCAGCGCTGAGAAGCAGGCGGGCCATATCGAAGTGGATCATGCCGCGGAGGATTGATCCGTGTTCTGTCACTGACATTTGAATCCCAACTTGTCGCGAACATGATTCACTCGCGGCATGGAAAACGACTTGATTGTACTTGATCGCAAGGCTCGCAGGGAACTGGAGCAATTGCTCACCGATGGAAACACGGCTCAGAAGATCGCGAAGCGAGCGAGGATCGTGCTGGTGACGGCGGACGGTCATGGCGTCGTGGCGATTATGCGTGAGGTCGGGGTTTCGAAGACCACCGTCTGGCGCTGGCAGGACTATTTTGTCGAGGCCGGCGTCGATGGTCTGATCAAAGGCCGCTCCAAGCCGCCTGGCCGAAAGCCGCTCAGCGCTGCCATGAAGCTCAAGGTCGTCGAGAAGACCGTGAAGGAGCGTCCGGCCAATGCCCCGCACTGGAGCGTGCGGTCGATGGCGGAAGAAATGGGCATCAGCCACACGAGCGTGCAGCGCATCTGGGCCGAACATGGCCTCAAGCCGCATCTCGTGCACAGCTTCAAGATCTCCAACGATCCCGACTTCATCGCGAAGGTCGAGGACATCGTCGGCCTTTACGTCGATCCGCCGGAGAAGGCGCTGGTGCTTTCCGTCGATGAAAAGAGTCAAATCCAGGCACTCGACCGCACGCAGCCGGGTTTGCCCTTGAAAAAGGGCCGTGCCGGCACGATGACCCATGATTACAAGCGCAACGGCACCACAACACTCTTCGCCGCGCTCGATGTGGCGGCCGGTACCGTCATCGGCGAATGTCTGGCACGCCATCGGGCAGACGAGTTCCTGTCGTTTCTGAAAACAATCGACCGCGAGACCCCCGCACATCTCGATCTGCATCTGATCCTCGACAACTACGCCACCCACAAGACGCCGGCCGTGAAGCGCTGGTTGGCGCGACACAAACGCTTCACGCTGCACTTCACGCCGACATCCTGTTCCTGGCTCAACCTCGTCGAGCGGCTCTTCGCAGAAATCACTCGCCAGCGCATCCGGCGAGGAACCTTCAACGACGTCACCGAACTCAAGACCGCGATTAACGAGTGGATCGAGCATCGAAACCAAAACCCAAAGCCATTCAAGTGAATCGCCAGCGCCAAATCCATCCTCGCAAAGCACCCGCCGAGCCAAAAAAGCGCTCGCCATCGCAACAGCGGGATGCAAATGAATGAGTCAGAACACTAGCTGTCGCGTGCGCGCTAAGCGGGATTTGGACGCATCGGCTCGAGTTGGCGAGGTGCGGTCGAAAGATCTGGCTGATCTGTTATGGGCGCAAGACGGCGGTAGAGATCGCGGCGAGCTCCGGGGTGCTGCCAATTGGCTCTGATTATTTTTTCCACGGCATATGTCCTGTCGCCGACTGGTCATGGACCAAGTCCATCGCCCGGGGCTCTTTCATCGCGTGGCCGGATTCTAGTCACAGCTTGACCTTACCCGGCGCTTGGGCGTCTTTTTGCGTAATTGCAGGCCCAATCCGCGATAGACGCCCCGTGTCTTGTTCTGGCAATGGCGCCAAGCTTCACGACGAAGCAGGACGTGAACGCCACGGTAGCCATACCGAAAGCGGGGGCATGGCGAATCTCCTTGATTCGATGTTCGAGGGCAGCGTGATCGGAGCGACGAGATTTGTAATGGTAGGTCGACCTCTCAAACTTGAGGGCGTGCAGACCCTGCGGATCGAGACCTGCCACTCGCTGCGGACCTCGTCGACCAGCTTGCGGTTCCGGCCAGGCTTCATAGCCTTCTGCGGATCACGTCCTGCACAATTTCCTTATCGAGCAACAGGTCAGCCATCAGCTTCTTCAGCTTACTGTTCTCCTCCTCCAGCTGTTCAACTGCCGCATCTCTGTTGGCAGCAATCCATCATACTTCTTTCCAGTTGAAATACTTCGCTTGGCTCATCCCGACCTTGCGGCAGATCTCCGCAACCGCAACGCCGTCGTTGTCTCCTGCTTCAGGATGAACGCTTTCTGGTCGTCCGAAAATTTTGATGCCTTTATCATCCTTCCTCGCAGCAGCGAAAACTCTAGCCAAAGTTTGCCCAGTTTGCCGGCTTCAGATAAAAACTTACGCGTGAAGAACCGGATGCGGGAAATCCGCTCGTTCGGGGTTTGGGAGGAGGGATGGCAACATCCCCGCCCACTCGGCACGCGGCCTCGCATGCCAACCAGAATCTCGTGCCGCCTGTTTACCTCCGTAGACGACGTCAATAACGATCTTGCTAACGATGTGAACTTACCGGTTCAGACGCCTCCGAATAGCGCGGTCGCAATCGGCCGGTTACGCAGAGAAGCTTTAAATCAGATGCCTGTTCTTCAGGCACGAGTCGACCGAACGGCGCATGCCTTCTCGCAAGGCGATCTGGGGCGCATAACCGAGCACTTTTCTGGCCTTGGTGATATCGCAGGCAATTGTCTTGTTCATTTCAGAGAGGACATGGATTTTCTGATGATAGATGCCGGCATACTGAAAAGTTGCATTCACTATCGTTGCGACTTCGGCTGCAATGCTCGGCAGATGGACCTTGTTAGGCTTGACCGTCATGCCGAAATCTTCATGCAGGACCTTGCCGACGGTCTCGACAATTTCGTTCATGGTGTACGGCGTTTCGTCCGCAAGCCAGAAAATCTCGCCCGGCGCATTTTTGTGAGCTGCGGCGAGCAGGATGCCCTGCGCGAGATTGTCGGTATACCCCATCGAGCGGCGGTTCCGTCCAGATCCAACTATGGGAAACTTGCCGTTCTTGACCATCTTGAAAAAAAGCGTCTGCCTTGCTGGCTGGTTAGGTCCGTAAAACCAGGGCGCGCGGACGATGACAATTTCAGTCGTGCTGCCAACGGCAATTTCCGCACGCAGCGCCTTTTCCATCAGCATCTTCGAGCGGCCATATCCCATGTATGGGTTATAGGGGCTTTCCTCTGTGAATCTGTGATCCGGATGTGGGTTGCAACCGATCGGCGAATTCGACGACATGACAATCGCGCGCCGCACACCTACCTTTTGCGCTCCCGTAAGCAGATTGATCGTGCCTTGTGTGTTGATCGCTTCAAACCGAGCAACGGTTTTTGGATGAATGACCCCGGCCATGTGGATCAAGAGAGCGCCCTCGGCACCGGCCACGAATGCACGGACAGTTTCCATGTCCCGGACATCGCCTGTCACGATTTCCACGCCCTGTTCACGCAGCTGCGACACGTCTTCTCCCGGAAGCACGAGCGCCCTTACCCGGAAGCCTCCGGTTGCGAGAAGTCGTGCTTCGGGCAAACCCGTCGTCAGCGCCGCCGCGATTCGCCCGCCCAGCCAGCCGGCGGCTCCTGTGAGAAGCACGAGGGGCGCATTCAGGGTTACCTGGATTGTCTCTTGCACATCAATAACCGCTTCAATTTATATCTCTTGCTGCTGACCGGGCGCGTTCTTCTGCCGAATGACAGAGTGCTGCTTCCGCAACGCGGAACGCTAGGGCCATGATCGTCATCTGGGGATTGACGCCTGGCGCTTCCGGAATGAGGCTGGCATCGGCGACAAAGAGGTTTTCGACGCCACGCACCCGTCCGTAACTGTCGACGGCGCAAGCATCCTGATGCTCGCCTGGCGGGCAACTCGAAAACAGGTGCACGGTCATCAGATTTGTTGCCCCTTTGGGCAGAGGCTTGTTCCAGAATTCATGTACCTGATCAGGGCTCGTCCATCCTTCATGGCCGGATATGCTCGGGAACACCTTGCGGGCGCCGGCCGCAAACATGGCTTGGCCAAGGCGGGTGAGAACCTGGCTCAGAGCAATCCAGTCCTCAGGGGCGAGCTTGAAAATGACGAGCGGTTCGTCGAAGCCGGGAAGCGGTCTCACTGAGCCCACTCCGCGGGACCGTATCATGCCGTAATACGACCCGCACAAACGCCAGTCCCGCATCAGATCGCCGCGATTGGTCCAGTCTTCCGCAAGCGAGAGGCCAAAGACCGCCGGCGTGAATATCGATCCACCGATGCGCTGTTCCGGCATAAATTCGGTAATTGCCGTTAGAGGAAGCCGCGACTGATGTGCATCGACAGGCTCGTTAAACAGCGCCGTCGCCTTGATTGTCGGGTGAAGGCGCAGTGTATCGCCAATGCGTTCACGCAGGCCGGAGCAGCGCAAAAGCGCCGGGGTATGAATTGCACCTGCGCAAACAAACACCATGCCGGCTTTTACGCGCACTGGCACGACTTGTCCGCCGGCATCGCGTGACTGGGCAAGCACCTCTGTGACGCGGCGTTTTTCAATTCGTATATTGTCCACCCGCGTTTGCGCCAGCAGCCGCATGCCGCGGTCCACCGCCTTTGGCAGAAGGGTCACCGCCATGGATTGCTTGGCGCCGTTCGGACATACATAAGAACACCGGTTGGCGCCCTTGCACCCACGTTGTCCCCGTTTCAGCTCCGACACTTTCCAGCCCAGCGCTTGGCCTCCTTCCCGCAGAATGTCGGTGGCACGTCCGAGCGGACCGGAGGTCAGGCTTGCATTTACCGCCGTCTCCGCGCGCTCGTAATATGGCGCCAGCTCATCCGGCGTAAAATTCTCGATCTTGTTGAGCTTGCGCCATTGATCAATGAGATCGCTATCGGCTCGCTGCGTAATAGCGCTGTTGATTTCTGTTCCTCCCCCGACGCAGCGGCCCTCCGAATAGGTGATGGGGGGCCAGCCAATCGACGCGGTTATGCCGCCGCCGCGCCAGGCGGCCGAAAATGCTTCTCTTGCGATAGGAGAAGCGGATGATGAGGGAATATGCTTACCTTCTTCAAGCATGATTATAGATAAACCGGCAGCCGTCAGCACATCTGCCACGCTGGCACCGCCTGCACCGGAGCCGATAATCACCGCATCCGCTTCCAGTTGCAGTTCGTTGCGCGGATGAAAACTGCCTTTCATGTTGAAGCCTTTTGTTTCCCTGTAGTCCGTACGGACAACAGCTTTGCCGCCACGGGCGTCTGCTCATAGAATGCAAGCAGCGTCATCGATCGATAAAGGCGCAGAACGGATCTGATGGGACCAGGCGATCTCTGCAGAAGAGTATAAAACTTTTCTGCGCGGAGCGAGCTTGCCAATGGGCCGCCCGCGCTCGCTGAAATCAAGAAGACGCAAAGGCTCAGTAAGATCGAAACGCTTCGAACAGCCAAACGAATATGAATGGGGGCGTCTGCAATGGCTTGGGTGACGCTTGCTACGACTTCAGTGACTACGGCTGGCTTTTCTTCCCCGTCGAGCAATGGCCACGCAGGCATCAGTGTTGCCACGAGCACTCGATCGAATACCATCTTAGTCTCCTCGAGCCGGAAAAATAATGACGGCCAAGACAAGCCCGAGGCCAATCCATTTGTACAGATGGAACGGCTCTCCAAATATATAATATGACGCAGCCGCCCGCATAGCGAACCCAGATCCCACTGAAGCCGGATAAGCGACTGACACCTCCATGGAATCGAGAGCCTTTGCAAACAACGCGATGTTGATAGCGTGAAATAACCGTACGCCCATCAAGCCAATTGGGAGAAGCTTATCGGCTAGTCCGGTCTCGGCAGGCAGTGAGGTCCGGCTCCGTCGATCGCCGTTACACGAATTCAAGCCCGCGGTAAGAACTGGGATCAGAGGTGGCGTATTCATCCCGGGATCATCCGCAATACGTAGGGAATCAGTGCCAAAATCTGTTTTTTTACCGGCGACTTATGGTGTGACGCTCCGTCCTTGCTCAGAGACGACTTATTGGCCTGATACCAATCATAGCTATCGATGATCATCTGGGAATTCGAGTACTTCGGGTTATAACCAAGTTCTTTTTGCGCTTTCGAAATATCGAAATACATTGATCGCCCATACATTAGCGAATGGTAGGGGCCCAAGGGGGAGAGGCAAAGCGTACTTGCCAAATTCGCTGCGAGCGTAGTCGGCCCAATCGGAATAGATTTGATCCGGCTTTTTGTTCCGGCGTGGTCGATTACCGCCTGCAGAAGTTCACGCATTGTGCCAAATTCGGCGGCACCAATATTGTATTCTGATGGCCCTTTCATATACGAGGCTGCAATGCATACCCAGGCCAAATCATCCGAGTGAACGAACTGATATCTGTTGTTACCGCCGGCCAAAACTGGAATTTCCAGGCCCCGTTCAATCCAGTCAAACAGGATTTGCACGATGCCAAGGCGGCCATGTCCGAGAATAGTCCGCGGGCGTACGATCGCCACATCGAGACCGTGGCGTCGCACTGCTTTCTTACAAATGATTTCTCCTGCGAGTTTTGCGCGTCCGTAATCTTCGGCAGGATTGGGCTCCGTATTCTCTGTGACGGGATTCGATCTCGGGGCGCCAAAAACAGCGCTGGAGGAAGTATATATCAGCTTCTCGACTCCAGCCGCAGCCGATTCGTCAGCAATGATCTGAGTGCCGTCCTTGTTGACGGACCAGAACAGATCTGCCTTTTTGGCTAAAGGGACCTGGGCAACGTTGTGGAACACCTTTTTCACGCCGGAGAGTGCTTGTTTGACCGCCTTGCGGTCTAGAATCGTGCCTTTGAAAAATTCCAGATTAGGATGACTGAAGTCAGGGAAATTGAGGTCGAACACGCGAACGTGCGTTCCTTGCTGAAGCAACTGTTTGCTCAACAATTGCCCGAAGTATCCCGAGCCGCCGGTAACTAGAGCTGTATTCACCATCTCTGAATACACAAATCTCAAGAAAACTACGGGAACATGTGCCGTCCGCTGAGCCCTTGATTGGACCGCTCTGAGTTAGAGTCTTTCGGTCCTAATCGGCGACGTGCTGGTGTTGCCACTGGGTTATCAGCGCAAGGGACGTTGCACACGCGATGACATCTTGATCTATGTAATTCCTTACATGCCGTAGCAGTAGATGGCTCGTGGATTTCCGCGATGTGCCGAGCTGGATGTTTTCGATTGCAGTTGCTGATCTCTGCCCACTACAGCATCAATAACTAGATTCCTCATCGCTTTCTCCTTCAAAGGGCCAAGTTCGGCAGCAGCCCCTTCATGCGAAGTGGTATCCTGCGTTCAGGGCAGCCCTAGTCTCAACTCCAGTGCGTCTGATCCTAATCGAGCACGTTCCGTGCCAAAGGGAAAAGTCACTTGTTCAGCATGATAGCTCCACGATTGCCGTGTCGCACATCCGACATTGTTAGGTAGTAGACAAAACGGAATGCCACTCCCCTCAGTAGTGTCAATCGATTGGCCCATGTACGGAAAACCTGCTCTTTGGTCGAAATATGCTCGATCCATGGAGTGCAGTCGCTTGGGATCAGCATGAGCAGAGGACTGGGGAAAATTATTGCACTTAGCTTTTTTGTTCCCCAACCAGCCGGCGCAGCTGAAGGTACGGCTGATCAAGGCATCGCTGGGGCAGGGGGCGAATGTGTCGGCCATCGCGCGCGAGGCGGGCTGTTGCCCTCGCAGCTGTTTCACTGGCGATGAAGGCACCGAGGAGTTGTGCGGTGAAGCCGCGCGAGGATGCCAAGGGCCTCGGCTCGTCGAGATTAAGCCGGCGGCATTGGCAGTCATCCAGATCGAGTTCGGCGGGGTGTCATTCGCGTCGGTGCTGACGTTGACCAGGACCAGCTGGGGCGGATCATCCGAGTGGTTCGGACGGCATCATCCGTGGCGCCATACCGGCAAGTGTTGACAGCGCCTTCCAGGACGGGCGGCGCTATCGAAATTGAGTTCGCGGCCGGGATTCGGATGCGGATCACAGGCGCGGTTGATGCGGCGGCGCTGACGGGAGCAGTGTCGGCGCTGGTCGATGGGCCGCGCCCGATGATCCCGTTGCCGGCCGGCGTGCGCGTATGGCTCGCGACCGGTTATACCGACATGCGGAAGGGTTTTCCGTGGCTGGCCTTGCAGGCTCAGGGGATCTTGCATCGCGACCCGCTCAGCGACCACCTGTTTTGCTTCCGCGGTCGTCGCGTCAATCTGCTAAAGGTGATCTGCATGACCGCCAGGGCGCCCGCCTGTTCACGAAGCGCCTGGAGCGTGGCCGCTTCATCTGGCCGAACCCGGCCGGTGACGATCTCGTCTGCGCAACTCGGTTTATCTGTTGTCCGTCATTGATTGGAGACATCCGCCGGAGACGTGGCGGCCGACATCAGTCGGATAAAGCTTTTTGCTTGCGGATGTGATGATTATGATTCCATTGTCGTGACTACCCCTCAATCGCTCCCCACCGATCTTGCCGCCTCGCATGCGATGATCCTCGCCGAGCGCGCCGCGCGCCTGGAAGCGAAGTAGTCGCGGCGAGCGCCAAGGCGGAGGCTGCCAGCGCGCAAGCGGATTTGTCGAGCACTGAGAGCTGGAAGCATCCGCAACCGAAGACGAACTGGCAGCCGAGAAGGCAGCGGCCAAGACGCAGACCGCACAGTCGTTTGGGCGCAAACGGCCGTCGCGCAGACCGTTCCCCGACCATTTGCCGCGCGAGCGCGTCGTGATCCCTGACCCGGAGAGCTGCCCCTGTTGCGGATCATCGAGGCTTTCGAAGCTGCGCGAGGATATCACCGAGATGCTGGAGTGCATTCCGCGCCAGTGGAAAATGATCCAGCATGTGCGCGAGAAGCTCGTCCTGTCAGGCTTGCGAAGCAATCACCCAGCCGCCGGCTCCCTCGCACCCGATTGCGCGTGGACGCGCCGGGCCGAAGCTGCTCGCCCATGTCCTGGTCGCCAAGTACGGCCTGCACCTGCAATGGAAAGGGGAGAAGCACAAGTGGAGAAGACCGCGAGGCGAGATCAGTGACGCGGAGCACTGGGACGGACCGAACCGTATTAGCGACGAAGGCTCGTATTGAGACCGAAGCGAAGGGATCGGATCAGGTGGGCTGGCCATCGTCGCAACTGACAACAGGAGGACGACGGTGAACAGCCGACATCGACAAGAGAGAGGTGTACGCAGCATATCTGCGGGTGCGATCCAATTGTGGCGCAGCCGGTGTCGGCGATAGACTCTACCAAACTTGGGGGGAGATTGCGGGGCTCAGGTCAGTTAGAAGCTCCTCCGGGCTGATATCCATTGGAAATGGACCTCGTCTACGAGGCGGGCGGGAGGGTGGCTATGCCAAGACGTACCAACTTTGCCAACGGAAGGACGTTGTCAATATTGATGGATCGGACTTTGCTGGCTCTGTCCGCCGTAACCACAGCAATCCTTTTCGCTTGGCCGCTATACTACAGCAGGTACGGTCTCAACATCTACGAAGGTTACTTCCTTAACTTCATCGCGAACCCATTCGGGTACGCAATCAATGTTCCGCCGAGCCTTTTTGGCTTTGTCCATCACTGGCCATATCAGTGGGCGGGGGGCGACATCGCTGTCCTTCGTATGGCGAACATCACGCTCACTATCGCGCTCGGCTGGATTCTCAGCTTCCTTGTGATCCGACGCCTCTGGACAGTGGGCTGGCCGCATGCGGCGGTGCTATCGGCAGGGATCGCCAGCCTGGCATTAGTCGCCTTTCGGTCCTTGATGCTGCTCACCCCCAACTATTACACACTCAACATTCAATCGGTCTTGACGGTGATGATCGGCTTGCTGCTTGCCGATCGGCCAGGGCGCATGCGCCAGGTCTTGGGGTGGATTCTGGTCGGCGTTGGCTGCTGGTGCTGCTTCATGGCCAGGCCGACCAGTGCTCCGGCCATTGCCCTCGTCGTTATGCTCTATGTCGTTGTATTGGGCCGAAAGTCGCTGCTGTCCATGTTTGGCGCGGCGCTGGTCGCTTTCGCTCTACTGATCTCTACCGCCTACGTGATCGACGGCGGCGTCACTAGGTTCGTGACCCGCATGGTCAATGGCGCTGAGGAAATGATCTTGCTGGGCCGCGCCGGGGATAACTTGATGGGCGCCGGGAACAGGGTGTCTCAAATTTTTCAGCTCTACTGGCTCACCACCAGTCGCTCACAACTCGCCATCGCTATGTTACTCGCGACAGCCCTTCTGCTCGGCATTCTCATGGGATCTGTGCACAAGTTGCTCCCATCGCTAGCTCTCGCTGCGGTGCTGATCGTAACAATAGCGATTGCGCTGCTGGGGATCGATCCGATCAGTATCAAGCCCTCGACCCTGTTCCTGGTGCCGGCCTTCACATGCCTTGGCGCGATGGTTTATCGCGAGGGAACGGTTCTGCGCACCCAGGCTCCCACAAGCATCACTCTCGCGCTGACCTTTTTGGTCCTGCCCCACCTGCTTACACTGGGCTCCGTGGCGGATTACTGGTGGAACGTTTCGCTTGCCGCCTTGTTCTGGATGCTCGCGGCCGTTGCCTTCCTGAGTCCTCTTGCCCGACAGGGACGCAGCGTCGGCACCCTCCTGCCCCTGACGGCTTTTGCACAGTTGCTCACTGCATCGGTGGTCAATGCTGGCATGCTCGAGCCTTGGCTTCAGGCGAAGGATATGCGCGCTTACACTGCTGTCATGTCAGTGCCGGGTGGTGGCAAATTGGTGCTCTCGCAATCATTCCACGACTACCTGGCCACGGCCATAACCCAGGCTCGTGCGGCAGGCCTTGAAGTCGGCACCCCGGTGATCGATCTCTCCGACTCGCCGACCCTGCTGTATGTGCTCGAGGCGCGAGCGCTCGGCTTACCATGGCTGATCGGAGGATCTTTCGGCAGTAACGCAGTCGCGGTGGAAGCGCTCGGACTTGAGAACTGCGCCGATCTGGCCAAAGCGTGGGTGCTGATCGAGCCGGAAGGCCCGCGTCGTCTTGACCAAGCCCGTGTCATGGCCTCCTTTGGAGCCGGGCAGGCGGACTACGTCGCCGCCGCTGCGTTCGACCCCTCTGTCTATGACCGGGATTATCCGATTCATACCAGGCAGCTTTTGTTCAAGCCCGTACGCTCCGCCGCGCTGGCGGAGCAATTATGCCGTGAAGCCAGACGACAACGGCCGGATAGCCAGAAATGGAGCCAATGATGAAAGCTGTGATCCTCGCGGGTGGCTTTGGGACCGAATCTCCGAGGAAACCCACCTTCGGCCCAAGCCCATGATCGAGATCGGCGGCAAGCCGATCCTGTGACACATTTTCACAATCTACTCTCACTATGGGATCAGGATTTCGTCATCTTGCTGCGGCTACAAGGGCTATCTGATCAAGGAATACATCGCCAACTACTTCCTGCACGTGTCGGATGTCACCTTCGACATGACAGATAAGTGCATGGAGGTTCACCACCACCATGCCGAGCCTTGGAAGTGATGCTGGTCGACACGGGCGAGAAGACCATGACTGGTGGTCGGCTCAAGCGGGTTGCTAATTACCTGACCGATGACGATGCCTTCTGTTTGACCTATGGAGATGGTGTGGGAGACATTGACATAACCGCATTGATCGCCTTCCACCGTCGCCAAGGTACGCTCGCCACGCTAACTGCTACCTATCCGCCTGGCCGTTTCGGCGCGCCCTCGAAATTCGCGCTGATCACCGCGTCGCCACCTTCAAGGAAAAACCCCGGGGTGATGGGGGGATGATCAATGGTGGCTTCTTCGTGCTCTCGCCGAAAAGTAATTGACCTGCTGGTGGATGACTCCACTGTTTGGGAGCGCGAGCCGCTCGCGGCCTTTGCTGAGCAGCAACAGCTTTCGGCCTACCAGCACCACGGCTTCTGGCAGCCCATGGACATTCTGCGCGACAAGACGTTCCTCGAAGGGCTCTGGGCTTGAGGGGAAGGCTCCGTGGAAGTGTGTGGAAATGAGTGCCTTCTGGGCGGGCAGGCGCGTCTTTCCCACCGGGCACACGGGCTTTAAGGGCTCGTGGCTCGCGCTTTGGGCTGCAACATCTCGGCGCTCGGGTGAGCGGCTACGCGCTGGCCCCGCTGCCCGCAAGGCCCAGCCTGTTTGAAACTGCCCGCGTCGGGGCTGGCATGGAGTCGATTCTGGGCGACGTGATCAACTACGATCATTTGGTCAGCACGCTTCGTAGCGCTGCGCCCAATATCGTTATCCACATGGCCGCACAATTATTGGTGCGCTATTCCTATGCCAATCGAGATGAGACCGATCGCACCAAAGTCATGGGAACGGTGCACTTGTTGCAGCACTCTGTCCGCGCCGTGCTCAACATCATCTCCGATGAGTGCTACGAGAATCCTGAATGGATTTGGGGCTAGCGTGAAAACGATCGGCTCGGCGGACGTTCATCCTATAGCACCAATAAGGCCTGTGCCGAACTTGTGTCCTCGGCCTTCCGTTATTTTTTTTCAGCCTGGCAGCCAAGTGGGTGACACGGTGGCGCTGGCCACGGCGCGTGCGGGCAATGTGATCGGCGGCAGCGACTGGGCCCAGGATCGCTTGATACCCGATATCCTGCGCGCCGTTGCAGCGGGGGAGGTGGTGGAAATCCGCTCACCGACTGCAATTCGTCCGTAGCAACATGTGCTCAACCCCCTTTCAGGATATCTTGCGTTAGCGGAGCGCCTCTTCACCGATTGGCGTTGCTGATGCCTGGAACTTCGGTCCAGCCGAAGCCGACGCTCGCTCGGTGGCTTGGATTGCCGATCGTCTGACCGGCATGTGGTCGCCGGAATCCTATGAACCGTCACCCATGCACCGGAACCGCACGAGGACCACTATCTGCGGCTCGATTGGGCAAAGGCAAGCCAGAAGTTGCGTTGTGCATGCGCGCTGGGACTTGTTCACGGCGCGGACCTGTATCGTGTTCTAGACTAGACTGCAATGTCGTTGCTTTCAGTGATATAGCGCTCGTGGCATTGCGTCGGGCACGATCTTTGGCGGCGTTCTCGCAGCCCTATGTGTTCGGAGATGTTGCGGAAAAGAACCTTCCGATTCCGGTCACCGCGGTTGAGGAGCCGCGTTTCCGTGCCGCGCGGGAGACCCTTTATCGCGTCGGCTCACGCTCGTTCATTGACTGAAGGCCCGCTCTGATTCCCCGGCCATCTGAGTGTTTTTTGCTTTAGGCCAGCGCCCCTCCACAGACAGTCCGGGCAGAGATAGGAGATGAACATACAGCCCGCCGGGTCGAGCGCTGATCTGACCGCGTCAGGGGATGGCGGCGACCACCGAGTAGCGGACATTTAGTCTCCGGCATCGCAATTCTCCGCTACCGGGCTTTGCTACAACCCGAGTCGTTTGAAAATTCGCTCTGGTATCAGGCGGATGATCAGTATCACGAAGAACCAGATGGATCGCACATAAATCACATCCTTGCGGCGATTAAGACCACTGAGGACGGCTTCGCCCACCTCGGCCGGAGTGGCGGTGACGAGCGGCGGCAGCTTCATATGTTCCGTCATCTTGGTTCGTACGAACCCCGGCTTGACCGTCATCACATGAATGTTGCCGTTGATCGCCAGGCGATTGCGCATGCCAGAGAGAAAGGCGCTGAAACCTGCCTTCGCAGAGCCGTAAAAATAGTTGGAGCTACGTCCTCGCTCTCCGGCAACAGACGATATTCCGACGATAGACCCGTATCCACGCCCGAGAAATCGCTCCGCGAAGACACTAAGGATCAGTGCCGGGCCCTCGTAATTTGAGCGAATGATCTCTTTGGCGTGATCAAGGTCAGTTTCGGCGCGAGGCTGCTCACCAAGAAGGCCGACAACCGAGATGACGACATCCGGAAGATCGGGCAGCGCGTCGACGAATGCAGTGAACGAAGCCGTGTCAAGCACGTCGAAGGCGTGAATGGTGACCTGGCGCGTAGTGCAAGCCGAAATATCGTCGGCCTCGCGCTGAAGGTCAGGCAGTGAGCGTCCCGCGAGCCGAACTGTCCATTGGCTCTGGGCGAAGGCAAGCGCGGTTGCCCTGCCAATGTCCGACGTGCCTCCAAGGATGAGAACGACTCTTTCGGCAGCGGCCATCGGTTCCTCTCAAATCCAGAGTCGCTCGGCGAGGCGCGATTTTTCGTTTCCGGGTGGGATCAACGTCCGTCGGACCTCGCTGAAGAAAGACAGATCGCCGTAGCCTGCCTCAAAGGTGGCTCGTGACTGCCGTGCATCCTTTGCCAGATAAAGCCCCCCGCGGCGACGACAAGCTCGTCCAGCTCATCGAGAGCGGAAAACAAATCGCGCTCTATCGGAGAGTCGAAACCTAGAGTGTAGCCCGGCATCGGAAATGACAGGGAGCCGCTCCCGGCCCCGAGCTTCTTCAGGACCGTCAAAAAAGAGGATCCGCCGCGTTTGGCGATGCGATCGAGCATTTCAGCGAGGGTCGCCTGCGCATTTTTTGTGGGAAGCACGCTTTGGTGTTGAACGAAGCCACGCCGACCATAGATCCGGTTCCAGTTGCCTAGTGCATCGAGCGGAAAGAAGTAGGGATGAGCGGGGACGAGGGTGGAAGAGGCGGCCTTGCGCGCTCCAGCCCGGAAATAGAGCTGGTTGAACGCTGCGCCAGTCCAATGATTCAACACAAAGGATGGTGCATCGACTGGCATCGACATGGGAAGTTTTCGAAGCGGAAACCGATTTGCGACCTGCCGTTCGCCGAGTTGATGAGAACCGGCGTGTTCTCCCAAAAACACCAGCGAGCGGCCAAGGCGTGCGCCCCTTGCCAGGCAGTCGATCCAGGCTACCGAATAGGTAGCGCTCTCGCTACCCTCCAACGCGGTAATCGCGGCGCCGAGATCATCCGCGACGATGGTCCGCTGGCGGATCCAGCCTGTCTCGACGGGGCGGAGCCGGATCGTCGCCTCGAGAATTGTGCCGGTTAGCCCGCCAATCGTGGCGCGAAACAAATCGGGGTGCTCTTCACGAGATACCCCAATCGTTTCCCCCGTGGGCACTACCAACAATATTCTCAACATATTGACCAAAGCCGCCCTCGCAGTGGTGGTTCTTGCCATGCACGTGGGCCGCGATTGCGCCGCCAACGGTGATGAAACTCGTACCGGGAACGACATAGGGAAAGAACCCGCGGGGCAGGAATGTCGTAATCAGGCTAGAAAGAAGCAGGCCAGCTTCCACGGTTAGCTGGCCGGTCCGGGGATCGAAAGCTCGCATGCGGTTGAGGTGCGCCATCTCGATGGTCTGGCGAACGCCGACGGCTGCGTCTCCATTTGCTCGGCCATTGCCGCGGGCAACCGCTTGATCGGCCTGTACCGTCGCTCGTCGGGCGGCATCGACTGTGCACGAATGGATCATTTCGGTGTCATTGATCGGATAGCGGCCCCAATCCGAAATCGTCGTCACAGTCTTCAAGTCCTCCGTGAGTACATTTCTTGGCATAGGCGCTTCCTGCTAGCCTCGTAGAGAAGGCTCATTCTAATGGATATCAGCCACGAGGAGCTTCTAACTGACCTGAGCTCCCGCAATCTCCTCTCAAAATCGGTAGAGTCTATCACCTCGGTGATCTGAGGCCGGCAAATTGGGCTATTTTTGGTCAGAGTTTTGCGCTGCCGCCCCTCGGCTGGGAGGAGCGAGAGGCATGAAGGCCTCAAAATTTTCGGACGCCCAGAAGGCGTCCATCTGAAGTGGTGCAACGACGGGGTTGGTTGCGGACATCTGCCGTACGGTCGGGATCAGCCAGGCGACGTATTTCAACGGAAAGAAGAAGTATGACGGATTGCTGCTGAGTCCGGCGCTTCTGGACAGTGGGCCGGCCGCATGCGGCTGTGCTATCGGCAGGAATCGCCAGCCTGGCAGTCGCCTTTCAACTATGGCTGCCCACCCCCAACTACAACACACAATCGGGGATGCATCGTTCGAGATCACTGTCATCTTCCCCGCAGATGAGCGCTGCAAATCGACCCACCGCCGTGCGGCAGTCTTGAGCGGTGGTCCATGGCCGGCAATCGCTTATTTTGATCGCTCTTACATCACGCTTGGGTGCCGCAGGTTGGTGTCATCGTTGACCGGACGGCGGTCCACTTTGGCATCGCGGCCTGCAACAGGTGAATCTCGCCTGGCATTGCCAGATACCCGACGAATGTCAGACATGCGACACAGCCGGTCCGATGGATTGCCTTCTATCTAAATGAGTTTTGCCTTTGGCGCGCATATTGCTTTGCGTCCTCCGCAAACGGATCACGGACCGGCGATAATCGCGGAGAACGTCGAAATGTTAGCACAATGCTTTCTGCTGGAGCCTACATCTGGCCAATACACCCGATCGTCTTCTTTATCAGCGACTGGCGCAGCCAACTCATGGCTGAGATCGGCGCGCTGCTTCTCGTGATCGCGGTGATGATGGCATGAGGTCCCCTCATAGCTTCGGCCTGACCAATCCGGCCGCGCCGAAAGTGCTCGGCCCCGAAGCCGCGATTGCGCTGCTGAAGACTGGGACGACGGAAGCCGGTTCGCTGCTCGGATATGGCAACGGCCGCAGCTACGGCGACAGCTGCCTCAACGGGCAGGGCGCGGTGGTCGACATGCGCTCGATGAACCGTATCCTCGCCTTCGATCCTGCGACCGGGATGATCGAGGCCGAAGCAGGCGTGTTGCTATCGGACATCATCGCCCACGTCGCGCCGCACGGCTTCTTTCCGGCGGTCGTTCCTGGAACGCAGTTGGTTACGCTGGGAGGCGGGATCGCCAACGATATCCACGGCAAGAACCATCATCGTCGCGGCACCTTCGGCTGTCATGTCGAGGCGCTGACGCTGCTCACCTCGGACGGACAAACCCACCGCCTGAAGCGGGGCTCGAAGTGCCGGCTCTTTGCGGCGACCATCGGCGGTATGGGGCTGACTGGCCTGATCCTCTCGGCCACCGTGCGCCTGATGCGCGTGCTCTCGCTCGACATTGAGGAGGAGATCACGCCTTTCCGCGGCCTTGATGAATATTTCGCTCTCGCCGAGGCGGCCGATGCCGCCAACGAGTATGCTGTTGCCTGGGCCGACCAGTTGGCCACCGGCCGGCGAGAAGGGCGCGGGCTGTTGATCACCGGCAACCATGCCGAGTTCGGTGCGCGCAAGGCGAGCGCCGCGGGAATGGGGCTCGGCGTGCCGTTCCGGATGCCGGTGAGCGTGCTCAACCGCCCGTTCCTGAAACTGTTCAACAGTGCCTATTGCTGGAAGAAGAGCAAGGCGCGCGGCAAGCAAAAGACCGGCTACCAGGGCTTCTTCTTCCCGCTCGACGGCGTAGCCGACTGGAACCGGCTCTACGGGCCGAAAGGGCTCTACCAACACCAGAGTGTCATTCCGGAAGGTGAGGTAAGCAAGAGTATTCCGGCTCTGCTTGCCGCGGCGCGAGAGGCCGGCCACGGCTCCTTCCTGACGGTGCTCAAGCGTTTCGGCGGCGTCACCTCGCCAGGGCTCATCTCATTCCCAAGGCCGGGCTACACGCTGACGCTGGATTTTCCGAACCGCGGAGCCGAGACGCTCGCGCTGATAGAGCGGCTCGACCGGCTCACTGTCGAGGCCGGCGGCGCGGTAAACCCCTACAAGGACGCATGGATGGCGCCGGAGGTCTTCGCCGCCTCGTTTCCGGCCTGGCGCAACCTCGAGGCGCATCGCGATCCTGCCTTCCTGTCCGATTTCTGGCGGCGCACGGCGATGCGGCTATCGACGGAGGCAGGCCGGGTGCTCGCGGCTGAGTAGAGGAATTCGGGTAGAACATGCAAAACACGAATTCATTCAAATCGAATCGCTTCAACGGTTGTTACCGGGCCGGTGGTAGAAGGCACGGCGGTGGGTGAGGCATGAAATATATCGGCTTCATCTCTTTACGGTTCTGACGAACGCCGCCGCACAGCTCATGCTGAAATACGGCATGATGCAGCTCGGGCCGCTGTCCTTCGCCGGCGTCAACCCCATCCTGAAGATCCTGCAGATCATGTTCAGCCCGTGGGTCTTCCTTGGCCTCTCCATCTTCGTCATCTCTATGGCCTCGCATCTCTACGTGCTGTCCAAGGTGGAGCTGTCGTTCGCTTATCCGTTCCTCAGCCTGGCCTATGTGGCGGTCGCGGCGTTCGCCTATTTCATGTTTCGCGAGGAACTCAACGCGTTCCGCATCGCTGGCATCGGCTTCATCTGCATCGGCACCGTGCTGATCGCCCAGAATGGCGGCAGCCATGCGGAGACCACGGGGACGACGACTACTCCTGAGACCGTCAAGACAAGCGAGCTCGCACGATGAGACACATCATTTTCGGCGGGGACGGCTTTGTGAGCCGCCACCTGGCCCCGAAACTGCTGGCTGATGGCGAGGAAGTCGTCGTCGCCGACATCAACAAGAGTGACCTTCCGCATTACGGCAAGGTACGTTTCGTGCGCTGCGACGTGACCGGCCCTGCTTCGGTCTAGGCGGTTGGCATCAAGTCCGACGACATAGTCTACAACTTGTCGGCCAAGATGCTGTCGCCAATCCAGGTGCGCGCCAAGCGGCACGAGTTCTTTTGGCCGGTCAACTATCACGGCACGGAGCACATCATTCTGGCCATGGCGAAGGTGGATGCGCCGCGGCTGGTCCATTTCACGACCGACATGATCTACGGCCACACGGTCGTCCATCTGATGACCGAGGAGCATCCGGTCGGGACGCTTGGCGAATACGGCGTGTCGAAGCTGAAGACCGAGGAACTGGCGGAAGAATGGCGCACGCGCGGCATGCGCATCTCGCTGTTCCGGCCGCGCCTGATCATCGGCCCTGGCCGGCTCGGTATCCTGGAGAAGCTGTTCAAGCTGATTGACCGGAACCTTCCGGTGCCGATGATCGGCTCGGGCAAGAACCCCTACCAGTTCATCTCCGTCTTCGACCGCGCGGAAGCCGCGCGGCTCGCCTGGAAAGCGAACGTGCCAAACGAGGCCTACAATCTCGGCTCGCTCAACCCACCACCGGTGCGCATGCTGCTTGGCGACCTGATTAGGCACGCAGGCTCGAAATCGTTCCTGCTGCCGACACCCGCCTGGGCGGTGAAGCGCACTCTCGACCTGCTCGCTCTCGTCAACATGCCGCTGATGGACCCCGAGCAGTATCTGATCGCCGACGAGATGTGCGTACTCGACGTCACCAAGGGCAAGCGGGACCTGGGCTGGGTGCCGCAATACCGCGACGAGGACATGCTGATCGCCGCCTACAGCGAATACCGCGCCAAGAAGGACGGCAAGGCCGTCGCCGCGCCCGAACACGTTCCGGCCGAGTAAGAGTTCTTTCCGATGACCAAGCGACGAACGATGCGTGCCCGGCGATCGAGGAGCCCGAACTGGCGCCCGCCTCGATCGCGCGGCCGGACCTGATGACGGTGGAGGACGCCAAGGCGCTGTCCGTCGCCAGGATGACGGACCTCTTCAAGACCCACATCAATCCCGGCCAGCTGCACTTCATGAAGCTGCTCGGCTTCCACAAGGTGAAGGTCGAGCGCGCCGAGGGCATGTATTACTACGACCAGAACGGCCGGAAGATACTCGATTTCTTCGGCGGGTTCGGCTCTCTGGCGCTCGGCCACAACCATCCGCGCATCATCGCGGCGCGGAATAAATTTCAGGACGAGAAGCGGCACGAGATTGCGATCGCCTTTATGTCGCAGTATGCGGCGGCGCTTGCGCACAACCTCGCTGCCTGCTCGCCGGGCGACCTCAACATGGTGTTCTTCGGCTCCTCAGGCTCCGAGGCCATGGAAGCCGCGCTCAAGCTCGCCGAGCGCGCGGCGGGGCCGGCTCGGCCGAAGATCGTCTATGCCGAGAATTCCTTCCACGGGAAGACCAAGGGAACGCTCGCCGTCACTGACGGCAAGCTCTATCGCGCCGAGTTCCGGCTCAACGACAACACGGTGCGCGTGCCGTTCGGTGATATCGGCGCGGTCGAGAGCGCCTTCCACTCCGACCCGCAGATCGGCGCGATCGTGCTTGAGACGATCCAGGGCGGCGGAGGCAGGCGCGCGCCGAATACTGGCAGAAGCTGCGTAAGCTCTGCGACCAGTACGGCGTAATCTGGGTCGCCGACGAGGTGCAATGCGGCTTCGGTCGTGCCGGCCAGTTCTATGCCTTCGAGCACTACGGCGTAGTGCCGGACATCACGACGCTGGCGAAGTCGCTGGGTGGCGGCAAGAGCGCCATGGCCGCGATGATCGCCAGGCGCGATGTCTACATGAAGGCCTACGGCACGCCGAAGACGGCCATGATCCATTCCCAGGCAACTTTCGGGGGCATCGGCGAAGCATGCATCACCGCGGTCGAGGCGATCAACGTCCTTTATGACGAGAACCTGATCGAGAATTCCGCCGAGACCGGCGCCTACCTGCTCGACCGACTGCGGGCGCTGCAGGCGAAATATCCGAAGATCATCAAGGAGGTCCGGGGCAGGGGCCTGATGATCGGCATCGAGTTCCAGGACTTCAGCCAGACATTGCCGGCGGTGCTGCGGCCGGTGGTCGGCATGCTCGACGAGAAACTAAAGGGCTCGCTCTCCGGCTTCGTGGGGGCGCTACTCCTGCGCGACTACCATGTGCTGGTGGCCTTCACCGAATACAACCGCAACGTCATCCGGCTCGAGCCGCCGCTGATCTGCACGCGCGACCATGTCGAGACCTTCATCGATGCACTCGACAGCCTTCTCGCACGCGGCATCATTTCTATCGTGAAGGATTTCGTGAAGAGCCAGGTCGGCTGACAAGGCAAAGGGCGGGGCATGGCGGAAACCAGCGCTGGGACGGGCGGCGATCGCCGGGCATTGCCGCTTCCCTGGGAAACGACGCCGCGCATTCCCTTGAGGGTAACCATCGCTGCCCTCGACAGGCTTTCCGCGGCCATTTTCGTGCTGTTCATCATAGCCCTCGCCGCATCGCGGAGCTCGTCCCGGAGCGCGAATGGGACATGACGGCCTATCTCGCGCTGACGATCGAGGAATAGTATGAGACGCCCGAGGCATTACATGCGGCGACGTGGAGATCGTCAGGCAAAACACGACCGAGAAGGAATTCACCTCTCTGACGGCGCGCGACTATCGCCGCGCACAGTTCGCGAATGCTGAGGATTTCGTCTCCCAGCACCGATGTACAGGATCAAACCGGGCTACCTCGCCCTGCTCAAGGCGATAGCCCCTGGCCTCAGACCGGGCGGGCAATCCAGGCCGTCAACGCGGTTTCCGTGCTGCTACTGGACGGTTGTCTGTGCTCTGGATGTGGCGCGACTTCCTGCAAGGGCGCGCTCTTCCCGATGCCTCCGCTGGCCCTCAGCAGCATCGTCATGACCGCGCGGCTCGGCACGCCGGACATGCTGGCCGCGGCGCTGACGGTGGGCGGCAATCATGCTGTTCCGCAGCCAGTGGGTCTGGGCGAGCCTGCCGGTGCTGATCGCTGTTTTGCTGACGCACCCGGACACGATCATCTTCCTGTTGGCGCTCCTGCTCGCGAGTTGCCGTTCAGATGGCGCTGGCTGGCCGCGCTGACCACCGTCGTGCTGGCAGCCGGACTTTCGGTGCCGCTGGCCGATGCTGCCGGCCATATCGGCGCGTGGCCGCATTTCTGGTTTTCAACCATCGAGAGGGTGCCCAACCTCACGAGCTTCCGGCCGGATTTCAACGTGTTTGCCTATCTCATCGGATTCACACGCGATCTCGCCATCTCGCTGATCGAATACAACTGTCTGCCGGTGTCCCTGCTGCTGCTTGGGGCCTGCTTCATCCTGCGCGAGCGGCGGGAAATCTCCAGGGAGTTTGCCGTTCCGATACCCGCCATGGTGCTGGCCGTCGGCGGCAAGTTCGTTGTGTTCCCAATAGCCTCGGACCGGATCTACGCGGTCTATCTCTGGCTGTTCGCGACCGGACCGCTCGCCCTCTGGAAACCTTCGCTGCTTTTGCGGCTTGCGGCGAAAAATCAGTTGATTTTTCCGCGACCCTGCAACGTCATCCACATTTCCACCGTGTCGTGCCTGGTGGTGGACCTTCGCCCGACGGCACACGCCGGGCCGCTTGCCGGCCCGGCTTCTTCCTGCCGGTGCGCGTCCTCTCTCGGCTGTTCCGCCGCCTGTTTCTGCAAGAGCTGCAAGCTGGCTTCGCGGCTGGCCAGTTAGGCTTTTGTGGCGATCTCGCCCATCTCGCCGATCCCGCCGCGTTCACCCACCGGCTCGATCGGCTGCGACGGACCAACTGGGTCGTGTACACCAAGCCGCCATTCGGCGGCCCGAACAGGTGCTGGCTCATCTCGGCAGCTAACGCATCGCGTCGCCATCGCCAACAGTCGGCTGATCTCGCTAGCCGATGGTAAGGTGAGCTTTTCCTGGAAGGGACTATCGGCAGAATCGCAAGGCCAAGGTGATGACGCTTGACGCCGATAAGTTCAGGTGCGGCGCGGCAAGTGTCGCACTTTTCCGGAACAGCCGCGGCTGGCAGCAGCTCATCGAGATGCGCCGCGTCGTCGATATAGTGCTGAGCGACTTGGAGACGGTCTATGCACCGCGAAAGGACATGACCGATTGCTGCTGGGATTTAAGGGGAGTCTCAACAACTACGAACTCGATCTTTTACGCCAGCGTTCGCTCGGCCCGCCGCGAGAAGGCCAAGCGCGGCGAACTCATCGTCGCAGCGCCCGTCGACTTCGTGAAGATCGGCGATCGCCTTGAGAAGGAACCCGATCGGCGTGTGCAGTCACTCTGGTATCCGTAGCACCTGCATGTCGCAGATCTCGCGGATCCGCTTCACGATGCCGCCTGCTCGGGGCGACGGTACTTGTCGTAGTAGGTGGAACGATCGAACCCAAGCGCTCCACAAGCACGACCTATCGAAACCATCCAATCGCGACAGATCGCGTCGACCAGCTCCCGCTTTCGGGTAGGCCTTAAAGCTTCGCTTGATGACGTCCTGCAGCATCTCGCGGTCCAGCGGCAGATCGGCCTCGATCTTCTTCAGGCGCGTGTTCTCCTCCTCGAGCTGTTTCAGCCGCTTCATCTGCGAAGGCATCAGCCCGGCGTATTCTTCTTCCAATTGAAATACGGCCTGGCTAATGCCCGCCTTTCGACAAATTCGGCCACCGGCGTGCCGTCCTCACCCCGTTTGAGGACGAACGCCTTGTGCGCGTCGAAAACCGCGATGCCTTCATCGTTCTCCGCTCCCGTTCCCAGTGAGAAAATCACGCGGAAAACCCTACGCCGACTTGAGGGCATTCATGGGAGGCAGACTATCCGTGATCTGAGACCGCCAATCTTAGCATTTTGGGCTAGAGTTCCGCTGCCGGATTCTCTCGGCTGGGAGGATCGGGAGACCTCTAACAGTCCGCTGAAAAACCATGAAATGGAGAGTTTTTTTATTCTGGCCGGTCGTTGTTGGGGCGACGCGGCGGAGTTGGATGTAAATTTCTAGCCTGGTGTTGGGTGCACCTGACGCGGGGTGGCTAAG
>NZ_PYCN01000047.1 GCF_003062295.1 Bradyrhizobium algeriense | reverse complement strand
GTGCCGCTCAATCTATCGCCGAACGAGCGCGACAGAACCCAAGATACCCCACGGGATCGCATCCCGATCAGCAAACTCTCTTCTCTTCAACAACATAGACAGATGGGTGTTCTGATGCGCGGTTGTAGAAGCGCTCAATGCGGCGTAGCGCTCCCCGACCCTGAACGAAGAGAGCTTGATAGATGGCTTCGTGGCTGATGCGCATCGTCTTGTCGTCCGGGAAGTCGATCGGCAAGCGTCGGGCAATCTGCTCCGGGCTCCAAGCCCTGGCCCATCGCCGATCCTTTCGCGGGCCATGCCGGCGGCCCTTCCACGGAACGGCGGGACCAGGAACGGCAGCGCCACTTGGGGTCATGACCACGCCGGCCAGTCGCTGCTCCACATAAGTGCGCAACGTTGTGTTGAGCGCAAGCTTGGTCGGTTTGGGCCGACGGGCCGATCGCTCGGCGTGCCATTGGGCTGTCGATGCACGATACTCCAGGCCTCCGCTGCGCGTCGCGGCATTGCGTCGTAGCTCACGGGAGATGGTCGAGGCGGATCGGCCAAGTCGGCGTCCGATCTCGCGTCTCGAAAGGCCCTGAACGCGAAGAAGTGCGATCTCCTCACGTTCCGCAAACGAGAGGTACCGCCCGGACCGCGGCTGGGTTGAAGATCTGAACATCGCTGGTGCCATGCCGCCTGCCTGTCGGAACAATCTGGTTCCGACAGGCTGCGACATACCAGCCGCTAATGCAGCATCCTCGCTGGTCATTCCCTGCGCAATACCCAACCAGAATCGCTGGAGTTCAGATCGCCCCGCTACTGGCGGCCGTCCCGGTGACGCCAACGGTGCTCGTCCAGAACGGTGTGATCGTCGCTTTCGAATGCCCATCGCAACCTCCTTCGTTCAGGTGTTGGGACGACCGCTTGAATCCGCCTTGGGCGCCGCGATCGGAATGATGCAGCAGCGCGTCAGGCTTGCCCCGTCGCCAGATTGCCATCACCAGCGCGTCGGTGACGAGCTGTGCCGTCATGGCGGTCTGCATCGACCAGCCGACCACACGCCGCGAGAACAGATCGACGACGGCAGACACGTAGAGCCACCCCTCGGCCGTCCAGACATAGGTAAAGTCGGCAATCCATTTGCGGTTGGGAGCGGCTGCTTCGAAGGAGCGGTCGAGCACATTGGGAGCGACGGCGGCGGCCTGCCGCTCACCCAGATCCGGCGGCAGACGCCGCCGTCGCGGGCGTGCTTTGAGGGCCTGCAGCCGCATCAATCGTTCGATCCGATGCAGCCCGCACGATACCCCTTCGGCGAGCAGGTCGTGCCACACGCGCCTGGCGCCATAGGTCCGGTCGCTCCCAAGGAAGCTGGCACGGACCTTCGCGCCGAGATCCTCGTTACTCTAGACGCGACGGCTGCGTGGCCTTGTCAGCCACGCATAAAACCCACCTCGCGAGACACCGAGCGCCTCGCACAACCATTCCGCCGGCCAGCCCCCCCGGTGCTTCGCAATGAAACTCGCGCGTGCCCGACTCGCGCGCCGCGCCGTTCGGCAGGCAGATCTTCGTCGGGCAGCTTTCCTTCAGCACATCGATGATGCCGGAGCGCTCGGCGTCCGAGATCGACTGCGTCGCGAGCAGCACCGCGCAATTGGCTTTACGCAGGACCTTCAACCACTCGCGAATCTTGTCCCGGAAGACAGGATGGCCGAGCATGAGCCAGGCCTCATCGAGGATAATGAGGCTGGGCGCGCCGGTCAGCCGCTTTTCGATTCGCCGGAACAAATAGGTCAGGACCGGGACGAGGTTGCGCTCGCCCATGTTCATCAGCTGCTCGATCTCGAAGGTCTGGAAGGAACCGAGCAGCAAGCCGTCCCTCTCCGCATCGAGCAATTGGCCCATCGGACCGTCGACCGTGTAGTGGTGCAGCGCGTCCTTGATCTCGCGCAGCTGCACGCCCGACACGAAATCAGATAAAGATCGCCCACGCGCCTCGGCCATGAGGCCGACCTGCCGCGAGATAGCGTTGCGATGATCAGGCGTGATCAAGACACCTTGCACGGCAACCAGCGTTTCGATCCATTCGGACGCCCAGGCGCGATCGGTGTCGGTCGACAAGTCCGACAACGGACAGAAGGCAAGCGCTGCCGCGCCGTCCACCTCATCACCGCCGATCTCGTGATGGTCGCCGCCGGCGGCCAGCGTCAGCGGCATCATCGAGCGGCCCTTGTCGAAGGCGAAGATCTGCGCGCCGGCATAACGGCGAAACTGCGCTGCGATCAGCGCGAGCAGCGTCGACTTGCCGGAGCCTGTCGGCCCGAACACCAGCGTATGCCCGACGTCGTCGACATGCAGGTTCAGCCGGAAGGGTGTGGAGCCGGAGGCGACCTGCATCAGCGGCGGGGAGCCCGACGGATAGAACGGGCATGGCGCGGTCGGATTGCCCGACCAGACCGAATTGAGCGGGATCAGGTCCGCAAGGTTCCGCGTGTTGACCAGCGGCTCGCGGATATTGGCGTACCAATTGCCGGGCAGGCTGCCGAGGAAGGCTTCCGTCGCGTTCAGCGTTTCGATGCGCGCGCCAAAACCTTCGGCCTGGATCAGGCGACGGACCGCCTCCGCCTTCTCCTGCAGGCGCGCGCTGCTTTCGTCGAACAGAACGATGACCGGCGTGTAATAGCCATAGGCGACGAGTTGCGAGGAGGCTTCCGCGATCGCGTCCTCGGTTTCGGCCACCATGGCCGCCGCATCCTGGTCGATCGAGCGGCTTTGCGTCTGGAACAGCTGGTCGATGAAGGGGCGGACTTTCTGCTGCCACTTCTTTCGGGTGCGCTCGAGCTTCTGCCGCGCGTCCTGATCGTCGAGGAACATGAAGCGCGACGACCAGCGATAGGTCAGCGGCATCAGATCGAGCGAATTGAGGATTCCCGGCCAGCTCTCGGCGGGAATCCGTCGATCGCGACGACGCCGAGAAAGCGGTTCTCGACCATGGGCGAGAGACCGTGTTGAAGCTCGGCGGTCGCCAGCCAGTCCAGATACATCGGAATGTCGGGCAAGCGGATCGGGTGGTTCTCGCCCGTAATGCAGAAGCGGATGAACTGGAACAGTTCATCGTAACGCGCCATGCGCGTGCCATCGCGCTCCTCAATCTCGCGCGTTTCCATGCGCCGGATGGACAGGACGCTCGCGAGATATTGCTCGACCTCGCGGATCGAGGTGCGGAAACTGTCGATCGCGGTGTCGGCATAGGACGCCGACCGGCTTTCGACGTCGGAGTAGATGTAGCGGGCGAGTCCGGCCCGCCGGCGTTCCGGCGGCCGCCAGGTCAGGATGATGGCGTGCCGGCTCTCATAATGTCCCCGCTCCTGCTCGAAGTGGCTGCGACGCTCATCGTCAATGGCGCGTGTCACCGGATCGGGAAAGTAGCAGTCCTGCCGCGCCGGATAGTCCGTCGTCGGCACGCGTACAGCCTCGACCTGGATCATCCAGCCCGAGCCGAGGCGCGCCAGGATGGTGTTGATCTGGCGCGAGACCTCGTTGCGCTCGGCGTCGGTCGAGCTCTCGGAGTCCGGGCCCGCAAAATACCAACCCGCCATCAGCGAGCCGTCCTTCAACAGCAGGATGCCGTTCGCGACCAGCCCGGCGTAAGGCACGAGATCGGCGAAGGATGGGCCGGAGTGACGGAAGGAGCGCAGCGCAGCCATGAGCGGACCTCAGTAGCGACGCCAGGGCGTCGAGGTTGCCCGGTAGTGAGGCCGGTAGGAGATGTGACGGGCGTAGACCCGCCGCATCATCGGGTCGGCCTTCGCCATCATCCGCAGCGCCGCCACGACGACGATCCAGATCGCCGCGCCGAGGATCGCCGCGTACCAGGTGAGCACGACGAAGATCAGGATGACGGCGGCAAGGCCGGTCAGCAGCACGAGCTCGCGATCCGCGCCGAACAGCAGGTTCGGCCGCGACAGCGCGCGATGGATGCGGCTGCGTCTGAGATTGGCGCCGACCTCAGCCATTGAGGTCCCCTGCCCTACCGGCGGTCGGCATGGTGCTCGTGACATCGCCGATCGACGCGCCGCTCGCACCGAACAAGGCGACGATCTGCGTGGCGCCGAGGAGAATGCCGGCGACAAGCACGACATACATCAGGCGTCGCGCGAAATCGTTGAGCTCGCCGCCGAAGATCAACATGCCGCCGGCAACCGCGACAGTTGCAAGCGCGATGAAGCCAGCCACGGGACCCGTGATCGATTGCTGGATCTGCTGAAGCGGGCTCTCCCAAGGAAGATTGCCGCCGCCGCTGGTCGATGCAAAAACTGGATCCAACATCACGAGTGCGAGCAGCAGGCCGCCGGCACCTACGATCATCATGCGGTTAAGCGACATGGCGCTCCTCCTTGGGGGCATAGGATTGGGTTTGGTATTGGCCCGCCGAGAAGCTCTCGACGTGGAGCACGTCGCGGACCTGGCGGCCGCGATCCGTTCGTTCGATCGAGACGATCAGATCGACCGCCTCGCCGATGACCTCGCGCATGGGCTGTTGACTAACTTCGGCCGTGAGCTGCTCCAGACGGCGCAGCGCCGAAATGGCGCTATTGGCGTGGATGGTGGTGATGCCGCCGGGATGGCCCGTGTTCCAGGCCTTGAGCAGCGTGAGCGCCGCGCCGTCGCGCACTTCTCCGACGATGATGCGATCGGGTCGTAGCCGCATGGTACTCTTGAGCAGACGCGCCATGTCGACTGTGCCGCTCGTATGAAGCGAGACGGCGTTTTCGGCCGCACACTGGATCTCGGCCGTGTCTTCGAGAATGACCAGGCGGTGCTCAGGCGCGTGCGCCACGATCGCCGCGATCACGGCATTGGCGAGTGTGGTCTTACCTGAGCCCGTCCCGCCGGACACGACAATGTTCAGGCGCGATCCGATGGCGTTGCGGATGACCGCAAGTTGATCGGCCGTCATCACGTCCTGCGTCACGTAATCCTCGAGATCGAACAGACGCGAAGCGCGCTTTCGAATCGTGAAGGTGGGGGCGCCGACGACAGGCGGTAGCAAACCTTCGAAACGATGACCGCCGATCGGCAGTTCCCCTGAAATGATCGGGCGCTCGTCGTCGGCTTCGGATTGCAGCGCGTGGGCGACGCTGCCGATGATGATCTCGGCGGTCGCCCCAAGCATGGTTCCGGCAGCTGTCATCCCTTGGCCTAGTCGTTCAATGAACAACCGGCCATCAGGATTGAGCATGACTTCGACGACCGCCGGATCATCGAGCGCGGCGCAGATCTGGTCGCCAAGGGCGTCCTGGAGTTTGCGGACAAGCCGCGGATGCGAACGAAGTTCGGCCATAGCAATCGCCCGCCGCTCACGCAGCGGTGCACTGAAGGCGGCGCAGGTCGGATCGATAGCCAGGCGGATGGACCCGGTCGAAGCTCGCCTGGTCGGCCGGCAGGACGCCGGCGACGCTCATGGTGTCGCCGATGTGCTCCACGCTGCCGAGTCGCCTCATCGGCCAGCCCGCCCGTTGCAGGATGCCTTTGACCCGCAGATTCGCCGCCGTGGCGATCTCGCCCAAGCCATTCGACATCGACCACTCGATCATCCTCTCGAAGATCGTCAGCGTGGCATCGTGCAGGAACCGGCCTCCCCTACCCTCGCCCCGCCTGTCGACGCAAAAGCGCGAACTCACGACCATGGTGGATTTGGCCCGAAGCCGGCCGCCCGGGAGCAGTTGCGGGAAGGTCCGCGACAGCATGGTTGGGCCTGTGGTCGGAAGCAGGCGGGGACAGCCGGCGACGGCGCCGCGGTCCGTCTCCGCCAGGATGGTCAGGTCGAGTGCGTCGTATTCGTCGCGTTCGCGGCCCTGCTCGATCTTGACCTGCCAGCTGAGCCGGCCGGCGAACACCCGGGCGCGCAACCGATGCATCCCATCAAGCAGAGACCCCGATCCGCTATGTTCGTTCGCATCAATCGCAATTGCCCGCATTCGCCGAATCCCCCGTTGCGTCCAAGTGAACGGAGGCAAGTCAACACAGACGGGCGATCTTCATCCTCTGTAGGATTAACAGGGGGGGGGGGGGGGGGGCGAGCCCGCTGAGCCGGGGTGAGTCGAGAGTGCGTCGCCCAAAAAGGCTCGCTCGCCCGCAAAATCGGCCGTCGAAACCGGCCTCCCGGATGTAGGATTAACGGGGTGCTGAACTGCCATCGCGACATTGTTGGCGCGAGCAATAACCCCTCGAAATGATTGCGCGATTCCGAACGAATCACGGCGCGGCGCGGCGTGGCGGCGAACGGTCGTTAAGTATCTGTTAACCTTAAAGGACTGGACGGAAGGTGAGAATCGTGACGTAGTTTAGCGGGCAAATGGCGACAAACCGCCTGTTGACCGACAACGAAGGAATGAATCGGCAATGTCTGCGCAGGCCCTGACAAGTGTGCAAAGCGAAGACCCGGCGGACAAGATTGTCCGGCACGCCGGAATGCTTTCCGAACATCTGCAAGCCAGGCGCCAGCAGATGTATCCCCCAGATGCTCAGAAGAGCCTTCGGCATTTCATGACTCATGAGGTCTCGAAGCTGACGTCGATCCCGGAGTCGACGCTAAAGCTGATGTCAAACGAGGGCAAAGGGCCTCTCCCCGCCCGACTGGAAAATAATCATCGCGCTTACACGCTCGCTCAGATCAACGAGCTTCGCGAGCTTTTCGCTGCTCAGCGGCCGGGAGAGGTGTTGAGGTTTTTGCCGCATCGCCGGCCGGGTGAACATCTGCAGGTGCTGGCGGTGGCGAATTTCAAAGGCGGAAGCGCCAAGACCACGACAAGCGCGCATCTGGCCCACTATCTCGCTCTCCACGGCTATCGTGTCCTTGCCATCGACCTCGACCCTCAAGCTTCATTGTCGGCGATGTTCGGCGCCCAGCCGGAGATCGACGTGCAACAGAATGAGACGATCTACGCCGCGTTGCGTTACGACGATGAGCGCCGGCCGATCGAAGAGATCATCCGCCCGACGTACTTCACTGGGATCGACCTCATCCCGGGAAATATCGAGGTCATGGAATATGAGCACGAGACTCCACGGTTCCTGTCGAAACAACAGTCGCGTTCGGACAGTATTTTCTTCGAGCGCCTACGTCTGGCTTTGGCAGAGGTCGAAGACGCCTATGACGTGGTCATTCTGGACACTCCCCCATCCCTCGGCTTCCTGACCCTTGGCGCCATCTATGCGGCGACTGGCCTCCTCGTGACCGTACACCCCGCGATGCTGGATGTGATGTCGATGAGCCAGTTTCTGCTCATGATGGGTGATCTCATATCGGTGATCCGAGACGCCGGTGCGACGATGAAGCAGGACTTCCTGCGCTACGTCGTGACGCGGCACGACCCGTTCGACCAGTCCCAGGTCCGCGTCGTCACTATGCTTCGACACCTCTTCGCCGAAGATGTGCTTACAGCCACCGCGATAGCGAGCTCAGCAATCGAAACCGCCGGGCTGGCGAAGCGGACGCTTTACGAACTGGAGCCTGGCAATATCTCGGCGGCGACCGCCAAGCGGGCGCGGGAGTCTATTGATGCGGTGAACGACCAGGTCCTCGTACTGATAGCCGAATCCTGGGGGCGCACATGACGAGCAAGCGTCGATCAATTCTGGCCAACTTTGGGTCTTTCTCGGATCCGGAAGCAAAGAGCGCCGATCCTTCAGCCGCCCTGCCCTCAAGGGTGGATGCGCCGGTCCAAGCGCCGGCACGGGTCGGCGCCGGCGTCATTGGAGCCACCCAACGATCGCTGGCCGAGCTGCGCGAGGAGCGCGATAGGCTCCAGGCGCTCGTGGATGCGGGAGGCGGTTCGGAACTTGATCCTGCGTTGATCGACCCCTCGCCGTTCCCGGACCGGCTTCCGGACGACAGCAACGCTGATTTCGACGCGCTGAAAAAGCTGATTTCGGAGGAAGGCCAAAAGGTCCCGATCCAGGTGCGGCGCCACCCGGACGCGGCTGATCGGTATCAGGTCGTCTACGGGCATCGACGCTGGCGTGCTGCGTTGGATCTCGGCACCAAGGTGAAGGCCACGATTGTTGCGCTGTCAGATAGCGAACTCGTCGTTGCGCAGGGTATCGAGAACGCGGCTCGTCAGGACCTCAGTTGGATCGAACGCGCGCTGTTCGTTTGGCGCATGGACGAAGCCGGCATCAAGGCCCGCGATATCCGTGCCGCCCTATCGATCGACGATCCTGAGCTTGCTCGCCTACGGACTGTCTGTCGTGCGCTTCCGGTTGACGTCATCGAGGCTATCGGCCGCGCCGGGAAGGTGGGACGTCCGCGATGGGTCGCGCTAGCGGCGGCCGTGGGAGAGGATCCGTCCGCGCTTGTCCGGGTGCGGGCAACCTTGTCAGCTGACAAGGTTTCGACTTTGCCCTCGGACGATCGATTCAAGCTTGTCCTCGGGGCAGTGAAGAAGTCGGCCATGCGATCTCATAGCGAGATGGAGCTGCGGTCCCCGTCCGGGCAGGTCGTTGGCAAGGCGACATTCGCAAATGGCGCCATCAAGCTTGCGGTCTCGGACCAACATGCGACCGGCTTCAGCGCCTTCCTGGAGGAAGAGTTGCCAAGCCTGGTGAAGAGGTTTTTTGCCCGCGAGGGCAATGAGTAAGTTTTCGTCGTGCGGCCAAACCTTGTCAGCTGACAAGGTTTGGCCGCACGACGGGAAGGGCGGAGGCCTCGGCCAAAGCCAGACGATAGCGCAACAAACACAGAGGTAGCATGCGGTAAAAAGAAAGGCCCCCGAAACAGTGTCCCGGAAGCCTTCCTCGTTCGTTTGGCGACAACGAGAATCCCACTTCCGCGAATCACAGTCAAGAGCCTCGTCGAGGCATTTGGACACCGTTTTGGTGAGCGCTTTCGCTTTGCCTAAAAGCTGAAGGGCACAACCATGACGCAACCAATAGCAACGACGCCCTTTGGGCGGCGGCCGATGACGCTTGGCATGATTTCAAGCCAGATGGCCGCGAAGAACGGGAAGCCGGAGACGGCCATCGTTCACAAGTGGCACGTCTTCCAGCACATCAAGGAGGCGCGCCAAGTTCTCGGCGCCACCGATCGTGCGCTCGCGATCCTGCACGCGCTCTTGTCGTTCCATCCCGAGACTGCGCTGGAAGCAGAAAGTGAGTTGATTGTCTGGCCGTCCAACGAGCAGTTGATGGCGCGTGCCAACGGGATGCCGCCGACGACCTTGCGCCGGCATCTGGCGGTCCTTGTCGATTGCGGCCTGATCATCCGCAGGGACAGCCCGAACGGGAAGCGCTTTGCCCGGAAAGGGCGAGGTGGGGAGATCGAGCAGGCCTACGGCTTCGACCTGGCGCCGATCGTGGCGAGGGCTGAGGAATACAAATCCCTCGCCGGGGCGGTGTACGCCGAGAAGAAGGCCTTCCGGGTCGCCAAAGAGCGGCTCACCATCCTGCGCCGGGATATCGTGAAGATGATCGAAGCGGGGATCGATGAGGGCGTCCCGGCGGACTGGAGGCGGTTTCAGCAGGCCTACCAGGAGATCGTAGGGCGGATTCCAAGAACCGCGCCGCGGCAGGTCCTGGAAGGCCTTGGCAGTGATTTGGAGAAGCTCTGGCAAGAGACCCGAGAGCTGCTGGAAACTTTCACAAAAACACAGAATCCGGCCGCCAATGAGTCCCATTTCGGACGCCACATACAGAATTCAAATCCAGAACCCTTATCTGAATCTGAAGAAGGCCCGCCGAAGAAGAATGAAGCGGGCGGCAACGTCGCGGCTACCGACAACCTGCGGAGCTTGCCGAAACGCGAGTTGCCTCTGGGAATCGTGCTGGACGCCTGCCCGAACATGCGCTGGCTGGTGAAAGGCGGTGAAATCCGGCACTGGCGGGATTTGATTGCGGCCGCGGAACTTGCTCGGCCGATGCTGGGCATCAGTCCGAGCGCGTGGCGGGAGGCGCAGGAGGCGCTGGGTGATCAGCAGGCCGCGATCACGCTGGCTGCGATCCACCAGAAATCGGATCAGATCAGCAGTGCCGGGGGCTATCTGCGCAGCCTGACCGATCGGGCCAGGGACGGGAAATTCTCAGTTTGGCCGATGATCATGGCGTTGTTGCGTGCCAAACTCGACGCATCGAGCCCGTCGGCGGTGCAGGGCGGGGGTGGGCCTGGTAGGGATGAGTCGCAAAAGCCGGCTCATGGCGGCGGGTTGCAACCGAGCGAACAATTGCGGGCGCTTCTTGCCAAGCGGCCGAAGTGACGGAGATGCAACATGATCCAACCCTGGCTCTCCGCCCTAAGCGCGAAGGCGCGATACCTTGCCCGCCGCCTCGCACGCCTGGAAAATCGTCCAAGCGAAGACATTCTCGAGCGCGCTCCGGAAGTCTACGCGGAGCGTATGATCAGCCGAGAATCGCCAGCGGTCTTTTACGGCCGCCTCAAAACATACGGCGATTCGGATGTTGATCTCGATGCCGTCATCCGCGAACAATGGCGGCGCCATACGGGGCTAAATCTCTGACGCTTTCGAATACGCCTGGACGTCTTGGCCGGAGAAACGACGGGTGGCCGCTCCGCTTGCGGGCGCGGCCTTCGAAGATCAGAGACCTGCCGCCTTGGTCAGATTGACCCGGAAGCGGTCGCGCCGTCGCTGGTAGCGTCGGGTTTGCTCTGCGCTGGCGTGTCCGAGCTGCTTTTGGACATAGCGCTCGTCGACCTCGGCCGAGGAGGCGAGGCCCGCACGCAACGAATGCCCAGCGAATTTCTCCTCCCGCTCGCCTTCGGGGAGATCGCCGCGGACGCCGGCGGCGAGTGCCGCGCGCTTGACCAGGCGCGCGACCTGCTGATCGGTCAGGCGATCCGGCCCGACGTCCTTGCCTTGACCGCGGACCCGGCGGAACAGCGGCCCGTGGCCGATCCGGGCCAGCTTCAGCCAGGTCTGCAAGGCCACGACCGGGCAGGTGGCGTCGGACGAGCCGCGTCCGATCTCAACCTCGCGCCAGCCGGTTTTGCCGCGCAGGGTGACGATCATTCCCTTGTCGAGGATCTCGACCCAGCCGCCGCCGTCCTCGGTGTCGTCGCGATGAACGTCGAGGCCAACGATTTCCGAGCGCCTGAGGCCGCCGGCGAAGCCCAGCAACAGCATGGCGCGGTCGCGCAGCCCCCGCAGGGTGCCGCGATCGAGCGTCTCCAGCATGGCGATGACGTCTTCGGGTAAGACGGCTTCCTTCTGCCGGGGAGGTGCGGCGTGGGTGTTGCGGATGCCGGCAAGCACGGTCGCGATGTGGCGGTCGCTACGGTCGACCGGCGAGCCGCGCTGGGTATAGTTCCAGGTCAGCGCCGAGAGCCGCCGCTCGATCGTGGCAACCGAATTTGGCTGGCGATCGGCGGTCGCCGTGCCCAAGGCGCAGGCGGTGATGTAGAGCCCCACTGTCTGCGGGGAGGACGGAAAAACCTCGAGGCCCTGGCGCCGGCACCAGCCGGAGAAGTGCTTCCAATCGGATGCGTAAGCCCGTCGCGTGTTGGCTGAACTCGCGGCGTCGGCATAGCCGCGGGCGCGATCGGCGAGCTGCTCGAGGTGGGCGGGTAGAGCAGGGGAGGGGGCTTCGCCCGGCTGTCGCACGGCCTCCGAAGCGACGAGAAGGCTGTCGCGGCCGGGAGAGCGATTGTTCATCGTCAGGCAGCCTTGATGTCGGTCTGCGAAAAGTCGTTGCCCTTGAACAGGAGAGGTTCACCACTGAGGGCGGCCAGGGCATAGGAAAAGCAGTCGCCGAAATTCAGTCCGGCCGGGTGGCGGCCTTTTCCGTACCGACGCCAGGCGCGGCGGGCCTGGTCGGCATGGTCCGCGGTCACGGGAACGATCTCGATGTCCGCCTTATGCAGCCAGAGATCAAGTTCTGCTCCTCCCGCCTCACCCAAACGAGCCTCAATGACCATTGCAGCCTCAACAGCAGTTGCCGCCGAAATCAGACGGACCGGATCTTCAGCGACCTGCTCGCGAAAGCGTGGAGCGTCCGGCTCATTAAAGAAGATCGCGACAATCGCGGACGTATCGAGCACCATCAGTTTGGTATGCCATTTTCGTCGTAGCCGATGATGTCGTCCGGGCTGCGGTGATCGAGAATCGGAAGCGCATTCAGTCGACGCTGCATCGCCTCCATATCCTCCAGAAGGGCGGCCTTACGCGCCTGCGATGCCGTTCGCTTCAGCCGCTCCTCGATCGCGCGGCGGGTCGCAACAGTGATGGTCTCACCAGTACGCTCGGCCAGCGCGCGGGCGAGCTTTTCCGTCTCGGGATCCTTGATGCTTAGCGCCATTGCTGAGTTCCTTGGTTCCTATTTTTCCATATTCTACCTACAGAGCGCCAGCCGCGCAATGCTGGCGCTTGGTTCTTGAGCCCCTGACCAGGTTCTGGGCAGCTCCGGCGGGGCCAGCCTGCGACCGAGGGGAGGGAGGGATGCGTCGGTAGAATCTGTGCTGCTCAGACCGACGCCTCCCAAGGATTGATCACCGTGGCGCCCGTATCCTCAAAATCCCCCACATTGCGGGTGACCAGGATGAGGTCGTGGACGATCGCGGTGGCGGCGATCAGCCCATCGATGTCGCCGCGCGGCCGGATCGCGGCGATGCGACCCCACTCGACGGAGATCTGATCGGTCACCGCCAGGATGCGGTCGGCGTGGTCGTGGCGCAGCTTGCGCAACCATTCGGCCAGATGGGCGGCCGCCTTCGGGTCCGATTTCTGCTTGAGCGCAATGCCGCGCATGATCTCGCCGAGGGTGAGGGTGCTCAGGTGAACGCTGGCCGGCTCGACCGAGCGCAGCCAGCCGGTGGCCTGCGCCGAGCCGCGCCGGGCCTCGGAAACGACATTGGTGTCGACGAGATACATCAGAAGGCTGCGTCGCGGCTGGGGATCTTGGCGCGCTGCGTCACGCCCTCGGCCAGGTCGTCATCCCAACCGGGTCCGGCCAGCAGGTCGTCGACCAGGGTCGGCCGGCTGGAGCGGAGCGCATCGTAATCGGCGGCCGACAGCACCACGGCGGCCCGCATCCCCCGCAGGGTCACGACCTGGGGGCCTTCGAGGCGGGCCTTCTGCACCACCTTGGAAAACTGGTTTTTGGCGTCCTGTAGCGGCCATTCCATGGTTGCACGCTCCTAGCTAGACAGTCTAGCTATCTTCTAAGGGCCGTTGTCGTTGAGGTCAAGGCTGGGCGCCGGCGTTTCGGGCGCGGAAAGATCGACGCCGGAAAGCGGGTTTTCGGGCGGCACGGAGGCTTCCGGAGCGAGATTTTCGAAGGTCCGGGCGGCGATTTCGGGCATTTCCTATATTAAGAACAGAACGACCGATAAGGCAACATTATCGGTCGTTATTATGCAACGACAGGTTCGGCGGTTTGAGGCGATTATAGTGGCACAAAGCGCCGCGCTGGCATACCCTTTCGCATGCCCGCGCGTTGCCGAATCGTCCCCGAACCTCCGCCGACCTTCGCCCCGGCGCCGGCCTGGCTGCGTCGCCGCGCACCGCCCGACATCGTCACGGAAGCGGTGTTTTATGCCGGCGCGGCGCTCGCAGCGCTGCATCCGATCGCACGCGACGAGCACCCGCTCGGCAGTCTGTGGCGCCAACGTCTCGCGCTCACCTGTGCCGCTACTCTCGCGCGCCAGGGCGGGCGGACGGAAGAGGAAGCTGCGCTGCGCGACCACTGGTACTTGCGCCGCGAGGACGACGATCCGGGTCCCGGCGGGCGTATTCTCGCCGCCTGGCGCAAGCTCTGCGAACGCGCCTCCAGTGATGTGGAGCAGTGGAATTTTGCCCTGGCGCCCGCACTCGGCCATCCCCTCAACTCGCTGCCGGACCAGATCGTCGGACTTGCCAGCCGACATACGAGGCAGCAGCACGTTATGCCGGTTCTGGCCGCCGCTGAGATCATCGCCGCGAGCAGACGTATGTTGCCGAACGAGGAGGCTGTGCCGCTGTGGCTGGCGGATGCGGTCCTCGCCCACCAGCTGCGCTGGCCGGCGCCGGTGCCGCTGCTCGCGGCCCATCTGTCGCGCGGCGCGCTGCGCAAAGCACCACAGCACCTCGAGGGCGAGACCGTCTTCATGAGCGCACTCTGTGCGGCCTACACGACGGCCGCCGTGGCCGCGATCGACCTCTACAACGATCTCGCACGGCGGGCGACACGCCTGCTGGCGGTCGCGCCGAAGCTGCGCGGCAGGGATGCCGACATGATGGTGGGGATCCTGATGGTGGAAGACGCCCAGTCCACCGGCGCCGGCAAGATGGCGAGCGACCGCAGCACCCGACGGCTGTTCGAACGGCTGGTGTCGCTCGGGGCGGTGCGCGAGCTCACCGGCCGGCCGACCTTTCGATTGTACGGGCTCTGAGATGGGGCGGCGCGCGCGACCGAAAGAGAATCTCGACACCGAGCTGGCCGACCTGCCGCCGGAGCTGCGCTGGCGCGAGTGGATGGGCCGGGTCGAAGCGGTAATTTTTGCCTCACCCGAGCCGGTGCCGCGCGAGGTGCTTGCCAAGGTGGTCGGGCGCGACTGCAACCTCGATCTGCTCATCGACGCGATTCGCGACGAGCTGCGCGGCCGGCCTTACGACCTGGTGTCGGTTGCTGGCGGCTTTCAACATCGCACCAGAACGGGTTTTGCCGATGCGATCCGCGCCGCCACCGGGCTCGGCGCCACCGCGCCAAAACCGCTGTCGCAGTCCGAGGCGCTCGTCCTGATGTGCATCGCCTATTTCCAGCCGATCACCCGCGGCGAGCTCGGCCGGGCGTTCGGCAGGGAGATCAGTCGGGATGTGATCGGTCACCTTCGCGCGCTCGGCTTCATCGCGGCCGGGCCGCGCAGCCCAACCCCTGGCGCGCCGTATACCAACGTGACCACGAAAACCTTCCTGTCGCACTTCGGCTTCGAATCCTTGCGCGATCTGCCTGACATCGACCTGCTCGAGGACGCCGGGCTGCTCAGCAAAGACATACTGTTGGCGGACGGCTTTCCCGCCGGCTTGGAAACCGACGCGACCGCCGTCGATGGTGATGATGAGCCTTTCGAGCGCGACGAACCGCTGGCCGGCTGACGGCCAATCAGACGGCCCCCGTTTGACGCTCGAGGGAGAAGCTCCCGCTCTACCGGGCCCGATGTGTACATGCAGCTGGAGGGTCGAGGACCACGACGATGGCGAAGAAATTGCAGATAGGGCAGAGACAGGCTAGCCGAATTTGTCAGATGTCGGCGACCGATCGGCTCGCCTTCATCGCCGAGGGGCTGCCGATCATCCATGCCAGCGCGAAAGGGTTTTGGTCGGCGTCACTTGAACTGAACGCGATGCCGCGGGAAGCCGAAGTGCTCGAGGGTTTCGCCAAGGAGGAGGCGGCGAAAATTCTCATCCTCTTGGATGTGGTGCGCTGCCCTGAGAAACGCGTAGCCGGCAAGCTCAGCATGCTGATCGGGCGCTTCTACGGTCACCTGGAGCGGTTGATATACGCCCAGCTTGCCGAGTGGTGGAGCGAGGACATCGCGCGCTTGCGGAAAGCGGTCGAGCCCTTGCGAACCACCCACGATCTCGAGGGGAGTATGGGCGAGCTCATTGTGCCGAATTCGACGCTCTATCGGCGGGAGAGCAAGCTCTATGCGGACGTTGAAGCTTATGAGGACGGCACGCCGCTCTGGAATGCACCCGCCGGCCATCAAAACCCCTTTGGACGGAGGATGCCCGCGGTCGTGGCGGTGATCGAGACGATGGCTGCATGCGGCATGTTCACGCTCACAGGGCTGCAGGCGAGCTCCCAAGTCTGGGGGGAACTGGAATTCAAGGAGCGCGAGACGCTGTGGGATGCCGAGCGACTGACGCGCGAACTCCTCGAGCGCCTGATTGCCGAGGGCCTGCCGCAGGAATCGGCGACGCAAGACCATGTCGACACGCTGTACCGGCATTGGCCGCTGCCGATGTACAACGTTGATCTCAGCCCTGTCCCCGTGACGCTCGATGCGCTCAAGGCCGAGCAGGATCGTCTTTATTGGGCCGAGGTGGGCGACCCTTAACGAACGCCGGCCGGGGCTCTGGCCCGCACCTTTACTGTCTGCGAGGCCCGAGGGGAAGAGCCCGAACGAGGCCTTGCACATGTCAGAAAAAGATATATTATTTTCTGACACATGAAAACCCCCGTCGCATCAGTTCCGGACCGGATCATGAAGCGCGCCCACGCCGGCGGGCGCGGCGGCGTCTTCACGCCCAGCGATTTCCTGGACGTGGCCGGCCGCGCGGCCGTTGACCAGGCGCTGTCCCGGCTGGTCAGGGGTGGCAAGTTGCGACGTCTGGCGCGCGGCCTCTACGACTTCCCCAAGCTTCATCCGAAGCTCGGCCCGCTCTCGCCGGCGCCCGATGACGTCGCGCAGGCGCTCGCCCGGGAGACCGGCTCGCAGGTGCAGATCGCCGGTGCCCGCGCCGCGAACGCGCTCGGCCTGTCCACCCAGGTTCCGGCCAAGAACAACTACCTGACCGATGGTCCCTCCCGCCGTGTCGTGCTTGGCAAGCGGGTCGTTGATCTGCGTCACGCCTCGCCAAAACACCTGATCGCTCCGGGCAGCTTCGCCGGCACCGTCGTTCAGGCTCTGCGGCATCTCGGCCCCGTACGGGCGACCGATGTCGTACGCGTCGCCGGGCGCCGGCTGTCGGCGAGCGACAAGAAGACGCTCGCGAAGGGCGCCGTCCGGGCGCCGGCATGGATGCGACCGACACTCGTCTCCATCGCCACCATCTCCGGTGGGGCCGATGGATAAGGTCGCCCGTCTCGACGGCGCCGAGCGCGCGGCTCTGTTCGGTGAGACGGGCGCGGCGCGTGGCGTCGCCAACACCATCATCGAGAAGGACTTCTGGGTCTGCTGGACCTTGAAACGCCTCTTCGAGCTGCAGAAAGAAGACGCGCCCACCCTGGTCTTCAAGGGTGGGACCTCCTTGTCCAAGGCCTTCGGCGCGATCCGCCGCTTTTCCGAAGACATCGACCTGTCGTTCGACCGCGCCGATCTTGGCTACACCGGCGACCGCGATCCGGGAAGGGATGGGATCAGCAAAAAGCAGGCGGGCAAGCTGATCGAGGATCTGGTCGGTGACGTCGAAAAGCACATTGCCGAGAAGCTGCTGCCCGCCTTGCGCGCGGCGATCGCCAAGCAGCTCGGCGAGCCGACAAACGGCGAATGGTCCTTGGAGATCGATCCGAGCGATCCGCAGAGCGTGAACTTCCACTACCCGACCGCGCTGCTCAAGGAGGCGTATGAAGGCATGGCCTACATCACGCCGAGGGTGAAGCTGGAATTCGGCGCGCGCGGCGATCCGTGGCCGACCGAAGAGAAGAACATCCGCCCGTATGCAGCGAATGAGTTTCCCGACTTCTTCGAGGAAGCGGATTGCACCGTGACTGTGCTGTTGGTGCGGCGCACCTTCTGGGAAAAGGCCACGGCGCTGCACGCCGAGGCGCACCGTCCGAAGGACGCCCCGACGCCGCAATATTTCTCCCGACACTATTACGACATCGCGATGCTGCTCGACACTGAAGACGGAAACGCGGCCGCCGCCGACTTCGCGCTGCTCGAGCAGGTCGCCAACCACAAGGCGGTGTTTTTCCGCTCCGCCTGGGCGAGCTACGACACCGCGCGGCCAGGCACGTTGCAGCTTGTGCCGTTGGAGACGCGGCTTAAGGATCTGCGCGCTGATTATCGCGATATGGCGCCGATGATGTTCGATGAGAAACCGCTATCGTTCGACGAGATCATGGCTCGCATCCAGAAACTACAGGACACCATCAACGCTTCGCCGGCTTCGCAGTAATCACGTCCGGCTGCGGTGTTTCCGCGGGAGCTGCGCATCTTGGCCGAAGCCTGCAGTAAACCTGCGTCGTGCCGCACAAAAGATCCGCTAAGAGCCGAAGTAAAGCGGGAATATGAGGTGGTTCGCCTTCACGACCATAGGAGGCTGCTCGGTGTTCTCCTTGAGAACGGGTATTCGCCGAACAGTGCCGTGATCCGCCGAGCCACACTTGACCAGACACCGGCAAATTCGCAAACCAGGCACAAGGGACATCTGGAGCTCTTCTCATGACGCTCGACAGCGATATTCGCGTGCAGGCGTTCACGACCTTACTTACAGGCGGCCTCGGCTTTGCGATATACCTCGTACCGACAATTATGCCAGGAGCCTCCGAGGCAACCCTCTACATGGCGTCTGGCGTGGTCATTTTGGTCAGCGTCGCCGGGCTATCCTCTTGGACCAAAGGTCAGGAACAGTCGCGAAACTCCGACACGTTTAGATTAAGGTAAGTTATCGCAGTTTGACTTCGGATGAGTATTAGGAGGGCCGGAAGCGGGACGAATGTCTGCAAGGCGGACACGCACCTCAAGGAATGCGGAGTCGATTTTCAGGCCAGTACAGGTCGCTTCTCCTCGAAGCCAAGGGTTACCCTATCGCGATCAGCGCCGCGCCGGAGAAGGTAGCCCACCGACGAATCAGGCACTGAAGGTGGGCTGGGCCCCCGCTTCTTCGTTTCCGCCGCTGATATGAAAGTGGCGCCAGTTGTGATCAAAGAATATTTTTAGGAGTGGAGATGGAACATAATATTGCAGACATGACCCTCGATGAGGTCGTATCTCACCTCATCGCGGGAGAGATTCTGCACGTTGCTAGCGGAGAGACATTTTCCCTGCCGTTGAGTGATAGCCGCGCTGTTCTCGCGTTCTACAATCAAGACCGTCGAGCGTACTGGAATCCGGATAAAGACACTGCAATTCAGGATGGGGAGGTGGATCGCGTCCTCGCCGCGCTTGACAATGTACCTAAAGCCTTGCCCGCACCGGCTAAGGCGCCGCCGGAATTGCAGAAATGGCAACTCACCAAGATCGAGGCGCATCGATTCCGGGGGCTGCATCGTCATTGCGCCGAGGGAGGTTCAGACCCCAAGCCGTTCGAGCTTGAGCTCGCGGCACCGGCCACACTGTTTCGGGGGTTCAATGGGGCGGGCAAGACCTCGCTGGTCAGCGCCGTTTGCTGGTGCCTGACCGGGTATGGATACCGGTCGCAGGGGCTGCCGGCACCGTTGCATGAGTGCATTTCGGTGCAAGTCGCCAGCACCGAGGCGGAAAAGAGCGGATTTGACATCCCAGTGATTGTGCCAATTCCCACCGAGCAGGAGCTGGTAGCGGTCGATGGCGTGCCGAAGGTCGACACATGGGTTCGGCTGTCGTTTCGATCGTTGATCGATGGGAGGGAGGTCGTGGTTGAGCGCCACCTCCAGCGGGAGGGTAAGAAGGGATTCAAGACCGGCGTGATCGGTCTAGAAAAATTGGGGCTATCCGAGCTGGCGCTTCAGGTCGGCATCCTGATGCCCGGCATCGCCGCCGCGACCCGCTTCGATGACAAGACCACGCTGTCCCAGGCCGTGTCGACATTGACCGGCCTGCGGCCGTTGGCGCATTTTGGCGCGCGGAGCGGGCGTCTCCACGATCGGCTGACCGAGAAGTATCCGAAGCTGGCCAAGCAAGAGAAGGAAGCTTGCGAAACGACGGCGGGCGCCCAGAAGCAAACCCTCGACGACCTTCTGAAGAGCGGGAAGGATCTGCCGAACCTCGATTGCGTCGTCGTTCCCGCCAACGGCGATCGCGATGGATGGGTGGCTGGCCTCACGGACGCCGAGAAGCGCCTCAAGGCGGTCGAGGACCAGGCGGCCGAGGAAGCGACGTTGATTCTGGGCGCCCTGCCGCCCCTGACGTCGGATATCGAGATTAAGCGGTTCAGAGACGCGCTGACGGCCGCTCAAAACTGTTTCAGCGGCGCCGCTTTGAGGGGACTGCCGTCCATGCAACTCGCCGCGAACCTCGGCGAGCTGCATGAGACGGACTTGGAATCTGCCGAAAAGGTCCTCGAAGGCATCGAGGCCGAGGCCAAGAGCCTGGTCAATCGCCTGTCGGATGCCAGTCGTTCGGATCGGCTGCGCCTCTATGGCCTAGTTGCCAGATGGCATGAGGCTGCTCATCCGGGGCAGCCTTTCTCGACATGTCCGGTTTGCGATCGCGATCTCACGCAACCCGGGGCGATTCCTCGGGACGCGTTGCTGGATCAGGCCGTGGCCGACGCGCTAGGGGAGGCCCGCAAAGCGGATTCAGCACTGTTGAAGACCGGCGCCGAATGGGAGCGCGACGCCATGCGTGGGCTGCGCGGACAGTTGCCGGCGAGTTTGCAGCCCTTTGCATCTGACGATGTGCCGGATGACCTTGCGACGGTCTATAAGGCAGCGTTGTCCAAGGAGGTCTTCGAGCAACCGGATTTTCCGCCGGTCCTTCGCAAGATGGCACCCGGCGTCGCCGAACTGTGCCGCATGGCATGGGCGAACGCACCCGTCCGCGCGCCGTTGCCGAGCACGGCCATCCCGCAACAGATTCCCGACGCCGAAGGCCTGCGAGGCGCGATCCAGAAGGTGCGGCGTGCGATTCGTCTCGCCAGATATCGCGCCGCGAACACGGAATTCGCGAGGTCCGCCGTGGCCAGCGTATTGCGCTCTGCGGCGGAAACCGATGTCCCAGCCAATCAGCGCGCGGTTGCCGGGCAACTGAGCGTTCTTAACACCTACCTCGAGGCGGCGACGGCATTCGCCGGTGTGCGTCGCCAATAGGGCCAGTTCAAGCTGACCTGCGAGAAGTGGAAGGCCGCGTGTGAGCGGATCGAAAAGCTTGATCGTGCGGCGAACGCAGTTGAGCCGTTCACGCGGTTTCCAGCCCTTGTTCACGATCAGGTCGCCGGTCTGATCCTAGCTCTCGACTCGCAGGCAACGGCCTGGTCGCAGCGCATGTACAAGGCGCAGTTCCTGCAAGCACCTGCCTACGCGGGGTTGGACCCGGCCAAGAGCGACGGCTTTACGTTCCTGGCGGCACAAGGCAAGCATCTGGTCGAGGCGCATCATGTCATGAACGCTTCGGCTTTGCGGGCTTACTTGTCGGCGTTTGTCCTTGCGCTATGGCAGCAGGTCTGGACGAGATCCGGAGGGATTTCGACGATCCTGATGGATGATCCGCAGGATCTGCTCGATCCGGGCAACGTCGCCAATCTGGCAGCGACGGTTCCGCATCTGATCGCGGCGGACATGAGCCCGCTGATCGTCAGCAACGACTTTGGCTTCATCCCCACCATCGAGGCGTTCGTCTCCGCGCACAATACCACCATGCCCGGCCGGCGCACCGAAGTGTGGGAGTTTTCGGCGATCTCGACGTCGAAATGCACCGTCAGTCTGGCGCCAGTCGCCGATGAAGCAAGGTTGCGCGGCGAACACTGGCAAAAGACCGATCCGAATGATGTCACGCTCGCGCGGGCATTCGTTCATCCCGTCCGCGTACGCATCGAGATTAAGCTTTGGGATCTGCTGGCGTCCGATCCCGCGGTCCTGAAAGACCCGACGCTGAATGATCTCCTCGGCAAGATCGCCAACGCGCGAAACAGAGGAGAGCGGCCGTTCAACGAAGAGCCGTTCCGCAAGCTGATCGAGCTGCCTGCCCTGAAGGCCGGTGCGCCATTCCGGGACGCGATCAACAAGGCACACCACGGCAAGGCCGATCGGCTCACGCCCGTCGATGCGGATATCGTCCGCCAAGATTATGAGGATGTCTTCGCCGCGATCGACGCCTGTTGGCTCGCCTATGCCAGGTTCATGGGCCGATTGCCGTCGGAACAAGCCCTGGCGGAGGCCACGAAGGCTCCGGCCGAACCGAACGTCGTTCCCTTGCAGGCCAAGCCGATATCGGTCCTCGGGCGGCTTGCCGCCCATGAGGTCGGCGCTCCCCTCACCAGCATCGAAGATGCAAAGGACCAATTCGAGCTTGGGTCGCTAGGCGACATCTCGCTCTTCACGCTGCGCGCGCCGACCTTGGGATTGGCGGCCTTTCCCGGACAGACCCTGATCGTCTCGCTGACCGCCGAGGTTCGCAACGGAGACCTCGCTATCGTGCAAACGCCGGGGAAAACCTACGCACGCCGCATCGGCATCGATAAGGCCGATTTGTCGCGGATTGTCTTGGAGAGCGTGCCATCGGCGAGTTCGCGCGTACCGCCGACGCACTTCGTTCAGCGCAGCAGCGCCACGTTGAGCAAGATCGTCGGTGTCTTGTTTGACGAGACGGTGCCGGCCAAATCTCATGACGAGGCGATTCCCGCAACCGGTTCGGCTATCCTCTCCCAGGTGGTCGCGGCGGCGGTCGTCGCTGGCGATAGCGCCTTTCCGGTGGCGCCGGACAAGGGCCATGTGCTGCTTGGACGAGCGCCCGACCTATCCCAGTTGGCGGGGCGGATCCTGGCCGTCGTGGCACGGCCGGACGTTCATTCGTCGGACCACTTCGCCTACCTGAAGCGTCTCGGCAAACAGATGCCCGGCAATGCTTCCGTCTACTACCTGGAAAATGTGGGCCAAGCTGGAGAGGGGGAATATGTGCAATTTCCCGGTGCGGGCGGCGCGATCCCCGGCATCTCGGTCGTCGATGATGTGTGGAAGGTACATGGCACGATCTTCTAAACATCCGGTCTTCGTGTGACGATCAGTCAGAATGTCCTCAGCCTGTGGTCCTTGATGGGTTCCTCATGAGCGCACTGCTCGTTCGTTGGGCGGACGCAGGCTGGGACGAGCCGGAGGAAGAATGATCCGCATCTTGCACACGGCCGACTGGCACGTCGGTCAAACATTGCGTGGATTCTCTCGAGAGCATGAGCACCGCAAGGTCTTTGAGCGCCTCGAAGAGATCGTCGTCGAGCGGAATGTCGACGCGCTCGTAGTCGCCGGCGATGTGTTCGACAGTCAGAATCCGTCAGGAGAGGCGCAGCAACTCCTTTACAACGCGCTCGTGCGGCTGAGCCGCGCGCAACCACGAATGACCGTAGTGATCGTTGCCGGCAATCATGACGCCGCCGGAAGGTTGGAAGCGCCTCGGCCTTTGCTAGAAGCCTTTAATATTCGCGTCGTTGGAAATGTGCGGCGGCGCGATAGGCGGATCGAGGCGGCGCAACACCTCGTGCCGATTTTCGACGCCAGCGGTGCAATGGCCGCACACGTCCTGGCGGTCTCCTACCCAACTGCCGCCTGCCTTCCGAATTTGACGCGGCTGGATGGCGACTCTGGCTCACCCGTCATCGCCGGAGTACGCAGTCTTTACGCGGAATTGCTCGGCACGTTACGGCGGCAGATGGATGGTTTGCCGTTTGTCCTTACGGGACATCTCCACGTCGCGGGTGGCATCGAGTCGGAGGGCGCCGAGCGCCGGATCTTGGTCGGCGGTCAACATGCCGTGCCGCATGATGTGTTCCCGACAGAAGCAAGCTACGTCGCGCTTGGTCATCTGCATAAAGCCCAGGCCATAGGTCGCGATAGCGTTCGCTATTCGGGATCATTAATCCCCTTGTCGGCAACGGAGCAGCCTTACGCTCATGGAGTGACGCTTGTGAGCGTCGACGGTGCGCAGGTCACGTCAGAGCATATCCCAATCGATCGGCCGGTTCCTTTCCTGCGGCTGCCAGAGTCCGGTGATATGCGTTTGACTGAACTTGGCGATCACCTGACGGCATTGGATCTCCAGCCAGATCTGCCGATCAACGAGCGGCCGTTCGTCCAGATCAGACTTGCTCGTAACGGGCTGCCTTCTGGATTCAGAGAGGAGATCGACCGCATCACCGAGAACTTTCCTGTACGCGTTGTCGATACTCGTGTCGCCACGATACCCGGTACGCTGAACGAGACGGTCCTGACGGATCCTCTGATTCGGTTGGCGGAACGAGATCCAGAGGACATGTTTAAACTCGCGTTCGAGCGTGAGTTTGGCGCGGCACCGGGTGTTGCCCATCTGGATGTCTTCCACCGTGCACGGGCGGAGGCTTGACCCATGCGCATCCTGGCGATCCGCGGGGAAAATCTGGCCAGTCTTGCGGCACCTTTCGAAATCGATCTTGCAGCAGAACCGCTCGCGGGTTCCGGCCTCTTCGCCATCACGGGCGAGACTGGCGCCGGAAAGTCGACCATTCTCGATGCACTGTGCCTCGCGCTCTACGGCGAATACCCCCGCGTCTCTGTCGGCCGGCGCGAGAATGCTCCCGACCCTAGTGGAGAGCCGATCTCGATTCATGACGGCCGCGCGATCCTGCGCCGAGGTGCCGGCGGCGGGTATGCCGAGGTAGATTTCGTCGGGCAGGACGGTGAGCGATACCGTGCCCGCTGGGAAGCCAACCGCGCGCGCGGGCGGGCAAATGGCCGGCTTCAGAATGAGCAGCGCGCGCTGTATCGCCTTGACGACGGCAGCGCCGTGGCGACGGGCAAGACTCAGGTTCGCGAGGCGGTAGAAGCGAGGACCGAGCTTACGTTCGATCAGTTCCGACGAACGGTACTCCTCGCTCAGGGCGAATTCGATGCCTTCCTACTCGCCGCTGAGAGCGAGCGCGCAGAATTGCTTGAGAAAATCACAGGCACCGAAATCTACGCGGCGATCTCGATCCGCGTCCGTGAGGGCACGGAGGCTCGACGAAGGGCCGTCGAGCAGCTGGAGCAGCGTCGTGGTGACATTGGCCTTCTCGATGATGCTGCCAAGCAAGGATTGCTGGACGAGCAAAGTCGGCTTGCGTCGGCTATTGCCCAGAAAGCCGCGGAGCGTGATCAACACGACGGACGGCTCGATCATTTCAAGCGCGTCGTTGCCGCCAGAAGCGATCTTGCTCAAGCAGTGGATCGAGCCGGAACGGCACGTTCAGCGCGTGAGACGGCCGCCAATGAATATCAGTCGCTTGCCGAATTTGATCTCGTCGAGCCGCTTCGCCCGCTTTCGGTTGAAATGGACAATGCGCGGCGAACGGCGACGGAGGCTGAATCACGCCTCGACGATTTGCTCATCGCCCGCGAAGAAGCGCGAACGCGCGACGACGCCGCGGCAGGTCAACTCTCCGATGCTGCAACGGCCGACGAGGCCGCAGAAGACCTCTTCAAGCGCTTTGGTCCCCTCTGGAGCGAAGCCGAGAAGCTCGACGCCGAACTGGCCGCGGCCAGGATCGAGTTTACTGATGCGGCAGCGAAGTCCCAGCAGGCGGAAACGACGCTGCGATCCAACGTAGACGCGCTGGCAGCGCTTGATCAGGCTATTGGCCAATGCACAGATTCGCTGGGCATAACAATGGTCCAATTGAGGGAGCAATCAGCCCGCGCTATCCTTGCTGATCGCCTCGGTGACGCGACGGTTCTGCTGGAGAAGCGTGCCTCTCTCAAACAGAGTCGCAGCATGTTCCGGGCGAATGAATCTGCGGCAATAATCGCACGTTTGGAAGGTGAGATAGGCGAGCTGTCGGAGATGCTCGCGGCAGATCGTGAGCGGAAAGAGGGCCTCAGTCGCGACATTGCTCAGTGTCGCAATAGCCTTGCCGCAATCGACGAGCCGACGCTCCATCAACGTGACACAGATCTCCAGGGAGCGCTTGAGGCTCTGCGCCAGGCGAGCACCATCTGTGAACAGCATAATCGTGCGTCTGGAGATCTAGCGCGCGGGGAATCGGAGCTCGCCATTGCGGCGCAGGAGGTGAGCGCAGCAGGCAGCCAAATCGCTAACGCCGAATCCGAGCAGCTCCGCAGTCGGACCGCGCGCGTCGAAATCGTGCCGCTCGCGGAACTGGCCGACGAGGCTGTCTCCTCTGAAGCCATCCATCTGCGCAGCCTGCTAACCCCGAATGTTGCGTGCCCGGTATGCGGCAGCACAGGCCATCCCCATCTCGCGCACCCCAGCGCGTTGAACGAGATGGTTGCAACCGTTCGTCGTCGTCGCGAAGAGCTGGATACGGCGCTGGCTGCAATAGGCCAGCGTCTTAGCACCGCGACACGCGCACTTGCCGCTACGGAAGGGCGCCGGGCAGAGGCGAACCGCGTGATTGATATCGCGCGCGGCCAGGTTTCGCCAGCCGAGAGCGCTTATATCGAACTAAGGCCAATGGTGAGCGACCTCTGCTCCAAGGCGAGAATGGAGGGGAGTGTGCCTCGCGCGCTCGACAGTCAAGCCGCGTGCGAATTGGCGGCGCTCACCTCGGCCGCGAAGACGGAACGGATCACGATTGCTGCTCCACTCGCAGACGCCCAGCGCCTTCGGGCCGAGAGCGACAGTTTGCAGAGAGAGCATGACGCACTCGTTCGGTCCATCGAGTCGACAATTCGAAGCGTCGACCAACGACGTTCTGAACTTCATGCTGGACAACTGAAAGCCACGGAATCCGCAATCCGGGAAGCGGCGCTCGCAGAGAACCTCGCTACCATCGATCGCGAGATATCGCCATTCCTCGTTGCAGCCGATCTAACCATCGAGCTGCTTGACGCCGACCCGGTGGGCTGCGCCGACAGACTTTCAGCGGTTGCGCAAGAGTACGGGGCACTGCGTGAGCGGGCTGGCGAGCTCGAAATTACGCTACAACGGTTGGCGCCGGACCGCGCGGCGGCGGCCGTCTCGCTTGAGCACGCACGGTCGCAAATGACGCAGAGCGCGGCCCAACTCAATCAACGTCGACGGTTCGCGCAAGAGAAGGCGACCGCCCGAGCTGAACTTCTTGGCGGTGAGGCGACTGCCAGTCACCGGACCCGGATCAACGAAGCTGGTCGAACGGCCCGCGAAACCCTCGCCAAGGCGCGCGAGGCGAAATCCAATGCTGCCGGCGCGTTCCAGTCGGCCAGCGCTCGCTGTGAGGAGGCTGCCGCGGGATTGGAGGCCGCGAAGAATCGCCGCGCGTCAACCGAAGGGGCCTTCAATACGGCCTGTCAGGATATCGCCCGGTCGCCGGGTCAGGTGTTCACGCTGATTGCCACCGACCCAGCTGTGTGCAGAGCGCTACGGAGACGAATTCAAGAGATCGACCGAACCGTAAACGATGCGGACGCCGCCGTCCTGATGCGTCGGGAAGACCTCGAGAGATCGCTGGAAGGGTTCGATGAGACAACTGACGCGGAGGCATCGACTGCCGCCGTTGCAACCCTTACAACGGAAATCGGCGATCTGCATCAACGAACCGGCACACTTTGCGCATCGCTCGCGCGCGACGATGACGCGCGTCGCATAGCTGCAAGCCTATCTGCGGAGATAGAGACGGCCCAGGCGGAACTTGCCATTTGGCAGGCGGTCGATGACGCCATCGGCTCAGCCAATGGCGATCGCTTTCGTCGCTTCGTACAGGGCATCACACTCGATCACATGGTGCAACTCGCGAATGATCATCTCAATGCACTGAGCCCCCGTTACAGGCTCGCGCGGGGAAAGGTGTCAGATCTCGCACTATATATCATCGACTGCGACATGGACGATGAGATTCGCGGGACGCGGAGTCTTTCCGGCGGCGAGCGATTTCTAGTCTCGTTGGCGCTTGCGTTAGCACTATCAGGCCTCGAAGGCCGATCGTCCTTTGTCGATACGCTGTTCATCGACGAAGGCTTCGGATCGCTGGACGCCGACACGCTCGAGTTGGCAGTGGATGCATTGGAAACCTTGCAGGGGCGAGGACGAAAAGTTGGCGTCATCACTCATGTCGCCGCCATGATCGAGCGGATCGCCGTGCAGGTTCGCGTTGAAAAGTGCGGCGCGGGGCGCTCTGAGATTCGGGTTTCTACCGGAATGGGAACGGTGTGGCTTGCTGTCGAGGCCGTGCAATAGACGGCGGCGCGGTCACGAGTGGCGGCATCGCGGAAGCACTGATCACAGTGCGCTATCCGACTGCCATGATAAGCAGGATGCCGACCGTGGATCTCAATTCGTCAATCACCATAGCCTCGTTGTGCAATATTGGCAGCCGTCGCACTGATTCGGGCTATTCTTGCCATCGCTCGACGGGCGGGCTGAGATTATGCGATCGGGGCTATCCGGCACATGCGGCGGATAAGTGGGGTACGTCGTGAAGCTGAGTTTAAGAGAGATTCATCCAGGATGCATCGCGGTCCAGTGTGAGGCCGATCCCGGCATTTATCAATCGCTCAAGCCAGATCAGCCGGACCCGAACCCGTTGCCTATCAAAGAGGTCATTTGGTTCGATGCCACCAAGTCAACAATTATCATTCGACCTATTATCACGTACCCGTCCGAGCGATACTTTGAAGCAAAGTGAAGTGGACCCCGGAAATAGGACCAGATCTTAAGGTGTGAAGCGTCCTGCTCTGTCTCAACCGACGGAGTACGGATATGACCAACTCTCGCAAGAAGTTCGATGCCGCATTCAAGGCCAAGATTGCTCTGGAGGCACTGCGCGAGGTTGCGACGGTACCGGAGCTGGCAAAGCGGCACGGCGTTCACCCGAATCAGATCTATGGCTGGAAGAAGCAGGTCCTCGACAATTTGGCGAGCCTGTTCGCGCGTGGCGCGAGTGCTTCGGGCGATGGCGTGGAGGAGCATGAGCGCGAGACGGCGAAGCTCTATACCAAGATTGGTCAGTTGACGGTTGAAAGGGATTTCTTGGCCAAGAGGCCCGGGCGATGAGTCTCCCCGAGCGCAGGGCGATGGTCGGGCGGCCTGGCGAGAATTTGTCGGTTCGCCGGCAATGTGAGCTGCTGAATCTGGCGCGTTCTGGTGTCTACCGGCCCGTGCCAGTGACCAGCATCGACGACCTGACCTTGATGCGGCGGATCGACGAACTGCATCTGAAATGGCCGTTCTACGGCTCGCGGCGAATGGTGTTCGAACTCAATCAGGCCGGCCGCGGCATCAACCGCAAGCGCGTGCAAAGGCTGATGCGCGTGATGGGATCGAGGCGCTGGTCCCGCGCCCCGGCACCAGCAAGGCCGCTCCCGGCCACAAGATCTATCCCTATCTGCTGCGTGGCGTCAGCATCACCGAGCCCAATCATGTCTGGGCCAGCGACATTACCTACATTCCGATGGCGCAGGGATTCTTGTATCTGGTCGCGATTATTGACTGGGCTACCCGGGCAGTGTTGGCGTGGCGCCTGTCGAACACGATGGATACAGGCTTTTGCATCGCGGCGCTCGACGAAGCGCTGGCGCGGCACGGACGGCCTAAAATATTCAACACCGATCAGGGCGCGCAGTTTACCAGCTTGGCCTTCACCGGCCGGCTCGAGGCTGCAGGCATCGCGATTTCGATGGACGGACGCGGGCGTTTCATGGACAACATCTTTATCGAACGGCTGTGGCGCTCGATCAAGTACGAGGAAGTGCACCTGAAAGCCTATGCCGACGGGCGCGAAGCGCGAGACGGCATCGGATCATGGATGAACTTTTATAATCATCGCCGTCCACACCAGGCGATGAACAACCAGTTTCCCATGGCGGCATGGCGTGCCGGCACGGACAGGACCGAGGTGGCGACGACTGTGGATATGCCGCTTCGCTTGGACAACGCAAACGCGTTGCCCACATACCCACAGCAGACGCAAACGCCGCAGCAGGAAGCTGCTTGATTTGAACGACAAGGCAGGCGCGATCACACCTTAACTTCGGCGCTCCATGGTCCCACGGACGGGGTCCACTTCAAAGTACGGACAGATCGAAGAGATCGTTTTGGAGGGTTTTGGCGTTGAGCCGCCCGGAGATGAACAGGCCATACACGACGCGCTCTTCCAGCTTCCCATGGGCTTCATCAAGAATATCGAAGCCGGCCTTGGATTTCCAAAGGAATATACTTCAATCGTCGACTGCGTCGAGGAACTCGACGACGTCACAAGCCTGATCATCACCAAACGAGGCTCGACTCGCCTGGACGGCGCGTGTTTTCATCTCGCCTAGCGCGAATTCGAAAAATTGCGCCTGTCGCTGGCGCGTACTACACGAGGGACTGTTACCGCTTCACAGAGATTATGACTCTTTGGAAGTGGCGGGGTAGGCGCCAGCCATTTTGGCGCGAGCCTTGTCTGTTGTGAACAAACATTTGATGCGGAAGCGGGCGGCATTTCGTTGTCGTTCCCAGGCGGTGATTTCGCGGCGCAGTCGCTTGGGGTCGTCGATCCTGCGATCCAGGCACTGGCGCCGCAGGACGCCGATTTCGATCTCGACCATGTTGAGCCAGCTTGCGTGTTTTGGGGTGTAGTGGAACTCGAGGCGTCGCAAAATCCACCTGGCTTCGGCGGGTGATATCGGCAATCTCGATGGCGGGTCGGTGCGGGCGGACGTCGGGGCGGGTCATAAGCCGCATCCCGGACGCGTTGTCATGCCGGTGGCGTCACCTCCAGCGACAGGCGGTCGAGCGTGCTCTGCGTCGCCCAGATCGGTTGGGTGGCGACCTGCGTGTAGCGCGCCGTCGACGACAGGTTATTGTGCCCGAGCAGAGCCTGGATGATCCGGATGCCGGTTCCGTTCTCCAGAAGATGTGTCGCGAAGCTATGGCGCAGCGTGTGCAACGTGACGCGCTTGGTCAGGCCCGCAGCAATAGGCGAGCATGCACAGAAAGACATGGGCCCGCACGTGCTGTGCCGTCCAGTGGCGGATCGGCCGTATTTCGAGATCAATGGTTTTTATGGACCGGAAGCGGCGTTCGACTCGCGACAGGTCTTTGTAGGCCTGAACCGCCTCTGCAGCGTCGAGATGCCCAGCGGGCATGCTGGTGCGGATGACGTAGATGCCGTCGAGGCGCGCCTCTTCCTCGATCCGCCCGATCCGTCGCTGCCATGAGAGATCGCCATCGGCCACTTCGACATCGAAGTGCTTGGCCATCTTCTTGCGGTCCAAAACCGCACCGACCGCCATGCCGATCTGGGCGGCACCACGCAACGGAGAGTGTTTGCGCTGGACCTGCGCCTGAACGCGAGCAAGTTCGTGCTCGGTCGCGGCCAGCAGATCCTCGCGCTTGCGGGCTCGTTCGGCCGCCAGATCGCGATTGCGACAGACGATCAGCCGCTCGCCCGGGAACAGGTCAGGGGCGCTCATCTCGGCGAGATCGCGATCATCAAACAGCGACAGCTGCAGCGGCCCGTTCTCCGCCGCCAACGCCTGGATCGCCGGCGCACGTAGGCAGGTGATCCAATCAACGCCTGCTGGCTTGAGATCATCGCGGATGCGCGCCGCGGTGATCATTCCCCGATCGCCAACCAACACCATGCGGCTGATTCCGAAGCGGTCCTTGATCTTTTCGACTTGAGAGCTCAGCGTCTTCGGGTCGGCCGTATTGCCGTCAAAGACTTCAACCGCAATCGGCAGCCCCTCGCGCGTACAGAGCAGCGCGTAGACAATCTGCGGCCGATCGCGCCGGTGATCGCGGCTGTGCTCGCAGCTCGGCAATCTGGTCTTTGGGCCGGAAACTGGCACGCAGCAGACCGTAAGAATGAAGCCGCTGTAGCCACTGCGCATCGCTGACGTCGGTCTTGCGTCCGGGCACGTGCTTGGCATCGCGGGCATTGACGAGGAATACAATAAAGCCACGGGCATCGAGGAGCTCGAAGATCGGAATCCAATAAACGCTGGTCGATTCCATGACGACCGTCTCGACGCCGCACTCTGCGAACCAATCCACCAACTGATGTAGGTCGGTCGTGAAGGTACCGAAGCTGCGCACTGGTTCGGACGTTCGATCAGCCCTTACGGCGGCCATGTGCATGGTCGCCCCGACGTCGATGGCCGCCGCGTTCGGGTAGACCATCGGCATCTTGTGGTAGATCTTGGGTTTCGATCTCTTCTGCTTCATCTCGAATCCTCCTGTTGACGACGGCAGAAGGGCTGGGCTGCGCTATTGGTCAGATTCCTAAACGGGATCGCCGGATGGCGTCACCACTCTCAAGTGCGCAACAACCCATGGACCAGGTTTTTTAACGGGGTCACTTGCCACCAAAATCGTATCGGCCGCTCCCTTCCGGTCCGCAATCTAGCATTACAGTTGCCTTTTTGTTTTGACGTGCGCGCGCTGAGCGGCCGCCTGATGAGCTCTACGCCAGAATGACCATGCGATGATGTGTGCGGGTTGAATACGGTTTCGAGCGAGTCTGATGGCA
>NZ_PYCN01000046.1 GCF_003062295.1 Bradyrhizobium algeriense | reverse complement strand
TCTTCGGCAAGCTCAAGGAGTTCAAACGTATCGCCATGCGCGCCGACAAGACCGATCAGAGCTTCGCCTCCATGATCCATCTCGCCGCAGCCGTGATAAACTCCCGATGAATCCCAACAGGCCCTAGTATGAGCTTGTCCGCGCAGTCGCGAGCCATGCGCGGATCGACACTGCCCGCCGTCGGTTTTCCGCCGGCGGCCTTTCATTTCGCGCCCTGCGCTTTATTTCACATCGTCGAACGGCGACACCGCGGGGCTGCCGACGCGCATCCGCTTGATGCGGCGCACCGCCATCGGCGCGCCGTCGGACTGGTACTGCAGTTCGTATTTCTTGCCGTTCTTGTCGACAGCGCTGCAGGTGATGCTGGAAAGTTCGAGCGTCACGAAGTTGCCGACCTGTTTGCAGAGGCCGGCGGTCGATTCGACTGACGGCACCGGCAGGCCGTCGGCCTTCGGCCTGTCCTTTGATTTCAGCAGCATCCGGTCGATCGGCAATTCGTACAGATTGGCCTCCGGCCTTCGCCCGTTGTCGCCGGAGAACGTGATGATGTGGCTGTCGTCACTGGGATCGTCGATCGCCACGGTAAAATTCGCCCGGCCTTCCTCGGTCTGGAAGAAGGCAACGGCCCGGCAGGCCAAATCCCGTCCCGCGACCTTGAGCGTGCTGCACTTGCCGGACATCATCGCAAAGATGACGGTATCGGGCTCTTGCCGCTGAAGTTCGTCCGAGGCGCGGGCCGGCATTGCAATGAAAATAATGGCAAGGGCGAAAGCCTGCCGGCAAAGCTTCATGGTCATGCCCGGTTGATAGGACATGGCGCGCGGTGTGACCAGAGTCTCGCAAGGTTCCGGAAGTGTACCAAGGCGGGATAGCCCCATTTTGCAGCGCCGAACGGCAATCAGAAATCGAGCGGCGCGTTGTCGACCACTTCTTTCATGACGAAGAAAGTCCGGGTCTGGCGGACGCCCGGCAGCGCGATCAATTGTTCGCCATGGATGCGGTTGAAATCCTCCATGTCGCCGACGCGGATCTTGAGGAAATAGTCGAAATCGCCGGCCACCAGATGGCAATCCAGCACGAATTTCAGTTGGGTGATTGCCCGCTCGAAGGCGGCAAAGCTCTCCGGCGTCGACCGGTCGAGCACGACGCCCACCATGACCAGCGCCCCCTTGCCGACCTTGCGCGGCGCCACCATCGCCCTGACCTGGGCGATGAACCCCTCGTCGAACAGGCGCTGGGTGCGCCGGTGACAGGTTGCGGCGCTGACGCCGACCGTTTCGGCCAGCTCGGCATTGGTCAGCCGACCGCTATTTTGCAGCAAGCGCAATATCTTAAGGTCGATGCGGTCGATCCTGCCGGCCATGAAAGAATTTCTCGGATAAGTGCTGGATATTGGATGAAAAGCTACCGTTATCCAAGAAAAGCGCAAGATACGCGTGTATTTGTGTCCCATTTTGAGAGCACTTTTCCTGCGTCCGGTGATAGGGCGTTCTCCGGGCATCAGGCCATCAACGGGGACGTCAATGCTGGAAAAATTCGAACGCTATCCACTTACCTTCGGACCCACCCATATCGAGAAGCTGGAGCGGCTCTCGCAGCATCTCGGCGGCAAGGTTGAGCTCTATGCCAAGCGCGAGGACTGCAATTCGGGTCTGGCCTTCGGCGGCAACAAGCTGCGCAAGCTCGAATACATCATCCCCGATGCGATCGCTTCCAATGCCGACACGCTGGTCTCGATCGGCGGCGTGCAGTCCAACCACACCCGCATGGTCGCAGCCGTTGCGGCCAAGATCGGCATGAAGTGCCGCCTGGTGCAGGAAAGCTGGGTGCCGCACGAGGACGCCGTCTACGACCGCGTCGGCAACATCCTGCTCAGCCGCGTCATGGGCGCGGATGTGCAGCTGGTGGACGAAGGTTTCGACATCGGCATTCGCCAAAGCTGGGAAGAGGCGATCGCGGATGTGAAGGCGAAGGGCGGCAAGCCATATGCGATCCCGGCTGGCGCCTCCGTGCACAAATATGGCGGGCTCGGCTATGTCGGCTTTGCGGAAGAAGTCAGGGCGCAGGAGAAGGAGCAGGGCTTCGCCTTCGACTACATCGTGGTCTGCACGGTCACCGGCTCGACCCATGCCGGCATGCTGGTGGGATTTGCCAAAGATGGCCGCGCGCGCAAGGTGATCGGCATCGACGCTTCTTTTACGCCGGCCCAGACCAAGGCCCAGGTGCTCGACATCGCCCGCGGCACCGCCGCCCTCGTTGAATTGGGCCAGGGGATCGTCGAGGACGATGTCGTCCTGATCGAGGACTATGCCTATCCGGCCTATGGCGTTCCTTCGCAGGAAACCAAGGAAGCCATCCGGCTCTGCGCGCGCCTCGAAGGCATGATCACCGATCCCGTCTACGAGGGGAAATCCATGCAGGGCATGATCGATCTCGTGAACAAGGGCTATTTCCCGAAGGGATCGAAGGTCCTCTACGCCCATCTCGGCGGCGCGCCCGCGATCAACGGATACGCTTATACCTTCCGGAATGGCTGAGGATTTACGCGTCCGCCGCCCGCACCAGCGCGAGCAGTTCGTCGCCGTAATGCTCGAGCTTCTTGTCGCCGATGCCGGCAATGTTGCGAAGTTCATCGAGCGTTGCCGGCCGTGCGGCGGCAATGCCGTCGATGGTGGAATCATGCAGCACGACATAGGCCGGCACGCTGCGTTGGCGCGCGATATCGGCCCGCCATGCCCGGAGCGCCGCCTGCAGCGGAGCATCGGCGGGCTTGGTCTCCGCGCGCGGCGCCAGATCGCCGCGCCTTGATTTGGCGCGGCTGGCGCGAACGTGCGTGCCGGGCGCCGCCTCGCGCAGCATCACTTCGGTTTCGCCTTTCAGGACGCCGCGTGCGCTCTCCGTTAGCTTCAGCGCGCCAAAGGCTTCGCTGTCGGCCCGCAGATGGCCCATGGCGACCAATTGGCGGACCACGGCACGCCATTGCTTCTCGTTGAGATCATTGCCGATGCCGAAAACGGATAGCTTGTCGTGGCCGAATTGGGTGACGCGCTCGGTCAGGCGGCCGACCAGCACATCGATCAGATGCATGGCGCCAAAACGCTGCCCGGTGCGATAGGCGCAGGACAGCAGCTTTTGCGCGGCGACCTTGCCGTCGCGAAGCTGCGGCGGCGACAGGCAGTTGTCGCAATTGCCGCAACTGGTGGAGGTCGCTTCCTCGCCGAAATAACCGAGCAGGCGGCCGCGCCGGCAGCCCGCGGTTTCCGCCAGCGCCACCAGCGCATCGAGCTTGCCGATCGAGACGCGCTTGAACGCATCAGAGCCGGTGGACTCGTCGATCATGCGGCGCTGCTGCACGATGTCGGACAGGCCATAGGCCATCCAGGCGCTGGCGGGCTTGCCGTCGCGCCCGGCTCGACCGGTCTCCTGATAATAGGCCTCGATGCTTTTCGGCAGATCGAGATGCGCCACGAAGCGCACGTCCGGCTTGTCGATGCCCATGCCGAACGCGATGGTGGCAACGATGACGACGCCGTCCTCGTTGATGAAGCGATCCTGGTTGCGGGCGCGCAGGCCTGCATCGAGGCCCGCGTGATAAGGCAGCGCAGCTATACCGGCCTTGGTCAGGGCATCAGCGGTGTCCTCGACCTTGGCGCGCGACAGGCAATAGACGATGCCGGCGTCTCCGGCGTGGCGTTCGCTGATGAAGGCTTTGAGCTGGGCCGGCGCATTCTGCTTTTCGACGATCTCATAACGAATATTCGGGCGGTCGAAACTCGCGACGAAGCTTGGTGCGCCGGCAAGCCCGAGGCGGGCCACGATCTCCTTGCGCGTCATTTCGTCGGCGGTCGCGGTCAGTGCAATGCGCGGCACGTTGGGAAAGCGTTCGGCGATCGCGGACAGGCCGATATATTCAGGGCGGAAATCATGCCCCCATTGTGACACGCAATGCGCCTCGTCGATCGCAAACAGCGCGATATTGGCTTGTCCGAGCAAGGACAGGCAACGCGGCGTCAGAAGCCGCTCGGGCGCGACATAGAGCAGATCAAGGTCGCCGGCGAGCAGCCGCCGCTCGACTTCCGAGGCTTCGTCAAACGACAGCGTCGAGTTCAACACCGCCGCGTTGACGCCGGCCTCCAGCAGCCCCGCGACCTGGTCGCGCATCAGCGCGATCAGCGGCGACACCACGATGCCGCAGCCTTCACGCAGCAGTGAAGGCAGTTGATAGCACAGCGACTTGCCGCCGCCGGTCGGCATCAGCACCAGGCAGTTGCCGCCGTCCGTCACGTGGCGAACGATTTCCTCCTGCGCGCCGCGGAAGGCGGGCAGGCCGAATACCGAGTTCAGCACCGACAGCGCATCAGGAGCACTGTCGCGGTGAAGGGCGGCGGGAGCAGGCATGGGGATTATGTCGTCCGATCGGGGTCCGCGCGCAGGCGCTCTTGAGGCAGGAAGTCGAGATTACCATCGATCATGGCACGTCCAATCCAGATTCGACACTCCCACCGGTGCGCGGCCGTGCGGGCTCCCTGCAGGGCAGACTTGCGGTAATTGATGCTTCCACGGGTGAACGGCGGCGGGTGAACTGTGTTAAAATACAACCCAACGGCTATAAACGCAAAGGGAGCGCAAGGGACCGCATGACGGGACCGTCCCGAATTGTCGCCAGCATCGTTGCCGTCGTGCTGCTTGGCGGCGCGGCGGCTGCCTTTGCAACCGTGTGGCGCCCGGCGATTGCGGCGGTCGAGCCTCCCGGGCCGCTGGCCTTCGATGCCGCCCTCGTCAAAAAAGGTCGCGACCTGGCGGCGATCGGCAATTGCAGCAATTGCCATACCGTGCGCGGGGCTAAGAACTTTGCCGGCGGTCTGCCGGTGCCGACCCCGTTCGGCACGATCTTCTCCTCGAACATCACGCCGGATGCGGAGACGGGAATCGGGCGATGGTCGGAAGCCGCGTTTCAGCGCGCGATGCGCTCCGGCGTCAATCGTGAAGGGCAGCACCTTTATCCGACATTCCCATACGACCACTTCACCAATGTCAGCGACGAGGATGACCGGGCACTCTATGCGTTCCTGATGACGCGGCAGCCCGTCCGCGCGCCGGCGCGCGAAAACCGGCTTTCCTTCCCGTTCAACCAGCGGTTCGCCATCGCCGGATGGAAATTGCTTTTCCTTCGTCACGGCACCTATCAGCCTGATCCCAAGCAAAGCGCCGAGTGGAACCGCGGCGCTTATCTAGTCGAGGGGTTGGCGCATTGCGGCGCCTGCCACACGCCACGCAATGCGCTGGGTGCTGAACGCAGCAGCGCGCAATTTGCCGGCGGCGATGTCGACAACTGGCACGCCTATGCGCTCAACGATCGGTCCCACGCGCCGGTGCCCTGGGATGCTGAGGCCCTGTTCGCCTATTTGCGCGACGGCTGGCACCCCGACCACGGCACGGCGCGCGGGCCGATGGCGGAGGTGGTCAGTAATCTGTCCTCGGTTCCGTCAAGCGACGTCCGCGCGATCGCGGTCTACATGGCCGGCGTATCGGGAACGCCGACGCCGGATCGCAAACGCCAGGGCGAGGCCGCGCTGGAACAAGCCAAAGCATCTTCGGTCCCTGCTTCCCAAACCAATGCGGCCGGGGCGTCGATTTACGCGGCTGCCTGCGCGTCATGCCACGCGAGTGGACGGCCGCTGCCTTATGGCGGGGTCAATCTGGCGCTCAGTACCGCGATCGCCAGCCCCGATCCGCGCAATCTCGCCAATATCGTGCTGTCCGGCGTCCAGGCCATCGAAGGCGAACGCAGCCCGATCATGCCCGGATTTGCCGCCAGCATGACCGATGCGCAGGTTTCGGCCTTGTTGAACTATCTGCGCGCGCGGTTCAGCAACCAACCACCATGGTCTGGCGTTGAAAAGACGGTTCAAGATGCACGCGGTGCGCAGACTGCATTTCTCCAGACATCGCCCGCGCCGCGCAGCGCGCCCGTCGATCCTAAGCAGCGAGAAAAGCCATGATGACATTGAAGGTCAACGGTCGGGAGCATCAGGTGGAAGCCGATCCGGATACGCCGTTGCTCTATGTGCTGCGCGAAGACATCAAGCTCAACGCCGCCAAATTCGGCTGTGGCCTCGGCCAATGCGGCTCCTGCACGGTGATCGTCGACGGCAAGGCCGTGCTCTCCTGCGTGACGCCGATGATTTTGCTGGAAGGCAAGCAGGTAACGACGCTCGAGGGCCTCGGCACGGCGTCGGAGCCCGCGCCGATCCAGCGCGCCTTTATGGAAGAGCAGGCAGCGCAATGCGGTTACTGCATCGCCGGAATCATGATGCGGGCGCAGGCCCTTCTGCAGAGAAATTCCAGGCCGACCAATGAACAGATCAGCTCCGAGCTTGAGCCTCATCTATGTCGTTGCGGCACCCACATGCGCATCCTGCGCGCGGTGCGTCGCGCGGCGAGGCTGATGGACAGCGCGGATGCGTCGTCGACGGCCGACAGGAGGGCCCGATGAACGCCCCCGCGATGATCGATCGCCGTCGCGTGCTGGCAGGCGGCGGCGCGCTGATTGTCAGCTTCTCGTTGTCAGGCGCTTTGGCGCAGCAGCAAGGCGCGTCCACAGCAGCTCCCGCACCGAGCCCGCCCGGCAGCTTGAAAAATTCGCCCTATCTCGACGCGTGGATCCGCATCGACGCCAATGGCAATATTGAGGTGTTCACGGGCAAGGCCGAACTCGGTCAGGGCTTCAAGACGGGGTTTCAGCAGATCGCGGCTGAGGAGCTCGACGTGGCCTTTGAATCTCTCAAGGTGACGACGGCGGACACGCGACTGACCGCGAACGAGGGTTATACGGCGGGCAGTAACTCCATGAAGGACAGCGGCACCGCGATCCAGAATGCGGCGGCGCAGGCGCGCGAACTGCTGCTTGCAGAAGCAGCAGGGCGGCTTGGACTGCCGGTCGAGAATCTGCGGACAGGAGACGGTGCGGTGATCGCACCTGACGGTAAACGTCTGTCGTATGGTGAACTCGTCCGGGACGATATGCTGCATGTCCAGGCGCAGCCGAAGTCGAAACTGAAGGACCCCGCGACATTCAAGGTCATTGGCCGGCCTGTGCCGCGCGTCGATATCCCCGCCAAGGTCGCCGGCGGTGCGGCCTATGTTCAGGACATGCGATTGCCCGGGATGGTGCACGCCCGCATCGTGCGGCCGCCGAGCTATGGCGCGCAACTGACGGAATGCGATACCGCCGCTGTGGAGAAGCTGCCCGGCGTCGTCAAGGTGGTGCGTGACGGCAATTTCCTTGCGGTGGTCGCGGAAAAGGAATTCCAGTCGATCAAGGCGATGAATGCGCTTGCCACTGCCGCGAAGTGGCAGGAGACCGCACGCCTGCCAAAGCAGGACGACCTGCTAGCAGTGTTGACCAGCCTGCCTGCGCAGACCTCGACGATTTTCGAGCGAGGCAATTCGCAGGCCACGGGTGAGAAAACTATCGAAGCGATCTACACACGGCCCTATCAGGCGCACGGATCGATCGGTCCGTCTTGTGCCGTGGCGCAATTGATCGATGGCGCGATGACGGTATGGACGCATACGCAAGGCGTCTATCCCGATCGTCAGGGCATCGCGGAAATGTTGCGCATGCCTCCGGCCAGCGTTCGCCTGATCCATGTCGAAGGCTCCGGCTGCTATGGCCACAATGGCGCCGACGATGCCGCGGCCGACGCCGCGCTGATCGCTCGCGCATTGCCCGGCCGCCCCGTTCGCGTGCAATGGATGCGCGAACAGGAACATGCCTGGGAGCCGTTCGGCCCGGCGATGGTGACGAAACTCAAGGCCTCGCTCGACGGCAATGGCAAGATCGCCGACTGGCATTTCGATGTCTGGAGCAATACGCACTCGATGCGGCCGGGCGGCGCCGGATCGATGCTGGCGGCGCAGCACATGGCGCAACCCTTTGCCGTGCCTGCTCCGAGGCCATTGCCGCTGCCGGAAGGCGGCGGTGATCGCAACGCAATCCCGATTTACACGTTTCCCAACGCGCAGGTAGTGCACCACTTCATCCCGGCGATGCCGCTCCGGATTTCGGCGATGCGCGCGCTGGGGGCCTATCACAACGTGTTTTCGATCGAAAGCTTCATGGACGAGCTCGCAAGCCTCGCCGATGCCGACCCCGTCGAATTCCGTTTGAAACATCTTGAGGACCAGCGTGGCCGGGCCGTGATCGAAAAGGCGGCGCTGGGTTTCGGATGGAAGAGCGGCCAGAAAGCGCCGCGGGATCGCGGCTTCGGCTTTGCCTTTGCGCGTTACAAGAATCTGGCGGCCTATTGCGCCATTGCTTCCGAGGTTGAGGTTAATCGGGAGACCGGCCGTCCACGTCTGGTCCGCGCGGTGGCGGCGGTCGACAGCGGACAGGTGGTCAATCCGGACGGGTTGATCAACCAGATCGAAGGCGCAATCGTGCAGTCGATGAGCTGGACATTGTACGAAAGCGTTACCTTCGACGATACCAGGATCACCAGCATCGACTGGCAGACCTATCCGATCCTGCGTTTCGATGCCGTGCCTGACAGCATCGAGGTTCACATCATCGACCGGCCGGGGCAGCCGTTCCTCGGCAGTGGTGAAACCGGGCAGGGGCCGGCGGCGGCATCGATTGCAAACGCCATTGCCAATGCCACGGGAAAACGGCTGCGGAATTTGCCGCTGACGCGCAAGCGCATCAAGGAGGCGATCGATGCGTGAAGGCGCTTACTGATAGCTCGCCACTACATCCGACACCGCGCGTTCGAGCTGCTTTGCGGTGGCGCATTGACGAACAACAGTGCAGAAGGTCGAATAGCGCGGCATTTCCGAATCGCCCCAGCCCCAGGCCATGCGCCCTTCGGGATTCAGCCACACCAGCCGCTTCGACCGCTCGGCGATGCGGCGAAGGATGTCGGCGCGGGGATCGAGATTGTTGCTGCGGGCGTCGCCGAGCACGATCACGGTGGTTTGCGGGGTGATCGCGCTCATCCAGCCGTGCTCGAAATCGTCGAAGGAATTGCCGTAATCGGACGAGCCGAAGCCGACCTTGGACATGATCTCGGCCATCGCCTCTTCCGGCGATTTGGATTCCAGGATGTCGCTGACCTCGATCAGGTGGCCCGAAAACGCAAACGAGCGGACATCGTCCACGACCTCGTGCAGGCTGTGGATCAACAGCAGGAAGAAGTCGGACACCCGCGCCACCGAGCCCGAGACGTCGCAGAGCGCTATGATCTTCGGCTTGTCGCGGTGCCGCCGTTTCCAGGCGGTGAGAAACGGCACCCCGCCCCAGGCGGCGTTGCGGCGGATGGTGCGGCGCACGTCGAGATGGCCGCGGCGCTGGCGCTTGCGCGGCTTGGAGTAGCGCTCGCGCAGGCGGCGGGCGATCTGGCGGATGAGATGGCGCATCTGCTCGACCTGCCGCGGCTCGATCCGCGACAGCGGCGCGTTGCGCAAAATTTCGCTACGCAGATTTTCCGCTTCCTCGCGCCCGTACAGCATCAGCGCCTGCGAGACGGTGTCGCGGACCGTGCCGCGCAGCCCGTCCAGCGCATTGGTCAGCCGCTCCGCCAAGGCAGGGTTGGTCGCGGCGAGATTGTCGAGATCGTCGCGCAGGCGCTCGATGCCCATCCGGTCGAGGATGCGGCCTGAGAAGATACCGCGTTGCGTGAAATAGCGGATGTCGGACAGCGAGGCCGCGTTCGCCGCATTGGCAATGGCTGCCGAAATCTGGTTGCGATCCTGCGCCAGCAGCATCTGGGCGAGCTGGCCAAGCCCCTCGGCCTGCTCGCCGCCGCTGGCGTCATCAGACGGATCGGATGAGGGACTGGATCCCGATTGGTGCTCTTCGTCGGCCCTGCCGTCTTCGGGCGGAGATTGTGGCTCCGGCTGATCGAAGAACAGATCAAAACAGTCGCCAAGCGCCTTCTTCTCATCCTGCGTCTTGGCCAGCGTCAAGAGGAAGGTATCGCGCAGGACCGTCCGGTCGGCAAAGCCGACCTTGGAGACGGCGCGCATCGCGTCGATGCTTTCGGCCGGCGAGAGTCTCACCCCCGCGCCCCGCGCCGCACGAAAGAAGCGATGCAGGTTCTCTCTCATCCCCTGTCTATCCGAAGACGTTCTGACGCGAGGCCTTGGCGATGAAGGTGGAGACCTGAGGCATGGTGGCCTCGATATCCGCCTCGTATTTCAGGAGGACGTTCAGCGTGTCCTTGACCATCTCGTGGCCAAGCTCGGAAGCCTGCAGCAGCACCAGCACACGCGCCCAGTCGATGGCCTCGCTGACTGACGGCAGTTTTTTCAGGTCGAGCGTGCGAACCTCGTGAATGAAGCCCACCATCTGCTTGCGCAGCGTCTGCGAAATACCGGGCACGCGACTCTCGACGATCCGCTCTTCCAGTCTCTGTTCGGGGAAGCCGATGTGCAAATGCAGGCAGCGCCGCTTCAGCGCGTCGCCGAGATCGCGCTCGCTGTTCGAGGTCAGGATCACGGTCGGTGGCGCGACAGCGACGACTGTTCCGAGTTCGGGAATCGTCACCTGGAAATCACTGAGAATTTCCAGCAGCAGCGATTCGAACTCGGCGTCCGACTTGTCGATTTCGTCGATCAGCAATACGCAGCCAGCCGGCTGCTCCAGCGCCTGCAGCAACGGCCGCGGCTCGACGAATTCCTTGGAGAAGAACACATCGCCGAAATCGTGAAGCTGATTGAGCGCCGCTTCCAGCGTCGGAGCGCCGCCGAGGACTTCGCCGAGCTTGTCCTTCAGGATCTGCGTGTACAGAAGCTGTTTTGCGTATTTCCACTCGTAAAGCGCCTTGGCTTCGTCGAGCCCCTCATAGCATTGCAGTCGGATCATCTTCATGCCGCGCCAGGCGGCGATCGCTTTCGCAAGTTCCGTCTTGCCGACGCCGGCGGGGCCTTCGACCAGGATGGGTTTTTCGATCTGCTGCGCCAGATAGACCGCGGTCGCGATCTGGCGGCTCGCAATATAGCCTTGCGCCGCAAGACCGCTTTCCACTGCCTCGATCGAGGCCGACGGCCTGATATCAGCCACGGGTTTCAACTCCGAATTCGATGGATTTCAGAGTGTTCTGCCTGCGTTCCCGGCAAAGAACAAGCGTCGTTTGGACATGGGCGGCGGCAAATTCCGCCATTTTCCGTCTAGCGCAATGCCAGCCCGGTAGCAGCTTCCAGCTCGTTAATCGCCTGCGCCGCATTGACCACCTTGATCGTGGTCATCCCCATCTCACGCGCCGGCTTCAGATTGACGCCGAGGTCGTCGAGATAGACGCAGTTCTTGGGATCGACCTTCAGCGTCTCGACCATAATCCGGTAGATGCGCGGGTCGGGCTTGCGCAAGCCGATCTTTGCGGATTCGATGACATGGTCGAACAGCGCCATTACCTCGGCGACGTAGAGCTTGCGGCCGCTGTGGCTGCCGATGGCGTTGGCGGGAAGGTTGTTGGTGATGCAGCCGGTCTTGAACTGCGCCTTCACGCGCTTGAGCGCCTCGACCATCTCGGGCCGCAGATCGCCCGACAGCAGCGGCAGCACGTCCTTGCCGCGAACCGCCGCGCCCAAGGCCAGCGATTCGGCCGCGAACAATTCGTCGAACGCTTCGATATCGACCTCGGCGCGCTCGAACTTGGCCCAGGCGTTTTCCAGGTGGTTGGCGGCGTTGGTGCGCCGGATGATGTCGGCGGGCAGCCCGCGCTCGGTCTCATACCGCGCAAATGCCTCGAACGGCGAGGTGGTCAGCACGCCGCCGAAATCCCAGATCACTGCCTCGATCATTATGCCCTGCCTATGCGAAGTGACGGCTTCGCCTCAGTACCCGGACGCATTGCCGGTAACAGGGAGAACGCACGTTCCCATTATTGGCATTCTCAGGATCGCGGCAAGCCACCGAGGAGCTCTTCGGCGCCGTCGTTTACGGGAGATTGGGGCGGCCTACCAGACCATGGGCAGGAGGCGGTAGCGGACACGGGCGGAATATTCGAGATAGCCGTCAAGCTCGGCTTTGAGCATCCGCTCCTCCATGACGGCACGAAAAGCAAGCAGGACTGCCATGACCGGTACGATGGCAAGACCATACCAGGACCCCAGCAACAGTGGCGTGCCGAGATAGGACAGCAGCCCGCTCGCGTAGATCGGATGCCGGACATACTCGTAGGGGCCGGTCGTGATCGCCGTGTGTCCTCGTTCGCGCTGGATCTTCACAACGGGTGCGGCGTAGCTGTTCTCCCGATAGGTGAGATAAACGAGAGAAAATGACGCGGCGAGGATTATTGCACCGATGCATTGCAGCCAGCCAGGAACCGACGACCATTGAAACCGTGCGGCATCGAGCGCCATCAGGGGAAGCCAGCCGAGCCAAAGCAGCGGAATGATCGTCGTCAGCATCCTGTCCCAGCCGACCTGCCCGCGCGTCGAACGGCGTTCGGCCAGAAGTTCGGGATCACGCCTTGCCAGCCACGATTCGGTGACGAGGCCGCCAATGCCGATCTCGAAAAGGAAAACCCATGCACCCAACCATTGCACGGTGCCAGCCGTCATGAACAGAAGCACCCCGATGCCCGCGAATGAGGACATCGCGCGCGTCAGGGGGCTGAGGTGGGTAGGATGCCGGCCGATGCTCATTTGTCATCCCGTAGCTTGCGGTCCACGCGTCTCTCAACGGCGCCAGTTGCGGGCTTGTCCCGAATAGACCCGGCTGGAACTTGTTCGCGCCACCGGATCGAGCAATGCCTTCATCGCCGTATTGAGCCGTTCTTCCGACGCCGGCCCGCCATCATACCGAAGCCGGGTTGGAGCGCCGGGACCCTGCGGAGGGATCGTGTAGGTCGACGATGTCGGGGCGGTATAAGTTGCAATCTCCGGACGCGATGCGTCCACTGCTTGCAGCTTGACCGGACGATCGGCGGCTGGCGGAGGCTCGGCGGCTGGCGGTCGACCGGCTGCTTGCGGGCGATGGGCGGCTGGCGGCGGACCGCCAGCTTTGCCGCCACCAGGTTTCCGGGGAGGTGTTGCCATTGGATGAAGCTCCTTGACTGGAATGATGACGTGTCAGCGTTCCGCTTCGGTGCGGCTCGCGATGATTGGATTTCTCTTCTTGATCGCGTCGATCAGCGATTCATGCGTAACGACCGATGAAACTACGATCTTGCCCGCCGGCTGGACGACCTTGTTGCCGTTGTGCTGCGGAGAGTTTTCGGCAGTCGACTCTTGCGCCATGTTGACCTCCCAATGCAGGGTGGGGCCCGACCGAGTCGGGCCCCGGGTGTCGATCAGATGCCAAACGCGCCCAGAACGCCGGGCAGTGCCTTGACTGCTCCGCCGAGGATGTCCTCCCAGCCTTGCGGGTTGACCGATCCGCTGGTGGCCACTTCAGCAATTCGCTTCGGACCGCGCTCGATGCCCTCACACTGGATCGGGCTGCGCACGGTTCTGAAGGTCTCCAGATCATTCCTCGCGTACATATTCAGCTCCTTGTTCTAGGGTTGAGTTGACGGTTGCTGCCGGAAGTCAGCGCCAACCAGAACAACCATCGACGGACGTCGCCCAGAGATTTGCTGTTCCCTGGACCACGTGGCGCAGTTGCGCGCCACGTTCTGCTCTCCTCCGAACCGGGAGGAGCAATCGCCTCAATAGATCTGCCATTGCCGCAGCGGTCCGACAGCCACCGGCACGACGTCGCTCACATCGATCGTATATTGATAGACTTCACGGGCCTGGGTCAGAACCGCCGTCGGGTTGAAGAACCGATACGTAACGTCCCAGCAGTCGGAATCGGGACGGCAGATGACGCTCCGGTCGATTTCGACCGTATCCAGCCGCATCTCTTTGCTTGCGACGTCCGAGAAGATCTTCTTGGTATTGTACGCGTTCATCGCCGAGTAATTGAGCGCGCGATCTTGCGGGGAAATGCCAACGTTCCGGAATTCGTTGTAGATGCGTTCCAGGAATCCCTCGGCGCCAGCAGGCCACTCGTCCGGTTCCGGGCCAAACAGCGAGTACAGATCCCATTGGTAGAATCCGCGCCAGTCGGTGACGAGCGTGGGAACGATGGTGCCGTTGAGCAGCCTTGTCGTGTTCGTGCTGTCAACCCATCCAGCCATCGAAACGCGAGCAACACCGCCGCGAGGCGGGAACGCGTCGCGTGGAGCAGGGGGAGCCGCCGCGGCGTCCGTTGCGCCCATTCGGTAGTGGGCCGGATCCTCATGCGACACTTCCTGATGCCATAGCGCCAGGATCAGTGCTGCGAAGAAACCCAAACCAAAGACGTCGAGCGGCTTGATGGCATAGATCGGTATCGAATCGATGGTCAGCGTCCAGTTTATGGCGTCCGCATCCGGGAAATTGCTGCCCTGACCGGCCGGCGTGCTCGTTTCGCCTTCGGCTTGATTCAGGAGGTACCGAGCCATGATTGCTGGATTGTAGGGAGCTGCGGTGTCTCCCGACCGGTCTCGATCCGGTCCGAAGATCGGATCGCCTCGTCCAGTGAGACCGTCACGCCAATTGGCGATCGCCTGAACGAAGTAGTCGAGGCGCGCTTCCTTGCCGAAATCGTAAAAAATTCTTCCGATCGGGAAAGCCATCTGTCCCCGATCGGTCCCCGGAGCTTCCGACGGGCGCACGCCGCAGCTGCAACCGGGCTCGCTTGTCCGGGCGGATGGCGTGGGCTCATAGCGCGCGGGTGCGGACGGCAGCATCGCGGGTACCGGAACCGAGCTCGGCATCATTGCGGGTACCTGTGCCGGCGCCCATCCGTGCGAGGTGGCTCCGCCCGACATCGCCATGGGTACCCAGACAACGTCGTTACCTGCCGACGGCGCGTAGAACTGCGGGGCGGTAGCCGGCGCGGGTGGTGCGCCGGCGCCGTATTCCGCGGATGGCGGCATAGCCGCTACCGGCGGGCTGGACTGGACTTCGCTGGGCATGAGCCCGGCGCTGCTCCTGACCACCGAGCCGTCGGGGCCAAGAATGCGCGGTGCGGAAGACGTGGAGGCGACTGCTATTTCTCCCATGGAACCCTCTCTGGTTGCGGTTGATCGAGCGGCGGATTGTGGTTGGACGGACGAGCGTGCGATTTCCGAGACCTCAATGAGGCGACGGGTCTTTCCGGCGGCGACGCTCGACGGCGATGCGCCGGTAATCTGGTTGTGTCTCTCGCCAAGCAACGCTGCGACGGCGCCAGAAACATCGAGTAGCCCGGCGAGACAGCGAGGGCTGCCGGCGCTTCCGGCATTGCAAGGCGCCGCGCTGGCCAGAAGTGCGGCACGGACCGCTTGCGGATTGGCGTCGCGTCCAGCTTTGCGGAGACAGGAAAGCAACAGAGCGACAATCCCGGTTACGATCGGCGCTGCAAAGCTGGTCCCGGATCGCTCCGCTACCTGCCGGATCGGCGATGCGCCGAGAACATTCTCACCCGGGGCCAAAATGCCGTTGTCGAGATATGGGTCACCGAAATTGCTGAACGGCAACGGATTACCTGCTAGGTCGCAAGCACCGACGGCGAGCACGGACGCCAAACTGCCGGGTACCTGAACGCATCGGCAGCCGTCATTGCCGGCGGCAGCCACGATGAGTTTGCCGGCACTCGCGCAGGCTCGAACCGCATCGCTGAGGATACGGTCGGCCTGTCCGGTCGGAGTCTGCTGGCCGCTGCTGATGTTGATGACGTCTGCACCCTCGGCCAAGGCCTGATGGATCGCCATCGCGAGTGTGGCTTGGGACGACGGCTCCAGTTCGCCGCCGGCATTTTCCCGGTAGATGGAAAAAACCGTCGTCGCGCAGTTCGGGGCGATGCCGCATACGCCGCTCGCCGGCGCGCCCGCAATCACACTCGTGATGTGTGTCCCATGTTCGGACATGACGACGGAGGAGGGGGCGACAAATTGCTCACCGGCGGTAACGCGCACCTGCCGTAGCGCGGAGTGATTGAGATCGACGGGCCCGTCGATGACTGCAATCCTGATTTCCGGGTCACCGCCGGACGCCTGTTGCCACAATGCGGAAAGGCCAGAGATATCCGTTACGGGATTCATGCTCGCATCCCCGCGGCGCCGGCGCAGCTTCGCTGCAACCGGTCGGCCTTCCGACGAAAATTCGTGTAACTGGCGTGAATTCAGCCGATCTTTGAGTCCGGCGCCGCCGCCTTTCAAGAACGTGCCGAGAGGCCAAGTCCGTATCGGAGCTGCGCGAGCAATCTCAGCAAACGAAAAACTGCAAACCGCTCACGCCGCGAACGGACCCAAAATGATCGACAGGTTCGCGTGTTGCGGCATTTTTCCCAGAAGCCGACACTTGATTCCATTCTTCCTGTCGGGCCAAAAAGGATTGATGACGACGATCATTTGCCGGCTGAACCCGAAGGTCCATCGGTTGGCGTCACGGTATAGATCGAAGGGTGTAGCGAGGAATCGATCTCGGTGATCGGGTGTTGCCGCGTTTCGTCTGCGGTGCGGACGAGCCCGACCCGCGTACTGAGACGAAAATCTCAATGTCATCAAAGATGATGGTATGCCCACGGTGCGAATGGTGACATGCGCCGACGCCCGTCGGCGGCATGGCGGAGCTCTTGCCGTGGTATCGACCATCCGGTTGAGAAAGTCCGATCATCGCCTGATGGTGGGGCGATGGCGGTACGAGCCTGTTTGTCCAGTTCTCGTGTATGGGGTCGATCGTGGAACCGGCTAGTCGAAATCCTGATGCCGGACCAACGACGGCGCAGACGATGCAATCCACGGCGTCTCGCGCACGCGGCGCATCGCCTGGGCGCGGCGCGGCAGCTTGAGCTTCTGAAGAATGTGGTGAACGTGGTGCTTTACGGTCGCGAGGCTCAAGCGCAGATGGCGCGCAATCTCCTTGTTCGACAGGCCTTGTCCGATCAATTGGAGGACCTCTCCCTCGCGCCGGGTTAGCGCTTTGCCGAGTTCCATCGAATGGGCGCTGCGTTCGATGCCAAACAGTGCGCGCAATAATCCGCCAGATATCTCGGCGCTGCACGCCAGTCGCCCCGAGGAAACGTCGGAAAGGGCTTGGCAGAGTCCCTCGATGGACGCATTCCTGTCCACATAGCCGCGGAACCCCGCTCGACCGCAGCGGACCACATCTCCCCGTTCTTCGCGGAGGCCGAGCGCGACCAGGGCGATGTCGGTACGTTCGGACGCGATCGCGCGAACCTCATCAAGATCAATGCCCTGCGTGACGTCGATCAAGACAATATCCACCTCCATGGTCTGGAGGCATTGCCGCAGGCGGATCAGATCGCAGACGGTCGCTTGTAAGGAGATGTCCGCGCAGTGCGAGAAGCAGGAGGCAAGACCCTCGCCGAACAGCCTAATAGGCGTGACGACTACGAGCTTCATGACAACTTTGCACCGCGAACATGGCGCGTAGAACACCAGTCCGGCCCACGACGCCAACAAATAAAATAAACCTAGATATACTTAAGGTTGCGTCTCGACACAACGAAATTTGTGGCGCGACTAAAATCCGTATCGTCGCAAGTCGCGTCGCACGTATTCAAGATTAGCCGTCTGCCGCGTGATGGAGGTGAGGTGAGGCATATTGTCGATGTCCTGTGATTGTGCGATCGAAGCTATATAAGCCACGCTTGCGGAGGGGGTTTGCGTTGCGAGAGCAATTCCAGGACGTTCGTTGGAATGATCGCGGAAGATTCCGACCTCTCAAATTTGTGATCCAGGCGATTGCCGCGCTGATGCGAATCCTGCTTCGGATTGCCGGCCTTGCCCTGCTGCTGTCCGTTCCCGCGCACGCCATCGTCGGCGGCGGTGCGCCGTCGGCGGAAGGCGTCGCTCGCTCGGTCGTTACCATCGTCGGCTCGCGCGGTAATTTCTGCACCGGCGCGTTGATCGCGCCGAAGCTGGTGCTGAGCGCGGCGCACTGCGTGCAGCCCGGCGCGGATTACAAGATCGTCGAATATGGCGCGGACCGGCAGCCGTCGTTGCAGGACGTCAAGACCGTCGCCATTCATCCCGGCTTCAATATGCAGGCCATGCAGGCGCATCGTGCGACGGCAGATGTTGCATTGCTGCAATTGGCGGCGCCGCCCAAGGGCAAGACGCCATCCGCGCTAGGCATGCCAAATATCCCCATCATGATCGGCAGCCGCTTCACCATCGCCGGCATCGGCGTGACCGTGCGCGGCGACGGCAAGAGCGGCGGCACCATCCGCGTCGCCGGCCTGGTCGCGACCGGCAAGCCCGGCACGCTGCAGATCCGGCTTGTCGATCCCGTCGGGCAGGGCACGCGTGACGGGCTTGGCGCCTGCACAGGAGATTCCGGCGCGCCTGTTTTCGAGGACAAGCAGGGCGGCCCCATGATCGTCGGCGTGGTGAGCTGGTCGACCGGACCGAACGGAAGTGCTGGCTGCGGCGGCATGACCGGCGTTACGCCGCTTACGCTTTATCGGAACTGGATTGTGCAGACCGCGCAGAAATGGGGCGTGGGGTTGTAACCACATCCGTCGTCCCTGCGAACGCAGGGACCCATACGCCGCGGCCCATCGGTAAGGCGATGGTGCTAGTTGTCTTCGTAACAATTAACGACGGTGGTTATGGGTCCCTGCGTTCGCAGGGACGACAACCCATCACCGCCGAACCAGCCCGCTAATGCCCCGCCGCCTTGTTCGCGGCATCGTTGTTGAGCACGATCAGGCCGTCGACGGCGACGCCGACCTTGCTGTTGATCAGGAACGGATTGACATCGATCGAGGCGATGCGGTTGCCGGCGTCGGCCATCAAATTGGAGAGCCCGACCAGCGCCTTTACGGCGGAAGGCTCGTGCAGCGCCGGTTTGCCGCGATAGCCCTTCATCTTCACGCCGGCCTTGGTCTTGGCGATCAGCTGCTTCGCCTCGGCCTCATCCAGCGGGGCGCCGGCGAGGGCGACATCCTTCATCAGTTCGATATCGACGCCGCCGGTGCCGAACAGCACCACCGCTCCCATCTCGGCGTCGAGCGAGGCGCCGACCACGAGTTCGAGGTCGGCCTTGACCTGCTGCGCGATCAGAATGCCTTCGAGCTTGGGTTTGCTCTTGATCTTCTTCACCCGCGCCGTGATATCGTCGAACGCCTTTTTCACCTCGGCAGCGCTGTTGAGGTTTAGTGCTACGCCGCCGATGTCTGACTTGTGCAGGATGTCGGCGCTGACCACCTTGGCCACGACCGGGAAGCCGATCTTTTTGGCGATCTTCACTGCTTCAGCCGCAGTCTGCGCAATCTCCTCTTTCGAGACGGGAATGCCGTAGGCCTTGAGCAGCTTCTTCGATGCGACCTCGTCGAGCGCGGCAGCGCCGTTGGCGCTCTTGAGCGCCTTCTCTAGCACCGCGCGCGCCGACGCTTTCGAACTCGAGACGACGTCGGGCACTTCCTTGCGCAAGCTGGAGTATTCGATCAGCGACTTGATCGCGCCGACCGCGCGGTCGAGGCCCTGCATGACCGCGATGTTCGGCAGCGATTTTCGCAACGCCTTGGTGAATTCGGTAAATCCGATCGACATCGCGCTGATATAGACCACCGGCTTGGAGGCCGCCTCGGCCATTTCATTGACGATGCGCAGATTGCGTTCGCGCAATTCGTGCGGCGCCTTCGGCAGTTCGGCGTCGATGATGACGATGTCGGTGTCGGGATCGTCGATCATGATCTTGATCGAGTTCATGTAGACCGAGGGGTCCACGACCGCAGCAAAACCGGCGTCGAGGGGATTGCCGACGATGCTGCCGGGACCGAGCATTTTTGCCAGTTGCGCGGTCGCGTTCGGGCTGAGCGGCGCAAAATTCAAGCCGGCTGCATAGAACGCGTCGATCAGCAGGCCACGCTTGCCGCCGGACAGGGAAACCGCGGCGAGCCGATTGCCCTTCGGCGGATCGGCATGCACGAAACATTCGGTGGTCTCGATCAGCTCGTCCAGCCCGCGCACCCGGATCACGCCTTCGCGCGTTGAGATCGCGTCAAAGGTTTCGATCGAGCCGGCGAGGGCGCCGGTATGCGCCATCGCGGCGGCACGGCCGCCCTCGGAAGCGCCCAGCTTGAGCGCGATCACCGGCTTGCCCGCGGCGCGCGCGGCCTTGCAGGCTTCGCGAAACACCTTCGTATTCCGCACGCCTTCGAGATAGACCACGATGACGCGGATCGAGGGATCGGCGGCGAAATAGGCCATCAGGTCCGGCGTCTCGAGGCCGGTCTCGTTGCCGGTGGTGACCATGTAGCCGACACCGACGCCGCGATCCTCCAGCGTCTGGCGGATCGCCATCACGATCGCGCCGGATTGTCCGGCAATCGCCACCGGACCTGCTTCCATGGTGACGATGCGGTCGTCGATATTGGTGAACAGCTTTTCGCCTGCGCTTAAGTTGCCGAGGCAGTTCGGGCCGGTGACGGCAAGGCCGGTCTCTTTCACGGCTTGCTTCAGTTCAACCGCAAGCCGCTGGCTTTCCTCGTCCTGCAACTCGCTGAAGCCCGAGGTGACGATGGTGGCGGAGCGCGCACCGGCCGCCGCGGCGTCACGGATCACCTGCACCGCGAAACGCGCCGGCACCAGCACCAGCACATGATCGGGCTTTTCCGGCAGGCTGGCGAAAGCCTTGTAGCAGGGCACGCCCCAGATCGTTTCGCGCTTGGCGTTGACCGGGAACAGCCCGCCTTCGTACTTGTATTTGATCAGATTGTTCCAGATGCGCTCGGCATAGTTGCCGGGCTTGTCGGTGGCGCCGACCAGAACGATATTGCGCGGGTGCAGCATCGCATGGATGCCTTTGACGACGTCGCTGGCATCAGGCGAAGGCGACCATTTTTCGGCTTGATGCGATGCGGTGCTTGCCTGAGCGTCCATGGATATCCCTTAACTCTGTTGTTTTCTTTGGCCATGGCGATCGAGCATGAACGCCGCGCCATGATTTTCTTATGATTGAGGCCTTTCTATTGGGACTTGGCGGGGGTGGCAACACGCGTTGCGCGCGCAGCGCCATTCGCGCCGCGCACGATATCCCGGCTCGCGGAGAATTCAGCGTGAAGGCGGCGCGTCCCCGAGCATCGTGGCGTGCACAAGATAGCGTTCGGGCCCCTGCGTCAGCGCGTCGAACGGCCAGCAGGTCGACAGCACCAGTTCATGCCCGCCTGCGAGCGGATCGATGCCGGAGGCATCGAAGCGCACGACCGAGGTCGTATCCACCCTGTAGCTAAACGTCCGGCCGTCGTGTCTTGTGACGTCGATCTCGTCGCCGACGACGACGTTCTTCAGGAAGGCGAAATGCGTATCGCGATGCGCCGAATAGACAGCCACGCCGCGTTCGCCGGCGTCGGGCGTCCGCTCGACATGACCCGGGCCGAAGGCGAGCGCCTGGCCGCTGCTGCCTGCGAGCACGATGGCGCGGGCATGGAGCCGCTTCACTTCAATGCGGGCGACCGGCCATGTGTCGGCCCATGACCAGGGTTTTGCCTCGCGCCCTGTGGCTATGGTCTTCTCAAAGGCTCGTTCCAGCAGCACCTGCGCGAGCCGCGCCTTGGCGTGGATATAGGCCCCTTGGCCGAACAGGATCAGGCCAGCGAGGGCGAGAACGAGAGGAAGGACGAAGCGGAGCATTATGTTGGCTCTCCGTCATTGCGAGCCAACGGGTCGCGCGAATGCGCGCCCGATGACAGGCTCCGCGAAGCAATCATTCTTGCTTTTCGCGGAGGGATGGATTGCTTCGCTTCGCTCGCAATGACGATCATCGAGAAAGCGGCGCGCGCGGCCTTGGGGACGGGTGGAGCCGCGCGCGCTCTGGAAGGGGAGGTTGGGGAGACCTCCTCCTTTCAGCCGACGTCAACGCAGTAACATCTGACGTCGATTGAACTGACGTCGATTGAACACTAACAGGATCAGGCTGACCGTGAGCAGGATCACACCCGCGATCATCTTCAGTTCAGCGTCAGTCGCCGTCCTCGGCAGCGTGACCGTGCTGGGCGCCTGGGTGACGACGGGCTGTGCCCGCTTCAGCGCCGCGATCTGAACCCGCGCTTCCTCCGTATCAGCGCGCCGTTCCGTCGGCGTTGCCGGAAGGCGTAGCCGTTCGCCGAAGACCTTTTCAAAGTCCCAGCCGGCCGGCAGGTTGATCGGCAGTTCCGAGACCTTGAGCGGCGCGCCTTCCGGACGGCTCGGAGGCTTGTCGACCGCGACCAGGCTGGTCAGCCGCGTGACGAGCTGATGCTCGAGCGCCAGCGCCAGAATGGTTTTGTCGGCATCTTCCGGGTTCGCCTGGCGCGTGGTGCGCGCGACTTCGGCATCCGCGATCTTGCGCCGCGCCCAGAGTTTGGACAGGCCTTTGCCTTCGGCGGCATTCGCCAGCGGCAGAGTGACGACCCAGGGACGGTCGCCGATGCGGCCCTTGATCTCGACCGAGCCCGTGAGCTTGTCGAGCTTTGCCGCGAGAACCAGCGGCTCGTCGCGATAGACGTCGGGGATTGCGACCGGCGTGATATCGGCCGTGGCGTCGGAGAATTTTGCAGTGAGATTGGTCACCGCTGGATTTTCCAGCTTGGCGAACAGGCCGCGCATGCGCTCCTCGACCTGTTCGACCGAACCGATATGGGTGAAGGTGCCGCGGCCGAGTTCGGCGGCGCGCGTCATCAGGTAGGTGTTCGGGGCAGAGCCGATGCCGACCATGAAGATCCGCGAGCGGCCGCGCAGCGCATTGATGGTTTCGAACAATTGCTGCTCGTTGCCGATCGCGCCATCGGTCAGGAACACGACCTGCCGGACGTAGCTGGCGTCGCCGACCTTGTCGGACAACGCCGCGCGCATCGCGGGCACCATTTCGGTGCCGCCACTGGCCAGTAGCGCGTCGACAAAGGAGGTGGCCCGGCCGATATGCTCCCTGTCAGCCGGCACGGCCGCGGGGAACAGGACATCCATCGTGTGATCGAAGCGGATCACGTTGAAACGGTCGTTCGGCTGCAGGCGGCCGAGCGCGTAGATGAGGCTTGCCTTGGCCTGAATGATCGAAACGCCACCCATGGAGCCGGAATTGTCGATCACGAAGATCACCTCGCGCGGCAATGGCTTTTGCTGGGCCTGTTCGACTGAAGGCGGCGTGACGAAGGCGAGCAGGTAATCGCTGTCGCCGACGTGCTCGCGGAACAACCCTACCGAGGGCGCCTTCTCGGCCACAGGCTTCCAGGTCAGTTCGAAATCGCGGTCGGCCGGCACCGGACCTTCGGCCAGGCGAATGATGTTCGTGCCTGCATCGGGCTTTTCGGTCTTGATGGCGTGATGGTGGCTCTTGACCTCGCCGAGCGGGAAGCCGGCCTGCAGCCGCACGGTGATGCGGGTCGGATTGACCGGCGCGTTGGTTGCGGGGTCGAGCACTTCGGGCGAGATGCGGTTACGATCCGGCACGGGATCGGATTTGGCCGAACCCCAGCCGCCGCCGTCGGGGCGGAAGTCGACGCTTTGGACAACCGGCACGGGATTGTAGCGCGGGGCGACCACCATCGGCACCCGCAGCGAGAACTCGTTGCCGGATTGCTGGACCGGCTCCTGATATTCGATCTGCACCAGCACGGTTTCACCGGGGCCGATATTGGCGACCGAGTTGGTGAAGATGTTCGGCCGTTCCTGTTCGGTCAGCGCCGCCTTCTGTCCGTTTTGCTTGGCCTGTTCGTAGATGATCTTTGCCTGCTGCCGCTCCTTGATGTCGCCGACCACGACGCGATCGCCGATCACCATCTTCAGCGTATCGACCGCGCCGCCCGACGGCAGCGGATAGACATAGACAGCCTCGACCCAGTCCTTCGTCGGATTGCGGAAGATCTGCGTGACGCGGGCGCGGACCGTCGGACCCGATACGGTGAGATCGACATCGACGCCGAGCCGCGTCGCGTCGGCATAGCCTTCTTCGTTCTTCAGCAGCAGCGAGCCGGAGCGCGCGTCGCCTGGCTTGAGGAAGGCCGCCGGCAGACGTTCCGCCGACCACACCGGTTCAAAGCTCAAAAATAATGCCGCGAACCCGACCAGGATTACGGCAACGCCCTGCATCACGAAGAACACCACCAGCCTGACCAGGCTGGGCTGTTCGCTGTGTTGGTCGGCCTCAACTTCGTCGCATGTCGTCATGTTGCTCACTCCGAACGGCGATTTCGCCGCGGTGTGAGGGTGCGGAAAGCAGTGATTTGGCGCGAGCGGAATGATCGGCCTTGTTCGGTCGCCCGCCGCCGCGCTCCGCCACGGCCGGGCGGCTTTGTGCGGTTTTGTGATGGATTGTGCGTCTGCTAGACTGGCGCGGATAGACCAGAGGTGACGATGCCGACGCCGGACAAGCAGCTTTCCGCCGAGCAAAGCCGGCAGATCTCCGATACCATTCGTGAGGAGATCGCCCGCCGCCGCATCTCCCGGCAATCGCTGGCCGAGCTCGCGAAACTCAGCCTGTCGACGCTGGAGAAGGTGCTCGGCGGCCGCCGGCCGTTCACGCTCGCCACCACCGTCCGCCTCGAGCAGGCGCTCGGCGTCTCCCTGCGCAAGACGCCGCCGGAGGGGTCGGCGCCCGCGGCCGCCGTCAACGGCGAGATTGCGCCGGATGGATTGGGCGCCTATTCGCGCCGCGCGGTAGCCTGGATCGAGGGGACCTATGTCACGGTGCGTCCGTCGTTCGGCGACAAGGACGCGATCTTCGCCTATCGCACCGAGATCGCCTGGGACAACGCGGCGTCTTCCCTGGTGTTTCACGAGAGTGAACGGCAGGACGCGGCCTTCACCCAGTTCGGTGAGGTGGCGGTGCCGAACCAGTCCGGCCACATCTATCTCGTGACCAACCGGCACGGCCAGCACCGCCTGATCACGGTGGCGCGGCTGGCGATTTCGGGCGAGATGTACGGCATCATCACCACGCTGCTCGCGGGCCGCGGCTCGCTGTTGACGCCGATCGCAGCCCCCATCGCCTATCTGCCGATCAAGATGGTCGACAGCCCGACCTTTGGCCGGGTCTCGGCCGATGACCCCAACTACGCCCAATATCGACAGCACTTGCGGCGGACGACGGAAGAGCCGTTCGCGATGTTCTTGCCAGGATAATGTCCACCAGCCTTGCATTCCCGGCGAAATCCACTATATGAGCCCTATTCGAATTATCGCTCTGCCTTGTTGACCACGCCGAACCGGCTCTAATCCCCAAGACATCGTTGAAATCGGATCAAGCCTGCGCGGAGGTCGTGCAGGCAAAAGCGCTTTCGCGCATCTTGGAGATAGTTACATGGCTACCGGAACAGTTAAGTGGTTCAACGCGACCAAGGGTTTTGGCTTCATTCAGCCCGATGATGGCAGCACCGACGTTTTCGTCCACATCAGCGCCGTCGAACGCGCAGGTCTGAGCTCGCTCAACGAAGGTCAGAAGATCTCGTTCGAAGCGAAGAAGGACCCGATGCGCGGCAAGACCAGCGCCGAGAACCTTCGCGTCGATTAAAGGTTGCCGATTTAAGGATTTCCACGGATGTACTGGGATCCTCTGATTGGCCTCTGATACAAGAGCCCGCCGGTGATGAACCGGCGGGCTTTTCGTTTGTCGCATGCCGGCGCACGATCATGAAGCAATGGCCGTCTTGTCGGTCGGCCTCAGTGCGCTGAAATTCTTTCGCAATGTCGGCTTGTGGATTTTCCCGGTGGCGTTGCGCGGCAGGGCGTCGACGAACTCGATCAGGCGCGGACATTTGAACCGCGCCAGATTGGCCTGGCAGTGCGCATGGATCTCCTCCGGCCGGAGCGTATGGCCGGGCTTGACCGCCACGATCGCCATGCCGACTTCGCCCCATTGCTCGTTCGGGATACCGATCACGGCAGCTTCGGCGATAGCTGTCAGCTGATGCAGCACGCTTTCGACTTCGGCCGGATAGACGTTCTCGCCGCCGGAAATGTACATGTCCTTCCAGCGATCGACGATGTAGTAGAATCCTTCCTCATCGACGCGCGTGGCATCGCCGGTGTGCAGCCAGCCATCGGTGAATGACGACGCGTTGGCCTCCGGCCTGTTCCAGTAGCCCGGTGTGACGTTCGGTCCCTTGACCCAGAGTTCGCCGAGCTCGCCGATTTCAGCATCCGTTCCATCAGGACGGACGATCCGCACTTCCGTATGCAGCACCGGCTTGCCGGACGAGCCGGCCTTGCGCGCGGCGTCCTCGCGGTCGAGCGCTAGCACGGCCGGAGACGTCTCGGTCATGCCATAGCCCTGCTGCAGGGCGACGCCGCGTTCTTCCCACACTTTCAGGAGCGGTACCGGCATCGGCGCGCCGCCGACGCCGCCGATTACGAGACGGCTGAAATCTGATGTCGCGAACGAAGGATGCTGCGCCATGAACTGGTAGATCGCGGGCACGCCGAAGAATTGGGTAATGCCCCAGGAAGGATCGCTGATCAGTTGCAGCGCCAGGCCGGGGTCGAACGCGCGCATGATCAACACGGTGCCGCCGGCATGCAGCACCGGGTTGGTGTAGCAATTGAGCCCGCCGGTATGAAACAGCGGCAGCACGGTGAGCAGCACCGTCGACGGCGAGACATAGGCGGGGCCGCCGAGATTGACGCAATTCCAGAACGTCATGCCATGGGTAATGATCGCGCCCTTGGGCGGGCCGGTGGTGCCCGAGGTGTACATGATGGTCGAGATGTCGTCATGCGTAACGTCTTCGAAGCGGTCGATCGGCTTTGAGCTTGCAATCGCCGCTTCGTAGGATCCATCAGCGCCGAGCAGCAGCGCCGACGAGACGTTGCAGAGCTTTGCGACCGTCAGTGCGACTTCGGCGAGATCGGTATCGTGGATCATTACTTTCGGCGAGGAATCGCCGACGATGAACTGCAATTCGGGAACCGTAAGCCGCGTGTTCAGCGGCAGGAATACCGCGCCGATCCGGCCGCAGGCGAACTGCACCTCCAGCGTATCGGTCGTATTCAGCGCCAGCACCGCGACGCGGTCGCCACGCACGACCTTGAGCGTGTCCCGCAAGTGGGTGGCAAGACGCGAGATGCGCGCGTCGAACTGCGCGTAGGAAAGTCGGCGTTCGCTGGCGAGGTCGATGGCAGCAATCTTGTCCGGCGTGCGACGGCCGAAATGCGCGATCCAGTCGTAATGGCGAACCGACGACATGTTTCCTCCACGTCCAGCGGTCTCGCGCCGCCTGTTTTGCTTGATGGCATTCTGTCTGGCAGATGAGGGGTCATATGGGGATGCTGTCTTGCGTGGAGTGGCTGGGAGATGACACGACTACACGATCTCGCGGCCCGATTTGCCCGAGGCTTGCTGTCGAATTTCCTTACCCCTCCAGTCAGAGGGCGCAGGGAATGCCGGGTGCACGCTGCACCCGCGGTCTCGTGTGCAAAAATGTGCAAAAAGGCGCACACGAGCATACAGGTTCAGCGGAGGCATCCGACATTCCCTGCGCAATGGCTTTACGGCTTATATCGTGCTCTCCCCGGTCGGGCCGGGCTCGTTGTCACCGTCGCCCTTGAGAAGCTTGCTTCTCAAGAACTTGACGCCAGCATCGGGGCGTCAGGACCACACGACTTCGCCGTACGCATCAGCACCGTTCGTCAAAGGCGCATCCACGTCCACCGCATCCCATCCCGCGCTTGTGACGATCGCGAAACGCCCCTCGTATCGAGACGGGACCAAATCGATATATTGCTGATTTGGGTCGGCCGTCAATGGAATTTCTGAAAATCAGAAATCAACAGATGCGACCGGGGACATCAAGTCAGGTCGAGAAGTTCCAAAAGCGGAAGTCGCCTGTCGTTGATCCCATGCAGTTCCTGTGGCGGTTCTCTGAAATGCCACTCGTCATTCCGGTTAACCCTGTTGGCAAACGCCCTGCACGTGGGTCGGGTTGTGATGTCAGCCGCCGCCAAGTTGCCTCATTAGATCGGAGAATTTTCACCGGCACAAATTTAAGTCGGAGGAGCATCATGCTGAGAATGATGTTGTTCGGCCTCCTCATCCCATTGGGTGTAGGAGTACTAGCCGCAATGGAACTCAGAACTCCACCGCGTCGTGCAGTGGCGGTCGTCCAGCCTCCTGCCGAGACAGTCGTGGGCATTTCCGATTCACATGATGCGTTGGCGAAGGTTGATCGACTTGAAATTACCGCTGCGAGCAGCGAGACGCCGGGGCCGCCTGCTCCAGTCGACGAACGCATTTCTCCGTCGGAACGCATTTCTCCGTCGGAAGGCATCCGTATCGGTTCTTCGGCGCCCCCGAGGGTGATCAACCGCCATCAGCATGATCCCAAATCGAAGAAGGTCGCTGCCGCTGCCCTTCCTAAGTCGAAGCCAAAGGCAACCGATATCAAGCGAACTACCATTTCCGAGCGTTCAAAGGGCGCCAGCGAAACTGAGCCCTGTCGGCTGAGCGCGTTTGGTGGCCTGCGCAAGGCTTTGAAGTCAGTCGACTGCGAAATCTGAATCGGATCAATCGCGTCGGTTTACCCCTGAGCCGATGACTTCCGGTCTACGCCGGACATGCCGCCGCAACGCACTAATTGACGTGATGTGCCAAGAACCGGCGTCGGAGGCCGTGGATGCATGAGGTGCTGAATGATACCATTCAAGCACTATCCATCGGATCGGAGGAACAGCATGACCCAGGCTCGGTCCGCGGCGTCACAGGGATATGTACTTGGCCCCGCCGAAGGCGAACATCTCGTTCATTTTCGCGACGTCGGCAATATCTTCATCAAGGTCGGCCCTGCCACGGGCTCGGACAGTCTTGCCTTGGGGACTCAGCAGGTGACGGTCGGTGCGGGTATTCCGATCCACCGACACTTGCTGATGGACGAAGCCTTCTACGTTCTGGAAGGCAGCGGAATTTTCACATTGAACGATACACGCTACCCTTTCGAGAGGGGCGGAACGATATTCATTCCCAGGAATGCCTGGCATGGGTTCGCCAATCCCGATCACGAATTGCTCCTGCTCTGGATCATGGCGCCCGCTGGCCTGGATGGCTTTTTCCGCGACACCTGCAATCCGCCCGGGGGCCCGCCAAAGCAGCTGACTCGGGAGCAGGTCAACGAGATCGCCCGCAAATATGCAACCGAATACAGATAATCGGCCCGGCTGCGCCATTCCGACGATTACCATCGTGCTTTAGCGAAAGCCGTCCCTGAATTCCCGCGCCGCTGATGTCGCAAAGGGTTATTCGCGTTAGCTTGGCCGGGCCACGGCGACTTCCGGTCTACCCCGGTGAACGGACATTCTCAGGATAGGCGGGCATGTCTCAAAGGTGCCAATAGGCGACATGCTTGCAAAGGCACGGATCCGGGCTAATGCGCAATGGTCGTTCGTTTGTGTCCGCAAGAGGCCGTCGGCGGTGAACCTTTCGCGGGCGGCCCGCGACAAACAAGCCGCCATCGTCGCGACGGCGGCGCGTGCCGTGCCGATCGCGCGACGCCAATTGAGGTTTCCCATGCCGATCGTCCGAATCCTCCTGGTCCTTCTCGCGCTCGCTTCGCCGCTGTCGATGGCGGGAGGCGCTGTTGCGGGGCCGTTTGAGGATGCGCAGGCGGCGCATAGCAGACGCGACTACGCAACCGCGCTACGGCTCTGGCGTCCGCTGGCCGACCAAGGCAATGCCGAGGCGCAGTACGCACTCGGGTTCATGTACGACGGCGGCCAAGGTGTGCCGAAAAATTACGCTAGGGCTGCAAAGTGGTGGCGCCTCGCAGCCGATCAAGGCCATACCTTCGCCCAGTACAACCTGGGGACCTTGTACGACAACGGCAATGGGGTGCCTCAGAACAAAGCTGAAGCATTGAAGTGGTATCACCTTGCCGCCGAGCGCGGTAACGATGGTGCGCAGTTCAACGTCGGGGTCCTGCATTTCGCGGGCGTGGCCGTGTCCGAGAACCGGATCGAGGCTGCGAAGTGGTTTCGCCGCGCTGCAGACCAAGGTCATATTGGAGCGCAGGTATATCTTGGCCTCTGTTACGCTACGGGACTAGGCGTGCCGCAAGACAATATTCAAGCATACATGTGGCTCAGTTTGGCGGCTGCGCGAAGTGACCAAGATGCGATCAGCAATCGAAATCGCGTCGCGCAGCAGATGACCCCGGCACAGATCGCCGAAGCGCAGAAGCTGGCGGTTGAGTGGAAGTCGAAACCGGAACGGTAGTATTCCCGTGCGTCGCGGAAGCAATGTCTGCTGTGGGGGTCAATCGCGTCACTTTGGCCGTCTGCGCGCTACTTCCGGTCTTCCCCTGTAAACGGACGTAGTCGGGGCCAGTGAGCATGTCTCAAAAGTGCCAACAGCGGACTCATGCACCGCAGCAAACAACGGCTCTATTCGATCACTTCGTCGGCCCGAGTGAGAAGACAGTTGAACAACACACCATCACTTAGAACGGTGGGCGCTTGCGCGCGATCCCCTATCATCGTCGCGAACGCTTGTTCAAGTGCGTCCAGTCCGCGTGCTTCGGGACAAGCGTCAACCCAGCGGCCCGGCGGCGTCTCGCATCGACTTCAGACGCTCCAGATTGGGCGCAAAGTCCGGCGCTGCGCGACGATTGGGGGCAAAACCGCGCAGATCAGCCAAGGCAGACATAGGTTTGGCCGCGCGGACGGCAAGGGGCTAGGTCAGCATCCCTCACTTGATCTTCCTTGAGCCGCGCCCAGTTTTAAGAAAGGTTAGGTTTGATCGATAGGTTCTCGCACCGGCTAGCACCAACAAAAGACATAAGAGACCCATAGCGGCCACTGTCTAAGGCTAGAGCAAAGTCGAGCGCATCAACCCCAACTGTAAACGAAAGGACCGCCGGTCTCCGGCGGTCTTTTTGTTTGGGTGAGCCGGGGCGATCAAGGTCCTCGTGGTATGCTTAAGCCAAAGCAAGGAGGGCTGGCATCATGCCCACCGGATTATTTAAAACACCAGATCAGTCGGTTCAGGTTGAGTACGACGGCATTTCCATCCCGATACCTAGGTCGACATACGAGAAGAACGGCTACAAGCCCGATTTCGACAAACTGCCCCTCGAAGACGAATATAAGGCGGCCCAGGAGAAGTTGCGTAATGCCCCGAGGCCCTAAAGGCAATTCTCCCCCTCGGGCTGACTGCTATCTGCAGGATCACCCCTGAAAAACAATTATCGAAGGTGCTGCGCTTTGGCGATGTGTTGACCAATTTCGTTCGCCTGATTGGCTTCGCCGGCATCAGTCAACAAATGCTGAAGTTGGGTAGCACCAGTCAAATCCAAGCCGACCAGCGGATTTCCCGTTGATCGAAACCACAGTCGCGGCACACCCAATTCATCTTTGCGGGCTTCGATTTCGCATTCGGTTGGTGGTATTCCGAACATGCTGAAGAACTCTGATTTCATCTCAGCCTCCGATGCCCTATCAAATAATGTGGGAACGAAAATGCGACTTTAAAGGCAAGAAACCGAAAGTGGCCCCGACCGGGGATAGGGGAATTACCGAGGCCGCCCGGCCCGCCGCTACAGAGTTCCGATTTCTAACCGTCCTTCGACTTGGCAACCTCTCTCGCCAGTCGTTCAGCCTTCAGCCGTTCTAGGTTTTTGCGCAGCGCTTTTTGCTCCTGCTCGTAATCGTTCAGGGGCCTATCCGATGGACGGAACTTGCTTGCTTCATTTTCGCGTTTGCTCATGACGTGACCCTTTTGATGGATGGATCCCCACGACTGAACACCGCGCATCGTACTGGCTCAGACTAACATACTTGAAGGGGCCGATGTCAGTTCTGGCGGCGAACTAATGTCTCAGTTGGGTCAATCGCGTCGGTTTGACCGGACCATGGCGACTTCCGGTCTACTCTGGTGAGCGGACATTCTCAGGATAGGCGGCATGTCTCAAAGGTGGTCCAGAAGCGGAAATGGGGAGTGTCTATTTGGCTTTCGCGGGTCGTCTGACGCATTCAAATGATCAATCCCGGTGCGTGGTTCACGGGCGGCGCAACGGCATCGCGCTAGCCAACTAACCGTTGATCACGCGTTGTCCGCCACCACCCGAGAAGGTGCATCCAATCAATCAACACTCGGGCTGCGCCAATGCCTCTCTCCCTGCGCGCGGGAGAGACGAGTCGCGAACGGGTGAAAGGCCTGCCTCGCTCGGAGACAGACCCCTCAACCGCTTCTCTCGGGAGGAGAGAGAGGAGATCCGTGCGTATCCTAGAACACCTTGTCCACCGGCAGGCCGAGCGCCATCGAGCCGGCGTATTGCGCCTGCGGGCCGGCCTGCAGCGGGTGGTAGCGGGCGGCTTGGATGTCGCGGAAGCGACGCTCCAGCCCAGTGGCGCGGTAGAAGCCGGCGCCGCCGGCGAGTTCCATCGCAAGCTCTACGGTGGCGATGGCGTGGCGCGCGACGAGCGTGCGGCCCGTCATCACCTGGTTGATGGTCTCGGCCGAAGGCGCATCGAGCCGCACTGCCGCCAGCATGTGTTCGCGAGCAAGGCGCGCACCGGCCAGTTCGGTGTCCATGCGGCCGGCGAGCTGGATCATGTGGTTATCGACCTTCTTCTTTTTCGCGACACCAACCGCGATGTCGCGGGCGCTCTCGGCGACGCCGAGATAGACCGAATAGATCAGTGGGAACGCGATGGTTGCGATGATCTGGAACAGCGGATGCCATTCGCCGGCCTTGCGCTTCACCGCGACGGCTGCCTCCGGCACCACATGGCCGTCGATCAAGACGTCGTTGGAGCCGGTGCCGCGCATGCCGAGCGTGCGCCAGTTGTCCATCACCTTCACCTGCGGCGAGTTCATCGGCAGACCAAAGTGCAACACCTCCGCCGGTTCGCCTTCGCTCTCCAGCACGGCGGTGGTCATGAACAGGTTCGCGGCCGGCGAGCCGGAGGCAAACACCTTGCGCGCGGTGATGCGATAACCGCCGTCGACCCTCTCGGCCTTGCCGGAGCCGCCGATCCAGTCGCTGCCGCCGCTCGACAGCAAAAAGATGCGCTCGGCAGCGATGCGCTTGAGCAAGGGTTCGACGGGCGCCGCCTTCTGTACCTTCCAGCGCCAGGCGGGAATCGCGACCTGATGGGTGTGCATGGAAAACGCCAGCGCGGTGGAGCCGCAATGCTGGCCCAGGATGCGCAGCATTTCGGCGAGCTCATCGATGCTGGCGCCACCGCCGCCAAGCTCGGCGGGCACGCCGGCCTCGACCAGGCCCGCTTCCTTCAGCGCGGCAAAATTCTCGGCGACGAACTGGTCCTCGTCGGTCGTGGTGACGGCGCGCTCGGCGAAGGTGGGGCCGAGCTCGCGGGCGATCTCGACGGGGCTGCGGTGCGTTGTGGCATCGGTGGCGCGTGCTGCGTTGCTGCTCATGGTCATCCCTCCATTCATTGGGACATTCGCGAGTAAGCGAGATGTCTAATGCCCGGAAGCTAGGCCCGGGCGTAATATCCCTCCAGTTCAGGAAGTGTACTGCCGCGGCGACGATCCGCCGCAAGCAAAACAGCCCACTGTAAACACTCGATTATTCGCTTCCATGTCACAATTGGCAGCCCAGAGCGGTATAGTATCTGTACTGCCCTCGCGTGTGCATAAGGAGATCCCGTTGCCCGACAAAAGCGAACGCGGAAGCTATGGGCAGTTCTGCCCGGTGGCGATGGCGGCGGAAATCTTCTGCAACCGCTGGACCGCGCTGGTGATGCGCGAACTGCTTTGCGGCACCACGCGCTTCAACGAACTTCGCCGCGGCGTGCCGCGGATGTCGCCGACGCTGCTGTCGAAACGCTTGAAGGAATTGGAGGAAGCCGGCGTGATCGTCGCCGTGCCAACCAATCAGCACGGCGTGGTGGACTACAAGGTGACCGAAGCGGGCGAAGATCTGCGCGGCATCGTGATGGCGCTCGGCTTCTGGGGGCAGCGTTGGGTCGAATCGAAGCTGTCGTTGAAGAATCTCGATCCCGGGCTGTTGATGTGGGACATGCGGCGCAACCTGCAGCCGACGCCGCTGCCGCCCCGCCGCACCACCATCAATTTCATCTATCCGGAAATGCGGCCCGACCGGAAATCATGGTGGCTTGTGGTCGAGCGCGAGAAGGTCGACCTCTGCCTCACCGATCCTGGCTACGAAGTCGACCTCTATGTCAGCTGCCCCCTGCGCGCCATGACAGCGGTGTGGATGGGCGTCGCCAAGCTGAACAGCGAAGTCGAAGCCGGCCGCATCAAGGTCACCGGCGACAGATCGATCGCCAAATCGATGCAGCAATGGCTGGGTCTCAGCCCCTTCGCGCAGGGGCAAAGGGCTGCGGTGTAGCTGGAAATAGGCGGCCGTTACCGCTAGAGCCGGAGGGGTCCCTTCTTAATCGGCTTATCGTGCGCTCGTGGCGCTTTTTGCGCTCGGACCGCCAACCCACTATTCCATCACTCGACCATGGCGCCGTAGACGAGGTTCTTGAACAAATGCCGGCTTTGCACGCGGGCCGTGGCACCTTGTGTCAGTTGGATGGCGAGCAGTTTTTCTTTGGGATCTATGGTGAAGCTGGTTCCGAATATGCCGCCCCACATTGCATCGCCCTTTGAGCCCGGGCTCCAACCAAAACCGTCCTGCAGACGGACGGCGAAACCAAGTCCAAACCCGTAGCCAGGACCCGTTGAAGCTTCCGTCGACCCACCCATGCCGACCAGATGGTTTTGCAGCATGAACTCTACAGTCTTCTTCGAAAGATACCGCCTGCCCTCGTACTCGCCACCGTTGAGGATCATTTGCAAAAACTTGAAGTAATCCTCAGCAGTACCACACATGCCGGCGCCACCCTTCAAGTAGGACATCTTGATTTCGCTTTCGGTCCTGCAGAAGCGTAGTGACAATTTCTTGAAGGGATCGCTATCAAGCACCTCCGCCAACCGCGAGGCTTTCTCCCCCGGTACCCAGAATGTCGTGTCCTTCATTCCGAGGGGGCCGATCACCATTTCTTGCAGCACAACGTCCAACGGCTTCTTTGTTGCGCGTTCAAGAAGGAGGCCCAGAACATCCACCGAGATCGAATAGAGAAAATTCGTGCCAGGTTGATAAGCGAGCGGGATTTGTCCTAGCCGCTTCAACATCTCGTCGCCGGTGATATCTTGCTCGCCAGCCTCGATATTGGCCTGCTCGTAGGCGTCCTTCAGCCGTTTGGATTTCATGGCGCCACCGTAGAAAAAGCCCGATGTATGGCGCATGAGATCCTGGATCGTGACTGCCCGGTTCGCAGGCAGATCTTCGGTCGTTGTGGTGCCGTCACCGTTCGTTCTGCTCACCTCAACTTTTAAATCCTTCAACTCGGGCAGGTACCGCGCGATCGGATCGTTGATCTTGAAGACACCCTGCTCGACCAGCATCATCGCCGCAACCGTCACGATTGGCTTAGTCATGGATGCCATGCGGAATATGCTGTCCTTGGCCATCGGCTTAGTCTTGGCGGCGTCTTGAAAGCCGTTTGCCTCGAAATGGACCAGCTCTCCGCGCCTGGCGATCAGCGTGACGGTGCCCGAGAACGTGCCGTTGGCCACCTCTTGCTTCATAACGCCCGCGATACGATCTAGTCGCTCGCGCGACATGCCCTGCGCAACGTCTTCACCAGCCTGCGCGAGCTGAGCCTGCTGTGCGTTTGCGGCGTATGGAAAGGTTGCGCCGACCACGATCGCTGCAACCAGCGATGCTGAAGCAAGTGTCCTTTGCATAGTTTCCTCCCTCACAACCGATATTCGGATCAGACTATACTACGCAGGCACCACTTTCCATCCGGGAGTATGTCGCCTTCGGGTCATTCGCGACCGGGGCGAGCCCGCAGCAAGGTCCGTCATGTCCGCTATGCTGCCGATTGTGTTGCAAAACTCGGCTGGTTCGATTTCGGCTCCTGATTTTGGATTTTTGCGGGTTTTGTTGGGTGAGTTCTCCATTGTGCGAACTGTTGACGCTATCGACGCTTGACGGGGCGGCTATGCG
>NZ_PYCN01000045.1 GCF_003062295.1 Bradyrhizobium algeriense | reverse complement strand
ACTACGGGGACGGCCTCCACCGCGCTTGACGTCGAGCCAAAACACTGAGATCAGAAAATGCACCTGACGGCACCATCACACTGGTCGCGATCGATCGGAATGGGTGGTCACAATCCGTCGTAGCGGGGGGTGTAGCGCGACAATCTGGATGGGGACACAGCGACAATCAGGATGGCCATTTCGGCGGTCGCGGCGAGAGGATGATTGTCGCGGTCCGATGATAAAGCAAGGGGTATTTGGGTGACGCGTGATTTGATTGTCGTGGAGCGACAATCAGGATGAGCCTTTGATTGTCGCGCGCGTTGGCGGACGTCCCACTCCACGGGCCTTGTCGACAGCTTCTTTCCGGCGATAGCTGTCGACGTTCATTTCGAGGATCGTGGCATGGTGGACGAGACGGTCGATCGCCGCCAGGGTCATGGCTTGATCCGGGAAGATCTTGCCCCATTCGCCGAACGGTTGATTAGCGGTGATGAGCATCGATCGCCGCTCGTAGCGGGCGCTGATCAGCTCGAACAAAACGCTGGTCTCGGCTTGATCCTTGGTGACATAGGCAAGATCGTCCAAAATCAGCAGGTGATATTTGTCGAGTTTGGCGATCGCCGCTTCGAGCGCGAGATCACGGCGCGCGATCTGGAGTTTTTGCACGAGATCGGTGGTTCTGGTGAACAATACGCGCCAGCCCTTTTCGATCAGGGCCATGCCGAGCGCCGCCGCCAGATGCGATTTGCCGCCGCCAGGCGGGCCAAAACACAAGAGATTGGCGCCCTTTTCGAGCCAGGCGTCGCCGGCGGCGAGCGCCTGCACCTGCGCCTTCGAGATCATCGGCACGGCATCGAAGTCGAACGCATCGAGGGTCTTTCCCGGTGGCAGGCGGGCTTCTTCCAGATGACGTTCGAAGCGGCGCCGGCTTCGCTCCACCATCTCCTGTTCGGCCAGCGCAGCCAGGAAGCGTGCGGCGGGCCAGCCTTCCTTGTCGGCGGTCTCCGCCAGGGCGGCCCAGATCAGCTTGATGCCGGGCAGGCGCAGTTCGCTGAGCAGCAGTTCGACACGGGCGGCGTCGATCTTGACGGTCGCGTTCACGCGGCTTCTCCCACGCTTGTGGCGATTTGGTCGTAGATGGCGAGCGAAGGCAGCGTGACGATGACGACCGGTAGTGCCATGCCCTTCGGGCGGAAGCGTTCGATCAGGGCCTTTAAATCCGGTAGGATGCCGTCGTCGAGGGCTGATTGCAGCACAACGCCGAGTTCCGCCTCGCAGGCCCGTTCATGTGCGAGCGCCAGAAGCCCGACCATGGCGCGGCAGGCTGCTCTCTCGCCAAGTTTGGCAAGCAAGGCTTCGAACGCAAGGGCGTAGGCGCGGCGAGGAAAGAGCTGATCACGATAGACCAGATTGAGCAGCGCCATCGGCTTGCGGCGCAGGGAGTGGATGACATGGCGATAGTCGATGACATGGCCATGCTTGCCGTTTGGCTGCGCTCGCCCGCGCCGCAAGGTGATGATGTGCGTGGCGCCCTGGAAGCATTCGAGCCGGTCGTCATAAAGACGCACGCGCAGCCGGTGGCCTATCAAGCGGGAGGGAACTGAGTAAAACACTTTTCGCAACGTGAAGGCGCTGGAGGTCGTGACGTCAACGCTAACCTCCTCATAATCGGCGGTCTTGCGGACCGGCAGTTTCTTCAGCGCCATCCGCTCCTGGTCGATGCGCTTGGCATTGCGCGCGTTGCCGCGGCCAACAATCTCGTCGACGAAGCCTCGCCATGCCGGAAGATCGTCGAAGTCGCGCGAGGCACGCAGCAGCAAGGCATCTGCCAGCGCTCTTTTGAGATGGCCATGCGCGCTTTCGATCGAACCATTCTCGTGCGACACGCCGGGATTATTGCGGGTCGGCGTCATGCCATAGTGGCCGCAGAACGCCTCGTAGCGTGTCGTCAAATCCTCTTTGGCGTCGGCGCCGAGATTGCGGAACGCGGCCGAGAGGCTGTCGCTTCGGTGCTGCTCGGGAGCCCCGCCCAGCGACCACAGGGCATTCTGCAACCCTTCCGCAAGCGCTACAAAACTTTCGCCGCCGAGCACGACGTGGGCGTGCTCGAAGCCGGAGAAGGGCAAACGGAAGTGGTAGAGCCGACAGTCCAACAACCGGCCGGCGATGGTGATGCCGAGATCGGCGACCTCGGTGAAGTCCGACAAGCCCATCCGGCCCGGCGGATGTTCCTGGCGAAAGATCACTTCCCGATCCGGGCCGTTGACCGCCCGCCATGCCCGAATGCGCCGCTCAAGCGTCCGCCGCGTCCCGGAGCCCAGCTCTGGATGCCGCCGGCATAGTTCCTCGAAAACGGAGATCGGCCGCAAGCCAGGGGCCGCCTTCAGCATAGGGAGAACGTCGTTCTCCCAGACATCGGCGAATGGATCAGCCCGGCGACGTTCGCGGGGCGACTTCTTCTGCGTGGGAAGTCGGGGATCCTTTTCGAACCGGTAGGCGGCGGAGGTGCTGAAACCGGCCTTTGCACCGGCGACGGCGGGCGAATGGGTACGACGCAAGCTCATGAAAAGCCTCATTTGTTGATCGGTGACATGCCGGCCGGCCAAAGAATTGGTCCTCTCGAAGGAGAAGCCGATCCCTTACCAGCCGCCGTTACCGCCAAATGAGGCCCGTTCGGGCGTAAACGCTGCTGCTGGGGTAACTCCGGTCGGGCTACGCCCTCCCTTCGTCACCCCAGCAGCAGCGCATTCTCATCCTGATTGTCGCGGGATTCCCATCTTGATCGTCGCGCCGCAGGGGGGTCGCGATCGTCGGAATACGCACAAGAGTCCCTACGATGGCAGCGTGTTTGTCTTCCGCTCCAAACGTTCCGACAGAGTGAAGCTTCTGGCGTGGGACGGCAGCGGCATGGTGCTGGTGACGAAGTGGTTGCACGAAGGACATTTCACCTGGCCGCCGACCATCGCGCCTGCTTGGGGTGCTGGCCGGATGCGTACACTCACTCTGACCGTGATCCATGCTCAAGAGCGGGGAAGGCCGAAGCGGCGAAAGAAGATCGAGTGGAAGCTCCTCACCGATCTCCCGGTCCAATCGCGCAAGGACGCCATCGAGAAGATCGAATGGTACGGGTTGAGGTGGAAGATCGAGGTCTTCCATAAGATCCTCAAATCGGGCTGCAAGGCGGAGGAGTCGAAATTGCGAACCGCTGAGCGTCTGGTCAATCTGATCGCGGTTTTCTGCATTGTGAGTTGGCGCGTCTTCTGGATGCCGATGCTCAATCGTTCCTCGCCGAATGCCCTACCGCAAACGGCGCTGACAGATCCTGAAATCAGGCTTCTTGATCACTTGGTGAAAGACAGGGATGGCAATCGCTCTCGACGAAGCACACTCTCGCACTATGTGGTCAAGATCGCGCGGCTCGGCGGGTACTTGGCCCGAGCCAACGATCCGCCTCCAGGAAATACCGTGATCTGGCGAGGACTATCGCGGCTGACCGACATCGAACTGGGAGCCGCGATCGAGGCAAAAATTATGGGTAATTGAAAGATCGGCGCTACGCTTACCATGATCCTGCAAGCACACGAGCTTCAGCAGGACGACAATATCCTGACTTTTCATGGTTCCCGCGCGCTGTCCTCGGACAAGGACAGTAAGGGCGCACTCGACGATCTGTCAACTTCTCCGAGGCATATGGGCCCTCGACCGCTCAAAACGAGCGAGTTCCAGCTACGAGCAAGCGGGATGTTTTAAGATCCCATGGGAAGCGTAGCCACTCTTGGAAGGCCCGCATTTTCGCCTCCAGTGACCGAATAATACTGCATTCTTCGGACATTCTTGCTTCCGACCGAAATTTGCACCATGTTTGGACATGCCCAAGGAACCGACCCCGGAGGACCTCGATGCGCGACGGGACGGCCGTGGTGAAGCCGAGTCTGTATGGACTTCCACCGCCTACTCCTTGCCGGTCTCCCGGCGCACCAAGTGTAATGCTTCTGGCCAGAGCGCATTTCAAACTGGATTAAGCCAACGGGCAAGGTCAATGGTCAACGACGTTTAAACCGAAGGACCGTCGATAAGCTGCTTTCCAGCTGCACCACAGGCACTCCCGAAGCCTTCAATACTCCAGTCCTCCGCCACGGTTCCTCTGATGCTCCCGCGGTGAACGCTGATTGCTCGACTCAGAGCGCCGCCCACGAGGAGCAATCCATCCGATGCCTTCGTCTGGCCCCTGCAGCAGCGAACGATCCGACTGACGAAGGTTAGCGGCTTGCCCGTCTACAACAAGATCTTCTTGGGCGTCGACCGCCTGGCCAGGAGGCGTCAACACGATGCTGGACGTCGAAGACTGCCCAGGTTCGCTGCGCCTTCGGTGACGTGCCGCCAGGCCGATCTGGGGCATCTCATCGCTCGAGGAGATCTCCTCATGCTTGCGCCGGCGCGACGCAATTTTCCGAGGAGAAGTCGTCACAGAAGCTGCTGGCGAGCTTTCTGGCGATGAGAACAAAGAGTCGTCCGACATGATCGCCGCTTGCAGCCCCGCTTGCACCTGTTGGTCGACCCGCACCAGTGTCAGATCTGACGGCCTGCTGCGCACGACTAGGTATGCCTCATCGAGCTCTCTCTTGATCTCATCAGGATAAGAGCCCAAGACGCGATCATGCTCGGGCTTGGAGAAGATGTAGTCATTCTCAGCAAGCCTTCGATCTACTTTGCGGTGTAGATTGCCGAGCGAATCAGTCAAACGCCGGGCATCGTGGCCGTCCAATGGTCGATCCACGGCGTGGTACTGGTGCCGGCCGATCTCTCTGTCGAAGATGTAAGAGACCATGGACGCTTTCACATTGAGGGCTCTTGCTATCGTCTCATCGTCCTCAGGCTCATGGGCTCTCAGAACACCCGCGGAAGAGGGGATGTAAGCCTCGGCCCTCTCAATCAACGCCCGACGCTTGTTAACTCCGATCGGGCCGGACTTGACATGTCGGTCGATGATGTCGCCGACCGCCTTGAAACGCACCTGGAGTTCTGGACTGAAGATCTGAGGCTCGAACTTATGAAGCTCTTGGGCGATGCATTCGGTAGTATAGCCAATCGCCCGTTCCTTTGCCTGGACAGCCTCGCCGAGCCACATCAATTCTGCCGGGCCAGCATGGTTGACCCGTCGCCGCATTAGACGGGCTATCTTTGTCAGTGCTGCGAACCGCTCCAGAACATCTTTTTGCGTCCATTCCCCGATCATGGTGTCCATCCTAAGGGTGTTTTTCGTTTCGCGATCGTCATATAGTTACGCAGGATCCGGCCGCTGCCGGCCCGCTCTTCTAGACGGGTTAGGTTAAGCCTCGCCAACTCATCCAAGTTGGAACGTTCTCCGCTTCTGTCAGATGTACTCAAATCAGTTCGCGCGCTTTTGTATGCTTCGTTCATGGAGTTTACGTTCGGGCGAACGGCAAGTAGATCTGCAGCACGCCGCGCCTGCCACGGCGGCGTCCCACATGGACAATCAGATCAATCGTCTTCTTGGCGTAATTGACAATCGAATTATGGGACATCCGCACACCTGACCGCATGACCATGAAGGCCAGCCTGTCGAAAGCAAGTTCAGGACTATCAGCGTGGATAGTTGTTATCGCGCCTGGGTGTCCTGTATTGATCGCCTCAAGAAAATCATAAGCCTCGACACCGCGAATTTCGCCCAGAACGATGCGGTCGGGCCGCATTCGCAGACAGCTTTCCAAGAGTTTTGACGGACTCCGAGCAGAGTTTGCCGTGCGATCGGCAATTAGGCCAACTTGATTCTTGTGCAGTGGAGAAAGCTCCTGTGTATCCTCTATGGTAATGATACGCTCGTCGGAGTGCGCCATCGCCAGCAAAGCGCGTGCCACCGTTGTCTTCCCCGACGATGTGCCCCCCGAAACCAAAATGTTAAAGTTCTCCTCAATTGCCAGTCGAAATAGACCCTGCAGGTTGCCGGCTTGAGCCATATCGGCTGCTGTCCGATGGCGCTCCTGGCGGAGGGCGTCCACGGAGATCTGCTCACCTTCGACGAACTCGATATCGGAAACGTCCAAACTCCGCGTCCGGTACTTGCGGATCGACAGCGACACGCCGTGCTCAATCGCAGGCTCGCTAACCACTTGGACGCGCTGCGGGTTGCCCCAAACATTCACCCGGCCTGATACGATCGGATGAAGCACCCCAAGAGTGTTGCGGGCCTCCCCCGCCAACTGCACTCCAAGGCGCTTGATGGCGTTGGCCCGCAATGCGACATTGACCTTGTGCATGTGTATCGATCCGGCCTCTTCGACGAAGATGGAACTATCGGGGTTGATCACCACCTCATTGATATTATCGTTCGTGAGATATTCCTTTAGAGGGCTGAAATACTGCTCTACATACGAGACGTCTGGACTGGACCGAAAGTCATTCATCGAATAACAAGATCCCGATTCACGAAAACCCGAACTTCTTCGCCTTGCGGAACACGAATGACTGGAGGAAGGGAGAAGTATTCGTCAACGATAGGTCTCCCCTGACCACCGATAGTCGCTGCAACGTTGGACACCGCCTGGCCTGTAGTGTTCGAGCTGTCTGGCCCGGTACCCCCAGTACGGTTTGGCAGGCGACTTATATTAGACGACCTGTTGCTGCCGGCGAGAGCGGGAATGGTCGATGACACTGCGGTGACGACGCTAAATATGAGACCCGCACCTATCTTCTCGCCATAGCGGTTATCTACGTTCCCTTCGGTACCGGCTCGACCAAGGAGGTCCGCACCTGCGGAGCCGAGCTCGATTGATTTGGCGTCCGGAGTGATGGCCCGATTCCAAGCGATTAGCACTCGTCTTTGCTCGATTTGCACTTTATCGCCGACAGTGCCAATCAGGATTGTCCCTGCGGCCAGCAGAACACGCGAGCCGTCGAGCGCGAATACGGGCTCGACGACCTGAGCTCGGACATTCCCGGGCAGTTCTGAATGGATAGCGGTTTCAAGCACGGCAGAGATTATGGTGCCCTGCACCACGGTATGCGATGGATCAGGGAGAACTCGTGACACCGAGGTTTTTACCTCCGAGCCGGACGCAAGCTGTGGCCCTGAGTCATCCAAGACTATACCCTTGGATTGCCTTTGTTTGGTGTTTGTTTCCTCCAGCTCGCGTCGCCTGTCGGCCTCGCGCTGGGCCGACTTGCGCTCTTCTTCCAATCGTAGTGCCGCGGCACGAAGGCGTGCATTCTCCGTCTCCCCCCTCTCACGATCCTCCTTCAGTTTCAGCAATAGTTCTTTGCTATGGCGGTCCAGCAGCTTCTGGACGTCAGCGAGCGAAACGTTCGAGCCATTGTTGGGCTGAGCGTTTGCGTCGATTTCTTTTCTTATGTCTTGGACGTTCTTATCCAACGTACCGTCGGGATCGGCGGCCTTTTGCTTAACTGGAGGCGCCTCCGGAACTGAAAAGTCGAGTTGCTGATGACTTCTAGGCACGTCCTCCACCTTTAGATCGACTTGTGAAGCCTTTTGGCTGTTATCTTCTGTCCGACTGATGACCTTCAAGAATTGCGTGGGGCCCATAGCAATGAGGGCTGAGATGGCACTACCTAGAAGCATGGTGGCGAAAACGGCCATCCTATTACTTCTGCGCTTAGACGTGCCCATTTGCTTGGCGCGGCGTTTGTCAAGCAGTCTCTTCCGCTCAGGATCCACAGGCACCTCTGCTACCATTGCGATCGCGCCGATGGTCAGTACCTGACGAACACGCCGAACCATCTCTCATTGGGTTGCCATGCGCTCCGCACTTGCTTTGGCCACGCAGACCGCATTATCGCCGAGTCTCATCACCCAAAAGTCGCTGATGCCGTCGACGACGACACGGTCGCCGTCAGTGCGCGAATTAACCAGCTTTTCCTCACTATCCTGACCGATCATAAAAATGGCCGGCCGTGGCGCACCTCTTGGCAAAATAAAAGTCGTCTGCAAGGTATTGTCTGTGACACTAATCGGTCGGAACCGCGCATAACCCGAGGCCATGTATTCGTAATTTGTAGGAAGATCCCTGACGGAACCTTGATGTGGCGTTTTAATCTCGTCGGGATAGATGAAACTGGTCCGGAACGTTTCGCGCGCTCCCGCCTGCATACCCGCCTTTATTTCGCCGACCGATTGCAGCTCGAAGGTGTAACGGCGCCGATCAGTGTAGATCGTCATGTTGGTTAGAGCTTGATCAATAACAGGTTTTACACTCATCACATTGCCCACCTTCAATTTGTTCACTTCCCAGGATGCACTATCGCCAATGAGAATCGATTCGATTATCTCCCCCTGTGCGAACTGGATAGCCGTGATTGACTTCAAGTAGAGATCGAGCTTGTAGACGTTGTTCTCATCGTAAACGTAGCGTTTGATGCGCCAATCTGACGCCGCCGCTTTGGGGGATTGCTCCGCTTTCACCGCACTTAAGAAAGCTATCAAGACAATCAAAACAAAAGGAACGAGCCCTAACCATCGCAAGTACATCGTTTAGCCCCACACCTAGTCAGCAGTTTCCGCATCAATTCGGTAAGACGAGACGCCGAAGCCCAGCGGATTCTTCCACACTGCCTCCAAAGAAGCATTTATTTTCGGTTTGAACTGATAACCGATAGTCACCACGAAACTGCGGCGGACGGCCTCGTGTCCTTTTTGTTCCCGTTCCTTGGCGATGCGGACCCGAGCTAGATCCGGTGGACTGCGCCCGTCCGAAGGCATTAGGGAAATAGATTTAACTGCGACCCGCACTCGCACGTCATCACCGTAAACAACGGGTGGATATTGCGCGGAACCCAAATGCCAAGTTTCGGCTAGGGTTTCCTGCGCGCTGCCGGACGAGCGCGTCATTACGTCAGATATCCTGGTTTTGTTGTCCGCGGGATCGTATGTTTCTCGGTCAACGACGTAGGAAACGAGTTCCGCCTGAAGCACGGCCTCCTGTTGTTCAAGCGTTGCGGCCCTGACTTGGACGATTTTTTCAGCCTCGCCAGTCGTTTTGTCCACCAGAACCACATACGGCTTGGTCTCTTTGAGGGGCAGCACGGCTATGAGAACTCCTAATGCCAACAGACTCGCGGTGGTGGAACCCACCGCAACCTTCGCCCAATTGTTCCGTTGCGCGCAAAGACTAAAAAACATCTCGTCTTCGAATAATTGCTGGGTTGACTGTTTAGACATGCGACTCACTAGTTAGTAATGCAACCCTTAGTCGCAAGGGTCGAGAGATTGGTTCGCAAAACAAGAGCCCGGTTAAATCCGAGGGCTGCTAAGAATTTAGCAGCAGCTCATACCTGTCCAATCAAGGGGACAATTGTTCGGCTGCGCGGCGAGCTACACGGTCATCCCAATGGCGTTGCCGCATACCAGCGCCTTGACGCATCGCGTTGATCGCCGGGGATGCAGCCATGGCCGGCGAGGCCTGAGCCTCCACTGCACGCACGGTGGCAACGTCCTGCAATCGTTGAGCCTTAGCGAAAACACTCATCGTCACACCTTTGGCCATGGAAGCTGCGGCGACGGCTGCACCAGCACCAACAGCGGCGACCGATGCACTGGCTAGGGTGCTTGCCATAGTTGGAATCTGGAACAGGAGAATGGTAGCCGCTATCATGATGAAGATGACCACGAATGACTCGCTGGACGCCGCACGAGTCTCCTCCAGCAACATATTTAGTACAACAGCCATTAGCGCTGTTGTCAGTAATGGAATAACTGCATAACCGACCGTAAAGCGTGCCCAGCTCTCGAAATATTGCTTCGTTTGGGGCATCATCAGCATGGTGATCGCCAGGGGCGCTAGACTGATCGCTACCATGAGTCCTAGTTTTCCAACTAACACAATAATGATGCACGCCGCGATAAAAAAACCCCCAACGGTGAACGCGAATGCACCAAAAAACACGTCCCGAATTGCCCTTCCGACCTTGAACATCGAGATGAACGAGACGTGCGAAAAGTGGTCTTTGGCAATTAGCTGAACGACACGTGCAGACTCGTCCATTGCCGAATACGTGTCCACTATATTTGCTGTATAGAGACTAGAATCAGCGATCTTTGCGACAACTCCGCGCACGAGAAGCGCGCTATAGTCGCTCGGCACTTGCGTGAGTATCACGTAAATGCCCTTGAAATTTTCCCACATGGTCGCGAACGAATATATGAGCACATATCGCAACCCCCATTGTAGATATATAGAGTAGTTTACGCTTCTAAATTGCACTACATGGTTCAGCGCGATAAACAGAAGCGCGATCAAGGCTATCGCACCAAGTAGCGCTTGGATCGGGTTAGCGACGGTTTGAAATACCACTTGCACATAATCGACAAGCGTTATGTCGATACTATGAGCGATATTTGAAATTAGGCCCATGGCGATCACTTATTGATGTCGTTTGGCAGATCTTGCATACTGTCTTGCTCGGCGCTATCCGAGCCCATCACCATGACGTACGATCCTGCCACTGACGCGATCGCCGCTTGGGTCCGCAGCGTTTCGTTGAGCTGCTGTGCGACTTCGATCATTACGCGGGTGTTAATATCGACGCTGGTTTTTAAATCCGTACTGGCCTCAAGCGCGGTGATATAGCCATTGATTCTTTCCATGCTTGCATTGGCCCGTTTGTAAGAGTCCTCCGCGGTACCGGCGGTGACGGCGGCTTGGGCCGACAAATACGCGATCTTGCCGAGTCTCTTATCGTTGCGCAGCGCAAATGCATCATCCAAACGGTAACGGTGACGAAATCCCGAAAGCGCTTTCTGAATGTCGCCAGACCCAACCGTTGCTCCTGTCAAAGCAGCGCTCGCCATTTCCGCCGGCGTTGCGTCTCCCTTGCGGGCCGAAATATCCGCCGCATCATTGTTCACTGGGAAGCGCTTTGGACCTGATATGGCCGCAACAGCTGTGGACGCCGCCGCAAAGAGTTGCGTTATCCCGTCACTTAGTGCCCGAACACTTTCAACTATGGACGCCAGCAGTTCCACAGCTCTCTTGTCGAAAGTTGGCTGTGCGCCACCCGGCTCCATGCCAGATACTCCGACTGACGGGAGCGGTATGGCACTAATCTGGCTTTCGTCAGCGTACCCCTCACAAGGCGTGAGACTGATCGCCCCAAGCATCAGGCAAGTAAACACAAGAGATCGAGAAACGACTTTCATGTGGCGGCTCGCTCGGTTTGAAGATGAAGTCGCTCCCAAGCGCAACCACAATCGTTCTTCCGTATCTCCGGAATCGATTGGCACCCAGTAAGGGAGGCAAGTACAACGGCGAGGAATATGGTGGGACCCTTCATTGCAGCATTTCCATCTGGGAGTTCGGTATGCCACGCCAGGTTAACGGCGCTTTATTGCCGGGCGCCCCACCCAAGACATCAATTACCTTCCCGAGCGCGCCAAGTGCGAAATCAAGAACTACGCTGTCATCGCCGGACTTGAACAGTACGAGATGGTTATCCACACTACTCATCCGAAGGAATGCGCCTTCGGTCGGTGTCAGGTTGAGCGGTGCAAGTTCCGCTTCGGTATTGGAAGTACTTGGGTACATCAACCGTGTGACTGCGCTCTCTAGAATCGCACTCCCAGCAGCGCTGTTGGCGATATGCGACACACGCTGGGTCAGGAGAACCACTGCAACGTTCTTCTTGCGCATTGTTAGCATCCAGTCCTTCAGACGCCTTTCAAAATAAGGATCGTCAAGTAGTTTCCAGGCCTCATCAACCACTAGCAGGGTTGGCGCTTCATCTTCTACGAGCCGTTCCACGCGCCTGAAAACGTAGCTCAACCACGCCGTGCGAATGGTTTTGTTGTCGAAAAGTTCTGTGAGATCGAAAGCGGTGATCCGGCTATCAAAACAGAGGGGATCGCGGCCCTTGCCGCCAAACAGCCAACCGAACTGACCAGTGCGGTCCCACTGATTAAGCCTCTGATAGAGGTCTCCATTATCATCCGTCGCCCGCAGCTGGCTGCGGAACTGTTCGAAGTTCTGTAGACTGCGATCAGCCGCCGCATTTGCCTGAACGGCATCGTTAAGTGCGTGCAACTGCAACGGATTAAGTCGTTCGCCCTCGTTGTCAGCTAATGCTCTAAGCCAGTCGGAAAGCCAAGCCGAGCCGCGGTCATCCGCCTCCGCCTGCATTGGGTTGAAGCCAAGCTCCTGCCCCATACGTACGGCGGAATAGCTTCCGCCCATCGCGCGAACCGCCATTTCGAAACCGCTATCCTTATCGAATATCACAATGCGTGCGCCAAGCCGATGCGCCTGGCTGAGCAGAAAGGCAGTACCGAGGGTTTTGCCCGACCCTGTTTGGCCAAGCACAAGTGTATGGCCAGCGGTGCGCTGACCTGATTTTCCGGGCAAATGAAAGTTAAAGCGAAACGCCTCGCCGCGCGCTGTCGGAAAAATCGTCACATAGTCGCCCCACGGACATTGCTCGACCGCATTGCCTTTCGGCGAGCCGTGCATGGCGCAACATTCTCCGAAGTTCTGAGAGGAGATCATTGCCGCACGTGCGCGGTAGCTGAAATTGCCAGGATGCTGAGCGAAGTATATGGCGCGGGCGGAGAACTTTTCGCGGACGATCGAGGCGCCAGCATCCTGCATAGCGCGAGTGACATAGGATACTGCTTCCTCAAGCTGTTGTCGGCTTTCGCAGAATATGGCGATGCTGCAATGATGGTTGCCAAAGACGACGCGGCCCGAAGCGACGTCGTCCTCAGCCTGTTCGAGCTGGAGCATCAGAGAAATGGCCGCGTCCTCTGCAGCCTTCATTTGCCTCCGCACGCGAGCGATCTTACCTTGGGCGGCTATATTGTCGATCGGTGTGAAGCTCTGCGAGATCACCATGTCATACGGCAGATTGAGAGCATCGAATATCCCGGGATACGTCGCAGCGGGATAATCTTTGAGGGATATAATGGTGCCGAAGCGTTTGAGATCTGGATTCGGATTGTCGCATTCGAAGACATTGCCGTGGAACGTGATCATCGAACTAGCCAAAAGATCGGCGACAGGTACGAACTTTTTCCCGGCCATGAGACGCCCTCTTGACCCGTCTATCAGCGTGCGCAACAAACTGAGCCATTCACCGCCAGAAACGGTTAACCGGCGAGGCTTTGCCTCACTTACGCTGACCATACATGTATTGATCAGCTGATCCAGCCGGACGGCACGGGCGACGACCTCATCCTTACTGCAGAAGTCGTTACTGCCAAACAGACCGATTAGCTTGCCTATTCTTGTCGGTGGTCGAATTACGATGGTAACCATCGACACCCGGTCACGCAATCCGACAGACTGAAGATACGTTTGCCAACGCCTGTCAATTTCCTCATTAAACGGATTTCCTTCAACAGCGCGCATGGTGGGCCGGGTTTCCACTGAGATGCGATGAACATGATATCCAACGTCCTCGCGCTGCTGCGCAATAAAGCGTGAGAAAGCGTTGCTCAGCTCGATTGTCTGCCGGTTGTCGAGAGCGTCGGCATTCGCCCCCTCGACAGCGAATGTCGCCATTACATCGCCGTCACGCAACATTACGGTGACATCGTCGACGATACTTAGATACGGTAATCCATCAACGAGTTGCTCGCCTTCGCGACCAGCGCGTCGCAGAGCATGTTTTCGCGATAACTCAAACACGATACACGACGCCATCGCCTTTCAACAGGGAAGGGGTCAACGGTGTACTTTGCACAGTCGCGATGATGACACCAATGAGTTTTGGATCGTAGGCGGCTAGAGTACGCAGGACGCCGTAGCAAACAGATCCCATCACTGCCAGATAGACAAATGACTTCGTGACAACGAAGCCAAGCATAACCACCCATATCACGAAAACTAGATGCATCACAGGCAGTCCTGCAAAAGTGACCTCTCGAGTTAATCCAAGAAAGACTGGCGTGCGCTGCATGATCTTCTCCTTTAAACAAGCAATCCGAGTCGATCCGCGATCTCGGTTGAAGGGGTCCGCGCGACCGGTGGAATTAGTGCGCGGCCAAGGATTTTACAAAGCTGGCGCCACCGAAGACGATTGCTATACCCATCATGACTGAGACTGCAAAGGTCCAGTCCATCCGGCCAATCATAAACGAGAAGCCCACCGCCATGACAGCCAGAGCTGAGATTGCGGTACCAAAGGGTCCGGTGATAGTTTTCACAATCGTATCAAGGAAGGTTGTAACCCCCTGGAAGTCCTGAGCAGCACATGGAGCCGTAAAACCGGCAGTCAAGAGAACGACAAGACCGACGAATGAAAGCAGCTTGTCGAAAGCTATGCGAGAGAAACACTTCTTCACTGCGACCTCTTGAATGTTTGTTGCGAGCATTTGTACGAGCCATAAGCGCCACGCGTTCCGTTGGCAGAAAGCTCACGTTCGGATCGACCGACATGATAGGACAGTCAGCACGGTGCGGGACTGAGAGCGATTGGTAATCCGAAGCGTCAGCACGGTGTCAGGTATCAGCTAAGGGAGGCCCTACCGCCCTGCTCCCGAGACCGCGCGATGCTTAAACTTGACTCTCCTATTGCATCATCCCGGTATACAGATGGACGAACATAGCTAGATGTCGGCCGCCCTGCACCGGCCTAGACTCGACGCAAACCGCTCCGCTAGGTCGGCCCTGAGCCAGCACATACGCTGCTGATCGAAGGGCAGTAATTGCCAGCATTTTGTAGAGCCTCGGGGCTACGGTTGGGATCGTGCTTGCCAACGTTTTGCTACTCATCCCAATTGGTGCTTTTGACGAAAGCGCGTCGAGATCAGCAGTTTCACTGCTAGCTGCTTCGCCAACGATAGCCGATCGCTTGGATGGACGTCTAAGACAAAACCGTTGCGTTGGTAGCAATGCACCAAAAAGGCTTGCATCCATGCAATTGATACACAGAGAGCCTTGGCTCGTCACGGCAAGCCGGACATCTTCAACACGGATCAGGGCTCGCAGTTCACTGGACAGGCTTTTACCGGCGTGCTCGCCGACAACAGCATCGCGATCAGCATGGACGGCAAGGGCGCGTGGCGGAACAACGTGTTTGTCGAACGGCTCTGGCGCAGCGTCAAATACGAGGAGGTGTACCTACGGGCCTATGACAGCCTAAGCGAGGCGCGCAGCTCGATCGGCCGATATCTCGATTTCTATAACAGCCCATTCGAATCTTGACGGCAGCACGCCGGATCAAGCCTACTTCACCCCGTTGCCACTCCGCATGCCAGCCTAACCCCGGCAGAGGCTCCGCCTATCGACGCAGAACCTCTGTTCAGACAACCGGGACCAGTTCTATTGCCGGATCGACGGCCACCGTCGGCGAAACGGAAGCATATTCGCTGTCGGAGAACGACAGAAAATGACATCCCGGATGTAAATGTCGCCTCCGCCGCCGCGATAACGTACGTACAAACGCTTTCGCACTTTCAGGATTGACGGCTTCTTCTAGAATGACGGAGCGATGATGAACGATGGGAATGCCATGGGTCAGGTGATATAAATTGATGAGATCCGGATTCAGGATCACCTGGGCGAGATGGTCCGCGGACGGTAGAAGAGAGGTTGAATGCAATGCTGGAGGCTGAAGCGGACTAGGTGCTGGGCGTTATGAACGCAGCCAGGGCCCGGCAGGACACGTGTGCCCGGCAGCTAGGAGCGAACGCTGCCGACCAGGACGGGTGACGTCAACCTCAGAATTCCAAAGCTGCGGCGGCAACACCACGGCGGTCCCCCCCCGGAGTTCGCCGCGATCTCCGCCGTCGCGCTGCGCCATAACGAGATCAGCCCGATCCTTTCGACCACGCCCAGCCAGTTCGTCCCGATGCAGCGAGCTATCGCCAACTTTTGGTGACGGCGGGGCCGGTCAGGCGGCGGCGTTTTTGGGCTGACGGTCGGTCGGCTTGGCGATGACCTCGATCCCGTTGTTGAACGTCACACCAAGAACGAGTTTTGGCAACTGGTTGTGGCCATCGAGACGGCGCCAGCTTTTCTGCGCGCCCTCGACCAGTTTGAAGACCATGGCGAGTGCGGTCCCGTTCGACAGACAACCCTTCGATCGGATGGTGCGTGGCGCACGGTGGCGAAGGTGCTTTCGATGGGGTTGGTAACCGGTATAAGATTCTCGGTGCTGATGTTCGGCTGCAGTTTTTAAGATCGTGGCGTATGGTGCGACCATCCTGGACAGAGGCACCGGGAGCACGAAGGTGTGGGCAGGCCGATGCGTACGATGAGCTGCGAGCTCGAGTTAGTAGCTGGCCGCCTCTACGACTAGCCCGGTTGCGCCGTGAGCGCGGATCCGTAGTTGTCGTGTCGCCCACCGTTCCCGTCGTGCGACGCATAATCGGAATCGATATCCACCGAACTTTCGGCGAGGTGGTTTTCTGGGAAGATGGCAGACTTCGACCGGCCGGTCGCGTCGATATGACCCGCACGGCACTGGAGGGCTTTGGCAAAAGCCTTCAACCGATAGACGAGGTGGTGATCGAAGCGACCGGCAACTGCATGGCGGTGTCACGGGTGCTGTCGCCGTTCGTGAAGCGGGTGGTCATCGCCAACCCATTGCAGGTGAAGGCAATCGCGCATGCCCATGTGAAGACCGACAAGGTCGACGCGGGCACGCTGGCCAGCTGTGAGCGTCACGATAGGATCACCGGTGCCCGGGCTTGACTTGCGCGGAATGCTCTGGATAGCGCGGTCGGGATGATTGACGCCGCCGGGGCGCGGTGATGGGGTGATCCCGGTTCGGAGCGGGCAACGGGATCAGAATGAACAGCGAGTCGGAGCTGCGCGAGAAGCTTCGGAAGATCGAGGCGTTGTTCGTGGGGGCCGGAACTGCTGGTGAGCGCTTTGCGGCGGAAGCCGCGCTGCGGCGGGTGCGTGCCCGGGTCGAGGAACTCGCTCGCCACGATCCACCGATCGAACAGCAATTCTCACTTCCCGACCAATGGTCCCGGCACCTGTTTTTGGCGCTCTGTCGTCGCTGCGGGCTGCGGCCGTTTCGTTATCACCGCCAGCGACGCAACACGGTGATGATCCGCGCGTCACGGGGCTTCGTCGACAAAGTGTTGCTGCCGGAGTTCACCGAGCTGGAGAGTGCGCTGCAAGTCTATCTGCAAGAGGTGACGCTGCGCGTGATCCGCGAGGAGATCTATGACGACACCAGCGATGCGCAGGAAGTTCCAAATGCCCTGCCGTCGAACTGATCAGGCGGCGAGCTTTGCCTCCGAACTATCGCGCTCGGCCTTCCAATTCCACGGCAACAGCATGTGCAGCTGATTGATCTTGGTACGTCCGGAGACGATGCGCTCGAGAACATCGGTCAGATAGTGCCGCGGGTCGATGTCGTGCAGCTTTGCCGTGTTGATGAGCGAGGCGAGAATGGCCCATGTCTCAGCGCCGCCCTCACTGCCGGCGAACAAGTAATTCTTCTTTCCCAGGCCTATCGGCTTGATGCTGCGTTCGACCGTATTGCTGTCGATCTCGATGCGCCCATCATCGATGAAGCGCGTCAGGCCGTCCCAATGGTTGAGGGTGTAGCGGATCGCTTTGCCTAGACCGGACTTCTTCGAGACTTCCAGCAGTCGCGCCTCGAGCTAGGGTTTGAAGTCCTCGATCAACGGCCTGGTGTCGGTCTGCCGCACTGCAGCCCGATGCGCCGCCGGCAGACCGCGGATGCGATCCTCGATGGCGTAGAACATCGCGATCCGTTGCAGCGCTTCCGCGGCAATCGGCGACTTGGTCGCGACGTGAACGTCCCAGAACTTCCGCCGCGCATGCGCGAAGCAGAACGCCAACTGCACCAGATGGCCGCCGTTCTTGATCAGGCCCTTGTAGGCGGCATAGCCGTCGACCTGCAGGATGCCGTGGTAGTCCCCGAACAGCTGCTTGGCGCGGATCGCCTTGCGATCCTCGGCGAACACGTAGACCACCGCCGGCGGCGCCGGGCCGCCCCACGGACGGTCATCGGTGGCGATCGCCCAGAACTGGCAGACTTTGGTTCTGCCACGGCCGGGATCGAGAACTGGCAGCGGCGTCTCGTCGGCAAACAGCCGCGGGTAGGACATCACTGCGCGGCGCAACAGCGCGTGAAGCGGCTTCAGCCCACCAGGCGACGCGGCCCATCCACGAGGCCAGCGTCTGCCGATCGAGCGTGACGCCTTGCGCGGCAAACATCTGTTCTTGGCGATACAGCGGCAGCTGGTAGCCGTATTTCATCACTGCGATGTGGGCCAGCAAGGCTTCCGTCACCATTCCACCGTCGATCGCCTGGGCCGGCGCAGGTGCCTGCAGCACACCCTGGCGGCATCCACGGCAGCCGTACCGTGGACGCACAATGCGCTTGACCCGGTACTGCATCGGAATGACGTCGAAGGCTTCCTTGACGGTCTCCCCGATCTTGTGCAGCCGCTCGCCGCAGCAAGGGCAGATGTGGCTCTCGATATCGATTACGACATCGATGCGCGGCAAATGCTCCGGAAGCTTCCCCCGGTTGCGTCGCGCCGGTCGCTTTCCACGGCCCTCCGCTCCATCAGGCAGCCTGCCTCCGGTTACGTCGTCGTTGGCCGCGGCACGAGCCGCCTGTGCCGTGATGGTGAAGAGAGGCAGCTGTCCGGCATCCAGTGTCTCGGAGCGGGGACCGAAGATCGTGCGCTTGAACTCGGACAGGATCATCAGGAGCTTGTCGTTCTCCTGGATCGCAGCGTCGCGTTGGGCGATCGCCGCATTACGCTCGGCCGAAAGCGAGCTGCATTCCGCCGACAACGCCGCAAGCCGTGAGGACAGCGCCATCACGGTTTGTCGGAGCAATGCTGGATCGGAAGGCAGGTGCCGTCCGGGAAGTGGTGGGAATTTGGCGTGGCGCATTCTCCGGGAACATGAAGGTATCGTTTCAGGCGGCGAGGTCAATCGGCTGATTGCCAGGCTTTGCGGCGAGCGTCTGCCATCCATCGACCTTGCGCATATTGATCTGTCCGGAGGCGAGCAGCGCCCAGAACAGCATGGCTGCGGTGTCTGCTGACGGCAGCACGGTTTGCGTCTTGATCCTTCGCTTGAACTCTTCGTGCAGCCGTTCGATTGCATTGGTGGTGCGCACGCTGCGCCATTGGCTCGGCGGCAAACGCGTGAAGGTGAACAAGCGTTCTCCTGCCTCCTCCAGGCTGTCGGCGACGGCGCGATGCTTGAGCCTCCATTTGCGGATGAAGGCTTTGCGGCGCGCCTCGATCTCCTCAGGAGTCGTCGCGTAGATCATGTCGTTGTAATCCGCAGTGATCTCGTCATGCAGCCGCTCGGGGGCATGTGCGAACAGGTTCCTGTGCTTGTGGACCGTGCAGCGCTGGACCGGCACGCCGTCCCAGACGGAGGCGATGGCCTTGTCGAGCCCCGGCGCGCCATCGACGATGAGGAATTCCGGACGCCGCAGCCCGCGATTGATGAGGTCAGCGAGGACAGTGCGCCAGGCCTCGGCGCTCTCGCCGCCCATGCTCTTGATCGCGAGCAGCACCTTCTGGCCGTCCTCGCGCACGCCGAGAACGACCAGCAGCGAGATGGAGGTCGCCTTGCGGTCGAGCCGCACGCGCACCACGGTGCCGTCGAGGATCAGGCGCACGATCGGCTCCCCGGTCAGCGAGCGGGTGTGCCAGGCGTCCCAGTCGCTCTTCACCTTGCGCCAGGTCCGGCTCACCGTGTCCTTGCCGACCGTCCCGCCGAACAAGGCCGCGAGCGCACGGCGCACCCGCCGCGTGTTGGTGCCGGCGAGATACGTGCTCGCGATCAGCGCGTCGGCGGCGAGTGTGCGGCGCTGATAGGCCCGCAGCGTCTGGCTCTTCCATTCGGTCGTCTTGCCATCGGCAGTGGTCAGACGGGCGCGCGGCACCGCGATCTCGATCGGTCCGAACGTGCCGGTCAGCGATCGCGTCCGGCTGCCGTGGCGGCGGCCCGCAACGCTCGCTCTTCCTTCCCTGCCGGACATCTGGCTGCGCCCGTACCGTGGCCGTGAAAGCGCCGCCTCGAGCTCCCCGCGGAGCAGTTCTTCGATGAACTCACGCGATCGCGCCCGCACTTCGGCCTCAAGCGGATCAAACCAGTTGTCGAAAAGATCGCCGGCCATATCGGCCGCAGACTGCAAAGAATCAGGCTTCGTGGTAATGCTCGTCATGGCGTGGTCTCCAGTCCGACGCTTCAACGCCGGATGATTCGAGGTTGATCACCCCGGAGACTACGCCACACTCAGCATGAGATAGCGGCATGACGCCTTCCTTGATCGGCGGCCAGGTGAACTGCCCCTCGATTCTTTTGTAGTAAAGGACAAGCCCGCTTCCGTCCCAGGTCAGGATCTTCACGCGATCTCGGCGCTTGGACCGGAAGACATAAAGTCTGCCGTCGTACGGATTGGCCCCAAACGCCTCGCTCACCAGCATCGCCAGCGAGTCCATCCCCCGACGGAAATCGATCGGCTGCGTCGCGATCCAGATCGACAACCCAGGTCGGAGCCCGATCATCGGCCAACCGTCCCGACTGCCGCAAGCACCTCGCACAGCGCCCGCCGGTCGACCGATAGCGGTGTCTTGACCCCACGTGGCTAATGAATGACGTGGATATCGACGGTGGTCGGTTGACCGCGCGCAATGCGGATGTTGGGCTTCACTCAGGACAAAGCCTGAGACTACCGATGTCGACCGAATCCCAGTTGCGCGAGAAGTTGCGGAAGATCGAGGCCCTGTTCGCTGGGGCCGGGACGGCCGGCGAACGGCTCGCTGCGGAGGCGGCGCTGGAACGTGTCCGGGCGCGTCTAGGAGAACTCAGCCGGCAGGATCCATCGATTAAGATGCAGTTCTCGATGCCTGATCAATGGTCGCGCCATTTGTTTCTTGCACTGTGCCGACGCTATGGCTTGAAGCCCTACCGCTATTATCGGCAGCGGCGCAACACGGTCATGATCAGGGCACCGAAGCGGTTTCTCGACCAAGTCCTGTGGCCCGAGTTTTCCGAACTTGACCAAGCTCTGCAAGCTTACCTTCATCAGGTGACGATGCGCGTGATCCGCGAGGAGGTCTTCGCCGATGCAAGCGAGGCGCAGGAGATTTCCGAGGCGCTGCCACCGAACTGATGGCAGATTTGATCATGCAGCAAGGCGGGCTGTGCTGAGCCCATGCCCAGGGCAATAATTCGTCGATCTTCGCCATCGGCCAACCATTAACGAGTTTGCTGAGGATATCAGCAAGGTACGGTTTGGGGTCGATGTCTTGCAGCTTTGCCGTTTCGATCAGCGAAGCCATGCAGGCCCAGTTGACCGCGCCCTGATCGTGGCCGGCGAAGAGGCTATTCCTGCGATTGAGAGCTATAGGCCGCATCGCTCGCTCGACGCTGTTGGTATCCATCTCGATGCGGCCATCGTCGAGAAAGCGCACCAAGCCTGGCCAATGATTGAAGCCGTAGCGGATCACCTCGGCAATTGTGCTCTTGTCTGAGACCGCCGCAAGCCTGTTCTCAAGCCAGGTTTTCAGCGCCTCGACGAGCGGCCTGGTCTCCATCTGACGGATAGCGCGGCGTTCATCGGCACTGCGACCGCGGATCCGATTCTCGATCGCGTACAGCGCTGCAATCCGCTCCAGCGCCTCATGCGCGATCGGTGCCGGGCCGCCCTCGTCGATCTCGACAAATCCGCGACGCCAGTGCGTCCAGCAAAAGGCCAGCGTCGCTGGACCGCCGTCGCGCTGCGGATCGGCCAACTGCTTATAGACCGTGTATCCGTCGCAATGAACGATGCCGGTATAGCCCGCAAGCAATGCCGTGCAATGCTCGCCGCCGCGGCCGGGCGCATAGGTATAGACAACCGCCGGGGGATCCAGCCCGCCCCAGGGTCGATCATCCCGCGAGATCGCCCAGAAGTAGCCGGTCTTGGTTCGGCCCCGCCCGGGATCGAGCACCGGCGCGCGGGTTTCATCGACCACGATTTTCGCCGAAGCGAGCACGATTTCTTTCATCCGTAGATAGACCGGCTTGATTTCGGCTGCGGCGGCGCCAACCCAACCAGCCAATGTCGAGCGATCGACCGGTAAGCCCTGCAGCCGCATGATATGCGCCTGGCGGTAAAGTGGTTTGTGCCAGGCGTATTTGTCGACCACGACATCGGCGACAAGGTTTTCTGTGGGAATGCCACTCTTGATCAAGCGCTCCGCCGCTGGCGCCTGCACGATTGCGCTCTCGCATGACCGGCAGCCGTATTTCGGCCGGTGTGTAACGATCACCTGATACTGCGCGGAGATCTTGTCGAGGCGTTCGGCGGTTTCCTCGCCGATCACATGCATCACGCCATGGCAGCAGGGGCATGCCGTACTGTCGGGAGTAAGCGTGATATGCACGCGTGGAAGATGCGCCGGCAGCGATCCCCGATTGGTCTTCCGCTTCTTCTTCGGAGCTTCTTCTATTGGCGCTGTCTTGTCTTGTTCGGCATCCTCCGCCGCCACCGCCGTCTCAAGATCCTCGATTGCCAATTGCAGCTGCTCAGGGTCAAGACGTTCGGACTTGCGGCCGAACTGCGCACGCCGAAGTTGCTGCAACAAATGGCGAAGCCGATCGTTCTGCTCCGCCACGCGCCGGCATTCTTCCAGCGCGGCATCGCGTTCGCTCGACAGCTGAACCACCAGCTCTCGCAAGACATCGAGATCGTCAGGGGAAGCATCGATCGGCATGACGATATAGAATCAGATTCGCGTTCAGTTGTGTTGCTCTCAAACCTGATCTGATTCAAAAAGTCGCAGCTTTCACGACGTCGCCGTCGGCCGCGTAACGTCGCGCGCATGCAGCCGCGACCAATCCATCCCATCCACAAGCGCGGCTAATTGCGCCGACGTCAGTCGCATCACGCCGTCGGTGATTGGAGGCCACTTGAACGCTCCGCTTTCAAGCCGCTTGTATCTCATCTGAGAATGCAGACGTTTCGAATGCACCGCTGCAGTTTGTGCGGGTCACGCACCCGTTTCACCCGCTGTTCGGGCGACAGCTCCGCTGCGTCGGCAAACGATATAACCGATATGGCAAGCGCCTGTTGCTGCAGGTTGATGACGCCACCGTATGGTCGGTTCCTCCGCAATGGACCGATCTTTGGGACCCGGATCCAGAAGTAATCATGGGCGGCGGACGAGCGCTCGTGCGTGCGGTCGACTTGATGGAGCTGGCCAGCCTGGTGAGGCGCCTTTCTGACAAACTATCCTCGCGGCCGTCCAAAAATGTGTAATGATAATTATGCCGCGAATGTAAGGCGATTGATGCCGCAAGAAGTCGTTGCGCTCAACGTTTTTCGCTTATTTACGCAATATTTCGCCGTTGCGAGCTTCTGCAACCTTGACAATGGAACTTTGTGCGGCGTAACTATATTTACGGTAATGCCTCTACGCACGCTCGGAGCCGACGGTGCCGGCGAAGCACGACAGCAAGCGCTCAAAGACGGAGGCTCTCCTCGAAGAGGGCACGCTCAATCCGACGCCCGAGAAGGTGCGCGATCCAAAGTTTCGGGGAAGCGAATTCTTCGATCCGCACGACGCCGTGCAAGTCAAGTACGAGATGTTGCGCCGCGTCTCCGTCGACAACGCTTCGGTGACGGAGGCTTCCGACGAGTATGGCGTCTCCAGGCCGACCTACTACCAAGCGAAGGCGAACTTCGATGCCGCTGGGATTGCCGGACTGGTCCCAAGGAAGCCTGGCCCACGCGGCCGCCACAAGGTCCAGGGCGAGGTCCTCGCCTTCCTACAGGCGCGGCTGGTCCAGGGCGAGCCGGTTCACGCTCGGGAGCTGGCGAGCTTGATCCGCGCCGAGCTCGGCATCGAGGTTCATCCCAGGACGATCGAGCGAGCATTAAAAAAAACTGCCGGATGAACACGCCACGACACCGGCGTGTTCGATCCTCTCGCCCGCCATTGCGGCCCAATATGAGGTGCTGCGTATGGCAGCTCTCGGCGAAGCGCTGCCGCCTACGGCCCGCAGTGGTCTCATGCTTTTTCTGCGCCGGGGCATGTGGGGGTGGGCGCAGACGCTGGCCGCCGCAGGCCCCGTTCAACAGTCAGTTGCATCGCGTACTCCACCAGTGCCGCGTAACGAGCGCACAGCTGTCGTTTACGTGCTCGCGACAATGGCGATGAGCACACCCGAGCGGAGAACGCCATGAAGGAGTCCCTCAAAGTCCAGCCTCACCACCTCGAACGCGGTGCCTACCTGTACATTCGTCAGTCCTCGATGCGACAAGTCATCGAGAACGTCGAGAGCGCGAAGCGGCAGTATGCACTTCGTGGACGCGCAATTGCCCTTGGCTGGTGCGACGAGCAAATCGTCGTCATCGACAGTGATCAGGGCGAGTCCGGCGCATCGGCCGCCTGGCGCGAGGGCTTTCAGCGGCTAGTCAGCGACGTCGGCATGGGACGCGCCGGCAGCGTCATGGGCCTGGAGGTCTCCCGGCTCGCGAGGAACAATGCCGACTGGCAACGTTTGCTGGAGATCTGCGCGCTCGCTGACACTCTGATCCTCGACGAGGATGGCGTGTACGACCACACAGCATGATGCCCCCATTCGGGAGCCATCTGATCAGTTGGAGCAGATTACCGTAACCGACCCAACCCATCCACTATACGGACGGCGCTTTGATTTGGTATCGGCCGGAAGCTCGCTCCGACCCGGCGGCTGCGTTCTCGTTCATTATCGCGACGGCATTTTGCTGAGAATTCGAGCTTCAGCAACCAACCTCTATGGCGAGCGGCTGCCTGTCCCGTCAAGCAAGCTTTCGCTCGCAAGCATTCGAGACTTGCTCCGGCTTTCAAGAGACGTGGTGCTGAGGAGCTTGGCGAATCAGCCCACAAATGATTCTTTAGGGCACGGCTCCGAGTCAAAATTGGCAAGCTCGCGTGGTTCGCTGGAAGGAGAGCCATGAGGTCGGATCTCGTGACGGGGACACGTCTCGCGCGCAACTGCTCTGATTGGTACCCGCTACTCGATCTGTGCGGCTAAGCGTGATATGCACGCGTGGAAGATGCGCCGGCAGCGATCCCCGATTGGTCTTCCGCTTCTTCTTCGGAGCTTCTTCTATTGGCGCTGTCTTGTCTTGTTCGGCATCCTCCGCCGCCACCGCCGTCTCAAGATCCTCGATTGCCAATTGCAGCTGCTCAGGGTCAAGACGTTCGGACTTGCGGCCGAACTGCGCACGCCGAAGTTGCTGCAACAAATGGCGAAGCCGATCGTTCTGCTCCGCCACGCGCCGGCATTCTTCCAGCGCGGCATCGCGTTCGCTCGACAGCTGAACCACCAGCTCTCGCAAGACATCGAGATCGTCAGGGGAAGCATCGATCGGCATGACGATATAGAATCAGATTCGCGTTCAGTTGTGTTGCTCTCAAACCTGATCTGATTCAAAAAGTCGCAGCTTTCACGACGTCGCCGTCGGCCGCGTAACGTCGCGCGCATGCAGCCGCGACCAATCCATCCCATCCACAAGCGCGGCTAATTGCGCCGACGTCAGTCGCATCACGCCGTCGGTGATTGGAGGCCACTTGAACGCTCCGCTTTCAAGCCGCTTCCACAATAGCACCAGCCCGGTGCCGTCCCAGGCAACCATCTTCACACGGTCCGCACGTTTCGAGCGGAAGACATAAATTGTGCCGGAGAATGGATCTTCGCCAAGCGTCTCGCGCACCAGTGCCGCCAGCCCATCCGCCCCCCGGCGGAAGTCAACCGGCTTCGTCGCAATCAAAACCCGTAGGCCTGCCGTAATCATGCCGCAGCTTTTACCGCACGGAGTACGTCAGTCAGAAAGATCAGATCAACACCAGGTCCAGCATGAACCACCGCGCCCGCGATCTCGATCCTGATCAGTCGGCTTTCCTGTGGATTCCCAACCGCCGTCGAATTGTACCCGGGCGTCACAATGGGAACGAACGTCAGCCCCTCTTCATTCGGGAGTACAAGTAATCCCCCTCGTGCTGCTTTGCGCCACGCAAACAAATGCTGAGGACTGATCTCGTACCGTCGCGCAACCTCCGAAACAACCGCTCCAGCGCGATACGACTCCGCGACAATCCGGCCCTTCTGTTCCTCGGTGCGGATTCCAATGATCGCGCGCAGTTATTCCAATCTGATGCCGCGCAGCGTTCCAATCTGATCGCGCGCATGTGGAAGCCCCCGATCGTTAAAAGGCAATTGGCACTATCGTCAGCCCGTGGTCAAGCGGCTGCCGAAGAGATCACGTCTCATGTTGATGGTGTCGCTGGACGGAGCGAAGCTGACCGGACGCGCACCCCCAACAGTGCCGTAGCGGCCGGTCAGCTTCGCGGGCTGCGGTCTCGGTCTTCATCGGCCGACATGCCATCAAGGCCGAGGAAGAACCGGCGGGCGACGCATGGAGTCACCGTTCAGTTCGAGCCTGTGAGCGTTGTGAAGCAGGCGATCAAGTATGGCATCAGCGTAAGTTGGGTCATTTATGAGCTCATGCCATTTGGCAATTGGAAGCTGGCTGGTGACGAGTGTTGATCGACGGCCGTAACGGTCTTCAAGGATTTCGAGCAGATAATGACGGGCATTGGCGTCGATGGCTTGGAGGCCCCAATCGTCCAAAATCAGGAGCTCGACGGCGGCGATGCTCTTCATCCGCGAAGTGAGTCGGCCGTCGCCCCGGGCAAGGTCCAGTTCTTCGAACAACCGCGGCAGCCGGGTGTAAAGTACAGAGTGGTTGTCCCGGCAGGCCTTGTGACCAAGCGCACAGCCAAGCCAGCTTTTCCCGACGCCGGTTGGCCCGACAATGGCGCAATTCTCATGGTTTTTGATCCAGTCTCCCTTGAGCAGCATGTCGAACAAGCGGCGGTCGAGCCCACGGGGGGCGCGATAGTCGATATCCTCGGGCACGGCATGATGACGCAGCTTTGCCTTGCGAAGACGAAGCGCCAGGCGCCGGTTGTTGCGCCAAGTCGCTTCATGGTCCAGCAGCAACGCCAGCCATTCGGCGTGAGCGAGACCCCGGACCTCCTCGTTCTCGGCGAGGCTCGTGAAGGCCTCGGCCATGCCAGTAAGGCCGAGCCGGGTAAGCAAGTGGAGTGTGGGGTGTGTCAGCATTTTCTCTCCTTAGTGGTAGTAGTCCGAGCCTCTGATGTTGGTGTGTATGATCGGCTCGCACTCGGGGGACGCGGGCGTTGCAACGCGATCGAGCCCCTTCTCGAGGATCGATTTGACGCTTGGGTAGTTGCGAGCCTGGATCTCAATCGCGCGCAGCGCGGCCGCCTCGAGGCGCTCGGCGCCAAAGCGCTTCTCAAGACGGATGATCCCCAGGCACGAACGATAGCCCTGTTCGGGATGCGGCCGATCCTCGATGATCCGGTCGATCAGCAGGCGCAGCATCGGGCCGATCCGGCTTGCCTCGCTGCGGATCTTTGCCGGCGTCCACTCGCCGTAGCGCCGGTGGCTGGAAGGCATGTGGGCGCTGATCGTCGTGTGCCGCCCGTTGCCGCTGCCGCGCATGTGCGCGGCGATACGCTCGCCCCCCAGGAAGATTTCAACCGTTCGCGCACAGATCCGCGCTTCGACCTCGCGACGGGCGAAGCGATAGGGCACCGAGTAGTAGTGTCGTTCGATCTCGACGTGATAGTCGAGCCCGACCCGGCATCGGCGCCATTCGACATGGACCCACGGCTCGCCGGGAAGCGGTTTAAGATTCGGCGCGTCAATTTCCTCGAACAACTGGCGCCGTGTGCGGCCATACTGGCGCAGCACCCGTCCGTCATTGAGCTTGGCCAGCCACTCGGCGATCGCACCGTTGAGTTCGGCCAGGCTGTAAAAAGTTCGGTTGCGCAGCCGCCCCAGCAGCCAGCGCTCGATGATTCCGACGCAGGCCTCAACCTTAGCCTGGAGTTTAGCGCGCATTGCATATGGTGACGAGCATGGCGCGCAAGTTTTCACGGTCACCCATCCGTTCCATCCGCTACGAGGACAGACGTTCGAGCTGCTCGCCGTGCGCAACAACTGGGGCGGAGACCGCGTGTTATACGCAGGCCCCGAAGGAAGGCTGCGGACACTTCCGGTCGAATGGACTGACGTTATCGAGCCCGACCTCGTAGTCACGGTTGGTGCTGGTCGCGCCTTCTTCCGAACCGATCGACTGCGTGAGCTGCGCAAGCTCGTCGATGAGTGCCGGCGGCAGCAGAAGGAGGCGCCGTCATGTTAGGAAAATTATGCGCAATATGTCTTTGCAAATATGTTCGTGCATTGGCGATGACGTGCGAGTCGATGCACAGGAGTTGGCCGTTAAACATTGATATGACGGGATATTGGTCGATTGCGCGATCTTATCCTCTTGATGTCCATCTACGTATCGTATCTAATTATCAAGACATATCCGCGATTCGCGCTTCGAGGAGGCCGGATGGCATCAGATTCACGTCAGCGAGCGCGGCGCCGGCAGGCCTTGCAGGCACATGGCGCCACCCACCCCCGGCCGCAGGCTGTGACCGATCCGCTCTTTCGCGGCAGCGCGTTCTTCGATCCGAACGATCTGGTTCAGGTCAAGTACGAGATGCTGCGCAGCGTCGAGAAGGAGGGGCGCGCCGTGGTGGATGCGGCAGAGTCCTTTGGACTGTCCCGGCCGGTCTACTACGTGACCTGGGAGCTGTTCAATCGCGAAGGTCTGCCGGGCCTGCTACCACGCAAACGCGGGCCGAAGCGCCCGCACAAGCTTACCGAGGAGGCCCTTGCCGTGCTGGCGCAGGCCGTGCGCGAGGCCGAACGCATGCCAAGCGGTGCAGAGTTGGCCGAGCTCTTGGCCGAACGTTGCGGCATTCATGCCCACCCACGCAGCATCCTGCGACGTCTGCTCCCCTATCTGGAGCGCCAGGAAAAAAAACGCTCACGATCGCCGAAGCGGCTGCGGTCGATCCCGCGCAGTACGTAGCAAATTACGAGCTGCTTCGTTCACAGGTCATCGGAGCGAGAGCCGATCTCGGCGGGGCGAGCGCCGCAGGTCAGCCCCGCGGCGTGGGTCTTGCCTTGCTGTTGCGCGAAGGGATGCCCGGGTGGCTCAAGGCACTGGAGGGCGTTATCCGTGCGTCAGGCATGCTGCGCACCGCAAACGCCGCGGATGTGCCGGCGGCCGGACCTCCTAGTGCGTACGGGTCTGCGCCGGAGTGGCTCAGCAGCGTGCCGCACCGCGATCTGACTGCGCTTCTGGCCAGTCTGGTTCTCTCGACGCGTTGTGTCGAACACCCCATACCGAAGGAGGGATATCGATCATGCCAATGAACAGTGAGGCCTATCAAAAGATCACGGCCACGCATCTCTCGCGCATGGCATTCCTGTATGTGCGACAGTCGACGCTGCGCCAAGTCTTCGAGAACACCGAGAGTACGCAGCGCCAGTATGCACTGCGCGATCGTGCCGTCGCGCTCGGTTGGCCGCTTGATCGGATCGTGGTCATCGACAGCGATCTCGGGCAGTCCGGCGCCAGCGCGGCCGACCGCGAGGGCTTCCAGCGTCTGGTCAGTGAGGTTGGCCTGGGCCGTGTCGGGATCGTACTCGGACTTGAAATATCGCGCCTTGCGCGCAACAACACCGACTGGCATCGACTGCTCGAGCTGTGTGCACTCGCTGACACACTGATCCTGGATGAAGACGGGCTGTATGATCCGGCGCACTTCAATGACCGTTTACTTTTGGGTTTAAAAGGAACCATGAGTGAAGCCGAACTTCATGTGCTCAAGGCGCGACTTCGCGGCGGGATCCTCAGCCGCGCCCGCCGCGGCGAGCTCAAGCAGATGGTCCCGGTCGGCTTTGTGCATGATGCACAGGAGCGCGTTATCCTTGATCCGGACATCCAGGTCCAGGCAGCCGTGCGGCTATTCTTCGACACCTTCAGGCGCACAGGCTCCTGTTTGGCGGTGGTCAAGGAGTTCCACGCGAAGGAGCTGCTGTTCCCGCGTCGTTTGAGAAGTGGCGCGCACAAGGGCGAACTCGTGTGGGCTGAACTCCTGCACTGTCGTGCTCGGCAGATCATCCATAATCCGCGCTATGCCGGCGCCTTCGTGTTCGGTCGCACCAAACACCGTCGTCTGCCGAGCGGCAAGTACTCCTCGCGGCAGGTACCAAGCGAGGAGTGGATCCTGCTGCGCGACGTCCATCCGGGCTATATCAGCTGGGAGGAGTACCGATCGAACCTGGACCGTGTGAAAGGTAATGCGCTGGCCTGGAGCATCGAGCGGCATCGGGGCCCGGCACGCGAGGGCGCGGCCTTGCTGCAAGGTCTTGTGATCTGTGGGAGCTGCGGCGAGCGCATGTCGGTGCGTTATCACTTGCACCGCAACCAACAAGTGCCGACCTACTGGTGTGGCCGGCGCCCGATGTTCCGAGGCGAGATCGGTTTGTGCCAGACGGTGCATGGCGGCGCACTCGATGCTGCGATCGGCGACATCCTGATCGAGGCGATGACGCCACTTGCGGTCGAAGTCGCTCTCAGCGTGCAGCAGGAGCTGGTCAACCGTCAGGAGGAAGCAGATCGGTTGCGCCGTCAGCACGTGGAGCGAGCGAAGTATGACGCAGAACTCGCGCAGCGTCGCTTCCTCAAGGTCGACCCCGACAACCGCCTGGTGGCCGATGCCCTGGAAGCCGACTGGAATACGAAGCTTCGCGCGCTCGCCGCGGCACAGGAAGCATACAACAAAGCCTCGGCGGCTGATGTAAGCGTCGTGACCGATGCCGAACGTACTGAGCTGATGGCCCTCGCCACCGACTTCGCCCGGCTCTGGGGCAATCCGCGCACGCAGATGAAAGACAAGAAACGCATACTGCGCCTGCTGATCGAGGACGTGACGCTCAGCAAGGGCGATACGCTCCATGTGGATATCCGCTTCGTTGGCGGCGCGACGCGCTCGTTGGATCTGCCGCTGCCGAAGTCGTGTGTCGAGTTGCGCACGACAGATGCCGCCGTGATCGAGGAGATCGACCGCCTCATCGATACCTATACGGACAAAGAGATCGCCGATCTGCTCAACGAGCGAGGCGTGCGGACCGTCGTCAGCACGCCTTGGACAGCTACGCGCATCGGGCGACTTCGCCATAGCTACCATCTCGCCGATCGGCAGACACGCCTGCTCGCGCAGGGACTGCTGACTCCGCAGGACGTCGCGGCTCGCTACAACGTTGTGGTCTCGACTGTCCATTTGTGGCGCCGACGCGGCCTGCTACGCGCACATCCGGTCAACGATCGCGGCGACTTCCTCTATGAGATTCCGCCAGAGGACCTGCCGGCGAAGTTCGCCCACAAGCGCGACTACCGGGTCGATCCCGAAAGTTCATCCTCACGTAACTGACGCGGTGCAGTATGAGTCTGAGCCCTTATCTCTCGGGCGACGCGGCCGTGCCGGCAAAATCGCCGTGCCGTAATGCTGCGCCATATCGCTGTAGCTGCGGTTGACCATAGGGTCGTAGAGGCAGGCCTTGATCACCGCGACCTTGGCGTTGTCGGGCACCAGCAGTTGCGTCGCGCCGCCAAAAAAGCTGAAGGCCGCGTTATGTCCCGCGATCCAGTCGCCGAGCTGCTCGGTCCACGTCGCCAGCGCGAACGACAAGCTGGATGCGCCCATGACCGCGACGAAGATGTGCGCGTCACGCACCTCGCCAGTCTTACTGGTCAACCACCGGCACCGTGTCGCCGGCATAGTCGACAAACAATTTCTCGCCCCCGCCGTGGTGCTGGCGCATCACGAGCGGCAGCCGGCCTTCCCAGTTGCGGAACAAGTCACAGAACCGGCTGGTATGTTCACGATTACATATCAGCCGTTATGTTGCGGCCAGATTTATGTTGTGCAAGGAGCTATAATTGCGGGGATGCTGAACACTGTAGGCATTGTTCACGCAACATATTTCGACGTCTGGGTAGCGAACCATTTGTCCAATGGAGGCTCGCTATGGATCAGACGATTTATCCCATCCCCTTGACCGTGCCCCAACGTGATGACGCGCCATTCACCGACGAGCGGTACCGGTACCTTCGCCACTGTGCAGAAACCGGCGCGACCGCAGCTTCTCTCAGAGTCAAGCGAAACGAGCTGTTGCGGATTGCCGCATATCTCGGTCCAGATGCTTCGGAGGGCATCGATATCGAAGCGCTCCAACGAATCGCAACCGAGCGTCTGCGCCTGACGGGGGCTGTCACCGCAGCACGAAGAGTAGTCGACATCGGACGACCGTGGCTTCGATTTCTTGGTTGGTGGCGTGAACCGACCATCGTGTTTCAGTACCAGAGCCAACTCGACCAGTATGTGGCATGGATGCGCAATGAGCGCGGTTTCACGCCATCGACGGTGGAGCAATGGAGCCGCATTATCGGCCGGTTCCTGCGTTGGTGCGACCAGACGAACCGGCAATTCACGGATATTCAGCCTGACGACGTCGACGCCTATTTCATTGCCCAGGCCACGGGACGATGGTCCCGCGTTTCGGTGGCCAACACGGCCTCGGCCTTGCGGGGATTTCTGCGCTACGCGGCAAAGCGGGGAATGTGTACGGACCGCTTAGCGATCTCGATTTGCCGGCCTCGGCTCTATCGTCAGGAGTCACTACCGTATGCCCCAGATTGGTGCGACGTGCAGCGCATATTGGCCGACGCCGAGACTGACAACCCCCGGGACATCCGTGATCGTGCGATCCTGCTGTTGCTCGCGGTCTATGGAATGCGCAGCGGCGAAGTGGCGGCATTGCGCCTTGATCAGATTGATTGGGCCGGTAGGACGCTACGGCTTTTCCGCCTGAAGCGCCGCCAGCCGCAGATCTACCCGCTGGTTTCCTCTGTGGCTGAGGCGCTCGCCCGCTACATCGACACGGTGCGGCCGCTATCATCGTGCCCGGAAGTGTTCCTCTGCATGCACGCGCCCCGTCGACCGTTGAAGGCAGGGAGCATTTATGATGTCGCTAACCGCAGATTTGTTGCACTTGGAATCGACGCTGCTCATCGTGGTGGCCATGCGTTGCGCCACGCCTGCGCTTCCCGGCTTCTTGCCGAAGGTCTGTCGATAAAGGAGATCGGGGACCATTTGGGACATCGCAGCGCGGCCTCAACCAGCATCTACGCCAAGGTGAACATGCAGGCGCTTCGCGAGGTCGGAGCGTTCGACCTGGGAGGCCTCCAATGATGCTGACCCATGTTGTCGACGCCTATCTGGCCAAGCAGCGGTCACTGGGGGCGCGTTTCGAGTCCGCTGAGGTTCTGCTCCGCAGATTCTGCCGAGCGATGGGCAATCGAGATGTCGGCGGAGTCACCCCAGAGGCGGTGGCCGAGTTCCTCCAAGGTAAAGGATCGCTCAGTGCCACTTGGATGCTGCGATATAGGGTTTTGAGCGGTCTCTATAGTTTCGCCATCAGTCGCGGGTACGTGGCAACCTCCCCACTGCCGACAACGTTTCCAAAGCTGCCGCCGCAACAAACGCCCTATGTTTATTCCACGGAAGAACTGCGCCGCCTGTTGGATGCGACCTCGATTCTGAAGGTGGGGCATCGCCCTCACGTCCCAGCTATGTACCGTACGCTCCTCTTGTTGCTGTACGGAAGCGGCATGCGCATTGGCGAGGCGCTTCGTTTGGTCTTGCAAGACGTGGATCTGACTGATCAGGTCATCACCGTCCGTGACACGAAGTTCTTCAAAACGCGCCTCGTGCCAATCGGACCAAAGCTCAACCAGGAACTGGTCGAGTACGTCGAGTGCCGTCGCCGGCTCCCTCTGCCGCGCGGGCAAGAATCTCCATTATTCACTACGCGCGGCAGTCGACCATGGCACTACGTGCGGGTCATCTCCTGGTTTCAGCATGTCCGCCGAGCCGCCGGAATCAGTTGCCCTGTTGGCGAGCCTGGACCTCCGCGGCTGCACGATATTCGCCACACAGCCGCGGTGCACCGGGTGATCGCATGGTATCGCTCCGGCCAGGAGGTGCAGCGACTGCTTCCGCAACTCGCAACCTACCTTGGCTACATCGATATCCGTTCAACCCAGCGCTATTTGCAGATGACGCCGGATCTCCTCCAGGCGGCCAATGAGCGCTTTGCTCTGTACGCGATGGAGGCCGGTCATGAAGGATAAGAGCCTGCTTGGTCCGTGGATCCGGCGGTTCTTGCTGGAACATCTGGTCGCCGAGCGCAATCTTTCCTGCAACACCCAAGCCAGCTACCGCGACACGCTGACATTGTTGCTGCCGTTTGCCAGCAAGCAGGGAGGCTGCGCCATCGATCGCATGACCGTGGAAGATCTGACGCCGGAAGTCGTCCGCAAGTTCCTGGACCACCTGGAGCGCGATCGCCAGTGCAGCGAGGTTACCCGCAACCAGCGGCTGGCGACCATCCATTCACTTGCGCGCTTTATCGGGACGCGTTCGCCGGTCCACCTGGCCTGGTGTTCCGAGATACGAGCAGTGCCGTTCAAGAAGACGACCAAGACCGCGATTGGATACCTCGAAAAGGCCGAGATGGACGCGTTGCTAAACCAACCTGACCGACGCACGAGTCTTGGAGTGCGCGACCATGTTCTGCTGCTTTTCCTATACAACAGCGGTGCTCGCGCCGATGAGGCAGCAAAATTGACGGTCGGCAATCTCCAACTGGGCGCGTCCCCGTCAGTGCGACTTCACGGCAAGGGAAACAAGATCAGAATCTGTCCATTGTGGTCAACGACGGCAACCTCGTTGACTCGTCTTGTGGCCGACCGGAGCAAAAGTGAAGCGGTCTTTCTCGGGCGGACGAACCAGCCTTTGACGCGCTTCGGAATACACCGTCTCGTGACGCAATATGCCGCTATGGCGGGCGAAACGCTGCCGACGTTGGCGACGAAGCGCGTGAGCCCACATACGGTTCGGCACACAACGGCCGTGCACCTGCTGCGCGCCGGCGTCGACATCAACACGATCCGTGCTTGGCTGGGCCACGTGTCATTAGACACCACGCACATCTATGCTGAAGTCGACCTGGAGATGAAAGCATTGGCGTTAGCCAGGGTCGATATCAGCAGCCTGAGGCCGCCGCCTCGGCAACCCTCTCTCCCGTCCTTGATGGCCTTCCTGAAGGCCCTGTAAGCCGAAAAGCTCACACTCTTATGTTGCGGAGCGAGCCGGGGAGGTTGGCGAAATCCTTGGCTCACTCCAGCAGCGACAACATAAATCTGGCCGCAACATAACGGCTGTACCGATAGCCGTCCGGATGCTCTGCAATGTACTCGTCCCACAGCACCTGCAAGGTCACGTGCTTGCGCTTCAGCTCGCGGGCAATAACGGACCAGTCAGGCTCGGCCACCTTGCGGCGGCCCGGCTTCACGCCAGGCACCACGTACAGCAGCTGCTCCAGCTCGGCGTCGCTTATCGCTTCCGGGACTGGCCATGCCAGACCCGCGCGCGCAAACCGCTTCAGCGTGTCACGTACCGTCGTCGGCCCGACGCCGACACGCTCGCCAACCACGCGCGTCGAGAGCCCAGCCTCAAGGCTCAACCTCACAATCTCGGGCACCTGGCGCATGATAACCCTCCTCGTCGGCATCCAATTCTCCAAGCTGTTTCCAGCCGGAGAAATGGCCAACGATCAGGCCTCACACCATCCGAAACTGCGCGCGATCAAATCGGAATGCTGCGCGGAGAATGCTCGGAATGCTGCGCGTGATCATTTCGGAACCCTGCGCGCCATCAAATCGGTACGGTGCGCACCATCGTCTCGGAATCCGCACCTCGGTCCAGCGACGCCGGCGGCCAACACCAGTCCGGACTTCAACACGGCCAAACGGCCGCGAATTGTCAAATATATCGTCGACCATATATGTGAACCGATCTCGCCAAACCGATCCACATCTGACGAATCGTCAGCGCCGCCGCAAGGTGCGGTCAAAACACCGCTATCGATGGAGAAGGCTCGACAGAGCTGGTCCCGGTTGTCTGAACAGAGTTTCCGCGTCGATAGGTGGAGCCTCTGCCGGGGTTAGGCTGCCATGCGGAGTGGCAGCGGGGTGAAGTAGGCTTGATCCGGCGTGGTGCCGTCAAGACTCGAATGGGGACGCCTGCTGTTATAGAAGTCGAGATATCGGCCGATCGAGCTGCGCGCCTCGCTGACGCTGTCATAGGCCCGCAGGTACACCTCTTCATATTTGATGCTGCGCCAGAGCCGTTCGACAAACACGTTGTCCCGCCATGCGCCCTTGCCGTCCATGCTGATCGCGATGCCGTTGTCGGCGAGCACGCCGGTAAAAGCCTGTCCGGTGAACTGCGAGCCCTGGTCCGTGTTGAAGATGTCCGGCTTGCCGTGACGAGCCAAGGCATCTTCCAGCGTCTCGACGCAGAAGGCTGCTTCCATGGTGATCGACAGCCGCCACGACAGAACACGACGGGTTGCCCAATCGAGCACGACCGCGAGGTAGACAAAACCGCGCTCCATCGGGATGTAGGTGATGTCCATCGCCCAGACCTGGTTCGGCCGCGTGATCTCCATGCCGCGCAGCAGGTATGGATGGATCTTGTGGCCGGGCTCTGGCCTGGTGGTGCGCGGACGGCGATAGAGCGCCTCTATCCCCATCCGCCGCATCAGCGTCTTCACATGCCGACGGCCGATCTTGCACCCCTCGGCAGCCAGCAGGCCTCTCAGCATGCGCGAACCGGCGAAGGGAAACTCCAGATGCAGCCGGTCGAGACGCCGCATGATCGCGAGATCGGTGTCCGGCACCGGGCGCGGCAGGTAATAAACGCTGCCGCGGCTGATCTGCAAAACTTCCGCCTGCCTGGTGATCGACAGATCGTGCTCACGGTCGATCATCGCTTTGCGCTCAGCAATCCCGCCTTGGTGAGCGCTCCTTCTAAAAAACTGATCTCGGCGCTGCACGCCCCCTGTGGGATAGAAACGGGTTGGCGATAGACTGCGTTCGGAAGGGAGCGGCCGATACGATTTTGGTGGCATTTAACCCCGTCAA
>NZ_PYCN01000044.1 GCF_003062295.1 Bradyrhizobium algeriense | reverse complement strand
TCGGTCTGCACCACCGTGGTATCGACACGCAGCTTTTGGCCGTCTTCCAGTCCGAGCTCGACCGCCGCCCGCACCACCAGATCATTGATCGCCTTGAGCGTCTCGGGCGTGAGCCGATTGAAGCCGCCGTGGAACGCATCATGTCGAGGCACTGGCAGACAATAGAAGTCCGTGAACTGGCGCAGCGTGCATCCGTCGGCGATCCGCTCGCGTAATTCGCGATAGTTCCAGTTCTTGACGCGCATCAGAACCAGCGAGCGCAGCACCTGTTGCGGCGTCAGGCCGCTGCGACCCGTCTCGGCCTTCTTCAAACCCCGCGTCCGATCGCAGCGGACCTGGTCGATTATGTCCTTCTGGTCGTCAAGAAAATCGGAAATCGCCTGCAGCAACTCGACACCCGATGTGCTTTATGGCAGGTGGGCATCCACGGCGCTTGTCGATATCGGTTCTCCAACAACGGCGCCGGGAAACGTCCACGCCCCGGTGGGGCGCACGGCGCGCCAATAGTTTGTCAGCACCTCCAGCAACCTGGCCGACAGCATGACATAGCGGTCTTTCTGTCCCTTGCCCTGCTCGACGCGAAGCACCATGTGCTGGCGATCGATAGCTTCAGGCTTCAGACGGGTCGCCTCAGAAATACGCAGGCCGGCGGCATTGCACGTCGTCAGGATCGCCTGGTGTTTGAAGCTCTCGATGCAGCCAAGGAAGTGCAGCACCTCCTCGGGGCTGAGAATGATGGCCAATGTCTTTGACGCCTTGGGACACGGAATGATCTGGGCGAGATCCCAATCGAGGCGGAGCGTGACGCGGTAGAGAAATCGAAGCGCTGCGACGGTGACGTGCACCGAGCGCGGCGCCAGCTTCTTCTCGTTCGTCAAATAGACCTGATATCCTCCGGGCTGAGCAAAGCCGGCGATTTAGCGAAATGCCGAGCGAACTGCGAAACCTGCAGCAAATAGGAATCCTGCGTGTGTTGCGACAGGTTGCAGACCTGCATGTCTTCCATCATGCGTAACCGTAGCGAGGTCATAGCGAACTCCTTGGCAAGAGGGACGCTGCGCGCGGGCAGCAACGCCATCTTGCCAGGGGCAAGCTCCTCTGAAATGGTATCGATTACGTCGCTCTGTGCCCGTGGTGCCGGAGTCAGGGACGCTGGCTGGCTTTAAGGGGGTACGCCGCACTCAACGCGGATACTCTCCCGCGGAGCGGGTTCGTCCAAAATAGATTATCCGCAATAATCATATCGAGTGTGAGATTGTTGAACGCGCGGTACTTGAACAGCCGCCTCGGAATGCTTTGCTTTTTGGCCATTGCGTCCCCTTGAGCGGCTATCTGGGTCCAGAGTTCTGAACCACCCGAAAATAGTGTTCCACGTTGTCGCCGGTCAGCACTACGATCTCGGCCCAATCGATATTCACGAAGGGCTTGCCGGTTGCTGAATGAATGGAGTCGGGATCGAAATCACCCTCGAACAGATGGCGGCGAAGTACGTAAAGCTTTCGCGCGTCTTCGCTGTTATGCTTGAGGCAATTGACCAGAAGCCTCAACTCTTCCAGGCCGGCCTTGTCGATGACAATCGACGCCTGTGTCAGTGCGGCAACCAGATCGGCGTGGTTTGGCTTCCTTCTCGCCTGCGGCACCCATCGCCGCGCGCCACGCTCCCACAGGTGGTATATTACGATCACGAACGCCTTTCGAAGCAAGAGGAGCGCAGCTTCAGCCTCCAGGCGGCGCTCTCCGAACTCTTCGCCATAGTGGCGTCCAGCGCCGGTTTCCTCATCATAGTCCTCCCACTGGGCACTTGCCCGCATCGACCCTGCGCTGAAAATCGTCCGCCTCCTGCTTGGTCTCATCCAGCTCCTGGAAAAAGGGTTGCGTATGCGGCATGAAAGGCCACGCGCATCTGGCGGACACGATGATCAAATAGGGCACGACGCATTGTTCTCAGGAGGAATGTCATGGGCGACTGGTGGTTTCGAGCGTGGGATCGCGTGCTCGCTTTCAAAGACCTCGTAGGATTGAGCGCCAGCCCGAGCGATCAACCCTGCGACGGATGGCAGAGACGGCTCGCTTCAGACGAAGCCTGCCGCTCCAAAGATCCCTCCCCGATAGCTGCCAAGCGAACACCCTTGCAGGATATACAGCATTGCTGTATATATTACAGCAATGCTGGAGACCGATCAATGACCCAATATTCAACCAGTGATCTTTCCAGGAAGTCGGGGGATATCATCGCCGAAGCCCTGCGCCGGCCCGTCACCATTACCCAACGGAACAAGCCGCGTCTGGTGCTGCTCAGCATCGAAGACTACCGCAAGCTTACGGCCAGAGCCGACGCCCGGAAGGCCGGTCGGCTCGAGACGATGCCTGACGACTTGTTTGAGGACGTCAAGCGGGCCGTCGACGCCTATGAGCGGGAGAGCGACGAGACGTTGAGCCGGACGAGCTTCGCACCGGATGCGTGATCCGATTTTCCTATTTATGGGTGCGCTAAGCTGAGCGCGGGGAAACGGAAGGCCGCAAGCCTCGCCCGGTGGCTGTGGGTGTACGGATTGCCAGGCCGAAAGGTGAGGACTTGTTGGTGCTGTTTCCGATCACCAGTCAGCCGCCCTACTCCGATCGTTTTGCCGTCGAAATTCCTGAGATGGAAAAGCGTCGTGCCGGTCTCGACGCTTCGCTACGCCTCTGGATCATCCTTGACGAATACAATCAGGACGTCATCGGCCAGTCGTTCTACCTTGAGCCAGAGCCGCCACTTGGCCATTTCAGCAAGGCGTTTTTTCTGCCGTTGATGAAAGAATTCATTGCCCGCCGCGCCAGCACGCGCGGCGTTAACCGACAGCGTTAGATGGACGAGCCTGCCAAGAGACCAGACCTTTCACCGGAGCAGCAGAATACGGCGGCCCTGATCCGGCAATTGCTCGGAAAGGGCATGGCCGACTGCTATGTCGACTTCTGCCGGCTGTCGGCTGGCGCGCTTCCGCTCCGGGTATCCATTCCGCTCGCGGCCCACGCCTTGCGGGAGCTTAAATCGGTTCTGCGGCAGACCTTGGCGGGGCCGATGAAGATTGCCGCCGACGTCACACCGGACGATCTCGCAAAAGTCGAAGCCACCAGGAAACACTTGCACGCAGCCGGCTTCAACGACGATCAATCGCGCCGCCAAGGAACTGCAGCCGCGGTTGAGTCACAAGGCACAGATTCAAGCGATCGTCGCGCGTCTCGGATTGGCAGCCGATGGCGATATCGCGCGCGCCTGGATTGCGATTTCGCAAGCACACGGCAAGGCGCATGGTCGCGCTCTCTATCAGTCGCTGGCGGTCGATGCAGAATTTCGCGCCCGATGGCAGGAGCCTCACGATTCTGCACGGCCCTGTCGAGAGCCGCCTGCGCCTTTGCGACCGCCTTCTCGCGTCGCTCACGTTCCTGGCCGTCCGCGGCCTCTTCGCGCCGGCGCTCGACATCACGCCGTTTCGGCTCTTTGTTTAGCTCCGCTACCGCTGTCCGGGCAGCTTTGTCACTGATCGTTGGCGCCGTACGCTTCTTCGGCCTATCGCCGCGTTCACGTCCTGCTTCGTCATGAAGGATGGCGCCGCGGCCAGAACAAGACCCGGCGCGTCTACCGCGAGTTGGGCCTGCAACTGCGCAACAAAACGCCCAAGCGGCGCGTCAAAGCCAAGCTGCGCGATGACCGCTGAACTGCACCCGGCAGCAAGGTTGAGAATGCCTTTTAGTGTGCGCCTTCGGGGCCGGCGCCGAGCGCCGCCGCGATGGCGTTGCGGATGACTTGCTCCTCGGAGGCCGCGAACTCGACGCCCTTGGGCGGGCCGCGACATGAAGGCGAAGAGCTGATAGTGCAACTCGCAGTTCGTTGAGCGCGTCACCGACGGCAGTCACGGCCGCGCCGACCTCAGTCAGGTCGCGGCCGGGACACCGTCATGTGACGCTCACTCATAGCTCGCCTCGGAGGCGAGAAGCTCGTCGCGGACATCGCCGAGATGCTCGGCGACGACCGAGCCAGCTTCGTCCGACATGTCGACCTCCCGCGAGACCCAGTCGATGTGTCTGGCGGCGTCAGGCCTATCGACAATGGCAAAACGTCTGGGGCGCGACGAACTCGCGCGGCCCGCGTCGAAGAAGGCGAGCGATTCATTGGCAGAGGCGGGCACGATCTGACCAGTCAACTACCAACCCTATCAATTGATGGAGAAGACAGGTACATGGCAACCGTGATCCATGGACACCGTCAAGAAAGTTGCATCGGAATTGGGTCAAGAAGGATGAAAAGAATCCTGCTGGGCACGGTAGCCCTGGTGGTGCTGGCCGCCTCTGCCGCTGATCTGGCCGCGCGGCTCTCCCGAGCGAAGCGGTTCCTACATCGGTATCAATAGCGGTGGCGGCCCCGCGCGTCGATGCTGGCATCTCGTCAACGCTGGCGTTGTGGTCCGCACTCCGCCCCTTCCCATCAGGAGCCATAGTGCGACAGGAGGCCCGCTCGGCGGCGAAATCCGCTTCCGCTGGCAGATAGCCAACTCGGTGTTCGGCATCCGGGCGAACGGCAACTGCGCTGATTTCAAGGACTCCAACGCTAACCTCACTTTCGTAGGGCTCCAGGATGAAACCAGGGTTGATGCATTCGGCCTGCTCACGGGCCTGCTTGGCTACGCCTGGACTGACGTGCTGCTGTATGTGAAAGGCGGCGCTGCGGTCGCCCGCGATAAATATCAACTCTCCGAATTTGCGACTGGGCTGCCCTCACCGACGGTAGCGAAACCCGGCGGCGCGGTACAGTAGGGCGGACCTTGAGCGCTTTTTTCAATAACCGTCGGCGCTGAGTACGATTGCCTGTTCATGGGCCCTCGGAACCTGGACTTCTTTTCAACCGGGATCGCGGGCTTTTCCAGCGAGCGGCCTCGCAGAAACTGCCCGCATTGGGCAGGACATCGGCATCGGTTTGGTCCACGTGAACTAACGCTGGGACGTAGCGGACGTCTTTGATCGTCGCTTTGGTTCGAGGCGAACAACAAGAGGAACTGATGTCCAGAATTTTGGCTGTTGGGACGGCTTTGCCAACATTCCGAATTTCGCAAACCGAGGCCAAGGTACTAGCGGGTCGCCACTTCGGATCTAGAATGGAGAAGCTGAAGAGGTATCTTACAGTATTCGATAATACGCTAGTCGATCAGCGTTTCTTTTGTGTAGCGCCCGAATGGCTTCTCAGCGAGCATCGCATAAGTGAGACAAACCAGATATACTTGGAATGTGCAAAGGAGCTCGCATGCAAAGCGACCGTGCTCTGTCTCAACAGGGCCGGCGTGAAGCCCGAACACGTCGATCGGATTATATTTGTCTCGTCGAGCGGGATAGCTACCCCCAGTCTCGATGTGGATGTGATCTCGAAGGTCGGACTGCGAACAAATGTACGACAGACGCCCATATTCGGCCTCCGATGTGCCGGAGGAGCATCGGGAGTTAGCTTGGCAGGAGCGATTTGCCGCGCAACGAGCGAACGCGTTCTCCTCATTGCTGTGGAGCTGACATCCCTTACATTCCAGCCGAATGATCTCACCCCGAAGAACGTTGTTGCTTCAAGCCTCTTTGGGGATGGCGCTGCCGCGCTCCTAATCGGCCCAGCTGAAAGCGGCTCTGGCAAACTGGGTATCGTAAGAAATACGAGTTTGCTTTACCCCGACTCGACTTCTTTAATGGGCTGGCATTTTGGCGACGCCGGATTTGAAGTCGTCGTCTCTGAGCGCATTCCATCAATGATTAGCGAATTGATGCCACATGCACTGCGGTCGTTGCTAGCGGAGGATGGCATCCATTCTAACCAAGCGAAGAGCTTAATCTTTCATCCCGGCGGGAGAAAAGTATTGGATGTTTGTGAGCAGGGCCTTGGGAGATCGTCTGAAAACTTCTTTTCCAGCTATGAAACTCTTCGACGTCATGGAAATATGTCGAGCGCAACTGTACTATTCGTTTTGGATCACGTGCTTGAGCATGAGGAGCAGGCGCCAGGATCATACGGAATCCTAGCTGCGTTCGGACCAGGGTTCTCGGCCGAACTGTCGTTACTGAAATGGGTTGACAGCGAAGCGGCTCAGCGAGGGTCTGCACATCTTGAGTCAGTCGGTGACCGATTGGCGCGGATCGCGTAGTAGTGGCCGGCATCAACAAATTCGTTGCCGGTGCTGCTGAGCGCCAGCGTGCCCGAGATGCGTACTCTGCCGCCGGTCTGCTCGGCCACCGCGTTAATGCCGCCGCACTGGAGGTGCCGATTTATGAAGGATGGCGGCGCGATGCATTACAATGTTCTCAACGACGATGACGGCCTCGATCCGGTGACCGTCCTCAACTTGGACCTCGGCAGGCGGCGGCAAATATGACGACATCTATGACCGAAGGCCTTTGATAATCGACGGTTCGAGCAAGAGGTGCCGATTACAACCCACGCGCGGTTGTTCAGCCGCCCTTAAGCCGAGGTATGAGAATAACGTTGACGCCCAGCGGATTGTTAGGGGTCACCTCCCTCAACCCTGCAGCCAACTGCGCCATGTAGGGATGACCATGGATGTAAAAATTTGTCGTCGGCTGGAACGGCCTCGGGAAGGCGTCTACTCTATTCAGCACGCCGAGCAGGACGTCCGGGGCCAGTTGGGGACCGTGGTTCCAGCCCGAACCTACGATGTGCGTGAAATCATCATCTAATCTCCTAGCCCGTACATCGAACGCTGGACGTGACAACCGCCGCGGCAGGTCCAAATGGCTTGCCCCGCCGGCTAATTTCCCCTCGACTTTCCCTTTCGAGCCGCTAGGCTCCCCCACATTCCGCGGACTGAACTGTCCCGCGAGTTTCTCGGTCCGAATTTTCTCCAACTCCGCAACGAAGTCCGCGGTCCATTGCTGGATGGGATACGCTAGAAGCGTCCTCATCATGTCTTGCCAGCGCGAGATGCGCTCGGCAGGCGACATCGAAATTGCGGCCGAAATCTTGTCTGCTATGTCATCAATGTTGTTCGGATCGACGAGCAGCGCCTCCTCCAGCTCTTTGGCCGCGCCGGCAAATTTAGACAATATCAGCACACCGGGATCGTTCGGATCTTGCGCAGCGACATATTCTTTCGCCACCAGATTCATGCCGTCACGCAACGGCGTTACCACGGCAACTTTCGCTGCGCGGTAAAGAATTGCGAGGTCGGCCTGACTGAAGCCCTCCTCGAAATGACTAATCGGGGTCCAGTCGCCCCTACGATGGCGGTTGTTGATATCGCAGACAAGGCCGGCGACATCTTTCTGCAGATTGCTGTAGGCCTCAATGCCGCTGCGCGACGGGGTGGCGATCTGCAATAGCGAGATGCTGTGCGCGAGATGCGGCCGTTCGGTCCACAGGCGGTTTAAAGCGTGGAGGCGTTTGTCGATACCCTTGGAGTAATCGATCCGATCGACGCTGATAGCAATCTTCTCGCTATTAAGACCGCGCCGTATCCACGAGATCCAGGGCTCCGAGGCCGCGTCGGCGCTCAATTGCGCGAACTTGGCCGGATCGATGCCGATCGGAAACACTTGGGATCGCGTTTGGCCATGACCCGAGGTTACAACACAGTCCTCGATGGTAAGCCTGAGATGCCTAAGATCGGTGCTGACATAGGCGATGAAATTCCTCCGGTCCTCCTCGGTCTGAAAGCCGATCAGGTCGTAAGCCAACATCGCCTCGATCAGTTCGCGATGATGCGGCACACTCCGCATCATGGCTGGCAGCGGCCATGGCGTGTGCAGGAAGAAACCGATCGGCTGCTTGATGCCGACCTTACGCAGCTCAGTGCCGAGCGGGAGGAAATGATAATCATGCACCCAGAACGCGGTCGGCTCATCGAACCGGAGCAGTCTTTTTGCCATCACCGTGTTGATCTCGCGATAGCTGAGATAGTCTAACGCCGAGGCGTCGATCAGGTCGGCGCGCGAATGCAAGGCCGGCCATAGTGCCGAGTTGGCAAAGCCCTCATAGTAACGCCGATAATGCACGGCAGGCAGATTCAGCGTCACAAGCTTGCCTGCGCCGAGCGTCTCGACAAGCGGCGCTTTACGACAACCATCGCCCAATTGGTCCGAGGATCCCACCCAGATTGCTCCGGATTGTTCGACCACAGGGAGTAGCGCAGCCGCAAGGCCGCCTATCTTGGGTTGATTGGCGTCGCCGCTGTCAACCCGGTTCGACACGACGATGAGATTCACAAGTCATCCTTGCCCGTCTGATCTGCCGTCACCCGGCGTTCAATCAATATGGCTTGATTATCGCTTCAACCAAGACGAACCCAAATCACGCGCGCAGGCATTCAGTCTTGCTACTGGAAACAAGAAATTTAATGCAAAGATATTCTTGCACGCAGTTGCGCGGTGTGGAACCGCGGAGACACACTAAGGCTCTCGCGTGGTCCCATTCGCACGTCTATTTATCGACGATTCCATACGCGCTTCGTCGGCTGCCACCAATCACAGCAGGTCGGCTCGAATGACGGGCGGGCCACGCACATCCCCTCGCCGACCCGCAAGACAAATGTGGTCATTCCGGAGCCATTGCACCAACAGCTCCGCCTCGCGAGAGCAGCTTTCCAAAGGACTGCGAAGCACGGGTTTTGTGCAGACGGAAGAGCTTGTACCGTTCGGCAATCGCCGCAAGCCCCCTTATGATGCTGTCTTCTATCTGGTCGCTCAAGCGGAATCCGAGCCGATGAAGGCGCCGCGCAAGCAAGTCGCGGTTCTCCACGACACGATCGACGACCAAAGTCTTGCAGTTCGGATCGGCCATGTACGCAACGCTGGCTGATCTTCTTGCCCACCTAATCTGGTATGTGACACATAGACGCGTCCGCATAGGCGGAACGCAAGTCCGTCACGCTCGAGAAATATAGCGAAGAAGCGACAATTGTCTCGGCGGGTCTCATGCCCATTCTTGTAAAGCCACGCACACTGGGTCTGTTGACCAAATGCGAGCGCCGTCCTCCCGGGGCAAGCCTCATCATTTCCGTTTTCGCGATGTTCGACCTCGCCAACCCGAGCGCGGACCGCCTGGAAGGCGAGCAGGAACTTTGGGTGATGGCCGCGAAGGAGCTTCCGCCCGGCAACCCTCTCGACATCGGCATGCCCAAGCCGCAAGCGGAAGTGCTCATCGGCGGACATGCGGCAGCGCCTGAGGGACGGCCGACGGAGGGCATGATGTTGGGCTGGACGGTCGGACCGATGCAGAAGCACCTTCTCGTGACCGGCGACCGTTATTGGCAGATGACCGCCTCCGGCTGGCGACCGACAGCCGCGCAACCATTCCGGCAAATGCCGCTAACGCGGCAACGCGCGTTCGGCGGGCCCGGCTACGCCGCGAACCCCGTCGGCGCCGGCCACGGGGCTCTTCGCCGCAGCATGGCCGGCGAACTGGTGGCGCTGCCCAACGTGGAAAACCCCGAGCACGCGATTCAGTTCATCGAAACGATCGCACCGCCCGCAGCCTTTGGACCAATGGCGCTCGATGATAAGGAGCGCCTGCGATACGCGGGGACCTATGACGCCGCGTGGCTGAAATCGGTTGCTCCCGCTCTGGCGAGCGATGCCGATCCGCGCCTTTTCCTGTTTGCGCCGCCAGACCAGCGCATGGCCGGCTACATCTCGGGCGGAGAACCCTACGCGCTGCAGAACTTCTCCGCGGAGCATCCGTTGATCGAAGGCCGCCTGCCGGCCTTTCGCGTGCGCTGCTTCGTCGGCTGGAGCGATGCGACGCGTGGCGTCACGGAACTGCCGACGCGCATCGATACCCTGTGGCTGTTCGCGGGAGCCCGCCGCGGCGTCATGATCTACCGCACGGCGACCGCCGTGCAGGAATTGGACGGCAGTGACGTTGGCGACATTATGGTCGCTTACGAACAACAAGGCGAGCCCGCGCGGCCGTTCGATCATTATCTGAATGTCCGGCAGCTGCGGCTCGACCCGACGAGCGCCGCACGGTATGCCTTTTCGGAACATCAACTTGCCCCTGAGATTTCGGCTGCCGAACGCGAACGCCGCGCGGCGCGGCGTCGCTATTTGGCCGAACAGCGCGCAGCGCGGCAGCTGGCCTCCATGCGCTGGGCGCTCGAGCAGGAGTTCGCGGGCATTGAGCTTCCGCCTTCGCTGCGCCCGACGATCGAGATACCGTCGATCGAACCGTCAAGCATTCCGGAATTGTTGCCGGAGGAACTCGAGAGTGGCGAGATCGAATTGGCCGAGATCCTCGACGCCTTGGAGACGGTACAGGCCAAGGCAGAATCCGATCTCGACAAGCTTGACGCTCAATATCAACCCGTGCGCGCGGCCTATGAAAAGATTGCCAGTCGAAACGCCGCATCAAGCGATATCGACGCCTTGCTTGCCGCGATCGGTTCCACGGACGCTGCGCAGTCGATGGACGCAAGCTTTGAGCAAGCTCCGCCATTCCCTGCGCTGCCGGACACTGATCCGGCCCTCATAGGCGATATCGAAGACAAGCTCGCGCGGGCGAAAAACTGGCGTCGCGAAATCCTTGGCGCAGCAGCGCAACCGCTCGACGAGCAAAAACAATCCGAACTTGCACATGCTCGTTTCTTTAACTTGGCGGCTGGACGACCGCTCGAGCCGATACGCAACGCCATATCGGACGGCGCCTTTTCGCTTCCCGATATTCCCACGCTTGTACTTCCGGAAGAAACGCGGAGCCTCACGCCAGAGGCGCCGCCGCGCCTGACCATTGACGACATACTGGCGCAGATCGAGGCCTCCGGTACACCGCCTGACGCCGCCCAACGAGCGCATACGGCCCTCGCCGATGCTGAAGCGGCGCTCAGAAGGGCCCTTCCTGCGTTACCGTCCGATGACCGCCCGCCGTTCGAGGCCTTGAATGCGCCGCATCAAACGGCAAGCGCTGATGAGCCCGAAGGAAGGATCGCCGCGGCTAAAACGGAATCTACGAAAGCATTGACCGTCCTGCGGACCGAGATCGATAAAGCCGAGGGCCAGTTGGCAGCCGGCATGGCCGCAGCAAGGCTCGCCTCACCCAAGCCGCTCAGGCCTGAAACGATGCTGGCACCAGCTGTCGCACGCGCGCTGGGGGATCTGGTGGAAGAGGAGTTCCGGCGCGGCGGCACGATTGCTGGTCGCGATCTAGCCGGCGCCGACCTCTCCGGGCGGCGATTCGTGAACGCGGACTTCTCCGGCGCCTTTCTTGAGCGCGCGAAGCTGAGCGGGACCAACCTGGCCGGCGCAAAACTGATGAAAGCCGCACTGTCCGGCGCAACGCTCATCAACGCTGATTTAAGCGCGACCGATCTCACCGAAGCCAATCTCGGTGAGGCCGACTGCCGCGGAACGCGTTTCGCAGGCAGCCAGCTTGTGCGCACCAATCTTCTCGGCGCGCGCATGGTGGGCGCATCCTTCGACCAAGCACGGCTTGGCGAGCTCCAGGTTTTGCGGGTACCGATGATCGGGGCAACCTTCCGCTCTGCGCAAATACATCAATGCTCCTTCATCAAAGCCGCCCTCGAGAACAGCGTTTGGGGGGACGCCGTCCTCGAGCGCGGACAATTCATGGATTTATCGCTGTCTGGTGCGAGCTTTGCTGGCGCGCGACTTAAGCAAACCTGCTTTCTCAAAGTGGCAGCGCCCCAACTCGATCTCAGCAGCTCGCAATTTGACCAAGTCAGCTTCATCGGCGACATCGATCTGCGCGACGCCCGCTTCGGCCGCAGCAGCGCCGAGGCGCTCTCTTTTCAGGCGGCCGACCTCAGCGGCACCGACTTCACCATGGCTCGACTGAACGGTGTTTATTTCGGCAAGTCGACGCTGGCGCGCGCCATCTTCCGGATGACATCGCTGAAACGCGCGGTCTTCACTGGCAACGATCTGCGCGGCACCGACTTCTATGCCGCTAACCTGCTCGAGGCACATCTCAATGAAGCCGACCTCACCGGCGCCAGTCTGCGCCATGCAAATCTCTATGGCGCCGACCTGATGGATGCTTCTTTGGTCGCGACCGATTTGAGCAACGCAAATATCGACCGCACCGTCCTGATGGTCACGCGCCATGTCAATTGATCTCTTATTGCAATCGGTCGACCATAAGTTCCCCGTACGCGAAGCCAACCTCGATGGCCAGATGCTGTCTGGACTGAGCCTGAACGATGGCGTTGTGCTGAGTTCTTCTTTTCGCGGCAGCCAGTTCACGCGTGCCCGCCTGACCGGCATGACGTTTCAGGACTGCGACTTCAGCGGCGCTTCCTTCGCCGACGGTTGCCTTGAAAAATGCATATTCGTCGGTTGCCGCGCTGGCAGATCCGACTGGCGGCGGGCGCGCTTCACCCAGTCGACGTTCATGTCATCAGATTTCAGCCATAGCGACTTTAGCGAGACGCGGCTCAGCCAGACGACAGCGATGCGTTGCGTGTTGGCCCAGACGATCCTGAGCAAGGCCACCCTATCTCAAAGCGCTCTCATGGATTGTGACCTCGCCAATGTCGTGCTCGACAACGCCACGCTGACGAACGCCGCGATAACGCAGGCCGATTTGCGCAGTGCACAGGTCACGGGACTGCATTGCGACACGATTCTCTTCTCGGAATGCGATCTGTCGGAGCGGGACCTCTCCGGGCTGATGCTTGCGCGAGCAAATTTGAGCGGCGCCAAGCTGAACCGCACAAACCTGTCCGGAGCAGACCTCTCCGGTGCGGTGTTGGCGGGCGCGAGCCTCGTTGGCGCCGACCTCTCCAGCGCGACGGCTCCGAACGCACTGTTTGTCAGGGCTAACCTGCAAACCGCAAGGCTGCGCAATGCCAATTTGACGCAATGCATCTTCGTAGAGGCGTGCCTCGACGGCTGCGATCTTTCGGGCACAACATTGGCGACGGCCGTTTTCACACGTGCATCGGCCAAGTTCGCCTTGTTTGCCGGCGCCGACATGTCCTATGCGCTGATGCACCACGCCAAGGTAGATGGCAGCGATTTTTCCGGCTCGCGCTTTCTGCGCACTGACTTTCACTGCGCGTCGACCGAAGGCAGTCTGTTCGTGACCCAGCGTGGGAGTGCCCTGCATACTGTGCCGGAACGCGCCGTCGCTGAACTCTACGATGCAAGCCGCGTCATCCCTCTCAACGGAGTGAGCTAAACAAATGACTTTTGTCAATTCAAGTGGCCCGATGTCGGCGGAGGATCAAGCGTTTCCCGACGTCTGCAACACGCCATCCGGTCCCGCCGTTGTGCCTACCCCCTATCCAAACGTCGTTATGAACACGACGGCTATTCCTACGCAGTCTCGGTTCCTGATCATGTGTATGCCTGCACACAACATGACGACCGAGCGCGCGACATCGATGGGTGATAGCGCAGGTGTGGCCCTCGGCGTCATCTCTGGCCTTGTCATGGGTCCAGGCCGCGCCAAAGCGGGATCGGACAATTTGTCAATCGGCGGGTCACCGGCAACCAAAATGGGGATGCCGACTAAGCAGAATGGTGCCAACCCGAACGCGTTCGGACTTTCGATATCGCCCTCTCAAACCCGCTTGATGGCGCAGCGCTGAGGTGCCCACAGCCACACGATTAGGGAAGCCTACTATGCCAAATGCCTATACCCGACTGGTCGTTCCAGAAACACCGTCTTCTCCCCTGACGAAGTCGAGTTATCTGCGCCTCGGTTCTTATTCGGACGAAGAAGAAAAACTTGTCACGGGTCTCACAACGACTATTGGCGAAAGTCCAGCTGCGATCAGCAAACATGAAAGCGACAATGCCGGCTTACTTGCCTTCACCAACAAGGACTTCCAGGCAAATATCGAAGGCGCTGCACTGCTCAAAATCGCTCGCGGTCAGACCACGGAGGTCACGAACGGCAACTCCCAACATCAGGTCCCGAAAGGCACTTATGAGATCTCCGCCGAGAATGGCGTGTCAATCAGTGCTGGCGCTAATGGGACGCCTGCGGACATCATCCTGACGGCCTCGAACCGCGTCAAGCTCATCAACAACGGCCACAAGCTGGAAACGACCGTTGGCAACTCGGAAAAGCAGACGATGGGCGACACCAAGGAATTCTTTCAAGGCACTAAATTCACCTGCATGAGAGGCGCAGCTACCACGCTGGTGATGGCCAATAACGTATGCATGTTCTTTGGGGAAGCGTTCACCTTCAAGATCTCAAGAGAATGTTCATTCAATCTGAGCGATATGAACTCTGTCACGATCGGCAACAAACTTGACATTGTCGAAGGAAACGACGTCAAGCAAGTGATCGGCAATTCGGCCAAGTGTGTTTTTGGACCCGACTTCAAGTCGGCCGATAGTGATACCAAGATTCTCAGGACAAGCAATTTCAAGCTCGCGCCCGTTGACGACTTGAAGGTGGTCGGCCGCGACGGCAAGGTCTGCAAGATGAGCGTGTCCGTAACGGAAGAAGAATTGAGTCAGGGAAAGTCAAGCACGGAACAGTACGAGCTTGTGACCCGAGCAGCTGAGATCATGTCCAGCACCGGCAATGAGGAAGTCATACAAAAGAAGTCGATAAATTTCATGTAGCCGGCTGGAGAGCAGGAATGACGATGACGATCCGTGCCACAAACACCGACATCTTGGCGATGGCCGAGCGCTTGCTTGAACCTGGACATCACACAGCCCGTGTAGTGTCAGTCAGCGATGATGGCACTGCGATGGAGGTCGAAGTCGCTGGCGCTCGTCACACCGCGACGGTGGCTGTTGGCTGCCTGGTCCGGCCTATACCACGGGACATGGTGCTGCTCTTCGCTAACGTGGAGCAAGCCTTCGTCGTGACCGTGCTCGAGCGGGCGGCTTCCAATGGTGGCATGGTCGGCCTACCCGGGGGGCGCAATATGTCGATTGAGGGCGAGACCATCACCATCGCCGCGCGCCAGCGCATATCCTTGCGCGCCGATAGTATCGATCTGCAGGCTAAGTTGTTTGCGGTGCTCGCGAACAAAGGCACCTGGATCGGCAAGCTCTACACGTTAGTCGCGGACCGTGTCCGATGCTCGGCGCGGATCCAGGAAGCGAGCGCCGAGTTGCTTACGGTGAAGGCGGTCGAGCGTGTCGCGGTGATCGAGCGTATTGACTCATTGCAGACCGAAACCCAGGCCATTAGGGTCACCGGCATTGCCTCCGAGATAGCCCACAGCAAAGTCATCGCGGTGAGCGAGGATCTCCGCCTCGACGGCAAACGCGTCACGGTTGCATAGCACAGATGCTGTCCACTGGCATGCCGGCTCCGACCCGGCAGGAGACGGTTAGAACGGTCCAGGAGTTTATCGCGGCCGGCCGTCTCGAGGAGGCGGAGGCGCTACTGGAGGAGGTCGCCACCACAAGTGATCCCGATACGCTCAATGCGAGGGCCACACTGGCACTTGCGCGGCGGCGGATCGAGTTTGCCTTCGACATGCTGTCGGAAGCGGCGACCATCTACCCCGAACACGCCGGCCTCACCACCAATCTCGGCATCGCCCACGGATTGCTCGGCCGCGCTGAGGAGGCGGTGATTTGCCTCGAACGCGCGGCGGCTCTCGCTCCGCGCAACGAGGAGATCAAGCTGGCGCTCGCTCATGCCCTACTGAGCCGCGGCAACGTTGCGGAAGCCCGCGCGATGACGGAGACCGTTGTCCGACACGAGCCAGGGAATGCGCGTGCCTTCCTTCAACTCGGCGCCATCGAGTTCGCCTTGGGCCACAGCTCGTCGGCTGAGGCCGTCCTGCTTCGTGCGCTTGAGATTGCTCCGGACGATCCCGATGCGCTGGTCAATTTATCGGTGCTCATGCTCGAACGCAGCCGCTTCGACGAGGCGCTCAACCTTGCGGAACGCGCGCATCTGCGCGCCCCGCTCGATACAGCCGGGCTCTTTCATCTGGCTTATTGCCGCGCCGCAACCGGACTCTGGCCGCAAGCGGAGGCCACCTGCAAGAAACTGCTCGCCTATGCGCCGGCTCATGTTGGTGCGCGCGAAATTGTGGCCCGCGTTACGATTGCCAAGGGTGAGGTGGACCGAGGCATTGCGCAACTGACGGAATTCGTTCGCGCTCGCAAATCGGATCCTTCCGCCGCGCTTGCTCTGGCGCGTGTCCTGCATCTCGTTGGCCGGTTCGATGAATCCCTCAAGCTTGTCAGCCACGTCGTGCACACGCGACCAGAGAGCGAAGCAGCGAAGTCTCTACAGACGACGCTTGAACTGACGCTCGGTCACTTCCCGACACCTGATCCGGCCGCCTTGGCGCTTGTGCCGCAGATAGTCGTGCCGCCGACGACGGGCGCCCTCGAATTCGTAGCACTCGTTCGTCTCTTGCGTCGGCTGACGAGCCAGCAAAATGTGCATGTGGTCGCGGAGCCACGTTACCAGGCTCTTCTTGCCGGCCTCGCCGAGCAGGTCATTTCGGACGAGCCGAGGCCCGAGCTCTCAGCTATGCCGTTGCAATCATTATTGCGCGTTCTGTCGACCGACGCCCGCAACATTGCCGATGGCATTCCCTACCTACGCCCCGAAGCCGAACTGTTCGCCAAATGGCGGGATGCTCTGGCCGCGTTCGCAAGGCCTTTGGTGGGCATCGTGTGGGAGGATGGCGCTCTCGGCCTCTCGATGGAGCAGGTCGCCGCCGTGATCTCTCACTCCGTCACCCCGGTCAGTTTGATGAGCGGGGCGCAACGGCATGACATGAAACGATGGAGTCGCCCGATCGATGCTGGTGTGCATATCGAATGTCCTGCGGAATTGATCGCAGCGATCGCCAATCTCGACGCCGTGGTTGGGCCCGACAGCTTCGCCGTCCATATCGCCGGAGCGCTCGGCGTTCCCGGCGTGGTCTTCGTGCCGCGCGGTTATCCCTGGTATTGGGCTCAGGCCGACGGCAAGCCATTGTGGTATCCTTCATTCGAGGTTGTCGTGCAGGAACGGTTCGGCCATTGGTCCGGCGCGATCGACGAAGGTCGGCGCCGGCTCGAGACCCTGCTGCGCACACGAACGATTGACTGAGCGGCGCTCCCACAGCATCGCGGCAAGCCCAAGTCGCTGGTTGCTGAAGCTGCGATTGCCTGCTTCCTTTCTCCAGACGATTGCGATTGGCGGGTGGGCTGCGATAGCCAAAGGGGCGAACGCATCGCGCACGTGCTCGAGCGGCTTGAACGCAATGAAAGTGTCACGTTCGAGACAATCACGTTGTTTATCCGCTTTTGGATGACGGTAACATCCGAACGGCGTTACGCGAGACTTGCCGCCCATGAGAACGTCTCTATCTAGGAGTCACCGTGCTTGATCTGGTCAGATTTGGAGGTGAATGTGATGAATCCCGTCAACAATATCAACAGAGTCGACGGCCGCAGATTTCGTGCAGACGTACTACGTCCAGCTGCAACTGTTCGGCCGGTCCTTGATCGCTGCTTCATCAATCGTCGGTGATCACCATCCGTGGTGACGGCTATCGGGCTTCGAGAAGAGCCGTTCCGGCGGGGAAGCATGCGTGCAATGAGATCGGACCTAACTCGTGTTCCAGCTCAGACCGCCTCGAGAGCGTCGCTCGCTAATACACCACTCCTTACGGCGTCAACGCTGCTTCGAGAGATATCTGCCGCCGTAATACTCTCGCGCGGCCTTCCGACACACCCCCATGTAGAACTCATCCGCGTCTTCGGTGGTGTAACCAGCGCCGGCGAAGCAGCCGCGTGCCACCTCGTGGAGCGAGTGCCGTATTGACGACGTGTCGTCGTATACGGCGTTAAGGCACGCGACGATGACTATAACGTCCTCCTTTGAGAGGCGGGGCAGGCCACTCATCAAGCGCGCGTGATTGATGCAGGCGACGGCATTGGCGCACGTGAACGAATCGCCCAACCCTGAGCAATCCTCGAACCCATTGCCCTGCTCGTTCAACTTGAAGTGCGCGATGGGCAGATCTTTCATGATATCGATCTCCTTGTGGTTCAACTCCTCACCTATCACGGGATCATGACCCGATCGCCTCTCCTGAAGCCAGACGTCGAGTTGGTGTAGTCCCGGCCCAACCCAGCTTTTGTTGCGTTTGAGCGGGTTCTTATTTGGATCTTCGAACATAAGCGTCGCATCGAGCTTGTCGGTTTCCGCCCGTGATAGCCAACCGTGCTCGTACATGGCCTGCATCACGACGTCCTCAGCGTGTCCCCAATGCTCGTCCGCAGCGTAGACCTGCCTGAAGTTCAGGATGGCTTGGCCAGCCGCGAACTGGGCCTCCTCTCTGAGACCGCCGTCCTTGTCGAGCAGCGCCTCCAGCCTGTCGATGCATCGCTTGAAAGTTAGTCCCTTCTCGCTCTGGAAGGTGGCGTCCCGGAAGTGCTGAACGCCCTTGTTCACGAAAGGTTGGGTGATCGACCTCGAGGTGTAGCCATAAGCACCAGTTTCATCGTTGAGCACGCCCGTCAATGCGTACTTGTTCTTTCTGTCGTATAGCGGGCTGTTCGTCAGGTCCGGATCCTTCGGCACTTTGGATGGCCTGTACTTGGCCACGCACTCGTCCTTCACGAGATGACCCTTCATGCAGCTCAGGTTCAGCACAAGAGAAGTGTGCGCCGCTATGGAATCCACCAGGCGACCAACGTGTACATAGGTCGCCGCCCGGTAATCGATCATCGTTACGAACAGGTTGTTACCGCAGGTACGGATTGGATTGAGGGGACGTTCATTGAGGCGCCGAGTGTCAGGGTCGGCAGCGTGATACGACGTGTAATACTCCCTCGCCTTCGCCTGAGCCAACCTAAGCCGTTCGTTACTGGTGAAGCCTTTCTTCCCGTCGTGCAGTGATGTGGTAGAAAGGAAAAAGTCGTTTGCGACCTCATTATAGGCGTAGCCCGCGCCCGCGAGATACAATCCGTATTTCACTGCGCGCGCAAAGTTTGGCCCGTCTCCCCTCCCGCCTTTCGCTCCGTCTCCATTATTCGTTCCCTTCCCGACCTGCCGCACTACAGAGCTCCTCCCAGTTGGAGTTGCCATACTCCGGGCACTGACCCCAGCAAGTGAATGCCCCTCTCCATTGAGCGCAGTCATCGCACTCGGGGTCTCGGCCTGTCCGCCGACGATTTGCCAAACCTGGGAGCGAAGCGCAGCAAGTGAATGACCCGCCTGGTGAAACGCACTGAGCATACTTGGGGCCTCAGCCTGGCCGCCGACGATCCGCCAAACCCGGGAACGTAGAGAAGCAAGGGAATTGCCCATTTCGTGGAACGCGGTCATCGCGCTAAGCTGTCAGGCAGTCCACAAACGATCCGCCGGTTGAGTCCCGAACGCCGTGAAGGCTGGTTGTTCCCAATTCGCATCTCATGTTCGTCAATCACTACCCATGACGCAGGATCAACAGTACGATTCCGGCACCCTGTTCGGCTACACGCGCGATATTTCGTTCCGAACACGACCGACTTGATGCACCGCGAGGCCCTAAAGCCACCAAATGAACCGGCGTATCTTTGCCGCATGTCTACGTTGTGCGTCCGACAATTCGTCCGATCAGCAGGCATATGAGCCCGGCTTGCTCAATTGGCCCAGCCTCAATGCACCAATCGGCAATGTCAGCCAATGCTCCCGGCCTATCCAACATTCTGTTGAGCACGGCTGGACCGATCTACCTACTCTTAGCATTGTCTGCACACTGCCGTGAAGCAGACCCGGCATGGCCACTTCCACGTCCTGCGACCCGTCGAATGTGCGCAATGTATCCACCATGTACCGGACGGTGCCTGGGACCAAGTCACCGTCCTTGGCTTGGCGGGGGTGCATAGCGCTTCGTAGACGCCGCAAGACGGCGACAGCGCAAACGTCGCGGCGTTGTCACCATTTATCCTCGCCGCTGGTGCTGCCGGGCACGTGCTCCCATTTCACTTCTTTGTAGGTGAACGACCAGTCTTCCATGTTCTGAAAGAAGTTGTTCTGCGGATTGATCGTCAGCGGCACATAAGCCTTGCTCTCGACTAACGTCGCGTTTTTCCAGCTTATTTTGAAGAAGTTCTGCGGCTGCGGCACGCCTCCTGGATCAGTGCGGTAGAACTCGCAGACCACCTCTTCGAGCACCTCGTTGGTGGCCAGCGCCTGCCATAGCAGCGGCGAGGCCCGATCGAAGAACTTGGTGAAGAGCACCGGCTGGTGGTTGCGAGCACCCGTGGCGACACCGCTCGTCGCATCGCGCGGAACGATGATGCCGCTGGTGAAGGCGACCACGGTGATCTTCCCTTGCTTACCCGCATCACCCTTGGCGACCTGCCCGATGCTGTCCGGCTTGGAGGCACCCTTGGAGATGTCGCCCTGCTTCTTTCCCTTGATTGTCATGTAGGCTTCAAGTGACACGTTCGTCTCCCAGTCTCTGGCATACGCCGGCCCGCACCGGCACAATGGACATCGCAACATCCGTGCCAAAAGCCGTGCGCACCCGACACTGATATTTGCGGGCCTTCCGGACGTGATGGTCAATAGGACTGCGCAGATTTCCAGGCACCGGCACCCATCACGCAAAGACCTCGTCGCGATCGAGACAGCAATCCGTCACGGCATGACAGGGCCGACCTGTTCCAATTGACACTCGACATCGAGAAATGCACGTGTGGCAACGTCGAGGACAGCCTGCCCCGTCACACGGTAACCCATGCGGTTATCAACAACGGCATTGCCCTGCAGGGCGTAGACGAGCACCGTGCAAGGACCGCGTCGTTCCTGCTCGAGATAGTGCGCGGATAATTTGAGGCGCAATTCTCGTCCGTCACGAAGCCGTTGCGAGCAAATGCCATCGGCCGACGGCAGTGGTATGTTGATCGATGCTGTTGGCAGGATGGTCGCGCGTGCCGTATTGGCGACCGCTTCCAATAGCGGGTCGATCTCGTGAGTCGCTGGGCGCCAGACGGCCATAAGGCTCCATGAGGTGAAGAAATCACGCAGGTCCGTCGTACATCACGATCGAGGCGCCAGATTGCGACATAAGGCGATTGGACAAGTGCGTGTCCGAGGTCACTCCTCCCTTCATATCTGGATTGTGGACCGCTCCGACCACTACCGGCCGGTCAATGTCGCCGTTGATGTAGCCGACCAGAACTTCCGTTCCGGGGACCAACGGACAATGCAAGCCGGTTTGATTCGGACCTGCATAAGGTTCGAGCTTGCGCACGTAGTCGCTGCCAGGGCCCTCGGCCGGTTCGTCGGCGAATGTAAGCTGCAGCTTGTAGCGGCCCTGGTCGTCGATCTCGGCCCGCCCGTTCCAAGCTTCTCCATCGACTGTGGCGGTGTGGAGGCCGACGCCAAGAGGGACAGGCGTCATCGCAACCGGTCGATAAGGCACGTCCGAGCGGATGCAATGGACCATGTTCTGGTAGGCTCGCCCATTTTGCCCGAATGCGCCGAATCCAGTTGGCGCCGGGCGATAGGCCGAGTGATCCGCGGCGATGACGAGATATTCACCATCGAAGCGGGGATGGCCCTCCAGTTCGAAAATGACGCCAGCGCGCAGCTCCGGTGCGTCGCTGTGGGCGATGTACATTGTCTGGCCGGCGCAGATCTGCTCGGCACGGATCCGGGCCAGCGTGGCCGCTTCTGCTTCGGTCGCAAAATGCCCGCCGAAGCGCGAGGCTTTGCCCAAGAAGCCGCTGCCTTGTCCGACCTGCTTATCGACGGACACAACGGAAGGCACCGTTTCGTTGTAATCGCGGAGCGCGATGGTCTTTGTCGAGAGAACCCGGCGCTGCCGGAATGACCGAACGGCGCTTTCGTCGACGCCTCGCGATGTCTTGCGCTCGTGCTGGCGCGCATAAAGAATCGCCGACTTAACGCCGAACCCGATCTTGGGGAAGGCCAGATTCTTGTCGCCGAAGACGACGGTTTCACCGTCGCCTTCCTGCTTGAAGAAGTAGAAAATTCCGTTCCGTTCGCAAAGGCGCGAAATGAACGTCAAATCACTTTCATTGTATTGCACAACATAATTTCGCTTGGGATAGCGATCAAGATTGTATTCGGTGGGAATGTTGATGCTCACCTTGTTCAACTGCTGTTTAATGATGTCATCGACGCCCATGGGTTGGCCAGGGCCATAAATGCGGCTCGCGATGGAGAGCTCGGCGACCGCAAAACGCGGCCGCAGGACGAACTGGAGCACCCGCAGGTCAGTCACCGTTGGATCGAGTTCCTCAACTTGGGCGCACAGGCCCGAGGCAAGCCATCGCCCGCATGCGGTTTTGACAGACAGCTTGGCGCGCTCACCTATCAAAGAGCCGGTATCGACATTGCTCGATGTCGTGGCATAGATCACGTAGCTGAACGGCAGGGAAATGCACTCTGTGCCCTCGAACCCTTGCACGTCGAGTTCAATGTTGGGCTTGCTGCAAATGTGCAGGTCAATACTGAGATTGGAGTCGTTGGTCATCGGTGCACCAAGTCAAACTGTGGCAGTGTTAGGCATGCTCGTCACAGGTGCCGCGGAGCGCGGGTCGATTGGGAGAGCCCGAAGCACTCAATGCTAACGATATCTCACCTTCCTTACGCGCTTTACGACAGCAGCATGCGCCGACAGCAGAACTTAGTAAAGCCAGGCACGGGAGGTCGAGACGCCGGACGAACTCACCGACAGGCTCGATACGGTCGCGGCAAGCGAGCCCCCGCCATTCCGCTGGCGAGATGGTAGCTTCTCGTTGCCATGCATAGTGTATCGCGATCGGCTAGCGGCGCCGTGATGCACGTCCAAACGGCGCATCTGGCGACATTGGTTCTGAAGAGTTCATCGCTCTCTCCAACAGTTCCGAGCGCAAGCTGCATCTCACACGGTGAGCCTTGCCCATCAGCACGGATTCGACACCCGGGTGTGCATTCGAACTGCCTGCGGCGCTAGCATTGGCCGCCTCTTTCGCGCTATTGTTGTGAAGCCGATCGACTGGCCCACGCGCCTGTTGTGTGCGCTCCCAGGTGCAGCGGTAGATACGCTGGGTTTCCTTCTCAAAACGATGCACACGGGTTCAAGGGAAAGAGAGCATCATTCGTCTTGCGCTTCGTGTACTCAGCCAATCGGTGTCGCTGCATCTCAATAGCAACAACCGTGCCAATGACGTCTCCTCATTTGATCTCTGATTAGGTTTTGAAAAACTGAGGTTTGCCAAATAAGTGTTCTCAACCTGACAGAGGCGGCGCGACTGTCAGACACTGGACAAGAGTCAAGCTGGTCGAACCCTGACATGAGGCCGTTTCGCGGCATCCCATGATTTGTCGCTCGACAAGGTTATATTTTTAAAACCGACCTCCAGAGGGACGGTCCAAGATGATCAGCAAGTGACGTGCCGCGCGAGGCTGCCAAAGAGAGGCCTTCGGCTGATGGCGAGCCTGTTTGGTGGGCCACAACATTGAAGACGGTACTTCGATTCTAAGACTGCCCAGCAAACAGACATGTCGATCATTGAACAGAAAGTGTTTGTGACCGAACAGACAGTGCAGATTGGTCTGTTTCACTTTCTGGCATCGCGATCTCTTGTTCTAGCCTGAGCACCTCAGAAAAGCACGACGCGCCTTGCGCTCCTAAGAGGGGGCGCGTTATGACCGCTTCAGGCTAGACGCGGCACTGAAGATCGTGGCTCCTGTCTGCGAACCGCCTTGGATGCGAGGCCGAGATAACCCCGGAGCTATCGAGGGCGCCGACATTGCGACGCGACAGGACAGCCATGGCTCTGGTCCGTGCGCAGACAAGGAAAGGGATCCGAGGAGCAGAGCGTGAGGCGCAGATGAGCCGGCGGTTTGAGCTTCTCGTCGCTCGGGATCATACGGCAGCCGATCGACTCGTTATTGCTCCGGTAGAATTGCCTTTTATGGGCGAACGCGAGAACGTGTCTCGAGAAGTTCAGATGGTCGAAGTCGTCGGATTCCTCATGGTCATCGGAGCATATATGGCGCTACCGAACGACGGAGTGTGGGCTGTTGGAAGATTGATCGCAAACAAGCTGGAGCGGCGGCGAATCGTGCTGCTTTTCAATTCGAAAACATCGGGCAAGACGGCCCCCCAAACCGAACTCACGCGACGTGCGCGCTTCGGATCGAGCGAGCATGCCTTACCGCTGCAGTTGCACCTTTTACCGGAGGTTCGCGTGAGTGACAGCAGTAGCGGCTCCAATCAGTGGCCCCGCCCCTATGCGGTGGATAGGCGGCTTTATGAGGACTTCTGGAACTGGCTTGCTGCGAAGCTCCCGGACCGTTGCTACCGCGGCGCCGACATTGCCGCAGGCGATATGTACGATTTCCTCGAGTGGATCCGTGAGACCAACAGACCCCCAATGGCCGACCGCATTGCGCGGCCGTCGTTGGATACCGACATGCAAGCCTATGCAGCCGACTATATAGGGCGCGATGTACCGGCGATTGGCGGGTTTCGTAACCGCCTCCTGAACTTGCGAGATATGCTTCGGGACCTACATTTCGAGAACTGGGCCCGTGAGAGCCATGTGATGTTTCAGGGCTTTGATGGAGCCGGGCCGTCGTCGGGCAGCCGCAGTAGCAGCCATAACACCGACAGCAGCGGCTCCAATCAGGGACCCGGCCCTTCTGATGTGGATTTACCGCTCTATGAGGACTTTTGGAATTGGCTTACTGAGAAGCTCCCGAACCGCCGCTCGCGCGGCGCCAATCATGCCGCAGACGATATGAGCGATTTCCTCAAGTGGATCCGCGAGACCAACAGACCCCCAATGCTGACCGGATTGCACTGCCGTCGTTGGATACGTGACATACAAGCCTATGCAGGCGACTATATAGGGCGCGACTCACCCACGATTGGCGGATTTCGTAACCGTCTGCTGAATTTGCGAGATATGCTTCGGGATTTCCACCACCAAGTCCAATTCGAGAACTGGGCACGTGCGAGGGGGCGATGTTTCAGGGGTTCGAAATTGCCGGGCCATCGTCATCACCAGTGGCACCCACAATGCCGTCGGATGGACCGACCCTTGCAGCCGGCGCAGAGGCTAGGCAGGCAGAGCGTGACTTCGGAGCTTATGTCCTTTCCAATTGGAGGGGCGGCGTTGCCCCCGACCTATTGATCGCCGAATTGCGAGAAAGCGGCCTCCTTCCGGCGCTGTTGCGGCCACAAAGTGTGCTTATCAACGGCATGCGCTATGCTGCGGTATTGCGGCCAGGGCGGGCGCCCGTGACCCCAAACAATCCGCAAGGCGAAAACTTTATTCTCACGCCTGGATACAGGGAATTAGGGCTGCAGCCTCACCCTCGAGTTGAGCCGATGAATGAAATCGGGCCATTGCCCGATATTGGAGAGAATGTCGGCCGTGACTGGATCCACGGCCCGCGCGTGGCCGACGACCTCCTGATCAGCGTACTGAGAGAGTTCAGACTGCTGCCAACCCCGGCGGTCCCAATGACACTTTTCTACATCCATCGTGAGCGATACACAGCCGAATCGGGACCAGACGACCGCATCCTTGTCATCCATCGACCCTAAGCTTGCTAAGGGAACGCGTTTGGGCTGCAACCAGAGGCATCAGCTAACCGCACCATCGATAGAACCAGGGCGGGCGGCCAAGACGCTGGACGAACTCACCGACGGTTTCGATACGGTCACGGCGGTTGAGGGCAAGCCCGGAAGCGAGGACCCGCCATTGCGCTGGCGAAATAGTCGGCGGCGGCGCCGGTGTGAGATTTGCGTTGAGCGCCTCGTTGGCTGGCCACTGCGCATACGGGTGGGTGCCGGTCAGGGTCAGGTAGGCGACCACCGCGAGAGAATAGACATCGTCGCTTTCTGCCCGTGGCTCACCCATCAGCATCTCCGGCGACGCATAAGCCGGCGTCAACAGTCCAATCTGATCGAGCAGAGCCGCAGCCCTTTCGTGGTGCCGCGGACCGTCCAGCATGAGGACTGTCCCAAAGTCCACAATTTTGATTTCGCCGGTCGAGGTCATGAAGATGTTTCCCGGTTTGAGGTCACCATGGACGATCCCTAGACTATGCATGTGGACGAGGCCCTGCCCGGCGGCGCGGACGATCTGAAAGGACACAGAGGGTGACAGCGGCCGTCCCTGACGATCGGCCAGGATCTGCGCCAGCGAGCGGCCTTTTAAGAACTCCATGACTAGGTAATGGTACTTGCCGTCGTAGTCGGAATCGTAGACCCGCACCAAATTCCGGTGTACGCAATCACGCAAAAGACGCGCCTCGCGGTGCAACAACTCCACTAATTTCTGGCGGATCTTCGCATGTGGTTGGATGACCTTCACTGCGACTTCTGGACTTTGTTCGCGCGCCCACAGGCCGATGCGATCAATCGCACGATAGACGGTGCTGGTGCCGCCCTCGCTAATGACCTCCGCCAGGTCGAAACGGCCGCCGAGCACGTATCCCAAGGGGGCCGTACTCACAATGCAGCCTCGGCCAGGGATTCGACGATCGCACTCGTGTCGTTGATAGCCTGTTGCGCAAGAGCGCAAGGCAGGACCCTGCCCGTCGGAACGTCGACCGCCAATAATCCGTTGAGCTCGTGATACGGTGTTGCCGTTACGATCTGGTTGCGGCCTACCTGGCACGTGTCGCGTAGCTTACTCGTCGCCACCAGGGGACGGCGTACCAGCGTTGCGGCCGAACCAACCCCTCGGGCCAAGGTGCCGCCAGCGGCATGTGCCCGCCTCCCCCCGAAAAAGCTAAAAAGAACTCTCACGGCGCTCCTATCATAGGTGATCCGGACATCGGAACGAACGAAGGGCACCCAAGCTGAACGGATTGCTTACACTTTCCGCCCGCAGTTCATAGGTCACGTCGGGCCGGTCAGGTCGACCGATCGTGATCGTGAAACGGTCGGGAGCGCCACGCGAGGAGGGCCGCGAGGCGTCGATGAGACGGAACAGAGCCCAAGGGCCTGAGCGCTCAACCTTCTCCTCAGTTCCATCCACGGAGACACGTGTGACGGAGGCTGTGCTTGCATCGGTTAGACTCGGCCATTTAAGGTCATAGGCACGGGGCGCCTCGTGACGATAGACGATCTCCCTGCCATCCATGACAAAAGTCGCGCGCAGAAGTTTAGAGGCGAGATAGAGCGGCTTGATGCTGAACTTCACGGCCGGTGCGAAGCCCGAGCCGCTGAAAAAGGACCTGCGAATCTCTCGCGCGCGCTGAAATTGAGTCAGGGCATCGGCATTGATCGGCGCCGCCGCACCGTCGATGGTCGCCAGCACAACGCCGGTTCTGCCCTCGATGACGAATGGCGACAGGTACTTCTGAAAAAAATCATCGAGGATTCCGCCGTGGCGAAAGAGATCGCTGAAGTCCTTTAAAGTTACGTCCTCGGTCGCGGCCGCAAACAATGGATAACGCTCGTAGACGCCAGCTTGGCAGATCGGCGCCACTTCCCGCGTCCACATAGCATTGACATGACCGTGTGCCTGTCGAAGCAAGACGCTCCATGTCGAGAGCGCGATGTCGTTCATGATGGTACGGACCAACTCGGGTCGTAGCGCCGAGTCAGCGCGCAAGGTGCCGAAGGCATCGTTGCTCGGATCCTTGACGCGCCGCTGAAAGAGCTGAAATGCGGCCTGGTCGGGATCGGGCGCGGTCGCGATATTGGCCATCGTTGCATACAGGCCGCCGAAAAGATCGCGGATGCGATCCATGCTGGCCCCCTGTCCCGAGGCTCCGCCTATGCTCAATTGGACCAGAGGCTGGAAGGCTTCGGAGATCCGTGTTCCCGGCCAGGGGGCGTCGCCGAATGCCGCCGAGAACACGGCGGCCGTTGTCTCCCCCGCCTTGGCCGCGATCTGCTCTCCGGGCGGCGGCAGGTTCGTATTGTCGCGTACGAGGGAAATGATCTGCTGCAGTGCGCTTTGCGGGCCGGCCAGCCCGCGCAGGATCGCCGAGGCGCGCTGTATATCGTCGAACTTGACGACGCGGACGCTGCTCAGCGCGTTTGTCCAAATGCGAATGTAATCGGCAACATAGCGATCGATGACCTTGCGCACGACTTGTTGTGTATCCGCCGCGTCGAAGGAGCTGCCGGCAAGGACCCAGTCGCCGCTTTGCTCGTCTTGGATGATGAGTGGAAGGTGTGGCAGCAGGAAATCGATCAAACCAGCCCGTGTGAAGATGCCCGGGATGATCGCAGTATCGCCCGAAGAAGGGAGCTCCTGATGGCCTATGGCGGGGAAAACAGCCTGGGGCTTTATCTCCAGCTGGCCGGCTCCCAGCAGACTGACCAGATCGATTGGCCGGAGCCGCGTATTCTGAGCGCCTTCGCGCAAAAGCCGGGCGTAGACCTGCTCGACGAGGGGAAGTTCCATCAGCCGCGAGCCGACCGCAATCACGAGTTTCTGGTCATTCGTGATGGGCTTCGGCAGCAACTCGATGAGGCGCGAAAAATGCCCCAGCAGTTCGCCCGCTGATGTCGTCTCGAGCGCAAACGCACGCACCACTTCCCTGTGCATAGCCTGCTCGACGTTGCCGCGATCGAAATGCCTCGGATCGCTCAGCATCAAATAGGTGCGGAACATTTCCTTGACTTGGTCCAGCAGAGTATCATCGCCAGTACGCAATAGCGCTTCGATGCGATCGGCAAGCCTTTGGGCAAAAACCGGCAGCAGACGATCGACCAGAATCTGATCATAAGCTTGTTGCGCGGCTGGCGCGAGCACCGGGTTCGCCGAAATCCCGAGGCCACCGAGCCATGCAACCCAAGTGTTCTCGCCAGCTGCCAGACGCAGCCGGCGCGCGGCATTGAGGGTTGGCAGGAGCTTTACCAGATCCAGCGGCTCGCGCGCTTCCTTGAGGCGCGCTTGCATTGTCTGTGCGGCCATTCTGGTTTCAGCGATGCGTGTTTCGCTGCGGGCGAAGGCGTCGTACCACTGAGTCAATGCGGCTAGCGCCAGTATGACCGCCGCGAGATAGCCACCGCAGTGCACCATCGCGAGCTTGCGTTCGAGTTTGAGATTGCGGCCGACCAGGCCCTGCTCAGCAAAGATCACATCGGTCAGCAACTGCTTGATGAAGAATGTCCTTCCCTGCCCGATGGACGACCGCGGTGGGCTTGCGTGCAGACCGAAATTCCTTCTGATCGCACCGCTCATCCTCTCAATCGGCGCTCCTTCCTGGGCAGCGCTTGTCAAGTAGACCCCGCGCAGCATCGGTCGCACTTCGAAGCGGCTCGGCCGGAAGACCTCGCTAACGAAGCCGGCGACCGCGGTCCGGATGCTCCACAATTCTTTCGGGAACATGTACATCATTGCACGACGGTTAGGATTGCGTTCGTCATGCATGCGAAACGCCAAGCTGCTCTCGAGCCGCTCGGCAAGTTGCTGAATCTCAAGGGTTACGGCGTCGTCGATGTGATCGCCCGGTCCCTCGAGAGGAAAGGTCTTGCCCCAGACCTGGGCACGACCTTCATGGTCGAGATCGTCGAAATACTCGGTGAAGCCAGGTACCAGATCGCATTTGGTTATCAGAACATAGACCGGAATACGCATGCCAAACGTCTTGACCAGCTCCTGTATCCGCGAACGAATCGACTGGACGAGCCTGCGCCGGTTATCATCGCTCGATAAGAGATCGCACAGGCTGATCGCAACCAAGATCCCGTTGATCGGTCGCCGGCGCCGATGCATCGTAAGAAGATTGAGAAAACCGTGCCAGGCCGCGCGATCGACCTCGACATCCGTATCCTGTGTCGTGTAACGGCTTGCCGTGTCGATAAAGGCTGCTTCTTCAGTAAACCACCAGTCGCAGTTTCGCGTGCCGCCGACGCCCGCCACCGGATCGACGCCGAGCCGTTCGGCCAGCGGAAACTCGAGGCCCGAGTTGCGCAGGATCGTTGTCTTGCCGGCGCGCGATGGCCCAATGATGATGTACCAGGGCAACTCGAACAGATAGCTCGGTCCGCGCTTGCCGGCGAACACCGGACTGCGCAGGACCTTCAGCGCGTCCTCGAAACGTCTACGGATGAGATCGACCTCCTCCTGGCCACGATTTTTGGAGGTCGTAACGAGGCCCTCGCTCTCCATCAGCGACTTGATAACACGCCGGTTAGCACGGCGCGCCAGCCAGTAACGGACAAGGATGATGACAACGACCGTCAGGGAGAGGCAGCCGATTGTGGCCGCACGAACAATCACCGAGCCGAGCGGATGTTGACCGAACAGGTCAAGGTAAGGGGCGCCGAACCAGATCAACGCGTCGACCACCAGCAAGGCGATCAGCGTGATGACGCCTCGAGCCGAAAAGAGTGCCGCGAATCGAGCGCCAAACACCTGCACCTCCCTTTAGCGTGGTCCAGACTGGCCGATCACGACGAGCAGCTGCTCGACGGGCGCGAGTTCGGCCGATAGGCGCCAATGGAAGACACCGTAGCCGATCAGCATAGTGACGGCCGCGGCGGTGAAGGTGATCCACAACGGCACGTAGCGACGCACCCGCGTACGTACTTTGGCGCCGCGCCATCGGATCGATAGTTCGGCCGGTGGTTCGCTCGTATAACCCCGCAACAGACGCTGAACGTCGGAACGCAGGTCTTCAAGCCGCTCGCGGCCCCCCTCCACCACGCGATATTTGCCCTCAAACCCCATCAACAAGCAGATGTTGATGAGCTTGAGCAAGGCGAGGTATTTGGCCGGCTTTGCCTGTACGTGTTCGAGTATCTGGAAGACCTTCTCGCCACCCCACGTCTCGTTATGGAACTGGTTGAGCAGGCTGTTGTCACTCCAGACGCTTTCACTGCCCCAGTGCGTGGTCATCACCGCCTCGTCCAGCAACGCGCATATCACGTAACGGGCGGCTGTTACGTCGCTGCCGACGGCTTGATCTTTGGCCGCACGCTCCTCGAAGCGGCGGATTTGCTCGACCATCCCACGACGCAGCGCGCCGATATCGGCATTGTTGACGATGCGAAGCTGCGCGACGACCAAAAGGAGCGGTGTCGCGGCCGCAACCAAGGCGTCCTCCACTGCCTTTGGCTCGAATTGCACAATGATCTCGGTAGGGTTAGCTCCCAATAAGTCGTCGGATTCAGATACAGGCGACGGCAGAGCGCCCGTCGGGGCGGCAATCTTCGGCGTAACGCAAGCGGAGGATTGCCCGCCTTGAGTGTTACGGGTCGGACCGTTTGGCCTGCGTCCGATGATTGTCGGTTCATCCATGTGTTTCAGGCCCGTCAGGTACGTTTCCTACGGATGGCCCAGAACTCGAGATGGAGATCCGAGTAGTCACCGCTGACATGGAAAGCAAAGGCCGCCGAGCGCGGCAGGATACGCCACAGCTCCACCGACTGGTCCAGCTCGAAATAGACGGCATTCTGGATGTAGGGCAACTCGCGAGGCGCCACAGCGAGCGCGCGAATCGGAATACCCGGGAGCTGAAGATTGACGAGATCGCGTATCTGCTCGACCGAGCCTACTTTCGTCTGCGCCGGAAGCTGGTTGCGCAGCGTCTCAGTCGGTACGCTTGCCACAGCGACGAGAACGAACCGAGAGCCCTGGAACAAGGTGCGGTCGGTGATCAGGCCGATCAGGATGCCGTAGCCCCGGTCCTGCAACGGGAGCGATATTGCGGCGCTCTCGATCACGACAGACAGCAGCCGACGCAGAATATCAGCCAGCGGCGTGAAGCAGCTCTCGAGATCCTCATGCCGATAGAGAGGTATTTCTTGCGGTTTGCGGCGATCGCCAACGAAACTCGACAGCTGCCCGGTAAGGCTCAGCAACGCGCGAAAGAAGGCTTCAGGATGATGCCCACGTGTTGCTGCGAAGTGGTCGAACACGGCTTCTGCACCATTCACGATCGACAAAGTAACAAGATCAATCAATCCGGCTCCGTCTGCCCTCGTGCGCGAGGGATCCGCGCGCGCAGCAAGCGCCTCTGCGCGTGTCCGCAGCAGCGATCTGGCCTCGTTCAACAGTGCGATGAGCGGCTGGACTGCGTGAATGTCGATGGCCGGCGGAACGTAGATGTCGGACAAAGTGATCGCGCCGGCCGGATCGATGTCACGGATGCGGCAAATAGGCAGCGTGATCAGATCACCCTGCTCCTCGCCCTCGAACATGAGACGTGTTGTTAGTGCCGCAACGCTAATATCGACCGGGGCCTTTTCCGGCGCGCTCGCATTCCCGAACTGCAAGACCTCCTGATCGTGGCGGCGCGGTAGTGCATCCCCGGAACAGACGTCGCTGCCGGCCTGTCGGCGCGTGCCCACTGCGATCTTGACCAGCAGGTTTTTCGCAGCCGGCGGAGGGATTCGTGCGATCGGAAGGCGGACATGCTCCGGCATGCGAAGGGCCGTGCCGTCGGGCATAATGGCTTCAAGTTCGGCAAGGGCGACTTGGCCAAGCGCCAGAAGATTGCGATCAAAGGCAATTTTTCGAACACCCCAGCCGTAGCCGACCAGACCAGAAACGCGGTTCTCGACCAGTTGCTCGATCCAGCGGTCGTATTGCTGAAAGTGCTGCGGCCGCACCAACATGCCTTCGGACCAGATCGGTTTGCTTGTCGCAGACATTATTTCAGGCGCCCCTTCGCTGACTTTCCAAAAGATGCATTTGCCCGGCGGCCGTTGCGATCACGACGGACTGGTCAGAAGATGTTCCACCAGTTTCGGCTCGTCTCCGCCTCAATGCTGACAGCCTGCGCAGTCAGCTTGACCGAGATCCTGTTGTCGCGATCGGGCTTGATTTCGGCAGTTGAGCGCCATTGCGCATCATTGCCCGAGCGGAAGCCGGCGATCACGCCGACATTTCGAGTCTCGATCGGCGTGTTGCGCTCGAAATCGAATTTTTTGCCAGGCGTCAGCTCGATCTCGCGCTTAGCCACCAGATCCGGCCCGAGGCGTTTCACGTCATCGTCGAACAGCTCGAAGAACTGCGCTTGCGTGAAACTGGCCGTCGACTTCAGCTCATAGATACGGACGACAACCGGCGACGGCTTGCCGTGCGCGTTTGGATTGACGAGCTCATCGGCCTCGATCACGAATTTGATCGGCGTCGTCTTAGAGCTCTTGTCAGTCGAACAACTGCTGGCTGCAGCGGCCACCAGCAACGCACCGCCAACAATGAACAACCGCTGAAGTTTGTTCGGAGGCGCCATTACGCCGTTTTCCCTTCATTCTGGCCAGGTGCTGAGAGTTGCGACTCGTAGCTTCGGGTAAACTCTTCTGCGATATAGCAGCGAGCCGTTCGATCAATGTCACCGACCATCGATGCGTGCAGTTCCACAAATCTGTCCCACAACTTGGCCTTATTGATGCGAGCACCGAAAAGCCCGCTATTTGCACCGTCGCTCTCGATACGCTGGGGGCTCATGTGCGTTAGCACATTGCTGACCGCGCCTCTCATTGCCGCGATCGCCGCGACCTCATGGGCCTTGATGTCGTCGAAGCCTGCGCGCACCGATCGCGAGAGCAACAGGAATCCGCGATCCTTTGCGAGCGAATCGCGCAGGGCATGACTGCTGTTGGTAAACTGTACTGCGTTGTCGTTTCCAGCGCGTGTCTGCGTCGGCCCGATCTGGCACTCATTCTTGAGCATGGCCCACGCCGCCAGTATCGAATGTAGGCCGTTCGTCATGTCGGCGATCGCACGGCCGAGTTCCGCAAAGGACTCTCGACGCTGTGCTGGTGGCACAAGTTTCGGATTGAACCCGAGCGCATTCCAGAACGCCTGCAGTTCGTCTGCGTCGGATGGAGGGTCCGCAGGCAACGGCGGAGCACCGCTCGTTGTTGCGGTTCTCACCTGGGGAGCGCCGACCGCGCGCTGCGCAGCAGTTTCCTTCAGGCTCAGCAGCAGCCGATCGAGCTCCCGCTCATCGGGCGGCGGCGACCTTGAACCAGAATCCCGCAATTTCCCGAGGTGATTCGTCGGACGAGAGGCGATCGGCTTAGGCGCGATCCGGAGCGCTTCGTTCGGCTCATTGAGGCGCGCTTCTGTTCGCTGCGATGACACCGATGGCATGCGGCGCGAGGCCGGTCCCGGCAACAGATCGCCAAGATCGAGATCCTCAGGGATGATTGGCGCAGGATGGCCATTCGACAGTACACTTCTGCCATTGGAGGGTGCAGAGGGCAGCAGCGGTCGGGATGGCTCGACAAATGGCGCGTCGACCGACGACAACGGAATTGATCGGATATTTCCCGATTGCGCGTGCGAGGACGGCCTCTCGGTCGTGGCAGCGCTCGACGGTCGCCGGGGAAGATCTGCCAGTGTCGGATCCACAGCCTCGATGTCGTTGCTGAGCGCCTTGTCTCCAGGCAAGGATGGCGGATGAGGTGCCTGCGGCTCCCACTGTGCAGCTGAATAGAAGATTTGGCGCGGGCCGGTCATCATTGAGGGATCGGGAGGAAGGTGCGCATCGCTTCCCAACGGTCCGGCAGTCGGAACAGCTGCAGTTGCGGACTCTTGGTTGAGTGTAGGAAACGGCAACGTCGGCGTTGTACGGCCGAGGCGCACCGCTTTCGACCCCGTCAAGCCGAGCCGTTGACGTTCCTCGACAGGATCGTCCTCGATCATCACCGAGATGATGTAATTCGCCAAGTATAGCGTATCGCCATCAGCTAGCGGCGCGGTATTGCCGCGTCCCAGCGGTGCGTCCACCGTGTTGATGTAGACACCATTGGTGCTTGTATCGGTGATCGTGAAACCGATGCCATTGAATGCGATCAACGCGTGGTGTCCTGACAGCGTGTTGGTTGGATCTGGAAGCCGCCAGTTGCAACCGCGCCCGCGACCAATGGAGCCCCCTTCCGGTCCAAACGCCTGCCTTGCGTTGCGGCCCAAGGGCTCGGCGTTCTCTCCCAGGACTCCGAGTGTGAAATGCATCCCGCACCTTCAGGCTTGCTCGCCGGCACAGGCGGTCATCCGAGCGTCCCATTGGAATTGCCGTGGCAGCAGCATTGCTTCCTACTGAGCAGCATTGTTGTTGGGCCGATCGATTGTCTCATGCGCCGGTTGCGCAGGGTGAAAAGGAAGGTCTCTTCGTGCGCTCAGCTGCACCGGAGGCCGCGCGGGCTTTCTCTCTCAGAAACAAGGCATGCGAACTCAAGCAAAGGAGCGCATCGGTCGTTTTACGCATCTACGTGCACTCCGCCAGTTAATGTTGCCAGATTTCGGTAGCAACGATCGTGCCAATGGCATCTCCAATCTAAGCCACTGATTGGACATAATAATCTGTGGTCCGGCGAATGACGCAGGTGTTCTCAAACTGACAGAGGCTCGTGCAGCCGTCAGACACCGGACAAGGTGAACCCTCAGACGACAACCGGGCCCAGTGTCGTCTAGCTATCCTTGACCAAACCGGACAGCGGCAGCTTGTCGAGCGAATATGGCGTCGACTTGGGGCCGCAGAGATGCACACGGGTCGTCGCTTGCGGTAGGCATTGGGGCGTAACCTTGCAATTCGCGCCCGGTCCGTCCGCCCACGACGATCGGTCAATAGTTCAGGATGCCTTGCAGGGATATCACGACCTGCTGCCAGCTAAGTTCGTAACCCGCCCTCCTGAAAACCCGTCGGGTTGACTGTGCGGGTCAACCACTTATCCCATACTGATGCTGAAGCTGGGTGGGGGTTGCCGCTTGAGCCAGGAGGAATACACGATGAGCCCCTCGGGAAGGAGCTTGTCGAGTTGGTTTAGGAGTTGGCTCGTTTGTGTATCCATGATTGATATAATAACACATTTTCAAACCGAGTTTGAGATCATTGCCATTTATCGCGTAGACCACGCTCCAGCGCCGCGATCAGGCGAGCGAGCCGGGGCTTCGCCGCGAGGTTGGCTACCGTTTCGATGGCACCCACAAATATCTTGTCTGCTTCGTCTACTTCCATGGCAATCGGGCGCGGTCAGCTCGCTGATCCGGAATCATTCGAGGATGCCGCTCGCTCAATTTTCGTGACTTCGTTTGACGTTGATTAGAAGAATTCATTATCGCGGTCGCACTTTGGGGTTCGCCCTCCATTCTGTTGTAAGAATTCACGGAGGTTGTTTGAGGGGCCGCTCCGGCATCTCGATCATGCTTTCGGCACCTGTACGGAAGGTGTCGCAGCTCTGCAGAAATTTGAATTTCCTTTGGGAGATCCTGTTCGATAGTTCTCTTCGCGCATTGGCGTAGAAACTCCGCGTGCGGCCTTGCATCGAAGAACCGATAGAAGTCAGCGGTAATCATTTATCACCTTGGCGTGCCGTGTGGCGTCGGCTCCCATTCGACGCATGGAAGCAATCTACTCGAATAGATTTCCAACGCATCCTTGTATTAGCCGACCCGGCAGTGCTTGCGTCTTGAAAACGAGCGGGCAGAAGTCCGGTATCCCCGGCAAGTTATTGCGGACGCGATGCCACACCGAATTCGGCCAGGAGCTCGCATATTGGAGATCGATATCGACGGCATCGACATAGGAGACCTTCTTTGCCGCGGGCAGATTGAGTTTGTCGCTCCAACAGCCATCCATAGAGAAAGCAGATGCGGTGCGCGTGTAGAGCCCGGTCGGCTTCTGCTTCACGAGCTCCGCAATCTCGTCCTCTTTCACGGCGAGGAAAAGCCGCTTTAGGATGACAAGGTCTAGGCCTGGCGGACTGCACGACGCCGCGATATAGGCGACGGCGCCGAACGCACAAAAGTTGCGCGGACGGCTGGAAGAACCGCCCGCGGAAGTGTTGAGCGAGGCCTTGGCTGTCTCGCCGGGCGTCATGACCAAGCAACCAAGCCATCACACGGTCGCGGCAACCAGCTTGGCAGACAATCATATGCGATGAAGGGAGGCAAAAGCAGCGCGCTTTCACGCCATGCCCGGCCACCACTCGAGCCCTCGGCGGCGGCTTCCGGACTTATATTACATGTCGCCAATCGGACACGAAAGCAGGAGTGAGGTGTCTTCGCTCGGGCGTTCGCAGCGGAGGGGTGTTCACAGCCAATCGCGATTCTTGACGAAAAGGTCGTCGAACAAAAGATTATAGAAGTAGATCACTCTACGCGCCGGGTAAAACGGATCATTGTAGCACAACGTGTTTTCTATCAGACCAGTCAACACTATTATATGCCCATCCCATAGTATTTCGTTCCCGGAGGATGACGGCAGACGCAGCGCAGCCCAGATTGGCCCTCGTGTAGTCAACGTCTCGGCAATAAAATCACGCGTAAATCCGTCATCTGGCTCTTCGAGCCTCTCTAATCCTTCGGTGCGCGCCAACCAGTTAAACTGGTAATTGTTGATGCCTACGTCGCCCCGCCAAACGGAAGGCAGACCCAACCGAGGCCCCGGGCGAAAGTAGTACGACAGCATACAAGCGCAAGCATACCAACAATTGTTATTCCCATGCGGTCGTATATTTCCGGCATAGTTTCGTCGCATGTTCAATTGGCCGTCATAGCCATGTTGTTGGCTGACAAGCGGAACATCCAGCTCTACATTCAGCACCCTACAGCTCCCCCAAATTTACCAGCAAGCTGGGCAAATAGCGTGCCGAACGGCTTCAGCACCAACCGCCGGTAGCCATCCTACTCACACACTTGGCGCGAACGAGATGGCTCTCATGGGTCCGGCGGGCGCGCACCGGCTCCTGGCTGGGATCGATGCGCAACGCGATCTCCGCGACCTCGCGCCAGTCCGCGCCCTCTGCATCTGCATCCAAGAGGCGCATGCAGGTGACGGCGTGCTCGCGGTCGTAAGGAGTCAGGGTCGGCTCGGTGCGGTGGCATAGCAGTCTCCCGGTCATGGAAGCCATTGGAGCGCGCAGCCGGCACGCTATGGCAACGTCTAACCGGGTTGACCGCGACTCCGGCCCGTGATCCATGACGCGCCATGATGGTCCAGTGTCCCGGCATCGCGGATGATCTTCACCATACGAGAATAACTCGAAAACGATCACAACAGAACAAGGCTTCCGGTTCCCTTGGGCGGGTCGATCCATGTCGTCCAGCCTAATTCTCCTTCGCCCAGAGTCCATTCCGGCGTCTGTCCGAGCGCTAGTTCTAGGAGCCTGTCCCTATAATGGACTTAGGATTAAGCGAGGCGGGTTCTGAAGCTTTTTGGGGAGACAGGTTCTCCTCAGCGTGCGGCGGCGAGTTTTGCGAGGTTGTGGGCGATGCAGATCATGGCCCATTCGGCTTTGACCTTGTCGATGCTGCGCAGGAGGAACTGGCGGAAGCCTCT
>NZ_PYCN01000043.1 GCF_003062295.1 Bradyrhizobium algeriense | reverse complement strand
GGATCGATGGCGGCAGCAGCCAAACCTGATCAACGTCCCAAGGACGAAATGTCTTGCTCATCCACCGTTTGAATCACGACGCTTGTTCTTCGTCGAGAAAAATCCGATTACTCGGACAGGCTCCTAGTTGCGGCGCTGGCGATGGGGGCCGCCGGCATGAACATGGGCACGCGCTTTATCGCCACCAAGGAAGCGCCGGTGCACCAGAACGTCAAGGATGCGCTGGTGAAAGCATCGGAGCTCGACACGCGCCTGGTCATGCGGGCGCTCCGGAATACCGAGCGGGTCTTGAACAATAAAGGCGTCGAGAACCTGCTCGAGATTGAACGTGAGAAAGGCAAGAGCCTGAAAATCGACGACATCCACAACCAGGTGGCGGGCGTCTATCCCAAGGTGATGATCGACGGCGATATGGACGCGGGCGCCTGGAGCTGCGGGATGGTCGCAGGCCTCATTCGCGACATCCCGACTGTGAAGGAACTGATCGATCGCATCATGGCGGATGCAGAGGGAATCATCCGTCAACGCCTGACTGGTTTCCTCGATGGCGCCGAGCAAAGGCCGGCTGTCGCCCGGGCGATCGCGTAGCCGGATGTTCTAACGAGGGCTATGCCCACGCTCGGTTGTGCGTGCGGTGATTGTTATGGTGAAGCTCGATTGACCAGCGATGGATGGCCTTCGGCAGTCTCGCGGAAGGGGAATTCATGGATCTGACCGACTTCCATTACTACGAGCCTTCGCAGGGGCACGGGCTCAGACATAATCCATTCAACGCGATTGTCGCGCCGCGTCCGATTGGCTGGATTTCGTCGCGCAATGCGGCTGGTCAACTGAATCTCGCTCCATACAGCTTCTTCAACGCGTTTCTCTACGACCCTCCGATAATCGGGTTCTCCTCAATTTCGTGGAAGGACACCGTAAAGAACGTCAGCGAGACCCGCGAATTCGTCTGGAATCTGGTTACGATGGATCTGGGCGAGCGCATGAACGTGACGGCGACACCTCTCGATCACGGCGTGAGCGAGTTCGAAGCAGCAGGGCTGACGCCAATACCCGGGCGCCACGTCGCTGTGCCGCGGGTAGGCGAGAGCAGGGCCGCTATGGAATGCAAGGTCGTCGAGGTCTCTCAGTTGGCGAATGCGCGCGGTGAGAAGGTCGAAGGATGGTTCGTACTCGGCGAGGTCGTCGCGGTATACATCGACAAGTCCTTGATCGAGGACGGCGTCTACAACACTGCACTTGCGCGTCCCATACTGCGCGCCGGCCGTGGTGGAGATTACCTCGAGGTCAAGACGGAGAACATGTTCGAGATGAAGCGTCCGGCTGGCAGCAGCAAACCGGAATTTCACGGCACCTGATCAGAGGGAGAACGGATGACGGCATGTGAAAACGGCGCGCGTAGACTGCGCCTATCCCACTCGACGCGCCGGTAATCAATGCGGTCGTCATGAATGTGGTCCGGAGTTACCTTGCAACAGTGCGCTGCTGGCGAGTGATTGTGGAAGGTCGGCTAAGCCTCGTTCGCCGCTCGTGCCATCAGCTGGGTGGAGCTGTCACCCGCGATTTCAAGTGAAGCATGGGGTAATGCTCGTAGCTGCCGGCGCCGTTCTTCACGATGGGGTCTTCCGAGGTGATTGTCGCGATGTCCTGATCATCGGAAATCTGGTAGAGCGACACGCCATAACCGCCGCTTGGGTCCATCACGGGGCCGTGGGCCACGATCAGTCCCTTGTCGAGTAGGTTATTCAAGAAATCTCCGTGCTGCTTCATCCATTTGCTTTCTTCGGCAGTCATGGTCGCGAGGAAATCCGCGCGCGGCGGGATATACTTGCAAAGATAGAACTTCATCCTTCGCTCCTTGGGGAAAGAGGTACGCTGATCCAGTTGGCTATGTCGCGACATGAGCGATCAATCGGGTGCATTTGTCTGCTTGCGGAAGCTCCTGGTGCTATCGGACGATCCGCTCGATAGCGATGGCGGTGGCTTCACCACCACCGATGCATAACGCGGCAACACCGCGTTTGAGGTTCTGCGCCTCCAGCGCATGCAGCAGCGTCACGATCAATCGCGCGCCGGTGGCGCCGATGGGATGACCGAGCGCGCAGGCGCCACCATTGACGTTTAGCTTCTCGCGGGGGATGCCGAGATCCTTCTGCGCCGCCATCGCTACCACGGCGAAGGCTTCGTTGATCTCGAACAGATCGACATCGCCGACGCTCCAACCGACCTTATCCAGGAGCTTGCGAATGGCCGGGATCGGTGCCGTGGTGAACCATTGCGGCTCCTGGCTGTGGGTGGCGTGGCCCTTGATCTCGGCCAGTACGGGAAGGCCGTCGCGATCCGCGAGCGAGCGCTTTGCGAGAATGAGCGCCGCGGCGCCGTCGGCATTGGCGGAGGAGGCGGCCGGCGTGATGGTGCCGTTGGCACGGAACGCGGCTTTCAATCCGGGAATCTTGGCCGGGTCCACTTTTAGCGGATGTTCGTCGTTCGCGATGATCCGCGGCCCGGCCCTTTCGGTCAGTGTGATCGGCGCGATCTCGGCTTTGAATGCGCCACCTTCGACCGCCTTGCGGGCGCGGGTCAAGGTCTCCATCGCGTAGGCGTCCTGGTCCTTCCGGGTGAACTGATAGGCTTCCGCGGTGGCCTCACCGAAATCGCCCATCGAGCGGCCGGTCTCATAGGCGTCCTCCAGCCCATCCATCATCATGTGATCGATGATGCGGTCATGCCCGGCGCGGTAACCGCCGCGCGCCTTGGCCAGCAGATAGGGTGCATTGCTCATGCTCTCCATGCCACCCGACAGCACGATCGAGGCCGAGCCCGCATTGATGATGTCATGGGCCAGCATGGTCGCCTTCATGCCGGAACCGCAAACCTTGTTGATGGTGGTGGCGCCGGTGGCATCCGGTAATTTAGCGCCGCGGGCAGCCTGGCGCGCCGGTGCCTGACCTTGTCCGGCCGGCAATACGTTGCCCATGAAAACCTCATCGATCCGCTCGGGCGCAAGCTTGGCCCGTTCCAGCGCCGCGCCGATCACGTGGGAGCCGAGCTTGTGGGCGCTGAGAGGCGATAGCTCGCCCATGAAGCGGCCGAGCGGCGTGCGGGCGGCGGAAAGGATGACGACGGGGTCGGAAGCAGCGGCCATGGCAAACTCTCCTGTTGATAGGTGTTGTTATATGATGATAGTCATATAAGATAGCCAGCATTGCAATGAAATGTTGCCGTGACCTTCAAGGAAGCGCGGTTCCAGAATTGCTTCGAAGGGATGGTGACGGGTTGTGCAGCCGATCACCTTAGGACCTTGCACGGAGTGGCAATGCGATACGTAGAAGACCACAGGCGTCAAACCCACAGTCGGATCGTTGAAAATGCCTCCTACGGTTTGCGCCTAAAGGGTGCCAAAGGGCTCAGTGTTGTCGACTTGATGAAGCTCGCGGGTCTGACGCACGGCGGCTTCTATAACCATTTCGATTCACGCGCCGCGCTTGTCAGCGAGGCGATCGCCTTTGCAATGGACCAGACCACCGAGCGGTGGAAAAAACTGACCAACGACAAGGCCAACGGGGAGCGCTTCGAGGCGTTGATCGCCGATTATCTTAGTCCCCGGCATCGCGACAATCCTAAACACGGTTGCGCGCTTCCAACCCTGGCCGTCGATGTCGCGCGATCGAGCCCGAGCGAGCAGCAGGCCCTGGCTTCCAAACTGGAGAAGATGATCGATGCCCTTGTCGAGTTGCTTCCCGGTGAGCCACCTCGACAGGCCTGCCAAATCGCGACGGGCGCTATCGCAACCATGGTGGGATCGATCGTGCTGTCGCGTGCCGTCGGCGCGGGGAAACTTTCCGACCGCATCCTCGATGCGGGACGCAGGACCGCCGGTGGCCGGATTCGGAAGCCGCAGCGAAGAACCATAAAGGCGATGCGCTGCGAAAAATCATAACATAAGGGAGGTCACCATGACGGCCGGCAAGTGGCTTAAGACGGCCTGCAACCTGTGTTACATCAATTGCGGAATCGAAGTCCTGGTGAATGACGGGCGCCTCGAGAAAGTACGGGGCGACCGTTCGAGCCCGAAATCACAGGGCTATCTGTGCAACAAGGCGACCAGGATTCCATATTATGCGCATCACAGGGATCGGCTCACGACCCCGCTGCGTCGCCGCGCGGACGGCGGCTTTGACGAAATCGCGTGGGACGTGGCGATCGCAGAAATAGCGGAGCGGCTGCGAGACATCGTCGACAAGCATGGCGGCAAGAGTATCGCCCTTTACGGCGGTGGCGGGCAGGGCAACCACGCCGGCGGCGCCTACGCCAGTGGATTGATGCGCGCGCTGGGTTCGCGCAGCGTCTTCAACGCCCTTTCGCAGGAAAAAACCGGCGACTTCTGGGTCAATGGTCACATGTTCGGCAGCCAGACGTGCCACACCGCCGAAGACGTACATCATTGCGATCTCCTGCTGGTCATCGGTGCAAATCCCTGGATCGCGCACGGCTTCCCGAATGCGCGCGATCATCTCAATCAAATCCGCAAGGATCCCGCACGTAAGCTGATCGTCATTGATCCCCGGCGGACCGAAACCGCCGAAATGGCGGATCTGCATCTCGCGGTTCGTCCCGGTGCCGACACGTTTCTCCTTGGCGCGCTGCTGGCCACGCTTGTCCGGTCTGACCGGATCGACCACGCGTTCATTGAGGAGCACACGATCGGGTTCGCGGAAGTGAGGCAGGCATTGCTGAACATCCCCGTTGAAGAATGGGCTGCCGCCGCCGATATCTCGATCGCGGACCTGGAGCGTTGCGCCGCGATGATCGTGGCGGCGAAGGCCATGGTGGTCCGGGTCGAGCTTGGCATCCAGCAAGGTATCAACTCGACGCTCAACTCCTATCTCGAAAAGCTTCTGATCATGCTTTCCGGCAATTTCGGCCGCAAAGGTACCAACCAACTGCATAGCTGGCTTCAACCGCTATGGGGAAATTCTCCGAACCAGACATTCGCACCGACCGGCGACGCAGTTATTGGGGGCCTGTTGCCGCCCAACATTTTCCCCGAAGCGGTGCTCAAGGACCATCCTGAACGGTTACGTTGCGCCTGGATCGACAGTTCCAATCCCGCCAACACGGCCGCAAACACCGAGGCCGTGGAGCGCGCGCTGCGCTCGCTCGACCTATGCGTTGTGGTCGACGTTGCGATGACCGAAACCGCACGGCTCGCGCATTACGTTCTCCCGGCATCCTCACAATTTGAGAAAGCCGAATTCACCCTGTTCAACTTCGAATTTCCGACGAATTTTTTTCACGTACGCGCCGGTGTATTGCCGCCGCTCGCCGGCACCTTGCCGGAGCCCGAGATCTACACACGGCTTGCCATCGCCCTGGGGCTTCTGCCAGGTGACAATGTACTCGCGCCCCTGCGCGAGGCGGCGCGGCGTTCGCGAGCCGAGTTCGCCACAGCCTTTCGTGCTTTCATCGCGGAAAACCCCTGCGCAGTCGCTGCCCTGGTGCTCTACCACACGCTCGGGCAGACGCTTCCGGATGGCACGGCGGCCGCGGCACCGTTGTGGGGCGCGGCGTTGGCTTGCGCGAAGCGATCGCCGCAAGCGGTGCGGCGGGCGATCGGCGCATCGGACGAGGTGACGGATCATCAGCTCGGCGATCTCCTGTTCGACACTATCGTGGCCACACGGCAGGGCACCGCAGTTACCCGGCACGACTATGACGAGGTCTGGTCATTGATCAACCATTCGGATCGCAAGGTTCGGTTGGCGATCCCGCAGATGCTGGAATGGCTCGCGCGTCTCGATCCGCAAACGGCGGGCGCGCCAAAGGAGTTTCCGTTCATGCTGGCGGCTGGTGGCCGCCGCATGTTCAACGCCAACCAGATCTTTCGCGATCCCGCGTGGCGTCGCGACGATCCTGATGGCGCCATGTTGATCAATTCGAGCGACCTGAACGCGTTGGGCGCGAAGGATGGTGACTGGATCGCCGTCGAGTCGGTGGTCGGGCGGCTCGTCGTCCGCTGCAAGGTCGATGACGCCATGCGGAATGGCCAGCTGGCGCTGCCGCACGGCTACGGTCAGGCATATCCCACGTCGGACGGAGAGCGGCTTGTCAACGGGCCGCGTATCAATCTGCTTACCGAGAGCGGAAACCGCGATCCCATCGCGGGCACGCCCTACCACAAGAACGTCGCGGTTCGTCTGGCCTTGGTGCCCGCGCACGAGGCTGCCGCCTATCAGTCGCAGTCTGAGCGAATTCATATGCGCGCGGCCGGACAATAGCTCAAAGGGAGCAGCAAATGACCGAGAAACCGATCGCGATCGTGACTGGCGTAGGGCCGGGCACGGGAGCTGCCATCGTCAAGCGCTTCTCTGCCGGCGGATTCCGTATCATAGCGCTTGCTCGCTCGGCGGAACTCATCAATCGCCTTGCGCAAGAGCTTCCCGATGTGCACGCGATGACCTGCGACGTCTCTGACGAGAGCCAGGTGAGGGCCGTCGTCGCTGATGTAAAGCGCCGTTTCGGTGCGGCCGAGATACTGGTCCACAACGCGGTAGGAGGAGGCTGGGGGAGCTTTCGCGAGATCGACCCGAAGATGCTGAAGGGCAATTTTGAGGTCAATGTGATGGGCTTGTTGTACCTGGCACGCGAAGTGGCTCCTGACATGATCGATCGCGGCAAGGGCGCGATCCTGGTGACCGGAAACACGTCTTCGATCCGAGGTAAGGCCAATTTTGCCGGCTTCGCTCCGACAAAGGCGGCGCAGCGTATATTGGCCGAGTCGATCGCGCGTGACATGGGGCCTCTCGGCGTCCACGTCTCCTATGTTCTCATCGACGCCGTGATCGACACGCCCCGGATGCGCGCGCGGATGAGCGACAAGCCGGATGAATTCTTCATCAAACCTGCCGCCATCGCCGACGAATTGTACCATCTCTACGGTCAGGACCGATCGGCCTGGTCATTTCTTACGGAACTGCGGCCATTCCGCGAAAATTGGTGATGCCTGGCCGGTCAGCTATACCGGCGTAACGGGCTTACTCGTTCTAAAGCTATCCAGACGCAGGACATGAAAGATCACAACCATGACGGATGGATCAATCTCTATTGATACCGGGACGGACGAACTGCTGTGTGCGATCCGGGGTCGCGTTGCCGTGATCACCTTGAACCGACCCGAGGCGCGAAATTCGCTGTCCGACCATCTCACGCCGGCATTGCGCCGGATGATCAAGCGCAACGGTGACGATCCGGACGTCGGCGCACTGCTGATTACCGGTGCAGGCAGCGCTTTCTGTTCGGGTGGCGACGTCAAGGGCATGGGCGGCAACTCCACCGCGCCGGCCATGTCATTCAGCGACAAGGTTGCGCGATTGCGGGAACGTCAGCGTACCCTGACCGGCGTGCTTGTCTCGGTGCGTAAACCCACGATCGCGGCCCTGCCGGGACCGGCGGCTGGCGCTGGGCTAGCGATCGCGCTCGCCTGCGACATTCGAATCGCAGCCGAATCCACCATCATGACGACTGGTTATGCCAGAATTGCGCTCACCGGCGATTACGGCATTTCGTGGCTGTTGACCCGGTTGGCCGGGACGGCGCGTGCCCGCGAACTGATGTTTTTGTCCGAACGGATCGATGCACGCCGCTGCGAAGCGCTGGGGCTGGTAAATCGCGTGGTGCCTGATGTTGACCTGCAGAAGGAAGCGTTCGCATGGGCGAGGACGTTGGCGAACGGTCCGGTGAGCGCCTATGGCGCCATCAAGGACAATCTCGATCTTGCGCTATCGGCTGACTTCCTGACGTCATTGGATCACGAGGCCGAGAAGATGGTCGTTGCGGCGGGTACGGCGGAGCATACCGAAGCCGTGCGGGCCTTCATCGAGAAACGTATCCCCAGTTACAGGTGAGGCTTATTCCCCGAATCTGATGACGACCTTACCTTTCGCGCGCCCAGTCTCGACGTAAGCCAAGGCGTCCCCGGTCTTCTCAAACGGGAAAGACCTGTCAACGATCGGACGGATTGCGCCGGATTCGATAAGGGAAGCGATCTCGCTCAACTGTTGCCCCTCCGCTCGCATGAACAGGAATGAGAAGTGCACACCTAGGCGTTTGGCTTTCTTTCGCGCACCATGGCTCAGCACGCGCATCACCAGTTTCAGGAACAGGTTCAATTTTAGTGTCTTGGCGAATTCTGGGTCGGGCGGCCCCGAGATCGAGATGAGGAGGCCACCTGGTTTCAGCACGCGCATGGATTTTTCAAGCGCCCTGGTGTCCTGGCTGTGCAGGACCAGATCGTAGCCCGACAAAACCTTCTCGAAATCCTGCGTCTTGTAGTCGATGACCACGTCTGCGCCGAGACTCTTGACCAGCTCGACATTTTTCGTGCTCGTTGTCGTCGCAACTGTCGCGCCGAGATGTTTGGCGAGCTGGATGGCAAAAGTCCCCACACCACCGGAGCCGGCCTGAATGAAGACCTTCTGGCCGGGTTTCACCTTGCCCAACTCTACCAGCGCCTGCCAGGCGGTCAGCCCCACCAGCGGGATAGTGGCGGCTTCTTCCATGCTGATATTCTCAGGCTTTAGCGCCACGTCCGTTTCATTCATTGCAATGAATTCCGCGAACGTCCCGATCCGATGGTCGCGCGGCCGTGCATAGACCTTGTCGCCTGCCTTGAACCGCCTGACCTTGGGGCCGACCCTGACGACTATCCCGGCAACATCGTGTCCCAGAATGAAAGGCGGACGATACGGCAGTATGAGCTTGAATTCTCCGTCCCTGACCTTGGAGTCCAGAAGGTTCACGGCGGTTGCGTGAACTCGAACCAGGACATCATCATCCCGCAACTCCGGCTCTGGCACGTTGGCTAGGCGCAGAGCTCCTTTCTTTTTGTACTTTTCGACAACGAATGCCTTCATGGTGACTTCTCCAATTTGCAGTTTGGTCGCGGCATCAGGCGTCGAGAAAAGACAGGGCCTTCGGCACGAAATCGGCGTGGTTCTGGAAAATCCCGCCATGCCCGGCATCTTCGTAGATAACCAGTTGCGCGCCCGGGATACGGCGCGCCATATCGGTACTGTTTACGGTCGGCACCATGATGTCGTTATCGCCATTCGCGATCAGGACCGGGATCCGAATGCTTCCGAGATCTTGAGGCGCCTGCCGGCCCCAGGTCGTGATCGCCTTGAGCTGCCGCAAAAAGGCGCCGGGCGTAGGTCCTTTGTCCCGGTTTGCCTTGCGTTCTTTCAGCCGTTCCAGAAAGGCTTTCGCGGCTTGGCGGCCATTGGCCGTGGACGTGAAAAACAGGTAGAATTTCGGGTCTCGCAGCGTCAGCAAGCCCTTGATTATGAGTGGCCAGGACACCGGCCCCACCTTGTCGATGCCTTTGCCCCCCGCCGGGCCCGTGCCGGTCAGAATGAGTTTTCGCACCAGGTCCGGTGCCTTCAGCACGATATCCTGCGCCACAAATCCGCCGAGCGAAAAGCCGAGCAGATCGACCTTCTCGAAGCCCAGCGCGCGGATCAGGGCAATCGCATCCCGCGCCATCTCATCAATCGTCACAGGTGCCGTTCCGCCCGACGCACCGATACCCCGGTAATCGGTTGCGATCACGCGATGCTTGCTGGCGAGGCCGTCCACAATCCGGGGATCGAAATTGTCCAGAACTGCGCCCCAATGGTTGAAAAGAATTAGTGGCACGCCGCTGCGGGGGCCTAGGTCGCGATAGGCAAAAGTAGTCCCCCCAACACTGATCGAAAGGTTCGGCGCATCGATGTAGCGCGTACCCGATCCGACGTAACTGACAGAACTGGATGCCTTCATGATATTCTTTCTCTCGACCGTTCCTGGATGCTGACGCTCCTGTGCAGGAGCGACGCAGGTCTGCCCCCGCGAGCGCCAGTCACCACTTCTCGACCCACGGCCGCAGCACGACTTCGAACGCCCACGTCGACCGATGCTGGCGATGCAGATGCAGGTAGGTTTCGGCGATGCGGTCCGGGTCAGCCATGTTGTCGTCGACAGTCGTTCCGGCCAATCGGTGCGCGCGGGTACCGTCTTCCTGAGTCCAGCCAATCGCCGCATCAATCGGCACATTTGCTACGTGGATACCCTGCGGCATCAATTCTCTTGCCATGCTTTGTGCGAGTCCGGACTTGGCATGACATGCCATTGCAAAGGCAGCGCTCATCGGGAAACCTTTGAGCGCCGCGCTTGCGTTCGTGAAGATGATCGTTCCTTTCGTTCCCCCGGGACCTGGTCTGTTCTCTCGCATGAGTCGAGCAGCGTGCTGACCCACCAAATACGCGCTGAATGCTGAGTTCCGAAGTGTCTCGAGCACCATGCTTGGGTCGGCTTCGGTAATCCCCTTGCGGAAAATGCCGGGAATGCGGCCGTCGATATTGTGCACGACAAGCGTAGGTGCCCCCAGGTCTCGAACGACGCTCTGGAACAGCAATTCCACGGCCGCTGGTTCGGTAGCATCGCAAGCGTATCGGCGCACGCCGTTCGTCTTCTCCAGATTCTGCAGGACCGATTTTTCCGGATTCCTGGCTGCGATCCCCACACGCATGCCGTTTTCCGCGAACAGCCTGGCGCAACTTGAGCTGATGCCCGGGCCGCCCCCAACGATGATTGCAACGTCCTGTACGGAAGGTGGAGTGTCGTGTTGATCCAATTGAGTCATTTTTCGTGCTCCTGTGCGCGTCGTAAGCAGATGAGCGAGGACGCGTTTTATTCCTGGCGCTCCCAAATCTGCGAACGACCCAACATTGATACGCCAATGTAGCCGCGCACGTTGAGCTTCTTGCCGCCGTCGGTCAGCTGGATTTTGCTGCTGTAGACCTTGCCATTGTCCGGATCGAGGATTTTGCCGGCGGTATATTCGGCGCCGTCCTTCTTCAGGCCACTCAGGATTACCAAGCCGATTACCGGCACATCCTTGAGCGCGCCTTCGCATTTTTCACATTTCGGATTCCGATCTTCGGACGGGGCGCGGAACACCCTTTCAATCCTACCCTGCAGCGTGCCATTTGCTTCCGTGATGCGGATAAGTGCTCTCGGTTTGCCGCTGGCGTCATCGACATTTCTCCACAAGCCGACAGGTGAGGCATTATCCGCCCAAGCCCCGGAGAACATGAGTGCGGCAGTCAGGGTGAGCGCGAGAACGCCTGATTGTTTCAGAAAACGCATTCCGATGGTCTCCAAAGGAGTGGGGCTTATTGTTTGTTTCGATGCCGCGTGGTTCGATTCTCGTTGACGTATGACCAAGCGGGTCGCAACGCAGTTACGCATTCACGTCGATGACCGTGCGGCCCTGGACCTTCCCCTCGAACATTTGGCGCACCACGTCGGGAACCTCTGCGAGGCCGACCACCTGCATCGTTCGGGCGAGCTTGTTCAGGTCCAGGTCGCGAGCCAAACGCGACCACGCCTCGATTCGCACCTCCTGCGGGGCATTCACCGAGTCGATTCCAGCAAGTGTGACGTTGCGCAGGATGAACGGCAGAACCGTTCCGGGAAGATCGGTACCCTGAGCCAGGCCGCACGCCGTCACCACGCCGCGGTACTGCGTCTGCGCCAATACGTTCACCAGTGTATGACTGCCGACGGAGTCGACAGCGCCAGCCCAACGTTCGCGCGCGATAGGAGCTCCGGGCTCCGAAAGCGTCCGCCGATCGATGACATCGGCCGCACCGAGGCTCCGCAGATAATCGGCTTCTTCAAGACGTCCAGTTGATGCAACGACGCGATACCCGAGATCGGCGAGGAGAGCGATCGCGATCGAGCCGACGCCGCCATTGGCGCCGGTTACGACGATATCGCCACGCTGCGGTGTGATTCCGCCATGTTCGAGGGCCAGCACCGACAGCATCGCGGTGTAACCGGCCGTGCCGATTGCCATCGCATCCTTCGTGGAAAAGGGAGCGGGGATCTTCACGAGCCACTCGCCTTTGATCCGCGCTTTCTGGGCGTAACCGCCATGGTGGCTCTGACTCAGTCCCCAGCTGTTGGCGACAACGCGGTCTCCGACGGCGATGCCGGGATAGGAGGATGCCTCCACCGTTCCAGCAAGATCGATACCGGGAATGAGGGGAAACTGGCGAATGATCTCTGCGCGTCCGCTAATGGCCAGCGCATCCTTGTAGTTCACGGTTGAATATTCGACGGCAACCGTAACGTCGCCAGGCATGAGGTCTTGCTCGTTCATTTCGACCACGCTGGTCGAAATCTTCTCACCTGTCTTTGCAGCCAGCAGCGCCTTGAATGTCATCGCCATATCCTGGATTGGAGTTTCGCTGTCCACGCACCTAGGGTCGCGCCGCCTGATCGCAAGAAGGCACAATTAAAGCGGATACTATCATTTATGTAGGTATCCGCCGCGTGCCCGCGTGGAGCCCGCCCCTGGCCGATATGACAGCGGGCCTGACATGGCGACGCAGCGCCCCGAAGCGCGAGCGGGCAACCTGCTGATGCCGAGGCCCGTCCGTGCGGTTGGTCTGGCGCGGGCTGTCGACGAGCCCTCTGTCGCGATCCTGCCACTGTCTGCGGCTGTCAGTATCTATTGTATTACGGTCGTCATGTGATATGAATACGTAAATCAAGAGCTGTTCAATGGCGTCGATGGTTACATCCGAAGACGTCAACGGGGCGTGTGTGACCGGGACTTTCGGCGCCATGGAATAGGCTCACGCTCGACGGACCCCAGACTAGTGCCCTTCGTGCCGTCAGAACGCACAATTGTAGCTGATACTATCATTTATGGAGGTGACCATGCGTCCAAGAAGGTTTGACGCGAAAAGCGGATGCGCGGTCGGGGTGACACTGTCCGTCATCGGCGGCATGTGGAAGCCGCTGATCCTGTTTCATCTCTTCGCCGGCAAGAAGCGGTTCATGGAACTGTCCCGAGCCATCCCTAACGCCACGCAGAGGATATTGACCCTTCAGTTGCGCGAGCTGGAGGCCGATGGCGTGATCGTGCGCCGTGCCTATCCGCAGATTCCTCCGAAGGTGGAATATGAAATCTCTGCCTTCGGCCAGAGCCTCGGGCCCGTACTGCTTTCGCTTCGGGGTTGGGGCAAGCAATATGGAGGTTCAATTGAAGGCGTCTCTCAGCCACACCACGCTCCTGAAGATCGCCAGCTAAACGCATGCTCCCTGTAACGGTTGAATGAGTGATCGCGGAAATCTGTCCTGCATACACATCGCCAGCATCGGTCGGCTTGAGACGTCTCACGCTCGCGCCACTTCCATCGCCGGCTCGGGTTCTTCCCGTCGAACGCTGACGCGCTTCATCATGAGCGGAAGCCTGCCGCTTCAGGTGGTACGGCTCTGCCGCTTTCGCAGGCGTGTGCCACAAGCGAGCCTTATCCCCGGTTTTATCCGAACGACTTGCGTCGTGACGTCGAATGCCAAATAGGAATTAAGGGCGTACGACCGACGTAGGCATGTCATTCAAAACCGATAGATGGTCATCCGACTTGACAGTTCTATTTTAGAACTATTTACTCGACATGAAGAAGCGGACCTGCCCGTTTGAAGGGGGCCGCGCAGCGCTCCCGAAAAGAGGGCGCGAGGGAGGATGGCATGAGGAGCGTGGACGAACTCACTGCGGCCGAATTGCTCGATGGTCTGCCTTCAAGAGTGCACGAGGTCTACGCGCCGTTCGTGCGGGACACCCCGGATCATCCGGCGTTCGTTGAAGGGGGACGTTCGTGGAGCTACCGGCAGTTCTCGCAAGCTGTCGACGCCGTGACGAAGGATCTCGCCGATTTGGGGATCAGGCCCGGTGATCGCGTGATGATTGCGAGCGAGAACAGCGTGGCTTTGGGAGCGATGCTCTTCGCGGCGAGCAAGCTCGACGCATGGGGCATTGCGGTTAATCCCCGCCTCTCGGCCAGGGAGATCGACCTGATCGGCACGCACAGCGGCGCCAGGCGCGTGCTGTTCAACTCGGCGCTATCAAAGGAAGCTTCCGATCATGCCAGCCGCGTCGGTGCGAAAATCGGCGCTGTGGGGCCATTCGGTGGAATCGGCATTGGTCCTCTCCATGCGGATGCGCAAGCGGAGCCCGTCGAGAAGGATGGCGCGTACCAGGTCGCGGGCCTTCTCTACACTTCGGGAACGACCGGTGCACCGAAGGGGGTCATGCTGAGCCACCGCAACCTGCTCTTTACCGCAAAGACTTCTGGAATCCTTCGCAAAAGCGGTCCGGCCGACCGCATCTACGGCGTGCTGCCGATGTCCCACATCGTCGGGTATTCGATCCTGCTGATTGCCACGATGATGCACGGCGGCACATTGTATGTTGTGGCCAAGGCCGATCCCGCTGCGCTGGCCCATGCCATAGCCGAGGAGGGGATTACGAGCCTGTTCGGTGTTCCTGCCACGTATCAGCGGCTGCTCGAACACAAGGCGGTCAAGGGCATCCAACGGCTCGATCGAGGCAAGCTGCGGGTCATGGCCGTCGCCGGCGCTCCGCTCGATCTCGATCTGAAGAAGCGGATCGAGGACGAATTCGGAATCCCGCTATTGAACAATTACGGCATAACCGAATGTTCGCCCGGCCTATCGGGTGTGCGTTCAGAACACCCTGTCTCAGACGAGTCGGTCGGCCCCTTTCTTCCCGGTATCGAGCACCGGATCGTGGACAGGCAAGGCATGAGCGTTGCGACCGGCGAAGTGGGCGAGCTGCACGTCCGAGGCCCCAACGTGATGCTTGGCTACTATCGCTCTCCCGAGCAGACGGCCGCGGCGATCGATAACCAAGGATGGTTCAACACAGGGGATCTGGCCCGGGTGAATGGCGAGGGCCACCTCTACATCGCTGGCCGCACCAAAGAGCTGATCATCCGCTCCGGCTTCAACGTTTACCCTGCTGAAGTGGAGGCGGTGCTGAATGCGCACGACCAGGTCGTCCAATCAGCGGTGGTGGGACGACCGGTTGATGGCAACGAGGAGGTCGTCGCATTCGTGCAGCTTCTGCCGGGCGCCAGCGTTAGCGCCGAAGATCTGAAGGCGTACACGGTCCAACAGCTCACTTCGTACAAGCGTCCGACCGAACTGCTCGTGCTCGACGCTCTGCCCTCGGCCTCCACCGGCAAGATACTCAAACACAAGCTGCGCGAGATGGCCATCGAACGAGGGGTTGCGAAGGCGTCGGATGCGGCAGCCGCGGGCTGACCGATGCACTTGCTGATGAGACGAAGCCGCGCCCGGAACAGAAAATCTCGAGGTAGCTCGGGATTAGGCAAAGAGAATGCCGGTGCGGTCGCAACGGCGCAGGCGACTATGTCGGTCACCAAAGCCGCACGGAAATTCAACGATTGATGAGCGACGCAACCCGTCGCCGCACAAGGGGGATGCCGATGTTCAGGAAGTCCATACTAGCAGTCGCGATCGGCGTGACGATTTTCGGCGCGAACGCGCGTGCGGAGACGCCCGGCGTCGCGAGCGCCGAAGTGAAAGTGGGGGCTACGTTCCCGTTTAGCGGTCCCGCGTCGCCGCTTAGCAATACCGGGAAGGGTCTGATCGCCTACATCAATTCGATCAACGAGCGCGGTGGCATCAACGGCCGCAAGATCAATCTCATCACCTACGACGATGCTTACAGCCCTCCCAAGACGGTGGAGCAGACCAGGAAGCTGGTCGAGAGCGATGAAGTGGCCTTCCTGTTCGGCCCGCTCGGTACTCCCGGCATCGGCGCCACCATCAAGTACGTCAACGCGAAGAAAGTCCCTCATCTGTTTGTTGTGAGCGGCGTCACCAAATTCACGAACTTTTCTGAATTTCCGATGACCACCACAGGATTGCCCAGCTATGACACGGAAGGGCGAATTTACGCGAAATACATCACCCAGGCCCGGCCCGATGCAAAGATTGCGATCCTGTATCAGAACGACGATTTGGGTAAGGATTTCCTCAATGCATTCAAAGGCTACCTGAAAGGCGACTTCGATAAGAAAGTTGTAGCGTCCTCGTATGAAGTCACCGAGCCGACGATCGATTCCCACGTGGTGAAGTTGAAATCGTCTGGCGCAGAGGCGTTCCTGGTTGCCGGCACGCCGAAGTTCGCGGCTCAGGCTATCAAGAAGGCCGATGAGGTTGGTTGGAAGCCTCTGTTCCTGATCAATTTCGTTTCGAGCTCGGTCTCTTCAACCATCGTTCCCGCGGGACCGGAAAAGGCGGTGGGCATCATCGCGGCAACGATCACCAAGGATCCGAACGACAAGAAGTGGGCCGACGACCCCGGTATCAAATGGTACCGTGACCATTTCGCGAAATACCTGCCGGGCGCCGACATCGGCGATGCCAACTATCTATTCGGCACACAGCAGGGACAGATCCTGGAACAGGTGCTCAAGCAGTGCGGTGACGACCTTTCGCGCGAGAACATCGTCAAGCAATCGCGGAACATACGCGGCTTGTCGCTCCCAACTCTCATACCGGGTGTTACGATCAACACGGGCCCGGAAAGCAGTATGGCGTACACGCAGCTGCAGCTGCAGCGCTGGAACGGCAGCACGTGGGATCAATTCGGCAAGGTTCTCAGCGCCGAGGAAAAGTGAGCTTACCTTTTGAATGAGCAAGGCGGGTGATCGGAGCCCGCAAAGCTACTAACTGAATCAAGGAGCATGAATGTCCAGCGACGCACTTTTCCGGCCCTTCGTGCTGAAAGGGCTGAACTTGCCGAACCGGGTCGTGATGGCGCCGATGACGCGCTCATTCTCACCGGGCGGAATTCCGACCGAAGACGTCGCGCGCTACTACCGCCGTCGTGCCGAAGGAGCGGTCGGGTTCATCATATCGGAGGGTACGGGCGTGGATCGTCCGGCATCCCTGAACGATCCGAATGTTCCCCGCTTTCATGGCGAGAAGGAGCTGGCGGGGTGGCGGCGTGTGGTCGACGAGGTGCACGCCGCGGGCGGCCTGATGGCGCCGCAGCTATGGCACGTCGGGGCCGTTCGCACGCGCGCCCAGAATTGGTCTCCTCCCGGTGCCTATGACAGTCCGTCCGGCCTGTCGCGACCGGAGAAGAAGTTCGGCGAGCCGATGAGCGAGGAGGACATTGCAGACGCCATTCGCGCTTTCGCCGACGCGGCGCTTGCGGCGAAGCGCCTGGGGTTCGATGCCGTCGAATTGCACGGCGCGCACGGCTATCTGATCGATCAGTTCTTCTGGGAAGGTACCAATCGCCGAGAGGATACCTACGGAGGCAAGGACCTGCCCGGCCGGGCCCGGTTTGCTGCTGATATCGTCCACGCGGTACGCAAGTCGGTCGGAACGGATTTTCCGATATTGCTCCGGATCAGCCAGTGGAAGCAGCAGGACTATGAAGTGAAGCTGGCCGATACGCCTCGCGCATTGGAAGTCTGGCTCAAACCCCTGGTCGACGCGGGAGTCGACGTTTTGCACTGCTCACAACGGCGCTTCTGGGAGCCGGAGTTCGATGGCTCCGATTTGAATTTCGCCGGATGGGCGAAGAAAGTGACGGGCGTACCGACGATTTCAGTCGGGTCGGTCGGCCTGACGGGCGAATTCATTGCCGCATACGGTGGAGAAAGCTCCCGTCCGGCATCCCTCGACGAGTTGATCCGCCGCCTCGATCGCGAGGAGTTCGATCTCGTCGCGGTGGGCCGGGCGCTGCTTCAGGATCCGCAGTGGCTACTGAAGGTACGTGACGGCCGGACGGAAGAACTGATGGCTTTCGAACGGACCGCGTTCGCGGCGCTGAGCTGAGCGATGAAAGGTTCGAGGCAGGGCGCATCGCCACTGAATAAGGGCTGTTCAAATCTTTTGTAGCCAGTGTTTTGGCGGCCGTTCCAAGCTGGCTGGCAAGGAATAATCGGCGGCACGCCAGTCGCCCGGAAAAGCCTGCGTGTGATTGCGCAGTCACCTGGGAGCAATTCGGAGACCAGCAAATGAACGACACAAAACCCCAAGTCGGGCAGATCCGCACCGAGGTGCATGGGCACGTCTTCAAGATTATCATCGACAACGTGGCGAAGAAGAACTCCTTCAGTCCGCAGATGATGGCGCAGATGTCGGATGCGATGACGCTTCTCGACCGAACGGACGACTACTGGGTCGGGGTACTCTGCGCCGAAGGCCCGGATTTCACGGCCGGACTGGATATGCCGAAATTCTTCGGGCCCAAGGCTGAGAATACCGAGATCAAGCCTGGCAACATCGATGCGTTCGCGCTGAAAAGCCGGTGCCGCAAGCCGATCGTGACGGCAGTGCAGGGGATCTGTTTCACGATCGGCATCGAAATGATGCTGGCTGGCGATATCGTTGTCGCGGCCGATGACGCCCGGTTCTGCCAGATGGAATCCAAGCGCGGGATCGCGCCGCTTGGTGGTGCCCACTTCCGGTATTTGACGCGGGTCGGCTGGGGAGATGCGATGTATCACCTGTTCTTGTGCGACGAGTTCAATGCGGCCCGGGCGCATAAGATCGGGTTTGTTCAGGAAGTTGTCGCTCCCGGCCAACAGATTGCCCGCGCAATGGAGATTGCGGACCTGATCGCCAGGAACGCGCCGATCGGCATTCAGGTAACCAAGGAAGCCGCGCTGAAATACATCGAGGCCGGTGAAAAAGCCGCGATCGATTACATCCCAAAGATCAAGGATCGCGTTTTCAGCAGCGAGGACATGAAAGAAGGCATCCAGTCTTTCGTGGAACGGCGCTCGGCAGTATTCCGCGGGAAATAGAGATCCCGCGGACCACATAACCGCGCAGCAGAACTTCGGCCACAAGAGGATTGACCATGGGAAGCATCAAGAAGGCATTCGATCTCACTGGCAAGAATGCACTTGTTACAGGCGGCTCCCGCGGCCTTGGGCTGCAGATCGCCGAGGCGTTAGGTGAGCAGGGGGCTCGGGTCGTGATTTCCTCTCGCAAGGCGCCAGACCTGGAAAAGGCCCAGGCGCATCTTGCCGGTCTCGGCATCAAGGCGGAGTGGATCGCAGCGGATAATTCCAAAGACGAAGACGTCAAGCGGCTCGCGGACGAAACAATCAAGAAGCTCGGACGGGTGGACATTCTGGTGAACAACGCGGGCGCAACCTGGGGCGCGCCGACCGAGGATCACCCGATCGAGGCGTGGGACAAGGTAATGAACCTGAATATCCGCTCGCTGTTCCTGCTCAGCCAACGGGTTGCGAAGCGCTCGATGATTCCCAACAAATATGGCCGCATTATCAACCTTGCCTCGATCGCGGGCCTGTTCGGAAGTTCCGGAGATATGCAGATGGTCGCCTACAACACGAGCAAGGGCGCGGTCGTTAATTTCACGCGGGCCCTGGCGGGTAGTTGGGGGCGCTACGGAATTACGGCCAATGCTCTGGCGCCCGGCTTTTTCCCGTCGAGGATGACGAAGGGCACGATCGAGGCTGTCGGGGTCGAAAAGCTCGCCGCCGGCGCGCCGCTGCGCCGCATCGGCGACGAGGACGATCTGAAAGGCGCCGCGGTTCTCTTCGCCAGCGACGCCGGCAAGCACATCACCGGTCAGATCCTTGCCATCGATGGCGGTCTGACTTCGGTGATATCGGGCTAGAGAACCACCAGCGTCAGAGTCTCGGCAACCAAGGCCGGCGTTTGGCTGTTCTCGATCGCGTTGCTCTTGATCAGCAAACGCCCGTTGTCCTTCGGCTCGACGCTGATCATGGAAAGCTGAAGGCCTTTGCCCCAAGTGCCGCGCCGGCTGCGAAACTCCACACCAGTGGCGGTCGTTAGGGTCAATACCGACGTTCGCTTTGGTGCTCATTCCGGACTAAAGCCGGATGGTACGCGCGATCAGCCCAGGCACAGGCCCAGGAACGGCTCGCGGAACTCCGCGGCCGAACGAAATCGCTTAACCCGCAAATCGGCAGTGCATCGCAATGAATCATTGGAGGATCTAACAGATTGGCTCACGCGAATGTCCCGTGCCGTTGCATCGCCGCGGCAAAAGATACTAACCCGGAAATCGACAAGATATTCGAGCGCTTCGGCGTGCAATGATTGGCAGCCATGGTTGTGAGGAACGTTCTCCCCGTCGCTGGGCATGTAGCTCACTGAATTGGTTTGTTTGCCCGTGGCCGTACAGCCTGTTGACGCGGTCACCGTAACCAGGCGGACCCGGCTCTCGCTGGTCTACCCCGTCTGCTGAATGGCCATGTCGTATGCTTCGATCGTCGCCTTGGCGCGAACGGCCACCTCCGCCGCCGTCATGCCGGGCTTGTAGAGGCTGCTGCCGAGGCCGAATGCGAGAATGCCCGCACTGATGTAGTCCACGAAGTTCTTGTCGGAGACGCCACCCACGGCGGCGATCATCAGGTCTGCGGGAAGAACGGCGCGAATGGCGGTGATGCCCGCGGCGCCAAGCACGCTCGCCGGAAAGAACTTGAGGCTGGAGGCCCCCGCCTTGGCGGCAAGCAGCGCCTCCGTCGGGGTAAAGACGCCGGGCATCGTGACCATGCCGTGCGCCCGGGCGCGGGCAATGACTTCGGGATCGACGTTGGGGGTTACCAGGAGCCGGCCGCCAACGTCATGGAGCCGCTCGACGGCTTCCAGCGTCAGGACGGTGCCGGCGCCCACCAGGGTTCCGGCGGGGGCCTTCTTGACCGCGATCTCGATGGAGCGGAATGGATCCGGCGAGTTGAGCGGGATCTCGATCGCGGTCATGCCGTTGTCGACCAGCACGCTGACAATATCCTGCGTTTCCTCGGGCCTCACGCCGCGCAGGATCGCGACCAGCGGCCGCTTCATCGGGGGGAATGGGACAACGCTCATCGTCTGATCCTTTATACGTTCCAAATCGATTCCGCGGCCATCGAAAGGCCGCGACGGACGGCGTCCTCGGCTCCGATTGATCTGACAGGAACGGAAACCGTGTCAAATGCCAACTGATAAAGCATCTGGAGTCGCCCTGACGCCACCAACGTGATGCCGGTGCTGGGTACGTCTCCGGCGAGGCCCGCCGCCAATTCGAGACCGATCAACGTTCCCGATATTTTCTCACGTGCCGAGGCTGGCGTGCCGCCATAAAGGAGCTGACCCGATCGCACCTGGAACAGCAGATTGGCGGCGAAGGCAGGCGTCTCAAAGGCGGCAATAACCGCCGACTTGAAGGCGTCGATATCTTCCGCTTGATCGGCGCCGGTCACCGCGTGGGACAGGATCGTCTCTCGCGAGATGACGTCGAACAGCTCTCCCGTCATGAACGTGGCGAACCGTTCGACGATACCGCCATTCGCCCTGACCCACTTCGAATGGGTGCCCGGCATGCATACGACCGCATCGTCAGCCGCGTCCGCGCCCAAGGCGCCGAGCAACTGCGTCTCCTCGCCCCGCATGACATCCGGCGCCCTGGGGTCTCGCTGCGCGATGCCGGGGAGGATGCGGATGTCACGGTCCTGTCCCGGCACCGGGACGGCATGCTTGAGGATCGATGCGAGCCGCGCCGGCGTGTCGACATAGCCGGCTTCAACCCATCCCTGTCGGGCGCCGGCCATGCCGCAGACGACAACGGGCAGCCCAGGCGCGGCGCTGACGGCTTCCAGATGCGATTGCAGCACGGTCGCGAAGCCGAGCTTGCCCGCCGCCATCATGCCCTCGTGGCTGCGGCGTTCCCCCAGTACGTTGCCGGTCCGGTCGACGAGCCAAAGCCGAAAACTGCTCGTGCCCCAATCGACCGCGACATATGCAGCCTGTCCCATTCAATCCGTCCCAGTTCTATCAGCCCCAGTTCTATCAGAACCTTGTGGAGATCGTATCACGCCGGTCTGCCGGCGAGCTACGCTCGCTTTGTAATTGATTTGCAGGGCCGCAATCAGCATGATCCGCAGTCATGCGGTGCCCCGCTGTTTTCCGCGGCGTGGCATCGCCAACGCGCGCACGTCCGCAACAATGCGGCACAACAACAAAAAACAAAGACTTTGGAGGATGCTATCGTGATCAATCTCCCTTTTAGAAGCGCCGCCATGGGCTTTGGTCTGCTGATTGCGGCGCTTTCGCCGCAGGCCCATGCGCAATCGGCCCCGAAGACCGTGACACTGGTCGTCCCGTTCGCGGCCGGCGGCGGCACGGATACCGTCGCGCGCCTCATTGGCGAGCGGATGTCGCGCACGCTCGGCCAGACCGTCATTGTCGAGAACGTGGTCGGCGGCGGCAGCACGCTGGCCAATGATCGCGTCGCCCGATCGGCGCCTGACGGTTCGACAGTGCTGATCAATCACGTCGCGCTGCTCGCGGCGCCGAGCCTGTTCATCAACCTGCGGTACGATACCAAAACGGCGTTCGAGGCGGTCGGCCTCGTCAACAACGCGCCGATGGTTTTGATCGGCCGCAAGTCGATCCCAGGCTCAGGGCCAAAGGACTATGTGGACTGGATCAAGGCGCAGGGCGACAAGGCGAACTTCGCGCACGGTGGTCTCGGGACCAACAGTCATTTGTGCGCCGTGATGATGGGCAATGTGCTCGGCTTCAAGCCGACGGTCGTGGCTTACCGCGGGTCGGCTCCGGCCATCTCCGATCTGCTGGCGGGGCAGATCGATCTGCTGTGGGATCAGGTGACCAATGCGCTGCCGCAGATTCAGGCCGGAACACTTCACGGCATCGCCATTACGTCGCCGCAACGTCTTGAGCAGTTGAAGGACGTGCCGACCACCGCCGAGCTCGGCATGCCCGAGGTCAGCTATTCGATGTGGCATGGGCTCTACGTGGCGAAGGGCACGCCCAAGGAGACCATAGCTGCGCTGAACTCGGCGCTCCGCGCGGCTCTGTCCGATCCCGTCCTGCTGGAGAAACTGAAGCAGCTCGGAACGCTGCCGTTTCCCGACAACGAGTTGTCGCCCGAGGCGCATGCGCGCCTGTTCGCCGCCGACCTGCCGCGGGTGGCCAAGCTCGTCGAAAGCTCAGGGATCAAGGCGAGCGAAGCGAAGTAGGGCGGCATGCGCCGCGGGAATCGCGGGGCTGAAATCGGCGCGGCTCCGTCACACGATCAGATCTTGCGGCGCGAGGGTACTGACAGCGTTACCTGGCTGATTCCACCATTGTGCAGACATCTCGATCGGTTGGTCTGGCTCTGAAATCGCCGGCGCCGCACTGGTTGCTGCAGCGTTTTCGGCGGAGCTGATCGACGCCGGGATGTCCTCTGCAAGGTCGATGACGTCAGGAGTTCTGACGTCGGACATCTTGTCCTTGAAGTGGAACGCGTCGTCGGCACCGTTGATGGTGATTGTCACCACCTGTGCGGTGCCGTCGATGGTGGTCACTGTGAAGCAGTCGGTCAGCGTGTCGCAGTCGTCGAGCGCCTGCACTTCGCAGTTGGCATTGTCGAGCTTGTAGGTCCAGACGCCATCCGCCGTCATCGTGAAGGTGCCATAGCCGGTATCGCTCGCCTTCGGCGAGCACACCGCCGTGAAGGTATTGGGTGTGTTGTCGACATCGGTATCGGTAAGCGCGCCGGTGGCGATCGGCGTACCGTATGTGCAAGCGCCAGCTTCGGTTACTGAGCCGGTCGTGGCGCCACAAACGACGGCAGCGTCGTTGGCGCCGTTGATGGTGATCGTTACCACCTGCGGGGTGCCGTCGATGGTTGTCACCGTGAAGCAGTCGGTCAGCTTGTCGCAGACATTGAGTGTCTGCACTGCGCAGTTGGTGTTATCGAGCGTGTAGGTCCAGACGCCATCCGTCGTCATGGTGAAGGTGCCATAGCCGGCCGTGCTCACCTTTGGCGAATCGACCGCCGTAAAGGTGTTGGGAGTGTTGTCGACGTCAGTATCGGTGAGCGTGCCGGTCGCGGTCGGTTTACAAGATACGGAATTGGCCGCGCCGCCAGCCTCGATGACCGAGCCTTGCTTGGTTCCGCAAATAATGGCGGCGTCGTTGGTGCCATTGATGGTAACCGTCACCAGCTGCGCGGTGCCGTCCAGGGAGGTCACCTTGAAAGTGTCGGTCAGCTTGTCTCCGATATTTAGTGCCTGCACCGCGCAATTGGCGTCGTCGAGCGTGTAGGTCCACACGCCGTCCGCCGTCATCGTGAAGGTGCCATAGCCGCCATCGCTGACCGTCGGGCAATCAACCGCCGTAAAGCCCGGTGCGTTGTCCACATCGGCGGCGGTGAGCGTGCCGGTCGCGGTAGGCAGGTCGCACTTGGTGCCGCCGTCCTCGGTCACGGAACCGGTTGTGGTGCCGGAAATGACCGCTGCGTCGTTGGTGCCGTTAATGGTGACTGTCACCACCTGGGGGGTGCCGTCGATGGCGGTCACCGTGAAGGAGTCAGTCAGTTTGTCGCCGACATTGAGTGCCTGCACCGCGCTGTTGGAGTCGTTGATCGTGTAGGTCCATACGCCGGCCGCCGTCATCGTGAAGGTGCCGAAGCCGCTCGCGCTCACGGCCGGAGTGTCAACCGCCGCAAAAGCATTGGGCGCGTCATCGACGTCGGTGCTGGTGAGCGTCCCGGTGGCACTCAGCGTACCGAGCGCGGCGTTGGCGACGGCGCTGGCCTCGATCGCCGTGCCATTGGTGGCGCCGGAGATGACGGCCGCGTCGTTGGTGCCGTTGATGGCAATCGTAAAGGGTTGAGCGGCCGAGAGCGTGCCGTCGGATACGGTGATCGTGAAGTTCGTGGTCGTGGGCTCGGTCAGCGCGTTGATCGCGTCATTATCCGGAACGTACGTATAGGCGCCGGTCGTGCTATCGACATAAAGCGTGCCGTAAGGACCAACCTTCGATACATCGTAGGTTACCCCGTCGATGACGGTGCTGCCGCCGGTTCCCCCGCTGATGCTGAAGGTCAGCGTGGCGCCACTGTTGGGGCTGCTGGCAAGGAAAGTGCCGCTTGTCGCGGTGAAGAGGTCAAAGACCGTCGTGTCGATCTCGGTCGGCCCAATCGCCGCATTCAGCGTCGGCGGCGTTGGCGGTGGAGGTGGAGGTGGGATTTGCTCGATAATCATCTCCGGGGCTGATGCGAGGATCACAGCAGGCAAAGCAGGCAAATCCTGCACCGGGGTCGAATCATCGATCGGGATGAAATTGATCGGTTGCGCGGGCAGCTGCTCGAGGGGAGGAGGAGTGCTTGATCCCGTCGACCCCAGTCCTTTTTCGAAGATGGCGAGCGCTTCCTGCTGGGCCGCCTGCAATTCGGCCATTCGCGCCGCGGAGTTTGTGCTCTGACTGACGCTGACCGAGGACCCCTGCGAACGCAGGATGATGGTCTGCCCAGGATCCTCAACGAGGAAGTGTCGAGGGATCACTTCCTTGGTGATCAACTCGAATGCGCCGTGCTCGAGATCCTTGTATGTGATGTTGCCGTCGTCCAGGAGTGTGACGTTCGGCTCGGCGGCCTGGGCCTGTTTCATCATCGAGAATGTCAGTGCTGTGAGCCACAGCAAGCCGAACCCGCCGGCATGGGCCCGGGTTCGGGGATCGCCGAGTGTGGCTTGAGCGGCAGTGCCGTCGGCAGGCCTCAGGCCGCCGAAACCGGCCGCCGTCCGAATGTTGCCGATGATGCGGGGAAGTAGGGCCGCAGCGGCCTTACGTTTGTACCCGGTCTTGGCGTGGAACCCGACGAGCATGGCCAACCCCCGACTGCCACTTATCTCGTGTGCATTTTCGTGGTCTGGCTTTACCCAGCCCTTGAGGTCAAAACATCTGCGCGCTGCCAGAAGGCTGGCAGCCGAGACTCCTGTTCCAAACTACCCAATCTATGGGCGTTAGGCTTTAGGCTCAAAAGGAGTAATCCTTTTGAACGGATGGTCGATGGTGCCCGACATCGGGTCTAAGGTTGGGGTCTAATGTCGCCTTGGCCTTCGGTTCAAAGAGCCGGTGAGCGGTCTCTCGGACAAGATCTTCTCGGGAAGGGGGGATCATGCGCACGCAAGCAATTGCCGCATTGGTGGCAGGATTCGTTCTGACGGCGGGCGGGCTTTTCGCCGGACCGGCTCACGCGCAACGCGATATCGCCAAGCCCGCCGTTCAGGATCTCGCATCAAAACCAATTGGAAAAGTTGTTGTCGCCACAGGTTCGGTCACGATTGAGCGTGCGAATGCGGTGGTCGTTCAGGCGAGCACCGCAGGTCAAGCTGGTCAGGCGAACGTAGGCGATCTCGTCTATCAGGGCGATATCGTTGTAACTGGCGCCGACGGCCGGGTCGGCATCAACTTCACCGATGGCAGCTCCTTCAACCTGTCGAACAATGCGCGCATGGCTTTGGACGAGTTCGTGTACGATCCAAAGAGTGCGTCCAACTCGACCTTGTTCAGTCTGAGCAAGGGCACTTTCACTTTTGTCGCCGGCCAGGTCGCGAAGACCGGGGATATGAAGGTCGATACCCCAGTTGCGACCATGGGCATTCGAGGCACGACACCACGCGTCGAAATTTCGGATGACGGGACAGTCAGATTTTCGACGCTCATTGAAGAAGGCAAGAGCAAGGGCCCGCGAAAGCCCGGAGCACCAGCGATACAGCAACCCGAGCAAAAGCCCTATCCAAAATCAAACCTGAACATCTGTCGCGGATGCTAGGCCCATTCGCGGTGCGGGAGGCTCGTCAGCCAACCATGTCATGGACTTCAATCGACGGTCGCCCCTTCGCCAGCGTCGGGAACGGAGAGCCTGATATGAAATGCAGAGCGAGCCGACGCGTCATTCAGCGGCTCGCGCCTGCTTTTGCCTTGGTGCTGTTCGGGTCGCTGGCTGCCGCGCAGAGTCCCAAGAAGAGCGACTATCTCGAGAACATTACGTCATGCAACGGTTCGGATCGCACGTCGTTTGCAGTCCGAATCAATGGTTGCACAGCGTTTATCGATTCCGGTCAAGGTACGGCGAGGGCGCGCGCGATTGCCTATAACAATCGTGGCAATGCCCATATGGCAAACGGAGACATTGATCGCTCTCTCCTGGATTTCGATCAATCGATCAAGCTCGATCCGACCTTCGCAAAGGCCTTCAACAACCGCGGCGCGGCCTACTTGAGGAAAGGCGAATACGACCTCGCCCTCAAAGCTCTGGACGAAGCGATCAAGCTCAACCCGAACTACGGCAGAGCATTCGTCAACCGTGCCGGAGTCTACCTGAAAAAGAACGAGTACGATCGCGCGGCGCGGGACTATGACGAGGCCATTCGCCTCGATCTCAATCTGGAAGCCGCGTGGAGCGGCCGCTGCTGGACCCGGGCCATCCTTGGCCCGTTGCAGGCGGCGCTCGAAGACTGCAGCAAGGTGCTTCAGTCGTGGCCCAACGACGCCGCCACGCATGACTCGCGTGGGCTGATCCACCTGAAGCTGGGACGGGCTGACGCGGCGATCGATGATTTCAGTTCCGCGCTGCGTGTCGATCCGAAGCTGGCGAGTGCGCTCTATGGGCGCGGGCTTGCCAGGCTCAAGAACGGAGACAAGGCTGGCGGCGATGCCGATATTTCCGCGGCAAAGGCCATCCGGGCCGGGATCCATGATGACTTTACGCGCTATGGCGTGCGCGTGAGTAACTGATCAGCCAGGTTTGGCGCGAAGAAGATCCGTTCCAATAAGCCCGCAAGCAATGCGGCATTCGGCTGGCGGGCCGAGATGCTTACCGCTCAGCCTTGGTTCGGATCGGAGCGTCTTCTTCCTGCAGAATTCGCACGGCTGCTCCTTCCAGGTCGTCATATTGTCGGGTCTTGAGCGACCACATGAAGGCCGCGAGGGCGGCGAGGCCGAGCCCGAGCGCGATGGGTATCAGGTAAAAATAGTCCTTCATTCGGCAGCCTCCATCGTGGCTTCGGCCGGAATCTGCGCAACGCCGGCAGTGCTTTGGGCGGTCCTTTGTCGGCTCTCGAGGCGAAGCGCGTTTGCGACCACCAGAATGGACGATCCCGACATCGCCACTGCCGCAACCAGCGGCGTCACGTGGCCAAGGATTGCGATCGGCACGGCGACGACATTGTAGGCAGTCGCAAGGGCGAGGTTCTGGCGAACGAGCCGGCCGGCCCTTCGTGCGATGGAGATCGCCAGAGGCACCGCGGCCAGGCTCTCATGCAGGAAAACCATATCGGCGGCGTTGCGTCCGACGTCGGCCGCGGAAGCCGGCGCCATCGATGCATGCGCGGCCGCCAGCGCCGGCGCGTCGTTCAATCCGTCGCCGACCATCAGGACCTTGCGGCCGGAAGCCTCGAGCGCTGCGATGTGCGTGGTTTTGTCGCCGGGCAGCGCGGCGGCAAGCCAGGGAACGTCGAGCTCGGTTGCGATCGACCGTACCGCGATCTCGCGATCGCCGGAAATCACCTGAACCCGGAATCCCATATCCTTGAGCTCGGCGACCGCCGTTGCCGCGTCTGCCCGCAGCCGGTCCTCGAAACGAAAATCCGACAGGCGGTCGCCGTCCTTTGCGAGCACGACGGATTCGTTGCCCGGCATGCAGCCTGCCTCAGCCGTGCCGGCGAGCGCCCATTCCGGCCGGCCCAGCCGGTAAACTGACGCGCCCGAACGCGCCTCAAGTCCATATCCAGGATGCTCGGAAATCTCATCGAACGCGGTATCAGGCGCGGGAAGGCCGGTGCCCGCTTCGACCAGCGCGCGCGAATAGGGGTGGCGCGAATGCGCAGCCAGTCCAACGGCAATTGCGGTCGTCTCGCGGTTTGTATCGTGCGATCCGATCAGTCGTGGGACGCCGACCGTCAGCGTCCCGGTCTTGTCGAACACGACCGTGTCGGCTTCGGCGAGACGCTCAAGAGCGCCGCCGTCCTTCACCATGATGCCGGCATCGAACAGCCTGCGCGCCGCGACCACCTGAACCATCGGCACCGCGAGACCGAGCGCGCAAGGGCACGTGATGATCAGCACGGCAATGGCTGTCGTTATCGCATGATGCACGTCGGCGGTTGCGATGAGCCAGCCGACAAACGTCATGAGCGCCGTCAGGTGAACCGCCGGCGCATAGAGGCTGGCGGCGCGGTCCGCGATGCGGCGGTAGCCGGAGCGTCCCTGCTCGGCGGCTTCCATCATCCGCACCATCTCGCCAAGGAACGAATCGCGTGATGTCGCGGTCGCGACAATGGTCAGGGGGCCCGTCAGATTCAGCGTTCCTGCCCGCAGCACAGAGCCTGCGGCCACCGGGACGGGCACGTGCTCTCCCGATACCAGCGAGACGTCCATTTCCGATGCCCCCCTGGTCACGGTCGCATCGACGGGCACGCGTTCGCCGGCCGCCAGCAAGATCGTCATCCCGGTACGAATTTCGTTCGTCGGAAGATAATGCCGCGAACCGTCCTCCTGCAGCACGAATGCGCCACGTGCAGAGAGCCGCGCCAACCCCTTTACCGCAAGCCGGGCGCGTTCGCGCACCATGTGGTCGAGCGTGCGTCCCACCAGCAGAACGAACAGCAGGGAGATAGCCGCGTCGAAATAGGCGTGCGGGCCATGCACCACCGTCTCGTAGAAACTCATGCCGAAGGCCAGCAGCACGCCAAGGGAGATCGGCACGTCCATGTTTGTGCGCCCGTGCCTCACGGCCTGCCAGGCCGATCGGAAGAATATCCGGCCGGAATATGCCAGCGCGGGCAGCGCGATGATTGCCGACAGCCAATGAAACAGGTTGCGGGTCTCGGCTTCGGCGCCGGCCCAGACGGATACTGAAAGCAGCATGATGTTGCTCGCAGCGAAGCCCGCGACAGCTAGCGCGCGGACAAGTTCTGATCGTGCGCCATCCTTGCTGTCGGGCTCGAAATCGAACAGATGCGCCTGGAAGCCGGCCTGTTCGAGCGTCTCGATCAGCGGCGGCGGAGCTCCGTCGGCTCGCCAGCGGACGGTTACACGCCTCGTCGAGAGATTGACGCGGGCGCTTTCCACGCCGGCCAGCCCGCCGAGGGCCTTCTCGATCGTCCGAATGCATGCGCCGCAGTGGATTGCGGGCGCCGACAGATCGGTTTGGCGCACACCGTCGGCGACGATGCGGCTGGCGAGCAGCACTTCCTCGCCGGCTGCGCGCGCATCCGGCGGCAGCGCTATCAATCCCGCTTCTGAACCGCAACAACCCATTGGAAACAACTCCCGGTGCCGCGTGTCAAACTTGAGGCCGCATCGTCCGGTACGCGTGCCAGCTTCCGTGTCCCAGCACCGGGAAAATCACTATCATTCCCAGCAGTCCGGTCGCGATGCCGACCACGATCAACGCCAGCATGATTGCCGCCCAGGTCAACATGACGGGCAGATTGTTCCAGACCAGGGCCATGCTGGTGCCCATGGCGGTCAATGCATCCGTGCGCTCCGACAGCAGCATCGGGATGGAGAAGGCGCTGATCGCAAATGCAAACGCCGCAAACAGGCCGCCGACGGCGCTGCCGATCAGCAACAGCGCCCAGCCGACCTCTGTCGTGAACAGCATGGGAATGATGCGGTCGGGGCCGGGAAAAGGCCGCAGGCCAAAAAACAGCGCATACAGGATGACAGCGGCGCGCATCCACAACAGCGTCAACAGAAACAGCAGCACGCCTGCGAATAGAACCTGGCCGCCAGACTCCGGCCTGACGTAGACCATCTGCCACAGGTTGACGGATCTACCCTCTGCGATGCGCCGGCTCTTTTCGTACAGTCCGATCCCGATTATCGGACCGACGACCATGAAACCGGCAAACGCCGGGAGCAGGATGTAGTCGAGGCGAAGCGCGAATATGCCGACGGTGGTGACGACGGAAACCAGAAACACCAGGATGCCGTAACTGATGCTGGCTCCGGGATAGATCGTGAAATCGCGCCAGCCGGCCGCAAGCCAGTCCAGGGCCACTGCGGGGGCGATGTTTCGCTTCCAGGTCTGCTCTCGCTGCAGCGGTGGAACAACGGCCGGTATCGGCGTCATCATTGGTCTCCTGCTATCTCATCGCGGTGTGCATGACGATCTTGCCGCGCTGAACTTTCCGTCCTTCGCAGAGCCCTCGCCCTGGCGCACATGCGCGACACAGTCCGGCTGGGACACGACGGCCATATAGACAAGGTGCGAATTGGCGATCAGCATCAGCAACAGCCCGGCGCCGATCGCGAGCCAAAGAATGGCCCTTGTCCTGGTGTGCTTCGTCGCTGCGCCGGCTTCGCTCATTGTGCGCTCCGGCGGAGATCAAACAAATAGAGCGCAAGAATCTTGCGGTCGAGCGGGGAGAGCCGTCCATCCCAACTCGGCATATGGCCCTGCCGGCCGCTCCACACTGTCGTGTAGATAGACTCGGCATCGCCGCCATAGATCCAGAATCGATCCGTCAGGTCCGGCGCCCCGAGTTCAGCGTTGCCCTTCGCGTTGTCGCCATGGCAGGTGACGCAATTGGCGGCGAAAACGGCCTTGCCGGCCTCGATTTTTGCAGCGGGCACTTCCTTTGCCACAGCAGGGTTGGAAAGGCTGCGCACGTAATTCACGACGCTGTCGATTTCGTCCTTCTTGAGCAACTGATCGCGCCCGAAGGCCATCATTTGCGATGTCCTGCTTTTCGGATGAGCGGAATTGATGCCGACGCGGATCGTCTCGGCGATACTCTCGGGATCGCCACCCCAAAGCCATGACGCCGTCGTCAGGTTCGGAAAGCCATTGCCGCCCTGTGCTTTCGTTCCATGACATGCCGCGCAATTGTCGCCGAACAGCGTTCGGCCGGTCTGTAGCACCTTTTCCATCAACCGAGGATCGGCCTGGATTTCCTTGAAGCTTTCAGCCTCGATCCGTTTGGTCCATGCGCCGCGTTCGATGGCGGCCTCTTTCAGGCTTTCACTGACAATGGCACGCTGATCGATACCGAGCAGGCCCTTGGTATAGGTTACACCGAGCGGCCATGCCGGCATCAGCACCCAGTAAACGACGGAGAACAAGGCCGTTACGATCAGGAAGAAATAGACCGGCCGAGGCACCGGCGAGTTCAATTCCTTGATGCCGTTCCATTCGTGACCGGTGGTCATGTAGCCGGTATGCGGATCGCGTTCGTCTACCGCCATATCTGATCCCTGTGCGGCTTGTCCTCGTCCCCGAGAATCGATTGCGCCGCCTCGTCGAACTGCTTCTTGTTCGACGGCCAGTACGCATAGGCGACGATGATGATCGAAAGCGCGATCAGATAGAACAGGCCAAATGACTTCGAGAACCAGACCACAAAATCGTTGTCCATGATCAACCTCCTGCGGCTGCGACCGGCTTGTGCGCAGCGTCAGTCAGCTTGCCGAGAATCTGCAGGTAAGCGACCAGAGCATCGAGTTCGGTCAGCTCGCCCGACTTGCCGTCGAAGGCGCGCACATTGGTCGCCGCGCCGTAACGCTTGGTAACGCCTTCTGCGTAGGGCGTATCGGGCGCGGCCTGTCCGTAGGCATCGGACTTCGCGTTGGCAATCATGTCATCGGTGTAGGGCACGCCGACCTTGCGAAGCGCAGCCAGATGAGCGCCAAGGTCGTCATGGCGCAGTTCGGTACGGCCGAGCCACGAATAATGCGGCATCACCGATTCCGGGACGACGTCGCGCGGATTGTTGAGATGCCTGACGTGCCATTCGTCGGAATATTTGTTCCCCATGCGCGCGAGGTCGGGCCCGGTCCGCTTCGATCCCCAGAGCATGGGATGATCGTATTTGGATTCGACGGCGAGCGAGTAGGGTCCGTAGCGTTCCACTTCGTCGCGCAACGTCCGGATCATCTGCGAATGGCAGGCGTAGCAGCCTTCCCGGACGTAGATATTGCGGCCTGCGATCTCGAGCGGCGTATAAACCCGCATGCCCGGGGCGTCTTCGACGGTCTGATGGATCGTGAACAACGGTATGATCTCGACCGCACCGCCGATGGCGGCAACGCCGATGATGGCGAGCACCAGGCCGATGGTCTTGCGCTCGAGCTGGTAATGCAGGTTGAACATGCCGTCACTCCGCCGGTTGAGGCGCGGAGACGCCTGCGGGCGCGGGAACGGGACGATCGGCAAGCCGCTGGTCGGCCGGCTGATCGGCCGTCCGTATCGTCATCCAGATATTGTAGCATGCGACCAATGCGCCGATCAGGAACAGCAGGCCGCCGATTGCGCGAGCGATATAATAGGGACGCATCGCAACCAGGGTGTCGACAAAGGAATACGCGAGCGTTCCGCTTTCATTGTAGGTCCGCCACATCAGCCCCTGGATGATGCCGGAATTCCACATCGCGAACACATAGATTACCGTTCCAGCAAGCGCGAGCCAGAAGTGCACCTCCACCAGCCGACCCGAATACATCCGTTCGCGCTTCCAAAGCCACGGCACCGATGCATAGATCGCGCCGAAAGTGATCATTGCGACCCAGCCGAGCGCGCCAACGTGCACGTGGCCGACGGTCCAGTCGGTATAGTGCGACAGCGAGTTGACGGGGCGAATGGCCATGAACGAGCCTTCGAAAGTGACGATGCCGTAGAAGACCGCAGCGACCATCATGAAGCGCAGGGTCGCGTCGTCGCGCACCTTGTGCCAGGCGCCATTCAGCGTCAGCAGCGCGTTGCCGGCCGACGCCCATGAAGGAACCAGCAGCATGACCGAAAACGTCACGCCGAGCGTCTGCACCCAGTGCGGAAGCGCGGTGTAGTGCAGGTGGTGCGAACCCGCCCACATGTACATGAAAGTGATGCCCCAGAAGCTGATGATCGACAGCCGATAGGAGAAGATCGGGCGGCCGGCACGCACTGGAAGGTAGTAGTACATCATGCCGAGGAAGCCGGCGGTCAGGAAGAACGCGACCGCGTTATGCCCGTACCACCACTGCGTCATCGCATCCTGCACACCGGAAAACGCCGAATAGCTCTTGGCATGACCGATTGAAACCGGAATGGCGAGGCTGTTGACGATGTGGAGAATCGCCACGACCAGGATGAAGGCCATGTAGTACCAGTTCGACACGTAGATATGCGGCTCCTTCCGGCGAGCCAGCGTGCGCAGATAGAGGATGAAATAGGTCACCCACACGATGTCCAGCCAGATATCGGCATACCATTCCGGTTCGGCGTATTCCTTCGATTGCGTGACGCCCATCAGATAGCCGGTGGCGGCGATGACGCAGAACAAATTGTAGCCGAGGAGCACGAACCATGGGCTCAACTGGTCGGGCAGGCGCGCGCGGGACGTGCGTTGCAGGACATAGAACGACGTCGCGATCAGCGCATTGCCGCCGAAGCCGAAGATGACGCCGGAGGTGTGCACCGGACGGAGGCGTCCAAAGCTCGACCAGGCAGCGTCAAAAGTCAGGTCCGGATTGACGAGCTGCCAGGCAATCCAGTCGCCGACGAAAAGTCCGGCGACGACCCATGCCATAGCCAGGATAATGCCCATTCGGCTGGGATCGTCGAAATACCGGTCGAGGCGGTCTTCGCCAGGCTCCGGTGTGTAGTACCCGGAGATGACCCAGAAGGCTCCCGCGAGCCCCGCCAACAATACAATAGCCCCGTGAACGCCCAGGGGATCACTTTGTCCGGCCACCGCCATGGCGAATCCACACAAGGAAATCGCCAGCAGGATAATGAGCGCAAGTTGTCGCTCGTACGTTGTCAATTGAGCGATCATGAGTTGCAGCCCCTTTGAAGCAACGTGAGGTTGATTTAGCGAACCATGCCAATCCGATGTATTGGAGCGCAAGAACAATTCGCATGGATGACAGTATCCAGAGAACTGACATCGACGACTTGATCTAGGTCAACAATCGCGACGTCAGGCGGCATGTCCGAGCCTGTTATGGGCTAACACATTATGCGAGTTCGGCCTTCGCCTCGACGGGCGGCCGCGATCTCTCAGGAGCAGCCGAAGGCTGATCGCAGCCTGTGCATCGAGCATAGACCACACATAAAAAGGCGGCCGCTATGCATTCGCCGCAACCGGGATTGGGAATTTTCGTGCTGGCGAACAGCACAGATAAGCGCCGCCACGTACCTGGTCGGGCGCAAGGTGCGCAAACAGCGACGGCGGAGGCTTTTTCAAGCTCTCCGCCGTGCCGGCTTCTCGTCTTACATAATTGCGAGCCTGTCTTGCCGAAGGCTAGTCCAGCTTCACGTTCGCTTCCGTCGCGACCTTGCGCCAGCGCTCGATTTCCACGGACACCATTTTCGCGAATGCGGGACCCGTGACATCGGGAACGTCGGAGCCGTTACGCTCCCAGGCCTCCTTGACGGCGGGCGTCTGCATGGCCTTCTGCAGTTCCTTGATCATCTGATCGACAATCGCCGGCGGCGTGTTCTTCGGCGCGAACAGGCCGTACCAGGTCGACACTTCATATCCGGCCAGGCCAGCTTCCGCGGCGGTCGGAAGATCGGGGAAGGCCGGCACGCGTTTCGGCGCGGCGACGGCAAGCGCGCGCAACTGTCCGGCCCTGATGGGCCCTGCCGACGAGCCAAGCCCGTCGAACACCACCGGCACGTGGCCGGCGATGAGATCCTGCATCGCGGGACCGGCCCCGCGATAGGGAACGTGCTGGATGCTGGTCTTGGTCAGGATCTTGAACAGCTCGCCCGCGAGATGATGCGTGGTGCCGGCGCCGGCGGAGCCGTAGTTCAATTTGCCCGGATTGGCTTTGGCGTAGGCGATGAACTCGGCGAGCGTCTTGGCGGCGACCTTGTCCGGATTGACGACCACCACCTGCGGCGGCCGCGCGATCAGCGCCACCGCGATAAAATCCTTCTCGATGTTGTAGTCGAGGTTGGGATAGAGCGAGGGCGCAATGGCGTGATGCGCCGCGCCCATGAAGAAGGTGTAGCCGTCGGGAGCTGCCTTTGACGCGAGCGATGCGCCGACGGTGCCGCCGGCGCCGGCGCGGTTTTCGATCAGCACGCGCTTGCCCAACTGGGTATCGAGCTGGGCCGCCAGCGGGCGGGCAAAGGCATCGGTGCCGCCGCCGGCCGCGAACGGAACGATGAAGGTGATCGGCTTCTCCGGCCATGTTTGGGCCTGGGCCTGGCCGGCCATGGCGGAAACGACCGCCAGGAGTGTAAACAGCGCGTACCCGACAACTCTTGGTTTCACAGCATTTTCCTCGGCTATTGCAGATTGGCGTCCGCTGTCAGCGGCGCGGTTGTTTTTGCCTCGCTGGTTCCGGCGTTTAGCCGGAATGGACAGGGGGCAGCGGGACCCTACCGTATGCAAGATGCCACGCGTGATCCATTAAAATGATGGGTCGGAAACAAGGCGGCACCGGGGCGTTTGGTCGCTGCCAATGAGCCTCGGGGCCAATTGTTCTGGTGTGGCACGCGCCAGCTATCCGACAGGAGGTTGGCGCACGCGCTTATCGCGCTGGTGGCGGGGCCGAAACTCCGGGATCAGCAGCACGGGAAACAGCAAGGGCGGGCAAATTTCGGCCTCCTGCGTCGGCCCAAATGGACTTCGGTTGCAAAGATAAATATGCTCACCCTGGGTCTGTGGGGAATGCACTTATGAAATGCCGTGCTGCTGCGATCGCAGCTTTGTTGTGTACGATTTTTGCCGGTTCGAATGCGGATGCGCGCGGGCCTTACGGTTCGATCAGCATCGGCAACTGGCAGGGCGGGGCCTACACCAACGACCAGACCGGATCTTTCTCGCATTGTGCCGCAGGCGCCCGATACGCCAGCGGCGTCTACTTCATGGTGACGATCGACGGCAATGGCGGGTGGGGTCTGGGGTTCATGCATGAGCAATGGACGCTCACGCCAGGACAGGCCTTTCCGTTGACCCTGACATTCGATGGACAGCAACCGTTCAATGTCCATGGTGTCCCGATCGGCGACAAAGTGGTTCGCGTGCCGATGCCGAGCAATTCCGCGCTCATCGCCCAATTCCGAAAGGCGAAGGGGATGACGGCTTATACGCAAGGGCAGCTCTTCCAGTTCAGCCTCGATCAGACCGGACAGCTACCGCCCATTTTGGCGAACTGCGTCGCCAAGGTCAGGCAATCGGGCGTGGCCAGTGCCGGCGATTTCTCGGTCCTTCCCGCAGCTAAGGCGGTCGCTGTGGCGGCGCCGGACTCTGCGCCGGCCAAGCCCGACAGACTGTTTGACCAGAAGGGCACCGGATTCCTTGTGAGTACGAACGGACACCTCGTGACCAATGCGCACGTGGTGCAGGGTTGCGTCGGCGACATCCAGGGCAATCCGTCCGGTGAGGCGCCCGCCAAACTGCGCCTGGTGTCGAGCGACGAGACCAACGATCTCGCCCTTTTGCAGGTCACCGGCTCGTTCAAGGACATCGCCAAAATCCGGGACAAGGCGATCCAGTCCGGCGACAGCGTGGTGGCGATCGGCTATCCCTTCCATGGGCTGCTGACATCGGATTTCACGGTGACGACCGGGATCGTGAGTTCGCTCAGCGGCATCCTGAACGACACGCGCTTTCTGCAGATCAGCGCGGCCATTCAGCCCGGCAACAGCGGCGGGCCGCTATTGGCCTCGAGTGGCGACGTGGTCGGCGTGGTCGCGGCCAAACTGAATGCCATCAAGTTCGTGAGGGCCACGGGCAACATTCCCGAGAACATCAATTTCGCCATCAAGACCGGGGCGCTGCGGGACTTTCTCGATAACAGCGTGGTGCCCTATCAGATCTCCGACGCCAAGGACGAGTTGAAGACGGCCGACGTCGCGCGCAATGCGCGGGCGTTTACGTTCCTGATCTCCTGCAAAGCCAAGGCGAAAGAAAAAGAGACGGCGAAGAATTAGAGCGCCCGACGGCGCTCGGCTGCGCGGACATCCGCCGCGCGCCACATGACGATCCGTTAGCTGGAAACCTGGGTGCGGGACCCGCCGGAAGGCCGGTGGCCTTCAGGCCATTCAACGCCTACCGCGAATTGCGGCCATGCGCGGTCTGGGCAGTCCAGATGCTCCAGCTCACGCTGGCGAGGCTTCGCTGGTCCGTCGCAAGCGGCCGCCGGGTCTGCCGTTCATAGGCGGCGATGATGTGCTGCGACTGCCGGATCTTCTGCTCGAGTTCGGCAATCGCCTTCTGGGTCTTGCCGGTCCTGCTCGATTGGGCAGGCTCGCCCACCGTGAACCTCGCGGTCTCGATGTTCTTCAACATCTCGCGAAGCTTCTTGAGCTGGGCGCGGTGCCACGCAATGGCGCTGTCACTATCTACCGGCATGCAAACCCTCCTGATTCGTGGCCGAATCTAGCACGCATGAGGCAAGTTGGGCCAAGGGGGAACCCCGCGGGCCATCAGGGCCCACTGGTTTCGCGAGGCATGGTCCGGCCGTTCCCGATTTCGACCCCATTTTGCCATCGAAGCGACCGCGGGCGAGCCTTCAAACAACAAACTTGCATGGTGATCTGTGACCAGCGCGGTCTCTCTTATCCTCCTGACGGCAGAATGCCGGACTGGCGCAATGGAGCGTGCGATGAGCGAAGTTGAATTCGATCGAACTGTCGATGCCGTGCGGAAGGAAATCGCGCCTGCACCGGCGTTGTATTCGTTGACGGGGTTGCGGGCTTCCGCCTGGCGGGCGAAGGCCGCCGACGACAAGCCCACGTCCCGACGCCACGCTCCCATGGCCAGGATTCGCCACGTGGGCGAGGGGCGGAAGCGATACAGGTGAAACGATACGGGATGAGCTAATGGAACGATCGGTGTTCGAAATCGTGAAGGCGCCGCTGGGCTGGTCGGTATTTGCCGACAACGTCAAGATCGGCGGCGTCTACGATTCGCGAGGCGCCGCCCTCGAAGCCGCCGCACTGGCCGCATCCTATACGATCAGCGACGGCGTCGGCGTTCAGATCAACGTGCCCGGCGCGGAGGAAGAAAAGCCGCGATGGGCCGTCGCGTTTGATATCGCGAGCTCCATCCTGCCGACGAGGAGCGGACGCGAGCGAAGCGGCTCACGGTAAAGCCCAAGTGAAGGCAATCGCTCGACTTTGACGGATAGCCCCCACTCCGTGGGAGGACTTTCAAACTATAGCGTTTTCGAGCGAAGTGGGTACCGGTTCGCGTGAAGAAAACGCGTCAAAACAAGAATCTAGAGCTTCGGTTCTGATTCAATCAGAACCGATAATGCTCTAGGGTCTGTTGGGATTCAGGATTCTCATCCGGGCTTGGTTGTGATTCAAGCTGCGGATGGACCGATTCGTTTTGACTGACGCCCAATGGGCGAAGATGGAACCGCTTTGTCTCGGCAAGCCGAGC
>NZ_PYCN01000042.1 GCF_003062295.1 Bradyrhizobium algeriense | reverse complement strand
GTTTCCATCGGTGAGCAATTGCTCCAGTTCCCTGCGAGCCTTGCGATCAAGTACAATCAAGTCGTTTCCCATGCCGCGAGTGAATCATGTTCGCGACAAGTTGGGATTCAAATGTCAGTGACAGAACACTAGGAAATCCCGGTCCGCGCAGATGCAGCGTCCTGACGTGTCTTTCGCCTTGGGATCGTGAAGATGCGCGGCGAGTGGACGAAGCAGGTTGATCCGTGTGCTCGTGGTCGGCATATTCAAACCCCGAAGCGTGCTTCACGAGATCTGCCGCCAGCATTATGCCAGCAAGAGCCGACCGAAATGACATCGGTACAACAGCTTTCACGGGCTGCGCTCCATCCGTCAGGCGCATAACGACCCCGCCTCAGATTGCCCGTCGGTGAAACGATCGGATGGATTGCCCAACAAACTCTTGAAGGGATTCCGAAGGAATGTCGAAGGCCTTCGCAACGCGCTCGAGGAAACCGGCATCCAACGGCCTATTCGTTTGAAGAAGAACCCGGATCTCCTGTTTGGCTTCCGTGATCCTCAGCTCCTCAGCTATCTTCTCGTCTTCGTCCTTTATCTTCCCGTGTGGCAAGTAAAGGCAGGCCAGACATGCACGGCCGTCATCGAAGCCGTGGCGCGAGACGCCGAGATCGATCTCCTGCGTCCAAGCGTTTACGATCCAATTCGGCAACCCTCCCTGCACGGCAATACGATCCGGAGCGTTGTCCAATGCCACAGCGACCCTTTCGAACATCCAATCGTTGCGGTTGTTTACATAGGCGTCCCATTTGGCAGAATGCGCCGACACATTCATCGCCGTGTCCGCGAAGGCGGCTCGCGCGAGATCCACTTTTGGTGAGCCAACATGACATTGGCCGGCCAGCACGTAGCGCTGCAGATTCGAGAGGTCCACCTCCTCATGGTCCACCAGACGGAGCTATCCCTTAAGACCCACCGTGCGAGCCAAGGCCCAAATGGCGCCATTCCCGATGGCGCCGAGACCGACGAGGTGGGTCTCACCTATATCCGTTCCCTCAAAGCCCGGACCGGAGTCATGAGCGCCCTGAGCATAGGTCAGCATCGACAGGTCGATAAGTTCGTCCGCGTCGCCCTGGTCCAGCTGTTCGGCAAACACCGTCCGAAAGACGTTGGCTGCGGCAAAGCATGACGCAGCTCCCGCACCGAACGGATTCATCGACTCGCCGGAGCCAACCAGACCGCGGCTCGAAAGCTTAGCTCTCCATCCGTCCGAGCCGATAAAGAAGGTTGGACAGTTAGTGCGCGGCGGGCTGCTTCCAACGACCACGGAAACTGTGACGGCCTTCCTGGTCTTGGCGACCTCGATCTCGGGATTGATGGACTTCGCCAAGAACTCGAGCGCGGGAACGTGATCCTTCGCCCTTGCATCGAGCGGCCGCAGCGCAATCGTCGGGTAGAGACGGGTCAACAACCTGATGATCAAATCGAGGCTGGCGCTGCCTTCGGGCGACTTTACGGCTGCGCCGTCGAATAACACTCCGATCACCTGCGCCGTAAGCCTCTCCTCGAACGTCGACATCTTGAAGTTGGTCAACACCCGCGACGCCGCCGACGCCGCGCGGTCCATGAAGTTCGCCATGGCCATGGTTCAATCCTTAATCGAAATCATCCGCGCAACCTGACCGACGGTCAGGGCTCGTAGTCCACGGCGGCGCGGCGGTCTGTTATCTTGACGTTGCGCCAGCCGCGATGCGGATCGAAGGTGACGAAGAGATTGACGGTGCCGTTGCGGCGGTACTCGTAATCGTACGCTCGCGCCGTCCGGGCCTGGCCGGGATCGGCTGACGCACCTCGCCGATGAGCTGGACGAGGGTCTCGTCGAAGCAGACCAGCGGCCGCTCGGGATCCGGCGCCTCGGAATAGAGATCGAGCACGCCCTCCATGCGGGCGACGTATTCGCCGTCGACATGGGGAAACCGTTACGATTGCGGAATGCAGTCAGATTGCCTTCGCCGTCCAACAAAAGTGCACTGACGGCTCCATCCACGCGGGCATCAATGTCACGAAAGACCTTCTCGTAATTGACCGGCAGAGCGTGCTGCCAATACTCTCTTTGACAAATGCCCTCAATAAGCTTGAGCAGTAGCTCTGCATCGGTTGTGCTACCAAGCCTGGTGGGTGAGCAGTTCTTCCCTAAGTCCTTCAGCGTTCACCAACGCCCCGTTTAAAACAAAGGCTCAAATGGCTGTGGCCGGCCTTATGGTTGTCAAGGGGCTGGACCTCGCCGTCATAGTTCTCCCTAGAAGATGGGGGCCGGATATGTGCAATCGCTACATGCGGCCTGAAATTCGGATTGTGATCATCAATCGTTGCGAATTCGCGTGGTGGTCGACAGATCGTTTGTATTGAAACCCTTTTGCTCGCATGAACGCGGCAACGCCGTACTCAGCCCGTCCACGATTACCAAGCTTCGGAACCATGTGCTTGAGCCGATCATAAGGCGTGTTTTGTGAACGGCTCGAAGGCAACAGAAAAGCGCCTGCAATACCGGACATGCTATCTCTCCTTCAACGACACGATGGCTACTGTCGTCGTTCGATGCTGCGTGTTGTTGTGTGTTCAACCGTGTCTGGTTGAAGACATCCGTGTCTGGAGCCAGACACCAAGCGCAAGTAATTCGCCCGCTCGGCGCGAAGCACATGGTCTTGCCCCCTGATCAAGCAAGGCTCGTACCAAGGTCTTGGTCGGCAAGCCTGAGCCTGCGCCAGATCGGCTACGCGCTTCGGAAGTACGGGATTGTAACCAATCCGCCCTGATCCGGACTGTTGAACTTGCGAGAATCTGGCTCGGTCGCGGCACGTTCGTAAGCGTCGTTCTGCGCCCACCTCCTGACGAAGCAGCTTCACACTTGCAAATCTGCACAAGTATCCGGGCTTCCCGCCCGAAGTGAATAAGTTCAGTGGGTTTCCGGAGCGGACCAACGACTTGACCTTCTCAACGATTTCATCGGGCAGCTTGCTGCCCTGTCGTGCGTTGATCTTGTTGCAGAGCTTGCAGTAGCGATATTGCCTCCCGTTCACATGATTTTTGTAAGATAGCTCATGCACTGCAAACTCGTGGCCGCGCCGGCAATGTGTGCGGGAGCTATAATGTGCGCCTTTCAGCTTGTCCGTCGCCTTTTGCATTTCGCAATAGCAAGCCGCTTGGCTTCCGCGCCCCACTCCGGATAGAGCTTGCAGTGCTTGCGAAATTTCGTAGGCGATGCGATTGCCGGACCAAATTTCCCGCCGCCGCAGATGCGTCTTAGCGTTCGGCCGGCGCGTAATGCTTTCATGAACTGACTGGCTTGCGCCAGCGTCATCAGACGTGGGAATTGGTTTGAATGGCCGGCGAGATATTGCGCGTTGTGAGGCAACTGCCGACCTTCGAACAATCGCTTTGGTGCGGACAGATGGCACAGGCTTCCATTGTCATGTTCAGCTCCACCATTGCGCGTGATTGCGCCGGCAGATGCAGAGCCTGAGTCGCGGCGGAGCGGTGGCGGTCCCTGCCACAGCCCTTCCAAAATCGAAGAGAGCCAACTTTTGAGTCGCGGGCCTATTGCCCTCGCCTCACGGTTGCGGAACAATCAGACTGTCTTTTCAGGGGGCTGATATGGCTATTTTCCTAAAGATCGTTTCCGGCGTTTATCTCGCTTTTGTTTGGCTGGTACTTTTCCTGACGTTGAGCGTCCCAACGCCTTTGAACGTTTCCGTAGCGAGCGCTGGCGCTAGCGTTATCGTCTTCATGATTGCAATCGGCCTATCTATTCCGGCGGTTGCCCTCTTCGCCTTCGGCCAGGTGGTCGGCGACGTCCGGATCATGCGCAACAATGCGCGGCTACAGAGCGAACACCTAAAAGCGATGTGGGCGTATTACGAGCCCAGCAATTCCCGGTGAGGCAGGAGACAACGAAACGGATCACGAAGCCGCATGCTGGACTCCACCGGACTGGCCCAGAAGCGCGCCTGCCTTGACCTCAATCCTTCAACTCATAGCGAGCTTTGAGGTGGTGGAAATGTTTGAAGTCAATCACCCTGTGATGCTGAAGCATTCCAACGACTATACCGGGGTGTATCCCTAACTCGCCCGCGAATGTAACTATGGCCTTCGCTGATCGCGGTCGCGTAGCCTTGAACGCCGCAAAGCGTTCAGTTCCGACCAATATGTCTTCAGCCCATGCATCGGCTTCATCTTCGAATCCATCACCTTCGCCGCCGTGATCGTCCGCGAACGCTCTCCCCTTATGCAGGGTGATATGCGCCGCTTCATGAAAAAATGTCCACCAAAAGTGGTCATTAGTTTTCATGCGTAGAGACATTTGAATAATCGCCCGATTGCCTTCGATCCATCGCGCGGAGCCATACAAGCACGTCTTCTCGATCGGCTTTTCGAGAACCATCGCAACCCCCGCACCACGGCACAACTCAACCATCCGGGGATAGAACTCTTCCGGGTCTTTCACGGTGAGTGTGCGAATCTCTCGAACTGCAACCGCAAACTTTCCTTCGTCATATGCAGGAATATCCATCGCGCGCGCCTGCCGCTCTCCCAGAAGAAGCCACGCTGCAACGTGATACGGGGACGTTTTATGGGCCTTGGACTGACGGTGACGTACAGCCATATTCGCCAGACGGGCGTCGAATGCCTCAATGCCGCCTACTCCGAAAAATTGGAGAAGGCCATCGAAAAGCCGGGCCGGCTCATTTGTGGCCGGGAGTATCTTGCGTTCCTTCAACACCTTCACGGGGAAGCGAGCCAAGGTCGCCTTTGCTTGTTCTGCTTCAACTTCCTTGGCCGCCTTTGCCTGATGCAAATCCCAGTCAGCCTGAAGGCCGGTCCAAATATCAGCCTTCGTGCCGAGCACCCGCTCGAGCTTAAGTGCGGTCTCGGCTGTCACCGGATTCGCGCCACCTAGAATGGTGCTAACCAGCTTCGGCGTCATGTTGGCCAGACGCGCAAATTCCGCCTGCGACAGGCCCCTGCTCGCTAGATGCTCTGCCAGATGTTCGCCAGGATGGACTGCCCAGTCAGGCGACCAGGCCTTCTTCTGTGCCGCTCCGAATCTAGCCATCTCTTTACCCTCGTTCAAATTGTGACCAGCTCTTCGCTTCTTACTTCCCGTGATAGTCGTCGACCGCTTCAATCATGATCGCCGTTACCCTCAATGGATCAATTCCGCCATCTTCCTTTGTTGGCACCGGCTGATGATCGGGCCGGAAAATTAGGCGCCAGTTATCCTTCAGCACGACGGCGAAGCGACCAGCAAGGTTCATCTTCAATTCATGGCACCGCTCAGGCGGCGTGCGGGGGGACATCCGCCAAAGTCGGGGTTTGCCAGCACGCCAAGTCGCATCTGGATGGGCTTGGCCAGCTGCCCGAAAGCCTTTTTGAGCTCTGCCTCGGACTCCATCTGTCGACGGAGCTTTTTGCTCGAGAAGTCCAATTCCATGCCCGGGGGCCGCCCGTTACCTAGAAGGTAATAAACCATGAATCGTTACGCAATAGGTAACAGGACAATCCGACCGTTAAAAGGATGGACCACTCAAAGTTCCGGTGAATTTTGCCGATTTGGCCATTTTTTCTCGGAGGTCGTTCAAGCGCTTCCCGCCGGCAGCTTCCATTCAGCGAGCGGCGATCGAAAAGACGAGATCGCCCGCGCCTTCGCCAGCTTGATCCATGCGCACCGGCGGCGCCGAACGACCCTTGCGGCAGGACCGGCATTTTAACGAGGCATCCAGCTTCCAGATCGGCGTATCCCGTGGCCGGCGGATGGCATCGAGCGGCAGGCTAGCCCGGGTGTTGCAGCGTTTGCATTCGACCTCGAGCCAGCCTAGCCTTAGCCTAGGGGAGCTGACCTGGGGCCTTTGGGAGTATCCGGTCGGTCTCGAGAATTATCATGAGACAAACGCCGGGCCTCATGAGGTGATCGAGGATTTTGACTACGGCCTCGAGCACGGCGGACCCGAGCCTGATGAATGGGTCGATTACTCTGTCCCCGATAACCCCTTCTCGATCTTCATGAGCTCCTATCACCATCCCGGCGATTTGCTCGCGGACCATGGAAGCGATAGCGGGGGCCACTTGGTCAATCGTATGATCTTTTCGCATCAGATCACTGCAATGGAAGCCTTTCTGGCCGACAAGTTGAAAAACGAGATCGAGGCTGATGCAGCTGCTTTTCAGCGCCTAATCGATCAGGATGATGATCTTGCGAAGGAGAAGTTCACGCTCGCCGAAATTGCGAAGGGCTCGTCGCGAGAAAAGTTCGGGAGCACCTTCGCTCGATCCAGTATCACAATCTCGCTAGGGTCGATGTTCTTTACAACATTGCGCTTGGCATTCGTATCCTGAGCCTGGCCAACGACAAACAGAGCCTCTTCAAGGCGGTGATGCTGCGCCATAACTGTGTCCACCGGAACGGGTTCGACAAGAACGGGAACGAGCTGAAGGTCTTCACCAAGGCGTTCGTTCAGGATACGGCCGATCTGGTCAAGAGCTTCGTCGAAAACATCGAGAACGTGCGAGCGAGACCGGCGCGAACATCTTAGCGCATCATGCACCGGACAGATCGACCGGCCCAGGTAGCTGATGTCGATCCGGCCGACAATCCTGAAACACCTAGGCGCGCAACAGCCCGACCGTCCCGGGATTAAGTGCGGTCCGCACAGTGTCGAGCGGCTCGGCATCGACCGAGAATAGAATGACTCACCGGCCCAGTGATGAATCTGGACTGGTGTTGCCGGCGGCAGCGCGCCGAGCAATGTCACTTTCGCCTCGGCATCGGCAAAGCCATCCAGGTGCGGTACTCGGACAGCATAAAGCCTTGCTGCAAAGTACGCCCACATCGCTTTGGTCTTTGCGGTCGGCCAATTCAGCTGCGCGCTCTATGCCGCAACGGCTTCCGAGTTGAGCCATCCTCGAAGTTCCTGACCCGTTTGGAAGGTGGCTGCGGTGGCGGCCTTCGATGTGATGGTCGCCGATGCAACGGCGCCGTGCCGTACGTACCAGCCCTCGAAGCGCAAAGATGGCTTGCTCGCACGCGCCATCGAGCCTTCCATTTGCGAGACAGCCCCTCCCCTTTCCACGCGGCCGTTGCCGTAGTTCCACATACACCGAGCTTATCCAGCCTCCCCCGTTCGTCGAACGGCACGCCCTCCAGCCGCGGCTGCCGAGTCGCCATAAGAGACTCGATTATCTCGTGCATGAGGCTGTGACGGGTCGGGCAACTAGCAGAATTCCTGTACTGGCTCCGTCAAGCCGTCATCGAATGAAACGACAAAGGATAAATATGATGCGCCCCGGTGACGCTTCCATACTGAAGACAAATAGCACAGGGACACCGCGGACCGGGATCAATGGCCAGGCGGGCCGCTGCGACCCAGATCTGGCGACGAGCCAGCCTCGCCCGTCCGAGCTGTTTCGACTCCTCTACCATTCTCGCCGCGATCATCGCGCGCTGACTTTGGCGTCAGTATTTCAGTCAAGCGCGCGCGGTATTGCTCGTAGGTCGTGGACGGGCACTCGATTTCTCGCATGACGCTTCAGTATTTCGAACCACGGATTCATCCTTCCTCTCCTTGGAGGCTAAGCAAGCGCTCTTCTTCGGGTGCGATCCTGCGCAAAGCCGCTTCGGGAACGGATCTCAGCATCGAGATCGTCGATCACGGCTTTCGACATATTGAACCGATCAGGATGCTTGGCGGAGCGAGTTGGGAAGAGTTGAAAAGCAGATTCGAGGCATCATCACCGCATCAAAGATGGTATGTATCAACCGTCGAACCCCCGCCGATCTTGCACTCGAATATGGCGGACATCTATCGGCAGCGCGTCTTGACACTTTATGAAAGCCTGCAGAGCGAAGAGGAGAAAGCCGAGGCGGCGGAGGTGCTCCGTACCTTGGTCGATCAGGTGACGCTTGTGCCCGAAGCGGAACAACTCGCCATCGTGCTGCGGCGTGACCTGGCCGCGATCCTGCGATTTGTGGCGGGTAAGAAGAACCCGACTTCCTCTCGGAAGCCGGGGCTCGAGCTATGCGGGATTTTGGGTGACGAGGCGATCAGGCGGCGTGGTTCGCCGGCATGTGGATGACCTCGATGCCGTCGTTGAATCTGACACCTGCAATCACCTTCGGCAACTGATTTGTGCCTTTGAGCCGCCGCCAAGTCTTTGATGCGGCGATAACCAGCTTGAACACCATCAGCCTGGCGGTCGTTGACGACAGTGATCCTTTCGTCCGCACGGTTCTGTGCCGCACGGTCGCGAACACGCTTTCAATGGATTGGTAACCGGTATGAGATTTCTCGGTGCCAAGATTCCGCTGCGGTGTTCTACATCGTGGCGTATGGTGCGACCATCGGGACAGAGGCACCGGGAGCACAAAGTGCGGGCAGGCCGATACACACGATGAGCCGAGAGCTCGTGTTAGTAGCTGGCCGCCTCTGCGACTCGCCCGGTTGCGCCGTGAGCGCGAATCCGTAGTTGTCGTGTCGCCCGCCGCTCCCGCTATAACCAACAGAAGGGAGGACGCGCAGATTCGACGCGTGATTGGTATTGATGTTCACCGAACCTTCGGCGAGGTGGTAATCTGGGAAGATGGCATTCTTCGACATGCCGGTCGGGTCGACATGACCCGGACCGCCCTTGAAGGGATGGGCAAGAGTCTGCGGTCGACCGATGAAGTGGTGATCGAGGCGACCGGAAATAGCATGGCGGTGTCGCGGGTGCTGGCGCCATTCGTGGCGCGGGTGATTATCGCCAATCCGTTGCAGGTGAAGGCGATCGCTCAGGCGCACGTCAAGACTGACAAGATCGACGCCGGTACACTCGCCAGCCTGCAGGCAGCGGGCTACCTGCCGCAGATCTGGACGCCTGATGCGGCGACCGAACGCAAGCGCAGGCTGGTGGCGCGGCGCTACCAGGTCGTGCGGCATCGCACGCGGCTCAAGAATGAAGTGCATTCGATCTGCATGCGCACCTGATCCCAAAGTGCCCGCACGCCGATCTTTTCAACGCCCGCGGCCGGGCGTGGCTGGCCGCTCAACAGTTGCCGGACGATGAGCGCGCAGCGATCGACCGGCACGTTCGTGAGCTTGACCGGCTGGCCGAAGACTTGGCCCTGCTCGACCGCGAGATCGCACAGGACGCCAGCGACGATCCCGCGGTCAACAGATTGATGACGATCACCGGCGTGAATCTGGCAGTCGCCGCCGGGATCGTGGCGGCGATCGGCGACATCCGCCGGTTCAGCTGCCCGCAGAAGCTGGTGAGCTATTTCGGGCTGAACCCGCGGGTGCGGCAGTCGGGACTGGGAGTCGCCCATCACGGTCGCATCAGCAAGATCGGCCGTTCTCACGCGCGCGCCATGCTGGTTGAGGCGGCCTGGGCCGCGGCCAAGGCGCCCGGTCCACTGCATGCGTTTTTCGTGCGCATCCGCGCCCGGTGCGGCCATCAGATCGCCGCGGTGGCCGTGGCTCGCAAGCTCACTGTGCTCTGCTGGCATTTGTTGACGAGGGGCGAAGATTACCTGTGGGCGCGCCCAGCGCTGGTCGCCAACAAGACCCGCGCGATGCAACTTCAAGCCGGACATCCGCAACAGAAAGGCAACCGGCGTGGACCAGCCTATGCCTACAACATCAAGTCGCTGCGCGACCGCGAGATGTTGATTGCCGCCCAGGCAGAGCAAAGCTACGAACGGTTCGTGTCACAATGGAAACCGCGGCGGCCAAAATCCGGCGCGCGGGCGCCTCAGCTCGGCAGGACAAAATAGGCAGTCCGGTGACGCTTGCAGCCGATGCGTCACGCTTCGCCACGAGGTCGCCCGCGCCCGACAACCATAATCGCCGCTGACGGCAAGTGCCAGCCAGGAATGCAATCCCGTTCCACGCCAGCATGCCGCCGTGCTCGGGCCGGTCAAGGCCAAGCCTTGCGGTGGCCGCAAACGCGGCGAGCCTTGACCGCCCCTGCGCGCGGCGGCTGAGTGATCGGTGGCCGGGACGGAAGAATGACCCGCAGCGCGACCGAACAAAAGAATGGACTTACAGCGGTTTCCGCAATCGTCGTCTCGGTCTTGAAGAAATCGCTTGTTCATCTCATCAAGTTATGAGGGCTTAAACGGCGAAAGAGGCCCCCTATGCGGGAGCCTCTTTCAAAGATGTTTAGACTCAGGTAGCGGCCCAACGGCAAATGTCGCAACGCGCCATCACTCCCGGAGTGGTCAGGTTTATCGCTAACTCGTGCTCCCCTGTCAAGTTCCTTAAAAAAATAGCCGGTCGCAGTCTAAATGCCAGATATCTCTTACGAATTTTTAACGAAGTTCTTTACCGACTATTTGCCGTTCTCCCCAACGCCCAGCCAGGTTGAGGATTTTCAGTCTGATTTGACCCTTGTAAGTCCCTACCTACTTGAGGCCTCACTGATCGAAGTCAAGGAGGGAACCAAGGGTGAAATACTAAAATACCTCCCGAATGATTGGCGACCGGCGATCTTCTCCGTATATAACCGCAAAGTGGCTGAACACGCCCAGCTGTTCCCGGTCTTTCACTCTTTCGAGAACGCTTTGCGCTCAACCGTCGCAGTGACCTTAGAGCAGCACTACAAGCATCCACGGTGGTGGCGCGCCATTTACGAGGAGCTAAAGAGGGGCGGGAGAGCCAAGAATATTGCCCAGATCGGCGGCGTTCCACTAGCCCGCCATGCGGCCTTTAGAATCGGCACGGTCATCTTGGACATTGAGGGCAAGCAGTTCCCCAATGGGCCGATTGATGCAATGGCGAACGGCTACGAGTTTATGCACGATTGTCATTTGGCCCACATACGGCAGCTTGTTGAGGAACACTGGGCGGTATTCTCCCCAAAATTCCATCCGCTAAGTGCAGCCGACTTCACCGCCAAATTTGAGAAGGTGCGGGAGGCGCGGAATGCGGTTTATCACCACCGATCACTATCCGGCATGTCGGACGTTGTGGCGGCCGCCGAAGAGCTTTTGGACAAGCTCAATTTCTGCCTGAAATTCGTTCACGGCAAAGTCGCAGACTGCGAGCCGACAAAACTTGCCTTTTCGGTCGAAGCCGAGAAGAGGCACCGCACTTGGGTGGTCTAATTTCAAACTGAGACACCACCTCCGAAGATCCCGAGAGCTGACACGACGAACCGCGCCGTCGTGTTGTACTGGCGTGGACGATCAGTTGGTGCTCATCAAAAGAAATACTCGGGCGCCAGCCATTTGTGTGGGACGCCGGTCGTCAGACCGCCATCGATGACGATCTCGGAACCGGTAAGATAACTGGACTCGTCGCTGAGCAGGAACAAGACTGCCTGCGACACTTCCTGCGGCCGGCCTGCCCGTCCCAGCGGAATGGGGAAAATGGAGGGATCGAAGCTCTCGGTCATCGGCGTGGTGATGAAGCCGGGATGGATCGAGTTGACGCGGACGCCCGAGGCCGAGGCCTCCAGCGCAGCAGACTTGGTTATGCCCCGCACGCCGAAATTGGAAGCAACATAGGCATGAAGCCCGGCAGTGCCCCGCAGCCCCTCGACGGACGAGATGTTGACAATCGAACCTCCGCCCCCGCGCCGGATTGCCGGCAGGGCCGCCTGCATTCCAAGGAACGCACCGGTTAAATTGACGGCAATAACCTTGTTCCACTGATCGAGCGGGAACTGCTCGATCGGGGCCATGCTGGCGATTCCAGCATTGTTAACCAGCCCATGCAGCGCGCCGAAGCTGCTCTCGGCGGTCGCGACCGCCCTAGCCCACTCCTCCGGCCGGGTGACGTCCTGACGCACATAGACGGCGGAAGTGCCCAGTTCAGCCGCGAGAGCCTCTCCTTCTGTATGAAGAATATCAGTGATTACGACCTTGGCGCCTTCAGCGACAAGCAGGCGCGCATGAGCTGCACCCATCCCACGAGCTCCGCCGGTTACCAGAATGACCTTTTCGTTCACACGTCCCATGACATGTTCCTTGCTTCGCTCCGTTGATCAGTGGCGGTGCAGCGGGGCGATCAGCTCGAGCCCATCTTTCTCGCGTAGACCAAAACTGGACACCTTGACGATCTCGCCGCCCGAAAGCTGGCGCGCCTTATTCCAGAAGAACTCTTCATGGTCCTCCATCAGTTCTTCCTACGCCGACTTGGCCGGATGCCTGCTCTAGCGAAATGGAGGTCAGCAGTTCGTAGGTGCAAGTGGAATTCTCCTCGAACATGCGCCCCGCCGCGCATGACCTAGCCATCCTTCGTCATGGGCATGGCTGCTGTCACCGAACTGCTCCGTCTTCTCGAAGGGACGACATTCTCGCCCGATAGTCCCGCCCTCCTTGATGAGATAGGCTGCTGCCGCGTACCGGCGCCGGCTCCCACCAAACAGGCGTTCGCGGCGCCGCCTGCTGCGTTGGATCAGGCTTTGACGAGGCGAGAGCAACGCACATGAGGTTCTCCCGCGTGCAGCGGCGGGAAGATCCAGGTCTTTCTAATCAGCGCGCCAATGATGGCGCGCAGAAAAGCTAGGAAATCTGATGCAAGGCAAAGCTCCCGCGACCGTTCCGTACGCCGGGCACGTCACCAGCTACCGCCATCGATTCGGCCTCTCTCACAAGCGGGGCGCGGAGACATGGATCTGCCGTGAGATCGTCTCAATAAAAGGGCGATCACACTACGCCTGCCGTGCAGCTCTCATCCGAACTTGAACAACACACCGTATCCGCCGCGCGGATAGCTCCATTCGATGTCGCCGGTGGGCTCGCCGATGACCCGGCAGGTGCCGCACTCGATGCAGCCGTCGACGGTGACCTCGACCTGCCCCTTGTCGTTGAGCTCATAGCAGCGCGCCGGGCAGACCTTTAAAAGTGCAAGCAGCTGCGGGGATGGCTTCGTGTGTGCGCGCACTTTGATGTGGGGACGACCGACGTCGACGAGATAGCGGTTGTAGAACAGCTTGTCCTCGACGCGCACTGATGTCTCAACATTCATACTTCAGCTTCCTTGGCTTCGATTTTGGCTGGTTAGCGCCAGGCACGGGCGAGGCGGAATGCATCGCCAAATAGACCGGTCCAGGACCGCGCATTGACAAAGGATTTCAATGTCACCTTCTCTTTCTCAGCCTTCGGCGTACCGTCGACGCGTACATAATTCTGCATCGCCCTGGAGACGAGCTGCGGATAGGTGAGAAAGAAGTTTTGCGAGTTGGTATGCATCAGCATCGGCATATCCTTGTGCTTCTTGAGATCCTTAATCACGAAGGAGTCGTCCAGCATCTTCTTGTAGACTGACAGATTTGCCGCGGTCATGGGATGGCTGCGCGATTTCACCTGGACGATCGCTTCCGCCGCGATGCGGCCCGAAGTCATCGCGAGGTTAGAGCCCTCGCGATGAATGGCGTTGTTGAGCTGCGCCGCATCGCCCACCACTACCCAGCCATCGCCATAGAGCTGCGGGATCGCCTTGTAGCCGCCTTCAGGAATGAGGTGCGCGGAGTATTCCTTGACCTCCGAGCCCTCGATCAGGGGCGCCACGGACGGGTGACGCTTGAAGCGGTCGAGCAGCCCATATGGCGTCTCTCCGGTGCGCTGAAAGTCGGCGACGATACAGCCGATGCCGATCGAGATGCACTCCTTATTGGCATAGATGAAGCCCATTCCGGTCATGCCACTGGAAATGGTGCCGGCCGCTTCGACAACGACGCCTTCGTCGCCCTTGAGATTGAAGTGGGCCTCGATGGTCTCACGCGGCAAAAAGTGCATTTCCTTAACTGCGAGTGCCACCTTGTCGGGCTTGGGCCGCTCGCGCAGGCGCGCACGCGTACCGAGAAGGCCATTCACGCCTTCGGCCAGCACCACGACATCTGCGTGGATTTCGCCGTCGCGGCGATCCGTACGAACACCGATGACTTTCCCATGGGCGTCCCGCGCGAGCTCAGTGACGGTGGTCTCGCACAGCACGGTCGCGCCGGCCTCGCGCACTTTCGAGGAGAACCATTTGTCGAACTGCGCGCGGATGATCGTGTACCGGTTCGGCCGCTCCTCGTTGAAGTCTTCGGAGCGGTAGTGCACGCCGAGATGGGAGCGATCGTCCATTATCCAGAACCGTTGCTCGACGAGATGACGTTCGAGCGGCGCGTCATCGCGGAAGTCCGGGATCAGCTTTTCGAGCATGTCGGCATAGAGGATTGCGCCCTGAACATTCTTCGATCCGGCATATTCACCGCGCTCGAGCTGCAACACCTTCATGCCGCGTTGAGCCATGGCCAGAGCCGCCGCGTTGCCCGACATGCCGGCGCCGACCACGATTGCATCGAACTTCTCCTCGATCACAACAACCTCCTCTAGCTCGCGATCCGGTCGCGCGAATGCGGTGAAAGCCGTGCACGAAATGCGGCCGTCAGCGCTGGTAACAGGTGCATAGCGTCGTTGACGACGCCGATATGGGCAAAGTCAAAGATTGGCGCGTTCTTATCGGTATTGATGGCGACGATTAGATCGGCGCCCTCCACGCCGACCCGATGCTGGATCGCGCCGGAAATGCCTGCGGCGATATAGAGCTTTGGCCGGATGGTCTTGCCCGTCTGGCCGATCTGCCGGTCCGAGGTGACCCAGCCCTTTTGTACCAGCGGACGCGAACAGCCATATTCGGCGCCGAGCACGGCGGCGAGCTGCCGTACCAGCTGGAAACTCTCAGGCGAGCCCAACCCCAGCCCGCCGGCGACGACAACGTCGGCATAAGCGAGATTGGATTTGGCCGAATCACGGTCCGGCACAAAGGACAGCACCTTGGTGACGATGTCTTCTTCGAGCAGGCGGAGCGGATGCATGATAATGCGGGCGGCATCGCGCGCGACACGCTCTGGCATCGGCATCACGCGCGGGCGGACGGTTGCCATCTGCGGCCGGTAATTCAAGGTGTAGATCGTGCAAAGCAGCGATCCGCCAAAGGTCGGACGCGTGGCCGCAAGCGAACCATCCGCGTCGACGTCGAGCTCCGTGCAGTCGGCGGTGAGACCCGTCAGTAGCGTAGTAGCTACCGAGCCTGCAAGATCGCGACCGAGCGTGGTGGCGCCCAACAGCAGGATCTCTGGCTTGTAGGTGTTGACGAGATCGGTCAGCGCCTTGGTGTAGGACTCGTTACGATACTCCGACAGCACATTCTCGGTCACGAGATAGGTTAGGTCTGCGCCGTAGCAGAAGGATTCGAGCGCGGCGTTGCGCGTGGTCTCGGCCTCCGGGCCGATGACGACCGCGGCGAGATCAACCTTCAGCTTGTCGGCAAGCTTGCGGCCCGCACCCATGAGTTCCCAGGAGACGGGATGCACCTGGCCGCGCTCCTGCTCGACGAATACCCAGATGTGCTTGTAGGCCTTAAACTGCTCGGGCAATTCTTTTTTGATTCCTGCGCGGCCGCCCGCGGCCGGCGTAGGAGCTTTGGTGATGTTGCTCATAGCGTTGAATTCCCCTCAGAACCTGCGCGCCTGCGCCACAAGATCGGTCTCTAGCTTGGGTTGACCCTTCAAGATGGCTTTCATCAGCACCTCCGTCGGCTGCTTGGCGGCTTCCACCCGCCCCGCCCTCTCGGCGCGTGGCGACGGCGCAAAGGCGCGCTTGACGATGGTCGGCGAGCCGGGCACGACGCATTTCGAGACTCCTCGACGCCGGCCTCCTGCGCGCTCCATTTTACAACCGGCCCTAGCGCCGCGCGCAGGGCGGCGGTCATCACGGCGCGGCAAATCTGGCTGGTTGCTTCCGCCATGGCTGACCAGGCAGGGCAGCTTTGTGCGCAACATCTGCACGCCGCGTTCGGCACGGCGCTCCGCGTCCATCGTGGTGAGCGCGGCGATCTCGCCGCCGAACTTGTCACGCGATTGGAGCGCGGCCTCGAGCGCGAACAAGGCGTATCGGTTGATGATGCTCGCCCCCCTGACGCACCATGGCGTTGGTCACGGGTTAGACCGCGAATCTGCGCGGAATCGGGAACCTGCTTGGTGCAAACGATACTGTGCATGCCTTCTCCAGAAGTAGCGGAACGCGAGTTATCCATTGGCGGCCATCTCACGGTCAATCCCAGCGTCAATGGCGTCAAAGACAACTTCGAACGGCATTAACGCGAGCGTGACCCATAAGATGATGCCGGCGCGAGCGGCGAGCAGTAACGGCAACATGATTGGTCTTGCTCCAAATCTCATCTCGGAGGGCAACAATTCTGTGTAGTCGGCACCAATGACGGACTTGGCCAGAGAACAGCAAGTGCCGTACCAGTTGGGGCCATCAAAAATTAGACGTCCATTCAATGACTTGAGAAAATAAAGACTGGCCGTTAACGTCGCCGACAATACAATTCCGACATACGTCGCGAATGCGACAGCGCCGCTTCGCGCATTGCTGTACAGAGTTGATCTGCATGAAGAGGAAGATGGCACAACGCGCCGCGCCGACATGGCTTGAGGCAGATCTGAACTGATGTATGAGGCTATTTCAGCGAGCTCAACGGCACGAAGGCCGCCGGTTTCTTGGGCTCCGCGACCGCATCCTTCAAGACCTTGAACACCCGCTGGTCCATCGGCGAGGACACCACGAAGTCGGCATAGGCCTGCTCCAGCACCGCCTTGCACCGCGCCGTGACCTCGGCCTCCGCGCCATCTTCGAATACTTCCTTGGCGAGATATTGTCCCATGCGCTTTAAGATATGCAGGCGCGCGACGTTGACGATCTTGGGGTCGTAATCGACGCCAAGCAGCGCAAAAAAATCTTCGGCCGAGGAGGCCTTGTTGAGTCGATCCAGGATGCCGACTGCCGCCTGTGTGTTGCTCATCGAAAAATCTCCTTTGGGTTAGGTCGACCGGCCTGTGGTCGGAACCCGGCTCCGGCTGGTCATCTCCTTGCGACGCTGCTTCGCGTAGGCGGCGCTGCATATCGCCTCCATGGCCTATGTCTTCGCGGATCAGCGAGGGCTTGCGCGGCACGCCGGCGGTTTCGGCGGTAATGATGCCGACCATGGCCGCCTCACGCACCATTGGTCAACGAGCGCTCGCAGACGTCGCGCCAGATCGCCACCACCGTCTCGCACGCTACCGGCCGCTTGTGCTCGATGGCATGTTTCCGCACCCGCGACAGGATCTGTCTTGCGTCCTCGGCGCTGGCGGCGAGCTGCAATTCGTCAAGTAGGGTGGTGATCGACGACAGCCCGGAATGCTTGCCGATCACAATACGGTTGGATCGACCGAGCAAATTGGGGTCGAGCGACTGATACGTGCGTTGATCCTTCATTAGGCCATCGACATGAATGCCGGATTCGTGGGTGAATACATGCTCATCGACGATCGCCTTGTTCAGAGGAATCGTGCGTGCAGCCGCGGCTGCCACCAACGCGGCGACATTCTCGAGTTCCGGCAGCACGATGCCGGTGTCACGCCCGTAGAGCTGTTTGAGCGCGACCGCGACTTCTTCCAGCGGCGCATTGCCCGCCCGCTCGCCGAGCCCAATGACGGTCACCGAGGCGTGGCTCGCGCCACCCTTGATAGCGGCGAGCGTATTGGCGGTTGCAAGCCCGAGATCGTCATGGCCGTGAAATTCGAGCTCGAGATCGGTGGTCGCGCGCAAATGAGCCATCAGCGCATAGGTGGAGTCCGGATCGAGCACACTGAGCGTATCGGCAATACGAAAGCGCTTTGCGCCGGCGGCTTTTGCGGTGGCGATCAGCTTGATGAGAAAATCGACGTCAGCGCGGGAGGAGTCCTCGCCGCCGACGGCAACCTCAAGCCTACGCTCGCGCGCATAACTGACCACCCGCCTCACCTGCTCCAGCGCTAGTTCGCGGTTATCGCCAAGCTTGGCGGCAATCTGGACGCCAGAAGCCGAAATCGAGACATTGACCATCGGCACCTTGGCCTCGATTGCCGCATCGACATCGGCTTCACGCATCCGGCACCAGCCGATGGTGGTGAGCGGGAGACCGGCATCAACGATGGCGCGGCTGGCGGCGATCTCCTCACTGCCCATCGCGGGCGTCCCCGCTTCGATCTTGGTGACTCCGGCCCGCGCCAGCGCTTGCGCGATCGCCACCTTTTCGTCGGTGGTGAAGGCAACGCCAGGCGCTTGTTCGCCGTCGCGCAGCGTCGTGTCGTTGAGCACGATCGGACTTCCCCATGCCGTCTCGGACCATGACTGTTTGGCAGAGGCGGCGGCGATCATGGGAGGCTCCTTGTTGGCTTTGGCAAAGCAAGGCTTGAGCAATGTGCATGCCACGCCGGCACCCGCCACAAGCCGTTGGACAAGCGCACATTTTTCGGCACCAGCCGGATTGTCGCAAACGCGACAGTGGCGAAGTCGACGCGTCCGCTTACGTCATGGCGCGATGGGATGGCATCAACTCCGCTTGCGGCTCAGATGGATGATCAGATCGACGCAGGAGACTTCGTGGTCTGGCAGCGGCTCGGGCACATTCACAAGCAGGAGATCCGCATCGGGAATATCGAGCAGGATATCCTCGCCGTGCAGATAATAATGCGGATGCGGCGAGGTGTTGGTGTCGTACAACGATCGCGAGCCATCAAGACAAATCCGACGCAACAGGCCGGCTTGGGTGAACTGGTTCAAAGTGTTGTAGACGGTAGACGATGAGATCGGAAACCGGTCTCGCGCGCCTCGGCAAATAGCATCTCTGCGGTGACATGCTGGGCGCCTCTGGCAAACAACAGCTCGCTTAAGATCAGGCGCCGGCGCGTCGGTCGCAGCCCGGCCTTGAGCAACACATCCTTCCAGCCGGCGTCGGGACATTGCCCGCTGAGAGGGGCGGAGGCCGGTTCCACCTGCACCTCGTCGAAGTCCGCGCGATCCCCGGCGTCCGGAAGTCTGGCCAACGGACGATCCATCCGAAGTCGCTCACATTGGCCAGGTGCCGGCCGCAACCGGGACAGCCGCCTGCAGCAGAACCTCCCGCCGGCGCTCGGCCATGCGGCTCTCGCCGCTTTCATCGCCGAAGCAGAGGTTGAAGTCGTTGCATTGCGTGCACACCGGCGTCGTGCACATGACAAGGCCGTCGTCCTCGCACAGCGTGCGATAGAAGAAGCGCTTCCAGCGCATATTATTGGTATTGCGCGCGGCCAGCGGCGCGAAATGGCGGCCTAGCAGCCGGGATAGTTCGCCACGACCGCGCAATCCGAGATCTTCCCACAAGTGATTTGGCTCGATCGCGCGACGCGCGATCATCCCAGCTAACCAGTTGCCGATGTCCCCTTCGGTCGAGCGTTGCGCGAGCAGGAGATCACGCAACATTGCGGCCTCGTCGCTCTCATTGCGCTTGAAACGCAAGAGCAACTCCTCCGCGTCTATCCGGATCGACGGGAAGTACTGCTCCAGCAACGCGGCCAGCTCATGGCTGGACAGACCGACCTTCTCGGAAACCAGACCACCATCCATCGTGGCGGCCGCTAGAATAGACGCCAGCACGTGGCGATCGAAATTGCTGTCACTGGTTATGTCGGCATCTACGGGGTCCGCCCCAGTGAGCAGGCGGTAGGTCGCAATTCCCCTATGCCGCTCACCGTTCGCTTCAGTCGCTCTGGCAGCCATAAGCGGAAACAATTGCGCTTCGAACATGGGTTGCCGATCTTTCCACAGTGATCAAGTATGCTTCGCTGCATCGTGATGCTCGTCACGACATTTTTCGCCGGAACGCCGACCTCCTTACTGAGCATTGGGAAGGCCGGCCTCCGTCGGTGTGTCCTTTACCCGGCTGCGAGTTCGGCTGCGGTCTTGCCGATGATGGTCTCGTCAACCGCCTCCATGATGCCGTGCTCCATCAGCATGTCCTCGAGCTCATCCATGGAGATCGGGGTCGGGATGATGCCCTTGCCGCCATTGTTGTGGATCTTGGTCGCGAGATTGCGATAGTGATCGGCCTGCTGGGATTTCGGCGCATACTCCAGCACGGTCATGCGGCGCAGCTCCGCATGCTGCACGACGTTGTCGCGCGGCACGAAATAGATCAGCTGGGTGCCGAGCTTCTTGGCCATCGCCTCCGCCAGTTCCAGTTCCTTGTCGGTCTGCCGCTCGTTACAGATCAGGCCGCCGAGCCGCACGCCGCCAGAGTTGGCATATTTCAGAATGCCCTTGGAAATGTTGTTGGCGGCATACATTGCCATCATCTCGCCAGACATAACGATGTAGATCTCCTGCGCCTTATTCTCGCGGATCGGCATCGCAAAACCGCCGCAGACGACGTCGCCGAGCACATCGTAGGAGACGTAGTCGATGTTCTCATAGGCGCCGTTCTCTTCCAGGAAGTTGATCGAGGTGATGACGCCGCGGCCGGCGCAGCCGACGCCCGGCTCCGGACCACCCGACTCGACGCAGCGGATGTCCTGATAGCCGATCTTCATCACGTCCTCGAGTTCCAGGTCCTCGACGCTGCCGGCATTCGCCGCCAAGCTCAAAATCGTGTCCTGCGCCTTGGCGTGCAGAATCAGGCGGGTCGAGTCCGCCTTGGGATCGCAGCCCACGATCAGGATCTTGTGGCCCATCTCGGCCAGCGCCGCCAACGTGTTCTGCGAGGTGGTCGACTTGCCGATACCGCCCTTGCCGTAGAACGCGATTTGTCTCAGTGAAGCCATGTTGCTCTCCATCAACCAATTTGCCAAAGATTGCGCGCTGCCTCGCGCGCGAGCTTGTTTCTCGCTCAGAAACGAGGCACACGGGTTCAAGGGAAGGAGAGCAGCGCTCGTCTTGCGCGTCTGCGTGCACTCAGCCCTCAGTCAGTGTTGCTGCATCCTGATAGCAACCGCCGTGCCAACCCTGTCCACGCTCTCTAAGTTTCTGATTACACTTTGAAAAATTCGGGAGCCGGTGGATGAAACCAGGTGTTTTGAACGTGACAGGATTCGTGCCGCTGTCAGAAGCCGGACAAGGATCGCTAGCATCAAAACGGGAAAACGCCGGCTTAGCGCGAGCCATTTCAATGCATTCATGCACGGAACAGAAATTGCTAACGCTCTTGCAAGCCGCTTTGTCGGAGCGGATTTTCAGGAGAGCAACAGTGCAGATTGGTGTAGAAACGTCGAAAGCAGTGGACCTGCGACGGGTGTTCGTGGTCGACGATAACGAGATCACCCGCGCGGCATTGCAATTCATGCTGCATGATGAGATCGAGACGCATGAGCTTGCAACGCCAGAAGAGGCCTTTGCCAGGGACATCGATTGGTTAAAACCGCATGTGGTGTTGCTCGGAGCCTCTTATTTTAAGCAAGAGGGGCCGGCGTGATCGGCGAATTGGCGGCCCATTTTCCCGACGCTCAGATCCTGATCATCGCGACAAATCCGACGAGGCCGACGCGGTCGAAGCCGTCAAGGGCGGCGCACACGGCGTTCTGGTCAAGCCGCTGACCTTGGAAACCATTCGCAAGAAGGCCGATACCATTCTCGAACGCGGCGGCGTCACGCCGGTCGTGCAGCTCAGTGTGCTCAAATAGGCCCGCGCCATGACGACGATCATTTTCTATCACAAACCCGGCTGCGCCACCAACGCGCGCCAGATGCAGGCGCTGAAGGCCGCGGGCCACCACGTGATTGCCAAGGATATCTTGAAGGAACCGTGGCGTGCGGAGGAACTGCGACGCTTCTTCGGCAATACGCCGGTCGCATCCTGGTTCAACCGCGCCGCGCGGCGTATTAAGTCAGGCGAAATTAATCCCGAAACAAGCGACGCGGCGAGCGCACTCGCGCTGATGCTGAGTGATCCGCTCCTGATAAGGCGCCCGCTGATCAACGCCGATGGCGCAAGATGCGCCGGGTTCGATCATGGGCCCGTGCTGTCGCTGGTTGGGCGGAGCATGCAAGATGATGTCGAGCGATGCTCGCGCGAGGAAACCGGGGGACACTGCTCGAGCGGGTGAGCTGCAGAGCGCGTAGTTCCACCGAGAGGGAAAGGAGCGAAGTTTCCTCCGCTCCCCATTCTTGACGGGCGCGAGGAGCAAAGCTCGCTGAAGGCTGTCGGGGCTCTACACGCGCGTACATTTGGAATTCAACGGCACTTCGGGGTCCCACTTTCGGTCCACCAGATGGTCTTGCCCCTGAAACGAGCGGGTCTCATGACGCGGCAGCCCGGCTCGCCGCGCAGCAACGAAATGCTGGTCGCTCCTGAGCAGCTATCCCTCTTGGAAATGCCAAACCGACCAGTCAAGACTTCTGTGTTGAGGTACCAGTCTAGCAGGCTTTGAAAAAGGCGCTCGCCGCCTACCGGCGAGCGGGATTCATTGCCTCCGATGAGATACGGAGATCGTGCGTGCGCGGCGGCGACAATCAACTGGCGAGCTGTTCAGCTACGTTGACCTGGAGGCGCGGGTGCGGCGTGATCACGCGCTGCGATCATCCATCGGGAGCGAGGCGCTGTCGGCGCTATAGCGCGAGCTTGCGTCGCTCTATTCGCCGATTGGGCGGTCGTTGATCCCGCCGGAGAAGCTGCTGCGGGCGATGCTGTTGCAGGCGTCTGATAGGTGTCCTATTCCCCCCTGCGAGGTGCCCAACTAGCACAGCACAGCATTCTGCGGTGGAGAAATGCGCGCATCGGCCTGCGCCTTTCTGCTCGATAGCCTCCGCACGCAATGTGATACGAACGCCTTCGGCCTTATCGGACTGAGATCGGCGCGTCACGTGATCGGCGATAAATTCCAGCACTGCAGCGCCAATCTCGGCAACTCGGCCGGCCACCTCAAGCCGCCGAGCGGGACGGCCTCTGATCGCCGCCATGAGTTCGAGAATCTGTTTCAGCGGGATCGCTTCGCCACCGAGCATGAGCGATGTCCAGCCCGTCCGCGCCCCACGGCAGCGATGAGACCTTCGGCAACGTCGCGCATATCGGTTCACGACGAACTCAAAGGGCCTTGCGGACGCTCGTCGATGATGACGGCCAGATCGCGCCGAAATCCGAGCACGATAAACAATTTCGCCATTAAAAACATCGGTCCGAGCAACAGATGGATCGGATTGTCGACCAGTGCCGGTCGGCGACGTTCGAACACCTGGTGCCCAATAACCTGCGATGCACTGCCAATCACAATCAGGATAGCGGTAAGCGACCACATTCCGACAGTATTTGCCTGAACCACGAAAATGGCGGCGGCTGAAAGCAATACGATCGCAGCCCCAAGGATCGCGGCTCCAAGCGCGAAGTCAAATAGATGAGCACCGGTATGGTAGCGATGGCCGCCACACTGGTTTGGATCCCGAACGCGGCGATGGACCATTGGCTGAGCGGAAGAACGGCAGCCAGGAACAGGAACACGATACCGAAGACATGCATGGCGCAATTCCAAGGGGCGCGATGATACTCAACATAGTCGGCAAGCTGCCGCCGAAAAAATGAACTCATGCGGCGCTCGGTTCGCCTGTTGTATCGGCAGGCGTGGCAAAGCTCATCAAGCGCATCTGCTAGTCTCCGTCGGAAACGTCACGGTCTCATTCAAAGCGCGGCCACGTGAATGTTCGCTGCCCGTCGAGCGCGCGACGCCGCCGCCAGCATCGAAGTCGTTGCGCCTAATTCAGCGACTAACAGACTACAAGGCTGCATCATGAAACAGGTATCCGAAATGACCGCGCGATGCACCGCATTTTTCTCGCAGGTGTTACCATTCAGCCTCATCGTTGAGACCGCAGTTGATCCCGCCGGTCATTGAAATCTCCGCGTTTTGCATTGTGGTCCGCGGCCACACGCGAGCAGCGCCGCAGTTGGCAATTGCGACGGACAGCGAAATCGATCATCAAATCTATCCTTGATCGTTCGTCGATTCTTGCTTCTACTCGTGCGCTGCGGTCTGTCGCATTGACATGCATCAACCGAGGGTCATTATTCCATGGAGACGCTTCGCAAGCGCTCGCACCTGCGCGCCGTGTACGTGACTCCAAAGTTACTCGGTCGTTATCGAGAGAACCCCAGAATTTGTGACACGCTCTTCTATGGCGGATTAGAGCTAAACTCGGAATCCGGCGATGCGCGCCGCGAAGCGATTCAGCTGGCGCCGTCTCAAACCAGGAGCGCGAGCCAGATGAAAGCTTGATATGCGGGCGCCCAGAACTGGGGTCAGCGACGACCGCAGTGTCGTGACCAGGCTTCCGTTATCGCCTACCTGCGGGAATGGGCCGATGCGGCATGACGAACAGCGATCCCTGCTGCGCGCTTGCGGCAGTCGCGGCCAGGTCAGCGCCGTCGCGATCGACACGATGGCCTAGCACATTAGGGTTGATGAAAAAGCTCCAACGTGCAGCCAGCCAATGCGGACATCGCGTCGAAGCAGGCAAATTCGCCGATGCTTAATTGCGCGTGAAAGCCGGACATCAGCGGACGCTTCGCTGCACGTTCCAGTTCGACCGCATTGACATTCGCAGCGACATCGATCGAGCCGAGCGAGGCGCCGAAGGCAACCAGCGCGGCCCCGAGCTCCAGAGGCGTACTGGCAACCGCGAGCCACGGCAGGATGAGCGCAATTCCGAAGCCGCCGATCAGGATGATCGGTTTGCTGCCATAGCGCGCGCACAACAAATCGCTCAAAATCATCGAGACGACCAAGCCGACGCCCAAGCAGAGCAGCAGAAAACCGAGAACTCCATCATCGACCGCCAGCCGCTCCTTCGCGAACGGCACCAGCGGCACCCAGGCCGCAATGCCGAAGCCGGCGACAAAAAATGCAAGGCGCGTCGCGAGCCGGGTGGCCAGGCGATCGACGGACATCATCGGTGACCCCCGGAGGAAAAGTTGGTGGCTTCGTGTTCGGACACGCTAAGGACATCACGGCGGAGCGTGAGCGGCTGCGACCGCAGTTGCAGCCGCCCGAACATGCTGTTTCATGTCGCCTCACAGCAAATTGGCGGGGCAGCCGGGACGCCACGGAGGAAGTGCCGAGTCCGCCCTTACAGCACCGCCCCGCCTCCGACCGGTGATGGTGCCCCGAACGAAGCAAGCGGCGTGCCGATTTTGAAAGTTGGAGGTTCTACAGTCGCTTCGTACTGGGTGTGTGTTGCGTCAAGTCGCGGATATTGGTCTCAAAGCTGACAAACGGGCGCTCTCGTTCAGTGCGCCCGAAGGCTCTGCCAAACCGTATCACTATCGTCGGTGTGTGATCACGTCGCGGTTGTCGACCACCATGTCGAGCAGCGTGTCCTCGACCATGCGGCAATCCACGCCATTGATCCGGACGCGCGAGCATCGCCGGACCGGAATACAACCCAATTGCCGACGTTGACGTCCTAGCCGTGGAAATAGGTGCCGGTCTCCGGCTCATCGTTGAAGGCGGTCTTGCGCTTCTTGAGCACCAGGCCGACGGTGCCCTGCCAGACTGATTCCTTGATCGCGCCGGTCGACAGGATGAGCCCGCCCTTGGTCTTCTCCGGCTCGATGTAGATGCCGACCAAGACCTTTGTTGTTCAGCAGCTCGATGCTGCACAGATCGCCAAGGAGCTTCATAAGCTCGGTCTTCTGGTCCTCCGACTTCGAGCGCCGTTCCCGTGTCGAAACGCATACCATCCCTTCCCTCTCCTCCTACTCTTTCAGGATGTCTTCCATCGTCTCAGCGAGCACCGTACGCGCGTCGGCGGGCGCCTTGCGGCACCTCCCTTGCGCCGATACCGGCCCCAATCTTTGAGATTATCCGACGTGATGGCATCGATCACCTATCCAGCGCATCAAGCTTGGCCTGAAGACGTTCGGCCAGCTTGATGGCGATGGTGACGCTCATTTACAGCCCGCCCACTTGTTTCCGAGCCAGTTGTAGAAGCGCCATGCGAGTCAGCGGGCATCTGACAAGGAAAAGGCCGCCTGCGTTGCCACAAGCGGCCGAAGTCAAGGGAGGAAACGCCCAAGGAGGGCAGGATGCAGCCTAGGATGAAAGCCATCAGCAGCTCAATTGAACGCAGGTAATCGTCGAGCATCCAAAGGTGCGACGGAACGATACGAAGGTTTATGTCGAGATCGGCAAGGGCAACGCCAAAATCGCCGCTCGCCGCCGGCACCGGCCACCAGATGCCGCACCAGGATCATTTCCGCGGGTTGGCCTTGTCGCCGTACTTTGTCTTCTCGAGAGGGCCCTCGCCGCTGCCGGCGCCATACTACATCTTGGGGTATGCCTTCACGCGGCCGCCGTTGGCAAAGGCGGCCTTGTAGCTCATTTGGCGCTTTCCGCGGAGCGGCGGGCGGCATCACCCGCGTACTTGAGCTGTCGCGTACTTCGGTCCTTTCGTTGCGGGGGTGTATGCCCGGGGCTTCTGCATCGTGCGGGAGAGCGGTACCGACCCGCGCGGCTCTGCGGCTTTTTTGGAAGCGGGATGTCTTCTCCAAAGGTCCAGTCCTTCTTGAGCGCAATCCTGTAAAGGAACCGAAGCGCCGCGACAGCCGTATGGATTGAATTGGGGGCCAACCTCTTCTCGTTCGTGAGGTAGATTTGATAAGTCCGGATGTGCTCGGGGGTCAGCGCATCCGGCGACATACGGAAGTAACGTGCAAACAGCGATACCTGTTGGAGATACGATGCCTGTGTATGCGGCGACAGATTCCGCACCTGCATGTCCTCAGTCATCCGTTATCGAAGAACCGTCATGGGAAGCTCCTTAAGCGCTGCAAGCAGCGCCTCCAGCATCTCGCAATCGAACTTCGTCGGGAATGCAGGAAGATCAGATGGTGGTACCGAAGCTTGCCACGAGTCGCCTACCGCGAAGCGGTGATGCGCCGGAGAGGGGCGGACTGCGTTGTATTAACGAGGAAGCGGGGTAATGCCCGTGAGGTCGTCGCTATTGGATCGGGTCAACCAGCAATGGGAGGAAGGCGAGTTGTGCGACGGATAGCGAATATGGCTCTGTTGAGCCATATTCGCTATTATCGCTGATCGTCGGCTCTCTGATTCGCCCGTTAAAGATGGACGGCCTATGCTCGACAATCCGGAGAAGACCACCCGGCTGCTCGCCGCACTCAAGGCAGCTGCGCCATTTGACGTTGAACTGGCACCATCGTTGATCGAATATCTGCAAGCCGAGAATGTTGCCGATGCTGATCGGATGCACCACGTCGTCTGGGATTTGTCATACGCCGGTGACGAGGGCGGTATCATTTGCCATTTGTCTCGCTCGGAAGAAACAGGCAGAGCGCTTGTCGTCTCCCTCACACATGTGCGCGTGCCGCGCTCGATGCCACTTGCAGCGGCCGTTCTGGATTATCAGAAGCACCGAGTGAAGAAGCTCAAGAAGCAGGGCCGGAGGTAGCATAGAAATGGCGCACGCGATTATCCGAGGAAAGAATGGTCGCCGATATGAAGTGGAGTTTGAAGACGCGCCGGTACGCGTCGAAGTTCATGCCAGTGAGGAGACCGTCGAGATTTTTGTGGAGGCAGATTTTGAAACGCACCCGGAAGAACGGCGACGTTATGCGATAATCAACATCCCCCGCCACCTGTTCAGCGAGGCCACCGGTCGGACGGCGCGACGCACAGCGAAGAATCGTTAAGCTGCCGCGCACTCTGTGCCGCTTCCTTCTTCAGGCCGCCGCCATCGCTGCCTACCGCGGAGCGGTTTAGTCCAGTGCCTGCTATATCGACCAAGACATAGGAGGCACAGCGCTGCGATGGAACTGCTGCAAGCCGGCGTCGACTGCTCCGTGATCGCGCTGTGGCTCGGTCATGAATCGGTCGAGACGACGCAGACGTACCTGCACGCCCACCTCGCCCTCAAGGAAGCTGCCCTGGCGAAGCTCAAGCCGTACGAGCGCGGCAAGCGAACCCGCTTCCAGCCGAACGACCGCCTGCTCGCCTTTCTGGAGGCGCTCTGAACGACCAGACTATGCCGAATGGAATGGGGCTGCCGTGCACGCGATCGACGGTGCCAGCGTGACAAGGGCTGCCATACCAAACCCGTTCGGCATAGTTCGGCGGGCGGCATAAACGGCAAGAATTAACGGCGTTGGTTCGCAAGCCTGGCTGGCCGATGTCCTTGCCCGCATCGCCGCCCATCCGGCTCATCGGCTGGACGAGCTCCTGCCCTGGAATTGGACGCCAGCATCAGCGATCTCCGCTCCAGCGGCATGACGACACACGTCAACAAGGTCCATCACGTCACCACAACCAATGGCAGAAGCTGCGAGGAGACCAACCAGGAGCCGGGCTCTCCAGGATTCAGATCTCGGCTGCAGCTAATTATCTGCGGGCTGATACTTTAGACAAGCCGAGCGTGGTGGCGCTCCAAGAACGAGCTGAGATAGATAGGGAATGTCGCGCACGATCCAGCGTACCATTAGCGCGACGGCAACAATCGCTCCCCCAAGAATTCCCGCGACGGCCAACCTGGTCGTGAGATCCCAAAGTTCCCCGTATTGTATCGAATCCATGAGACGAAAGACCGTACCTTGTATCAAGTATAACAGCAGCGTGCTCTGTCCCAGTTCCACGGTAATAAAGCGGGTGACTCGATTTGAGCGGCCAACTTTCCAGCATTGGAGGACGAGCACGATCACGATCGCTGAGGCCGCTGCGGAGCCAAGAAGCATCAGAAGTACGTTTTTTGCCGACTGCATATCGTGCACTAGGGCGAGATTGTTGTAGATGTAAGTGTCTTTGCGCCAGGCTAGAAAGCACACCAAAGCCGCTATGGAGAGAAACGTGATTAAGAGCGGCTTGTGAGATCGCGTTATGCTCGTCCACCATTCTCTCGACTGAGCAAAAGAGACTCCTAGGCAGAAAAACGGGAAAGTATACCTTATGAGAGGTGATATGGAAAATGTCACAGGTGCAAGTGCGACTAGTATGACTGATACGAATAGGATCCAGGGCGACCGACGATTGAAAATCGAAAGAATTTTGACTAGAAGGAAAGAAACAAAAGCAGCCCAGATGAACCAGTATGTGCCCGCGGAATCGTTTAGACACTGCAAAACGCTGCCTGGTTCGCTTGCAGACGAGCTAAATGCGGCCAACTTGGCTGTCTCTAGGATAGCGTACCAAAACAGCATGGGCAACAAGAGCTGCATCGCACGATCACCGATGGCTTGAGTGAATGACTTTCGCAAGAGCGCTCGCCAAGAAAGATATCCGCTTATCGCCATAAAGAGTGGCATGTGGAACATGTAGATCCATTTGAAACATGGCGACTCCCAGAAGCCTTCATCTCGGTAGACGACATATTGGATCAGGTGACCGACGATCACCAAAGTGATGAGCACTCCTTTCGCGAAATCTAAACCTAGATCTCGATCGTTTGCCTCCGGCGTGCGCGCCCCGGGCACAGTCGATCCAGTTATTTTTGGCAATGTATCAAACCTCTCGATATCCCTTGTTCCGATGAGCCGGACACCCGCTTGACTGGGAACACCCGCTGCGACCAAGTACTAGTGCAAGCTGCATCAGAAAAACAGCGGCTCATCATGGTCATTAATTCGGGGGTCCCGGCCAGCATCAAAGGCATTCCTGCCAGATGTCGCGGTCCACTCTCCGAACGGTTCAAGTGGCAGCATTAGGCAGCGGTTCAGGCGGGTGCAATATCGGAGTGCTGCTGGAGCAAACGTGCGAGCGTCGTCCCCGACCTGGGGAGACCAAGAAAACATACCTCTGACTAGTTGCTTAGGGCCAAGTTTCATGATGTGCCGGTTATACTTGAGCAAGGTGAGCAAGGCGCTGACCATCTCAGGAGAGATAGGCCGAGCTGCCGAACATAGGTATAAGCTGCCGGCCACCTATTATGAAAGGCACTTCGCTGCTCCAGCTTTGCATCGCGCAATCAATCCATTCGGCGATAGCGGAGGCATTTGCCATCTACATTCTACGGCTCCCGATAGCTGACGGAGGTCGATGACATGTTCAATTGTACGGAGGTGGGCGATCGGTATAGAAAAGAGGCGACCTGCTATACGAAGGTTTACCGATGGAAGCTCTACCCCAATTCGATCGGCTTGCCTGATCGAGCGGGCGCGTTGCAGCGTGTGCAACCGGAAGAGGTGTTTGCAACGCACTGCCAGGAGTCGCCATAGCGGCGTACCAACTCAAGCATGAGAGCCTGAACATATGCAGCGCAGCTTGCGCAGCAGCTCCTCCCACTGAGTGCATTCGGCGTTGCCATCACGAGCAGCTAGTACCCACTTTCCTTAGAGGGTGAGTCGTGATTCAAGATCGGGATGATACCCGAGGCAAGAGAAGTTCACCTTTCGAGGAAAGATCGCAAGGTCCTGGAGGCGCGTTGTCGTTCGCCGGCGAACATTGCAGCGCGATTTGAAGCGGGCGCGGATAGTTTTGTTGGCGGCGGCCGGGCGCAGCACGCGGTCGATAGCCAAGGAAGTCGGGGTCCAGCCTCGGATTGTCAGCCTGTGGCGGCATCGCTATGCCGACCTCGGCCTTGAAGGGCTGCAGAGGCCGCGGCCTGGCAAGCAGCCGATCTATACGAAGGCCACCGACAAGCGGATTCTGCGGCTGTTGGACAAGCAGCCACCAGAAGGGTTTGCGCGCTGGACCGGGCCCCTGCTGGCCGAGGCGCTGGGCGATGTTAACGTCCAATATGTCTGGCGGTTCCTGCGCAACCACCAGATCGACCTCGTGGCTCGCAAGTCCTGGTGCGAGAGCAACGACCCGAACTTCACGGCCAAAGCCGCCGATGTTGTCGGCCTCTACGTCGCCCCCGCCCGAGAAGGCTATCGTGCTATGCGTGGACGAAAAGCCTTCAATCCAGGCTTTGGAGCGAGCGCAAGGTTATCTGAAGTTACCCAATGGTCGCGCCTTGACCGGTCAGAGCCACGACTACACGCGGCATGGCACGACAACGCTGTTTGCGGCGCTCGAGGTTGCGACCGGAAAGATCATCGCGACGCATTCAAAACGGCGGCGCCGTGTCGAGTTCCTCGACTTCATGGACAGCGTCACCTCGGCTTTTCCGGACCGCCAGCTTCACGTCATCCTCGACAATCTCAACACCCACAAGAAGAACGAGCACTGGCTAAAGGCCCACCCCAATGTGAACTTTCATTTCACGCCGACAAGCGCATCCTGGCTCAATCAGGTCGAGGTTTGGTTTTCGATCCTGCAGGGGCAGTCGCTCAGCGGCGCTTCCTTCACCAGCCTTAAGCAGCTCCAGGAGCATAGTGCTAGTGGTTCATCACAGTGATTTTGACTCATTGGCGGAGGTTGGATATGCGCGGCCGAGTTTGGCGCGGGCTTTATCGGTTGTGAACATCCATTTGATGCGGTCTCGTACTTTGTTTCGCTGCCGTTGCCATGCTGCGATCTCTTTTCGGAGCCGTTTGGGGTCGTCGATGCGGCTGCCGAGATACTGGCGCTGCAGCACGCTGATCTCGCACTCGACCATGTTGAGCCAACTGGCGTGTTTCGGGGTGTAGTGGAATTCGAGGCGACGCAGGATGCGACGGGCCTCGGCGGGCGCAAATGCTTGATACAGCGCGCCGGCGGTGTGGATCGACAGATTGTCCTGCACGACACGGATACAGGCGTCATCGGGATAATGGACGTCGACGAGTTCACGCATGCAGTGGGCGTAGTCCACGGCGGCGCGGTGGTCTGTTATCTTGACGTTGCGCCAGCCGCGATGCGGATGGAAGGTGACGAAGAGATTGACGGTGCCGTTGCGGCGGTACTCGTAATCGTAGCGCTCGCGCTGTCCGGGCCTGGCCGGGATCGGCTGACGCACCTCGCCGATGAGCTGGACGGGGGTCTCGTCGAAGCAGACCAGCGGCCGCTCGGGATCCGGCGCCTCGGAATAGAGATCGAGCACGTCCTCCATGCGGGCGACGTATTCGCCGTCGACATGGGGAATGCACCACATGTCCCTGCGCCATGGCTTGAGGTCGTTCTCGGCCAGCCGGCGACGCACGGTCTCGCCCGACAGGCTGTCGTGATCGGTGAGCTTGACCATCGTGTCGGCCAGCAGCGTCAGCGTCCAGCGTTTGCGGCCGGCGGGCGGCTTGGCGCATGCGGTCGCGACCAGCAGGGCCTCTTCCTTGCCCGTCAGCTTGCGTTCCGCGCCCGGACGCGGCTCCTCGCTCAACGCCCGCTCCAGATTGCCTTCCACGAAGCGGCGCTTGGTCCGGCCGACGGTGGAGAGGCTGACACTCACGGTCCGGGCAATCTCCTCGTCGCGGCGGCCCCTATCGGCCGCCAGCAAAATCTGCGCCCGCTTGAGCTTGCGGGCGGCGTGCTTGCCGCCGCCGAGCATCGCCGTCAGTTCATCGCGCTCGGCTTGGCTCAATTCGACCCGATAACGTACATTCATGCTTTGCCTCCTTGGCGAAGGCCGGGACGAATCCAACGATGAGACAAAAATCAGGCGCGCGTTTCACCGAGAAGCAGGGGCACTACCTCGCTTTCATCCATACCTATTCGTACATGTTCGGACAGCCGCCCGCCGAAGCCGACATCCAGCGCCATTTCCGCGTCAGCCCGCCGACTGTCCACCAGATGATCGTCACCCTCGAACGGAACGGCTTCATCCGACGTCAACCCGGCGTCCCCAGAAGCATCGAGATTCTCTTGCCACCGGAAAACTTGCCCATCCTCGAATGGCTCGGTATCAAAACGTCAAAATCACTATGATGAACCACTAGACATCACCGTCCATGCCTCATCGGAGATGCCAAGGCTAAAGAAGCAAACGCCGTGCCGCAACAAAGAAGATTGAGTCTGCACGCAGTATCTGCATGCGTCGCATTGTCGACATTTGGTTCGGAGCCGACAATCTTCCTGATACCAGACGCCTGTGGCGCGTACGCCGTTTCACTCTCGTGTGAGGGCACCCACCGGAAGGCGTTGACGCAGACATCCTCAGATGGTGTGCCGGGGATATCAAGATGCTCAGAAAGTCGGGAAGAGAAAATTGACTGGCGTCACGAATGAAGATGTCCATACCATCGAGGTGATCCGTAGCAATATAGTTCTCTCGCCTTGCTTTCCGCCAATGGCATCGAACACAAAACGTATCGAGTCAACCACGGCGGCGTCTCGGGCTGTCGCTGTCCTCCTTGGACGTTTCCTCCCTAGACTTGTGCCGCTTGTCAGTTAAGCGTCCTTTTTGCTTGCCCATCAATCCGAGCATTTTGGATCGGGTATGCGAGACTCAGGATTCGCGTTTGATGCGGAAGGATACAGACCGCGATCAACGACTTGGACGCCAGGGTCGCCTGAGTTGGCATGCTCTGCGAGCGCCTCCTGTGCCTTGTGCTGGGGATTATGTTTTGGGCATAAACCTTTTGGATCCCGTAAGGATTCGTTCCAGTGCTGATGGACACGCCACTCGTCTGGGAAACTGGAATTGGTGCCCGTCAGCAGCACGGAAAGCACGACCGAACTCCTCGCCCAATTCACTTCGAAGATCATCCGGCGGGAGCGATCCAGGCAGGTTTCTGCCGCCGACAGCAAGGACCCAGGCAGCGTTGCGGATTGGGCCGGATCTCCTCGATCACGGCGCGAATGAGTTGCTACCGACCGGTCTCAATGCTCGGCGGTTGCTTCAGTTGTTCTGGTTCCACCAGCATGGTTCGATTTCTCTTGTCATCAGCTGAAGGATTTGCCGCAAGAGCAGCTCGATTTGGCGTTTGGGTTGTCGAAGGTGAAGCCCGAGCCCTACAGCGCCACCACGAAATCGATCGTCGTGCCGGCGAGGTGTTCATGGCTCTTATTGTCGACGAACACCTTGACGCCGTCGCGCTCGATCACGGTGTCGTCAGGCTTAGCCTCGTCGGCCAGGCTTCATCCGGTATTTGAACCCGTCGCAGCCACCGGCCTCGACCATGATGCGCAGGCCGCTCGTCGGCTGCGCCGAAGCCGAGATCGCGCTCTTGAGCGCATTCACTGCGCTATCCGTCAGATTGATCATGGCACCCTTTATTTTCCCGAGTCGTTTGCATGGGAATTGGCAAGTCGCATGCCAGCGCGCCCGAGCTTGACATTGCTCACCTTTTCGAAATCGCGCCTGTTGGCTTTGCGAGCGTGTAGGGTTGCTGACAAAGGTCTTCGAGGGATTGCGGCGGCTTTGCGTGTCTTCTTTATGGATTCCGCCGATAAAGCGTAAGGAACGCGGCGGCAAGCAATTTGCATTGCGTGTCTAAGCCGGCCGAAGTGTCCGGTGATGAGCTTAGATCGGAGACCACTTTCATGACGAACACTACCGAACAACTAGAACACGCACCGGGGGTCTTTGTCGACAAGATCTCCGCAGGCGGTGCGCCCATTCAGCTTGTTTTGCACAATGACGACAAGACGACTCTCGGTTTCGTGGTACGCCTGCTGCGCGAGGTATTCGACAAACAGGAGCGGGATGCCATTGCGCTCGCCGAACTCGTCTTGCAGCATGGCAAGGCCGTCTGCGGACGCTATCCTCCCTCAGTCGCAAAGGCGCTCCTCGAGGCGGCGCAAGAGCGTATCCGAGCTGAAGGATGTCCCCTGCTGATCACGGGCGAAGCCGCGGGCGAACCGGACGGCCCCGACCTGTCCGACGTGCAATTCGAATATGCCTTCGAAGCGCTTGAGTGGCACTTCACCAACATACCGCCGAGCGAACTCGCCACTACTGTGCGGCGATTCCCGGGCCACATGCAGGCCGATGTTCAGGTCGCGATCGATAAGCTATTCGCCGATCCGGTCCGCTTCTTCGGCGTCTATGAACAACATAGGTACGAGACGCTTTCATTCGCTCGGATCAAACAGCGTGGACGGAATGCGATTTCGCTGGTGCCGCCGCAATATCACCAGGTTGATACTGGCGAAACGGCGCCGGTCAAATGCCTGTGCAATGGACTGTGGCTTTGCCGGGCGAGCGAATTTTTCTATGCCGTCGTGCTCTCTACTGAGTTCGAGTTCAAGCAAGAGCCGAGGATCCGGATTGAAATCGTTGCCCCTGCGGGGTCTGGCGGCGAAGCCTTTGTTCAGCGCAGCTTTGACGAACTGGAACGGGCGGTGCACGCGGCACGTTCTTATCGCGGCAAGATCCTCTCATTTGAGAAAGGTGCGGATTACAGCGGCCGCTCAAGAGGCATCACGGTGCATCGAGTGGCACCAGTGAGGCGCGAGGAGGTGATCCTGCGGGAACAGGCTATCAAATTGCTCGATCGCAACGTGTTGAGTTTTGTCGCCACGCGCGGCGCACTCCGCCGATTCGGCCAGTCGACCCGCAAGGGCATCCTGCTCTATGGCCCGCCGGGCACCGGTAAGACCCACACCATCCGCTATCTCGCCACCAACCTACCGGGACACACCACGCTAATCATCACCGCCGAAGAGGTCGGTGAGCTGAGCGCCTATATGGCGCTCGCGCGCCTGCTGCAGCCTACCATGGTGGTGATCGAGGATGTCGATCTGATCGCCAGCAAGCGCGACGACTTGACAACATGTGAGGAGGCCGCGCTGAACAAGCTCCTAAATGAAATGGACGGCTTGAAGGAAGACGCTGACATCCTCTTCGTGCTCACCACCAACCGCCCCGAACAACTCGAGGGCGCCCTGGCCGGTCGTCCCGGCCGCATCGACCAGGCGATCGAGATGCCGCTGCCTGATACGACCGGCCGCGACAAGCTGATCCGGCTTTACGGCATGGGCCTGCCGCTTGAGGCGGAGATCGTAGCCGAGACGGTGCGCCGCACTGAGGGCGTCAGCGCCGCTTTCATTAAGGAGCTGATGCGGCGCATTGCGCAATCATGCATCGCTCGTAACGGCGGAAACTCAGTGACCACAGCTGACATCGAGGAAGCGCTCGACGACATGCTGTTCACCGGCGGCCGCCTCAACGTGAAGCTCTTGGGTGGGGCCGGAGCGATGGCTGCGGGGTCTGAATGAAGGCGAAGGGAGGAAGATCACCCGCCAAGGGCTGCGCCAACTCCCGCATGCGCCGGGTGTCGACGACGCGTCTATGACTGATGAGCAGCGAGGCGGTTCGTGAACGCGAACCGCCACGACGAGGCCGAAGCAACAATGACTGCCCGCTCGCCGGCTGCGCCGACGTTGAGATCGCGGTCTTGACTGCATCCAGGTTGCTTGTGGCTCACCCTTCCCTTGCATAAGTCGGTTGCTTGCGAATTCGCAAGCTGCATGCCAGCGCGCGCTTGATAGTTCCCGTCTTTTTCGAATCGCGCAGAGTGGCTTTGCGACCCGTGTCGGGTTCCTGACGAGGCTCTTCGAGGGATCGCGGCGCGCTTGCGTGTTTTCTTTAAGTGTTACGCGGATGAACCATTCCAGTCGCGGCGGCAAACAATTTGCATTGCACATGTTGCGCCGGCCGAGGTGTCCGGTGATGAGCTTAGATCGAGGACGATTTTCATGACTGCAATCGAGAACACCGCGCTCGGCCGGCTGGACAAGGAGGGGCGCCTGCTCAATGCCATATTCAAGGGCGGGACCACCAAGCCGGGCCGGTTCGGCTTTCGCGGCGATATCGCACTAAAATTCCAGACCCAGGTCGCGGACGAGGAGCGGCCGCCCGACTATTCGATCGAGCAGGTGCTGATGGTCGCGCAGGAAGGCGAAAGCACCATTCCGGTGCTGGCCGGCTATCTGCACTGCTTCGCTTATCTTGCTGATATCGCAAACGTTCTTGACGGCGCGCTAAGCCCTGGTGGCAGCTACTTCATGTTTTGCAACAACATAGACCTGTTGGCGAAATACCGAACCAAACTCGGTGATATCACCTTCCACGTGCTGCCGTGCGATGAATCCACTGTCATCTGGAAGGAGATGATGGACCTGGTCGGGGTCAACAAGAACGGCCTCAAGAAGCTCGATGCGGGCGGCAGGCTCGATTACTTGCTCGACGCGGCCAGGAATGTCGATGCATCCTATGACGAAATCTCCTACGAAGACGGGCTGAAGAGGATGGGGCCCGTCAAAAACCGCAACGAGAACCGGCCGGTCTGAGCGCTGGTCCAGCCCTCGCCGGTGGGATCCGTTCTCGTCCTACAACAAGCCGCACGCCGGTGACGCAGATGTCGCCGTCCAGCACCGTCAACGCGACCGGCGTGAGCCCGCTGCCCTTGCACGGGCCATCAACGCAGCGGCCGGTGCCGAGCTCGAAGGTCGAGCCGTGCTTACTGCACATCAGCCGGATGCCCTTGGGATCGAGGAACTGGTTACGTTCCCAGTCCAGGTTGACCCGGTTATGCGGGCATTTATTGAGATAGCCAAACACCCGCTTGCCCCAGCGCACCACAACAATGGACCACGGCTTGGGATGTCGTAGAAGCCGCAGATCGCATAGGCGGTATTCGGCTGCATCCATTGCTCGTTCATGACAAGATGCCTTTCATTAATCACCCTGCGACCAGCCCTGCAAGAATCGCGCAGGGTGCTGGATCGCCTCACCTTCTGGGGAATTCGACGCGCGGCGTCGCAAGCGCACCACCACTAGGTGCGACCCGTGCACGATCGACGGGTTCGCGCGAGCACTGTCGCTTTACGGGGCTCACAACGCGCATCTCCGCGGCTGCTACAAAAAATTGATCTCTTCGCGTCCGACTTTGCCGGCTGCTCGCTGGACGAGCTGACGGCAATGCTCGATCGTGGCATGCTGACCATCTATTCGGTCACGCGCCCGATTACGGCAGATTGCGCTGTCGATCAGGCGGGATTCTCGTGATTTTCAGCGTTGGCACGCCGGCCTTCGGCCCGCGGAGGGTGGCGTGAACCAGCCGCTCCTCGCGGCCAATCCGGTTTCGGCCGCCGGCCTGGGCTTGCCCGTGCCCGTCAGGCGGATGGCACGATGGTTCCGGTTTTTTCCGCAGGCCCTGGCAACTACGAGATCAAATTCGCCGAAGTGTCCTGCTCGAAAGGCTCACCGGTGAAGATCACCGCTGTCAAATTGCTTCCGGTTCGTCATCATACGGAAAAGTGCCCCGAAGCAGCCTCGCTTGGTGGGAGCAGTCATTGGAATGCTTTCCGCATCGGTGGGATGAGCGCTATGAACAAGCTGCCCCTACAAACCCGCGTCCAGATTCTGACGATGCTCTGTGAGGGCAACAGCTCAGCCGGATTACCGGGGTTATAGCGCGACAATCTGGATGGGAAGTCTTCGGGAACATTCCTCCATGAGGCAATACGCACTTCCATCCTGATTGCCGCGCCGCACGGGGTGTCGATCAATACCGTGACTAAGCTCTTGGTGGACGCTGGTTTGGCCTGCGCCGCCTTCCACGATGAGAAGGTCCGCCATGTCCCCGCCATCCGCATCCAATGCGATGAGGTTTGGTCGTTCATCTACGCCAAGCAGAAGAATGTCAAATTTGCTAAGCGGCTCCGGCCGCTGCTGGCGACATCTGGACGTGGACGGGCCTGGACGCCGACTCCAAGCTGATCCTGTCATGGCACGTTGGCGAGCGCAGCCAAGACAACGGCATTGTCTTCCTAGGAGACTTGGAGGCGCGTCTTGCCAACCGCGTCCAGCTCATCACAGATGGCCACAAAGCCTATCTCAAGGCCGTATCTGCGGTCGATTTCAACGCTGACTACGCGATGCTGAACAAGATATTCGCGACTGACTATGCCGTCCTGGCCGCTATAGCCCGCCCAAGTGCATTGGCGCGATCAAGGAAGCCATCATGGGCAACCCCGATCCGAAGCGTAACAGCACCTCATTTGTTGAGCGGCAGAACCTGACCATGCGCATGTCAATGAGGCGGCTTACCCGCTTCACCAATGCGTTCAGCAAGAAGTTTGAAAACCATTGCCACGCGTTGGCACTCTACTTCTTTTTCTACAACTTCTGCCGCGTCCACAAGACACTTGGCGTCACCCCGGCTATGGTCGCTGCCGTGACGGATCGTATCATGAAAATGGAAAGCCTTGTTGAGATCATCGGCGCGCGGAATGCCCCGGGGCCGCGCGGCAAAGGGCTGGATGAGGCCCATACACCGTCCGCCTGCCGTTTCGCATCGACCAGGTTGCCCATGGCCGCTGAAGACGGATTGCGTGCAGCCTTCCCTATGCGCGAGATCCGACGGCGCAGCCGCTGGCTTGCATGTGGTGGTCTGGTTTCGCGATCTGCCCCAAACGTCCGAAGCATGGGTTACGCCGCACTGGAGGCGCGCCAGATCGAGCGCGGCTGTCAGCTTCTGGCTCAAGCGGTCGATCAGCTTCGTTCGCGGCGATTGTCCTAGTCGCATGCCCCTCCAACTGGACCATCAAAATCAGTGATAACTGGCAGTTCTAACCGTACCAGGCTCGGTCTATCTCAGGAACGAGAACGGAGAACCGCCATGTATGTGCCCCCCGCCTTTAGAGATGACGAGGTCGAAAGCATCCGCGCGACCATTTGCTCCGCCGGCCTCGCCAACCTGGTCACGGCCACCGCGGACGGACCGATTGCGACACCCTTGCCGCTCTTCCTCGATGAGACCGAAGGAGAGCACGGAGTGCTGTACGGGCACTTGGCGAAGGCCAATCCACAATGGCGTTCGGCTCCGACCGGCGAAGCTCTGGCGATCTTCATGGGTCCGGAAGCCTACGTGACACCCTCATGGTTCGCGACCAAGCAAGAAACCGGGAAGGTGGTGCCGACATGGAATTACATCGCCGTCCACGCGTAAGGGCCGGTTGAGTTCTTCCAGGAGCCCGAACGTCTGCTCGAGGTGGTCACGCGCCTAACGAACTCGTTCGCGACAGCGGAATGAAGTTATTGAGGATTGCCAACATCCGATCCCATAGTGGCAGCAGACATTATGAACCATCCGAACCGGCATTTTCGCAGAATTCAGATGCTTGCGGCCGACGACGCATGATTCTACCCGGGGACGGCGACTCGGAGCCAGCAAGCTGGTGGGAATGGCCGAGCAGGATGACCGACTTCGCGGGAGCAGTCACTGGTGAAGGTCACCGAACATTCCCGAAGGCCAGCTTGCCGGAGCCGGCACTATTACGACGCCCATCCGCGGCAGGGCCCTGCAATGCCAACCATTTTGTGATGCTGTCGCGGCGCATAGAGTCCCATCCTATGAACGACGCGCTGGCTCCGACCGATCTCATTTCGATGGGAGCGGGATCTGAACTACCGTCCGTCGACCGGCCCTTCATGCTGCTGTCAGGGCGGACTACTTTGTCACGCATCTTGCAGACGACGGCCGCCCGCTTCGACCACTAATCAACCAAGTCCTTCGCGCCGGTCGGCGCCGAGGGACTCTATCCCCGAGCGCAGCACACGGAGAGTCCCTTCAGCGAGGCTTCGCCGTCCAACTCCCGCTTGCCTGCGGGAAAGGCGGACAGAGGCGCTGTCAAGCGGCTTCCGCTGCGGCGGGCTGGTGGGT
>NZ_PYCN01000041.1 GCF_003062295.1 Bradyrhizobium algeriense | reverse complement strand
GACGGCTCGCCCGCCGAGCCGTCGCAGCTCTTCCCTCGGGATTATGTGGAGCGCGGCGAGCCAGAAACCCGCGGAAAACCTGCGCTCAGACGACATCGCTCCGCATAATGCTCCGCTTCGCATAATCGGCCTTATGTGGTGCACCACATAACACCGAGATTGGGGCCGCCTGGTCGAAGCGTTCGGAAGAGGGCCGTGACTACCTATCGCTCAAGCTCGACGATCCCTCCTTCAACGCGCCGATCTACGCGAACCTGTTCGACGACGAGGACGGCGAAGGCTACACTCTGCTTTGGTCGCGGCCGCGGAAGAACGGCGAGTGAGACTCAACCTCCGCCAAGCCCCGCCCGAGCTGCTCGGGCGGGGCTTTTCTTTACAACCGCGCAATATGGCTCGCCAACGGCGCCAACTAGATCCGCGCCTGACCTAGGCTCCTCATTCGTTTTGCTGGGCCTACAGAATTCTCATCTGGCAAAAAATGTTATCGACGTGGCTGACACCTCGCGTGAGCAGTGCTATTTCTTCTTGCGACGCGGGCGCGCCGGCTTGCGACCTTTGGGCAAAGGCTTGGGCGTCGTTGCTCCTTTGGGCGGCTGAACGAACAACTCGGATAAATGAACATCCAGCGTACCGGCGATTCGATCGAGAAGGTCAATTGTCGGGTTCTCCGATTGCCGCTCAAGACCACTCATATATGAGCGGTCAATCCCGGCATCGTACGCCAATTGCTCTTGCGGAATGCCGCGATCCACGCGGATCCGGCGCACATTCCAGGCCACAAGCGCACGAGCTTTCATGCGCCAAAGCAGCCATTTAGTAGGCCATCAAACCACTGGCTATAGCCTTAGTATTTCGGTAAGTTCGTCTCGAATGCAGTCGACGAAGTCCGCGCGTAAGCTTACATGAAAGAGCCGGCGTTAGATCCAGATGTTGCGGACGTGGCGCCGAATGAGTCGGTGCTGACGACCTATGACGAACAGCATTTGGTGACCTATTGGCGGCTTCTTGATGCCGAAGCCGCCGGCGCCGACTGGAAAGAAGTGGCTCGAATCGTGCTGCACATCGATCCGGATCGCGAGCCGGTGCGCGCCCGCAACGCATTTGACAGTCACTTGGCACGAGCAAGATGGATGGCAGACCACGGCTACCGCGACTTACTTCGCGGTGGTACGACCGAATAGCAAAGAAAACTATCGTTCGCATTTCGTAATTAGAACAGAATTCTCCCGCCGACGGCGTGATCGCCTGTAGGCATCACGCAATGCACAATTGCTGTCTTCCCCAACAACTCCAGGCTTCATAGAGATAGGCCGTAATCGTTGCACGGCAGGGGATCAGAGCAGTGTCTGAGATCGACTGGCGCTCACCGGAGGCGTATCGGCAAGCCATTGAATCAGGGGAGATGGCAGATTTCGCTTGGGAGTCACTCCGGCGGAGTACGAATTATCGAATGGCTTACCGGAACGTTCGACCGAAAGGCGGGCAGGTGACGTCCGAATTCCGGAGGAGATGGGGCGTCTGCTTTCGCTCATGACCCGCAGGGGTCCTTTTATGAACAGACGATCTTCTGGGCGCCCGAGGCCTTGCCCACGGTGGTCCGGGTCGTGCGCAGCGCGTCCGCCTCGCGAGCCATCGGCGCGACCCTACCGCGCGCGGACCTTGCATCGGGCAGCATTCGACAGGCACCGGACGGCTGGCACGCCGTGTTGCGCATTCAGGGAGCGCAACATCAACTCTGGCTGAAAGAGGCTCCGCAGCTGGGTGTCTCTTATGCAACCGAACTGCCGCTCGATGCGGATTTTGAGATCCGCGCTCATGCCTCACATCGGCTGTGGCGCGCCATCAACGGTCGTCCGTCAGGACCTCCCTTCCATCAGCTTTCGGCACAGCGGCGCGAACGGTTGGCCTTGGCGCTGCGAGCGCTCGACGGTCACATAGATGGCGCCTCGTATCGCGTGATCGCCGAGGTGCTGTTCGGTCGAAAACGAATCCCCGAACGCGCCTGGAAGACCCACGAATTGCGCAGCCGCACCATCCGCCTGGTGCAGGCTGGCTTAGCCTTGATGCGTGGCGGCTATCGCGCCTTGCTTCGTCCACCATCTCGCAAGGAATAGGGCAAGGGGTGCCGAAAATCGCCCCCGCATCTTCGGCATCCCCCCAAGCCTTTCTACTCCGCCATGGTGACCGTCAACGCACGACCCAACGCGGCCGCGCTCGAAACGATCACGGAGCCACACAAATGCCCGATCCGAACGCCGGCTTGCCGCAGCGATATCTGCGGACGCCAGAAGCTGCTCGATTTCTCAGCCTGTCCGGGCGGACCCTAGAAAAGCACCGAACCTACGGCACGGGTCCCGCCTATCGGAAGCTCGGGGGACGCGTCGTCTATGCGCTGGAAGACCTGAAAGCCTGGGCCGATCGCGGCGCCAAGACTTCGACCTCTGATCCCGGTGCAGGCACCGTGCTGCCTGCTAAGCGGCATGCGCCCATACCGTATGCCGGCCGGCCGCGTCGCTGAACGTCGCTAGGGATTATCTCGATGCGACGCAGACACATCTCTGAACGGGAACAGCTAAGTCTCTTCCGGGCGCTGTCTGGCGATCTCGCGCCACGCGATGCGCAGGATTTGATGGCCTATCCGTTCTTCTCCCTCGCTAAATCCAGGCGAGTCGTTCCCATCGACTTCCGCGCCGGCAAAGTTGCCATTCGCGTCGAAGCCGTGCCGGAGCATGGCATGGCTACGATCTGGGACGCTGACGTCTTGATCTGGGCGGCGTCGCAGATTGTCGAGGCCCGCGACGGCGGATTGAAGACCTCCCGCCTGATGGCGGCAACGCCGTATGAGATTCTGACCTTCGTTGGTCGCGGCACCAGCGTTCGGGACTACGACCGTCTCAAGGCCGCACTCGACCGGCTGCAATCGACCACTGTCATGACCTCGATCCGTCAATCGACCGATCGGCGGCGGCACCGATTCTCCTGGATCAATGAATGGAAAGAGACAGCCGACGTGCACGGCCGGCCCCGCGGATTGGAGCTGATCCTGCCGGACTGGTTCTATGCTGGTGTGCTGGATGACGCGCTCGTGCTCACCATCGACCGCGCGTATTTCGACCTGACGGGCGGGCTCGAACGCTGGCTTTATCGCGTTGTTCGCAAGCACGGCGGCAGCCAGAAGGGTGGCTGGAGCTTCGATTTTGCTCATCTCCACGCCAAATCCGGCAGCCTCTCGCCGCTCAAACATTTTGCCTATGACCTGCGCGAGATCGTCCGCCGTCAGACATTGCCGGGCTACCAACTCGTCATTGAGCGCGGCTTGCGGGGCGACGAGCGTCTGGCCTTTACGCCGATTGCCGCCGATCCCATTGCGGCGCGTCTGCGCAAGCGCGGTCTGAATGCTAGCCCGGGGGAAAACCTGTGAATCAGTTCGTGCTATTGGGGACGACAATCGACGTGCCAACGGGGACCCGATCCTCGTGTTATCGGGGACCAAAATCGGATGAAACGTCTTGGCACTCAACGACTTGGCGTGGCCGTAACTTTACTAACCTGGAATCCTTCGGATTCTTTCTAACGAGGTCGCGCGTTTTCCGGCCTGTTGGTAAGCGGCGGGCGTCCGTGAACTCACACCAAAGGGCGCGGACCGGCCATCGCTGCAGCAAAGACGGTTCGCGACCCCGGAATTGGACCGCGGCTGAGTTAGGCGCCGATCGTGCTTCGCAGTGCTTCAGCGCTCCAAGGGAATTGCTGCAGTCGGCGGAGCTGGGCGCATGGCGCACCCTGTCTTTGTTTCGATTCGGCAGAGCAAATTCGTCATCGATTGCGTCCGGCCTGCGCGACCATTCCAAGATCGCATCCTTTGGACACGGAATATGCATTGCCATCGGGCATGGCGACTTATTTACGATCGAAATCCTCCATGACGACGGAGGAACTGCATGAGCGACCTCACGCATGTTGAACTGCTGTGGCTTGAGAAGCGGATCGAGAACTGGATTCGGTTCGGCCGGGTGGCGGCCGAACAGATACTGGACCGACGACGTCGTGTCGTCTCATTTGCACCGGGCAGCATCTTTGCCTTCGTGCGCTGGACGTCCAGCGACTACGGAACCGTCGTTTCAAAGATCGATATCTTGCGTGCCGTTACGCCGGGCCAGCGCTGCGCGACCGTGCCCTATGTACGCCCAGGCGGCGATATTTTGCTGCGGCTCTCCGGTTGGCCGAAAGTCGAGCGGGTGCTGCAATTGATTGACGCCGTTGAGGCGCTCGGCATCAATGCTGCCGACGCAGCGCCTGACTACTGGCATCACGCACACAACCGCCTGTCGGTCGGAGAGTCGCCGAGGCCCTACACGCGGTCGCGGCATCAGATCTGGCTTCAACGTCGGAAGATCGCGCCATGAAGCACCGGATGACGATGCTCCTGACGATGTTCGGCTCGGTCGCCTTGCTGACGTCGGTGATCTGCGCGAAGCCTGTTGCCCTGTACGTCTGGAACGCCTCAGAGAGCGCCCCGCGTGGGCTCTATCGCCTGCAGCCCGTCGACACGCTGTTTGTCACCGAACTGGTTGCAGTTCTGCCGCCGGAGCCGCTTGCTGCGTTCCTTGCTGAGGGCAGCTATCTGCCGCGCGGCGTGCCAATGCTGAAGCGCGTCCTCGCACTCCCCGGGCAGACGGTTTGCAGGAATGGCCTCACCATTACCGTCGATGGAATTGGACTTGGCGAGGCGCTCGATCGCGACAGGCGTGGCCGTCCGCTCCCGATCTGGCAGGGCTGCCGCGTCGTCGCGCGAGATGACGTCTTCCTCATGAATTGGCAGTCGTCGGATTCGCTGGACGGCCGCTACTTCGGACCCATCCCGGCCTCTGCAGTCATCGCCCGCGCGCTGCCGATCTGGACGGATGGAGAGAATTAACCGTGTGTTGCTCACGCTCTCAAATAGCCGCGCCTCTAACCCATCGGATACAGCCGCATTCCTCCTTCCCGGCCAGAGCTAGCAGGGCCGCGGCATCGTGTGACCGTCGAGGTGGACCACTTGACCAAGTCGCAAGCAAGTCGCCAAGAGTCGGCTGTCGGCAAATTGGTGGAGTCGTATTCAATCGCGTGCTGTCGGGACTTTTCGCAAGGGGGACTGTGAGGAGAAGGGAGCACGATCATACGAGCCACGGACGGCAAGGGAAAAGCGCCGCCTCCGGTTGGGCGCATGTGGTTGGTGGAGTTGAAGTTTTAAGAGGCACCAGGAATGATCAAGCCATCGCTCCGTTCCCAATCGTCAAGGAAATCAACGGAGCCGGAGCCGTCGGCCTCCGCCAGTTTGCGGTGAAGCCATCGTGAGCCGGCGTGACAATGACCTTCGTGTTCGCCCTGGCCGTATTCGCGACAGCGGGCGCAGCTTCTCGGGCCCGAAGAGCTTTGTCGGCCAGGTCATGCGGGCGGCTAAGAGAGCCGGGCATGTCGGCAACGGTTTCGGGCGCGGTAAGGGAGGAGCAGGCCGGTCTCACTTCGGACGAGGCCGGCGTGCCGCGCTCTCGCTGTCACTCCGCTCGACCTCACGACGTGTGGTGATGAAGGCGCGCGTGGTACGTCACCACGGCACCCGCTTTCGCTCAGCACCGCTGACCAAGCACATCACCTATTTGAAGCGAGAGGGCGTGACGCGCGACGGTGCGGACGCCCGGATGTTCGATGCGAGGTCGGATGCGGCCGATGAACGCGCCTTTGCCGAACGCTGCAAGGACGACCGCCATCATTTTCGATTTATCATTTCTCCGGAGGATGCCGCCGAGCTCGGCGACCTCCGCACGTTCACGCGCGAGCTGATGACCGACGTCGCGCGGGATCTCGGAACCAAACTGGACTGGATTGCGGTCGACCACTGGAATACCGACAATCCGCATATTCATGTCCTGATCCGCGGCCGCGCAGAGGACGGCCAGGATCTGGTCATCAGCCGGGAATACATCAGCCGCGGGTTTCGGGACCGGGCGGCCGAGCGCGTCACGCTCGAACTGGGGCCGCGCAGCGAGCGAGACATCCAGTCCGCCCTGGAAAGGGAGGTTGAGGCCGAACGCTGGACCAGCCTCGATCGGGCGCTGCGTATCGTCGCCGACGAGGGCGCCGGCGTGGCAGACCTTCGGCCAAATGCATCAGGTGAGGACTCGGGGCTCCGCCGCCTGATGGTCGGCCGGGCAGTCTGGCTGGAACGTCTCGGTTTCGCCGATCAAGTTGCGCCCGGTTGCTGGACGCTGAAGTCTGGTATCGAGGACAAGCTGCGTGAGCTCTCGATTCGTCGCGATGTCATCAAGACCATGCATCGGGCGATGAGCGCTCGTGGCCGCGAGCCGGATGTCTCTGGCTTTGCCTTGCACGGCGAGGAACCGACAGATCCCGTGCTCGGCAGTTTGGTCGAGCGCGGGCTATATGACGAACTGAAAGGCTCGGCCTATGCGATCGTTGAGGGGATCGATGGACGAACGCATCACATCAGGTTCACCGATATCGAAATGACTGGCGATGCCGCGCCCGGCGCGATCGTGGAGGCGCGGTCTTACGATGACGCGCAGGGCCGTAAGCGTCTCTCGCTCGCCACCCGATCGGATCTCAGTATTGAGGCTCAGGTCACGGCGCCCGGAGCGACCTGGATTGACCGGCAATTACTCGCGCGGGATTCGATCGTGGCGAGCAGTGGTTTCGGATCCGAAGTGCGCGAAGCCATGGACCGAAGGCTTGACTATCTCGCAAGCGAAGGCCTGGCGCGCCGGCAGGGGTCAAGGGTCATCTTTGCCCGCGACCTCCTCAATACTCTAAGACAACGGGAGCTCGATGCGACGGTCGCAAGGCTCTCGGCCGAGACGGGGTTGCTCCACAATCCCTCGTCGGGCGAACGCATCGCGGGCATCTATCGTCAGCGCGTGACATTAGCGTCAGGCCGGTTTGCCATGATAGACGACGGGCTTGGATTCCAACTCGTGCCCTGGCGGCCAGCACTTGAGCAGCATCTCGGTCGACAGGTATCCGGCATCGCGGCAAGTGGCGGCGGTGTGACCTGGGGCTTTGGAAGGAAAATTGGCTTAGGAATCTGATTGGTGGGCTGCCCGGCACCTCCGCGGCAGTGTGCGAGGCGTTCGATGCGAAATCGCTGAACTGCCATCGCACGCCGTGCCGCCGGTCAAATACCATGCAATCTCGATCGGCTTTTGTACGCCAATCTATCCGAACACACTACGGTTGCGATTGAGCGGTTGCCCAGGGACCGCGAGTAGCCCCTTTTGCAGCCAACGTTCAGCGCGCCGGGTGAAGTCGATAGGCATCATTGCTCTGCTTCAGACGCGCACTGCAGGAAATGACGTTCTTCAAAAGGTCCAACGATGAAGCCCAGAATTGGCGTCTACCTCTCGGAGCAGATGGCCGCGCGGCTAACGGCAGCTGCCAAGCGTCCCGGCGTCACCAAATCGGCACTCGTTGAGGCCGCCCTTGCTCAGTTCCTCGGTGTTGATGATGAAGCCGACCACTCACTGGCTGACCACCGCTTTTCCCTTATCAGCCGTCAACTCGAACAGCTCGATCGGAATCTTAGAATCGTGAACGAGACTGTCGCGCTTCAGGCCAGATACCATCTTGCGGTGACGCCGCCGCTGCCCGCCGCAGCTCTACGCACGGCCTGTATGCTTGGGTCCGAGCGTTTCGACGAATTTGCTGCGCAGGTCGGACGACGCGTTCGGTCGGGAACATCGCTCATTCAGGAGACGATGGATCGGCTCAGCACACCGAAACGCGAAGCTCATTCGAGTGGCCCGTGCGGGGGAACGTCGAAGACATGCTCCTCAGCTCATGAGCCAGATCTCCGTACGTCAAGCCCGGTCGACGTTGAAGCAGAGCACTCCACTGCCGTCCGGGAGGGCGGCAGCCTGCTCAACTTTCCAGGGAAGACAGGACTGCCTCTGCACTAGCCCTGTTGCAAGGCAGACAGCTGCTCACCAAGGATTGGTCGAACAGCCACTACGGTCGCGACCGTCCATCCATGCGAATCGACGCCGGCGCGTCGGCGGCTTGACGGAAAATTGGCGCCTGAAGCTTCGGGTGTTCCTGCCGTTCGTTGCCGCTTACTATCTCTCATTTCTATTCCGGACCATTAATGCGACGGTCGCCGGCTCTTTGACCTCGGAATTTGGTCTCAGCGCTGGCGATCTTGGTCTACTGACGTCTGTTTACTACCTGATTTTCGCGGCTGCCCAGATTCCGATCGGAATCTTGTTGGACCGATATGGCCCGGGGCGGATCCAAAGTACCGTAATGGTTGCCGCAGCCCTGGGCGCAGCGCTATTTGCCATCTCGAACAACTTTTGGCTGCTCCTCGGCGGCCGGGCGCTGATCGGTCTTGGTGTCGCCGCATCCTTGACGGCCGGCTTGAAAGCCCTCGTGCTCTGGTTTCCCAGCGAACGTATCCCATTGCTAAACGGCCTGATGATTATGCTGGGAGCCCTGGGCGCGCTGACGGCAACTTTGCCTGCGGAATTTCTGCTGGTCTCGATGGGCTGGCGAGCATTGTTTGTGCTGCTCGCGATTGCCTCGGCCGGATGCGCTCTTATCATCTATTTTGTCGTCCCAGAGGTGTCGGCAACTATGTCGGTGGCGGGCGGACCAACGCCTAACAGTTTAAGGACGATTTATGCCGACCCACGCTTCTGGCGCCTGGCTCCACTTTCGGCCACCTGTATCGGGACGGCATGGGCGTTGCAGGGACTGTGGGCGGCGCCATGGCTCAGCGATGTCGAGGGCCTCGACCGGTCGGGACTACTCTGGCATTTGCTCATCATGGCTATCGCATTGAGTTTGGGCGGGCTTCTGTGGGGCATTGCGGTCGATCGGGCGCGCCGACGTGGGATTGGACCGCGGCCGCTGTTGGGTCTTGTCGCCGTGATGTTCATCGTGGCTCAGTTGGCATTGATCCTGCGATGGCCGCTCCCCTCGTATGTCCCGTGGATCGTCGTGGCGGCAGTCGGTGCTGGAACTGTCCTCAGTTACGCGATCCTGGCCGAGTATTTCCCAAAGGAGCTGGCGGGCAGGGCCAATGCAGCGCTGAACGTCTTCCACATCGGCGGCGCGTTTGTCGTGCAATATATGACGGGGTTATTGGTTCAGCTCTGGGCTCCCACAAATGGGCACTATCCTGAGATAGCTTACCAGACTGCGTTTGCTTTCAACGTAGGGCTTCAGATCGTAGCTGGGGTTTGGTTTGCACTAACTTGGATTCTGACGCGACGAGGCGAGGGGAATGAACTTGATGCATTCTCCCTCAAGCCGCTGCACGCATTCGAACTTGGGGGTAGGCGGCTTTTTCTGCAGGATCGCGAGAGCACGCGATAAGAGAACGGCGCCGATCAGTCTGAGCCGCATAAACGTAGCGGTTGCCTTTGTATGACGTGCCAGGAACGACGGGAATGCTAGGACCGATGCGCTTAAGACATGACGGGACATCCTGAGCATGTCCATTCTTAAGGGTAAAGCAGATTCCGCCTATTTGGCCGTCGATGTCGCCTTCTGACCGATAGTGTTGCAAAAGTCCCGAAAGGACGCGCGGCTAGTTTTCCGCGAAAGAACGAAATAAGCGACAATCGCCGGTCAATGTAGCCTCAGACCCGTTGTCAGAATCGCCGGTGGGTTTAGCGCCCGACAGAGTGGTCCCCCAGGTTATTATTCGATCGTCGCGCCTATGGCTCTAAGAATTTGAGTCGCATGCCGCAAAAAGACTTCTGCAACACTATCGACCCGGAGCAGAAATCGGGCGTCGTCCGTTCTTGCGGGAATCGAATTCAGGTCATTGCCGGGCGACCATGGCGTTCCACCACGGACAAACGCCGCTTAGCCTCGCGGCAATGGCGGCCAAACAGGCGAATTTTCGAAGACGCGGCTTCTGATCGCGCATCGAATTTGCGCAGCGCGGCACAAGTTTCCACTGCCATCAGGTCGACGATTGTGCTCTCTTTGGCTGCGCGACCTCTCACTGATCATTTCAACCCCAGCCCAATGGTCGGCTCGAGAGGGAGGAGCGCTGCCCCGGCGTTGATCCCCACGATTCGCGCCGGTCGCCTTGTTCATGCGTTCACCTGGAGTGGCAGCCATGGTGCAGAACCTAGTAGCCGGATTGGTCGTGGTGGCTTTGATGATCATGGGCGTACTTGCCTACGCCCAGAAACATGAGGGGTGCTTGCACGGGCGCTCGCTCCAAACCTTCAAGCCCTGCGGATCAGTTAGCGTTGACCTGTAGCGCTGGCCGCGACGCAGCGGCCAACCTCGCGCGATTTGGTGCTCATGATCCCGGGCACATCCCGGTTCGCCTATCTCCGTCTGTACGGGCCGAGCCGAGCCGTTCTTCAACCGAACGCGGGTTCTTGACAAACTGGGCGACTGATCACGCGACGCGTTGGACTCGCTTCCGTTGGTGGTCTGTCGAAGTCTGCTCTTGGCAGTTTTCGGGCCTGAGCATTCAGGCTGACGATGTCCGTTTACGAGGGGCATAGCGGACTTCTTTTTCGGGCGCGACCAGGTCCGTTGTTGGACCCACAGCGGACATTTGGTATCGGACTGGAAAGAACGTAATCTGGCAGTTCGCCCTCGCCGGAGATCCAACATGAAAGCTCGCCTTATCGCCGTCGCGGTCTGCAGCCTGTTGATCACGCATGTGGTCCAGGCGGCCGAAATCAGAATGCTTGCCGCGGGAGCCGTCAAAGAGGCTTTTCTCGAGCTTGTCTCGCAATTCGAAAGCACCTCCGGCAATCAGGTGGCGGCAACATGGACTGGCTCCGCAGACATAAGAAAGCGCATTGCTGCGGGTGAGGCTTTCGATCTCGTTATCGTCGGTGCACCGGACATTGATGCGTTCGTCAAGGACGGCAAGATGATGCCGGGGAGCCGCGTTGACATCGCTAGTTCCGGTGTCGGCATGGCGGTAAAGGCCGGCTCGCCTAGGCCCGACATCAGTTCCAGCGAGGCAGTTAAGAAGGCGCTGCTTTCCGCTAGGGCGGTTGCATATTCGACGGGTCCAAGTGGCGTCTATGTCCAGCGCCTGTTCGACCGCCTTGGGATAGCCGACCAGATGAAGGACAAGTCGAAACAGACGGCACCCGGCGTGCGCGTTGCCCAATATCTCGTGAACGGCGAAGCCGAACTCGGTTTCCAGCAGGTGAGCGAGTTGGTCCACGAAGCGGGCATCGATTTTCTAGGTCCGCTGCCGGCAGAAATCCAGAATGTCACAGTTTACTCCAGTGGTATCCCCACCGGTTCGAATGCAGAGCTCGCCAAAGCACTGCAGGCGTTTTTGTCCGCGCCCGCCGCCGCGCCCGTATTCAGGAAGAACGGCATGGACCCGAATCATCCATGATGCAGATCGACTGGGGTAAGTGCGCATCAGGTGATATCCGCTCTTGGCACCTTTGAGACATGCCCGCCTATCCTGAGAATGTCCGTTCACCGGAGTAGACAGGAAGTCGCCGTGGTGCGGTCAAACCGACGCGAATGACCCGGAACGGACAATTGTGATCCGCCGGTCGGCCTGAAGCTGCTATCATTTAGACTTCCCGGGGCCAAGGCGCTCGGCCTCGCGAATCGCGTCATCTTCCTGTGCGAAGACACGGTGATCGAATGAGACGATCTGCCGCCACGATGTCGGTCCTTCTAATTGTGCTGCTTGTTTTCGCGTCGGCTGCCGAAACCCAAGCAGCGCCGAGGGTGCCGCGTTTCGGAATGCTGTGCTCCCACTCGTGCAGCGGCAACATTAATGACGCTTTTTTGGACGAGCTTCGTAAGCTCGGCTGGGTCGAGGGTAGCACCATCTTCATCGAGCGTAAGGGTGCAGGTGGTCGCCTCGATCAGCTACCGGCGCTTGCCGCCGATCTTGTGCGATCGAAACCCGATCTCTTGGTCGCCTTCGCTCCTCAGCCCGTGCGCGCCGCTAAGGATGCGACCTCCGAGATACCAATTGTGATGCTCTTCGTCGCCGATCCGGTCGGTTTGGGACTTGCGTCAAGCCTGGCTCGCCCTGTCGGAAACCTGACTGGTGTCGCCACGCTGGTCCCGGGCGGTTTCGGCGGGAAGACCCTTGGCTTTCTTCGAGAGGTCTTGCCACAAGCGAAGCGCGTGGCAGCTTTCATCAATCCCTCAAACGACATCCATCGGCTGACTTTCCCAAGGGAACACCTACCTGCGGCCGACAAGCTCGGCTTTCAGCTCGACATTATCGAGATGCGCGAAGCTGAGGAAATTCCTGGCGCAATTGCCGCCGCTAAAGCCCGAGGGGCGGAAGCTTTATACATAGCGGGTGACCCGATGCTTAACTCCCCAACGAGCCGGGTGTCCGAACTTGCGGCGCAAGCAGGGCTGCCGTCCATCTACTTGGCGGGCTCCCGGGAGAGGGTGGAAGCCGGTGGATTAATTTCTTTCGGCCCTGACTACGCCGCCTTGGCGCGGCGCGGTGCCCACTATGTCGATCGGATTCTCAAAGGCGCTAAACCGGCCGAGCTTCCTATTGAGCAGCCGACCAAATTCCTGCTTCTCATTAATCTCAAGACAGCGAAATTGCTCGGTATCGAGATTCCGGCGTCCGTTCTCGCCGGTGCTGACGAGGTGTTCGAATAAGGCTTGTCACTTCCGGTTTTGGCACCTTTGAGACATGCCGACCGACCCTGACGATGTCCGTTTCCAGGGGAAGACCGGAAGTAGTGGGCCGACGGCTAAAGTGACGCGATTGGCACGAACGGACCTGCCGATCCTCCCAGCGAACGTCGGCTATGATGGGTAAAGCGGAAGTGGCCCGGACATTGCCAAACCGGCTCGATTGACCGGATATGGACAGTCAACACAATCGGCACCTTTGAGACATGCAGACGCCGACCTTTCTGGGGCGACTAACGCAGCAGATTATGAGGGACGAACACTCATTCGATTACCTCAAGTGGATCGCAGCGGATAAGGATCATCGGCAGTCACTTGATTCCGGCATCTTACCCCTGGAACAGACTACGAGCATTCAGGGTATGTCCTCTCGGATACGGAATGGGAGTTCTGGAGCAATCCAGAACGCCATGGCTCCTTTCCGTAACAAGCGTTCCCCCCGAGAACGTCCCAGGGCTCGCTTTGCCTTGAAACGGTGTGCAAAAACGCCTAATTTTTGCGTTGTGCAGAACGGGAGCATTCAGCGATTTCGGAGGTTCGCCAGAGCACTTATGCTTATGGCGATTTCGGCGTTTGTGCTGCAAGGCACGCTAATCGTGACCTCTCAGGCAATGGCTGCCGTCGGCACCATGCCGGAGCCGTCGGTCACCTTAAGCGGTTCCATGCATTTCCATGACCACTTGGCCGGTCATGTCCACGACCACGGCGGGGACAATTCCGAGGGTCACGTGCATGATGGGCCAGACTACGACGATAGCGGTGGTCTGAACTTCTCCTGGAACATATTTGGTGCATCAATCGCCGTTCCGGCGTCCCCTGCCTTGGTTCATACCTCTGATTTGCTCGGCTCTGTCGCTCTGCCAGCCGTGCCGACAGCCGATGGGATTGAACCCGGCGCACTAATCCGACCACCAAGTACCCTCAGCATCGCGTAGCTCGGGCGGCCATGCAGCCGCAGCCATTTTCGCGTGTTTGAGGGAATTCTCGATGTTTCCGATTCAACGCCGCCCGAAAGGGCGGCTCGTGAGGCTTGGCGCAGCCAGCCTCGGTTGCTTGGCGAGCCTTTTTCTTGGACTTGCCATTTCCATTGCCCATGAGGGCCACGGTGATGCCGACAAATCGCCCGCGGTGTCATCCGCATATCCACGGGTGGCGGCCCGATCCGACCTGTATGAGATCGTTGGCATCCTGAAGGACGGCCAGCTAACGATCTTTATCGACGACGCCATCACAAACGAGCCGGTTCCAGATGCGACCTTGCGGGTAACGATCGGCGACTCCCCGGCAATCGAAGCCGGGGCGCAGAGCGGTATCTATACTGCGGCTCTTCCCGATCGAAAGCTGACAGGGTCGGTAGAAGTTATCTTCTCGGTCGCCGCCCGGAAGGGTGATGACCTGCTGGTGGATTCCCTCACCTTACCGCAGGCCGTTGTCGTGCCCGAAAAGCACAGGTCCAATTGGCTTTCCCCAGGCCGAACCGTAATTGCCTTCACGTTCGCCGGCTTGGGCTTTGGCCTGCTGGCTGGCTATTTGAGACGACGGGGCCGCAGTGTTGCGGCAATGTCAGCGGCAATGGTGACCGGGGCCTGCGTTATCCTCGCCGCAATTTCAGTCGGCGAAAACCGAAACAGCGTCAGCGACGCAAGCGCGCCCGCAGCACGAGCTCTCAGCGATGCGCCGAGACGCCTGCAGGACGGTTCCGCCTTTGCGGCCAAGCCTACCCAGCGCCTGCTGGATGTCCGCACGGCTGTCGCCGAACCGCAGACGGTACGCCCTGCGCTCAATCTGATTGGCCGCGTCATTGCCGATCCAAACCGCAGCAGCATCGTGCAAAGCATCTATGGCGGCCGCGTCGTTCCAAATGAGCGCGCGATTCCACGTATCGGACAGTCGGTCAGCAAGGGCGACGTTCTCATCCAGATTGAGCCGCATTTGCCGGTCGCCGACCGCACCACAATCCTGGAAAAAGTCGGCGAGATCGAACAGTTGATAGCGGTCGCGGAGAATAAGCTGCGACGCCTGCGGCCATTGGCGGAACGAGGCGCGGTGCCACAAGGTCAGGTCAATGACCTCGAAAGCGAACTCGAGGGGCTGCGGGCGCGCCGTGAAACCACTCGGAATTCCCGCACCGGCTTTGAGGTGCTGCGCGCCTCCACGGACGGCATCATTACCTCGGCCAAGGTTGTGCCGGGCCAGGTCATTCAGCCACAAGACGTTCTGTTCCAGATTGCCGATCCAAAAAACCTTTGGGTTGAAGCGTTAGCCTATGACGACATCGGCCTGAATGAACCCGGCGAAGCAACGGCGATTGGACACAACGGACCGCCGATCGCGCTGTCCTTTCTCGGAACGAGCCGAGCGTTGCGGCAGCACGCCTCTGTCGTTCATTTCGCCATTCCAGAACCTCCGGCAGGGCTCAATATCGGCCAGCCGCTCACGGTGATGGTTCAGCGCGGCGCACCCGTAGCCGGTCTGATCTTTCCGAGCGATGCTGTCGTGCGAAGCAGCAATGGGGAGAACATTGTCTGGTTGCACACAGCGCCAGAACGCTTCGAGCCAAAGCCCGTTCGTGTTTTTCCCGTAGACGCGACGCGCGTGATCGTTGCGGCCGGCATCAACGAGCGTGAGCGGGTTGTGGTCCGCGGCGCCGACCTCATCAACCAGATCCGGTAGGGAGCCGCCATGTTCAAGCTCATCGTCCAGACAAGCTTGCGAAATCGCCTGTTCGTATTGGCGGTCGCGGCGGCGCTCGCAGGCTACGGCCTGTTTGTCCTGCCCAATATTTCCGTCGACGTTCTTCCCGACATCAACCGCCCGACCGTAAACATCCTGACTGAGGCGGAAGGTCTAGCTCCTCAGGAGGTTGAACAACTCGTGACATTCCCGATCGAGACGTCGATGAACGGCATGCCGGGTGTCATCCGCGTCCGCTCAGTCTCTGGCGTCGGGCTGTCGGTCGTTTACGTCGAATTTGATTGGGGCGTTGATGTCTATCGCGCACGGCAGTTCGTTTCGGAGCGCCTTGCGCCGATCCGCGAGCAACTGCCACCTTCCGTCAATCCCCAAATGGGGCCGGTGACCTCCATCATGGGTGAGATCATGCTGATCGCGCTAACCAGCGATGGCAAGGCGTCGCCCATGGAAGTGCGCGAGATCGCGGATTTCGTTGTCAGGCCGCAGCTTCTGGCCATTCCCGGCGTCGCCCAGGTGATATCCATCGGCGGTGAGGTGCGCCAATATCGCGTGACGCCGAACGTCGCGACTATGCAAGCTCTCGGCATCACCCACGACCAGATCGAGCAAGCAGTGACCAGGTTCGGCACCAACAGCGGTGGCGGGTTCGTGGATCAGCATGGCCGCGAATACCTGATCCGCAATGTCGGCCTCACCAAACAGATCGAGGACCTCGGCAACACCGTCGTTGCCACACGCGACCATCAGCCCGTCCTGCTAAGGCAAGTCGCACTTGTTGATTTTGCCGCGCGCACCAAGCGCGGTGACGCCGGGTACAACGGGAAACCGGCCGTCATTGTCAGCGTCCAGAAGCAGCCGGCGGCGGATACGGTAGGATTGACCCGCAATATCGAGGCTGCGCTCAAGGACCTGCAGCGCACCATGCGTTCAGGAATTAACGTCACGAACGTCCAATTCCGTCAGGCCACCTTCATTGAGACTTCGATCGACAATGTCGAGCGGGTGCTGGTCGAGGCAGCCATCGTCGTCGCGCTGGTTCTCTTCGTTTTCCTGATGAACGCACGCGCAACGTTCGTTTCGCTGACCGCCATTCCGATATCGATCCTGATCACCGTTCTGGTCTTCCGTGCCTTTGGCCTTACCATCAACACCATGACACTCGGCGGCCTCGCCATCGCAATCGGCGAGCTGGTCGACGATGCCGTGGTGGACGTCGAAAACATTCTGCGGCGCCTGAGAGAGAACTCCACTTTGGCGGCGCCGCGGCCTGTTCTAGAAGTGATCGCTCAGGCAAGCCAGGAAGTTCGCTCCAGCATCGTCTATGCAACGACGATCATCGTCCTCGTATTCGTGCCGCTGTTCGCGCTTCCCGGAATCGAAGGTCGGTTGTTCACGCCACTCGGCGTCGCCTATGTGGTATCGATACTCGCTTCGCTGCTGACCTCGGTAACGGTGACGCCGGTACTGTCCTACTATTTGCTTTCCGGGCGAACTCATTCGGGCGACCGCGAAAGTGCGGTCGTCCTGAGGTTGAAGGAGGCGAATCGACGGCTACTTGGCTGGGGATTTGAACGGCGCGGGCTTGTGCTTGGCTCGGTCGCGGCTGTGGTCGTGGTGGCCGGCTATGCAGCGAGCCTGATGCCCCGCAGTTTTCTGCCTCCCTTCAACGAAGGGACGCTTGTTCTCTCCCTGCAATATAATCCCGGCATTTCGCTTGCGGAATCGCATCGGCTCGGATTGCTGGCGGAGCAATTGCTTGCGAAGGTTCCGGAAGTGAAATCGGTCGGACGCCGCACGGGCCGCGCGGAACTTGATGAACACGCCGAGGGCGTGCATTACAGCGAAATCGATGTCGATCTCGCTCCGTCGAAGCGGCAGAAGGCAGACATCTACGCGGACATCCGTCAGACGCTTTCCGGATTGCCAGCTTCGGTCGCCATCGGACAGCCCATCAGCCACCGGCTGGATCATTTGCAGTCGGGTATTCGCGCCCAGATCGTGCTCAAGATTTACGGGCAGGACATCGAGATTTTGCGTCGGCTGGCCGAAACGTCACGCCAGCGCCTCTCGACAATCCCGGGGCTGGTCGATCTTCAGGTCGAGAAGCAGGTACTCATTCCCCAGGTACGGGTTCAGATCGATCATGCCCGTGCCGCCCTTCACGGCTTGACGCCGGCGGCGATCACGCAGGCGCTTGATACGCTATCGAACGGCCGAAAGGTCTCCCAGATCGTGGACGGCAATCGCCGCTTCGACGTTGTGATGCGCCTTTCGGAGCAGGATCGTTCGACAACGGGGCTGCACAACCTTCTCATACCAACCGCTTTGGAATTTGTGCCGCTGAGCGCCCTGGCCGAGATTGTCGAGACGGATGGTCCGAACCAGATGCAGCGCGAGGGAACCCAGCGCAGAATCGTAGTTTACGGCAACGGTGACGGCCGCCGCGACATGGCCGACATCGCCACCGACATCCGAAAGGCTGTTTCTGAACTGGATTTCCCCCAAGGCTATACGACGAACCTCGAGGGGACATTCCAAGCGCAGGAGGAGGCTTCCTGGCGCATCGGCATCTTGTCGCTCGCGTCTCTGGCGATGATATTCATCGTTCTCTACAGCCGCTATCGATCGCCCGCGCTGGCGCTCATCATCATGGGCGGCATTCCGCTGGCACTGATTGGCAGCGTGCTCGCCTTGAAAATAGCCGATCAACCGTTGTCGGTGGCATCGATGATCGGTTTCATTACTCTCGCAGGCATCTCCGCGCGCAATGGGATTCTGAAGATTTCCCATTACATCAATCTCGCCATTCACGAAGGCGAGCGTTTCGGAACCGGCTTGATCGTTCGCGGCAGCATGGAGCGGCTCAGCCCCGTTTTGATGACAGCACTTTGTGCCGGGCTGGCGCTGACCCCGCTTCTCATCGGCGCGGATGAACCGGGACGGGAAATCCTCCACCCGGTTGCCGTGACCATCTTCGGCGGCCTGCTCAGCGCCACTATACTGGATACCGTCGTGACCCCGATCCTCTTTCTGATGTTCGGCAAAAAGCCGCTGGACCGGCTGCTGGCCGAACACACTGCAACGTTCACCCCTGCGGAAGCCTATTGATCTCCGCACAAACCACCAAGGTGCAACCAATGCGAAAATATGTTTTCCTGGCCATGATAGCCGTCATCGCCGCAATGCCCGACTTTGCCGCCGCACAGACAAAGAAGGGCAGCAACGGCGGCCCCGTCGTCACATCGCAAGGGCACCCGATCGAGTTTGTACGGAAGGGCCTGGATATTGTCTTCTACGTCGGTGACGACGATGGGTCGCCGCTCTCGACAAAGGACATGCGCGGGCGCGCAACGATTCAGGACGGCGGCAAGACGGCTACGGTCCCGCTCACCCCCGCCAGCCCCAATATGATGAGCGGGAAACTTCAGGCCGAACTTTCACCCAAGGCGATCATTGTGTTTTCGGCCAGCCTGCATGGCCATTCCTTGGCGGCGAGATACACAGCGGAATGAGCCGAATCCCCTGGTCTAGTCTTGCAGCCCTTGCGAAGACGATCATCAAGGTCGCGCAAACTGGTGTCCATGACCCGGCGCAGCTTTCGGCTCTGGCGATCAAAGAACTAGGCGTCCGGTAAGGCCGCCGCAGTTAGCGGTCTCGTTTACTTCGAATGTCGCCTGTTGGCACCTTTGAGACATGACGACCGATCATTACGACATCCGCTTACAGGGGAAGAGCGGAAGTAGCCGGCGAGAGCCAAAATGACGCGATTGACCCATAACCGACCAATGGGACGTCACCCGTGACACCCGGCCGCAAGGCACAGAGCAGGGGAGAGCTTTGAACCTCCGGTTCGCCACATGGACCTATGTCTTGAGTAACCCGTGCCCGCTTGAGTGGGCGTCGTTGTCGTTTCGCCGGAGACGATGACGATCCCGCGCCGCTTCTGCGGTCCGCCAAACTCGGACAACTAGGGGGAGAAGGGATGAGCAAAGTCCTAATCTGCGGCGGTGGCGTGATTGGATTATGCGCAGCGACCATGCTTGGTCGCGACGGTCACCGCGTCACGGTCTTGGAGGCTGACCCAGCAGATCAACCTGGGGCCGCCATCGAGGGGTGGGACTCGTGGGAACGCCCCGGAGTTGCCCAATTCAAGCAACCCCATAGTCTCCATGCGCGATTTCGGATGATCGGCGATCGCGAATTGCCAGGGCTGACGGATGACCTGCTTCGCGCCGGTTGCGTTTGGGTGGATCATCTCGATAGTCAATCTCTTCCCCCAACTATAACGGACAGGGTGCCGCGTCCGAGCGATGAAGCCATGCGTTGCGTCGCCGGTCGGCGGCCGATCGTTGAATGGGCGGTGGCTGCGATGGCGCAAGTCGCACCGAACGTGACCATCCGTCGGGGGACCAAGGTTCGCGAATTGATCACGGGTGCATCGGCCGTCCCCGGTGTACCGCACGTCGCCGGGGTGCGCACGACATCTGGCGAAGAGATTCGTGCCGATCTGGTCGTCGACGCCATGGGACGACGAAGCCCGGCCGGTGAATGGATCGTCGGCGCGGGTGGCCGCAGCCCGATCGAGAAAGCCGAAGACTGCAACTTTGTCTATTTTACGCGATATTTCTCGGGACATCAGCGGCCTCGCAGGATAGAACGCACGCTCACGCCGATGGGCCTGTTCTCGGTCCTTACGGTGGACGGGGACAACGACACCTGGTCGATCACCTTGTATACCTCGTCGAAGAACAAGGCGATGCGAGCCTTGCGTGATACGACCACGTTCAATCGCGTCGTCTCCGCTTGCCCACAGCAAGCCCACTGGCTCGATGGCAAGCCGATCACACCCGTTCACCTGCTGGCAGGAGTTCTCGACCGGTACCGGCGGTTTGTCGTCGACGGTCAACCCGTCATCACGGGATTCGCCGCTGTCGGTGACGCATGGGCGTGTACCAACCCGTCCGCCGGATGGGGCTTGAGCGTCGGTCTTCTGCACGCACAGGTGCTCCGCGATGTGGCGCGCCGACAAATCAACGATCCCGAAGCGTTCTCCCGGGACTACGACGCGGAGACCGAACGCGAAGTCTTCCCGTTTTATCGAAACCAGATCGCTGCGGACCGCGCGCGGATTGCCGAGATGAACGCTCTGGAAGAGGGCACGCCGGTGCCGGCACCCAACCCGATCACGGCCAGGCTTCTTGTTGCTGCATCACGGGACGCCGATGTGTTCCGTGGCATGCTTGAAATCGCAATGTGCGTTGCGCTGCCTCAGGAAGTCATCGCTAGACCGCATATAGCCGCAAAGCTGGCCGAATTGGGCGGCCATCCATTACCGCCGGACCCCAACATCATCGATCGACATCGGATGGCGGCGCTACTGGACGGCTGATCTTTACGAAGCCAGACCATCATTCCCGCGCGTGGACATCGCGAGCCCGATGGGGTGATCGAATAACGATGCTGTCGCTGCGGTGCATGAGTCCGTTGCTGGCACAAAGCCGACTTCCCGGCTGCACACTTCTCAGTTTGATCCAGAACGGACAGAGGCTGGCCGAAATCCCGTAGTTCGGCGGCTCCCCCTTGCGGCTCATCCCCGTTTCATATTGGCTGCCAAAACCACCTTGCCCCATTTCTTGACCTCGTCCGAAATCAGTTTGGCGAAGTCGGCGGGCGATCCGCCAAGAGCCATGCCGCCCAGATCGGCGAACCGCGCTTGAAATTTTGGATCGGCGATGCTGGCGTTGACCTCCCTATTCAGTTTTTCGATGATTTCTTCCGGCGCGCGCTTTGGACCACCAAGGCCGTACCATGAACTTGCCTCGTAACCGGGCAAGGTTTCGCCCAGAGCTGGAACGTCCGGCAATATTGGCGAGCGCGCCATCGTCGTTACCGCCAGGGCGCGGAAATTGCCGGCCCTGACATATCCGATCGATGAGAGTAGCGGGCCGAAATAGACCTGCGCTTCGCCGGTGAGAAGGGCAGGAAATACCTGCGCCCCCCGATAAGGCACGTGAAAGAGATCGACACCGGCCATCGTTTTAAACATTTCGCCGGCCACGTGGGGAATAGATCCGGTCCCGGCTGACGCCATATTGACCTTGCCGGGATTAGCCTTCGCGTAGGCGATGAACTCCGCGACTGTCCTGGCGGGAACCGATGGGTGCACCTCCATGACCAAGGGCACACGAACGATACCTGCGATCGGCGCAATATCGCGGATGAAGTCGAAGCTAAGGTCGAACATGGTCGCATTGATCGCATTTGCTGCGGTGACCAACAGCAGCGTGTAGCCGTCCGGGGATGCCCGCACGACCGCCTCAGTGGCGATGTTGCCGCTAGCGCCACTGCGGTTCTCGATGACAAATGACTGTCCAAGTCGCTCCGACAGCGATTGACCGATCAATCGCGCGACAATATCAGGCGCTCCACCGGGGCCAAAGCCTTCGACCAGGTGCACCGCTCGGGTCGGGTAGCTCTGCGCGATAGCGAATTGGGATAATGCGGGAAGCGTGGCAGCGGCCGCTGCCAGATGCAGGAATTGACGGCGCGGAAGTTTCATTGCGGCCTCCCAAAGTGCTGGCACGCGTAGTCCCCTGCGGAGCCGCACGGGAGGCCGCACACGCAGACGTCGGATTAATTTCGATGCACGCCTGCCGACGGCACAAGCGCTGCGGCTAGATAAAAGGGACTTCGGCACGTCCCGCTCGGCAGCTCCTAATCACGCTACATCAGTTGCAAGACTGGCGGAAGGCACGAAATTGAGAGCAATGTTGCACCGTACGAGTCTGGCAGATTTTGCTGAAAAAGGTCGGCTGTTTTGGTTTGTGTAATAGCTGATTGAGTAAGCAGCCTATTACCGTATGCTGAGGCTAGGCTACGCGGTTTTGGCTTCCGCGTACCGCCGCAAACTGGTAGGATCCAGATCGAACCTGGCCCACCGGGAAGTCGACGAAGCCGATCACGCCACTTTACGTGAAGTGATGTGCAATGGTTCCGAAAACCCAATACGCAAAGAGCGGTGATGTTCGCATCGCCTATCAGGTCGTCGGCGAAGGGCCCTTCGACCTCGTGTTCGTTCCTGGCTTTATTTCGAACCTCGACGTCGCTTGGGAAGAGCCCTATCGTGCGCGGGTTTGGACCCGCTTGGCGGCCTTCGCCCGCCTGATCATGTTCGACAAGCGCGGCACCGGGCTTTCCGACAGAACGGTTGGTGTGCCAACCCTGGAAGAACGCATGGACGATGTTCGCGCGGTCATGGATGCCGTTGGCTCGCAACAGGCTGCCCTGTTCGGCATCTCCGAAGGCGGTGCGATGTCACTCTTGTTCGCGGCCACCTACCCAGAGCGTACCCGAGCGTTGGTCCTGTACGGCACCTATGGCCACTTCAGCTCGTGGGTTGTGCCCCCGGACAGGATCGAAGCCGCCCTGGATCGCATGGAAAAAAATTGGGGGACCGGCGAGAGCCTCCGTTTGTTCGCCCCCAGTGTGGCATCAGATGAGACGTTCAAGCTATCCTGGGCCCGTTTTGAACGTCTCGGTGCAAGTCCTTCCGCAGTTGTCGCGCTTATGCGAATGAACAGCGAAATCGATGTTCGTCCAATCCTTCCGTCGATCCGAGTGCCGACGTTCATTATTCATCGACAAGGGGACGTTCGCGTCAACGTTGAAGCCGGGCGGTTCATGGCCCGGCAAATCCCAAACGCGAAATATCTCGAACTGCCCGGCAGCGATCACATGTTGTGGACTGGCGAAACAGAACGGATATTGGATGAGGTTGAAGAGTTTCTGACAGGCTCGCGGTCCGCAATCGAATCTGATCGCGTGCTCGCCACCGTTCTGTTCACTGACATTGTGAACTCAACCAAGCGTGCCGAGACGATCGGAGATCGTGCATGGCACGATGTGCTTGATCGGCACAACGCGCTCGTGCGGCGGGAGATTTCGCGACATAGAGGACATGAGGTGAGGACAATGGGAGACGGCTTCTTGGCAACCTTTGACGGGCCGGCTCGATCAATCCGGTGCGCTCTGGCGATCAATGAAGGGGTTGAAGCTCTTGGGCTGCAGGTAAGGGCCGGCCTTCATACCGGCGAGGTCGAAATGGCCGAGGATGATCTAAGCGGCATCGCGGTCCACATTGCATCGCGTGTCGCGACAATGGCAAAGCCCGGGCAGGTTCTTGTGTCGAATACAGTCCGTGATCTTGTCGCAGGATCAAACATCAGGTTTCATGACGAAGGCAGTCATTCCCTGAAGGGCCTTACAGAGAGCGTCAGATTGTTCGCGGCCGAACGGTAGTGGCGCAAAACGGATGTTCTGCGAACGAGTTTGTCGGTGCTTTGGAAAAAGCCTTCCGAGCTGCTCTGTCCGATCAGCCGGCTGGCGCACAAGCGATCCGCATTGTCACTAAGCTTGTCCGCCCAAATGATTGCTCATTGTGCGACGGCCCCAAGCAGAAAGACGTCGTCGTTCTGTCCCGGCATCAAGTGACCGTGAGACGTGAGGCAGTTCACATTTGAAAATCGCGAGTTGGTTTAAGGCCGTCGCAAGCCCCGTTTCGGGAGACGAACGATGCCATTATTCAATAGCCAAATCCATTGGCAGGGAATAGGCACCACGGTGGCGGTCGTACTTCTCACCTTGCTCGTACTTGGGTTCGCCGTTGTTAGTTACGTGGAATGGTCATCGAACGCTGCCGTAGCCGAATTTATGAGCGCGACCGAGGCATCGGCATCTGATCCGAACCATTCCAACGAGTCTCCAGCTCCGATTCAGTCCCTCAAGGGCCGAACGGGCTGCCCCCAGGGCAAGAGACCGCTACCAACTGAACTTATGCCCTTGCTGTAATTTGCAATTTCGGACGCAAGGTTTCACCTAAGGCCGGTTGGAAAAAGAAGGGCCCAGTCGCGAATGTCTGCTGTTGGCACTTTTGAGACATGCCGGCTGGCACAGAGAATGTCTGTTCATCGGGGAAGAACGGAAGTCATCGGCCAACGTCTAAAACGGCGCTTTTGACCCATAGCTGTCTTGCGCCGCGCTGCATTTCCGGCGCAGTAATCGCGCCCGCAGTGAGTGCGACGACCATTGAGACGTGATACTCTGCGGCCCGTCGTCCTCAAGCTGCGATGAGGATCAAATGAAGCGGCGGGAGTTCATCGCGGGCACTGCGGCGCTGCTCGCTTCGCCAAGGCGTTCGTGGGCGCAGCGGACACCTCGCCGAATCGGTTTCCTGGCCGCTTTCTTAGATCCGCCGGGTCGCGAGGCGTGGCTTAGAGGCTTGCGCGATCACGGTTGGATCGAGGGCAAGAACCTGATCATTGACTACCGATTCTTCGAGGTCCAGCCCGAGCGCGCACCGGCTCTCGCGGCCGAACTCGTCGCTCTCAAGCCCGATCTTGTAATTGCCGTCGGGCCACGAGAAGCCGTAGCCATGAAATCGGCAACTGCAACTATTCCGACTGTATTCGTGGTCGTGTTCGATCCCGTGGGGCTCGGCCTCGTCCAAAGTCTCTCCCGCCCAGGCGGCAACATAACGGGTCTTGCGACCTACGTGCCAGGAGATTGGGTCGCAAAACGAATAGAAATCCTCCGGGAACTGGTTCCCGGCGCCTCGAAAATTGCGATCCTGGTCAATCCGGGCAACCCAATACACAGGCTGATGTTAGCCGAGGAGGTACCCAGCACAGCCAGGAAGCTAGGCGTGGCTCTGCCGATAGTTGAGGCGACCACGGCCGAGGAACTCGACACCGCCTTTGCATCGGCGGCTTCCCAGCACGCCGATGCAATCATTGTCTTCGCGGATGCTTTGACTACTTTACATGCCTCCCGAGTTGTCGCGCTTGCGGCGGAGCATCATCTGCCCGCGATGTATCTCTTCCGACAATTCGCCAATGGCGGATTGGTCGTCTACGGCCCTGATATATTCGATCTGTTACGCCGTGCAGGCGGCTACGTCGATAAGATCCTCAAAGGGGCCAAGCCTTCCGATCTGCCGGTAGAGCAGCCGACCAAATTCGATCTGGTGATCAACATGAAGACTGCCAAAGCGCTCGGCCTCACCGTGCCGCCCTCGTTACTCGTCCGCGCCGACGAGGTGATCGAATAAAACCAAACGCATGTCCGAGTTTGGACCCGTTTCAGACATCAGCCACCTCCCGACGACCGCGGCTGACGCTATCCCCGAACCCCGTTCAGTGCGATAATTTGAATTGGGACTAACGTTCTCCTGATCCGGGAGACAGCCATGCGGCGGCGGCAATTTGTTAAATTCATTGGCGGCGTGGCACTTGCTTGGCCGCTCAATGCCGGAGCACAGCCGGCGGGCAAGTTATACCGTATTGGTTATTTTAACGCGGGCGCCGCAGCTGCGCAGGGTGGCGTCGGACTCGAACGAGCTTTCGTTGAAGCCCTCCGTGAGTTGGGCTGGATGGAAGGGAAGAATATTGCCTTCGAGTACCGATTCGCAGAAGGTCATTCGGATCGGCTACCCGGCATGGCCACAGAGTTGGTGCACCTCAAGGTCGATGTCATCGTTGCAAACGGAACATTGGCGTCACTCGCCGCCAAGCAAGCCACCTCGACGATCCCCATTGTCACGGCGCCTGCTGGCGATCCACTCGGGAGCGGGCTTGTTCCGAGTTTGGCGCACCCAGGCGGGAATGTCACAGGTTTGAGCCTCATGGCTCCGGATTTGGGCGGGAAGCGGTTGGAGCTACTCAAGGAGCTTCTGCCCGACGTCTCCAGAGCGGCCATCCTGTGGAATGCTGCCAATCCCTATGCGGCGGATGTGTTCAGAGAGACGGACCGTGCCGCCCGGACATTGCGAATTACGCTGCAACCGCTTGAGGTGCGCAGTCCCGATGATTTTGATACAGCGTTCGAGGCTGCCAAAGTCCAACGTCCAGAGGGCCTGATTACGGTCGAAGACCCACTCACCGTTGGTTATCGAAAACAGATTGTCGACTTCGCAGCGAGAAATCGCTTGCCTGCCATCCACGGCGTTCGGGAATTTGTGGAGGCTGGAGGCCTCATCGCTTATGGCGCGAGCCTATCGGATTTGTCCCGGCGCGCTGCGACCTACGTAGACAAGATCCTGAAGGGCACCAGGCCTGCGGATCTTCCAGTTCAACAGCCAACCAAGTTCGAGTTTGTCGTTAATCTGAAAGCCGCCAGGGCCCTTAGCCTTGCCATCCCGCCCACCTTGCTTGCCCGTGCCGACGAGGTGATCGAATGACAATCCTGCTTCGCTGCTGTGCATAAGTCTGGTTGTGGCACGTTTGAGACATGCCGACGCACGGTAACGATGTCTCTTTATAGGGGGCGGGCGGAAGTCGTCGGTAGGCGGCCAAATCGACGCGACTGACCCAAATGCGACATCGTTCTCGCCGTCAATGTGCTAGGCTGAAAACTTGATTAGGGGTTTCCTCCGGGGGCTCAATGAGGCGGCGCGAGTTCATCACGCTTATTGGTGGTGCTGTGGTATGGCCGCTCGAAGCACGCGCGCAGAAAGCCGGCAGGCGGTACCGCATTGCGACATTAGGGCCTTTACCGCAGAGCTTCTTCGATGAACTGGGCAAAGCCGGATTTGTAAAAGGCAGCAACGTTGAATTTGATGGCCGTGGCATCGGCGTGGCTTCGGCCTCGTACGCGACCGTCGCTTTTGAACTGACCCAAGCAAGTCCAGATGTACTGCTGGTAGTCGGGACCGAAGCAGCACGTGCGGCACAGAAAGCAACACAACGCATTCCCATCGTGGCGCTCGCGGACGACCTGCTTGGCAGTAAGCTTGTCGCCTCCATGTCTCGTCCCGAAGGCAACACAACCGGTGTGGCCATCTTTGCCCCCCAACTTGACGCCAAGCGATTGGAGTTATTGCATGAGGCGCTACCCAGTGCTCGACGAATAGCCGTTCTCGCCGACCGCCAGCCAATACCAAACATAAGCGCCCTCGAAAGTGCCGCCGAAGCTTTCGGCATCGAAATCGCTCCGTTTGCCGCGCGGTCTGAGGAAGATGTCATCCGGGCGATAGACGCCATGAAGACGGCCCAGGTCGAGGCAGTCAACCTGCTGGCATCGCCAATACTATCGAGCAAATTCCGATCCTTGATCCGCGATCGATTAGCCCTGCGTCGTCTGCCAGCCATTTGGCAATGGCCCGAGGAAGCCGAGGACGGCGGCCTGATAGGCTATGGTCCCCGTCTCAGCATGGTTTTTGGCCAATGCGCTCGTCAGGTCGCGAAGCTATTGCGAGGCGCAAAAGTGGTTGATGTGCCCGTTGAGCAGCCGACTAAGTTTGAGTTGATCGTCAATCTCAAGACAGCCAAAACGCTAGGTGTCGAAATCCCACCGACGATGCTCTCCCGTGCCGACACGACGATCGAGTGAGTTCGCGATTTTCGGTTATTGGCACGTTTGAGACATGTGGACCGGCACTGAAGATGTCCGTTCATCGGGGTAGACCGGAAGTCATCAGCGGACGGAGAAAACGACGCGATTGACGCACTGCGGACTCTCTCGGGCGCCAAAGCGTCGCTCAAAGCGGACATTGGATTCCTTTAAAAGAGGGGCGTCGGATGGCTTTTTGATTGGAGCGCGACGTTCGATGGAATGACAACCCGAGGCCGGGCACAACGCTGCCGGGCTGGAATCGTCCTCACTGATGGCGGTCAGAAGGAGTAGAATGCGGCTCGCAAGCCAGTAGGATACGTTGACCTAAGCTCGGAGCGGACATGAGGCGGCGGGCTTTTCTCAGTGTCGTGTGTGGTGCGGTGGCATGGCCGCTCGCTGTGGCGGCACAGCAGAGCACCAATAGTAAGCGTCTTGCTATCTTCAGCCCAGCAGAGCCAAGCGCGGACTTGCATGAGCATAGCGAAAGCAAAAAGTCCCGAGCCTTTTTCGCGGAGCTTCGACGGTTGGGGTGGATCGAGGGACAAAACCTCAAGGTCGAAAGTTACGGCCGAGAGCAAAATGCGTCCGGCCCCGAAGCCCTGGCGACGGAAATCGTTCGGAGCAACCCGGATGTCATCCACGTCGTTGGCCCTGGCGCAGTCATCTTCAAAAAGCTGACATCGCGTATTCCGATCGTAGTGATAACTGCCGACCCCGTTAAGCAAGGGCTCGCCGAAAGTCTGGCTCACCCGGGCGGCAATTTCACGGGAGCCAGCATCGACGCCGGTCTGTCCATTCATGGGAAACGGATTGCACTGTTGCGCGAGATGGTTCCGACGATGTCGAAACTTGGCTGTCTCGCTCTTCGATTTCAATGGAATGGGCCGAGCGCAGGCGCTTTCCGCGCAGCTGCCGAAACGGCAGGCCTCCCTCTCGCGGTGTCTTTACTAGAATTCGGTACCAGCGAAGCAGACATTCGGGCGGCGGTCGAGAGCATCTCCCGCGACGGTGCAAATGCGGTCATGGTCCTCGATTCGCCTCAGGTCCTTCAAAACAGCACTTTGATCGCTACGCTGCTCGGCGACGCGAAGCTTCCGGCGATTTTTACGTTTACCGAATCCGTCGAGGCCGGGGGCTTAATGGCCTATTCCTTCGATCTAATCGAATTGCATAAGCGCGCCGCCCACAATATCGACGCAATTCTCCGAGGAGCAAAGCCCGGCGACATCCCGATCTACCAAGTAACCAAATTCGAGTTGTCCATCAATCTCAAGACAGCCAAGCAACTGGGGCTTTCCGTACCCCCTGCGCTCGTCGCGAGTGCCGATAAGGTAATTGAGTGAACGAGCAAAGGTCCGGCGTTGGCACTCACCGGACCAACCGGGCCGGTCTGACGAGGTCCGCTGTTAGGGGTCGACCGGGAATGGCTGGCAGAGCGTCAAAACGGCACTTTTGACCCTGAGCGGACCGAGCGCCAGATCCGCGCGTCCCCGTACGGCGCGATGACGCTGGGCAACCCCACGATGCTCGCTGGTGCTTAATCGACGCTTCGACCTTGTCGTCATCACATGATTGGGCGTACCATGTCCGCCGCGCGGTACTGCACGCATTCGAGATCATTCGCAGCGATCCACGAATATGCGGAGGACGCGATGAAGCAGGGTTTTGGGTGTTGGCTCGCTGCGCTAAGCATTGCATTCGCCAGCTTCGTAGCCGCGCAACCCGTGGCGGGGCAGCAGGCGGAAAAGACCTATCGCGTCGGCATCCTATGCGGTGGGTGCAGTGATCAGGAGGCCCCGTCGAGGCACGCACCAATTCGCCAGGCTCTGCGCGAACGCGGCTATGTCGAAGGCAGGAACATCGCCTTCGTGTACCGCTCGGCAGAAGGAAGATATGAGAAGTTACCCGACCTTGCCGCCGATCTGGTCCGGGCCAAGGTCGACGTCATCATGGCCGGTGGGGGGTTGCCCGGAGCCTTGGCTGCAAAAAACGCGACCACGACGATTCCGATCATATTCGTAGGCATTGGCGAAGACCCGGTTCAGCATGGCCTCGTTTCAAGCCTCTCTCGGCCTGGCGGCAACGTCACCGGATTAGTTGACCGCTATGCTGATCTGATTCCGAAACAGCTGGCCTTGCTGAAAGAGGCGGTGCCGAGCGTATCGCGCGTGGGCGTATTGTGGGATGCGCGCCTAAGGCAAGCGCTCGAACCAAGCTTCCAGGCGATGCAGACGGTGCTGCCGTCACTCGGGTTGCAGCATTACGCTATTGCGGTGAATGGGCCTGACGATCTCCCCGACGCACTCCGGGCGGCGAGTCGCGCGCGGGTCGAGGCGCTCATCCTGTTCCCGTCGCCTAAATTCTTTGTCCATCTTGCGGAATTCGCACTTATGACGGCAGAGCAAAAAATTCCTGCGATTTCCGGTTTTACCGACTTCGCTCGGGCCGGTGGTTTTTTGTCGTACGGTCCGGACAGCAAGAAAACTTGGCGGTATGCCGCGATATCCGTCGACAAGATTTTCAAGGGAACGAGTCCGGCCGATATTCCCGTCGAGCAATCAGATAATATAGATCTCGTCGTCAACCTTCAGACCGCGAGGGCGCTGGGGCTGATCGTGCCGCAAGCACTTTTGGTGTCGGCGAACGAGGTCATCGATTAAGGCAGGGACGACCTGTCGACGAAGCGCTGCGCCTCGTCGGTTGTGAGCATGTCCGCCTCTGGCACAAATGCGAAGTGCTGACTGGCTATAAAATTGTCTGCTTATAAGGGGGCGATCGGAAGTGATCGGCGCGCGCTCAAAACGGCGCTTTTGACCCATAGCAGTGTGCTACGCGGCGCATTTGCGACGCAGCATCCACACCAGCACTGAGTGCGACGACCATCGAAATCTGATACTCTCACCCGCGTCTCCTCAAGCTGCGACGAGGATCGAATGAAGCGGCGGGAGTTTATAGCATCTGCTGCGGCGCTGCTCGTTTCGCCACGGCGCTTGCAGGCGCAGGGGACACGCCGTCGGGTTGGCTTTCTTGCCATAGGTGATGGTAGCGGGCAGGCCCTCAATCAAGCCGAGCTTGTGTTGCTTGATGGGCTGCGAAACCACGGCTGGATAGATGGAAGAAACCTGATTCTCGAGTATCGTTTTTCCCACCCGCGGGATCGACTGTCAGCTTCAGTCGCCGACCTGATTGCTCTCAGTCCCGATGTGCTCATCGCTGCGGCACCGCAAGCAACCGTAGCCCTGAAATCGGCAACGGCTAGCATCCCGATCGTATTCGTGGCGGTGTTCGATCCAGTTGGGCTTGGCCTCGTGCAAAGCCTATCGCGTCCCGGCGGCAACATAACGGGTCTTGCGACCTCCGCGGGAGTAACGGTCGCAAAACAAATAGAAATCCTCCGGGAACTGGTTCCTGGCGCCTCGAAAATCGCGATCCTGGCCAACCCGGGCAACCCGATGCAGAGGCTGATATTAGCCGATGAGGTACCCAGCACAGCCCGGAAGCTAGGCGTTGCTCTGCCGATAGTTGAGGCGACCACGGCCGAGGAACTAGACTCTGCCTTCGCCTCGGCCGCCGCCCAGCACGCCGATGCAATGATTGTTTTTGGCGATCCTCTGACCGTTGTCCAGGCCCCGCGAGTTATCGCGCTCGCGGCGAAACATCATCTGCCTGCGATTCATCTCTCCCGACAATTCGCGAATGGCGGATTGATCGTCTACGGCCCCGATATAGCCGATCTGTTCCACCGTGCAGCCGGCTACGTCGATAAGATCCTCAAAGGGGCCAAGCCTGCCGATCTGCCGGTAGAGCAGCCGACCAAATTCCAGCTGGTGATCAACATGAAGACTGCCAAAGCGCTCGGCCTCACCGTGCCGCCCTCGTTACTCGTCCGCGCCGACGAGGTGATCGAATAAGTTCGGCACTTCCGGGTTTGTGAAGGTTTTCGATGCCGGCCCCACGATGGTGGTGCCGCACACACGGGCCGACGTCCGCAAACCTCCAAGGGAACCACGGGAGGGGCATGTAAGTGTCGCGGCGTGGGCTATGGGATTCAGATCGGCGTAGCGACACAATTGCGACCGGTCTGGAGATCAGTCGACCAAGTCTTGGATTTCGTTTACGGGCGACGTGCGCACACATTCACATTGAAGGCTTGGATCGGACGGTGAAAGCCCTTGAGCACGAGCCCGCCGACAGGCTCGGTCTCTGCAAGCTCCTCGATCGCCGCGAACACCTTGCTGTCGATCAGGATCTGTCCGTTTTTCGCCTCGGCGCACAGTCGCGCGGCGAGATTGACGACCGAGCCGGTGGCCGAATAGTCGTACCGGCCCTCGCAACCGATGCGGCCGAGCGTGGCGTAGCCGTGGGCGATGCCGACTCCGAACCCGAGTTCGTGACCCAACTTGCGCCAGTTGGTCGCAAGCGCGGCAGCGTGGTCGCGCATCGCGACGGCGAGCCGAACGGCGCGCAGCGCAGGATCGACACATGGCAGCGGATCGTTGAACAAGACCATGATGCCATCGCCGGCAAAGCGGTGCAACGTGCCTTCGAACTCGTGGATGAGCCTACCGAGGTCCGCGTGGTACTCGCGCAGAACCGCTATTACCTCCTCCGGCTCGGCCGTCTCCGCAAAGGCCGTGAACCCCCGCAGATCACAGAACAACACGGTCACATCTCGGCGGTGGCTGTCCAAGAGCTCTTCGCCCGAGGACATAACGATCTCGGCAATCTGCGGCGCCAGGAAGCTCTTGAGCCGGCCCATGCGTTCGATCTCGGCGACTTGCTCCGTGACGCGCTGCTCGAGCGTGCGGTTCCAGTCGGCGAGTTCGTGCGCCTGCCCCTGCACCTTGTCATGAAGTTCCTTGAGGCGCAGGACCGACTTCACACGCGCTACCAGCGCGGATTGATCGATCGGCTTGGTCAGATATTCGTCGGCCCCGGCCTCGAGCCCTGTGACGACATCCCTGGTATCGGCCTTGGCCGTCACCAGAATGATGGGCATGAACGGCAGCTCGGCATCCTGCTTGAGCCGGCGGCAGACCTCGATGCCGTCGATCTTGGGCATCATGACGTCGAGCAGGATCAGATCCGGGGCCCTTTCTCTCGCGGCAGCGAGCGCTTCCTCTCCGTCGGCCGCTTGCATGAGCTCATAGCCGTGTGGCGCCAGCCGTGCGCTGAGAATGTCGCGGTTCGCCTCGCTGTCGTCGACGATTAGAATGCGGGGAGGATGGTGCATCGGAGCTCGGCTCGTTAGGGCAGATATTCCCGGATCTTGGCGAGCAGCTCACGCGGACTAAAGGGCTTGGTGACATAGCCCTCGCAGCCCGCAGCCCGCGCCTTGTCCTCGTCTCCGCTCAGGGCGTAGGAGGTCACCGCGATAATGGGGATTGCGGAGAGCGCCGATTGAGCCTTGATCCGGCGTGTCGCCTCGTAGCCGTCCAGAAGCGGCAGCTGTATATCCATTAGGATGAGATCGGGCCGCTCCGCGGCGGCTGCCGCAACGCCGTCCTCGCCATTTTCGGCTTCGATCAGCTCGTAGCCGACGCTCGAAAGCAAATCCCGCAGGATTCGCCGGTTGTCCTCCTGATCTTCGATCACCAGGATGCGCTTGGTCATGGTTGCCTCGCCTGTTGCTCGACTCGCACCGGAACCGCAAAGGAAAATGTCGCGCCCTCGCCAGGGGCCGATTCCACCCAAATCCGCCCGTGGTGCAGTTCGATGATCCGCTTGGCGATCGACAGGCCGAGCCCCGTTCCGCCCTTCTTGCGGGTCGAGGATGTGTCGGCCTGCGCAAACTCCTCGAAGATCTTCGCTTGATGGTCTGCTGAAATTCCGGGCCCGGTATCACGAACGGCGACCGTAAACGTGCCATCCGCTGCCGAAGCCTTGATCGATACCGAGCCCCGGTCCGTGAACTTGATGGCATTGCCGACAAGGTTGAGCAGCACCTGCGCGAGGCGACGCTCATCGCCGCGGCCAATGGGCAGATCCGGGGCGACTTCAACATTGAGCGCCAGATCCTTTTCGGTTGCGAGCGACTCGACCGCGACGACCACGGCGTGTACGGCGTCTCTAAGCGAGTAGTCGGTCAGCGACAGGGTGAGCTGACCCGCCTCGATCTTGGACAGATCAAGGACGTCGTTGATCAGACCAAGAAGGTGCTTGCCGTTGCTCTGAACGCGCTCGAGCACCGCTCGCATCTTGTCGGGCATGTCACCATAGATGTTGTCCAGGATCAGCTCGGTGTAGCCGAGGATGGCGTTGAGTGGCGTGCGCAGCTCGTGACTCATGTTGGCGAGGAACTGCGATTTGTGCTTGCTCGCAATCTCGAGCTGCCGGCTCTTGTCCTCGATCTCATGGAACAGCCTGGCGTTCTGGATCGCCAGCACCGATTGGGCCGCGAAGGTCTGCAGGAGGTCGATCTTGCCAGCCGCGAACGTACCGGTGTCGCGCCGCCGTACCACCAGGGCGCCGACGATGGTGTCGCGGCTGAGCAACGGCACAGCCAGCAGCGATCGATAGCCGGCGCGTAGGATGAGCTCCAGCGTCGGCGAGGAGGGCTCCTGACGCAGGTCGGGGACCTGCAGGGGTCCGCGAACCGAAGCGGCCTGCTGCATCAGCCTCTCACCGGCACCGATCCGTTGGTCGCGGATCGCTGCAATCAGCGCCTCGTCCATTCCGTAGGTGGCGCTCAGCCGGAATTGCTGTTGCGCCTCGTCGAACACGTAGATAGCGCCGGCATCGGTATCCGAGAGCTGCACCGCCTTGGCGACGATGGTCGCAAGCACGGTTTCGAGATCGAGCGTCGAGTTCACCGCCTGGGTGACGTCGCCGAGCGCTTTCAGCTCCTGGACCGAGCGCCCGAGCTCCTCCGTTCGCGCCTGAAGCTCATCGAGCAGCCGAACATTCTCGATCGCGATCACGGCCTGGTCGGCGAAAGTCCGAACCAGCTCGATCTGCCTGTCAGTAAAGGGTTGCACCCGCTGGCGTCCGAGATTGATCGTACCGACCACGACCCCCTCGCGCAGTAGAGGCACGCCGAGCATGGTGTGAGTTTTTTCCAGCGTCACCGTCTCGGTTATGGAGTATTCCTCGTCGGAAGCGATGTCGGCGATGTGGACGACCTGTCCCTCAGATGCAACCCGTCCGGTCATGCTCCCACGCCCAACGGGCAAAACGCGACCTCGAATGAGCGCGTTGTATTCGGGCGCAAAGGAAAAGGTTGCTACCACCCGGTAAGCTTCTCCCTCGAGGTTGGAGATAAGCGCGGAATCGGCTTCGCACAGCCGTACGGCAGATTCGACCAGCGTATCGAGCACCGTCTGCAGGTCAAAGGCCGACCGGCTGATTACCTTGAGCACTTCCGCCGTCGCCGTCTGCTGCTGCAGGGACTCCCGCAATTCTGCGGTCCGCTGCTCGACCTTGTTTTCCAGGTCGGTATAAGATTCCTGCAACCGCGCGCCCATTTCGTTGAACTGGTCAGCGAGGCTTTCCAGTTCGTCGCCGGTCTTGATTGAGATGCGCTGGCCGAGATCGCCGGCGCCGATGCGTGCGGCGCCCGCGCGCAGCGCCTGGATCGGGCCGACCATGCGTCGCGCCAGCAGCATCCCCGCAAGCACAGCAAACACTGATGCCGCAAGCAGCACGAACGCTAGCCGCTGCAAGGCGGTGTAGAGCGGGGCATAGGCTTCCTCGACCGGTAGTTCGACAAACATGGTCCAACCGAGCGGTAAGATCGGCGCGGATGCGGTCAACACCTCTTGCCCCTGGATATTGCGTGCGCTCTGCAGCTCGTCGGCTGTGCCGCCCGCCTGCCCAGCTTGCGCTGCCTGCACCTGCGCGAGCTTGGACATGTCGGTGTTGCGCAGCACAAGGCTGATGTCGGGATGCGCAATCAGCCGGCCCTCAGCGTCGACGACATAAGCGCGGCCGTGCTCGCCAACCTTGATCTGGGACACCACGTCCCAGATCAGCTTCAAGTTGACCTCGGCGATGCTGACGCCAGCGTCCTTACGGGTGCCGGCCACCGCCAACGTCATATAGGGCTCGGATTCCCTGCGAAAGTAGACCGGCCCGTAGTAGACCTTGTGGGCGACGGGCTCGGTGAATTTCGGCTCCTTTGAAAGGTCAAGGCCGCTGTCGATCACGTCCATGGCCAAGCGCGAGACGCGCAGCCGCTCCTTGCCGGCAGAATCCACCTGCGCGAGTTCGGTGATCGCCGGCACCTGACGCAGCAATCGCAGCGCGTCAAAGCGGCGCTGTTCGATTGAACCCGCCGACCACGGTAATTGGGTGGTCCATCCGAGCTGGCTCTCGATTTCCTTGATGAACCGGCTGATCCTGGCCGCCGCAGCCACCGCCTGTTCCTGCTGAATCCGGATCAGCGAGGCCTTGTGCTCGCGGTAATAGAAGAAAACCTCGAAACTTCCGTTGGCTAGCAGCGCGACGCCAACCACGGCGACAAACAGCGCAACGTACTTGATGAAGAGCCCGCTGCGGTTCCTCGCGCCGGATGAAACCGCTCCCAACCCCGCGCTCGCTACCGGCGATCCCGCTAGCGTCCGACCCCGTGGCGTGTCCGGGTGGAGGGAGATGCTCATTGCTCAAATCTAGCAGCAATGCTGCAGCTTGTCTCAGCCTGCGGACCGGGAGCCGGCAGGCGGTGACGGAACCCGAGGTTGCTCGCCCAACAGAGAGTTACCGAAAGCTACAGGCGTGGTCCTCTGAGGGGGAGGGCGCATGCGACGAAAGGAATTCATCTCATTCCTTGGCAGCGCGGCAACGTGCTTGCCCGCGGCGAGTGCGGCAGCCATCCACGGCCCGGACGCTTCGTAATTTGGAGACACTGACAGCGCTCGACCCAGAGCCTCCCGTCGCATGCGTTAGCCGCGCCGGCGACGTGATCCAATGAGGGCGTAGTTTGCTGTGGTGCATGAGTCCGGAGTTTGCACGAAACGGACCTGCCGATATGGTCGCTGAATTTCCGCACTTTGGGGTAGAACGGACGTCCGTCAGATAAGTCGCGATGTCCGAGTATGACCACAAAGCGTGACCTCGACGGTGGGCGCGTCAAAGGTCTGTAATTGACCCGGAACTCCCAGCCCAAGGTGTACGCGATTTTCCGCGCACGCCCATTTCCAATCTCAGACGACTACGACATAATTTCCGCCGCGGTTGGCAGCACGAGCGAAGGTGACGCTCATGGTCTTGCCGGGCTTCGTATTGCAGAGACAAGCAGCCAGATAGCGGCAATAACTGGGGGATAGGTGCCGGGAGAATAGCAATGTTGACGACCGATTATTTGATCATCGGCAGCGGTACCGCTGGCATGAGCTTCGCAGACCAATTGTTAACCGACACCAATGCCACCATTGGTATCATCGACCGGCATCACATGCCGGGCGGCCACTGGAACGACGCCTATTCCTTTGTCCGGCTGCATCAGCCATCTGCGTTCTATGGCGTGGGATCGCGTCAACTCGGCAGCAACCGCATCGACGTATCCAGCCTCAATCGGGGTTATTATGAACTGGCCTCTGGCCCGGAGATCGTCAGCTATTTCGACAGGCTGATGCAAGAACGTTTTCTGCCTTCGGGTCGCGTCCAGTATTTTCCGATGTGTGACCATCTGGGAGACGGCCGATTCATTTCCCTCGTCTCGGGCGCAATCCAGCAGATGGCGTTTAGCAAGAGACTCGTGCACGCTACGTTCTTGAACACCCAGGTGCCCTCGACGCACACCCCCTCCTTTCGAGTCGCCGAAGGCGTCAAACTCGTAACGCCCAACCTGCTGCCGATTTCCGCGCCCGGGCACCAACGCTACGTTATCTTGGGCGGCGGCAAAACAGCGATGGATGTCGGAACCTGGCTGCTGCAGATGGGCGTTCGGCCGGAAAATATCCGATGGATCGTACCACGAGATTCCTGGGTGCAAAATCGCGACGCGACTCAGCCCGGCGACGCCTTTTTCGAGCGCACAGCCGGCGGAATGGCCGACAGGTTGGAGGCGGCGGCCGAAGCCACCTCGGTCGCGGATCTCTTCGAGCGGCTGGAACGAAGAGGTCAGATGTTACGCATCGATCGGACTGTGCGGCCGACCGGGTTTCGCGGCGCCACGCTCTCGATCCTCGAAGTGGAAGCGCTGAGCACTATCAAGGACGTAGTTCGCAAAGGACGTGTTAGGCGGATCGAGCGCGATGCGATTGTCCTTGATGAAGGCACTGTCGATGCTGCGCCGGACGACCTCTACGTGGATTGTACCGCGAAGGCATTCAGCAGACGCCCTCCAGTTCCGGTCTTCAATGGCGATCAGATCACGCTCCAATTGTTGCGCGTCGGGCGTTACAGTTTCAGCGCGGCCTTCATCGCACATGCCGAAGCGGTCTATGACGATGACGTGATCAAGAACGATCTTTGTGCGCCGATTTCGACGCCAGACGTCGCTGCGGATTGGCTTAGGAATATGCTCTCGGATTTGCGTAATGCAAAGCGATGGGCGGCCGAAAAAGCGCTGCGTACATGGATCGCCGAGCACAGGCTATCAGGCGCCGGATTCCCAGATACCGGCGCGGCATCGAGTCCCGAAGGGATACGCATTCTTGAGCGCCTGCGCGAAGCCCGTCCGCGGGCTGCAGCAAGCTTAGCACGGCTTGTCGCCGAACTCGATCGGCCCATATAGGCTCGGGAAGACCGATACCGCATTTGTCTGCTTCTTGGCACGAAGGAGACGTTAGCGAGTGCGGACGCGGCGTCTTGCAAATCGCGCGCTTTGTCGCGTGAGGTTCGCTCCGGCCTGTCACGGAAGGCCCTGCCTATGACAGGAACACTGCCGGAATTCACTGCCTTCTGTAGATTCCGATCAGCTCCAAGGAGGTCTAGTATGCGCCTTATTCCATATCCGCTAAGCTGAAGCAAAATGCAGTAGTTTTCATCGCCTCTCCAGAGGGACAGCTTTATGCCGACAACGCTTCGAGAGATGGCGCTCACACTCGATCTTGTGGCACGCACCACGCGCGTGGTCGAGGATGCAGGCCCGAGCCCCGGCGCGGTCTACATGACCGATGAAGATTACGACGCGGCCATAGGCAACGTTCTCGCACACGCACCACCTAGTGATGTCTGGCTCTTTGGCTATGGCTCGCTTCTCTGGAAGCCGGTATGTGAATTTAGCGAAAGCCGGATAGCTACAGTTCGGGGATGGCATCGGGCGTTTTGCTATCGGGTGGCCCGCTTTCGCGGCACCCGCGATAAGCCGGGATTGATGCTTGCCCTTGATCGCGGCGGCAGCTGCAAAGGCATGATCTTTAAGCTCCCTCCCGATCAGGTCTCGGCGAGCCTGAATGCCCTATTTCGGCGCGAGATGATGGTCAAACCAGCGGCGAACGTACCGCGTTGGATGACAGCTGAAACGGATGAAGGTCCGATCCGGGCTCTCAGTATCGTGGTAAACCGCGAAAGCCCGCACTACTCTGGGACGTTGGCGTTAGAAGAGGCCGCCAACATTCTGGCATCAGCTGCGGGACATTGGGGCTCCTGCGCAGAATACCTCAGAGAAACTGTGTTCCGATTAGAAGAACTGGGCATTCACGACGAGTCGCTATGGCGACTCCAGGCGCTAGTGGCGGAAAGGCTGCAAGTCACTCTAAGCTCCGAAAATTCGAACTAAGCCGGTTGCCGTGCCGCTTTGGATGACGGTTGCCAACTGCACCGCTTTTTCAAGATATCTCGGGTAGACGTAAGGGCTGAAGCCTCTTTCAGTTTAGGCCAAACGTCGCCTACTGGCGCCTTTGAGACATGACGACGGCCATTACGACATCCGCTTCCAGGCGGCGAAGAGCGGAAGTAGCCGGCCGAGAGCCAAAATGACGCGATTGACCCATTTCGGACATCGGGCTTAGTCGGACATCAGCCCGTTTTCTACTAAGCTGCACTCGATTTTTCGGGCCGAGCTGCGTCTTGAGCGGCGAGCGCGTCGAACGGCGACTGGCAGCGGTGCTGGCGGCGGATGATCGCGGGGTGTGGCCGGCTAAGCGCTTTTCAATCTTGCCTTGGCTCTGACCAGGTCAGTGGTGTCAAAACCTTCACTAAAGGATGCGTAAACCTCGCCAAGTTGTAAGTAACACCTGTTGTCGTCTTGTCTCAGCTTGTACAGGTCACACATGCTCAGACAAAGTCTAAGTTCAAAGTATTTGGCTTTCTGTTCGCGCGCAACCTTAAGACCTTCGCAAAAGTAATGCTCCGCCTGATCCAGATTTTGGTTCGATCGCAGGTACGTTTCACCGAGCAAACGATATATTTCGGCCGCGTAAAAGCGTTCGGAGTTCTCTGTATTGAGCCTCAATTGCGCCTGTTTCAAAAAGTCGAGCGCTTGCCCGTAGCGTTTGTTCTTTAGGCATGCATCCGCCAGTAACCCCAAAGCATAAGACTCAAATATTAGCGCGCCAGTGGCCCGCTCTTGTTCCAAGCCTTCTTGAACCTCGGCAATGCCTTTCTCAAATTCACCTTGGTAGGTATTTGCCCATCCACGCAAAATCAAAGCCATGGCCAGATAGTGCACAAACTCATGCTCTTCGCAGAATGCGATGACAGCGTTTGCCTGGTCTGCAACAGCGGCAACATCGCCGCGAAGCTGATGCACGCGAAGGCTTATCGTTCGTGCGATTGCTTCACTGAACGGATGTTGAGATACATCTGCGTATCGGCGAGCCTCCGTGCAAATTCGTAGCGCCCGATCTGGATAGCCGAGCAGACAAAGTGCCATGCCGTCGTATAATCTTACATGAACTCGGGGATCTTGCGCTGACAGGTCAATATATGCTGCAGCCTTACTGTCTTCACAGAGGCCAATACTGCGTTCTAGCTCCGCGTGGGCATCGGCAAATTTTCCCTGTGCAAACAGGGTAAACCCTAAGGCTTCATGGGCAAGAACCTTGCAAACCGAGTTGTCCGCGTTCTCGGCGCTATTCAGCAAATGCTCAGCAAGGGCCTGAGCTTCACCAAGCGATGCGTGAACAAAATTCCACGTCCATAAACCAAAGACCGCGGGCGAGATAAGCTCGTCGAGACCAGTCTCTTTGCACAGGTGAAGTGCTCGCGTGTACGCATGCTTGACACTGTCAGTGCTCCAACCTTTGATCGCACGAAGGGAGTTGCCGAGCGACGTCTGAAGGAGCAACTCCGATTTGGCGCATAGCATCGGGTCGTCGATATTTGGAATCTGATTCAATCCTTGTTTCAGATGACCGACCGCTTCGTTGTGCGCCGAACGAGCCGCGGATCGTTTACCTGCCTCGTGCCAGTAGTGTACGGCCGTTTCGTAGTTTCTCGCCTGTGTGTAGTGGTACGCAATAGTCTCGGGCTGAGTTTGCACGATTTCAGGGAATTGCTGATCCAGCGCCTTCGCAATAGCGGCGTGCAGATGCACGCGGCGGCTCTTTAGGAGCCCCTCATACGCGGCGTCCCGCACCAGCGCGTGTTTGAAGGTGTAAACCGCGTGTGGAATTTCGCCCCGGCAGAATATCAGTTCCGAGCGCACTAACTGATCAAGCGCCTCGTCCAATCGCTGCTTCGGCAGCCCGGCGACGGCGCTCACAAGTTCGTAGTGGAATTCGCGACCCGCGACGGCTCCGATTTGGGCGACGTCCCGCACCGGCGACAATCGATCAAGGCGAGCCATTAACGAAGCCTGCAACGTGGTTGGGATCGCCAATGACGGTAAGGGACCCTCAAGAACATATTCGCCGTCCCGCTCCTGCAACAACCCGCCTTCCAGCACCATCTTCGTTAGTTCCTCGACGAATAGCGGCACCCCATCGGTGTGTGCGAGAATGCGCTCCATTACCTCCTTCGGGAGTGTTTTGCCGCCGGTCAACCGCAAGACCAGCGCTGCGCCGTCGCGCCGGCCAAGGCGGGTGAGCGGGATTGTTGTGGTGTGGGGATAACTCGGCCAAGGGAGCGTGAATTGGGGTCTTGCCGTGATCAGCACCAGCGCCCGAAGCTGCGGCACGTGCTCCACAGTAGCTGCGAGCAGCTCAAGCGACGTTGGGTCAATCCAGTGTACATCTTCGAAAATGAGTAAAACCGGCTGCTGCGCCACTAACCCATCGAGCTGGGCCAATAGTGCCGCAAAGGTCTTCTCCTTGCGCTTTTGTGGAGTGAGGTCCAGCAGTCTGTAGTGATCATCGGTTGGCAGCGCCAACAAATTGGCGAGAACCGCCAGGTGTTCGGGATCGTGTGTGGATTGCGCGAGTAGAGCGTCGAGCTTGCATAGCCTCTCGTTGGGTAAGTCGCTGTGCTTGAACCCGGCAGCACGCTCGAGCTGGCTGATGAATGGGAACAATGCGCTGTGGGTATGATGCTCAGAGCAGAAATAGCGAAGGGTAATGTGTGATTCGGCCTGGAGCCGCTCATTAAGCGCCGACGCAATGTGTGACTTGCCAATACCCGGCTCTCCCGTAAGGGTCACCACCCGGCCTTCTTCCTGTATAGCTTGTCGCCAGCGGCGTAACAGCAACTCTATTTCCTCGTCGCGCCCGACCAGCGGCGGCAGCTTGGTGGTGTGCATGGCCTCGAAGTGGCTTTCTACACCGCTCATCTCCAGCACCTGATAGACCCGGACCGGCTCCGCCCAGCCTTTCAGTGCGACTGGACCGAGGTCGCGGTAATGAAACTCTCCCCCGGTAAGCCGGCGCGTGCTCGCGCAGATCAACACAGTCTCTGGCTCGGCCATCGTTTGTAGGCGCGCGGCGAGGTTCGGCGTCTCGCCAACAACCGCTTGCTCTGCCGGAATATTCTCAATCAGAAGCTCGGTTACGACCACAGTGCCCGTCGCAATGCCGACGCGAACCTGCAGCGCCGCAGCGGCATTCCGGATGCTCGCCACAGCATGAATGAGTGCGAGTGCGGCGCGCACAGCCTGCTCGGCATCATCCTCATGTGCTTGCGGATAGCCGAAATAGACCAAGACACCGTCACCCATGTAGCGAGCAATCTTCCCTTGATAGCGGCTTATGACGTCTGTGATGCAGGTGTGATAGGCGCCAATCAGCGTGCGCATGTCCTCCGGGTCCAACCGCGCAGAAAGGGCTGTGGAGCCAACCAAGTCACAAAACATCACTGTAAGGTGGCGCCGCTCGCCTTCATCCGGTCGCCTTGGTCCGGTCGTTGTTTTCGCCGGTTTAGACCTAGCTGCGTCATCAAGCTCTGCGATGGCACGCAGTAGCTTGCGACGATGACCTAGCAGGACGCCCAGCTCCCTTAGGTCCTGATCTGTCAGGTCGCGCACGACCGAGAGGTCAATGCCGTTTTCGGCGAAGCGCTGGGCGTACTCTGATAAGCCGATTGACTCGAGCCACTCCGTGACGCCTCTCATGGTATTGGCGCCTCCCCGCTCAGTTCTCGGTCCCTGGGGGAATTTAGTACTACACAATGTATTACGCACGAAGAAAGAGCGCACGCGCAACGAATTAGGTCCAAATGGGCAGGACGGCGCAATCTGCAACCAACACTCGAGCTTTCATAGTTTGAAACTGTTGGACGGTTAAGCCCACAACCTTTGTGCAGTGCCGCCCAATCTTCTCCACCGTTTCCGGTCCGCCTGCGTTCTTCGTTTCTCGGCTACAATGTCGATTTCAGTCAAGTGAGCCTCTCGCTGTGAGTGCACGACTCACCTGCTGTGCGATTTCCGATTAGCACTTTTGATACATGCTCACTGGCCCCGACGACGTCTGTTTACAGGGAAAGACCGGAAGTAGTAGGCCGACGACCAAAGTGACGCGATTGAACCCAGAAGAGACATGAGGCCGAGGCGAAGAGACGCAACATCCTTCCCTTGTGACCCAGTTCACAATCAGCCGGAGGCGATGTGATAAAATCGAAATGCATAGGGAGACTTTCAGGAAAACTGACCATCGTGCCTACCCACGCTCTCGGCGTCGTCTCTTGAAGACAACCGACGAGAGCTCAGGTTGGTCAGCAACAGATCAGGTGCGGCATGGAGTGCCCGAGCTGCGGCAGCGCCAACCCTGACGGTCACGACATCTGCCGCGACTGTGGCAGGCCGCTATCTGTGCGCTGCGCCGCATGCGGGTCCGAGAACCCGTCGGGCAAGAGATTCTGTGGCGACTGCGGCGCCCCGCTGATGCCGATAGGAGCGGCGCGAGTATCGGTAGCGGCGGGACGGGCGGTGTGCTCCGTACCGCGGGTATCAGAACCGCTGATCTTTCCACCGGCGCCAAGTTCATCCGCGGAGCGCCGTCAGCTCACAGTGATGTTCTGCGACCTCGTCGGTTCGACGGCGCTTGCGGCACAACTCGATCCGGAAGATTTACGAGAAACCATTGCCGCATACCGCGATGGCGTCGCGGCGATCGTCCGGAAATATGGCGGCACCATCAGTCGCTACATTGGTGATGGCATGCTGATCCTGTTCGGCCATC
>NZ_PYCN01000040.1 GCF_003062295.1 Bradyrhizobium algeriense | reverse complement strand
CCGAGGCCCGTCGCATCCTGCGTCGCCTCGAATTCCACTGCACCCCGAAACACGCCAGTTGGCTCAACATGGTCGAGTGCGAGATCAGCGTGCTGCAGCGCCAGTGTCTCGGCCGCCGCATCGACGACCCCAAACGGCTCCGAAAAGAGATCGCAGCATGGCAACGGCAGCGAAACAAAGCACGAGACCGCATCAAATGGATGTTTACAACCGACAAAGCCCGCGCCAAACTCGGGCGCGCATATCCAACCACCGCCAAAGAGTCAAAATCACTGTGATGAACCACTAGGTCGAGCCCGCCATATCTGCGAAAGTCGCCACCACGGAGACGGAGCTATAAACACAGTCGCTCGTGCTTAAGGAGCGGCTCTGGGTTCACGAGAGTGGGACTTTTGTGAAATTTGACGAGGCGGGTAAGCTGAGCACGATTTTGCCTCTGTGGTTGCCGCGATTGTTGATTAGGGTGTCGCCGGGACGAAGCGTCGGAAGGAGGACTTTCTCGACAAGAGGCGGAAACTCTCGCGATCGTTCGGCCCTCGAGAAACCATGGAGCCTCGATCCGGGCAGGTGCAATGCGGCCAGGAAGTCTTCCAGCGGCCGTGCGGAATCTTGCTGGGACTCCTCTCGCTACCGGGCGCCCACCCCCGCAAGGCCGCATATCAATTTGTTCCAGATCTCGTCGCTGAAGACCAAGCGCTCAGGTTCGAGGCGATCTTGAATTTGATCCACTGCGTTCGCCGTCTGGCGACGTCCGGACGGTCGCGTTCGCCAGCCACCACCTTGCTCTTTGAAGCTGAGCTTCTCGGCGTGGACGAACTCCCACTCAACGGTAATCAGCCTTCAGCCCGCGATCAGCGAGCTCGGCGACCAAGCCGCGCAAGGTGAAGTCCCCTTGATTCGTCCCAAAACCCCGACACGATGTTCGCCGGAAATCGCCTTCGGCCTGTGGACGCCCATCCTGCCGGGCGCCACGCTGCCGGTCTCCCGATGCCGTCGCACCCATCCTACGGCGGTGCTGACCGCAACACCGAACTGTTTAGCCGCCTCGCTCCGGGACAATCCGCCGGTAAGAACCTACAACGACCCGCTTCCGAAGATCCTCAGAGTAAGGCTTTCCCTCCATGCTGGCCTTCACGCCGAGCCCTCATGGTAAATCAGAATTCTCCTGATTTGGGAACCCCGAATCGATTTAAGCTAACCTCATCACGCTTTAGATTAGTCCCTCCGCGGCTTTGCTCCACGGCTTCTTCAGACCCCCTTCGCGATGGCTCGTTGCACTTCGCTAACCCTTTGCCCTCATGCGGTTGGATAGAAGACTTCCACTTTCAAGCAGCCGTTCATACTCGGCACTCCTGAGAAACCGCCCGGCAAACCGGGGGGTTCTTCCCTTGTGTCACGGGCAGCCTTTTAGACGTCGTTCCGGGGCGCTCACGAAGCGAGCGAACCGGCAATCCAGAGATCGCGGCGAGAGGTTTCCGGGTGCGCAATCCAAATCGGCTGCTGCCGACTTGCACCACTAAGACCCGCGAATCCGGTTACACCCGAGTTCGACTTGCCCTGGAATGACGGTTAGAAATGCAGCCGCCTACCCTGCCGTGTTCGAGGTCTCGCCGTCGTTGGGATCGATTTTCTGGTTAAGCCGCGCATGCAGCGTGGCCTGGTCGAGTTCGCCTTCCCACCAGGCCACGAACACCGCGGCAATACCGTTGCCGATGATATTAGTAAGGGCGCGCACCTCGCTCATAAATTTGTCGATCGAGAACACGATTGCCATGCCCGGCACCAGCACTGGATTAACCACTGAAAGCGTCGCCGCGAGCGTGATGAAGCCGGCCCCGGTGATACCGCTTGCGCCTTTCGAAGTCAGCATCGCCACAACGAGAATGGTCAGCTGCTGGCCGAAGCTGAGATCGACCCCGAGCGCCTGAGCGATAAACAGCGTTGCCAAGGTCATGTAGATGTTGGTGCCATCGAGGTTGAAGGAGTAGCCGGTAGGCACCACGAGGCCGACCACCGGCTTGGAGCAGCCCAGCCGCTCGAGCTTCGTCATCAACTGCGGCAGCGCACTTTCCGAGGACGAGGTGCCGAGCACGAGCAAGAGCTCATCCTTGATATAGGCGATAAACTTGAAGATCGAAAACCCGACGAAGCGCGAGATCAGACCGAGCACGACCACCACGAACAGCGCGGCCGTAGCATAGAACAGCGCGACGAGACCGATCAGATTGCCGAGCGCCGATGGTCCGAACTTACCGATCGTGAAGGCCATGGCCCCGAACGCGCCGATCGGCGCTACCTTCATGACAATGGCGATGACGCCGAACACCGCGTGCGCCGCGTCGTCGATCATGCCACGCAACTTTGCGCCGCGCTCACCCAGCGCCATCAGCGAGAAGCCGAACAGAATCGCAAACAAGAGCACCTGCAGGATATCGCCGCGCGCCAGCGCGCCGACCACGGTGTCGGGAATGATATTGAGGATGAAATCGACGCTTTTCGAGGCTTCCGCCTGCTTCACGTAGTTGGCGACGGCTGCGGCATCGGGCTTGGCCGCAAGGCCGTGGCCGATCTGAAAAAGATTGCCCATCACCAGGCCGAGCACCAAGGCAAAGGTGGAGACGACCTCGAAATAGACCAGCGCCTTGAGGCCGACCCGGCCGACCTTTTTCGCATCCTGGATGTGCGCGATGCCCGAGACTACGGTGCAGAAGATGATCGGCGCGATCAGCATCTTGATTAGCTTAATGAAGCCGTCACCGAGCGCCTTGACCCACTCGTTGGTCGCGAGCGACGGCCACAGCCAACCGACGAGGACGCCAATCAGAATCGCGATCAGCACCTGAACGTAGAGGATTTTGTACCAAGTTCGCGACGCCCGCGCGGACGCCGCAGTTGCGATGGTGGTCATGACGCTCCTTCCCATACGAACTCGAACACCGAGCCGTCGCGCGTTGAGAGGCGACGGCATCAGACGAGCTTTTCATGCCAGCCGTGTCCGATAGAAGACGACCATGTCGGAAACCCGACAGCCTGCAGCGTGATTCCAAAGGCAGGCTGGCTGTTACGTGTGTTTTCTCTCGATAAGCAAGACGCGCACCACGCGCGAAGCCATGCGACCGTCAACCCGCCAGACGGTGAACCGACACTCTCCTGACTACCTTGGCCGAACGCCAGAACCGTTCGTGCCGCCGAAGGCAGAGGCGTTGTTCAGCGCCACGCGCACCTTGCGCTGGCGCAGCACATTGGACGTGGCGTCGAGATCGACGAGCTGCTTGCAGTCGATGTCATGCTCCGATAGCGCTTTGAGGTCGGCGCCGATCCTGACCTTCAGCTCGTAAAGCTCGGAATCGACGATCGGGCCGATGGCGGTGCGGCCTTCGCGCATCTCTTTCCAGATGGAGGCGGCGCAGGTGTCTAGGCCGCACAGCCCGCCCATTCCGGTAATGACGACGCTCCTCTCCATTCAGGCCTTAGCGAGCAAGCCGTGGACAGCTTCAACCGTGTCGCCGATATGCTTGAGGTTCGACCAGGCATCATCCGTGTTCATCTCGATCTGCACGCCGTTGGACTGTTCCAGGTCGTAGATGAGGTCCGTCAACTCCGGCGACTGGATGCCACGCAAGGTAAGTTCCGTGGCGATCGTTGTCTCGCCGCCGCCCGCGGGTATTCCTTGGTTTTGGCGATGTTCCTTCGCGAGTTTGATCTGCCATCCTGTGGCTTCCATCAGGCGCCTCGACGCGAACGCGACGCCGTTCCTCAGCCGAGCCGCGTCGCCGATAGAAGCAGTGACGTGATCGGTGGGCGTCAGGTGCTGTTGCCAATGCAACATTCCGCAACATTGGTAAAATTGATTTTTTGGATGGTAAGCATCCACGCCGCGTATCAATTCCTCACGCAGGACAAGAAAGTCGCACCCTGGACGCCCTCTACAGCGGCCGGCCCCCTCAGGTGCGAGTCGACCGCCTCCGGTCTGTCGCCAGCCATCGAGGCCCCGATGGGCGCGGCCCGGGAAAGTGAAAACAAGGACACGATAATGGCGACCATCGGCACCTTCACCTTGAACGGCAATGGCTTTTTCCGGCTCGATTCGCACCTCGCTCTCAATGCCAAGGCCAAGCTGGTCCGCGTCGAGAACCCTCTGAAGGGCCGCACTTCCGCATCTTGGGGGCTAATGCCGATTATGCGTAGCGTGGGATTATGCGAAGTCGTTGGCTGTTAGTCCCGGTTTTCCAGGTCTTTTGTCGCTGTGCCGCTCCGCATAATAACGGGCTGCGGTCCGCGGTGCCTCGCCTGTTGCGAGGCACCGCGGTGTCGGTCAGCGCGACCAGATCAGCGCAAACTCGCCATCGTCGCCTTCGAAGAGGTTGGCGTAGACGGGCGCGGTGAGGGACGGATCGTCGAGGTTAACCGAGTAGTAGGTGCGGTTGTCCTTCGAGGTCCGGCGCCAGGCGGCGCCGATCTCGACCCCGGAGACGATCACGCGCAGGTCTGGCGCCTTGTCGCTGGTGGAGGCGGGCTCGCTGGGGACGAGGCGCGCCTTGGCGTTGATCGCAAGCGTCTTGATGATGCCGGTGTAGGTGCCATCGTTGCTGCGGGTGAACGAACCGATCTGGGACATGGTGGATCTCCTGTGCTGTGAAAGCCTGCGACCATCGCGGGCTTGTGGCGATCTTGAGCCCCGGGACGGCCGACCCGCACCGTCAGGCTGCCGCGCATGCGGAGGACGGCGTGCGGCGATCTTGTTGCTGCGCGAGGAGCGGCGCAGCCGCGGGGAAGAAGATCGCCGGCACGTTATTGCGGGGAACAGGCCGGGTCGCAGACCACATCTCGGGTCCGCCAGCAAGGCCCGTCGGTCGTAGAGCATCACGGCACGCCTGGAGAACCACCCGCTCCCGTCGGGCTCGCATGGCATGATGACCTCTGGTCCTCTTCACAGCGTCAGGTCGGCACAGTGCGCATGTCGGCCATCAGCCGACGCGATTAATGCGTCGCTGCCGTCAACTACCAACGCTAGTGATTGATCCAAATGAAAGACACGGCAATTATTGGTGAACGTTGGGCCGATCGAACACCACGTGGCGCGAGCATCACATGCAAAGACTTCGGCATATAACATCAACCAAGGGTCCGCTCTCGCAAACGAACTTAATGCGCCGATTCGCCGGTCGCAGAAATGCCGCGTGCGCAGGCTCGATCCAGTATAATTTCTCTTGGAGATAGCATGATGGACTGTTCAGTGTGATCGCAGCCGCAGGCCCAAAGGCCTCGCGCATTGGCCTGTCAATCGTCCGCCCTCTGGGCTGAGCACCTCATGATTCCAATTCGCCGACGTAGGCGAGCACATCGTGGACTCAATCGTGGCAGGTCTCAGGCAGATCAACTCGTAAGCCGCCCGAATGAGGCAGAGCTTGGCCAAAGAAGATTCAACGGAAGCAGAGCATCCACGTCAGTATTCTGTCACGCCGCCGTATTTAGGCGCACCTTAGTCCTCTCGTAGAATGGATTAGACCGTTCGCAGCAGGGAATGAAGATGGCAGCAAGCGAGACAAGCTTTGAGCAATCGGTGATCCGCATGGCGGCTGGACGCTTCCGCCAGACGTCTACCGAGAAATCGGCTTAGCATTGGCCGCGATCGGCAAGCCGATCTGCATCGTACAGGAGGGCAGCTACCGACTGGACGCGTTTTCGGCCTGCGCAGCGCATTTATCCCCGGGCCTGCGAATTGGAATGAAGGAAACAGGCAGGAGCCATACATGAACGACACCTCAGCCCCCGATGCTGGCCTTCTTCCGTTTCGAGACCTCATCAACGAGTTGGACAACGATGTCATGGCTTCCTTTGGAGCTGGGCAGGCGAACTACGTCGCCGCCGCTACGTTCGATCTCCCCGTCCTCGACGGGAGGTCTCCACATGCTCGGCAGTTTCTGTTCAAGCCCGTACGCCCCGTCGCGCTGGCGGAGCAATCCTGCCGTGAACTCGGGCGACAACGGCCGGATGGCCGGAAGTGGAGCCAGTAGTGAAAGCTGTGATCCTCGCGGGCGGCCTCGGATCCCGAATCTCCGAGGAAACCCACCTTCGGCCCAAGCCCATGATCGAGATCGGCGGCAAGCCGATTCTGTGGCACATCCTCAAAATCTACTCGCACTATGGCATCAACGATTTCGTGATCTGCTGTGGCTATAAGGGTTATCTGATCAAGGAATACATCGCCAACTACTTCCTGCACGTGTCGGATGTCACCGTCGACATGACGAAAAACCGTATGGAAGTCCACCAGCATCATGCCGAACCTTGGAAGGTGACGCTCGTCGATACCGGCGAGAAGACCATGACGGGTGGTCGGCTCAAGCGAGTTGCTAATTACCTGACGGATGAGGACGCCTTCTGCTTGACCTATGGCGATGGTGTGGGAGACATCGACATATCCGCATCGATCGCCTTCCACCGTCGCCAGGGTACGCTCGCCACTCTAACCGCGACCTATCCGCCTAGCCGTTTCGGCGCCTTCAAAATTTGTAGTGATCACCGTGTCGCCAGCTTCAAGGAAAAACCTTGGGGTGATGGGGAAATGATCAATGGTGGCTTCTTCGTGCTCTCCCCGAAAGTATTTGACCTGCTGGTGGATGACTCCACTGTTTGGGAGCACGAGCCGCTCACGACCTTGGCCGAGCAGCAACAGCTTTCGGCTTACCAGCACCACGGCTTCTGGCAGCCCATGGATACTCTGCGTGACAAGACGTTCCTCGAAGCGCTCTGGATTGAGGGCAACGCTCCGTGGAAGGTGTGGGAAAAATGAGCAGCTTCCAGGCGAGCATGCGCATCTTTCTCATAGGGTACGCGGATTTCAAAGGCTCAAGGCTCGCGCTTTGGCTGCAACGTCTCGACGTCACGGTGACCGGGTACGCGCTGACGCCGCCATCCGCGACGCCCAGCCTTTTTGAAATCGCTCGCCTGGCCGGCATGGGGCCGATTCTGGGCGACGTGACCAACTGCAATCATTTGGTCGGCACGCTTCGTAGCGCTGCGCCCGATATCGTTACCCACATCGCGGCACAACCATTGCTACCCTATTCCCATGCCAATCCATCCGAGACCTATCGCGCAAATGTCATGGGAACGGCGCATCTGTTGCAGGCCGGTCGGCAGATGGATTCGGTCCGCGCGGTACTCACCGTCACCTCCGACAAGTGCTACGAGAACCGTGAATGGATCCGGTGCGATCGAGAGAACGGTCGGATTTGCCGTCTGAGCGAAACGAAGGCGGGGCTCGGCACAATTGAGTCCGTGTTCAGCGCTGACGGTTCAAGTGGTCTGACTTGGACAGAATTCGCGGGCATGGAGTCCTGCGTAAGCGCCATCCGCCTTAGCAAGAATGTCGGGGCTCAGCGATCGGTTCTCGTCGACGATAAGCATGCCCGTGGCGACGCCGTGATGCAGATCGAGGCCGATCTCCAGGATCCGTCCGAGCTTCGTGCCGAGCTCTTTGACTTGTGGCGATCGGCCGCCGGGGTGTCTACGGCAATTCGCCGTGTTCATCGTCCGACCTGATGCGCCATAGCAATTTCTGCCATTAGGATGCGGCTATGGAAAAGGTATTGGTGACTGGCGCACGAGGCTTCATTGGATCCCAGCTTTGCAAGAGGCTCACGGGCTTGGGCGTCGAATTACACGCGGTCTCGCGCCAGCCACCGGCCGACGTACCAGCCTGGTGGAAATCGATTGGCGGAGATGTCAGCAATGCCCGACGCGCCACCGCTATCTGTTGGTGGAACGTCAATCTGGTCGATCTGCAGGCAACGCGAGAACTGATCCGGACTGTCCGGCCTGACACGACCTATCACCTCGCTGGTCTGGTGACGGGTTCGCGCAGTTTCGAAATGGTGCTGCCGATCCTGCAAAACAACTTCCTCACCGCATTCAATCTGCTCCTGGTCACCGCTGAAAGCGGCGCCGGCCGGATCGTGTTCGCGGGCTCCGTTGAAGAGCCGGATAACCCCGATCACATACCTTCCTCGCCCTATGCCGCGGCAAAAGGGGCTACGTCGGCGTATGCTCGGATGTTCGAGGCGCTGTATCAGACCGAGGTCGTCATCGCGAAGATCGCCATGGTTTACGGCCCGGCGCAGGCGGACCTCACGAAGCTAGTCCCCTACGTTATCACCACCTTTTTGCGCGGCGAGCGTGCCAAGCTGAGCAGCGGCGTCCGGCCGGTTGATTGGATCTACGTCGATGACGTGGTCGATGGCCTTATAGTGTGCGCCCACGCATCTGGCGCCGAGGGCCGTGTGATAGATCTTGGATGGGGCGAGGTGTGCACGATCCGGGAGATTGTACAGCAGCTAAGAGCATTGATTCCCGGTGCGCCCGAACCGCTGTTCGGGGCAGTTCCCGATCGACCGCTCGAGCGGGTACTGAAAGCCGATGTTGCCACTTCCCGCAAATTGATCGGCTGGAACCCGTCGACAACGCTGTACGCGGGCCTGCGCCGTACAGTGGAATGGTATCGATCCCGACCCGCGGCATGACCGCCGGGCCGTCACCCTTTGCTCGGTTACCACGAACGCGTGGTTCCTGTGGGCCTCGTGCCGATAATGATCGCGGGCTGCGGCTTGCGTGTCGCCACGCGGCGCGCGTTTCCAAGCGCATCATCATAAGAGGAAACCTCGCAAAACGCCGGGTTCAGGTTCCGCAATCGCGACAGCTCGAACAGGACTTGCATAGGGGGCCGCCGGGCCCAGATAGGCTTCGACATCGGGTTTCGAGCATGCTCGATCAGGTATTGCGTAGAATCTGCACAGGCAAAGCATAGGCCGTCGGCCAAGTCGACAAAGAATGTCTTCGTCGCCATCCAGGCGGAAAAACTCCGAGACGGCGCTACGTCGGCGGCCCGGACACCTATTCACAACGCCACCGAGCCGATCACCGGCAAGATGAACTCGCGGCGTGATGGTGTATCATTCGACCCGCTTCGATCACTCGGAACGTGCGTGGACAAGCCCTGCGTCCAGTGCGACCCGCGCGGCGGACTCAAGCCGAGCAAAGGGTACGTCGGCCCGCATCGCCATGTCCAACAGGCTATGGTCGCCATCCGCGAGGTTGAGCAACCATAACAGGTCCATCTGCGTGGCGCCGCCCGCCTCGCGTTGCCCAGCGATCGTTCTATAGAGATCGCGTCTTCCAAGCTGAGGCTCGCATCGACCGTCGACGCGCTCATACGTGCAGTCCGCATCAAGTAAGTCCAAGACCGTCTCTATTACCGAGTAAGATTGATCGAGGGCCTCCGGCTTCACGAAATCCAGATTGTCTGCCGACGTATGGTATTCGGGGAAAGCACCATGTACACCGCGCATAAGGCAGCCTACCGGCAGATCGAATGCAGGCGAACAAAACTGCCGCTCATCATATCCGTAGGGGGCGAACGGCAGTATTTCATGGCGGAGGCTGGAATGCCTGAGGACATGTGCCACGGCCCGATCGATCGTCGCCCCCTTGCGGCTCTGCTTATAGTGAAATTGCCCGCCATCACCCAAACACGTCAGCACGAGGCCGTACTTGATGTTAGCCAATACCGGCTCGTTGCGGGCGAGCCAGGTGATGGCGCCGATCGTCGCTGGAAGGAAAAGAAATCGATATCCTAGCCGTCGTTTTTGGCGCGCCTGCCGCATGGCCAGAGCGGTCATGACTGCGATTCCCGAAAGATTGTCATTTGCGAGGCTGGGGTGACAGACATGGGTGCTGAGCAAAACTTCGTTCGGCGTCTCGCCGGGAACGAAACACTCACCAAACGTCAGTGAACCAGCCGAGATATCGCTGTCAATCTCGACATGATAGACGTCATCATTCATGGTCTGCCAGAGATTATGAGGCAGGCAGAAGCCCCAATCGTCGGCGTAATAGCCAGTCCTGTATGGAATAAGATCTGGCTGATCAGGCAGCGTGTGGATGTGCCGCGCGAGTTCGGCACGCGTGAACACGCCCTGCACCGGCCTGCTATATCCAAGAACATGAAGATTGTTGCTGGCGAAGTCGACCAAGCATTTTCCGCCCACCGTGGAGATCGACCCGTGGCGAATATTCCATTCCATCGGAACGTGCCAGTCGAAAACAGAAGTTCCCGTTCGGACTTCATTGATTTCGAGATCAATATGGCGGGCGATGATGCTCAGGGTCTTGCGAACTCCTGAGCCGGTTTGACTGCGGTTGATTGGAAACAGCTCGCAGACCAGTTGATACAGGTCAATCGCAGGCTTCCTCTCAATTTCCCTTACGTCGAGCTTCATTGGCATCTCGTTTCTGCCGGGGTCACTACAGCTCGCGATCTGCGAGCGATGGTCGGGCCGCATCTTTGGGCGAAAACATTGTCACCGGTTCAGGCCGTGTCATAGAAAACATCGGATCGTCGAAGCGGAAGCCACCCGACAAACCTTCGACGTATTCGATATCATCAGACGTCCCACAAAGTGCCAAGCGGGAAGGGGGTACATGACCATCATGTTCGTCTGCCGCCCGATGAAACCGATCGCGCCGGTCAGCAAGACCTTCATGTCAGAACCTTCAGTTCGGGAACCGCAATGACAAAATTGCCGCCCCACCTCCTAGTCTGCTCATGCTGCTGCATCACCTCGGCAGCGATGTTCCAGGGCAGGATCACCACCCAATCTGGCTTTCGCTTCGCGAGTTCTGCTGGGTGAAGGATCGGAATGTGGCTGCCGGGCATGAACTTGTTCTGTTTCGAGGCTGCCGCGTCGCAGACAAAGCTAATCAGGTCGTGTTTCAAGCCGGCATAGTTCATCAATGTATTGCCTTTGGCAGCCGCGCCATACGCGGCGACCGATCTGCCGGCGAGCTTCTGCTCGATCAGGAAAGCTAGGAAGTTGTTCTTTACCTGGTCCGCCTTTTGCTGGAATGCAAGGTACAAACCGAGGTCTTGCAGCCCCAGCCTTGCCTCCTCCGCCAACATGGCCGTGACCGCTGCCGTTGTTTTGCGCGGATCATCCTTGTTGCAGCCATAGATGCGCAAGGAACCGCCATGCGTCGGGAGCTCCTCAAGGTCGAAGACCCGCAGACCGGCCTTTTCGAAGAGTTGGATAACCGCCGTCAGCGACAGGTACGAGAAGTGCTCATGATAAGCCGTGTCGAACTGGTTCTGTACAATCATGTTCTTGAGATGCTGAAACTCCAGGTTCACCGTACCTCCCTGCTTGAGTAGAATACGCAGGCCCAACGTGAAGTCATTGATGTCAGGCACATGGGCATAGACGTTGTTGCCGCAGATCAGGTCTGCTTGCTGCCCGCCTGCCGCCAGCCTCGTAGCGGTGGCTGCGCCAAAGAATTCACGAAGCACCGGCACGCCAATCTGCTCGGCAGCATCGGCCGTGCCGGCGGTCGGCTCGATGCCCAGGCATGGTACGCCCATCGTTACAAAATTTTTGAGGAGATATCCGTCATTGGAGGCGACCTCGACGACAAAACTGTCTCGGGTCAGATGCAGCATCTCGGCGATCTTTTCGCAATAGGTCCTGGCATGTTTCAGCCAGCTCTGCGACGTCGAGGAGAAGTATGCGTAGTCGCTGGAGAACAATTCGTCGGCGGCGGTGTGATCTTCAGTCTGTACGAGCCAGCACGCGTGACAGACAAAGATCTTGAGCGGAAAGGTTCTCTCCGGTTCGTGGAGCTGCGCTTCCGAAAGATAGGCGTTCGATGGCGGCGCGTGTCCCAGATCAAGGACCACGTGTTGCAATTGCGTCTGGCAATTCCGGCACTTCATAAGTCTAGTCCCTTGACGTCCGCATCAAGATGCGGATGCGTCGAGTCGCGTGTGGACAAATCCGTTGATGGAAAAGGCCATGAAAAGTCCGCCATCGGATCATCGAAATAAACAGCTCCTCGTGGGGCAACGGATTGAATGTGGTACTGCAGCGATTTTCGGCACAAAGGACGACATAGAGCGTAACGACGAGGGCAATGGCCGCCGCGGTGTCGGCCTGACCGTGAAGCAGCACCAGCCGCCAACGCCGACCAGGACCCGCCCCAACACCCGGCGGATGCGCCCCGGCCGGTCGGCCAGTAGCCTCATGAGTGATTGAGACGTTAGCGCGGAGTAGCTGGGGCGAGCAGCTAGAGGTAAGGGTTGACCAATGCGAGCCTGCCGATTCCTGCCGATAGCACCGCGGCATGCAGCCAGCCCGCCGTCCAGGGGCCCCCGGACCACGAGGAAGCTGCAAATCCAGCTCAGCGCTATGGTGAACGTGACGTTCGCCATGCGAAGCACTGCGATATCGCTACCTGCCGGGATTGAAACCGAAACTGCTGTAGTATTGCAGCCAAGCGAGACTGCGGTGGTTACGGCGGACAGAGCGAGCAAGGTCCGATCCAGGAAGACTGACGTTCCGTTTGCAAAGTGGTCGTCTCCTGCCATAGGTCTCTTCTTGCCAGCTTCGTCGACGAGCCTCATTCCAACGGGCCTCGAGATCCTTCTAACTGGCCTGAGCTCCGCAATCTCCTCCCAAAATTGGTAGAGTCTATCATTGGCGTGCAGCGAGACCGAAGTTTGGACCACTCAGAACTAGAGTTTTGCGCCTCTAATCAGGTTGGCGGGCTGGTTTGCGCCGACGTGGTTTGCAGCAAAATCGGCGCCTGTCTTCTCTTCCATGGTGGGCATGCCAAATGCTGTGCTCCGGTCAACTACCAGAGCCGGTAATTGATCTAGATGACGGAAGCATGTTGCCTGTCGATGATAAACGTCGGCCGGTCGGATGAAACGGCCGGTCAAACGTAAGGTCCGCTTTTCAACAAGCCCGGAAACCTCACATCGCAGGAGCAACCACAATGGACGTTTTTGGACCACGGAGAGAGCACTCCGAAAAGCCCAAGCAGGGCTCCAGCCGGTTCAACGGCGGGTACTTTTTTCTTCCGTCGGTCACTCTTGAACTACCTTTTAAATCACGCCGATCTCGTGCTGGAGAATGCGCCCTTCACCGATCGCGCCGGGCCACTGGCTTGCGCGTATGTCGTCACGCCGGCTTCTGGGCTTGTATGGATACGCAACATGACACGGATCAGCTCGAAGAACTCTGGGTCTCCGGTCGAGGCCCTTGGGTTCACGCCAACAACGCCCAGCCTTTCGTTCGGAGCGCTACGTGACAATCAGCCTCATCGTCAAAGAAGATATCGAGCAAATCCATGCGGCCTTGCCGCGAGGATGCTTTGCGGGGGCAACGGTCCTGGTCACAGGCTGCGCGGGCTTCCTTGGATATTACTTCCTCCAGTACTTCACGCGAAAGGCGTCCGAACTCGGTCTGAAGCGGATCATCGCGCTCGACAGTTTGCTGCTGCATCGGCCGCGCTGGCTGACCGATCTGAGTGCGGAGTTTCCGGACGTGCTCAAAACGCATACGTTCAACATCGCCAGTGATGACCTTCGAATGGTCGACGGCGCTGACGCAGCGGACTACGTCATCCATATGGCCTCGATCGCTTCGCCGACGTTCTATCGTCAGTATCCGGTCGAGACCATTGACGCTAACATCTGGGGATTGCGGCGGCTGCTCGAATCCTATCGGAGTTCGGATCGGCTCAAAGGGCTGTTGTTCTTTTCGAGCAGCGAAATCTACGGCGATCCGGCTGAGACGGCGATCCCGACTGACGAGGAATACCGCGGCAATGTCGCGTGCCTGGGCCCGCGGGCCTGCTACGACGAATCGAAGCGTTTCGGCGAGACGATGTGCTACGTCTTCTCGAAGAGGTATGGCATGCCTGTCACCGTCGCCCGCCCCTTCAATAACTATGGGCCTGGTATGCGCATCGACGACCGTCGGCTCCCGGCCGATTTCGCGCGATGCGTGATCAATCGAGAAGACATTGTCATTTTTTCCGACGGCAGCCCGACCCGGACTTTTTGCTACGTCTCCGACGCGATCACAGGCTATATCCTCTGCCTCCTGCATGGGAAATACGATTACTTCAACATCGGGATCGACGGGCCGGAGATCTCCGTCCACAACCTTGCCGAGATCTATCAGCAGGCCTCGCTGGAGGTTTTCGGGCGCCGCGGCGCGGTCGTCTTCGAGAGGAGTTCCGACTCAGAGTATCTTGTCGATAATCCAAACCGACGCCGCCCCGTGATCAAGAAGGCGCGGCACATTCTCGGGTACGCTCCCAAGGTCCTCGTAAATGAGGGCGTGCGCCGCTACCTGTCCTTTCTACGCGACGAGTTGAGGGCGTGATGCGCGTCACAGTTGTCGGGTCCGGTTATGTGGGTCTCGTCTCGGGCGTGTGCCTCGCGGTGAAGGGACACGACGTGACGTGCGTCGATCTGCGGAAGGATGTCGTCGCTCAGCTTAACGACGGCGTGCCGCATATCCATGAGCGCGGTCTCCCTGAACTGCTCAAGTCAGTGCTTGCATCGGCCCGCTTTCGGGCGACCACCGATCTACACGCCCCGATCGAGACAGCGGAAATCGCCCTGATCGCTGTCGGCACGCCGTCGAAGAACGGCGCGATCGACCTCAGCGCCGTCCGGCAGTGCGCTCGCCAGATTGGCGCTTATCTCGCGACTACTCCTCATCACCTATCAGTCGTCGTGAAGAGCACCGTCATCCCAGGAACAACGGACACGATAGTGCGGGAAGAGCTTGAGCACTCGTCCGGGAAGAAGCTCGGGGCATTCGGCTTGGGTATGAACCCGGAGTTTCTTCGCGAAGGAGAGGCGATCGAGGATTTTATGGAGCCCGATCGCATCGTGATCGGTCAGGAGGATGAGAGGACGCTGGCGCGGCTCGAGGAACTCTACGCTCCGTGGAACTGCGACAAAGTGCGGGTGAACACCCGCACGGCCGAAATGATCAAGTACGCCAACAATGCAATTCTGGCCACCCAGATCTCCATCGCGAACGAGATGGCAAACCTCTGCACTGCGGTGGGAGGTGTCGACGTCCTCGACGTCATGCGCGGCGTCTATCTCGACAAACGGTGGTCGCCGATCACTCCCCTGGGCCGCCTTGCTCCACAGATCCTGACTTATCTCGTTCCGGGCTGCGGATTCGGCGGGTCCTGCTTTCCAAAGGACGTACAGGCGCTGCGCAGCCAAGGCGAGAGCCTTGGCCTCCCGATGAATATGCTGAATGCCGTTCTCGACGTGAACGCCGCGCAGCCGGGCCAGATCGTCTCTACCCTCGAGCGGAAGCTCGGAGCGTTGTCCGGCCGACGAACCCTCGTTCTCGGCCTCTCCTTCAAACCGAATACCGACGACGTGCGAGAATCCGCCTCGATCAAGATCGCTCGCGATCTTCTGCGGGCCGAAGCGGATGTCAGGTGTTACGATCCGCTCGCGACGGAGAACTTCAAGCTCGCCATCGGAATCGCCGCGAACCGTATTCAGTTCTCGTCTGACTGGCGGCGCGAAGTCGAATGGGCCGAGATCGTCATCATCGCGACTCGGACACAGGAATACGGCGAACTCACCTCGTTGCGAGTCGCCGGCAAAACGGTGTTCGACGCGCGTCGACTGATCAATCCAGCCGATGTGGCCCCCGCGGACTACCTAACCATTGGCCGCCGCCTGAACTGAGTCGGGCCATGATCTTCGAACTGACACCCATATCGAGAGCTTTCCTCAGCCTCGAACCTAGGAGCCTGTCTGAGTAGTGACTGGTCAAGAGGGTGCGAGTCTGATTCCTTGCGTGGCCATGAGCAAGGAATTTCGCCCCTGGAAGATCGACGAGGTCCAGCTTCTGCCGCCGAGCGTGCAGGACTATGTGCCGCAGGACCACGTTTCGCGGTTGATCGTGTCGCTGGTCAAGGAAAGCCTTGATCTATCGGCGATCCTAGGCAGCTACCGGAGCGGGCTGGGTCAGCCGCCGTTTGATCCGCGGATGATGACGGCGCTGCTTCTACACGGCTATGCGAGCGGCATCTACTCGTCGCGGCGGATCGCCAGGGCGACGGTGGAGCGGGCGGATTTCATGATGATCGTGGCCGGCGATGCGCCGGACTTCCGCACGATCTCGGAGTTCCGGCGGCGGCATCTTAAGGCGCTGGCCGACCTGTTCGTGCAGGTGTTGAAGCTGGCCGAGAAGGCCGGGTTGGTGAAGCTCGGGCACGTGGCGCTCGACGGCACCAAGATCAAGGCGAACGCGTCCAAGCACAAGGCGATGAGCTATGATCGCATGAAGAAGCGGGAAGCGGAGCTTGCAGCGGAGGTCGACCGCTGGCTCAAGGCGGCGGAGGCCGCCGATGCGCAGGAGGATACCCGGCCCGATCTCGATGATTCCGAGGTCGAAGCACATTTCGCGCAACGCCGTACCGCTGCGCTTCGAAAAAGTGGCGGAGCATGAACGGTGGAACTCGTCTGGTCGCGATTCGCGCTGTCCGATCTCGATGGCATTTTCAGCTACATCGAAGCCGAGAATCCCCGTGCAGCGGTTCATGTTGATGAACAGATTGCCGATGCCGCGCGGCGCCTGCTCGACTTTCCTGACAGTGGCCGGCCCGGGGCGCGTCGCTGGCACGCGCGAGTTGGTCATCCCGCGCACACTTATGTCGCGGCCTACCTGGTCGACGGTGATACTGTTCGCATCTATTGCGTGCTTCACGGCGCGCAGATGTGGCCCGACGAACTTACCAATGACGATTGGGGCCGGCTCCATGCAGTAATCCTGCGACCGGAGCTGGATCTCTTTTTCTTGAATTGGATGTCCAGGTCGCAGTCAGACTACGATAACCTTCATTAATCTAAATCGGGGGAAGGTCTGCCTCTACTTTAGGGTTCGACCGATCTGCGAGAGGCCCCGCAACGCCGAACGAGTGAGAGTCGGCGCTATACGCCGCGGGCAAATCGCGCCAGCTTCGGACGGATTGGTTCCCTCATTCTTGGCAAGTTGGGGATTTCTCATGCGTCTGACTGGTTCGTTCCAGTGGAGTTATGCGCATCTGCAATGGATTCGATTATCTCAAAGAGTATCAATTCGTCATTGTCCCACTTAACAGGTGCGTACTTCCAGTCGTGCTGCGTTCAGTGCGCGCAAGCAAGTCTGCTTGCGTGCAACGCTCCGATTTGAGGATGGCAAGATGGGTGATCTTGATGCGATACTCGCTCATCCGACTGAGGAAGCACATTGAATAAGTGCATTTTCTAGTCGACTCATTTATTGAGTCGTCCGTGAAGAACATCCTCTCCGCCATCGGCCACAACTTCCGCCGCATCCTCGCTTGGCTGAGGGCTCTTTGGTGCCTTTCCTGACCGCCCTCATCGCAGCCGCCCAGCGACCGGTCACCTCTTGAATCGGCTTCTTAACGGATGACATCGTAGCCCGGATGGAGCGAAGCGTAGTCCGGGAACGGTTAATCTATCTGCGAGAGAGACGCCCGGATTACGCTTGCGCTTCATCCGGGCTACGGGTCTGACGCGCGGGGCGCTACGCCTCGCGCACCACGGTCTTCAGATAGTTGTACGCATTGATGATCTCGATCAGGCGGTCTTCGCTGGAGCGGTCGCCGCCATTGGCGTCGGGATGGTGCTGCTTCACCAGCGCCTTGTACTTGGCCTTGACGTCCCCGAGCGTGACTTCGGCGGTGAGCCCCATCACCTGCAGCGCCTTGCGCTCGGCGTTCATCACCGTGCGGGTCTCGCGCTTGCCCTGCGCGCCGGGGCCAGGCCGCCAGCCGGCGCGGCCGTTGAGTTCGGCAAACACGTTGAAGGGATCGGCGGCTCCGCCGAGGTCTTCCTCGACGTTGCCCTTGCCGCGCTTGGCGCTGGTGTTGGCGCCCATCTTCCAGGTCGGGCGATGGCCGGTCAGCGCATCCTTCTGGTAGCGCGCAACCGCTTCCGGATTCATGCCCTGGAAGAAATTGTAGGACTGGTTGTACTCACGGACATGGTCGAGACAGAAGTGCCAGTACTCGCGCGCGTTCTCGTGCCCCTTCCGCACGCTGTGCGAGCCCTTGTTCTGGCAGCCCGCCCATTCGCAGGTGACGGCCTCCTGACCCGCCTGCGCCTTGCGCTTCGCACTCACCTTGGTAGGCTTGATGCGAATGGAGTCGAAGAATTTTGATGAATCGATCGGCATGGCTGACTTTGACTACGCAATACTAAACGCTTCGAGTCCTGACATTGCGAATACCTCTCCTTCGACTACGCCATTGACGGAAAGCGGATGCCAAATTATGCCCGCCACCGCCATGAGCACCAAAGATGTTATCATAAACAAGTTGCGTGAAGCTTTCACACCCGAAAGCCTCGCGGTGAAGCCTTCATGCTAGAGGTTAGCCCAAGATGTTTTTCGATTGCGGCAGTGAGCTCGATAACCTCACCCGGGCGGTCGGAAACATGATCGGCTATTCCAATGAGATCGATCATCTGCTTCAACGCGTCGGCTTGATTGACACACCTCTCCGGAAGCTGCGAACGTCAGACTGTTCGGGCTGAAACGCCTCAACTAGAACTGGCACGGCGCTCGCAGGATCGCTGTTGCCACATACGAAAACATCAGCGGCCGCGTAGGAGCTCTCAGGCCAAGTATGTAAGGTAATGTGCGATTCAGCCAACAAGGCTATTGCGGAGACGCCGTGACCCGGACAAAACTTATGAACGTGAAGGTGGAGTAATGTCGCACTCGCCGCGCGGACGGCTTTTCGGATTGCGTCTTCCGCAATGGCCGGATCGTCGAGGTTCTTCGCTCCCCATAGCTCGATGAGCATATGCGTCGCACCGGTCGACAGAGCCGGTGGGGCTTCCCTCTCATTATCAATAGTCATTAAGAAATCTCCATTGAATTATCGGCCCGATAAGCTGAGCTATTCGGGATTTAGGCGACGAGGTGATCAGGCGCTTGGTTTGCCGGCACTTGGATGCCCGCAATGCCGTCCTTGAAACTGACAACTGAGACGACCTTCGGCGACTGATTTGTGCCGTTGAGCCGCCGCCAGTCCTTGATGCGGCGATCACCAGCTTGAACACCATCGGCCCGGCGTTGGTTGGCGACAAGGAGCCCTTCGTCCGCACGGTCCTGTATCGCCCCGTGGCGAACACGCTCTCGATGAGATTGGTGGTGGTGCGCAAGTGATCCCAATGTTCGGCAAGAAAATCGTAGAAGGCCAGCAGTGCGTCGCGGTCGTTGACCAGGCATTCGATCGCCCGGCCGTGCTTGGCACAATACTTCTCGGCGAAGACGTCAATCGCCGCTTCGGCGGACGCTCGGTTCGCGCCCAATAGACCTTGCGCAAATCCTTCTTCATGGTGGCCTGCACAGAGAGTGGATCTTGTCCTGGACGTTCACAGTCTTGTGCACCCAGCATAGCTGGTGGCGTGTGCCGGGAAAGACCTCGTCGAGCGCCTTGTAGAAGTCGAGCGCGCCGTCGCCGACATCGGCCAAACTCGTTGTTATTGATGCCGTCGCCTTGATTGCTTTGCCAAGCCACGCCTCCCTTGAGGTAGGCCAGCGTGTGGCCCTCCGCGCCAAAAGCGTAACCGAGGCGACCGGCCCCGGGGACAAAGACGTTTGGACTTGCCTTGCAGTTTGCGCTCATTACTGTGCCGGAGGCTGCGAGGCAGGCATCTGTGCCGTTGGAGACAGCACCGCTGGCATCGAGTTTGAGGCCAAACACCCAGCTATTCTTCTGCCAGTTGTAGCCGATCTGGCCGCCTGCCAGGAACACAGGAGTATCGACGCCGCCGCCATAGACTGACGGACCGTAGGGATTACTGAAGGATTTTTGGCCGTAACCAACGCCTACGTGCCCGCCAATATATCCTCCGGACCAGCTCCACAGGGCCGATGGCAGTTGTACTGCTGGCTCAAGGTCCGCCGAATTGGCTGCACCGCTTGCCGCCAGCGCAATCGTTGTCGCTCCCCAAAAACGAACTCCAGATCGCATCAAACACTCCGCGGCGCTTTCCCGATCCACAACCGAGCGCCTTCAAGCTGGCATCGGTGATAGCACCGCGACTGAAGCAAGCAGCGTGCCGCTTGGAAATTGGGGGGTCTCCAGTTACTTCGTACCGGGTGCATGCGTCAGGTTGTCGACAATGGTCCTGAAGCTGACAATCTCGCTGTAGCGTCCGACAGTATGCTGCGCAGCAGGAAGCCGCCTCTTTCGCTGCAGCAGTAGAAGGAGACTTTTGTTCGCCTGGACAGAATTTCGATCTCACCTATCGAGGCTCTTGGGAAACGGTGAACGCCAATGGATATTACCGACGAGCGGAGCCGGCCTGGACGCTAGACCCGTCTACCCGCACAGGGATCGCACCTGCTATGCCGCGCGTTGTCGAAGTCCGCTCGTGGGAAAATCGCCACGAGCGATCAATCACGCAACGCGACACGCGCAGGAAAGGCTCATCATCAGCGTCTTCCAGTTTAGCACGAATATCCGCGTGATAATAACAGTCCGGCTCCGGCTTCGCCGTAGTGCTAAGTGGCTTTGCTGCAACATCATTCGCATCGGTTCTGCTCTAGGAGCCTGTCCAGTTAGCTTTGGGAAGGCAGTTTTATCTTGATAATGGCGGCTCAGGCGGCCCTTGCGAGCTTGACGAGGTTATGAGCGGTGCAGATGAGCGCCCATTCTGCGCTGACCTTTTCGATGCCGCGCAGCAGGAATTGCCTGAACCCTCTTGCCTGTTTGATCTGTCCGAACACGGGTTCGACGATCTGCTTACGCAAGCGGTAGCGACTTCGGTAGCCGGCGCGCTTGAGCTTGGTGCTCATCCTGGCGATCAGCGAGCCGGCTCTTGAAGGCTTTTCCGCGGTGGCGGACTTGGTGCCGTGCTTCTGCCTTCCGGTGGCGATGTAGCCCTCGATGCGCCGCCGTTTGATCGTGCGAAGATTGGCGTCGGAGCAGTAGCCGGCGTTGGCCGATACTTCGTCGGGATTGGTCCCCAGATTGGCCCTGATCCCGTCGAGCAACGGCGCCAGTTGCGCCTGATCGCTGGAGGAACTGGTCAGCGTCTGCGCCACGATGATCTGATGGGCACCATCGACCGCGGCCTGGGCGTTGTAGCCCTGGATGTAACCGTCCTTGGTCTTCAGGATGCGGCTTTCCGGGTCGGTGAAATTGCGTTGTGCCTTGCCGTCGGGCTCCGTTTTCGTCGGCGTCTTGCCGCTCTTCTTGCCGCCTTCGGCGACGCGACGCTCCTCGGCTTCGGCCCGCGCCTTGCGCTCCACCTCGGCTGCGGCCTTGGCTTCGGCCTCCAGCGCGGCCTTGGCCTCGCGGATCTTCTCAAGCCGCTTCTGCTTGTCGGCCACCCAATCGGGCATCTCGTCGCCGCGCTTGTCGCCGTAGAGCTTATCCTCCTGCGCATCGGCGGCCTCCGCCGCCTTGAGCCAGCGGTCGACCTCCGCTGCAAGCTCCGCTTCCCGCTTCTTCATGCGATCATAGCTCATCGCCTTGTGCTTGGATGCGTTCGCCTTGATCTTGGTGCCGTCGAGCGCCACGTGCCCGAGCTTCACCAACCCGGCCTTCTCGGCCAGCTTCAACACCTGCACGAACAGGTCGGCCAGCGCCTTAAGATGCCGCCGCCGGAACTCCGAGATCGTGCGGAAGTCCGGCGCATCGCCGGCCACGATCATCATGAAATCCGCCCGCTCCACCGTCGCCCTGGCGATCCGCCGCGACGAGTAGATGCCGCTCGCATAGCCGTGTAGAAGCAGCGCCGTCATCATCCGCGGATCAAACGGCGGCTGACCCAGCCCGCTCCGGTAGCTGCCTAGGATCGCCGATAGATCGAGGCTTTCCTTGACCAGCGACACGATCAACCGCGAAACGTGGTCCTGCGGCACATAGTCCTGCACGCTCGGCGGCAGAAGCTGGACCTCGTCGATCTTCCAGGGGCGAAATTCCTTGCTCATGGCTGCGCAAGGAATCAGACTCGCTCCCTCTTGACCAGTCACTACTCAGACAGGCTCCTAGGAAAGGGAGTTGCCGAGCATGCGTCTCGTGGAGGCTAAGCGAAGGCGCCATCCGCAATTCAATTCCGGTTCGGAAACCGTATCGGTACGCCCTTTCGGGTAGACTGGACGTCGCCTGCCGTTCACAGCAAACGTTTCTGAGCGCGTTTTCGTGTGCACCAAGGCGGACGACTGCGAACATCAGCAGATCAAGGACCTCCCGGTGGATGGTTCTGCACGCCCACGACTCGTTACGCCGCCCATAGCTCTCGTTATAGCCAAGAGCGTCAACACGTTTGAGCGCTTAACGACTGCCCTTCGGCGGCTATACAAACAACGCCGGCCTCGTGGAAAACAGTAACACGCCTCCGTGTTGGTTCTTGCACATTCGAGTCGCAGACGACCTGCAGCCCGGCGAGCGCCAAATCCGCTTTCATGAGGAGCGCACAAAACCATTGTCCAGGCGCCTACAAATGCAAGAAATCACAAGCCGGAGCGAGTCTCTGGACGCGTTTGGTTACGGGCGCCATGCAGACTACCCGCGTGTCTACTACCAGATCCGGTAGATGCCAACGCCAGCTTGAGGCCCTAGCGTCCGGCCGTGTTCCCCTGCCGATCATCGAGGAAACAGTAGTGAACGCAAAGGACGAGAAGCTAAGAAACGGACAAAACGGCACACCATGACTGGCAGCACCAGGGTGGTTACGCAATGGACACCCTCAACCGAGGATCCTCGGTATTCTACTTTAAGTGCCGCAGAAGGCGACGAATGGCGGGACGCGTTGCCTGCGGAAAATCGATCAGGCAAAAATCCGCTTGTAGAACGTCAACCGACGGACGCGATCTCGGCGATCGATCGCGTTGCGAGATCGGATCCGGAGAGGGTTGCGCTGAGGTACGGCGCAGACGAACTCACCTACAAAGCGCTGCGATTAAGATCGGATGCCCTCGCAAGGACGTTACGAGAGCGGGGCGCTGACCGCTTAGTCGTTGGCTATTGGGGTGAGCGGGACCTCGACTGGGCGACGGCGGTAGTTGCAATTTTGAGGGCTGGAGCAACGTACCTGCCGCTCGATCCATCGTTACCGGCTTCGCGCACATCATTCATGATCGAGCAGAGTCGCTGCGCGCTGATTATTGGCCCAGACCAGCCGGATTCGCTCAGCCTATTTCAGGCGAGCAGCAAAGGCACCACGCAATTCATGGCGATAGAGGCGGCGCTGCGCGAGGGCCAGACTTCGCCTGTTGTGCCACCATCGCGCGAGGATGGACTCGCCTACATTCTGTTTACGTCGGGTTCGACGGGCAAGCCTAAAGGCGCAATGATCGAGCGCGCAGCCCTAAACAATCATTTGGTGGCAAAGATTGATGCCCTAACCCTCACTCGGACGGATTGCATCGCGCAGACGGCATCGCACTGCTTTGACATCTCGCTGTGGCAGCTTCTGGCAGGGCTTTGCGTCGGAGGCTGTATCGCGATCATTGATGATGCGACACTGAAATCGCCAGTATCCCTTCTCAAAGCAATTCAAGGATACGGCGTGACGGTTGTTCAATTCGTTCCGTCGATGCTTGCAATATTTGTTGAATATCTGCAGTCGCTTGCGGCGGCTGAGCGAGCTCTGGACAGTTTGCGGATTATTTCAACGGTCGGAGAACCTCTAACACCCGGACTGGCGCGCGCGTGGCTTGCCTTATATCCCCGGGTGCCCATTCTCAATCATTACGGGCCGACCGAGTGCGCGGACGGCGTTACGCATCATCTGGTTTCCGTAGCGCCTGCGCTGGCTGACCCTTATGTGCCGATCGGCAAGCCGATTTCTAACCTTGAGGTTTATGTCGCCGACGGACCGCGGCTGTGCAACACGGGAGAGGTCGGCGAAATCTGTGTTAGCGGCGCTGGTGTCGCTGCTGGTTACGTCAATGACGATGTCCGCACCAAGGATGCCTTTGGGCCAAACCCGTTCTCAAACGACCCGTCGTTCCAGCGCCTATACAGGACAGGTGATCTCGGGCGCATTCGTTCCGATGGCTTTTTGGAATGTCTCGGTCGACGGGACCGTCAGGTCAAAATCCGCGGGCACAGAATTGAGCTGGGAGAAATCGAGGCCCGCCTCTCCGCTCATCATTTGGTACGTGGCGCCGTCGCGGTCGCCTCCGTCTGCGCAGGCGTAAAGCTTATGGCGAGAGATATAACCAGGGCCGAGGAGGAAACTGGATCGAGACGACTCATCGCGTATGTGTCAACTCCAGCTGAAGTAACGGAAGGCGAGCTTCAGAATTTTCTTGCCGAAGCGCTTCCCACCTACATGCTCCCAGAAAGGATCATCCGCCTCGCCAGTATTCCACTGACCAGAAACGGAAAGGTCGATTTTGGGGCATTGCCGGACCCGACCAGTGTTCGCCCTCCATTGTCGACTCCATTCGAGGAGCCGCAAACAGAGCTCGAAGCCCAGCTGTGTCAAATTTGGGCCGGCGTTCTGCGTATTGAGAACATTGGCGTGACGGACCAGTTCATAAGCCTCGGCGGAGACTCGCTCCGGGCAATGCTGATATTGGGCCAGTTGCAGACCCAGCTCGGAGTGAGAACGGATTTCAGGCTAGTCCTCAATGGAACGATCCGATCTCTTGCGGCTTCGATCTCGGCCGGGGTCGGCTCCAAACCGCGCACAGCCCCGACGTACGGAAAGCTTATGCGATCGCCTCTGACGCGAGTTCAGGAGCACCTATGGTTTCTCTCGCAGCTCGATCCGTCTGCCAGGAACTACATCATTCAAGGCGGCCTGCGGATAAGGGGCATGATCGATCTGGCGGCGTTCAATCGCGCCTGGACCGATGTCGTTCATTCCCATCAGGCACTTTCGGCACGCTTTATCGACGAGGACGGTCCGGTTCAGCTTTTTGATGCTCCTCAATACGCAAGTCTTGAATTGGCTGATGCATCTCATCTCACGGCGCAGGAAGCTGAGGAGCTGGTCGCAGAGTTACGGCGAACAGAGCTGAACGGCAGCTTTGATCTCAGCCAAGGCCATCTCTTTCGCGCGCGCATGATCCGTTTTGGCCCTGACAACCATCTCATACTGATCACCGCTCACGAAATTATCATCGATGCCTGGTCGATCTCTGTTCTACTCAGGGACCTTCGACAAAGGTACGTAGATGCCGCGGCGTTTTTGCCAGAGAACCGCGCGTCACTCTCGACCTACGCGGTCTGGGAAACACAACACGCTACTTCAGAGGCGCTGGCCAACCAGCGTAGCTATTGGCGTCGTCAGATTGGCGATGATCCGCCGGTGCTTTCGCTTGGAACGGGACGAGCGCGGCCGCAGACAAATTCCTACCGCGGCGCCTCGCATGCGGTGCTGCTTGGCAGCGAGCTCTCCAATCAGGTACGGGAGTTTGCGCGCCGACATAGGTGCACCACGTCGACAACACTCCTCGCGTGCTTCAAGCTGCTGCTGCGGATGTATAGCGGCCAAGACGATATTATCGTTGGCATACCGCACGTCGTACGGGATCAACCTGGCAGCGCCGAAATTGTTGGCTTTTTCCTGAATATGCTGCCAATCCGCACCCCGATCGATGTCGACCAGTCCTTTGCGGTTCATGCCATGCGCATCCAGGGCCTGGTCGGCGATGCCATCGCAAATTCCGCATATCCGTTCGGCTGGATGGTAAGGGATACCCGGCTATATCGCGAAGCTGAACGATCACCGCTCTTCCAGGTCATGTTCAACATGTACTCCGAGGCCGCGGAGCCATTTGGCCAACATGAGTTGGATCTGACATTCCGCGAATATGAGACCGGCTATGTAAAATTCGATCTGACATTGTACGCACAAGATCACGGCGATGAAATTGCCCTCCAGCTAGCGTATGCGGAAGACATATTTTCCAGCGATCTGATTGTCCGCATGGCCGACAATCTGCGCTGTCTGATTGCAGCCTGCGTTGAGAGGCCGCTTGCGCACATTAAAGATCTGAGCTGCCTCAGCGCGTCAGACGTCACTGTGCTGGACTCGCTGAATGGCTCGGCGCAGCCATATGAGACTGAATGTCCGCTTATCGAAGCGTTCGAGCAAATCAGCGTCTCCAATAGCAGCCAGGTGGCATATTTTGGTGATTTCGGTGAGATCACATTCGACCACCTGCGTGAGCGCGTAACAGCTATCAGGTTGTTACTGCGGGCTTCTGACGTGGGGGCTGGCGATATGGTCGCCATGCTGGTCGACCGGTCGCCTGACGTGGCCGCTGTTATTCTTGCAGCACGAGCCTTGCAGTCCATTGTTGTCCCCATATCACCGGATTATCCGCGTGATCGGATCGAACATATCCTGCGAGATAGTCAGGCAAAGCTTTTGGTTCACGCAAATACCTCTGATCTTGGTTTTGACGTGCCGTCGATTCGTCTATTGACCCTTGAAGGGTGCGGCGCGCCCGTGCACGATTTTGAGCGCAGCGACAAACCATCAGATCAGGGAATTGCGAGCCTCATATACACGTCGTCCTCAACCGGGAAGGCGAAGGGGGTTCTTATACCGGAATCGGCAATTCTCAATCGACTGAACTGGATGTGGCGACGCTTTCCCTTCGACAGTACCGACGTGATGGTTGTCCAGAAGTCCGCATCACTTGTTGCGTCGGCATGGGAGTACTTTGGGGGGCTTCTGAGAGGTGTGCCCGCGCTGATCTTGACCCAAGAGCAGTTGCTGGATCCAGATCTGTTGTTGTGCACGTTGGCGAGACGTCGCGTGACACACTTATTTGCCTCGCCGCCGCTCCTATCCGGCCTCATTGCTTCCCAAGAACGGCACCCGCGACCGACCGCCTTGCGGTTGGTCACAAGCAGCGCCGAACCGATGCCTTCCTCGCTCCCGGGTCGCTGGCACGCGCATTTCCCGGACGTGCCGTTGTGGAACTTCTATGGTGCTACGGAATGTGCATCCAATGCAGCAGTCTACGAAACATCGGGTGCCTACGACGGCTCGTCGCTCATCCCTGTTGGGCGCCCAATCGATAACGTCAAACTCTACGTGCTCGATGCACAGTTGAAGAGAGTCCCTGTCGGAGTCACCGGCGAACTCTGCATCGCGGGACGCTGCGTGAGCGCTGGGTACTGGCGGGATCAAGATCGGACTAACCGCTGTTTCGTGCCGAATCCGTATGATGACGGACAATACAGCGTTCTTTATCGAAGTGGCGATATCGCCCGTATCTCAACCAGCGGCCTTCTCGAGATTTGCGGCCGATCGGACAACCAGATCAAAGTACGGGGCTTTCGCATCGAGCTGGAGGAGGTCGAAACGGCCCTTGAGTCTCATCCCGCAATCGCAAAGGCCGCGGTCCTCGCAGAAGGCATGAATGACCATCGTCGCTTGACGGCTAGCGTGGTTCCGGCTCGCGACAGTCTAAGCTCTGGAGATATTGTCACCCACCTGCGGCACACGTTGCCGTCCTACATGATTCCCGCCGCCTTCCGTTTGGTTGACACTATCCCCCTTACGGCGAGCGGAAAGATCGATCGTGCTCGCCTGTCGTCCGTTCCTTACCGCGAGGTCGGGCCTGTTCCATCTGCTGAGCCACGCACGAGGAAGGAGCGTATTCTTGCTGGGATCTGGCAGGATCTATTAGGCGCCAAGTGGGTCGGAATCGATCAGAGCTTTTTTGATATCGGCGGAGACTCTCTTCTGAGCGTGCGCTGCGTCACGCTGGCGCGCAAAGCCGGACTGAATCTCACTGTCGACCAACTCTATCGAACACCGACCGTCAGGGAATTGGCGGCAGACGAAGCGGCGGTTACACTCCATACCTTCCCTTCCGCGGATGCCTCATTGCCAGTTATCCCGGCAATCTCATCTTGGAACCGTCTTGTCGGGTTCGATGAGCATTTCAACATCGGCGATCTGTTCTTCTTGCCCGGCGGCGTCCTGAATATCCGAATCCTGGAGCGCGCCCTTGCCCATGTCATGGATAGGCACGAAGGCCTCAGACTCCGTATTGCCCGAACTGACGATGGTCTACGTCTGACAATCGGACCTTCGGTGGCCGAACGCCTCGTGGAGGAGATCAACCTTGTCGGAATGACCGACCTACAGCAGCGTAAGGCAATCGAGAGCGTCTCAGCAAGACGTCAACATACCTTTCGGTTTGACGGCCAGACGCCTCTTGTTAACGTCACGGTGTTTCGCACATCGCAAAGTGGCGATTACTACCTGCTGGTCCTGATGCATCATTTTGTAGCGGACGGGATAGGCTATCGACTGTTCCTGGAAGCATTGGATGAGGCGTACAACACCCTTGCCTCAGGCCACGCCATGAGTGGTCCCGAGAACATAGAAATGCTCTCTCCATGGCTGAAGCGCCTTGAGCACTACGCCAACAGCGAAGCGCCAGGCGAACTCAAATACTGGGAGAGCATTGACTACCATCAGTTCAATTTGCACGTCAGCGACACTTCATCGGGCGGCGCGAGTTTTTCGAAAGTGACCGCGAGAGAGCTTCACCATGCACGCCTTGAAGGTCGCATCGATGAAGCGAATTGCCGATCGTTTTGGGAAGATCAGGCCAAGTACCATCTCGAGATTGACAAAGAAGCGACCGCTGATCTCCTCAATATTGCAGCCAGATTGGCACATTGTCAGGACTTTGATGTGTTTCTTGCCGCCATATCTGGCGCCTTTGGACGCGTTTTCGGCAACTATTCGCTCTGGATTGATAGCCTTACCTCAATCCGAGGTCGGCTGTTTGACGATCTCGATCCATCTCAGATCATCGGCCATATCAGCGAGCTCGTTCCGCTTCCCTTGAGTCTCACCGGAACGGAGCCCCGTCCCGATCGTGCTCGTTCAATATACCGCCAGCGCAATGCCCTGCCGCGCAGGGGAATAGGCTTTCGGGCCATGAAATTCCTAAACCGAGATCCAGCCGTGCGGAGCCGGATCGATCGCCTGCCCTTACCCAGAATTGGATTGAATTATCGAGCGGGTTTGCAGCGCCATTTTCCACGCCGTCTCTTAGCCAAGGAACCTTCTCCACTCTGGATCGGCGCAGACATGGATGAAGCGGCCGTGATTCACCTCTTCTGGTTCGATGTCGGATATCAAGCCGGCCATCTCCAGATCGAAACGACGTATAATCCAACCCAGGTCGGTTATGAGGTGACCCGCAATCTTTGCACGGTATTGCAACAGGAGCTGTTGCAGACGATCAGCGAATTCGGAAGAGCTCGCGACACTTTCATCCATGAATGAGCCGGATGCGGAATTCGCCGTCGAGGGCGATCGCGATGTCTTGCCGAAGGAAGAGCAGCACATCGATCTATCGGACCCTAATCTCTCGAGCCTTATCCTGCGGCTCGCCATTCCGTCTGTTGTTGGCTTATCGATCAACGCGTTACAGCAGGTCGTCAATGCGATCTTTGTTGGCGCACTTGGCGCGCAGGCGATCGCAGCTGTCAGCATGACCTTGCCGATCGTGGTCCTGCTCGCGGCAGCCGGACAGGGGATCGGTGTTGGAACAGCGTCGTTGATATCTCGTCATCTTGGCGCTGGTGAGCACCTGGAGGCGAGTCGAGGCGCGAGTACTGCACTTGCGCTCGCCGCTCCGATCGGTATCACCTTTACCGTCGCTCTGCTTCTAAATCTGCGAGGGATCTTCGTAACGCTCGGGGCCACTCCAACCATCATGCCCGTGGCGCTCGACTACGCGGAGACGCTTTTGTTCGGGTACACCCTGATGCTTCTAAACATCGTCAACGGCTTCATCGTCAGAGCCGAAGGCAACACACGATTCAGCATGTGGACGATGATTACCGCCTTCATACTCAACGCTGTGCTTGATCCCGTCTTCATATTCTTACTGGACCTCGGTGTGCGAGGCGCAGCCCTCGCAACGCTGGTATCTCAGATCGCCGCTATTAGCCTGTATATCGCGTATTTTACGAAGCTTCGCGGGATAGTCCTCGTCAGGATATCTCACATCTCATTGCGAGCAGATCGCATCAGACAGCTCGCGTCCATAGGGGCGCCGGCGACTATGACCAGTATTTTATCTGCTATTGCCGTTATGCTCTTGTACTGGACTGCTGCGCCGTTCGGCGACGATTCCATCGCGGCCGTGGGAATAGCTGTGCGAATCGTGACGATCGGCGCACTGCCTATCACCGGCTTCTGTATAGGCTCTCAAGCTGTCCTGGGTTTCGGTTGGGGCGCGCGCGACTTTGCTCGTGTATTGAAGGCTGCGAAGTTCATACTCTCCATGACTATCGCTCTTGCCGTTGCGTATTCTGCGGCTGTTATGATTTTTGCCCGGCCTTTGGTCAGGCTGTTCAGCGATAGCGATAAGGTCACGGAAATTGCCGTCTCGACCTGCATCGTCTTCCATCTCTTTTTTGGACTTTTTGGTATTGAGAGTTTCGTGACGACGATGCTTCAGTCGTTCGGGAGAGCACGCCTCAGTGCGGTTGTGTCCTTGGCGAGGCAGGGCTTTCTCTTCATACCGGCCGTACTGTTATTCCCGGTCGTATGGGGTTTCAGCGGCCTGTTGGCCAGTCAAGCAATCGCTGAACTGGGCGCCGGAATGATCGCGCTGTTCGTCATGTTCCACCAGTTCGCTGAGCTCAGACGAGCGCTCCGGCACCGTAACTTCAAGAGCGATCGAGCACGCGGTTTGACCTGACAACGGACATCATCGGGGCCCAATGCATTGTCACGGGATGCTCGGTCTCGAAGATGGTTTGGTGAAGACCTCGTCAAAATGCTTCTTGTCGACCTCGTGGACGCGGGCCATTCCGGCGTAGTCGAAGACGTTGCTGTGAACCGCCCAGAGCTCGTCTGCAAGCCGTTGCAGCGGCGGCGGCAGGTCGAGATAAGCGGCCGCGGTGTTTGACCGGACCGTATCGCCGCCAAATGGTGGGATTGCAACGGCTCGCAGCACCAAAATCCTATGATAGGCATCGGCAAAGGTTCCATCGACGTGCTCCATCGGCCTGACCACCTCCGCGGGCGGAATCAAGCTCGAGGATCGAGGCCGTTCCCTTGGTGCGAGGTCGGATGCGACACCAGCTTTCCCAAACGGAAGCGAATCGCTCCTGCTAGCGTCATCGAGATGACATTGGCCGCGGAAGAAGATGACCTTGTGCTCGAGTAGAACCCTTTTGATCGCAGCAATCGTCGGGTCCGGCAAATCGCCCGAGAGATTGATATTCCTGATTTCAGCGCCGAGGGTGAGTCGCGCGAACCCGCTTCTTGCTCATGAGAGCTCAAGGTGCTCCACATAGTTGGTCGAAATGTTTTAGGACCGCATTCGAGACGGATCAGCATGCATGGCTAAACAATTCACTCAGCGAAGCTCGAAGCCGACCCTCCTTGCGGCAGATGAAGGCTTGACCAGCCATGCCGTGTTGGGCGCGACGATCGGCAATATGCTCGAATTCTACGATTTCGGGACCTATAGCTTTTTCGCCATCCAGATCGGTCACGCGTTCTTCCCGGCGCAGGATCAGTTCGCCAGCCTTATGCTGTCGCTCATGACCTTCGGAGCGGGTTTCGTCACCAGACCCATCGGGGCCATTGTGATCGGCTCATACTCGGATCGAGTTGGACGCCGGCCCGCAATGACCGCCAGTTTTGTCATGATGAGTGCCGCTATACTCGTGTTGGCTGTGACGCCTTCGTACGACACGATAGGGATCGCCGCTCCGTTATTGGTTATTCTCGCCCGTTTGGTGCAGGGCTTCGCCCTGGGAGGCGAAGTCGGTCCGACGACCGCCTATCTGATGGAAGTGGCCCCGGCCGGACGCCGGGGCCTTGCCGTCTCGTTTCAGCCTGCTAGCCAACAAATAGCTGCAACGGCCGGAGCGCTGGTCGGAGAAACACTCTCCCTCACCATGACAAGCGAGTCGCTGGATGCGTACGGATGGCGGATCGCGTTTCTGCTCGGTGCCTGTACGTTACCGGTCGGATTTTGGTTGCGCAGGGCCCTGCCCGAAACGCTGCACCGACCTGAAGCGCCGGCCCTCTCCGTCGAGCCCGCAAGGAAATTGCGTGCCAGCCGCCGCATGATGAGCTTGGGATTGATCATTTTGGCCAGCTGCACGATTATCACCTATGTCACGGAATATATGACGACTTATGCACTGAACACCCTGCAAGTTGCCGCGCCTCTCGCCTTTGCGACCACGGTCGTCAGCAATGCAGTAGGCATTGCTGCCGCACTCCTGGGCGGTTGGCTGGCAGATCGGGCCGGACGCCGGCCCATCATGATATGGCCGCAGATCGCCGCGCTGCTGATGACCTATCCGGTGTTCTTGTGGATCGTAGAGAGCCGCAGTCCCATGGCGCTTCTCGGAGGTCTCGGCGCGCTCACCCTCGTCGGAACGATTCCGTATAGCGCCTTCTATGTTGGTATGGTCGAAGGCATGCCCAAGAGCATCCGCGGCGGCGCCTTCGCGACGATCTACGCGGTTGCGATAGCGACCTTCGGAGGCACAGCTCAACTCGTTGTCGCTTGGCTGACCCACGTTACTGGGAACGCGCTGGCGCCGGCTTGGTACATGCTTGTCGCTACCGCGGCCGGGCTCTGCGCCATGCTGATGATGCCCGAGACGGCACCGTCGAAAATTCGAGCCGCGAACGCGCGGAGCCCGTAACAGCTTTGGACAATGCGATAACGGGTTACGGCTCCAGCCAGGTTCCCAATCTCATGATGCGTTGCATCGGCTTCCGCTCTTTGCGGAGCCGGCCTGCCAGACGAGGGCGACGGGACGATGCCGGAGGATGGGCGCCGCGCCTTTAGCGACGTAAGCTTGCGTCCAGCCGGAATCGATTGCTTTCACCTGTTCGTCCGAAGTTGGTGCGCGCCGAGTTCGATCCAGAGGCGGCGAGAGAATTTATCTCCGCCGAACGTTCATTCATGCTCAATGGGACTAATTGTCCGATCAGGCCGTTTTGCTGCAAGCACTTCATTACAGCACAGCCGTATCAGACTAAGTCGGTCAACTGGTACTGGCGTGGCTGGATGCCGAAGCGTTTCGGAAACTACTTCATATCGCCGTCCATTGCGATGAGGATGGCATTGTTAAGCTAATGGCGTATCGCACACCACGTCATCCGCGCCATTTTCGTGTAAGAGATCGCGGTAGAAAATTGCTTCGTGACCATGCTTGATGGGTATGCTTCCTACGGAAAGCCAGAACTCCAGCATCCAAAAAGTCTCTCGGATATGCACGCCGACGCTCAAGCTGCAACGTCTTTGTGAGCGATCGCCGCGCGGATGGCGTTTTCCGTCACAGTCGGGTATTTCTTGCCGATATCCGCACCTTAAACTCCACCTTCTGCGAATGACTTGATGCTGCGAACAGGAATGCGCCTGCCGGCATCCCCGGCTGACCCAAATCAATGACTGCTCTGCGCACAGCGTCTATCCTATTGCCAATTTCTCGCACAACGAAAGCTGCGGTAGGCAGGGCTAGTCCATGAGAACTGCGCTGAAATTGCTCATTCTTGCGACGCCTTAATGCTTGCGGGCCAGCCCTTCTTCGCGCAAAGCCTACGAACTGCCCAGCTTGAAATCGTCGTGTCTCGCCAGCCCGGCTCTTCCGAATTCGCACGATGCTGAAAGAGGATGTCGACGCGGAGCGTCTGCAAGGCGCCGTACCGCCTTGCCGCTTGGCCTCACGGTTACCGAGTGAAGCCGAACTGATTGGCTCGCCGCCAGCGGAAAGCCTTTTCTCGAGCCCAACACCGCGCCGCCAGTGCAGAGCCTACAGAATCGTCGGTGATTAGCACTACTTTGGCATGTTCGTCAGTTTGGTGAGCTTATCAGCGTTGAAATGGACGGCGTTGGAGGCTTCCGCCTGCTTGACGTAATTGGCCACCGCCGCGCTGTCGGGCTTGGCGGCAAGCCCATGGCCGATCTGGAACTGCCCATGGTCGGGCCGAGAATGAGGGCAAAGGTGGAACGATCTCGAAGTAGACCAGCGCCTTGACGCCGACCCAGCCGACCTTTTTCGCATGACGGATGCGAGCGATGCCGGAAACCACCTTACAGAAGATGATCGGCGCGATCACCATCTTGATCGGCTTGATCAAGCCGTCGCCGAGCGCCTTGACCCAGTTATTGGTCGCGAGAGACGGCGACAGCAGCGAACGAGGACACCGATCAGGATCGCGATCAGCGCTTGGACATAAAGGAGGTTTCACCAGGGTCGAGACGCCCGCGCGGCCGCCGCAGTTCCGATCTTGTCATGATTTTCCTGCCCCAATACGAACTCGAATATCTGGCCGCCGCGCGTTGAGAGGCGGCCGACATCACACGAGCGGCCAGCTTGTCCGCTCCAAGACGACAATGTCGGAAGTCCGACAATCGGCAACGTCATCCAAAAGCAGGCAGTTACGCGCGTTTTCTCTCGCCAAGCAAGGCGCTCACCAGAATCCTTCGAGCGGCACAGCGATTGCTGGGATCAAGCGCAAACCCGCCGCAGCCAAAGCGCTCGCAGCGGCCCCGTCTCAGGAGTGCCCGATGAGCCGCGCTCGATTGATCCCGATTAAAGCACTGATGGCGCTTATGCTCAGTGAAGAACCGGCGGACATCAATGTCGCGGTTGCCGCCAAGTTCAACGAGCCGGCCGGGGACATCGCACCCCTCAAGCAGAAATCTTGGTGCGGTTGGAGAATGACGCCAATAACCGAGCGACGCGCGCCTTCCGTAAGGGGCCCGTTAGCCTACGCAATCATTGCGCGAGCATGACCATGTGCTCTGTGCTCGAACGCTTAAGTTGACGCACATGGATGGCTTTTCGCCAGAAATCTGGCAGTCGCTCGGGCTCACGATCGAGCTCGCGAGCGTGACGACCGTGATCCTGCTGATCGTTGGCACGCCGCTCGCGTGGTGGCTAGCACGCTCGAAGAGCCTTTGGACTGAGGCGGTGGCCACGATGATCGCGCTGCCGCTGGTGCTGCCGCCAACAGTACTCAGTTTTTATCTGCTCGCCCTGCTCGGCCCGAACGGCCCGGTCGGCCTTCTCGCCTCTCTGTGGGGCGGGCGCACGCTGGCCTTCACCTTTGCGGGGCTCGTGGTCGGATCGGTTTTGTCGGCGCTGCCTTTGGTGGTGCAGCCCATCCGCAACACCTTCGCTGCCATGGGTGACCGCCCGCTGGAGATCGCGGCCACTCTGCGCGCCTCACCGTTATATGCCTTCTTCACGGTCGCCCTGCCTCTGGCGCGACCGGGTCTTTTGACAGCCGCCGTGCTTGGCTTTGCGCATACGATCGGCACGTTCGGCGTCGTGCTGATGATCGGCGGCAACATTCCTGGGCGCACCAAGGTGCTGTCGGCCTTTCTCTTCGACTTTGTCCAAGAGTCGCGCTGGCGCGAAGCAAGCTGGCTTGCCGGCGCCATGCTGATGTTCGCCGTTGCGGTAGTCCTCGCCTTAACCTTGATCGACAAATACAGCAGAAGGAGGAGCACGTGAGGACAGCCACACCGGGCCGGATTGAAATTGCCTTGAGTGGCAGTATCGCTAGCTTTCCACTCGATACGCGATTCAGCGTACCGGCCAAAGGCGTGGCGGCGATTTTCGGCCCGCCAGGCTGCGGCAAGACTGCGGTGGCGCGCTGCATCGCCGGCCTCGAGCGTCTGCCGGCCGGCTTCTGCGCCATCGATGGCGAGGTATGGCAGGACAAGACTACCTTCCGCCCACCGCATCTGCGTCCCATCGGCTATGTGTCTCAGGAGGCGAGTCTCCTTCCCCATTTGTCGGTCAGGCGCAACTTGCTTTACGGTGTGCCCAAACCCAAACCGACGCCGATCGCGTTTGATGAGGTGCTCGAACTGCTCGACCTGGCGCCGCTGCTCGACCGCTCTCCCTCGCATCTCTCCGGCGGCGAGCGGCAGCGCGTCGCCATGGGTCGCGCGCTGTTGTCTCAGCCCAGACTGCTTGTGATGGACGAGCCGCTTGGCGCGCTCGACAGCTGCGCCAAACGTGAGATTCTGCCGTTCGTCGAGCGCCTGCCCGAGAAGCTCGCGCTGCCGATGATCTACATCGGCCATGACATGGCGGAGATCGAACGCTTTGCCGATCGTCTCGTTATGATGGAGCGCGGCATGGTAACCGCGGCTGGGCCGCTGCATGTCTTGCAGACCGATCCTGCGCTGCCGCTTGCGGCGAGCCGCGAAGCCGCCATCAGCCTTGATGCCGTGGTGAGCGGCTATGATGGGCGCTATGGGCTTCTTATTCTCCGCCTCAAAGGTGCGCGCCTGTTGGTGCCGGCGCCGCCGCTTGCACCCGGCGTGCACCAACGGCTGCGCATCGCTGCCTGCGACGTCAGCGTCGCGCGCGAAGCACCGCGCGCAGGCTCCATCCTCAATATCTTTCCGGCGCGCATCAGAGCCTGTTTGCCGCTCGGCGCGGCTGAGATCACGCTGGTACTTGCGCTCGGCACCGGGGGCTCGGGCACGGAGATTTTGGCGCGCATAACGCGTTTCTCCTTTGATTCGCTAGGACTCAAGGATGGAGTGGACGTATTCGCCCAGCTCAAGCACGTCTCGCTGCTCTCGACCTCTGAACCGCCACTGCAAACCATACCAGCTTCCACGCCAACAGCAGATCGTGGGGACAGGCAAGCGACGCCGCGGCGTGAAACGAGAAGCTCGGCACGAGAGGCGAGCGGCATCTTCTTAAGCCTCCACTCTTGTCGTGCCACGCATGTCACTTGACGGCGATATCGGAAGCTGGCAAAGCGACCCAGCATTCCACGGGCACGCTGGCAGCTATGCGCGTTTCAGTGTCGTCAACCAAGGCGCGCACCATGTTCCCGAACGGCACGCCGATTGCTGGGATGAGAAGCAAAGAGCCGCCGCGGCCAGAGCCATCGCAGCGGCCCATCCCTGGAATGCCCAATGACGCTTACCCGACTGATCCTGATCAACTCAATTCTGACGCTGCTTATGTTCGGAAATGCGGAAGCGGCGGAGATCGATGTGGCGGTCGCCGCTAACTTCACCATACCGTCCAAGGAGATGCAGCGTCGTTTAAGCAGAAGACTGGGCGAGGCCCTGTTGAGCTTTGGCGCGAGCGGACAGTTTTACAGCCAGATCACGCAAGGGGCGCCGTTTGAGGTGTTTCTCTCGGCCGACAACGCCCGCCCGAGCAAACTGCTCGAGAAACGTCTCGCGGTTCCGGAAAGCCGCTTCACCTATGCGATCGGCAACCTCATGCTCTGGAGTTCGACTCAAAAGTTCGTGAACGACGCGGAGACTTTCGCAAAACGGTCGATCTACAATCCGGCCGCGGCGCTTTATGGCGCAGCCGCGGAGCACGCTATTAAAGCGCTCGGCGCCTATGAGTCGACGCAGCCGAAGCTGGTCGCGGGATTCTCGCCTCTCTCTGGGGCGGGCGCGCCCTCGCCTTCACCTTCGGGCTTGTGGTCGGATGGGTTTTGTACGCGCTCTCTTTCGTGGTGCAGCCGCTTCCCAACGCCTCCGTGGCCAAGCTGGCTTGCCATGGGCATGGTGATGTTCGGCCTTGCGGTAATCCTCGCCGCAACGTTGATCTAGAAGTGCAGCGCAAGGAGAGCACGTGAGGACAGCCACACCAGAGCGAATCGAAATCGCCTTCAGCGGTAGGCTCGCCAGCTTTGCGATCGATGCGCAGTTCAGTGAACGGGCCAAAGGTGTGGCGGCGATCTCCAGCACAGCGCGCATGACGCGCCGCTGCCTATGCGCTAAGGCTCAACTATGGAATGGACGTGTTCGCCCAGGTCAAGGGTCGTCTCATTGGTTCACGACTTCTGAACGCTAGGGCATCGCGCCATCTACGCCAGCAGTAGATGCTGGACAGGCAAGCGCCGCGGTTTGAAACGAGCCAAGAGGATCAAGCCCATGATCGCCAACCACGCCGAGATCTATCCCAAGCGCGTCGCGGTAATCCTCTATAGGCCCGAACAAGACGCGGATACGCTGCTCGCCGACTTCACCCAGGATCTCGCGCGGCAAGGCGTGCGCGTCGGCGGCATCGTCCAGCGAAACTTCAAGGGCGCAAACGGCATGAAAACCATGCTCGCGCGCGACGTTGCGACGGGGCGCGAGATTCCGAGCTGTCAGCCACTCGGCAGCGGCGCCATTTCCTGCAAGCTCGATGCTAATGGGCTCGCCGATGCCGCAGTTGTCGCGTCCCGCGCGATCAAGCGGCACGTCGATCTCCTCGTGATCAACAAATTCTCCAAGCAGGAGGCGTCCGGCTCCTCACCGCCGTCCCCGAAAAAATGCCATGCCGCCTGGCGGACTTTCACCGGAAATGTCGGAACGACGCTGCTGTGCGGGCGCCAAGTCGTGAAGGAATGGTGGCGCGACATCGCCCAGCGCCTGCCGCGCATCCGCGCGCATTCCATCCCGTCAGCGGCTATTTACCGATCATCAGATCCGACAGCTTGATCACGGGCGGGAGGCATCCACAATTTTGACCCGGAGAATGTCCGCCGCGTCATTGGCTCGATCAAAACACCGTCAGTGCCGGTTCCCGCGCCAACTCACATCAGCTGTCCTCGTGCGCGTCGTGGGAGCGACCAGTGGCTTGGCGGAACATTGCCGCGCGCGCTGGGTTTCATCTTAATCAAGCGCATTCCTTCGGCATCATAACCCGAACAGTTGAGTTGGGCTAATCGTTCAAAGGCGCGCAACCGGTCGAGCACGGCAACATGCTCAGTTGTTGATGCAGGACGGCAGGACCATTCAATCGAAACCATGCTGTTAAGATGCCTCCACGACGAGCATCCGTTTGTTGCATTTCCGCCAGTTGAATCGCGAGATCACCTGGCATATCGCTTGCTTCGCCTGAGGCTGGAATCATCGGTTTCCACGCGAAGCAATCTTGTGAGGACAATATGCTTGGAATTGGAAGTAAGTTACCGTCGTTCGAAATCACAGGCGTGAAGCCCGGTTTTCACCTGCACGAGGAGAACGGGCAGAGCGCGTTCGAGACGCTGACGGAGAACAGCTTCCCTGGGAAATGGAAAGTCATCTTCTTCTACCCCAAGGATTTCACCTTCGTCTGCCCAACCGAGATCGCGGAGTTTGCCCGCCTGTCGAAGGATTTTGCCGACCGCGATGCGGTCGTGCTAGGCGGATCGACCGACAACGAGTTCTGCAAGCTCGCTTGGCGGCGCTCGCACAAGGACCTGCACCATCTGCCGATCTGGCAGTTTGCCGACACGAAGGGCGGGCTGGTCGATGGCCTTGACGTGCGTTCGCCCGACGGCGTCGCCTATCGCTACACATTCGTCGTCGACCCCGACAATACGATCCAGCACGTCTACGCGACCAATCTCAATGTCGGCCGCAGCCCGAAGGACACGCTGCGCGTGCTGGATGCCCTGCAGACCGACGAGCTCTGCGCCTGTAACCGCGAAATAGGCGGCGAAACCCTGAAAGTTGCTTGAGGCATGATGTCGATTGAACAGCTAAAGGACCAAATTCCCGATTTCGCCAAGGACGTGAGACTCAACTTGGCGTCGATGATGTCGGATGAGACGCTATTACCGCAGAGCAAATACGGGCTGTTGCTCGCCACCGCGATTGCGGCCCGCAATCCCGTGGTGATCGGCGCAATGGAATCTGCGGCGGCCGTCGTGATGACGCCGGCCGCGGTCGCGGCGGCGAAATCCGCGGCCTCCATGATGGCGATGAACAACGTCTACTACCGCTTCGTTCACCTCGCCTCCAATCCGGAATACAAGACGATGCCGGCGCGGCTGCGCATGAACGTGATCGGCAATCCCGGCGTGGACAGGACCGATTTCGAGCTGTGGTCGCTGGCGGTAAGTGCCATCAACGGCTGCGGCGCCTGCATGGACGCCCATGAGAAGGCGCTGCGGGAGGCCGGCGTCAGCTCGGCGGCCATCCAAACTGTGGTCCGCTTTGCCGCGATCGTGCAGTCGGTTGCGGTTGCGATCGAGGCGGCCGGCATGGGCGTGACCCAGGGGTGGAGTGATCCACCCTCTCCGCGCTCTTGTTGAGGGTGTTCTGGAATCCAAATGCGGTTGATAATCCAACAACTTCAAGGCGCATTTGGAAAAAGGCGCCCCCTCAGCAATTTCAATAGCTTGGCAGCCGTTCCAAGTGAAAACAGCGCGTCCGGTTGGAGCGCACGTTCGCCACGCCTACCGTGAGGCGAGGCCTTCCATAGTGATCAGATCGAAGTTAACGAGCTCTGCAGCTTGGGTACTTTCGTCGGTATGCGGCTAAGAAGTCTTCGTCGGCGCAGATGCACCGTCCCGACGTATCTTTCGCCTTGGGATCGTGAAGATGCGACGCGAGTGGACGAAGCAGGTTAATCCGTGTGCTTGTGGTCTGCAGGTTCAGAAGCCCGGAAGCGTGCTTCACGAGATCCGCCGCCAACATTATGCCAGCGAGAGCCGACTGAAATGACATCGGCACAACGGCTCTCACAGGCTGCGCTCCGTCCGTCAGGCGCATGACAATCCCCCCGCAGATTGCCCGCTGGTGAAACGCTCGGACAGACTGGCCGACAAACTCTTTAAGGGCTTCGGACGGGATGTCGAAGGCCTTGGCGACACGCTCGACGAAACCTACATCCACCGGCCTGTTCGTCTGAAGGAGATCCCGGATCTCTTGTTGGGCCTCCGGCATCTTCAGCTCCTCAGCCATCTTCTCGTCGTCGTCCTTGATCTTCCCGTGAGGCAAGTAAAGGCAGGCCAGACATGCCCGCCCGTCATCAAAGCCGTGGCGCGATACCCCGAGATCAAGCTCCTGTGTCCAGGCGTTTACGATCCATTTCGGCAACGCCCCCTGCACGGCAATGCGGTCCGGAGCGTTGTCCAATGCGACAGCGACTCTTTCGAACATCCAATCGTTCCGGTCGCTCACATAGACGTCCCATTTGGCACAATGCGCCGACACTTCCAGCGCCGTGTCCGCGAGCACGGCACGCGCCAGATCCACTTTTGGTGAACCAACATCACGTTGGCCGGCCAGCACGTAGCGCTGCAGATTCGAAAGATCGACCTCCTCATGGTCTACCAGACGGAGCGATCCCTTAAGGCTCGCCGTGCGAGCCAAAGCCCAAATGGCGCCATTGCCGATCGCGCCGAGCCCGACGAGGTGAGTCTCGCCGATATCCGTTCCCTCAAAGCCCGGACCGGAGTCAGGGGTGCCCTGGGCGTAGGTCAGCATTGACAGGTCGATAAGTTCGTCAGCGTCGCCCTGATCCAGCTGGTCGGCAAATACCGTCCGAAAGACGTTGGCTGCGGCGAAGCATGACGCAGCTCCCGCGCCAAACGGATTCATCGACTCGCCGGAGCCAACCAGACCGCGGCTCGAAAGCTTAGCTCTCCATCCGTCCGAGCCGATGAAGAAGGTCGGACACTTAGTGCGCGACGGACTGCTTCCAACGACCACGGAAACCGTGACGGCCTTCCTGGTCTTGGCGAGCTCGATCTCAGGATTTATGGACTTCGCCAGGAACTCCAGGATTGGACCATGATCCTTCGCCTTTGCATCGAGCGGCCGCAGCGCGATCGTCGGATAAAGACGCGACAACAGCCTGATGATCATATCCAGACTGGCCCTGCCTTCCGGCGACTGCACGGCTGCGCCGTCGAAAGACACTCCGATCACTTGCGCGGCAAGCCTTTCCTCGAACGCCGAGAACTTGAAATTGGTCAGCACCCGCGACGCCGCCGACGCCGCACGGTCCATGAAGTTGGCCATGGCCATCGTTCAGTCCTTGATTAAAATCATCCGCGTAACCTGGCCAACCGACAGGGGGCGCCACACTCCAGCCCCGTCAAGCCGGTACGATGCGACGTTCCTGAGATCGAAGGGCACTCGCGCGAAGTCCGGCACGACCAAAGACAAGCACCCCACCGTCGTGGCGATCGCGTACTCGTCGTCCGTGCTGGAATGATAGGCTCGGCCGGGATGACTGTGTATCTGGGCAATTAGCGCAAGCTTCTCCCGGTACAGCCATACATTTATGCGATGCAGCTCTTCAGGTCCTGTTACGACGCACACCCCGTCGGCAGTACGTATGTGGCGTTGGGCGGGAATGAGAGTCCTATGTACCTGAAAATGGTGCCCCGTCTGACGGCCTACCCAAAGGCCGAGACCTTCATGCCCTTCACGCCCCACTTTCCGCAAATGGCCATGGAGTTCGTCCACGCAGCCCCGCGGTACCGAGAGGACCGTAACGTCCGCGATCTGATTCATTCCGGTACGGCCAGTAATAAGGGCAGCACGTTCAGCGCCGGAATCTGGACCTGGACCTGCACCTGGTAATGCTCGATCGGATTTACCCCGTGCTGCCAGATCTTTTCGAGGATAAAAGCTAAGGATCCTTCGCCAGAGCTTCGATGCATCAGCCATGAATCACCGGTATGAGCGGGATTGTCGTGGTATTCGCGAATGCCGGGAAGACAAATAAATGGCCGATCATCAGGGCTGTTGTACTGAATCATGTTTGTCAGTTGCACCCCGCCCCGCTGGGCCAGCGCCTGAGTGGTTTCGGGAGTTGCGCCGGGGATTGCCGCACGGCGAAACATTTGCACCTGGAGCAATTTGGCGGGTATCGGTTCGCGCGTGAAAGGATCCACGAACCTGACGGAGGGCGGCCGCAGATCATAATCCGTAAAATTCAGCACGATGGCAGCGACGATCGGAGGCGGTCTCAGCTTAGTCGCCGCGAAAACCACGATGATTTCCGGAAACTCTGCGTCAAGCAGGATCCAGCCCCTCTTGCGATAGGCCGATTCCATGCTCCGATAGTTGGCAAGCTCCCGCTCGAACTTTACGCGCGAGACCTCGGGATCGACAGTTTGGAGGTCAGCCACCGGCCACGCCAGCCTTGAGACTCAGGAACAGCGTCACTTCCTTGCCAAACTCAAACTCGCCTAGCTTCTTGTCCGGATCCAACCGCTCGCCCGCTTCGTTCTTGATCTCCCAATTCTCGGGCGGTTGAGCCAGGTTCTTTGTCTCCTCCAGCGCTTTTTGGCGGGCCACATGCAGCGGCTGCTCCTCTACGGCCTTAATGACGACAGGCTGACCGTTCACGACCATCGTGATTTCGACGAAATCCGTGCCCTGATCACTTCCTGGCTTCTTCTCATTCTTCATTTTTGGTCCTTTTGTGTGTGGGCGGCGCTTGGAATCGATGCTACCGATCGTATGCAGGGGACGACGTGCAAAAAAAGGGAGCATGCCACAAGACGCAATCGAAAAGCCTTCATTTGACGCGTGCGTACGCAGTTTTCAGGCGTTAGCGCTCTTTCGTCCACATCTCCGACCCGTTGCGGCTTGAGTCGCCCAGACCGGCGGCCCGCCAGTGAGCAACATCCGGAACACGTCGTCGCCACACTGGCGCGTGTGGCTCAAGCTGGACAACCGATGCCTCGTGCCCTTCAACGGCTTTGCCGAATGCGCCCCGAAGCGAACCCCGAAACGAAGAGGGATGTCGTCTGGTTCGCGCTAAACGAGGATCGGCCGCTCTGTGCCTGCGCCGGCATCGGGACCCACAACATTCCTGTTTACCGAGATGGCGAACGCGCCGAACGTGGGGAGCTGACCTGAATCGGCAGGAAGTCGGTCATGCCGTGACGAATGGTCGCGCAGTATCACAAGATCCGCGGCAACGAAGCTTCGATTATCAATGACATAGCGAGATGTGCACCATGTCACCAACCCGATAGGGTCAACAACAACGTGCGCGGTGTGGACTCACAGTTCGGGCACGTAAATATCCGGCTTTCGAGCCCTGTGCCCTCTGGTTCGATGCGTTACGAGCGCGGTTCGAGTGCCGCACCGCTTACAAGCGGGACGTTTTATCGATTCCGGGAACATACGCATATCCAACCCCGAAGGGGGCTGGGAGCGACTCCGGTGAAAGCCCCCTTTCCCGCCACAACAATTAATCTGGTTTGTTTGTCGGGTCTGCAACATACCCGACATAATCGTTTCGGCATGGGCAGCAAACCGAGACGCCGCCCCGCCGGCTGTCAGGTCGCTCGGTTGACAAACGCAAAATCCGAGTCACGCTTGGCCTCTTTTTGATTGGCCATTTGCATGACGTATCGGCGCCGAGGCCCTGGTTGGGTTGCCGCCATTTTCATCACCGTGGTGATGTGGCTCGCCGTCGTTTCAGCGTTCATGACCTTGTGGTCCTGTGACGCTGCCGCTCCGTAATTTCCCGGAGCAGAAATAGTGCCCGCTTGCTATTGCTGGTGCCAGCAGCCGAGGTGAAGCATTTCAGCACGGACAAGCATAATCTGACCGGTAAGCCGCAGAGCAAGCTGCGGCCATTCCGTTTGTGGGTAGCGAGCGCTTCGCGCTGACAGAAGCTCCAGTCCGCGCCGGCCGCCCAGCGCGAGCGACCGGCGACGGAAGGAGGATGACCTGCCTTCGGGGCTTTGGGGGCATAGAGGCCAGGCCGCCTCGCATGCAGTCCAGCACGCCTGGGTCAATGTCGTCTACCCGCAAAGGTCCGCGTATCGACGGTCTGACGAGGAACGTTCGGCGAGGGCGGCGCGTTTCGGGCCATGGATATCATCTACTGGATCGCCGGTTTTGCCGCCCTGGTCGTACTTGCTGCGGTCGTCTTCGCTCTCATACGAGAGATGCGCTGAGTTTCCACCAGCGCTTCGCGCGATCTATTGTTCATCTGGCTTTGGCTTACCCGTTAGATCGAGCGGCTGCTCGCCGTGCATATGCGCCATCACCTGGCCGAGGTCGCGCATGTCAAACCAGGGCGCCGCAAACCGGGCAGTTGCCGAAATGCTCGATCTCCGGCCGGTTCGGATCATCCATGTCGACGCCGGTGTAGCGCGGCAACTGCTGAGAGCTTTCGACATCCGCCTGAAATCCCTCGGGAAGATCCGGCGCGGTGGACTCATCGGATTGATTGCAGACCGGGCATGCCGCTCCGGCAGCGCCGCAGGTACAAGCGCGCGCGCCTAACCACGGCTGATCCGGATGCTCCTCGCACACCCAATGACAGTTGTCGCAGCGGGCACACCACTTCATTGCAGGTCCTCCCTCTGGGCACAGAAACCAGCACGGGAAAGGTCCGGGAGGAGATTCCCGCAGGGGTCCTGGAATTGCTACCATGCCGGGGCTGCGCCCGGACAAGGTCCTGCGCCTCTACAAGGATCTTGGCATCACCTCGCTTGACGAACTGAAAGCAGCTACCAAGCAAGACCGGATCAAGAAGGCCAAGGGGCTCGGTGCGGCAGTGCAGACGAAGATCCTGCACAATCTCGAAACTGCAAAGGGCAGCGCGGGGCTGCTTCATCTGCATCGCGCCGCCGCCCTGCTCGAGCATTCGAAGAAAACTCTCGAGAAGACACAACCCGAACTGAAGCACGTGACCATAGCCGGCGACTTGAGACGGAGCTGCGAGCTCGTCGGAGAGCTCGCCCTGGTGGCAGAAACGCCGGTTTCGGAAAGAACCGACCATCCGGGATTCGTCGGGCCTGAAGGTTTACGTGGCCGACCGCAAGCACTTGGGCGCTCTGCTCCTCCAGGCCACCGGATCGGCCGATCATTTGGAAGGGCTCCGGTCTCTCGCCGACACGAAGGGCATGAGGCTTGAGGTGCACGGGCTCCACAAAGGCCGAACCGTGATCGCCGCCAAGGAGGAGGACATCTACCGAGCTCTTGGCCTTCTCTTCATCGAACCCGAATTACGCGATGGCCGCGGCGAAATCGAGCGCGCGCTAAGAGGCAAGCTGCCGAAACTGGTTTCGATCATCCCGATTGAAGGGACGTTCTGAGGGAGCCCCAGGTACCATGTCTGCGTCAGGATCGACGCCGCAAGGCCGATGCCGCGCGGGCTCGCTTCACGCGAGCCTGCGTCCGGACGTCTCAAGGCGCCCCGGGGCAACCCAGATCACGATAGAAGCTGCTGAACTTTTTGCGTCAAAAGCGGATCATGCAGACATACCGCCCATTCCAGCAGCATCTGGCGCACCGTGGTCGCCAAGATGCCATGAAGCGCCATCCGATCCAGAGCAAGTGAACGATCCGCATCGACACGCGTCGCGATCAGGTCCGAGAGGAGGCGTACGTCATATCCACGCTCGGCGGCCTGCAGAGCGGCAATGA
>NZ_PYCN01000003.1 GCF_003062295.1 Bradyrhizobium algeriense | reverse complement strand
AACTCGTAAAACAGTGCCGCCTGGTCGACCTGCCGAGGACCCATCATCGATTCAAATCTCCACCCACTAAGGGGAAATGAATCAGCGATCTCCTTCGGCTTCAACAGCCGAGTTTTTCAACAAAATCAGCCAAATGTGGTTGCAGTTGCTGGACCAGGCAGCGCGAGTTCGTCGAAGGTGCGCTGCATAGGTACCCGGCAAAATAGCTGGGCATGTCTCCGCGGGCGCAGTCAATGGCATGGAAATTGCTGAACATTTGGCTACAGTTCGTCGGCCAGCACGCGGAGGTTTTGGAATGCTTGAGGGAGCCGAAGTGCGGCTTGCCGTCGATATCGGAGGCACGTTCACGGATATCGTCCTGGATGTGGGTCAGGATCGCAGAACGCGCAAGGTGCTGACGACGCCCACGCGACCGGAGCAAGCGGTGCTGGACGGGATGCGTCTCATTCTGGCCGATGCGCGCGCCCACATATGCGATATCGACGTCTTCATTCACGGCACGACGCTCGCGACCAACGCCATCATTGAGCGCCGCGGAGCGAAGACGGCGCTTGTCGCAACGCAAGGTTTCCGCGATGTGCTCGATATCGGTACCGAGAGCCGCTACGATCAATACGACCTTGCGATCGACAAGCCGAAACCGCTGGCGCCGCGCGCCCTGCGTTTCACGGTCCCCGAGCGCATCGACGCACAGGGCGCCGTGAGGTTGCCGCTCGACGAAGCCGCCGTGCGTGCACTGGTGCCCGAACTGCGCGCGCAGAAAGTGGAAAGCGTCGCTTTCGCCTTCCTGCACTCCTATGCCAATCCCGAGCATGAACGGCGCGCCGCCGCGATCCTGAAAGAGGAAATGCCGGGCGTCTGGGTAACGCTGTCGTCGGCGGTGTGCCCTGAAATTCGCGAATACGAGCGGACCTCGACTGCGGTGGCCAATGCCTATGTGCAGCCGTTGATCGACGGTTATCTCGCGCGCATGGCCGAGGGGCTGCAGGCCGAGCAGTTTCGCGGCGCCATCTATCTCGTGACCTCGGGTGGCGGCGTCACTTCGATCGAGACGGCGCGGCGCTTTCCGGTGCGCCTGGTCGAATCGGGGCCGGCGGGCGGCGCGATTTTTGCGGCGCAGATCGCGGCGCGTCTCGGCGAGAGCAGGGTGCTGTCCTTCGATATGGGTGGCACTACCGCGAAGATCTGTCTGATCGAAAAGTACCAGCCCGAAACTTCGCGCGTGTTCGAGGTCGATCGCGCCGCCCGCTTCCTGAAAGGGTCGGGCCTGCCGGTGCGTATTCCCGTGATCGAGATGGTCGAGATCGGCGCCGGCGGCGGCTCGATCGCACGGGTCGACGCCTTGAAGCGCGTCACCGTCGGCCCCGAGAGCGCGTCATCCGAGCCGGGACCGGCCTGCTACGGCCGCGGCGGTCAACGCCCCGCCGTGACGGATGCGGACGTCGCGCTCGGCAAGATCGATCCGGACGCATTTGCAGGTGGGACGATCAAGCTTGACCCCGAACTGTCCAGACAGGCTTTATTGCGCGACATTGGCGAACCGCTGGGACTGTCGGCGGAAACGTCGGCCTACGCCGTGCATGAGGTCGTGTGCGAGAACATGGCGAGCGCCGCCCGCGTGCATGCGGTCGAGCGTGGCGCCGTCGTCGGCCAGCACACTCTGATCGCCTTCGGCGGCGCCGCGCCGCTGCATGCGGCCCGCGTCGCCGAGAAGATCGGCGTCTCGCGCGTGATCGTACCGTCCAATGCCGGCGTCGGCTCGGCTGTCGGATTTCTTGCCGCGCCCATCGCCTATGAGCTGGTGCGCAGCCGTCATGCCAGGCTCGATGCGTTCGATGTCACGGCTGTGTCGGACCTGCTGGATGAGATGGCGACCGAGGCGCGCGCCCTGGTCGAGCCCGGCGCCGCCGGTGCACCCGTGCGCGAACGCCGCGCCGCCTTCATGCGGTACGTCGGGCAGGGACACGAGATCACGGTCGAGCTGCCGAACCGGCGGTTGACGGCAGCGGATCTCGAAGGCCTGCGCCAGGCCTTCGAGACGGATTATGCGGCGTTATTCGAGCGGTCGATTCCGGGGGCTGCGATCGAGGTGCTGAGCTGGTCGGTGCTCGCGACCACCGAGCCGCGCAATCCGTTGCGCGTTGCCGAGGTGACGCGCAAGCCGGCCGGAAAAGCCGCGGGCAGCCGCAAGTTTTTCGATGGCCGCGCGGGGATGGTCGTCGAGATTCCGCTGTACCACCGCGACCAGATGGCGCCGGGAGCGACCATCGCAGGACCCGCTGTGATTGCGGAAGACGAGACATCGACATTCGTTTCGACGAACTTCGACGCCCATATCGACGGTGCCGGCAGCATCGTCATGGAACGGAAGGCGGCATGACCATGAATGAGTCAAGCGGCGCGAGCCTAATCGATCTGCAGATCATGTGGCACCGGCTGATCGCCGTGGTCGAAGAGCAGGCGCAGGTGCTGCTGCGCACGGCCTTCAGCCCGATCGTGCGCGAATGTGGCGACCTCTCAGCCGGTGTGTTCGACCTCAAGGGCCGCATGCTGGCGCAGGCGGTGACGGGTACGCCGGGCCACGTCAATTCCATGGCCGAGTCGGTCAAGCATTTCATCGCGCATTTCCCGATCGAGACGATGAAGCCGGGCGACGCCTACATCACCAACGATCCCTGGATGGGGACCGGCCACCTCAACGACTTCGTCGTCACCACGCCTTGCTTCAAGGACGGCAAGGCGGTCGCGCTGTTTTCCTGCACCAGCCATTTGATGGATATCGGCGGTATCGGTTTCGGGCCTGATGCCACCGACGTCTTCATGGAGGGGCTCTATATCCCGATGCTGAAGTTGATCGATCAGGGCGTCGTCAATGAAACGCTGATGGCGATGATCCGCAGCAACACGCGTCTGCCGATCGACACCGAGGGCGACACCTATTCGCTGGCCGGCTGCAACGATGTCGGCTGCCAGCGCCTTGTCGAGATGATGCGCGAATTCGAAATCTCTTCGCTCGATACGCTTGGCGATTTCATCTGTGACCGCTCGCGGGAGGCTGTGCTCGCCGAGATCGCCAAGCTGCCGAAGGGCGTCTGGCGCAACAGCATGGTCGTCGACGGCTATGATGCGCCGGTCACGCTCGCGGCGACGCTGACGATATCGGAGCGGGGCATTCACGTCGACTTCGACGGTACCTCGGGCGCCTCGAAGTTCGGCATCAATGTGCCGCTTTCCTATACCACCGCTTACACCGTGTTCGGCCTCGGCTGCGTGGTCGCCTCGCAGATTCCGAACAATGCAGGGTCGCTCTCGCTGCTGACCGTCGCCGCACCCGAGGGCTCGATCCTCAATGCGCCGAAGCCGGCGCCGGTGGCGTCGCGCCATGTCATCGGCCAGATGCTGCCCGACGTGGTGTTCGGCTGCCTGCGTCAAATCATTCCCGAGCGGGTGCCGGCCGAAGGAACATCCTGCCTGTGGAATCTGAATGTGCGCGGACAGACGCGCAGCGGCGCCGGCGGCAATTACGGATTCTCGATGGCGGTGACGAGCAACGGCGGCACCGGCGCGCGTTTTGCCAAGGATGGTTTGTCGGCCACGGCCTATCCCAGCGGCGTACGCGGCACGCCGGTCGAGATCGCAGAGACGCAGACGCCGTTGATCTTCTGGCGCAAGGAGCTGCGTCCGGATTCGGGCGGCGCCGGCCGCACGCGCGGAGGTCTCGGCCAGATCATCGAAGTCGGCAGCGGCGTGGATGCTCCGTTCGACATTCTGGCAGCCTTCGACCGCATCGATCATCCGCCCCGCGGCCGTGATGGCGGCCGTGACGGCGAAGCCGGCTATGTCGGACTGAAGTCGGGACAGAAGCTGCGCGGCAAGGGTTTTCAGACCGTGCCGCCGGACGATCGGCTGGTGGTGATGACGCCCGGCGGCGCCGGGATCGGCGACCCCGGGGAGCGCGCGCCGGAAAGCGTGCGCGATGACATCGAAGGCGGCCTCGTGTCCAGCGAGAATGCGGTTGTGGTTTACGGTTTCGCGGGCTGACGCGTCCAGCGGCGGCGCAGCACTTCAATTCCAATATGACGGAGAGAACGGATGATTACGCGACGGACTTTCGCAACGGGAGCAGCGACGATGCTCGCCGCCGGCCATCTCTCGACGCGCGCCACGGCGGCAACGGCAAGCTGGGACCTGTCGACGGTGTGGCCCGACGGCAATTTCCACACCCATAACGCCAAGGCTTTCGCCGATGCGGTCAAGAAGCAGACCGACGGCAGCGTCAACATTACGGTGAAGGCCGGCGGCCAGCTCGGATTCAAGGGGCCGGAACATCTGCGCGCCGTGCGCGATGGTCTGGTTCCGCTTGCCGACGTGCTCAATATCCAGCAGGTTGGCGACGAGCCCTTCATGGGCGTCGAAAGCATTCCGTTTCTCGCCGTCTCCATGGACGAGCTGAAGATCCTGCACAAATATGTGCGACCCGAATACGACAAGGTCGCCGAGCGCAACAATCAGAAGATCCTTTATATCGTGCCCTGGCCGACGCAATATCTTCACCTCAAGGTGAAGGTGGGGGGCATCGAGGGGCTGAAGAACATCAAGATACGCGTGCCCGACAAGAACGCCGTCGACATGCTGAACGCGGTCGGCATGGCGCCGGTCATGATTCCCTGGGGCGAGACCATTCCGGCGCTAGCGTCGGGCGCGGTCGCCGGGGTTTCGACCTCGGCGGTATCCGGCGTCGACGGCAAGTTCTGGGAGTTCATGAAGTACATCTATCCGACCAACCATGTGTGGTCGTCGCAGATGGTGACCGTCAATCTCGATTCCTGGAAGGCTTTGAGCGCAGATCAGCAGAAGCTGGTCGCCGGCATCGCCGCGAAGATGGAGCCGGATTTCTGGGCCAATTCGCTCAAGGCCGACGTCGACAGCCTCAACCGCCTCAAGGAGGGCGGCATGGAGGTCGTGCCGGTGACGGATGCGATGATGACGGATATCCGCGCCCGGACCGCGCCGCTGCTGGAGGCGTTCCTCAAGCGCGTGCCGGCGGCGGACAAGCCGGTGCGGGCCTATCTCGCCGAAATCAAGCGCTAGGAGCGTGGCCGTGGTGAGCGTGCTGCCTGCTCCGCCGGAAAGCCTCAACGCAGCGGCGCCGGCGCCGCTGCGCATCCTGCTCGACGCGATCGATCGCCTCGGCCGGCTCGACGGCTGGATCGGCGGCGGCTGCCTGCTGGCGCTGACGCTGCTGATGCTTGCCGAGGTCGCGACGCGCTTGCTGTCGAATTTCCTGCCGTTCTTTCCTCCGAGCATCTCGATCGCCTGGGAGTATTCCTCCTATCTAATGGCGGCCTCCTTCACCTTCGGCGCGGCCATGACGCTGCGTGTCGGCGGCCATATCCGTGTCGTGCTGCTCTTGAAGAACGTACCGGCGCCGGTCCGGCGTGCGCTGGAGATCCTCTCGGCGTTCGCCGGCTTCGTCTTCATGGCGTTCCTGACCTCGGCGATGGTCAAGTTCGCCTGGGGGTCCTTCACGCGCGGGCAGCTGTCGACGGCAAGCGACACGCCGCTGTGGTTTCCGCAAGCCGTCGTCACCTTCGGGATGCTGCTGCTGACGCTGCAATTTCTGGCGCGCGCCATCCAGGCGGCGCTCGGGCTGCCGCTCGAAGATCATCGCATGAAGGCTTCGCCCGTCGAATGACCACGCGCGCAACGAAGGCCAGCGCCGCCGCTCCTGCCGCCGGAAAGCGAGTTTCATGAGTATCGAAGTCGTCAGCCTGTTCGCCATTCTGTTCGCGCTGCTGGCGGGGGGCCTCTGGATCGGGTTGACCCTTGCACTCACCGCGACCTTGCTGCTTGCGATGTTCCGGTCGATCCCGCTCGACAAGCTGCTTCCGCAATACGCCTGGAACATCCTGACCACGCAGGAGCTGCTGGCTTTGCCGCTGTTCATCCTGATGGGCGAGCTGTTGTTCCGCACCAAGTTGTCGCGATCGCTGTTTCAGGGGCTGGCGCCGTGGGCCGGACTGCTGCCAGGACGTCTGCTGCATGTGAACGTGATCGGCTGCACGATCTTCGCGGCGATCTCGGGTTCGTCGGCGGCGACGACGCAAGTGATTGGCCGCATGTCGCTCAACGAACTGCTGCGCCGGGGTTATTCCAGGGATATCGCGATTGGCTCGCTCGCAGGCGCCGGCACGCTTGGCTTTCTGATTCCGCCCTCGAACATCATGATCATCTATGGCGTACTCGGCGACGTCTCGATCCTGAAGCTGTTCACCGCCGGAGTCCTGCCGGGCCTGCTGCTGGCGGGGACTTTCATGGCCTGGGTGATGCTGCATACCACCCTGAACCGGACGCTGGTGCCGGAGGCCGAGGCGAAGCTTGCGCTGGTCCCCTGGCGTGAACGCTTCGCCGCGCTGAAGGACCTTGCACCGGCTTTGTTTCTGATCGCATGCGTGCTCGGCTCGATGTATGGCGGCCTTGCGACGCCGTCGGAGGCGGCTGCGGTCGGCGTACTCGGCGCCGCGCTCGTCGCCTGGGGCCAGGGATCGTTGTCGCAGCAGGTGATGCGCGATGTGGTCATCGGGTCGGTGGTCACCTGCTCGATGATCGCGCTGATCGTGCTCGGCGCGTCGATCCTGGGGAACGCCGCGGCGTTCCTCGGCATCCCGCAATCCGTGGCCGCGTTTGTGAAAGGCCTTGGCCTGTCGCCCTTCATGCTGATCGTCGTGCTGATCGGCTTCTACCTTGTCCTCGGTTGTTTCCTCGACGGCTTTTCGATGATCGTGATGACGTTGCCGATCGTGCTGCCGATCGTGAAGGCCTCGGGCTTCGATGAGATCTGGTTCGGAATCTTCCTCGTGCTTGCCGTCGAGATGGCGCAGATCACGCCGCCTGTCGGCTTCAACCTGTTCGTTATCCAGGGCCTGACGGATGACGGGCTCGGCTATATCGCGCGCGTGACGGCACCCTACCTGATCATCATGGTCGGCTTCGTGCTGCTGCTGACGCTTTTTCCGGGCATCGTCACGATCCTGCCCAAACTTCTCTACGGATAACCGCCCCCACGCCGCGGAAGACTGCCGCGACCGACCCCGATTGGCACACCGGCTTTCCAGGGTGAGCACGGCAGAAAGGTGTTCCGCGATTATAAATTAGCCTTGCTTTCCATGGTGGCTTGCTTTGGAAAACGCTTGTCTTGCGCTAGAGTTTGGCGATCAAGACAATCGCAGGTCCAGAATGCAGATCCGACCAGGCACCGATGATTTGTTGCTGATAATCGACGTGCAGAACGATTTCTGCCCTGGCGGCGCGCTTGCCGTCGCCGATGGCGATGCCGTGGTGCCAGTCATCAATCGCCTCGCCGAACGCTTCGATCATGTGGTGCTGACCCAGGACTGGCATCCGCCAGGCCACAGCTCTTTCGTCACGTCGCATCCGGGAGCGAGCCCCTTCGAAAGTGTCGCTATGCCATATGGTCAGCAAACGCTTTGGCCCGATCATTGCGTCCAGGGCACCGCCGGGGCGGCGTTTCATCCGGAACTCGCGGTCGACCGCGCAGAGCTGATAATTCGGAAAGGCTTCCGTCCCGAAATCGATTCTTACTCTGCATTTTTTGAAAACGATCGGCGCACGCCTACCGGTCTGGCGGGTTACTTGCGCGACCGCGGCTTGCAGCGAGTCTTCCTCGCCGGGCTCGCCACCGATTTTTGCGTCCACTATTCCGCCGTGGATGCGCGCCGGCTCGGCTTCGACACCGTGCTTGTTGAGGCCGGATGCAAGGCAATCGATCTCGCGGGCTCGCTCGACGCCGCCTGGGCAGGGATGGCTGCCATCGGCGTGCAGCGTGTCAATGATCTTTAGTGCGAGCCGTCGCTTAGGCGACCTCCCGGCTGGCTTCGATCCGGTTGAGCGCGCCGGCAACCCGGACGCGGACGCGCAGTGAATTGCCCGGCAGGTAAGCGATCGGCATATCCTCGATCTCGATTGTCTTCAGGCTGCCGGGATCGGCGCCCGCGTTGATAGCCTTGCGTTCAGCGATTTCCAACGCCGCCGCAATGGCCTCGTCGCGTGCGAGATCGCGGAAGACCTGATCGGCCTCGCCGCTGACGCGGGCAATCGCTGCGCCGACAGCATTGGCGCAATCGCCGAAGGGAACCCGGATGATCTGCGAAACGCCGGCGAGCTTTTCGGGCACCAGGAAGGCGCCGCCGCCTACCGCAATCAGGGGCGCGTCGCCGGCCTCGGTTTTCATGCGGTCGATATTTTCTTCGAGCTGCCGCGTGGCGTCGGCGAGCGCCGCGGCGATCATATCCTTCGAGATCGACGCGACGCGGGAGCGATCGCCGACATCGAGCAGTCCGGCGGCGACTGCGATATCGGTCGCGGTCAACTGTGCGCCACCGAAGACAAGCGCGTCCTGCGTCAGACGGTAGCCGACGCTGAGCGGGCCGACCCTCGTCGATGCTGGGTCGATATGGCTGCCGCCACCGAGACCGATCGACAGCAGGTCCGGCATGCGGAACAGCGTGCGCACGCCGCCGATCTCGACGACCGCATTCGCCTCGCGCGGAAATCCATGGCGCAATTGGCCGATATCGCTTGTTGTGCCGCCGACGTCCACGACCAGAGCGTCTTCCAGCCCGGACAGGTGCGCCGCGCCGCGCATCGAGTTGGTCGCCCCGGAGGCAAAGCTCATCACGGGAAAGGCGATGGCGGTTTCAGCCTGCATCACCGTGCCGTCGTTTTGGGTGAGGAACAGCGGGGCGTCGATGCCACTTTGGGCGGTCGCCTTGCGGAAGGCGGCCACCGTTTCGACGGCGAGGTCGTGCAGCACCGCATTGAGAAGCGCCGCATTCTCGCGTTCAAGTAGACCGATCCGTCCAAGATCATGCGACAAAGTCACGGCGACGTCCGGGCAGATCTCCTGCAGGATATCGCGTGCCGCAATTTCGCAGCTCGGATCGAGCGGCGAAAAGATCGACGAGACCGCCACCGAGCGCAGCCCGATATCGCCGATGCGCCGTGCGGCCGCGCGCATGCCGGCGGTGTCGAAAGGTACGATCGGTCGGCCGTCATAGTCGTGGCCGCCTTCGAGCATGAAAATCTCGCCGCGCACGCCTTCGGCGAGGTCCTGCGGCCAATCGCAGAATGGTGGCAGCGAAGCGCTGGCCGGCATGCCGATCCGGATGGCCGCGACTTTCATCAAATTCCGGCGTTGGACCACGGCGTTGATGAAGTGCGTGGTTCCGATCACGACCGCGTCGACCGGCCCCCGCGCGGCGGGATCGGCGCGCAACGCCTTCAGGGCGTCGAGGATGCCGGATGTCACATCCTTCGTGGTGGGACGTTTGACAGCGAAAACCACCTTGTCGCCATCCAGCAGCACGGCGTCGGTATTGGTGCCGCCGACGTCAATTCCAATGCGTCGCATCAAGCTACACTCCAGCGCCAGCGCGCTCTTCGAAAACGGAACGGAAATCCAGGTCGTAGCCAAAGGCGCGGGGCCCGACGAATTCGAGGCCGCGCGGGCTCGTCAGGACGGCGGGAGCGGGCAGGGCCACCACGGTGACACGCTGGCCGTAGCGGACCGTCTCGGTGCCGACCGCATGGCCCGAGACGCTCTCGAGCACGCAGATCAGGTCTGGTGACATCGCAACAGCCTTGCCTTCGCGCCAGGCGACGATCCACTCGTTCTGGAACGAGAGTTCCAGCCGCGAGCCGCGGTCGTCATCAATGCCCTCGATCGCGACGGAGCCGCGCAGAAAGCCTTCCGTCGTCCGGCGGGCGACATCGACTACCTTGCCGGTGAAGAGCCGCTTGCCGCCTTCGCTTTCGAGCAGGGCTGCGATCGGATCGGTGTGCAGGCGGTTGGCTTCGCGCACCAGCCGGCCGATCCGGATCGCGGCAGTGGTCGTGAAGTGAATGCCCCAATCCTTCACTTCCCGGCCGGTGCGGGGTGCCTTGCTGGTCGAAGCGATCGAGCCCATCTCGACGCAGATCTTGCGACTGGCCCGCTCCATCCATTTCCAGCTTGGCACTTTCGTGACAATCGCTTCGATGCCGCGCGGATCGTACAGCGTGCAAGGGTAGGGTCGCAGCCCGCCGATCGCCACCGAAGTCATCTGCGCCTCGGGGAAGGCGCGCCCCATGCAATCGGCATCGACGACGGGTATATTGAGATGGGCGGCGGCCATCAGCGCCTGCGTGCCGTTGCCGCCACCGATCTCGACCGACATCACGGCGCGGAATTTGAAACCGCCGAATTCCTCCTGCATCTCAACTGCGCGGGCGATGTTGCGGCTGTCAGCCAGGCGCTCCTGGCCGATCAGCGGCGCCCCCATGTTGGAAACGACCGCGACACGATCGTCATCATCGAGATCCAGCGGCGACATCAACTGCACGCGATGGCCTTCCGCGTAAAGCCGGCGCAGGTTGAGCAGGCCCAGATAGGGGCTGCCGCCGCCGCCGGTGCCGAGAATCCAGGCGCCGACGGCGAGGGATTCAATATCCGCAAGCGTGATTTCGGTTAGGGCTGGCTCATTCATGCGACCAGCTCCTCGACGGCACGTGCGGCGGCGGCGATGGCGAGGATGACCGGCCCGCCATAGCTCTGGCGTACACGCGCCTTGTTGGCGCGCGTGTAGCTCATGCAATCCATCACGACGAGATCCGGCGACAGGGCCGCCATTTTCCGAGCGGCCTCATCGACGGCTCCGGCATCGGAACCCGGCCGCAACGTCACGCCGACAATCTCGACGTCTGGTCGCTGCCATTTTCCGGCGATCAGCGCCGTCTGTTCCGGCAGCGGCGAGAAGATTCCGAGACGTCCCTTCGGAAAAACCGCCTCGACCATATGGTGCAGCACGGCCGAGGGCAGGATCACCAGGCCGTTCGGCGCAAGATTTGGAAATTTACCGGTGCAGGCGAGCATGGCGACCTTGACGCCCTCGCGCGCGAAATTCTCGATCTGGATCGCCGCCCGGACCTCGACCGCCTTCTTGCTGATAGTGACGTTGTCGCCATCCGGCAGCAGGGTGAACAGGGCGTCGTGGCCGTCGCTCGGCGGAATCGCGTCTATCTCGGCGCGCGTCATGCCGTCGAGCGCCCCGCGCAGATCGATCTCCAGCCCGGGTGATAGCACCGCTGCGATTTCGTTCACGACGGAAGGCCGCGGGCTCTGGCCGATAACGACCACGCCCATGCGTTGTTGTTGCATGATATCAATCCCTCAAGATCACGATGTCGGACGGTTTCCAGCGCAGGGCCACGGCAGCGCCGGCTTGAAACAGCTCAAGTGAGCCATTGTTGGGTTGTTGCGCGAGCACGCGCCTGCCGCCGGCCGTCTCGATGCGGTAAAGCACCGAGCCGCCCTGGAAATTAGCGCTCTCGACGACACCATCGAGGCCATGTCCGGTTCGCGCGGACGGGGTGGCCAGACTGATCTTTTCCGGCCGAAGCGCGATTGAAACCGCACCGGTCGCCTCTGGCGGGGCGGCAAGCTCGATCGACAGACCCTTGTCGACCTGCAAGACGGAACCGCCCCCTCCATCGCGGATCACCTCGCCGCGGAACAGGTTGGTGTCACCGATGAAATCAGCGACGAAGCGCGTGCTTGGCCGGTCGTAAATATCGGACGGGGCGCCGATCTGCTCGACCTTGCCGGCATTCATCACGGCGATCCGGTCGGACATGGCGAGCGCTTCTTCCTGGTCGTGGGTGACAAAGACCATGGTCAGGCCGAGTTTGCGCTGCAGCTGCTTCAGTTCGAACTGCATCGCTTGCCGCAGCTTCTTGTCGAGCGCGCCGAGCGGTTCGTCGCAAAGCAATACCCGCGGCTCGATCACAATGGCGCGGGCCAAAGCGACGCGCTGCTGCTGGCCCCCGGAGAGCTGACCGGGGCGGCGGTCCTCGTATCCGACAAGTTCCACCTGTGCCAACGCATCCGCGACCTTGCGGGCAATCGTGGTGCGCTCCATGCCGCGCATGCGCAAGCCGAAGGCAACGTTTTCGCCGACCGTGCGATGCGGAAACAGCGCATAGTTCTGGAATACCATCCCCATGTCGCGCTTGTGTGCCGGCACATGGGTGACATCGACCCCACCGACCTCGATGACGCCTTCGGTCGGCGTCTCGAAGCCGGCTATCATGCGCAGTGTCGTCGTCTTGCCGCAGCCGGAGGGCCCCAGCAGCGAGAAGAATTCTCCCTCTCGAATGCTCATATCGACGGCATCGACGGCGCGCGTGTTGCCGTCATAGGTCTTGGTGACGCCTACAATGTCGATACGGGCGCTCATGCGCGGAAGATGCGGTTGACGCGGGAATCGATCTCGTCCTTGCGCGCGTTGTACCATTTCCAGTCGGGCTGGATCAGCTTGGCGACCTTCTCCGGCGTGGTCAGAAGTTTTTCATTGTACTTGTCGTCGAGCTTCACCTTGCTGTTGGCAGGTGAATACCAGACCGACTCGGCCAGCGTTTTCTGCACGCTCGGGCGCAGCATGTAATTCACATAGGCGTTGGCGAGTTCGCGAACCTTGGTGCCCGGCGTGAGCGTGAGGACTTGCTCCAGTGAGAGAACGCCCTCGGACGGCGCGACGAAGGTGGTCGGCTGGTTCTGGCCGTCATAGCGCAGGATGCCGGAATCATGGATCACCGCAAGGCCCACTTCGCCTGAAAGGATCATCTTTTCCATCGTGCCGGTGAAGTCGACCAGCTTGACCGGCTTCAGCTTTTCCATCGCCGCATAGGCGGCGTCGAGATCGGTCATGCCCTTGCCAAAGAGCGCGCCGCTCATCATCAGGAAGGCCTGGCCGAGGCTGTTCACCGGAATGACATAGCCGCCGCGCACGCCGTCATAGGCACGGTCCCAGAGGTCCTTCCAGGACGAGACCTTGCCGTAGCCCTTGTCGGTGCGCATGCCGAGGCCGATGGCGCTGGTGAAGATGCAGACGCCGACCATCTTGTCGCTGACCGCGTAAGGATAGACGTCGGCGATATTCGGGACCTGCTTGGCGTCGATCTTGGCTTCGACGATCCCCATCTCCAGCGCAGCCCATTGCTCGTTGGAATTGGTGTGCAGCACGTCATAGACCGGCGCTGAACGTGGGCTGGCCTGGAGCTTGGGCAGGTATGGAAAGGCCGAGTCCGTCTCGACCTTGCACTTGAACTCCTTCTCGAAGGCGGGGATCAACTCGCTCGACATGGTTTGTCCCCATTTGCCACCCCATCCGGTGATGCGCAGCGTCGCTGCATCGGCGCGGGCGATGTGGGGAGCGGCGATCACGCCGATGCCGGCGGCGGCGCTGGTGGCGAGGAACTGACGTCGGTTCAGCGGCAGTCGGGTCATGGTCATGGGACGATCCTTTCTCAGGAGATGACAGTCACAGCTTGGCGTAGGACCTGAGCCCGACCGTGCGATCGAGCCCGAAGACGACGAGCACGGCGAGCAGAATCGAGACCACCGAGGCGGCGCCGATCGTTCCGTCAAGATCGAACTTCAGATAGTTGAACAACGTGATCGGCAGGGTTTCGCGGCCCGGGGAGACCAGGAAAAGCGATACCGGAAACTGGTCGAAGGAGACGATGAAGGCGAACACGGCTCCCGCCATAACGCCGGGTTTGGTCAACGGCAGCGTCACCTCGAAATAGGTGCGCAAGGGACCGGCGCCGAGGTTGCGCGCAGCTTCTTCCAGGCGGGTATCGAAGTTCTGCAGAACCGCCAGCGTGGTGCGCACCACATAGGGAATCGATACCAGGGTATGGCCGAGCACCAGTCCCCAGAGCGGGCGGCCGACATCCAGCAGGACGTAGGATTGGAACAGCGCAAGGCCGGTCAGGATCGCCGGCAGCATCAGCGGAGACAACATGATCGCGGTGATGACGCGCGAGCCGGGCAGTCCCCCGCGCGCCAAGGCGAGCGCGGCGCTGGCGCCGAACAGGGTCGCGGCGATGGTCGTCATCGCGGCGACCTCAAGGCTCAACCACAAAGCATTCATGAAATCGCGCGAGGCGAAGAATTTTTCGAACCAGCGCAACGAAACGCCAACCGGCGGAAACTGGATATAGGGGGTCGGATTGAGGGCGAATACGAAGACGATGGCGATCGGTGCCAGCAGGAAAGCCAACACCGCGACATTGAGGGCCAGGTAGCAGAAGCGGCCCAGGCGAAGGGTAAGGCGAGGGGTGGACGGTGCGGTGATCATTGGCTGCCTCACTGCAGATCGCGCTGGCCGGAGACCAGCCCGAGGATGCGGTTATAGGCAATGACCAGAACCAGCGAGATGGTCAGCAGCACCATGCCGAGCGCCGCGGCAAAGCCGACATTGAAGCTTGAGGAGATCTGCTGGTAGATCAGCATGGGCAGCGTCATGATCTGGAAGCCGCCCATCAGGATCGGGGTGACATAGGCGCTGATGGCCAGCGCAAAGACCAGGAGCGAGCCGGCCAGGATGCCCGGCAGGCTCAGGGGCAGCGTCACTTCGAGGAAAGCGCGGAGCGGCGAGGCACCAAGATTTTGCGCCGCATGCTCCAGCCGCTCGTCGATCCGCCCGATGACGCCGACCAGGGTCAGAACCATGTAGGGCACGTAGATATGCGTCAGGCCCAGCACGATGCTGAATTCGTTGTACATCAGCGGCAGCGGTTTCGAGATCAGGCCGAGGCCGATCAAGGCCTGGTTGATCGCGCCCTTGTCCGACAACAGCGCCATCCAGGCGAAGGTGCGGACGACAATGCCCGTCAGCATCGGCGTCAATACCGCCATCATCAGCATGGCATAGGCTGTGCGGCCACGAACACGTGCCATCAAATGGGCCAGCGGGTAGCCGATCAGCAAGGCCGCCAGCGTGGTGAGCAGGCCAATCCGCAGCGTGGTCCAGATCACTTCGAAATAATAAGTGTCGTCGAGAATCCTCCGATAATATTTGGTCGTGAAATCGACGTTTGCCTGCACGACCGGATTGCCGGTGAGCAGGCTGATCATGGCCATCAGCCCCATCGGCAGGAAGAAGAACAGGGCGAACAGCAGCGCGCTCGGCGCGATCAGCCAGGCGATAGGCGTGATGCCCGCGCGAGCCGCATTCATCTTGCTGCGGCCTTGCGTATGGGTGTGGCGCTATCCAGCGCGAGCCATATCGGATCATCGAAGAGCCGCCCGAGGTCGACCGCCATCGCACGCAAAGCTTGCCAAAGCTTCGCGCGCTCTTCAGCTGAGGTCAGCTGGCTCGGATAGGATACGGCGACCCCGATCGTTTCATTGGTGTCGCGACGGGTGAGTGCGAAACCCAGCGAGCCTACGCCCGGCAAGGATTCATTGCTGGCTTCGGAATAGCCGGTGCGGCGGATTTCGGCGATACGCGCCATCAGCGCCGTCAGATTCCGCGGCGCAGACGGCGAGATGGCAGGCAACGGTTTCGGCATGCGGGCGCGAATATCTGCGTCGCTGAGGCGCGCAAGCATGGCGCGGCCGTTGGATGTCGCGAAGGCCGGCGCGCGTACACCCGGCGGCGTCACCACCTGAAGCGGATTGGATCCGGGGACAACGCGCAGCACGACCTGTTCGGCGCCGTCGAGCACCGAGATGTAGCCGGTATGGCCGGTCTTGGCGCAGACCGCGCGCAGCCGCTGCTCGGCGAGGGCCACAAAATCATTTTGAGTCCGATGCAAGCGGCCGAGTTCGAACACCAGCAGGCCCGGCCGATAGCGGCGGGTCAAGGCGTCTTGCTCCAGCAGTCCACATTCCTTGAGCTGACGCAGCAGCCGTGACGTCGAGCTCTTCGGCTTGCCGGTGAGCCTGATCACGTCGGCATTGCTGATCTCCGGTTGATGCGGCGCGAAGCAGCGCAGGATTTCGATGGCGTTGTCGAGGGCGCTCATGGTCTTGAACAGGCTTTCCGAATAGTTCCGGAAAATGGAACAGAGTTTTTAATTTTGAGACTTGGAAGGGAGGCCGTCAACGGGTGGATGCGCAGCATTTTTGAACAATCCGCGCTCAAAATTCGCGCAACTGACCAAAGATTGCTTGTTTGAGTGACGTCGTTGAGTTGGCTCAGTCTCGCCGCGACATTCCTGGCGCGGCGTCGCTATCACCGCGCATGTGATCAAACGCGCATCAGGTAGTCGCTGTGACATGAGCAGCGCAGCCCCTGCGGCATGGACATTGCTTGAAAGAGCAACTGCTCGCGAGGTGCATTATCCCGTTCCAAATCCTCCCAGACTCTGCTCACGAACCTGAAAAGGCACCCATGTCCAAATTGAAGGCTTTCATCCCCGCGATGTTTTCGCTCGCGCTTATCGCGGCTCCGGCGGTTACGCCGGCCTATGCCAGCGGCAATCTTGTCGCGGTGCTGGAAGCGGAAATCGCCACGCTCGATCCGCATTTTACGCCGGCCTATATCTCGCGAACCTTCGGATTCATGGTGTTCGACACCCTGTTCGCAAAGGACGCCAAAGGCGAAGTCAAGCCGCAGATGGTGCAGGACTGGAAGGTTTCGCCTGACGGACTGATCTACACGTTCACGCTGCGCGACGGCCTGAAATGGCATGACGGCGGGCCGGTCACATCCGCGGACTGCGTAGCGTCGCTGCGACGCTGGGGCCAGCGCAACGCACTCGGCCGGCGAATCTTCGCCATCACCGCGTCGCTCGAACCGAGTGATGCCAAAACTTTCGTGCTGACGCTGAAAGAGCCGTCGGGTCTGGTGATCGACGCGCTCGGTAATCCCGTGAGCCCCGTCGCCTTCATGATGCCCGAGCGCGTCGCCAAGACGCCCGCCGATCAACGCATCACCGAAATCGTGGGCTCCGGACCGTTTGTCTATAGCAAGGCTGATCACCGCACCGGCGATCGCATGATCCTGAAGAAATTCGCCGATTATGTGCCGCGTTCCGAACCTGCCGACTTCCTGGCCGGTGGCAAGCGCGTCAACGTCGACACGCTGGAAATTCGCGTCATCCCCGACGGTTCCACCGCCGCATCCGCGCTGCAGACCGGCGAGGTGGATTTCATGCAGTACGCGCCGTTCGATCTGCTGCCGGTCCTCGAAAAGAATGCCAAGGTGAAGGTCGTGAACTTCACCGGAGGCAACATGTTTGCTGGCGCCTATCGCCTCAACGCCGCGCAGAAGCCGTTCGACGATCCGGCGATCCGGCGCGTGCTGTGGAAGCTGGTCGATCAGCGCGAGGTGTTGGACGGGTTGGGCCTTGATGCCAAATACGCCACACCTTGCGCAACATTCTTCACCTGCGGCACCACCTATGACAGCAAGGCCGGGACCGACGCTGCAGCGAACCCATCCATCGAGGCGGCGCGCGCGGCACTCAAGGCGACGAAATACGCCGGCGAGCCCATCATTGTGATGCAGGCGAGTGACCTTGAGGCGCCGCGCATTTCGGCGCAGGTTCTTGCAGAGAAGCTGAAGCAGGCCGGCTTCAACGTCGATCTGCAGGTGATGGATTGGGCCTCGGTGCTGGCGCGCCGTACCAAGAAGGAAGGCTGGAGCGTTTATGGCGTTCACGCCGGCGGCTTCGATCTGGCCTCGCCGCTTACGAACGTCATGGTGGCGTTCAATTGCGTCGACTTCACAGGCTGGCAATGCGACCCGCGCATCGCGCCGCTGCTGGATGCCTTCGCCAAAGCACCCGCCGAGGAAGATCGCAAGAAGATCGCTGCGGAGATTCAGACTGTGATGTACGATCAGGCTCCGGGCATTCCGTGGGGGCAGTTCGCCCAGCCGGCTGCCTATCGCGCCAATCTGCGCGGTTTGATACCGTCGGCGATTCCGATTTTCTGGAACATCGAGAAGTAACGCCATGTATGACGTCATTGTAGTCGGCGGCGGCTCTGCCGGCGCCGCGGTTGCCGCCCGGCTGTCCGAGGACCCCGCCAGGCGCGTGCTGCTGCTGGAAGCCGGCCTTGACTGGCGCGCCGACGAGGCGCCCTGGGAAGTCCGCACGCCGAACCCGATCCCGATCATTCACAAGCGCGAATATCAGGAGAAATGGCAGTGGCCGAATCTTTTGACCCGCCGGGTGGCGGGACAGGAGGCGCGCTTCTATTGGCGCGGCAAGGGCCTCGGCGGCAGTTCGATGATGAACGGCCAGATCGCCATCCGCGGCGTCGCGGACGCGTTCGACGACTGGGCGGCCGGTGGCTGCACCGGCTGGTCGGCAAAAGAGATAATGCCGCTGTTCTCGGTCATCGAGGATGATTTCGAGTTCGGCGACAGCGCGGGCCATGGCCGTGGTGGACCGTTGCCGGTCTATCGCGCGCCGCCGGAGAAGTGGGGCCCGATCGACCGTGGGCTCCGCGACGCCGCGCTGGCATCGGGGTATCCGTGGTGTGCTGACCTCAACGGACCGGATGGCGAGGGTGTCGCGTGCTATCCGATCAACAGCCGCGACAACCGCCGCATCACCACCAATGAAGCCTATCTGGAGCCGGCGCGCGGCCGCGCCAACCTGGAAATCCGGGGGCATGCGCTGGTCGATCGCCTCTTGATCAGGGATGGCCGGGCCACCGGCGTACTGGTTCACATCGAAGGGCAGGGCAGTTTGGAAATCAGCGCGCGCGAGATCGTGCTGTGCGCCGGCGCCATCCACAGCCCGGCGATATTGCTGCGTTCGGGCATCGGCCCCGCCGACGAACTGAAGGCGATGGGCATCGCAGTCGAGCGCGACCTGCCGGTCGGCAAGCACTTCTTCGACCATCCGCTGTTTCGCGCCACCATACAGCTGCGCGAAGAGTTTCGGCCGAGGGACCCGGATACGCGTCATACCAACTGCTGCGTGACGTATTCGTCCGGGCTTGCGGATGGCGGCAAGCGCGACATGATCCTGATTGCCTTCAACCACCGCGGCATCGGCACCCCCGGCGCCATCGGCGCTGGTCTGTTCAACGCCTACTCGCGCGGTCATTTGAAGCTGGCTTCGACCGACGCTTCGATCGACCCGATCGTCGAAGAAAACATGCTTGCCGACGACCGCGACCTGCTGCGCATGGTCGACGCGGTGAAGCGACTGGCCGTGCTCACCACCCAGCCGGCGCTGGCTGAAATCAGCGACTGGATTCGCCTGATCGATACCGACCTGACGCTGCCGCAGGCCGCTTCACTGCCGAATGGGGAGCTCGAAGCGCTGCTCCGCCGCGAAACCGGCGACATTCAGCATGCCGCCGGTTCCTGTCGCATGGCGGGCTTCAACGACGCCAATGGCGTGGTGAATCCGGATGGCACCGTGAAAGGAATCGCCGCGCTGCGCGTGGCGGACGCTTCGATCATGCCGTCCGATTGCCGCGCCAACACCCATTTCACCACGGTGGTGATTGGCGAGGCGATTGCGCGGATGATGATGCGGAAGACGGACGTGTCGAACAACGCTGCCGCCATGGCGCTGTAAGCAACGAGCCCGAGCAGCCTCGGGCCGCGCAACGCTCAAGAGGCACCTTGGTCCAGGGACCGGCTCGCCTGCCGGACTTCATTCAGGAACGCCTTGGCCAGACGCGATAGCGGCTCCGCCTCGGACCACAGCATATAGGCCACGGCCACGGTCTTGGGCGTGAAAGGCCGAACGATCAGGCCCTGGCCGCCAGCCTGGCGCGGTGAAAACGGATCGACGACCGCCGCGCCCACGCCGGCGGCCGCGAGCACGCAGGCCGTATTGCAGTAGCGCACCTCGACGGTCGGCTGGAACGGCGCGCCGGCCTGCGCAAAGCTCTCGCGCACGGCTTCGCCCAACCGCGTGCCGCGCTCCAGCCCGATGAAGGGCAGGCCGACAAGGTCGGAAGCGGAAATGACCGACCGTTCAGCCAGCGGATGGTTCGGCGGCAGGACGCAGACCATTTCGCCGGTGTGAACCACCTCATGCGCAATGCCGGGGTGATGCGACAGCCCGAGCGCGAAGCCGAGCTCGGCGACCCTGCTCGACACACCGTCGATGATTCCTTCGTAACGCCGTACATCGAAAAAGACGCGCGTCTGCTGACGGCGGCGCAGGAAGTCCGACAAAGCGTGTGGAATAATGCTGTAGGCCAGCGGCGGCGTCGCCACGATCGAAAGAAGCCCCGAGCGGCACTCCCTCAAGTCGCGCACGCGATTTTCGAGTTTGGCGTGGAGCGCAAAGATCGCCTCGCTTTCCTTGTAAAGCGCCATCGCCTCTGATGTCGGGAACAGCCGGTTGTTGACGCGCTCGAACAAGGCGAAACCCGCCTGCGCCTCCATCGCCTTCAGCGCATTGCTGATCGCCGGTTGCGACAGCGCCAGTTCGTCCGCCGCCGCGACCGTGGTCCGATGCCGGATAACCGCTCGCAGGATCTCCAATTGGCGCAGGTTCATATAACTACCGGTTATTGTCTCACTGAAAATATCATAGCACGAGTGATTGCGTTTAGGGCTGCGCTTCCGCGTAATCACCCCTGCATCGGAGCGCTATCGGAGCGGGATCATCCGCCTCTTGAGTAAGCAATCCGCACAGATTGGAGGCAACGTTGGTTCGAGTTCTCCGCGCGGCCGCTGCTCAGATGGGGCCGACGCAAAAAGCGGACTCGCGGGAGCATACGCTTGGCCGGATGCTGGCGTTGCTGGAGGAGGCGGCTGCGCGCGCTGCAACACTGGTCGTTTTTCCCGAACTGGCGTTCACGACCTTCTTCCCGCGATGGCTTATCGAGGGCGACGCACTCGATCATTACTTCGAGCGCGGCATGCCAAATCCGGCCGTGCAGCCCTTGTTCGACCGCGCTCGGGCACTCGGCATTGGCTTCTATGTCGGTTACGCCGAGCTGACATCGGACGGTCAGCGCTTCAATTGCTCGATCCTGGTCGATCGCTGCGGCGAAATTCTCGGGCGCTATCGCAAAGTGCATTTGCCAGGCTCGGTCGAGCCGCGTGCCGGCGCAGCCTATCAGCAGCTTGAAAAGCGCTATTTCGAATATGGCGATCTGGGATTTCCTGCCTTTCGGGCAGGACCGGACTGGAGCCACGCCATCATGGGGATGATGATTTGCAACGATCGCCGCTGGCCGGAAGCCTGGCGCGTGCTGGGCCTGCAGGGCGTCGAACTGGTTTGCGTCGGCTACAACTCAGCCGCTTACGATCCAAACGGCGGTGTCTCCGAAGACGCGGCTCTGCGCACCTTCCATTCCAAGCTGGTTACCCAGGCCAATGCCTACATGAACGCCACCTGGGCGATCGCGGTCGCCAAGGCGGGGAGCGAGGATGGCTCCGGGCTGATCGGTGGCTCCTGCATCGTGGATCCCAACGGCCGGATCGTCGCCGAAGCGCAAACGCTCGTGGACGAAATTGTGGTCGCAGACCTCGACCTCGATCTTTGCCGCCAGGGCAAGGACAAGATGTTCAATTTCGCCGCGCACCGGCGGCCGGAGCAATACGCGGTCATCACAGAGCGTGCCGGTGTCATCGAGCCGGCCACGCTCGATGCGGTTAAACATCAAGCGGCCAGTCGCGGTGCGGGCCGAAGGAGCTGATATGACACGTCTCTCGTTTTTCGTTGGGGTCGCCGCGCTGTTCGCCATTACAACGGCACAAGCCGGCGAATTACCGGAAGCGATCAAGCAGGCGGGTACGTTGCGGCTGACGGTCAACTCGACCTACGCCCCGATGGAATATCGCGATCCCACCACAAACCAGCTCGTCGGGCTCGATATCGATCTCGCCAACGAACTCGCGAAGCGGCTGGGCGTGAAGATCGTCTGGAGCGAAACGCCGTTCGCCGAGCTCATTCCCTCATTGCAGACCAAGCGCGCGGATTTCATCATCAGCGGCATTTCGGACCGCGGTTCGCGGCGCGAGACCGCCGATTTCATCGACTATCTGGCGACAGGTCCGCAGTTCTTCGTCCTGACGGAAAATGCGGCGAAGTCTCCCATCGATCTCTGCGGCAAGAAGGTCGGGACGACGCGCAGCACCAGTTTCCCGGTCGAGATCGAGAAATGGAGCAAGCAGAATTGCGAGGCGAACGGCAAGCCCGCCGTGCAATATGTTCCGGGCGAAAACAGCATCGATGTCCGCAACCAGCTCAAGCAGGGCCGCATCGACGCCGCGGTACAGGGCAGCGAAACGTTGCCCTACGCGCAAGGACAGGAGGCCGGCAAATACCGCATTTTGGGTGAACCGTTCTCCACCGGCTATCAGGGCATCATGTTCCGGAAGGACGATGCAGTGCTGCGCGAGGTGGTGACGGAGCATCTCGCAGCGATGATGGCTGACGGTTCCTACAAGGCCATTCTCGATAAATATGGATTGGGCGCGAACGCCGTGGCCCAACCGATGATGAATGCGTCCACGCAATGAGAGCAGCACCCACGCTCGCGGAAGGTTTCCCCGATATTTCGGAGATGACGGTCGCGCGTCAGGCTCACTGGGGGCGCTGGCTCGCTGCGGCGGCGATTCTCGTCGTGCTGGCGGCGATCGGCCGTGCCTTCGTCAACGGTCAGATCGAATGGACCTATGTCAGCCGCTTCCTGACCGCGAAAGTGATCCTTGAAGGCATCACCAACACCATGGTGATGGCGGTGCTCGCGATGACCCTCGGCATCGTGTTGGGCGTCGTCGTCGCAATCATGAGGCTCTCGTCCAATCCGGTGCTGACGTCGGTTGCCGCTGGCTATACGTGGCTGTTCCGCGGCACGCCATTGATCCTGCAGTTACTGCTGTGGTTCAACCTCGCGCTGGTATTTCCGACGATCGGCATTCCGGGCCTATGGTCGGCCCGGGCGGTCGACGTCATGACGCCGTTCCTGTCCGCACTTCTCGGCCTCGGCATCAATCAGGGCGCTTACACGTCCGAGGTGATGCGGGCGGGCATGCTGTCGGTCGATGTCGGGCAATATGAGGCCGCGCAGGCGATCGGCATGGGACGGCTGCGCGCGCTCCGCCGGATCATCCTGCCGCAGGCGATGCGGGTAGTGATCCCGCCGCTCGGCAACGAATTCATCGGCATGGTGAAGGCCACGTCGCTCGCCAGCGTCATTCAGTATCCGGAGGTGCTGCACAACGCCGAGAATATCTACTACGCGAATTCACGCGTGATCGAACTCCTGATCGTCGCCGGCTCCTGGTATCTGCTCGTCGTGTCGATCCTGACTCCTTTGCAGATGCTTCTCGAACGGCGCTTCGCGCGTGGAGCATTGCAGATCACCCGATGACTCAGCCCCTCGTCGCCATCCGTTCGGTCAGCAAGAACTTTGGGGAGTTTCAGGCCCTGAATCGTGTCTCGCTCGACGTCTGCGCAGGCGAGGTGCTGTGCCTGATCGGGGCGTCGGGATCGGGCAAGACGACGCTGCTGCGTTGCATCAATCAGCTTACGTCGATCGATAGCGGCGGCATCTGGCTCGATGGCGAGTTGCTGGGCATACGGGAAGAGGGTGGGCGATTGCATCGTCTCACCGAGCGGCAGATTGCACGACAGCGCCTGAAGACCGGCATGGTGTTTCAGCGCTTCAACCTGTTCCCGCACAAGACCGCGCTTGAAAATATCACCGAAGGTCCGGTGCAGGTGCAGGGTCGCAGTCGCGAGGACGCGCGGGCGGAGGCGATGGAGCTTCTCAGGCGCGTTGGGCTGGCGGCGAAAGCCGATGCCTATCCCTCGCAGCTTTCCGGCGGGCAGCAGCAGCGGGTGGCGATTGCCCGCGCGCTCGCCATGAAGCCGATGCTGATGCTGTTCGACGAGCCGACCAGTGCCCTCGATCCTGAACTGGTCGGAGAGGTGCTTGCCGTCATGAAGGAGCTTGCCTGCAGCGGCATGACGATGATGGTGGTGACGCACGAGCTCGGATTCGCGCGGGAGGTGGCGGATACGGTCGTCTATATGGATCATGGCGCCATCGTCGAGTCCGGGCCTGCGGCGGAGGTTCTGGGCAAGCCCCGTGAAGTGCGTACTCAATCCTTTCTTTCCGCGGTGATCTGATGGAGCGATTGTCATGATGAAATGGTTTCTCGCTGCCGCGCTCACTTGCGCCGCTATGATTTCGGCCATGGCGATCGAACTGCCTCCGGAAATCGCCAAGCAGGGCAGTATCAAGGTCGCCATCGTACCGAATTATCCGCCGATGGAATTCCGCGACCCCGCGACCAACACGCTGACCGGTTTCGACGTCGAGCTTGGCGAGGCGCTCGGCAAGAAGCTTGGCGTCAAGTTCGACTGGCAACAAACCAGTTTCGACCAGATGATGCCTGCGATTTCGACGGGGAGGGTGGATGCGATCCTGTCCGGCATGACTGATATGGCGAGCCGGCAGGACACGGCGACCTTTGTCGACTATCTCCGGAATGGGCCTCGCTTCTTCGTGCAGCAATCGCGCGCAGCCGAATTCAAGGACACGGCGGCATTTTGCGGGAAAAAGGTCGGTGCAAGCCGGCGCACGTCCTTTCCGAAGCTGATCGCTGCCTGGAGCGAGGCGCATTGCGGCGGTAATCCTATTCAATTCGTCGGCACGGAAGGATCGGCCGATGCCCGGACCCAGCTAAGGCAGGGACGGATCGATGCGGCCGTTCAGGGCGGCGAGACGCTTCCCTACTTGATGGACCTCGAGCCGGGCACCTATCTCCCGGTCGGCGACGTCTTTGCCACCCAGTTCACCGGGCTTGCGTTGGGCGTGAAGGAGAAGGTGCTGCAGCAGGCGGTCGTGGAGGCGCTGGACTCGTTGATCGCGGACGGCACTTACCGCGCCTTGCTGGCGAAGTGGAAATTGACCGACTACGGCGTAGAGAAGGCGACCATCAATGCTGGACAGTAAAGCACTCGCGAGCATTCCGCTCATTCCCGCGAACACCGCGCCGCCGGCTCCGGACTATCCCTGGCCCAAGCCTTACACCTCGGCGATGTTCCTCTCGTTCGACGTGGACGCGGAGAGCGCCTGGACCAGCAAGGATGCGTTACACGCCCAGCGCCTCATCACCATGAGCTACGGCGGCTACGAGGCGCGCGTCGGCACGCCGAAACTTTTGGAGCTGCTCGATCAGCTTGACTTGAAGGCGACGTTCTTCGTCACCGGCTGGTCGGTGGATGCGCATCCCGCGATGGCAGAGGCTATTCTGAAGGCGGGCCACGAGATCGGCCATCATGGCTACCACCATCTGCTGCCGGATCCGGGTGACCCCTGGATCGAGGAAGAGCTGGAGCGGGGGTTTGAGGCGCTGAAGCGGAGGCTTGGCGTCAAGCCGACCGGCTATCGGGCGCCCTACGGCGAATTCACCGAGGAATTGCGTGTGGCGCTGGTGCGCTACGGCATCGTCTACACCTCGTCATTTCGTGATGACGTGCGGCCTTACCGCCATCGCCTTGCCGATGGCAAGCCGGGCACGATCGAGTTGCCGGTGACCGCAAGCTACGACGACTGGATGCATGGACTGTCCGCCCGATTCAGCCCGCGGCCGATCTTTCCGAAGGAGCACGTGCTCTCGATCTGGAAGGATGAGCTCGACGAGGTCAGGGATTGGGGCGCGATGGTTACGACCGTGCTGCATCCGCAATGCAGCGGCCGCCCGATGCGGCTTCGGCTGCTGCGGGAATTTCTCACCTATGCCAAATCCTGCCCCGATCTGTGGATCACGACCGGGGAGGCGATCGCGGCGAATTTCAGCAGTCACGAAGCGGCCACCCTCTGAGGACGGCGCTGATCAAATATTCCAGGAGTCCTCGATGCTCGTTTCCCGTCGTTCACTGTTAAAGGCCGCCGCCGTAGCGCCGGCGTTGTCGCTGCCGGGGATCCTGCGGGCGCAATCGCAGACCACGCTGCGCTTTATTCCGGTGATCGACCTGACTTTCATCGATCCGATCTACTCCACGGCGCAGGTTTCCCGAAACCATGGATTCATGGTCTACGATACGCTCTATGGCATGAATTCGGCGCTCGAGGTTTCGCCTCAGATGGTGTCCGGGCATGTCGTTTCCAACGACGAGCGGCAGTGGGACCTGACGCTGCGCGACGGCCTGCTATGGCATGACGGCGAGCGCGTGCTGGCGCGCGATTGCGTCGCGAGCATTCGCCGATGGGCGGCCCGCGACGGGTTCGGCGCCGAGCTGATGGCCGCAACCGACGAACTGTCGGCGCCTGATGATCGCACCATCCGCTTTCGGCTGAGCAGGCCTTTCCCTCTGTTGCCTGCGGCGCTCGGCAAGGCCGCGATCCAGGCGCCGTTCATGATGCCGGAGCGGCTGGCGAGCCAGGATCCGTTCAAGCCGCTGGGCGAGGTCGTGGGCAGCGGTCCCTTCCGCTTTGTTGCGGATGAGCGCGTGCAGGGCGCGCGCAACGTATACGCTCGTTTCGATCGCTATCAGCCCCGCCAGGACGGCAAGCCTGATTGGACCGCAGGTCCGAAGATCGTTCATTACGACCGCGTGGTCTGGACGACGATGCCGGATGCCGCGACGGGGGTGGCAGCGCTGCAAACGCGCGAGCAGGATTGGCAGGAGACAACGCCGCACGACCTGTTGCCGGTGCTGAAACGGACCGGCGGCATCACCACCCGGATTCTCGATCCGCGGGGGTACACCTGCATGCTGCGCGTGAACCATCTGCAGCCGCCGTTCGACAATCCCGCCATCCGCAGGGCGCTGCTGGGCGCGATCGACCAGTCCGCCTTCATGACGGCGGTTGCAGGCGACGATCCTGCTTACCAATCCTCACCGATAGGCTTCTTTGCGCCGGGTACGCCGATGGCGAGCGATGTCGGCCTCAATGTGTTCCGCGGGCCGCGCGACATGGCGAAGGTCAAGGCCGATCTGAAGGCCGCCGGCTATAATGGCGAGAAGGTAGTGCTGCTCGTCCCCACCAACTCGCTTGCGCAAAAACCGCTCGGCGACATCGCAGCCGACATGCTGCAGCAGGCCGGCATGAACGTCGAATATGCCGGGCTGGATTTCGGCGTGGTGCTGCAGCGGCAGCTGAAAAAGGATCCCGTCGCCCAGGGCGGCTGGAGCGCCGGCGTGGGTAACTGGCAAGGCATCGATTGGCTGAACCCGGCCGGCAATTCGAACCTGCGTGGCGACAGCAAAGTGGCCGGCTGGTACAAGAGCGAGAAGATGGGCGTGCTACGCAGCCAGTGGCTCGCTGCCGGCAATCTTGCCGAGCAACAGCGCATCTGCCGCGATATCCAGGCACTATCGTTCGAGGAAATTCCTTACTTCCCGATCGGTCAGTACAAACAACCGACCGCGTACCGCTCCAATATCACCGGCATCCTCGACGGTACGGCCGTATTCTGGAATGTGAAACCGGCATGAATACGATCGCGATCTTTGGCAGCTATGTGTTGTCGCGCAGGGATGGCGCGCAGGAGGTGCTGTGCGATCACTGGGTGTTGCTGGAAGGCAGGCGGATCGCCGCCGTCACGCGCGACCGGCCCTCCGCCGCCGAGGTATTCGACAGGCCGGGCCGCTTCGTGCTGCCCGGCCTCATGAACCTGCACAACCACTGCTTCAGCGAAGCTGTCGCCCGGACGCACACTGAGGACGGCAATGGTCGGCGGAACAACCAGAGCATCGTCTATACAGTGCTGCTGCCGCTGACCAAGCGCGGCGCCGACCTGCTGTCGCCGCAAGAGCGGCTCGCGATCGCGCGGCTCGGCATTCTGCAATTGCTGAAGGGTGGCGCCACCACGGTGATGGAGCCGTTTCGCAACACCATTCCGGAGATGTTCGACGCCGCTGAGGAAATGGGCATCCGCTTCTATGGCGCGCCGTATCTGTTTTCGACCTCGGATGCCAAGGCGGGGCCGGACGGCGTGGTGTGTTATGCGGGCGATGATGGCCAGGCCGATATGGACACCTGGAACGCGCTCTACCAGCGCTGGAACGGACGCGGCGACGGCCGGATTGGCCTTGCGATGAGCCCGCATGCGACCGACACCTGTGGTCCGGATCTGCTGCGGGCGTGTGCCGCCCGGGCGCGCGAACTCGACATTCCCATCACCACCCATCTCGCGCAAAGCCAGGCCGAAGTTGCGACGATCGGCAGCCGTCACGGCGGTCGCACGCCGGCCGAATATCTCGACTGGCTCGGCCTTCTGGCGCCTGACTTCATGGCCGCGCACTGTATCGCGAGCACCGATAATGATTTGAGGCTGATGGCGGCGAAGGGCGCCACGGTGCTGAACTGCCCGCGCGTGTTCGCGCGCTCGGGCGTTACCGCGGCGTTCAGCCGGTTCGCGGAGCACGGTGTCCGGACGGTGGTCGGAACCGACGGCTACAACATGGACCTGCTCGGCGAGCTCAACGCCGCGTCGATGATCTCGAAGATTGCGTCCGCTCGTGCTGACGTAGCCAACGCGCCTGACCTGATCGAGTCGGTCACGGCAACCGCGGCGGCGGTCATCAAGCGGCCGGACCTCGGGACGATCGCGCCGGGCGCAACCGCCGACCTCACCGTGGTCGACCTGACCCATCCCCATTTACAGCCGCTGTTCGATCCGCGGCGCGGGCTTGTCGCACTTGGAAACCGCGCCAACATCGATCAGGTCATCGTTGACGGGCGTGTACTGATCGATGCGGGCCGGTACATTCACGGCGACGAAACCGCGATGATTTCGGCCGCGTCAGCGGCAATCGGCAAGATCTGGGATCTGCCGGAAGCCCAGGCGGCCTTCAATGGTTGACGGCTCATCGGTGCACGCGCTTTCGTGGATGGGCGAGGCGGCCTCGCGCGGCTTCCCTCATTTCAGGAGATAATGATGTCTTTCGATTTGATCCTGCGCGGCGGCCGGGTGATCGACCCCTCCCAGAAGCTCGACGCGGTGACGGATGTCGCCTTCGCGGGTGGCAAAGTGGCCATGGTCGGAAGCGAGCTCAAGGCCGATCCCGGAACCGATGTGCGGGACGTATCGGGTTACATCGTCACCCCCGGCCTGATTGATCTGCACACCCACGTCTATTGGGGCGGCACCTCGCTCGGCATCGACGCCGAGGAGTTCTGCCGCACTTCCGGCGTTACCACGGCAGTCGACACCGGCAGCGCCGGCCCCGGTAATTTCGCCGGCTTCCGCAAGCACGTCATCGAGCCGAGCCAGGTCCGCATTCTGGCCTACCTGCACGTCTCCCACGCCGGCATCTACGGTTTCTCGCATCGGGTCATGGTCGGCGAGAGCGAGGAGATGCGGCTGATGAATCCGATCGACGCCGTCAAGGTGGCGGAGGCCAACCGCGACCTCGTCGTCGGCATCAAGGTGCGGGTAGGGCTCCATGCTTCGGGCACCTCGGGGATCGTGCCGCTCGAAATTGCGCTCGAGGTCGCTGAAGAGGTCGGCATGCCGCTGATGGCGCATATCGATCACCCGCCGCCGAGCTACGAGGAGGTGCTCGCCCGCCTGCGTCCGGGCGACGTCCTCACGCACGCGTTCCGGCCGTTTCCCAATACGCCCGCCACCGCCCAGGGCACGGTGAAGCGAGTGGTGCTGGAGGCGCGGGAACGCGGCGTGCTGTTCGACATCGGCCACGGTAAAGGCTCATTCGCCTTCAAGACTGCACGTGCGATGCTTGCCAACGGCTTCTATCCCGACACCATTTCCTCTGATGTCCACACCCTGTGCATCGACGGGCCGGCCTTTGATCAGGTGACAACCATGTCCAAGTTTCTGTGCATGGGCATGCCGCTCCCTGACGTGGTCGCGGCTTCGACGGTCAACGCGGCGATGGCGCTGCGGCGTCCCGAACTCGGCAGCCTCAAGCCGGGAAGCGCGGGAGACGCCACGCTCATCTCGGTCGAGCAAGGCCAGTTCGACTATGTCGACGCCGTCGGCGAGCAGCTGATCGGCGACCGCAAGATTGTGTCCGAAGGCGTCGTCATTGCCGGCCGTTGGTGGCACCCGAAGCAATCGTCGAAATTCAAGCAGCTCGCAGGCTAGGCAGAACCGCAGATGGATGTGACCGCGCGAAAATGTGATCGCTCGAAAGGGCCTCCTGCAGGGGCAGCCGGAAATCGGCAGCCGCGCGAATGGGCCATGCTGGCATACCGCTTGCAAGAAACAGGAGACTGATTGGCATCGGTTTGACTGGCCCGCTTCACCTCACGCGGCATCGAACCTCCGGCCAATGAATTGGCCGGAACCGCCATGATAACCCGAGATTGGGAGAGCTCCATGGATCGCAGGACTGTGTTGAAGGGATTGGCCGGGGTAGGAAGCCTGGCGGCGACGGGCGGCCTTTCTATGCCGGCGCTTTCCCAAGGCGCCGCCGCGCGCACGCTGCGGTTTGTGCCGCAGGCCAACCTCGCGAATTTCGATCCGATCTGGGGGACCCAGTATGTCGTGCGCAACGCGGCTGCGCTGGTGTGGGACACCCTCTACGGCCTCGACGCGACGCTGCAGCCGCAGCGCCAGATGGTCGAGTCCGAGGAGGTGTCCGATGACGGGCTGGTCTGGAGCTTTCGGCTTCGGCCGGGTCTGAAGTTTCACGATGGCGAGCTGGTCCGCAGCAAGGATGTGGTGGCGAGTCTCGCGCGCTGGTCGGCGCGCGATCCGATGGGCCTGATGCTCAAGGCGATCCAGAACGAGCTGACCGCCGTCGACGACCGAACCTTCAAATGGGCACTGAAGGCGCCGTATCCGAAGATGCTGCTGGCATTGGGCAAGAATAGCACGCCCTGCGCGTTCATCATGCCCGAGCGCATCGCCCAGACCGACCCGTTCAAGCAGATCCCCGAATATATCGGCTCAGGCCCCATGAAATTCGCAAAGGGCGAATGGGTGCCCGGCGCCAAGGCGGTGTTCGAGAAGTTTGCCGATTACACGCCGCGGCAGGAGAAGACGTCCTGGCTCGCCGGCGGCAAGCAGATGCTGGTTGACCGCATCGAATGGGTGGTGATCCCGGATCCCGCCACGGCGGCGGCAGCACTTCAGAACGGCGAGGTCGATTGGTGGGAGAGCCCCATCACCGATCTCGTGCCGTCGCTCAAGAAGAACCGCAACATCAACGTCGACATCGCCGATCCGCTTGGCAACATCGGTTCATTCCGGATGAACCATCTGCATCCGCCATTCAACAATGTGAAGGTGCGACGTGCCGTGCTTGCGGCGCTGAGCCAGGAAGACTACATGCGCGCGCTGGTCGGTGACGATACCGCGCTCTGGAAGCCGCTGCCGGGGTTCTTCACGCCGGACACCCCGCTGTACACGGAGGAGGGTGGCGAGATCCTGAAGGGTAAGCGCGATCTCGCAATGGCCAAGAAGCTGCTGGCCGAGAGCGGCTATTCAGGCCAGCCGGTCACCTGCGTTGTGGCGCAGGATCAACCGATCACCAAGGCGCAGGGCGATGTCACCGCCGATCTGTTGAAGCAAATCGGAATGAATGTTGACTTCGTTGCGACCGATTGGGGCACGGTGGGCTCCCGCCGCGCGCAGAAAACGCCGCCGGGCCAGGGCGGCTGGGGGATGTTTCATACCTGGCACGCCGGCGCGGACTGCATCAGTCCCGCCGCCTACAACGCCATTCGCGGCACTGGCGACAAGGCGTGGTTTGGCTGGCCCACGAGCGAGGCCGTGGAAAAGGAAGTCACGGCATGGTTCGATGCCAAAAATCTCGATGAGGAGAAGACCGCGGTCAAGCGCCTCAACAAGGCGGCGATGGAGGACGTGGTCTACGCGCCGACCGGCTTCTTCCTGAGCTACACGGCGTGGCGCAAAAACGTCTCCGGTATCGCCAAGGGGCCGCTGCCCTTCTTCTGGGGCGTGTCGAAGACCGCATGACGGCGCAGTAAACCCACATGGTCTCGTATATCCTTCGGCGCGTTCTCTCGACCTTGCCCGTGATGGGGATCGTCGCGCTGTTCGTCTTCAGTCTGCTCTACATCGCGCCGGGCGATCCGGCCGCGGTGATTGCAGGCGACCAGGCGAGCCCGGCCGACGTTGAGCGCATACGCCAGGGCCTCGGCCTCGACCGGCCGTTTCTGATCCAGTTCGGGAGCTGGCTCTGGCATATCCTGCATGGCGATCTCGGCACCTCGATCTTCACCAACCTGCCGGTCTCCGCGATGATCGCGCAGCGCATCGAGCCGACATTCTCGCTGATGGCGATTACGCTCGTTCTGACCATCCTTGTCGCGGTGCCGCTCGGCGTGGCGGCGGCGTGGAAGGCGGGAAGCTGGATCGACCGCACTATCATGGCGTTTGCCGTGTTCGCCTTCTCGCTTCCGGTCTTTGTTGTCGGATACGTCCTTGCCTATGTGTTCGCGCTGCAGTTCGAATGGCTTCCCGTGCAAGGCTACACGCCGCTTGCAAGAGGCTTCTGGCCATGGCTGCAGAACCTGATCCTGCCGGCATTTGCCCTCGGCACCGTCTACATCGCGCTGATCGCGCGCATTACCCGGGCCTCTATGCTCGAGGTGCTGCAGCAGGATTATGTCCGCACCGCCCGCGCCAAAGGCCTCGGGCAGCGCAACATCCTGTTCGTTCACGCGCTGAAGAACGCAGCCGTTCCGATCGTGACGGTGATCGGTATCGGCATTGCGCTACTGATCGGCGGCGCGGTGGTGACCGAAAGCGTGTTCGCCATCCCCGGCCTTGGCCGGCTCACGATCGACGCGATCCTGCGCCGCGATTATCCGGTCATCCAGGGCATCGTGCTGCTGTTCAGCTTCCTCTATGTGCTCGTCAACCTGATGGTCGACGTCACCTACACCCTGGTCGATCCGAGGATCCGCTATTGAGCATCTCCACGACAAGCACGGCACCGGTGCCGCCGGGCCTCGTCATTGCGCCGCAACTGCCGGACCTGCTGCTGCAGGTGGCCATCCGGCGCGGTGTGTTCGGCTTCCTGCGCGGTCATCCAACGGTTGCGATCGGCGGCGCCTTGCTGCTCTGTCTCGTCTTGATCGGGATCTTCGCGCCCTGGCTTGGGACCGTCGACCCGACCGCGCTCGCGCCTGCCAAGCGCACGCGCCTGCCTTCCGCCGATTTCTGGTTCGGCACCGACCTGCTCGGCCGCGACATCTATTCACGCGTGCTCTACGGGGCACGGGTCTCGCTCACCGTGGGCTTGTCGGTAGCCATACTGTCCTCACTCGCCGGTCTCGCTATTGGCCTGGTTTCGGGGTTCGTGCGATGGGCGGACAGCATCCTGATGCGGTTCATGGACGGGCTGATGTCGATCCCGCCGATTTTGCTGGCCGTCGCACTGATGGCGCTGACACGCGCGAGTGTCGGCAACGTCATCCTGGCCATCACGATTGCCGAAGTCCCGCGCGTCTCGCGGCTGGTGCGCAGTGTCGTGCTGTCGCTGCGCGAGCAGCCCTATGTGGACGCCGCTACGGCCTCGGGCACGCGAACGCCGATGGTCATCCTGCGCCACATCCTGCCCAACACGCTGGCGCCGATGCTGGTCCAGGCAACCTATATCTGCGCCAGCGCCATGATCGTGGAGTCGATCCTCTCTTTCATCGGCGCCGGCACGCCACCCACCATTCCGTCCTGGGGCAACATCATGGCCGAGGGCAGGGCGCTCTGGCAGGTCAAGCCTTACATCGTGTTCTTTCCCGCCGCGTTCCTGTCCGTCACCGTGCTCGCCGTCAACCTGCTTGGCGATGGCCTGCGTGATGCGCTCGATCCGCGAATGGCCAAGAGTCTCTGATCCGATGGCATTGCTCGAAGTCGAAAATCTGCAGACTCATTTCCGTACCCCCGAGGGCATCAACCGCGCCGTCGACGGCGTCTCCTTCCACGTCAACGAAGGCGAGACGCTGGCCATCGTCGGTGAATCCGGTTGCGGCAAGTCGGTCACTTCGATGTCGCTGATGCGACTGATCGCCGAGCCGCCGGGCAAGATCGCGGGTTCTATCCGCTTCCAGGGCAAGGATCTGCTGCAACTCTCCGAACGCGAGATGCGCGCCATTCGCGGCAACGACATTTCGATGATCTTCCAGGAACCGATGACGAGCCTGAACCCGGTGCTGACGGTCGGCCGTCAGATCGGCGAGACGCTGCGGATGCATCAGGGGCTCGACAAGCAGGCGGCAGAAGCGCGCGCCATCGAGATGCTGACATTGGTCGGCATCCCGGAGCCGGTGCGGCGCGTGCGCGAATACCCGCATCAGCTTTCCGGCGGCATGCGGCAGCGCGTAATGATCGCCATGGCGCTCGCCTGCAACCCAAAACTCCTGATCGCCGACGAGCCGACCACGGCGCTTGACGTCACGATCCAGGCGCAAATCCTGCAGCTGATGCTCGACCTCAAGCGCCGCGTTGGCGCGGCGATCGTCCTGATCACCCACGATCTCGGCGTGGTCGCTGAAATCGCCGAGCGCGTCATGGTGATGTATGCCGGCCGCAAGGTCGAGGAGGCGCCGGTCGCCGAGTTGTTCCGCTCGCCCCGTCATCCCTATACGCAGGGGCTGCTTGGCGCGGTGCCCAAGCTCGGCTCCTCGCTAACAGGCGCGGCGCGGCGGCTCGCCGAAATCCCCGGCCAGGTACCCAGCCTCAAGGGGCGGATCGAGGGCTGCGTCTTTGCCGGCCGATGTTCGCTGGCGACCGATCTTTGCCGGCAGGTCGCCCCGGGCCTCGAAGAGAAAGGGCCCCGCCACATCGCCGCCTGTCATTACGCGCGCAAGGAGGCGGCCGCGGCATGAGCGCCCCACTGCTCCAGGTCAACGACCTCAAGAAGCATTTTCCGGTCCGTGGCGGCCTGTTCAGCCGCAAGTCCAACTGGGTCTATGCCGTGGACGGCGTGTCCTTTGAGGTCGAGCGTGGCGAGACGTTGTCTCTCGTCGGCGAATCCGGCTGCGGCAAGTCGACGGTCGGCCGGGCCATCCTTCGGCTGTTCGACATCACCGCCGGCCAGGTGGTGCTGGATGGCCAGCGGATCGACGATCTTTCACCCGGCGGCTTGCGCAGCATGCGCCGCCGCGTGCAGGTGGTGTTCCAGGATCCGTTCTCCAGCCTCAACCCGCGCATGCGCGTCCGCGACATCCTGGCCGAGCCGATCCGCAATTTCGGCCTCGCGAAATCTTCCGCCGAACTCGAGGCGAAGGTTGCGGCGCTGATGGACACCGTGCGGCTGCCGCGCGACGCGCTGGGCCGCCGGCCTCATGAATTCTCGGGCGGCCAGCGCCAGCGCATCGGCATCGCCCGGGCGCTTGCCGCGGAACCCGAACTGATCGTCTGCGACGAGGCGGTCTCGGCGCTCGACGTCTCCGTCAAGGCGCAAATCGTCAACCTGCTACAGGATCTGCAGCGCGAGTTCGGCCTCGCGCTGCTCTTCATCAGCCACGATCTGGCTGTTGTCGAGCACATGACACACCGCGTTGCCGTCATGTATCTCGGCAAGATCGTCGAGATGGCGCCCAGGCAGCAAATCTTCACCGCGCCGAGGCATCCCTACACCAGGGCGCTGCTATCGGCCGTTCCGGTGCCGGAGCCCGGGGCCATTCGCAACCCGATTATCCTGAAGGGCGACGTGCCAAGCCCGATCAATCCGCCCAGCGGTTGCCGCTTCCACACCAGGTGTCCATACGTGTTCGATCGCTGCCGGACGGAAGAGCCGCAGCTTCGGTCAGTCGAAAGTGGGCAATGGGTAGCGTGTCATCTCAAGATGCTGCCGGAAGCGCCGGGGCCCGCTCACTGATCCCGTGTTGCGATGCTCGCCAACCTACTTCGTGCCATAGGCACGGTCGCCGGCGTCGCCGAGACCCGGCACGATGTAGGCGTTGCCGTCCAGTCCCTGGTCGATCGCCGCGAGCCAGATCGGAACATCCGGGTGAATGCCGCGCATGCGCTCGACGCCTTCCGGCGCGCCGATCAGACATACCAGTCGAATGTCGTTGGCACCACGCTCTTTCAGCCGGTCGACCGCGGCGACGGCGGAGTTCGCCGTTGCCAGCACCGGCGAGATCACGATCACCAGCCGCTCGTGCAGATCGCTCGGCGCCTTGAAGAAGTATTCCACGGCGGTGAAGGTTTCCGGCTCGCGGTAAAGGCCGATATGCGCGATCCGCGCGGTCGGCACCAGATCGAGCATGCCATCCGCAAAGGTCACGCCGGCACGCAGCACCGGCGCGAACACCAGCTTCTTGCCTGCGATCTGCGGCGACTTCATATGCGCAAGCGGCGTTTCGATTTCGATATCGGCCAGCGGCAGATCCCGGGTGACTTCGTAACAAAGCAGCATCCCGATCTCCTTGAGGAGTTCGCGAAACGACTTGGTTGAAATGTCTTTCTTCCGCAGCAGCGTCAGCTTGTGCTGCACCAGTGGATGCCTAACGATTGTAACGCCGTCCATTTTCTCTGACCTCGGATCTAGAAAACCGTACCGTCGCTGATGACTTTCACTGGAGGCGACGCGTCGGGGCGGCGTTCGCGCGCCAGCCGTCGGCCCGCAGCCCACGTGCCGCCTTCCAGAATTTTCGCCAGCGGCATCGACGTGGCATCGCGTCCAAGCCGCTGCCGCAGACCATCGGCCACGCGGTCGAGCAGCGCCACCGTCAGCGCCCGCCATTCCACGACCAACTGTGACGATACCTCGTGTTCTTGCTGGGCTGCTGCTGCATCGCGAAATGCGAGCACGCCGGTATCGATGAACAGTCCGCCGTTGCGATATTCGGCAAGGCCGGTCAGGCCATCGATATCGGTCACGCTGATGCCGGATGTCTGCAGCGGTTCGATGAGAGAGTATGCCAGCCATTGCGAGAGCTTGTGCAGCGGCACCAGGCCATTGGTCGCATCCGCCGTCGTCAACGCTGGATGCCTCCAGCAATCGCCGAGCGCGATCCCGCCCAGCGTCAGCCGCGACGGCCAGATCGGTCCGAGTTGTTGCAGCAGTTCCGTTAAGATCGTCGGGGCGGGCAGGTTTCCACCCTCCGCCAGCATCACAAGCCGGTCGAACAGGCCACCGGGCCGCGGCATGTCGCGGCTGCCGAATATTTCCGGTTTCGAGGCCACCAGCCGGCCCAGGCGACGCAACAGGTCAGCGCGGCCGTCCATCCCGACCAGCGGATTGGCATCCGAGACCTGCATGCCGCGTTCGAGGTCGGCAACGCCAAGATTCGCGAGCACGCCGGCATCGACGCGCAAGGGCTCAAGCGGGGCTGCCGAGAATGCGCCACCCTTGAACATGGCAAGGCTGGCCAGCCCCAAGCCTTCCGAACGGCCGATGGCCGATCCGGTTTTTGGATCGCGATAGCGCCACGATGGACCGGCGCCGGCATCAAGGAAGACGCTGACGATGGCCAGATCGAATTCGGCCCGGGCGCGGGCCGCGCGATCGGACCAGCCGGTCCGGTCGGCGATAGCAGCCCAGCGATTATCCCCATTGGTGACGAAGTGCCGCCAGCGCGAATGAAACGGCACGTCGAACGAAGGGTAGGCGTTGCGCGTCGTTTCCAGCACCAGATCGACCGCGCCGTCCATGCGGTCGAGGTCGATGCGGAAGTTCGGAAGCCTGTCTTCAAGGCCGATGGCGAGCATGCGGTGCGCGCGCTCGCGGACGGCCTTCGCGCTCAACAACGTCAAAGCGGCTGACGTCTCTGAATTTGCCGGGGACAAGGCCGCCGCCTCTCTCAATATTTTTCGAGCGGACGGCCGACCGGATTGTCCGGATCTTGCAACGGCTCGGGCGTGTAGTAACCGGCGGCTTTCTTCGCCGCGATTTCCACATACGCGTCAGCCGGCACGAGATCATCTGGAAGCGCTATGCGCTCCACGATTTCGATGCCCTGGCCGGTCAGCGCGTCGTGCTTCATGTCGCTCATGGAAACGAAGCGGTCGATCCGCTTGAGGCCGAGCCAGTGCACCACGTCCGGCATCAGTTGCTGGAAGCGGGCGTCCTGCACGCCGGCGACGCATTCGGTACGCTCGAAATACTGGGCGGCGGCGTCGCCGCCTTCCTGGCGCTTGCGGGCGTTATAGACGAGAAATTTTGTCACTTCACCGAGCGCGCGGCCTTCCTTGCGATTGTAGATGATGATGCCGAGCCCGCCGCTTTGGCCTGCACGCGCGCATTCCTCGATGCCGTGAATCAGGTAGGGACGGCAGGTGCAGATGTCAGAACCAAACACGTCGGAGCCGTTGCATTCATCATGCACGCGGCAGGTTATCTTGGTGGAGTGGTTCGGCAGTTTGCTGACGTCGCCGAACAGATAGGCTGTGGTGCCGCCGATCGGCGGCAGAAAGACATGCAAATCGGGCCGGGTCACCAGTTCCGGAAACATGCCGGCGGTCTGTTCGAACAGTTGTCGGCGCAGATTGTTCTCGGTGGTTGCGAAGCGCGCCGCCAGGCCGGGCAGATACCAGACCGGGTCGATCGCGATCTTGACCACGGAGACGCTGCCATTCTTGTGCACGACCTCGCCATCCTGCCTGAGCCGTCCAGCCTCGATCGCTGCCTGCAGCTCGGGTAGATCAAGACGGGCACGCGTGATGGCAATACTCGGACGGATGTCGATGCCCTCGGTGATCTCGCTCGCGAAGGTCTCCGCGGCGAGATGTCCCCATGGATCGAGCGAGACGATCCGCTGCGGCTCGGTCCATTGCGGAAACGGCCCGATCGTTTCAGCAGGGTGGGTATTGGTGAGGTCAGGGCGTCGGATCGGGTCGAGGGCGCCGGACGAGACGGCGAGCGCGCGATAGACCGAATAGGAGCCGCCGTGGGTGCCGATCACGTTGCGGTCCTGCGGGCGCGACACCGTGCCGATCACCGGTCCGCGTTCGCGCGCGCTGGTTGCGCCCCAGGCGATCGGGAATTTAAGCTTGGCACCCGGTGCCGGGTGCGACGTAATGCGAATATGATCAATCCGATTGGAACGAGTCATCGCCACGAACCCTGAAACGGCGACGGCCCGCCTAAATAGACGGGCCTGGTCACCAACATCAAAATCTCAGCAGCGGTTGCGGCTGAGACAGTAATATAGTCAGATTTTGAGCAAATACAACGGCGATTTGAAGCCGGTCACGTTAGGATACACCAGCCGTTAACCCCCGCGGTGCGGGAGGGCCGCGCGGCCGGTTCTTGCGCCCGCGGGTCATCGGCTAAAAACGAGATCGGGAATCGGGACTATTCGTCGTGTGCTTGACGTGCGGGATCAAGCACGTTCGCACGGCCCGAACGACAACCTGTCGTTTCGTTGAGCGATCGTCGTCGCATCAAAACTGCCGCTCGCGGTGACAAGCAGAAACGCAGAACTGGCGTGCGTCACGCGGACTGTCTCTGGAATTGACTTCGCGTGAACCAAAACTTTAACTGCCGACGTCGATCGAGCCGGAAAAGATTCCGAGCTCCGCGGACTGCTTCATTTTCATGCAAGCGCCGCCTTAAATGGAAGCATCCAGAAAGTTGTCCATGCGCGTCATCAACGTTGCCGCCGCCCAGTTGGGCCCAATCCAGAAAGCGGAAAGCCGCGAAGCCGTCGTCAAGCGCATGATCGCGCTGATGGACGAAGCCAAGGCGAAGGGCGCCGATCTGATCGTCTATCCGGAGCTCGCGCTCACCACGTTCTTTCCGCGCTGGTACATGGAGGATCGGGCCGAGGTCGACACCTGGTTCGAGCGCGAGATGCCGAATGCGGCGACAAGGCCTTTGTTTGAGCGGGCCGCCCACCACGGGATGGCAATGAATTTTGGCTATGCCGAACTGACGCCGGACGGGCATTATTTCAACACCTGCATCCTCACCGACAAATCCGCGAAAATTGTCGGCAAGTACCGCAAGGTTCATCTGCCCGGCCATTCGGAATTCGACACGAAACGCGCGTTCCAGCATCTGGAGAAGCGCTACTTCGAGCCGGGCGATCTCGGCTTCAACGTCTGGCGCGCGCTCGGCGGCATCTTCGGCATGGCGGTCTGCAACGACCGGCGCTGGCCGGAGACCTATCGCGTGATGGGCCTGCAAGGCGTCGAGATGGTGCTGATCGGCTACAACACGCCATCGGTCAATGCCGAGAAGATCGAGGAGGGGCCAGAGAAGCGGCTGTTCCACAACCGGCTCTCCGCGCAGGCCGGCGCCTACCAGAACTCGACCTGGGTCGTAAGCGTCGCCAAGGCCGGCGTTGAGGACGGCCACCCCTTGATCGGCGGCAGCCTGATCGTCGATCCGGACGGCGAGATCGTTGTCGAGGCCAGGACCGAAGAGGACGAGCTGCTGGTTCACCCCTGCGATCTCGACGCCACCATCTTCGGCAAGAACACGATCTTCAATTTCGCGCTGCACCGCCGCATTGAGCATTACGGCCTGATCACCAGTCGCACCGGCGCGGTGTCGCCTCCGGAAAACTAGATGTCCGGTATCTCCTTCCGCGAACTTGCCCCCCACGACCGGTACAAGCTGCTGTGTGGGGTCGTGGTGCCGCGGCCGATCGCGCTGGTCACGACGCTCGACGAGAACGGCAGCGTCAACGCGGCTCCGTTCAGCTTCTTCAACGTCTTCTCCGAAGATCCGCCGTTGGTGGTGCTCGGCCTGCAGCACAAGGCGGATTTCAGCCCAAAGGACACCACGCGCAACATCCACCGCAGCGGTCAGTTCGTCGTGCATTTGGTGGACGAGGCGCTGGCCACAACCATGAACGACTGCGCGATCGACTTTCCCTCCGGTGACAGCGAAGTAGAGGCGACGGGGCTAAAGACATTGCCGTCGATCGATATCGCGGTGCCGCGATTGGCCGCGGCGCCTTTCGCGCTCGAATGCCGGCAGCATGTCGCGCTCGCTTTCGGGCCCGGCCGTGAGCTTCTCGTCGGTGAGGTGCTGCGCCTGCACGCGCGTGAGGGCCTGATCGACCAGGAAAAGATGTATGTCGATTTCGATGCCTACCAGCCGATCGGCCGCTTGTTCGGCAATCTCTACGCCGCCCAGCGCGATACCTTTACGCTGGCGCGCGAAAGCCACGCGCAATGGCTGTCGCGCAACGGAGCGGCCGAAACGTCCGACCAAAATCAGTGATGCGAGAACTGCACGGTGCCCAGTGCCATGGTCACAGCCGCCTGGGTCGGGTCGATCACGGGAATCCCGAGCGCCTGCTCCAGCGGCCGGCGATGACGCGCCATGCCGGCACAGCCCATCACGATGGCGCCGGATCCGTCTTCGTCCTTGAGCGCGCGTCCAACCTCGATCATCTTCGCGAGCGTTCCTTCGCCCGACGCGGTCTCCGCCACGCTCATGTTGAGCGGCCGTTCTCTGGTCAGGCGATCCATCAGACCCATCTGCCTGAGGTAACGGACATGGCGGCGGATCGAACGCTGCGCGATCGCAATGACGCCGAAGGTTTCAGCGCGCGCGAGCGCCGTCAGCACGCCGCATTCGGCGATGCCGAACACGGGCCGATCGGTGGCTTCTCGGCAGACGTGCAGGCCCGGATCGCTGTAGCAGGCGATGACAAAGGCGGCCGAATGGTTGTCACCTTCGACGAGGCGGCGCAGCGGCATCGCCACGCCATCGACGTCGGCCTGGCTTTCGATCCCGTAGGGGCCTTCAGTCAGCGTCTCGCAGACAATCTCCGGTCCGCCTTCAAAGCCAAGCGGCTTCAAGGCTTGCTCCAGCCCTTGTGTGACGAGCTGGTTGGAGTTGGGATTGATGACGAGAATGCGTGGCCGGGACATGGTATTTTCCTGCGGGATGATGCGTCGGTTGATACCGCGAGACCGGCGCGCAACAAGACGACAATGGAGGCAATGACCATGCCATCCAGTGATGCATGGTCCACTGTCTGCCGCGAAAGCGCAAGGGAGGGTGACGGCACGATCTGTGCTTTTATCCGGTGAATGCAAGACTTGGAATTCAAGACTTAGGATTCAGGACTCAATAGTTGGAGAGTTTGCCATGACCGAGCCGGCCTACGACCTTCTCATTCGCGGCGGACGCGTCGCAACCGCAAGCGACGTATTCGAGGCCGACGTCGCCATTTCCGGTGAAACGATCGTCGCCGTCGGCCGCGGGCTGCCGGGCGCGCGGCGGGAGATCGACGCGCGGGGCAAGCTGGTGCTGCCCGGCGGTGTCGACAGCCACGCCCATATCGAACAGCTTTCGGCTGCGGGCATCGTGAACGCCGACACGTTCGAGAGCGCGACCGTCTCGGCAGCCTTCGGCGGCACCACCACCGTGATTCCGTTTGCGGCCCAGCATGTCGGCATGAAACTGCCCCAGGTGCTGGAGGAGTATCACGCGCTCGCGAGAAAGGGCGCCGTGATCGACTATGCCTTTCACATGATCATCGCCGATCCGACCAGGGAAACGTTGGAAAATGATTTGCCGGCGCTGATCAAGCAGGGCCATGGCTCGATCAAGATCTTCATGACCTATGATCGCCTGAAGATCGACGACGAACCGCTGCTCGACATTCTGCTTGCGGCGCGCGACGGCGGCGCGATGCTGTGTGCGCATGCCGAGAACCACGGGATTATCTCCTGGATGGTGAAGCGGCTGCTGGCGCGCGGCTATACCGATCCAAAATATCACGCCATCAGCCACGCCCGCGTCTCGGAAGCGGAGGCCTTCAACCGGCTGATCGGCATGGCCGCGCTGATCGACCAGCCGATCATGATTTTTCACGTCTCAACGGCGGAAGGCGCCAAGGTGATCCGCGATGCGCGCGGGCAGGGACTGAAGGTGTTCGCGGAGACCTGCCCGCAGTATCTTTTTCTTACCGCCGATGATCTCGACAAGCCCGGCGTGGATGGGGCGAAATGGATGTGTAGCCCGCCGCCGCGGCGCGCCGCCGACCAGGAAGCGCTGTGGCAGGCGCTTGCGCTCGGTGATCTCCAGACTGTTTCATCCGATCACGCGCCGTACCGGTTCGATGAGACTGGCAAACTGCGCGCCGGCCCCAATCCCAATTTCAAGCAAGTAGCGAACGGCCTGCCCGGGCTAGAGGTACGGTTGCCGCTGCTGTTCGACGCCATGGTGTCCGGCGGCCGCCTAGGGCTCGAAAAGTTCGTCGAACTGACCGCGACTGCGCCGGCGAAGATCTACAATCTGCATCCGCGCAAGGGCTCGATCGCGGTTGGCGCCGATGCTGACATCGCGATCTGGGACCCGCAGCGAGAGGTCACGCTGAGCGACGCCATGATGCATGATCTGGCGGGCTATACGCCCTTCGCCGGCCGCAAGCTGCGGGGCTGGCCGGTTACGGTGCTGTCGCGCGGGCGCGTCATCGTGGCAGACGGCAAACGGTCGGTCGAAGCAGGCTCGGGCCGCTTCCTTCCGCGCGCAGGAGGCGAGGCGGCGAAACCGACCGGGCGCCTGATGCCGGACATGGATCCCGAGCAGAATTTCGGCGCGACCCTGCTGTGATCCATCCGCCGCGACGTGTTCGGATTGAGCGATGAGAATCCTTGTCTTCGGCGGCACCGGTTTCGTCGGACTCAATATCGCTTCGGCACTGCTGTCACGCGGTCACGCGGTCACAGTGTTCGACCGCGCCGGCTTGCCGCCTGACGCAAAGAAGGATTTTACCTCTCACGGCAATCGACTGACGGCTATCCAGGGCGACGTCACGGATAGTCAAGCCGTGGAGGGCGTGATCGCCGCGGGTTATGACGCCATCATTCTGGGGGCCGCGATCACCGCCGGACCGGCACGCGAGGCGAGCGATCCCGAGACCATTTTGCGGGTAAACCTGCTGGCTCAGACGCCGATCCTGATCGCGGCGCGAAGCAGCGGTGCTAAACGCATCATCAATCTGTCGTCCGCGGCAGCTTACGGCGCGAGCGCATTCCGGAACGTGCTGCTCGATGAAGAAACTCCCTGCGATCCGGCCTCACTCTATGCCATCACCAAATTCGCTTCCGAGAAGGTCGCGGCGCGCCTGGCCGGGCTCTGGCAACAGGAGATCATCAGCGTGCGGCTGAGCGCTGTGTTCGGGCCGTGGGAGCGAAGCAACGACGTGCGCGACACGCCGAGCCCGCAAGTGCAGATTCTGGCCGCGATGCAAGAGGGATATGAGGCCGTTCTATCGCGTCCGGGCGTCAGGGACTGGATCTATGCCGTGGATGTCGCGGAAGCGGTGACATTGCTGATCGAGGCTGCGAGGCCAAAGCATCAGCTCTACAACATTTCAACCGGCATGGAATGGTCGGCGTTGCAATGGGGCCGGGAGCTTGCCGCGTTGCACCCGGGCTTCATTTGTCGGCTGACGGATGCCGGTGAGGTGGCAACGGTCGACCTGCATAGTCCGGCCGACCGGGCGCCGCTGTCGGTCGCGCGCATGGAAGAGGAGTTCGGCTGGCGCGCGCGGTTCGGCTGCGCTGACTCGGTTGCCGATCTGAGCCGTTGGTGGACCGGGCATCGAGGGGAAATTTGACATGAGACTGGCAGGGCGGACCGCGATTGTGACCGGCGCCGGCTCCGGCATCGGCCGGGCCAGCGCAGTGCTTTTTGCGAACGAAGGCGCCTTTGTTGCGCTGGTCGATCGCGATCGCGCGGGCTTGCAGGAGACGCTGGCGGCGATCGAGGGCGCGAAAGGCGAAGCATCGCTGCATGTCGGCGATGTCGGCGAGGCCGATTTCGCGAAGGATACCGTGGCCGATGTTATGGCGCGGCGTGGCCGGTTGGATGTGCTGATGGCCGCCGCAGGGTTTTCCTGCGGGGGCACGGTGCTGACCACCGACCCCGCCGATTGGGATGCGGTGTTCCGTACCAACGTCGGCGGCACCTGGCTTTGGTCGCGTGCGGCGGTGCCCGAGATGCAGCGGCAGGGCAGCGGCTCGATCATCACGCTCGCATCGCAGCTCGCGATCGCCGGCGGTAAGGGCAACAGCGCCTATATCGCTGCGAAGGGGGCGATCATCAGCCTGACCCGGACAATGGCGCTCGATTTCGCCACGGACGGCATCCGCGTCAATGCGATTGCGCCGGGCGCCATCGACACACCGATGCTGCGGCGCAGTTTTGCCCGTCACGCCGATCCCGAGCCGGTGCGCGAAGCGTCGCGCAACCGCCACGCCATGAAACGGTTTGGAAGGGCCGAGGAGGTGGCCGAGTCCGCGCTGCATCTTGCCAGCGATGCGTCATCCTTTACGACCGGCACCGTGATGGTGGTCGATGGCGGTTGGCTCGCGGCATGAACAGCGCCCTTATCGCTCTCGAAGCCCAGGTTCGCGCCGATCTTGCCAAGACCGCGCATCCGAATGCCGCGTGGCTTACGCCAAAACTCGGGCCGGACGACAGGCCGGCGCTGGACGTGCTCGTGGTGGGCGCTGGACAGTCGGGGCTCGCGACGGCGTTCGGGTTGATGCGCTCGCAAGTAAGCAACATCCTCGTGCTCGACAAATCCGAGGAGGGAAACGAAGGGCCATGGCTGACCTATGCCCGGATGCACACGCTGCGCAGTCCGAAGCATTTCACCGGGCCTGATCTTGATATCCCGAGCCTGACCTACCAGTCCTGGCACGAGGTGCGCTTCGGCGAGCAGGATTGGCGGAATCTCGACCTGATTTCGCGCGAGCTTTGGGCGGAATATCTGCTCTGGTTCAGGCGCGTCTTGGATCTGCCGGTGCGCAATGGTTGCGAGGTCATCGATATCGCGCCGGCGGCCGGTGGATTGCTCGCGGCGAAGGTACAGACCGCTGTTGGCATCGACATTGTCTTTGCGCGCAAGATCGTGCTGGCGACGGGGCAGGAAGGCATGGGCGACTGGACCGTCCCGGAGCCGCTGCGCCATCTGCCGTCGCAGCTTTGCGCGCACGCGGCGCAGCCGATCGACTTCGCGTCATTGCGCGGCAAGCGGGTTGCGGTGATCGGTGCCGGCGCCTCGGCCTTCGACAATGCCGCCGCAGCATTGGAAGCAGGCGCGGCCGGGGTGGATCTGTTCTGCCGCAGGGCGGAGATCCAGGTGATCCAGCCCTACCGTTGGCTCACCTTCCGTGGCTTCCTTCGGCATTTCTGCGATCTGGATGATGCCTGGCGCTGGCGCTTCATGCGCGCCGTTCTGGAGATGCGCGAGGGTTTCCCGCAGGCGACCTACGATCGTTGTGCCCGCCATCCCAATTTTCGCCTGCAGGAGGGCGCGCCGATCGGCGCCGCCAGGGAAACCGCTCATGGCGTCGAATTGCAGACGCCACGGGGCGAGTTCGCAGCCGACTTCGTGATTTGCGGCACCGGGATCGACATGAATTTTGCAGGCCGGCCCGAGCTGCGAAACTGCGCTGCCAACATCGCGACCTGGGCCGACCGCTACCAGCCGCCGCCGGACGAGCGCAGTCCGCGCCTCGGACGCTTTCCCTATCTCGCTGACGACTACGCGCTGATGGAGCGCGCCGCCGGCGAAACACCCTGGATTGCGGACATCCATGTCTTCGCGATTGCCTCCACCATGAGCTTCGGCGCTTCGGGCTCATCGATCAATGCGATGACCACGGCGGTGCCGAAACTCATGCATGGGTTGACACGCGGCCTGTTTCGCGCGGACATCGAGCGGCACTGGGCTTCGTTCAGGGCATATGACGTTCCACAGGCCGTCGTCGCGCGGCGAACACCGGTTGCAGGCGAGGAACGGTGAACGTTTTCGATGTCGCTGAGAAGCTTGGCTCATACCTACCATGCTTGTTTCTCCGGCGGTGTCCGGTTGGCATATCCCTTGCTTTAAGTTGATGTTCTCATTCAGAAAATAAACTCGGAAAAACAGGGAATAAGTTCGATGAGCGTTACAGGATCCAAGCGTCTGCTTACGGTGGTTGCCTCCATCGCGTTCTCACTGGCGGCTGGATCGGTGCAGGCGCAAACACGTTCTGAAACGTTGCGCTACGTGACCGGAGCATCCGTCAATACGCTCGACCCGAATATCCCGGGGTCGACCCGCGAAGCTTTTGCGGTGAGCCTGAGCACCTACGACCGGCTGGTTTCCTTCGGCCGCAAACAACTCAACGGCAAATGGGTGTTTGATCTCGGCAAGATCACAGGCGAGCTTGCGGAATCCTACGAAGTCAGCCCGGACGGGTTGAAGATGACATTTCGCCTGCGCAAGGACGCCAAGTTCCAGGACGGCACGCCGGTGACGGCGGAAGACGTCAAATGGTCGCTTGACCGGGTCGTCACGGCGCCGGTCCTCGGCAAGGCGCAATTGCTCACGGGATCGATGACATCGGCCGACCAGTTCAAGGTGATCGATCCCCTGACCATCGAGGTGACGCTGCCGAAGCCGGACAAGCTTGCGCTTCCCAATCTCGCCACCGTCTATCCCATCATCTTCAACTCCAAGGTCGCCAAGGCCCATGCGACGGCGGACGATCCCTGGGCATTGGCATGGTTGAAGGAGAACACGGCCGGCAGCGGGGCTTACAAGATCGAGACCTTCAAGCCGGGTGAACAGGTCATCATGGCGCGCAACGAGGCCTGGAATCGCGGTACGCCCGATAAGTCGGCGTTCTTCAAGCGCGTCATCGTGCAGTCGGTGCCGGAGCCGGCGACACGCGCCAATCTGGTCGAACGCGGTGACGCCGATATCGTCGTCGACCTGCAGGCAAGTGATGTCCAGTCGCTCGAGGCAAAGGGCAAGCTGAAGGTGATCTCGACGCCACAGTACAATTCCGTCACCTTCGTTTCGATGAACAACCAGATCCCGCCCTTCGACAACGTCAATGTGCGTCGCGCCATCGCCTTTGCATTGCCCTACGACGACATGTTCAAGGCGGCGCTGTTCGGCCGCGGGTCGCCGCTGTTCGGCGCAACATGGGCGGAAGGCAAGCCCACGAGCGGCGCCTATCCGATCGCGCAGCCGGTCAAGCTCGACCTCGAGAAGGCCAAGGAATACCTGAAGGCGGCAGGCATGCCCGACGGCTTCTCGACCACGTTCAGCTTCAATGTCGGCCAGGCCTCGACCGCCGAGCCGATGGCTGCCCTGGTGAAGGAATCGCTCGCCAAGATCGGCATCAAGATCGATATCCAGAAGCTGCCGGACGCGCAGATGTCGACGCAGATCAATGAGAAGAAGCTTCCCTTCTTCACCGAGGGCATCGTCGCCTGGCTGCCGTCGACCGACTATTTCTACCGCAACTTCTACACCGGTAATCAGCGTTGGAATTACTCATCGATCAACAATCCGGAACTGGCGGAGATCGCGCAGAAGGCCCGTTTCGAACCCGATGCCGCCAAGTATGAGGAAGACGGTAAAAAGCTGAACGCCATCCATTTCAGCGAAATACCGCAGATACCGCTCTGGCAGCCCAGCCAGGACGCCGTGATGGCGTCCTCGGTCGAAGGCTACACCTACCAGTTCCACCGCCAGGTCGATTACCGCGATCTCAATCGCAAGTAACGGGGTAGGTCAGATGGCGGCGTTTGGAGCAACGGTGATACGGGCGGGCAGGCGCTTCCTGTCCTCGCTGCCGGCGCTCTTTGGCGTGCTCGTCTTCACCTTCCTCTTGATGCGGGTGCTGCCGGGCGATCCGGCGGTGTTTTTTGCTTCCGGGCCCAATGCCGGCAAGGAGGAGATCGAGGTTATCCGCAAGCAGATGGGGCTCAACAAGCCGGTGCCGGAACAACTGATGCTGTATCTGTATGATGTCGGCAGCGGGAATCTCGGAAGATCGATGATGACCGGGCAGTTGGTCACCAAAGATCTCCGCGAGCGGCTGCCGGCCTCGCTGGAGCTCACCTTCACGGCGCTGCTGATCGCGTTGCTGTCGGCGGTGCCGCTCGGTGTGCTGGCCGCCCTGAGGCCGGGCTCCGTCATCGATCACGGCGTGCGGTTTTTCTGCGCGCTCGGCGTCTGCGTGCCGACGTTCGTTTCGGGCCTGTTGCTGATCTATGTCTTCTATTACTTGCTCGGGCTCGCGCCTGATCCGACCGGCCGGGTCGATATCTTTGCGTCACTGCCGCCAAGGCGGACCGGTTTCCTGCTGATCGACTTCCTGCTCGCAGGCGATTTCGATGGATGGTGGGCCGCTTTCAGGCAACTGATTTTGCCGGCGCTGAGCATGGCGCTGTTCGTGGTGGCACCGCTGGCGCGCATCACGCGGGCCTCGATGCTGGTCTCGCTGGGCAGTGATTTCGTGCGCACCGCGCGTTCCGTGGGGCTTCCGTGGTGGCGGGTCGTCGTTACCTATGCGTTGCGCAACGCCATCCTGCCGGTCATCACTATCGCAGGCATCGTGTTCTCGACCATGCTCGGCGCCAATGTCCTGGTGGAGAAGGTGTTCTCCTGGCCGGGCGTCGCTTCCTACGCGCTCGACGCGCTGCTTTCTTCCGATTATGCGCCGGTACAGGGGTTTGTGCTGCTGATGGCGACCGTGTTCGTGATCGTCAATCTGCTGGTGGATATTCTTTATGGCATCGCCGATCCGCGGGTGACAATCGGATGACCAGTGCGACGCTTCGCCATGCCGGCTGGATTTTGCGCGGCAACCCGCTCACCGCTGTTGCCGCTGCCGGCGTCTTCCTGCTCGCGCTGATCGCCATTTTCGGGCCGTGGATCGTGCCGTACGATCCGATCGTCTCGAACGTGTCGCAGGCCCTGATGCCGCCGAGCGCGGCGCACATCGCCGGCACCGATCAACTCGGCCGCGACGTGTTCAGCCGCCTTATCGTCGCGGCCCGGCTCGATCTCGCCATTGCCCTCTCGGCGGTCGGAATCTCCTTTGCCATCGGCGCCGTCATCGGCGCGATCTGCGGCTATACCGGTGGCCGTCTCGATCGCGGCGTCGGTCGCTTCGTCGACGTCGTGATGGCCTTTCCGCTGTTCGTGCTGGCAATGGCGATGGTCGCCGCACTCGGTAATCGGGTCGAGAATATCGTCATCGCGACCGCCATTATCAATCTGCCGTTCTACATCCGCTTTGCGCGGGCGGAGGTGAATGTCCGTCGCAATGTCGGCTGGGTCGAAGCGGCGCGCGCCTGCGGCGACAGCCACCTTTCGGTCGTGCTGCGCTTCCTGCTGCCGAACGTGCTGCCGGCTATGGCGGTGCAAATATCGCTCAATCTCGGCTGGGCGATCCTCAATGCTGCCGGACTTTCCTTTATCGGCCTCGGCGTCAAACCGCCGACACCGGAATGGGGCATCATGGTTGCGGAAGGCGCGCGCTTCATTTCCACCGGCAAATGGTGGCTGGTCGCCTTTCCAGGCCTGGCGCTGATGCTGACGGTGCTGTGTTTCAATCTCCTCGGCGACGGGGTGCGCGATATTCTCGACCCCCGCATGCGAACATGACCCCATCGCTGCTGGCATTGAGCGACCTGCACGTCACCTTCTCGACGCGGCGAGGCCTTGTCGAGGCGGTACGTGGCGTCACGCTGTCGCTCGGCGAGGGCGAGATGCTCGGTCTCGTCGGCGAGAGCGGCTCGGGCAAGTCCGTCACCGGTTTTGCGATCACGCGGCTGCTTGATACGGCCGGGCGGATCACGGCCGGCAATATCCGGTTTCGCGGACAGGACATCACGAAGATATCGGGCGGTGATTTCCGCCATCTGCACGGCGCGGCGATGGCGATGATCTTCCAGAACCCGCGTGCGGCGCTCAATCCGATCCGTGCCGTCGGGGACCAGATCGCCGATGCGATTACGGCCCATAAACGAATGCCCCGGGATGAAGCGCGCGCGCAGGCGCTGGAGCTGCTGCGTGCCGTACAAATTCGCGATCCCGAAAAGCGGATGGCCGCTTACCCGCACGAACTCTCCGGCGGCATGTGCCAGCGCGTGATGATCGCCATGGCGATTTCCTGTAACCCGGCGCTCTTGATCGCCGACGAGCCGACCACCGGCCTCGACGTCACGACGCAAAAGGTCGTGATGGACCTTCTGACCGGGATTGCGGCCGAGCGCGGCATGGCGACCATCCTGATCACCCATGACCTCGGTCTCGCCGCCCGTTACTGTCGCCGCGTCGTGGTGATGGAGCAGGGCCGGTTGGTCGAGGAGGCCGAGCCGAAGGCTCTCTTTCACGCGCCACAGCACCCTTACTCCAAACGTCTGGTGGCGGCTTCGCCCACCGCGAGTTCGCGGATCGCGGACCTGGTGCCGGAAGAGGAGAGGGGGCGGCAAATTGCGGTGCCCGTCGTGCCCCGGGCGCTGCCGGCGCCGGGTACACCGCCGCTGCTGGAAGTGCAGAAACTCGCCAAGCGGTTCGATGAGGGTGCCGCGGCGGTGGCAGACTTTTCCATGACGATCAGCGCCGGCGAGAGCGTCGGTCTGGTCGGCGAATCCGGTTCCGGCAAGAGCACGACGTCGCGCATCATCTGCCGGCTGATCGATCCGAGCGAGGGGGAGATCGCGTTCGAGGGACAGTCGATCGGCCATATCCCGGCCCGCGATTTTCACCGATCGCCGTTCCGCAAGGATATCCAGATCGTCTTTCAGGATCCGAATGACAGCCTCAATCCGCGGTTCACTGCCTTTGACTGCATCGCCCATCCGCTGCTGCGGCTCGGCGGCATGCGCGCAGGTGACGCCTTGCGGCAGCGGGTGGAGGAGTGCGCGCAGCGCGTCGGACTGGGAATCGAATTGCTGACGCGCTTCCCGCATCAACTCTCGGGCGGCCAGAAGGCCCGCGTCGGCATCGCCCGCGCCATCGCCTGCCGTCCGCGCCTCTTGGTGCTGGACGAGCCGACAGCCGCGCTCGACGTCTCGGTGCAGGCGGTCGTGTTGCAACTGCTCGACCGGTTGCGGCGTGAGGATGACCTGGCCTTCCTCTTTGTCAGCCACGATCTCAACGTCGTTCGCATGATGTGCGATCGCACCATCGTTCTGCAAAACGGCCGCATCGTCGAACAGGGCGAAAGCCGGGCGATGTTCGACAATCCGAAAACCGCCTACACACGCGAGCTGGTCGAAGCCGTGCCGAATATCGAGCCAAAATTAGCTGCGTTCGCAACCTGATATCATTGACGGGCGCGACGGCTGCAATGAGCCGCTTGCGCTCGATCGGTTGCAGTGGCTTTCCGCTGCGTCCAATGGAAGCCAGCGCCAAGTTTCGAATGATTACAAATTATGCAGTCCGAGTTAAAAAGGCGGCAGATGGCACCGTGCTGCTCAATCGAATAGGGCAGTAGCGCTGTCGCGATTGGAGTGCGCCGCGACGATGCGCTGCATCATGTCGACGAATGCGGCTTGCTCCCTTTCACTTAAATTATCGAGCGTGGCGCGGTGCGCGGACCGCGCCGAGGCTTCGATCTTTGCCAGAAGCGCCGCTCCCGCCGGCGTCAATTTACAGAGCCGCGCGCGGCGGTCCTCGTCATCTACGGCTCTCTCGACGAAATTGCGGGCGGCCAGTCGCTTGAGCGCTCCGGTCGTCGTCGTCCTGTCCAGTGCGATATCGGCCGCCAATGTGGTCTGATCGGCGGTTTTTCGCACTGCGAGCGCCGAAAGCAGGCTGTATTGCAGTGGCGTGATCTCGAATTCGCCGCACGCTTCCTGGAACAGCGCGACATGGATCTGATGCAGCCGCCGGATCAGAAATCCCGGCCGTTGTGACAGCGGCCAGGGGCGGTGCTTCGTCTCGCCGCGACGCTTTTTTGCCTTCCGCAATGCACTCTCCCAGCCTCGGAACATCAGCGCGAATAGCTCGATTCGATCGACTTCGCCACGGCTGGATCATGGCATGAAGTTTGCTCTTGTAAAATACGAAGTATGCTTCGTATTCTGATGCGCGCGGTGACCAACTCCGCCGGCGAGGACACAGAGGAGATCTTTCATGGCTATCAGCGCAACCTTCGACCAGCTTCTGCGCGGCGGCCGCGTGATCTGCCCGGCCTCCGGCATCGATGGGATCAGGGACGTCGCCATTCGCAACGGCAAGATCGCCGCCGTGCAACAGGACATCCTGCCGACCAGCGCCAAAGAGGTCATCGACGTGACCGGCAAGCTGGTATTGCCCGGACTCATCGATACGCACGCGCATGTCTATCAGTATGTCACCGGCCGCTTCGGCATGAATGCCGACATGGTGGGCGTTCAGTCCGGTGTGACGACGTTGGTCGATCAGGGTGGTCCGTCCTGCATGACGCTGCCCGGCTTTCGGCATTTCGTCGCCGAGCCCGCGAAGTCGCGCGTTTATGCCTTCCTGTCGGCTTACCTTGTGGGCGGGCTCGAGGGCCATTATTATCCGCAACTCTATAGTCCCGAAGGTGTCGATATCGATGCCACGGTGAAGGCAGCGACGGCCAATCTCGACATTGTTCGCGGCATCAAGGCCCATGCGGAGATCGGCGGCTTCGCGCGTTGGGGCATTCGCGTCATCGAAATGGCGGCCGAGATCGGACGCCGCGCCGATCTGCCGGTCTATGTGCATTTCGGTCAGCTTTGGGGCCTGCCCGAAAGCGGCACCAATGGCGAAGATGTCGACACTATCCTGGAGCGCGTGATCCCCTTGCTGCGGGAGGGCGACGTGCTGGCGCATCCGTTCACGCGCCATCCTGGCGGCTTCGTCAACCGCGAAGGTGAAGTGCATCCCGTGATTCAGGCGGCGCTCGATCGCGGCCTGAAGGTCGACGTCGGTCACGGCAGCCATTTCTCCTATCGTCTCGCGAAGAAGGCGCTCGCCGCCGGCATCGTTCCCACCACGCTCGGCGCGGACATTCACGGTTACAACACCCACGTGCCTGCGCCTGCCGGCACGCCGGAGCAGCACGAGGACGACGAGAACCATCCCTTCGCCGGCCAGGCCAAGTTCAGCCTCGTTCAGGCCATGAGCTCGATGATGGCGCTCGGCCTCACGCTCGAACAGGTCGTGCCGATGGTCACCTCCAATCCAGCCAGGATGCTCGGCCGTGCTGAAGAAATCGGCGCCCTCAGGATTGGCAGCGACGCCGACGTCTCTGTGATCGGAGAGCGAACCGGACGATTTGTTCTTCGCGACAACGAGAACAATGAAGTCGTCGCCGAGCGCCTGCTGCAGCCCGCGTTCTGTCTGCGCGCCGGCACGCGATACGACGCGGTGGCGCCAATTCTGCCGCAGGCCGTTGCGGCGTAGGGAGGTCAGCGTCAGTTCGATCGGGGAGAACGTCACCGTGCGCAATGAGCGCGAGTTTCCTTCAGCAGGCGGACCGGGCGCCGGACAAGGCGTCGGCGCGCGCCTGCCGCGAAAGGAAGACGATCGGCTGATGCGCGGCCGCGGTCAGTTCGTGGCCGATATTCGCCTCGCCGGGCTGCAGGACGTCGCTTTTGTGCGCAGCCCTTTGGCGCATGCGCTGATCCGCGGCATCCATGTGCCCGAGCGCTATCGCGCCAACGTCTTTACCGCGGCGGATCTGGCCGGCGTCAATCCGATCCGTGCGGTATCTGGGCTGCCGGGATTCAAGATTTCCGAGCAACCGGTGCTTGCCACCGGCAAGGTTCGCCAGGTCGGCGAACTCGTCGCCATGTGCGTGGCGCCGACGCGTGCCGAAGCCGAGGACATTGCGGCGGCGGTGACGCTCGATCTCGAAGAGCTTCCTGCCGTCCATGACATGCTGAGAGCGCGGGAGCCGGGTTCGGCTCTGGTGCACGAGCATTGGGGCGATAATGTTTTTCTCGAAACCAATTTCGAGGTCGACATCTCCAGGGCGTTCGATGCGCCGATCAAGGTGTCGCGAGAAATATCGACCGCGCGGCAGTGCATGTCGCCGCTCGAAGGGCGTGGTGTGGTCGCGACCTTCGATTACCGTCTCGATCAGCTCACGCTCTATTCCTCGGCCCAGATGCCGCACATCACGCGCAGCGGGCTTGCCGAGTGCCTCGGCATGGAGCAGGGCCGAATCCGCATTGTTTCGCCTGACGTCGGCGGCGGCTTCGGACACAAGGGCATCCTGCTGCCGGAAGAAGTCTGCCTTTCCTGGCTGACGATGCATCGCGGCCATCCGGTGCGCTGGACCGAGGATCGCCGCGAGCATCTCACCGCCAGCTCCAATTGCCGCGAGCACCACTACAAGATCACCGTCTATGCCGATCGCGACGGACGGCTGCGGGGCATCGACTGCGAAGCGACCGTCGATTCCGGCGCTTACTCGTCCTATCCGTTCTCGGCGTGCCTCGAGGCGGCGCAGGTCGCCAGCATTCTGCCAGGACCTTATTTGATGCCGGCCTATCGCTGCCGGACGTTTTCGGTCGCCACCAACAAGTGTCCGATCCTGCCTTATCGCGGCGTAGCGCGCACCGGCGTCTGTTTTGCACTTGAATTGATGCTCGATCTGGTCGCGGCGGAGGCGGGGCTGGAGCCGGGCGAGGTCCGCCTGCGCAATCTAGTGCAGCCCGAGCAGATGCCGTTCGACAACATCACCAACAAGCACTTCGACAGCGGCAATTATCCGGAGGCGATGCGGCGCGCTCTGGCGTCCGTCGACGTCGATGGCGTGCGTGCGCGTCAGCGCAAGGGCGAAGCAGACGGGCGACGGATCGGCGTCGGCGTCTCGATCTATTGCGAGCAGGCCGCCCATGGCACGTCGGTCTACTCCGGCTGGGGCATTCCGATGGTGCCCGGTCACGAACAGGCCTCCGCACGGCTGACGCCGGACGGCGGCCTTGAACTCCGCGTCGGCGTGCATTCGCACGGGCAGGGCATGGAGACGACGCTGGCGCAGGTCGCCCACGAGATGCTGGGCGTCGACGTCGCCAAGGTGCGCATCATCCTCGGCGACACAGCGATGACGCCGTATTCGACCGGCACCTGGGGCTCGCGTTCGATGGTGATGGCGGGCGGCGCGGTTGCAACAGCATGCCGCGAGCTGGGTGAGCGCGCCAGACGCATCGGTGCCAAGCTGTTGCAGCACGATCCGGCCGCAGTGGTGCTGCAGAACGGCGAAGTGCGCGGCGTCAACGGCAGCGTCGCCTTGAAGGAAATCGCGCACACTTGGTATCGCCGGCCGCAGGATCTGCCTGCTGACGTCGATCCCGGTGGGCTGGAGGTCACGGCAGGCTACAAGCCGCAGCGCGATACCGGAACCTTCAGCTATGCCGCCCATGCCGCGGTCGTTGCGGTCGATGCGGATCTCGGAGAGGTCGAAATCCTCGATTACGTTATCGTCGAAGACGGCGGTGTTCTCGTCAATCCGATGGTGGTGGACGGCCAGATCTATGGCGGCCTGGCCCAGGGCATCGGGACCGCGCTGTACGAGGAGATGCCGTTCGATGCGTCCGGCCAGCCGCTGGCGACGACGCTTGCCGACTATCTGCTGCCCGGACCCACCGAAGTGCCGGCGCCGCGTCTCGATCACATGGAGACGCCGTCTCCCTATACCCAGTTCGGCGTGAAGGGCATCGGCGAGGGCGGCGCCATCGCGCCGCCGGCCGCGATTGCCAACGCCGTCAACGACGCGCTGCGGCCGCTTGGCGTGGAGCTGATGCAGTCGCCGATTACGCCATTTCGCGTCGTCGAGGCGGTTCTGGCCGCGCGCGACGCAGAAAGGCCGGCGGCATGAAACCGGCGCCTTTCGGCTACCAACGTCCACGCGACCTGCAGGCGGCGCTTGCCGTGCTCGGCGAGGCCAAAACTTCCGCCAAGATCATGGCCGGCGGCCAGTCGCTTGGTCCCATGCTCAATCTGCGGCTGGTGGAGCCGCAGTTGATCGTCGACATCACCGGTCTTGCCGAGCTCAAGCAGGTTGAGCGTCGCGGCGACGAACTCGTGCTCGGGGCCTGTGTTACCCACGCCGATATCGAGGACGGACGCATTCCCGACGTCACGCGCGGCGCCATGCAGCGCGTGGCTGCTAATATCGCCTACCGCGCCGTGCGCAATCGTGGCACGGTTGGCGGATCGCTCAGCCACGCCGATCCCGCGGCAGACTGGGTATCGGCGCTGTCGGCGCTGGGAGCACGATTGACGCTGCGAAGCCGCGCGGGTGCGCGCATGGTGGCGATGGAGGATTTCATCGTCGGCGCGCTCGAATCTGCGCTGCGCGATGGCGAGATCGTCGAGACCATTCACGTCCCGGCGATGCCGGCATCGGCGCATTGGGGCTACGCCAAGAGTTGTCGCAAGACAGGCGAATTCGCGCATGCGATCGGGGCGATCCTGATCGATCCGAGCGCCGCATCGGCCCGCGTCGTGATCGGCGCGATCGATTCCGCGCCGATCGTCATAACCAACGCTGCAGAGCTGTTTGGCGGACGCATTGCCGGCGACTACAAGGATCGCTTCGACGTGCGTGTAGCTGACGTCCTCCTGGCAAAGGCCGGCGTATCGAGCGCGGCGCATCGGCATATTCATGTGAGCGTGCTCAAGCGCGCGGTCAGTGAGGCCGCCGCATGAGCATGATCGCACTCACCGTAAATCGGCGCGCCGTGCAGGTATCGGCGGAGCCGCGCACCAATCTCGCGGATTTTGTCCGTGAAAAACTCGACCTGACCGGTACGCATCTCGGTTGCGAACACGGCGTCTGCGGGGCATGCACGGTGCTGCTCGACGGCGTCCCGGCGCGCTCGTGCATCACCTATGCGGTGGCCTGCGAGGGAGCTGAGGTCACCACGATCGAAGGGCTCGACGACGACAGCGTTACGACAGAACTTCGGGCGGCCTTCACCCGCGAGCATGCATTGCAATGCGGCTACTGCACGCCGGGAATGCTGGTTTCGGCGCGTGATCTTGTGCTGCGCCTGCCGCAAGCCGACGAGCGCCTGATCCGTGTCGGATTGAGCGGCAATCTGTGCCGGTGCACCGGCTATGTCGGTATCGTGCGTGCGGTCAAGTCTGTGATCGAAGCGCGGCGCGCCCGCGATATCGCGCCGATGCCGGACGGAGGGCGAAAGATCCTGGGTCCCGTCGGCTCAGATCGAAGCGACGCAGACCGGACCGAACGCATGCGGCCGGTCGAAAGCGAACCAACGTCGCCGGAGGCGGTCGGTTCGGTCGCCTCGATTCCGGATTTCACCCCCGCCACCGTCCTGGAGCAGCAGTTCAGCGTCGCGCACCCGCCCGAGCAAGTGTTTGCGATGTTCGACGACATCGCGGCCGTCGCGGCATGCCTTCCCGGCGCGTCGTTGACGGCGCCGCCGAAGCCGGAGTGCGTCGAGGGCGCCATCCGTGTCAGGATTGGCCCGATCGCCGCGACGTTCCAGGGCGCCGCGCGCGTCGAGCGAAGCCCCACCGATATGTCCGGCCGCATCGTCGGCATCGGCAACGACCGGCGCAGCCGGTCTTCGACGCAGGGCGAAATCCGCTATCGGCTGGTGCCGATCGAGCAGGGGACGCGTGTCGATCTTTCTATCGGATACACGCTGACGGGCATGCTGGCGCAGGTCGGGAGGCCGGGGCTGGTGCGTGACCTCGCGGCGCGATTGATCTCGGAGTTCGCCGGCAATCTCGATCGTCGGCTGTCGGGTGCGTCACCGGGCGACGCCACAGCGGTCGAACTGAATGGAATGGCGCTTGCTTTCGGCCTTTTGCGCGCGCGGCTCGCGAGTTGGGTCGGTCGTTTCTTGTCCAAAAAGGGTGGAGCGACGTGATGGATCGGATTTTCCGCGCGATGCGGAAACGACGAAGTTTGAACTGCGGACAGATGAACAGCGTGAGATTGGAGAACCAAATGACACGGACTTTCAGAATTGTTCCGGCTATTGCGCTGGCGGCTGCCTTGCTGGGTGGTGCGGCCGAGGCTCAGACCATCAAGATCGGCGTGAACGAGCCCCTTACGGGCGCGTTCGCCGCTTCCGGCACCTACGTCGTCAACGGCGCCAAGATCGCTGCCGATGAGATCAACGCAAAGGGTGGCATTCTCGGCAAGAAACTCGAACTCGTGATCGAGGACAACAAGAGCAATCCGACGGAGGCGGCCGCCGTCGCCGAAAAGCTGATCACGAGCGACAAGGTGCCGGTGCTGATGGGGGCGTGGGGTTCGAGCCTGACGCTTGCCGTGATGCCCAAGCTGATGGAATACGAAGTCCCGATGGTGGTCGAGACCTCCTCGTCGGGCAAGATCACCACGACCGGCAATCCCTACATCTTCCGCATCTCGCCGCCGTCGGCGATCGAGGCTGCGGCGTTCAAGGGGATCGTCGACAAGCTTGAATTAAAGAAGGTCGATTTCCTGATCATCAATAACGATTGGGGGCGCGGCACCGCTGAGGATTTCAGCAAGATGATGAAGGAAAAGGGGATTGCGGTCGGGACCGTGGAGACCATGGATCAGGGCGCCCAGGATATGAGTGCGCAGCTTTCCAAGCTGAAGGGGACCGATTCCGAAACCATCATCGTGACTACGGCGGTGGACCAGCTCACGTTGATCTTCAAGCAGGCGGCAGCCCTGGGCCTCAAGAAGCGCATCATCACCACCGGGGGCTCGCAGAATCCGGACCAGATCATCGCGCAGGCGGGGGCCGCCGCCAACGGCACCATGCACCTGACGACCTTCCTGCCCTGGTTCCCCGACAAGACGCCGAACCCGGAGGCGACCAACTACTTCATCGCCGAATGGAAGAAGCGCGGCTTCGACTTTGCCGGCTGCACCGAGAGTTTTCGTGGCTATGACGGCATTCGCACCGCGGCAGCCGCGATCGAGAAGGCGGGCAAAGCGGAGCCTGCAGCGATCAAGGCGGCGCTGTGGGACATCAAGATCAAGGGCCTGAACGGCGACATCGTGTTCCGCAAATCCGGCCCCGAAGGCAAGGAGAGCGGTCAGAGCCAGCCCAATGTCTATCTGATCGAAATCACCGACGGCAAGATCGGCATGAAGACGCTCTGACGTCACGTTACTGATGGCGAGGTCGCGGCGAGCCGCGGACCTCGCCGGCATCAGGATATCTGGGAGCCACCTTGAGCGAATTTCTGCAACATCTGATCAACATGCTGGTGCTCGGCGGCACCTACGCGCTGCTGGGGATCGGGCTGACGCTGATCTTCGGCATCATGAACGTCGTGAACTTCACGCATGGGGTGCTGTATACGTTCGGCGCCTACATCATGTTCATCGTGGTGCATCAGCTCGGAGTTAACTTCTTTCTGGCGTTGCCGCTCGCCGTTGTCGCCGGCTGGCTACTTGGCGCGGCGATCGAGCTGACCTTGCTGCGGCCGCTGCGCGGCTCCGATATCGACACGACCATGCTGGTCATGATCGGCGCCTGGATCGCGATGCAGTCCGGCGCTCTGTGGATCTGGGGCGGCGTGGCGAAATCGGTGACGGCGCCGTTCCCCGAGGCGCCGCTGGTGCTGGGCCCGGTCTCGGTGTCCTGGTTGCGGCTGTTCGTGCTCGCCGCGGCGGCGATGCTGATCGTCGTCACCTATCTCCTGATCAACAGAACAAAACTCGGCTGCGCGATGCGGGCGACGTTCCAGGATCAGGACACCGCCTCGCTGATGGGCGTCAACGTCGATCTGATCTACACCTCGACGTTTGCGATCGGTTCGAGCCTTGCAGCCGCGGCGGGGGCGCTGCTTGGTCCGGTCTACGTCATTTTCCCGCAAATGGGCGATCTCGCCGCCGTCAAGGCATTCGCGATCGTGATCCTCGGCGGGCTCGGCAATATCACCGGCGCGGTCATTGGCGGCTTCATTCTGGCATTGGCGGAGGAACTGGGCGCCGGCTATGTTTCATCGGGATACCGCGACGCCATGGGCTTTTTGATCATTATCGCGGTTCTGATCTTCAAGCCGACCGGACTTTTCGCGCGCTCGGAGCGCGTCGGATGAAGTCAGCGGTCGCCATTCTCGCGGTCGTCGCGTTTGCATCGGTGCCGCTGTGGCTGCGCGATCCGTATCTCATGAACGCGCTGATCACGACCGGGATCTTTATCATCGGCGCGATGAGCCTCAATCTTCTGCTTGGGTTCACCGGCCAGCTCAGCCTCGGTCATATCGCATTCTTCGGCATTGGCGCCTATGTCAGCGCATTGACGTCGCTTGGCTTCGACGCCGGCTTGCCGTTCGGATTCCGCATCGTTCACGAGCCCTGGCCGCCGATCGTCGGTTTTGCACTGGCAATCTTCGTCGCTGGATTGTGCGGATATCTCGTTGGGCTGCTGTCGTTTCGTGTGCGCGGCGCCTATTTCGTGATCGTGACGATTTCCTTTGCCGAAGTGGTCCGCCTGGTGGCGCTGAATTGGGTCGAGCTGACGCAGGGTCCGCTGGCGCTGACCAACATTCCCTCGATTACGATCGGATTGCCGGGTCTCGGAGATCTGACGCTGCGCACCAAGCTGCAGAACTACTATCTCGTGCTTGCCGTCGCGGTTGTCACCTATCTGCTGATCTCGCGTCTGGTCCATTCGCATTTCGGCCGTGCCATGCGCGGGCTGATGGAAAACGAAACGTTGGCGGTATCGGTCGGCATCGACGTGACAAAGACGCTCACGCTGGCAGCGGTGATCTCGGCAGGGATCGCAGGCGCGGCCGGCAGCCTCTACGCACACTATATCCGCATCATCGATCCCGAAGTATTCGCCTTCATCAATACCGTGACGATGGTGATCATGGTCATCACCGGCGGCAAGGGGTCGCTCGCCGGTCCTGTGGTCGGTGGCATGATCTTCGGACTGCTGCCGGTATTCCTGCGCCCGATCATGGCGCCGGAGGCGCAATGGATCGCCTATGGCGGCGTGCTGATCGTCATCCTGTTCGTATTGCCGCGCGGGATCGTGCCATCGCTGGCGCAACGGTTTGCGAAACCGAGGAAACGGATCGAAACGGTTGCCCCGGTCGCTTTCTCCGAACGTGACGCCAAGGAGCATGCGTGATGACAGCTCCAGCGACAGCATTGAGGGTAGAAAAGGTTGCCGTGCACTTCGGGGGACTCGTTGCGCTCTCGGACATGAACTTTACGGTCGGCGAGGGCGAGATCGTCAGCCTGATCGGGCCTAACGGCGCCGGCAAGACGACGGCATTCAACGTCGTTACCGGCTTCCTGGATCCAACCCATGGCGCCGTGAGCTATCGCGGGACGGCGCTCAATGGATTGAAGCCGCATCAGATCGCTGGCCTGGGGCTGATCCGCACCTTCCAGCGCACCAGCGTGTTTCCGAACGACACCGTTTACGACAATCTGCTGGTCGGGCTGCATCGCCAGGGCAGGGTGAGCCTGCTCGAGGCCATTCTGGGCCTGCCGCGCGCCCGGTCGTCGCAGCGGCGTTTGCGCGAACGGGCCAGCGAGCTCGTCGAATGGGTTGGCCTCGAACGCCGCGCCCACGATCTTGCGGGATCACTGTCCTACGGCGAGCAGCGACTTGTCGGCGTGGCGCTGGCGCTGGCAGCGGAGCCGTCGATGCTGCTGCTCGACGAGCCGGTCTCCGGCATGAACGCTTCGGAAACGCACACCTTCGTGCAATTGGTCCGCAACATCCGCGACCGCGGCGTCACCATCCTGCTTGTCGAGCACGACATGCCGATGGTGATGAGCGTCTCGGATCGCATAGTGGTGCTGAACTACGGCCGGATCATTGCCGAGGGCTCGCCGGACGTGATCCGGAACGACCCGGCCGTCATCGAGGCCTATCTCGGGCAGGGAGCGACACGTGCTTGAGATCCGCGACATGGTGTGTGGCTATGGCGGCGTCACGGCGTTGCGCGGCATTTCGCTGGAGGTCAAGGCCGGGCAGCTCGTCGCCCTGATCGGCGCCAACGGCGCCGGCAAAAGCACCACGTTGCGCGCGATCTCCGGGCTGGTCGCGCCGCGTTCCGGATCAATGCTGTTCGAGGGCAAGGACATTGCGGGCGCCAGGCCGCCGCGCGTCGTGGCCAGCGGGATCGCGCATTGTCCGGAAGGACGGCGGGTATTTCCACACATGACGGTCGAGGAAAATCTCGACATGGGTGCCTATCTACGCACCAAATCCGCGGAGATATCGGAGGACCGCGCTCGGATCTACGCCGAGTTTCCACGCCTTGCCGAACGGAGAAAACAGGCTGCCGGCACCTTGTCGGGCGGCGAGCAACAAATGCTGGCGATCGGTCGGGCCCTGATGTCGCGCCCTCGCTTGATCATGTTCGACGAGCCTTCCCTTGGGCTCGCGCCCAACATCGTCGAGCGAACCTTTGCGATCATCCGCGGCATCCGCGATGCCGGGACGACGGTACTGCTGGTGGAGCAGAACGCGTTTGCGGCGCTCGATATGTGCGACTACGCCTATCTGCTGGAAGGCGGCCGCATCGTTCTGTCCGGGCCGGGCGCCGATATGATTGAGAACGAGCACGTGCGGAAGGCCTATCTTGGCGGATGAGCGGCCCGAAACGGCGGCGTTGTCAGGCGACGGGCAATGGATGCCGGTCTGCGGGCTTAGCCAGCTGATTTCGCAAACAATCGTCTGCGTCCGCGTGACCGGCGTCGATTTGATCCTGATCTGGAGCGAAGGACGCGTGGTCGCCTGCGAACGGATCTGCCCGCACGAACAGGCGGACCTCAGTCTCGGACACTTGTCGGGAGGACGCTTGTTCTGTCCCCGTCACGCGGCTTCGTTCGATCTCCGTAATGGCCGGATTTCCTACGGCTGGCCGAGCCGGCCGTTGCGGCTATACCCGGTCCGCATCAGTGACGATCAGATCTGGATCGATGCTGCAGCGATCAAGTCGCCGGCGACCTAGCCGACGAGCTTCCGGGCGATTTCGACAAGCGCGCCGTCAGGCCGCCGCAGTTCGCTGAGGATACTGAAATGGTCCGCGCCTTCGATCGGGAAAAGCTTGCCCGGTGCGTGCGCGGCCACGCGCGCTTCGTGAAGCTTGATTGAATCGAAAACCAGCGCCGGAAGTTCGGCCGTGCCGTAGGCGATGTCGAGCCGCTTGTGGACGGCGGGCAGGCGAAGCGGCGAAAGTCGTGCGATTTCCTGGTCGGTCAGCTTCAGCGCGTTGTTGAGCCCCGTGTCGCGGATGGGTGCAAGATCATACACGCCGGAAATCGCCAGGCCCGCGGTGACGCGCGGATGATCGAGCGCCATTGCGACGAGGTGAGCGCCCGCCGACCAGCCCGAGAGCACGACGGGCCCGGAGATGCCGTATGACGCGCCGTTTTGGGTCAGCCAATCGAGTGACCGGGATATCTCTGTCACGATCTCCGTCAGTGACGTGTCCGGGGCCAGCGAATATCCGGGAATGGCAACCGACCAGCCATGGGCCGCGACGCCTTCGACCAGCATGGCAAACAACTCGCGCGAATTGCGCTGCCAGTAACCGCCGTGCAGGAACACCAGGCAGGGGGCTGTCTTGTCGGCGGCTGGATAGAGATCGATCTTCGTCTTTTCGCGGTCGCCATACGGCATATCCAGAAATGATTTGCGGCTGGCGCGCAGCGCTTCGGACATTTGGTTTCTTTCCGCGATCAGCGCTGCGCTATTCTTTACCGCCGCATTGTTATCATATGCAGCGTCGCGCTCCGCTTGGGAAAGCGTGGCCCAGTTCAGTCGGGGATCGAGCGGTCCATTTTTCGTCGCCGAGATATCAGTCACGCACATCACTCCTGCAGAAACAAAGCGTTCGTTGTCATTCAAGTCGCCAAGCGACGACCACCAGTATATTGGCACTGCCAATCCCCGCAATCGAAAGAAGAACGAACGACCAAGAGCGCCTCCAGGTCTTCGAATAGTTGTGGGCACACGGTAGTCGGGGGAGCTTGCCGCCGGTCGTTCTCCCAAAGTAAAGATCAAATTGTAGATCGGCGTGCTGCCGCATTGGGCAGGCCGCGATTTCCATTAGTCGCCCTTATACGTGGCATTTTAACTTCCGATTTTACAATCCGATTTCTCCGTCGCTACGTTTCATCATCAACACGGCCGCGAAACGAACGAGCCGGTTGGATGAGCAGGCTGGTCCATCAACCCGCGGACGGAGAGAACGATGTCTAGTGATGACAATGGTGACGCGAAAGGCGCTTTGCCCAAGCTTCCGGCGAAGAAGAAAGGCATTTCAAGACGCGCCGTTCTCAAGGCCGGTGCGGCTGTAACTGGCGCAGCAATCGGCTCCGACGCTATCGGCGGCTTTCCGACGATCTGGGCGCAGGAGATCAAGGACATCGAATTGCGGCATGTCGGCGTCTCCTATTCGGTAGTCAAGGCGATCGGGGACCAGGCTGCAAAAGACCTCGGCTTCAAGGTCACGATGCAGAACCTGGACACGTCGGCGGCGATCAACCGTTTCATCAGCCAGCCCGACTCGGTCGACATCGCCGACCTCGAGGGATGGCAGGCCAAGCTCGCCGCCAAGCGCGGCGTGATCCAGGGCATCGAGGTCAAGAAGATCAAGGAATTCGACAACATCCTGCCGATCTTCACCAAAGGCGAGATCGATGGTCACAAAATTCCGCGGCAGGGCATTTCTCCCTATGAGGCGATGTATATCGCAAAGCCCAACGCAACCGAGCTGCATGATGGCGTCACCGAATGGGCGACCTTCCTGCCGCAAGTCTATAACGCGGACTCGATCGGCTATCGCCCCGATCTCGTCGGTCACGAGGTGACCGAGTGGAAGGATTTGATCGACCCGAAATTCAAAGGCAAGGCGGCGATCCTGGATGTCCCGGCGATCGGCATCATGGACGCTGCGCTCTGCTTCGAAAGCGCTGGCCTGATCAAGTACGGCAACAAAGGCAACATGACGAAGGAGGAGATCGATTTCACCTGCAACAAGCTGATCGAGCTGAAAAAGGCGGGCCAGTTCCGCGCGACCTGGACCACTTTCGACCAGTCCGTGCAGTTGATGGCCGCAGGCGAGGTCGTGATCCAGTCGATGTGGTCACCGGCGGTGGCTGCCGTCCGCGTCAAGGAGATCCCTTGCGTCTACGCGCCGGTCAACGTCAAGAACGGCAAGGAAGGCTATCGCGGCTGGTGCAACGGCATGGGCCTGATGAAGCACCTGTCCGGCAAGAAGCTCGACGCCGCCTACGAATATCTCAACTGGTATCTGTCTGGCTGGCAGGGCGGTTTCGTCGGCCGTTACGGTTACTACAGCCCGGTGCCGTCGACGGCCAAGAAGTTCCTGACCGCGGCGGAGTGGGACTTCTGGTACGACGGCAAGCCCGCGCCCTCTGTCATCAACGATCCCTATGGCGTGCCGATGGAGAAGGCCGGCACCAAACGGGACGGCGGTTCGTTCCTCGACCGGGTCAAGAACATCTCCTGCTGGAACACGCTGATGGATGAAGCGGCCTACATGAACAAACGCTGGAACGATTTCAAGATCGCCTGAGGCGAACTGGCCTGCCGGCGCCGGACGGGCGTCGGCAGGCCGCAAAATGCCGTTCCGGGAGATCCAGAATGAAGTCCAGTCAGGCCAGGTGATGCAGCGACCAAATTTGAGTGCATGGCTGTACGTGACGCCGCTGATGCTGGTGCTGGTCCCGTTTTTCCTGCTGCCGACCCTTGTCGTGCTGGTCGCGAGCTTCTTCGAGACCGATGGCTTCGGTGGCTTGTTGCCGACGTTTACGCTTTCGAACTACGTCGACGTGCTCACATCGATGCAGACGTTCCTTTTGTATGTGACGACGCTCAAATTTGCGATCCTGACCTGGCTTTTCACGCTGATCATCGGCTTCCTGGTCGCCTATTTTCTCGTCTTCCACGTCAAGAACCAGCTGCTTGCGATCGGCCTGTTTCTGGTCTGCACGATCCCGTTCTGGACCTCGAACATCATCCGGATGATTTCCTGGATTCCGCTGCTGGGAAAGGAAGGGCTGGTCAACTCGACGCTGCTCGGCATCGGTGTGATCCGGGAGCCCCTTGAAGTGCTGCTCTATTCCGGGCTCGCGGTCGTGATCGCCTATGTGCACCAGCTGACCATCTTCATGGTGGTGCCGATCTTCAATTCGCTGGCGCGCATCGACAAGCGCGTGGTGGAGGCGGCGCTCGACGCCGGCGCCAGCCGGCTCGATGTGATGCGCTACATCATCATTCCGATGTCGAAAAGCGGTATTGCGCTCGGATCGACCTTCGTGATCTCGATCGTGATGGGTGACTTCTTCGTGGTGAAGGTGATGTCCGGCGGCGGGTCCGCCTCGGTAGTCAGCGCGTTTTACGAAAATGTCGGCGTGCTGCAATACCCGATCGCAGCGGCGAGCGCCGTGCTGCTCACCCTCGTTCTCATTGTCATGATGGCCCTGATCCTGCGCGTCGTCGATATCCGCCGGGAGATCACGCAATGACGGTCGCTCTCGGCGAGACGGATATGCCCATGATCAGAACCCGGCGTATTTCCGCGGTCGCGCGCGGCGATCGCCGCCCCTGGACCTTCTACGCGCTCGCGGCTGTTTTCACGCTCTACGTCGCCGCCCTCTACGGCCCGATGGTCTGCATCTACATCCTGTCGTTCCAGGATATCCGTGGCGGGCTGGTGTTTCCGATGAAGGGTCATTCGCTGCACTGGTTCATCGATCTGTTCACGCAGGTGCGCACCGGCGACGTCAAGGGATCGTTCGATCGCTCGATCAAGCTTGCGGCACTGGTCACGGTGATCACGCTCGTGGTCTCGCTGATGGCGGGACTGGCGTTTCGTCGCCGCTTTTTCGGCGACACGGTCGTGTTTTACCTGATGATCGGCAGCCTTGTGGCGCCCGGGCTGGTGCTCGGCCTCGGCGTTGGCCTGTTGTTTCAGTGGGTCGGTATCAGCCCGAGCTGGTACACCTCCGCGCTCGGCGCGCAATTGTCCTGGACGCTGCCGTTTGGAGTGCTTGTGATGTTCGCTGTGATGTCCCGCTTCAACAGCGTGTGGGAGGAGGCGGCGCGGGATCTCGGAGCCACCCGCTGGCAAACCATCAGGCTGGTGGTGATTCCCGTGCTGGCGCCGGGCCTTGTCGCGGTCGCGTTGTTTGGCTTCACGCTGTCTTATGACGAATTCGCCCGCACGCTGCAGACCTCTGGTTCGCTCAATACCCTGCCGCTTGAGATATGGAGCATGACGCTCAACGTGACTTCGCCGTCGCTATACGCGCTCGGCACGGTCACCACGATCGTATCGTTCATCATCATCGGTGCCTGCATCGGCGCCATCATTTTCATCAACAAGCGCCGCGGCGTGCGCGCGACAGGTCATTGAGGTTCTTGGAATGCGCGCGGGCGCCGGCGATATCGAATTGGCAGGTCTCTGCAAGAACTATGACGGCGTCACCAACGTGGTCGACGGCGTCAATCTCAGGATTCCCGACGGCGCCTATTGCTGCTTTCTCGGGCCTTCCGGCTGCGGCAAGACGACGATCCTGCGGATGATTGCCGGCCACGAGGAGCCGACCACGGGCGAGATCGTGATCGGCGGCGAGAATGTCGCAGGAATGGCGCCGGTCGAGCGGCGCACCGCGATGATGTTCCAGTCTTACGCGCTGTTTCCGCACCTCACCGTCCGCGACAACATCGCATTTGCGCTGCGGGTGCGCGGGCAGTCGAAGGCCGAGCGCTACAAGGCCGCCGACCGGATGATGGAAAAGGTGCGCCTGACTGAACTGGCGGACCGGTTGCCGGCCAATCTGTCGGGCGGCCAGCAGCAACGCGTGGCGCTGGCGCGCGCGGCGATCACCGAGCCGCGGGTGCTGCTGCTCGACGAGCCGCTGTCTGCACTGGACGAGCAGCTTCGGGTGCAGATGCGGCAGGAGCTGCGGCGAATGCAGCGCGAGCTTGGGATCACCTTCATTCACGTCACCCACACCCAGCTCGAGGCGATTGCGCTCGCCGACATCGTCGTGGTGATGGAAAAAGGCAAGATCAAGCAATCGGGTCCGGCGCGCGACGTCTACGCCTATCCGCGCGACCGCTATGTTGCGGAGTTCCTGGGCGGGCAGAATGTGTTGTCTGGCAAGGTCGAGAAGGTCGGCGAGGGGCTCGTGGTGCTGTCGCAGCCGAACCGCAGCGGAATTCAGGTCCGGCTGGGTGCCGAGGCCAGGGTAGCCGTCGGCGACCGCATCGATCTGGCGGTGCGGCGCGACGATATCGAACTGGTGCGCGCCGATGCCGGCAGTCCCGGCGATGGCGCGACGGCGCTGCCGAGCCGGGTGACCGCGATCGAATATCAGGGCTCGTTCGTCAAGGTGATGCTCGACACGGTGCCCGACGAGGATTTTGTCGCCTACGTTCCGGAACGAATTTTTTTCCGCGATCCCTTCAATGTCGGCGATGTGCTGCTGGCCACCTGGTCGGCGGGCCGCGCCCGTGTTCTCGCCTGATGTCACTCATGACGGGAGGTCACCCATGATAGTCAGTTTTACGCTCAACGGCCGGTCGCGGACGGTTGACATCGAGCCGTCGACGCTGGTCGCCGATCTGCTGCGCGAGAGCCTGAACCTGACGGGGACCCATGTCGGGTGCGATACCAGCCAATGCGGCGCCTGTGTCGTGCTGTTCAACGGCGAGGCGGTAAAGAGCTGCACCTTGCTCGCGCCGATGCTCGACGGAGGCACGCTGACGACGATCGAAGGCCTGTCAGGGCCGGGCGGTTCGAACGCGCTGCATCCGATGCAGCAAGCGTTTCATCAAAATCATGGCCTGCAATGCGGCTTCTGTACGCCGGGCATGGTGATAACGGCGGTGGCGCTGGCGACGAAAAATCCAACGCCCACCGAAGTCGAGGTTCGCCACGGCCTCGAGGGCAATATCTGCCGCTGCACTGGCTATCAGAACATCGTGGCGTCGGTGCTGGCTGGGGCTGCCGCCATGCATGCGTCGGGAAGCGGAGAATAGCCATGTCGAACGTGATCGGAATTGGGGCTGCACCGCGCCGCAAGGAAGACTTTCGCTTTCTGACCGGCCGCGGCAATTACGTCGCCGACATCAAGCGGGCCGACATGGCGTTCGGTGTGTTCATTCGTTCTCCGCATGGCCATGCGGCGATCCGTGGCATCGACAAGGCGCCCGCACTGGCGCTGCCGGGCGTCGAGGCCGTGTTGACCGGCGACGATGTCGCGTCCGAAGGACTCGGTTCGCTGCCTTGCGGCTGGGGCATTCATGGCTCGGACGGCCTGCCGATGAAGGAGCCGGCGTTTCCGATGCTGGCGCAGGGCAAGGTGCGCTTCGTCGGCGACATGGTCGCCTTTGTGGTTGCCGATACGCTGGAGCTCGCGCGCGCGGCGGCGGAAGCGGTGGTCGTTGATTATGAGGTGCTTCCATCCGTCGTCGGCGTGCTCGAAGCCGTTCGTCCGGGCGCGCCGCAACTGTTCGACGACGTTCCCAACAATCTCTGCTGCGATTGGGAGCTTGGCGACAAGGCCGCCGTCGCGACGGCGTTCAAGAAGGCCGCGCATGTGGCGCGTCTCAGCCTCGTCAACAATCGGCTGATCGGTAATCCGATGGAACCGCGCGCGGCAGTCGCCGAGTACAACGGCGGGACCGGCCATCATACGCTGTGGACCACGAGCCAGTTTCCGCATGTGGTGCGGTTCCTGATGAGCGCCCTGGTGCTCAAGATTCCCGAGCAGAAAATGCGCGTGGTGGCGCCCGATGTGGGCGGCGGCTTTGGCGTCAAGCAATTCCACTACGGCGAGGAGGCCGTGATCACCTGGGCGGCGAAGCGAGTCGGCCGTCCCATCAAATGGGTGGCGGACCGTACCGAGGGCTTCATCTCGGACCGGCACGGCCGGGATCACGTCACCGAGGCCGAACTGGCGCTGGACGAGAATGGAAAATTCCTCGCGCTGAAAGTCGCCACATTGGCCAACATGGGTGGCTATCTCTCCACCTTCGGCCCCAACATCCCGACCAATCTCTATGCGCCATTGTTGAGCGGCGTCTACACGACGCCTGCGATCTATTGCAACGTGAAGGTGGTCTTCACCAACACGGTGCCGGTCGATGCCTATCGCGGCGCCGGGCGGCCGGAAGCGACGTTCGTGGTCGAGCGGCTGGTGGATGTGGCGGCCAAGGAAATGGGCATCGATCGCGTCGAATTGCGTCGGCGCAATATCATTGCCAAGGAATCCTATCCGTATCAGACGCCCGTGCTCGTCGAATATGATTCCGGCGATCCGATGGGCTGCCTCGAAGGCGCGCTCGCGGCAGCGGATGTTGCCGGCTTTGCAGAACGCAAGGCAGCGTCGGAACGTGACGGCAAGTTCCGCGGCCTCGGGTATTCGACCTATGTCGAGGCCTGCGGCCTCGCGCCGTCGCGCTTTGCCGGACGCCTCGGTGCCCGTGGCGGTCTCTACGAAAGCGCCACCGTCCGGGTGCATCCGACCGGGCAGGTGACGGTGCTGATCGGTACCCATAATCACGGGCAGGGGCATGAGACCACCTTCGCGCAGATCGTGTCGGAGAAGCTCGGCGTCGCCTTCGACAATGTCGACATCGTGTTCGGCGATACCGACCGCGTGCAGTTTGGCATGGGTACCTACGGCTCGCGATCGCTGGTCGTCGGCGGCGCCGCGCTCTCGAAGGCGAGTGACAAGGTGGTCCTGAAGGGCAAGAAGATTGCGGCGCACCTGCTCGAGGCCAGCGAGCACGACATTCAGTTCGAGGCCGGGGTGTTTTCGGTTGCGGGCACCGACCGCAGCAAGACATTCCAGGAAATCGCAGGCGCTGCCTATGTGCCGCACGACTATCCGCTCGAAATTCTCGAGCCTGGGCTGGAGGAGCAGGCCTATTACGATCCGGTCAATTTCACCTATCCAGGCGGCTGTCACATCGCCGAAGTTGAAATCGATCCGGAGACGGGGATCGTGACGCTGGAGAAATACACCGCGGTCGACGACGTCGGCACCGTCATTAACCCGATGATTGTCGAAGGCCAGTTGCACGGCGGCATCGTTCAGGGCGTCGGCCAGGCGTTGTACGAAAACGCCGTCTATGACGACGTCTCGGGGCAGCTGCTGTCAGGCTCGCTGATGGATTACACCATGCCGCGCGCCGATCACCTGCCGAATATGACGATCAAGACCCACTCCACACTTTGCACGCACACCCCGATGGGCGTGAAAGGATGTGGCGAGGTCGGCACCATCGGGTCACCGGCGGCCGTTATCAACTCCGTCGTCGACGCGCTGTCGCATCTCGGCGTTCTTCACGTCGACATGCCGGCGACGCCGAACCGGATCTGGCGTGTCATTCAGAACGCCGCGATGCCGCGCGCCGCAGAGTAGGAGGAGGCGAAGATGAGGTCATTTTCATTTCACAGGCCAACCACCCTTTATGAAATGTCGGCGCTGCTAGGCGGTGTTGCCGACAGCACGCCGCTGGCCGGCGGGATGACGTTGCTGCCGACCATCAAGCAGCGGTTGGCGGCGCCGGCGGCGCTGATCGACCTGTCGAAGATCCCGCAGCTATCCGGAATTTCGGCTCAAGGCGACAGCCTGACGATCGGCGCGATGACCCGCCATGTCGATGTTGCGGAGTCGGAATTGGTTCGCAGCAGGATACCGCTGCTTGCCAGCCTCGCGGCCGGCATCGGCGATCCCGCGGTTCGCAACCGCGGCACGATCGGCGGCTCGGTCGCCAATAACGATCCCTCGGCCGATTATCCGGCCGCGGTGCTCGCGCTCGATGCGACGGTTGTGACCGACCGCCGGGAGATCGCCGCCGACGTGTTCTTCCGGGGACTGTTCGAAACGGCACTGGATCCGGGCGAGATCATCACCGCCTTGCGCTTCCCGGTGCCGTCCGCCGGGGGCTATGCCAAATTCAAATCGCCGGCGTCGCGCTATGCGGTGGTCGGCGTGTGTGTCGCGAAGAAGGCCGGAAAGGTCCGGGTCGCAGTAACCGGGGCGGGACCGGGCGTGTTTCGTGTCGCCGCAATGGAAGCCGCGCTGGAGCGCGCGTTTACGCCAGACGCGGTCGCCGCGATCAAGCTGGGTGCTGAAAACCTGAGTTCCGATATCCACGCGGATGCGGAATACCGCGCCCATCTCGTGACCGTCATGGCGAAGAAGGCCGTGGTGTCAGCTCTTCAAGCATCGTGAGGCGCGCGGTGAAAGCAGAAAGCGTCCGCGCCGGCGGTGTCGTTGAGGCGAATGAATTGGCCAGGCTCTCGGCTGTTGAATTGCTGGAGGGTTATCGCACGAGACGGTTCACGCCGCGCGACGTCATCGAGGACGTGATCTCAGCGCTGGATGCGACCCATGCTTCCTGCAATGTGGTCGTGACCCCGGCATACGAACAGGCGCGCGCCGCCGCGGACCGCGCCACGGCGGCCTGGTCCTCCGGACAGCCACAGGGCAAATTGACCGGCGTGCCCGTCAGCATCAAGGATCTCGTCTATGTCGCCGGGCTACCGGCGCTTGGCGGCGCGCCTGCCAACAAGGATCTGGTGCCGAGTGTCGATGCGGCGGCGGTTTCGGCGCTCCAATTGGCGGGCGCGATCGTCACCTGCAAGACCACCACCTGCGAGTCCGGTTACAAATTGACCGCCGACAGCCCGGTGTCCGGCATTACCCGCAACCCCTGGAACCGCGATCGGACCAGCGGCGGATCGAGCGGCGGCGCCGCCGCTTCGATCGCCGCCGGATGCGGCCCGCTTGCGATCGGCACCGATGGTGTCGGCTCGATCCGAGTTCCGTCCGCTTTCTGTGGCGTGGTCGGTATCAAGCCGACCTTCGGACTGGTCCCGAGATCGCCCGGCTTTTCGCCACCGTCATGGGCTTCGTTGGCGCACACCGGCCCAATCGCGCGCACGGTTGCCGACGCAGCCCTTCTTCTGGAGACGGTTGCGATTCACGATCTGCGCGATGCCGCCAGTCTGCCGGTGCCGGCGCGGCGCTTCGACGCGACACCGGCGAAGCTCGACGGGATCAGGATCGCCAGCAGCGCCGACTTCGGCTATGCGGCGGTGGCCCCTGATGTTCGCACGGCATTTCGCTCGGCGGTTGAGGCGCTCGGTTCACTTGGCGCCAGCATCGTTCCCGATTGCGTTCAGTTTGAACCTGATATGCTCGAGCGGATCCTGAAACCGATCGCTTATACCGAGCAGGCGGCGGCCGTCTCGGCCCGCGGTGCCGATGCTCTGGTGGCCTCCGACAGCGACTACCGCGATGTGGTGGCGAAGGGCGCTTCCTATAGCGGCATTGACTATGTCGAGGCCGGCTATCGCCGCAACAGCCTGCGCATGTCGTTCCTGGAAATATTCTCCAAGGTCGATGCGATCGTCACCCCGACGGTCGCGGTGACGGCGTTTCCTGCGGGCGCGCTCGGCGTCGACGCGATCGACGGCGTCACCGTCGACCGCCATCTAGGTTGGTCGCCGTTCTCTTGGCCGATAAATCTGACCGGGCTGCCGGCTGCCACGATTCCCTGCGGCTTCGACGCCGAGGGGCTTCCGATCGGGCTTCAGATTATTGCGCCGTGGCTCGACGAGGGCTTGATTGTGCGTATCGCTGCCGCGTTCGAGTCCGCGCGGCCCTGGAGCCAGTTTCGTCCCCGCATGTCCTGACCGGGGTTCGTCGCTGTCGATGGTGGATAAAGGCAGCTCCTTGCCCAGCAGGACCTCGTCGTCGAGATTGAGATAGTGCGCCAGATAGTCGTGCAGGGCGCTCGCGGCCTTTGACGTCGCCGTCGGCGATTTATACAGCAGAAGATCGACCTTCGGCAGCGGCGGCAGGCCCTCATTGCTGCCGATCTCGCGCATGTTGCGTACCAGCGCGGAGCGGCCGAGGACGGTGACCGCCATGCCGGCGAAAGCGGCGGCCTGCAAACCGCCGACGCTCGGACTGACGCAGGCAATGCGCCATCGCAGCCTTGAGGCTTCCAGCCGCTCGATCGCATGGTCGCGAAAGATATTGCCCGGCGGCAGCAGCGCGAGCGGGATCGGCTTTTCGTTATGCGCCGTGGATTGCTCCCCAGTCATCCAGATCAATTGCTCCTGCCGTACCACCTGTCCGCCGGTGAAATCGTTCATGCGGGTCACCAGCGCGATATCGACCTCGCCGCGTTTCACGCATCCGACAAGTGGTGTCGAGAGTGAGCAGTTCAGCTCCAGTTGAACGCGCGGAAAGGCCTTGCGGAAAATCCTCAGGATCGAGGGAAGCATGAAGGCGGCATAGAGGTCGGGGGTGCCGAGCACGACGTGACCTTCAATGTCCGGAGAAGCGAGTTGCGACAACATTTCGTCGTGAAATCCGACGATCGATCGCGCGTAACTCAGCACCGTCTCGCCTTCCGCCGTCAGAAACAACCGGCGGCCTTCGTGGATGAAGATCGCCTTTCCAGTGAGCTCCTCCAGCCGTTGTAGCTGAAGGGTAATCGCGGGCTGGGTGCGGCCGAGCCGCCGTGCGGTCTCGGTGATACTGCCGGTTTCGACGACCGACATCAGCGAGCGCAGCATGCGTATGTCCAGGTTGATCAGGTTCATGGCGATGCTCGCTATGTAGGCAGAATGGCAACATGCAATTTTTGTGCTTGGAAACGTGAGTACGGCGCCGGTGCCAATAAAAGAGGCGTGGCGTCTGCGCAGCCCGATGCAGCGAGAATAAGTTCTTTCAATCGGCTGGATGCAGGCGCGTGCACTGAGCGGTCAAAGCGGGGACAAGCCTGTTGCAATTTCGGCTAGTTGGGCGTGCGCATGTTGGCGGCTCATCTCATTAAGAGAACAAGATAAATTATTGAAATATCAAGACTATCGTTTTTCCGTCGGCCCCACGATGGATTGAAGCGAGAGTTTAGGTTTTTCAATTAGATAGAAGGCGGCGTGCACGACGTGTGCACCGAGAGATCAAGGAAAATCTCAGTACAGCCAACATGCGCCGGCGCCGGCCTTCGCAGAACCGGCCTGTTTGGCTGGTCGTATGATCGCAGGAAGCCCGACGAGTGATTGGCTGTCGCCGGACCCCTGGGCTCCCTTGCGCAAACGCTTCGCGTTTGTCGCAGGCAATGACGAAGCCTACTTGCCAAACTTCTCGTGCAACAGCGGCCATAGCCGGTCCGGCTTGAACGGGGTTGCCGTAAAGCGGATGTCGGTGGCGTTGGCAATGGCGTTGCCGAGCGCGGCGGCGACCGGGTTGTACGGGCTTTCGCTCATCGATTTGGCGCCCATCGGCCCCAGGGTGTCCGACGTGTCGGCGAAGAGCACTTCGGTGCGGGGAATGTCCGCAAAGGACGGCAGATGATAGTCGCGGAATTTGGGATTGATGACCCGGCCGTTGTCGTCGATCACCATTTCCTCGTAGAGCGTCGCACCCAGCGATTGAGCGACCCCGCCCTCGACCTGGCCGCGGCACTGCATCGGATTGGCGACACGGCCGGCATCGGCGGCCTGCACGCTCTTCAGGATCTTGAGTTCGCCGGTGTATTTATTCACGGCGACGCGAAAGCCCTGTACATTGAAGGCAACGGAACGCGGCGTGCCTGACGAATTGCCGCTGGCACTGAGGACCTTGCCACGCGAGTGCGCGGAGGCAGCGAGCTGGGCAAAAGGAGTGCGGCGTCCGGCACAGACAGTGGCATGGCTGTCGAGGGTGCACGTATCAGGGTTTTCGCCCGACAACGACGCCGCGAATTGCTTCAGCTGGCCGGCCAGCGCTTCGGCCGCAGCCTGTGTCGCGCGCCCGGCGACGAAGGTCCCGGCGCTGCCATAGGCGCCGGTGTCGTGGCCGCCGTGTGCGGTGTCGGATTGCAAGAGACGGATACGATCGACGGTCGTCGCCAGCGCGGACGCGGCGATCTGGCGATGCACGGTGCTGGTGCCATTGCCGAATTCGGCGGTGCCGACCGTGAGGTCGAAGCCGCCGTCATCCCGCAGCGAGATGCTGCAATCGGCGAAATGACCGGCCGGCGGCACGGTGTCGATCATGGTCAGCGCGATGCCGTCCCCGGTCAACCAGTCCGCGGAGAGCGAAGGCGGCGGCGCCTCGGCGGCCATCGCGCGCTCGACCAGATCGAGGCATTGATCGAGGCCGTAGCTGCCATAGAGCACATCGTGATACTCGGATTCCGGCGGCGACAACGTGGGATCGCCGGGTTTGACGACATTGCGGCGCCGCATCTCGAACGGACTGATGCGGAGCTGCTTTGCCAGTTCGTCGATCGCGGCCTCGACCGCGATCAGGGTTTGCGGCAGGCCATAGCCGCGAAAGGCTCCCGCGGGTACGGTGTTGGTATAGGCGGCGACGCCGTCGACCTTCTTGTTCGGGCAGTTATAGACGCCGATGCATTTGCCGACCGAATGAAACAGCACCGGGCCGGCGTGGTTGCCATAGGCCCCGGTGTTCGAGAGGACGTCGAGCTGCAGCGCCGTCAGTTTGCCGTCCTTGTCAGCACCCGCCTTCACGGTGACCTGCATCGGATGCCGCGTCGAGGTCGCGATGAATTGTTCTTCCCGCGTCAGTTCGAATTTGACGAGGCGGCCGGTCTTGAGCGCTGCGAGCGCAAGAATGTCCTCGACGAACATTTCCTGCTTGCCGCCGAACCCGCCGCCGACGCGTTCACAGAACACCCGCACCTTGTCGGGCGGGAGACGGAAGAGGTCGGCCAGCGTACGCCGCGTCAGGAATGGTACCTGCGTGCTGGAGCGGACATTGAGGATTCCATCGGCATCGACCCAGGCAAGGCCGCCATGGGTTTCCAGCGCCGCATGCTGGACCCGCTGGGTCGTGAAAGTACCTTCATAGGTGACAGCGGCCTGCGCAAGCGCGCCCGCGACATCGCCAAATTCGCCATGGATTTCCGCCACGATATTGCGGCCTGCGTTCGCGACGCGGTTTGCCGGCGTCTTGTCGCCGTGAATCACAGGGGCGCCCGGCGTGATGGCGGCTGTGGGATTGATCACCGCCGGCAGGATTTCGTATGCGACGTCGAGTTGCCGGCAGCCTTCCTCCGCGGCGGCTTCGGTCTCGGCGATCACGGCGGCGACCTTCTGCCCGATAAAGCGGACCACATTATCGAGCACATGGGTGTCGTCCGGATCCATCCAGTCCCACTCGTGCCGCGCGGTCGAGAACAGGCGGTCCGGCGCGTCTTCAAACGTCAGTACCGAGTGCACGCCGGGAACGTCGAGCGACGCACGCTTGTCGATCGAGATGATCTTCGCGTGCGGATGCGGCGAACGCAGAATCTTGATGTGCAGCAGTCCTTCCGGCGCAACATCGAACGTATAGCGCGCTGCGCCGTGCACCACCTGCGGTCCGGCGGGGGCAGGGAGGCTGCGGCCGAATGCGGTGCCTGCGGCGGCGTCTTCGATGTTGTTCCTGCCGTTCAGCGCATCCTCGATCGAGCGATAGCCGGTGCAACGACAGATATTGCCTTTCAGCGAAGCACCGAGGTCCTGCCGCTGCGCCTGGTTCAGGGATGCGCAGGTCAGGATCATGCCGGATGTGCAGAACCCGCATTGAAACCCCTGCGCATCCAGAAACGCCTGTTGCATCGGATGGGTGCCGCCATCCGGCGCAAAGCCTTCGATCGTCGTCACGGCGTGACCGTCGGCGCGGAAGGCCGGGATCAGGCAACTATGCACCGGCTCGCCGTCGATCAGCACGGTGCAGGCGCCGCAGTCGCCGGCGTCGCAGCCCTTCTTGACGCCGAAATGGCCGAGTTCGCGCAGGAACGTGCGCAGGCATTGGCCGGGTTGCGGCGCTTGCGAAAACTCCTTGCCGTTGATCTGGAACGTCATGCTTATGCCGTGCCCTGCAATTCGACGCGGATCTCTTCCGCGAGCCGCAGCGTCATATGCTTGCGCCATAATGGCTTGCCGTGAACGTCGCTATGGTAGAGGTCGTCGGCAATGCGCTGCAAAATCGTTTCGCGCAATTCCTTGCCGTTCGGGATTCCCGCGAAGGACAATCGAACAGGCCGCTTGGTCGATGCCGTAATCGTCAGCGCCAATCCGCCGTCGCTGGTCACGCCGCCGATCAGCAGCGCCGCCGAGCGGCCCACCGGCGTCAGCGAAATCTGGCGGAACGCCGAACGCCGCCTCAAGGCCGCGAGCGGGATATCAATCTGCCGCAACAGATCACCCGGCGCGAGCACGTTGCGCTGGTCGCCGGTGACGAATTCGGCGACGGGAATTTTCCACTCGCCGCCACTGGCCTGCCAGACCATGCAGACACCGTCGAGCGCCGAGGTCAGCGAGATCATCGGTCCCGCCGGCAGCGACATGCAGATGTTGCCGCCGATGGTGGCCGTCTTCCAGATCTTGAAGGAGGCGAGAAACGCGCGGCAGCACTGGTTGATCAGCGGCGAGGCGATCCATTCCGGCGGAGAGGCTAGCGCATCGAGCTGCGCCACCGTGCAGGTCGCCGCGATTGAAAGCTGGGTCTCGCCGATGGTCAGCGCCGGCCATTTCAGGTCGGTCAGATCGATCAGCCGCTTCAGATGGGTCTGCGGTTCCGAGAACAACCAGGTTCCGCCGGCGAGCCAAGCATCGCCTGCCGTCCAAACGGGCAATTGATCCCGCGTCGTCGGATGGGCAACCTCCGCAATGGTGTTCAGGTCCATGGATACGGTAACGCTTTCAAGTAGATGCATCTCCGACTATGAAGTCTTGCAAGTCCAGCGCCAAATTGCCATTCGGGTTGGGACGGTCCTTGCAAGATAGTCCTTGCAAGAGGATGGCATTCGCAACCGCGCCTTCGCAAATCAGGTGGCATTATGGACCAAACGCAGGCGATCTGGATCAGGGATCCCCTTTCCATTCTCGCTGACGGTGCCGAGCGCGGTCTCGTGGTCCGCGGCGGCAGGATCATCGAACTGGTGCCGCGCGGCCGGGAGCCGGTGACGGCAGATGCCGTCGCCTACGACGCCGGTACCCATGTCGTACTGCCGGGGTTGATCAATACCCACCATCATTTCTACCAGACGCTGACGCGGGCACTTCCGGCGGCGCTCGACCGCGAGCTGTTCCCGTGGTTACAGGCACTCTATCCGGTCTGGGCGCGGCTGACGCCGGAATCGCTCCATTTGGGTGCCACCGTAGCGATGTCGGAACTGCTGCTGTCGGGCTGCACCACCACGACCGATCACCATTATGTGTTTCCGGCCGGGCTTGAGGACGCCGTCGACATCGAGGTCGCCGCCGCGCAGCGGCTCGGCATCCGCGTGCTGCTGACGCGCGGCTCGATGAACCGCTCGCGGAAGGATGGCGGGCTGCCGCCCGACAGCGTGGTGCAGGACGAGGACACGATTTTGGCTGACAGCGAACGCGTGGTGGCAAAACACCACCAGCGCGGCGAGGATGCGATGACGCAGATCGCGCTGGCGCCGTGCTCGCCGTTCTCAGTGACGACCTCGCTGATGTGCGCGACCGCTACACTTGCCGACAAGCTCGATGTCCGCTTGCATACGCATCTGGCCGAGACCGAGGACGAAAACAGGTTCTGCGAGCAGATGCATGGCTGCCGCCCGCTGGATTATCTCGAACAATGCGGCTGGCTAAACGCACGAACCTGGCTTGCCCACGGCATCTTCTTCAATTCCGACGAGATGAAGCGGCTCGGCAAGGCCAAGACCGCTATCAGCCATTGCGCCTGCAGCAACCAGATCCTGGCGTCGGGCTGCTGCCCGGTCTGCGAGATGGAGGAGGCGGGGGTTTCGATCGGGCTCGGCGTTGACGGCTCGGCGTCGAACGATGAGTCCAACCTGATGCAGGAAGTCCGCGCTGCCTTCCTGCTGCAACGGGCACGCTACGGCGTCGGACGTGTCAGCCACAAGGACGCGCTGCGCTGGGCCACCAGGGGCTCGGCGGCCTGCATCGGGCGGCCCGAGCTCGGCGAAATCGCGGTCGGGAAGGCCGCCGATCTCGCGCTGTTCAAGCTCGACGAACTGCGTTTCTCCGGCCATGGCGACCCCTTGGCCGCACTGGTGCTATCCGGTGCGCATCGTGCCGATCGGGTGATGGTCGGCGGACGCTGGGTGGTGGCGGATGGAGCGATCCCAGGTCTCGACCTGTCAGACCTGATCCGCCGCCACAGCGCCGCCGCGCGCGCGATGCATCAGGGGTAAGGATTCCCCGATGTGCCATTGCACATCTGAGGCCTGCCCCAAAAGGCGCATCCGGGAATGACGAGCAGAGATTTGCGACGGTCGATTTCCAACTAGATCTTGCGTTTTCGGATGGAGCGAGGCCCCATTCCTACTTTGCATGGGGTTGTTTTCGTAATTTTTCTGTCCGTCGAAGCGATCCGACCTCTCCCCGCAAAAGGGCGGAGAGAGGTAAGAGCGACGGGCCGTCCTACTTCCCGGGAATCTTCTCGTCGATGCCCTTCACGTAAAAATTCATGCCGAGCACCTGGCCGTCGTCGAGATGAGTGCCGCCCTTGCATTCGACTTCCTTGCCGTCCTGGCCGACGATCGGGCATTTGAACGGCTGCAGCTTGCCTTCGATGATGGCAGCTTCGGTCTCCATCGCCAGCTTCTTCACGTCGTCGGGCATGTTGGTGTAGGGCGCCATCACGACGAGCTTGCTCTTCAGGCCGCCCCAGAAATCTTCCGACTTCCAGGTGCCGTCGAGCTCAGCCTTGACGCGCTGGATGTAGTAGGGGCCCCAATTGTTCATGGTCGAGGTGAGCTGCGCCTTCGGTCCGAACTTGATCATTTCAGAATCCTGGCCGAACGCCAGCTTGCCGCGCTCGGCGGCGACCTGCATCGCGGCAGGGCTGTCGGTGTGCTGCATGATGATGTCGGCGCCCTGGTCGATCAGCGCTTTGGCGGCGTCGGCCTCCTTGCCGGGATCGAACCAGGTGTTGGCCCATATGATTTTGACCTTGATGTTGGGGTTGATCGTCTGTGCGCCGAGCATGGTGGCGTTGATGCCGGAGATCACCTCGGGAATCGGGAACGAGGCGATATAGCCGAGCACGCCGGACTTCGACATCTTGGCGGCGATGATGCCCTGGATGTAGCGGCCCTCATAGAATCGCCCCGAATAGGTCGACATGTTCTTGTCGCGCTTGTAGCCGGTGGCGTGCTCGAAATGCACGTTCGGATACTTCTTGGCGACCTTCAGCGTCGGCTCCATGTAGCCGAACGACGTGGTGAAGATCAGCTTGTTGCCGGCGCGTGCCAGTTGCTCGATCGAACGCTCGGAGTCCGGGCCTTCGCTGACGTTCTCGAGGAACGTGGTTTCGACCTTGTCGCCGAACTCCTTGAGCATCTCAAGGCGTCCAAGGTCGTGCTGGTAGGTCCAGCCGAGATCGCCGACCGGTCCGATATAGATGAATCCAACCTTGAGTTTGTCGGCGGCAGAAGCGCCGAACAGGCTTGCCCCGGTAACGAGCATCGCTGCGGTCGCCGCGATGAGAATCTTTTTCATGGAACTCTCCGTTTTACTGACGGGTGGACAGGTCTCTCCGATGCGCGGCGCCCCGTCGCGCGCGCTTCGGGCATGTTACCGGTCGGGCACGAACACGGTCCCGAGCGCCGCAGGCGCGGTCGAGCCACCGGTTCGTGCACGTGAAATCAGGACAAGGACAATGACGGTCGCCAGATACGGCAATGCCGACATCAATTGCGAGGGAACGCCGACGCCCCAGCCTTGCGCATGAAGCTGCAGGATCGTCACCGCGCCGAACAGATAGGCACCGATTACCAAGCGGCCCGGCAGCCATGACGCGAACACGACCAGCGCCAGCGCAATCCATCCGCGCCCGGCCGTCATGCCTGGAATGAAGAACGGGGTGTAGGCGAGCGGCAGATAGGCGCCGGCGAGGCCTGCGCAAGCGCCGCCGAACATCACCGCGAACATCCGGATCCTGAGCACGGGATAACCGAGCGCGTGCGCGGAAGCGTGATTGTCGCCTGCGGCCCGCAGGATCAGGCCGGCCCGTGTCCTGTAAAGGAAGAACCAGACGCCGGCGACCAGTGCCAGCGAGAGGTATACGAAGGCGTCCTCGCCGAACAAGATACGCCCGATCAGCGGGATATCGGTGAGGCCGGGAATATAAAGATGCGGCGCCAGCGAAATCTTTTCGCCGACGAAGCGGGAGCCGATCAGGCCGGAAAGGCCGATGCCGAGAATGGTCAGTGCCAAGCCGGTGGCGACCTGGTTGACCGCCAGTCCCAACGTCATCAGCGCGAAGATCAGCGACATCAGCACGCCAGCGACGATGCCGCACAGCGCGCCGATGATGACCGAGCCGGAGAGCCAGGCGCCGCCGAAGCCGCAGGCCGCGCCGACGATCATCATGCCCTCGACGCCGAGGTTGAGCACGCCGGAGCGTTCGGTCACGAGCTCGCCGGTCGCAGCCAGCAGCAGCGGCGTGGAGGCCGCCAGCACCGCAAGGATGATGGCCTCAATGAGCCCCACTGGACACCTTTGGCGACGCGAAAATGAGCTTGAACCGGTAGAGGATGAGGGAATCGCAGGCGAGTACGTAGAACAGCAGAATGCCCTGGAAGACCTTGGTGACATCCAACGGAATTTTCATTGCGATCTGCGCCTGCTCGCCGCCGATGAAGGTGAGCGCCAGGAAAAGTCCTGCAATTAGTATTCCAGCCGGGTTCAGCCGTCCCAGGAACGCGACGATGATCGCGGTGAAACCGTAGCCGGGCGAGATCCCGGGCTGCAGATGCCCGACGGGACCTGCGACCTCGATGATCCCGGCAAGGCCTGCCAGCGCGCCTGAAATCGCGAAGGTCAGCAGGATCAACTGGTTGGAGTTGAAACCACCGAAGCGCGCGGCGCGCGGGGCGGCGCCGACGACGCGGATTTCAAAGCCCTTGATGGTTTTGCCGAGCAGCACCGCACCTGCGGCGACCACCACGAGCGCGATGACGCCGCCAAGATGCAGCCGGCCGCCCTCGATCAGCAGCGGCACGGTGGCGACCGGATCGAACTCGGCAGTGGTCGGGAAGTTGAAGCCTTTCGGGTCGCGCCACGGACCGCGCACGAGGTAGTCGAGCAAGAGATCGGCGACATAGACCAGCATCAGGCTGGTGAGGATTTCGCTGGCGCCGAACCTGACCTTGCAGATCGCCGGTATCAGGGCGTAGAGCGCGCCGCCGATCGCCGCCAGCAGCATCATCGCCGGCAATACCCACGGGCCGGCGTCGGTGCCTTGCGTCTTCACCGCGAGCCAGCTTCCGGCGACGGCACCGATCAGGAATTGTCCTTCGGCGCCGATGTTCCAGGCGTTGGCGAGGTAGCAGAGTGAGAGGCCGATCGCGATCATCACCAGCGGTGTGGCCTTCACCGCGATCTCCTGCAGCGAATAGCTGTCGGTCAGGGGATCGATGAAGTAGACGCCGAGCGCGGAAATCGGGTTTTTGCCGAGGATCGCAAACAGGATGCTCATGGTCACGAGCGTCAGGCCGATCGCGATCAGCGGCGATATCAGCGCGATCGTGTTCGACCGCTCGGCGCGTTTTTCAAGCACCAACTGCATGCGCCGCTTCCTTCTGCTCCAGAGTGCTTCCCCCCATCAGCAGGCCCAGTTTCTCGCGGCTCGCATCTTGAGTTGCCATGGGCTCCGACAGATGGCCATGGAACATCACGGCGATGCGGTCGGTGATTTCAGCGAGTTCATCGAGGTCCTGGCTCGTCACCAGCAGCGCGGCGCCGCTGGCGGCGAGATCCAGCAGGGCCTGCCGGATCACGGCGGCGGCGCCCGCGTCGACGCCCCAGGTCGGCTGGCTCACGACGAGCACCACCGGGTTGCGCAGGATTTCGCGGCCGACGATGAATTTCTGCAGATTGCCGCCGGAGAGGCTGGCGGCTTCCGGGTCGCGTTTGGCCTTGCGCACGTCGAAGGTTTCGGTGGCGCGGTCGACAGTCTTCAGGGCCGCGGCGGTATTGACGAAGCCGTGCAGGACCATGCCGCTCGCGGCGTGGCCGGTCAGCAGCGCGTTCTCCGAAAGCTTCATGCGCGGCGCCGTACCGTGACCAAGCCGCTCCTCGGGAACGAAGGCCGCCCCAAGCTTGCGCCGCTGCGTGATCGAAAGGTGCCCCGCGGCATGCCCGTCTATGACAATTGTGCCGGGGTCTTGTGCCAGCCGCTCTCCCGACAAGGCGGCAAAAAGCTCGTCCTGACCGTTGCCGGCGACACCGGCGATGCCCAGGATTTCGCCACCCTTGAGCTCGAACGAGATGTTCCGAAGCCGCACACCGTGCGGATCGTCCGGCTCGAGGCTGAGGTCGTTGACGACTAGCCGCGGTACGGTGGTTTTCCGGTTGGCGGGCGCCCTCACTTCCTTGATCTCGCCGCCGACCATCATCCGCGCGAGCGAAGCCGCGGTCTCCGCCTTGGGATTGCAGGTCGAAACCTTTTTGCCGCCGCGCAGGATGGTGGCGGTGTCGCAAAGCCGCTTCACCTCTTCCAGCTTGTGGCTGATGTAGAGGATCGCGCGGCCCTCGGCTTTGAGGCGATTGAGCACGACGAAGAGCTGGTCGGCTTCCTGCGGCGTCAACACCGCGGTCGGTTCGTCGAGGATCAGGAATTTCGGATTTTGCATCAGCGCCCGCACGATCTCGATGCGCTGGCGTTCGCCTACGGACAATTGCCAGACCTCGCGTTTGGGATCGAGCGGAAGCCCGTAAACACGGGACACTTGCTCAAGGCGGGCCGACATGTCCTTGAAAGATTCCTTGCCGTCGAGCCCGAGCGCAACGTTTTCCGCCACCGTAAGATTGTCGAACAGCGAGAAGTGCTGGAACACCATGCCGATGCCGCGGCTGCGTGCTTCCGACGGTCCGGAGAGAACCATCTTTTCGCCCCGCCAGCGCATTTCGCCTTCGCTCGGCTGGATCAATCCGTAAATGGTTTTGACGAGCGTCGATTTGCCCGCGCCGTTTTCGCCGAGCAGTGCGTGTATCTGCTGCGGCCAGATATCGATATCGATCGCCTCATTGGCGAGGAAGCTGCCATAGCGCTTGGTCAGGCCAACCGTCCGGAGTAGCGGCGTGGCACCGGTGTTCTGCTCGGCAGGCGTCGAATCCAGCATTCGTGATCACGCGTCCCAGGGAATGGTGCCTCAATATTGAGCTAGTTTCGGGGCGCGCGTAAGTGGAGAAAAAGCGCCAGCCCTTGCTCAACTCTTTTGCAGGCAAAGCGCCTTCCTGCTTCTTGATGGCTTGGCTTTATGAGGCGTTTCCGGATCGCAGCGCGCTTTCCAGATCGAGCGAACGTGCCTGACCGATGTTGCAGATTTGTAACGGTCCAGACCAATTCGAAACTGCCTAGTCAGTCCTGACGCGAAGTTGAGCAGTTTTATTGTCGCTGTGTACGAGCTGCCGGAAGCGAAGCACACGCCGTGCGTGCGTTGTTCGCCCTGCGCCAGATCGTCGCAGAAAGCCAACAGATACAGGCTTAAGTCGAAGAATCCGGTTCCACCGAAGATTGATCCTTCCGTCTCTCCACTCCGCCGATGCGTCGCGCAAGATGCTGATACGCCAATCGTTCTTGATGAAACTTGCACCAAGCCATGGGGAAAGTTGAGGCTTCTCACTTTATTCGATGCACGCAAGGCTTGCTTCCAAGGGCCTCGATCATTCGATCGTCAACTTGGGGGTAATTGGGATGTCTAGTCTTCGCAGAACAGTGACAGCAGCGGCGCTGTCACTCGCTACGCTCGTACCGGCCGGCTATGCCGGCGCCGCCGACATGGCGGTCAAGGCGCTCAAGCCGGTCGCCGAGGTGCCGTTTTTCCTGGTGATTGACAACCGCGTGTCGTTCTCGTGGATGCCCAAGGGCACCGATCCCGGCATGTTCTCCGTGAACCCGAACGGCTCGATCAACGGCACCACCGCCAAGCAGGTCTATTCGTTCACTCACTTCGATGCGTGGGCCTACGGCACCAACTTCTTCACCATCTCGATGTTCAAGTCGGGTCATAACGATCCCGCTTCGCCCTGCGTCGCGCCCGGCGTCACCATCACGGGCGGCTTGGCAGACTGTGCCGGCGCCACCGAAATCTACGGCCTGTTCCGCTCGACCTTCGGCTTCAACGAGATATTCAACACCAAGGCCTTCACGATGGGGCCGCTGCGCAACGTCTCGTTCGAAGTCGGTATGGACGCCAACACCGAAAACAACTTCCTGGCGCCCGCCAAGCGTGACGTCGTCGCCGGTCTGCAATTCGCCTTCGACCTGCCTTACAAGGGCTATATCAACGTCGCCCCGTTGATGTATTGGGAATTCTCCAACCACAACGCGTTCACCCAGTGCGGCCTGTTCGGCCCCGGCATTCCCGGAACCACCTGCAACTCCGACGGCAATGTCTCGTACCGGCCGACATGGGCGGTCGAGATCAATTACTATATGGATCTCGGCTTCCTGCCGCCGAACATGCAGTACTTCTCGATCAGCGGTCGCGCCGGCTGGTATGGACCGAAGGGCGATTCCAACGGCCGGCCTGCGCTTTCGGGCATCGGCCGGTTCTCGACCGCCTCCAAGACCGAGCTCAACAGCGAACCGATTCGTCTGACGTTCGACGCCAGCAAGGCTTTCATGGGCCCGAAGTATTCGCACTTCGTCGACCTCTGGGTCGCCTATCGCTACTGGCAGAACAAGTTCGGCCTCGACCACAATGCGATGGCCGGCGTCTGCACGCTCGCCGCAAACGGCCAGAGCACCAACTCCTGCACCGAATCGACCGTCTATGGTGGTGTCACGGTAAAGTTCTAACCGCGTGGCCGTTCCTCCAGGTTACAAGCGATGGCGCCGCGATATTTCCCGCAGCGCCATTTCTCGTGAGCGGACTCCGGATTGCGTGGGCCCGCAGCTCGGGGGCTACTTGCTCCAGACCCCGGCGTGAACCGCCGCGGCCTCGTCCTCAAGCAGCGGGCCTACCACCTCTGTCGCGCGCTGCCCGCTGGCGAACACCTCGCGGCAGGGCAGGTCGAGGGTCGGATTCTCCGGATGGTTGCCGGTGAGATCCCGCAGCCGATGTTCGCTCAGGCCGTAAACCAGTCGGCCGATGCCGGCCCAGTAGATCGCGCCGGCGCACATCGCGCAGGGCTCGGCGGACGAGTAGAGCGTAGCGCTGCGCAGCGTGCCCGGATCGAGCGTGGTGCAGGCCTGCGTCGCGAGCAGCCGCTCCGCATGCGCCGTGCCGTCATGGGAGGGCATGTAGCCGTTCTCGGCCTCCAGCAGCAAATTGCCTTCCCGGTCGACAAGAACAGCCCCAAAGGGATGGTTGCCGTGGGCCACGGCGCGGCGCGCGACCTCGAACGACAGCCGCAGGAAATGCGCGTCGCGCTCTGACGGGCTGAGTGCTGAAAGGTTCGCCATCAATGGGTTCCTCCGCGACTCCGCGCCGCGGTGGTGTTCGGGCTGACGATCAGACGACACATGAGGCTGGTTCTACACCATTCCCTTGCCCGCGTCCGACCCGTGACGCCGTTGTCGCGCCTGGAGCACAAGAATGACGATCAGGGCCGAAAAGATGACGAGAAAGGATACGGCGCTCGTCAACGTTCCAAGCGCATAGATATCCGGCTTCGTCACCGTCGTCGTCAGGCCTTGCAACTCAAGCGGTAGGGTGTTGACGGACCCGATCGCCTGGCTGGAGCGCGCGAGTTCGTCCCAAGACAAGGTAAAGCCGAACAGACCAATGCCCACGACGGACGGCAATATAATTGGCAGCACCACATGGCGAAATGTTTGCCATGGTGTTGCACCGAGGTCGCGCGCCGCCTCTTCAAGCCGGCCATCGAACCGGTTGAAAATCGCAAACATGATCAAAAGGCCAAACGGCAGGGTCCAGGTAAGGTGCGCACCAAGGCCTGAGGTAAAAAGCCCCATTGCCGTCGTCCAGCTCTCGGCGCCGCTTTTGATGATGAAATCATCAAGCAACCGGAATTCCAGTGCGATGCCGAGCGAAGTGATGATCGACGGCATGATCAGGCTTGCGATGGCGACATAAAACAGGAAGGTCGCGCCGCGGAACGATTTGCGAAAGGCCATGCCCGCCGAAACCGAAAGCACGACCGTCAGGACCATGACGACGAGGCCGAGCTTGAGCGACCGCTGGAAGGCCGCACCGATGTCGACGATGCCGGCCCCGGCGAACACCTTGCCGAACCACACCAGCGAAACGCCGTTCATTGGAAAGGTCAGGCCGCCGTCGGGGCCCTGGAACGAGAGGATGTAGATCGCAATCATCGGTCCGTAAAGAAACAGCACATAGGCCGCGAAGAACGCTGCCAGAACATAAAAGGATCGCGACCGCTTGTCGCCCATCTCACAGCTCCTTGCGGATATCGACGATCCGCGTCAGCGCCGAAATGATCATGATCGTGATGCCGAGCAGGATGACGGCGTTGGCTGCGGCCGCGGGAAATTGCAACGCATTGAGGCGCGCCTCGATGATCTTGCCCGCGGAAGCGATCTGCTGGCCGCCCATCACGCCGATCGTGACAAAATCACCCATAACGATCGTGATCACGAAAATCGAGCCGATCACGATCCCCGGTTTTGCCAAGGGAATGATGATATTCACGAGGGTCTGCCACCCGGTAGCTCCAGCATCATAGGCGGCCTCGATCAACCGCTTGTCGATCCGGATCATCGAATTGAAGATCGGCACCACCATGAAGAATGTGAAGAGGTGGACGAGGGCCAGCACGACAGAGAACTCGGAGAACAGTAGCCATTCCAGCGGCTGCTGGATCAAACCCGAGCCCTGGAGCCCCTTGTTCACCAGTCCATTGCGGCCAAGAAGTGGAATCCACGCGATCATGCGGATCACATTCGAGGTCCAGAACGGAATCGTGCAAAGCAGGGAGAGTACGATCTGCCAGGTTTTGGATCGGACGTGGAACGCGAGAAAATAGGCAACCGTGAATCCGATCAGCAGCGTCAGAACCCAGGTCAGCAGGCACAGTTTCAGGGTCTTCAGGTAGGTTTTCAGGATCGTGCATAGGCCGGGCAGTTCGGCGATGCACCCTTCGAACGTATCGGTGTAACCGCGGAGACTGAAGGCGGGGAGCATTTCGTATTCATTATAGTCCCACGCACTGACGATCGTCACAAGCACCAGCGGCAACATAAAAAACAGCGCGAAGATCAGCATCATCGGCGCGGCTTGAAGCCACGCGACAAAGGATTTGCGGTCTTGAAGCATTTGGAGGCCGATCTCAATCAAACCGGAGCGGGTCTTGCCGGGCGCGTTGGCCCGGCAACTCCCGGCGCGGCATCAAGCGGCGATGAATTCGTTCCACTTGCGCACCATGTAATCGTTCTCGTCCATGACGGCGTTCCAGCAGGCGACGCCGCCCATGCGGTCGTCGTAGGAGCCTCCGTCACGCTTGGAGCCGGCTTTCTCCAGGATGGTGCCGTCGGGCGCCTTGATATCGCCGACAGCCGCCTTGCCCTCCATCCAGTAGCCCCATTCGTCCGCCGTCATGTTGGCCTTGGCGGTGGACAGAACGGCCGAATAATAGCCCTGGCGATTGAGATAGGCGCCAGCCCATCCCGATAGATACCAGTTCACGAATTCATAGGCCCAGTCGAGCTTCGGTCCCGAGACCGCCTTCGACACGCAGAACCCTGACGCCCACGAGCGATAGCCTTCCTTGAGCGGTTGGAACGTGCAGGCGATTCCCATCGAGCGCACCTTGGTGACCGCGGGAGACCACATCGACTGAATGACGGTTTCACCTGCGGCCATCAGGTTGACGGACTCGTTGAAATCCTTCCAGAAGGCGCGGAACTGACCGGCCTTCTTTGCCTCGGTCATGATCTTCATCGTCAGATCGATCTCGGCCTTGGTCATGTTGCCCTTGTCGGCATACTTGTGCTGGCCGGTGGCCTCCACCACCATCGCTGCATCCATGATGCCGATCGACGGGATGTTGAGGATTGACGCCTTGCCCTTGAATTCGGGATTGAGCAGTTCGCTCCAGGATGAAATCGGCCGCTTGATCAGATCCGGCCGGATGCCGAGCGTATCGGCATTGTAGACCGTCGGGATCAGCGTCACGAATTCGGTGGGTGTTGTCGAGAATTTCTTGGAATTGGCTCCCTCGAGGTAAAGCACCTTCCACGGCGCGGTGCCCTGGTCGCCGATCTTCTTGCCGTTGGGCAACTGACCCTTGGTGAACACCGGCGTGATGTTGTCGAATTGCTTGATCTTCTTGGCATCGAGCGCGAAAATATTGCCCGACGGCACCAGCTTCTTCAGCGAGAAATATTCCGTATCGAGCACATCGAACGAGTTCGGCTGGGTGATGACACGCTTGGTCACATCGTCGGTCGTTACGGTGATGTACTCAATTTTGATGCCGGTATCTGCCAGGCATTTCTTCGATATCTCGTCTCCCGCGTTCACCGCGGTCCCGAGGTAACGCAACACTTTCGGGTCGGCCGAGTGGACATAAGGAAATCCGGTGATGGCGCCCGAACCTGCCGCCAAGCCCACCGCACCGGCCGCGCCCTTCAGCACGGCGCGACGGCTGACGCCACGATTGAATTTCGAAGATATGCTCATGATCATCTCCCTAAGATGTCAAGCCGCCTTATCGGGCGGCGGGACGGTTACAGAACGACTGGTCATCAATGGACTTGCCTGCGCCGGGTCCCAGGTGGCGAGAACACGCTCACCGACGGCGTAGTTGGCCGCGTCGAATTGATCTTCGTTGAGTTGGACCGAGATATCGGTTCCGCCTTCGGCGGCAATCGCGATACGGATATAGGTCCCCTGGTATTCGACCTCGCTGACGGTGCCAGCGATCGACGGACCGTCGAAGGCTCCGCCCGGTCTTCTCAGCTTGAGGCGATCTTCGCGAACCGCAAAAGTTTCGTTGCCGATGGCGATGACGTTGTGGCTGCCGATGAATTTCGCCGTGAACTCGGTCCGGGGGTGGTTGAATATTTCACGCGGCGAACCCTGCTGCTCGATCCGGCCGCCATTCATCAGAACCACGATATCGGCGAGCGCCATCGCCTCGTCCTGACCGTGCGTCACATGAATGAAGGAAATTCCAAGTTCGCGCTGCAGCTTTTTCAGTTCAGTTCGCATCCGCAGCCGCAAAAACGGATCGAGCGCCGAAAGCGGCTCGTCCAGCAGCAGGATCTGAGGCGAGGTAATCAGCGCGCGCGCCAGCGCCACGCGCTGCTGCTGGCCCCCGGAAAGCTGCGCCGGCAGCCTCGCCGCATAGGCCTGCATATCGACGAGTTCCAGCAACTTTTTTGCTTCGGCATGGCGCTCCGCCTTGGCAACGCCTTTCATCTTCAAGGCAAAGGCAACGTTGTCGATGACGGAGAGATGCGGGAACAGGGCATAGGACTGGAACATCATCGCCGTGCTTCGGCCGGCAGGCGGCAGATCCGTCACATTCTTCGGCCCGACAAGGATGTCGCCTGAAGTCGCCGATTCATGGCCAGCCACCATGCGCAAGGTGGATGTCTTGCCGCAGCCGGACGGCCCAAGCAGGCAACAATAGGAGCCGGCGGGAATCTTGAGGTTGATGGCGTCAACGGCGGTGACGCCGCCGTACTTCTTCGTCAATTGCACCAGTTCGAGCGCTGCCGTGGTCGTCATCCGCACCATTCCGCACTGTCTTGCCCAGGACCCGGCGACCTTGGCGCCGGGAACGCTATCCGGAATTGGATGCAACAGATGTGCCAAAAATTGCGACAGATGAGACAAAAAGTGGGCAATCGGGAATGTTCATGAAGGCGACCGCGTTTCCCTAGTCCGAGTCAGGGAGGAAGAGGGATCAATTGGAGGCGCCGGTAGCCGTTACGGCTTGCCATATCTTTTCGCCGGCCCGAAGATGCCCAAGGGGAAGAGCATGCGCACAACATCGGTCAACGTCGTTCGCATTGCCACCAAAGGCCCCGGTGATGTCTCCGGCCTGCTGGGCTTGATCGAGCAAGGCAAGATCGATCCAAAGTCGATCGTCGCGATACTGGGAAAAACCGAAGGCAATGGCGGCGTCAACGATTTCACGCGGGAATACGCCGTTTCCGCGCTCAGCGCTGCCCTGGCGCCCTTTATTGATCTGCCACCGCACCGCGTGGAGCAGCGGATCGCGTTCGTGATGTCGGGTGGTACGGAAGGCGTGCTTAGTCCGCATATCACCGTCTTCACGCGTGAGAGCGTTGCAAATCGCGTTTCCCCAGACATTTCCGGAAAACGCCTCAGCATTGGGATGGCGCACACGCGGGATTTTTTGCCCGAGGAGATCGGGCGCAGCGTGCAGATCAGGGAAACGGCAAGGGCGGTGGCCGCGGCCATGGCCGAAGCTGCCATCGTCGATCCGCAGGATGTCCATTTTGTGCAGATCAAGTGTCCGCTCTTGACTAGCGACCGCGTCGAAGCGGCAGCTGCCCGTGGGAACAAGACCGTTACAAACAGTGCATACGGTTCGATGGCGTATTCGCGCGGGGCATCGGCGCTGGGAGTAGCGTTCGCCCTTGGCGAGATCGAGGGCGAGATTGACGACGAGCATGTCCTTCGGCGGTTCGATCTGTTTTCGTCCGTAGCGTCCACGTCGGCCGGCATCGAGCTGATGCACAATGTGGTCATTGTCCTGGGCAATTCGACATCGTCGGCCGCCCCGTTCGAGATCGGACACGCCGTGATGCGCGACGCAATTGATTCCACAGCCGTGATCAAGGCGTTGAAAAGCGTGGGACTGCACATCGAAGACGGGTCCGGGCCGCCGATGGCGAGCCGCCAACTTGTCAACATCTTCGCCAAGGCGGAAGCCTCGCCAAACGGTAGCATCCGCGGATTTCGTCACATCATGCTTGAGGATACGGACATCAGCTCAACCCGGCACGCCCGCGCTGCTGTCGGCGGATTGATCAGCGGCTTGTCGGGAACCGGCGCCGTCTATGTTTCTGGCGGGGCCGAACATCAGGGCCCGCCTGGCGGCGGACCCGTAGCCGCAATCGCCCGGCTATCACCAAAATAATTCCGACTGAGTATTGGGCTTCTCTTGCAGTAAGGAGCGGTCAATTTCGTCTTATTGCTGCTGCAGGGCAAAAGCAACGCCGCGCACGCTTACTTGGTGCCGAACATTCTGTCTCCGGCATCGCCCAAGCCGGGCACGATATAGCCGTGATCATTCAGCCTCTCGTCGACAGCAGCGGTCCAGATCGGGACGTCAGGACACTCAGTCTGAAATCGGGCAATCCCTTCGGGGGCCGCGAGCAAGCAGACGAACCTGATGTCTCGGGCACCTCGCGATTTGAGCAGGCTGACCGCGGCGCAAGCTGAATTTCCCGTCGCCAGCATTGGATCCAATAGAATCACGATGCGATCTGACAGATCCTGTGGCGCCTTGAAGAAGTATTCCACAGCTTGAAGAGTTTCCGGATTCCGGTAGAGGCCGATATGCGCGACGCGCGCTGACGGAACGAGCGCCAGCATGCCGTCGAGAAATCCGACACCCGCCCGCAATATCGGAGCGAGTGTGAGTTTCTTGCCCGCGATTTTTGGCGCCTTCATTGCAGCGAGCGGCGTATCGATGTCGACCATTTCCAAAGGCAATTCCCGGGTGACCTCATAGCAGAGGAGCATGCCTATCTCGTTCAGAAGCTCGCGAAAGCCCTTGGTCGAGAGATCCTTGTCGCGCATCAGCGAGAGCTTGTGCTGGACCAGGGGATGGCTGATGCGATTTACGGTTTTGGATGTCATAGGATCGCTTTGTAATTGACCATCGGCCCTGACCGTCAGTGGCCCGCCATGTGTCGCCCGATTTCGGTGAGATTGGCTTCGCTGGCGCGGGCCTCGTGGACAAATTCACCGTGGAACATCACGACCAGACGATCCGACAATTCGAGCAGTTCGTCGAGATCCTCGCTGACCAAAAACACCGCGGCGCCGCGATTGCGGGCAGCCATGATCTCGGCGTGGATCTGGGCGACGGCGGCGAAATCGAGCCCGAAGCAGGGATTGGCGGCGATCAGCACCTCGACCTCGCCGCCGAGTTCGCGCGCCAATACCGCGCGCTGCACATTGCCGCCCGAGAGTGCCGAGATTGGCGTGTCCGGCGTGCGGGTCTTGATCTTGTACAGCCCGATCTTGCGCTCGGCATCCTTGCGGAAGGCTGACCGGTTCAGCCACCAGCCGCTTTTGGCAAATGGCGCACGGTCGAATTCACGGAACGCGATGTTGTCGGCGACGCTCATGCCGCCGACGCAGGCGTTCTTCAAGGGCTCCTCGGGAAGCAGCGACATCTTGTGCCGGCGCATCTCTTCGCGGCGTGCATGATAGAGATCGCCGCGGACGCGGACCTCGCCGCTTTCGGCCTCGCGCTGGCCGGCCAAAACTTCGACAAGCTGCCGCTGGCCGTTGCCGGAGACGCCCGCAATGCCGACGATCTCGCCGCCGCGCACGGTAAGCGATACGCCGCGGACGGCGATGGCCCCGGCATCGTCGAGCGCGGTGAGGTTGCTGAGTTCAAGCCGGGCTTCCCCGACTTCGCCAACCCGTGGCGGCTGGACCGTCAACTGTTCAGCGCCGATCATGGTGCGAGCCATGTCGTCAGGCGTGAGTTCGGCGACCTTGCCGTGTCCAGCCAGTTTGCCCCGGCGCAGGATCGTCACGTCGTCGGCAAACGCCATCACCTCACGGAATTTGTGCGTGATCATCAGGATGGTCAAGTCGCCCGCCACGACCATGGCGCGTAGCATGCCCAGCACCTCGTCGGCCTCGCCCGGCGTCAGCACGGAGGTCGGCTCGTCCAGGATGAGAAAGCGCCGCTTCAGGTAGAGCTGCTTGAGGATCTCGCACTTTTGGCGCTCACCAGCCGAGATGTCGGACACCTTTGCGTTGAGCGGCACCTTGAACGGCATCCGCGCCAAAAACGCTTCCAGCGCCTTCTTTTCCTTTGACCAGTCGACGACCGCCGGCACGTCGTCGCGCGCCAGCACCAGATTTTCGGCGACCGTCATCGCCGGCACCAGCGTGAAGTGCTGGTAGACCATGCCGAGCCCGAGCGCATGCGCTTCCTTGGGATTGGCGATCGCCTGTTCGCGGCCGCCGACCAGTACGTCGCCTTTGGTCGCGCGGTAATAGCCCATGATGCATTTCACCAGCGTGCTCTTGCCGGCGCCGTTCTCGCCGAGCAGCGCATGGAACGAGCCCGGCCGCACCTTGAGTTCGACGTTATCGAGGGCGACAAAGTCGCCGAACCGCATGGTCATGGCGATGGCGTCGACGCCGAGCGCCCCGCTGGGTAACGGCGTCTCGCCGATGATCATGACAGCGCTCCGATCAGCGCCGTCGAAGTCGCGACCGCACCGAACACGCCGCCCTGCATCTTGACCATTTTCAGCGCGTGGTCGTGGTTGCTCTTGTCGGTCGCGGCACAGCAATCCTCGATCAGGACGCATTCGAAGCCGCGATCATTGGCCTCCCGCATCGTGGTGTGGACGCAGACGTCGGTGGTGATGCCGGTCAGCACGATGTTCTCGATGCCGCGCAGCCGCAGCATCAGCTCGAGGTCGGTGGCGCAGAACGATCCCTTGCCGGGCTTGTCGATGATGGGCTCACCCGGCAGCGGCGCCAGGTCAGAAATGATCTCCCAGCCGGGCTCGCCGCGCACCAGCACGCGGCCGCACGGGCCGGGGTCGCCGATCCCGGCCCCGATCTGCCGAGAGCGCCACTGCTTGTTGGCCGGCAGGTCGGTGAGATCAGGACGGTGTCCCTCGCGGGTGTGGATGATGTGAAAACCTTGCCCGCGCATCACCGCGAGCAGCTTCTTGATCGGCTCGATCGGCGCGCGGGTCAGCGATAGGTCGTATCCCATCTTGTCGACATAGCCGCCGACGCCGCAGAAATCGGTCTGCATGTCGATGATGATGAGCGCGGTGTTTTGCGGGCGCAGATCGCCATTATAGGGCCACGCATAGGGTTCGGATTTGATGTAGCGCTCGGCCATGGCTTGCTCTCGCTTATCGGGTGATGGACAATTCGGCCGGCGCGCCGGTCAACGTGCGCTTCGGCGAACAGGTGATGATCATGATCGCGAGCGTCAGGATGTACGGCGCGGCGTTGAACAGATGATAGCCGGAGGTTACGCCGACCGATTGCAGCGCCGGTCCCAGTGCCGCCGCTCCGCCAAAGGCCAATGAGGCCCACAGGCACAGCATCGGGTCCCAGCGGGCGAAGATCACCAGCGCCACCGCCGTGATGCCCTGACCTGAGGAGAGGCCCTCGTTCCAGCTGCCGGGATAAAACAGCGACAGGAACGAGCCGCCAATCCCGGCGAGAAAGCCGCCGACCATGGTGGCGCGCAACCGGATCCAGAGCACGGAATAACCCATCGCGCGTGCGGCATCCGAACTTTCGCCCGCGGTCCGGATCAACAGACCCCAGCGCGTGGTTCGAAACGCCCAAAACAAAATCGGCGCGATCGCCACCCCGATCAGGAACAGCACATTGATCCGGAGCGCCGCCCGCACCTGGGGGATGTCGCTCCACCAGCCGAAATCAATCGCCGGCAGGCGCGCCGCGGTCGGTTCGATCAGCGGTTTGCCGAGATAGAACGCCAGGCCTGTTCCGAACAGCATCAGCGCGATGCCGACGGCAATGTCGTTCACCCGCGGCAGCGAGCAAATGCCGGCATGAAGCGCGCCGAGCAGGGCACCCGTGATGCCGGCCGCCAGCACGCCAAGCCAGGGCGAACCCGAGAGATAGGAGATGCCATAGGCGCTCATCGCACCCATGATCAGCGTGCCTTCAAGGCCGAGATTGATGCGCCCCGAGCGCTCGGTGATGCATTCGCCCAGGCTGACGAACAAAAATGGCGTCGAGACGCGGATGGCGCCGCCGAACACGGCCAGGGGAACGGTCCAGAGTCCGATCGATCCGTCCGCCATATCAAGGTTTTCCTTTCAGGAAGCCGATCCGCCCGTACAGCGCGTCGCTGGCCAGGACAAAGACGAAGATGATCCCCTGCAGCACCAGCACGGAGGCGTCCGGTAGGCCCAGTCGCCGTTGCAGCAGCCCACCGCTGGCGCTGATCCCGCCGAGCAGGATCGCGACGGGAATGACGGCCAGCGGATTTTGCCGCGCCAGAAAAGCGACGAGGATGCCGGTGAAGCCATAGCCCGCGGCGAGGTTGGCGTTGGTACGGCCCTGCACGGCCGCGACCTCGATCATGCCCGCTAGGCCGGCCGCGCCGCCTGCAAGGAAGCAAATCGTCAGGATCAGTTTGCTGACGCCGAGGCCGACAATTTTGGCCGCACGGATGTTGCCGCCGGCGACCCGCGCGGCGAAGCCGAACACGGTGTGATAGATCAGGATATAGGACGCCAGGGCCGCGACCAGGCCGAACGCCAGCCCCCAATGCACGTCAGTGCCGGGAATGCTGGCGATCATGTTGGCGGCGCCGATTTCGCGGGTCGAGGGCTTGTTGAGACTGGACGGATCGCGCATCACGCCCTCGACCAGATGGTTGAGGACAGCAAGGCCGATATAGACCAGCAGCAGGCTCGAGATCGTCTCGTTGACGCCGCGGTATTGCCGGAGCGCACCAGCAAGCATGATCCAGAGCCCGCCGCCCGCGACGCCGGCGCAAACCATTGCAATTTGTACCACCAGCGGCGGTGCCCACGGCATGGCCAGAGCGATTGAGGTCGCAGACAAGGCGCCGATCAGCAGCGCGCCTTCGCCGCCGATGATGACCATGCCGAGCTGTGCGGGCAGGGCGGTGCATAGCGCCGTCAGGATCAGGGGTGCGGCGCGAGTCAGCGTGTTCTGCCAGGAGAACCAGGTGCCGAACGCACCCTGGTACATGTAGAAATACAGATCGAGCGGGTTCTTGCCGAACAGGGCCACGAATATGCCGAACACCGCGAGCGCGCCGACCAGCGCCGCGCCGGGTATCAGGATGTATTCGATGGTCGCGCCGTAGCGTTGCAGGAAGCCGGCATCGGCGGCCGGAGCAACTCCGACCGCCTCCACCGGATCCGCCGCGTCGGTGGTCACGAAGTCGCTCCGAGCACGCCCTCGACCAGATAGTCCATCTTCTCTAGCTCAGGATCCTTCTGGCCGCGATCAGTGCCGGCGACAATGACCGCCTTGCCCTTGTTGTCCATGATCGGACCCTTGAAGATGGTGTAGCCTTCGGCGGACAAGAACTTGGCCTTGATGTCGTCGGCGTGCTTGCGAGCTTCCGCCGAGACCGCCTCGCCATAGGGCGAGCATTTCACGATCTCTTCCTTCAAGCCGCCGCGATAAAAGTTCGGGATCGCTTCGCCGGCGGCGATCATCTTGACGAATTTCGGATACAGCGCCTCCCAGTTCCACTCCGCGCCGGTGAGATAGGCCTTCGGGGCCAGCGGCGACTGGTTGACGTGATAGCCGCAGACCATCGCGCCGCGGCGGGCGGCGTTCTCGACCATGGTCTTCGGACCATCGACGTGACAGGTGAGGACATCGACGCCCTGGTCGATCAGACTGTTGGTGGCTTCGGCTTCCTTGACCGGCATCGACCAGTCGCCGGTGAAGATCACCTGCGTGGTCGCCTTCGGGTTGGCAAGCCTGGCGCCTAGCGTGAAGGCGTTGATATTGCGCAGCACCTGAGGGATCGGTTTTGCGGCGACGAAGCCGAGTTTGCCGCTCTTGGTCGAATAGCCGGCGACAATGCCCGAAATGTACTGGGCTTCGTCGATATAGCCAAAATAGCTGCCGGCGTTCGTGGGATCCTTGTCGCTCCACAACCCGCCGCAATGTTCGAAGCGCAGTTTTGGAAACTTCTTGGCCATCTTGATCATGTGCGGGTTGTAGTAACCGAACGAGGTCGGGAACAGCAGCGTTGCACCGTCGAGATTGATCATCGACTCGATCGTCTTTTCGACCGCGTCGGTTTCCGGGACTTTCTCTTCCTCGACCACCTTGAGGCCGGGCAGCTTCTTCAGCGCCGCAGCACCTTGCGCATGCGCCTGGTTGTAGCCGTAGTCGTCGCGCGATCCGACATAGATGAAGCCGATGGTGGTGTCGGCCGCCAGCGCCGAGCGCGCACCAAATGCCGAACCCAGCGTCAGCGCCGCGCCGCCTTGCAACAAATGCCGTCGTGAAATCCTGCCAAAATCCATTGCCTGCTCCCTCTGGGGCGAGCGGGTCGCCCTTCATTGCGCAGCCGCGCCGAAACGGCGGAGCTCAGGAGGGATGTCGCAATGTTCGTGCCAGAGATTTCTCGATGAGCGTTTTGTCGTAACTATTTGAAAATAATTGGATATGACCGCTCGACCGAATCTTGTGCAGTAGGTTATCTGCCTAAATTTACGGCATAATCCGCATATTGTATGCAACGTAGCTGAGCAATCGCAGCTCGATCCGGTTGCCGGTTGGCCGCGCTCAAAGCTAAGTCCTTCGTCTATGGAAAAATCCCGTTCCCAAAAGAAGCGCGTGTCGATCGCCGGCGTGCATATCGATCGTGCGTCAGCGGTTCCGATTTATCTGCAGATCGCGGCGCATCTCCGGAACGGAATTCTGCAGGGGGCGCTTCCGGCCGGCACGCAGTTTCTCGGTTCGCGGGAGATCGCGCGCGAACTCGGTTGTTCACGAACGGTGATTCTGACCGCGTGGGATTTGCTTTATGCAGAGGGTTACCTGGAATCGACGCCGCGCGGAGGTGTCACCGTGGCGTCGGTCAAGCAGGCGGAGGTGAACCCGGCGCCTGCTGCGTTCGTCTCGGAGGCTGCTTCAACGGCGACCGAGATTGGCCCCGTCTCCGATCGCTGGCGGTCCCTGCTGGCGTTCGAATACGACACCAACTGGAAGTCTGAATTCAGCCCCGGTGCGCCAGACGTCTCCAGCTTTCCGTTCAAGGAATGGGCGAGGCTGCTGCGGCAGGCCTGGCAGAATCCCAGGAATTCCGACTGTCTGGATCTTCCGCCCGAGGGGCATCCGGTGCTGCGGAGCGAAATCGCCAACTTCCTCGGATCGGTTCGCGGTCTCGTCTGTGCGCCGGGCAATGTGGCCGTGACCTCAGGCACGTCAGGCGCGCTGGGTTTTTGCAGCCGGATGATCCTCGATCCGGGCGACGAGGTCTGGGTCGAGGAGCCGGGGTTCGTCGAAGCACGATGGACGCTGACGGCGGCCGGCGCGAAACTCATTCCGGTGCCTGTCGACGACAAGGGGCTCTGCGTCTCCGAGGGGATTCGGCTGGCGCCGAATGCGAAGCTCGTGGTCGTGACGCCGTCGCATCAATATCCGATCGGCGTCAGCATGGGGCTCGAGCGGCGGCTCGAGCTTTTGGACTGGGCGAACAGGAATGATGCCTGGATCATCGAAGACGATTACAATTCGGAGTTCAGGCATCAAGACAGCATGATCGCCTCGCTGCGGTCGCTCGATCGCGACGGACGCGTGATCTATCTCGGGACATTCTCGAAGCTGGTGATGCCTAGCCTGCGTATCGGCTACATGATCGCCGATGAACGCCTGATCAGGGCGTTCTCAAAAGGTCGGGCCCGGATCGATGTCCACACATCTGGGATCGGGCAAGTCGCGCTGGCGGAATTCATGCGGGAAGGACACCTGCTGAGGCACCTGCGGCGAATGCGGAAGGTTTACGCCGAGAGGCGGGCTGCCCTGATTGACGCGATCGCCACGTTGATGCCGGACGACTTGACCGTGTCATCCGCGGCGACCGGGCTGCATCTGGTCGCCTTCTTTACCGAGCGAATGCGGGCGCGGCTGAGCGACACTCAGGCGGCAAAGCTCCTGCTGAAGACGGGTATTCATGTGCAGCCGCTGTCGCAGAACTATCTCGGCGAGCCGACTCGGCAGGGATTGGTGTTCGGGTATGGGCGGCTGCAGACAGAGGATGCGCACCGGCTCATTTCCAAAATGGCCGAATCCTTGAGTGGCCGGACTTCATAGCTGCAATCGGTTGGTTTGGTGTACGGGCGATGCTGCTACTTTCGCAGGCAACGCAGCATGGAAAAGTGCAGAAGTCCCTTGCAGGAGTGAGGCGGCGATTTCGGGTGGCTGGCCTACCTGTTTGCGGCAACTCTGGCTCTATACGGTGCCTCGACCGGTCTGTCACAAATTCGCCCGGGTGGCCTTCACAGGGGAAACAGGGTGATGATGACGGATCGTGGAGTCTCGTTGAAGCTGTTGATCGGCGTGGCCTGTCTTTTGTCGGCGCCGGTCGTTGCGCAGGCGCAGACGCGCGCCGAGACGCTCCGTCAGGTGACCGGCAACAACATCAACACCCTCGATCCTTCGACGCCCGGAGCCACGCGGGAGGCGTTCGGCGTGTCGACCAGCACCTACGATCGCCTCGTGGCATTCGATCGCAAGCGCGAAGCTGGCGTCTGGGTGTTCGATCGTACGAAAATCCGCGGCGAGCTTGCCGAGAGTTACGAAGTCAGCCCGGACGGTCTCAAGATCACCTTCAAGCTGAGAGACACCAAATGGCATGACGGCACGCCGGTCACCGCCGACGATGTCAAATGGTCGCTTGACCGGGCCGTGAGTGCGAAGTCCCTTTCAAAAGGTCAGCTGGGGACCGGTTCGCTGACCATGCCCGAACAGTTTGTCGTCGTCGACGCGCGCACCATTGCGGTCACGCTGCCCAAACCGGACCGGCTTGCGCTTTCCAATCTTGCCACGCCGCTGGCACCGATCTTCAACAGCAAACTGGCCAGGCAGCATGCGACATCAGAAGATCCCTGGGCGCAGGAATGGCTGAAGACCAATACGGCCGGCAGCGGCGCCTACACGATCGAGATCTTCAAGCCGGGCGAGCAAGTGGTGCTGCGGCGGAACGATGACTGGAAGAGCGGTCGCGACGGCCAGTTGCCGTTCTTCAAGCGGGTCATCGAACAGACCGTTCCGGAACCTGCGACCCGCGCCAATCTGATCGAAAAGGGCGATGCCGACATTGCCACCGATCTCCAGGCCAGTGACGTGCTGGCGCTGCAGTCTCGCGGCAAGCTCAGGGTGGATTCGACGCCGCAAAGCAACGGCTTCACGATGGTCGCGTTCAATACCCGGATGGCACCGTTCGACAATGTCAAGGTGAGGCAGGCCATCGCCGCGGCGCTGCCTTATGACTCCATGTTGGAGGCGGCGATTTTCAAGCGAGGCTTTGCCCTGTTCGGCGCATCCTGGACGGGTCCCCCGACCGGAGATTTTCCGCAAGCAATGCCGACCAGGACCGATCTGGCCAAGGCCAAGCAACTGCTTGCCGAGGCGGGTGTCGCCACCGGCTTCAAGACCACGTTCACGATCAACGTCGGCTCGGCGGCGATCACCGAACCTATGGCCGCGCTTATCAAGGAATCGCTGACGAAGATCGGTATCGAAGTCGACATTCAAAAGCTGCCCGACGCACAGATGAGCACCGCCATCACCGACAAGCGGCTGCCGTTCTTTACCGAAGGGTCGACGGCCTGGCTTCCGACCACCGACTATTTCTTCCGTAACTTCTTTACCGGCGATCAGCGCTGGAACTACAGTTCGTGGAACAATGCTGGTGTGACCGAACTGGGGGCCAAGGCGCGCTTTGAACTTGATCCGGCCAAGTACGAAGAGATGAGCAAGCAGATGATCGCCGAATACGTCAAGGAGATGCCGCTGGTTCTGCTTTGGCAGGCGAACCAGGATGCCGTGATGGCACCCAACCTCGACGGCTATACCTACTGGTTTCATCGCCAGCTCGACTTTCGCGACCTGAGCCGCAAGCAGTAACGTGGCTTTCGTCGTCGCGCCCTGCCTTGTTCGATACGCTGTGAAAGAAGGCAATGCCTGAACAAGGAATGAAATGAACGGCTCGGACAGGAAATGGGAAGTCGGAACCGATATCGGGGGCACGTTCACGGATATCATTGCCATCCGTCGTGATCCCGCCGAAACCCGGATCGCCAAGGTTCCGTCGCGTCCGCATGCGCCGGTCGATGCGATGCTCGAAGCCATCGAGGCCGTCGGGCTGCAGAAAGATCAGGTCAAGCGTTTCGTCCACGGCACTACACGGGTGACCAATGCGATCGTCGAGGAGCGTCTGCCGAAGGTCGCGCTGATCGCCACCGCGGGATTCGAGAATGTGCTCGATATCGCCCGCTACCGGCGCCGTGATCTTTACCGCCTCGACATTCCGCCAAAATCTCCATCATTGGTGCCGCGCGAGCTTTGCTTTGGTCTGGTTGAGCGGCTTGATCACGAAGGGAACGTGCTGAAGTCGTTGGAGGATCGCGAGATCGATCGTCTGGTGACCTGGCTCAAGCAAACGGGTGTGCAAAGTGTGGCGGTGGCCTTGCTGCATGCCTACGCCAATCCGGTGCATGAGAGGATGCTGGCTGAGCGCCTGAAGGCGATCGTGCCGCATGTCTCGCTGTCACATGAGGTCAATCCGGAGGCGCGAGAATATGAGCGCACGTCGTCGACGGTGTTCAATGCGGCGGCGATGCCGATTGCTGTCGAATATTTGAGTGAGCTGGAGCAGCGCTTGCCGATTGGGCCCGGCCTGCAGGTGTTCCATTCCGCCGGAGCCATGGTTCCGATTGCCACGGTCAAGCGGCGCCCCCTGGTGATGGCGATGTCCGGGCCGGCGGCTGGTGTATCGGCGTCGGTCAGCATTGCGCGCCAACTCGGCACATCGAGAATGCTCACCTTCGACATGGGTGGTACCACCACCGACGTCTGCCTGATCATCGATGGACAGGCGGAGATGGCGGACGGCCGGATGCTCGGGGATCGACCGCTGCGTCAGCCGATGCTGGCGGTTCACTCGATCGGTGCGGGAGGTGGTTCGATCGTGCGCAATGGGCCGGGCGGCCTGACCGTGGGACCCCAGAGCGCGGGGTCGGAACCCGGCCCGGCCTGCTATGGCCGCGGTGGCACTGCGCCGACGATCACCGATGCCAACGCCGTGCTCGGCTATCTCAACCCTGAGACGCGGCTCGGGGACCGTATCAGCCTCGATATCGAGGCTGCCCGGCGCACCATTGCGCCCATTGCACAGGCGCTGAACCTGAACCTTGAGGAAACTGCACTCGGCATCGTCAAGGTCGCCAACGCCACCATGGCGCGGGCGTTGCGCCGGGTGACGGTGGAACGCGGCATCGATGGGCGAGACTGTACGCTCCTCGCCTTTGGCGGTGGCGGTCCGATGCATGCAGCGGGATTGGCGGATCTCTACGGCATCGGCTCGATCGTGGTGCCCAACGCATCGAGCGCCTTTTCCGCGCTTGGCTGCCTGACGGCCGATTTCAGTTTTCTGCAGCAGCAGACCTTCCGCGTCGCACTGGATGGCATCGATCTCGATCGGGTGTTGAAGCGGATCGAGATCCTGATCGAGCAGGCGTCGGAGCCGTTGATTGCCAACGGGGTTTCGCGCGCAGCGATCGACGTCGATCTGGTCGCATTGATGCGCTATGCCGCGCAGAATGACGCCATTGCGGTCCCATTCTCTCTGCCACTGGACGCTACGTGGCTGCGGGAAGATTTTCTCGCCCGTCACCACCAACTGTTCGGCTATGCGACGGCCGAGAGTTGCGTCATCGAATCGGTGCGCGTGCAGGCGCGGCGGCCATCGACCACCATCGTCGATCGCCCCACGACCGCCATCCGAAAACTGCGCGCGACCTCACGCCGATGCTCGTTCGATGGTGTTCATGACGTGACGACTGAGATCGTAGACCGTGCTTCCATGAAGGAAGCGGTCATTGGGCCCGCGATCATTGAAGATGCGTGGTCCACGGTTGTGATCCCGCCGGGCTGGCAGGCCAAACCGGACACGATCGGTCATCTCTTTCTGACGAAGGTGACGCCATGAGGCTCGATCCGTTTACCGTCGAGGTGATCCGGCATGGCCTGTCGGCCGCGGCCGAGGAGATGAGCCTGGTGATGACGCGCTCGGCGCGTTCGCCACTGCTGCGCGAAGCCGGCGACCTGTCGTCGGCGATCACCGATGCCAGGGGCGATCTGGTCGGCCAGGGCAGGGATATTCCGATCCATCTCGGGGCAATGGCTTACACCGTTCCGGAACTGCTGAAAGTCCTGCCTGTCAGCGGCCTGAACGACGGCGACGTTCTGATCTATAATCTTGGTGCGCTCGGCGGCAACCATCTGAACGACGTCAAGGTGGTTCGGCCGGTCTTCGTCGACGGCGATATCGTCGCATTCGCCATTAGCCTCGCGCATTGGCCCGATATCGGCGGGACATGGCCGGGCAGCTACTTCGCCAAGGCCATTGACACCTTTCAGGAGGCGATGCGCATTCCCCCGGTTCTGATTGCGACAGCGGCAGGCGTGAATACGCCGATCATGCAGCTTCTGAAGGCCAATGTGCGGGATCCCGAAGCGTGCGAGGGCGATCTGCTTGGACAGATCGCGGCAACCAAGGCCGGCGAAAGGCGCATCGTCGAGCTTTGCCGGCAACACGGCAAGGATGTTTTCACCGTGGCGCTGGCGCGTCTGCACGATCTGTCGGAGATCGAGATGCGCGAGGCGATCCGTGAATTGCCCGACGGCGTCTATGAAGGCGAGGACTACCTGGACGATGGGGGCGCGGGCGGCGAACCCGCCCGCATTCACGTCAAGATCACCATCGCCGGAGACGAAGCAACCTTTGATCTGTCTGATAGCGCCGACCGGGCCTCGAATTTCTGCAACACCACGCCATTCATTGCGCGTTCCGCGGTGGCTTATTCGGCGCGCATCATGAGCGGGCGCGAGATGCAGCAAAACGCAGGCGCCTTGCGGCCGCTCACGATCGTCACGCGTCAGGGCTCGATTCTGGAGCCCGGGTGGACGGCGGCCGTCGCGGCTGGAAATCACGAAACCTCAATGCGCATCGTCGATGCAATCTTCCGCGCGATGCAGGACGCAATTCCGGAGCGGCTGTCCGCAGGCGGGACAACGACCGCCAGTGTACTCTTCTTTGCCGAGCCACGGTCGGATGGCTCCTGGAAGATGCTGTACGAGGTCCATGGCGGCGGCGAGGGCGCACGCCATGATCGCGACGGCGTTTCGGCGACGCGCGTACACCTTGCCAATACGTCCAACACGCCGGCCGAAGTAATCGAGGCCAACTACAAGATCCGGGTCGAACAGCAAACCATTCGCCGCGAGTCCGGCGGCGCCGGAAAATACCGCGGCGGGGACGGCGTGGTGCGTTCCTATCGGATTCTCGCGCCGTCCATGCACCTGACCACCTGTATCGAGCGGATGGTGATCCCGCCATTCGGTATGCAGGGCGGTCAACCCGGCGAGACCTGCCGGGTATCGCTGATCAGAAACGGCGCGAATGTCGAAATCGATGGCAAGTCGAATCTGGTGCTGCAGCAAGACGATCTCGTCACCATCGAAAGCTGCGGTGGCGGCGGTTATGGAATGGCGAAAGAGATTTCTCGATGAGCAAACTTTTGCGGACCGGCCTGAACGCGGGTGACAGCGCACCGCTTACCGTCGTCGGGGGCGAGGGTGTCTATTTCCATCTCGAGGATGGCCGGCGCCTGATCGACGGAAGCAATACCGGCGGCGGGCTCGGTCATCGCCATCCGGCGATGGTGGAAGCGATCCGTCGTGCTGCGGAGACGCCCGTCGTGAACGAAGGCTGGACCTGGATCGGGCGCGAGCAAGCTGCCGACGACCTGATCCGGGTAGCGTTCGAGGGTGAAGAGGACTGGGTCGGTGCCGTCCGCTTCTGCATCAGCGGAAGCGAGGCGAACGATATGGCGCTCTCGCTCTGTCAGGCACTGACGCAGCGCACGGCGCTGGCCACCCGCGAGCGCGCCTATCATGGCCTGGTCGGTCTGTCCCGCAGCATGACCGTGCAACCGCAATGGCATGGCGGCCTAGCCGTGCATGCCGGTGGCTCGCAGCTCCCTGCCGCGATGGCGCCGGTTCGTATTCTGCCCGCGCCCGATGGCGCGATCTATGGTGCGCCTCCGAACAATCCATCGGCGAAACAATATCTTGCCGACGCCGCAAGCACGCTGGCAGATACCGCCGCAACGATTATCGACTATACGCAAGGCGGCATTTACTACGACGCAGACTACCAGGACCAGCTGGCGCTGCGCGCCCGCGAGGCTGGATCGATCTGGGTCGCCGACGAAGTGGTGACCGGCGCGGGGCGGGCGGGGCGATGGTTCGCGTTTCAAGGCGCCGAGAGCCGTCCGGACATCGTGACGCTCGGCAAATCGCTGGGGGGCGGCGCTGCTGCGGTCGCGGCGGTCGTGGTGTCGAAAGCCATCGTCGAGCAACTCAGGGGCAAGAGTTGGCAGAACTACGGAACGTTGCGTGGTCACCCGATCAGCATGGCCGCCATCAGCGCCTACCTCCGCGTGATCAGCGGCGAAGATATCCTCTCCCGGGTGCGACAGCTCGAAGGGTTGTTCGCCCAGCGTTTGCTCGAGATCGCCCGGCGGCATCCGAGCGTAAAACGCGTGGCGGGGCAGGGCCTGCATTGGACCATCGAGCTGCATGGACCGGATTGGCGGACGTGGCGCGCCGATACCCTTGAAGATCCCGTCGCCTCCCGCGTGGCGTTGCGTGCATTGGAGGCGGGTGCCGTCATCGGAACCAGCGGCGAACAGACCTCATTGTTCCTTGCGCCGCCTCTGGTGATCTCCGCCGATGAATCCCATCAGCTGCTCGATGCGCTCGATCACGGCCTGCAGATTGCCGACGAGGAGCACGACCGGCATGCCGCGTCGAGCCGCGGCCGATAGGGGGGTGAGCTAAAGTCGTCGATGGGCAGCCAATGAACAGCGTGTCTCCACTCTGGCCGGTTGGCGAACCTTGGCAGCTGCCGATGCCTGGCGGCACGCTCTACCATGCGCTGGCGCGCGCTGCGCAGCAGCGCCCCCGTCATCCGGCGACCGCCTTCTATGGAGCGACGCTGAGCTATGGCGAATTGCGCCAGCGGATCGACGCGATGGCGGGCTTTCTGCAGCATGTCTGCGGCGTCAAACGTGGCGATCGCGTCTTGGTCGCGCTGCAGAACTCGCCGCAATATGTGATTGCGTATTACGCAGTGATGCGGGCGGACGCGGTGATCGTGCCGGTCAATCCGATGAACAAGACCGAGGAAATCGCCTTTCTCGTCGCCGACAGCGGGGCGACGGTGGCGATTGTCGGCACCGAGTTGTGCGAAATATTCGCACCGCTGCTGGGAACGGTGCTCTCGCATGCCGTGGTCGCAAACTATCGCGACGAGGTGCCCACGGACACACCCTACGCCTTGCCAGCCTGCGTGACGCAATCGAACGAACCGCGGCGTTTACCGGGATGGTTCCGCTGGCAGGAGGCGATCGCGCAGGCGCAATCACCGACGCCAATGACCGCAGCGCCGGACGATCTTGTGATCATGCCGTACACATCCGGCACCACAGGCAAACCGAAGGCCTGCATGCACACCCATCGCAGTGCGTTGTTCACCGCGGTACTTCAGGCGCGCTGGTACAGGCTCGGCCACGACGATGTCATGACCGGATTCATGCCGTTGTTCCACGTCGCGGGAATGCAGGGATCGATGAATGCCGCCATCGTCGCGGGCGCTACGCTCGTACTGATGGCCCGATGGGACAAGGATCTGATCCCGGATCTGTTCGAGGCGCACGGCGTGACGTTCTGGAACGCCGCGCCGACGATGATCGTCGACGTTCTGGCCAGTGCGGGGTTCCGTGACGGCAGTTTCGCGCGGCTGAAGGTTCTGACCGGCGGCGGCGCAACCATGCCCGCCGCGGTCGCCGAGCGACTGAAAACCCGTTTCAACCTCGATTACATCGAGGGATACGGCATGACGGAGACGATGTCGCCTACCCATCTCAATCCACTTGCCGCGCCGAAGCGCCAGTGTTTCGGCATTGCCGTGCATGAGACCGATGCGCGGGTGATTGATCCCGATACGCTGGAGGAGCTGGGCGACGGTGCCGTGGGTGAAATCATCGTGCATGGGCCGCAGGTGCTGCGGGGCTATTGGAACAAGCCTGATGCCGACACCTTCATCCAGCTCGACGGCAGGCGCTTTCTGCGGACCGGCGACCTCGGCTATCGCGACGCCGAGGGCTATTTCTTCGCGGTCGACCGGTTGAAGCGGATGATCAACGTCAGCGGCTTCAAGGTCTGGCCGGCCGAGGTGGAGGCGATGATGTACGAGCATCCCGCCATCAGGGAGTGCTGCGTGATCTCTTCGCCTGACAGCTATCGCGGAGAAACCGTGAAGGCATTGGTGGCGGTACACGAGGCCGCGAGGTCGACAATCCGGCCGGAAGATATCCTGTCCTGGTCGCGCGACAGGATGGCGAGCTACAAGGCGCCCCGTTCGGTGGTCTTGGTCGACAGCCTGCCGCGCACCGAGAGCAACAAGATCAGCTGGCGGCTCCTGCAGGATGCAGAGTGGAATCAGTGACGGAGTCTGGCATCGGCCGCAGACGCCAACGAGACTGTCGAAACCTCTAATCTCGCTTGAAGCCGCGGGCCTTCAATGTGCGGCTACATGGCGTGCCGTCTGGGAAGTTCCGCGTCCGCCGGGGGGCGATGCATAGACGAGCGGAAGCTCCGTCGTCGACTTGATCTGTTCCATCGCAAACATCGACGACACGTCGTAGATATCAATCTTTGCGATCAGTCGCTGGTAAAGTTCGTCGTAGGCGCGGATATCGGGCACCACGGCGCGGATCAGATAGTCGACGTCTCCGCTCAACCGAAAGAAATCCACGACTTCCGGAAAACTGGTCACGATCTTCCTGAATCGTTGCGCCCATTCGGCATTGTGCTGGTTGGTCTTGACCGCGATGAAAACGCTGACGCCGACGTTCAGCTTGTCGGCATTGAGCAACGCTACGCGGCCGCGGATATAGCCCAGGCTTTCCAGCTTCTGGATGCGCCGCCAGCACGGCGTCGAACTTAGTCCGACCCGGTCAGCAACCTCCTGTACAGAAAGGCTGCTGTCCACCTGAAGCGTCGCCAGGATTTTGCGGTCAAACTCGTCGAGCACGTTGATCTCCAATTCAGATGAACATGAGTGATTTTTCTTACCGTTGACGATGCTAGGGGCAATATTATTGCCGGCTTTTGGCTATCGCGAGCATGAATATCCGTCATCGCGCCCAAACTTGCGGCAAGAAGCAAGCAAACTGCGGGTCTTCCTCCCTATGGTTCATCAGGTCGGCCAAGGGGAATGACGGTCGCTAGAGGTGCTTGATGACGCGGCCTTGTCGCAAATGGGTGAATGCCTCGATCGGCCGGATCGAAATGGAGCGTATGCGTTCCGCCGAAACCCATTTGCTCAGGATCGATCTGCCGGCCTTGCCCGGGCTGACGCTCTATTTGAAAGACGAAACGACGCATTTGACCGGAAGCCTCAAGCACCGTCTCGCGCGCTCGCTGTTCCTTTATGCCTTGTGTAATGGTCGTATCGGACCGGACTCGACGCTTGTTGAGGCGTCGAGCGGTTCGACCGCAGTCTCTGAAGCGTATTTCGCGCGGCTGTTAGGTCTGCGATTTGTCGCGGTGATGCCACAAACGACGACGCTGGAGAAGCAGGCGGAGATTGTGTCGAACGGCGGCGAGATCCATCTCGTGGACGATCCCGCATCGATCTATGCAACCGCCCGGCGTATCGCTGATGAAGCCGGGGGCTGCTATCTCGATCAATTCACCTTCGCGGAGCGCGCGGTCGATTGGCGTAGCGACAATATCGCGGACTCGATTTTCTCACAGATGGCTGCAGAAGAGCATCGGGTTCCGACATGGCTCGTTTGTGGCGCCGGCACCGGCGGTACCTCGGCGACGATCGGGCGTTATGTTCGCCACCGCGGATTGTCGACGATGCTTTGCCTCGCTGATCCTCTCGAGTCCGTCTACCACCGGCATATGGCCGATCCGCGGATCCGGATCTGGCCAAACCGGCGGTCGGTGATTGAGGGCATAGGCCGCCCTCAAGTCGAGGCTTCCTTCGTTCCAGAACTGATTGACCGGACGATTGCGGTGCCGGATGCCGCGAGCATCGCCGCTGCCCGCGTCATGTCAGAGTTTCTCGGGCGGCGCTGCGGTGGGTCGACGGGCACCAACCTTTGGGCGGCATTTGCGATCTTGAAGGAGATGGCCGCAGTCGGCGAGAAGGGATCGCTGGTGACGATATTGTGCGATTCCGGGGATCGCTATCGCAGCACCTTGTTCGACGACGGATGGTTGGCGGCTCAGGGATTGTCGTGCGCCGACCACGAAGCGCAATTGCGGCAGTTTCTTAGACCGGCCTCGCCAACGAGCAGGGCAAGCATGGATGATGCGCCGTACGGCCGTGTCGTAAACCAATGAGAGGCCTGGCGCGCGCGACACCGTTCGTGTTGCAGGGCGTCTGCCTGGAAAGCTGTTTCTTAAACGGAGCATGCAATGAGAGAACATTCCCTTTGATACCTTGTAGAAAGCGTCAGAGCCACGATTCTGCAGGTTGTCTCGGACCACGGTATACCTGCTCTGATATGACCGTCCTATGATCTCCGCGCCGGCTTGGTAGGTTGTCTCTCATGAAGCGTTTCGCAAATCTGAAAAGATTGGGCTTTTTCACGCGGCTGCTCGATGAGGCGACCCCGGCCGAGCGATATCGTCTGGCGGCAGAGCAGATCAGGCACGCGGAAGCAGCAGGTCTTGATTCCGCATGGATCGCGCAGCACCATTTCCATGAGGCTGAGGGTGGGCTTCCGGCTCCTTTCGCTTTTCTCGGTTTCGTCGCTGCGCAAACGTCCCGCATTCGCCTCGGGACCGGCATCGTCACGCTACCGCTGGAAAACCCCGTGAGGGTGGCGGAGGACGCCGCGGTGCTCGACCTGTTGTCGAGTGGCCGCTTTGAACTCGGTGTCGGGACCGGCGGCAACCCATCGGCCTTTGCCGCCTTTGGACTTGATAGCGCGGAGCGTGCGGACATTTTCGCGCGCAATCTCGATATGGTTCGCAACGCCCTGGCAGGTTTGCCACTCGTCGGCGGCGATGCGCTCTATCCGCCGAGACCGCAATTATGCGGCCGGATCTGGCAAGCGACCTTTTCAGTTGGCGGCGGGACCAGAGCAGGCAGAGCGGGCGACGGTCTGCTGCTGTCAAGGACGCAGCCGCGGTCGAGGGAAGCTCCGCGCGCGTCGCTGGCCGAGATTCAACATCCCATTATCGACGCCTATCTCGACGCATTGCCGCGCGGATGCGAGCCCCGGATCATGGCGTCGCGCAGCGTTTTTGCCGCCGACGATCGTCAGGAAGCGCTGCGGCTGGCCGATATCGGACTACGGCGTCAACGCGATCACTTCGTCGCCGGCGGTCACGCGTCGCCGGGGGACGCATTGGCCGACATGATCACGGCGTTCGACGTTCATGTAGGGACATCTGACGACGTCATCACCTCGCTGCGCGCCGATAGCACGCTTGAGCGGGTGACCGATCTTGTTTTTCAGGCGCATTCGATCGATCCTCCGCATCCATTCATTCTGCGGTCGATCGAGCTGATCGCGGAAAAGGTTGCTCCTGCATTGGGTTGGACAAAAACCACCGCGGCCGATGCCGCGCTGGTGGACTAGTTGGGATGCGAAAATCATCGAACTCAAAAAGGCCGAATGATGGGTACAGAGACAAGTGATATCATCGATATTCTCGCCGGTATCGAACCGGGATCCAGCCTGGACGGCATCCGCGCCCGACGCTTGCAGGCGCGGGAAAACGCTCAGAAGAGCTATATCGCCTTGTTTGAACCGGTCGATTTTGCTGACGTCGCGGCCGCGGAACGGTATGCGGTCGCGGCATTCGTCGCCGGCGTTCATGATGAGCCGGCCGCAGCCGGCTTCTATTTTGCCAGGCTTGCCAAGGCCGCAGACCGATTGGACTGGGTCGATGCGCTCAAGGCTGAAATCGAGCGAGCCAGAACGCAAGGACCGTATGGCGCCTTTCCGGCCGGGCCACTTTCGGTCGAGGACAAGGCGGGCTTGATCTATCGAACTGCCGGAGACGGTCAGCGCGTCCTTGGCGCGAGACTTGCCGCCGCACTTGAACATGCTCATCTGCTGATATTCCGTCCGCGCGACGCTGCTCCAGCTGCCATGCAGGCACTGCTGGATGCCGGCTGGTCAACGACCGCTATCGTAACGTTGTCTCAACTGGTCGCGTTCCTGTCGTTTCAGGTTCGGGCCGTCGCCGGTCTGCGGACGCTTGGCGCGTCACTCGGACACCATGCAGATGCTGCGGCCCAAGCCAGTTAAGGAGCTAAAAAATCATGAGTGATTCAATCGTCGTTCATGCCAACAAGGATGAACCGGTCGTGTTTACCCAGGACGAATTGGGCTGGCTGCCCTGGCTGGATCCGTTTCCCGAGGCAGACTTGACGGAGCGGCATTGGGCTGGCCTGGTTGATCGATCCCGCGCGAAGTCTGATTACTTTCGCCTGCTGGTGCGTGATCCCGAGGTTCTCGAAGCCAGGACCAAGACCGACAAGGATATTTTCTACAACACCGCAGACGGCTTGCCGCGGGCCGAGCGCGAACTCGCGGCCGCGGCGACGTCCCGCTACAATGGATGCATCTACTGCGCGTCCGTGCACGCGCGCTTCGCCACGGTCCATTCCAAGCGCCGCGACGATGTCCAGCGTCTGCTCGACGAGGGCGTGGGCGCCGATCTCGGCGCACGCTGGAACGCTGTTGTCAGGGCTTCTGTTGCACTAGCTTCGACACCCATCGCATTCGGCAAGCAGCACGTCGAGGAATTGCGCAGCGTCGGTCTCGATGATGCCGAGATCGTCGACGTGATCAATAGTGCGGCCTTCTTCAACTGGGCGAACAGATTGATGCTGTCTCTCGGCGAGCCGACAAAGGGCATCGATGCGTGATCGCATTGGTATCCTCTGGCATGAGAATTGCCCCAGCAAGATGGATTTCCAGTTTCAGAACGGATGGAGTCGCAGATGAGAAACATCAGCCGTCGTAGCCTGGTCAAAGGCTCTCTTGCCGCCATCGTAACGGCAATCTCGCGCACCGCTTTCGCGCAATCTTCCGAACCCGTCATGCTCGGTGTCAGCGGCCCGTTGACGGGGCCTAACGCGCAGTATGGCGCGCAATGGAAGCAGGGTTTCGACCTGGCGCTGGATGAAATCCACGCAGCAGGCGGGATCAACGGGCGCAAGCTTGCCTATACCTTTGAAGACAGCCAGAGCGACCCACGCCAATCGGTGGCGATCGCCCAGAAATTCGTCTCGGATCCGAAGATCGTCATGGAACTCGGCGATTTTTCGAGTCCGGCGTCGATGGCTGCATCGCCGATCTATCAGCGGGCAGGCCTGGTGCAGTTCGGCTTCACCAACTCGCATCCGGATTTTACAAAAGGTGGCGACTTCATGTGGAGCACCTCCGTCAGCCAGGCGGACGAGCAGCCGCTGCTGGCGCGCTATGCCGTGACCCATCTTGGCCTCAAGAAGCTCGCCATCCTGCATCTCAACACCGATTGGGGGCGCACCAGCCGCGATCATTTCGCAAGCGCCGCCAAGGAGTTTGGCGCCGAAGTAGTCATCAGCGAGGGATATATCCCGGACGAGCGTGATTTCCGTTCCACGCTCGTGCGCGCCCGCGACGCCAATCCGGACGGCCTCATTCTGATCTCGTACTATTCCGATGGCGCCTTGATTGCCCGGCAGGCGCGACAGGCCGGCCTGAAGCAGAAGATCTGCGCTGCGAGCTCCGTCTATTCGCCAAAATTCCTGGAGCTTGGCGGGGAGGCCGTCGAGGATGTTCATCTCGGCACCCGGTATTTTCCTAACGATCCGCGCCCCGAGGTGCAGAAGTTCGTCTCGGGCTTCAAGGCAAAGTACAATGGGCAGGAGCCTGACGCCTTCAACGCCTATTCTTATGATGCGATGAATGTGGCTGCGGCGGTAGTGAGGATTGGCGGTACCGATCGGCGAGCCGTCCGGGACGCGTTCACGAAAGTCCGTGACGTCTCCACGGTTGTTTTCGGTCCGGCAACTTTCGATGTCGCAAGCCGTCGGGTCAAAGGCGCCATGAATACCGAACTCGTCATTCGAAAGGGTCAGTTCACGCTTTGGGACGGCAAGCCAACCTGAAATTATGTGTCGGCGGCGCGTCTCTCCAATCGCGGCTTCTCTCAATAGGAACTCAGTGTGTCTTCCTGGCTCGACTACACGATCAATGGACTGATCCTCGGTAACGTGTATGCGCTCGTGGCGGTCGGGCTCGCGCTGATCTTTGGCGTCAGCCGGCTGATCAATTTTGCGCAGGGCTCGATCTATCTTGTCGGCGCCTATGTCGGCTGGGTCGCGGTGGTGGCACTGCGGACACCGCTCTTCATCACCATTGTTCTGGTTGCAGCCATTGCGGCGCTGGTCGGGTTGATCATCGAGCGCTTTGGTTTGCGACCTTTGCAGAATTCGGTACGCATTGCGCCACTACTGGCGACGATCGGCATCAGCTTTGTGCTCGATCAGATCGTCATGCTCACTTTTTCGCCCAATCCGCGTGCTCTGCCGAGCCAGTTACCCGATATCCGTTTTCAGATCGGTACGGGAACGATTGGTCCACTCGACATCCTGATTGCCTGTATCGGCGCTACCAGTGCGCTGCTGCTGTTTGTCTTCCTGCGCTATACCAAGCTTGGCTGGGCCGTGCGGGCCACGGCACAGGACCGCGACGCCGCCATGCAGATGGGCGTCGACGTCAACCGCGTCAACCAGACGGTGTTCGGGATTGCCGCCGCGCTTGGCGGCCTTTCCGGCATGTTGGTTGGCATGTACTACAACCAGATCGATACTGCGATGAGCCTTCACGCAACGTTGAAGGGTGTTGTCGCGGAGGTGGTCGGCGGCGCGGGCAATGTGCCGGGTGCCGTGGTTGGCAGTCTCCTGCTGGGGTTGGTGGAAAGCTACGGCGTGGCGGTCTTCGGCACCAGCTACCGCAATCTGTTCGCATTCCTGTTGTTGATTGTGGTCCTTGTGTTCCGGCCGAACGGTTTGTTCGCCAGTGCCAAGCAGGCGCCGCCAGAGCCGCTCACCGGCACCTTCATCGCCCCCAGTCGCCCGGTGCGCATACCGCGTTGGGCATTGTTGGTCGCGTTCGCAGCCTTTGCGCTGTTACCGTTTCTTCCGGTTTCATCCTATGTGCTCCAGACCCTCATCAACGCCTGGCTCTTCGCCATGCTGGCGCTCAGCCTGACGCTTGTCGCCGGCACCATAGGGCAGGTCTCGCTGGGACACGCGGCGCTTCTTGCCATCGGCGCCTATACTTCCGCGCTGCTATCACTGGATTTGTCCGTGCCCGTCAGCATGTCGATCATCTGCGGGGGGCTGATGAGTGCAGCGCTCGGGACACTTCTGATCTCGCCGTCGTTCCGTCTGCGCGGGCATTATGTCTCGATCGCGACACTGGCCATCGGTGAGATCATTTCCCTGGTCATCCTGAACTGGGAAACCGTCACACACGGACCGATCGGGGTTTCGGGTATCCCGCCGCTGTCGCTATTTGGTTTTGAACTTGTCGGCGTGACATCGATCTACTGGTTCAGCTTCGCGGTCATGGTTCTGCTCGCGCTTCTGCAGGTGCGGTTGCTCGGTTCGCATATCGGCCGCAGTTTTCGCGCCATTCGCGATGACGACGTGGCGGCGCGCGCCTATGGTCTCAGCCTCAATCGCTATAAGGCATTGGCCTTCATTTTCGGTGGATTCGCTGCGGGCGTCAGCGGCGGCATCGCCGCCCATCTGTATTCCTACATCAATCACGAGACCTTCAACACGCAGCAGTCGATCCTGGCGCTGACCATCGTGATCCTGGGGGGATTGGGCAACGTCGCCGGCGCGATCGCAGGTTCGGTGGCGTTGGTTGGTCTGCCCGAGGTTTTCCGGATCGCGGCGGAGTACCGCATTCTGATCTATGGCATCGTCCTTTTGCTGCTGGTGCGGTTCCGGCCGCAAGGCCTGTTGGGAACCATCTGATGGGTGTTAAGATCGGTAACAGCACGAACGCGCCAGTCGCCAGCCACGCGTCCTTGCTTTCTCTGCGTGGACTGACACGGCGCTTCGGGGGGCTCACTGCGGTCGACGACATTGATCTTGACCTCGCCAAAGGCGAATTGGTCAGCATCATCGGCCCGAACGGTGCCGGCAAGACCACCTTGTTCAATCTCGTTACAGGGCTCGACAGGCCCGACGGTGGCGAGGTCCGTCTCGATGGCGAGCCCGTCACACACTTTTCGCCCGAGAAACTGGCGGGCCATGGTATCGCGCGCACGTTCCAGCTTGGTCGCGTGTTCGGCAACCTCAGCGTGATGGAGAACGTCTTGATCGGCGCGCACACGCGGCTGCGTGCCGTCAAGCCGGCCACACCGCTGATCGGGCCCTTGCTGGAGCTGGGACTGGCGCTGTTGCGACCCGCTGCGGTAAGGGCCGAGGAGGAGCGGTTGCGTGAAGAGGTGAGGGGGATCCTGGCGCGGTTTGGCGAGCGTCTCCTGCCACGCATCGATCAGCCGGCATATAGCCTGTCCTACGCCAATCGTCGCCGTGTCGAGATCGCGCGCGCGCTGGCGCTCAAGCCGCGTCTGTTGCTGCTCGACGAGCCCACGGCCGGCATGAACCCGACCGAGACCACCGAAATGCAAGGGCTGGTCGCCGAACTGAAAGCCGAGGGACTGACGATTCTGCTGATCGAACACAAGCTCGACATGGTCATGCGCCTCTCCGACCGCGTCGTCGTCATGGACGAAGGCAAAAAGATTGCCGAAGGCGCCGGCGAGGATGTACGGAACGACGCCAAGGTCATCGAGGCCTATCTCGGCCACGGATTGTCGCAACGGGCGGCCGATGCGCGGGAGACAGCGGCATGAATGGCACAGCACATTCCGCCGGCCCGCTCTTGCGGCTGTCCAACATCAATACTTTCTACGGTCAGGCACAGGTGCATTTCGACCTCTCGATCGATGTGCAGCGTGGTCATATCGTGTGTCTGTTGGGCGGCAATGCCAGCGGCAAATCGACGACGATGAAGATCATTCTCGGCCTGGTGAGACCGCGCTCGGGCGAACTGACTTTCGACGGTGCCTCGACGCTCGGTCTGACGACGCCGCAGATCGTTCGGCGCGGCATCGCGTCCGTGCCGGAGGCGCGCCGGCTGTTCGCGGACATGAGCGTGAGGGAAAATATCCTGATGGGCGCCTTCGTGCGCAACGACAGCGCCGAAGTCGCAAACGATCTCGAACGGATGCTGGCGCTATTTCCCAAACTCGGGCAACGGCTTTCACAACGCGCCGGCTCGCTCTCGGGCGGCGAGCAACAGATGGTCGCCATGGCCCGCGCCCTGATGAGCCGGCCGCGGATGATCGTGATGGACGAGCCGACCATGGGCCTTTCTCCGCTCTTCGTCGATCGCGTACTGGACTTGATCAGAACCATCAACAAAGAGGGCGTATCGATCTTCATGGTCGAACAGAATGCCAGCCTGGCATTGGAAATCGCCCATGAGGCCTACGTCCTGCAGACCGGCCGTATCGTGCTTTCCGGTTCGGCCCGCGCGCTAAAGGACGATCCTCGGGTGCGCGACGCCTATCTTGGCGGCGCGGAGGTCGCTTGAATATCTCCAGTTCTTGCGGGCTGTTCAGCTTCGTTCGGATTCAGGAACGAAGAAGGGTGTGCCGGCAAGTTCGGGCTCATTGTAAGCTTCGACCTTGCGGCGCATGTGATCGATATCTTCGCGGAAGAGCGAGGTCACGATAGCACCGGCGACCCGCTCGGCCGCGATATTGACGCCGGGGATATCGCTGGCGATGCCGGCATGGCTTGCATGGGCGCCGAAATTGACCAGATGGATCTGGCCGAGGGTTGGCTCGCTGCCCGGTGCCTTCTCGGTCAACTCGAAACCGGGACCCAGATAGGGAAACTGCTCCAGATCGCGGCGGCGGAGATCAGGAGCGGGCTGATAGCGATCGTACCAGGTGGCGATGTTGGAGGCGTAGCTGGCGAGCTCCGGGATCAGCGCCGGGTCGACATTGAAGCCAGTGCCCACGATCAGAAAATCATGCGTCCTGGTTTCATCCCGGTCCGCGATCTTCATCGCAACTTTCCCATCCGCACGGGAGGCCGTTTCGATGCCTGTGCGAAAATGGATATGGAAGTTGCTCAGGCTGGTGGTGCGGTTGACGGTCTCGTGCGGCACCGGTGCCTGAAGATCGTTCAGATAGACCATCGTCGCCCAGCGTTCGGCATCGGGCAGGGACGACCAGCCGTGCAGAAAGCCGGGAAAAGCCGAGCCACGCCCCTTGTTGACCTGCGGCAAGTAAGGGCGGCGCACATACATGTCGACGCGCGCAGCACCCCGTTCAAGTGCGGTTGCTGCATTGTCCCAGGCGGAGGCGCCGCCGCCGAGGATGGCGATGGATTTGCCGCGAAGCGCTGCGAAATCGATGTCATCATTGGTATGGGCGGCAAGATCGGGCACCAGTCCCCGATCGATGAAATCCGGCCAGAAAACGCCACCGGCTCCGGCACGGCCGGTCGCCAGAACGACCCGTCGCGCCAATAAATTTCGACGTACCCCGCCTTCATTCAGCATGGCCCGCACGAAGGGCCCGGCAGGTTCGAGGGCTTCCAGCGCAGCCCCATGCCTGACCGGCAAAGCCAGCACTTTCTGCAACCAGGACAGATACTCTACCCAGGTCCGATTATGAATCTTGTAAAGGGTTTCCCAGGCATTGAGGCCGTATTTCGCCTCATACCAGGCACGAAACGTGAGAGAGGGAACGCCGAGGGCGGGGCCCGTCAACGTTTTGGGCGAGCGCAGCGTGTCCATCCGCGCGAAGGTCAGCCAAGGCCCTTCCCGACCCGGCCTTGAGCGCTCGACCACAGCGATATTGCATATTCCTTTGAACATCAGGCTGCCGGCGGCGGCGATGCCGTTCATGCCGGCGCCGACAACCAGGACATCCAGGACCGGTTGGCCGGTGGCATCCTCGATTTTGGCCGGCCAATTCGCCGCCGGTACACCCAGAATTTCCAGGTCTCGCGCGACGGCACGCTCGTGCAGTGCGATCCCCGCCAAATCGATGCGATCAACCTTACCCAAATGTCTGGCCCCATAGTCCACGGTTCGAACGAAGTTCAGAACGCAAGAAGCGGATTTTTTCGTTCGGCTGCCTTCAGAAACAGGCCGGAAATGTACCCGATGATTCCGGAAGGTGTCTGGCTAAATTCGCGGTGGGATCGCAGTTTCATCGCATAAATTTGCTCATTTGCACACCGATCTTGGAATGGCCGTGGCGGACTTGCTGAGCTCTTCAAGTGGGGTAAATGGAGGCATGCGCGCGGAGGAGTTCGATGTGGCTTGCCAGCGGTGTCAGGCATCAACCGCAACCACGGCTTTGCCGACGATACAATGCTTTAGCCCAAAGCGAAGGCAGACTGCGGCAGGAAGTGGCAATGCAGGGCGCAAATTTCACCGGCGCTTGCGGCTCAGCGCACGTCGTTCTGCAAAAATATGCACTGCCCACGCCCGAGGGGTCCACCTTACACTTCTCCCGACACAGAGGAGTGGAGTGGTCATGAAATTTAAATCCGGTTGTTGCTGTTGTTGGCTCTCGCCGCGCCGTTCCCTTCCGCGGTGCTTGCCAAGGATACCGTGAAGCTCGCGTTCATCGGCCCGTTGTCGGGCGGCAATTCCGCACCGGGCCTCGGCGGCCGTAATTCCGCGCAGCTTGCGGTTCAGCTGCGCAATGCCGATCCGGCGGCGAAATACACCTATGAACTCATTACGTTTGACGATGAGTGCAAGCCCAATGTCGGCATTCAGGTCGCAACCAAGGCGGCTTCCGACAACTCCATCATCGCCGGCATCACGCATTACTGTTCCGCCGTCGGCATTGCCACCGTCGATACTTATTCGCGTTTCGGTCTTCCTGTCGTGGTATGGGGTGCGATCCTGCCCGAAATCACCTACGGCAACGATTACCGCGAAATCCATCGCGTCAACGGCACAATGATCAACGAGGGAAGGCTGGCCGCGGATTTCCTCACCAAGCAGGGCTACAAGAAATTTGTCGTCGTCCATGACACCACGGACTACGGCAAGGGCCAGAACAAGTATTTCACTGAATATCTCAAGCCGACCGGCGGCGAAATCGTTGCTACATTTCCGGTCAGTCCTGACCAGCAGGACTTTACGGCGGAGCTTACCAGGATCAAGGAGCTCAAACCCGACCTCATTCTGATCGGCGGATTGACGCCGCTCGGCGTTCGCCTGCGCGCGCAGATGGATCGCGTCGGCGTCACGGCCCAGCTTGCCGGTGTGTCCGGCATCATGACGGCCGGTTTCCTCGAGGGCGCAGGCGCGGCCGGCGAGGGCACGATCTCGTTCCACAACGGCGCACCGATCAGCAAATATCCGCAAGGCCAGGCCTTTCTCGACGCCTACGCCAAGGCCGGTTTCCGCGAGGACCCCGACGCCTACGGCCCGTTCGCCTATTCCGCCACCAATCTGGTGATGGACGCGATCGAAAAGACCGGCCCCGATCGCAAGAAGATGAAGGAGGTGCTCAACGGCACCAAGGGCTACAAGGCGCTGGTCGGCGAGATCAACTTCGATGATCACCGCCAGAACATCGTCAACGCCAATGTCTACGTGGCCCAGGACGGAAAGTGGGTCTATTGGCCGGATAGCGACTATGCCGCCGGCAAGAAGAGGCTGGCCAGGAACTAGCTCCATCGCGGCGAGCTTCGGCTCGCCGCTCCCTTCGCTCTTCGAATTTCTTTGCCACCAGGACTCCGCGATGGATATCGGCATTCTTGCCCAGCAGCTTTTCAACGGCCTGATGCTGGGCGTGATCTATGCGATGATCGCGGTCGGCTTCTCGCTGTTCTTCGGCGTGCTCGACGTCATCAAGTTCTCGCACGGCGATGTCGTGACTGTCGGCGCATTCTCCAGCCTCGGCGCGGCCGGGATTGCGGGAGGTCTGGTTGCGCTGCCGCCCGTGCTGGCGCTGGCCTCGGGAATAGCTGCGGCGGTGGTGATAGGCGCGCTGGCCGGCGTCATCATCGGGCGCGTTCTTGTGCTGCCGCTGCGCCATGCACCCGGCGTCAACGTGCTGCTGGCCACCTTGATGGCGGGCACCGTGCTACGCGAAGCCATCAGGCTCGGCGTGCCCAACGGCGGCAATCCAAAGCCGTTTCCGGCGCTGCTGCCGGGCGGCGCCATCAAAGCCGGTTCGTTCAGTGTCGGCATCGACAGCGTGATGATCCTCGCCGCCGGCCTGCTGCTGGTGCTGGGGACGCACCTTCTGATCACCCGCACGCGATTCGGTCTCGCCATTCGCGCGGTGGCCCAGGATGGCGAGGTGGCAAGGCTTTCGGGGATCGATTTCCACGCGGTGGTTCTGGGGACGTTTGCGCTGGGCTCCGCGCTCGCGGCGTTCGCGGGCTGCATGCTCGGGCTGTACTACCGCGAGATCAATTTCAACATGGGCGTCCTTCTCGGCATTATCGGCTTCGCTTCGGCTGTCGTCGGCGGGCTCGGCAGCATGCTCGGTCCGATCATTGGTGGTTTCCTGTTTGCCGGAGTACAGACCCTGGTCGTAGTCGCTCTGCCGATTTCGAGCGCGTACAAGGACGTGATCGCTTTCGCGGTGATCATCATCCTGATCGCGATCTTCCCGACCGGTCTGATCGCCGAGCGCCGAAGCGAGCGGGTATGATGAGCAGCATTCCTTCGCCGATCCCCGTCTTGTCGCCGCTTCGGATACAGCGTCATCCGCGCGCCGTGGTCGTGCTTACGGTGGCTTTGCTGTTTGCAGGCGGTGGCCTGATGATGCATGCGGAGTCGCAGATTCAGGTGCTCGGCCTGCTCGCGGCCTTCCTGGTGGTGTTTGCGATCGCCGATCGCACGCCGCTCGGTCAGGACGTCTCTGCCATCTGCAGCGACTACAGCGGATTCGCCAACGCCGTCGCTTTCGTCTGCGCACTGGGCCTGATCGTCGTCTTTCACGGCGAGCACTACACGCTCCTGATGCTGGCGACCGTGGCGCTGTTTGCCACGGCCTGCATCGCGCTAAACCTTCAACTGGCGTTCGCAGGAATTGCCAATTTCGCCGGCGCGGCGTTCTTTGTACTCGGTTCGTATACGGCTGCCGTAATGACGGCGTATGCCGGGATTCCGCATCTGATGATCCTCGTTGTCAGCGGCATCGTGACCGGCGCGATCGGAGTTATTCTGTTGCTGCCGGTGCTGAGGACCCGCGGGCACTATGCAGCACTTGTGACCATCGCATTCGGCCTGCTGCTGCGCAGCCTGCTGGAGGTGAACGACACACTGGGCGGCCCGCAGGGTATGAAGATCAAGGGTCTTTCGATCTTCGGCCTCGACTTCAACCGGATATCGTCGATCGGTCCGTGGGACGTGTCATTCTATCTGCCCTATGCAGTGCTTTCGATCTGCATTTTCGCGATGGCCTTCACGCTGATCCGCCGCATCGAGCGGTCCTGGATCGGGATCGCGCTGGACTCCGTGCGCAGCGATGAGACCGCGGCCTCGGTGTTCGGCCTGTCGATTGCCCGCTGGAAGGTCGTAGCCTTCCTGATCGGCAACGCAGTGATCGGTGTTGCCGGGGCGGTCTACGGCATGATGAACGGGTTCGTGACGCCGAACGGGTCCGGGCTCGGCGACTCTCTGTTGATGTTGTCGATCATCGTGCTCGGCGGGCTCGGCAATTTCTGGGGTGCCGTGGTCGCCGCCATGGTGATCCTCGTCATCCCCGAAAAACTGCAGGCTATTCAGGAATTCCGGCTGCTGATCTTTGCGTTGCTGGTGCTGGGTATCCTGCTGTTCCGCCCGTCGGGCATTTTGCCGCGTCCGATCCGCGATCTGTCACGCTTCATCGGGCGGCCGGGAGCGGACGCATGAGCGCTCCCTTGCTGGCCTGCGGCGGCCTCACGATGCGCTTCGACGGTCTGGTCACGCTTGACGGTCTCGATATCGAGGTCGACAAGGGCGAAACTGTCGGGCTGGTCGGTCCAAACGGATCAGGCAAGACCACGTTCTTCAATGTGGTGACCGGGCTTTACAAGCCATCGGCCGGATCGGTGCGCCTGGATGCGCGCGATCTGTTCGCCAAGCCGCCGCAAATGATCGGCAGGGCAGGCGTCGCGCGAACCTTCCAGCGTTCGCGGCTGATGTTGGACCAAAGCGTCTTTGACAATATCGCGGTCGGCGCCTTGTGCCGGCTCGATCTGGGGCTGTTTACCAACCTGTTTCGCCGCCGCCGCTGGCGCGGCGAGCTGAGCGGGATGGTCGATCGCGCCCGCGCGCTGGCGCATCGCTTCAATCCCGTCATTGCTGACCGGCTGTTTCAACCTGCCGGCTCGTTCACGATGATCGACCGCCGGCGGATTGAAATCTGCCGCGCACTGATCGGTGCACCACGGCTTCTGTTGCTGGATGAACCGTCGGCGGGCATGACGCATGAAGAGACGCGCCAGTTGATGGACGATCTGCTGGCGTTTCGCCAGGAGATGCCGGATCTGGCAGTGATCCTGGTTGAGCACGAAATGGATGTGATCCGCCGCGTCTCGGACCGCTGTGTTGTGCTGAATTTCGGCCGCAAGATTTTCGAGGGCACGTTCGATGCGCTGATCGCCAATCCCGATGTCCAAACTGCCTATTTGGGGGTGAGCCAATGATCGCCGGCGGCACTGCAACGCGCAAACTCTCGGCAATCGGCATCACAGCCGGGTATGATCGCGCCGATGTGCTGAAAGGTGTCACGGTCGAGGTAAGGCCGGGCACGGTGACCTGCATTCTCGGTGCCAACGGTGCCGGGAAGAGCACGCTGATCCGCACCATTCTCGGCCTCAACCGCGTCCGCAAGGGCGAGGTGTATTTCGGCGGCGCTGCGATAGCGAATATGCCGACCCACAAAATCGCAGCGCTCGGTATCGCTACGGTGCCCGAGGGCAACCGTGTACTGCCGCGCATGACCGTGCTCGACAATCTGAAAGTCGGCGGTCTCCTGATGCGGGACTCCCGGCGTGTGGCCGCGCGCATGGAAGAACTGTTCGAGACATTTCCGCGGCTGAGGGAGCGGCGAGGTCAGTTGGCCGGCACGCTCTCTGGCGGCGAGCGGTCAATGCTGTCGATTGCACGCGGGCTGATGACCGATCCCGAGCTGGTGGTATTCGACGAGCCGTCGCTTGGCCTGTCGCCGCTGTTCGTCTCCGAGGTATTCGGAATTGTGCGGCGCCTGAAGGCGGCCGGGCTGTCGATCCTGCTGGTCGAACAGAATGTGCGGCAGACGCTCGACGTCGCCGACTACGGCTATGTGCTGGTGCAGGGCCAGGTCGTGGCAGAGGGCGATGCGGATTCGCTGAAGCAGAATGCCGAGCTCCACAAGGCATACTTCGGCGTTCACTAACAAAGAAAGTAAGGGGAGCGAAATGGGACTTCAGGTTTTCGATCGCGTCAATCCGCTGCGCAAGCCAAAGGGCTTTGAGCCCGTGGTGCAACGATGGTCCGCCGGCTTTGCCAACAAGTGCGAGACGCTGTGCGTGGCGTTTCATGGCATTCAGGGGCGTGACGCCGAGAGCGTCTACGCGTCGCCGTTCTTTCCCTGGATCGAAAAAGCGATCAGTCTGCCGAGCGGGCCGACGGTGCACGACCATGCCTGGTTCATCGACCAGAACGGCCTCTATACCCACATCGTCGCGGCCTACTGGGTAGATCGAGAGCGCCGCGATGACTGGCTGGCCGATCCGCACCTGACGGCCTGGTGGACCGACGCGGCACGTCTTGCCGAGCCGAACGGCTATTTCCGTGAAAGCGTCACCGTGCCGGTGGAGCGGCAGGAAACGCTGTACTGGAAGGATTATCCGGCCGCGCTGAGCCGATCGCCTGAAGTAGCGGTCTATCCGACGCCCTATTGCGGCTATTACGGCGCCATGCGAGATCGGATTCCGCTGGCTGCTGTGGATGCGCTGGCGCCTGCCATGAATGAGTTGCCGACGCCGATTGCCCGCGACACCCGGTCGGCGCGTTGGCGCATCGTCACGCCGCAAAACTTCACCGTTATTCGCTCTGCCGCGTATTGGGGCCGTTGCGATCCGGCGCAGACCGAAGATTATATGCGCGATCTGCGCGCGCCGCTGGAGCGCGGCATGGCCTATTTGCGGGAGAGTCCCCAGGCGACCGGCTGCTGCTCGCTGCGCTTTCAGCAGACCTGCGATGCCGAAGGCAGGCCGGAACTCGAAACCCACGCGCTCGGCTATTTCCTGTCCCTGGAGCACATGGAGAACTGGGCCGAGCGCCATGCGTCGCACGAGGCGATTTTCACCGCCGCGATCGCGCGTTATCGCAAGTTCGGCAAGGCCAATCAGCTCCGCACCTGGCACGAGGTGTTCGTGCTGCCGGAGCAAGGCCAGATCTTCGAATACGTCAACTGTGCGCCCGGCACCGGGTTGTCGGGCTATTTCGTGGGCGAACGCCTGTGATCGCGCAGTGGATATGCCTGCAGGGCACCGAAGCCGGCATGGCAGCGAGCGGCTGCAATCATAAGAAGGGTTCGCGATAATGACGTCATCCGTGAAAGTTGCTGCCGTCCATGCAGCGCCGGTGTTTCTCGATCGCGCGGCGACGGCGGCGAAGGCGATTTCGATCATCCGTGAGGCGGCCCGCGGCGGCGCGCAGCTGATCGCGTTTCCGGAGACCTATATTCCGGCATTTCCGGTCTGGGCGGCGCTGTGGGCGCCGATCGAGAACCACGACCTGTTCGTGCTGATGGCCGAGCAGTCCGTCGCCATCGCGGGACCGGAAATCGCGGCGTTGCGGCGTGAAGCCAGGTCCCTCGGCGTCACGATCTCGATGGGCATCAGCGAGAGCTCGCCGACCAGTGTCGGGCTGATCTGGAACAGCAATGTCCTGATCGGCCCTGATGGCGCCATTCTCAACCATCACCGCAAGCTGGTGCCTACTTTCTACGAGAAGCTGATCTGGGCCGCGGGCGATGGCGCCGGGCTCCGCGTCGTCGACACGCCGGCCGGCCGCGTCGGAAACCTGATCTGCGGCGAGAACACCAATCCGCTGGCGCGCTATGCGCTGATGGCGCAGGCCGAGCAGATCCACATCTCGAGCTGGCCGCCAATGTGGCCGACGCGGCGGCCGAGCGCAGGCGGCAATTTCAACAATGTCGCCGCCAACCGCATCCGCGCCAGCGCGCATTCGTTCGAAGCCAAGGCGTTTGGCATCATCACCGCCGGTTTCATGGATGCGGCGATGCGCGAATTCCTGATCGCGCGCGAACCATCGGTCATCGACGTGATCGACCGCACGCAGCGGGCGGCGAGCTTCTTTGTCGATCCCACGGGAGAAGCGTTCGGAGACGTCCTGCAGGATCAGGAAGGCATCGCCTACGCGGAATGCGACCTGCAGCGCTGCGTCGAACCAAAACAGTTCCATGACGTGGTCGGCTATTACAACCGCTTCGATGTGTTCGATCTCAAGGTCAATCGCAAGCGGCTGGTTCCCGCGACGTTCATCGACGCTGTTTCGACCGATATCGCACCCGTGCTGGCCGAGCAGGGCGCGACGGCTGAGGCCATCTCATTCCACAGCGGCGTCAATCCGGATTCTTGACCCGATCCGAAGACAATTCAAACCGAGAGAAGGCGCGCCAGCAGGTCCTCACCGGCCGTTACGCGAGACTGCCACAACCGCGCAAACGGGCGACGAGTGCCGGATGGTGCCGGTCTCCGTCGTGCCCATGGCGCGATGCACAACTGCGTCATCGTCGGACTGGCGTTCGGAGCGCCGATCTCGCAAGATGGGCCACGCAAGTCCATTGGTTGCCAAGTTGGTTGCTCAATCTGTTAGGACTACTCGTGTTCGATTGGAACGATCTGGTTTATTTTCTTGAACTGGCACGCCAAAGCCGCCTCATGCCAGCCGCACGGCGGCTGAAGGTAGACCATACTACCGTCAGCCGGCGTATTGCCGAGCTGGAGAAGAGTCTCTCGGTCAAGCTGTTTGATCGCAAGCCGGACGGCTTTGTCCTGACCGAACACGGCCATCGCCTGTTCGCGATCGCCGAACGTATAGAACAGGAAGCGTCTTCCGTTCAACAGGCGTTGGGCTCGGACGCGAGCACCGCCACGGGGCGGGTGCGCGTCGCGACCATGGAGGGGATCGCCGCCTTTTTTCTCGCGGAACGCTTCACGGAGCTGGCGGTGGGGAGCCCGGGAATAACGGTCGAGCTTGTGACCGAGCGGCATCTGATCAGCCTGACCAAGCGCGAGGCGGACATCTTTATCAGTTTCGTGCATCCCGACGGGCAGCGGCTCGTTGTCAAGAAGGTCGGATCGTTTCGTCTCGCTCTGTATGCGAGCCGCGCCTATCTCGCCCTTCGCGGGATGCCGGCCAATCGGGCCGAACTCGCGTCTCATACCTTCGTCGACTATGTCGAGGACCTCATCGCTATCCAGCCGGTGCATTGGCTGCTGGATGTGCTTGAGCCGACTAACGTCGCCTTCCGCTCGTCGAGCATGCATGCGCAGCAGAACGCCGTAGCTGCGGGTGCAGGCATCGCGCTGCTGCCGCTGTTCTCTGCCAAGGCGAATCCGACGCTCGTTCCCGTGCTCCCCGATGAGGTCAAGGTCTATCGCGACGTCTTCCTGTCGGTACACCAAGACATCGAATTCATGGCTCGGGTCCGTTCAGTGAACCGGCATATCGCCCACGTCTTCGACCGCGATACGGCTTACCTGAACGAATTCTGAGAGGCAGCCGCATCGCCGGATCATTCACTGATTCGACAAGGAAATGATGCAACAGGCTTGTTCGCACCAAGGTGGGCCGGCCCCGGCGCCAACGGGGCGTTCGGGCAGGATGTCGGATCCGGCTCGCGGGAAGCCTGGGACCGTGTGTACACCCAGAAGTCAAAATGGGATCATTGAAGGTCGTTGTCAGCTTTCGTGGTCGCGTTGCAACGCGTGATGGCGCGGGTCGCGCGAGGCCGGCCGCTCGGACGGGTCGCGGCCAAGCTTGGGCTTCAAATCCAAGAGGTCGATGAAAGCGTCGGCCTGACGCCGAAGTTCATCGGCGATCATCGGAGGATGGCTGGCAATGGTTGAGACGACGGTGACGTGAACCCCTCGACGTTGCATCGCCTCCACCAGCCGGCGGAAGTCGCCGTCGCCCGAGAAAAGAATCATCTGATCGATATGTTGGGCAAGCTCCATGGCATCAACAGCGAGTTCGATGTCCATGCTGCCCTTCAGCTTGCGATGGCCGCTGGCGTCGGTGAATTCCTTGGCCGCCTTGGTGACCACGGTATAGCCGTTGTAGTCGAGCCAATCAATCAAGGGCCGGATCGACGAATATTCCTGATCCTCGATGATCGCGGTGTAGTAGAACGCGCGAAGTATTGTGCCGCGACTTTGGAATTCCTTGAGCAGTCGCTTGTAATCCACATCGAAACCAAGCGCCTTGCTGGTTGCATGAAGGTTGGCGCCGTCGATAAGGAGTGCGATTCTGCTACAGCTCGATGACATTCAGTCAATGGCTCCCAAATCGGATAGCAAGGAATTAGAGGCATCAGTTCACGTCGTGCGTTTGCGCCGCCACGAAAAGCGGGCCGGAGCGGCATCGCGAACATAGAGTGGAGCAGGGACTTGTTGCGGCGTGGAGCGACGCCCGCCGGGGACGAAGAACATCCGCTTGAGCTTGTTGAGGGCGCGGACGGCCAAACCGAGACCGAACGGGTTGGTCTGGCGGAAGAAGGCGACCTTCTTCACATGTCCCTCGACATGCCATTTGGCGTGCGCCCCGTTGCGGAAAAAGATCACGTCACCGATGCCATAGCGCTTCGGCGGCATGCCCTCGCTCTCGAGCACGATCGATCCTTCGAGGATCACGATAGTCTCATCGACATCGTAGTACCAGTTGAACTTGCCTTCGGTGCAGGACCAGATCAGCGTCCTGGCAGCGCTGTCCGCGCTGATCGACAGCGAGCACGAGCGGGCTTCCGGATTGCCTTCAAGAATCCAGGATGGCTCGATCGGCGACGGCTTGAGATCCACGTTGCAATGGCTGGTTTCAATAAGCGCAAGCGGCATCGAGGACCTCACGGGTTGAGTAATTATGCACGGCTTTAAAAAGTATCCCGGTGGCGCTAGCAGCGGCGGTTATTCTTCCGGGTCCCACACAACCAGTCTATCGCAAAAAAATGAAGAAGCCACTCAGCCTCAAGGGCAACGTACCTAACGAGTCGCTCAACGTGGGGTACCTCCAAAGAGGCACCTCAGCCCGTGTCCAAACTTGAGATGAAGCCGCAATGCGAGCTACCGTGACGCTGAGGCATCAGCCAGACGCCGCAACGAGGGATCGATCGATTGTTTGGCGTACATCAGATCGAACTTCGATCACAACGGGGCCGTTGGCCGACATTGCTGCCGCGACGACTTCGGCCACCTGGGCTGCGGTCGTGATCGTATAGCCCTGCGCGCCGAAGGCGCGGGCAAGAGCCGCAAAATCGGGATTGGATAGATCCGTACCCCAAGGGCGGTTCGGAAATGCTCTTTCCTGATGTGAACGGATGGTGCCGTACGATTGGTTATTGGAGATCACGATCGTTATATTAAGCCCGCGGGCAACGGCGGTTGCCAACTCGTTCCCGGTCATCAGGAAGCCGCCGTCGCCGCAAAACGCGATCACCTGACGATCCGGATAGCGAAGGCTCGCGCTCAATGCAGAAGGAACACCACTGCCCATCGCGCCGCAGGCGGAGCCGAGCAGTCGAGCTGACGGCTTGAAGCGGAATATCCGGTGTACCCAGGCGGCGAAGTCGCCGGAGTCGGTCGTCACGATACCATCTGCTTTGAAATGTTTGGCGAAGGCCGCAACCGCATGGCCAAGGACATCAGCGCTGGGGATACGCTGCTCGGGCCATGCGTGCACCGCTTCCCGAGCTTTCGCCGCGGCTTCGATCCACCCACCGCGCTCGCGTACGGCGACCGGCAGGTCGAGCCAGGATCTCAAGAAGGGGTGCGCCGACGAGACGATCGCAACATTCGTATGGAAATGAGCCCCGATGGTATTCGGATCGGGGTAGACGTGAACCAGAGGCTGAGACGTCGGCGATTGTCGCGGAAATCGAAATCCGAGAGAAGACAAGTCGCCGAGCCGGGTTCCGATCGCAACGATCAGATCCGCTTGCTCAAAGAGTCGAACATGAGCTGGCGAGGTGAAGAAGCCAAGGTGCCCAATCCAGAGCCGGTGATCGTTCGGGAATTGATCTTGCATCTTGGTGGTGACTGCCACCGGAACATTCCAGCGCTCGCTCAGTGCGACCAGATCCTTGCGAAATTCCGCCGTCCGACACTCTCCTCCGACCAGCAGAATCGGCCTCTCCGCCTTTCCAAGCAAGGCGGCCGCCTGCTCGACGGCGGCTTGACTGGGCTCGGCTCGCGCGACGCCGTGAACCCTGGCGGTGAGCAGGCCGGCCTCTATCTCGAGAACATCTTGAGGGAGCTCGATCACAACCGGCCCTGGCGTGCCGCTAAGTGCCACGGAAAATGCGCGCGCCACCATCTCGGGTGCCTGGGCCGCTGAATCGATTCTGGTGGACCATTTAATAAGGCCACTGAAGGCCCGCCCGGTGTCGATCTCCTGCACTGCGTCGCGTTTCAGATTCGGCGTGTCGACCTGACCAACCAGCAGTATGAGGGGTATGGCCTCCTGCGAAGCTACATGGAGACCAAGCGCCGCGTTGGATGCGCCCGGTCCGCGGCTTGCCATCACCACACCCGGGCGGCCGGTGAGCTTGGCGTCGGCGACTGCGGCAAGACTGGCGCTTCCCTCGTGGCGGCAAGTCACGAGATCGATCTCGTTGCGTTCGTACAAAGCGTCAAGGAGCGCAAGAAAGCTTTCGCCGGGTACGCCAAATGCCCGGTCGACGCCGTGCGCGATCAGAGAATCAACGATTAGATCGGCAACCCGAGAAGCCATGCCACACCATCTCAATTTGCGTACCGCTCCATCTCACGCCGCAAGCTTTGCCGTGTGCGCGAAATCCCAATACAGCTTCCGCGCACGCGCATAGAAGGGGCCGGGCGTGAGCTGCCGGTCGTCGATACGGATGACCGGCGCGACCTTGGCGAAATTGCCGGTCGAAAAGATCTCGTCAGCGGCGAGGAAATCGACATAGTGCAGCGTGGCCTCTATCACGGTGACGCCTTCGCCGCGCAACAGTTCGATCACCCGCTGCCGGGTGATGCCGTTCAGGAAGGTGCCATTCGGAGCAGGCGTGTAGACAGCACCATCTTTCGCCATGAACACGTTGGAATTGCCGAACTCCGCGACGTTGCCGAGCATGTCCAGCATCAGGCAGTTCTGGAAGCCGCGTGAGGCGGCCTCGATCAGCGCACGCGAACAGTTCGGATAGAGACAGGAGGCCTTGGCGCCGACCGGCGCGCATTCGGCCGTGGGTCTGCGGAACGGCGACAGCGTGATCGCGCTGCCGACAGGCTTCGGGATCGGCGCTTCGTAGATGCACAGGCACCAGTCGGTCGTTTCCGGATCGAACAGCACTCCGCCCCCGACGCCGTTCTGCGGCCAATACATCGGTCGGATGTAGAGCTCGGCACCGGCCGGGAAGCGGGCGATGCCTTCGTGCGCCAGACCCAGCCAGGTGTCGAGATCGACGATGGGCTTGAGTCCGAAGTAGACCGCGGATTGATTGACGCGCGCGCAATGGCGGTCCAGGTCGGGCGTAACGCCTTCGAAAGCGCGTGCACCATCGAACACGGTCGAGCCGAGCCAGAGCCCATGGGTGCGTGGCCCCATGATCGGCACATTGCCCTCGTGCCATTGGCCTTTGAAGAACGTCCATGTCCGCGAGTGGCTGACGGACTTGCTGTTGGGAATCATGACGGTCCTCCGTATAGGCGACTGAGTTACGGTCCATAGATCGCCAGCTCGGTATCCGACAGATCGGCAAGGCGGGGGCACTGCGGACCTTTGAAGTATTTGCGGCCGAGCGGCTCGCGATAGACGCCGACCAGGTCCTTCATGCGGCCATTGGCGTCGAGAGCGACCGAGATCCGGCCGCGCCGGAGCAGGAAGCGGCCGATAGCGCCGGCGCAGGCGACATAGTCGGCCACATCGTGGCAATAGATCAGCTGCATCGCCGGCAGCGCGATCCGGCGCTTACGCATCGGCTGCAGGACGAAGGGAAAGCCGCGGCCATCGGCCGCGCGGCAGGCCAGGCTGAGGCAGCCGTAGGCCGCGTGCCGTGCAAGCAGCGCGACGTCGGCTTTGGACAAGCCGCCGATCGCCTGCGCGTCCTGTTGCACGACCTCGACGCGCATGCCCTTCGCCGAACGCGACAGAGCGGGAAAGGAAAAGAACAAGCCGCCGCAATACGCGCGGAATCCCTGGGCCTCGATGGTCGGCCAGGTCCAGTGCGCCGGGCTGATGTTGATGTAAGTGACATGCTCGTGGCGTTGCGCGACCTTGGTCAGCATCGACGCGTAGTTGCGAAAGGCGGGTTCCACATACCAGCTGGAAACATTGCAGCGGATGCAGGTCTCGCCGCCGTCGTCCCGTGCGGTGTAGATCAACAGCAGAACACCAACGGGCGTCCCCTCATGGTCGAGCATGTAGCCAAAGCGCGGGAATCCTTCGGGCACCTCGCGCACGGACGTGCGCCGGAGCCCCTCCATCCAGTAGTCGCGCGAGCGGCCCTCAAAGCCGCGCGTCAAGAGATCGGCGACGGCGGCGAGATCGGCTCTTACTATCTCGCGGCATCGGATCATGGTCCGAACTCCGTCATACGATCCGCTCCCGCTTCTGCGTCAGCAGGTCGGCGAGCGGATCGCGGCCGTCGTCCGGCGCGGGAATCTCCGGACGGGCGGCGTCCTGCTTGCGTCTGTGGCGACGAGCCGGAATTCCGGTTACGGAGCGAACTCCCTTCTTGCGCCTCCTACCGTTACCCATGGTGCCCGAATGCGCGGTATCCGCCGCGGTCCTGGACCGGCTTCGTTCGGCTCCTTCCGTTAAGCGCCAGCGGCCTTGAGCGTGCGGCTCGCTGCGACGCCATGTACAGCAGCCAGTTGCGGTAAATGCGCCTGGCCGGCAGATGCCAGGCGTTTCTCAGATTTTTTGCCAAGTGATCGGCCGGGAAATCGGCGAAAAATTCCGGACGTCTGTCCGAAAGGGCTTTTCGCCGGAAGGTGGTCAGGATCTCTTCCGCCTTCGCGCCAAAATAACCTTTCGGTATCGTCGGACAGATTTCGTTCTCTCCCCGGAGGAACCGGCCCATGTCCCTTCTATATTCGCCCAACAGGCTCTGGGTATCGTATTCCGGATGGCCCTGGAAATGGACGAAAAGGCTCTTTTTATGCTGCTTGACGAAGCAATCGATCCCGGCCTCCGCCGACTTTGTGAGAACGGAATATCCGCAGGTCGCGATAGCTTCCTCCTGCACCTCGTTCCACCGGGCGTGTGGAATTCTGAAGATCGCGGGAATGTCGTGCATCAAGGCATGATCTCTCGTCTTCGTTTGAGCGAAGACGCCGATGCATTTGGCAGGCAGCTTCTGGCGTTCCACGCCATCCATGTGCAGAACGGCCGCATGGACGGCGAGACAGGAATACACCGACGAGATCGTATTCTCCCTGGCCCAGTCCATGACCTGGGCGAGGGTGGTCCAATATGGCTCTTCCGTCAGGCGGGCAGCTCTCGGTTCGGCGCCGGTGACGATTATTCCGTCCAGGCTGCCGATCACCAGATCGTTGGTGCTGCGGTAGTATCGACGCACGTAATCGCGCCCCCATTCCGAACGGGGCGTCCTCTCCATCGTGTAGAAGTGCAGCCTGACGAGGAGCCTTCCGGCCGCCGCGCCGAGCAGGTCAAACAGCTGGCGCTCGGTGGACATCAAGGCGGCGTCCGGCATGTTGTTGATCAGCCCGATATCGAGACACTCCGCCCGGTTTTCCAGTGACGCCTTTGCGGCGGCGCTTCCGCTCGGTGCTCTCGAGAAGAGGTGGTGGTCGTAGGCGTCTATGTCGACTAGGACAGGCATTGGAATGCCTTCATGGCTGTGTGGGTTCAATCCGCGGCATGGAGCGCCTGATCGAGGTCGGCGATGATGTCGTCGACGTGCTCGATTCCGACGCTCAGCCTGATCATCTCGGGCCGCACGCCGGCCTTTTTCTGCTCTTCCTGCGACATTTGCCGGTGCGTGGTTGATGCGGGATGGCAGGCGAGCGATTTCGCGTCGCCAATGTTGACCAGCCGCTTGAATAGTTTGAGCGCATCGTAGAACCGCTTGCCGGCCTCGAACCCTCCGGCCACGCCAAAGGTCAGCAACGAACACGCCCGGCCGCCCAGATACTTCTGCGTCAGTGCGTGATAGGGGCTGTCCTGGAAGCCCGCGTAGTTCACCCATCCGACGCGGCGATCGTTGCGCAGAAAGCGCGCGACCTTCTCGGCATTCTCGACGTGGCGCTCGATCCGCAACGCGACGGTCTCGATGCCCTGGAGTAACAGGAAGGCGTTCAGCGGCGCCAGGATGGAGCCGGTGTTCCTCAAGGAGACGGCGCGGCAGCGCGCGATGTAGGCGGCGGCCCCGTAACGTTCGGTAAAGACCAGCCCGTGGTACGATTTCTCCGGCTCGTTCATCATCGCAAAGCGCCGGCCATGCTCCGCCCACGGGAAGTTGCCGCCGTCGACGATGATTCCGCCGAGCGTGGTGCCATGCCCACCCATGAACTTGGTCAACGACTCCACCACGACATCAGCACCATATTCGATCGGTCTTAGCAGGATCGGGGTGGCCACCGTGTTGTCGACGATCAGCGGCACGCCGTGCCTGTGGGCGACCTCTGCCATCGCTTCGATGTCGCAGACGTTTCCGGCCGGATTTCCAACGCTTTCGCAGAACACCGCCCGCGTGTCGTCGTCGATCAATCCTTCCATGCTCGCCGGACGGTCGTCTTCCGAGAACCGGACCGTGATGCCCTGCCGCGGCAGGATATGCGCGAACAGCGTATGCGTGGTGCCGTAGAGTTGCGGGACCGAGACGATGTTGGTGCCCATCTCAGCGATGTTGGTCACCGCATAGTTCACCGCGGCCTGGCCGCACGCCACGCTGAGCGCCTCGATGCCTCCTTCCATGGCGGCAACGCGTTTCTCCAGCACCGCGTTGGTCGGATTGCCGATCCGGGTGTAGCGAAAGCCATCCACTTCAAGGTTGAAGAGCGCGGCCCCATGGTCGGCGCTATCGAAGGCGTACGAGGCCGTCTGGTAGATCGGCACGGCGACGGCCTTGGTGGCCGGATCGTTGTCGAACCCGCCGTGGACGGCGATGGTCTCTCTTTTCAGAGAGGTCGGCGCTCCGGCGCTTCGGTCGCGGGCTACCTCGGGATTTCGTTGGAGCATCGGAGTTCCTCGAATGCCAAAATCGTCTAGCGATCGTCCCGCGCGAAGCCGAGCAGATCCCGCACTGCGATCGGCCATCTGGCGACGTTGCTGCCGTGGGTTTGGAACATGGCGATGGCGAGACGGTCCATTCCGAAGGCCACGCAGGCAGTATGGGCCGGCTCCCCCGAGGCATCCGTGATGCCCCAGGCGGTGCCGAAGTGATCGCGGTGGTAATTGAAGCTCATGCAGGCGGTCGGTTGCTCATCGGAGCGCAGAGGCACCAGCAGTTCGAACTTCAGCGCCTGCTGTTGCTGGCTCACTGCCTTCATCCGTCCGACGCGGCCGAAGAACGGATCGCTGGCGTAGTCGATCCTGAAGGTCAGCCCAAGATCGCTGGCGATCTCCTGAGCAAGCATCATCCAACGCTCCCGGAACTTCGAGACGTGGTCGGGACTGCCGATGCAGACGTACTCGCGCATCCTGAAGGACTGCAGCCGGTCGAGATGGCGCGAGGGCTCGCGACGGAAGCAATCGGCGGCGACGTCGAAAAGCCAGCCGCCCGGCGGCACCGGACCGCGACTTGCCGCGATCGGATAGAGCGGATAGCAGGCGGCCGGCGACAGCACGAGGTCGGCCGGCGACAGCGCCGCGGTCCAGTCTCCCCCGGCATCGAAGCGGTCGACCGCTACGTCGATTTCGCTTTCCGTGCCGTGCAGGCCGCAAACGCAGCCGAGCAGGTTCGGGAAGCTCTTCAGATAGCCCGACCGCTCGAGCTGTCCGCGGTTCATGACGGGAGGGAAGCGCATCACCTCGGCGTCCGGCTCGCGATGCCGCGTGATCAGTGCCGCAAGTCGCTCCACGACGTCTTCATAGAGCGCAGTGCGGCCATAGACCCCGGGAGAGCCCATCCGGTGGAACAGCACGTCAGTGAGATGGTCCAGCGGATCGGTGGTTTCCACCGGTGCGGCGGCAAACATGGCCACGTTCATGTCGAGCCCCATTCCTTTGAGGAGAAAATCAATCGCGCAGGGACACCGGGACGGCGCTCATCAGCGTGGCGGTACCCATGCTGGCGAGAATGCGGTCATTGTTGATCATGATTGGAGCTGAAAGCACGTCGCGGAGGTGGCGGCCAACGCTGACGTCGGTGTCGTTGCGGTAGCCGGACAGGCCGCAGGCGCGCATCGCGTGCAGCACGGCCGCGACGGCGAGTTCGGAAGCCTCCACCTTGAGAAGGTTGATCGAAGACTGAAAGTCGATGGACGACAGCGCGCGCTCGTCCTGTTCACGGGCCGCATAGGACTCGAGATTCGCGGTGATGATGGCGCGTAGTTTCGTCAGCGTCATCCTGGCGGCGGTAAAATGTGACGCGGCGGGAGGCATGTTGCCGCCGGCTCCGCGGGCGGCCTTGCGGATGAACAGTTGCGCGCGGTCGACCGCGGCGGCCGCAATTCCCGCCCAGACCGACGACCAGCACAGGTGGGCGACCGGCGTCATCGTCTGCGCATGGATCCTGTCGTAAGGCACGGGGAATATCTGTTCCGCGGTGCCCTTGAAGTTCAGCTTGAAGCCGGCGCTGCAAGTCCCGCGCATGCCGAGCGTTTCCCATGCGACCGTGGGCTCCAGCGTATAGTCGTCCCGGGTGATGGCCAGCATCACCTGGTCGGATCCGGCGGCCTCGTCCGCGCGGCGTGCGATGGTGACGATGCCGTCTGCCTCGGCGCCATAGGAAATCACCGTCGCGTCGCGCAGCAGCGAGATCTCGGTGCCGGCGTGCTCAACCGCCGCCGAGCTGAAGCGGATGTTCCCGCCGTTCTGGCCTTCCGTGGTCGACGACGCCAACAGCAGCTGTTCGGTCGCTACGCGGCGCATCAGCTTTTCGTGCCAAGTGCTGCCCCCGCCATGGCGGACAAGACACGCGACCTTGGTCTGATGCATCGCGAAGATCATCCCGGCCGATGCGCAGGCGCGGCCGAGCGCGTAACACATGTCGGTTACGTCAGATATCGATGCGCCGTCTCCGCCGAATTCGATCGGGATCTGGGTGCCCAGAAGCCTCTGCTTGCGTGCCGCGTCGATGGCCTTCCGCGGGAAGCGCGCCTCACGGTCCACCGCTTCGACCTCCGTCGCCGCCGCCTCTGCGACGACAGCCGTCCGCTGCTGGAACGAGGCGCGGTCGGAACTGAATTGTACTCGGCTGGTTTCCGGGGCGAAGTTGCGGAACTGAACTTCCTGCACGTTCATGGCCCAAAGCCTCCCACCTAATGGTCGGACGACCCGCCCCTGATGGTTGGACGACCCGCACCGCGTTGAGATGATTTCCGCGCGAATTCGAGGGCGGCAATCTAACCGAGGGCGGCAATCTAACCGACCGTGGCTGCGGAGTCGGCGGCGCAAAGGTGGATATCGATGAGCAATGCGCTTCCGAGGGAGGTACCTCCGAAGTAGAGCTATTGACCTGGGTTGCAGTCAGCTATCTTCGCATCGACGACGATCGTGCCATTTCACGCGATGTATGGGGTTGAAATGCAATACTTAAGCGCCAGCGTTCAGGACCGTGTTCTTTTTGTCGTCAGGAGCGTCCTTGAGCAGAACTCGATCATCGCGGATGTCCATCCGGAGTCGCGGCTGGTAGATATCGGACTGGACTCGATGGATATGGTCGCGCTGATGCTCAGGGTCGAAGCCGAGTTCGATCTCACCCTTCCTCAACCCGAGATTACGCCCGAGAATTTCCAATCGGTGAAGACGCTGGAGCAGCTGATCCTCAACCAGCTCGGACCCGGAGCGGGATAACGCGCCTCGGGAGGCTGTCCGCGCGGACATCGATCAAACTCATCTGCATGGTCAGGTCATGGAAGCAGGGGTGATCCAGCGGGCGACTGGAAGTGGCGCTCCGCGGCGCAGGCCCTCCGTCGCCAAAACCTGGCTGAAGGCCATCGAATTGATCTCGCAGATCGAGGCCGAGCCGCATCGACTGTTCGCTGACGTCGTGGAAGACTGGGCGCAGCGGCAACCCGGGCGCCCCGCGTTGCTCTCGGATGGCCAATCCTTCACCTACGGGGAACTCGCCGCGCGGGTCAACCGATATGCGCGCTGGGCACTGAGCCTCGGCATCCGTACCGGCTGCACCGTCTGCCTTCTGATGCCGAACCGGCCGGACTATCTCGCCTGCTGGCTCGGTATCAGCAGGGTCGGCAGCACGGTGGCGCTGATCAACACCAGGCTGGTCGGACCGTCGCTCGCCCACTGCATCGATCTCGCACGCGCCGATCATATCATCCTTGCCGCCGAGTGCGTGGATGCGTTCGAGACCGCACGTCCGCATCTGGATCGTGTGCCGCCAACCTGGAACCTCGGTACCGGCGGCGCAGGCGCCGATCTGGATACAGTGCTCGTGGCCACGGACGCCCACCCGCTTTCCTCCGCCGAACGCGGCCACGTCACGATCGATGAACGCGCGCTTCTCATCTTCACCTCAGGCACCACGGGGCTGCCGAAGGCGGCGAACGTCAGTCATCGCCGCATTCTCAGCTGGGGAGGCTGGTTTGCCGGGCTCACTGACGCTTCCGTGCACGACCGTCTCTACGACTGCCTGCCGCTCCATCATTCCGTGGGCGGTGTCGCCGCGCCCTGCAGCATGCTTCGCGCGGGCGCTTCGGTCGTGATCGCGGAGAAATTCTCCGCAACGAACTTCTGGGACGACATCGCGCGTTTCGACTGCACCGTCTTCCAATATATCGGCGAGCTCTGCCGCTACTTGCTGAAGGCGCCGCCGTCCGGGCCAAGAGCAAGACACAGGCTGCGGCTGGCCGTCGGCAACGGATTGCGCGGCGACATCTGGGAGGCGTTTGCCGGGCGGTTCGCGATTCCTCATATCCTCGAATTCTACGCCGCGACGGACGGCAATTTTTCGCTGTTCAACGTCGAAGGAAAACCCGGCGCGATCGGCCGGATCCCGCCGCTGCTGGCGCATCGCTTTCCCGCCTCGATCGTGAAGCTCGATGCCGACAGCGGCAGCCCGGTCCGCGGCGAGGATGGGCTCTGCATCGCCTGCGCCCACGGCGAGATCGGCGAGGCGGTCGGGCGTATCGGCACAGCAGATCGGGGCGGCGGCCCCTTCGAGGGCTACACCGACCCGGCCGAGGCCGAGAAGAAGGTGCTGCGCGACGTCTTTGCCGAAGGCGATGCCTGGTTCCGCACGGGCGATCTCATGCTTCGCGACGAACAAGGCTACTTCCATTTTGTCGACCGGGTCGGCGACACGTTCCGCTGGAAGGGCGAGAACGTCGCGACCAGCGAGGTGAACGACGCGATCAGGGACTGCTGCCCCGGCGTTCTCGATGCCTCGACCTACGGGGTCGCTATTCCCGGTGCCGATGGCCGCGCCGGCATGGTGGCTTTGGTAGTAGACCAAGGGTTCGATTTCAGGATCTTCGCGGAACATTTGGCGCGCCGGCTTCCGGTCTATTCGCACCCGGTCTTCGTCAGGTTCTGCCGCGCGCTCGACGCCACCGAGTCCTTCAAACAGAACAAGCAGCGGCTGATCCGCGAGGGATTTGATCCCTCGGTCGTGGACGATCCGCTGTTCCTGCGTGATCCGGCGACCGGCGGCTATTGTCCGATCAACCGCGCCGTCTACGCACGTATCGTGGAGGGCGGAGTCAGGTTTTAACGTCGGCTCGCAAGCCGTTTTTCTTGAGAGGTGAGGTGTTCCATGTCAGTGAGGTCAAGGATTTTCTCGGCGATGCAGCAGATCGCCGAAGAACAGAAGGTCACGCTCCCGCCGCTGCAGGACGATCTATCGCTCCACGACACCGGCTTCGATTCGCTGGCGTTCGCTATCCTGGTCGCGCGGCTGGAGGACGATCTCGGGATCGATCCGTTCACCATTGCCGAGGATGCCGCCTTCCCATCGACTGTCGGCGAATTCGTCAGAGTGTACGAGAATGTCCCCGCCTGAGACCTTCGCATTGCGCGAATATCTCGGCCCGGAGCTGAAGGGCCGCACGATTTCCGATGCCCGGCACAGCGTATCGCTGACCGACATTCTCGGGCACAGCTGTCTGATCGGCAGGTCCCGCGAACTGTCCGGCCGATCGGTGCTGCTTGCGGCGTCGGGGCAGCTGCAGTCCGCGCTCGCCATGATCGAGCTCGACGGTGTCGCCCGCCGCATGCTCCTGTGCCCGCCCGACCTCGATCCGGATCACATCCAGGCGCTGCTTGCGGATGCCGAGATCGACGCCATCGTCACCGACCGGCCGGACCGATGCGATGCTGGCAAATATTTGGTCGTCGGCGTCGGTCTGCCCGAACCTGCGGTGGTGCCATGGAAGACCGAACGCGCGACAGAATGGCTGATGCTGACCTCGGGCACATCAGGGCCGCCCAAGATCGTCGGACATACGCTCGACGGGCTGGCCGGCGCAATCATTGCCGAAGGGGCTGCGCGCCACCCGAACGCGGCCTGGGCGACGTTCTACGACATCCGCCGCTACGGCGGCCTGCAGATATTGCTGCGCGCCGTGATCGGCGGCGGATCAATGGTGCTGTCGGAGCCCGGAGAAGCCATTGCGGATTACGTGGCACGGCTGCGCGCAGGCGGCGTCACGCACATCTCCGGGACGCCGTCGCACTGGCGCAAGCTCCTGATGAGCGGTGCTGCAGCGAACTTCTCGCCGCGCTATGTCCGTCTGTCAGGCGAGATCGCCGACCAGGCGGTGCTCGATGGACTGGCCCGTGCCTTTCCGCACGCGTCGATCGGCCATGCCTATGCTTCCACCGAGGCCGGCGTGGGCTTCGCGGTTGACGATGGGCGCGAGGGTTTTCCCGCCGATTTTGTCGGGCGGAACCGCGACGGCGTCGAGATGAAGGTCGTCGACGGCTCACTCCGGATCCGATCCCGTCGCACGGCGCACGCCTATATCGGCGCCGTCGCGCCACCGCTCGCCGATGCCGAGGGCTTCATCGACACCGGCGATATGGTCGAACTGCGCGGCGAGCGTTACCACTTCGTCGGCCGGCGCGGCGGCATCATCAACATCGGCGGGCTGAAGGTCCATCCCGAGGAGGTCGAGGCCGTGATCAACCAACACGAGGCGGTGCGGATGTCGCGCGCGCGGTCGCGCAAGAGCCCGATCACCGGCGCCATCGTGGTCGCCGACATCGTCCTCGCTGACGACGCTGATGCGGGTCGCCAGGAAACGATCCGCACGGAGATTCTCGGCCGGTGCAAGGAATCGCTGGCGGCATACAAGGTGCCTGCGGTGATCCGGTTCGTCGAACGCCTCGACGTCACCGCAGCGGGAAAATTGGCGCGGGCCGATGCGTAACGTTCTCGTCACCGGCGGCAGCCGCGGCATCGGGCTTGCGATTGCGCGCAGGCTCGTCGCATCCGGCGACTACAAGGTGATCGCGGTCGCGCGCCGCGAGAGCGAGGATCTGGAACGGGCCATCCGCGAGGCGGGCGCGGACCGCCTGCACTTCAGGGCGTTCGATCTCGGCCAGACAGACAAGATTCCCGCCTTCGTGAAGGAACTGCGCGACGCCTTCGGCGCGATCTACGGCCTTGTCAACAATGCCGGGATCGGCACCGAAGGACTGTTGGCCAACATGCGCAATTCCGAGATCGAGGCGTTGATCCGTCTGAACGTGCTGTCGCCGATCGTTCTGACCAAATACGTGGTGCGCCATATGATGGCCGATGGTGCCGGGCGCATCGTCAACATCTCCTCCATCATTGGCTCGACCGGCTACAACGGCCTGTCCGTCTACGCCGCGTCCAAGGCCGCGGCCGGCGGCTTCACCCGTTCGCTGGCCCGCGAAGTCGGCAAGCTCGGCATCACCGTAAACGCGATCGCGCCCGGCTTCGTCGACACCGAATTGACCAAGTCCCTGGACGACGACGGCCGTCGGCGTATCGCCGGCCGCAGCGCGTTGCGTCGCTTGCCCGAAGCCGATGACATCGCTTCCATGGTCGAATATCTCCTGGGAGAAGGCGGCCGGAACATCACCGGCACCGTTCTGACCGTGGACGCCGGCAACACCGCCTGACGCCGCGACGGCAGGCATGCGCTCTCGCGGCGCACCGCATTTCGTGCCCCTTTGAATGGAAGCCAGTTATCGAAAACTCGTGCAGCCTCCCGCGCAGCAAAGAATACGGGAATTGGGAAACGACAGGTTCAATCGAAAACGTTCCGGATTTTCTCGTGCAGGGGGCTACGTCTTACTGTGCGCTTTCCAGCCGACCTACGGTGGTTACTGAAGTCAAGCTCTCGATCTGGTTGGCCATCGCGTCGCCTGATGCTGGAAGCCGCTTCCTTGGATGTACCCCTTAAGAGTTTCCCAGCAGCGGGCAAGCGAAGCGCATAAGGTGCGTGATGACGCATTGAAAAGGCCATCTCACCGTGCGGCGGTTGATGGCTGATGGGTCGCCCAATGAAAAACAGGTCAATCCTAGGCAAGGATGACGTAGCTGCCGCCTACGAGATCTCGGGCACGTCGCGCGTCGATTCGGACAGGACGCTATTTGCCCGGAACACAATGATACGCCTGCAAGCGGAGGGACGAGCGGCGCCCGTGTGGACCGCTGCCGCTGCCGCGGTCGTCGTGATGACGTGGGCGTCCCAACCGCAGGCTTTCCCGGATCAGGCGCGATACGCGGCGGCGGATGAGCAACGCGCGACGAAGGCTCGGATGGAGGCGCTACATCCGTAGCACAGGGTAGCGCCTTCAAAGCTTGGAAAGGAAGGGGCTGATGAACTGGTCTTTTGGTTTAGCTCCGCGACTTGTGCTCATGGCATTGGCCTCGTCGCCCGTAACTATTCAGCCGTTCGCTGCGGACGCCCAGACTCAAAACGCCCGGATGCAAGGCGTTCGCCCGTTGCCTCGCGAGGTGCCGCGGCAAAAGCCGCAAGTGGCGATGAACGCCTGGACGGTCGGTGTTGCAGGAGGCCTTCTCGAGGGAGCGCCAATCCGCCTGGCGGCGGAGATGGCCCGTGTCGTCGATGACGGAAACAATCTGCACGTTCTGCCGGTCGTGACGCGCGGCGCTACGGAAAATGTGAATTCACTGCTCTATTTGCGCGGCATCGATGCCGCGATCATCAATTCGGACGTCCTGGAGGAATATAAGAGCCAGGTGCCCGATATTCAGCAGCGGCTTGCCTACATCCTGAATCTATTCCCATCCGAACTTCATATCTTCGTTCGTCCCGAGATTCAGGGTCTGAACGATCTCGTCGGTAAGAAAGTCAACTTCAATACCCAGGGTACCGCAGCGGCCTATTCGGGCCCACTGATCTTCAGTCGGCTCGGCCTCGACGTGGAAAAGACATTCATCCCGCATCAGGTCGCGCTCGAGCAGATGCGTAAGGGCGAGATAGCGGCGGTCGTCTTCATTACCTCGAAGCCGGTAGATGCTTTCGTGCGCGGTCGTTGGGAGCAGGGGTTCAAGTTCCTGCCGATCCCCTATAACAGCAAGTTCGAGGACTATTATCTGCCCGCGGCGCTCAATGCCACGGACTATCCCAATCTGATCAAGCCGGGCGAACGTGTAACCACGATTGCCGTTCCGACCGCTCTTGTCGCCTTCAATTTTTCAGCCAGATCGAACCGCTTTCAGCGCATCGCGCGTTTCGTCGATCATCTGTTCTCGCGGATCGGTAAGCTGCAGGAGCCCGGCTTCGATCCCAAGTGGAAATCGATCAATCTCGCGGCGACGGTTCCTGGCCTCGTGCGCTTCCCGGCGGCGCAAGCCTGGTTGGAACGTCAACAGCGCGCAGCGCATGCATCGCAATGAGAGGCGCGGCCATCCCAATTGTAGTTGGAATCGCGCTCACAAGCGGGATTGCCTGGACGCAAGGGGCCGTAGATCCGGCGGCGCAGCTTCGCGACTGCAACTCGCTGGAGCGCGCCGAAGGGCCGGACTGCCCCGGCCAGACGTCTGGGCCGATTGCTGCTGCGCATCAGATGGCCTCCCAAGGAGACAACTGGATCGTCAGCCAAACAACCTCGCCAGTTGACTATTCACCGTTGATGACCGCGACGATCGCGTCGGGCAATGGAGCAGCCGAAACTGAAATGAAGCTTTCAATTCGTTGCCGCGGAGGGCGGACCGAATTGGTCGTCGCGGGGTCCGGCATCGCCGGCCGCGGCGGCGACTACGCGATTTCCTATCGTGTTAACGATGGTCAGCAGGTGCGGGCCGCGGCAGCGCTGCCGGCGTCCGGAGCCGGGGTCGCGTTCGGAGGGGACGTGATTGCCTTGCTGCAATCCCTTCCAGACGTGGGAAGCCTCAGCGTCCACCTTGTACCTCGCACGGGAGGCGCGCTGGACGGAACGTTTTCGCTCAGGGGGTGGGAGGCGGTGCGCGCGAAGATGACTGTTGCATGCAAATGGCCACACCCGGTCGCGAAGCCGAGCAGGTGATGGTGTCCGATGAAGTTTGTGCATAGGAGAGCCCCATGAACATGTTTCAACATATTGCAAGCGTAACCACCATAGGAGCCACAGCAGTCCTGTTCGCGCCGTCGTTCGCTGCGGCGGAGCAAGGCGGACGGTACTGGGTACCGACAACGACGAATCCTGCTATGTACCAGCCGCGCATTGCAGCAAGAGCGGAAGTAGCGCGTAAAGCCACCAGACCTGGTAAAGTCACCACACATAAAAGGGAACGATCCCCTCTCGCCGCCAACGCTCGGCTTGCACCCGACTCCAAGGCGCATCTTTTAGTTTTGCAGGTGAACACGAACGACGCCGCCGCGATGAATCTCGCGCTCAACAACGCAACGAACGTTGCGCAATACTACAAGGATCTCGGCGAGAACGTGAAAATCGAGGTGGTCACGTTTGGGCCCGGCCTGCATATGCTGCGCGATGACACGTCGCCGGTAAAGGCCCGTATCGAGGAGATGGCGCTGAGTAGGCCGGAGGTGTCGTTCAAGGCTTGTGGCAACACCCAGGAAAGAATGCATAAGGCTGAGAACAAGGATATCCCAATTGTCGCTCAGGCGGAGGTGGTGAAATCAGGCGTCGTGCGCGTGATGGAACTGCAGGAGAAAGGGTGGTCATACGTGAAGCCATGAGCCAGGCGGCCGCCCGTGACGAATAGTGACCCACGCCGTCCGTCAGGATGAAGAGGGGCGGGTCGCAGCTCCGCCGGCGCAAGCTAGCGGAAGCAGAGACGGCCAGGTCGGTTAGCTGGCCGGAGCCGTCTCCAGTTACCCGCAATGCTCATCGATGCTTCGTCTATCGCTCCCGCAGAGATTCCTGCTTGTACCTTGCCAGCGGCGAGAGGAGGTAGCTGATCATGGTGCGCGAGCCTGTCTTGACCTCGACCGTCACGGCCATTCCGGGCCCAAGCTTGACGAGCTTCTCGTCTACCTGCATTGCCGCGCGGTCGAGCGAGACACGAGCGGCATACTCCAGCTCCTGACCTTTCGGCTCGCTGCTGTTCGTCGTCGCGCCCATAGCCCGGTCATTCGAAGTGCCCTGTTGCCTGTCGCGCGTGATAGCGTCGGACGAAACGCTGAGAACTTCGCCATGAAGGAGCCCGTAGCGCGTGAAGTTAAATGTGTCGACCTTGATCTCCGCTTTTTGTCCCGGATGCACGAACCCGATGTCGCGGTTGGAAAGCATGGCCTCGATCTCGAGCTGGCTTTCGCTCGGAACCACCACGGCGAGCGCCTGAGCAGGCGTCACCACGCCTCCCACGGTATGAACGGCGAGCTGTTGCACGACGCCGTCGACGGGCGCGGCCAAACGCTGGAGTTTCGTGCGCCGTTCTGCCTTGATCACCTCCTGCGCAGCGCTCGCAGTTTTCTGCTCGGCTTTCGCGAGCGCGTCATAGGTCGAGCGCCGATACTCCGCGGCGGTCTTTTCCCTCGTTTCCTTCAGCAACGCTATGGCTGCATCGGCTTCGCGCAGCCGGCTCTGCTGCAGCAGGAGGTCCTGCTGAAGGCCGACCAGCTCCTGGTATTCGGAGAGATAGACGACCTTCGAAGCCAGTGCCTTGTCGACCAGGTTCTTGCGGATGTCCACGCGCTCCTGCAGCACCGGTATCGTCGCCTGCAGCTTCGCGACGCTCGCCGAAGTCGTCGCCCGCTCCGCTTCCTTCTGGCCCTGCTGGCGTTCGATCTCGGCGAGCTTGGCATTCTGTTCGGCGCGCTGGCTGATCAGGAACTGACGATGCATCTCGATCTCCGCGGCGCTTGCGCTCTGCGGTGGCCGGAAGGCGGCAAGCGGATCCTCTGCGAGCCCGGCGCGCAGCCGGGCAGCGTCGAGTTCGGCCGCTAGGAGATCGCTCTTCTGGCGTTCGTTGTCGGCTTCCGTCATCGTCGGATCGAGTTCGATAAGAACGTCGCCGACCTTTACGGTCTGCCCGTCGCGGACGTGGATGGCGCGGACGACACCCGTCTCGAACGGCTGGATCAGCTTGGTGCGCCCGCCCGGCACGATCTTGCCGGTCGCGGTGGCGACGATGTCGACGCTGCCGAATGACGCCCACGCCACCGCGAAGCAGAAGACCGCGATGATGCTCGCACCGATCGCGCGCCCGATCGGCGACGGTGGCGTTTCAGTGATCTCGAGCGCCGCTGGCAGGAACGCGATTTCCTGCTCGCGGCGGCGAGCCGGAGCCGGGGTTTTCGGAAACGGGACGATGTTTCGGCTAGCGGACGTCATGGATACCGGCCTGCAGATAATGGAGGTTTGCGTAACGCCCGTTCGAACGGATCAGCTCATCATGGCTGCCGTCCTCGACGATGCGGCCATGCTCGAGCGTGATGATCCGGTTCGCATTGCGCACGGTCGAGAGCCGATGGGCGATGACGAACACGGTCCGGCCGGCGGCAATTCGCTTCATGTTCTGCTGGATGGCACGCTCGCTTTCGTAATCGAGCGCGCTGGTCGCCTCGTCGAGGATGAGGATGCGCGGGTCGGTAATGAGCGCGCGCGCGATCGCAACACGTTGGCGCTGCCCGCCCGACAGGCTGCTGCCGCGTTCGCCGACGATGGTGTCGTAACCCTCGGGCAGTTCCAGGATGAAGTCATGAGCGCCGGCGAGCGATGCCGCCTCGATGACGCGTTCCATCGACATGGTCGGATCGGCCAGCGCGATGTTCTCGCGAATCGAGCGGTTGAACAGCACGTTCTCCTGGAGAACGACGCCAATCTGGCGCCGCAGCCAGGTCAGATCGACCATCGCGAGATCGACGCCGTCGACCAGCACGCGTCCGCTCTCCGGCACATAGAGACGCTGGATCAGCTTGGTGATGGTGCTCTTGCCCGAGCCGGACGAGCCGACGATGCCGACGACCTGGCCGGGTTGGACGCTGAATGACACGTTATGCAGCACCTCGGGGCCGTCGATGCGGTAGCGGAACGTCGCGTGATCGAACGTGATCTGCCCGCGGATCGGCGGTAATGCGGCGCGGCCGGGACTGAAGCTCGGCTCCGGGATGGTGTTGAGGATGTCACCGAGGCGATCGACTGACAGACGGGCCTGATGGAAATCCTGCCACATCTGGGCGAGACGCAGCACCGGCGTGCTCACACGTGCGGCCAGCATGTTGAACGCGACGAGCTCGCCGACGGTGAGATCACCACCGATCACAAGTCTGGCGCCGAAGTAAAGCGTTGCCGCGACGACCAGCTTGTTGATCATCTGGACCGCCTGGCTTGCCGTATTGTTCAGGCTAAGCACGCGGAAGCTGGCGCTTACGTAGCCGGCGAGCTGCTCCTCCCATCGGCGCTGCATCTGCGGCTCGACCGCCATAGCCTTCAGCGTCTCGACGCCCGTGACGCTCTCGACCAGGAAGGCCTGGTTCTCGGAGCCCCGATTGAACTTCTCATCGAGGCGCCGGCGAAACAGCGGCGCCGCGAACACGGAAATGCCGATGTAGAACGGGAATGACGCCAGAACGATAAGCGTCAATGTCGTCGAGTAGTAGAACATCACTGCAAGGAAGACGACGGTGAACAACAGATCGATGACGAGCGTAAGCGCCGAGCTCGTCAGGAACTGGCGGATATTCTCCAGTTCGCGGACGCGCGCGACCGAATCGCCGACCCGGCGGGCCTGGAAATACGCGATAGGTAGCGCCATCAGGTGACGAAACAGCCGGGCGCCGAGTTCGACATCGATGCGGTTCGTGGTGTGCGCGAACAGATAGACGCGCAGCGTTTCGAGAATGGCCTCGAACACGGTCAGCGCGACAAGGCCTATGATCAGAACGTCGAGCGTACTCATGCTTCGATGCACGAGCACCTTGTCGATGACCACCTGGAAAAACAGCGGTGAGATAAGGGCAAAGAACTGAAGGAAGAACGACGCGACTAGCACTTCGCCGAGAAGACGGCGATACTTGTGGACCGCGCCGACAAACCAGCCGATATCGAAGCGACTGGAAAGATCGGTCAGGGACGCGCGCCGCGTCATCAGGATGATGTCGCCGTCCCAGATTGCCTCGAGCTCGGCCTGCGTCATTGTTTCGGGCCGGGGAGACAATGGGCGCTGAACCATAAGCTTGTCGTCGACGACCTGGCCGAGGATCAGGAAGCCGCCGTCGCGCAGCAGGGCGATGCCCGGCAGCGGTGTGACCGCAAGTCTGCTCCAGTTCGACTTCTGTGCACGAGCCTTGAGCCCGAATTCCTTGGCGCAGCGCAGAATTTCCGTAACACCCAACTTCGCCGCACCCATGCGATGCCGGATCTGTTCGGGATCGGCCGCAATGCCATGGCATCGTAACAGGATTGCCACTGCCACGAGCCCAGACTCGTCCTCGCTCTGAGGCACGATGCTCACAGCCTCGAGGTCGGATCTGGCCGCCTGAAGGGCCATATCGGTTCGTTCGCCGAAGCACGCACGCATCAATGAATCGCGGGCGCGCATTACGGTATCGCGAGCGCGCGTTACGGGGGCGACGGCGCGGCGCGCCAGACCACGCACGGTGACACTCATGTCAGCGAGAGCATGGAGCACGCGATTGATGACGTTCTGCGATCCCGTCAGGATCAAGCGGCCGTCCCAGATTTCCTCGAATTCGGCGCGCGTCATCAGCTCCGGACGCGACGCGGTCGGGTGCAGCACGAGTGCCCCTTTGTCGTCGACCTTGCCGAGAAGCAGAAACCCGCCATCACGCAGCGATGCGATCCCAGGGAGCTGGAGGCTCGCAAGTCGCGTCCAATGCGTTGTTCGCGAACGGACCTTGACTCCAAACTGGCGCGCGCAACGAAGCAGGGCGCGGATGCTTATCGTGCTGCTTCCGCAGCGATCGCGGAGCTGGTCGGGCTCGGCGTGGACGCCATGAAGGCGCAAAAACAGAGCCAAGGCTCGAAGCCCGTGGTCTGCGGCGTGGGCATTCCCATTCTGGATCGCCATTATTTTTTAACTCAACCCTTCGCGGCTACCGGCCGCGTTTGATGTTCCTTCTCTGCATTCCAAACTTTGATGGTGCCGCACCCGGGGTGCTGATGCGCCCGGGTGCGGAAGTAGTGGATCAGTGCGGTCTGGTCAGGATAGCGTCCTGCGCCCAACCGGTCGCTTGCGACACGGCTGACACGATCTGCCCGGAGTCGACCCGACCAGTGTTACCGGCCAGATACTGGTTCAGCAGCGCAAAGCTCTGGCTTGCCAGGGACGCCGTGGTCGTACCCGTCGCGAGCTGAGGATCCGTCACGAACGCCTGCGGCCTACCGGTTGCCAGCGTGCTGGTGAACGACTCCACATGTTGCTGCAGCCGCTCAAAGCCCTGGTTCGTCAGGAATCCTGCGCTCGCGGCAGTCGCCAGCGCTTGATCCGTACCGGTGATCGGCCGCTGCGCGGTGGGCGCTGCGGTGCTGGTGACGGGGTCCACGTGCTGCTGCACAGAGCTTTGGCCCCGCAAGTTCGAACCCGTCGAGACCGAGGACACGGTGCTGGTCTGCGGCGCCGTTGTGGTCGTCGTAGTCGTCGGTCGCGGATCCGTCACGATGATGGTCTGCGGCACGGACGACGCCACAGCGCCGGTGACCGGGTCCTGCGCGCGTGCGGTCAGCATGAGCTCTGCGACGGGATGACCTCCACCCCTGTAGGTCGATGTCAGCGTCAGTCCGCTTTCGACCTGCGCGGCCGTCAAGGTGATGTCCCGTCCCCTGAACGTCTGACCATCGAGCGCGGAGGTGATCGACTCGTACTTTGGCAACCCCGTAATGTTAACGGTCACGCGGTCATTGGTATCGATCGTTGTCACGCCGACTCCCAGGTCGACCGTACCGCCTCTGCCGTACACCTTGAGCGAATCGTCCGCGATGGTGAGGACCGGCCTCGTGACGGGTGACGTAGGGGTGGTTGGCGTGGTTGGGGACGTCGGCGTGGTTGGGGACGTTGGCGCCGTCGGGGTCGCATCAATTTGAAGACCGGTGAACGTCTTCGCCGCGCCCGAAAGATTCGCCGCAAGACCGGAAGCATCCTTGATGCTGGCGCCGCTCGCAAGATTGACCCCGGTGATCGCGAGCGCCGACGTGTCCTTGTCAGTCGGTGCGACGGTCGTTTTGAAGGTGAGCGCACTCGTCCCGGACCCGCCCACATAGGTGGCGGTCGCGCCATCGTTGAGCGACAGCGTTGGCGTGCCGGTGACGGTCACGGCCTCACTGAAGCCGAGCGTCATTGTGATGGTATCACCGTTATCTGCGATTCCCGTTCCCGGTGAAGCGGTGGCCTGGGTCACGGTCGGCGCGACGTTGGTCGGGGTCGTTGGCGACGTGGACGTGTCGCCCACTCCCTGCCAGCCGATTGCCGTCGACCCAGTGACCAGCGTCAAATTGCGAAAGTTGGCGGTCACGGTCTCTGTAGGACCTGCATTCCGATAGAGGCCTTCTTCCCAATAGGTCTGCGAGCCATAGCCCAGCGGGCCGGAATAGTTCACGACCTGCTGGCCGTCGACCGACAGCTTGAGATAGCCGCCGCCGCTGTTCGAGACGTTGGTCTGGATGTTGATGTCGTAATATTGCCCCGGAACAATCGGGTTCGGGTCGGTCCATAGAACCATATTATGCAGATCGGAGGAGCCCTGGGCGGGATTCCCGCCAGGCAGGACATAGCGCGCGACAAGCTGCAGATGGTCGCCGTTGAGCTCAATTGCGAATGGCGGCGAGGTTCCAGACACAGTGCCGCCATCATGCATTTCTGCGGTAACAAAGAACCATGCGTTGTTGACGAATGTGTTGTTTGGCCCGTTGGGCTGCACCGCAAACTGGTAGTCGATGGCGATGGGAGTCCCCGGTTGAATATAGTTAGCCAACATTATTTCAGAGCGATCGACACCTGATCCATCGAACCAGGCGCGATCGCCAGGTTGAATTGAAAATTGCAGAGTCTGGGGGTCCGGATTGGTCATGCTGTAGCTCTTGCCCGGGGTCTGAACGTAGTAGCTGTCCCCCCCAATGCTAAGGTACGTTTTCGGCGCAGCCGAAAATGACGTGATCGTGCCGGTGGTATCCAATTCAGGCCTCCTTCGAGTTACGGAAGTTGTTTCTCTTTGACGTTGACGAGGAATTTCCACTGCCGCGCATCACGATGGCGCGCAACATACCGCATGCTCGCAGCGACTGGCTTCGCGAACACATTTCAACGCATCGCAGCCTCAGACCGCGAGCGGATTTCATTGCATCGCAGTCTCGGACCGCGAGCACATTTCAAAGCAGTGGGATTGGTGCCCCCCGACTGCTGGGGTGGGGTTAATAAGCAAAAATGGCGAAAAAACTTTCAAAGTATGATTTATACCAATGTATGTCGGCCTAATACATGCCCATATCGCCTTGATTCAAGGCGCAGGTGCGATTTTCCCGTCAGATTGCTTCGCCGTCAGCGTTGCCGAAGATCGAAAGCGACCGGAGCCAGCCGACGCGAACGCACGTAAGTGCAATTTGCCGCGTGTTGCGCGGGTGCTTCGTACACGCTTAGTCGGTGTCGCGGATCGTCAAAATCTGGACCGCGCGACCAGTCGCCAGAGCTCCGTCTCACAACCATCCGCTGATCCGCGCTCTTTCGCGGAAAGAGGTCGTGTGCGCAGGGAAGCTTAATCACGCCGATGCGGTACAGTGATCGCATTGGAGGCTCAAACGAAACAGGGAAGCAACGCGACTTCATCGCTCATGAGGTCGCTCGGTTTATTGCTTCCTTAGTTCTGAGCCGTGGCAGCAAGGAGAAACCTCTTCTCGAGCCGCCGATGGGTCTCTCAACCTGGGCCGGTCGAAGCGCAGGATGCGCTTCAGACGTGCGAACAGCATCTCGATCTTCTTCCGTTCGCGCCGCGACTTCATAGGAATCCGACTTGGCGATAAAGCGGTGTCGTCCCATCATTCACGAGAGCGCCGGGAAGCGTGGCGGCGCTGCACCGCGCGATCCGCCGGCGCTTGATGGATATGACCCGTCGCTAGAACCTGCAAATCAGGCGGGAAGGGCAGCGCTGACCTGCAGGTTCGCCCTCGCGGGGAGAGCCGGTTTGCGGATGATAAAGATGATGTCGTTGTGATCGGAGCTCAGGCGGCCGAGGGACAGGACCTGAAGCGTCTTCTTGTAGGCTTCCACCAGCTTCAGCTTGAGGCTGTTGTTGTTCAGGCCGTGGCTGCTAGGCATCCCGTATTCGGCGGCCAGGACCAGTCCTTTCTCTCCGCAGAACGCCCGAATGCCTTGGCGCGACACCACTTGGTCGTAGGTGACCTTGTAGGGGCCGTAGCCTGGCTTGCCGGCGTTCTTCCATCCGAGGATCAGGCGATAGAAGAGCACGTGAATCCAGTGCGGCGTCATCCTGGCGGTGAAGCCGTACGCCGAATAGGGGTCGGGGATCACGATGATGATCAGCCCGCCCGGTTTCACCCATCTGTTGAAGTTCTCCAGGACCTGCTGCGCCCCCGGCACGTGCTCCAGGACGAAGGAGTTGAAGATGACGTCGAAGGTCCGCTGACCGAAATCGGCCGTGCGCAGATCCCCGACGATGCATTCGTGCAGGTCCTTCGTTTCGTCGCGCCGGATGCGAAGGGCTTCGGGGTCGAGGTCGATGCCAGTCAGCACATAGCCGCCAGCGCCGATGTCGAGATCCCACTTCTGGCCGCAACCAGCTTCGAGGATCTCAAGAACCTTGCCAGGATCCTTGATCGAGCGAATCGCGCGGGACATCACCTCCATCGAGTGATCCCAACCGTTCGTCAGCGGAATCCGGGTTCGTGCTTTCATCGACTTGGCTCCCTTGGCGCAGGCTGACTTTCCGTCCGGTCGGCCTCTCCGATGCGGCGCACTCAGCAGGGGCGTTCAGCCCTGGCGACCTGGGCAACGGTGTGCGAAAGGTCCACGGTAACGTGGTTATACGCACGTATCCTACGGTCAAATTCGCCTCAAGTGCCGGCCCTTTCGGATTACCCCGTCGGCTTCCCTTGCTGAAGAAGCTTCTGGCCGAGCAGAGCTCGATGCGGCTGCCCTTCGCGAGCTGCTTTCAAAAATTGGTAGGGCCGGCCAGGAATCAGCAGCTTGTCGCCGAACAAATACTGGTTGTCGACCACTCCAGGAGCGTCTGGGACGTGTCCTCAGCGACGTGTCGCGATGAGCTGGATTCCGAGCATGCGGCGCAGTATCGGCAGGTTCGAAACGCGCCATCCGAGGCTCCGCGGCAGCCAGCCGACGGCGGTTTCGAGCGCGATCACGACGCCCAGCGGCAGCGTCGTCTGGAATTTGCGGATGCGCACGAAAGCCTGCACCCGCGCGAAACCCACGGAGCGGAACAGGCCCGCTAGCTCACGATTGGTATACTCGCGCAAGTGAAAGCCCCGCGCCACTTCATCGATGCCGCCCGAGACGTCGTGCGGACCGTTCATGCGGTTAGGCGTGATGCAGAAGTATTTTCCGCCCGGCTCCAGCGCGGCGAACACGTTGGCGAGCTGGTCGCGGGCGTCTTCCGGATGGAGGTGCTCCATCAGCTGGTTCGAGAAGATCAGCGTCGCCTTTACTGGAATGCTGATGCCGTCGGAGAGCACGACTTCAAGGCTCGGTGCGTTCGCGCCGCGCGTCACCGTCTCGGAGACATCGATCGCGTAGGCTTTCCGCACGTGCGGCGCGACGAGCATCGTGAGCGCGCAGTCGCCAGCTCCGATCTCCGCATAGACCGTGTCAGGATTCAGGAACGGACGGAGCGTCTCGAACAGCTCCTGCAACTCGGCCCGCTTCACCGCCCCCTGGCTCTTAAGCACGAGCAGCGGGTGGTACGGCACCTCGCGAAACAGCTCTTCGTACACCGAGCTGTAAAGATGCTTGCGCTCCGCGCGCGAAGAATTGCGCAACCGATCCGCGAGCCCGATTTCCACCTTGTAGTGGTGCGCGCGCTTCGGGTCCATCAGGAATTGGGAGGTCATTCCTTACGATACCACCCGTCCACGACACCGGCCAATACTCAAAATGGGGTAGCCACAACGCGAGCACCGGTTGAACTCAATCGAAGTGCGTTATTCGTAGCCTCTAGCTAAACTTGTATCGAAGTTGTGCCCTGAGCGTCGGTGTCGCTAGGGCTGAACGGATCACCACTGCGGAGGTGCCTTCAATTGAAGCGGCAGCTTAAAGACCTTGTATTTCATGCAATCGGGAGCGTCGGATTTTTTCCGGTCTTTCGCAGGATCTTCGCTGGTAGGGCGGCGATCGTAATGTTTCACGAAATTCAGCGGGATTGTCGGTCGGAATTAATGACCGGAACTTCTGTTGAACTATTCGAATACTCGCTCAGTTGGCTCCAACAAGAGGGATGGGCGATTGTCAGCCTCGAGGAGTGCCTTGAGCGGCTGGCCAGAAATGACCAATCGCGCCGCTACGCGGTCCTCACTTTCGATGACGGGTACCGGGACAATGTCTCGGTGGCGCTTCCAATCCTTGAGCGCAACAACGCTCCATTCATGATTTACGTGCCGACCGCTGCGCTAACGCGGACCATGCAGTCCTGGTGGTTAGGATTGCGCGAGCTGTTTCGCTCAAGAGATGACATCACAATCGATGCAATGGGCATTCGGTTTCATTGTCCTGACTTCGAGAGCAAGCGGTTCGCCTTGACAAGAGTCGACCAGTGGGTTCACCAGGATTACAAACGTGCCGAAATGCTTGCGCCGACCTTCAACAACGCTGGTATTTCGATATCGACGTTGAACAACCAATACTTCCTAGACGAGGGCGCGCTTCAAGAGTTATCGCGTCATCCTCTCGCATCAATTGGCGGGCACACTACCTCACACGCAGCGCTGGCGACCATTGACGCGACCGTAGCGCGAGCCGAATTGGCCGATAACCGCAACTATCTGGAGAACTTACTTCAGATGCCTGTCCGGCATCACGCTTATCCGTATGGGGCGTGCGGTGTGCGTGAAGAGCATCTCGCCAAAGAGGTGGGTTATTTGAGCGCCGTAACAACACGACATGGTCAGCTGGGCAACGATCGTCTCAACCAATTCGCGCTTCCCCGCATTGGGGTGAGCAGTGCGTTTGACTCGGAAGTTTCGTTCGCGGCGCGAATGAATGGGGTGCAGTTGGCAGCGCAAACGCTACTTGTGAAACGATCCCATCGGCAGCACTTGGAAGAGATGCTTCGGGCCTGGGCCGGGCGACGGTGAGCTGAGAACACCGCAACTCTCCGGGAGGCGCGCCCGTGAACTGCAGCTCGCCACCATTGAGACGATCGCCGCTGCAGACACCGCAGTAACGGGGGGCAAATCTGCACGAAGCTACGACTCGCGGTTGCCAAAAGTCCCTTTCTAAGAAGCCAAATAGGGGCGGCGTCAAGCACGTGTCTCCGGCTCTCGACACCGTGCGGCCTTTCGCCAGATCGATACCAGTCGCTTTATGTAGGTGTTGATTTCATATCGTTCCGCATGGTCGCGGCGGGCGGCGTCGCCCAGGCGGCGCATCAACGCTCTATCTTCGAGCAATCGGTTAAACGCATTGGCAAGCGCCTCAGCGTCCCCCACAGGCACCAGGAGCCCGTTGCGTTCATGAGCAACGACTTCGGGAACCGCACCAACAGGTGTTGCGACCACAGCTACACCGTAAGCGAAGGCTTCGATGACCGCCATTGGCAGAGATTCGACAAAAGATGGGAGCGCGAGAACATCGGTCTGCTGGAGCAGCGCCGCGGTTTCTGAAGGGCCGAGCCAGCCTGGGAAATCCACGCGATCGGCGATTTTGAGCCGTTGAGCCTGATCGCGGGTTTGCTCTATTTCTCCGCTTCCAGCTAGAGTCGCGGTCCAGTCAGTGCGGCATGCCAGTTTTCCGAGGGCATCAACGAGTTGTGGCACACCCTTATCTGGTTCAAGGAAACCGAGAAAGGTAATGCGAATTTGCCCGGATTCCGATCGGCCCAGGTTTGGTTGGCTCGGGGACGTGCTTGCGTTCGGAAGAATCGTTATTTTATCGCGAAGGCTGGGAAGCCGATCGAGAATGACGCGCGCACCATAGTCGCCTAGCACAATAATCGCCGCACTATCCACGAACAATCGATTGATGCTTCGACGCAAATATGTCCCGGCTCTTGCCCAGAATTGATCAAACTGGCCGGCGTGAAGATGAACGACATAGGGCACCCCAAAATAGCGCGCTATAGCCGCGATGATCAGCTTGCGGTACGCGCTCCCGCGCCATGCAAGCTGAAAATGGATTAGGTCAACCTTCCCGCGTCCCGCGGCGACACAGAATTGAATCAGTGCCCGCGCAAAGACCACCACTCCCCAACATTTGCTCTTCTGTCCCCTGGTTACCAGTCGCTCGGCCTTGACGCCAAGATCTCCGCGTTGGTCGATTGTATCGATGATGAGATCCGTAAGGCGATCAATTCCTCCTCGGCCATGCAGGCCGTAGGGCGTGGCCACGATCAACCGAAGGGTGTCCTGGGTCGTACTCATCAAATACACCGAAGTCCGTCAATAAGCTCCGGCGGAGCCATCCTTGGCAATTCCCGCCTAACAGTGCGGGCTTTAACGGCGAAGATCAATCCGACGCTCTTCTGAGAACGCTGCGCAGCGATGCGCGATAATATCCTTGGTACCCAACCAGCCTGAAGATCCTAAGGCTCTCTCTATGACCTTACTACTTTTAGTGGCTTACTCACAAGCGTGGTGTCCAGCTGGCGAGACCGGCTTCTAATCCAATGTGGAGCGCTAAATGAAAGATGATCCTGCTTGATTGGACGACGTAGGGAGGACAGACCCGCGGCCTGCCTTATAGCGACAGTCCGATAGAACGCGAATTTCGCAGCCTTCCAACGATTCACCCGGACGTTTGCCGTAGTGAGACGACGTTCGCTCCAATAGTTGCGTTACTGAACGTCCTAACCGCTTCGTCGAAATTTGTGATGTCGGGCTTCCCCGACGCCAAGGGTAGTATGCAACACGGGGTAATGTTCGTGCTACCTTCGCGCCACACCAGGTAGCAGCTGGGTAGAAACTTGCATCCACTACCTAATGGCGCCGCCTGATTCCAATCCGTTTTCAATGCGCATCGGCTCGGCTCGATGTTCAGCTTGCGGCCTTACGTAGACGGCAGCTGGGTACTCACAACTGGGTAGCCACTCAGCCCCCGTAACAACCCTTTTGCTCGCACTAGCTCGGCACGCCCGAATGCTATTGTAGTGGGATGAATCTTGAGGTGTTCAGACTTGGCTAGCGGCCGCGGGGGTGGAGATGCGTGCGTCACTTCTAGGGTGCCCCATTGATGTCCTGACGATGGCCGATACGGTCGAACTCGCACGCAAGGCGATGCATAGCCAGCAGCGCTTGCAACACGTTGCGCTCAACGTCAACAAGTTCGTCAGCATGCGCTTTGATCCGGTGCTCGCTGCCGATGTCGCTAGTAGCGATGTGATCAGCATCGATGGCATGGGCATCGTGTGGGGCGCGCGGGCACTCGGCCTGCCGGTCAAGTCGCGGGTAACCGGCATCGATCTGCTCACCGAGCTTCTCGCACTCTGTGCAAGCGAGGGCTTCAAACCGTATTTTCTCGGGGCGACGCCCGGCGTGTTGCAACAGGCCGCGCAGCGAGTCCTCGACAAGCATCCCTCGATCGCGTTCGCAGGCCTCAGGGACGGTTACTTCACGCGCGAGCAGGAGGCCGACGTGGTCTGTGAAATTCGGTCCAGTCGCGCCGACTGCCTTTTTATCGGCATGCCGACGCCGCGCAAAGAGCACTTCCTTGCGTCCCATCGCGATGCGCTCGGCGTTCCCTTTATCATGGGGGTCGGTGGGGCGTTCGATATTCTTGCCGGCGCAGTACGGCGGGCGCCGGTTCGCATGCAGCACCTTGGGCTCGAATGGCTGTACCGCGTCTATCAGGAGCCGGGGCGCATGTGGTGGCGATATGCCAAGACCAATACGTTGTTCGCCGGAATTCTGGCCCAAGCTATTGTACGCCGGAGCCTGGGCATGGCACCGCGAGCGAGCAGCGCGCTGCCGCCTGGAACGAGCCAGGCGGGCGGGTGAGGCGTGCAGAAGCACTTTCTAGTTCTGTCAGGTACCTATCCGGAAGCGATCAAGCTGCTTCCGGTGATCAGCCGTCTCAAGGCCGAAAGGGGTATCGCCATCACCGCCTGCGGCAATGGCGCAGCTGGTTCGTTTTAGTTGATAGCTTGATCGCAGCGTCCCCAGAAGGAGCACAGTGGTCCAGATAAGGCGTCTAGCATGTGTGGGATATTTGGATGGGTTCTTGGGGCCGCGACGCATCAGGATCGCAAGACTCTTGTCAGCCTTACCGATTTGTTGGCTCATCGGGGGCCGGACGGCTCGGGCTACCGGCTTTACAAGACGACTGATGAGCGATTTCAAATCGGTCTCGGCCACCGCCGGCTCTCGATCATTGACATCGGTGGCGGCGCGCAACCAATGTCGAGTGAGGATGGCCGCTTCACCTTAATCCTCAACGGCGAAATCTATAATTACCTCGAACTGCGAGAGGAACTCGTTGCCCTTGGCCATCGTTTTCGCACGAACTCTGACACGGAGGTGCTTATCGAAGCATATCGCGCCTGGCAGCTCCACGCAGTACGCAGATTGCGCGGCATGTTCGGCTTTGCGTTGTGGGATGAAGCAGAGCAGCGACTAGTACTTGCACGCGACGCCTTCGGCAAAAAACCACTGTTTCTCGCCGAACTGCAGGGTGTTCTTCTCTTCGGCTCGGAAATTGAGCCGCTCGTTCAGTTTCCGGGCTTTAACCGAGCGTTCGATTCCGAAGCGCTGGGCCACTATCTTCTTAATCGTTATGTTCCGGGACCTTCCACTTTTTTCCGCACGGTGAAGAAGCTGCAGCCTGGTCACTATGCCGTATGGCAGGGCGGAACGCTGAGAACGACACGCTATTTCACGCCACCGTTTGCGACAACAGTGCCGGACGTTAAGTCCTTCGACGATGCAATTCGCCTGTTCGAAGGGGCATTCGATGAGGCTGTTCGCATTCGCATGCGTAGCGACGCGCCGTTTGGCGCTTATCTCTCGGGGGGCATTGACTCGTCGGCGGTCGTGGCAACCATGGTTAGGCATAGCGCGGAGCCCGTGCGAACTTTCTCAGTAGGCTTTCGGGAGGCGGAATATTCGGAGCTCGATCATGCGCGCGTCGTTTCAGGTCAGTTCGGTACGATTCACAATGAACTATTCGTCGAACCCGACTCCTTCATGGAACATTGGTCAACCGCCGTCTTGCGCCGTGGTGCTCCGGTCAGCGAGACATCTGACATCCCGATCTTCATGCTTTCGGAGATGGCCTCTAGCAGCGTGAAGATGGTACTCACGGGAGAAGGCGCCGATGAGTTGATGGGTGGATATCCGAAGCATCGGGCTGAGCAATGGATAGGTCTGTACCAATGGCTGATGCCCCGGCTGTTGCACGAGCGGCTGATCTATCCGCTGGTGCGTTCATTGCCCTATGGGATGAGGCGCATAAAGATTCTTGCGTTGGCCGCGGGCGAGCGCGACCTTGTGAACCGAATGCGAGTGTGGTTCGGCGGCACTACGGTTGCTGAAGTTGAGGCGATGCTAGGCCGGCCCCTGTCGGCAACGCCGCCAGACGTCTATCCGTACTCGTCTGGGCTCAAATCTAGTCTGCGTCGTACACTATTCTTCGATCAGACGTCCTGGCTTCCAGATGATCTGTTGGAACGAGGCGATCGAATGATGATGGCGGGGTCGATCGAGGGCCGGATGCCATTTATGGACACGATACTGGCCGGCGTCGTGGCCCGCTTTCCGGACCAATTTCTGACGGGAGGCAAGGGCGGCAAGACTGTGCTGCGCGCGGCAATGGACAAGATCCTTCCACCGGAGATCGTACGGCGGAAAAAGATAGGATTCCGTGTGCCGATCGGAGAATGGTTTAGAGGCCCTTACCGTGATTTCGTGCAGGACATGCTGGTGAGCGAAACCTCCAGTTTAGCGCAAATGATAAGCGGCCCTGGGCTCCGTAGGCTTGTGACAGAGCACCTTAGCGGTCGACAGAACCACGAGAAGAATCTTTGGTCATTGATAAATCTCGAGATCTTCTTGCGTACATTCAAGTGCACATGAAAATGACCGGCTCGCTTTTTGACTCCGTCTGCGGAGTCCGGGCGATCGAACTATTTTGACTGTAGATCGCAGCCGCGCGCCGGCCGCTCTCATCGGAGCGTAGCTCGCGTTTCGGCGGCATTGTTCGACATGCCCAGGCGCCATCATCAAGAGAGCGGATGGCTGCATTCCAGCGGCTGAGGCAGTAATTGATTGGCTTGGTCGTATCGCTGTTCTTGGAGAGCTTGGCGCGCTGTTCACACAACCACGCCTCCAACTCGACGATCAAGGGTTGGCTACGCTCCTGGCGCACGCGCAAACACTCCTGCGGCGCGAGGCCGTTGATCTCGAGTTCGACGCTAAACTGGAAGCTCGGCTCACCAGCATGTCCTGTACGAAATCACGGTAAGGGCCTCTAAACCATTCTGCGACCAGCACACGGAATCCGACCGTTTTCCGCCGCACGACTTCGGCGGAAGGATCTTGTCCATTGCCGCGGCGCAGATTGCCTATGAAGCTTGTTGAACATCTGTCTCTGAACGAGGTCGTCCATCATTGATACGCCGCGATTGAGTTCGGATACGGCTTCTCCTAGCCCGGATTGCCACGGTTCGCCGGTCCTGGGTCACCTCGGCGTTGATCAACTTTTCAAACGAAAGCAGCGGGGATCCGAATTTCCTGGATGCGTAGACCGTATGATTCGAAAGAATGACCAGCACGTCCGCCCAGCCATCGACTTCTTCGATGGGGAAGAGGTCGAGATCCCAATCTTTCACGAAGGGATCGTGGCAGCGGATTTCGTATCTTTTCGATAGAAGCCTTGCGACCTCCAAAGCCGGAGTTTCGCGAGCATCGTCAACATCCGGCTTGTAACTCACTCCCAAAATTCCGATTTTCCTGGCGGACGAGGCGATCTTGTTTTGAATTCGCTCGGCGGTGCGCTTCGGCATTTCGTCATTCAGTTCGCGCGCCGTTCTTATAAGATTCAAATCACCGCCGATGTCTTCGGTCAAGAACCACGGATCGATGGCGATGCAGTGGCCCCCGACGCCTATTCCCGGTTGCAAAATGTCGACGCGCGGATGTTTGTTCGCAAGCTGAATCGCAGCCGAGATGTCGAACCTGAATCTATCGGCAATCAGGGAAAACTCGTTCGCGAGAGCGATATTGACGTCGCGGAAAGTATTTTCCATGAGCTTTACGCACTCCGCCGTCACGAGGTTTGTCTGGTGAATCGCACCCTTCGCGAATGTCGAATAAAGGCGCGCCGCTCTCTGGGCTGGTTCCGGCGACATGGCACCGATGATGCGATCATTGTGCACAATCTCATGGAGCGTGTTGCCGGGAATCGCTCGCTCCGGACAATGCGCGACTTCGACTTTCAAATGTTTCGATTGGAGGATTGGAAGTACGATATCTTCACAGGTCTTCGGCTTGATCGTCGATTCGATGATAAGGAGATTTCCGTCTTTCATAACGGGAAGCAGGCTGGTCACGGCCGAAAGAACGAAGGACAAATCGCATTTCTTATTTTCGTGCGGGGTCGGTACTGCCACAACGAAAACGTCCGCTGCCGCAGGCTTCGTTTGAGCTTTGAAGTTTCCCGTCTTCAAGGCCGCCGTCAACAATTCCGGAATGCCGGTTTCTTCGAACGGGCAGTGGCCGCTGTTGATCTCATTCACTTTCTTCTCGCTGAGATCAAAGCCGGCGACCTTTATGCCCGCGTTCGCAAACAAGAGGGACGTCGGAAGTCCCATGTAGCCAAGGCCCACAACGCAAACGGTATCCTGCTTTTGCGGCACCGGCTGCACATGTTGGTCCATGACGATGTTGAGAATTCTCTCGGCGGTGTGGCCGTCTCCAAACGGATTCGTCCAAGGGGTCATCGGGCGATTGAGAGCCGCGACCATCGCCTCCGCATCTCGGTGTACCAAAACATTCGCGCCGACGTCGACGGTTTCAGGCCGTTCCGTGTTATCGCGAATCGTCACGCAAGGTACGCCGAGGATACAAGCTTCTTCCTGGACACCGCCGGAATCAGTAATAACGGCGGTGCAATTCGAAAGCAAATTCAGGAAATCCGAATAGCCGACTGGGTCGGTCCAGGTCAGATTCCCAGGCAAATCAATCTTGTTTTCCTTGAGAACCTTCTGTGTGCGATAGTGGATCGGCCAGCACACTTGGCCGGGGATTTTCGCAATCAGTTGGATGATTTCCTTCAGCGCATCCGGATCATCGACGTTCGCGGCCCGGTGGGACGTAAGGAGGTAATATCCCTTCGTTTGTAATTTCAGTTCAGAAAGAATCTGACTCGTTTTCTCCGCGCGGACCCGGTGAGAAAGTAAAGCGTCGACGATCGTGTTACCGACCTTGAAGATTTTCGAATCCGGAAGACCTTCTTTTTTAAGGTAACCGACCTGCAAGTCGGTGACAGCAAAAAGATAATCCGAAATATGATCGGCGATGATTCGGTTGCTTTCTTCCGGCATCGTTTGGTCAAACGAGCGCAATCCGGCCTCGATATGCCCGACCTTGATATGAAGTTTGCGCGCCGCGAGTGCGCCTGCCACCACGGTGTTCGTATCTCCTTGAACGAGCAATACATCGGGCTTCTCCGACATCAGGATCGGCTCAAGCGCGATCAATATGCGGCCCGTTTGGTTCGCGTGACCGCCGGAGCCGACATTCAAATTGTACTTCGGTGCGGGAAGATCGAGTTCCGAGAAAAAGATCCCGTCGAGTCTCTCGGAGTAATGTTGCTTCGAATGGATGATGAGGTAATCGAGTTTTCGCTTCTGGCATTCGCGGATAACCGGCGCCATTTTGATGATTTCCGGGCGAGTTCCAACCAGAATGGCGATTTTCATCGGTCCTCCATGAGAGGCTTCTCAACCAAATGTCACTACGCTTTGCCCGCGGTGGCTCAGGGCTTTGCGTATCGCACAGCTGCGCCCGTTCAAGGTGTTTGCGGGCTGAGTAATTGCCGGTACAAAATGCCGGAGAGTTTGCGCATCCTTGAAAAAGCCGGGCAAGCATAGTCCCTTGGACCGGTTCGTGGCTCGGACCCATTCGGATTACCCATTCTCGATCGACGAGAAGCCGAGACCAGCCCGTCGGCGAATGGTAGAGACGCCCCACCGTGATTGCGCAAAGAAAAAAGCAATGAAGTCGGCGCCAAGTATCCGACGCTCGGCATGTTCAATCTCAAGGTGAGATCGCGCCAGTCATGGGATAAATGATGATCGTACCGGGAAGGTAGAAACAGTCGGCGGCCACGGTACATCAAGCCAAGCGCGAGGCAAAAAAGGAACGCCACCTGTAGCTTACTATTTTTAGTCTCTGATTACCCTTCCTTCGTAACAGTCAGTTCGGGTCCGGAAATCACATATGCCAGCAGACCGATAAGCACCTTCGAGGCAGCTCGCATATCTGCGGATCTGCGTTCGACCGTGTTAGATCTCGCATCGACGGCTTTCCACCAAAAGCCCAGTCAAAAAATCCCTGTAACTCTCGAGCATGGGGCCGGCTGCAAAATTTTCGGTCACAAATTTGGATGCAGCACGTCCAACGGTTTCTCGCTTAAGCGGGTCGCTCAGCGTCTGGAGAAAGTTTACCAAGGACATCGTATCTCCGGGCGGGAATAGAAAGCCGGTCTCCCCAGGAAGTACCATTTCGGCAGCATTGCCGACGTTGCTGAGAATGACCGGCAGACCCATTGCCATCATTTCCAAAGCGACAAGAGACGCCGCTTCGGAGATACTACACAGAACGCCAACGTCAAAAGCGCTTGTGTAAGGTCGCACGTCCTGCTGGAAGCCGGCGAAGACAATGTGCTCCGACACCCCGCTTTCGCTGGCATACTGCTCGATACCTGCTTGCGTAGGGCCACCTCCTACGAGCAGGGCCTTGGCCGGATGCCCTTGACTTCGAAGTATTCGTATGGCGTCAATCAACTGACGATGATTTTTCTGCGGATAAAAGCGAGCGCACAAGCCGATTACATAATCGCCTGGTCCCAATCCCAGCATTGAGCGGGTCCGGTCTCTCCATTCAGTGATTGAATGGGTTGAGAATCGACGCAGGTCCACACCATTCCGAATGACGGTGGAGGTCGGAGGTAGATATCCTCGATCTTCCCATAGCTTGCGCTGATCCTGGGCAACGTAGATCATTGCGTCCGCCCGTGCGACAACATAGCGGTAAATGGGTTGGAGTACCCGATCCCTCGCGGTTAGAATGTCAGGGTTATGCAGGATCAAAACGAGTTTAGTATTTGAGCCTGCCAATCGCCGTGAAATAGTCGCGAACAGCAATGGCCGCTCGTCTACCGCGACAATTACTTCGGGGGCGTGGGTGCGGATCATTCGCGACACGCCTAATGCTGTGCGAATGTCGTAAATCCGATTGCCATTAAGCATCTCAACGGAGCTTTGGCTGAGATTTGCCTGCTTGATAGAGCTTTGGCTGAGATGTGCCGGCTTGATAGATTTTTGGCCTAGATCTGCCGCCGAATAGCTGCTTGTGAGGCCCACGATCGTGCAGATGTCGCCGTGGGCCGCCAGCGCATTCGCAAGCTGATATGTATGACGCTCAGCACCTCCCGTTCCAAGACAGTTAAGCACAAACATCACTCGCATAAAGTCACCCTCCGTCTTGATCCCTGGAGGAATAGAAAAAAGGTACGCCGACAACGCTCCGGGTTCTAGGATGGCGTCGCGCGCCTGGCGGAGCATTGTATGACATGCATACCGCCAACGACGCGGCAGTTTCAGGACGCGCAATCCGAACGGGTCGCTTCCGGATAGGTTTGCTTTCGGGCATGCCGCTCGTGGATTTGCTTAGGCCGACCGCATCATAGCCTGCACTGCCTTCCGCTGCGGACTTTCTCGTGGATTGCGGACAGCGAATATTGGGTAACCCGAAAGGTCGAGCAGCGGACCGGCTCAATGGATTTATGGTTCCCGTTAATCAACGGGACTCTTCATGGCAGGAAAATCAGAGCGCAGTTCCTACATCGATGCCTTCCGCGGCTTTGCGATTCTCGCCGTGCTGTTCCACCATTTCTTCTACCGGCAGATCGCTGCGGCATACCCGTTCGATGCGTCCCGGTTGCTGTCTCCGGCAGCAATCAATCACGGACATCTCGGTGTCGGCCTGTTCTTCATTCTTAGCGGGATGGTTTTCTATCGACCCAACATCGCTGATGACTGGGGAAAAGTGCTGCGGTTCTACTTCCAGCGAGCACTTCGCTTATGGCCTCTCTACATCCTGACAATTTTGCTCCTGGGCTACCTCAAGCAGTACGACCTCTTCACCTTCGCCAAGAGTTTCGCACTGCTGCTGACCGGCATTCACGACTTCATTCCTAAATATTGGGAACCATCCTGGGCGCTTTGGGTGCTGTGGTCGCTTGGCGTAGAGATCATCTTTTCAATCTCGTTGCCGGGGCTTCTGCTCGCCGAGCGACGGCTCGGCCTTGCCCGCGTTCTCATTCTGGCGGTCGTATTTTGCTTCGTCTATCGCATCGTCGGCGACCACGTCTGGATGACCCGGCACCCTGATTACCCCAATCCTTTCATAAATCCCCTCAAGGACAATTTCATCGGGCGACTTGACGATTTCCTGTTCGGAATGGCCGCGATGCGAGCGGTCCGCAACGGCGTCACGATCAGATCGGCCTGCGGCTGGCTGGCTCTCCCCGGACTACTGCTTGTCGGCTATTCCTGGTCATATCTCGAAGCCGTCCCGCGCGGCTGGCCGCAGTCGGTGCTTGCGTCAGCAAACCATACCGGGTTCGCGATCTGCAGCGTAACGCTGATCTTGGCGGTTCGGCGCTCGAAAATCTGGGATAGCTGGGCCTCCCAGCCCTTCGTCTTTGCCGGCACCGTCTGCTATTCGGCTTATGTCATCCACGCTCTTCTCCTCAGCAACATGGACTGGCCGAAGGGGCTCGATCTCGAAACACTGCTGGCCTTCGGTCGCTTCGCGTTTGGCACCTTGCTGCTGTCAGCTATTTCCTTCGCGACGATCGAAGCAATCGGCATTCGACATCTCCCAGCTTGGGCGCAGTGGACGAGACTCTTCCGCGGCGGCTCCTCAGTCCTCAATCTAGCGATCTGGCACAAATGCAATCCGATATTTCCCCGCCGCACCATCGACGGGAATTGGACCGGTCTTGCGCAGACGTGGCGTCGCCAGCGCAAAGACGGAAAGTGGGAATACCGCCGCGACGAGCCGACGGTCGATGACTGGTCCAACAGACAGTACTAGAAGCCGACAATTGGAGCCCTGTCGATGAGCCCGAGAGTGCCATACCCGAAGAGCCTGTAACGTTGCCCGTCTATGCAGAAGGCGGACATCCAACTTCACATGCTATCAACGCGCTCGGCTGATCAGCGAAACCTTGCTTGTACGGGCCATGAAGCGGGTAAAAGGTACATCGGTCGCATACTACGATTCTTTCGATGACTTCATGACCCGCCACAATGTGGCACCCCCGTCGCCCCTTTTGCCTTCGATATTCCTGATACGCCAAACAAGGTGCAAAAGGAATCCGATCGATGGTGAACGAAAACAAGAAACGAGGCCACCTCGGTTGGCGGCTTCTTTCATTCGAGGACGGCCTCGTGCGCAAAGGCCATGCTTTCGGGATCGTTTTGCTCGAACCAGATTCCACGGCGTCCGGGCTGGCGAAGACCGTGACGTGCTCGGGCGTCGCCAACCTGCTTGCCGAGTTGAGCTCTCCGATGCTTCATGGATGTTTGGACGATGAACCTCCGGGTTCGCACATGAGAAACACGAAGCCGATGTGGGTAATCCCAAAGGGTCCACACATGGCGCGAGTTTTGAATTATGCGAAAGAGCGTCGAGTCACCGGAACTTGAGATATGCCGTGCACAAGATTGTCAAGCTCGCGACCGCAAGCATAGTCCTTTGCCTACTACTCGCGTGTGCGGCCGAGGCTGTTTTCCTATTTTCAAGCATTTTCATGATGGGGCGCTTCCCCATGCACGATGAATTCGTAACCCGCGATTTTTCACAATGGAACCGCTTGGCAAAACAAATTTGCTGCAGTGGCTCGGCAATAGTTGTTGACGCGCCCAACTGGAATTCCAAGAGCGCCGTGAGATTCACGATAGGCTTCTATGATCCCCTCGTTAAGGGGAGTCATCGATCCGAGTTCCGATTGAAAGCGACAGAGTTTCACCGGCTGTACGAATATGGATTGAAGATTTTCGTGCCACCTGATTGGCAGTCCGATAATAATCAGGTCATAGTGACGCAGATGCACAACGTGCCAGACAATTGGAAAGGTGAGCCGGGGCTCCAGCCTCCGCTAGAATTGAGCTTAGCCAATGACAGCTGGGTTATCCGGACAGCTTGGGGGCGAGCTCCAACGTGGCTCGACCCAAAAGGAGACACTCGTCGTGACATTCCATGGTCGCAGCCGTTTGAACGTGGAAAGTGGACCACCTGGACTTTTCGTACCAAGTGGTCGCTTGATGAGGATGGAATTATCGAGGTGGAAAAAGACGGTAATGCAGTTCTTCAGAAGCGCGGCGCGAACTGTTACGACAATTTGCTGGCTCCCTACCTTAAATTTGGAGCCTATGCTCCTGGTTGGATCAACTTAAGCGCACCTCCTGAAATTAAGACCAGAGAGATTTTTTTTACGGACGTTTCTGCGCGGGAGGTTTTGATGGCGCCGACTGGACATATTGTTGAGCGATAGGCTGTGATTTTTCGGATTCTCGAAATCTGGGAGATCACGATTGCTAGGGCTGATCCCTTCCGCTGAAGGCCGCATTGTCAGGTGAGGCGCGGTATTGGAGAACGTGATAAGGTCAGCGCCGAAGTCGGGCGGCTCGAGGCGGTTGAAACGGATCGTCGGCGACGCTGTTCCGAGGACGAGAAGCTCAGGATCGTTCTGGAGAGCTTGCAGGCCCCGCGCCAGGTCGCGGCGACGGCGCGACGATATTCGCGCTCGTTGCTGCGTAAGCATCCGGCGAGGCTTTCAATTACCTAATTTGAGCACTCGGGCTGATCCCGCTGATCGCCCGAAATCTTGCGTCGAACGAATCATTTGTGGTTCCTTGCTGAGCAGGAGATCAACGACAATCAGGATGAGACAACGCCGATGGAATCAGGTGCGTGAGAAAGTGCTAGGCTTCCTTCCTCCGCACAGGCGAGATCCTTGAGAGGGGGGCACATGCGACGGCGCGATCTTCTTACCGGATTGTTGGCCACCACAACGGCGAGCGCCATGCAGACGGCCGCCGGGCTATCATGGCCCGCCATCAACGATGAGACCAATGCGCTCGCTTCTGTCATCTCGCCTGCACCGAGCAGCACTTGGCTGCAGCAGGTCGATATCTTGATTACTACACTCAAGCAGAGCGGCATCTGGGCGACGCTCGATCTGTTCTATTGCTTCGCCGCACCATCCCAGAGTGCTTGCAGCTACAACTGGGTCGACACAGCCACAGGCCGCCTCACTGCTAGTGGTGCCATTGCTTATAATGCCAACAGTTACCTGGCAGGCGATGGCTCAACAGGCTGGTTCTCGACCAACTTCCAGGTCAACAGCGGCAAGGCTACCGATGGCAATTCCGCATTTGGGCACTTTTGTCTAAATGAGTGCACAGCCGACGATGTTAGTCCGTTCCAGTGCAGCGGCGAGAAACTGTTTATCGGTCACAAGGCCAATGGCTCTGTAATTAGTAACATCATAGCGGGCCTCAATACTTCGGATGGAATTTCCCTCAGCAGCATCTACGGCTCGACCGTTGGACATTGGGCGATACAACAGAATGACACGACGGCGCAGATTCAGGTCTTTCTCGATGGCTCATCGATCGGCACCGGCACCGCAACCCACGCTGCGAGCGTCGGCACCGTTCAGATCCTCAAAAGCGCGCGTGGTCATTGCACGTCGCGTCAGGTTGCCTTCGTGCATTATGGATCGAAGCTGACAGCGCAGCAGCAGCTCGATTTCAGCAAGGCACTCTATAGCTTCCTGACCGCGATGGATGTCAGGCCGAAGATCGGCGGTCTTGGCTTAAGTACGGGGCCGACCAATGTCGCGCCCTATAAACATCTCCCGACCGGGAGCGGAAACAACCTAATTTATCCGGTCACGACGTCGACTAGTGCTCTTAATGGGTCCTTGCAGGGTCGTGCCGGGGCTTATCCCTATTGTCTGATCAAGGTGAACGATCCAAATTATCTCAATCTATATCGCTTCGAGGTGCATAAAGGTGATCCTGCCCCATTCGATGGTGCCAGCATCGATCGGATTCAATTCAATACCGCTCATCTCTTGATTCCGTGGCAAGTGACCGGCGACATCTCGTTTGCATTCTTCATAGAGCCTGGCTCGACCTTCGACTGCACCTTCTGTGATCTTCCCGATCTTCACGATCAGACTGGCGGCGTCAATTCCGGACCGACCCATGCGCTCTATCCTCGTAACGGGAATTATGGCGTCTGGGTCCATATCAATCCGACGACCTGGAGTTCTCCCTATGTCAGTTGCGCGACTGGCCGTTGGCATTTCGTGAGGACAACATTCCGAATGGATAATTCTCCCAATGGGTTTGTGCAGACTTGGCTCGATGGCAATCAGCTCTGGAATCGGAGCGGCGTGCAAGTCGGCACGCAAGCCAGGGCACCATTCTGGTGGAATCTGGCGTTGTATCGAGGGAATAACCTAAATGGCCTGCCGTTGGCCGTTTGGTATGCGAACATCGAAATAGATGCATCGGGCTCGCTGCCGTTTGCATCGCGCATCAACAATCCGCTGCCGGTGCCACCGCTGACATGATCGCTCTGGCCCTCGTCGCGGACCAGAGCGAACGTCAAGCCGGACTAAGCGCGTGGGGCAAGGTCAGATATAATCGAACACCATCACGCTTGCTTCGCAACGATGTCCCGGCCTTTGAATCGTCTTGGAGTTCACGTCAGACCAATTTGGTCGGACTGGATCAACGGTGATAGGCATCCAGATCGCGCAACCGCGCCAGGTTGATCATCATCGCAATGATCGGAAATGCGTACATGTTTTCAATTGTTGGAAGGATGTCACACTCAGTCGCCATGCTAATTCCACAACCAAAGATGCACGCGAACAGAGCCCAATACAGGTCACTATTCAGCCTTCGCCCAACTCGCCAGGCAGTAGCTGTTCCAAACATAAGGAAAATGAGAAGCACACCGGTTAAGATCACCCCGCAATCAAGAAAGAAGTTGATAATTGCATTGTGCGCATGGGTGACCGGCATCAGGGTTCCTGATTCCCAAAGTGAGCTCGTCCCCGTTCCATAGCGACCAGCGCCAAACAGGAACAGGCCGGTATCGGTCGTCCATTCATTTAGCAGCGGAACCCAAACGGAAGCGACACGGCCCGTGAACAAGGCATCGGCCGAGACGTCGGAACCGCTATCAAACCCGATCGAAAGAAGAGCTTGAACGGTTGGTCCGATCCACAGGAGCGATGTGAGGCCAGCCGCCGCAGCACCGACGACCAAAATGACAAACCTGCGCCGCAGGATCAAGAATAGGGAACACGAAGCTGCTACTGTGACAAGCGCGCTGCGTGACTGGAGAAGGAGAATTGCCACGAGCGCTAGACCGAGCGGTACGATCCAAAAAGCGCTCCGCGTAAGAGCTCTATAGAGCAACAGCGGTATAGTACAAATGTATATGGTTCCAATTGTATTGTAATGGACTCCAAAATACGTGACGCAGAACTTGGCCCATTCGTCCCGGTTAGCTGGAACAAGGTCATCCATTCCGCTTCGCTCACCTGAAAGCAGAACGGACGGATTCATCAGGACGAGAGCGACGAAAGCAATTGATAGCAAAAGTATCGAAAGGCAGATGACCGTCGTGATCCTCTCGAGCTCCTGAAAGGAGCACATGCGCTTAAGGATAAAGAGGAAGGGTAGAAGATAAAAGCTCGGCACAATGCACGATAGTAAAAAGTCAAAGTAGGATTCTGGAAATGAATCAGGGAAGCGGCTGTGCAAAAGGGGCGCGTTTGGAATCGATCTAATGAGGGCGATGGCAAAGGTGGCGAAGTACAGGAGAAGAAGTCTGATGGATGTTCGTTCGAGTTTGTCGGTCGCGTGCAGGGGCGCAGTGTGGAACACCACATAAGCCAAGACGACTGCTGATAACAAGTTAAATGGCTTAAGCCCTTGGATGCCGAACAAATTGTCCGTCATTCGCTGGAAGGGCAACATGAAGACGAACAAGAGAAAGAAAAAGGTGCCAGCTCGCGCGACCGAATGCGGCAACGTGAGATGATAAGGCGCTCGGCCGCTATGGCTCAAAGATGCACTCATCGACCTATCGAAATTGGTTGATCTACTCTAACCGTCGCTTAATCGTCTCGCCATCTAGTCAGGTCGCCGTGAGGAAACTGGGTGTTTTGACTTAGCGACAAGAGGGGTCAAAGCCGCAATCAACTCGCGAGCTTTTGCCGTCGGCGAGTGATTGGCCTTAACATAGGTCTGACATCGTCGAGTGAGCGCGTTGTATTCATTCGCGTCCATGTCCCAGAATGCCTTCACGGATTTGGTAAGTGCCAACTCGTCCTCGGCCGATGCGCCAAGGGTATGACGCACGACGATCGAGTCCGGATCGACTTGCCGGCGCGTCATGACAGGCGTGCCCACGGCAAAAGCCTCGAGGAACACGTTCGAAAAGCCCTCGAAATCTGATGTGCAGAGAAGCATCGTCGCTTCTGACAGAAATCGTTGAACGTCTGCCCGCCGGATATAGCCAATCAGTTCCACGTTTGGCAGATGGCGCAGGCCATTCACGGCGTCCAGCGTCGCTTGATCAACAACTCGGTCTGGCATCCCTGCCACGCGGAATTTGACGGTCGGGAGTTCCTGGGCGATCCGAAAAAGCAATGGCAGGTTCTTTCCATAGCGGAAGACGCCAAGCCAGGCGACATATCTGCGTTCTGCGCGGGGCAAAGGAGCGGCCGCGTCCTCTGCTACGACAACGGCATTATGAAGGACGTGAACAGGCTTGCCTGGAAAAAGCGCTGCCAATTTTCCGCGCTGATACTCATTTTGACAGAGAAATGCAGTTGTTCGATTCCGAGCCCACGAATATGCCAACCATTCATAAGATCGAAGACCGATTTTGCATCGTTCATCGACGTCCTTGTCGTTGACGACGCGGTGAACGAACGGAATCCCGAGTTGGCCGGCGACGAAAGCCATGATGGCGGTATGAACCCCACATACGCCTTGGATCATAATATCTGGACGATAGGCGCGGGCGGCTGCCAATATTTTTGGGATATATGAGTAGAAGTACTTCGCAACCCGCACCCCATGCGCGGGATCATAGGTTTCGATAAGCTTGATTTGCTGGCCCGAACCGACATGGGCCAAGGCACCCTTCCAGGTAAGGAGAGCGGCGTCGTGACCGGCGTTTTCAAGCGCGCGAAGCCATATTGAAAGTTGGACGGCCCAGCCGCCGATCGGATGGTCATCATCCTTCAGTAGATAGGGAATGGAAAAATCTATCGAGAGAATTCGCACCTGACACCCCGAGTTTAATGGGACCGCAATATCAACATGGCACCCAAACTCACACCCTAGCACCATAGTATTTTGAACCGGTCCGCGGCTCGACCCTTTCGGAGTACCCATTCTCGATCACAGGAGAAGCCCAGACCAGCAGATCGCGGAATGGGGTAAGCGCTAAGCCGGGAAGTCAACCGGAATGGAGAGCTTTGGATCGCCGAGCGAGGGAAGTGGTTCTCCGCCGAACGGCCCCGCAGCTCGTGCCGAGTCGCGTGTTCGCCAAGGAACACGAGCGAGCGGCCAAGCTGAGCGCCCTTGGGAATGCAGTCGATCCACGCGATCGAATAGGTTGAACTGTCGCCGGCGTCGAAGGCCGCCATGGGCGCCGCGGGATCGCGCGCCACAACGATTGTCTGGCGAATCCAGCTGGTCTCGTCCCAGCGGAGCTGAATTGTCGCTTCGAGGATCTTGCCTGTCAGCCCATGCCGCCGATAGTGGCGCAGAGGAGCTGTGCGTTGTCCTCTGGCGAGGCGCGCATGATGTCGCCGGCGCCCGTCGGCAGGGTGAGGCCCGCTACATATTCCCGCCTATGGTGGTTCTTGCCCTGAACGTCGGAGGCGATCGCACCGCGTATCTCGTACCGGGGATAACGTCGGCCAGGAGCACTCCCGCTTGAGAACTGGATAAAAGTGGGGGCAAGGTCACTCGGCCTCACGGCGGCGCCGACGAACTTTCGCCGTGGCCGTCAGCTACTCGTTAAGGTCCAGTGCTTTTCAAAGCGTAGTTGACGGAGACTCTTAGGCAGGTGCCCGCGTGCGAGCCAATACATCAAAATACGACAGGCCAGCCGTAGCGCGTCTCCAACAGGGAAGCGTGAAAGCATCCTTTGATTGGCGCGATCATCTCGCAATAAACTCCGTATCCGCTGCCCCCGTACCTCACCTGGGACGGCTGGGCGTTGAGAGCGACCGGTTTTGGCTTGCCGCGCGCAATTGCGCTCCGTCCGCGTCAGGCGACAACACGATATCCTCAATCTCGCTCCCGTCCCGCATCCTGGCCACGATCTCAAATTTGTTCGCCTCGCTAAGCTGGAAGATAGTGCCGTTATTGTTGCCGTCTGCGTGCGTTCGGTTCACAATCAGGAACGAACCGGCACCCATTAGCCGATCCTTGAGATTGTCCACGGCGCGGCGTAACTGCGCCTCGTCGAAATAGCCACGATTAAGCAGATTTGCCACGCGGATTGCGTTGAACCGACCGCGTAGATGCTCCGGGTTCGGCGCCAGTATGTCGTCCTCGGCAAAACTCAGCCGGGCGTTGTCGCGCGCATCCGGGTTCACCAGCAGTACATCCTTCCCTCTTCGCCTCCCATTGGTCAACAGCAACAGTGTGCTTGCAAACGCATTGAGCGCGGCGACCAGGAATCCGGTACCCCTGAAGAAATCCCGCGGCCCATCCAAGGACCATCGTACCGGACGATTGCCGAGAATGTGCTGAATCACCTTGCCGTCGCGGTCGAGAAGAACCTCATATGCCGGCAATAGGGGCACGAGGCTCGCGTGCATGCACAGGTCAGTTGCGACGATTTTCGCATCGATGCCAGCGCGGGCTAGAGCGTCCGCCCATTCGAGCGAGGAAATCCCCGAGGATACACCTACGTCCATGATCTCGCGCGGCTTACGGTCGAGTTTCTGCCACTCGCCGATAACCAGCAAATTGAGATCATCGAGCCGATGGTGGTCGGTGGTCTTGAAGGTGCCGTTGCGCAGGCGAATCGAAGCAAAGAATGCCGCCTCCTGCCTTTGCGTAAACGTATGACCTGCTGTCAAAAAACTCCTTGCATTCAAGATCATGCCGGCCTCCAAAAATCTCGCAATGCGCAAATCCCAGACTTGCCTTTAGATCAAATCATAAATGCGAAAGAGCGCCACTTCGGGTCGAAGTGCGGGCAGTCGATCCAGAACTTGGCTACCAGCGACGTGAAACAATGCTAAGAGGTTTTGTTGGCGCATGGTCACTCGAGATCCAGGAGGCCAACTCCCCAACGGGACGAGATGTATTAGCTAATGCATTTCCTTCTCTTCGCATCTCAGCAAGTGTTCGATAATACCCTGTCACAAACAAGATAGCAGCATAAGTCGCCAAAACGGCAGCAGGCCCGACCGTCGCAGCAATTGGCGCCGACGGGTTCAGCACGTCGACCGACAAACGTACCGCGATTGCGCACGCCGCAGATACGCTCAAAATTTTTCCAAGATTCTTCCAATCCTGCACCCTTGCGATCGGAACGCTCATTACTTTTGAGAGTCGTCTAAGGCAGAGCGCATACACTACGAAGGTGGCCAGTACCGATCCCACAGCCGCGCCCGGCAAGCCGCAATACCAAACACCGACCAAGCTGGTTATTACGGCAAAGGGCAAGATCGAGGCTTCATAACGCATGTTAGCCGACCCTTGTCCGAACACGCTCAGCAGGGTGGTAATTTCAGCCGATATCAACGTCTGAACCAGATAAATGCGCAGTACCGGCGAGCCGCTGACGTACTCGTTTGTAAATAGAAGCTGGATGACTTCATAAGAAAAGGCGAATAACGCCGCAATAGCGGGAAACATAATCGCGCTAATTATCACATTGCCTTGGTTGTTCAGCAGCATTAGCTCTTCGTGGCGGCCAACTGAATGAAGATGGCTCATCTTGGGCAAAAGCAAATTCGCCAGTACGCCTCTCAGGACTTCAAAGGGCATGAGGAGCGTAGTTGCAACTGAAAATATTCCGAACACCCCTGATGAAAAGACCGTGGCCACGATCCATTGCTCGGCTTGTTTTCGCATGTTCCATAGCAAACCAGCCACGCCAAATGGAAGAGCATAACGAAGCTGCGTGCGGAATTGCTGCTTGTCCAGCGGGAACAGTCGAATACCGCAATAGCGTGCAATGAAATAACCCAAAAGCCCGAGTCGGATGCAGGCAGCAAGCGATGTGGCGACCAGCACCTCTTCAAGCCGCCGAAAGATTACTGCTGCGGAAATTATGAGCGCGGCCCTGAGCACGGATGTGGCCGCGATAGCTTGTGCCTGCCATCGAATCTGCCCTGCGGCGTTGGGTAACACGTCGAGTAACAAGCCCAAATTCGAGGCAAGCAGGAAAACCGCAATCAAAAACCCATGCTGGCGCAGCAGGTCTCTCATGGCCGAGGGCAGGGCATTACCAAAGACAAAGACGAGGAGCGCCGCAACCATCGTTGTGGCAAGCAAGAACAGCGCCGTCTGCCCGACATAAAGCCGGCGTCCCTCTGAATCCAAACGGACAAAGAAGAAAAGCAAACTGCGGGGCAGTTCAAAGGCGAACAACAGAGCCACGGTATTTACAAGTAGCCAGAACAGCCGATATTCGCCGAACGCTGCGGGGTCGATCGTTCGCACTAGAACGACCGGCGTCAACAGCATGATGGCCTGTTCGATATAGCGCGCAGCGGAGAGTGCAATGCCTTGACGTGATATTGATGCCATGGAATCAGCGACCTAGACGCTAGCGGCGATGGCGCCGATGAAAACGAAGTTGGCAGGGACGTCGGCCCGCCCCGAGGCTCGACCGCAAAGAAGGTCAAAACTGACCGTGCTCCTTCGGGCAGCAAACAAAGCCCTAAAAACTCACGTGTTCGTTGTGTGACCATCGCCGAGGGCGAGATTTGAGCAAGTGTAAGCAGAACGGTTGAGAATAAAAAGCACTCGATCAAATTCACCGGAGGCTGAGTGGCTACCCAATTGTAAGTACTCCGTAATGCGCTAATTCTCGATCGTTGCACCCAACATAATGGTCTTGCCCTGAGCGAACTTTGTTCGTAAGCGCAGGGTACGCGATGGCGCGCTACCTTCTCGCTGCCGTACGAAAAATTGATCTCGCGTTTTGGGCGCTCAATACGCCGTCGCTCACGCCAAGCTCGGGCCGCATACCGGTCTGAACGAGGAGCAGGCGCGGGTGATCTATGCCGATATCCAAGTCAAGCGGCGCACTACCGCGTATCTGCACGCGAGGCTGCCCGGCGCGCGTCGCTTCGCTACCGAAGCGTGGCGTGTATGTCGTACCAACCGGACAAGGTGCCAGTCGCCTTCGCCCGGCGCCACCGTGACAGGCTCTTATCTGCAGAGTACCACTTGCCGTCACTCTCCCAGGGGCCGGGTCCGGAACTGTGTCCGGAGACGAAAAAGCGCCCGGCGCGCCTGATTTGGCGGCAGTCGGCATAGCCGAGCTCTCGCACGAAGCGCTGTATGATCCGGTCGTAGAGACAGTCCTGGTTGGCGAGCTCGCGGAACGACGTCTGACTGACAATCTTGAATTTGCCGAAGCCGATTTTTCGCGCGTGCTCGACCAGTTCTTCGACGTCGTCCCCGACTTCGAACGACAGGTATTCTGGGCGGTTTTCCGAATTGAGGGAGAGCACGCATATCCGATCCGCCCCTTCGATATCGACCTTGACATAGAACGGCGCACCATAGCGGGAGAGCAGGTCCTGCATTATCATGCTAGGCACCGTGATTGAACCGATCGGGAGCTTGTGCGCCACGCGGTCGCCGAACACGGAACTCGAGCCGGGGTCGGCGCCGCTCAGCACCAGCTCAACGGGATCGCGACTCGTCGAGATCGCTGCGTTGACGCATATCATTTGTCCCGACGCGATCTCGGCGGCGAACTTCTCGGTGGCGCGTTGCGCCAGTTCCGGATTGGCCTCCACCGCGACTACCCGATATCCGGACTGCAAGTAGTACGCGCTGTCCGCTCCGTCGTACATGCCGATATCGAAAACGGTACGCATCTGTGTTTCTCCGTTTCAAATTCGTCGTCTGAGGCTACCTGGCTGCCCCAAGTCGTTGCCGCCTCGAATGCACCGATATCGACGCCTTTGCCCTGGGGCCGCGGCGTTCCATCGTAATCGAATTTCGAGGCGTCTTGAACTTGCCCCTTGGGTCTAATCCAGTTTGAAGTTCGCTCTGGCCCAAGACAAGGACCAGAGCATGACGCGCAACCGCTTTTCGGCAGATCATCGGGATTTTGAAGGAGCACGAGGCCGGCGTTTCCGTCGCCGAGCTGTGCCGCAAGCACGGCGTTAGCGACGCGAGCATCTACAAGTGGAAGGCCGGGTTCGGCGGGATGGAGGTCTCGGAAGCCAAGCGGCTGAAGACGCTGGAGGATGAGAACACGCGGCTGAAGCGGCTTTTGGCCGGCGCCATGCTGGACAACGCAGCCTTGAAAGATCTCTTGGGAAAGAAATGGTGACGCCCCCGGCCAAGCGGAAAGCTGTCGCGCATCTGCGGGAATCCTTCGGGATGAGCGAACGGCGGGCGTGTAAAGCCATCGGCTGTTGCCGCATGACCATGAGATACCGGACGGCCAGGTCGGACGATGCCGGCCTTCGCCAACGGATGCAAGCGATCGCCCAGGAGCGCCGCCGCTTCGGCTATCGTCGCCTGCGCGTGCTGCTCGAGCGGGAGGGATACCTGGTCAACCACAAGAAGCTGTTCCGGCTCTACCGGGAAGAGAGGCTCGCGGTGCGTCGCCGTGGCGGCCGCAAGCGGGCGATCGGGACGCGGGCGCCGATGACGTTGCCGCAGGCACCGAACGACCGCTGGTCGCTCGATTTCGTCTCCGATCAGGCTCACCGAGGGCCGACGCTTCCGCATCCTGACCGTCGTCGACGATTGCACCCGCGAGTGTCTGGCTCTGGTGGCCGACACCTCGCTCTCAGGCATCCGCGTGGCGCGGGAACTAGACCGGCTGATCATCGAGCGCGGCAAGCCCAAAAAGGGTGGTCAGCGACAACGGCACCGAACTCACCAGCAACGCCATCCTGACCCGGGCCGATCAGAGCCGCGTCGTCTGGCACTACATCGCGCCCGGCAAGCCCATGCAGAACGCCTTCATCGAGAGCTTCAATGGTCGGCTGCGGGATCAATTGTTGAACGAGACGCTGTTCACGTCGCTGGCCCAGGCCCGCGTCACGGTCGGATGCTGGCGTGCCGACTACAACGATACGCGACCACACTCGCAGCTCAGATGGAAGGCCCCCTCCGAGTTCGCCGTCACCTGCCATCCGCGCCGGGATCTGGCGCTGCGCTATGCCGAAGGCTCCGCGCCAGCTCCCGTCGCTACCACCGCCCAATCGGTCGAACCCAGCCGACAGGCGAACTCGGGATTGGATAAAACTTGGGGACAAGGTCAGTCTGTGGTTTGATTCAAATCGGGGGTCAATAGCGGGGCTGTTCGGACGCAGCCTGAAGTCCCCGTTCGCGGCACCACGAACTGCAGAGCGTTTCACCGCATGTTTATTGGGAACGGGCTGCTGTTCGTTGGTAGCCCTAATACAGCTTGGCATCTACGGTGAGCTGAGTCGGTTTTGCGCCATGGACGGTTGTCACGTAGGGCGAGACGCCGTCGGGATAAAAAATGTTGCTCATGGCGACCTCGGTCGCCTGGGCGCCGCTTGGGAGATCGGCCGCGGTCGGACGGTGTTGTAGTCTTGTTTCCAGAGCGACAGAACCTCGCTGACATGCACGGGAGAGCTGAACAGCGTTTCGTTCAACAGCTCATCGCGCAACCGACCGTTGAAGCTTTCGATGAAGGCATTCTGCTGCGGATTGCCGGGCACAATGTAGATGTGCATCCGGGTTACGGTCGCCTCGTCCGGCGTTCACAACGAGCACAAAAGTGCATCCAAATCGCCAGCAACCTTGCTCCAAGTGTAGTGCTCCAACACGACTTTTCGAGCACTCTCGATCATAGAGAGCCGAAGGCATTCATCTTCGATAAGCAACTTGATCGCAGACGCTGTCTTCTCGGGTTCATCAGCTCGCATGTAGTCGATGCCTTCGCGTGCCATGCTAACGGCTTCAACGCCTAGTCCGGTTGAAACCACAGCCAATCCCATGGCGAACGCCTCAAGCACTTTATTCTTCAATCCACTGCCAATTCGCATTGGATTCACCATGATGGGGTATTCAGCCAGTACTGAGCAAATATTGTCAACGAACCCAGTGAGACGAATACCATGGTCTCGCTTTGCCTCCTCTACAAGCCAACGTTCCGCATCCCTGCCCACCACGCACCACTCAATTCCGGCCGGTGCCAAGTACGGTCGATAGACATTCTCGTAGAAGAAGCGAACCGCGTCGCTGTTCGGTTTGAAGGAAAGATTTCCCCAAAAAGCCACCCCCCTCCGTTTTGCGACGTGACCATTTGCGTCAAATGTCTCCGCAAGGTCGGTCGAAACTCCGTTCGGTATTGTGCTAATGTTTGTACTAGTACCGGACAATCTACAGACGGTATGAGAATCCGCATCATTGATTGTTGTTACGTGGTTGAACCAATGAGGCAAACACGCTTCCGCCTTGGCAAGGCGGGCGCGCATTAGATGCGCCTTTAGACGTGTTTTTAGCTGCAGGGGCCAAGGTGGAAAAAACTGTATTTCTCTGGTCAGTGTTAGAACTTCACTGTCCATGAGATCGAAGAGTATCTTCTTGTTGCTCGAAAACGGCCTGACGAATTCCGCAAGGAAAAGGCCAAAGACAATCATATGGCTGATACTGTTCTGTTGACAGATGTCGGCTATGGCTTCGGTAACCTTTGAAAAATGATGCGGGTAGGAAAGTGAATAGTAATTTGAATCATTTCGACGGTAGTGCCGTTTCAGCGAGGGCCTGGTTGTAGGAAGATTCGGTGCGTTGCTGATCTTTTTAAAGACATCGGCCAAACCGGCCAGACCGTCATTGCAGCTATCGAGCGAACTGAGATTAAGCATCAAAAGGTACAGCTCATGCTGCTTCGCTAATTCGCGGCACAGGTGCCATACGCGAAGATCATGGCCGTTGCGTAGGTTAGCGAGCCGTTTATGAGTTATCACCAGGATGCGCATCACGAGGACTCATTGATTGTCAATTGGGCGGAATCACACACGGCGCGATGCTCGCTGACCAGGCCTTTGACTCGGCCTGTGTTGATTGGAGCCCAGTTGGCTCGTTGACGCAACGGGAGGCGGCGCTCCCCAGTGCAGCGCAGCGTTTCGCCCCGTTGCTCTTCGTGAGTAATACTTTGGCATCGGCGTCTGGCGTGAACCGACAAAGACCGCTATGGCGCGACTTCAGCGGCTGCTGCGCGATGGCTCGGGCCTCGTGCTAGACGTCAATACTCGTGCCGCAAAGCCCGCCGTCATTCGACTGTGGCGGCTCTGATCCGGAGATAAGATGCCGAACGACAAGGTGCTGGTGATTCATTGGTTTTCACGTTGCTCGACGGCTTTTGGCTAATGGTCGCGAAATGGTCGGCGCTGACAGTGTCAATGCCTACTACGATCCCAAGTTGAAAGAAGCGCGCATCGAGCTTCTCAAGCGTGATCCGAAGTTCCCGACCGACGCCAAGCTCGTCCATGCGGCGATCAAGGAGGGCTCAAGCCTGGCCGCCAGCACAGCCTTAAGCTGCGGCAATCGTATCTGCGCATCCTCAAACGCGCCGCGACAACCTTCGCCTCGTCCTCGCCTGGCTGAGGATGCCATTGCGCCTAATCCCGCCCGCCCTATGGCGCCTGCACGCCTTCGTGTTCAGCACGAACCGACCGGCCGGGCGGATGCCGATCGTCGGTGAAGATGGCACTCTTCACCCCGAACCCGTGAGGCGTACTGACGTTGCCTTTGCCGATGCTTCGGATTGATGATCCGGTCGAACCGCGTCCGGAAGCGGTCGCTCGATCCTGCCCTTCTCTGTGCTTAGACGATGTTCCAGCCCGCTCGCGCGGATGCCTCGATCTAAGAGATCGCGCAGCATTGCGATAGCGATGCCAAGAAGTAACCCTCCACCGATCGCTATTCCAAGCACGTTTCTAGGTTTTGGCGAACTTGCCCTCAAAGGAGGCGACGCCCCGGCGACGATACTCGCCTCAAACACCGGCGAGGATTGTTGTTGCGTCGCTTCTGTCTTACGCAGCACGCGGCGAAAATTATCATAGGCGTTTTTTGATGATTCCGCAGCGGCTGCCAATTTATCGATGGTAGCAGCTGAATCCGCTGGCTCTTTCCGATTCTTGCTATAATCCTCCAATGCCTTTTGGGCAGCTAATGCTTGAGTGCTCAATTCGATCAGTCGATCCTTAACCCATTTCTCGTCTTGCAAGCCGGCCTTGTCCATTTGACGGGTAACATATTTTTCTGCAACGGCGTTTAGGATCTGCGCCGCTCGATCCGGATCTCTGGAATCGAAGGTAATCTCGACAAGATACGTAGGGCCGACACGCTTGGCCGAAAGCTTGCGTTCGAACCGTTCCACGGCATAGCGCGCAGCGCTAGCTTCCGTCTCCGGTTTACTCCAGCCGAGCAGCCGGGATATCATGCCGCTACCTTGGCCGGTCGCAAATTCCGGGTCTTGAGCAAGGCCGAGCTTCTCGATCACGGCGCTGGCGATGCTCTCAGACTTCATGATTCCGATCTGGCTTTCCACGACCGTTGACACCGCCGCAGCGTCCCCAAGGCTCCCTTTCGAGTTTACGATCAGTAGCGCCTTGGCGGTGAACGTCGGTACCGCGGTGAAGAGGTAAAGTGTAGCAACGCCAAGCACCGCGAAACCTGTCAGCGATATGATCGGTACATGTCGTCGTATGAATGCCAGCACGGCCAAGACGTCTGCCGGCGACACGACCGGCCCTGGACGAAATTCAGGCGGCCTATCGTCGCGATCTATCCAATTATCGGTCCTGTTGTTCTGCAACATTTTCCTACCAGCCTGATAGTGGATGCTCAAACACACTGCGGCAAGTCGCGTGGCTTTCGGCTTACGCAGCACGTGGCGAAAATTATCATAGGCGTTCTTGGACGATTCCGCAGCGGCTACCAAGCTAAATCAAAGGTCGATTAGTAGAAGGTGTGCAGCAGACGGAAAGTCGTCAATAGGCGTTCCAATACACCTTTCTGGAAAAGAGGGTCATGATCATGATCTTGATATCGAGAAGGAGTGACCAGTTGTCGATATAGTATAGATCGTGCTCCACACGCCGCTGCATCTTCTCGAGGGTATCGGTGTCGCCACGGTAGCCGTTGACTTGGGCCCAACCGGTAATGCCAGGCTTGACGTTGTGGCGACGGGAAAACAACGAAATCAACTCAGCGAACGCCTCGTTTTGCGAGGTCGCGTGCGGACGGGGCCCGACGAGCGACATGTCGCCGACCAGGACGTTGTATAACTGCGGAAGCTCATCGATATTGCTCTGGCGCAGGAGGTGTCCCAGACGAGTCACACGTGGATCGTGTCTGGTGACAGGTTTGAAATTGTCGCCATCCTCCATCACTGTCATCGTTCTGAATTTCAGCACGCGAATGGGCTCGTTGTTATAGCCGTGCCGCGCCTGGCGAAATAGCACCGGCCCACGAGAATCGAGCTTGATTGCCAGCGCAACCATGACGAAAAGGGGGCTGGCCACAATAAGTCCAGCGATTGCAGCGGCAACATCGAATGCTCGCTTGATTGCTCGGTTGAAAGGATTGAGGGGGCATTGGAAGATCCGCATTGTCACCATGTTGCCGAACTGAGTGATCCGCGACACGGCCATGAGATCGATAGCACCAACAGGGACGACGTGAACGTCAACCGGCAGCTCTGATAGGGCGCTGGCAAGCGCGAGGGCGGCAGGAACATCCGACTCCGAAATCAAAATGACAATGTCATCCGCTCGGGCGGGCCGGCAATCCGCGACCAGCTGGCGGGCATGAGGGAGCACTTGGATCGCGGCCGGTACTGAAGAGTCGGCGCGAAACGTCGGAAGGTCGAACGAGCGGATGGTCCGAATACCGGTGGCAATTGCTCGAGCGGAAAAATTCAGGCAGTGGCTCGGCTCTCCTATAAGAATGACGCGTCTGGCGTCGATAAGCCCGGATGCAATGGCAGGCTGTAGCAATGAGAACCATATTGCCCGTGTGCAGACCACCGTAAGGAGGACGCTCACAGCTTGAGCTATGACAGTAGCGCGCGAGTAGCCTTCCGAAACCTTCAGAACGAATATCGCCGAGATGAAGAAGGAGAATACGAAGAAGACGCTGCTGGCGCCGCTCCATAGGAACACGTGCCGGGGCTTTGTCTGGATCCGGGAATATTGCCGGAGCCCCAGGGAAGCGAGCAACTGCAATGTGGAAATCAGAAGGGATTCCGGGATGTACTTGGAGGCATCCGGCGTGTCCTGCAGGATCAGATGATAGAGGACGGCTGCGGAATATGCCGCCAAGGCTACCAGTAGGAATTCGGTACTTGCTACCAATACTAATAGGGCAGCCAATCGGCGCCTTCCGACGCCTGCTGGGATCGCTCTTCCGGCATCGATGGAACGTGCCGGAGGCTTGGTGGAGGCCGGCAAATTGGAAAAGGACGCATAAGTCATAGCACTCTGCCACCCGGCCAATCACTCCGACTTCTAAGAAGTCAGTAGCATTCGGACCACTGGGTGGAAATTGCCTATAAATGGGTAGCGTGAGGAGTAACTACGATGGTCGATTGAGCTGCGCCGGTGCGGGACTAAATTGTCGGAATCGATCTCAATAGTCAGTAGAAGACAAATCAAACGAACATGGCGAACAAGGCACTGAGCGGCCCCTCGCCAGTGAGGAAATAGAACGATGAGTTTGCGGTCGTCCGTCGACGGTTCTTCGACGGTAGCGATGTCGACGCGCTGCTGTCGGCGGACGGACTTGAAGGATTTCACCGGATGAGGAAGGATTTCGCCGGATGAGCACGTTGGTGCAGAGAGTTGCCGTCTTACCGAACTCGATGTTGCGCAATCGGTTCCATACCGATGTGTTCGGCAGTAACCTGGGCCGCTGCATCAAATGGGGCTTGGTGGCTTTTGGCCTGACAATTTCCGTCACTCAAGCTAAAGCCGAATATCGAATAAGCATCGGAGACGTGCTAGAGGTCGCGGTGGCGGGCGTGCCGGAGCTACGGCATCGTGCTCCCGTCCAAATGGACGGGAATATTTCGTTGCCACTGGTCGGAATGCTTCCCGTAGCCGGCCTGCCTTTGCCGCAGATCCGAGCCCAAATCGGGGCCGCACTGGCGAGCAAGGTGTTTCGACAGAGGACTTCGGATGGTCGCGAGGCCGTCATCGTGATCGACGCGGGTGAGGTCACGACGATCGTGGCGGAATACAGGCCGGTCTACATAAACGGGGACGTGTCTAAGCCGGGCGAGTACCCTTATCGTCCCGCCACCACCGTACGCCAACTCGTCGCTGTGGCGGGCGGCTACGACATCATGCGCATCAGAATGAATAATCCCTATCTCGAGTCAGCGGACTTGAGAAGTGAGTACGCATCGCTTTGGACAGAACTCGCCAAAGAACAGGCGCGTATGTGGCGCATCAAGAATGAGCTCGGAGAGGCGACGCAGCTCAATCCAGGCATTCCGACGGACGTACCCATAGCTCGATCGGCGATTTCGGAAATCGTCAATGCAGAAACGGAATACTTGAAGACGAAGCAGAGTGATTTTCAGCAGGAAAAGGCGTTCCTTCAGGGCGGCGTCCGACAGGGAGAGGCTCAGGTCCGCGTGCTCTCAGAGCAGCAGAAGAAAGAGGAAGAGGGATTTCAGTCAGATCTCGAAGAACTGCAGAAAGCGTCCGACCTCTTTGCCAAGGGTTCCGTGATCGGCCCTCGCGTTACAGATGCGCGGCGCGCGGTGCTGCTGTCTTCAACACGGAAGCTGCAGACCGCTGCGCTACTAATGCAGGTCAAGAGGCAACAGGACGAGCTCTCTAGAAAGCTTGTAAAGCTCGACGATCAGCGGAGGCTTGACCTGCTCCGTGAGCTGCAAGACACGAGCTTAAAGCTCAACCAAATTCGCGAGAAGCTGCAGAGCGTCGGAGAGAAGCTTCAGTACACTGCGATGGTTCGGTCGCAACTCGCACGAGGAGCCGGCAGCAAACCGGACATTGCCATCATTAGAAAAGGCGAGAAAGGGCCGGAACGGATTATCGCGAGCGAAGATACCGAGTTGCAGCCGGGTGACGCCGTCGAGGTCACCCTGCGATACCAGGACGGTTCTGACGCGCCTCTCCGAAGGCAAAGCAGTTCAAATCTCCCAACAGGGACGGGCTGGACCGACTTAACCGCAGCCGATTCGCCGCGCGTCGGCACCAGGTGACGAGGGCTGCCGCAACTCCGGAACGTAAGTCACGTGACGATATAAATCCTCCGCCGCTGTCGGCGGGGATTTTCCGGTTCAGAAACCAGCCTCGACTGCGCGTCGCTCAATGACCTGGAATCATAATGGAACTTTGAGTAGTTCACGCTTCCGTAAACAATGCCCCGCATCCAAGCAAAGGGCGGGTCGGAGGGCGTCTCAGCGCTGAGCTCAGCCCCAGCTATTCCATCGGCAACAGCGCGAAGCTGATGGCGCCGGACTTGGAGCGCTTGGCGCGTACGCCGTGTCCAGCCGCCTCTCTGGCATCCTCGGGCACCAGCGCCTTTAGCTCGCTCTTGGCCCGCTCATGCTCAATTCGATCTAACGGAGATAAGGATGTTGAGGGCCGCTTGGATCCAACGTGCCTAAATCTTCGGTTTCACAGAACGCCCGGGCCAGGATCCTGATGACTTAAAAACAATGCTGGCTTCACCGAATTGGCGCGAGCTTTTCAGCCCGCGAATAACAATGCCCCCACCTGGACCCGAACGCTTGGCAGAGGCCATTCGCCGTGCGTTGCCCGAGACAGCCAAGCTTCAAAGGTATGAAGCTCGAGCTATCGCGTGCCGCGATCGAGCAATTTGCGAGTTGATTTCACTCAGCCTGAAGAAATGAGGAGGACGGATTTTCGCAGAACGAACCCAATTTTCTTTAGGAAAATCAGTGCGCTTGCGTCGCCCTAGCCGAACCAAGGTGCTGGTGCTGCTAGTTTGGCGCCAGAACAGCATCAGCCTGGCGGCTGTCTTTCCTGACAATGACAATTGCGCCATTGCGAATGGCAAATCGGGCGCCGAGCAGTTTGGGCACTTTGTCGGTGAGAGAAGGGAATCGTGCCCCCGGGGACGGGATCGCCGACACTAACGGCGGGTGCTGCTTAGCCCGCAAACGGCGCCGGCTTGATGTAATCACGGATTAACTGAACTTCTTCGCGCGAAAACGTGAGCGGCGCCTGTTGCGACAGATTTTGCGCCAAGGCCTTGGCCTTTTCGGCGGCGGCGTTGATCTCCGCCTCCTTGGCCTTCTCCGGCCGATCAAATCTCGCCAGCCGTTCCCTCAGGGAAAGCAATTCGCGTTGGAGCGGGTCGATTTCGCTTTTCAGGGATTTGATCTGAGTGAGTGCGACCACCGGCGCAGATGGTGATGACGAGTAAGGTCAGGGGCGCAAACGTTCCGCCGCCAATCCCCGCGATTCTGCGCGGGGCTGTTGTGTTCGGTGCATCCCGCACCAGATGACCGCGCCAGATGCGCCCGAGCGCCTTTTGGCGCGTAGCCGGACTCCTGCGCCGCACGCGCGCGGAGGCGATGATGGCCACGCGCATCGGGGGGCCAGTTGATGGCGTAGGCTCCTCTTGTTGTTCGGGAGATCCTTGACCTCTGCCAGGATTTTGTGTCTGCCTGTTTTGCCAAGGAACTGCCTGACATCGACTATTGCGAAGACCCCTACGCTTGCGTCCGCGGCGCCGATGCGCTCGTAATTATCACGGAATGGGCGCAGTTCTGCGCACGTGATTTGAAGCGCCCGAAGCGCCCGAAGCGCGAAATGGCGCAGTCTGTGATCGTCGATCTGCACAACATCTATCGACCCGACAATATGGCTGCTCTCGGCTTCACTTACGAGAGTATTGGGCGGCGCCGAATGAGCCCGATTAACTTAGTAGAGGGCGGCCGAACTAAATTGGCACCACAAGTCAGGCGACGACACTACGTTTGACGTTAATGTACTCCCGGATGTGTTGGCGGCATTTGAGACACACTTAGTTGACCAAGCATCGCCCGGTCCGCAATTCGCGATTAAGAGGATCTCGCGGTACGGCCCCCGCTGTTCTTGATCATTCAGTCGGGCGCCGAGCGTCGGGTTGCTCAAGGAAACCCGCGGTTCCCGGTATCGGCATGCGGACGCAGCGCTCGGTACCCTAATCCCGAAGAGGTAGGAAGGCTCCTCCTTGCGAGCTATAGGATTCGCGTCGGCTGGGCGCATAATGACGCATCGCAACAGGCCTTGTCAGCATGCGACGGGATTTCCTATGGGGCGCGCCATCATTCTCAACGAGAAAGTAAAGACCGCCTGCGACGTCGCGGGTGCCTCACGCAGCGAATCGGGCGAGGCGCCCCTTGCGCAGAAGGCAATGAAGCAGCTGCCTACGCAGGGTCGATGCGCGGCATGGATAGCCGCGACCATGCTCGCTATGACATGGGCGTCGGAAACCCAGTCCTACCCCGATCACGCCCGGCGCCTGGCGGATGCGCAACACGCGATGGCTGCCCGCAGTTTCGCTTCCGATGGAATAGCGGGTTATGGCGACTTCGAGCCCTTGTCGCCGGGCCGGGGCAGCAACGACAAATCGGTGCAGGTTGCGCAAGCAACAACCGGCGATGCAGGACACCCTCCGGAACGGGAACACCACTGGGCGGAGACACAGCTACTTGAGCTCACGATTGCAAGACGCGACATCGAATTGCTGCAACGTCTCGTGCAGGAGCACGATCGAGCCGAGGGGCTGGAGCAGGCTCTTGCGGCGGCGCGGCGCGAGGTCGAAACGCAGACCGCGCTGGCGGCGAAGGCAAGCGAGGAAGCGTCCCGGCTGAAACAGGTGGGGGAGAGTGGCACGGCGGAGGTGCAAACGCCTTCGCAACAGGAGCGCGAGCGGTCCGCGCGGCAGGAACAGGATCTCGCGGCAGCGCGGCGTGATGTCGAGACCCAAACGGCACTAGCGGCGAAAGCAAGCGAGGAAGCGTCCCGGCTGAAACAGGCGAGCGAGAGCAGCGAAGCGGAGCTGCAAGAGCCCCTGCAGCAGGAGCGCGCGCGGTCCGCGCGGCTGGAGCAGGATCTTGCGGCGGCGCGGCGCGACGTCGAAACCCAGACGGCATTGGCTGCAAAAGCAACCGAGGAAGCTTCCCGGCTGAAACAAGCAGGCGAGAGCAGCGAAGCGGAGCTGCAGAAGCCCCTGCAGCAGGAGCGCGAGCGGTCCATGCGGCTGGAGCAGGATCTTGCGGCGGCGCGGCGCGATGTCGAAACTCAGACGGCACTGGCGGCCAAAGCAACCGAAGAAGCGTCCCGGCTGAAACAGGCAAGCGAGAGCAGCGAAGCGAAGCTGCAAGAGCCCCTGCAGCAGGAGCGCGGGCGGTCCGCGCGGCTGGAGCAGGATCTTGCGGCGGCGCGGCGCGATGTCGAAACTCAGACGGCACTGGCGGCCAAAGCAACCGAAGAAGCATCCTGGCTGAAACAGGCAAGGGAGAGCAGCGAAGCCGAGCTGAAGAAGTCCCTGCAACAGGCGCGCGAGCGGTCCACGCGGCTGGATCAGGATCTCGCGGCGGCGCTGCGCGACGTCGAGACCCAAACGGCATTGGCGGCGAAAGCAAGCGAGGAAGCTTCCCGGCTGAAACAGGCAAGCGAGAGCAGCGAAGCCGAGCTGAAGAAGTCCCTGCAGCAGGCGCGTGAGCGGCCCGCGCGGCTGGAGCAGGATCTTACGGCGGCGCGGCGCGACGCCGAAACCCAGACGGCCCTGGCGGCAAAGGTAACCGAGGCAGTTATGCGGGCGAAGGGGGCTGCGGAAGCAGATGCTGCCGAACTCAGGAAATCGATGCAGAAGGAGCGCGAAAGGGCCGAGGCACTTGCGCAAGGCCTCTCGATGACGCGTAGCGCACTCTATGCATATGAGGCCCGCGCCCGCAAACTTGAAGACGAGACGGCCGAACTCAAAAAGGCGGCTGCAAACGGCGCGCCGTCGCTTCGCAAATCCGCACAGGAAGAGCGCGATCGGGCGGCGCGCCTGGAGCAGGATCTCGTAATCGCACGTCGCGATCTCGATACGCAGGCTGCCTTGGTGGCCAAGGTGAACGAGGAGGTCACGCAGGCGAGGCAGACGGCGGAGCGCGATACCGCCTCGTTGCGCAGCTCACTGCAGCAGGAGCGGGTTCGGGCAGAACAGCTCGAGCGGGATCTCGCGCTTGCGAAGCAGGTTGCGCCCACGGTTGGTTCGAGCGCGCGGGACAAGCCCACGGAAAACGCGAAGTCAGTCGCCGACCGGTCACCAGCGGCTCGCGTTCGGAGTGATGGCCAGCCCAATTCCAAGAACTCCGCAGTGGAGGCAGCGTTGCTTGCGCGCGCGACCGCGCTGCTTGGGCAGGGAGACATAGGCGCGGCGCGGATTGTGCTGGAGCGCGCCGTCGAGATGGGTAGCGTCCAGGCAAGCTTCACGCTCGCAGAAACTTATGATCCCTTGATCCTTGCCAAATGGGGAACTCTTGGAACGCGCGGCGATGCAGTCAGAGCGCAAGACCTCTATGCGAAAGCCGACGCCGCAGGAATCAAGGAGGCGAAAGCGCGGCTTGAGGCGCTGCGCCGGTAGCATCAATTTGAGCGATACGGAAAGTGTCCGATATGATCTTATTAACCGGAGGCGCCGGCTACATTGGTTCCCATGTGTCTGTCGCGTTACTTGATGCCGGGCTCGATGTCGTCGCAGTCGACAATCTCTCCAACAGCAACAGGGCCTCGCTCGAACGGGTGCAATCGATCAGCGGGCGGTCGCTCGCCTTTTGGCACGCCGACATCCGCAATGAAGAGGCGATATACAAGATACTGCGTGATTGCGAAGTGACGGCGGTTATCCATCTGGCGGGGCTGAAGGCCGTGGGTGAATCCAACGCGGAGCCGATGACCTATTACGAGAACAACGTCCTGGGAACGATGCGGCTTTTGTCAGCCATGAAGAGAGCAAGTGTGAAGACGCTTGTCTTTAGTTCGTCCGCAACTGTCTACGGGATTCCCGCGTACCTGCCGCTCGATGAGAAACATCCCCTCGGACCGACAAATCCATACGGTCGCACGAAGTTCTTTATCGAGGAGATGCTGAGAGATATTTACAGGTCCGACGCCGACTGGCGGGTTGGTATCCTGCGGTACTTCAATCCGGTTGGCGCGCACGAAAGTGGGCTCATCGGAGAAGACCCAGTGGGCATTCCGAACAATCTGTTGCCACTTGTGGCACAAGTGGCCGTTGGAAAGCGTGAGAAAGTACTGATTTGCGGAAACGACTATGACACTCCAGATGGCACCGGCATCCGCGACTTCATTCATGTCGTCGATCTTGCATCCGGTCATCTAAGTGTTTTGAACCACCTGAAACAGTCCGGGGTGCTCACGGTCAACCTTGGAACAGGCAACGGCCACAGCGTTTTGGAAGTGATCCGGACATTTGAGGCCGTGAGCGGGAGGTCCGTTCCATATCAGATAGGCGAACGCCGGGCGGGGGATGTCGCCGCCTGTTATGCTGACCCGACATTTGCGGAAAAAGCGCTGGGTTGGAATTCAGTGCGATCGTTGGCGCAAATGTGCGCGGATCATTGGCGTTGGCAATCGAACAATCCGGATGGCTATCGCGGTACGCAGCCGTTGCAGTACCAGGCGAATAAACTGAAACTCAAGGTCGGGTAGGGCCGCGGCTTCGAAAGCTCGCTGGCGACTACCAGCACCGCTCGAAAGCATTTCGATTGGCACGCCTCGATCCGCGCGCTGACGCACGCGTCCGAGATCGCCGGCTCCTGCTCCGCCTATTTGCCGAGTCGCAGCAATCCGTTGGACCTTCGGTGGATGTTCTTGCGCATCAGGCTGATACCAGGAACCTCCACGTGACTTGTTTGGTGGTTCACTTCCATTCGCTCGGGTCCATCGATTTGCTTGATGTTTGAGGCCATTTCGATCGAATTTGGAAGTTGTTCGCTTGTACTAGAGTCGTCACTTATCGGTCGCACCAGTGAACCGTTGTTCATGCCCCAAATCGCCGCTTGAGTCCGGTTCTGGACCCGGATCTTGCGAAGGATCGCCTTGACGTGGACCTTCACGGTCGCCTCAGCGATATCGATCTTGCGCGCTATGCACTTGTTGGAATCGCCTGCGATCAGGCATTGCATGATTGATTTTTCCCGGGGGGACAGTTGTTGCGTAATGCTGCGCTCCGGCGTGAAGGGGATCGCCCGCGCATTGTCGTTGCGCGGTTCTGCCTTGGCGAAGTGGTCGTTTTCGGAATGGAGAATGGATGCCATGAATGCCGGCGGGAAGATTGTTTCGCCCATCATCACCAGTTCAATGGATTTGACGAATACGTCGCACGTCATGACGTCGATGAAATAGCCGCTGGCGCCCGCCCGAAATGCGGAAACCATCTCGTCTAGCCGGTAGTGATCGGCTACCACCGCAATGCGTGCTTTTGGATTCCGCTCCCGCAAGAGCTCGATCTGTTCAACCGCGGCTTCGAAATCATCGCCCGCGTGAACAAGGAGAACCAGCAATGGGTGCGATTGGAGTTTGCTCGGCGACAAATCGTCAGCACATGACACCGAGGCAAGGGTGCGAAAATTTGCCGCGCTTAGAATTCTAGCAATTCCCTCTCTGATTAGAACGCTTTTCCCGACGATGAACGTTGCAAAAGATTGCCGCTTCGGCATTTTACTCTCCCAGCCATTACGCAAATTGACAATATCAACACTTCCGAAGACACTGTAATTTCGAAATTGGAATTAGCGCTTTTCCGAATGATTGAGTCTTTTTCTCCGTCGTCTTGTTTCTGGAATTTGGCAGCTTCAGTCGGGTGGAATTTTTCTCCTCTCACAACATCGGGTTGGTATATTTTGAGCGCCCAAAACTAATAAGCGTTTGTGAATGTTAGATTCGAATTGCCGCTATCCCTATATACCTTTGGTAATAGTCCCTGCGTACGCGCGGAGGCATGTCATTCATAGTAGCAAGCCGGGTTCGCGACACTCTCTGAGCGAGTTAATAGTGCGAAGTCCATCGAGCGTTGCAGAAATTCGATTGAAGCTACCACTTGCCAGAACTTAATCCGCGCGATTGAGGGGTGAAAAAGGCCTCTCGCGCTAACCAATCCCGCAACTCGCTAACTAATCCCGCAGTTCTACGGGTGCTTTCGTCGTCCAGGAATGTGTAGAGTCTTAATGAAGCGCCGGCAGGGGGGAAGCCAACCTCTCTGCCTTCGTCTTTTGCGATGTGGCATTAGCCATGCTGTCCTGGTCGATATATTATGTATTGGGGTATCGAGCAGGGGGAGATGAACAAAGGCTGGGGGGCGGGGTTTAACATTGGGGACAGGCTGAGGACTGCCCAATGCGTCGTATCACCGTCGTTATTGCGGATCGGCATCCCGTCGTGTTGCAGGGTTTGAGCAATGTGCTTGGGGCCCATTCCGATTTCAACATTGTTGCATCTTGCACCGATGGTGCGGGCTGCATCGAAGCAATTCGGAATCTGGCACCGGACATAGCTATTCTCGACGGCTCGATGCCTGGCGTGACCGGGCCGGAGATCCTCTCCATTAAAAATGCCGAGAATCCTTCAACGCGGTTCGTCTTTTTCACCGCATCCGAGGTGGAACGTGAGATGGTCATGCTAGCCGCGGCCGACGGTTACAGCTACATCTCGAAGGATGTGGCGCCCGAAATTCTCGTGCGGTCCTTGCGTCAGGTTGCGGGAGGTCGGCGGCTGTTGCCGCTGCCCACAGCCGATCAGGCCGTTTGTCGGGAGCAAAGCGTGATTACGGAGAACGCACTGGCTGTGCTGACAGACCGGGAGCGCCAGATCATGCGGTTGGTGTCCGAAGGGCTGTCGAACAAGGAAATTGGCCGGCGCCTGAACATTACCGACGGCACCATCAAGGTGCATCTTCATCACATCTTTCAGAAGCTTGAAATCAGCAACCGGACGGTACTCGCGGCCATGGCGATCTCGCAGGATGACGGTGCCGGTATCGTTCCGGAACATGAATCATCGCGGATTCGTCGTGAACGTACGTAGAGCGAGATTGGAATCTCGCAACGCGAATGGGAATTGCCTCGATCACAGGCAGTGTGATCTGCGCTTGTCAGCCAGGATGGGCACGCCGCGTGGCGCGCTAAAAACGACAGAATGCCGAATCGCTTGATCGCGTGGCTGTCAAATCATGAAGAGTCCCGAGCCGGATGCGCGGTTTAAAAATTTGACGCGGCTCCCACCGCTGACACTGCATGATTCAATTTCGCCAGTTCCCTCACGTTTTGATCCCGCGTCAGGTGAGTCCCGACCATGGTCGCTGCAGCGGATGCGCCGAGCAATGAGGCCACGCCTCACTTTTCTTGATGGAATGCTCGGAGAAATTTCAATAAGTGGAGCTTACTAGTAAAGCCTCGATCGGTACGCCTCCTCCATGGTCTTCTCAGCCACGTCTACTGACACGGCCGCCGTCTGCTCGGAGATGATGCGGCCGAGGGTCGGGAAGCTGTGGCGCTCAACTTGCACCTTGGGATCCCACAGCTTCGAGCGCATCAGCGCCTTGCCGCAATGGAAATAGCACTCATCGACATGCACCTTGAGGCCGATCGTCGGCGCGACGTTCTGTACAACTAACGGCGTCAGCAGCGCCGTATCCTGCGTGATCTCCGCTCTTCCGTTGACGCGCAGCGTCTCATTGATGCCCGGCACCAGGAAGATCAGTCCAACACCGGGCGAGGCCAGGATGTTGCCGAACGTATCGACCCGGTTGTTACCGCGCCGGTCCGGGATCAACAGCGACTTGTCGTCGAGCACCGCGACAAAGCCCGGCCCGTCACCGCGCGGGCTTGCATCGGCATTGCCCTTCCCATCGCTCGATGCGAGGACGAGGAAGGGGGAGAGCGCGATGAAGTCGCGGCAGAACTTGTCGAGATGGTGCAGGATCTTCTTCTCGACGAGCGGGGCCTGCGGTCCAAAATGCGCACGCAGGTCATCTTGCGTCCTGACCAGGGGCTTGCCGCCGGCGCCGTTGCTCTCCATCGTCTCCTCCTGTTTGTTGTGTGCTCACGTCACCTCGACGCCGCACCAGCCGGCAACGAACAGGGCCAGCGTCTTGGTGGTTTTCTTCAGCGAGTCGATTTCCACCCGCTCGTCGAAGCCGTGCGCATTTTCCATTCTGGCGCCGAAGCAGAATGCGGGAACGCCGTAATCGAGCCCGTAGAAGCGCGTGTCGGTGAGGCCGGTGAAGCTGGCGTCCTCAAGCGGACCACCGAACACGGCCTCATACGCCGCAGCAAGCACCGCTTCGCTCTCCTGCGCGCCGGTCACCTCGTAGCCGGGTGATAGAAAGCCGGACCATACGACCTCGGGCGCGTTCTCGGCGAGGAACGGATGGGTCTTGGCGGCCTTCTCGACGCAGGCGACGATCTCGGCTTGGCAATCGGCAATCGTCCAGCCGGGCAGGATGCCGATGCGACAATCGACGTCGCACCAGGCCGGGACGCTTGAGGCCCAGTCTCCGCCTTTGATGATGCCGGGGTTGAAATTGAGCGGGTGCTTGACCTTTCCAAAGAAGCGATGGGTCTTCGCGCGCTCGTTCCATTCGGCCTCCAGCTCCTCAAGGCCCAGGATCAGGTGATAGGCGGCCTTGATGGCATTCGAGCCCGTGCCGGCGCGCGAGACGTGGACCGGCAGTCCCCGAACCTTCAGGCGGAACCAGATCACGCCGACCTGGGCACGCATCAGCTTTCCGTCGGTGGGTTCGGGGATCAGGCAGGCATCGGCGCGATAGCCGCGCTGGAGCGTCGAGAGGGCACCGAGTCCGGTGCTTTCCTCCTCGATCACCGACTGCAGATGGATGCGGCCTTTCAACGCCAGCCCGGCCGCCTTCAGCGCATCGAGGGCGTAGAGCGCCGCGATGGTGCCGGACTTCATATCGCCGGCGCCGCGGCCGTAGAGCCAGCCGTCCTCGACGACAGGCCGGAACGGTGGCCGCTGCCACATGTCGAGCGGGCCGGTTGGCACGACGTCGCAATGGCCCTGAAGGATCAGCGAGCGCCCGGTTTCCTGCGCCGGCCGATAGGTGCCGACGACCGTGCGGGCGCGCGAGAAATCGGTCTCGACCGGTCCATAGCCGGGCAGGGCCTTCAGGTCGTCCTGATTGATGATCCAGTCGTCGACCTCGTAGCCGCGCTCGCGCAGCAGGCGTGCGAACATATCCTGGCACGGTCCTTCCTGGCCGCGGGTGCTCGGAATCGCCGAGAAGGCAATCGTCGTCGCGATCTGTGTCTCGAAGGCGGCTTCGACCGCCGCTTCGATGCGCTCGCGGGCGCCGGCGGGAAGGGGGATGATGTTGCTTTGAGACACGGATCGGTCCTTCAGGGTTCCATAGCGGAGAAATGGTCGGCGGCGCGTCTCGAGATCAAGCTGAGCGTCCGCGTCATGCGAGCACCTCGCGTTGCCGCGCGAAGCTCGGCTGCTCGAAGAAACGGCGGCCCGGGATCGCGTCAAGCAGGTCGCGCGTATAGGCCTCGCGCGGATTGGTGAACACGGCTGCGGTCGGTCCTTCCTCGACAATGCGGCCGTGCTGCAGAACGATGACGCGATCGGCGATCTCGGCCGCGATACGCAGGTCATGCGTGATGAAGATCATCGCAAGGCGCATCTCGCGCCGCAGCTCGGCGAGCAGCGCAAGGACCTGAGCCTGGACCGAAACGTCGAGCGCCGACACGGCTTCGTCCGCGATCAGGACCTTCGGCCGCAGCGCGAGTGCGCGCGCAATACAGATGCGTTGGCGCTGGCCGCCGGAGAACTCGTGCGGGTAGCGATCGGCCGCCGAGGCTGTCAGCCCGACGCGCGCGAGCAGTTGCTTTGCCTGCGCCATCGCCTCGGCGCGGGTGGTGCCATAGGCCATCGGGCCGCGCGCCACGGCGTCGCCCACCTTCTGGCGCGGGTCGAGGCTGGAGAAGGGGTCCTGGAATATGATCTGGAGTCCCCGGCGCGCCTGGCGCAGAGCCTCGCCGCGGAGTCGCCGCAGGTCCTGGTCGCCGAGCCGGATAGCGCCGGAATCGGGCTCCGTCAGCCGCATGATCATGCGGCCGAGGGTCGACTTGCCGGAGCCGGACTCGCCAACTACCGCCAGCGTCTCGCCTTCATGCAGTGTGAGCGAGATGCCGTCGGCCGCGAGCACCTCCCGGGGCGGCTGCAACCAGCCGCGCTTGACGCGGAAAGTCTTGCGCAGATCCACGACGTCGAGCAGCGGTGCGGCGCGCGCTGCGCTCTCGCGGTGCTTCACGCGCGCCTTCGGAACCGCGTCGATCAGCTCGCGCGTGTAGGGCTCGCGCGGGTTGCGCAACACTTCCTCGACTGTGCCGTGCTCGACCACCTTGCCGTGGCGCAACACGACGACGCGATCGGCGACGTCGGCCACGACGCCGAAATCGTGGGTGATGAGCAACACGCCCATGCCGCGCTCGCGCCTGAGATCGTCGATCAGGCGGAGGATCTGGCGCTGGGTGGTGACATCGAGCGCGGTCGTCGGCTCGTCCGCGATCAGGAGTGCAGGCTGGTTCGCCGTGGCCATCGCGATCATGACGCGCTGGCGTTGACCCCCGGAGAGTTCGAACGGATAGCTGTTGGCAAGAAGGGACGGGTTTGGCAGGCCGACCTGGGTCAGGAGTACTTGCACCTTCGCCTTGATGTCGTCTGCGGACGGTACGGGGCGCTGGTGCGTGAGGATCGTCTCCTCGACCTGCTCGCCGACGCGCTTTAGCGGATTCAGCGAGGATAGTGGCTCCTGGAAGATCATGGCGGCTTGACCACCGCGCAGACGGCGCAGGGCGCGCCTGTCGAGTGCCGCCGTATCCTGCCCGACGACCTTCACAGCGCCCGACACGATGTCGACGCCTTTCGGCAGCAGCGAGAGGATCGCATGCGCGATCATCGATTTGCCGGAACCGGATTCGCCGACGAGACACACCACTTCGTTGCGACCGATCGCAAACGACACGTCCTCGACTGCGAACGGCCGGTCGCCGCCTTCGGGCAACGCGATCGAGAGGTTTTCGACCGAGAGCACGGATGCCCGGTCCTGCACGCCTGCGCTCGTCATGCCCGGCGCCTCGATACACGCGGATTGAGGACGTCCGATAGCCCCTCGCCGAAGAGGTTGATGGCAAGCACCGTGATCAGGATCGCAAGGCCCGGAAACACGCTCATCCACCAGGCCTGCCGGATGACGGTGCGCCCGGCGCCGATCATGAAGCCCCAGGACATCAGGTTCGGATCGCCGAGTCCCATGAAGGAGAGCGCACTCTCCAGCAGGATCGCGGTCGCGACCGTCAGCGAAACGACGACGAGGATCGGCGAGATCGCGTTCGGCAGGATGTGACCGAGCACGATGCGGGTCGTGCTCTCGCCCTGGCACAGCGCGGCTTCGACGAACTCGCGCCCGCGCAGCCGCAGGAATTCGGCGCGTGTCAGCCGCGCGAGCGGCGGCCAGCTCACCGCGCCGATCGTGATAATGATGGTGAGCAGCGACGGGCTGAAGGTCGCAACCAGCAGGATCGCCAGGATGAAGGCCGGGACCGTCTGGAACAGCTCCGTCACCCGCATCAGCACGAGATCGACCTTGCCGCCGAAATAGCCTGAAATGGCGCCGATCACGACGCCGATCGTCATGGCGGCAAGGGCGGATGCGATGCCGATCAGCAGCGAGACCCGGGCGCCGTGCGCTACGCCCGCTGCTACATCGCGCCCGAGCGTATCGCCGCCGAGCCACATCCCGTCCTCGCCGGGGGCCGTGAAGGGCGCGCCGATCATCTCCCACGGCGAGACCGGGAAGATAATTGGCGCCGTGATCGCGACGACGAGTACGATGATGAGCAGCACTAGCCCCGCCACTCCGCTCGGGTGCCGCAGAAAAGCCCGGACCGCGTCCATCAGGCTGCTCCCGTCGTCATGCGCGGATCGATCAGGCTGTAGATCAAATCGGTCACGAGGTTGAGAGCAATCACGATGATGGACAGGATCAGGAAGATGCCGAGAAGCACTGGATAGTCGCGCTGGAGCACGGCCTCGAAGGTGAGCCGGCCGAGGCCGGGCCAGGCGAACACCGTCTCGATCACGACCGCACCGCCGACGAGCGCACCGGCCTGCATGCCGGCGACGGTCACGACCGGCACCAGCGCGTTGCGCAGCATGTGGCCGACGACGATGCGTGGGCCGGCGAGGCCCTTGGCGCGCGCGGTCTTGATGAAATCCTGGTGCGAGACCTCGATGATCGAGGAGCGCATCAGGCGGGCGTAGATCGCGAGATAGATCGCGGCGAGCGATGTGACCGGCATGATCATGTGCTTCATGATGTCGAGGACGCGTTCGATCGCCGTCATCTTTGCGTTGATCGTCTCGTAGCCGAAAGGCGGTAGCCAGCCGAGCGTCACCGAGAAGACGAGGACGAGCATCAGCCCGAGCCAGAACACCGGCGTGGCGTAAAGCAGCAGCGAGAGCACCGTGAATAGCGTGTCGACGATGCTTCCGGCCGCCAGACCCGCGAGTGCTCCGAGCGTCGTGCCGATCAGGAGCGCGAGACAGAATGCCGTGAGCGTGAGCAGCAGTGTCGCCGGCAGGCGCTCGAGGATGAGGTCGAGGACCGGCCGGCGCTGGCGATAGGAATAGCCGAGATCCAAGGTGAGCACGCGCCCGAGATGCGTGCCGAGCTGCACCAGGTACGGCTTGTCTAACCCGTATTCCCTGCGCAGATCGTCGAGGATCTTGGGATCGGCCGCACCCGATTGCCCTGCCATGACCATGGCCGGATCGCCTGGCGCCGCGCGGACGAGCACGAAGTTGAAGGTCGCGATCACCAGGATCACGGCCACGAGCCGCATCGCCCAGGTGATCACCAAGAGCCCGATCCTTGCGGCGCTCCCGGTGCCGGTCACGATTTGTAAACCGCGCCGAAGGTCTCGTGAGACCCGATCCCCGTCGTCACGACGTTCTTGAACGCCTTGTCGTATATGATGGGGTACTCGAGCTCCAGCGTCCAGGCGACGGGAACTTCCTCGACGAGGATCTGCTGGACCTTGGAATAGAGTTCCTGCCGCTTGGCCTCGTCGAGCGCGACGGCCGCTTCCTCGAACAATTTGTCCACCTCGGGGTTCGAATAGCCCTGGGTGTTCGAAAACAGGATGCCCTTCTTGATGTTCGACGAGATGTAGGTGCGGGCGACGCCGAGTGCGGGATCGCCGAGCTGATAGAGCAGGTTCTGGGTCATCTCGTAGTCCCAGTTGCCGACCTTCTCGGCCCAACCCGCCATGTCGGTGCCGACAAGAACGAGATCGATGCCGGCCTTGGAGAAACTCTGGCGGAAGAACTCGCCGGCGCGCTGATAGACCTCGCCATAAGGCGGCACGATGTATTTGATCTCGGCCCGCTTGCCGTTGGCGCCGGGCTTCAGGCCCATTTCGTCGAGCAGCGCCGTGGCCTTTTCGACCGAGAACTCGTAGCGCTTAACCTTGCTGTCATAGAAGCGGGTTTTTGACGAAATCGGGCCGGTCGCGATCTTGGCGTTGCCGAAATAGACGCGCTTGTTGAGCGCGTCGCGATCGATCAGATGCATTATCGCTTGCCGAAACCGCTTGTCGTTCATCGGCGCGACGCGATTGTTCATCTCGAGCCACTGATGCGGCGCGAAATACTCGTAGCCCTTGGTGGTGTATTCGAGGTTCTTTTGCGACTTGAAGCGCTGCACGTCGAAGAACTCGACGTCGGACCATTGCACAAGCTGCACCGTGCCGTTCTCCAGTGCCAGCGCCCGCGAGGCGCTGTCCGGGATGATGCGGTAGATGATCTCGTCGAGATGCGGCTCATCCTTGCGGTAGTAGCCGTCGTGCCGCACGAGATGGACATGCGAGCCGCGCACCCATTCCTTCAGCTTGAAGGGACCGGTGCCGATCGCCTTGTCGTTCATCGGGTTCTTGCGGAAGTCGGTGCCCTCATAGATGTGCTTGGGCACGATCGGGGCGGAGGTGCAGTCGAAGCAGCCAAGGAAGGGCGCAAACGGCTGCTTCAGCTTGAAGACGACGGTCAGCGGATCGGGCGCCTCGGCGGACGCGACGCGGGCGAAGTTCTGGCGTGCGCGCGGATGGGTCTCCGTCAGCACCTTCATGCAGCTGAAGACGACGTCCTCGGACGTCATCGGCTTGCCGTCGTGGAAGGTGATGCCCGGGAACAGCTTGAACGTGTAGGTGAGGCCGTCCGGCGAGACCTCCCACGATTGCGCCATGCCCGGCATCGGCTTCAAATCGGCGCCGTATTTCAGGAGGCTTTCGTAGATCTTGCCGCCGAGCGTGAGGGTCGGCTGCTGCTGGTTGAACGCCGTCACGAGGATCGGCGGCTCGGGCTGGATGATCGTGTTGAGCGTGCCGCCCTTCGCCTGACCGGCTGCTCTGGTGATGCCGAGCGGGATGGCCGCGCTGGCGGCCAGCATTGCAGCAGTGAATTCGCGCCTGTTCATGGGCCTACCCCTTGGTTCTGGATTTGCCCATCGTGACGGAGCCCCATGTTCCGTGCTACACGGAAGGGGACAGCAATCATCGCGATCGGGCCATCTGGCCCGGAAGATGCATGGGGCTGTGAGGAAATCAGGCACCTCACATCACGAGTCCAGATGAACATAAATGTAAGAGTCGGCACGGCACCGACCGAGGGCGATGGTCTCGAGCGCCCGTGTCATAAGCGATGCGGACCGATAGCCGCGGCGAATTATGCTGGTCACTTGCAGACGCAGAAGCGACCGGTCGTCGCCATGGCAGCGACCTACCCTTCCGAGAGCATGAGCACACGGCACGCGCACCGGCGGGGGCAGTTCATCCTCCAGACCGTCGGCGTCACCTCGATGATGACGGATCGCGGTAATTTCGTCATCCCGCCGGGGCATGGCCTCTGGATTCCCGCCGGAATCGTGCATCAATCGCGCGCCTGGGGCGATGTCGAGGCCCAAACCATCTATATCGAGCCGGATCACGTGCCGCGCTATCCTGCGACCTGCCGCGTGATCCGCGCCTCGATGCTGCTCGAGGCGCTCATGGATGAAGCCGTCCGGATGCCGGTGCACTACGACGAGGACGGGCGCGACGGGCAGCTGGTCGATCTCCTGCTCGGCGAGATCGGCCGCATGCCCGAAGTATCGCTGCACGTGCCGATTCCGCTGGACCCACGGCTCGCCCGAATCTGCGAAGCGGTCCTCGCCGATACCAGCTCCGACCTTACCCTCGACGATTGGGCTGATCGCAGCGGCATGAGCCGGCGCACTTTGACGCGCCTGTTCCGTCGTGAGACCGGGCAGAGCTTTTCGGCCTGGCGCCAGCGCGTCCGCTTGCTGGAAGCGCTCGCGCGCCTCGGCGCCGGCGAATCCGTAACCAATGTCGCACTTGATGTCGGCTATGACAGCCCAAGCGCCTTTACGGCGATGTTCAGGCGCGAACTCGGCGCTGCGCCGCGCCGCTATCTACGTTGGGCCGACCAGGAGATCGTGTTGCGGTAGGCGGGTCAGATGGGATTCTGGCCGTTCGGGGATCCGACCGAAGCCGCCGCCAATCAAGCGCGTTTGCTCGCATCAATCCCGATGGGACGGTTGTGCAAGGCAGAGGAAGTCGCCCATGCCGTGTTGTGGCTGGCGTCTGACGATGCCTCGTTTGCAACTGTTATCGCTCTTCCGGTTGATCGAGGCTTCCCCGCGGGCCAATCGAACCGCCGGTCGATTGCGCGGCCTTTCGCGAGGCCGCTTCGCGTGATACGCGACACAATTCGACTTGCTTCGCGGCATGATCCACAACGAACGACAAAGGCCATCAAAGGAGACCCACCAGCTCATGGCACATTGGCGAGATCGAACCACCAGCACGTTTGATTGCGAGAAGACGCCGGTCTCCGCATCGCGCGGCATGGCCGTAACCAATCATCCGCTGGCTTCCGCTACCGCGTTGGAAATCATGGCACAAGGCGGCAATGCCATTGACGCCACGGTCGCCGCGCTGTTCACGCTGACCGTCGTCGAACCGATGATGGTCGGCATCTTCGGCGGCGGTACGGCGGTGATAAGACTTGCCGATGGCCGCGAACTGGTAATCGATGGTCTCGCCACGGCGCCGGCGATGACGCGACCGGACAGCTATACGCCGGTCTCCGATAAATGGCCGGACTACATGGAGACCGAGGGCCGCGCCAATCGCGTCGGCGCCAAGGCCATCGCGGTGCCCGGCAATCTGATGGCGTGGTGCGAGATCGCGGAGCGCTTCGGCAAGCTCGATTTGCCGATGCTGATGGAACCGGCCATTCGCCACGCCGCGCGAGGCTTTGAGGTTACGCCCTATCTGGCCACCTGCATCGAGGAAACCGCGGCGGATCTGGCGCTTGATCCGGCCATATCAGCGATATTTCTGCCGAGCGGCACCCCGCTTCGGGCAGGCAGCAGGCTAATTCAATCCGACTATGCCGCAACGTTGCGCACGATCGCGCAATCCGGTCCCGGCGTCATGTACGGCGGCGAACTTGGTCGCGCCATCGCCGGTAAGCTCGAGCAAGCCGGATCGTTCATCCGGCTGGAGGATCTGGCCAACTACCGGACCATTGAGCGTGAGCCGGTGCGCGGCACTTATCGCGGCGTCGAGATCATCGGTCCGCCGCCGCCGTGTTCGGGTGGTGTGCATACCATTCAGATTCTCAACATACTGGAAGCCTACGATATCGGCGCATCCGGCTTCGGTACGCCGCAAACGCTGCATCTGGTACTCGAGGCGCTGAAGATCGCCGCTGCCGATCGCCGCGCCGCCACCGCCGACCCGGCATTTGTCGATGTCCCGATCGAAAGGCTGATTTCCAAGGGTTATGCGAAACAGCGCCGTGCGGAAATCGATCTGCAGCGGGCAGGCGCCTACACGTCGAAAGTGTTGTCGAACGAATCCGCCAACACGACGCATGTCACGATCGCCGATGGCGACGGCAACATCGTCACGTCGACGCAGACGATCAACAGCCTGTTCGGTTCACGTCTCGTGATCCCGGGAACCGGCATCATTCCCAACAACTACATGTTCCTGTTCGATCCGCATCCCGGCCTGGCGCTGTCGTTGATGCCGGGCAAGCGCATCACCAGCGGCATCTCGGCGCTGATCGGCAAGAAGGACGGCAAACCCTTGTTCGCGCTTGGGCTCCCCGGTGCACACCGGATCCCGTCATGCGTGCTGCAGGCGGTGCTCAACATCGTCGACCACGGCATGAGCGTGCAGGAGGTCGTCGAGGCGCCGCGCGTTTTCAGCTGGGGTCTCGAAGCCGAAGTCGAGCGCGGATTTCCGGAAAGCGTGCGCGCTGAGCTCGCCGCGCGAGGGCATGATGTGGTTCCCGTCGATCATGTCGCCGGTGGCATGTGCGCCATCGCCTTTGCTCCAGACGGCACGATGACAGGCGCGGGGTGCTGGCGTGCTGATGGCGTAGCGGCCGGGATCGGCGGTGGTCTGGCGCGCGCTAACACGTCGTTCTGGCCGGATCCGCGCCGACCCAAGCCGAAGTGATTGCCGGCCGATCGGCCTGTTTGCGCTGACGTCAAGGGTGGGCGCTGACCCCCGGAAGCGTCGCCGAAGAGGTACTCAATCGCGTGGAAAGTCCTGTAACGGCGAGGCGCCCGTCGTTCGGACAGTTTCGAGGCATTCAAATTACTAAACGCAGCCGACAGCTTGATGGCAATTACGTCAGGGCGTATCGGTCCTTGGCGTCGACGGGCGATCGCGCAGAGTGAGCGCATTGTGGCCTCTGCGGCCGCCCGCCAGGCGCGAACAGGAAAGAGGACGCGAGCAGTCATGCAGCCAGATACTGACAGTGAATCTGCCGGCGCAGAGATGCATCGGTCCATCATGACAGCTTTCTGCGATGTCCTTCGTACCACCCAGCTTCCGCCCATGACGGTGATGGGTCTCGCCGCGTCGGCTCTCGGAGCCGTCTACAGGGAAGTCGCCGATCAGCATCGTTCCGAAGGCGGTTGTCCCTGCGGCTGGCAGCCGAATCTGCGTGCGGATGTCGAGGCTCTGCAGGCAGCGCTGGCAGCGACAATACAAGCTGTCCCGTCTGTCGACTTGCGTGTTATGCAGGCTGTCGGACGTGCATGAGCCATGACGTGCGCGATCCCCGCCGACCTCGCGCATAGCGGTTGGGTTCGGCGCCGCCGTCCAGGTTGATCCCGCCGCATAAGCGCATTTCTGAAGCCAGATCGCAATCTCATGCGATCATTCGCTCGGCCGATTTTGAGTGTTTCTAATTTCGCCTGCTGCAGAAGCATAAGTGCAGTCATGGCACGTAGAACAGGCGCAAGTGCCCCGCGATCATATGGCCGCCGTTCAAAAATAGTGCGGCTCCCGGTGGGAAAAACATCGTCGTCAAACGTCTTAACTTGGAGGCGCTGTAGGGCCACCGCTGGTTTGACGGGATCGTTCATACGACAGCAAGCCAAGTACGGCGCGAGGCGCTTGGGCGCCTCATGACGTGGGCTGGCGAACGAAGATGAAAGATTGAAACGATGACGTGTGTGATGACGAAACTGGCCGGAGCCCTGGTGGCAGGACGCCGGGTTGCGTGGATCGTGTTGACGGCGCTTGTCGTGTCGGCTGGTGTTGCCGGCCCGGTAGTGGCCCAGCAGGCGGAGCCATCGGCTCAGGCGCAACCCGCACCGCCGCTGCCGTCCTCTGCTGCATCTTCCGCGCCCGGCGCGGAGCGGCCAGCGGCACCGTCATCATCAACTGCATCTGTAGGCGCTGACGCTTCGGTATCCGCGGCGCCGATGCCGCAAGCGCCGCCGGCACTGGCCGAACCCTCGGCCGCCGCGCCGGTATCTCCGAGTGCGCCAGCCGCCGCTCAGGCAGCCGGCCCCGCGACGCTTCCGCACGATCTGTCGCCGTGGAGCATGTTCATGCAGGCGGACATGGTCGTGAAGGCGGTTATGGTAGGCCTTGCCTTCGCGTCGTTATTGACCTGGACGGTGTGGCTGGCCAAGGGCATCGAACTCACAGGCGCCAAGCGCAACGCACGTAGCGCCACGCGCAAGCTGAATGACGCCGAAAGCCTTGCGGACGCGTCACGGCAGATCAATGCCGCGTGGACGAGGAATGGCCGCGTCGCTGATCTTGTCAACGCTGCACTTGCGGAATTGCAGCGCTCGACCGACTTGTCCGCCGAGGGGATCAAGGAACGTCTCGCGATCGCGTTGTCCCGCATCGAAGCGAAAGCGGGCCGCGACATGGCGCGGGGCACCGGGCTTCTCGCGACGATCGGCGCGACGGCGCCGTTCGTCGGCCTGTTCGGCACCGTGTGGGGTATCATGAATTCGTTCATTGGCATCTCGCAATCGAAGACGACGAACCTCGCCGTCGTTGCGCCCGGCATCGCCGAAGCACTGCTCGCCACCGCGATCGGCCTTGTCGCGGCTATTCCGGCTGTCATCATCTACAACGTATTTGCCCGCGCCATAACCGGTTACCGCGCATTGCTGTCGGACGCTTCGGGTGAAGTCCTGCAGCACATGTCGCGCGATCTGGAATGGCAGGAGAAAGGCGTTGCGCCCGCAAGAGCCATCCGTATCGTTCCGAGTATGAGCACTGTCGCATCGGCGGCGGAGTGAGCGATCATGGCAGTCTCGCTCAGGGACCCGCAGGACGGCGACCTCGCCGAACTCTCCGAGATCAACGTCACGCCCTTTATCGACGTCATGCTCGTCCTTCTCATCATCTTCATGGTGGCGGCTCCCTTGTCGACCGTCGATGTCGCGGTGGATTTACCGGTTTCCAGCGCGCCGACGCACGCACGGCCGGACAAGCCGATCTTTCTCAGCGTCAAACCGGACCTCACGCTTGCGCTCGGCAACGATGATGTGCCGCGTGGAGCGCTGCAGGCAACGCTCGACAGGCAGACGAGCAGCGATCGCCAGCAGCGGATATTCCTGCGCGCTGACGGCGTGGTCGCCTATCGCGATTTGATGGGCGTGATGAATCTGCTGCGCGGCGCGGGTTATCTCAAGGTCGCGCTGGTCGGGCTGGAAGATACCGGGCAGGGCAGCGCAATCGGCGGACAGTTACCCGGCGCATCATCGGCGGCGCAACAGGCCGGGCCGGCGACGCAGCCATGAGATTTGGCTGGCGTGATCCCGACGCGCGGCCGGACGGCGTCGCGTTGCGTTCCGTGCTGCGATGGACGCTGGCGGGTGCCGCAGTCGCAGGGCTGCATGCGGGCGGGATATGGCTGGCGCTCAACCGCGAAGAAGCCACCGCTGCGGGTGAGCCGCCAGCCGCTGTGATGATGGAGTTGGCGCCGCTGGCCGTTGCGCCCGAAGCGCCGCCGGATCAGCTGCCACCCGATGAACGGATGACCGAAGCGCAGCTTTCCCCGATGGAGGAGAAGAACGACAAGCCTGTTGAACGGCCGGAGGAGAAGCCCGAGCCGGTCGTCGCGGAGGCGAAGAAGCCCGTTGAGGACGTTCCCTTGCCGCAGACGCCGCCGCCGGAAATCGAGACGCCGAAGCTGCCGGAAGTGGCGAACGCGGAAGTCACCTTGACGCCGCCACCGCCGGAGCCAAAGGCCGCCACGAAGCCACCGCCAAAAAAGAAGGCAGAGCGCAAGAAGCCGGAAGATCGGACAGTGGATCGCACCACGGCCCCGCTGGCCACGTCAAATCCCCGCGCGGATCGGGCGGCCGCGCCGTCGTCGAGTTCGGCCTTTAATCCCTCGACATCACCCGCCACATGGCGGAGCAGCGTCAACGCTCACCTCAATCGGTACAAAGGTGGAAGCTCGAATGGGGCATTGGGCACGGCCGTGGTGGCTTTCATTATCAATCGTTCGGGCGGCGTGGTGAGTTCGCGTCTCGTCCGAAGCTCCGGAAATCCGGTGCTGGACGCGAAGGCTGTTTCGACGCCCGGTCGCGCCAGTCCAGTGCCGGCTCCCCCGCCGGATGTCGCAGAAAGTGCCCTCACGATCACCGTTCCCATCCGATACGACCCGTGAAGCGGGACGATGGCGTAAAATCAACAGATCGATCTCAGGATTTCCGGGAAGCAACGCATGAAACGGCCTGCGCTGCTTGGAGCCTATCTAAACATCCGCAGTTGTGAAACGCCTGAGGCACTATTAGAGAGAAAGCGGGTTGGGGCCTCGCGGTAGCTGCCTGTCGAATAGTCCAGGCTTTGACGTCCGGGCAGGGATGAGAGGGACCAGCATTTATTGTGACGACCGCGCGTGCGACGAAATTCGCAAGTGGGGAATGTGATTTGCGCGACCTTTTCGTAATCCTGCGATCGGCCCGCGCCAGTCGTCCGGTGGAGCGCTTGACGTGAAGGGGAACGACGCCCGAAGCGTAATTTTTCTCGCACATCGTGCAGCTCTCATCGAATATGCGACACCAATTCTCGGCTCGCGCGAGACCGCCGAGGACATCGTGCAGGAAGCATTCCTGAAATTCGTGCCGCCTCGGCCGGCAGCCGACGCGCCCGAGCAGCCCGCAGCCTATCTCTACCGCATCGTCCGCAATCTCTCGCTCGATCTCCTGCGACGCAAAAAACTCGAAAGCCGGGATCCACTCGACGAAACGTCCTATTGGGCGGTGCCGCGCCCCGAGGCTTCGCCGGAACAGAGCGCGTTGTTGCGCGACGACATCCGCCAGATCGCTGCGATGCTCGCTGAAATGCCGACAGAGACCAGGATCGCGGTCGAAATGCACCGCTTTGGAGGGCACAAGCTGCAGGACATTGCGGTGCATCTTGGACTCTCGGTCGCAACGGTGCACCGGATGATCCAAACGGCTCTGGTGGACATCGCAAAGCGGACCGGTCGCGAGCAAACGTGACATAATTCTCCCGGTGTGAAAAAAAATTCCGACCTATTCGTCTATTCAAAGCAGGCGAGACATGAATCGCGTGCTCTGGGGATGGGGCTCGGGACGAGGATCACGGGATGTCGCTGAACAGGAATGGAGGCAAGCCCGAAGCCCTGCTGGACGAAGCGGCGCGCTGGCTGTTGCATCTTCGGGAAGCGGCAGGCGACCCGCGCGTGCAGGATGACTTCAGCGCCTGGCTTTCGCGCTCCAGCGAGCACCGCGCTGCGTGGCACCGGGTTCGGGAAAGCTGGCATCTGCTGGGCGAGGGTAAGCCAGTGTACGAGCATGTCTGGCGGCCACAGTCGCTGCAGACACCGTCAACTGGCGTCGGCAAAGGACCCCGCGTCCAGCCTGGAGGTCATTCGCGTGCGGCGCGGCGGCGATGGCGGTGGGCGGCGACTACTTCAGCCATTGGTCTCGCTGCCTGTCTGCTTGTCGTTGCCGTCCCTTCGCTTCTCTTGCGGCTGGAAGCGGATTATCTCACCACGACCGCACAAAGCCGGCTGGTAACGCTCGAAGATGGAACGACCGTCTATCTCGCCGCTGACAGCGCCATCAAGACGGACTTTTCGGCAAGCCGGCGGCAGGTCCGTTTGCTCGCGGGGGAGGCGTTCTTTGATGTGATCCGCAATCCGGGGCGGCCGTTCGTCGTCGATGCGAGCGGCGTGAAGGTCGAGGTGACGGGCACGGCGTTTGATGTCCGTCTTTCATCGTCGGCAACGCATGTGGAGCTCGCGCGGGGCGCAGTCGGTGTCTCCTTCGACGCGGCCCAGCACACGCCCCTCGCCAGGCTGGCTCCGGGCCAGATGCTGGTCGTCGATCGCAAGTCGGGTGCAATGACGAAGAGCGATATCGCGCCAGAGGACATTGGCGCCTGGCGCGAGGGGAGATTGTTCGTCAACGATGCAACGATCGGCGCCGTCGTCGAACAGATACAGCGCTATCACGCTGCATGGATCGCCGTTCCCGACGTCACGCTGGCGCAGCAGACGGTCACCGGCCTGTATGATCTGCGCGACCCCGACCGTGCGCTGCGTGCGCTGGTGCAACCGCATGGCGGCAAGGTTCACGAAGTCTCCCGCTTCGCTCGCATCGTTTCGCGACTTTAAGTCGAATCTAAACTGCGAAGCCGTTTCTCGCGCCGGATGCGCGACAATCCTGAAAAAAAGTATCGAGCCGATCGTCTTTAGTCGGGAAGCGCATTCGAAAAGAAAATGCGCGGCGGCAGACTGGAGTACGGGGCTGTAATGTGCGTTTCGAAGAAGACTATTTTCAATGAAATCAACGAAAAGATTGCGAACGTCGCACACATTGCGTGCCTTGTTGCGGCGCTGGTCGCGGCGGACAGTGCCTCGCGTGCATTCGCGCAGACGGTGCCCGGTTCTGGAATAGTTCAAGTTCAGGGTGGTGACGCGGCGGCGCCGCGCAACTTCAACATTCCGGCGCAGCCACTGGGTCTTGCGCTCAATGCCTTCGGCCGCCAGTCCGGATTGCAGGTGACATTGTCCGCCGCAACGTCGCGCGGGCTGACGTCCAATGCTGTCAACGGCAGCTTTACACCGGAGCAAGCGCTGGCGCTGATGTTGCGAAACACGGGTATCGCATTTCGCGTCACGGCCGACCGTACAGCTGTTATCGGGGCGACGACCTCGCCGGCCGCGGAGGTGTATGTCCCCGGCGCAACCCAGCTCGATCCACTGGTTATATCGGGCGGCCGGAATGCCATTTCGGGGTCCGGTTACCAGGGTACGCCGGACTGGGTCTATGAGGCACCGGCGGCCGTCAGCGTGATTTCGCGCGAGGCGATCGAGAACAGTCCGACCCGCAACGCCCGCGACCTGCTCGACAACGTCGCCGGTGTCTATGCCAACCGCTCGGAAGCGCAGAACCCGGGCATCAGCGTCAATATCCGTGGCCTTCAGGACCAGGATCGCATCGCCACCATGATCGATGGTGCACGGCAAAGCTTTCAGCGCAGTGCGCATGGCTCCACGCAGCGCACTTATATCGACACGGCCTTTATTCGCGCCATCGACATCGAGAAAAGCACGACATCGGGCGTCGGCAGCGCCGGTGCGCTGGGCGGTTCTGTCAATTACCGAACCCTTCTGGCTGAGGACCTGATAGCGCCGGGCAAGCAGTACGGCGGTCAGGTCAACCTCACCACGGGGACCAACCAGTTCAATTTCGACGGGTCGACGGCGGCCGCGGTGCGTCTGTCCGACCGATTTTCCGTTCTCGGCGGCATCAGCTACAAGAACATCGGCGCCTATGACATCGGCAAGAACGGCACCATCAATAGCGCGGCAACCTATGCCGGGGATGTGTTGCTGTTCTCCGGCCAGGAAGTTCGCTCCACCATTCTGAAAGCCGAAGGCCAGGTTACGGAAGACGTCAAGGTCACGCTTGGCTGGGTGCGGAACGATTCCAGGTTCAACACCGGAAACTACGACTCCCCAGGGAGCCAAGGCAACCTGCAGAAGGCGACGGAAGGCGTTGTCAATAACACCTTCACCTCTGCACTCGACTGGAAGCCCGACAACGAGCTGATCGATCTGAAGGCCCGCCTCTACTACAACAACATCAGGAACAACAAGGTCGAGGAAGGCTCGATCCTTTCGACGGGACCGTCGAACTACGTTATGGGGACACTCGGCGGCAGCGTCGAGAACACCAGCCGCTTCGATACGCTTCTGGGAGCTCTCGCCCTCAACTACGGCATGGAAGCCTTCAGCGACGACGGCAAGACCGCTCTCACCCGTGGCTATGTAGCAGACGACGGCGTCGATTACTCAAGCACGCTTTCGGGCGGCACACCGAGTGGCAAGCGCGAGATCGTCAGTGGTTTCGGCAACGCGAAGTATACGCCCACAGACTGGCTGACCGTTTCAGGCGGCTTGCGTTACGACTGGTACCATGCGGAGGGCACAACGACGATCTACGGCAACAAGACGAAGGACATCATAGGTTACGTTGTTATTCCTGCTGTGCCGCCTACGCCGCGGGTCTGCTGGCCTTCACCGCCGTTCCCTCCCAATTTCCGATGCACCGGTCCCACTCCTGGCATTCCCGCTCGAACCGAGCCGATATACGGGCCGGAATACTACAAGAGGCATGACGTCAAGGTCGATAACTCCGGCGGAGCGTTGCTGCCGACAATGACCATCGCGGTGAAGCCCGTCGATTGGCTTCAGCCGTTCGTCAAATACTCGAAGAGCTACCGGCCGCCGACCATCATGGAGTCGTTTCTAAACGGTGGGCACGGCGGGCCCGCCGTCAATGGCTATGCGCCGAATCCGTATCTCAGGCCGGAACGCGGCGACACTTATGAGCTCGGCGCCAACATTCTTCGCAATGGAATATTTTCGGAGCGCGACACCTTCCGTTTCAAGGCTGTCGGCTTCTATCGTGAGATCACGGACTACATCAGTTTCGGCTACATCTACAATTCGGCGGCCCAGCACCAGTATACTTCATACGTGAATCTCGATGGCGTGACGCGAATGAAGGGTCTTGAGATCGAGGGCAACTACGACGCCCGGATGATTTACATCGGGGGCACGCTGACGCGCATCGATACCGAATTTGCCGATAGCTTTACCTCGCCTTCAGGAAACAGCATCCCGATCAACCGCGGCAGGGGCGCCGCCGTGATCTTCGAACAACCCAAGCTGCGGGTCACGCTTGATGCGGGTGTGCGCCTGTTCGAAGAAAAGCTGACGTTGGGCGGACGGGTCACCGACGTATCGAAGACGGAGCCGGCGCTGGGCTCCCTTCGGACCGGCTACGAAATGGCCGGCTACCGGGTTTACGACATCTACGGATCCTATGCCTTCGATCCGAACACGAAGCTGCGCTTCGCGGTCACCAATCTCACGGACGTAGCTTACGCTCCGGCCCTTGGCGCCAACTTTTTCGCCGCGCCCGGACGAACGGCAACGGTATCGCTCAATTACAAATTCTAGGAATTCCACAGTCGCAGGCTGTGGATGCGAGGTTCGTCGTGGGGCGAACAGATGAAACAGGCAAAGGGAAACAAGAAATGACACTGTTGATTGAGCTGACCGCAGCGAGCAGCAACCTTCCATCCTACCTGGCGGCCTATGACACGAACTTCTCCTACAACGGTAACGGTTGGTTCTCCCGGTCATTCTCCACCGGCCAGGATCAGTGGTCCGCCGGTGTCGATACCGAAGGCGTCGACAACAACATTCCCTCGGTCATCATGGAGATCGACGACTACAGTTATTCACCGGGCCTGTTCAACGGCGATGTCACTTCGCTCACGCTCGGCCGAAACCTCGAGTATGATGCAGGCCAGGATCTGTGGGTGCAGGATCAAGAGCTCATCATCACCAATGTGAGCGGCTACATGCCGGATACGACCACGTTCGCCTATGCGATCTACAGCCTGTCGCACGGCGGAGCCGTTGACGGTCTGGGGACCTTCCCAGGTCTGACGGACTACTTTGCCGAGCAGGGCACAATGCAGGTCGGGAATCTGGGCCTCGACGATACGCTGCTCGGTTTCGGCGGTCAGGATACTTTCGTATTCCAGGACGGCTCCTCGTTCGACACCGTCAACAGCTTCGATCTGGCTGCCGATATCCTCGACGTCTCGGCGTGGGGTGCAACGGGATTGGGAGACCTGTTTATTTCCACGATCGGAACTGACACCGTCATCAGCAGCGCCGATTTTACGGACGGTATCACGATCACCGGCGTAACGGGGCTGACGGCCGCGAACTTTGAGTTTGCGTGAGAGACATCCCGACTTTTGCAAAGGCGCGCCGCGTTCGTCTGTGAACGCGGCGGAAGCCTGCAACAATTCCGATTATCGTCATCAAGAAAATCCGAGGAGTTAGAGAATGGCATTGGTACTGAACTACTCAAGCGCGAGCAGCAACCTTCCGGTCTTCCTGGACAACTGGATCGACAATTTCGAGTATCGCGGCACTGGCGGCTTCAACGCCGTCAGGAACGTGTCGGACCAGTGGTATGCTGGGACGCGCATCGTCGGCGGCGTGGACAATGACAAGTCGTCCGTGATCGTGAACGGAACCGATTTCAGCTATACGCCCGGCGTTGTCGATGGCACGGTCTCCACGCTCACGCTCGGCAGCAATCTCGCTTATGTGTCGTCCACCGATCAGTGGGTGCAGGATGAAGGCCTGTCGGTCAGTTTCGGCGCCGCGACGCTGACGCCGGCTTTCGATGCTGCGATTGCCGATCTATCGCAGAACGGCAGCCTGGATGGCCTCTACGGCTATTTTGCCGAGCAGGGGACTATCCAGAACGGCACCGTGGGCAACGATGTCATGCTGAGTTTTGCCGGCGATGACACGTTCACCGGCAATCTCGGCGACGATACGTTCACCTTTGCTGACGGCTGGGCCAACGACGTCATCGCCGATTTGGGTACCGATACCGGAAATGACGATGTCATCGATCTGCAGGCGGTGACGGGCATTTCGAACTATGTCGATCTGGTCTTCAACCACAGCAACTGGTGGGACAACACCGGCGTTCTCACCATCACCGACGGCGCGAACACACTCCAGTTGGATGGTTATGTCGGGACCGACATTGCCAACCTGATTCTCTGCGGCAATATCCTGGTCTGAGAACGGCCCGTGCTGAAAATCCCGCATCGCAAACCGTCGCAGCCTTTGGCTGCGGCGGTCGTGTCGTCGCTGGCGCCGGTGTTCGCCGGAATTGCGGTGGTCAGCGGCGCGGTCAATATCCTGGCGCTGACGTCGCCGCTGTTCATGCTGCAGGTCTATGACCGCGTGTTGGCCAGCCGCAGTGTTTCCACGCTGGTCGGGCTTGCGGTGCTGGCCGTGGTTCTATTTGCGTTTCAATCGATGCTGGATGTGATCCGGGCGCGCGTACTGCTGCGGATCGGTGAGACCTTCGATCGCAAATTGTCCGGTCGCGTGCATGAGGCGATCGTCTCTTTGCCACTCAAGGCCCGGATGCCGGGCGACGGCCTGCAGCCGCTGCGAGACCTCGACAATGTTCGCGGCTTCCTGTCCGGGCAGGGGCCCACGGCACTGTTCGATCTGCCATGGATGCCGCTCTATCTCGGCATCTGCTTCCTGTTCCATTTCTGGATCGGGATCACGGCGCTTGTCGGCGCGATCGTGCTGGTGGCGCTCACGGTCGTTACAGACGCCCTGTCGCGTGGACCGACGCGCGCGGCGATGCAACACGGCATGGCGCGCAACGCACTGATGGAGGCCGGTCGGCGAAACGCTGAAGCGGTCCGCGCCATGGGGCTTGGCGGTCGTGTGGCGGAACGCTGGCAAAAGGCGAATACGGACTATCTCGCCGCAAACCGGCGCACCGGCGATATCGCCGGTGGCCTCGGCGGCGTGTCCAGATCGCTGCGCATGATCCTGCAATCGGCCATGCTGGCGGTCGGTGCCTATCTGGTCATCAGGCAGGAGACGAGCGCCGGCGTCATGATCGCGAGTTCGATCATGATGGGCCGCGCGCTGGCGCCGGTCGATCTCGCGATTGCCAGCTGGAAGCCGTTCCTGATGGCGCGGCAGAGCTGGGGCCGGCTCGGGGAACTGTTCGCGCTGCTGCCTGAGACGCGTGCGATCATGGCGCTGCCGAAGCCGGAGCGCGAGTTGCGCGCGGAGGCGGTGAGCATCGCGCCTCCCGGCGAGAAGAAGCCCACCCTTACAGGAGCCAATTTTGTTTTGCCGGCGGGAAGTGCGCTTGGCATTATCGGTCCGAGCGGCAGTGGAAAATCCACACTTGCGCGCGGGCTGGTCGGCGTCTGGACTCCGACAAGCGGCAAGGTGCGCATCGATGGCGCGGGTTTCGATCAATGGAACCGGGAAGAACTGGGACGCCACGTCGGCTATTTGCCGCAGGGTGTCGAACTGTTCGACGGCACCATTGCAGAGAACATCTCCCGTTTCGAAGCGGATGCTGATGCCGACGCCATCGTCGCTGCGGCCCGGGCGGCGGGCGCGCACGATCTCATTCTTCGCTTTGACAGCGGCTACGAGACCCGGATTGGCGAGGCGGGCTCGGCCCTTTCGGCGGGGCAGCGCCAGCGCATCGGTCTCGCTCGCGCGCTTTATCGTGATCCGTTTCTCGTCGTGCTCGACGAACCCAACGCGAACCTCGATGCGGAAGGCGAGAAGGCCGTCGTCCAGGCAATGACGTCGGTGCGCGAACGCAAGGGCATCGTCGTGGTGGTCGCGCATCGCCCCAGCGCGCTCGCGGTGGTGGACCTCGTGGCCGTCATCGAGGCAGGAAGAATGAAGGCATTCGGACCGCGCGACGAGGTGCTGTCGCGCACCCTCAAAGGTGCAAATTCGCCGCCGGCCACCATGACGACAGCCGCAGGCTACTCGACCGGGTTCCGCGCTACCGCGCCGTTCCGCGTTGTCGCGACGGCTGCCACGGAACCGGATCCAGGCAGATCGCCGGACCAGCATACGGATGAAGTCGATGTCGAACGCTGACCACGACCTCTCTCTCGCGCGCTCGATCCGGCGCCATCTCCTCGTCGGTGGTCTTGCGAGTCTGTTTCTCGTGGCAGGCATCGGCGGATGGGCGGCGGCGACAAATCTAGCCGGCGCTGTGGTCGCGACCGGGCATTTCGTCGTCGATTCCTACGTGAAGAAGGTGCAGCATCCAACTGGCGGTGTGGTTGGTGAAATTCTGGCGCGCGAGGGCCAGCGCGTTACCGCGGGTGACGTCGTGATGCGGCTGGATGCGACGCAAACGCGTTCCAGCCTCGCTATCGTCACCAAGCGGCTGGACGAATTCGCAGTGCGGCGCGCGCGACTGGAAGCGGAGCGCGATGAAGCGCCAACGATCGCATTTCCCGCGGCGCTGATGACGCGCGCAGGCGACAGCGATGTTGCGCAGCTACTGGCGGGGGAACGCAAACTATTCGAGCTTCGCCGCGAAGCGCGATTCGGGCAGAAGGCGCAGTTGCGCGAACGCATCCTTCAATACGAGAAAGAAGTACGCGGCCTGGTCTCCCAGGAAGACGCGAAGGTGCGGGGCATCGCTTTGATCGAACGGGAACTCAAAGGGGTGCGCGAACTCTGGGAGCAGGGTCTCGTGCCGATCCAGCGCATGATGGCGCTGGAGCGCGAAGGCACCAATCTGGACGGCGAGCGCGGCCGGCTCGCCGCGGCGCAGGCCCAGTCCGGCGGCAAGATCGCGGAGACTCAGCTGCAGATCATCCAGGTCGATCAGGATCTTCGCAGCGAGGTGGCCAACAGCCTGCGCGAGATTGAAGCGCAAACGGCGGAGTACGTCGAACGCAAGGTTGCGGCAGAGGATCAGTTGAAGCGCATCGATCTCGTGGCGCCGCAAAGCGGTCTGGTGCACGAGCTTGCGGTTCATACGGTGGGCGGCGTAATTTCACCGGCCGATACGATCATGTTGATCGTGCCTGATAGCGACAGGCTGGCGTTGGAGGCGCAGATCCAGCCGCAGGATATCGACCAGATCCGGTTGGGCCAGCGGACGGTTTTGCGCATGTCGGCCTTCAATCAGCGAACCACGCCGGAACTGAACGGCGAAGTCAGCCGCATTGCCGCCGATCTGACGCAGGATCAAAGGAGTGGACTATCCTACTATGTTGTTCGCATCGCCGTGCCGCCAAAGGAGCTTGCGCGTCTCGGCAAGCTCGCGCTGGTGCCCGGGATGCCGGCCGAAGCATTCATTCAGACCGGCGAGCGAACAGTCATATCCTATCTGGTCAAGCCGCTGAAGGATCAGATCAACCGCGCGTTTCGCGAGGAATAGTATCGGTCTATCGCATTCTGTGAGCGGGCTGCGACGACGTTGAGGATACGGTGCTGCTCCCATTGCTGTTGCGACGAATTGAAGGTTACGGCTTTACCTGCCCTTGATGACGCAAGGCCAACGACGGGAGACACTTTCCATGTCGACCCTGGTTATCGCACCATCGATCGACTTTTCCGGGGCATGGCGGATCTGAGATACAAAAAGACTAGTGAAATGAATGAGCGGTTATGGAGTGACCCATACTGGCCTGTATTGACGCCCTGACAGATCAACAGTCCGTGCGGTTGCCGGTCGTGCAGCGACAGCGCGCCTCCGTGCGCGAGCACGATCGCATTGGCGATAGAAAGACCGAGGAGGTTACCTGACGGCATTTTTTCGTGATCTGCGGCGTCAAGGTAAACGGGCGCGCACGACTCGAATCTCTAGTATCTTGAGGCGGTTGTCCCGCATCAACGCCACGGAACGGGGGCAAAGAACACAACCTCGTCTAGAAAATTGTTTGCGCCGATCTCTTGACGAATTTTAAATCTTCTGCGCATAGGAGATTTCACAACGACCCTTCGCCGGAATTCGCCGGCGCTCTTAAGGACCGAAGCCATGTTGAGCCTGCGCTCACATATCGTCGCGAAAGCCGCCAGCGCGCTGCCGTTTATTCGGCCGTGCGATTGGTCGCGCATGTGCGTGGCGAAGCAAGGTTCGAGCTATCTGGCACCCGAAAATCTCGGGACGATCGGAACAGCAAGAGCGTAAATCGGCAGTGGGAATCTACCCTCTGCCTCCAGGCAGAGAGCGAAGATGACCCGCAACACCACCACCACACTCGAGAACCGTGGCCGCCAGAGGATTTTCTCCTCGCCGGTAGCGCGTGCCTTCGTGCGTATCGTGACGCAGCGCCGCGGGATTTCCGAGGCTCAGGCCGAGCAGATCTATCTCGACTACATCAACCGAACTCGCCCGGCGGACACCTGCCGGCGTCGTGAGGTCGCGTGATGACGTGAAGTGATTTCGAATTCAGGATGGCCGTCCCTGCAAGGACATAAGATGGCCCGCTGATCCGGTACTGGTCCCCTTTGGTGGGGCGGCAAACGGTGGTTTCAGGGCAGCGCAGAATTTCTATTGGCCGGGTTTTCCGGCCGTTTGTGAATTTCAACGCTGGCGTAGCTCAGATGGAGAGCAACGGTTTTGTAAACCGAAGCGCGGAGACTCGAGCCCTCCCGTCAGCACCAATCGTCGTGTGTGATCTTCAATACGTAACGCGAGCGTGGCGAAACTGGTAGACGCACCGCACTCAGACTGCGACGGGCTTGCCCGTGGGCGTTCAATTCCCTCCGCTCGCACCATCACGCTCCCGTAGCCAAGCGGTAAGGCATCGGTTTTACATACCGAGATACGCTCGTTCGATCCGAGCCGGGGGTACCAATCATGCGCCTTTAGCTCAGAGGTAGAGTACCGCCGCGACATGGCGGTTGTCCGCGGTTCGATTCCGTGAAAGCGCACCAATTCACGCTCTTGTAGCACAATGGCAGTGCGACCGCTCGATAAGCGGTTGATGCAGGTTCGATTCCTGACTGGAGCACCAACCGAAAGGAGGCCGACATGACCATCGCTGTCACGACTTTGACGGAAAGGAGCGATGCCATCAAGGCACGCCCTACGAAACCGGCGCGGCTTGCCGCCGCAACCATCAAGACGATGGATCCGGAGCGTTAAACCTGACTGGAGATGGAGCGGCCTTTTAAGCCGTGCGCAAGTGGTTCGAAACCACCCGGATCCTCCAATCATGGACCAGTGCCCCCAGCGGCCAAGGGAGCGGATTCTTAATCCGTCGACGCAAGTCACCGTCGGTTCGAGTCCGACCTGGTCCTCCAATTCGAGCGATGTCCTGCGGAAAGTCGGGACCTCGAAAAAGACGATTCCGCGGCCGTGGTGGAACGGTAGACACCCGCGCTTGAGGGGCGCGCGCCTTGTGCATCCGAGTTCGACTCTCGGCGGCCGCACCACTTTGCAGAATTCAAATTGCTCCTGGACCCAGCTGGCGACGGGGCTCGACTGTCGATCGAGTTGCGGCGAGTTCGATTCTCGTCAGGGGCGCCAATTTCAGTCGAGAGAATTCTCGCGAAGGAGGTCGTCATGTTTAAGAACTGCCCCGCGCTGGTGCTCAACGCGGATTTCCAACCGCTTAGCTATTTCCCACTCAGCCTGTTCGGCTGGGAGGATGCCGTCAAGGCGGTGGTGAAGGGATCGCACGTCATCGTGGCCGAGTACGACCAGGTGGTGCGCAGCCCGTCGACCGCGATGCGGCTGCCGTCGGTGATTGCACTACGCGAGTACGTGCGACCGCCGCCCCGGGTTGCCTTCACACGGTTCAACGTCTTCCTGCGCGATCACTTCGTGTGCCAGTATTGCTCCATCCAGCACCGCCCGAACGATCTCACCTTCGACCATGTCCTGCCGCGCGCCGCAGGAGGCGTGACATCGTGGGAGAATATCGCGACGGCGTGCAGCCCCTGCAATATGCGCAAGGACACGAGGCTGGAGAAACCTCGCCGGAAACCGTCCGAGCCAACGGTGCATCAGCTGATGGCCGCGCAGCGGCACTTCCCGCCGAACTTTTTGCACGAGACATGGCGCGACTTCTTGTACTGGGACGTCGAACTCGAGAAATAAGCCGCCGGCTTCGGCCGGCGGTGATAACCACGTAGAGTGTAACCCTTCGAAGGTCGACGACATAGGTTCGAGGCCTTTCCTGGCGGCCAAGCTTGATGGTCGAAAACTGCAGTCCCGCCGGGCCAGCGAGGCTCTCCGCCCGACGGGGGGCAAAACATTTAGGGTAACGCCAAGTCTGGTGACTGAGTGGGCCTGTAAAGCCTGCGCCTATGCGCATGCGCGGTTCAATTCCGCGGTTACCCACCATCCTCCTGCAGATTTGCGATAGCGACCGAAATTCGCAAATGGCCGTCAAAATTCGCGGATCTGGTATATTGGGAGTGCCGTGCGCTGCCCGCGCATTGATAGCGGTTCGATTCCGCTGGTCCGCGCCAAATTGCGAAGTAGCGCATTTGCGCAACTCGCCGTCCAGGAAGCTAATCCAGTGAAAGCATCGGTTTGAAAAGCCGAGGAGGTCAGGGCGGCACTGACTCTGGACACCATTACGGGGAGTGCACAAGGGTGCAGTTGATCCTTGCAAGATCGACGCGGCCGGGGCGGTACCGGCACTCTCCACCATCTCATTCCCGTCGAGCCATCTCGGTGAGGGCGCCCGGCTGTTAACCGGGGTAGCGCGGTTCGAAACCGTGGGCGGGAGCCAATTCACTTTCAGTGCTGATGTTTTCCTTAGATCTTCGAAATGGAAGCATCCGCCGTTCGGGCGGTTGAAACCGCTTCGGATCAGCCTCGCATTGTCAGTTCATCTTCCGGTAGCTCAATTGGATGAGCAGCGCGCTACGGACGCGAAGGTATGCAGGTTCGAATCCTGTCCGGAAGGCCAATCATCAGCGTGTGGGGGAGCCCGGTCGTCCCTACCTGCCTTGGAAGCAGGGGATCGTGTGTCCAAATCACACCACGCTGACCATCGTTATTGACCCGTGGCGAAACAGGAACGCGGCGGTCTGCAAAACCGTCATGAGCCGGGGCAGCACCGGCCGGGTCATCCAAGACAAACAGATCGCCGGATTGCGGAAGGAAACTACAGAGTTGTTTCACGTGCTCGTGGACCAACTGGATGGTCAGCGGATTTCTACTCCGCCTTATGCTGGCTTGAGTCCAGTCGAGCGCACCGATATTTCAACTCGGTTCTGTCGGCGAACGCTATTTCTCTGTTCAAACGCAGACGTCGCGAATCGCTGTCCTGAGCGAGCACGTCATGGATTTGGTTTTCAGGTAGGTGATGTTCACACATCATCTTTCGCGGGCTTGGGTCATAGGCTGATCACTTGGCTTCCAACCAGGCAAAGTCGGTTCGATTCCGGCAGCCCGCACCATATTTGCACCCTTCGTCTATCGGCAAGGATATCTGTTTTTCAGATAGAGGAGGCGAGTTCAATTCTCGCAGGGTGCGCCATGTTGGGCGGGTTCGTTCAGTGGCATGACGGCGCGTTTTGAGCGCGCATACGAAGGTTCGATTCCTTCATCCGCTACCAGCCGCTCGGCCTCTCGGAGAGGAGTTGCTGCTCATAACGGCAAACAGGACGGTTCGAAACCGTTACGAGCGACCAATCTATTTCCGACCTCGTCTATCAGCTAGGACGCTTGTTTGTGGAGCAGGAAAACACGGGGCAGGACCAGTTTTCGGAGTGAAGCTCAAGTGGACGAGCGCTGGTCTCCAAAACCAGAGGCTCCAGGTTCGAGGCCTGGCTCTCCGGCCAGTTTCTGGTGTCACAGGTGCGAAGAAGCCGTTTCATTTGATCTCTTGCCTGGAGGATACGGCTGTTGTGCATGCGGGCGCGGGAGTTTGTCGAGCGTGATGTCCGGCTCGGCTACGTGAGTGCCGCGGCCGCAAAGGGTAGTTACGGGCAGAGCATTTGAGCTATGTATCCCGCGGTTTTGAAGCGTTGCTGCACCCTGGATCAGTTCTATCCGGCTGTGCCATGCGGTCGTACCAGATTTTCGCCCCAGGCCTCTGCGATGTGGGGGAAGCTGAGGTCACTCTTGCGGTCGAGCAGAAGTTCGAGCACCCGCGACGGCGTCAGCGGCAGTTCCTGGACACGCTTTCCCGTTGCGTTCGCCACGGCGCAGGCGACGGTCGCCCCGACGTTCAGGATCGGCACCTCACCTGCACCTTTGGTGCCGAGCGGACCCATCGACGGTGCGCCTTCGTATAGGTTCGTCTCGACCGGCACGACATCCAGCGCCAGTGGTACGCGGTAGGTCTCGAAGCTATTCTGACATACTCGGCCATTCGTGCCGATCGTCACTTCCTCGTGCAAGGCGTAGCCCAGCCCCTGGACGACCCCGCCCTGAATTTGATTGCGAATGGCGCGCGGGTTCAGCGCACGGCCGACGTCCTGAACGACTTGGTAGCTCAGCACCTCGACATGCCCGGTCTCCGAGTCGACGGCCACCTCACAGTCATGTACCGCGAAAACCGGGATGTCGATCGCGTCAATGAAATGACCGGCGACGCATCCCGGCATGGCCGGCACGCCGCTTCCCGTGAACGCGCCGGTGCCCGAGACCGGGCCGACTTGTGCCTGAGCGAGGGTGGCGACCTCGGTAATCGAACGGCCGGAGCCGGGCGCTCCCGCGATTTCTATGCGCCCGTTGCGCATGACCAGGTCATCAGGCGATGCCTCGATCATCTCCGAGGCGACGTTCAGCAGCTTCTTCCGCACCTCCTGCGCCGCCGCAAGGCTGGCCGCGCCAAGCGACACGGTCGTTCGACCGCCACCGACTCCGACATCGTAGCCGGCGGCGTCTGTGTCGGCCGCGCGCACAACCACATCCTCGGGAGCGATACCGAGCGTAGCCGAGACGATCTGGGGAAGTGCCTGCATCATCGAGCCGGAACCGATCTCGACGCCGGATGTGACGAGCGTGGCTGTTCCGTCGGCGTTCATGTTGACGGTCGCCGCCGATGGCCCCACGAAGACAAACCAGGTGCCGACCGTGGTCGCGCGGCCGTAGAGCCGGCCGTCGGCGCGCGCGGGCGGCTTTGCGGTCGCCTCGCGCATCGTATCCATGCGGTCGAGCATCGGGCCGAGCACGTCACCTTCGAACACCTGACCGGTTGCGCCGAGATCGCCGTTGCCGAGCACATTGCGGCGGCGGAAGAGGAGGGGATCCATGCCGATTTTCGCGGCGATCTCATCCGTATGCCGTTCGAGCGCGAAGGTATTGTAGACGCCGTTGCAGCACCGGAAAGCGCCGTTCGGGGCGGTGTTGGTGTAGATCGCCCGCGACACCAGCCTCACTGAACCGAGCCGGTAGTTTCCGCCAAGCGTATGTGCAGTCATGGTGGTCAGGAAAACCTGCTCGCCGCCATAAGCGCCGCAATCCATCAAAACGACCGCTTCGCGGCCGACGATCTCGCCTTCGCGTGTCACGGCCGAGCGAATGCGGATTTCGGCGTTCTCGCGGAAGAGGCAAGTCAGCATTTCCTCCTCGCGCGAATTGACGAGGCGTACCGGCCGTCCACTTGCGCGGGCGAGCAGGGCGGCGAAGGGCTCGATGGCGATGTCGAACTTGAGTCCGAAGCCCCCGCCGACGGGCGGCACCGTGACCCGTACTTGCGAGGCGGGAACGCCCAGGAGGCGGGCTGTCGCGTTCCGGACGGTCCATGGCGCCTGCGTCGATGTTTCGATATGGAAGCGTCCGTCCTCGTAGCTTGCAACAACGGCGCGCGCTTCGAAGGCGACATGGTTCTGGCGGCCGACGCGGAACGTGCTGTCGACGATCATAGCATCCGATCGGGCAAAAGCGCTATCGACGTCACCGCGGACCACAGTCGCCTCCCAGGCGACGTTGCCTTCGCGGGCCTCGCCTGCGAGCAGAATCTCGTGCTCGCGCCAGTCGGGATGAACGAGTGGCGCTGTCGGCGCGAGCGCCTCTGCCATGGTGAGCACAGCCGGCAGCGGCTCGATCTCGACGTCGATCGCCGCAAGCGCGGCGTTGGCCTCGACCAGCGTATCGGCTGCGATCGCCGCGAGCGGCTCGCCGTCGTAGCGGATCAGGTCACGGGCGAACAGCGGGTGGTCGGCGATGCCGATTCCGATCTTGCCGGGTGCATCCGCAGCCGTCGCGATCGCGCGCACACCGGGCATACGTGCAGCCTTGGAGACGTCGAGACGGACGATGCGTCCGGAAGGTACGCTGGCGCGGAGCACAACTGCGTGCAGCATGCCCGGCAAATAGCGATCGATGGTATAGCGCGTGCGACCACACAGCTTGTCCCGGGCATCGCGCCGGCGAAAGTCCGTCGCAGCGAAATCTTCGGACATCATGCATCTCCGATCATTTGCCAGCGGCAGCGATCAATGCCGCTTCGACAATACGTTCATATCCAGTGCAACGACAGATGTTGCCAGTCAGCGCAGCGCGGATATCTTCGCGCGTCGCACCGGGCTTGGTCGTCATTAGATGGGTGAGGGTCACCACCATGCCGGGAAAGCACATGCCGCATTGGACCGCGTCGCAGGCCTCGAGGGCGGCCTGGATCGGTGTAAGCGTGCCGTCGACGGCCAGGCTCTCTACAGTGCGGATCTCGCAACCGGCGGCGAGTGCCGCCGGCATCAGGCACGACAGCGTGGGCAGGCCGTCGACCAGCACCATGCAGGCGCCGCAGAAGCCTTCGCGGCATACCGGCTTGGCGCCGGTCAGGTGGAAGTCCTCGCGCAGGACGTCGATAAGCGGGGTGATGGGATCGGAGGGTGATGAAAGGCGATCGCCGTTGACGGTGAGGCTGAGGACCATGTCAACTCTCCATTTTCGCGTCGAGCGCGGCGACGGCCGCACGACGTACGAGGCTGGGCAAGACGCTGACGCGATACCAGGCGGGTAACTCCACGCTGTCGCGACCTGAAAATTCGTTGGCCAGTTCGACTGCGGCCTCCGCTGCCTGCGCCGGATCCAGCGGGCGGCCAACCAGCGCCGCTTCGAGCCGTTCCCATCGGCGCGCAACCGGCTCGACCGAGCCGACCGCGATGCGCGCTGCCTGAACGCGGGCCGCCGCGTCGAAGCTCACCGCGAGACTGACGATGGCGGCCGGATAATCTCCGGACTTTCGCAGCGGCAGGCGCGCATGGGCGGTCTTGCGACCCCTCCGGGGCAGGATGATCCGGGTGAGCAGCCGGCCCGGCTCAAGTGTCGGTCTGATCTGGAGGAAACGCTCCAGGCCGATCCTCGTCTGATCGCCCCGGCTGGAGATCTCGACTTCGGCCTCCAGGCAGAGCAGCGCGGGCACGCAGTCTGCCGCAGCGAATCCCGATGTCGAGAGATTGCCGCCGACGGTCGCCATCGCGCGGATCGCCGGATTGGCGGAGCGGCCGGCTGCCATCGCAAGGACGTTGAATTCGGGGAGGTCCGCCAGCGCTGCCGCGAGCGCGGCGTGAGTGACGGCCGCGCCGATCTCGACAACGTCGGCATCGATCCTGATCGCCGTCAGCTCCGCGATCCTTCCGATCGCGACGTAATGGGGCTTATGTGGTTCATGCCGGATCGGCGATCGCATGATCCAGGTGCCACCGGCGAATGGGGCGCCAGCGGCGCCGCATTCGTTGAGCGCATCGATTGCGACCGGGAGCGAACGAGCAACGTAGATCGATCGCGCAGAGGGCGTATTCATGGCACCAGTACCTTCGATTCGATCGGCACGGAGATTGGGATGGGTTGGCATCAACTCTGCTCCTGCCGCAGGCGATCGAGCAGCACGCCGACGATGACGATGGCGCCTAGCACGACCATCTGCACGTAACCGTCGATGCGGGTAAGATTCATGCCGTTTGAGAGGATCGTGACGAATAGCGCGCCCAGTACGGCGGTACCGACCCCGCCGCGGCCGCCCGCGAGGCTCGTTCCGCCCACCACGGCGCCGGCGATCGCCTGCAGCGAAAGCGAGCCGCCGAGGTTCGGCTCGCCCGAACCCGTGCGTGCCGTCATCATGATAGCGCAGAGCGCGGCAAGCGCCGAGCAGAGCACATAGGTCGCGACCAGGATTCGTTTCACCGGCAGGCCAGCCACCGCCGCGGCGCGCGGATTGGTGCCGATGATGTAGAGCGAACGGCCGAAGACGGTACGAGCCAGCATCAGTTGCAGGCCGGCGCCGATCATGACCGTGATCACGATGGCCGCCGGCACGCCGAAGACACTGCCGCCGTAGAAGATCTGCGAGAATAAGTCAGGTACGCCTTGCACGGGGCGCCCGGAGGAAAGGGTGGTCGCGACGCCAATCGCGATGTTGTAGCTGCCGAGCGTCGCGACAAAGGGACTGACCCCCAGGACTGCGATGACCACGCCGTTGAAGAGCCCGCAAGCGATACCAAGGCCGAAGCCGGCGCCGAGGCCTGCGAGCAGCACTACGGTCGTATCATGACCGGCTGCCGTGGCGCCGGCCATGGCGAGCGCCGTGCCGACGCTGACCATCGATACTGCCGGGCCAAGGGCAAGGTCGAAGCCGCGCGTCAGGATGACCACCGTCTGCGCCATGGCGAAGAGAGCGAGGTAGCTCGTCTGTTGTGCGATATTGAGCAGATTGGCCGGCGAGAGCACGCCACGGTCGACGGCTGAGAAGCCGAACAGGATGACGAGCAGCGCGATCGGCAACACTGCGCGCCAGAGCCACTGGGTCGGCAGCAGCCTCATGTATCCCCTGTCCTTGGCGGTGACGGAGAACTCGACGTCAGACACGGGATCTTCTCCGCTGACTGAGTTCGTCCAGCGCCACGGCCGCTACCATGATCACACCGAGAAAGACTGGCTGGAGACGGGAGTTGATATGCAGGAGATTGAGCGCATTGCCGAGGATGGTCAGGAACAGTGCGCTAATGGTGACGATCTCGACCCGGCCAACGCCGCCACGCAGGCTTACGCCGCCGATCACCGCAGCGGCGATCGACTGCAGCATCATGCGGTCGCCGCCGAAACTCGCCTGACCGGAACCAACCTGCGCCGTCAGCAGGATGCCGGTCAGAGCTGCCAACACGCTGGAGACAACATAGGTGCCGACTATATGTCGCTGGATCGACACGCCGGACACGACGGCCGCGTCCACGTTGCCGCCGATCGCGTAGACATAGCGGCCAAAGAGCGTCCGTCGCTGGATGAACATCATCACGAGAATCACGGCGAGCGCGACATAGACCGCCGTCGGCAGGCCGAAGACCTGGGCGCGCCCAAAACCTTTCACGAACACCTCGGGCATGCCGTAGACCGGGATCCCGCTCGTGATCATGAGTCCGACGCCGGCAGTCGCAGACATCGTGCCCAAGGTCACCACGAAGCCTGAGACTTTCAATTTGGCCACGCAGAATCCATTGACGAGCCCGACCGCGAGCCCGCTGCCAAGCCCGGCAGCAACGCCGCTCGCGATGATGACGGCATTGTTGCCGGGAAAGGCGGCCGACGCGGCCGCCATGGTCTTGGCGGTCACCACGCTCGCCAGCGCCACGACTGCGCCGACGGAGAGATCGAAGCCGCCGGCAATGATCACCAGCGCCTGACCGCAGGCGACGATGGCCAGGAACGAGGCATTCCGCAGGATGTTGAGGAGGTTGATGACACCGTAGAACTGCGAGTCGATTACCGACATGCCGACGATGAGCGCCACCAGCAAGGCTGGCAGGAAGCCGATCCGTCCGGCGATCAATCTGCCGAGGCTGGTGGCTGTGTGGGGCTGGGAGGCGGCGAGGGCGGTGCTCATGCGACCTCCGCTGTGAGATGGTCCTTGAAGAAGCTTGCGAGCACGTTCTGCTCGGTCTTCTCCACGCCCTTGAGCTCGGTGGCGATGCGCCCGTGGTGCATGACGTAGAGCCGATTCGAAAGGGCAAGCACTTCCGGCAGTTCGGACGACACGACGATCACCGCGGCACCGGCCTCCACGAGCCGCTTCATGAATTCGTAGACCTCCAGCTTGGCGCCGACGTCGATGCCGACGCTCGGCTCATCGAACAGGAAGACCGTCAGATCGCGTGTGAGCGCGCGGCCGAGCATCACTTTCTGGCGATTGCCACCGGACAGCGCGCCCGCGGTGCGCTCGATATTTGGGGGCCTTAGCTGCAGCCGCTCCATGATGGTCATGATCGTTGCGCGTTCCGCGCCCTGGCGCAGTACGCCGAAACGGGCGAAGGACGGGAGGTCGAGCACGGTCATCGAGACGTTTTCGCGGATGGGACGCGACAGCGCGAGCCCTTCCACGATCCGGTTGGCGGGGAAATAGGCGACACCGTGCTTCAGACTTCGGCGTGGTGCCGGGAATTCGTAGGGCGTCCCGTCGACGCGAATGACGCCTCGAGCGATTGGCTCGAGCCCGTAGATCGCGCGGATCAGCTCCGATTTGCCGCAGCCGACGAGGCCCGCGATGCCGGTGATTTCGCCGGCCCGGGCGTGGAAGTTCACGTCGCGAACGCTGCCGTCGACCAGCGTGAGGTTCTCGACGTCGACCAGGACCTTGCTCGCCTTGTGCTGGATCGTTGGAAAGAGCAGGTCGATCTTGCGACCGGTCATCAGTTCGACCAGTTCACTGTCGGTCGACATGGCGGCATCGAGGGTGCGGATGTGGCGGCCGTCGCGCAGCACGGTCACGCGGTCCGCGAGCGCGCGGATCTCGCGCATGCGGTGCGAGACATAGATGAGGCCGACGTTCTGTCCCTTCAGCCGGGCGATCAGCTCGAACAGCCGGCCAGTCTCGCGCTCGGTCAGCGAGGCGGTCGGCTCGTCGAGGATCAGCAGGCGCACCTGGCCAAGCAGGGCCTTCGCGATCTCGGCCATCTGCTGGTGCGCGCGTGAGAGGTCGTCGACGCGCTTCGAAGGATTGAGGTCAAAGCCGAGTTCTTCGATGAGCGCTTTCGCGCGCTTTCGCATCTCGCGCCCGCGCAGAACACCCTTGCTTGAGATCTCCCGGCCGAGAAACAGGTTTTCCTCCACCGTGAGACTCGGGACCAGCGAGAATTCCTGGAACACAGGACTAATCCCGATCGTGCGCGCCTGCTGCGGAGTGAGATGGCGGATCTCCTCGCCGCCGAACCGGAACGTGCCTTCGTCTGGCGGGAAAGTCCCCGCGATCACGTTGATCAAGGTCGACTTGCCGGCACCGTTCTCGCCGAACAGGACATGCAATTCACCGGCTCTGACATCGAGGTCGACCCGGTCCAGAGCCTGGACACCCGTGAACCGTTTCGAAATGCCCCTCAATTCGAGCAGGGGCTCGGTCCGCTTCAGGCCCGTGTTGGTGTCCATCTCCTTCTCCCTACGCGATCGGCAATCAGGCGGGAGAAATCATTTCTCGCGCGCCTGATATGGGGGCGCCTACTTGGCCTTGACCGAGTAGACTGGGGTCCAGCTTCCGGGCGCGAGGACGAGGCCCATTTGCAGTTTCGGCACGGTTGTCTTGTCGACCGCCGAAGCCAGCGGCTGTGCCAGGCTCATGACGGGCTTTTTCTCAATGAGGCGCACGGCCTGGTCGACCGAGACGGCGCCTTCGCCGACCGGGTACTGGGTCGCGAAGGCCAGGACGTCGCCGCGGTTCAGCGCGTCGAGCATGGCCTGGTTCTCGTAGGAGGACATGATCTTCATGTCGGCTCGTCCGGCTTCCGCGACGGCACCGACTGCAGCTTCAGCGGTCGGGGCGGTACCCCAGATCACGTTCATGCTCGGGTAGGCCTGCAGCGCGTCCTGGATCAGTTGGAGCTGGACCGCGACGCCGGAGTCGCCGAATTTCTCGGCGAGGACCTTGGCGTTCGGATTCTTTGCGACCGCCTTCTTGAAGCCCTCGTTGAACGACTCCGCCCAGCCTGATCCGGCTGGACCCGGAAAGGTCACGATGTTGAGCTTGTCACCGGGCTTGGCCTGCGCCAGCAGACCCTCGCCGGTCACCGCGCCCATGGCGACAAAATCGACGTAAATGGCGGCGGGCAGGGCGTTTGGCGGCAGCGGGTTGGCGACGCCGACGGCCGGCACGCCCTTGGCCTTGGCTTCTTCGAACTTCTTGCTGAGGCCAGCGCCGGAGATGGCGCCGACAATGATGGCATCGGGATTGCTCGCCATGCAATCGTCGAACTGCGAGAGCTGCTTGGGCAGGTTCTCGTAGCCGCCGGCTTCGTAGAGCGTCATGTTGACGTTCATTGCCTCGGCCTGCTTCACGATGCCGTAGGCGACTGCCACCCAGAAGCTGTCTTTCATATGCGGAAAGAGGACGCAGAGCTTGTGCGGCTTCTCGGCCTTGGCGAGCGGCGTGTACTCAGCCGGCTTGGGCGTACCGGATGAGGCGTCGTAGACTTTCATCGGAAACCAGGGCGTCTCCGCCGCGGCCGGCGCGATCGCGGCGGCGAGGGCGAGACCCGTTACGGCTCCAAGCGTGGAGCGGATCAGTCCGAGTGAAGTGGTGGGAAAGAACGTCGTCCAACTGGTCATGGGTCTATCCTTATGGTTCGAACAAAAGGGCGAGGGCCGATGACTTCGGATCCTCACTGCATGCACGCTCCGTGCCGCGGCCGCACGGTTGCCGTCGGGATTAGCCGGCCGCCCACATTGCGACCGAGCGCCGCTCGAATACCTCGCGGAACTGACGTGTGGATTCAGGAAGAAGTGCGCCCGTGCCCCAGTCGAGGATCACGGCGTGCTGGCGGATCACGTCGAGCGTGTCGATGGCGCCGCTGCGATAGCGCTCCGCCACGATCTCCGGATCGAGCCGGACGTTGATGATGCGCTCGGCCCTGATTTTGCCGCGGAGGGCCTCGGTCGCGGGCTTGTCGACCTCGTATTCGCAGAGTTCCGCGTCGATGGTACGCACGACCACGCCGTAGTCCCTGGCGGCGCGCTCGATTGAGACGTAGTCGTCCTTGATGTCCTCGATGACGAGGCTCGGGTCGCGCTCGAGCGGATCGCCGAAACCGCCACCGCCGGCAGTCGGTCGCGAGAACACATCGCCTTCGCCGATCGGAACGTCGGAGAAGATCGATCCGAGCCGCTCCTCGGCGTTGGCGTTGGCACGCTTTAGCGTCAGCCCGTGTGGCATCGAAGGCAAGCCTCCCTCGATGCCCCACACCAAGGCGCGTTCACGGTCGCAGATGTAGGAGATCACGGTCTTTTCCGCCTGCAGCATGCGCGAAGTCTTCATCACCCCGGCGCCACCGCGCCATTTGCCCGGCCCGGGCGAGTCCTTGAGGATCTCGCACTCGGTGGTCAGGATCGGATTGGCGCGCTCCTGGCCTTCGACAGGTTGCGACATGAGGCCCGTGCCGAAGCAGGCTGTCGTGACGTTGCTGCCGTCCTTGCCATTGCGTCCGCCCCAGCCGCCTGGCAGCCAGTCGTAGAACATGAAAATGGGCTTGTCCGGGCTGCGGGCGTCGAGACCCCCGGTGAGCAGGTATTCGAGGTTGAAGGCGCAGGCGAGCGCCCGCTCGGGCATCAACTTCGACCACATCTCGTAGATCGAGTTCATGATCTTCTCGAAGGGCATCAGGAAGCCCGTGACCGCGATCGGCCACTTGGCGTCGACGATCGAGCCCTCGGGTGCGATGATCTCGAAGCAGCGGTAAAAGCCGGAATTGAGCGGCAGGTCGGGGAAGAAGGTCTTCATGCCAGCCGCTACGGCCGAGAAGGTCGCGCCGAAGGCCGAATTGTAGATCGAACCGATGGTCGGATGACTGCCGGTGAAGTCGTAGATCGCTCGGTCGCCCTTGATCGTCATCTTGATCCGGATCGGGATCATTCCTTCGCCGCCGGCTGGGTCGCGGTCGATAAAGTCGACCGTCTCCCACTCGCCATCGGGCAATGCGGCGATGCGCTGGCGTGCCGAACGTTCGACGTAGTCCTGCACGGCGGCTAGTCCGGTCTCGACCGTGTTGCGGCCATACTTGCTGACGAGGCGAAGGATCTCGCGCTCGCAGACCTGGGTGGCCTGCGTTTGGGCCTGAATGTCGCCGATGATCGAGGCCGGATCTCGCGTGTTCGAGGCGATCAGATGAGCGACGTCCTTGCAGAAGCGGCCCTTGTCGAACAGGCGCACCGGCGTGATGCGGAGGCCCTCGCGGAACATCTCGCGGGCGGCGACGTCGAACGAGCCCGGCACGCTGCCGCCGACATCAGACCAATGCCCGTTCGATTGGCTGAAGGCGATGATCTTGCCGTCGGCGAAGATCGGCCGGATTAAGCGCACGTCGGAGAAGTGCGTGCCGCCGGCATAGGGATCGTTGATCGCAAAGACGTCGCCTTCATGCATGTCGCCCTCGAAGTGGCGCATGACATCCTGGCAGGTGAAGTGCAGCGTGCCGACGTGGACGGCGATATCCTGATTGCCTTGCGCGGCGCACTCGCCCTTGGCGTCGTGCAAGGCGCTCGAGAAGTCGTGGTTGTAGATGACGAAGGAGTAGCAGGTGCGAAGCACCTGCTCGCCCATCTGGTCGACGCTCGTAATGAAGGAATTCTTCAAGACCTCGAAGGTCACGGGGTCGAATGTAAGGTCTCCAGCCATCTGGTCACTCCTTCACACGAATGATGATGTTGAGATATTTGTCGACTTCCGCGCTGGCGCCGGGCGGCACGACGGTAGTCGCGTCAACCTGCTCGACGAGCGCGGGACCTTGAAAAATAAAGCCACAGGGCAGGTGGTCGCGCTGGTAGACGGGCGCATCAAGCGCTGTGCCCTCGAACCAGACCTTGCGTCTGTCGACCGGATCGGGAATTGCTCCGGTAGGCTGATGCACGGCCAATTCGGCCTTGGGGACGACGCCGACCGCCTTCAGGTTGAGGCGGAAGAAGCTGACCGGGGCGCTGTCGCGGCGGAAATTGTATTCGCGCTTGTGCTCGGTATGGAAACTTTCGACGAGGTCGGGGATCGCGCCGATCGGGCGCGGCGCATTGACGGCGAGCGAGCGCCACTGGCCGCGATACATCATGTCGATCGACCGCTGCAGGACGATGTCCTTCAGCGCGACGCCTTCGTGCGTCAGCCGATCGAGTGCTTCCTTTTCCAGCGTGGCGAATTGCGCCTCGATGGCGTCGGTATCGGCCTCCTCGGCGCCGACCATGCAGCTCTGCGAGAAGTCGTGCTGCATGTCGACCAGAAGACAGCCGAGCGCCGAGGTGACGCCCGGGTTGGGCGGCACGATCACGACCGGGATCGAAAGTTCTCGGGCGACGTCGACCCCGTGCAGGGCGCCGGCGCCGCCGAAGGCGACGAGCGCGAAGTCGCGCGGATCGTAGCCGCGGCTGATCGAGATCAATCGAACCGCATCCGACATGTTGGCGTTGGCGACCTTCAGGATGGCGTCCGCGGCCTCGTGCAGGCCAAGCTTGAACGGCTTGGCGACGCCTTCCTCGACCGCCTGGCGGGCTAATGCCGCGTCGAGCATCACCTTGCCGCCGGCGAGACTGGTGCCGAGGCGGCCGAGCGTGACGTTGGCGTCGGTATTGGTCGGCTGCGGATTGCCGTTGCCGTAGCATGCCGGGCCCGGATAGGCGCCGGCCGACTGCGGGCCGTTGCGCAGGGAGCCGGCCGGATCGGTCCAGGCCAGCGATCCTCCACCGGCGCCGATGGTGAGCACCTCGATGGACGGGAAACGAATCGGATAGCCGAACTCGATGCACCAGTCTTTGGTGATCCGCGACTGGCCCTCATAGGCCAGCGAGACATCGGTCGAGGTGCCGCCCATGTCGAGGCCGATCGAATTGGGAAAGCCGCACAGGCCGGCGATGTAGCGGCTGGCGATGGCGCCGGCGGCTATACCGGAGCCGGCCAGGCGCGCGGCAAAATCCTTGACGCTCGCCGGCGTCATGACGCCGCCGCCGCTGTGCAGCAGCAAGAGATCGCGGGCATAGCCCTCGCTCGCAAGACGCTCGCCGAGCCGGCTCGTGTAGTCGACGACGACCGGGCTCACGACGGCATTGGCGACCGTCGTAGAGAAGCGCTCGTGCTCGAAGATCTCGGGAAGCACCTGCGAGGAGATCGAGACCGGGATATCAGGCATCTCTTCGAGCAGGACGTCGCGCATCGCGCGCTCGTTCTCGCCGTTGAGATAGGCGTTCATGAAACAGACCGCGACGGCGGCGACGCCCCGGCGCTTCAGGATGCGCGCGACGTCGCGCGCCGTCGTTATGTCGAGCGGCTCGATCACTTGGCCGGCGGCGTCGACGCGTTCGGGTACAGTCAACCGATCGCGCCGCGGCACATACGGCTTGACGACATCCTTGTAGGTGTCCCAGAGGTCTTCCTTGTTGGCTCGCCGGATCTCGATGACGTCGCGAAAGCCCTTGGTCGTCACCACGGCAGTGCGGGGCAGGCGACGCGTGATCAGGGCGTTGGTCGCGACCGTGGTTCCGTGCGAGAACAGCGCGACTTTGGAGAGGTCAATCCCGGCCTTGGAAACGCCACCCATGATTCCATCGATGGGATCGCGCGTCGATGAGGTCTTCTCGATGCGGATAAGGCCGGTCGCCTCGTCCATGATACAGATGTCGGTGAAGGTGCCGCCGACATCGACAGCCACGCGAAGGTTCTGCACGACACGACTTCCTTTCGAACACGCGCTCGCCACGTGGACGTCGAAACGCGTGCGCGGGCTCACCCGGATATGGGATCCGGGTGCCGCGAACAGCTCGTTCGACCGGCGAACTTCCGAGGTAACGCGGAAATCATATGCAGATCGCCGGCGGCGCGCTTGACGCTGAGTGCAGGAAGATTTGTGCCAGAGAGCGTAAGTGGTCCAATTTCCGGACCTGACTGCTATGCCGGTAACGCTTCAGGATGTCGCCGGCCCCGGCCGCCGTGGTAGCCCATTCATGGATTGGGCGCGCGCAGCCGACCGCACGTCGCTCGGTGTGCAGCCGAACCGGCTACGATAGTTCCGGCTGAACTGCGCCTGGTCGCCGAATCCCCATTGATAGGCGATTTCGGAGATGCTCTTCCGGCAGTTCGGATCACGCAGCATGGCGTCGCTCATCAGGAGACGCTGGTTGCGGATGTAGGCACACACAGTGATGCCTTCTCCCTCAAAGATCTGGTGCAGATACCGGAGCGAGATGCCGCAACCGTCTGCCACCATCTGTGGCGCGAGCCGCGTGTCGTCGAGGCGCGCCCGGATGAAGTGTTCGCAGCGAAGCAGGTGTGCGTTGCGGACCGAGGACGAATGGCCCACCAGCACGCGTTCGTCGGACTCGATCGCCATCGCCAGGAGATCGATGAGATGCTTACCGATCATCGCCCGGGCGGGTTCGTCGATTTCCTCGATGCGAGCGCCAGTAAGCCGCAACGTATCGACGAAGAGCGCTCCGACGCTGCGACTGGCATCGAACTGCAGGGTGGCGAGGCGCTCGGGACGGGAGATCCGCGTGCGCAGGACTGCGCGGGGAATCTTCAGCACCCACAGCGCGGCGGGATCACGATGGCTGAATTCGTACGGCAAATGGCTGCGCTCGATCAGGAAGGCGCCAGGACGGCAACGCACGTCCTTGCCGTCCTGCTCGAAGCGGATTTCGGTCAGTTCAGGCACGGTGATCAGGTAACTCTCTTCCCGCTCGTTCTGGAGATGGCGGCCGCGCCGCTTGTAGAGCAGGCCGTCCGAGACATTGCGGGATACCGAAACGGGGCCGAGCGACCAGGCGCCTAGACTGCCGTGGAAGTCACTGCCCCCGGCAAAGGAAAGGTCTAACGGAAAGTAGGTCTTGGAAACGATTTCCTGCCAGAATTGCCGCCGGTTGTGTGGAGCGATGTCGGTGGTCGCGTAGGTGGTTTGCATGTCACGCACTCCGATTTCAGCCGAAACAGGATCGATGCAACTGTCGTGCCGTGCTGTTCGCAGTAGACCGCTGCGCGCAGCGTAATTGTGCCGGCGCGGGATGGGTGGCGGCCCTCCGCGTCGGCCGCCCCCAAAAAATTCCGTCCGGGAATCAGGGTGATAACGTCAAGGACGCGCGGACCCTGGCCACTAGCTCGGCGCGCGCCCGGCGGGCCGCAAGCGCCTCATCCATTTCGACCTTGACGAACTTTACCGGCGTATTGGGCTGTAGCTGGCCGATCAGATCCATATCGGCCGAAATGACCGTGCCGACCATGAAATAGCCACCGCCGGAAACCGCATCGCGATGGAGCACGATCGGCTCGGTGCCTCCGGGCACCTGGATCGAGCCATAGGGATAGCAGGCATCGGTGATGTTGGAGGGATCGGAGCCTGCGCCGAACGGTGGCTCACGCGGCACGAACTCAAGCGGCTTGCCGCCCTTGAAGCGGTAGCCGATCCGGTCAGCTTCCGGAGCGACCTTCCAGGTATCGGCGAAAAATCCTTGGCCCGCGCCATCAGTGATCCGATGCCAGTAAAGCCCGGGCGTGACCCGCAACTCTGTCGGCATCGCTGTCGGCAGACCGCGCAATTCTTCGGCGACCGCGCGGCCCTCCTTGACCGGTGCCGCAACCGCGCCGATCGGAAGCTCGTCGCCTGCCTCGAGCTTTCGACCCTTGAAGCCGCCGAGGGCGCCCAGCGCGTAGGTCGAGCGCGAGCCAAGAACCACAGGCACATCGACGCCGCCTGCGACGGCGATGTAGGCACGCGCGCCCTTTTTCAGGAAATCGAACGAGAGTTTTTGGCCGCGCTTCACCTTGAAGGAGGACCACGTCTCGCGAGGCTCGCCATCGAGTTTGGGTGGCAACTCGGCGCCCGTGACCGCAACCATGGCGTCATCAGTGAACTCGAGCTCGGGTCCCATGAAGACGGCCTCGAGAACGGCAGCTCCCTCCGCATTGCCCACGAGCAGGTTGGCGGCCAAGAGCGCATGCCGGTCCATGCCGCCAGAGAGCGGGATGCCGATGTGATAGTAACCGGGACGCCCGAGGTCCTGAACGGTGGTCGCAAGACCAGGCTTGACAACCTTAATGGGCATGGAGGACCCCCTCGAGCTTGCGATTGTAGCCATCGATGTCGCGGTTGAACTCGGTGAGCGAGAACGACACGTTGCGAATGGTCGGCGCGAAGCGGCCTGCCTCGACATCGGCGACCGCCGCGTCATAGGCTGGCCGGTCGATCGGCTTCCACTTCACGATGTCGCCGGGCTTGAACAGGCACATGAAATCGCGGAGATAGCTGATCTTCTGATTGGGATCGTAGATCGGCATCGGCGTGATGCCGAACATCTGGTAGCCGCCGGCGCCGCGCACCGAGTAGATGCAGCTGAAGCAGCCGCCATGCCCAACCGTGAGCTTGGGTGTATCCGTGCGCGGGCGCAGGTATTTCGGCGCCTGAATCTGTCGCTGGCGCTCGACCATCTGATAGAGAAAGGGCAGGCCGGCGACGAAGCCGACCATCGAGACGAACCAGGGTGCACTTGAATGCGCCTTGATGAACGCATCGATCCCGTCGAGATTGTTGATGCGTGCCGCGTATTCGAGGTCGGTGCCGTCGGGATGCTGATGGCGCTCGCGAAAGCGCATCAGCGTCTCGTGCGTCCAGGGATCGTTGTAAAGCACGGGGATCTCGATGATCCGCGTCGCGATTACCGGTTCGGACTTCTCGGCTGCCGAGTCCAGCCGCTTCAGCTCGGCGAGCATGTCATCGGGCTTGATCAGGTCGGGATCGAACTTCACCTGATAGGAGGCGTTGGCCGGGCAGATCTCGGTCACGCCCTTGATCTTGGCATCGCGCACCGCATTGGTGATGAAGAGGCTTTTGAAGAAAGCCTCGAGCGACATGGAGTTATCCACTTCGGCGAAGATGTGCTCATCGCCGCCAAAGGAAAATCGGGTTTGCATGGGGCTGTAGCCTCCTGTTGCTCACGGAACGGATTCGCTTGGGGTTGTTGGGATGACCTGCGGGGCCGGCACGGTTTCCGCTGCCGCAAGATTTATGGCATTTGATGCCAGCCACGGCTCGAGCCAGGCGGTATGAAAGCGCCCAGCCTGCACATCGGCATCGCGCGCGAGCGCCTGGTGCAGCGGCTTGGTCGTCGCCAACCCCTCGACCACAAGTTCACCGAGGGCGCGATCGATCCGTCGTATCGCGCTCGCTCTATCTTCATCGTGGACGATCAGCTTGCCGAGCAGGCTGTCATAGTATGGCGGCACCGTGTAGCCGGGATAGAGCATGCTGTCGAAGCGCACGCCGTTGCCACCTGGCACGTTGAGTGCGGTGACGGTGCCCGGGTTTGGCATGAAGCCTTTCGCCGGATCCTCGGCGTTGATGCGGACCTCGATCGAGTGACCATTGATGCGTACCTGATCCTGGCGGAAGCGCAGCCGCTCGCCCCCGGCAATCCGGATCATCTCACGCACCAGGTCGATGCCGGTGACCATTTCCGTCACCGGATGCTCGACCTGGATGCGGGTATTCATCTCCAGGAAATAGAACTCGTGGCTGCGATCGTCGTACAGATATTCGATCGTTCCTGCGCCGCGGTAGTGCACCGCCTTGGCGAGCGCGACGGCCGATGAGCAGAGCTTCTCGCGAATGGTTGGTGTCAGCGACGGCGAGGGAGCTTCTTCCCAGACTTTCTGACGGCGGCGCTGCAGCGAACATTCGCGCTCGAAGCAGTGGATGACATCGTGTCCGTCACCCAGCACCTGCACCTCGATATGCCGCGCACCTTCGATCAGTTTCTCGACGTAGAGTCCGCCGTCGCCGAAGGCCGCGAGCGCCTCGGCCTGTGCCTGCGGCATCAGGTGATGAAACTCCTCGGCCGAACGCGCGATGCGGATGCCGCGGCCACCGCCGCCCGCCGCCGCTTTGATCATCACCGGAAAGCCCGTCGTCTCCACCAAGGCGAATGCCGCCGCGGCCGACTCCAGTCGCCCGCGGCTGCCCGGAACCGTGGGAACGCCCGCACTCGCCGCCGCTTCCCGCGCGGCAACCTTGTCCCCCATCAGGCGGATGGCCTGAGCCGTCGGTCCCACGAAAATGAGCCCCGCCACCTCGACGGCGGCGGCAAACTCGGCATTTTCGGCCAGAAATCCATAGCCCGGATGGATGGCGTCGGCGCCCGTCGTCCTGGCCGCTGCAAGAATCGCGTCGCGGTTGAGATATGATTTCGACGCCGCCGGAGGACCTATTTCGACGCACTCGTCAGCGAGCCGCACAGCAAGCGAGTCCTTGTCCGCCTTGCTGTAGGCCTGCACGGTCGCAAGACCCAACTCGCGCGCGGCGCGAACGATGCGCACAGCGATCTCACCACGATTGGCTATGAGGAGCTTGTGGATCGTCATGAATGGCTCGAAGGCCTCAAACCTCTATCTCAGCGATCGGCTGACCGGCCATGACCGGCTCTTCATTCTCGGTGAGGAAGCGTATGATCTTTCCGGCTGCGCCCGCCTTCACCTCGTTGAACGACTTCATGACTTCGACGAGGCCGATCGTGTCCTCTTGCGTGATCGTGTCGCCGTCGGATTTGTAGACCGGCTGGTCCGGCGCCGGCTTGCGGTAGAATATGCCCGGGAGGGGCGAAAAGATTTGCTGTATGGTCATGAGGTCCTCGTGGTTGGATCGTTTCGGCCAGGGTGCGCCTCGCACTAGTGCGCCGTCAGATAGGGACGGACGGCATCGCGAACGGCCTCGGCGATGGCGACGGCATTGGGGGTATCGGAGTGGACGCAGATGGCATCGGATCCGACGGGGATGTCGTTTCCTGCCACCGAACGCGTCTTGCCTTCGGTCAAGGCTCGCAGGCACCGCGCTGCCGCCTCGGTTGGATCCTTGGCGTCGTGTTCGCGCGTGATGATGAGGCCACCTTCGGCATTGTAGTCGAGATCGGCGTAGTATTCGGCGACGAAGCTATGACCGCGGCGCCGATAGACCTTCTCGTGCAGCGTCCCCTTCATGCCCAACAGCGGCACCTTGTAGACATCAGCTGCGTCGGCCACAGCCTCGGCGATGTCCTCCATGCGCGCGGCCATACCATATAACGCGCCATGCGGCTTGATATGATTGAGGACCACGCCTTCGGCATCCAGGAATGCCTTGAGCGCACCGATCTGGTAGAGGAGGCAGTTCGCCAGTTCTTCGCGGTCGATCTTCATCTCCCTGCGTCCGAACCCCTGCAAATCGGGCAGAGACGGATGTGCGCCAACCTTGACGCCATGCTCCTTGGCCAGGCGAACCGTCTGGCGCATGTGATTGAAGTCAGAGCCGTGGAACCCGCAGGCAACGTTGGCGACGTCGATAAGGGGCATCAGGGCTTGGTCGTCGCCCATCTTGTAGAGGCCGAAGGCTTCGCCCATGTCGCAATTAATGATAACCATTCTCTCATTTCCTTCCCAACTGCTGCATTCCGGCGCCGCGTTCGCAAACCGACACCTAAACCCGCTGAATTTGACGCCTACCGATTTCAACAGGCGCCAGGTTCACGGCTATCGACTGATGGAGGCGCCGCTCGCTCTCAACCGGTGGCGACGCGTTGCCGGCCTACTTGGACACCAGATAGTCGACCGGAATCTTTTCCGAAATCGTCCACTGATCGATCACGCTCGGCTTGCCCGCCTCGGTGTTGACGATCAGGTACCGACCCTGGTTCTGATGATGGAGGTTCTTGCTGAAGGTGCGCGGCCCAAACAGCGTGGACTCGTTGTTCATTTTCTCGAGCTCCGCTACCACGGCCGCGGCTTCTGTCGTCTTGGCGCGCTCGACGGCCTTCGCCCAGACGTCGATCAGGACGTATCCCGGATAAACGTACTGGCTGGAAGGGTCACCGCCAGTGACTTCCTTGTACTTCTTGTTGAACTCGGCAACTTTCGGATTGGGATCGTCGCCATAGATCGAGCCCTGTACCGGTACGTAGAAGTTCGACAGGTCGGGAACGGCGTTCAGCCAATAGCTGCCATCCACGCCTGAGCCATTGAGGATCATGGACTTGATGCCGGCGGCGCGGATCTGTTTGATGGCCGAAACGGCCCCCGGCATCATCGTGCAGAGCATGATCGCGTCGGGTTCCTTCGGCAGGCCCTTGATGCGCGTGATCTGAGAGGCGATCGAGGCATCATCGTTCTTGAACGTGTCGCTGCCGGCGAGCGCGGCATCCTTCAGACGCGGCATCATCCAGTCGAAGCCATCGCAGATGCCCTTGTTATAGACGGTCCAACTGTCGAGCAGCCGGTAGAAGCTGCGGGCATTCTTCTTCGTGTAGGCCCATTCGGCCATGGTCGCGCCTTGTACGGCCGCCAGCACCGAGGCGGAGAACGAGTAGGGGCCGACGCCGGGAATGCCTGCCTTGATCGACTCTGCGCACAGGAAGAACGAAACCTTGCCGGCTGACTGTGCCTGCAGGGCGGCCGGCGCGCCGAAGTCGTAGTCGCAGGAGACGATCACTAGTTCCGCGTTTTGATCGAGCACCGCGAGGCCCGCCTTGGCGCCCTCGGCCTGATCGGTCTTGGTGTCCGCAAACACCGGTTTGATCTTCTTGCCGAGCAGACCGCCCGCCTTGTTGATCTCGTCGATGCGGATCAGCGCAGCGTCCTGCGCCGGCTTGTCATAGGCCTGCATAAAGCCAGACGCTGCCGTGGCGAAGCCGACGACGATCTCGTTGGCTGCCAGGGCCGGCGTACACCACAGTGCAGTCGCCGCAGCCAAGGTACCCAGTGTTCTCGTGAAACACATTTAACCACTCCTCTGTCTTGTTGATCGGACTTCAGTTCAATTCCTTCAAAGCCGTCTGCACAGGTCGCGGCAACCGCCGCTCGAGTAGCCATCGTGGCCAGGAGAACTCCCGGTTGCCGGTGAGCCCGGTTGGCAAGTACATCAGGATGACGATTGTGATGATGCCGATGGCGATCTCCTGAACTCCGTTCGGAAGTGCAATAGTCAGATCGCCGAGGCTGACGCCCTTTTCCAGGTTGCGAAACATTTCGATCAGTGCGGAAATCGCCACGACGCCGGCGACGGCTCCGCTGAGGCTGTACATCCCTCCGACCACCAGCATCGACAAGGTGATGAACGTCGTGCGCAGGTAGAACGAGCCCGGATTGACGATGCTCAGGAAGTGCGCGTAGAAGGCGCCGGCGAGACCTATGACGAAGGCGCTAACGACAAAGGCGATCAGTCGCTCGCGGACGATATCGATTCCGGAAGCGCTGGCAGCCACGGCCTCGTCGCGGGTGGCGCGAAGCGCCAAGCCAGAGCGGGAAATTGAGTAGAGATAGGCGATCGCGATCGCGACCGCGGCGCCCAGACATCCGATCCAGACGTTCATGGTGGCCGGCGTACCCACGATAGAGCCCTGACCGCCTGTCACGGAGTCCCAGTTCGAATAGACGTTGTTGACGACGCCAAGAAGCCCGAAGGTGGCGATCGAGGCGGCGATCCCCGACAACCGCATGACGACGCGCCCGACGACAAGCGCGAACAGGGCCGCGAACACGCCCGAGATCGGCGTGGCGATCCACATCGGCAACTGCGTATGCAGGAGCCATGTGGGCAGCCCTTTGAGCGTGATCGACTTCATGACCGGCGGGATAGTCAGCCAGGCGGTCATATAGGCGCCGAGGCACATGAAGCTGATATGGCCGAACGACAACAGGCCGGAATTGCCGACGAAGATGTAGAGGCCGACGACCACCATGATGTTGATGAGCATCTCGACCACGGTGCGATTGAAGGCCCGGCTGCCGAATTGGTAGGTCAAGGCGGCAATGGCGAGCAGCATCACGATCAGGACCACCGGTGTCACAATCGTTCTCACAATGACCGATGGTCGCGGCGACATCTGTCAGACCCTCTGCTTGGCGGATTTGGGTGCGAACAGCCCCTGCGGGCGCACCAGCAGCACCACGATTACGGCTCCATAGACAAAGGCGTCGCGGAACACGCGGGCGTCATGTGGCAGCGTTGCCTGAAACACGACGCTGGCGCCGCCGATCAGGAAGCCGGCGGCAACAGCTCCCGGCACGCTGCCAAGGCCACCGATTACCGTGGCGATGAAGGCGATCAGCATGACATTGGCGCCCATTCCGATGTCCGCCGTCCCGGAGTTGGTCGCCAGGATCAACCCGATTGCCGCCGCCAGCATGCCGCTGATGGCAAAGGCCAGCAGAATGACGCCGTTGGCGCGCACCCCCAGCATGCGGGCCATGGTGAAGTTCTCGGCGGCGGCACGCATCTCCAAACCATAGCGCGTGCGTTTGAGGAACAGCGTAAGGACGGCCAGGACGGCCAAGGTGATGACGATCGTGACGACTTGCAGCATCGGGATGCGGGCACCCAGGAGTTCGACCGGCAATCCGAGACTTGGCCACAGCGTGATCGACTTCGGGCGGCTCGAATAAAGCATCAGCAGAAGATGCCGGATCACGAAGCCGAGGGCGAAGGACGCGATCATCATCGTCGCCGGATTGGCGCTGCGGAAACGGCGGAAAACGATCACCTCCGACAGCACCGACAGCGCGGCCCCGACAAGCAGCAGCAGCGGAATCAGAAGGTAGAATGGCAGGTTGCCGGCGAAGACAATGGCAGCCGCGTTGATCGACGGCCACAGCATTGCGAAAACGCAGAAGGCGATGAAATCGCCATGGGCGAAGTTTACCAGCCGCATCACGCCGAAGATCAGCGCGATACCCAGTGCGCCCAGGGCATAGAGGCTGCCCAGGCTCAGCGCGTCGAAGACGATTTGCAGGACTGCCGTCATGCTCAATGGTCTCCGAAGCCGAAATAGGCCTGCTTCAGGCGCTCGTCCTTGACCATATCGCCGGCTTTTCCCTCGAGCACGATGCGTCCGCCGCGCATGAGGATCATTCGTCCGCCGGTCATCATGGCGCGCGTTGAACTTTGCTCGACAATCAACAATGTCAGCTTGCGCTGCGCCCGCAGTCGCGCCAGGATTTCGTACACTTGATCGATGATCTTGGGTGCAAGTCCGAGCGACGGCTCGTCGATTGCCATGAGCCGGGGCGAGGTCATCAGGGCCCGGCCGATCACGAGCATCTGCTGTTGGCCACCCGAAAGCATGCCGGCTGCTTTGTGGCGACGCTCGGCCAGCATCGGGAACTCACGATAGACGGATTCAAGATCGTCGGCGATCTTGTGCCGGTCGGCCCGCATGCCGGCACCGACCTTCAAATTTTCCTCGATGGTCAGCGCACCAAAGACGTTGCGCCCTTCGGGCACGAGCGAAAATCCCCGTCGGGCGATCGACTCTGGCGAGACCCCTGTCACCTCCGCGCCATCCAACGTGATAGCACCCGAGGCCAGCGGGACGACGCCGGCAATCGCATTCAGCAAGGTCGACTTTCCGGCGCCATTGGGACCGGTTACGAACAGGATTTCACCTTCGGCGATCTTCAGGGTGATGCTGCGCAATGCCGTCAAGCGGCCGTAGCGCACCGTGATGTCGTCGACGGCCAGCAATGTCATGACGCGATCGCTACGGCAGCCGCAGGTGCGGGAATGACTTCGTCCCGCTGCGTACCCATATAGGCGTGCCGGACCGCATCGCTGTTGCGGATCTGGTCCGGCGGACCGACCTCGATGATCTCGCCGGAGTCGAGCACGTAGATGCGTTCGCACAGTTCGAGAACGAGGCCGATATTGTGCTCGATCAGCAGCACGCCGGATCCGAGTTCTCCAGCGATCCGTTTGATGATGGCCGCCAGATCGTGGCTTTCGTGCTCGGACATGCCTGCGGCAGGCTCGTCGAGCAATAGATAGCGTGGATTGCCCATGATAGCCCGGCCGATGGCGACCCGCCGCTCGTCGGTGTAGGGCAGGGCGCCGGCAATGGCACTGGCCAGATGTGAGATGCCCAGCCAATCCATCACGCGCTCGGCTTCTGCGATCGCGTCGCGCCGGGTTTGGCCGAGGCCGACACCGGTGACCTCAAGGTTGTCCACGACCGGCAAGTCGCGGAACAGGCGTCCCGATTGAAACGTGCGGGCCATGCCCTTGCGTCGCAGCTTGTGAGCCGCGATGCCGTTGACCGGTTCACCCTCCATCTCCACGGTCCCTGCACCAACGCGCTGAAATCCAGTCAAGACATTGATGAGTGTGGTTTTTCCGGCGCCGTTGGGTCCGATCAGTCCGGTGATGCGTCCCCGCGGCACCGCCAGCGTAACCCCGGACAAGGCTTTCAAGCCCTCGAACCGGACGCTGACATCGCGCGCGGTCAAGTCGAGGTCAGCGGAAGTCATCTAAACGCCTCTTCAAACGCCAACGAGTGGGAAGCGCTTGATTTTTGTGTTGCAGCAAGCAATTGTAAAATTCGAAAAAACGTTCGCTGATATCGGAATTTTTTATGGCTCTGACTTTTCGTCAGGTGCGCCACTTCATCGCCACAGCCGAAATCGGACGTGTTTCGGCGGCTGCGGCCGGTCTTAACGTGACGCAATCGGCCGTTACCGCGTCGATCAAGGCCCTTGAAGCCGAACTCGGACGAAAACTGTTCGACCGCCACTCGAACGGCGTCACCCTCACATTCGACGGCCAGCAATTCTTGCAGCGAGCCCGCGCCATCGAGGCCAGCATCGCAGATGCGACGCGCGGCCCACATCGCTGGGGAACCCAGGTCGATGGCACCGTCGACGTAGCTGTCAGCTACACGGTAGCCGGCTATTTCTTGCCGCCTCTTCTGTCGCGCTTCTGGCGGGCCTTTCCGGGCATCACGGTGCGACTCCACGAATACCAGCGAGATGCTATCGAACAAAGCCTCGTGAGCGGCAGCGTCGACGTCGCTGTCATGCTCGTCTCCAACCTGCACGATCGAGGCTCCATCCGCTCGCGTCTCTTGTTACGTTCGCAGCGTCGCCTGTGGACCTGTGCAAATCACCCGCTATTGCACAAGGCCAGCGTTCGATTGGCCGATCTTGCCAGCGAGCCATTTCTGATGCTGACCGTTGACGAGGCCGAACGCTCTGCCATGCGCTACTGGCAACGTACGCCGCATGTCCCCAACATCATCTTCCGTACACTGTCGGTTGAAGCCGTTCGCAGCATGGTGGCTACCGGCATGGGCATCACCATTCTGTCCGATATGGTCTATCGGCCGTGGTCTCTCGAAGGACATCGGATCGATCTCAAAACGCTGGATGACGAGGTTCACACCATGGACGTGGGCCTTGCCTGGAAGAGCAAAGCCAGGCTTTCCCCTGCTGCCCGCGCTTTCTGCGAGTTCGTCGCTCTCGCTTATCCCGGACCCGATCCGGTTCATTTCGATTGAAGGCGCGGCCGCTCGGCGGCGCGATCCATCTTCATCACGACCGTCACGTTCTATTGAGGCGTTTCCCGAACCATGCCGCTGGATTGCCGGTGAGGGCGGTAGTCAGACCAAACGGGATCGGTGATGCGCAACTCGCCACGTCGGCCTTCGATATGTCGACCTGCGCACCAGCGCTGCGTGTGCCTTCGGCGACTGCTTGCGCCATTTGCTCGATATGGCCATCGAGGAGCAGCTACCAGCGCCAAGAATTTATTGCGTGGCAATGGTGGACACCCTCGGCGCTCAAGCCGTGTCCACGTTTCTCAAAGTTTGAGCACGCAATGCTTAAGCAATAGGCGAGCGTCTATATATCCCTCGGCTTTGCCAGGCAGCGACGCGGCATTCGCGGTGCAGCAGTCGAACCGACATGACGCACAAGTTTGACTGTCCCGATGAACTGCGATGGGATTGAAGGCGCGCGTAAAATGCATGTTCAAACCAGGAGAGATCCGATGTGTGCGGGTGACGACAAGAACTGTCCGGAATTCGAATTGCATCACCGCAAGTTCAAGGAAACGCTCGATCGGGAACGCCGGTCGTTCTTGAGGTCCAGCTTCGCCGCGGCCGGAGGCGCGGCGGCGATGACCGCGGGCGGCATTTCTCTGGTGACGCCGCAGATGGCGGCTGCCGCCGAGCGGAACCAACAAACCAAGCGGTCCTATCACCATTTGCCGGCGAATGCCGACACGGTGCATTGGGGCTATTTCAGCAAGAAGTTGAAACCGCAGGTCGAGATTGATTCCGGCGACTTCATTACCATTGAAGCATTAACCCACCATGCCAACGACGACGCCGAGCGCATGGTGAAGGGCGATCCCGGCGCCGAAAGCGTGTTCCTGTGGACCAAGGAGAAGAAGGGCGTAAACCGACGCGGCGCAGGACCGATGGATGCCTCGCTGTTCGGGCGTGGCGCAGGCGAGGGCCTTGGCGTGCACATCTGCACCGGTCCGGTCTACGTACGCGGCGCCCAGGAGGGGGATGTGATCGAGTTGCGCATTATCGACGTCGCGCCGCGGCCTTGCGCCAATCCGCAATATCCCGGAAAGGCTTTCGGCAGCAACGCGGCCGCATGGTGGGGCTTTCACTACAAGGATCTGCTCACCGAGCCAAAGCCGCGCGAAGTGGTCACGATCTACGAAGTCGACGCCACCGGCGAGCGCAACTGGGCGAAAGCCGTGTATAATTTCCGATGGACTCCGCAGACGGATCCCTCCGGCGTCGTTCACAAAACCATCGACTATCCTGGCGTTCCAGTCGATCACTCTACGATCAAGGAAAACCATGGCATCTTGAAGAATGTGCGCATTCCGATACGCCCGCATTTCGGCGTGATAGGCTTGGCGCCCAAGGAGGCTGATATCGTCGACTCGATTCCGCCGAGCTATACCGGCGGCAACATCGATAACTGGCGGATAGGCAAGGGCGCCACGATGTATTATCCGGTTGCTGTCGAAGGTGGCCTGTTATCGGTTGGGGATTCACATGCTTCCCAGGGAGATTCCGAGCTGTGCGGTACGGCAATCGAATGCTCGCTGAACGGCACCTTCCAGATCATCCTGCACAAGAAAAACGATCTCGTCGGTACGGCTCTTGAAGCTCTGGACTACCCGATGCTGGAAACCAAGGACGAGTGGCTGGTGCACGGTTTCAGCTTCGCCAATTATCTTACCGAATTAGGAGACAAGGCACAGTCGGACATTTACTCGAAATCGTCGGTTGACCTTGCTTTGCGCGATGCATTCCGGAAAATGCGCAAATTCCTGATGACAACGAAGAAGCTGACCGAGGATGAGGCGATCTCTCTGATCACAATTGGCGTCGACTTCGGCATCACCCAGGTGGTTGATGGAAATTGGGGCGTTCACGCGGTTATCAAGAAGGATATATTCGCCGGCGGCGAGGCCTGATCCTTAACACCGACGCGGTCGGCTCTCGCAGGAGCTGGCCGCGCCGCGCCGCATTTCGGGTCAACCGTGTGGAGGTGCAAATCCGGATATCGAAACGCAGAGCAGCCTGACGGCTTCTTGCATGTCATCGCGGGCGCGCTTCCTCTTCCGCGATCCGCTGCCACAGCGCCCTGATCATATCTTTCATTCGCAGCGCGTCTTGCCAGCGATCCGACAATTCTGCGCCGTCAGGCCCGGTGCGACCGCGGCTTCCTGCAGGTCATTGTGGACAACCGAAGCTCTGCGAACTGAAAAGGTCGATCCATGTGCCCGACTCATCAAACGGTCGATTGGAGTTGGTTTGCCGATTGATAGAAGTCCAGGCCTGGTGACTTCTGCGTACTGTCGAAGTCACTCAATATTGAGGTGTTTCGTGACATACGCTGACGTTGGAGTACGCATGACCTCTTCAGTTCGCATTTGATCAACGCGGATTTCGTTGCTGAGTACGCGCGGACTATGTCTGCACTGGGCGATGGTATACTTTGCGTACCCAGTCCCCCGGTGCTACTGTGAGTAGCGTCTCGATGGCAGAGCTATTTTAAAGCCCTGTTGCCTCGGGACTGTTCCGAAGGCTGCCTTGGTATGATTACGGCCTATTTCGATGACAGCGGTACGCACGGCGAACGAGCCGATATTGTTTTAGTTGCGGGCATCTTTGGTACCGAGGCGCGCATGGACAATCTCGACCGCAATTGGAAGCGTCACCTGGATTCCCCGCTTTGCGGTCGCAAAGACCCAATCAAGCGATTCCACGCCTACGATTGCGATAACAGCGTCGGCGAATTTTTGCGCTGGACGCGCACGGAGACTGACTATTTCCGGCTGCAGCTACGAAATGCCATCATCGAATCCGACGTTGCCGCGTATGGACTTGCGTGCCGCAGGAAGGATTGGGAGGAAATAATCACTGGGGACCTTAGGAAAGTCTTGGGTACGCCCGAAGGCTTCTGCATAAACCAATGTTTTGTTCGGTCGGTGCGTTGGGTGAAGGCCAACACCTTCGATCCTCACATGACCTTCGTATTCGACCACCGGCCTGATGGTGTGCAAAGATACACGGGAGCTGTTTACGACGCTTTTGAGCTACACACCAAACCGCCCCCGCAGCTTACGGGCTACGCCTTCCTAAATTCTACCAAAGTGAGGCCGTTGCAGGCGGCCGATCTAGTGGCCTGGGAACTGTACAGGCATGCAAATTCCATCTTCAAGCATGGAGCCAATGTGCTCGCTCAGAAGGAGGTTCTACATCTCCAGCGCAACATGGATTTCGAAGCACAAATTACGGCGCGCGAAAACATCATCGAAATTCGCGACTTTTGGCTGAATCACTTCAAAGAAAATCCCGGCTATCTAGAGCAGTTCGCTAATCACTTTTCTTCTTTCGATCCGAGGTATCCGGACTACGAGAATCTTTCGGATAAACAATCTTCCTGAATAATGATTCGAAGTGTTCGCCACTCATCAACGCCAAGCTCCCGGGCGGTTTCAATGAACCGCTCGGATTGCTCTTTGTCGGTCGGCTTAGGCTTTGGTCTTGGCTTTTTTGGCGTGTCGGTTTTCGCCATACGGTGGCCCTCCGCTAATTAACTGTTCTGTACTTCAACCGCTTGCTCTTCACGCTTCAATGCGCGCTCGGCTCTGGCGCCTGCGGTTGGTACATGTGCACGACCAAAATTTCGAGGGCAGGGGAGACACGCGAGTGCTGACGAGCAGTCTCAGTTGTCGGACGTAGAAAGCGTCACCACAAAAGGTCATTGCCCGCTCTTCTCAACCGCCGCTCGATAGGCGGGGGCGAAGGTTTCTGCCGCGAACGTCTCCAAGGTGGTTTCAGTCGTGTTTCGTGGCGATCTGGTTTCCCTCGCCCAGACCCGACCTTCATTGAACCCCCGCGCAGTCACCATGACGGCGTCGGCAAGGCTTGGCGATGCCCCAGCGCCGATCATCCCGGCCCGGCCTTCCTCATAGGACAGCTGAAAATAGCGGGCATTGGGCAGACCGACGGAGGCACCAAGAATGCTCACCGCCTCTGCCATGCTATAGTCGCGGGGGCCGTGCAGCTCCTGCACGCGGGGGCCGACTTCCGCGGTAACAAGAATTTCGGCTGCGCGAACGCCGATATCTCTGGCTGCAATCATCGGCATCGGTTTACGGCCGGAAAACGCCCACCTGAAGTTACCGGTTTGCGCCATCTGCGGGATGCCCTGTAGCAAGTTCTCCATGAAGAAGGCGGCCCGCAAATGGACCAGCTCTCCGATACTCATGGCGTTGAGGCGCTGCTCCATCATTGCGGCGCCTTTCGCGCTGCCCACAGTCTCCTCACTCAGATGTGCGCTTAGACCGCTTAGCAGCACCACGCGTGGCACGCCGCTCGCCGCGACGGCTTGGGCTAGTGCGTCCCCAATCTCGGCTTCGCGGCGATGCAGATCGGGTGCGCCGAAATCGAACGGAATCATCAGATAGGCGCCGTGTGCGCCAGAAAAGGCTGCGTTGAGCTTCTCCCTGCGCTCGAACGGCATGCCCAAGCCGCGAGCGACAGGCCGGACCTGATGGCCAAGGCTTTCCAGTGTGCTGGCGACGACACGTCCGACGCTGCCGGTCGCGCCCACAACGACGAAAGTCATTTTCCTAGTATCCTTTGTCAAATCGACCTCCTTGGGTTCAGACTGAGATACACCCCGGCCTTGGTATCGCCATTGGACGCCTGCACGAGGCGTGAGGTGTAGGCGATCCCTTTGACCAGCAGCACGCGCCAGGCATAATGGCTTCCGCTGATCCAGAAGACTTCAAGCGCCGGCCCGGTTATTGGCGCCTTCATACGCGTCGTGACGCTTGATCCAGTCCACCATGTTGTGGTGAGGGCCATGCTCGTTTCGGCCCTTCGGCGTGAGGTCGAGATAGTTATAGGCGCCGATCAGCAGATCCCCGCCGCGGGCATAAGACGAGTATGTGTGATAGACCTTTCCGTCGTCGTCCTTGACGAACACGCTAATGCCGGGCACCTCGCCTTCGGTCTGCCGCTCCCGCTTCTCATAGTTGTAGTAACTCGGGCCATGCGTGAGATCGGCGGTTGTGAACGACACGCCAAAGTCATGGTTGAAGGTCGAGTCGAAGGACGAGACCCACTCGAACCTCCAGCCCATCCGGCGCTTGTAGGCCAGCAGCTTCTCGATGGGGGCGCGGGATATTGCGACCAGGGAAACATCGTGATGTCTCAAGTGCAGGTTCGCACCGTCGATATGGTCGGCGAGGAACGAGCAGGAGGCGCATCCCTCGTCCCATTCGGGCGCGAACATGAAATGATAGACGATGAGCTGCGATCGGCCGGCGAACAGATCCGCAAGACGTACGCGGCCGCTCGCGCGTTCGAACGCGTAAGGCGTCTCGATCTTTACCCATGGCAGGGCGCGCCGCTCGGCGCTGATCCGATCTCGGAGCCGTGAAAGCTCCTTCTCCTTCTCAAGCAGCGCCTTCCGAGCAGGCAACCAATCTGCGCGCGACACGATTGCTTCAGGTTTCATCGTCCGGGCTCCCAGTTCGCGGCGGGCGCAGGCGGCCGCCTTATGCTCTCGTTTAGAGACTGGTTGCATTATGCCGATACTGATGTCATAATGCAAGCAGTTTCGTTTTCACATTATTGGGGGAAGCAATGCGGGAAGATCAGCGATCGGCCTGTCCGATAAGCCTGGCGCTCGAGATGTTCGGAGATCGATGGTCGCTGCTGATCATTCGAGACATGATCTTTGCCGGTAAGCGTCACTTCAGAGAATTCCTGGCGTCGGACGAGAAGATCTCGACCAGAATCCTGAGCGACCGGCTTGCGTCGCTGGTCTCCCAGGGAGTCCTGACGAAGACCGACGACCCAACCCACAAGCAGAAGGCGATCTACAGACTGACAGAAAAGGGGATCGCGCTTTTGCCCGTCTTGGCTCAGATCGGCATTTGGGGACGGGAGTACTGCCCTGTCACGGATGGGAGCGCGGCCAATGCCGCTCGCCTAAAGAAGGGCGGTCCAGACTTATTGAAACGGATGATGATCGAATTGCGGAGAGTGCATTTGCAGGCCGGTTCATGAAGGCTTCCCTCAAACCCGGCTCCTAAGCGTACGATCGGAGGCTATATCGCAGGTCTGGGTGTTGTGTGGAAAGGCGATAGCGCTTCCCCGCTACCAACAGCCGCAGGCAAGAGAACCGATGCTGTCGCCAGCCAAAAGTTCACCTACGCTATCGTCGATCAGAGTGTAGCGGCACCGATGCACGTTGTGCGCGAGGCGTGTGCACGACGTGTGCACTGAGAATCCGAAAGCCCGATTTTCACTTCCAATCCGGACCTATATGATAGATCGGATAAAAATCGATCAAGGCAAATTAGTTGAAAAAGTCGAACTTGGTTCAACTACAAATTTGATTCAACCAAACGAATGCCCGACGGTGAAATGGTGCCGCTGATTTGCCCGACATGTCAAATGTGTTCGCGGGATCGCAAAAAACATCCATGTCAGCAAGCACTCGGCTACTGTGCATGGGGTTGTTTTCAATATTTTTAGTTGAGCGTGCTGCCGACCTCCACCGAGCACTCTGGATTTACGGGTTCACGCCCCGGTTGAAAAGAATTGAAAAATCATTAGCTCTACAGGCTCTCGCCGTCTGTCGGCCCAAAACAGCTTACGCGGTGCTACAGTATCCAATGAACACAATATGTTAGACCACCGATTTTCCGTCGCACCCATGATGGATTGGAGCGAGAGTTTAGGTTTTTCAAATAGTTGGAAGGCGGCGTGTGCACGATGTGTGCACCGAGAGATCAAAGAAAATCTAGCAACAACCAACGTGAGCAGGCTGAACTGAGCAGGCCGCGGCGTCAGCGGTGGGCCGATGTTTCGGGAGCGGAGTGATCTCGTTCGGCAAGCCGACATTTGCGCCGAGCCTGCGCGGAGGCTTAATTCGCGGAATGTTGCATCTGGAATACTCGCCAATAGGTGAGGGAGTCTTGCGCGGAACCGCCATACGGTCCGTTCAGCGCTCGATCCGGGCTGTTAGAGAGATGCGCAAACGCGTTGCGCAGGATAGATGACGTCGGCGTGTTAAAATTGAGCTGGTTGGGCGGGACGGGCGATTCGAACCACATCCTGTTGATCGCCTCGATCTCCGGGCTTCGGTATAGATCCGCGGATGCTCGATTGGCTATGGCCTTGAACGGCGCATCGTCCCTGCGCAGCATGATCCCGTAGGGTTCGGCCTTCGAAAAAGTCTCGTCGCTGATGATGCAGGCAGATGGATCCTTCGATCTCGCGATCGCGACGGCGAGGCAGCGATATGCCATGCGCTCGCGACGTGGTAGCGCACTGTTGGGCCGCGCAGCTACTCGCATGTGGAGCTTCCGCCGGCCCTATGAGTCGGTGAACTGGATTCATCGGCTAGTGCGTAAAGTCGTTCGTGCTCCTCGCTTCCTTGCGAACGACCTTCAGCCTCTCGAACGCACAAAGTATCTTGGTACGTCTCGCCGGGCGACACAATCCACTTCCTCCCGCGAAGGTGTCCAGGATTCACGGCAAGGCACCACTACCCACGCCCGAACGGGCGTAACCGATATCATGTCAACCATCCGAACGTTTGCGATCCGAATTGACGACTCGGCTTTTGGCTTGCCGCGGTGACATTCTTTCTTGAGTTCGGGAGCGTCCGTCCAGTCGGCGCGAAGCGATTTCGGTAGGGCAGCAGCCATGGGTGTTCGGAGCGTATCGGACGGCGGTGACCTCGGCATCAAGTATCCGCTCGGGTACGATGCACCAGGCTCGTGGTGGCTTTCCGCGAATTCGTGGCCAAACTTCCCGAGCCACACGGGAGACAGCAGCGCCGGCAATGGCGGCAACGGCTATTTTGCCGGGAGCCTGATCGGTAAGAGCTACGCTGCTTTCCAGCCGCTCAACGTGGCACAGGCCGGCTCTCATGCGACAGCCGACGCCTATCAGACGAACATTGCGTATTTTGATCAGTCCGCGACCCAGATCGCCGGAATTGGTGGTGATGGCGGCAATTGGAATGCCGCACTAGGCGGAAAGGTCGGCGCGTTCGGGTCTGCCGGCTCTGGCGCGATCACCACCGGTGACAACAGCGCCGGTAATGGTGGCGATGGCTACTTCTTCGGAGCAATGGTGCATGCTCCCGTCGCGGTCTATGCCCCGATCAACATTGCGGTGGCGGGATACAATTCCATTGCCCACGCCGATCAGACGAACGATGTTGTGTTCGATCAATCCGCGTTTCAGATGGCCGGCGTCGGGGGCGATGGCGGAAACGGCAATGCCGCGATTGGCGGAAATGTGTCTGTCTCCGGAACTAACCACGGGCCCCACCAAACCATCGGCGGGTTAAGCGTGGCGTCCGACCACGGCGGGATTGGCTCCAATGCGATCGCCAGCGGGGATAACCACGCCGGCAACGGCGGAGACGGATACTTTTATGGGGGCATCGTTCACGCGTCCTTTGCGTTATACTATCCGATCAACATCGCGGTGGCGGGATACAATTCCAGTGCCCACGCTGATCAGACGAACAATGTGGTGTTCGATCAATCCGCATTTCAGATGGCCGGCGTCGGGGGTGATGGTGGGAACGGCAATGCCGCGACTGGGGGAACTGCGGACATTTTCTCATCCATCTTCGACTTGATCGGCTCTGACGTCATCGCAACCGACAACAACGGCGCCGGCAACGGCGGCAACGGCCATTTCTCGGGAAGCATGGTCGACATCGACGTGGCGATCTACGCCCCGATCAACATTGCGGTCGCCGGCTACAATTCAACAGCCGATGCTCATCAGAGCAACAACGTCGTGTTCGATCAGAGCGCGATCCAGATTTCCGGAATCGGTGGTGACGGCGGCCACGGCAACACTGCGTTGGGCGGCGATTTCGCCATGCACCTGTTGTCGGACCTTCACTTGCTGGATCATGCCTAGAGTTTTCCGTTCGATCGAATCGAAACGGGGCTTCGGGCTTTTGATTTGACGCGTCTTCCTGGCGCGAACCTCTCCGCTTCACTTGAAGATGCTCGAGCGGCATTGGAGCTGCCCGTATCCCGGTGGCGAGAGGGTAGCATTTCGGGCGTACACCTTCGCTTCGGATGGCACCAGCATTGGCGGCTAGACCGATCCGGTGTCCAAATCCAAGATCGTTGCTGTCCACATTGGGACGCACAGTGTGCAAACCACGTCAGGGAGACTCAGATGGCAAAGGCACCATTTCCTTCAGACACGATCATGTTCAAGGCATCGACCGGCGGCAACAGCGCAGGTAACGGTGGAGACGGTTACAACGAGGGCAATATCATCAGCAACCCGAGTATCAAGTTCGAGCCGACCAACAAGGCGGAAGGCGCCGACGTCCACGTCAAAAACGGCGATGACGTTTACCAGAAGGCATACTGGGACGCCGGGGGCGCGAATGCGAAGGCGGAGAAGTTTTCCAAGGCAGAGGGCGGAAAGGCCGTGTCGAATGGCGACCAGGAATCGGAGAGCGGCCATAACAAATCCGACGTGGATGCCAACACGACGGCCTATCAGGAAAACTGGCTCGCTGCGGACCAAAGTCAGACTGTGATGGCCGGCGTCGGTGGCGACGGCGGAAACAACAACAAGGCGGAAGGCGGAGATATTTACTTCAAGGCCAGCATCGAATCCGCGAACTTGAACGATGTGCTTAACGATTCCAAGTACTTCCATATCGACGATTCAGGCATGTTCAGCTGATCGATGCCTGTGAGGGGTGAGACCGGCGGCGAAATGCCGCCGGTTCTCAATTCGTCGCGGGGTCGACGAGGAACGGGCGGAAGGTTCGGACTTCAGATCTGGCGGGACCGCAATGCTGATGCCACCGCTCCGGCTGCAGACGATGCCACCACCGCGGACGCCGTTGAAGTCGGCGTTGTGGGCCTGTGCAGGGTCGCTCGGACTCGTTTTCGCGTATAGCTGCAGCTACAATCTCCTTCTTCTCGCGCCTTCCATCTATCTGCTTCAGATCTATGATCGCGTGCTGTCGAGCCGCAGCGGCGATACGCTCCTGATGCTGACTCTCATCGTTGCGTTTGCCGTCGTGGTTGGCGGAGTGCTTGATGCACTGCGCCGCGCTGCATTGGGCCGGATGGGCGAGTGGCTTGAAGAAGAACTCCATCCGGCAGCGCTCTCCGCGTGCTTCAAATGCGCCCATGCCGATCGGGCGCGGGCATCGGAGGCATATCGCGATCTTGCGATCCTGCGTCAGTTCGCTCAGTCCGGAGCCTGCTCGACCTTGTTTGACGCGCTCTGGACACCGCTCTTCCTCGGCGTTCTCTTCCTCGTGCATCCCTTGCTCGGAATGATAGGCGCGCTCAGCGTGCTTTTCCTGCTGGGTCTGGGGCTTGTCGAAGACTGGCTCACGGAAGCACCGCTGGCGCGGTCAGCCGGCGCGCTGACGAGGAGCCAGGGATGGTTCGGCATGGCCGTCGGAAACCTCCACGTGATCAGGGCGATGGGAATGCTCGACGGCGCCGCTCGCCTGATCCGCCAGGCTGCGCAGGATGCCAGGAGTGAGCAAGAGGTGGTCCAACGCCGCCACGAAACCATCACGATGATCTCTAAACCCGTGCGGGCGCTGGCGCAGGTACTGATCATGGGCACTGCCGCCTGGCTCGTCCTGGAACAAAGCAGAAGTCCCGCTATCATATTTGCCACGACCCTGTTGTTCGGACGCGCGCTCGCGCCCGTTGAAGGGGCAGTTGCAGGCTGGAAGGCATTCGCGATGGCCTTGGCCGCCTACCGCCGGCTCAACGACATCATGTCCGCTGTCACCACGGTTGCAAACGTCAGGGTTCTCCCGGAGAGCCCGAAGGGCGGCCTCATCGTCAACAATGTTGGCGTCGCCGTGCCGGGATCGGACCATTGGATGCTGAAGGATGTGTCATTCAGTCTCGCACCCGGTGAATGCCTGGGCATCATTGGTCCATCAGGCTCCGGCAAATCCACGCTCGGCAGGATCATCACTGGAATCTCCGCACCGACCGCAGGCTCGGTCCTGCTCGATGGCATCGACATTCTAGCCCTGCACGATTCGGGCGGCGGCGGGCGCCTCGGATATATGCCGCAGGATATCGATCTCTTCGGAGAAACGGTAAGGGACATCATTGCACGGCTGGACGACGGCGATCTGCAGAAGGTCATTGAGGCAGCAAAGCTGGCCGGCCTTCACGAGACGATCATCCGGCTGCCGCAGGCGTACGATACCGTCGTCAATGCTGGAGCGGCCAATCTCCCGCGTGGGTTTCGCCAGCGCCTCGGCCTTGCACGGGCGTTTTTTGGCGACCCGCACCTCGTGGTCCTCGACGAGCCGAACTCCAGCCTGGACGCTCTCGGCGAGCGGATGCTCTTCGATGCGATTGAACGGATGAAGGCGGCCAATACAACTGTCATCATCATCACCCACCGGATAGGGATCCTCGGCGCAACGAACAAGCTTGCCATCATGCAGGGTGGTGCGGTCAGCGCATTCGGTGACAGCAGGGAAGTTTTCGAAAGGTGTGTGGCAAGACCCCAAGTTACTTCGCGCGAGCCTGTCTCATGAAGATTTCATTCGCTCACGTCGACGTCCGGGAGGTTCCGCGGTGGCTGAGATCGGCGGCGCCAGAGCTCCGTGACCGGCTTCGCCGTGTCAGCTGGATCAGCATTAAGCGTTTTCACCGTAGCTTGACCCGACGGGGATGGGCTCGTCTGAAAATTGCATTCGCTCAGGTCGAGATTTGGGAGGTCCCACGGTGGTTGAGATCGGCGCCGCCGGCGCTCCGCGACCGACTTCGCGGCGTCACCTGGACTGGAAACCTGCTGGTTTGGGGTTTTGTCGTTGGTCTCGGCACCTGGTCAACCTATGCCCCCCTTGAGAGCGCCGCGATTGCGATCGGCACCGTCGAATCCGAGTCGAGCCGCAAGACGATTCAGCACCTCGAGGGTGGCATCATCAGGGAAATTCTGGTCGCGGACGGCGACGTTGTCCGCGCCGGACAAACGCTGATCTCGCTGGAGGACACCAAGGCGCGCGCCGAAGCGCAGGGCCTCCAAGGCCAGTTGTGGGAGGCGACGGCACGAGAAGCACGGCTGCAGGCGGAACAGCATGGAGAGGAACAAGTGTTGTTTTCGGCCAGCTTGGAGATGGCGCAGTATGCTAGTTCGTCGGTCGCAGATGTCCTTGCGGGGCAGCAAGCCATCTTCGAAACGCGTCGGCAGGTCTTTCAATCGCAAGCGGCCGTAAATCGGGAGAAAAGGTCGCAGGTGGAGAAAGAGATCGAGGGCCTCAGGGCGCAGGAAAGCGCGGCCTCAAGGCGCATCGAAATCGTCCGCGAGGAGGCGGCGACCGTCGCGATGCTCGTTAACAAGGGACTTGAGCGGCGTCCGCGCCTTCTGAACCTCGAGCGGGAGATGGCTGACATCGAGGGGCGGCGGGGTGAGATTGTCGCGCAGATATCGCGCGCCGGGCAGGTTATCAACGAATCGCAGGCGACTCTTCTCAAGCTCGAGAACGACCGTCAGAACGAGATCGCGCAGTCGCTGCGCGAGGTGCAAAACCAGATTTTTCAAGTACGCGAGCGACTGCAGGCGGCGGACGACCAACTGTCCCGAACGGCGGTCAAGGCGCCCCAGGACGGCGTGGTAACCGACCTGAAGGTCCATACCCCAGGCGGCGTCATTGGCGCCGGCGCACCTCTTATGGATCTGGTTCCCCGGCAGGATCGGCTCATCGTGATTGCGCGCGTCAGGCCCGAGGACATCGATGTGGTCCGTCCCGGACTGAGCGCAGATGTGAATCTCCTGCCCTACAATCAGCGCCGCGTGCCACGGCTCCATGGGACTGTGACGCACGTTTCTGCCGACCGTCTGGTCGACAAGCGCACGGATCAGCCCTACTACGCAACGAAGATTCGAGTTCAGGATCCGGCAGGCGCGGGGATCGATGGTGTCCAGATTATTCCGGGAATGCCGGCCCAGGTGTTCATCAAGACGGGTCGCGGCACCGTGGCGCTCTACGCTCTCAGGCCTCTGCTCGACAGCTTCCACGGCGCGTTCCGCGAGGATTAAGCTGCGACCAGAACCGCGAGCTCAGGCGGCTCTCATGACCGCACGCGTGAGGGCTGCGCGTGACCGTTAGGTCGCCGGCTCCAGCGAATGACCGCCTCGGTGCGGTTATGCGCGGAGCATTTTCGCATGATGCGTTGAATGTGCATTTTTACGGTGTTTTCCGAAAGGTTGAGCCTGACGGCAATCAACTTGTTGGGAAGGCCGAGCTGCAGCGCCTCGAGCACATGTTGTTCGCGTGGCGTAAGGTCGACCATCGCCTTCTCCGGCACAATCCTGGTGGTGCCGTTACCCTCGTTAGCTCCGAATAGCTCGGGCGCGTCGGGGCATTCCGATATCGCCTTGAGGCTCGACGCTCCATTTTGCCCAACGATCGGTAACGGTCGGTAGACCCCACCGGCAAGGACAAGCCGTAACCCGGCAACAGCGACTTCGACCGGGATCGATGTCGGGAAAAAGCCGCGCACTCCCCGTTGCATCGCAGCTGAAGCTGTCGCATCGTCGTTGCGATTTGACAACACGGCAACAGACGCTTTCGGGCAGGATTCTGCGAGGAGGGCAAGGCTTTCCTCGATCGAAGGGTCGGTGATCTGCTTGTCCCCGATATTCAGCGCAATCAAGCGGATATCTCTGCCGGACAATGAGTTCAGGCCACTCGTCGTTGCCATCTCGACGATCTCGAATCCAGTGAGTTCTCTCTTGAGGATATTGAGGATGCACGTACGCGCCAGGACATGTTGTTCGATGATCACGAGCACCGGCGGTGACCCATGGGTTAGTTCGGCGAGATTAATGAGATCGTCCATGATATCCTCGAGTTCAGAGAAACGCTGAGTACTCCACCAGTTTTGATTTCCATTTTCCATGGAGCAAGTCTGCCCCACACACTCTGCAGCGAATTGCTGCTGATCGCGACGTGCTTCCGACTTTCAAGTTCGTCAGGAACGTCGTCAGGGACCTTCTGGTCCGTTGCAACAGATCTTGGCAGCGGTTCCGTTGTTCCGGGCTAGCTGCTGCAAATATTGCGATACGCGCTCGCCGCCGCCGAATTCGCGGGACCATCGACGACGTATGCTTCATCTTCCGTCACGAGATATAGAAACGGCCTATCTCCAGTATCTTCGCCCGACGCTTTCTTTCCTTTGACACGGCCGCAAATGGTGTCGACGGATTTTCCGAGCGTATTTTTGCGGATGGCCCGTTTCATCTCACCGAACTCGGCAGATGTCGGGTCCTCCAACTTCGCAGCAATCGTGGTCTTCGCCTTGCTAATGACCGGATCGGACGTCTCAGCGGGCCGACCAGATGCCGGAGCCTCGACTTTCGCTTCGATCATGGCGGACTTCGCCTTTTTCTCAGCGGGTTGGGGCCTGTCGCGGACGTCGGCAATCGACGGCTTTTCCGTCTTCGTCGCGATCGTGGACTTGACTTTTGTTGTCGCGGAACTGGTCCTGGATGACGCTGGCGCCGGTTCAATCGACCGACTGACCGCCATCCCGTTGAGACAGCCGGACCCGCTCGCGTCCATGCACGCGTCCATGCTCGCTTGCGGCGGTAAAAGGCAGCTACAGCCAACCAGGGTCGCAGCCAGAACACCAATGAGAAGCGTTCTCATGCTAATCCCTCATGAGGGGCCTGAGTTCTGCTCGCACTTCTTGCGACGATCTAATGTTGCGCTGGTTGTCTATCATTTGCGCAAAAGTATTAACTGCTCCTTAAACGCCCGTCCTTCGCCGCAGCAAGCTCTTGCATCGTTATGCCGGCACATCATAGTTCACGGTAGGTGAGCACTTTTCGTGGCGGATCGGGCCACGCTGCTCAACAGGTCGATATCCGTTCCACCGTTAGCGATATTATCACGGCCTTGCGGGACATCATTGCGACTGCCACCCTGCGAATGGCGCACGATAGCGTTTGCTCGCGATCACTGAGACATCTGGGAGCGCGCGTCGCTGAAGAACTCTCGGATCGCAGGGGGTGATCGGGTTCGGCTGTTGCTCGCCAGCCGCCATATGTCGCTGTCGGTGAGTTGCGGCACGTCTACCTTTCACAATTCGCGGCGGCTGCGCTCTATGCTGGCGCGTGGGAACGCGCACTATCGCTCCGACCGAAAACGCAACTGCATTTTGCCGCTAACCGGAAGTCACCAATCTTCTTGCGTTCATGGTTGGGGGGCGGACGGAAGCGGCCTGCTCACTCCATCGGTCGTGACCATGCTTCCAGGATTTTGGCTCGTTCTCCAAGCGCCGGACGCAGACGGATCAAAAATTGAGCTGGATCAGTCCGAACGCTCCATGCGCGACCTTTCCCGTTCCGCCGACTGATCTTGCAAGCGGTGGTGGGCAGGAGTCTTGCCCCTGGCTCGGTGACTGTTTGCCAGTTCGCGGGTTTCTTAGACGCCCGTCGACTGCAAACGCGATTTGTCCATCTACCGGCGTCCATTCGCCGCCGCACACGCTCTGCTCATTCCCGCTCCATCAGTTCGGCGATTGCCTTGATGCGGCTTCTGGCGTATTTCGGCAGGCCGGCGCTCAGCGAATCGCCGCTGTTGAAGGAGCTGTTGCCCATGAGCAGTTGCGCGGGCACGAGGTTTCGCAGAATGGGTGTTTTGCTGTGTTCCCTTTGCTTGTTCAGCACGTCGTTCCTGACCGCAATCACGATGTAGACCGTCGCGATGGCGGCTTCCCGCTCGCTCGGATGCTGTTGCAGAACCGCTAGCAGCTTGCCGAACTGGATGACCTGGTTCACCCAAAAGATGTTCTGCTCGAGCCCGCTGGTGACCGTGGAGTCGAGCCCTGTCAGGCTCGGCAGCTCGGCAAGGTGAGGCTGCCTGACCAGCATCATCTCACTCTGAAACTCGATGAAATCCGGAATCGGCTTTTTGCTCTCCTCGCGCAACTTGTTGGCAAGCTGAATGCCCGCCGGAATTTTCCCCTCGAACATGTAGCGGGACTGTACGCAGATCGCCTTCGCGTCCTCGCACCAGTGGCGATTCGGCGGACGGTTGAGCGCGGCGCCGGTGTCCTTGTTGGGAACAGCATCGCCCGCCGTGATCGGCCGGTGCTTGACTGCCGGATCGATCTGCTCGAGGAACGCGACGTTTGCATATCTTGACAGATCCAATGCCGCTGCCGGTCTTGTAAGTCGAAACCGCGCCTCCGCCTGGTAGATCGAGAGCTTCAGCTTGGTTTGTTGGTTGAGCGTGGGCTCAACGAAGCTCGGGAAGAGCGAGAGGAAGCGCTGCTGAACCGGACGTGAGCGGGCCCAATCGTCGAATGGAATGAGCCCGGTCGAGGTATCGGCGAGCTTGTCGTTGCGTTGGTCGGCGAAGATGACCGTGCGCGGTTTGATCTGTGCGATTGGAACGCTGGCGACTGCGGGCACGTCCTCCACCTGGAATTCCTGCGCGGCCGCGCCCGTGCAGGTGGCCAACCAGGCGGCGATGAGGACAGCGGCACGGTGGAGGCTCATGGCGTCAATGCTCAGTTCAGCCGCCGCCAGAAATAATCGGGATCGACTCGGAGCGGCGGTCGCGGGAGGCGGTCCTCGTCATCGGGATATCCGCGCCAGGAGGGATATTCGCGCGGACCAAGACGCCAGTTCGGGAATGGAAAGGGCGGCCGGATATCGCCGTAAAGGCGGTTATCGTGGGACCACTGCTGGAATGGCCCGTCGTCTTCGTCATAACCGCCGCGATGGGCGTAGCGTTCTGCGCGCGAGACGATCCGAAATTGCGTATCATCGATTCTGCCCGCCGGATCCCTCTTGAGGTACTCGGTGAAAGCGCGCCCGGAGCCGGCCGGCGCAGGATCCCCGGTATGGGGATCGATCGACAGAGCAACGAGCTGATGCATGGCTTCACGCGAAGGGCCCTTCAACGCCGTCCTGGGAGCGTGCAGCTCCCAGGCCGCCTGCACGATCGGCTCGAACATCGGCAGCGCCACTTTCCCTCCGGTCTGGCCGGGCCCAAGGGTGCGGCGCGTGCCATCGTTGTTGTCGTAGCCGACCCAGATGGCGATGGTGACGTCATTTGTGAAACCGACGAACCAGGCATCGGCCGAATTATCAGTGGTACCGGTCTTGCCGCCGACATAGGGCGAGAGATGCTTCACCACGCGTGCGGTTCCGCGCGCGAGCACGCCCTGCAGCATTGATTTCAACTGGTAAAACGATGCGCGGTCGGCGAAGCCGATCCAGGACACCGCATGCGGATCGTGGCGGTAGATTGCGCGGCCGTCCTGTTCGATCGTTTCGATCGCATGGGGCTGGGGCCGTGCGCCTTCGTTGGCGATCGCTGCATAGAACGCCGCAAGGTCGATGAGCCGCACCGTTTGGGCACCGAGCACGAACGGGTAGTAGCGCATGCAGTCCTTGTAGAGCTGCGCTTCCATCGCGATCTCGCAGACCCGGTCGAGGCCTCGCTCGGCGCTGACGTCGAGACCGGTCGCCAGCAGTTGCGCGGTGGCGAGATTCCGGGAGTTTTCCAGCGCACGCCGCAGTGTAATGGCGCCCGAAGCGCCGCCCTCGTAGTTCTTCGGCGACCAGAAACCGCGCTGGCGCGCGTGGACCGTCGCCCCGATCGGTGCCAGCGTAATCGGTTCGTCCATCACCAGCGTGTTAGGCTGCAATCCCTTCCGAAGGGCGGCGAGGTAGGTCAGCGGCTTCAAGGTGGAGCCGGGTTGCCGCAGGCTCTGGACCACGCGGTTGAGCTGGCTTGCCGGATACGAAAAGCCACCCGCCATCGCCAGAATGCGGCCGGTTTCGTTCTCGAGTACGAGCGCCGCTCCCTGCACGGTCGGTCGAATGCGCAGATCGGCACGCGCCGCTTGCTTACCACTGGCTTTGCGCACCTGCACGTAGACCACGTCGTACGGCTTGAGACCGCGCCGGATCGCAGTGCTCCAGGTGTTCAGCGGCAGGATGCTTCCATCGGTCAGACCGACGTTGATCGCATGGCCGCTCTTGCCACGCGTACTCTCCAGGATGACCGCCGATTCCCAGTGAACGTCATAGAGAGGTAGCCGCGTCGTCTTCAACGCCACCAGCCAAGCCGGCTCCGTGGCCCTCAGATCAGCCGCTCTGAGACGGACAGCATCGGAAATGTTCGCCTCGGGTCCCTCAAATTTGTAACGATTGGTGTTCAGCTCGTACCGCGCGAGGCCCTCCTGCAATGTCGCTTCGACTATGCGCTGCAAGGCAGAGTTGACGGTCGAACGCACCGTGTAGGAGGAACTGGTGAGAGTATCGAGGCCCGCGACCAGCTTTGCCTCGCGGCCGATGTGATCGACGAAGTGAAAGGCGAAGTCCCGTCGCGTCGGCCGGTACTCGACGAGCTGCGGCAATACTGCTCGCGCCGCGGCGGCGTCGATCATGGCGTCATCCTGCATGCGGCCCAGCACGTAGGCAAGGCGCTCGCGCGCGCGCTCAGGGTGGTGGTCGGGATTGAAGTAGTTAGGTCCCTTGGCGAGCCCGGCGAGCAGCGCGCCCTCGACTGCGGAGAGCGCCTTGGCTGGTTTGCCGAAATAGCTGCGCGCCGCCATCTCGATGCCCCAGGCTCCGCGACCGAGATAAATCGAGTTGAGATAGAGTTCGAGGATTTCCGCCTTGGTCAGGGCGCGCTCCATCCGCGAGGCAACGATCATCTCGCGCAGTTTTCTTTCGTAAGTGATGTCGTTGCCCACCAGCAGGTTCTTGGCGACCTGCTGCGTGATGGTCGAGCCGCCCTGCGGCCGGCTCGGCTGCGTGAAGTTGCCGATGAAGGCGCGGACCAGTCCGCGCTCGTCAATGCCGGCGTGTTGGAAGAAACGCTTGTCCTCGGCGGCGATGAAAGCGTTGCGCACCGCTTCTGGGATATCCGCAAGCTTGACCCAGATGCGGCGATTGTTCGGCGCGTAAATCTCGGCAACGCGCTCGGTCTTGTTGTCGAGGACTACGCTCATGCCAGGAAGCCTGAGGTGCTTAAGCTGCACGGCGTCGGGCAGATCCTTGACCGCGCTGTTGTAGAAAGCGATGACCTGACCAAGATCGACCGGAGATCCTTCCACTTTTTCGACCTTGCAGAACTGCCTGTAGGCCAGGTGGAGGTCGGCCAGATTCAGGCCTTTGAGTGCCTTGATCTCGCTGCTCAACGCCTCCTTGTCATCCATGGCAGTGGCAATCAGATCGTCCAGGTTGATGTCCTCGATGTCGAAAGCCTTGCGCATGTGGGCGCAGCCGGCATTCAAAAGCTGCGCCACCTCGAAGCGGTCGCGCACCGCATCGAACTCCGTCTTGACCCCCTCCGGCCGGGTAGTGACCTGGCTGAAGGCAAGCGCCGTGGCGAAGATCTTGATGAGAATCGAGTCCATGACCTGCCGCCGGTCGAAAAAGCCGCTCCTGTAAGGTCCCGTTTTTCTAGAACACTAAACAAGGCTGTACTGAGGAAAAAGTTCCCTAGCCCCGGAACCAACGCTGCGGCCGGTGCGTTTTAGAGACACCGCATTGGCAGTGCACTCATGAATGCCCGTCTCCCAGTCGTGCTTGCCGCGGCGCTTCTCAGCGCCGCCATCGCCACGATGCCTGCGGATGCTGCTCCTCGAAAAAAGAAAACCCGGGCTCTTGCCGCGGTCCCGCCTGCAGCTAACGTCGCCCAGCCACCCACGGACAGATTTTTGGCCTGCGACGTCCGGGTGCGAGACTATCTTCGCGAAGGCGGAGCCGCGATACGGGTCACCAAGATCGAAGTGGATGATGCCCGACTGCAGTTGAACATTCATCATGAGTACGGAGAGGCGGGAAAGTCGTCTCGAAAACATCTGCGCGGGGACAGCGAAGAAGAAATGCGCAAAAATCTGCGCGGAATATTGGATGAATTCGCGGCGGCTGCGAAGGCCGCAGCAGCTGGTCGCGCTTGGTATGTGATCGCTGCTCGCAAGGTCATGCCGGACCTCCGCGACAATTCGGGCGAGACCACGAGTCCGTGGACGGCCATTGTTCTCGCGGATTTCGAAGGAAAATGCAGACCGATCACGTTCTATCAGTCTGTCGACCGGAACAAGCTCAATCCTGAACTGAGCAAGAAATTGGATGAGTGAAGTGTTGCACTAGTGATTTGCAGTCGTAGCGACCGCGCCCGGATGCCATGAGAGGCGCGGCGAGGATGCTTAACTCAAGATAGCGCCAAGTTGGCAGTTTTGTGTGCCGTCGCCGGTGAGCTTGCAGTATTGGCGGCAAGGCTCGGCTTTTCGTCGCCTTTAGGGCAGGTTTGGGCAGCCGTTTTGAAACGCTTTGGAACGCAATAAGGCATTTGCTGCCCAAACTTTTCTTTAGCTCACTGAAATCACTCACTTCTGCCCGGGTGTCGGCGCGACCTGCGGAGCGGTATCGCAGCCGAAAAGCCCTGTGAAAACCGCGATTTCGCGTCGCCGACGACCGCTGCTTCTGACGGGAGTAATCAAGCATTGAACTACGAATCTGAGCGGTCGGCGTTCGAATCCCTTTGGGCGCCAGTCTCCGCCCGGATGGCCTTCTCGTGTCGGCGCTTCATTTGATGGTGATATTCGACTAGCGCCTGACCGCGCAGGCGGCAGACAAGCGCATCAAGTTTCGAGCGGCATTCCCCCCGACTGGGCGGCAACAGCCCATACACCCGGTATCAATTTGTTGTCCGGGGTGTCCGAACAGGACGCTTCGAGGGTTGCCAATCAAATCGCCGCGCTGAAGCGCCCGAACGATCTTGTCGTCGTTTCAATTCATTGGGGATCCAATTGGGGATTTCATGTTCCAGATGGACAGATGGCCTTCGCTCGAACTCTCATCGACGAAGCAGGGGTATCTGTGGTTCACGGGCATTCTTCGCATCACCCGAGAGCCATCGAAATCTATCGCAATCGTCTCATTCTCTATGGCTGCGGCGATTTTCTGAACGATTATGAGGGCATTCGTGGCTACGAGCGGTACCGTGACGATCTGGCGCTGATGTATTTTGCGGACCTGGAACGAACCAGCGGAAGCCTCCGCGCACTGAACCTGGTTCCCCTGCGGATCAGGAACTTTCGATTATCCTATCCGTCGCGCCAGGACATGGAATGGCTACAACAGACGCTCGATCGGCAATGTCAGCGGTTCAGAACAAGGGTTATGTTCGATTCTGACAGACAGCTTGTGGTGACCCACTCGACACCAGCGACCTGACCCTCCAGTAGGATAAAGGCCAGCGAACAAATGACGACCGGCCGAAGGTCTTCTGTGAAAGCAAGGCAGCGCGGTCGGCACGCCACACGGCTAACCGGTTTCAACCGATGCCGATGAAACGCTACGCGCGCCTCAAGGAGGCGGAGTTCCGTCCTTCCGCAAGGTGCGGCCATGGTCGTGACAGCAAGTCTCCGAGCTTTCATTGCCCGGAATAATGAGCGATAATCAGCAAGCCGGTCGCGGCGGGTGCCCAGCAGGACGGAATCGGTGCACTAAGATGGTAGAGGCCGATGCGTGAGCGGATGTACAGTCCAGACAGCGATATCGATGCCAAAAGAGCAACCGCTCGTTTGCCCGGCCTCGACATCGACATCATTCACCGGCAATCGCCGAATGGTGATTGGGAGCAGATGTCAATCAACCTGCGGGCAACACCGTCCTTCGAAGCGCTCGGGTCCGCGTTCGAGGCAGCTAACCCTTTCTCGTTTTGGGTGCAGGCCACACGACTGATGTGGACGCCGTGGCTGCTCACGGCGCAGACGATGATGCTGCCGGCAGGCCGGCCGCGAACGCTGCCGAGCGCCGTCCATCCCGAGCAAGAGGCGCCGACGGCTAACGGTTAGCGAGCCAAAGGATCAGGGAAAGGATCACGCTAACCAGCAGCGATGTTGCGAGCGGGATATAAACGCGGAAGTTGTCGCGCTCGATGACGATGTCGCCGGGCAGGCGGCCCAAGCCGATCTTGCTGATCACTGGCCATAGCAGCCCAAGCGCAACGAGCGACAAGCCGAAGATGATGAGCAGACGCGAGATCGACATTGCGCCGAGCCTATGATCACAGTGGGCGAGCCGATTGAGGGAGAGCGAGCGGGACCTGGCGTGCTGCTGCGACCGCAGTCCGTCGTACGGCTCGGATGGGTCAGTATAGCGATTTCGAGCGAGATGGACACACGCACTTGGGCGAGCTGACACCATGATTGCGCTGTTCACGGATTTTGGGTTGCACGGCCCCTATACGGGTCAGATGAAGGCGGTGCTGCACCAGATGGCGCCGGGCATACCCATTATCGACCTCTTCGCCGATGCGCCAGTCGGCAATCCCAAGGCATCGGCGTATCTGTTGGCGGCCTATGCCGCGTGGTTTCCGGTGCGAACCGTCTTTCTCTGCGTTGTCGATCCCGGCGTAGGCGGGACTCGGCCATCGATTTTTCTCGAGGCTGACGGCCGCTGGTATGTCGGCCCCGGCAACGGCTTGTTTGAGCTGATCCAGCGCAGAGCCCGAGAAACGCGCAGCTGGGACATCGACTGGAAGCCGAAGCATCTCTCGGCCAGTTTTCACGGGCGCGACCTCTTCGCCCCCGTGGCAGCCATGCTGGCGCGCGGTGATCCGCCCCCCGGCCAGCCACGTCGCGATGGCGCAGATCGCCGGGCAGACTGGCCGGACGACCTCCGCGAGATCGTCTACGTCGATCACTACGGCAATGCCATGACCGGGCTGAGGGCGGCTATGCTGCCGCCCGGCGCAAGGCTGACCGCGGCAGGTCGGGTTCTGGACCGCGCGAGGACCTTCAGTGATCTGCCGCCGGGCGCGGCTTTCTGGTATGAGAACTCCAACGGGCTTGCCGAAATTGCCGTCAATCAGGGGCGGGCGGACCGCGATCTCGGTCTTGCCATCGGCAGCCCGGTCGAGATCGTCGCATGAACAAAGGTCTGCCGCTTTGACCCGAAGGCAGCATTCGACCAAACAGCGCCCTCATCCGCATCGGCCGAAGCCGCCGGAGCGCCGCGACGGGCCGCAGACGAGCACTAACAGGCGCCTTGCTGAGCAGACCCGCAAGATCATGCGCAAGCACTACATGAGCAAATACCGGGTGCAGTGAAATCGTGAAGACTGAACTTTGAAGCAAGCCTCCGATGGTCGCTGGAGACATCTCGCGTGTGGCTTGACTGTGCATGTGTCGCGAAGGTGGAAGTGCTCCGCGACGTGGCTGCCGAGCGCTGACCGGGAAAGATGCAAGCTCTTGAAATCGCCGGTGGCTGCGCGATAATCTGCTGCTGGACGGCGCGTCGCTCCGCAGTCCGCGCGAGGATGCCGGAGGCATCCAGTACAGGCCTTAATTGCCGTCACGATCCGCTCGGCCAAGCCTCACGCCCCAACCTCATGCGGCTGCTGCGCCTCAGCCCTGTCCGAATGCAAGGACTCATTGTGATGTTGCAGCTTGGCACGCCGGCCGCAGCGTCGGCGGCCTCCGCTTGGTGACCGTCGCGGCCACCGACCACCAGACGGTCCCCGACGCTTTAGGGCGGGCGGTGGATTTGAGAAGTCAACCCATTGGTCGAGGGAGGATGTGCTATGAGAGCCTCGCCAGACTATTCGCGTCGTCGCTTCCTTCATGCCGGCGCGGCCGGCGCAGCAGCAACCGTTGTCGCCGCGGCGACAACGCCCGTTCGTGCGGCCGCCGAGGCGGGTACGCAACCGCCACCCTCGACGGCGACGGCGCCGCGGGTTCTGCGCAAGCCACCGCTGCCTGAACTGGAGCGCATCGCCAGATCCTACAACTTGGCTCTCAGCCGCGACGATCTGACGTCGTTCCGCAACCTCATGGACGGTGTGCTGGCGTCGTACCGTCGCCTGGACCAGTTCGCGGAGCCGACATTGGTGGTGAAGTACCCGCGGGACGCGGGGTTCCGACCAGGTGTCTCGGACAATCGGCTCAACGCCTGGTACTGGAGGTGCTCGATCAAAGGCGCAACTTCGGGGGCCCTCGCGGGCAAGAAAATCGCCATCAAAGACAATGTGTGCGTTGCCGGCATCCCGATGATGAACGGTTCCAACGTACTGGAGGGCTACGTCCCCGACGTGGACGCGACCATTGTGACCCGCATCCTCGATGCCGGTGGAGAGATCGTCGGTAAGGCGGTGTGCGAGCATCTTTGCTTCTCGGGCGGTAGCCATACCTCCGACACTGGACCCGTACTCAATCCGCACGATCCGAAGCGATCTGCCGGAGGCTCCTCCAGCGGCAGCGCCGCGCTCGTCGTCGCCGGCGAGTGCGACATGGCCATCGGGGGCGACCAGGGAGGGTCGATCCGAATTCCCAGCTCTTTCTGCGGAGCGGTTGGCCACAAGCCTACGCACGGGCTTGTGCCATACACAGGTGTCTTCCCGATTGAATTGACGCTTGATCATACCGGGCCCATTGCCCGCACCGCCGGCGATGCCGCCCGGCTTCTCGAGGTGCTCGCCGGAGCCGATGGCCTCGACCCGCGCCAACCGGCGGGACTGCGTACGGAAGCCTATACCAAGCAGCTCACCGGAGACGCCCGCGGCCTGCGGATCGGGATCGTTAAGGAAGGGTTTGGCTGGCCCAATTCCGAGCCCGATGTCGACGCCATGGTGCGCGAGGCGGCACAGCGCTTGACGCGAGCGGGAGGGACTGTAAGCGAGGTATCGATCCCTCTCCACCGTGACGGCATCCATATCTGGAATGCCATCGCTGTCGAGGGCGCCACGATGCTGATGGTCGCCGGCAACAGCATGGGAACCAACTGGAAAGGGCACTACACGACTTCGCTGCTGGACTTCTACGGCCGGAGCCGGCGGGTGCGCGCCAACGACCTTTCGGAGACCGTCAAGCTCGTTGTCCTGCTCGGCCAGTACATGCAGGACAATTACCAGGGCCGCTACTACGCGAAGGCCCAAAACCTCGCGCGCGTGCTGCGCGCCGCCTACGATGAGCAACTCAAAGGCGTCGATCTCCTGCTCATGCCGACGTTACCTTTGAAGGCCACGCTACTCCCACCGCCGGACGCGAGCCGCGAGGACTACGTTGCGCGGGCACTCGAAATGATTTCCAACACTTGCCCGTTCGACGTCACTGGTCATCCTGCCGCCACGGTTCCGGCAGGCATGTCGGCAGGGCTCCCTGTTGGCATGATGCTGGTCGGACGCCACTGGGAAGACGGCACCGTGTTGCGCGCGGCTGACGCGTTCCAGATCGTCGGGTAGACAGCAGCAGCGAATTGCCGGCTAACGGCACCGCCGGGGTCCGAGGTTCGGAAACAGGAGGCTCGCGAGACGGCGAGCGACGCGGACTGCCCTGACATCGATGCCAGGCTCGTCTGCCGAGGCGGAGTCGGGGCCTCGTGCCGGGATCATGAGGAGGTCAGGCCATGGAGATCGAACGTACTACATTCGGCACCATCACGATTGACGGGAAGAGCTATGAACACGACGTAATCATTCGTCTGTGCGGCGAAGTGGCAAGGCGGAAGAAGAAGCTGTCGAAGAAGTACTACGGCACCTCGCATGTCCTCTCGAAGGACGAAGCGAAGTTCGTCTTTGAGAAGGGATGTGAGCAGCTAGTTCTAGGTTCGGGCCAGTTCGGCAATGTGCATCTATCGCCGGAAGCTGAGGCGTATTTTGCGAAAAAGGGTTGCACGGTCCTATTGCAGCCGACTCCTGAGGCGATCCATACGTTCAACAACTCTCGCGCGAAGAAGATCGGCCTTTTTCACGTTACCTGCTGAATCGGTGAATTGCGGTCTGCATCCTCGAAGGCCTGCTACTGCAAGTAGCGCGAGCTACGCCACCGTCGGTCGCCCGCTTTCTCATTTATACCAACTGATACCCACCACCAGCGGGTTCGGGTCGGTCAAGCCGGAACTTGTAGGACTTCCGATCCGTTGTAATGTAAGGGATGCATGTGGAATCCGTATGGCTGCTTCCCGAAGGGCGCAGCGCACAATAAGCAGGCGCGAACCAACGTGCCGGTTTTAGATAGAGACCGACATGGCCGTTGGCGGATCGTTTGACACGTTCCCCAAGCTGCTGGCGCGAAATGCCGCGCAGTTTAGCAGCCGTCCTGCGTTTCGGCACAAGGATCTCGGCATCTGGCAGACGTGGACCTGGGCCCAGGTCGCAGAGATAGTGCGCGCTTACGCTGCGGGCTTGCATCGACTTGGACTGCACCCGGGAGACACGATCGCCATCGTTGGTTCCAATCGGCCGAAGCTCTATTGGACGCTGATGGCAGCGCAAGTGCTGCGCGCGATTCCGGTTCCGATCTATTCGGATGCGGTGGCTGACGAGCTTGCTTATGTCCTCGCTCACGCCGACGTGAGGTTTGTTGCGGCGCAAGATCAGGAGCAGGTCGACAAGGTCTTTTCTGTATCCGACCGGGTGCCGCATCTCCACATGGTCGTCTATGACGAGCCGCGTGGCCTCGACGACTACGACCGCGACCGCCTGATCGCAATCAGCGATGTCATCGAAGACGGCCGCACCGCGCTTGCGGCCAGCGCGGCGCTCGGCAGGCAGATCGACGAGTTCATCCGGCAGGGTGAAGGTTCTGACATCTCGATCATCCTCTACACCTCGGGAACAACCGGCGCGTCGAAGGGCGTCATGCTGTCGGCGCGAGGCTGCATCGATGCTGCGACTGATACCGTCAGGTTCGACAGCCTGACCGACAAGGACGTGGCGCTCGCCTACCTGCCGCTCGCCTGGGTCGGCGATCATTACCTCAACTATGCACAGGGCATTGTCGCTGGATTCTGTATGGCGTGTCCCGAGAGCAGTGAGACGATCGAACAGGATCGGCGCGAGATCGGACCAACCTTCTATTTCGCCCCGCCGCGTGGTTTCGAGGCCATGCTGACGCGGGTGATGATCCGCATGGAGGACGCCGCAGCCATCAAGCGGCGCATGTTCAACTACTTCCTTGGCATTGCGCGGCGGTATGGCGAGTCGATTTTGACCGGAAAGTCGGTGCCGCTGTCTGGCCGGCTGCTATATGCGGTCGGGCGCTTGATGGTCTACGAGCCCCTCAAGAACGTTCTTGGCCTGTCTCGCGTGCGCGTCGCCTATACTGCGGGCGAGGCCATCGGTCCGGATCTGTTCGCGTTCTACCGCTCGATCGGATTGAACCTGAAGCAACTGTACGGCCAGACCGAAGCGTTCCTTTACGTTACCTGCCAGCCTGACGGTGAGATCTACTCCGATACGGTCGGCCCGGCTGCACCGAACGTCGACATCCGCATTGCGGAAACAGGCGAGGTGCAGTTCCGCTCACCGGGCATGTTCGTCGGATACTTCAAGGATCAAGCGAAGTCTGCGGAGGCCATGACGTCCGACGGCTACGTCAGGACTGGCGACGCCGGTTACTTCGACGAGAAGACCGGGCACCTGAAGATCATCGATCGCGCGAAGGATGTTGGTCGGCTGGCTGACGGCACGATGTTTGCGCCGAAGTATCTTGAGAACAAGTTGAAGTTTTTTCCCAACATCAAGGAGGCGGTCGTTTACGGCGACTCCAGGGATTTCGTTTGTGCCTTTCTTAATATCGACCCGGTCGCTGTGGCGAACTGGGCCGAACGCAACAACATCGCATACGGTTCCTATCAGGAGCTGGCGGGGCATCCGCTCGTCTACGAAATGGTGGCGAAAGATGTTGCCGAGGTGAACCGCTCTCTCGCGGAGGGAAGGGTGTTGGCGGGCGCGCAGATTCGCCGCTTTCTCATTCTGCATAAGGAACTCGACGCCGACGATGGCGAATTGACCCGCACGCAGAAAGTTCGCCGCGGATTCATCGCCGAGCGCTATGCGCCACTGATCACGGCGCTCTACGACGGCTCGCATAAAGCCGACATTTCCACCGAGGTCACCTTTGAGGACGGTCGCAAGGGCATGATCGCGGCACGGGTCAATATCCGCGACCTGCAAACAATTGGTGCGACAGAACCTTTGGGGAAAGCCGCATGAGGGTGTCGGATACGAGCGAAATTTTGCTTCTGGTCCAGGGCGTATCACTAGCGTTTGGCGGCGTGAAAGCGTTGAGGGACGTTTCGTTTGACATCAGGAAGGGCGAAGTTCGCGCCATCATCGGACCGAACGGCGCCGGAAAAACTTCGATGCTCAACGTCATCAACGGCTTCTATCATCCCAATCACGGCGCGATCACCTTCAAGGGACGGACCCGCGCCCAGATGCAGCCGTTCGAGGCGTCCCGTGGCGGCATCGCGCGTACCTTTCAAAACGTCGCACTGTTCAAGGGAATGAGCGCGCTCGACAATATTATGGCTGGTCGCACATTGAGGATGCGCCGGGGCCTTTTTTGGCAGATGCTGCGCTACGGCCCTGCGCTGGCGGAGGAGATCGAGCATCGGCACCGGGTCGAGGAGATCATCGATTTTCTGGAGATTGAGGCGATCCGCAAGGTGCCGGTTGCGCGTTTGCCATATGGCCTGCAGAAACGCGTCGAACTCGGCCGTGCCCTTGCGATGGAGCCGGATCTTCTTCTCCTCGACGAGCCGATGGCAGGCATGAACCTCGAGGAGAAGGAGGACATGTCGCGGTTCATCATCGACGTGAACAATCATTACGGCACGACTATTGCGCTGATCGAGCACGACATGGCTGTGGTGATGGATCTCTCCCATCGCGTGGCGGTGCTCGATCACGGCGTGAAGATCGCTGACGGCACCCCGGATGAGGTCAAGAAGAATCAGGGCGTGATCGACGCCTATCTCGGCGTCGCGCATTAAGGAGCGTTGCGTGATCGCGTTGGGTCAATTTCTCGAAGTTCTGATCGGCGGATTGATGTCCGGCGTTCTGTATTCGCTGGTCGCGCTCGGCTTCGTGTTGATCTTCAAGGCATCCGGCGTCTTTAACTTTGCGCAAGGCGCAATGGTGTTGCTCGCCGGGCTTGCGCTGGTTCGCTCGCTCGACCTGCTGGTGGCATGGGGTTTCCCGCTTTGGGCTGCGATCATCTTCGGCATTGGCTTCGCTGCCGTGATCATGGCGATAACCGCCTGGCTGATCGAGCGGTTCGTGATCGGACCTCTTGTCAACCAGGACGGCCTCACGCTGTTCATGTCCACCATCGGCGTGACATTCATCATCGAGGGTGCGGCGCAGATGATCTTCGGTTCCGATGCTTACCCTTTGCGGCTGTTTCCGACGGACGCCTGGTTCCTGTTTGAAAATCTCTTTCCCGGTGGAATTCTGGTCAACAAGCTGGATGTTTGGGGCGCCTTTATCGCCGGCATTCTGGTCGCGGGTCTCGCGATCTTCTTCCAGCGAACCAAGACTGGTCGCGCACTCAGGGCGGTTGCCGACGACCACTTGGCCGCGCAGTCGGTCGGGATTCCAATCAGCTGGATCTGGTTCGTGGTCTGGCTTGCTGCCGGTCTCGTTGCGCTGGTTGCGGCGACTGTGTGGGGTACCAAGCTGGGCGTACAGTTCTCCATCACCTTTCTCGCGCTGAAGGCCTTGCCTGTTCTCATCATCGGGGGCTTGACCTCCATTCCGGGAGCCATCGTCGGCGGGCTCATTGTAGGGGCGGGCGAGAAGATCGCCGAGGTGTTCCTGGGGTCGCATATTGGTGGCGGTATCGAATATTGGTTCGCCTATGTGCTGGCGTTGGCCGTGCTGCTCGTGCGGCCGCAGGGGCTGCTCGGCGAGCGGATCATCGAACGTGTCTGAGACGAGGAGCTAGTCGTGCTTTATCGCGAGGCAGGCCAATTCAAGACGACCTACGCAGAGGACATGGCGATCTTCCCGATCCGCCAGGATCGTATTGCGCTCGGTATCCTGCTCGCTATCGCCTTCATCGGGGTGCCGCTGCTGGCCGACTTCGACATTTGGCCGTTCGGCAGCGACTATCTGCTCCGCGCCATTCTGCTGCCCTTCCTGATCCTCGCGCTCGCGGCTATCGGAGTAAACATTCTTGTCGGCTATTGCGGCCAGATCTCGCTCGGCAGCGGCGCGTTCATGGCCATCGGCGCCTACTCTGCCTACAAGTTGGGGACCGGCGTTCATATTCCGCTTGCCTGGCTTGGCTTCGCGATTTCGATTCCGCCGTTGCCCGTACTGTTATCTATTTTGCTCGGCGGGCTCGCGGCGGCGGTTGTCGGCATCCTCTTCGGTGTTCCCAGTCTGCGGATCAAGGGCCTCTATCTGGCGGTTGCAACACTCGCAGCGCAGTTCTTCTTTGACTGGGTGTTCCTGCGGGTGTCGTGGTTCACCAATTATGCGCCGTCAGGGTCGGTCAATGCACCGACACTGGATTTCTTCGGTCTGAACGTAGGCACGCCGATCGAGCGCTATATGCTGTGCCTGATCTTCGTAACGGTGTTCGCGGTTCTGGCGAAGAACCTCGTTCGCGGCAATCTCGGCAGACAATGGATGGCGATCCGCGACATGGATATCGCCGCCGAGTTGATCGGTATCCGGCCACTCTACGCAAAGCTCACGGCCTTTGCGATCTCTTCATTTATCATCGGCGTGGCGGGCGCACTCTGGGCGTTCGTCTATCTGGGCTCGTGGGAGCCGCTCGCCTTCTCGATCGACCGTTCGCTGCAGCTTCTGTTCATGGTGATCATTGGAGGGTTGGGATCGATCATGGGTTCGTTCGTCGGTGCGGCCTTTATCCTCATTCTGCCGATCATGCTGAACCTGATTCCAACCCAGCTCGGTGTGCCGCTGTCGACAGAGACGATTACTCATCTGGAATTCATCATCTTTGGATCGTTGATCTGCTATTTTCTCATCAAGGAGCCACATGGGTTTGCCCGGCTCATATCGATTGGCAAGGAGAAGCTCAGACTTTGGCCGTTTCCCTACTGAAGAGCGATTGGGCTGAGATCGCACGGGGGGTGACGGCCGTTGGTGGAAGGAGTGAGGAAGCAAAGCCCCCGCGACACAAAAGAGGGCTCAGAGAGGAGGACATCAATCATGCTACGCAACAAACTGATGCTGGCCGCAGCTATCCTTTCGGGCGGGGCGTTTGCCTCTCCTGCTGCAGCGCAGAACGAGCAGTTCATCCCGATACTATCCTACCGGACGGGCGCGTACGCCGTGAATGGCGTGCCGTACGCAAACGGCGTGGCCGACTATTACAACCTTGTCAACGAGCGCGACGGCGGCATCAACGGCGTCAAGCTCTTGGTCGAGGAATGCGAAACCGGATACGCCACCGACAAGGGCGTTGAGTGTTACGAGCGTCTCAAGGGCAAGGGCCCAACCGGCGCGGCGTTCATCAATCCGCTGTCGACCGGCATTACATTCGCCCTCACCGAAAAGACCGCGACCGACAAGATCCCGATTATCACGATGGGCTATGGCCGCGCCGATTCCAAGAATGGAGCCGTCTTCTCCTATAACTTCCCGCTGCTCGGCACGTACTGGTCGGCGGCCGATATCGCGATCCAGCACATCGCCAAAGAGGTCGGCGGCTTCGATAAGCTGAAAGGCAAGAAGATTTCGCTGGTCTATCACGACAGCCCGTACGGCAAGGAGCCGATCCCGATGCTGCAGGTGCTGGCACAGAAGCACGGCTTTGAGTTTACGCCGATCCCGGTCACGCACCCCGGTGTTGAACAGAAGTCGCAATGGCTGGCGATCCGCCAGAACCGGCCGGACTATGTTTTACTTTGGGGCTGGGGCGTCATGAACGGCACGGCAGTCAAGGAAGCAGCGGCTGTTGCCTATCCGCGCGACAGGATGATCGGTGTCTGGTGGTCGGGCGCAGAGCCGGATGTAACGCCCGCGGGCGACCAAGCAACCGGCTACAAGGCGCTGATGCTTCAGCATGGCGCAGGCAAATATCCGGTGCACGCCGACCTGGAGAAGTACGTCTATGCAAGGGGAAAAGGGGCGTCGGAGCCTGGCAAGGTCGGCGAGGTTCTCTACAACCGCGGTATGACGAATGCCATGCTCGGCGTGGAGGCGATCCGCAAGGCGCAGGAAAAGTTCGGCAAGAAGCCGCTTACGGGCGAGCAGGTCCGCTGGGGTCTGGAGAACCTCAACCTCTCTGATGCACGCCTCAAGGAACTCGGCTTCGAGGGCATGTTGAAGCCGATCAAGATTTCCTGCTCCGACCATGAGGGCGCGCGGGAGGGGCGCGTACAGCAGTGGGACGGCAAGGGCTGGAAAGTCATCTCCGACTGGTACACAGCCAACCAATCCAACACCGAACCGCTCGTCGACGAAATTTCCGCGAAGTATGCCGCGGACAAGAAGATTCAGCCGCGCGACTGCTCGAAAGAAAGCTGAACACATCTCGGCGATCCGGGAGGAGCGTTCGCCTCCTCCCGGATATATCGAGAGCCGCAACCGTCTGGAGGGAGCAGCGTGTCAAACCCTAAGGCCCCCACGGCAACAGAAGCGGCAGCGCTGTTTCTGTCCGTCAACAATATCGAGGTTGTCTACGATCACGTCATCCTAGTGTTGAAGGGGGTATCGCTGGATGTGCCGCGGGGCGGAATTGTCGCGCTTCTCGGTGCCAATGGTGCGGGCAAGACAACGACGCTGAAGGCGGTCTCCAATCTGCTGCATGCGGAGCGCGGCGAGGTCACCAAGGGCTCGATCCTGTTCGACGGCGTCGAAGTGCAGTCCCTGTCGCCAAACGAGGTGGTGCGGCGTGGCTGCATTCAGGTGATGGAGGGGCGGCGTTGCTTCGCTCACCTCACGGTCGAAGAGAATCTCCTGACCGGCGCCTTCACGCGCAGGGACGGCAAGGCCGCGATCGCGCAGGATCTGGAGCGAGTCTATGCCTATTTCCCCCGTCTCGGGGAGCGGCGTAGTTCGACCGCCGGCTATACGTCGGGCGGCGAACAGCAGATGTGCGTGATCGGCCGTGCGCTGATGTCGCGCCCGAAGATGATCTTGCTCGACGAGCCTTCGATGGGCCTCGCGCCGCAGATCGTCGAAGAGATATTCGAGATCGTGAGGGATCTGAACGTCAAGGAAGGTGTCTCGTTTCTTCTCGCCGAGCAGAACACCAATATGGCACTCAAATACGCCAACTACGGATATATCCTCGAAAATGGCCGCGTGGTGATGGATGGCGAGGCGAGGGCGCTCGCCGCAAACGAGGATGTCAAGGAGTTCTATCTTGGCGTCGCCGGGGAGAAGCGAAAATCATTCCGCGATGTGAAGCACTACAAGCGGCGCAAACGCTGGCTCATTTAGGCAATGGCGCCAAGCGATCGGCGCGCGTTGAGTGGGCTCGCCGCGCGAGTGTGCGCCGAAGGTCTCCGCAACCGATGTAGCGTGGTTGGAAACGCCATCTTGCGATGTCCCGTAAGACAGGTTGACAAGAATATCTTTGATCATGGGTCTGCCTCCAGTTAGGTGATCGCGCATCTACGCGTGTGCACTTCGACTTTCGTGTGCACGCTGTGTGTGCACTGAGAATGCGAAAGCGCGATTTTCGCTTCCAATCTGGACCTATTTGATCCTAGAAGAACTAGGATGCCGATGCTTGGTCGCGCGAAAATTTTTCAGTCGGTCCAATCACACGTAGGATCGAGCGGAAGCGAGATAGATCAATAAAATGAACGGCTTACGCTGGAAAATTCTCTACAGCGCCCATGATGGATTGGAACGAGAGTTTAATTCTTTCAATTAGTTAGAAGGCGGCGTGTGCGCGACGTGTGCACCGGAAGATCAAAGAAAATCTAGCGACGGCCACTGTGAGCAGCGCTGAACGCGTTCAGTGTCGCCAGACCTCTCGGGTTGGATGACGGGGCGGTCGAGTGCTTGAAGAGCAGCGAACTGCTTTACAGGGGTGGCTTGTTCCGGGGGCTGGCGGCGGGATGCTGAACAATCGCATGATCCTAACGTCGCGAGCTTGCTTGTCAGGTCGTCCGTTCGACGTGGGCGCGAATGGCGTTTGCTTGCGCGTCGATCCAGCCGTGCTTGCGGGCGGCTTCGATCATGGCGAGATAGCTCTTTTGCCAGCTTTCGCCGTCGGGCTGGCCGGGTAGTGTGGGGACGAGATCGATTGAAATCAGCGCATTGCGTTCGTCGACGAACGTAATACCCGGGATCTGGGGCGAATGATCTTCACCCTTCAAGAGAAGTTTGAAATTGCGGAAATCGTTTGGCTCCAGGAGTATCAGGCGGCCGCTTGACGAATATTGCACGATCATTGCGCCGATCCGGTTACGTGAAGGGCAGGGTGCGAAGCTCGCCCTGAAAATTGATCACGGGATTACCGGCACCGAGTTGTCGGGTCGCAACAATCCGCCCGATGAAGATGCCGTGGCTGCCGACAATCTGATGCTGCTGTAGCACGCAATCGATGGCGCATATCGCCGTATCCAGCAATGGCGCGCCGGTTACGCCTTCACTCCACGGCGCATTCCTGAATCGGTCCGCACCACTGACGCCGTCAAGGCCCGCGAAATGCCGCGCCAGCGCCTCCTGTCCGGTTCTGAGCAAACTGATGCCAAAGTACCCGTTGGCGAGAATGGAATCGTGTGCCTCCGATTTGGTGTTGACACTGACCAGCAGGCACGGAGGGTCGGCACAGACCGAGGTGACGGAGCTTGCCGTCAATCCGCGGCGGGCGTCGCCCGCGCCTGTGGCGACGATGGCGACGCCACTCGCCAGATTTCGCAGGGCATCACGAAATTCGCTCGCCTCGACCGCTGGAAAATGCGTGAGGTCAACGTCCGCCGGGTGCTGGCCGGTATGCGGTATCGGTGGGGATGGCGCCGCGATCACGCCACGGCACTTTCGTTGTCGCGTTTGGCGTCGCTGACACCCTTGCTTTTCAACTCGCGGCGGACGGCGGGAATGATCCGTTCACCCCAGAGGTCGATCTGGCGCAGCATCGTCTTCTGATCGAAATCGCCGAGTTGAGTCTGCAGCGCGATATGCGAAGGCTTCAGCACGCTGATTTCCTCCAGCAGGCGGTCGATCACCTGGTTGACGCTTCCCACCGGCAGATTCTTGCGCATGGTCTCCAGCGACATGTCGTTCGGGCCGGCTTCCTCCTTGATGAGGTAGCCGTCTTCGCTCTGGGCACGGCGGAACTTGAGGCTTTCCGATACCCGGCGCTGGAAGCGGGCGTTGTCGAGATAGGACATGATCTCGCTCTCGTTGTCGCTGGCATAACCGCAGCGCAGGAAGCCGAAGCGGGTATTGTCGATGGATCGGCCTTCCTTGGCCGCGATTCCTTCCAGCCGCTCGCGCAAGGCTTTCACCGCGTCGAGGCCGTTGAGCAGCGCCGTCACGAACAAATTGTGGTTGTCGCGGATCGCGCGACCCAGCGTCTCTGGATGACCCGACGTTACCCAGATCGGCGGCATCGGCGTTTGCACCGTGCACACCGCGATCGCGGTTGGCGGCATCTTCAGGTGTTTTCCATCGTAGGAGAAGATACGGTCGCGCATGCCTACTTGCAGGATGTCGTAGAATTCCGCGAACAGAGCATGCGAGTCCTTCAGATCGACGCCGAAGCGTTCGAACTCGAATTGCTGGTAGCCCGAGCCGATGCCGAGATCGAGCCGGCCGTCTGAAACCGTGTCGGCGAAACCGATCTCGCCCAGAAGCCTGGCCGGATTGTACAGTGGCAGCACGCAGACCGCGGTGCCGAGTCGGATCCGCTTCGTCAACCCCGCGCAATGCGCGACCATCGTCAGCGGCGAGGGGCACAGGCTGTAATTGTTGAAGTGATGCTCGGCGTACCAGGCGGTGTCGAAGCCCGCGGCTTCCGCCGTCACCGTCTGTTCCACGGCGTTGCGGATCACCTGCTGCGAGGATTGGTGATAGCCGCGTTGCTGGGCGAGAATGAATACGCCAAATTCCATGGGTGTGTTCCTCAGGTGGTTTCTTGATGCGCCGGCGGCGGGGCTATGGAGCGAGGCTAGGGCCTTGCGCATTATCGTACAATCGCTCTATTTTGAGCATGTCTTTTGCAGAATCCGAAAAGATCAAAATGAGCCAGTTGCAGGCGATGGAGTTATTCGTGAGCGCGGCGCGGGAGGGCAGCTTCTCCGCCGCCGGACGCCACAACGGGCTGTCGCCGGCCTCGGTGTCCCGCCGCATCGGCGAACTGGAGGCCCGCCTCGGCGTCCAGCTTTTCAACCGCACCACCCGTCATCTCGCATTGACGGAGGCCGGCAAGGCCTACTTGCAGCGGGTTGAGCCGGCGCTGCACAGCATAGAAGACGCCGAGGCTGCGGCGCTTGCCCTGCAAAGCAGCCCGCGCGGGACGCTACGGGTTCACTCCCGCATGCTGTTCGGCATGACCGTCGTCATGCCCCTGATGCCGCAATTCCAGAAGATGTATCCGGAGCTCAAGGTTGAGTTGAGCCTTTCAGAACGGCGCATCCAGCTTCGCGAGGAGGATTTCGACGTCGATTTGCGGATCGCCGCGCCGAAGGATGAGAGCTTGATGCAGCGGCGGCTGCTCGCCACGGAGCGCATCCTGGTGGCTGCGGCCGACTACATTGCCCGGACGCCGGCGGTGCGTGAACCGGACGATCTTGTGAAGCACAACTGCCTGACTTACTGGATGGGCGCCAACGATGTGGTCTGGCGCTTCATGCGCAAGGGCAAGCTGAAGGAGATGACGGTGCCGTCCTCGTTCAGCGCCAACAACGGCTATGTGCTGCATCAGCTCGCGGTGATGGGACACGGTATTGCGCTGCTCGACGACTACACCGTCTCGGGTGAAATCGAACGGGGCCAGTTACGGCGGCTGCTGCCCGGTTATCGCGTCACCAATTCCACGTTCGACGAAGGCATTTTTGCGACCTTTCTGCAGACGAATTATCTGCCTGGGAAGATCCGCGCTTTTGTCGATTTCCTCGCCGCGAACGTGCCCGGCCAGGTCAGGAAGGCCGGATTGGTGCCGATGCGGTCACAGGCGATCAAGCCTGTCAATACGCGGTGAAGGTATAGGCGGGAAGCCCGCGAACGCCGAGCCCTTCGATGGCGAAGAGCCCGCCCGCATCGGGTTCGGAAGCCGACAGATTGGTGCTCTTGGAGATCGACGTCACGTACAGAATATCGAGCTCGGGTCCGCCGAACGCCACGCTGGTTGGATGCCTGACCGGTAACTCCACCTTGCGATCGAGGCGGCCGTCCGGGGCAAATCTTGCCAGCGCGCCCGCACGCACAAGGACCGACCAGAGATAGCCGTCGGCATCCACGGTCGCGCCGTCCGGCCCCGAGCTGAGGGCGCTCGTATCCGCAAACAGGCGCTTGTTGGCGGGCGGTCCGTCGCGCCGATAGTCGTATGCAAAGATCGAGCGCCGCGCGCTGTCGGCGAAATAGAGGATGGCGCCGTCAGGACTGAAGCATGGGCCGTTGCTGACACCGAAATCAGTGTCGAGCAGCGTCACCGCGCCGGCTTGCAGGCGGTAGAGCCCGCCGAGCGCTGGCTCATCCTGCGCCCGGCCATGGTGCATGGTGCCGGCGATGAAGCGGCCAAAGGGATCAACCTTTCCGTCGTTCAGCCGCACCATCGGGTGATCGCAGCCGATCGACGCAATCGGCGACGTGACCTCGCCCCGTTCAAAATCGTAACGGGCGAAGCCACGCTGCAGCGCCAGCATGGCGCCGCCGTCATGCCGCAGCACCATCGAACCGACAGGCGAGGGGGCGTGAAATTGCTGCAGTTCGCCGCTCACCGGGTCGAGCCGATGGATCACCCCGGCCAGCGAATCGATCCAGTAGAGTCGCTGCGTGCGATCATCCCATACCGGACTTTCGCCGAGTTGATCGCGTGTGCTGCCGATCCGCCTGACGCGCAGTGAACTCATCTCTGTCTTCCTCCTGCTCGCCGCAGCGCGACAGTCCTGCGCGGACTTGACCGGTCGGTCAGCGAAAAATACAGTGAAATTCCGTGGTCGGCGTTCGTTTCGATCCAGAATTCAAGATCAGCTCCGACCGGATGTGATGACCGAGATGTCGACGACAAAGGATGGCCAACCCGACAAGGCCGATGGTTCTGACCGCGTCGCGCAAATTCTTTCCGAAGCCGAGCGCATCTTCGCCCGCAAGGGGTATGCAGGGGCGTCGATGCGCGACATTGCGGTCGCCTGCGGCATCTCCAAGGCACTGCTCTATCACCACTTCGCCAACAAGGAAGAGCTCTATTCTCGTGTCACCGTCGGCTCCACCGACGAGCTGTATCTTTTCGTGCGCGATCGCGTTCCATCAGGCCCGCCCTCAGCCAAGATTCGCGCCTTCATGGTGGCGACCGCCGAGTATTTCCGGCGCTACCGTTGGGCGTGGATCGCGTCGACGACCGCATTCTGGAACGATCCGGATCGTCATCGCCAGAAGGAGCGGATGACGCGGCGAGACCGTTACGAAAACTTCCTGCGTGGCCTGATCGAGGAAGCGATCGAGGCCGGCGAAATCCGTAAGCTCGACGTGCCCATGGCCGGTCGCCTGATCCTTTCGTCGCTGAACTGGATGCATCGCTGGTACAATCCCAACAAGGCCATGACGCCCGAGCAGATTGCCGACGTCTATTTCGACCTCGTGTTCAACGGTCTGCGGGCCGGTGATGTTTCTCTGCAAGCGCCGCCGCCACCGCCCAAGCCGACGCGCCGCAAGCCACGCTGAGCGTTGCCGGCGCCAGCTTTCTCCGATCGTCGTACCTCTGCCTCTGACTCCGTCCGCAGGGCGGTCAATCGAGTACGATGTTCTGCGACTTGATCACCGGCCCCCACAATGCCGCATCCTTCTTGAGCTGCGCATCGAGCAGGTCCGGCGCACCGGTGTCGGCCAGCAATCCGTCGGTCTGCAGCTGACTTGCGATCTCGGGCTTCGCCATCGCCGCATTGGCGGCCGCGTTTAGTCTCGCGATGACATCGGGTGGGGTGCCCGCCGGAGCGTGAAGCGCGGTCCAGAACGAGGCCGTCAGTTCCGGATAGCCGGACTCCGCAAGCGTCGGAACGTCAGGCAGATTTGGCGACCGCTTGTCCGACGACAGCGCGAGGATCCGCAGCGTACCCGCGGTCGCGTGTTCCATCACCGCCACAGGCGTTGCAAAATTCAGATCGCACGCGCCGGAGAGCAGGTCCATGATCGACAACGGATTGTTGCGATAGGGAACATCAGTGACGGCAAATCCCATCGACTTGCTCATCATGATGCCGAACAAATGCGTCACGCTTCCCGGGCCGAGGGTGGCATAGAACAGCGGCTTGTCGCGGCTTTTGGCGTAGTCGACAAAACCCTTCACGTCGGTGACAGGCATTTTCGAGTTGACGGTCAGCGATAGCGGGCCGTGGCAGAGCATGGCGACGGAGGCAAAATCCTCGAGCTTGTAGGGCAGGCTCTTGCGCAGCAGCACGTTCAGCGAGATCGGCCCGGTGCCTCCGGCAAGCAATACCGTCCCGTCCTTCGGCGCCCGCGCTACGTATTGCGAGCCGACGATGCCGTTGGCGCCGGGCTTGTTGTCGACGAGAACCGGCTGCTCCAGCGTCTCCGACATGGCCTTGGCGATGGTTCGCATCATGCCGTCGATCGAGCCGCCGCTCGCGTAGGGCACGATGATGAAGATGGTTTGCGTCGAGCGAGCCTTCACGATCGACGGCGCCGCCAACGGTGCCAGCAGGGTGCCGCCGATCAGCGCGGTGACCTGACGTCGGGTGGTATTCACCATCGGTATCGTCCTCCCTTGATGCTGTTCTTTTTGTCTTGACCAGCGTCTTTAGATCATGACCGATCGGTCAGTCAAGATTTACGAAGTCGGATACTTGTCAGCGTTATTCTATGGTGGTAAATCGTCGATCAGCCTGACCGATCGGTCAGTAAAAATTCAAAGCCTAGGGAAATGGGCCTTAAGTCCGGAGGGAATCGTGTCGGCTGATATCGTCACCCTTGAAGTATCCGATTACATCGCGCTCGTGACCTTGAACCGGCCGCCGGTGAACGCGCTCGACCGCGCCATGCGCGAACGCATCGTGGCGGTGTTCGACGAAATTTCCGAGCGCAGCGATGTCCGCGTGGCGGTGCTGACCGCCAACGGCAAGGTATTCTGCAGCGGGGCGGATCTGAAGGATCGCCCGGATGCCACCCAGCCCGGCGCCTTTCATAGCCACAACCGGATCACGCGCGAAACCGGCAACAGCATTCGCGAATGCGCCAAGCCGGTAATCGCGGCGGTGAACGGGGCGGCGCTCGGCGCCGGTCTCGGGCTGATGGCGTCCTGCGATATCTACCTGGCCTCGGAAGAAGCGGTGTTCGGTATGCCCGAAATCAATGTCGGCCTCGCCGGTGGCGCTTCGATGCTGCGCACGCTGGTTGGCCGCTCGTTGCTGCGGCGCATGTTCTATACCGGGCTGCGCGTGACCGCGGCTGAGTTCTACCGCCGGGGCATCATCGAGGCCTGCACCAGCAGCCAGGATCTCGTTCCGGAGGCGATGAAGGTCGCAAAGGAGATCGCCTCTAAGAGCCCGATCGCGATGAATTACGCCAAACAGGCCGCCAACATGGTCGACCTGGTGCCGCAGCGCGATGCCTACCGGTTCGAGCAGAACATCACGATGGCGCTGTCGAAGACCGAGGACGCCAAGGAGGCCCGCCAGGCGTTCCTGGAGAAGCGCGATCCCGTCTTCAAGGGACGCTAAACATGCGCGTGGGCGAAGGTCTCGAGGCGCTGCTGCGGCCGCGCTCGATCGCGATCATCGGTGCGTCGCAGGATCCGGCCAAGATCGGCGGCCGGCCGCTGCATCTGTTGCGCCGATATGGCTATGCCGGGCAGATCTATCCGATCAATCCGAGAGCGTCCGAAGTGCAGGGGCTGAAGGCCTATCCATCGGTGATGGAGGTACCGGAGGCGCCGGATCTGGCCCTGATCGCGGTGGAGGCCGAAAAGGCGCCGGCCGCCGTCGAGCAATGCGCCGCGCGCGGGGTCCGCGGCGTCGTCGTGTTCTCCTCGGGCTTTGCTGAATTGGGCGAAGCCGGCGCTGCGCTGCAGGAGCGACTGCGTGCCGCCGGGCAGCGCACCGGCATGCGGATCCTGGGGCCGAACTGTCTCGGCGCGGTCAGCATTGCCGACAAGAGCATCGCCACCTTCTCGATCGTTCTCGAGGAAAGCCTGCCGGTCGCGGGTACGCTCGGCATCGTGTCCCAGAGCGGCAATCTCGGCAGCTTCACGATGCGGCTTGCCAGCGAGCGCGGCGTCGGCGTCAGCCGTTTCATGACCACCGGGAACGAATGCGACATCGATATTGCCGATGGCATCGCCTTTCTGGCGCGCGACCCTGCGACGCGGGTGATCCTGTGCTGTCTCGAAACCTGCCGCGACGCCGGCCGCCTGATCGCAAGCCTGGAAGAGGCGCGTGACGCCGGCAAGCCGGTCATTGCATTGAAGATCGGCACCTCGGCTGCCGGTCAGGCGGCTGCCGCGTCCCACACCGGCGCGCTTGCCGGATCGGATGCGGTGTTTGATGCCGTGCTTGCACGCGCCGGCGCGTTGCGCGTTCACAGCATCGAAGAACTGATCAATCTGGGCGATGCCGCCTCGATGTTGCTGCCGGATCGCTTGCCGCGCGGCCCGAGGGTGGCGCTGCTGACCGCGTCCGGCGGTTTCGGGATCTTACTGGCTGACGCCGCCCATGCGGCGGGTCTGGCGATGCCCGAACTGAGCGAGGCGACGCAACGGGCCATTCTGGACGTCGTACCGTTCGCCTCGGCGCGCAATCCGGTCGATGCCACGGCACAGATGTCGAGCCGCCCGGAGATGCTGCAGAAGATATTGTCGGCCGTGGTCGCGGACGACACCTGCGATGCGGTACTGATGCCGTTGCCGTTGTCGCTCCACGTGCCGCGGCTGCGATCGATCTACATCGAAACACTGCGCAGTATCCGGGAGCAATATCCTGATCGCATCCTGATGCTGTGCGTGCGCGGCCCGCAGGACGCGGTCGCCGAACTGCGTGCCATGGGCTATCCGATCATCGACAGTTTTGACGGCTGCTGCGCCACGCTGGCTGCGTTGGCGAGGCTGCGTACGGTGCTGAAGAAGCCGGAGGTGGCATCGGTCGCACCCGCGGGCCAGCGCCCGGCGCCGCTTCCCGCCGATGCGCTGCGCCATGAATTCGGCGCCAAGGGGGCGCTGGCGGCGGCCGGCATTCCCGTCCTGCCCGAGCGTCTGGTGCGGGACGCCGATGCGGCCGCGCGTGCGGCGGCTGAAATCGGCTTTCCGGTGGTGCTGAAGATCGCCTCGCCGGATCTGCCGCACAAGACCGAGGTTGGCGGCGTCAAGGTCGGCCTCGCTTCGGCAGATGAGGTGCGGCAGGCCTTCGCCGAGATGCTGCGAAGCGTCGCTGTCAAGGCGCCGCAGGCTGTGATCGACGGCGTGCTGGTTGCGCCGATGGCCCCAGGAATTGCCGAGCTCATTCTCGGCACCACGACGGATCCGGTATTCGGACCAGTGGTGATGGTAGGGCTTGGCGGCATCTTCGCCGAATTCATCGGGGATGTCGCCGTGCAGATGGCGCCCGTCAGCGAATCCATGGCGATGGAGATGCTGCGGTCGCTGAAGGCGTTCGCGGTGCTGGATGGCGCACGGGGCCGTCCACGGACCGATATCGCGGCGGCGGCACGCGCGATCGCCGCATTGTCGCGCTTTGCAGTCGCACACAGAGAAGCCGTTTCGGAAATCGACATCAATCCGCTGCTGGTGATGCCGGAGGGGCAGGGTGTTGTGGCCCTCGACGCGCTGCTGGTGCCGCCCTCTGGGAGCAAGGGAAGGAATCACGATGACCGTCATTGAAGCGCAGCCGCGCCCCGAGGTCGCCGCAGGGTCGTTGACGGGCGAAGCCTACCGCCTGATGGTGCGAGGCTGGCTTCGCCGCGAACTGCCTGCGAGTTACCGCAGCGACAGCGCGGAATTTTCGCCGCCGACACTGGAACAATCCATCGCCTGGGAAGCGGCGATGCATCGCGCCGGGCTTTCCGGCATCACCTGGCCCACGAATTATGGCGGGCATGGCCGCACTCTGCGCGAACATCTCATCGTCAATCAGGAAATCGGCGCGCTCGCAATGCCAGAGAGCGTCAACTCCATCGGCAAGGAACTCGCGGGGCCAATCATTCTTGCGGTAGGCACCGAGGAGCAGAAACGACGCTTCCTGCCGGCCATCCTCGAGATGACCGACATCTGGTGCCAGGGCTTTTCCGAGCCCGAGGCCGGCTCTGATCTGGCGAGCCTGCGGACCCGTGCTACCCGCATCGGAGACACCTGGCGGATCAACGGTCAGAAGATTTGGACCAGCGGGGCATACCGCGCCCAGCGCTGCCTGGTGCTTGCCCGCACAGGGCCGCTGGAGGACCGGCATCGTGGTCTCGCCATGTTCGCCGTGCGGCTCGATGCGAAAGGGGTGCGCGTGCGCACCATCAAATCGATCGATGGACGCGAGAGCTTTTGCGAAGTGTTCTTTGACGACGTCGAGGTGCTGCAGTCGGACGCCCTGGGTGCGCCGGATGAGGGGTGGGCGGCTGCGATCCGCGTGCTGGAGATCGAGCGCGCGACCAACCGGATGTATCGCGCCTGGCGTTTCGAGAACGAACTGCGTCACCTGATTTCGGCTTGCAAGACCGACCTAGTGCTGGCGGGGTATCTCGCCGACAGCCATTACGCCGTTCGTCTTGGCGAGACGGTCGTGGATATCGAGGTGTTGAAGGCGCACGTGGAAACCGCAGTTGATGTGCTGGTCAACGGTGGATCGATCGGCGCCCGCGGCAGCCTCGCCAAGCTGCACTGGAGCGAGGCACATCAGCGCTTTGCGGCGTTGGCGATGGAGCTGCTCTCGAAAGCATCGCTGCCTGTGTTGCCGGCGGTGCAGGTCGCGCTGCGGCGTTTCGAAGGTATCTACCTGCAATCGCGCGCGGAGACGATTTATGCCGGTACTACCGAAATCCAGCTCGGCATCATCGCCGATCGGATTCTCGCACTTTCCAAAGGTAAGTAATGGCCATGACGGAAGATGGATTGTCGTCGGCCGATTTCGCGGCGACCGCGGTACGCGCGATTGCGGCCTGTGCGGGGCTCACCGCGCGGCAGCAGGCGGAGCGCCTCGGGGGCGACGGCTTGCTGGGGGTGATGGCAGCCGAGGAGGTCGGGGGGCTCGATCTATCGGCGGCCTTCGCCGTTCCGGTTGCCGCGGCCGCCAGTGCGGGATTGCTCGGCTTTCCGCTGCTGGAAACGCTTCTGCTGGGCCGTCCGCTACAGTTGCGGTTACCTGATGTAGCCAGCGCGATCGTGTCGGGCGCGTCATGCGCAACAATCGCCTGGACAAATGCCGTTACAGCCAAGCCGGAAGGTGACCGCATCGTATTGAGCGGTTTCGCCGGCCGCGCACCGTGCGCCGGTGATGCCGACTGGGTGCTTGTACGCGTCGGTGACGACGCCGCGGCACTCGTTCCAGCCACAGCATCGGGTGTCGTTCTGGAAGGGCCGGCCGGTCTGGACCTGGCGATGCCGGAATACGCCGTGCGGCTCGACCACGTCAGCGTCGCCGAACGCAATCTGTTGCCGGCCGGCACATGGTCGCTCCTGCAGTCGGATGCGCTGGTGTTGCGCGCGGCGGCGATCATGGGGTCGGCGGAAGCTTGCCTCGCGATGGCGCAGGAGCATGCCTCGACGCGGCGGCAGTTCGGCCATGCTCTGGCTTATAACCAGGCCATCCGTCACGCGTTGGCGCGGCACAAGCTCGGACTCGAAAGCATCCGCCATGCGATCACGCGCTGCCTCTTTGGCGAAGCCGGCGCGCTGGAACGCTATGCCGCCTTCCTTGCCGCGGCGTCGTATGGCGTGGCGATCAGCCAGGGCGCGCTGCAGATTCATGGCGGCATGGGCTTCACCTGGGACGTGCCGGTGCACCGCCATCTGCGGCGGATCATCGCCCTGCACGCTCAGGGCGATGCCAGCGGCGTATTGCGGGCACTCGGACATCGGTATGTCGCGGAGATCGAGCCTGCATCGGAAGCGGCGGCATAACAGAAAAGGATAAGGGAGATGACGGAGGCTCCAATGAAGGCCCTTGCTGGTCGCGTTGCGTTGATCACTGGTTCCGGAAGCGGCATCGGGCGGGCGACGGCGCTTCGCATGGCATCGCTCGGCGCCGTCGTCGGCGTCAACGATCTGAAACAAGAGGCGGTCGCAGCCGTCGTGGCCGAAATCAAGGCCGCCGGCGGTGCCGCCGTCGCGGTAACGCGGGACGTATCGACGCGCGACGGCATGCGCGAGGCGTTGTTGGGCTTTGCCAAACAGCAGGGACGGCTCGATATCCTTGTCAACAACGCCGCCTGGGTACGTTACCAGTCGGTGCCTGATATCGCGCCGGAGACGATGGAGCGAATGCTCAACATCGGCTTCAAGGCGATCATTTGGGGCATTCAGGCGGCCGCGGAAGTCATGGACGCGGAACGCGGCGGCGCCATCGTCAATGTGGCCTCGGTCGCAGGCCTCGTCTCCGCCAAGAACAGCATCGTCTATAGCGGCATCAAGGCGGGCGTGATGGGCATCACCCGGGCGGCGGCGGCGGAACTCGGTGCGCGCAACATCAGGGTCAATGCTGTCGCGCCGTCAGCCATTCCCACCGAAGGCACCATGCGAAACCGCAACGCTGAGCTCGATGCACGCCGCGTCGCGCGCACGCCGTTGGGGCGGCTCGGCACCGTCGAGGATATTGCGCGCGCGATCTGTTTCCTGGCCGGCGATGACGCCGGGTTCGTGTCGGCGCAGGTCATGACGGTCGATGGCGGAATTACCTTCACCAACATCTAGTTACCAACATCTAGTCTTGGGGTCGGCGTGAAAGCGAAGGTGCGGGAGACGGATTTCAGCGGACGCGCCGTCCTCATTACCGGCGGCGCGGCCGGAATCGGCTGGGCGACGGCGCAGCGCTTCGCTGCCGCGGGCGCGCGGGTATTGATTGCCGATATTGATGCCGACCGGGCCGCCAGGCGTGCGGCCGAACTCGGCGAGGGGCACGGATCCTTTGGCGTCGATCTCGCCGAGGATCACCAGGTCGTCGCAATGGTGGAACACAGCGTCCGCCATTTCGGCAGCCTCGACATTCTGATCAACAATGCCGGGCGTACCGATCCGGCTGGCCTGAGCGCCGTGGACCAGCCGGTCGCCGCCTTCGAACATCTGCTGGCCGTCAATCTGCGCGGAAGTCTTCTCGCCGCGGAGGCGGCAGCCGCAGTGATGAGGAAATCCGGCGGCGGCAGCATCGTCAATCTCGCGTCCGGTGCGGCGCTGCGCCCCGTGCCGTTCCGCAACGGCTACAGCGCCTCCAAGGCCGGCGTGCTGGCGATGACGCGTCACCATGCCTGCGCCTTTGCCGGGGATGGAATCAGGGTCAATGCAGTGGCGCCGGGTTATACGCGCACCGAGCTGGTCGACGAGCTGATCGCGCGCGGTCGTATCGACCCCGCCGCCGTGGCACGGCGAATCCCGCTCGGCCGGATGGCGGTGCCCGATGAAATCGCAGCCGTGATTGCCTTCGTGGCGTCGCCACGCGCGGCCTATCTTACGGGCTCCACGTTTCTGGCCGATGGCGGATCGCAGGTGAGCAGCGGCGGCAGCGGGCCGGTCGCGCCAGACGATGCCGGAAGATCGGCGCCGGCTGGTCGGCCTGTCTATCTTGTCGCCGGGGCGTGCAACCGGCTCGGTGAATCTGTGGCGCAGATGCTCGCCGCCCGCGATGCCACGGTGATCCCAGTCGATCGCGATGAAAGGCCATTGTCCGTGCTGGCGGCTGCGCTTGGCGCGGATCATCCGGTGCTGTCCGTCGACATGTTGGACGAGGCCGGTTTCAGGGCCGGCGTTGAGGCCGTTGTGCAACGTGTCGGGCGGCTCGACGGTGTCGTCAATGCAATCGGCGCCGAAACGCTGATGGCGCCGCGCCGGATGATGGGCGGCGCCGAACCCGCGAGATCTCAGGGTGATGACAGGCAATCTTTCGACGCGCATCTGGTGGGCGCACTGCGGGTTGCGAAAGCGGTTGGGCCGACGTTGTTGAGGCAGGGGTTTGGCGTGCTGGTCAATCTGACGTCGATTGACGCAGATGTTGTGCTGGGCGCGGATGCCGGAAGGGCAGCCAATGCGGCGGCGGTCGCGATGTTCAGCCGCACGCTGGCCTGCGAATGGGCCGGGCATGGCGTTCGCGTCAATGCGATCGCGGCCGGGCTATTCGGGGATGTCCCGTCCGAGGTGTCTGCACGGATCCCGCTCGGGCGCGCGGCATCGCCGCAGGACACCGCCGAGGTTGCGGCTTTCCTTCTGAGTATGGAGGCGGGCTACGTGACCGGAAGCGTCATCGCGGTCGATGGAGGGTTGAGCATCTCCGCCGCGCCCGACCGCTCGCCATTGCAAAGGATGCCATCGTGAACCTGACGCCAGCAGAACAAGTCATGAAGGACGAATTCATCCGGCAGCGCGGCTATTGGCGGCCGTGGACCGAGGGTCTGCTGCGGCTCAATCCGGATTTTCTGTCTGCCTATGCCAGATACGCCGGCTATCCGGCGGCGACCGGTCCGTTATCGCGAAAGATGTGCGAGCTGATCTATGTCGCACTGGATGGTTCGGCCACGCATTTATTCCGACCGGGCCTTGCCCTTCACATGGGGCTGGCTCTCGAAAGTGGCGCGTCGGCGCAGGAGATCATCGAGGTGCTGCAGCTGGCGACCGCCCAGGGACTGGACGGCTGCAACCTCGGCGTCGAGATCCTGGTTGAGGAACTGGCCAACGCAGGTCATGAGGCTGCGGTCCCGCATGGTGAACTCTCGGCCGAACAGAACAAGCTCCGCGACGACTATCAGGCCCGGTTCGGCGACTGGCCCGATTTCTGTGATCATCTGCTGCGGCTCGATCCCGGCTATTTCGCCGTGATGCTGGAGCTGCTCGCCGTGGCGCCGCCCGCCAACGGCCTCGATGAGAAATCGCGCGGCCTGATTTCGCTGGCGCTGAGTGCCTGCTTTACGTCGCTTAATCCGCATGCGCTGCGGCTGCAAATCCGGCGGGCGCTCCGGTCCGGCACCGACCACAAGGAAATCCTGCAGGTGCTGCAGATGACGGCGCATCTCGGCGTTCACGCCTGCGCCGTCGGTGTGCCGCTGCTGCTCGAGGCGATCGGCGAAACACCTGATGGGGGAGGCGGCAGGGCGCCATGAAGAACGTTACGTCACGGCTGACCATCCGCGACCACCGCGCTTTCGCTTCGGGCGCTTTCTTCCTAACCGTCGCCGTTTTCTTCTATGCGGTGGCGCTGGGCTACGCACCGGGCACCGCGGCGCGAATGGGACCGGGTTATTTTCCGCGCCTGCTGAGCATCGTTCTCGCGGCGATCGGGCTGTTCGTGATGGCCGGTGCCATACGGCCGGCGGCGGCGATCCTGCGGTTGCGCGCGTGGGACCTGAAGGGTCTGTTGTGGGTGACCGGTTCGGTCATGCTGTTTGCGTTCCTTCTCTATCCGTTCGGCTTCGTGATCTCACTGTTTGTGCTGATCATGGTTTCCAGCAAGGCCAGCCCCGAGTTCACCTGGAAGGGGGCGCTGGCGAATGCCGCAGTGCTGATCGTGTTGTGCGTCGGCGTGTTCGTCTATGGCCTCGGGTTGCAGTTCCCGGTGTGGCCGACCTTGTTCAAATGAGCCGGAGCATCGGGGATGGATTTCTTTCATAATCTCGCGATCGGCTTTTCCACTGCGTTCCAATTGACCAATCTCTTCTATGCTTTCGTCGGTTGCCTGCTGGGAACGTTGATCGGGGTGCTGCCGGGCCTTGGGCCGCTGGCGACGATCGCCATGCTGCTGCCGATCACCTACGCGCTGACGCCGGAAGCCGCACTGATCATGCTCGCGGGCATCTATTACGGGGCGCAGTATGGTGGCTCGACCACGGCCATCGTCGTCAATCTCCCGGGCGAGTCCTCGTCCGTCGTCACCACCATCGACGGTTATCAGATGGCGAAGCAGGGCAGGGCTGGTGTCGCGCTCGCAACTGCGGCGATCGCATCGTTCTTTGCGGGCACCGTGGCCACGCTGGCGGTGGCCGCGCTCGCCCAGCCGCTGGCCGCCACCGCCTTGCTGTTCGGGCCGAAGGAGTTCTTCTCGCTGATGATCCTTGGCCTCGTCGTCGCCTCGGTGCTGTCCTCCGGTCCGTTCATCGAAGGCATCGGGATGGTGGTGCTTGGTATGCTGCTTAGCCTGATCGGCACCGACATCAACAGCGGCACCCAGCGGTTTGCATTCGGTATTCCGCAATTGTTCGACGGCATCGACTTCGTGCCGCTCGCCATGGGCATATTCGGTTTCGCCGAGATCGTCAGGAACCTCGAGCCGCACGGCGATATCTCGCTGGTCACCCAGAAGATCAAGAATCTATTCCCGACGCGTGAGGATTTCCGCCGTATGATCCCGGCGATCTTCCGCGGCACGGCGCTCGGCACCATACTCGGCGTGTTGCCCGGCGGCGGAGCCGTGCTGTCTTCCTTTGCTTCCTACACGCTGGAGAAGAAACTCTCGAAGCATCCGGAGCAATTCGGCAAGGGAGCGATCGAAGGCGTGGCGGGTCCCGAATCCGCCAACAATGCCGGTGCCCAGACCTCGTTCATTCCCTTGTTGACGCTGGGTATCCCGTCCAACGTGGTGATGGCGCTGATGGTCGGCGCCATGACCATCCACAACATTCAGCCCGGCCCGCAGGTCATGACCAAAAATCCCTCGCTGTTCTGGGGCCTGATCGTTTCGATGTGGATTGGCAATCTGATGCTGGTGATCCTCAATCTGCCGCTGGTCGGACTGTGGGTGAAGCTGCTTTCGATACCCTATCGCTATCTGTTTCCGGCTATCATGGTGTTCTGCTCGATCGGCGTATTTTCGATCAACAACGGCACGTTCGAAGTCTATGAGGCGGCCCTGTTCTGCATCTTTGGCTACATGCTGATGAAGCTGGACCTTCCGGCCGCGCCTTTGCTGCTGGGGCTGGTGCTGGGTCCGGCGATCGAGGAGAATTTTCGCCGCGCCATGGTGCTTTCGCGCGGAGACAGTACCGTATTCCTGACCTCGCCCTTGTCCGGCGGCCTGCTGGCCGCCGCCACCATCGCTGTCGTTCTGATCATGATGCCCGCCATCCGATCCAAGCGCGAAGAGGCATTGAAGGAATAGCCCGTCGTTGCCAACGCCGATTTCAATATCAACTGCCAGAGACCAGATGGCCTGAATTCCGTTTCTGGCTGAGGAAACGACGCGCCAACTTGATGAAACATTGCACGACCATCGACGTCTCTTCTTTCCGAAGACGAGAATACGTCGGCGGACGGTGGCGAGATGGGTCTGCCTACGGTCTCGTCGGTCGCGAAGCGGGCTATTGATTGCGGAGCCAGAGCAACTCCGAAACCTGCTGCGATCTTGTCGGGCACCGACTGCGCATCGGCGACTTGTTGGGATACCCGCGGCTCCTGGCGCTCGTCTCGAAACTGAACATAGGGGCGCCCGAAGGCTTCGCTTAGCGACGATCGTCACGATTGAGACTGAGCTATGAGACTGTAGTCGTTTCCCGAAGCCGGGCGCGAGAGCGGGGGCGCGATTTTGGGAGGCGTGGTCGAAGCTCAAGCAGGGGATTCGGTTCTGGAATGGCTGCTTATGACCGCGAAGCGGGCGTTCGGGCCTGGCTGTTAGATCTGGCTATCTTCCGGTGGCTGGACCTAGCTCAAACTTCCTTATGATGGATTGGAACGAGAGTTCAAGTTTTTCAAATGGTTAGAGGGCAGCGTGTGCACGATGTGTGCACCGAGAGATCAAAGAAGGTCTCAGCACGGCTAACATGCACAGGCGCGGGCCGAACGTGTGCCGCTTGCCGAGAGATGGGCTTGTTGAGCAGGAGAGGTGGCTGAAATTCGCGCGCTGTAGACGCGGGTGACGTTGCAATGAGCGTCTTTTCGCGGAATTGAGCGATTTTGGACTGTCCGCTCTCGGGGGAAGACCTGACATGCCTCGGACGACCTCCATGTCAGCTTATGACCACGGAGCGAACATTTCTCGGAGCGGCACCGATGTACGCTATCGGAAGCAAGCCGATGCGTCGCCGCCTGCGTAGCCTTCCAGACAAAAGAGGCGGCGGATTCACTTGCCGGCGTGGACGTGCCCGTGTGGTTCCCAATGAAAAAGCGCGCGAGGCGTCAACGATTGAGTGTCAGGGTCGGGGCCATGGTTGCGGAATTGTCGTTTTGAAAGCCATTGAGCAGCACATAACCGCCGAATAGGATGACGGCCAACAAGCCATATACAAGGTAGGAAGGCCGTCCGGACCTGAGAGCGCTCATTTCGCTGGATCCTTTCGTGGCGAACCGACCGCGCTCAGCTCTTTGTGGCCGTCTTTGAGAGTTCAGTTTCTACGCCGACTGCGCACGCCCTGGCGAATGAATAGTCCATACTCGTGGAGGCAACTGTCTTCACAAATTCGCTGATGACGTTGTCCTTTGAATAGGAGCCCGCCGCCTTGAACTTGGCGACGGCGCCGTCGGCCGCTGTGAACTGCGCGACGCATATCGGGACCAGGACAGACATCCGACCGTTGGTCTCGGCCATTGCGGTCATGGTTTTGGCGGTGCCGCCCGTGACCCAGCCGCCCCAGAAAAATCCGATCGTTATCGCCGCAACAGCGCCGAAAGCGATTCCCTGGAGGAAGCGGGTCCGCGCCTCACCTTGCAAAATGCCGGGCATTCTCATGATGGTCTCCTTTTTTTTGCGCACAAGCGGGTTGGTAGCCGCAGACGCCGCTTGCGTCCGTGCTTGGCAAAACATCCAGCTCTGTGAGATTGCGCCTTCCGATGGCACGCTAGCTGCCGCTACGATGACGAGCAGCGACTTCGGAAGTCACCGCTTCATGGACAGCTTCAAGGCGAACAACTGCCACCTTGTCGTTCAACGGTAGGCTTTTGTCCTGATGCTGTACAGCACGATCTTGGTCTCCAGTCCAAAGGTCGCAGCGCCATCGTCTCTGGAGAGCGGTCTCAGGCCGTGATCGCAGCTATCAGCGGCTCAACCGAAATGCTTCCGTCTACTGCTGGCACAATGAGAAAAGCCTCACCGTGAGAGCGACTTTCTACATTTGGCATCTTTGAGCGCTACAGCAGGAAGCCGGGGATTGCTTTTCCCGGATGTCCCGCAACGCCACCAAGCATTATTTGGCTTGGCGGCGTTGTGCGTTTGGTTGTCCTGATTTGCCGGAGTGGGTGTCGGGTTAGGACAGCACCGCTCGACCCGCAACGGCCTGATTGAAAACCGCATCGGCCTGTTTTGATTTGAGTCCACTTCGGGTGGTTGCGGCGGGCGGATTCCACCATCCTCATAGGCTCGCGGTGGAAAGCTCCAGAGCATCAACGAGACCGCATTACACGCGAATCCCACAATCACGGACGGCTATTGGAACCATGGCCCCGCCAGCACCTTGACCCGCTGACACAACTACTTTTGGAAAGAGACATAATGAAGAATTTCGTCATCTATCTCGCGGCCGGCGCAAGTGCCCTTCTCATGACGGCGGCTTCCGCCGCACCACTTTCCCCGGACCCATCAGTCCCTCCGGAGAGCGACATTCAAAACGTCCGCATGGTTTGCAATGAGTCAGGCCGTTGCTGGCGTGAACGCGGCGAGCGCCGTGTCATCATCCATGAGCACCGCAATTCATACGGATATGTTCCTCGCCGCGAGCGTTATATCGAGCATCGCGGTTATGAGGAGGGTGGCGGCATCGGCATCCATGCCCCCGGCGTCAGCGTCGGAATCGGTACCGGTCGCTACTGAGCGATACCGGCAATGGCCTACGAAAAAGCCGCGGAGAAATCCGCGGCTTTTTGATGCACACTCAAACGGCTCGGCGCGGGCGATCAGCCGGCATCGAGCCGGCGCTCCGACATCCTGCTCGCAACCATACGGCCTTCACACGTGCGGAGCATTTGCTCCGCGCAAACGTTCCACGAACCAGAAAGCCCAGATCGTAACGAACGAGAGAACGAAAAATCCCCCGCAGCCCAGAAGAGTCGACGCTGCACTCATTTCCATGACGTCCTCCAGATGTTGATCACTTGCAATTGCCTTTCGCAACCAGGCGTCCGCCCCCCGTGTTGCGTCGTCTTGGGTAATCAAAGTGCTGTCGTCATGCGGCCGGTGCGTCGCGCTTGCCGGAGAGAAGTGCGTGAATCTCGACGGCATTCCGAAGCACTATTGCGTTGTGGAGCGCCTCGGTGCGTTCATCCTCCGGCGGCATCTCGCGAGCCTCGTCCAGGGCGATCACCGTCCTGGCGTCCAGATCGTGCGCAAGCGCCGACTGGGTTTGTTTATTCGGAGATAGCCCGTACTGCGGTGTAACCGCGCTACGCTGGATTACCATTGAATAACCATCGCAGCGGCGACCAGCAGCACAAGAAAGATCGGCATCAATACCGGGGGTACCAGCCAATCACGAAAACTGAATGTAGGGAATTTTGGCATATGACCGCCCTTTGGTTGAGGCGGGAGCGCAACACTCTCAGTCACCGATAACAGCCCGGGGCGCGCGGTGATATTTTGAATATAGTGACCATCGACCGAATAGCGAGGAGAATCGCAGTTTGTTTTGGGGCCGGCGTGGCAAGGCTTGTAATGCGGCATTGAGTAGCCATCTAAATCCCTGCGCCCTCGTATTGCTTCAGCATCGCCTTTACGGCAGCGCGAAGCTTAGCCACGCCAAACCTTGTCAACGACATTGACCATTGACCAGCCACATCGCTTCGATGTGCGCTGCTGGTCCGGACAACCCATGGGCATCGAGTATGCCTGGTGCAGCTCGTGCGAATGCCGGCACGCGCGTGGTTCGCCGGCGAGAACTTGATTGGTGCCAATCCATGATTGAGTTTCCAAATCATAGCCGTTCATATGACCAAACCCGGCGAGCCGTGCGGTTCTGGGGGCACGACAGCGCGCTGGAAGCATCATTCTTCATAGACGAAGACGCATTGAGGCGAATTCAACCGGATGCCCGCCCCGACGAGTCCGGCCTCCTGAGCGCGTTCGATTGCAACCGTGATGTGATATGCGCGGCGGCTGCGAAGGTTTACGTCCGTGGGAGCAGAGGCTCCTACAATCTAGCCGCCGCAGATTTTTGAAACGACGTTGGCGTAGGCGCATTCCGCTTGCTGCGAGCCTAATCTGTTGGCGGCGACTTTATTGTGCCATTGTTGATCCAGCGGGGGATCATATGGACAGCGAGATGCTTGTCCCAGATCGAACGCCTGTTCAGTCGATAGCCGTTCCCCCGCGAGCGCTCGATTATGACGCCTGATCACTCATGCATCCCCGCCGTCGTTCTCATTGTCGAGGACGAGATGATGCTGCGCATGAGTGCGGTCGACATGGTGGAAGACGCCGGATACACGCCGCTCGAGGCGCAGGATGCCGCCGAAGCCGTCGCCATCCTGGAATCCCGATCCGACGTCGCGCTGATCTGCACCGATATCCAGATGCCTGGCCAAATGGACGGCGTCGGCCTTGCGCATGCCGTGCATGCGCGTTGGCCGGTGATCAAAATCATCGTGGTATCGGGACAATTGAAGCTGCAGGACCTCGATCTTCCGCCCCGCAGCAGGTTTCTCGGCAAGCCGCTCAATGCCGGGGAAGTGATAGCCGAAATGCGCGACATGATCGGCCACGCCTGAGACAGCAGTGCTTTTCACACCGAACACAGCCTAAATCGCGTGATTGCAGCAGAAACCCAGCCACCGAAGATCAGTGCGGTACCCAGCTCATGATGATACAATCGGCGATGTCTGAAGCCGATCTCCGCGCGGACCCGCGGCCCGCAAGCAGCGCAACACCATACCAGGACGACCTGGCGGCAGAAAATGTCAGCTTGCGGCTTCTGCTCGCGCAGGCCGAGATTGATGCACTGAGTTTGCTTACCACGGCCGGCATCGACGCCAGGGAGCGCGAGGCGTCCGAGAAGCTGCAGAAGCTGATCCTCGAGGAACTGCACCACCGTATCAAGAATACGCTCGCGACCGTTGGCGCCATCGTCTCGCAGAGTCTGCGCGGCCTGCCAGGCGCCGAGCACGCACAGCACGCCATCGAGGGTCGGCTGCTCGCGCTTGGGCGCGCGCACGACCTCCTTTTGCAGGCAAGATGGAGCAGCGCGAACCTTGGCACGATCGTCCGCAGCGCCACCGAAGCCTTCGATAATCCCGACGAGCCTAAATTTTCGATTTCGGGACCCGATATCCGGATGATGTCGGGCGCCGTCATCGCCATCGCGATGACGCTGAACGAGCTTTGCACCAACACCACGAAGTTTGGCGCCCTGTCGGTCCCGCAAGGGCGCGTCGACATCAACTGGACGCTGGATCAACAGGCGCAGCGCCTGCACCTTACATGGACCGAGAGAAATGGCGCAGCAGTCCGCCCGCCCGAAAAGCGCAGCTTCGGGACACGGCTGATCGAGACGCTCGGCAGGCAACTCCGGGGCGACGTGAGGCTGACCTATGAGCCGACCGGGCTCGTCTACACATTCGACGTGCCGATGTCTTCTCTGACTTCGGCGGCGGCATAAGCCCGTATTCGGGCATTGCGGAAGCCAAATCGCAACCTGCATTCGCTCGGACTGCTACGATCTCTCAGGAACGGCTTTTTCCCACGATTAATGACGTCGTGATTTGTCACCGAGCTCGTTATTCGGCCCTGTGATCCCCATATATAGCTCCATCCTCGTCAACCATCGGGATCGGTCGGAACGCGCGGAGACTTCCAACGAGAGGACGCGGCATGTTTAGATCTCAGCAGCACCGCGAAAAGGCCGCCGCATACGGCGAACTGATCAAGCATTCGAGCGGTCAGGGCGAAAGCGACGAACTTCAGAAACAAAGGGATCGCCACTCAGCGCTCGCCGATAACGAGCAGGGATTGGCTGATGACTACGACAGCGCCGTAAGCGCAGCGGAACAGGATCGCGCCCGCGGCCTCGCCCTGGCGGCCGAGGAGGAGCACGTCTTGCGATGTCTCGGCGCGGCCGTCATCATGCAATGGAACGCACTTCCGAAGACGCTGCAACGCGAGATCTTCGACACCGCCGGATCGGTCGGAGAGTTATTGGAGACGGCAGCGCTTCGCGGGCAGATCGCCCGCTTTCTGCACAAGCATAAGAATGATGCCGGCCGCAAAAAGGCGTCGACGGAGGATGCGCATCGCGACGCGAAATCGCGCGCCGCGGCTCTGTCGCGATGGGACGATGAGGGAGGCGCAGTCCCCGACGGACTGCCGAGGTGAACCAACGTCGGCAACAGGAGGATTCCCCATGTCACGTAAAAACATGTCACTGACAAAATTCGGCATCGATGACGGCCCGCACAACATGGACGGGCTGCGGCTTCTCGCGCGGGACGGAACTGAACCGGTCGAAGCGTTCATAGGCCGCAAGGTGATGGACGTCTGGGTCGAATCCATCGAGCACCGCGGAGGACGGCAGAGCCTGTTCCGCGATCAGTACAACGCGTTGGGCAAGCGCAATCTTGCGGCGATCGAGCGGATCGTGAACGCGAAATACCAGCGCGGCGCCGCAATCAACCGCCAGCATCCCTATGTCGAGGTTCTGGTCTCGGACATCACGGAAAGCGGCGAGGTTCTAAATCTAAGTGAACTCGTGCGCGAGCCTTTGCCGCCGGCATTTCATGGGCTGGCTTGAGATCTGCGCCGCGAACAGATGGCGGATGTTTCGTAAGAAGAAGATCTTGTGACATGCCGCTCACGCGAGGAGGATTTCGGCACTACGACTATGACCGGATGGTGGTTTGGAAGTGGCATGCGCTATTCAGCTACGCTGCGACGACCTGGATGGATCAACTGGAAGGTATCCATCACCACATCGCCGGCGTACCTTTTGCGGTACGCTCAAGAGCGGTCTTGAAGAGGGACAACGGCCGTCTGTCGAACGGCGAGAAAGTCAACCGCCTCGCAGGCTTTGTCTTTAAAGCGTGGCGAGTCAGTTGATTTTGGTCGCTATTGGCAGCGGCACATCGAAAGATGTTCATGCCTAAGCAAAAGCTTCATACCCAAGAAGAAGTCTTTAAAGATCATGTCTCCGGTCAGTATGACGAAACCATATTTCGTTTCAGAGTGCCGGGTGGCTGGATTTATACGCACACTATTATCCGGTTTGGTTCGGTCGATAAAAGCTATGTAGCCGATACTTTCGTTCCTGACTCTACAGTGGACGTGGATCTTCCAATTCATCCCACGGATGATCCGCGACGCGATCGGTGACTTGGTCGCGCGCAACCGCTATCGCTGGTTCGGCCGTCGTGACGCTTGCATCCTGCCCAATTCGGATCGTTTCTTGGTCCTCGTGAGCCGCCCCGAAACCGCGGGACGATGGCACCTGGCGCCGGCCGACACGAAGGAAGCAGCGTTACTGCAATTCGACTCAGTCCCAGACGCAGGCAAGCAGTTAAAGGCACTTGGCCAGGACGATTACCCGAACGTGGGCAATCTGATTGGCTATTCCTATCGCAAGCCCGGCGACTACAAATTCTCGCACGCGCGCTGAAAGCCGATCCGAACTATGTATTGACGTCAGTATTACGGCCTGAGGCAAATTGAGCAGGGCAACCGCGATCAAAGGCACGAGAATGCAGAAAGGCCGGGCATCGCTGCCGGGCCGTTCTTTTTCTTTGAGCGCTGAACGGTTGGACTTAGAAGTCCATACCACCCATGCCACCCATGCCGCCGCCCGGAGGCATGCCGCCAGCGCCGGCGTTCTTCTTCGGCACTTCGGCCACCATGGCTTCCGTGGTGATCAGGAGAGCCGCGACGGACGCTGCGTTCTGGATCGCCACACGAACCACCTTGGTCGGGTCGATGATACCCTTGGAGATCAGGTTGACGTATTCGCCGGTCTGCGAGTCGAAGCCGTAGGAATATTGATCCTTCTCGAGGATCTTGCCGACGATCACCGAACCGTCTTCGCCAGCATTGATGGCGATTTGGCGGGCTGGATACGACAACGCCTTGCGGACGATTTCGACGCCGGTCTTCTGGTCGTCGTTCTTGGTGCGAAGTCCCTTGAGATGCTGGGAGGCGCGCAGCAGGGCGACACCGCCGCCCGGCACGATGCCTTCCTCAACCGCCGCACGGGTCGCATGCATCGCGTCATCCACGCGATCCTTGCGCTCCTTCACCTCGACTTCGGTCGCGCCGCCGACGCGGATCACCGCGACGCCGCCCGCGAGTTTGGCCAGACGCTCCTGCAGCTTCTCACGGTCGTAGTCCGAGGTGGTTTCCTCGATCTGCGCCTTGATCTGTTGCACGCGCGCCTCGATGTCGACCTTCTTGCCGGCGCCGCTGACGATTGTTGTGTTTTCCTTGTCGATCATCACCTTCTTGGCGCGGCCGAGCATCTGCAGGGTGACGTTCTCGAGCTTGATGCCGAGATCTTCCGAGATCGCCTGACCACCGGTCAGAACCGCGATGTCCTGCAGCATGGCCTTCCGGCGATCGCCGAAGCCCGGAGCCTTGACGGCCGCGACCTTGAGGCCGCCACGCAGACGGTTGACGACGAGGGTGGCGAGAGCTTCGCCTTCGACGTCTTCCGCTATAATTACAAGCGGCTTGCCGCTCTGCACCACGGCTTCGAGCAAGGGAAGTAATTCATTCAACTGAGATAGCTTCTTTTCGTTGATGAGGACGTAGGCATCTTCCATTTCAACGCGCATCTTGTCGGCGTTGGTGACGAAGTAGGGCGAGATGTAGCCGCGGTCGAACTGCATGCCCTCGACGACCTCGAGTTCGGTCTCGAGCGACTTGGCTTCTTCAACCGTGATGACGCCCTCGTTGCCGACCTTCTTCATGGCGTCGGAGAGGAACTTGCCGATCTCGGCGTCGCCGTTGGCGGAGATGGTGCCGACCTGTGCGATCTCCTCGTTCGAGGTGACCTTCTTGGAGTTCTTGACGAGGTCGGCGACCACGGCGTCCACCGCCAGGTCGATACCGCGCTTCAGATCCATCGGATTCATGCCGGCGGCAACCGCCTTGGCGCCTTCGCGCACAATGGCTGCGGCCAGCACGGTCGCGGTGGTGGTGCCGTCGCCCGCGGCGTCGGCCGCCTTGGAGGCCACTTCGCGCACCATCTGTGCGCCCATGTTCTCGAACTTTTCTTCAAGCTCGATCTCCTTGGCGACGGTGACGCCGTCCTTGGTGATGCGCGGTGCGCCGAACGACTTGTCGAGCACGACGTTGCGGCCCTTCGGACCGAGCGTGACCTTCACCGCGTTGTTGAGAATTTCGACGCCGCGCAGCATCCTGTCGCGGGCATCAACGCCGAATTTGACTTCCTTGGCTGACATAATGATCTCCGTATGCCCATAACCCAAGGGCCGCGCGACTGGGCGGATTCCTGAGGGATGAGATTTCGATTGCAGGTCTCTTCCTTCGAGACGCCGGCTGCGCCGGCTCCTCAGGACGAGGGAACGGGCTAAAGCGCTTAAGCGGCCTTCTTTTTGGCGGCGGGAACGTCAGTGAGAACGCCCATGATGTCGCTTTCCTTCATGATCAAAAGCTCCTGACCATCGAGCTTGACCTCGGTGCCCGACCACTTGCCGAATAACACGCGATCACCCACTTTGAGGTCGATCGGGATCAGCTTGCCGGATTCGTCACGGCTGCCCGGACCAACGGCGATGATCTCGCCCTGCGAGGGCTTTTCCTTGGCACTGTCCGGAATAAGGATGCCGCCTGCGGTTTTGTCTTCGGCATCGATGCGTTTGACCACGACGCGATCGTGGAGCGGACGGAACTTCATGCGATCCTCCATGGCTTTTGTGATTATTTCTGAATTGGCAGTCGCAAGGAGCGAGTGCTAGCCACTCTTCACATAAGCCTGTGACGCGGGGGCGCAAGGGCTTTGGCCCACGAGGTTGCTAATTCAATTCCCATAGTGACCCGGGGCGGACAGCAGGGCTCGGAAGCCGTCGTGTGCTGTCTAACGTGCTCAGGAAATGTCCTAGATTTCGGACCTGTTCTTATAGCCCGGCGGTACTGTCCGTATTTAAGCCCCGGTGTCCTAAGTTGAATTTGGAAGTGTCCTAATTCCGATTCGCGGCGCATAATGAGCAAATGGAAGAGACCCGTCACAGAGCCTGTATTTGCGGAGCGGTCTACAACCGCACCGAGTCAATGGCTCGCGAACGCCAAATCAGCAGCTTCGAGTGTTCGGTCTGCGACCAGACCATGGAAAGCTGGAACACGGCCTGGGTGCCCTCCTACCGCCTAATAGCGGGTCCCGTTAGGCCGCCCCAGATCAGCTAGGAACGCTTTTGGTTTCCTGACGTTCGACGTTGTTATGAAGCGAGATTTTTTCGACTTGCGAGACGGTGACGAACTGACCCGCGACGATGAGGGTCTTGAACTCTCTACCATGGAGGCTGTGCAAGAAGCGGCCGCGCGTTCGCTGGCAGACATGGCGAGGGACGCGTCCTGTAGGCCCCACAATGGAGCGGGACACCAGATGGCTATCGAAGTCAGGGACGACACCGGACCGGTATTACAAGCCAAATTCACGTTCCAGATAGAACGGCTCAAGCACTAAGGCGTCCTCGTTAAAGGATGCTGAGAAGGTAAGCCAGTTCGCGCTGATACCGCTCTGCTGATGAGTTCACCTGCAACCGCTTGCCCTCCAGTCATGTGGAAATTGCCGATCTTGAGCCGAAAAATCGGAATGCCTTTCGCCCGCTGATACGGCCAGATGACGCAAGATTCGTCAGTAATTACGAACGAGTCCGCCGGATTATCGCGATCGAAAAGCTGCCGAATATTTTTCACAACGCGCGCTCAACATACATTCGAGAAGCGCGGTCAGGGGAAGCGCGAAGCTTTTGAACCCACCGTCGTCATAACGATTCTGCACCAAAACAAATTGCGATTCTCTTCGCTATTCGGCAGATAGTCACTATATTTAACGCATCACCGCGCGCCCCGGGTTATTATCGGTGACTGAGAGCGTTGCGCTCCCGCCTTAACCAGAAGGCGGTCACATGTCAGATACCCTCAAATTCGATCTTCGTGATTGGCTGGTGCCTCCGGTGCTGTTGCCGATCTTTTTTGCGCTGCTGATCACCGCCACTGTGATTATTCAGTGGTAGTCCGCCTCAAGTGACATGCCGGCAACAGGAATCCGAGCGCTCAACAGAAAGCAGGAGTCGGAATGGCAAATACGGCGATTATCAGAGACGCATACGGCGTTCCGGCAATGTTCGTTGATTCCAAAACCGGCAAGGATGATGCCGCCTTTGTCTTTATCAGGGTCGGCGATGAGGAACGCCGGATGCGGTGGGCCGAATGGGATGCGCTTCCCGCCTGGACTGGCGTTCGTCCGTCTTGGGCGACCAAGCGCTAATGGACCCAGCAAGGTTGCTATCTGACGCCGGAGTACCCATCTGATCAGTTAGCCCCAGCGGGATCGCGACAAACGCGCACATCCCGTCGCGACGCCTTAGCCACGCCAAATCATATCAACGGTATCGAGCAACGGAATATCGCCTAGATATGCGCGTTACGGGTCAGGACAATCTATGGCCATCGAGCATGCCGCCGTGCAGGTTGCGCGCAAACCGTGGGGGGTACGCGATCTCCATCCAAATGGCTATTCGGGGACGAAGGGCGCACAGTTGCGCAATGCGAGTCTTCAGGTTGCGCCGAACGAACTTCCTGGTTCAAGCCCTGGATCCCACGGTGGGAGATGAATGCAGGCTTGGCGCCACATCCTTTCGGGCGTCGGCTGGACTTGAAAGGGCGCGGTGATGCCTACGCTATCGAAACTCCTGCTTGAGAATGGGTTGCCCGATCTTCCGGTGTTGTTGATCGAGCCGCATCGCAACCACAGGGGAATCTGGCGCATCAAATTCAGCTATGAAACGGGCGAGCCGTTCTCCATGGCGGCGACCCAGGCATCGATCATGGTTTCCCGTCTGCATGAGATCGGGGAAGTCGAACTGGCCGAAGAGATCGACGGCGCGATGAAAATTGCGACGCGCTACGCGACAATGTGAATTCGGCGTGCAATGACGGCGTCATCATCAACCCAAAAGGAGATCGACATGGCCAAGGGCGAGCAAAAAGGTAACCGGGAAGCCAAGAAGCCCAAGAAAGAGAAGATCAAGACAATAGCTGCGGCGCCAAGCCAAAAGGCCGCGGGATGGCAACCGGGCTTTGCGTCTGGCAAGAAGAAATAGCAATGCAAGCGTCGACGTAAAGCTATCCGCTGGACTGACGCATTCGAGCGCGTGCGCAAGGAGACGTTCCCGCAGGCCTTCGTGATCGCGCGGCGCTGGTTGGCCCATTGCGTCGTGGGCGTGGCCTGCGCTTCGTGGGCCCGGCTTGTTCTGACGGTGGCCGTACAAAGCGGGTTGAACTCGAAATGAAGATCGTGAGGTACCAACAGTCGGTGGCCGGACCGCGGACGAGGAACTCCTGAGGCGCATCAGGACTCAGATCGCGGAACTTGAGCAGAAGCTCCGAGAGATCGACGAGTAAGGTCGCTTTGATTGCCCGGGTCGTTGAACCTTATTGCGCCTCCGCAGACAGATAATTGCCGGGGGATTGCACTGTCCGGATTCAGCACAGCGCCACCAAGCATTATTCGGCTTGGGGGCGCTGTCTGCATTAGTAGCCTAGTTTGATCCAGCGAATGGCCGATTTCGGCCGGCACCGGTCGCTAGGTACTGTCCGTGTTTGACCCGAAATTGTCCTAGGCTGCGGGCAGTGTCCTGATCCGTCTTGGATAAGGGTTCGGAGCGTTAAAATCTCTTAAGTTGGCAACCGGACATAAAGGGAATCTACTCGTCCGATCACCGCCCCGCCTTCGGCTTCCATCGGTGACTGAGAGTGTTGTGCTCCCGCCTGTTTCGGAGAGCCACCATGCCCTGCATCCAACCGAAAGCGCCGTTACATGACCGTCTGATGCTGGAGGCCATGCGCCTCAAGGACGAGGCGAACGAACTCCCGCCGGGTCCGTTGCGCGACGCCACGACCAGAAAAGCTCGCCAAGCTGTAACCGCTTCCCATGTGAATGAGTGGCTTTCGTCTCCCGGCCTGCAAGCGCCGCGGTAAGGCCGCCCCAGTTGGCGGCCTCTTTCGGAGTTCTCTGGTGGCAGACGGGTGTGATCTACCAGATCTATCCGCGCTCCTTTCAAGATACGAACGCCGACGGCATCGGCGATCTCAAGGGGATCGAGCGGCGGCTGGACTATCTAGCCAGCCTTGGCGTCGACGCTATCTGGATCTCACCCATCTACCCCTCGCCGATGGCTGATTTCGGCTATGACGTCACCGATTATTGCGACGTCGATTCGCGCTTCGGCGTGCTTGCCGATTTTGACAGTCTGCTTTCACAGGCCCATGCGCGCGGGCTCAAGATTCTGCTCGACTTCGTGCCCAACCACACATCCGACCGGCATCCCTGGTTCGTCGAGAGCCGCGCCTCGCGCGACAATCCGAAACGGGACTGGTACATCTGGCGCGATCCCACGCCGGATGGTGGGCCGCCCAACAACTGGATCAGCGATTTCGGCGGCTCGGCATGGGAGTGGGACCAGGCCTCCAGCCAATATTACTACCACGCCTTCCTGAAGGAGCAGGCGGACCTCAATTGGCGTAATCCGGCTGTGAAAGCGGCGATGTATGGCGTGATGCGCTTCTGGTTCGACCGAGGCGCGGATGGCCTCCGCATCGACGTGCTGTGGCACCTGGTCAAGGCGGCAGACTTCCCGGACAATCCGCCCAACCTTGCCCATCAGCCGGCGATGGGCGACATGCACCGCGTGCTCCAGCTCCATTCGACCGACCAGCCCGAGGTGCACGAGATCGCCGCCGACATGCGCGCCATCGCTGATAGTTATGGCGACAGTGGACGGGGCGAACGCGTACTGATCGGCGAGATCTACCTGCCGGTCGATCGGCTGCTGCGCTATTACGGCCGGGAACGGGCAGAGGTGCACCTGCCGTTCAACTTCCAGCTCATCGATGCGGCGTGGGAGGCGCGCTCCCTCGCGACGCTGATCGCCAACTATGAGGCGGCGCTTCCGCCGGGCGCTTGGCCGAATTGGGTGCTCGGCAACCATGACCGGCCACGCGTCGCAGCCAAGCGTGGGCAGGCCCAGGCCCGCGTCGCAGCGATGCTGCTGCTGACGCTCCGCGGCACGCCCACCCTCTACTACGGAGACGAGTTGGGCTTGAGCGATGTCGCGATCCCGTCCGCCCAGGTTCAGGATCCGCGCGGGCTGCGCGAGCCCGCCCTCGCCTTGGGCCGCGATCCGGTCCGCACGCCGATGCCGTGGGACGGGAGCGAGAATGCCGGCTTCACCACGGCCAAGCCGTGGCTGCCGCTCAATGCCGACGCGCCTATTCGCAACGTTGCGCGGATGGCGCAGGAGTCCCAGTCAATCCTGGCGCTTTATCGCCGACTGCTGGCGGCCAGGCGCGCGCATCCGGCATTGGCGATCGGCGACTTCGCGCTGCTGGACACGGAGGGCGATGTAGTCGCGTATGAGCGCCGGCACGGCGCCGAGCGATTGATCGTAGCACTCAATCTCGGGGGACATTCGCAGCGCCTGGAATTACCGGACTGGGCGAGCGATTGCCGGGCGCTCTTATCCACTGTTGCCGACGCGACGCCGGCCGGAGACGGTGCCGTGCTGTTACGGGCGGACGAGGGCCTGATTCTGACGGCCGATTAACGAAAAGCAACGAAGGACAATCGCGTGCGTATTGCCATGCTAGCTCCGATCTCCTGGCGCACGCCGCCGCGCCATTATGGTCCATGGGAGTTGGTGACGAGCCTGTTGACCGAGGCGCTGGTGGCGCGCGGCATCGACGTCACCTTGTTCGCAACGAAGGATAGCCGGACGGCCGGCAAATTGGCCGGTGTCTGCCCGGCGGCCTATTCCGAGGACCCCACCATCGACGCCAAGGTATGGGAGATGCTCCACGTCGCCCATGTATTCGAGCGCGCCGGTGAGTTCGACCTCATTCACAACCATGCCGATTTCGTGCCGCTCGCATTCTCGCGGTTGGTGGAGACACCGGTGGTGACGACGATCCACGGCTTCTCCTCGGAGCGCATCCTGCCCGCCTTCAAGGCATACGAGGATCGCGTCCATTATGTCGCGATCAGCGATGCCGATCGCCATCCGGACCTGCGCTATGCAGCAACAATCCACCACGGTATTCGGCTGGAGGACTTTCCCTTCGACCCGCACGGCAGCGAAGACCTACTCTTCTTCGGCCGTATCCACCCGGACAAGGGGGCGGCCGAGGCGATTGCGGCGGCAGGTCGAGCGGGGCGGCGGCTGATCATGGCCGGTATCGTCCAGGATCAGGACTATCATAACGAGCAGGTCGTGCCCGCGCTAAACGGGCGTTCTCTGGTCTATCGTGGCCCGGTGGGCGGAGCGGCCCGCACGAACGCCCTGGGCTCCGCCCGCGCGCTGCTCCATCTTATCAATTTCGACGAACCGTTCGGACTATCGGTCGTGGAGGCGCTCGCCTGCGGCACGCCGGTGATCGCCTGCAACCGCGGATCGATGCCCGAGCTGATCGACGATGGCGTGACTGGCTTCTTAGTCAACAACGTCGATGAAGCCGTAAATGCGATCAGCCGTGTCGGCGAAATTGATCGCGCCGTATGCCGAGCAGCGGTGTCTGAGCGTTTTACGGTCGACCGGATGGCTGATCGATATCTGGACTTGTACCGATCGCTCCTTGGCTGAGAACCTTCTCGGCTTCATTGCCTAGCTTCGTCTGCTTGTCGCACTTTTTGAGAAATGCCGGACGGCTTTGGCGATGTCCGTTGACGGGGCCAGACCGGAAGTCGGCCATTCGCAGCCAAACCCCACTCGTTCTTGCCCCATGCTGGATTTGGCCGTCTCTGGCTGGATGGACCTAGCTCAAACTTCCCCATGATGGATTGGAGCGAGAATCTAATCCTTTCAAGCGGTTAGAAGGCCGCGTGTGCACGACGTGTGCACCGAGAGATCAAAGAAAATCTAGCAACAACCAAGCTGAGCAGGCCTTACCGAGCGCGCTGCGGTCTCATCGGGTGGGCGGAAGATGTCATGCACTCGGCAAGCCATCGTTGGCGAAGCCGGCGAGGGGGCAAATCGCAGAATGAGCGGTTATGGAACGGCCGCTCCTGGCGGATTTTGTTGAAAAACTCGGCTGTTGAAGCCGAGGGAGATCGCTGATTCATTTCCCCTTAGTGGGTGGAGATTTGAATCGATGATGGGTCCTCGGCAGGTCGACCAGGCGGCACTGTTTTACGAGTCTCACTTGAGCGACATGTTCCGGCCGGCCACTTGCTGAGGTCGATCGATCGCTTTGTCGATTTGTCAGAGGTTCGGAGCCATCTGGCGCCATTTTATAGCTCGACCGGCCGACCTTCGATTGATCCCGAACTGCTCGTCCGGATGCTGCTGGTTGGCTACTGCTATGGCATTCGCTCCGAACGGCGGTTGTGCGAGGAGGTGCACCTGAACCTCGCCTACCGCTGGTTCTGCCGGCTCGGCCTTGATGGCGAGGTGCCGGACCACTCGACCTTCTCCAAGAATAGGCATGGCCGCTTCCGCGATTGCGATCTGCTGCGCAAGCTGTTCGAGACCGTGGTCCGGCGCTGCATCGCCGAAGGGTTGGTTGATGGGGCTGCCTTTGCGGTCGATGCCAGCCTGATTGCTGCCGATGCCAACAAGCAGCGCTCTGCTGCCGGGTCTGATGACGTCGACTGGGAGGCCGTCGCCAGGACGCGCCGATCCGTCCGGGAATATCTCGATACCTGGATGAGGCTGCCTGGGGCGCAGCCAGCGAGACGGTACCGAAGTTCATCTCCAGGTCGGATCCGGCCGCCCAATGGACCGGCGCTCACAAAGGGGATGCGTTCTTTGCCTACGCCGACAACTACCTGATCGACCTGAAGGCGGCGATCATCGTCGATGTCGAGGCGACGCGAGCTATCCGGCAGGCCGAGGTCGGTGCGGCACGCACCATGATTGAGCGCACTGAAGATCGCCTCGGGCTCTGTCCCGAGCGCCTGGCCGCCGACAGTGCCTACGGGTCAGCCGAGATGCTGGGGTGGCTGGTCAACGAGCGCGCGATCGAGCCGCACATTCCGGTGTTCGACAAGTCCGCCCGCGACGATGGGACGTTCTCGCGCGGGGACTTTAGCTACAATCAGGAAGCCGATGTCTACGTCTGTCCAGCCGGCAAGGCGCTGACCTCTACCGGAACTCTGGTGAATGATGGAGCAACACTGCTCTATCGCGCCAGCAAATATGATTGCGACACCTGCGAGCTTAAGTCGCGTTGCTGTCCGAAGATGCCCGCCCGCAAGGTCCCGCGTTCAATCCACGAACAGGCCCGAGACTTGCGCGCGATATCGCCAAGACTGAGGCCTACGTGACGTCGCGGCGTGAACGGAAAAAGATCGAGATGCTGTTCGCACATCTTAAGCGCATCCTGCGCCTCGACCGACTCAGGCTAAGAGGTCCGTTTGGTGCTCAAGACGAATTCCTCCTCGCTGCCACCGTGCAGAACCTCCGAAAGCTGGCAAAGCTGGTCCCGCTGCCCGCCCCGATGCCGGCCTGATAGCAAACAAGCTCCCGCGCGCCTGGCTCCTCGCGCCACCCAGAACAGCTAAGGCGCCGACTTCTTCAACACAATCGGCGCAAAGCGGCCGTTCAGCGGGATCAGCACGTCGCAGAAAGGACCAACACCGGACATGCAGCGCCGCATCGTCGACCGTGTCGAGCCGAAGACCTTATTCCCCTTCGGAGCGCAGGGCGAACGTCCCCGTGCATGCGGCACCATCCGTTGAGCATCGCCAGTGATTGACACCGGCTCCCGCTTCTGGTTTTCAACCCATAGCGTGGGCTGAAGTACATGGGCAATCGCGTGGGTGGATTCGATCCTGCCTCTGTAAGAACTGTATTGCTGACCGGCTTGCGTTCGGTGGGTGTCACGAGGCAGCCGGGGCGAGCGAAGAGCCGCGGTGGTTCTAAACGCAAAACGCGGGACAGAAGCCCCGCGACAATGTCTCAGTTGGGTCATTTTCGACCGACTTAGCCGGTTATCTCACCGGTTGATGTCCGTGTTGCCCCGGAAGCAGACCTGAAGCAGAAGGGGCGAGTGCGACTTCGGTAGCCGCCGCTGGGCCCTCGTGATGTCGCTAGTCAAATCGCACATGTGCAGCAAATGCTGCCGCACGCGGCGGTCCTAGATACGAAACATGTTGACAGGGCTCGGCTTTATTCATCCTTCCATTTGACCGAGCAGCCAATAGACGCCTTTTGGTCAGCCGGCGCCAGACCGGTGGTCGCAATCGCGCGCATGGCCTCGACAAGCTCTCGGGGCGCCCCCGCGCGAGGCGGAGTTGTGCGGCCTTCGTCGAGGCGGCCGCGATACTTGAGCTTGCGGTCGGCATCGTAACCGAAGAAGTCCGGCGTACAGACCGCCCCATACGCCCGAGCGACTGTCTGGGTCTCGTCGTGGAGATATGGAAACGGGAAATCATGAGCCTTCGCGAAACGCTTCATATTCTCAAATGAGTCTTCGGGATAGTTCGCCGCATCGTTCGAGCAAATCGCCGCAAAGCCTACGCTCTCCGACATCAGCACGCGGGCGTCCGAAACCATGCGGTCGACCACTGCTTTAACATAGGGACAATGATTGCAGATGAAGACGACGACGGTGCCTTTTTCACCCGCAACGTCGTCCAGTGTGTAAGTCTTGCCGTCGGCGGCCGGAAGCCGGAACTCCGCCGCCGGCGTATCAAGAACGACTTGAGTAGCTGTTGTCGCCATATCGCACCTCCTTGTGCCCAAATATATGCTGACGACGGCCTGCCGGGGCAAGCTTCCAAAGCCTGCTCGCCAGTCGCGTCGTTTTGGCCATACGTCAGCTATTTCCGGTCGACCCTTAACAGCCGGCATGTGGACGAGCGACGGGATTTCGTCGGTGGGGGCCACTTTCGGACAAACTTTGCTGAAGAGCCTTCAGGAGAAGCCCATAAATAATCAGCGCCAAGGTTATACGCTACAGCCGCTACCGACCGTCTCGCCACGCGGTCAGGCGCGGGATCCAACGCGGCACATTGATGCGGAAAGCTTCGTATTCCGCCCCGAATGATTTTTTAGCGTCGGCTCCTCGTAGCCCACGATAAACAGGTGGCAGACGAGGCAGAAGGCCGCGCCGTAGGCGAACAGCCGCCAATCGCCAAACAGGACCGCCTGGCCGAAAATGACGGCGCGACCGCCACGTAGAGTGGATTGCGCACATAGCGATAGAGGCCGGTGACGACGAGGTGTTGGGTCGGGACGATCGGCGCTGGCGTGCCGAGCCCCTGCAGCGCGAAACGCCCGAATGAATCCACGAGCCCGGATACGCCGACAAGAATTAGCGCGGAGCCGACGAAGCGGGTGAGCTCGGCGCCGGGAAACGACAACCTAAACTTCCAGTTTGAAATCCACCACGGCACTACCCCGGCCACCACGCAGGGCACGAACACGAAGAAGATGGCGGTGCCGATGACGGCGGCGGTTCTTCGCATGGACACGAGCCATTCCTTGCTATTATAGCGCTCCGCACCGGGAGCGTCAGGTCGGCCTTGGATCAAACCCGGATGTGGAGGCCGCTCGGCCTTGCCCTGCCCAAATCCGCTATATCGAATAGGCGATTAGAACCATGGTTGGTGCCGCGTCAGAGGTCTACGAACCCCTAAATCAACACAAGCCGGTCGCCCGGAACATCGGTATCGTGGACGGTCCTTTCGAGTATTTGACGACGGCCGGAGTAAGGCTTCCGTTGCCGTTTACTACTCGGATGACCGCGGTGCGGCTCGGCAACGGCGACCTGTTCATCCATTCCCCCGTCGCATTCGAGCCTGCGCTCGCTGACCACCTGCAGGCGATGGGCACAGTCCGCCATCTCGTATCGCCGAACCAGTTCCATTACGCGCACATTGGCGAGTGGTCGCGTGCGTTTCCGGGGGCGGTTGCCTGGGCCTCTCCGCGCGCACGCAAGCGCGCCCGCTCGCGCGGCATCGATGTGCATTTCGATAGAGAGATCGGCATCGAACCGCCGGAGGAATGGCGCGCCGAAATTGATCAGACCGCCGTTCCCGGAGGAATTTCCGGGGAGATTGTTTTCTTCCACAAGGAGTCGAAAACCCTCATATTGGCTGACACCATCATAAACCTTGAGCTTGATATGATCAGGCAGCCATGGCGGTTCGCCGCCAAGTTGACCGGAATGTACTATCCGCGCGGCCAAATATTCTTCGGGATGCGGTTGCCGCTTCTTTTGCATAAACGAAAGACGCGAGCGGCGGTCCAAAAAATGCTGTCGTGGCAGCAAGAACGCATCATTCTCAGCCACGGGCGCTGGTTCGATTCGAACGCCGGTGAGACTCTGCAACGCACGTTCGGATGGGCGCTCTAGCCCGCTGAGGGTCCACTCATCTAAACGTGATCGAGTTCTTTTTAATAACAGGTTCCATCGAAACGATTTCCTCTTTTATCTCAATGGGAAGCCGCAATGCGAGGCAACGTGCATAGTTCACCAGCGCCCATGTTTCCTTGAACCTTGCATCAAGCTGTCGAACGAAACTTCGTGGAAGGGACCGGAGGGTTTCCCATGAAGCATCTGATCAAATCTGCAATCGCGGCCATTGCCCTTCTCACTACTGCAACCACAATGCTGTGGTCGTACTCACCTTCGACCGAGCGTCATGCCGCCGGTACTGTCATAGGTCATTGCAAGAACTTCCACAGCCTGGCCGGGACAAAAGCTTCCGAGCTTTTGCCTTACTAAGCGCTAGCAGCCGCTAAAAAGGGGCTGCCACTTTCTATAGAATCGGGTTTCCTTAGTTGCCCGAGAGTTCGTGTGGTTCGCGGATGCTAAAATTAATGACAGTCCACAATGGAGGCTGCCATGAAAGCGTTCGATCGCGTACTAACGATGTTCGGTATTCTTCTTCTGATGTCTCGTGCTGACGCTCACGATCCCTCAATGGCGCACCACGAATGGTTCAACAGACAGGAAATGAACCCCGCCGCTCAACACCGGCTCGGTGTTCCGTGGAAATCGTGTTGCAATAACGGCGATGTATTCAAAACACGCTTCCGCGTCGCAGACGACCATTCGGACCAGTGGCAATACCTCAAAGACGGCCAATGGAAAGTCATCCCACCCGACATCATCAAGGCTGAAGACACCCCAGATCGTTTGCCCGTGCTGTTCATAAACAAGAGCACGGGGGACGAGCTCTGCTTCTTCGTGCCGCGTGGTGGACTATGAGCTAAGGCACTTCAGAAATGGGTGCGGGACTGTCGCGTTCAAAATCTGTTCGTCATCGCTCGCACTTCAAGGTTTACCTAAAAAGGCAAGGCTGTCGACGTCAAATGGGTTGGCCCGCGAGCTTGACGTTCGCTCGTGCTGGAGGGTAGCAAGGCAGGCAACCGCGTTCGCATTACCGGGCAGTTGATCAACACACAACTTCCGGGAACGGCCGCTAGTGGCGCAAAGCGGCCGTTCATACGCAGGATCTCGTGGTCGACAACGAATGACTAGAAAACTATCCAGTTTTCCAACCGCCAAGGAGATCGTAAAAGCTTGTCAGCCTGCTCAGGCGCGGGCAGGGCACTCGTCATGTTGGATCTGGAATGAAAACACTTCCTTCCGCCTGAACTCAGCCTAGCCAAACGGTCGCCGAGGATGTCTGTTTGTCGCTCATTGGCCGACTCGAGCGCGCCGCACTGCAGCATTTCGCTCCCGCAAACCGACCGTCCCATCGCGCCTTTTGATGATCAGGGCTATTCTTTCTCTCCGATCATGGTTTCGGCGAAGCGCGTGAATGGCAAGAAATGAGCCGCACAGCTTTCGTTGGTGATCAAATGGCGCACAGCGGCCAATAGGGCTTCGGCATGACCAAGCACGGCCGATCAGGGCATGCGACCCGATCGCCGCGTTTCCGCTTCCTGCAGAAGCTCGAAGCACAAAAGAACGATCGCAGGGACCGCTCTCGGATCAAGGAGCCGAAGCAGTCCGTCGGAGAGCTATTCCATCCCCGGAAGCCAACATGAATCTGACGAACTAGCTAAGCCCGGGTCTACGTCGGTTGCTGGAGGAAAAACGGACTACGTTTGCGCTGTTAGAGACTTCCGAGTCTGGCGCATTTGAGACATGCCCGCCCGCACTGAAAGTGTCTTCTTTCAGGGGTAGACTGGAAGTGACTGGCGTATGGTCGGAATGACGAGGTTGACCGCAACGACATCCGGCGGAACCCAACCCACGCAGCTCTCACCCTTTACGCCTGGAGGAACCCGCGCAGCAGCAGGGTTTTTAAATGTGCTACCTCCGCGCGCTTGATAATCTCCCGCTCCAAGCAGGGTAATACGGGAGCCGAGCGGGCAACATCAGGCCCCACGGCTATTCTGGGGCACTTGGCCGAAGGTGACGCCTTTCCAATCGGTCGAGGCGCGTCGCCCGGGTTGGCAAAGACGCATGTGGCATATCCGACATCGATGCCAATCGTGATCTCCTCTGGAGTGATCGGCCGATCGATTGCAGCAGCGCATACAAGAAAGCCGTTCGAGCTCTTGATGACCGGTCCCGTGTCGGAGCGAGAGTGAGGGAACCACGTCCGGAGGCGTCGACGACGAGATCCGCGGCCCTCGCATGGCCTGATTTCGGAGGCAACCATGCCCAAGGCGAAACTCCATGCATTAACAATCCTTGGCGCGCTCGACGAGGCCCGGTCTGAGCTTGTCGGCAACGCCGTAGTTCTCACTGATGGAAAGGCCGGGACAGTAGAGAACGTTTGGCTTGACGAGTTGCACGGCCTACGAATTTCGATCAGGGGCCACGATGGAAAGTGGCCCGTCTCAACGATCAAATTCGCGCAGACCGGCTGAAACGGCTAAGGCCGAAAGACTGTCTCGAACAGGCATCGCATCGGACCGATGGTTCCGTCATCAGCGATCCCGCGCGCGAGAGATGGCCGAGCTGTATCCCTCCATCAGCAAGCACTCGACACCAGTAGCTCAGGGAAGCGAAATACCTTAGCGAGCGCGTGCATCCGCACGCGAGTTTTAAAATGGGTTTTTCGGTATACCCGGAAGATGAGGCATGCGGGCGTTTATTGAGACCAACAGAACGACGGCAGTCGGCGGCGCTGGCCGGTGGTCACGAGAAATCCTGCCTCAAAGTGGCGGCGATCTGTTCCAGCGCCCAGTCGACCTGATCGCTGGAGATAACTAGCGGCGGGGCGATGCGAATCGTGTGCCCATGTGTGTCCTTGGCGAGGATGCCTCGGGCCTGCAGGGCCTGACAGTAGCGACGTGCACCGCCTGCTTCCGGGTGAAGCTCGACGGCCAGCATCAGCCCGCGTCCGCGCACTTCCCGGATCGTGTTGCTGCGGATGCTCCTCAGGCCATCAAGAAAGCGTGTACCCTGGGCGGCTGCGTTCTCGATCATCCCTTCCTCAACCAGCACACGCAGCGCGGCCCGAGCCACCGCACAGGCCAGCGGATTGCCGCCGAAGGTCGAACCGTGCTGGCCAGGTTTCAGGGTGCCGAGCACCGCGTTGTTCGAAAGCACGGCCGACACTGGGTAGAAGCCGCCGGACAACGCCTTGCCGAGCAGAGTGACGTCTGCCTCGATGCCCTCGTGCTGTTCCGCGAGCAGCTTGCCGGTGCGGCCGAGCCCGGTCTGGATCTCGTCCAGAACCAGCATCACGTCGTGCGCAGTGCAGAGTTCGCGCACTGCTGTAAAGTAACCTGACGGCGGGATGACGACGCCCGCCTCTCCCTGGATCGGTTCGACCAAAAAGGCGACCGTGTTGGGCGTGATTGCCTTTTTCAGCGCCGTGGCATCGCCGAAGGCGATGATCTTGAAGCCCGCTGCGAACGGTCCGAAATGGTCACGTGCCGCCGGGTCAGTGCTGAAGCCGATGATGCCAAGGGTGCGGCCGTGAAAATTATCGGCGCAGACAATGATTTCGGCCTGCCCGTCCGGAACCCCCTTCACCTCATAGCCCCATTTGCGCACCGACTTGATCGCACTCTCCACCGCTTCGGCGCCGCTGTTCATCGGCAGCACCTTGTGGGAGCCGGTCAGCGCCGCGATCTCTTCGTAGAAGAGGGCCAGCTGGTCGTTGTGAAAGGCGCGCGACGTCAGCGTCAGCCGGCCCGCCTGCTCCACCATCGCGGCCAAGATCTTCGGATGGCAGTGGCCCTGATTCACCGCGGAATAGGCGGAGAGGCAATCGAGGTAGCGATGGCCCTGCGTATCCCAAACAAAGACACCCTTGCCGCGCGACAGAACGACGCCGAGCGGCTCGTAGTTCCGGGCGCCAAAGCGCGCTTCCCTCGCAATAAAATCAGTGACCGATGGATCCATGTTTCGTCACTCCAGTTGGAGCGAACTGGCAGGCATGGGCTATCGCCATTTTCCAGCCTGCGAATGCCCGATGATCAAGTTACCACAGGCATTTTGCTTGCGGACGCATTGGGTGACGGCCGTTTGGGGCCTGCCCAAGGGCGATCGGCGCCCCCAGTTCTCCTCGCGCTGCATGATCCCTCCGGTGAGGCAGCCTGTCTAGGTGTATACCGACGACTTCCGCTCAACCACAGAAGCGGAAGTGAGGCGAATGGTTCGGCATGGGCTCCACACGTTCGACACACTCCGCGGTCCCCTACCTTTTGGGCAAACGCATACGATCTTCGAGCGACACCGATACACTGCTCAGCTTCTTGATGAGAGCGATTAGGTTGCCGACGCCGGCGGCCGAATGGAAGGCACCGCCGCCTACACGCCCGGTGGTCCTAGCCCGACCGACCCCAACCATCTGGGCGACGGCGCGGAAGACCTGATAGTAGCGCACGGCCCGATCATCGAGCGGCCGGAGCGCCCGGTACGTGCGCTCGTAGCGTCGTAGAGCCGCGCCGATAATCGCGTGTGCCGTAACACGCAGTGCCCATGGTAGAGGAAGCGGAACGGCGGACATGTTGGAGATCGCTGAACCCACATCCATGGCGGGCTCTGCAATGACTGCGTTCGCCCAGTCGATGACACCGGTGGGCTGGTTCTTGTCGGCAAGGATGTTGAGCGGGTGGAAATCGCCATGGCAGATCGCCGCCTCTCGCGCCGGCGGAGGTCGATGATCGTCCAGCCAGGTAAGGCCGGGTTTCAGTCCGATGAGATTGCTCCGCTCGACAATCGTGCTGAGCCGTGCCAACTGGCCCTCGAAGGTGATGGCTCCCGCGTCGATGCCCGCCGCCGTTACGGCCCGCAGCAGGGTTTCGGCCGGCAATTGATGCAGGCGGATCTGCATGTCTACCCATTGGTCGATTATCCGGGCGAGAACGGCCGGAAGGTTGAACAGCAACTGCAGCTGCCGGACAAGGGAGGTGCCGGCGCCCAAACCCTCGATACCATGGGCCAGGGTTTGTCCCGACAATCGGGTCATGACCATGAAGGGTCCGCCGAGGATGCCCGGATCGCTTTCCGTCACCATCACGCGGGGTGCGGGAAAGCCCATTTCGGCGAGAGTATTCTGGACGACGGTTTCCAGCTTCACCCGCCCTGGATCGGCATCGGCGTGACTTAGGCGCAGGATCAACGGCCCTACCAAAGGAGGCGGAACACGATCGAGCGTGAAGCCAAAGATCGCGGCGTCAAAGCCGCCCTGAATGCGCATTGGCCCGGCTAGATACACCGCGTCCGGGCATCCGAAGGCGCGCGCCAGATGATACAGCAGCCGTTGGGCCACTTCTGCGTCATGGAGCTGATGCATCGCGATGAACTTCCGCTACCTCAACGCCGAGCACGGTTATCACTCCCAAACGCCGCTGTCCTGTCACGAACCTGTAGACAATAGGTTTTGTATGGGAGCGTGGAGAGCCGCTCCGGGGGTCATTTCCAGACCTCGACGAGCACGAATGCGAGTTCTGCTTTGCCTCGATGAGCTGACACGGTCAGCTCAAACCGTCACTTCCGAAAAGTGCCAAAGGCGGAAGTCGGTCGGCCCTATTCGATCATCTCGTCGATCTGCGCAAGCGGAGATGCCGGCACAGTGAGACTGAGCGCTTTGGCAGCTTTGAGATTGAGGACCAACGTGACTTCGCAGGCTGCTGGACCGGACAGTCATCCGGCCGTCCCCCTTGCTTTCACTGCATGAAGCCTTCGGCGCGGACCTTCCCGGTCGCCAGGCTCGCGGTCCCGACACCCCAGATCTGTCGCTCATTGACCCAGGCATAGTCCTTGGACGCGGTGGAGAGGCGGACGTTTGCGAAGATGTCGAGCACCGGCTCGCCGGGTCGCGGCACCGCCTGGCCGTCGCCAGACAACGCGATCCGGTGGCCGTCCTCGGTCTCGATGATCAGGTGTAGGTCAAGGTCGATGCGACCATCGGCGCGCACCCGCAGATAGTCGACACCGTGTGCGCGTCCCGCGAGCCGGCCCCTGTACGGCCCATCGACCGCAAGGTCAAATCGGGCTCCGTGTAGTGGAATCGCTTCCTGGCCGGCAAGGATGGCGTCCATGCTTACGCCGTAGTCGGTGACTCCAGTGATATCGAGTTCCATGTCGTAAATCTTCTCGCCCCTCATTGTAGTATTTTGGGTCATTGCATTTCTCCTGGTAACTCCTGTTGTTTGGCCGGATCGCCGACACCCAGTCGAACGGGTGACCACCAAGACGACATGTTCGGGATAAATTATTTTCGCTGGATATGCGGGGCGATAGGGGGGACGGTCTAGCGCTGAGCGACCCGAGCGCGGAGAAAATGTCTCATGTGGGTCAAAAGCCGACTTAGCCTGAGCGTCCGCTACTGGCGGATATTGTTGCAAAAGTCTTTTTGGGGTCGCGAACGAAAATTCTGAGAGCGGCTGATACGCCTTGCGCGCGGCGACGTGAGGGACCATATCGATTCATCTAAAATCGATCACGGGCATTGCTAGTGGCGCTGAAAAGCGACGCAACGGCAGAGAAGGCTAAAAATCAACTTTGGCGAGATTTTCCGCGTCGCTCGATTTTCGACTTTTGCAACAATATCGGCGCAAAGCGGACACTGACACTGGTTCACCACGGCCGTTTCCTTGCGATCTGCACAAGGATTGAGATATTCGAGTATTGTCCTTCAAATGACCCGTCGTTGGTTGATTCTCGCGGACGATCTCACGGGAGCTGCAGACTGCGCCATCGCTCTCGGCCGGCGCGGGCTGGCGGCAGTCGTGATTTGGGGCGACATAGGAAATGCCCGGAGTCGTCAGGAGCCCATCCTAGCCTACGACACCGCAAGTCGGGGTCTTTCGGCCGATGCCGCCGCTGCCCGTCATAGAGATGTGCTGGCGAGCCAGCCTGGGTCAGGGCGCCTTTTCTTCAAGAAGATTGACTCTACCTTGCGGGGACAGCCTGCAGCGGAGATCGCGGCGACACTTGAGTGCCTGGGATCACGATCGGATCCGGCATTTGGAGTGCTGGCAGCCGCCTTTCCGGCGACCGGTCGCACGACCAGAGGCGGTCGCATCCTGGTCAATGGTCGTCCGCTCGAGGAAACAGACCTCTGGCGACGCGACCATACTTATCCTAATGCAGATCTTGTTGATGTCCTCGCGACGGCGGGCGTTCGCAGCGAGAAGGTCACACTTTCCGCCGTCCACAATGGCGAACTGAAAACCATTCTGGCTAGGTTAGCCAATGTAGGCGATGTTGTCGCTATCTGCGACGCGGAGACCGAGCACGACCTGCACCTGATCGCAGAGGCCGGCCTGTATGCGTCGCCAGCGAGCGTCTTCATCGGCAGCGCAGGTCTGGCGCATGCGCTCGCTCGCCTCGACGTCGCCGAGAGCATCGAGCCGTTGCGCATTCCGACCAGCAGATTCGGGACATTGACCGTCGTCGGCTCGCTCGCCGCCGCTTCGAGATCTGCCGCGCTTCGTTTGAACGCAAACGGGACTGTGGCTTACTTCCCGATCGATCCGGGAACATTGCGTGATAATAATGCCGACCGCGCCAAAATCGCTACAAACGTCGAGGAGCGTCTCGCCGAAGGCGGCGATGTCCTCGTCGAGATCATGATGAATGGGTTTCCCGACATGTCGCTTGGCCCCGAGCTCGTTACGAGCCTGGCCGAGACTCTTGAAATTGCGGTACCCGTCATCGGTGCTTTTGCCGCGACAGGTGGCGAAACCGCGGCAGCACTCCTGTCGAGGTTCGGTGTCAACGGTATCCGTCTCGCTGAAGAGATCGAGCCTGGCGTGGCGCTCGGGCTGACGATTGGCTCATTGTCGGTCCCGGTCTGCACCAAAGCGGGTGCATTCGGAGACGAATACAGCCTCATCCGCATTAATGAGCGCCTTCGCGCCGTTCGAACCAGAGGAAGCTTTATATGACCCGTCCGACGATTGCGATCAGCATGGGAGATCCTGCCGGTATCGGGCCCGAAGTGATTATGAAGGCGTTGGCAAAGCCAGAAACACGCGCAATCTGCAATGCGCTGGTGATCGGTGACGCCAACCGCTTGCGTAAGGCTGGTAAAATTGTCGGCGGACGGCTTGAAATCGCCGCGTTGCGTGAAGCCGACGATGCAGATTTTGATTCAGGCAGCGTGCAATGCGTAGATTTGAACCTCGTGCCGGACGACTTGCCGTTTGGCAAGATGTCTGCAACTGCGGGAGAGGCAGCTTATCGCTTTATCGAAAAAGCCGTTCAGGTCGTGCAGGCAGGATCCGCACAGGCCATCTGTACCGCGCCGCTTTCCAAGGAGGCGTTGCATGCGGCTGGGCATAAATATCCGGGCCACACTGAACTGCTGGCGCATCTCACGGGCACGCCGGAGGTCTCAATGATGCTCGTGTCGAACAGGCTTCGTGTCATTCATGTCACCACCCATATCGGTCTGCTGGATGCAATCGAGAAGATCGAGCCCGGCCTCGTCGAAAGGGTCATCGTCCGTGGGCATGAGGTGTTGGTTCGCGCCGGCCTCACCAATCCAAAGATCGGCGTTTGCGCCATCAACCCGCATGCCGGTGAAAACGGGCTATTCGGCCGAGGCGAGGAGGCAACGAAAATCACGCCCGCCATCGAGGCCTGTCAACGCCGAGGTTGGGATGTGCAAGGCCCTTTGCCTGCCGACACGCTCTTTTTCCTGGCTGGCCGCGGCGATTACGACATGGTCGTTGCGATGTACCATGATCAGGGCCATGGCCCGATCAAGGTACTGGGACTGGAGGCCGGCGTTAACATCACGGTCGGCTTGCCGGTGATCCGTACTTCGGTCGATCATGGTACAGCCTTCGATATCGCGGGCAAGGGCCTTGCTGACGAGCGCAGTCTGATTGAGGCGTTGCGGCAGGCAGCCGAGCTTGCGCCGAAACGCGCTCTTGGCGGCTAATAAGGTTTGAAGCATTCACCTGTGCGAGCTTTGTATCGAATCCGCTCCCAAGTTATTACGGGTACGATGGCGACTGGCACTATTTCGGCCGGCCTGGCTTTTACGGCGGTCGCTACAATGGCGGCAGCTTCGGCGCTTGCTGGACGCGGACGCCGATTGGGCCAATCTGGAATTGCGGCTGATTAAGCTATCGCTTAGGGACACGCGCGCGTGTGCATCCGTTTGTCGCAACGGAGGCTCATGGCGCAAAGCGGACCTTTCTCGTGGATACCATTCCGCGCTGATCGCGCGAAATATCCCCGCCTACTGTCCGTCCACGGAGAAGGCGAGCAGCACATTGCCGGGTGCGGTGCCGTAATTTGTGTAGCCGGAGTTGACGTAGAGCATGCCGCCGGCGATCACCGGCCCCGGCCCGTCGAGCGCGCCACCATGCGCCGACACACCGTTTACGGTTGCGTAGTCCTGCATGGTGTCGACGTCCCAGACGATCTCGCCGCTCTTGGCGGCATAGGCCCGCAGGTGGCCGTCCAGTCCGCCGGAGAACACCACGCCAGGGATCGCGGTCACCGCAGCCGACTGCGCAGGGCTGCATCCCGGCCGATCGCCGCAGCCCGGATGTGCCGTGTGCCAGACGATTTCGCCAGTCGTCTGGTTCATCGCATACAGCCCGCCGCCCTGGCTCGGATCGAGCTTCATGGTAACCCCAAAGACAGATTTCTGCGCGCCGGCGGTGGCCTGCGGCACGGCCTTCATCCCGACATCCGACACCGCGACATAGACGTTCGCATCGTCCGCAGCGGAGCCCCATTGCACGCCGCCGAGCGTGCCCACCCGGCGCTGCCAGAGGATGGCGCCATCGCGATCCGGATCGAGCGCGTGCACCATGCCTGATTTCTGGCCGGCAATGAGCGCACGCCGTCCGTCAGGTAAATCGACCAGTATCGGAGAGGAGCCGAAATCGAAATCGGGACCCTTGGTGCCGGGGCAGTTAGAGCGATACTGGCCGCTGCACGCCATATTGTATGCATCACCCTCGGTCATCTGCTGCGACCATGCGAGCCGTCCGGTGGCAAGATCAAAGGCCACAAAGGCGTCGGAGGTCGTGGAGGCCGGGTCCAGATAGCTGTCGCCCGTCGTCGCGTAAATCCGGTTTGATCTGGGGTCGATGGTCGGCGACGACCAGATGGCGCCGCCAGAGGGCGCGAAGAGCTGCACGCCGATCTCATTCACGCGGACGGGCTGCGCCGGCGGGCTGACATAGCCGCGCCACAGCACTTCGCCGGTCCGAGCATCGAGCGCGGCAATCAGACCGCGGAAAGTGCAGCAAGAGTAGCGTGGATCGATCGCCAATACCTCTTCGAACGAGGAGACTGGCACGTAAAGCACGTTATTGGCCAATGTCGGCGCGCCGGTGATCACGGCTCCCGCATGCGCATCGACTCGTTTCTTCCACAACAGCTTCCCGCTCTCGGCATCGAGCGCATAGGCTTCACCGCGTTGATCGCCGAAATAAGCGGTCGTGCCGCGCTCATCCTCGCCGATGGTGATCGCGGTGCGTACGCCGAAGCCGGCGTCGAACACCCAGCGCTGGCAGCCAAGTCTGGCATCCAGCGCATAGACCTTGCCCCCCGCACTGCCCACGAAGACTCGGCCGCCCCAAACTGTCGGCTGCGCATAGGCCTTGGTATCGCCAGGAAAGCCGAACGCCCATTTCAGCTTCAGGCGCGGAACATTGTCTGGCGAAAGCTGGGCCATGGCAGCGGGTTGAAACCGGCGTTGAGCGATGTCGACGCCCCAACCGTTCCAGCGTGGCAACGAAGCGTCCGCAAGCACAGGGCCCCGCTCACGGCACTTGGAATCCGGCAGCGGCTGCTGCTGCTGCGGCGGCGGTGCCCCGACGAGATAACGAACGATGTCCTGAATTTCGCCTTGGCTCAGGTCGCGTCCCTGCTGGCTCATCATTCCGAACATCAGGGCAAAGCTCATCCGCTCAGGCCTGAACTGCCGCAGCGCGTTGGTGTCAGGCGCGCGTGCCACGCCGCCCTCGTGGCACGATGTGCAGCGCGTGCGGTAGAGCGCTTCGCCTCCCGAGTTCAGCGCCTCTTCCGCCCGATCCGGGAGGACGCCAGCGAGCAATATGCCCACTCCAAGCAGGAGGCGTGCGGAGAGAGTGCGTCCAGCGCGGACCCTGGGCGTACTCGTCATTCTCGCCTCCCTCGCATAGCTGGCGCGTGCTTCGGCAACAGTAGATCAGCCCGCGCGGCAGTCCACGCCTAGCACGAATAAACAACCAACGCGAACCTCAGGGACCTAGGACTACCGATGCCATACGGTCCTGTCACGGCCGCCCGCGCCGCGGCCTATCCACTTTCCGCGGCGCCTGCCTTGTGTACGCTTCGGGAGAACGGTTTGGGCGCGAAGGACATTTGCCAGAATGCGCAGGCCGGCGCATGCGGTGATGCCGCCGCGATATTTCCAGGTGCGCCATCCGATCAGCCCAGCGGGCAGGCTGCCTGTCCGTGCATCATCATGAGTTGCAATGGCTCCATCGTCAGTTGGGGTCAGAAGCGCCGTTTCGACTGTCTGAAAATCGCTTCCGATCTCCTCCGATCACCGGACGATTTCACGGTCCGTCGGCATGTCTCAAACGCGCCAAAGCGCAGACGGGAGGGACTGGACGGAGCAAATCACGTTGATCCGGTTTAACAAATTACGCAATGCGCGCAGTGCGATTAGTTCACGGCTCCTAAGACCACCTGAGCTCATCGCTCCACGGCTGCCGGCATTCCGGCGGGGTTTGCCATGAATCAAGCGGCGGTGGGTCAACGTCGTAGGAACAGGCCGAGCCCGTTGCCGTCGAGATATTCGATCTTCAGCTCCTTGCCGGCTTGTCGGAATGTGACCGACGACAAAGAACCATCGGTTTGGTTCTCGCTGGAAGGGCTAACCGAAAATACGTCGCCATCCCAGTGTGTCAGCGTGTATGGCGTGTTCGACAGGCCGAGCTTGAGCTCCAGATGGCCGCTCACGTCGGCGATCTCGGCACTGCCAAAATAGGGGTTGGCATAGACACCGACGTAGGACGAAAGCTTTGCCGCCGGCGCCAGATTGGCGGGTGGTGACTTGCCGACGAGATCGCCCGTCGGCGCCATGAGTCCAGCCATGATGGGAGCGTAGGCGGCAAACCAGTCCCGCGTGACCATGCCGAACTGGACAAGATCCGTAAAATACGCACCGAGCGCCTCCGCCGCGCCGCTTGGTGCCGCGTTGGTCAGCACAATGATCCCCACGCCTGTGGACGGGATCATCGCGTAGTGGGTCCCGGCACCCAATGCGAAAGCGCCGGAATGACTGATCATCGTTCGGCCAGCCGGTGTGATTCCGACGCCGAATCCATATCCGTAAAAGCCTGGCCTTGCGTCGACCGCGGAGGAGCGGGTCGAAATGATTTCGGCCGTCACGGCCGGAAGCAGTGCATCGACTGGAATGATCTGCCGACCTTCGAATTTACCGTTCTGCAGCACCAACGCCAGCCATCGGGCGAGATCGTTCGCCGACGAACTGACGCCGCCCGCCGGCGACTCCGGGTCGGGCAAACGTTGGTATTTCGGCCGGAAGCCGTCGCCGACCTTCACATGTCCCAAGGCGCGGTTCGGCCGCTTTTCGAAGTCGGCGAAGCGAGAGCTGGTCGCCGTCATGCCGAGCGGCTTGTAAAGGACATCTTCGGAAAGGCTTTCCCAGTCCTTGCCCGATGCGGCAGCGACCGACTCCGCCGCCGCCGTCAGGCCGAAATTTGTATAGGCGTAAATGTCCCGGAAGCCGTGAAGCGGCAACAGGCGCAGCCGCTCCAGCACGGTTCGTCGATCATAGCCGAGATCTTCCAGATCATCCCCGGCGTGAGCCGGCAGGCCCGAGCGGTGGCTGAACATGTCGGCAACGGTGACATGCTGCGTGACCCACGGATCAACAAGCTTGAACCAGGACAAGTGCGCGACGAGGGGCATGTCCCACTTGACGATGCCAGCGCCGACCTGATGGGCGACGACGCTGGCCGCGAGCGATTTCGAAAGCGACGCGATCTGAAACACGGTGTTTGCGTCGACGGAATGGCTCTCCCCGATTTTCCGGACGCCAAAACCCCTCGCGTAGACCGTCCTGCCATCCCGCACCACCGCGACCGACATGCCCGGGATGCCGCTTCTCTTCATGACATCGCTGGCGATCGCGTCGAGGCTGGCGATAGCCTTGTCGATCTGGCCGTCGGGGATCGGAACGCCGGCGGTCTGGGACGGTGATGTATCGGCACGGCTCGGCATCGGCGCGTTAGCCCAGAGAAGACAGAAAGTAACCAGGCCGGTGGTGATTACCTTCTTGGTCGGGCGAAGTGACGCAACCGATTCCAGCAAGGACATGATGCGGCACTCCGGCGTTCGCTGTTGTAATACGCGGTTGAAAGAACGGCAGTCGTCGCCGCTGCCGAATTTTTGCAAGGGTAATCTGTCTCTCTACCAAACCGTCCCATAACTGCTGATCGGGTTCAATGTCTCAAATGGATCCAACAAGCGACTCTGAGAGAACGTCCGGTTTTGGCGCGAAGCGGCCGTTCGCAGGAATGTCCGCTTGTGGGGGGTAAAGCCGACTTCCCGGTCGCACTCCCGGACTTCTGGGCTTGACCACCCTAAGCTGACATGACTGCGGCTAAAGCTCACTCGAAATGAACTGCTTGAATTCGGCGGTCTGCGGCCGGGCGAACAGTTCCGATGTCGGCCCGCTTTCCCAAATCTTTCCCCGGTGCATGAAAACGACCTGGTTCGCCACCTTGCGCGCGAAGCCCATCTCATGGGTGACGGTGATCATCGTCATGCCGCGTGTCGCGAGATCTTCCATGACGGCGAGCACTTCTGCGGTCAGCTCGGGATCAAGCGCCGAAGTCACCTCGTCGAAAAGCATGACTTGGGGGGACAAGGCGAGCGAACGCGCAATGGCGACCCGTTGCTGCTGTCCGCCGGACAACTGCTCGGGATAAGAATTGATCTTGTCGGTCAGCCCGACGAGGCGCAGCACCTCGGCAGCCTTCGTCTGCGCTTCGTCCCTTGGCTGCTTTTTCACCAAGGTCAGCGCCAACGTGATATTCCGCTCCACCGTGAGATGCGGGAACAGGTTGTAGCCCTGAAAAACCATGCCGACATCGTGGCGCAACTGCGCCCGTGCGGCCTTGCCGGGCCGGCCGACTTCGTGGCCGCAAACTTCGATCTTGCCGGCCTGGATCGTCTCGAGTCCTGCGATGCAACGCAGCAGCGTGCTCTTGCCGGATCCGCTCCGGCCAATGATGGCCACGGTCTGGCCACGCGCCACGTCGAGGCTCACGCCGTCCAGGACACGCAACGTCCCGAACTCTTTCACCACGCCCGTAACCTGCACGACGGTGGCGCTAGTGGCTGGCGCTGCCTGCATTGGCTCTCCTTTCGAGGAAACGGCTGACCAGCGACAGCGGGTAGCACATCGCAAAATAGATTGCGGCCACGATGCAGAAGATGATGAAGGGCTCGAAGGTCGAGTTGTTGACGATTTGGCCTGCGCGCGCGAGCTCGACAAAGCCGACCACCGAAGCCAGCGACGTATTCTTCACGATCTGGACCATGAAGCCCACGGTCGGCGGAATGGCCATTTTGAAGGCTTGCGGCAATATCACATAGGCATACTGCTGGAAGCGATCGAGACCGAGACAATCGGAAGCTTCCCACTGCGTACGCGGCACCGCCTCGATGCAGCCACGCCAGATCTCACCAAGAAAGGCGGCGGCATACAACGTCAGCGCCAAACCGGCCGCGACCAGCGGCGCCAGCTTGTAGCCGAGGATGCCGAGGCCGAAATAGGTCAGGAACAGCAGGATCAGAAGCGGCGTACCCTGGATGAGCTGGATGTACCCGCCTGCGACGATGCGCAGCGCGTGACTCGGCGACACCCGCATCAGCGCGATCGGCAGACCGACGAGGGCGCCACCCGCGAACGCAATCAGTGACAGCAGCACCGTCCATTGCGCTGCCATGATGAGATACCAGACGTGGTGGGCGCTAAGCTGGATCATAGCGCGGTGCCCAGCCGCCGGCGACGCTCGAAAATGATGAGGCCGATGGCCTTGAACGCCAGCCTGTAGAGAAGAGAAAGAGCGAGATAGATCGCCGCGACAATAATGTAGACCTCGAAGCTACGATACGTATCGGACTGCACGTTATTGGCGACGGCGGTCAGCTCCTCGGCCGAGATTTGCGACGTGATCGACGATGCCAGCATGAGAAGTACAAACTGGCTGGAGAGTGCGGGATAGACCCGCTCGATGGCCGGCAGGAGAACGACGTGCAGGATCGTCTGAAGGCGCGTTAGGCCCAGGCAATCTGCCGCCTCGAGTTGGGTGCGGTGGATGGACTGGATGCCCGCCCGCATGATCTCCGTCGTATAGGCGCCCATATTCACCACGAGCGCAATGACGGCAGATGTTTCGGCCGAGAGTTTGAGGCCCACGCTCGACAGGCCGAAATAGACGATGAAAATCTGCACGAGCAGGGGCGTGTTGCGGATCAGCTCGACATAGAAGCCGACCAACAGCCGCAACACGCGCCCGCCGTAAACCCTTGCGACCGCGCACAGCGTGCCAACAACGAAGCCGAGGGCGATCGACAGTACGGTGAGCTGAATCGTAAGCCAGGCACCGTTGAGGAAGGCCGGCCATTTCTCCAGCAGGAATGAGAAGTCGAACTTGTAGAGCATCGGCGCTTGGTCCTGCTGCTCAGTTCCCCGCCTTCAGTAACTGTTCCACCGGAATGTCGACGCCATGATATTTCTTGTAGATTGCGCCGAGCTGCCCGTTCTGAAGGTTGCTCTTCACCCAGCCGTTCACCCACTCCTTCAGCTTGGGCTCGTCCTTGCGCATGCCGATGGCGAGGTAGAACGTCTGCATTGTGATGCGCCACTCTGCCGTGCGTGTCGGGTTCTTCTTGCTGATTGCCGGCAGCAGCGAGCGCGCCGTCGCAAGAATGTCCACCTGGCCCGACGCGAATGCGAGCGCCATCGTGGCGTCGTCCTCGTAGCGCACCAGTTGGGCGCCTTTCGCCTGCTGGGTAAGATCAGTATCCTGCGTCGTGCCGCGCACGACGGCGACCTTCTTGCCGGCCAGGTCGGACATCTCCTTGAGCGGGACCGTGCTTAGCGACGCCACGACCGACGGGTGATCGGCATAGGGAATCGAGAAGTCGATTACCTTGGCACGGTCGGGCGTGATCGACAGCGTGGAGACGACGAGGTCCGCCTTGTCGGTCTGCAGCATCGGAATGCGCGTGGGGCCCGTGGTGGTCACGATCTCCAGGGTAACCCCGAGATCCTTGGCGAGAAGCTGGGCGGTATCGACGTCCGATCCAGTCGGCTGCAGCTTGTCATCTGTCATGCCGAACGGAGGGATGGCCGTGTCGATGGCGATCCGGACCTTGCCCGCCTTCTTGATGTTGTCGAGCGTATCGGCTTGTGCCGGCGCAAACGATAGCGACAGGGTTGCGAGCGCCAGACCTGCGATCAGGCGCCGAGAGATCATATTGGTCATGGCCGGTCCTATTGCTTCAGAATGAGTTCGGGCAGGTCGTCACCGAAGTACTTCTTGTTCAGCTCATTGAGCCGGCCGTTCTTGAGATTGGCGGTGATCCAGGCGTTGACCTCGTCCACGAGGCGCTTCTCGTCCTTCTTCACACCGACAGCGAGTTTGAAGTTGTCGAGCACGAATTTCAGCTCTACCTGCCGCGCCGGGTTCTTCTTGTCGATCTGCGGGACCATCATTTCCGCAGTCGAGAAGATGTCGACTTGTCCGCTGAGGAAGGCCTGCGTTTCGGTGGCGTCATCCTCGTAGCGGACCAGCTTCATCCCCTTCGGCCCCTCTCTTGTCAGCTGCGTGTCGTGCGTCGTGCCGCGCACCGTGCCAACCGTCTTCCCATCGAGATCAGCCAGCGACTTGAGGGCGACGGACTTCGGGGCAGCGATGACCGTTCGCAGCACGGCATAGCCTAACGAGAAATCGATGACCTTCGCGCGCTCGGCCGTGTAGGAGAGGCTCGAGATCACGAGGTCGGCCTTGCCGGTCTGAAGCGCAGGAATCCGGGAGGCGCCTGTGGTTGGCACGTGCTCGAACTCAAGTCCCCAATCCTTGGCGAGAAGCCGTGCCGCCTCGACGTCGAGGCCGGTCGGTTGCAGCTTGTCATCCGTCATGCCATAGGGCGGCACGCCAAGATCGATGGCGATGCGGATCTTGCCGGCTTTCTTGATGTCGTCCAGCGCGTCCGCATGTGCGATGGACATTACGGTTGCCAACGCGGTGATGGCAAGCGCCATCGAAGCTACAATCTTTTTCAACACTGCTTCCTCCCGTTTGTCTTGTTTCTTGGTGTTCGTTTGCTTCCTAACGTTCGTCATCCATGATCGCGAGCTTGGCCACCCGACGCCGGAATTCCTCGGCGGTGGAGAATGTCGCGCCCAAATAGGCCGCAATCAGATCCCTGGCGAGCCAGGGACCCACGATCTGCGCGCCGATGCACATGACGTTGACGTCGTCGTGCTCGACGCATTGGTGGGCAGAATGGACATCGTGGCACACGGCAGCCCGAATTCCCTTCATCTTGTTCGCGCCGATCGAGGCGCCGACGCCCGTGCCGCACACCATGAGGCCGCGCTCTGCCTCGCCCGTCGTGATGGCGGCGGCGACCTTGCGTGCGATATCCGGGAAGTCGACCGGAGCGGGATCGAAGCTGCCGACATCCAGCACCTCATGCCCGCTCTCCTTCAAGAAGGCCAGCACCTCCGCCTTCATGGGAAAGCCGGCGTGATCCGAACCTACGACAATCTTCATGTGGTCTTCCTGCTGTTGGCTCGTTTTCTGGTTTGGAGATTTGCCGCCGGCGACGCCGTGATGCTGTCGGTTTCGCCGACGATGGCGCGCCTTCGGTACTCGTCGCCGATTTGAAAATGCTTTCGCAGCGTTGCATCGGCGTGGTCCGGGTCGCGGGCGACGACTGCCTCGAAGATGCGCCGGTGATCGTCGATCAGATACGTCTTCATCGAAGGGAACGCCTGCACGAGCTCGCGGCGATTGCGATGCACATGAGTCAGCAGGCCCGCCATGGAATTATGCAGGACGGCCAGGGTTTGCGAATGTGACGCCAGCACCATCGTGCGATGGAATTCGAAGTCGGCCATACCGCCGGCGTCCGATTCGTTGATCGTTTCCGCGATCCTCGCCAGCGCTGCCTGCAGACGTTCGAAATCGGCGATGTCTGCGCGTTCGCAGGCGAGCCTGATTGCCTGACATTCGATCGCGACGCGGGCCTGCATCACGTCATCCGGCATGTCCGCCTGCTGGGCGAGCGCGAAGGTGAAGAAGTCATTCAGGACGGAGACGTCCGGTCGCGTCACGACAGTGCCGATGCGATCCCGGATCTCGACAATGCCTAGCATCGTCAGCGCCCGAAGCGCCTCGCGAACGAGCGGCCGACCTACGCCGAGCTGAATTGCGAGATCGCGCTCGGAGACCAGGCGATCGCCGGGTTTCAGCGAGCCGGCGAGCAGACGATCGCGCAAGAAGGCGAACACCTTCTCGAAGCCCTTCTCACCGTCGTCCACCCGTTTCAGCTCCACCCGTATTCCCTCGCTGACCTTACCTTGGTAAGACCAGTAAGCAGACCAGATGACCTCGTCAAGCTCTTGTGTGGGGAGAAGCCGCTGCCCCAGGTCGTCAGGGCCTGGTCGCGCCACGGTTCGCGAAAAGTTGCACGCGCGATCGTGGAGAAAGGGACATGCGAAGTCTCGTAGTGTCACCGGCGTGATCCATACGGCGGCCGAGTGTTCAGCTGGCTTGGGACGGCGTCCGCGCATTTTCGTTGGTGCGATAGACTTCGCGCGCTGTTTCGCAGAAGAGCCGCGCCTGTTCCGCCTTCGAATAGCGTGCGGCGATCCGCTTAAGGCCTGAAAAGATCGTGTCGAACGATCCGCATAAGCTATCGACTGGGAAATTACTGCCGAACATCGCGCGACTCGCGCCGAACATGGCGACAATCTGCTCGACGATCCAGCAGTTGTCGTCGACGCTCCAAGGACGGTTGCGCAAGCCGATGCCGGAAATCTTGACGCGGACGTTCGGCTCCTCGGCAAGGCGCGCCATCGCAGCGCGCCAGCCCGCGAGCCCTTCCGGACTGCGATCAGCCGGCAAGCCTGCGTGATTGAGGATGATCAACATACGCGGAAAGTCGCGCGCCAACGTGATCGCTTCGTCAAGATTCCACCACGGCGTCTGCAAGTCGAAATGCAAGCCGTGTCTTTCCAGGAGAGCGAATCCGCACCGCCATGTGTCATCGGACATCAGCGTCCGTGTACGACCGACCTCATTGGGCGACGCTGGTCCTCCCGGCTTGTGCCTGATGCTTCGTACTAGCGGAAATGCCGCCTGCTGGGCGATGATCGTGGCGGCGTCGTCGCGATTGAGCCATGCCTGTCCCACGATCGCATTTGGCAGGCGATAGCGGGCGCTTAGTCCGGATGCGTAGCGCGTCTCGTCGAGCGGCGTATTCGGATCCCATTCAGTCTCGACATAAACCGTCTCGCAGACGGCGTGACCGGCGGCGTCCTTGCGATAGTCGTCAGGCAGATAGCGTCGCTTGATTGCGGAATAGTCGCCGTAACGAAGCGGGATTATGACGTCCGGGCGCAGCCAGGGATGATCGTTGGCGATCGGATCCCAGAAGTGGGCATGGGCGTCCACGACTGGGCCTGTCCAGGTGTTCTCGTCGCTCATCAGCATGCCCCGCTTCTCGGAAAATGGAGGCGCTTCGGCGCGCATGACTTCCCGAATGAGCATTCCCACCCACCACTGTCGATCTTTTCGCGCCAATAGGTTGATCGAGCAAGGCCCTTGGGACGGTATTGGCACATTTCGGACATGCCGCGATTGCCGAGTTGAGTCCGGTTTCGGGGTAAACCGGAGTGCGCCGGGAGACCGGCAAGGAGTAGATGGTGCAAGTCCATCACGATGAAGGAGTAGCGAACCGCATCGACCCCGAGTCATGCGCAGATGCCCGTGAGGGTATTGGCGAAGCGTTGACAGGGGAGCGCATAGGCCAGCCATTGAGCCGCGAAAGTACCCTCATCCTGGGTGCCGACGTCGTTCCGGTGACGGAAGGCAACACGGATGGGCGCGCTAAAAAAGCAAGCGAAGAAGAAAAGCGGCGTGATAAAATTCAAGGGCGTGCGGGTCGAGAAGAAGGCCGGGAAAAAGAAGAAGGCGGGAGCCGGCGGCCGACGTTAAACCTGTCGAACCGAAACGGCCTCGGCGGGGGGACCGAGGCTGCTGTCACGGGAATGTGCCGGGGGTGAACCGGCACGGGATTGAATGCGCAAGTGCTAAGCTCGTTCCGCCTTCTTCCGACTCCAAATCAACTTTTAGAGTCGGATACCAAACGGAACGCTGGATCCGTTCGGCAATCTCGGCGTTCTCAGTTGAACAACGGTCTAGGACCCCTAATCGAAGGACCCCTAATCGAGAGAGGTAGTCATGCAGCGCCGCGTCCGCTCCAAAGCCTGAGCATGAAGCGCTTGCTACGACGGTCAGGCAATTAGACACAGCGAGCCGCATCAACGATTGGCTGCGGTCGCCTGGGCTGCAATCGCCGAGGTGAGAAAGGCGCACCCATGCACGCCTATCGAGCTTACATGATTGGCTGGAACGGCCATATCGTCCATCGCGTGGACATTGAATGCGACGATGACGAAGCAGCCAAAGAGCGCGCCAAATTGCTCGTGGACGGACACGACGTAGAGTTATGGGACGGCGCGCGGAAGATCGCGGAATTCAAGACGGCGCACTAAGGGTCAGGAAGGTCAGCAGCAGCCGCAAGCGGCGCGAGCGTCGGCTCGGCCGTTAGGAACGTGAACTGAGGGTGGTGCGTTGAAGCGAATGGCTGGTGGGTTGAAGCGATGTCGCACCATGTCCCCCAGGGTGCGATACCTCAACCCAAGAAGGGCCTCAGCGGTGCCGCTGAGGCCCTTCTCTTTGTAATCTCAAAGTATGTTTTTGTCATCTTTAAGTATCTTTGTAATCTCAAAGCATCTTTGTAATCTCAAATTAGATTTCGGGCGGCTCGGCTGCTCGATGGTGCCAGTGCGTTCTACTGGTGCTGGGATCACGGGGCTGATGCCGCAAATCTATTTGGGCGAGGACAACGCAAGTTCGGTTCGCCGCTGCAATCACTCGCGGCGGACAGGACAGGCTATCAGCATTTCCGGCTTGGACCTGAGCGGCGGCTTCGCGTCCTTCACAGGTATCGTGCAATCGGTCGAGATCACTCGGGACGTGGCCAAGGAGAAGCGCTTCCTGGTGACGATCAACGAGGTTGGCGCGACATGAGGGCTTGTACGTTGGGATGCCGATTTCCTTGATCGCTTGAGCAGAGATGTCGGCCGGCTCGCGGATGCCAGTCTGTGCGACTTCGATGATTTTCCTGGCGAGGAGTTCAGCCAGCGGATCGCCCCGGTCAACGATGCCGATGGCGTGCAATGCTTGCTCATAGGCGGTCGTCAAGCGACCGATCTCTTCCGGCCCCATCGGCAGGTTTGCAACAGGCTTCTATATCCATCGCGGTCCACTCGGCATCGTCGTAGATGTCCATCACAGGTCCTTCCGCAGGCCCCTGAAGAAGGGATGGCGCACCTTCCCCTCGGCGGATTTGGCGCGGTACTCGATCTCGGCTAGCAACTCAGGTTCGACCCAGATGCCCTTGTTCGCGATGCGCTTGGTGTAGGGCTGGGTCTTGCGGATCAGCGGCGTCAGTCGCTTGCGTAGTGCTGCCGCCGAGGTCTTGTCGAAGCCGTGGTCGACCTTGCCGGCGTAGATCAGATCCTCGCCCTTGCGCCGGCCGACGTAGATGCCGTCCCACTTGTTGCCGTCGAGTGCGAAACCAGTGACCTTCACCGCCTCGTTCACGAGGTGGATCTGCACCCGGTAACCATCGAACTTTATTTCGTGTAGCCAGCGTTCGCCGCTCGGTACCCTTTCAATGGGCGAGGCGAGCGCAGGCTCGATGAAGTCGGGGTAGGACGCCTTGACGCCGATCGTCGCCGCCTTCTTGCGCTGAAACGCCACGCCAGAAACTCCACTAAACAAAACAGATCGACTCAAATGGTTGGGTCATGTTCCCGGCTTGCTGGCCGCTCCAAGCGCCCGGGAACATTCGGAAGCGTCAAGGATTCTCCCGTCGTCGCCAGATGTAAAGCAACGGGAGGATGAGCATGACAGTCAATAAACCGGTAGGCGACAACGCCAGGAAAGGCGCGGTGAAGAAGCGGTCGCAGGTGAAGACCAAGTTGGACGGCGCGACGGCGTGGACTAAGCGCAGCAAGAAGTCAGGTGAGTTTAAGGCGGTTAAGAAGCTGGCAAATAACTGACTGGCGGCCCGCCGGTGCGCGGTGGCGGCGGCATGCCCCAGCGCATCAACGTCAATTCGCGTTCGGTGCCCGCATTGCGAACGACCGGCGCGGGATAGTCGGGAAAGACGCCCGGCATTGGCGGTAGGTTGCCGACGTAGCGGTTCATTACCCGGAAGAAGGCTGCCGCAAAGGATCATTCTTGCGCTAGTCTCTATTACTATGCAGGTCCCTTAGCTTGCGCATGTAGTAGCCCTGCCTCTGGAGCGCGGAGCTAATCTCGTCGCTGACTTTGATAACCCGCTTCTTGCTCTTGCGCCATTTTCCCTGCGCCGCAGCGGGCGGCATCGGATATCCCTTCTTCACAACGAGCAGATCACGTTTGGTGTTCAAATACACGTCCATATGCCTCTCTCCCAAAGCGATGAACTTATCGCTTGCGAGCAAAATAACGGGTTACCAAAGTGCAACACCGAGCCCCATTGTGCGCTCACGATTTACCACCCCGCACGTGCGCACGACAGAGGCGCGCGCATCAACGACTATTCTAATACCTCGCACTCGAACGCGACGCCTTCAGGATCGTTCTCGAACCACTTTTCTGCGGCATCCACATTTGCGAATACCTGGACATGGTCTTCTCCGATCTGCTTGCGCGTGTTGACGTAAATGAAAACGTCATTGGTCCCTCGTCAGCTTTGCTTCGGCTGCGCCAAAGCCGAAACTATCTGGTCAGGTGCGCCAACATGGCCTCACAGGCCGTCTCGGCTTCGGCAAACGTCTTGAAGGGTGATCCGCCCACCCTGATCGCAGGCTTGTTAATATGGATGGGACGCCAAGAAGCTACAAAGCCGGGCTTGCCGTGAAGTCCAGGCCCATCTCTACTCTCGTTACTGATTACGAACGAAAAGCCGCCTTCGCTCGCGCTCCATATCTCTAATTCCTCTGTTGCAGGACCAACGCGGCTGAAATACAGGGCCATTTCACCCTCGACGGTGGCGGTAAGTCTGACGTGACTTGACGCTTCTCCGCTTCCACGGTTCCAACCTTATCTAAGTGCCACGGGGCCGATGTCATTCTAGTGATCGTGGATTGCCAGTCGAGGCCGTAGCGCTGTAATCGTGGCCATGAGCACCAAAACGCGACGGGTCACCTGGGGCGGCAAGATCATGGGAGCCGAGATGCGCGCCAAATGCACCCGGGAGGCTGCCCGGAAGGCAATCCGGGACGCCAACCGCGCCGAGGCCGAGGCGTGGTCGCTCCGCTTGGAAGGCTACGGCGGGCCCGCCCAACCGTCCCCGACCATTGGCCAATGTCTGAATGGCGGTTTGGGTCGGCTGGAGGTCGAATGCAATCGCTGCAAGACGCGAGTCAGCCTGCCGCCGGACGCCATCCGCCGACCGCGCGAGACGCCGCTATGGAAGTTGGAGGCTTCGCTGAAATGCCGATCATGCCGAAAGGGCCGCCACGCGCCGCCGGTGCACATGATCAAGCTGACCGAGACGCGTGAGATCACGCCTTACAAGTGGGTGCACCCGGATGAGGATCGATAGCTCTCCGTTGCAAGGACGGTCGGACGCTGAATGTGGTACATCCGCAAATCCAGATTGCTAACTTAGCGACTTGACCTAAAGCCGGGGCTGAGTTTGTGTGCCGCGTGTCGCACTCTCGTCGCCGCCGCTCGATCCTAAGGTCGCTGATCTGGTCCCAGCCGATCCAGCGGTCACCACCTACGACGAGGAGCATATCGTCACGTACTTGCGTCTGCTCGATGCCGATGCGGAAGGTGCCGACTGGCGGGATGTCTCGCGGATACTCCTGCACATTGACCTGGATCGCGCCGCCGGCCGCGCGCGGCGAGCCTTCGAAAGCCACCTATCGCGCGCCAGATGGATGACGGAGCAAGGTTATCTTCATCTGCTGCGAGGCGGCGTCTGATCATCGCGACGCCTGCCTTTGCCTATAACTGTCGATCATCGCAGGCGTCACGTCACTAGGATAGCAAAGCGGCGCTGCGCCGCGCGGTCGAGAGTAGGCGCTGCGAGAGCGCACGCTCATCCGTTGCGCATGGGATCGTCAGGGCAGGCACAAGGCCGCCCTCCCGCATGGTACTGCGCGCGGCTCGCCTGAACGATGATCGCGGCGATCGCGGGCCGCAGTGAGCGCGCCTTCAACCTTGCGCTTGAACTCAGGCGGTGCAGGCTTCTCGCGGGCGTGGGCGGCCGCGGGCCTGGCCACGGGGGGCTGCGCGACCGAGGCGACTGGCGCGTTATTCACGGGACTGCTGTGGCGGCCTACAGTGTAAGCCCCTAGCGCCGTGACACTCAGCAGAATGAGTAGCGATTTTACCCGCATACTCGCACCGCTACCTTTAGCCGGTCTTTCGAGCATTCATGGCCCGTTCAACCCCGTCGGCTAGTTGATCCAGATGGCGCCCAAGCCGGTCGAACATCTCACGCTTCGCTTTGTCGGTAGCCAAGTCCCTGACCAGCGCGCCGGCCGCGTCTTTGCGCAGCTTCTCCAGATGGGTTTTATGATCTTTCATCGTCCCCTGCGTGTCTTAATTTTCCATGACCGTGGCACGGAGAACAGGGAGCTGAACCAACAAATGTTAAGTCGGGACGACACGTCTCTAACTACATCCGCAGGAGTATCGATCAGCGGCATCTGTGAGCCGGGCTAATACAGACAGTACCGATCACCCGAGACAGGGAAAGGCGCCAAATGAGGCGGTCTTAATGTCTCTGCTGGTGAACCTCGAACGTAAACTTCACTTGCATTACCGGCCCGGCGTCGTCTCTGACCTCGATTGACATCATGTGCCCCGCGCCGTCCGTGCGGCGGCCCCGGATCGCATCCCTTGCCATATCGGCGAGCGTGCGGGCTGCTTCCTCTTGGACGACCCCTATAGTGTGGAGTTCCATGCCCTCTTCGTCAGGGGCGATGGCGAAGGCAAAGTAGCAATCAAGTCGCGGGCGCAAGCAGGACCGAGCAGGGGGTCGCCGGCGGGCTCGGACGTAGCTTAGGAATGCGAACGAGGGTGGTGCGTTGAAGCCGTGTCGTACCTTCCCCCGGCGCGATACCTCAGCCCAGGAAGGGTCTCAGGCGCCGCCGCTTTGAGGCCCTTCTCGCGTTCAAGCGAATAGCTCCGGGCCGTCATAGTGGACTTCACGAAAAGCGGCCGGGTGCATTATCGCACTGACCATGGCCATGCGAATGGCGGTTGCGGTTTTTTGGCTTGCGGCCGCGCCGGGGTTGGCGCCGGCTTTTGAGTCTGGGCGACATTGGCCGACTGTCGCGGACGCGGCAGTGGTATTTCGTGCATTACCTTTGGCTCTTCGGGGCTCACCTTTGAATCTTCGGGGATCATCTCAGCCGGTTCGGAGACCGGGCTTGGCTCTGAAGCGTTGGCGATTACGCGGGCGAGTTGTTCCTGGCTTGCGTTGAGCCGTTCGTTGAGCGTCTGGCTTTCGCGCGCCATCTGGATCTGGGTCGCCTTGATCTGGTCGATGCTACTGTTGTAGCGTGCCATTTCTTCCCGGCTCGCCTTGAGTTGGCTCGCGAGATTTTCATTGTCGCGGACCAGCTGTTCTTGCCTCACCTTGAGCTGTTCGACCGTTTGCCTCGAGGCCGCGAGATCGCGCGCCATCGGTTGGAGCTGCTGCGCCAACTCGGTAGACAGGGTAACAGCAGTTGGCGCGACCTCTTTCGGCGGGGAGGCTTCCGGCGCGGCCTGTGTCAGAGGTCCCGAGTCTAAGGGGGCCACCCTCGCCATATCAACGGAGGATGACCACCACCAGGCAGCGACCCCAATGGATGCTGCAAATAGAGAACCGCCGAAAGCCACATGGCGCCAATCCGCCAATCGATGAATCGTCGCCAGCGAGGCGCGAGACGGCTTCATGCTGGTCAGCGGAGCCGAAGGACTGACTCCCGCTTCGCGCATCAAGTTCGAAAGCTGCTCTTCCGGACGATCGGGTTGCCAAGCCGGGACCTGCAATTGAGGCCGCGCGCCAAGCCCCGAAAGGTGAGCTCCGCATCTATCCAGGTGTCGATCATTTCGACATCTACGATGGGCCGTCCCACGAGGCAGTGGTCGCGGATGAGATTGAGTTTCTTCACCGGCACCTGCTGGGCCGTAGCCTTTGCGGAACAACTAAAGCAGCTTCAAAGTTGCCGCGGGTTCATCTACCCGCGTTGACCTCGGGTGAAAACCCAGTTGGTGAAGGCGTTGCGAAAGCACGAAAGTAGCATCTCGCAAATCAAGATAGCAAAGCCATAGTGACCAGATGGTTTTCTGAATACTGGCACAAAGGGAATGCACATCGTCCATGAGTTCGGCGCAGATGACCTCGCATTCTCGTTTGCATGGCGAGCTGCATGGCCGAGAACCAAACCTCATTTTCCGTGTCGTTTGAGATGGGTCAAAAACAGGCATCCCGGGAACGACCGCTTCTGGCGGATTGTGTTGAAAAAGTCCTTTTTCGCTGATGACTGAAAATTCTCAGGACCGCTGGTGCGTCTCTTTCGCAGCGAAGTGAGGGACCACATCAATTACCGCAAAAACGATCGCTGGCGCTCGTATCGATTCTACAAAGCCTTGCAGCGTCTGAAATCGCCAATGCGCTACATTTGCGAGATTTTCGGAGCCCTGCGATTTTCGAGTTTTTCAACACAATCGGCGCAATGCGGACACTGGCAACTGTCGCTAATTCGCCGAATGAGCGCCCGATCGGCATGTGCGTAGCTGCGAGCGTGTTTCACGCGTCATGGCATCGCCGCGCTGAGCGGCCAGGTTGATCGCGCCCAAATGAAACCGCACAGAAACGGCGGAAATGAATGACGGGCTCCCAGTCGAGGTTATTCGACGTCGGTGCCCGCGTGTACAGGCGTCACGACAAGAATGACCTGGGCACCGTGACAGAAAAGGACTCGGCCGGAGCCACCGTCAAACGGGACAACCGGACCCAGCGCTACAACGCGGTCCTTATACAGATGTTGGACAAATAGAACACTTGCGCGAACGGTTGCGGCGGCTCGCCGCGCTTGCATAGTTTTTCTGCAGCAAGTCATGAATTGATGCAATCGCAGCCACAACATCATGCTTGACAGCATGGTCGTTCTAAGGGAGCCTAACGTACAAGCGTTGGGCAAAGCTGCCCTTTAACGCGATAAGTTCAAACCATTTCCAACACCGCGCTTCAGGTTCGAGCGTGTCCAGTTGGTGGCGAGGGCGCCCTCGGCTTCACAGCCGGCGGGCGCTTTTTGTTTTTTGATCGGGTGATTGGTGCGGAAGCAGTATCGTATCGGCGTGATGTTTTCGACGACGGGGCCTTACAGCGTCGTCGCGCGCTCGATGCTGAACGGCGCGATGCTGGCGTTCCGTGAAAATGCCGAGGCGGCCGGCCCGGTGGTTCTGGAGCCGATCGTGGTCAACCCGTCGGGCGATCTCGCGCGTTACCGTGCGCTCAGCCTCGAACTGCTCGGCGCAGGCATCCGGCAGGTGGTCGGCTGCTATACCTCCTCGAGCCGCAAGGAGGTCATTCCGTGCTTCGAGAAGTTCGATGGGCTATTGTGGTATCCGTCGCATTACGAGGGCTTCGAAAGCTCCGACAATGTGATCTATACCGGCGCGTCGCCCAATCAGCATGTTCTGCCACTGGTCGACTACCTCGCATCGAGGGTCGGCGACCGGGCCTTTTGCGTCGGCTCCAACTACATCTGGGCCTGGGAGAACAACCGCATCTTCCGCGAGGCACTGACCGCGCGCGGCGGCAGCGTGATCGCGGAGCGGTATCTGTCGGTGGGCGACACCGAGTTCGACCAGGTGATATCGGCGATCCTCGACCAGCGTCCCGATTTCGTCTTCAACAATCTGATCGGTACCAGCGCATACGCGTTCTTCCGTGCGTTCCGCGCTGCCTGCAAAGTGCGCGGCATCGATCAGGCTAATGACATTCCGGTGGCGAGCTGCACGCTGTCGGAACCGGAACTGGCCGAAATCGGCGGCGGGGCCATCGATGGGCATCTCAGTTCCAGCGTCTATTTCTCTTCCCTGAATTCGCCGCCGAATGCGGCCTTTATCGAAACATATGCCAAGGCGTTTCCTGACGGGCCGGTATCGTCCGCCGATGCAGAAGCTTCCTACATCGCGGTCAAGCTGCTGGCCGCGTCGCTGGAACAGGCCGGCACCGACGACGCCCGCCCCGTGCGCGCTGCGGTCGCGAACCAGCGGCTACTGGCGCCGCAGGGTGAGGTGCGCATTGATCCACAGACCTATCACGCTTGGCTGACGCCGCGCATCGGCCGCTCGGCCGCCAACGGGCAATTCGAAGTGCTGCTGGAAGCGCGCAGCCCCGTCGCTCCCGATCCCTATCTCGTCCAGTCGTCACCGCGTTTCGCGGTCACAATGCGCTCCCCCGTGCTCAGAGTGGTGCAATCATGACATCCCGACTGCTGCAGAATTTCAAAGATGGCCGCGCTTTGGTGATTACGGCGCGCGGCGGAAGGGAGACCACGCTCGAAACGACGCTCGCTAAGCTCGGCGTCTCCTGCGAATACCCGGAAATTGTCGGCGGCCGCGCCCAGATCGATATCGGCAGTCTTCAGGCCGAACGTGACATCCTGTTCGTCGACGGCGACCTCGAAGGCGCGGTTGCGATCGACGTCAATCCGGTCTCGCGCCTGCCGCCAGTGCCGGTGATCGGTTTGGTCGGCGTTGAGGCGCCGAGCCGGCTCAAGGCGCTGGTCAACTTTGGCGCCACGTCCTTCCTGCGCAAACCGGTGCATGGCGGCGCCGTTTACACCTCGCTTTTCATGGGCATCAATCAGTTCCTGCTGCGCAACAACATGTATGCCCGTCTTCAGGATCTCGAAGGTCGCCGCCGTGGCCGCCGTGCCGTGATCCGCGCGGTGATCTTCTTGATGAAGCAGGACGGTCTCGATGAAGAGGGCGCCTATTCCCAGCTTCGCCGCGAGAGCATGCGCGCGCGGCAGACTCTGGAATTTTACTGCGAGGAGTTTCTAAGCAGACGGGTCGATTCGCCCGACATTCCCGGCCGCGCGAACAGCATCACGCTGAGAGGCGGAACCAAGCAAGCGATGTAGGAGACACCGACATGACCAGAAGTGTATTGCGGGGGCTGCGCGCCGTAGCCCTCACGGGGACGCTTGTCCTCGCGGCAGGTGCGGCGTTCGCGGCAGACCCCATCAAGCTCGGGGTACTGGAGGATCAATCCGGCGATTTCGCGGCGGCCACCATTGGCAAGGTGCACGCGATCCAGCTTGCGACCGAGGAGATCAACAAGGCTGGCGGCATCGCCGGCCGTCCGATCGAGCTCGTTACTTACGACACCCAGTCCGACAACACCCGCTATCAGGAATTCATGCGCCGGGTGCTGCAGCGTGACAAGGTCGACGTGGTGTTCGCCGGCTTTTCGTCCGCTTCGCGCGAAGCCTATCGCCCGATCGTCGATCAATTCAACGGCTTTGCGTTCTACAACAATCAGTATGAAGGCGGCGTCTGTGACGGCCACATGATCGTCACTGGCGCGGTGCCGGAGCAGCAGTTTTCCACGCTAATTCCCTACATGATGGAGAAATACGGCAAGAACGTCTACACGCTCGCCGCCGACTACAATTTCGGCCAGATCTCGGCGGAATGGGTGCGCAAGATCGTCAAGGAGAACGGCGGCAAGATGGCCGGCGAGGAGTTCATCCCGCTCGGCGTGTCGCAGTTCTCCCAAAGTATCCAGAACATTCAGAAAGGAAAACCGGATTTCGTGGTGACGCTCTTGGTCGGCACCGCGCAGGCCTCCTATTATGAACAAGCGGCATCCGCCAACGTCAATCTGCCGATGGCCTCCTCGGTCAATGTCGGGCAGGGATATGAGCACAAGCGCTTCAAGCCGCCGAGCCTGAAGGACATGTACGTCACCACCAACTACATCGAGGAGATCGACTCCCCGACTAGCAAGGCGTTCTTCGCCAAGTTCAAGGCCAAGTTCCCGAGCGAGCCCTATGTGAATCAGGAAGCCGAGAATTCCTATCTCGCGGTCTACCTTTACAAGCAGATGGTGGAACGGGCGAAGTCGACCAAGCGGGAAGACATTCGCAAGGTGATCGCGGCCGGCGACGTCTGCATGGATGCCCCGGAAGGCAAGGTCTGCATCGATCCGAAGAGCCAGCACATGTCGCACACCATCTACCTCGCCAAGGTCGGTGCCGATCACTCGATCTCGTTCCCGAAAGTCTGGGAGGACATCAAGCCGTATTGGCTGGGTGATGCGGGCTGCGACCTGACCAAGAAGGATCCGATGGCACAGTACACGCCGTCCAACCCGCCGCCGAAACCCTGACCGGGGCGTTGGCGTCGCCCCGGTGGGTACTCCTGGCCGCCGGGGCGATGGTCACTTTAACTATTGAAGTATCGTAGCCTGCATCCCCATCATCCGGTCGGTTCATGGACATCGCGACACTCGCCTTCTCGGCGCTCTATCAATTCGGCGATGCTTTCGCTTTCCTGGTGCTGTCGGCATGCGGGCTGGCGGTGATCTTCGGCATGATGGGCGTGATTAATCTCGCACATGGCGAGTTCATCATGTGCGGCGCCTATGTGACGGCTTCCACCGCTCATGCCGGGCTGCCGCTGCCGCTGGCGATCCTATCCGGCGCTATCGTAGCGGCCCTGGTCGGCGCGCTGGTTGAGCTCGTGGTGATCCGCCATCTCTATGACCGTCCCCTCGACACCATCGTCGCTACCTGGGGCCTTAGCCTGATTGCGACCCAGGGCACCTTGATTATGGTAGGCTCGACCATGGCCGGCGTCGGAACCCCGTTCGGCAGCTTTCAGGTCGGCGCGTATTCCTATTCGACCTACCGCCTCGTGCTGTTCGCCTCCGCGCTCGGCGTGCTCGGCGGCCTCTATGCGCTGTTCAACTGGACCCGCTTCGGCGTGCTCGCCCGCGCCACTATCCAGGTGCCGCACATGGCGGCCGCACTCGGCGTCGACACCCGCTTAATCTACAGCCTCACTTTTGCCTGCGGCGCCGGGCTCGCCGGCCTTGCCGGCGGTCTCTATGCGCCGACCATGACACTGGTGCCGACCATGGGCGCCACCTTCATCATGGAAGCCTTTGTCACCGTCGTGATCGGCGGCGCCGACGTGTTCCTTGGGACGGCACCCGCCGGCGCGGTCCTTGCGGTAGTGAAGTCGGTGATGACATCGTGGCAGGGACAATTGTTCGGCCAGATCGGTCTCTTGGTGGCCGTGATCATCGTCGTCCGGATACTGCCGAAGGGCATTTCCGGATTCCTGCTGCGCGAACGAACCTGAAGGATCCGCTGCAGTGAACGGATTGCCTGGTTTCCTCCGCCGCCTCGAAGGTCCGCAGACGATCGGCCGCGGCCCGGCGTTCTGGATCATCTTCGCCATCGTGCTCGCGATCGCGTGCGCCTATCCGCTGTTCAGCGACGGCTACACCGTCGGCAACACCGTGTATTTCTTCGTCTGGGTATTCATCGCGCTCAGCTTGTGCCTGATCTGGGGCTATGGCGGCTCGCTCTCGTTCGGCCAGACCGCGTTCTTCGGCATCGCCGGCTACAGCTACGGCATCCTCACCCTCAATTTCGGTGCCGCCTACGGCTTCACCCTGGTCGCGCTGGTGCTGGCGGTCGTCATCGCGGCGCTGTTCGCTTTGCTGCTCGGCTATTTCATGTTCTTCGGCCGTATCGCGGGCGTCTTCCTCGGCATCGTCACGCTGGCGGTGACCTTGATGCTGGAGCGCTTTATGGCCCAGACTGCGGGCCCCGAATGGCGCGTTGGCGTGGCGCGCCTCAACGGTTTCAACGGGATGAGCGCGATGTCGCCGCTAACGATTCCGTGGCCCGGCGGCGACATCGTGCTTTTTGCCGATATCGGGCTCTATTATTTCGTGCTTGGGCTCCTGGTGCTGGTCTATCTCGGCCTGCGTATCCTAATGAATTCGAGTTTCGGAAATGTCATCGTCGCGATCAGGGAGAATCCGGAACGCGCGGAAATGCTGGGCTACGACGTCCGCAAGTATCAGCTCATCACCTTTGTGATCGGGGCCGGGCTCGCGGGTCTCTCCGGCGCGCTCTACACGGTGTGGGGGCAATACATCACGCCGTCGAGCATGGGCATGACCGCTGCGGCCCTGCCGTTGATCTGGGTCGCGGTCGGTGGCCGCAGCGATCTAACTTCGACTGTGATCGGCACGCTGGTGGTGCTCGCGGCCTTTCAGGCGCTGACCATCTATGGCAGCCAGTACGCGCTGGTCTTCATGGGCGTGCTGCTGGTGCTGACCGTGCTGATCGCGCCGAACGGGCTCGTGCTCGGCGCCATGAATCGTCTCTCTCGGCTCGTCGTACACCGCGGCAAGGGAGGCGTCTGATGGCGCTGCTCGAATTGCGCGGTCTGAACAAGCATTTCGGCGGCCTGCACGTCACCAATTCGGTCGACCTCGAACTCGAAGCCGGTGAAATCCATTGCCTGATCGGCCCGAACGGCGCCGGCAAGAGCACGCTGTTCCGGTTGATCCTCGGCGAACACCACCCCGGCAGCGGCAATATTATGTTCGCCGGCGAGAACATCACTGCGCTGAAATCCTTTGCGCGCATTCACCGCGGGCTCTCGGTCAAATTCCAAGTGCCGGGCGTGTTCAAGGGACTGTCGGTCCGTCAGAACCTCGAAATTGCTTTGCAGCGGCAGCACCATGGCGTCGAGCTTGCGCGCGAAATCGACCGACTGCTGACGTTCCTCAACCTTGAGGCCGACCAAGCGCAGACTGCAGGCAATCTCAGTCACGGGCAGAAGCAGTGGCTCGAGATCGGCATGGCGGTCGGCCTGAAGCCGCGGCTGTTGCTGCTCGACGAGCCGACCGCAGGCATGTCGCCGGAAGAGACGCACCAGACCGGCGAGATGGTTCAGCGGCTCAATGTCGACGGCATGACCGTGTTAGCGATCGAGCACGATATGGCCTTTGTGCGCCAAGTTGCGCAGCGGGTCACTGTGCTGCATCTCGGCCAAGTGTTCGCGCAAGGCTCGATCGAACAGATCGTCGCCGACGAGCGCGTCGCCGCCATCTATCTGGGGCAGGCCCATGTGTAGTGAGCCTGTGTCCGTGAAGTCGCGCAAGGAAGTGATCCTCTCGACGCTGGGTTTGCGCGCGGGCTATGGCGGCAAGCCGGTGCTGCAGGGCCTTGAGATCGAGGTGCGGGAAGGCGAGATCGTCGCCGTGATTGGCCGCAACGGCGTCGGCAAGTCCACCTTGATGAAATGCCTCATTGGCTTGGTGCCGGCGATGAGCGGATCGATCGTCTATCGCGGTGAAGCGGTAGAGCTGTTGCCGTCGCACAAGCGTGCGCGGCTCGGCATGGGCTACGTGCCGCAGGGCCGCGACGTATTTCCGCGCCTGACGGTCGCCGAGAACATCGTGGTCGGCGCCGCGATCAAGGGCGAGATTCCTCGAGCCACCAAAAAGCGCATCTTGGACGCCTTTCCGATCCTGGCCGAGCGCTGGAGCCAGCGCGCCGGTACCCTGTCCGGCGGCCAGCAGCAGCAGCTCGCGATCGGGCGTGTGCTGATATCAGATCCCAACCTCATTTTGCTCGACGAGCCATCGGAAGGCATCCAGCCCAACATCGTCCAGGACATCGCCCGCAACATGGTCGAACTCAACCGTGCAACCGGCGTAACTATCATCCTGGTCGAGCAGAACCTCGACATGATCCGCGCCATGGCGCAGCGATGCTACGTCATGGACAAGGGCCGCATCGTCGCGAGCCTCGATCACGCCGCGCTCGACAACCAGGCGGAAATGCGCCGCCACCTCGCGGTTTGAAGCCGTTCCACGTCGCTAACAGCAGAGAAAGAGAACATCGATGGCCTGGCAAGACAATTCGATCATGGCAAGCAAGGGCGTCGCCAAAGGCAAACCTGGCATTCATCACATGATCACCGAAGCCGATCAGGGCAAGTACCATTATGTCTACGGTCCCTACGTCAAGCCGGTCCTCACCATCGATCCCGGCGCGGTGGTCTCTGCCGAGACCCACGATGCGTTCGAGGGTGCGATCAAGCACGAGACCGACAGTCCGACGAAAATTCTTAACTTCCCCTTCCTCAATCCGCAGAACGGGCCGATCTGGGTTAACGGCGCCGAGAAGGGCGATACGCTTGCGGTCTACATCGAGAGCATCGTGCCGCGGGGCCCGCAACCGCGTGGCACCACCGTCGTGATGCCGGAATTCGGCGGCCTGGTCGGCACCGGCCAGACCGCGCTGCTCAATCCGGCCTTGCCCGAGCGGGTCAAGAAGCTCGAGATCACGCTCGAGCACGGCACTAAATGGAACGATAAGATCACGTTGCCTTATGAACCCTTCATCGGCACCATCGGTACCTCGCCGGAGATTGAGGCGATCTCGTCGCTCGTGCCGGATTATTACGGTGGCAACATGGACCTGCCCGACGTCGGTGTCGGCGCGGTGGTCTATCTGCCTGTTAACACCAAGGGCGCGCTACTCTATCTCGGCGATTGCCATGCCGCACAGGGCGACGGCGAACTTTGCGGCGTCGCGATCGAGCATCCGACCGTGACTACGGTCCAGGTCGACCTGATCAAGGGCTGGAGCATCGCCTGGCCGCGGCTGGAGACCAAAGACTTTATCATGACGATCGGCTCGGCACGGCCGATGGAGGATGCCGCGCGCATCGCCTATCGCGAGCTGTGCCGCTGGATGGCGGCCGACTACGGTTTTGAGGAAATCGACGCCTACATGCTGCTGACGCAGGCCGGCCGCGTCCGGCTCGGCAACATGGTGGATCCGAAATACACGATGGGCGCCTCGATCAAGAAGTCGTTTTTGGTCTGAAGGGCGAGCCCGTGATGTCGCGCGTGCACAAGGTCGCCACCGTCCAGTTCGAGCCGACCATGTTCGAGAAGGAGCGCAACATCGCGCGGCTGATCGAACTCTGCGAGGCCGCGGCGCTGGCCGGCGCCCGGCTTATCGTCACCCCGGAGATGGGCACCACCGGTTACTGCTGGTTCGATCGGGCCGAGGTCGCGCCGTTCGTCGAGACGGTTCCGGGGCCGACCACGGACCGTTTCACCGCGCTCGCGCGCAAGCATGATTGCTACATCGTTATCGGCATGCCGGAGATCGACAGCGACGGCATCCATTTCAACTGTGCGGTGCTGATCGGGCCCGACGGCGTCATCGGTCAGCACCGCAAGTCGCACCCCTATATTTCGGAACCGAAATGGGCGGCGGCCGGCGATCTCGGCCATCAGGTGTTTGACACGCCGATCGGACGTATCGCGCTGTTGATCTGCATGGACATTCATTTTGTGGAGACCGCGCGCCTGGTCGCGCTGCAGGGCGCCAACGTGATCTGCCATATCTCGAACTGGCTGGCGGAGCGCACGCCGGCGCCGTACTGGATCAGCCGGGCCTTCGAGAACGGCTGCTATCTGATCGAGAGCAATCGCTGGGGGCTGGAGCGCACGGTTCAGTTCAGCGGCGGCAGCTGCGTGATCGCGCCGGATGGCACGGTCTCCGCCGTGATCGACGGCGGCGACGGCTTTGCGGTCGCTGACATGGACCTCGACGCGACACGCGCGCGGCGTGTCGGCGGCGAGGCCGTGTTCGTCCAGCGTCGCCCCGAACTCTATGCCGGGCTGCTCTCCGATACGTTCAGCTGGAATCCGCGTGACTTCTTCAAGCTGTACGGCCACAGACCGTGGCCTCCGGGGCGGATTTCGCAGATTACGGTCGCGCAGATGCAGCCCGGCGGCGACGTCGAAGTAAATCTCGCCAGCATTGCTTCCCTCGCGCGACAGGCAAAACTTCAGAGCGGATCTGATCTGGTCGTGTTTCCAGAGCTTGCGGTGAGCGGACTCGTCGAGACCGGCGCGCGGGCGCAGCCCATTCCGGGGCCCGTCACTGATCGGCTATGCCGACTGGCGGCGGAGCTGAACATGCATATTGTGGTTGGCCTTGCCGAGCGTGACGGTGGTGCGATTTACAACAGCGCCTGCCTGATCGGGCCCGAAGGCCTCGTCGCGGTCTATCGCAAGATCCATCTGACGGACGCCGAGCGCAACTGGGCGAGCCCCGGCGACGCTTGGGTCGTGGCCGACACGCCGGTCGGACGCATCGGGCTTCTGATCGGTCACGACGCGTCATTTCCCGAAGCCGGCCGGATCCTCGCGCTTGAGGGATGCGACCTCATAGCCTGCCCGGCCGCGGTGAAGGAGCGTTTCAGCTCGCCGCATCCGGGATCTCAGGTGCCGCAGGACCATCCGATCCCAACCGGCGCCGATCCCTATCATTGGCATCACTTCCGGGTTCGCGCCGGCGAGAATAATTTATATTTCGCGTTCTCGAACGTGTTCAATCCCGAAGAAGGATACCCCGGCTTGAGCGGCGTGTTCGGGCCCGATACCTTCGAGTTTCCGCGCCGTGAGGCCATCGCGCCCGATGTCGAAGGTACGGCGACAGCCACGATGGACACGACCAATCTCGATACAGTCTATCCGACCAATGTCGTGCGCCGGAAAGATCTGGTCGCGATGCGGATGCCGCATAGCTACCGCGCGTTGATCACGAAGGCTGCGGATTGACGAGCAAAGACATCGATCGAGCGAACGGATGTGTGGCATCTCAACCGAGGAATGAACCATGGATCTGGGACTGAAAGGTAAGAACGCCCTGGTGACGGGTGGCAGCAAGGGGATCGGCCGTGCGATCGCGGATCTGCTTGCAGCCGAAGGCGCCAATGTCGCCATCTGCGCGCGGCAGCCGGAACAGATCGACAGCGTGGTCACGGCGTTGAAGGGCAAGGGCGTCAAGGCCTGGGGCAAGCCGACTGATGTCGCCGACCCCGCCGCATTGAAGCAATGGGTCGATGGCGCGGCGGCTGAACTCGGCGGCGCCGATATCCTGGTGTGCAACGTCAGTGCACTCGCGGTCGGCGACACCGCGGACACCTGGGAGGCGTCGTTCCGCACCGACATGATGCACACGGTTCATGCGGTGGCGGCAACCCTTCCTTATATGGAAAAGTCAAAAACGCCATCGATCGTCATCGTCTCTAGCGTCTCCGGGTTCGAGGTCGATTTCGCCGCCGGCTCGTACGGTGCCTTCAAGGCGGCGCTGATCCACTACGCCAAGGGATTGAGCAACCAGTTGGCCGCGAAAGGAATCCGAGTCAACGCGGTGTCACCAGGCAACACCTATTTCGAGGGTGGCATCTGGCAGAACATCGAGCATGGCTCGCCCGAGCTCTACAAGATGGCGATGGGCTTGAACCCGACCGGCCGGATGGGGACTGCGGAAGAAGTGGCCGTAGGAGTGGTCTTCGTCGCCAGCCCAATCGCGAGCCGTATCTCCGGTACCAACCTGATCATCGATGGTGCGCTGACAAAGGCGGTCTAGCCGGCCACACACCAACGACGGGTTGAGCCGCACAAAACCTTGCTGGGTGCGGTAGGGATAATAGGGATAGGCTGGCATCACGTCGCACGCGCGGCGGAGTGCTGCGATGAGCGCAGGGTCCAGCGATCAGTCGACCGCGCGGATTTTGTCGCGAAGCTGGGCCTCGTGGCGCGCGCCGATGACGACGGACGAGACGATCGGACGCACGCTGTTGCCGGTCATCGTGCCACGGCTTCCAGCGCGTCAACCACGCTCGCACGGACGTTGATCGATTCCAAATAATCACCAACGACATCGATATCATCGGCTTTTGCTACGCATGCGACGTAGCCATCCGGTCGAATCAAGACAATCGCGTGGGGATCGAGAGGTGATCGAATCGCAGCGTCGATGAGCTCGGAATACGTTTCTGCTGTTTGCGGCAAACAACGCAAAACGCGGCACGTCTCCTGAGCCTACGGGAGTTTGTCCAGCGATTGGTGCCAAGCGACGGCCAGGAGCGGGCAGGCCGATGTTGTGGGACCGTGGTCCGTCAAGCGGACTGTGTCATAGCCGACAGATACCTCGGTCATAGTGTCTACCATGACCTTACGAACCGAAGCCAATCCAAGCAAGACTCGGCCGAACAAGTTCCGAGCGGCTTGAGCCGTCGGATTCGCATGGTGGCCACCATGGTCATGCGGCCCGCGACTTTAAGTACCTGATCGCCAATGGCGCTGCGTTCAATGCTAAAACTGTTGAGCAGTGTTTCCGCACACTCTCCACGGCATACCAGTGCCAGCTTCCAGGCCAGATTAACGCGTCCTGCATGCCGGTGTTCATTCGCTGTCCGCCCGCCGGACTGTGGACATGAGCGGCGTCGCCGGCCACGAACACGCGTCCGGAGCGATAGCGTTGGCGTGTCAGGACGGTGCGTGCCGCTGTCGGTCGATGATGCACGAGCGGCCGCTGGCGCGCAAAGCGGACGTTGGAAAATATTCGACCTGGCCATCTCTCATTGGCTGAGCATGGCTCAAGCTTCCTCATGATGGACTGGAGCGAGAGTTCAATTTTTTCAACGTGTTAAAGGGCGGCGTGTGCACGACGTGTGCACCGGGAGATCAAAGAAAATCCACAGACAGTTAGCGTGAGCAGGCTGAACTGAACGCGCTGCGGTGTCAGTGGCGGGCCGATGTTTCGGGAGGTGATTTCGTTCGGCAAGCCGCGAGTTTGCGCCAGTCAATTGCCGAAGGTTCAATTCGCGGAGTGAGCAGTTATGCAATGGCTCAGTGAGGCAGTTAGCCATTGACTGCGAACACAAACTATACGACTTGGCGTTTGTGCCGCGCGGGATGGAAAACTGCCCCGACGAAAAGGAACCTGTTCTCTAGAGCCCGCAGCTTTCGTTGCCGAGGAGATCTGCGCTCGCGCCATGTCGATATCGAGGAACGTCCGGCCCATCAGGAAGTTGGCTGCCTCGGCTACGTTCTTGGCAAGCTTCGCAAGACGTTGTGTCGCTATAAGCCCGGGGCTCGGCCGGACATCTGCGTCATCAGGATCGCTGCTGCTCAATCTTGAAAGCCTCGCAACCATGGGCATTGCGTGGCTGGTGTGGGGAGCCTGCATCTGTTGGGGCATCGACAACAACTTCTTTGTGATCGGGGTCAGCCTTGTTCTTTTCGTGCTGGCCCTTCGTCATCTCGGGACCGCGCGCACAGGGGCGTACTTTTCGCTCGCCCCTTCCATCGGCGCTTTGATAGCGTTAGCCCTCGGCGAGCCGCTGACGCTCAAATTGGCTCTCGCAGCGCTGCTAATGGGACTAGGGCTTTGGCTCCACCTTACCGAACGGCACGAGCACGAGCATTTTCATGACGCGCTGGAACACGAGCACCGTCACGTCCACGACGATCATCACCAGCACGACCACGACGGCCCCATAACCGAACCGCACTCGCACTGGCATGAGCACAAGCCAATGCGGCACAAGCACCCGCATTACCCTGACTTGCATCATCGCCACCGGCATTGACCCTGAAGCGTCCGGCGGTGCTGACATTGGAGCCAGCAATGGAAGTACATCCGCCAAAACTCGACACCAGATGTCGCAATCTCTTGTCTTGATGCGATTCAGATGTGTAGGATAGGAACGGGGATGTCGCAGCCTCCCCGTTAAGTGGGTGACCTCATGCAAGCGCTGCTCGCTGCCCTTTGGAGCGAGCGCCCATGGATGGAAACCTTCTCCTACCTTTTGTTCTAGCGAGATTTTTCGGCGGCTTTGTCAGCGGCTTCTCCGGATTCGCGATGGGCCTGGTCGTGTCCGGCATCTGGCTGCACATCATCACACCGGTTCAAACCGCCGCCCTGATCGCGGGCTACGGCCTGCTGACTCAGGGCTACGGTATCGCGAAGCTGCGACACGAGTTGAGCTGGCCAAACATCTGGCCGCTGACGCTCGGCACAGCAATCGGCATTCCAATCGGTGTGATGCTGTTGACCCACATCAATCCATCGTTTTTGCGTTTCGGCGTCGGAGCGCTGCTCGTCCTTTATGCAGTTTACAATCTGGTTCGCCCACCGATCAAACCATTGAAGATTGGCGTTCCGGCCGACATTGCGATCGGGATCTCCAACGGATTGCTAGGTGGCCTTACCGGCCTTGGCGGCGTCATCTCGACCATCTCCTGCCAATTGCGCGGATGGTCAAAGGACAAGCAGCGTGCTGTCTTTCAACCCGTGCTGTTCGCGGCCTTTGTGATCATTTCAATTTCGCAACTTGTCGCGGGATCATACACGATCGACACCGTCAAACTGTACGGCATCGGCCTTCCGTTCATGATCGCGGGCATTTGGATCGGTTTCAAACTCTATGGAACAATCAACGACGAAACGTTCCGCAAGGCGGTGCTGATGCTGGTTCTTCTTGCTGGCGTGTCGCTGATCGTTTCGGCATCGGGGCTGATGCCTCGCTGATGCTCTCGCGATTCGTTTCTGGCTCAACTGGCGAATTGACCGGCGGGCTTGCCCCGCCTCACCATCTCTTGCGCATAGGCATAGAGAGCGTCGTACACGATCCATTCGGCTGCATTCAGTTCGTGATCATCCTTGTAGCCGAGGTGCCTGAAGCCTTCGGCAATTGCCACAAGTCCCGGACCTTCCGCCTGCCGATATAACGTGTTGTCCGTGTCGGCACCGTTTACGATCCTGCCGAGCAGAACAAGCGCCGGATCCGAGGTCAACTTGTACTTCTTCAGGATGGCCTCAAACGAGCATTCCTTGCCATGGTGGCCGAGTTCAACATCCTTTACGTCATAGGGTATTGCGTCGAGCCGTTTTGCTTCCGCCATCACTGTATCTGCCGGTACGAAGATGAACTCAGCATCCTTGTCCACGAACTTCTTGATGAGCCATGGGCAAGCCACGCGATCAACTTTGACGCGTTCTCGGGTGATCCATCTCATGTGCTTCTCCTGTTTTCAGACTTGAGATCGAAAGGCTATGTGTCAGCAAGTACGAGAACTCCACCATGGGCTGGCGAGATCACGTAAAGCCGATCCGGTGGCACCAGCACAGTGGTATGCGCATCGGCACCCGTGACTGTCCGCATCGTCTTGCCGCTTTTGGGGTCAATGGTCTCGACCAACCCCGGGTCGCCGATGGCGACATGGACACGGCCGGTTGCCGGATTGAAGAACGTCACGTCGGGCGGCCCTGCGATCGGCCATACATTGGTGACCTCTCCTGAATTGCTGTCGACCTCGACGAGATCACCGGCATCGCATGCAGCATAAAGGCGGCCGCGCGCGTAATCGATGTCGAGACCGTGCGCGCCGCCTGAAGGAAGCGGCCATTGCGCAAGCGGGCGTAGGTCCGGGAGGCTGGCAACAAGAATGATGGAAGGCTCGCGGATGCAGAGGAATAGCCGTTCCGCCGCTGCGTCGGTCACGCACCAGCGCGGTCGGCCGGGCAGGTCGAGTTTTGCAGGTTGGCCATCGTTCAGGCGAAAGGCCTGCAGCGACGGCGCCTCCCTCTCGTCGCCAATGCAGGCGGCGATCCCAAGCGAGAGGCGCTTTACGATGGCAGCGCCATTGGGGCGGGCGCCGGTCTTCAGCGTGGAGTTGGTTCTAAGTGTGCCAGCGTTGAGCCAGGAAATGCTCGCCGATCCGCGATTGGTGACTAGTATTTCTCCATCATCGGCAACCGCACCGGCCACGCTTGGAAATCCCGGCAGCGTCGCGATGTGGCGTTCGGCGTCAGGATCGATCACCTCGACCGTACTCTTCGCGGTATGGGCGATAAAGACGCGGCGGCTTGTCGTGTCGAAGATACCGTGATCGAAGGCGCTGCCAGCAGCCCCCGGAATTTCGATCACGCCTATAGGCTTCAACGACATGATAACCTCACGCCGTCGTTCGCTTGGCTGTGCCTGATTGTTCCGTCCATGTGCAATCTCCCCGGAAAACGCCGAGTGTTGCACAGGGCTTGGACGGTGGAGCCGTCTGGCGGGGAGCCTGTGTTTCCCCGTACCTCAAACCTAGCCGCGGACAGCCTCTGCGGCAAGTCGTCTTCCCGGTCAATATTTCGGCCGGTGCGACTTCGCCCATTCGCGTGCGTGTTCGATCGGCCGCCGCTGAACCGCCGCGCGTACCTTCTGCGTCGCCGCCAGATTATCCATGCGCTCCCGCCAGCGGGAGAACCCCGGGAACTTTGGATATATCGACTGCCCTTCGGCGGTCAGGCTGAACGCAAACGTGCTCGGCAGCAGATAGAAATCGGCGATCGTCAGTTCGTCGCCCAGCAGGAAGTTCTTGCCGTGGGCAAGCTGGCGTTCGGCAACTGCAAGCCCCGTCTCGACCTTGGGCAGCGCGTGCGCCACCACCTTCTCGTCAGAGGCAATGCCCAGCTCCGGGAAAACCAGCCGCTCATGCGTCACGTGGTAGATCATGTAGGGGTAGTAGTAGGAATTGACCGCGCTGATCCACTGGTTCATGCGCGCCCGTGCCTTGATGTCTTTGGGCGTCAGCGACGCGCCGCCGAAGGCTTCGTCGACATAGGCGGCTATCGCGCTCGTCTCGTAGATAGTGAGATCGCCGTGGCCGAGGATCGGGACGCGGTTGAACGGGTGCAGCGCCAGATGATCGGGCTTACCCATGACCGGTTCGAGGTCGTGGAATTTGTAGGCTACGTCCTTGTGCGTCAGGATCAGCCTGATGATGTTGACGAAGGTGCTGCGCGGAAAGCCGTAGACGATCGGATCGGACATCCGTTTTCTCTCCTTTCCGATTTTTGTCAGCGCCAGAACGGTTTGGCGGCTTCGCGCAGTGCCTGCTCGCGAGTCAGGCCGATATCGCGAAGCATATGCGGGTCATCGGCGATTTCGCGCAACGCCATGCGCTGAAACGGCCGGTCAAGCAAGCTCCACCATCCGGGCTGCCGGGCGCCTGGTGATCTTCCTGAGCTGGATTGATGAAGTTGGGTGGCCGGGTCAGCGGCGTGCACCGGCGGGATCGACCACGTATCGGTTAAAAGGACGGACATGAGGGCTCCAAATCGCTTGAAATGCTGCACCGGAGCTGTTCAATAATGCGGCGGGACGCTTACCCGCAAAGCATCGTTTCTCGTGCCTGCCCTAGTTTTTCTCATGAAGTCGGTACGATGCGCCTACACCTGCCGCCGCTCAATGCCCTTAAAGTCTTCGAGGCCGCTGCGCGGCATGAGAGTTTTACGCGCGCGGCGGAGGACCTTTGCGTCACGCAAGGCGCGGTGAGCCACTAGGTCAAGGCGCTAGAGGCGGAGCTTGCGGTAAAGCTGTTCAACCGCGAGCGTCAGCGCCTCATCATTACCGAGGCCGGGCGCGATTATCTAACCGTCGTGCGCGACGCGCTCGACCGTATCGCCATCGGCACCGAGCGGCTGTTGCAGCGGCAGAACGCCGGCGTGCTGACGGTTTCCACGTCGCCGGACTTCACCGCCAAATGGCTGGTGCATCGGCTCGGCCATTTCGCCGAAGCGCATACCGGGATTGACCTGCGCGTCTCCGCGACGCTGCACCATGTCGACTTCGCGCGGGAGGAGGTGGACCTCGCGGTGCGCCATGGCGACGGCAACTGGCCGGGAATGGATACGGTGCGGCTGAGCCCCGAACAGTTGTTTGCCGTGTGCAGCCCGAAGTTCTTGTCCGGCAAGCGCCGGCTGAGCAAGCCCGCCGACATCCTGAAATTTCCGCTGATCCACATGGACAGCCGCGCCGACTGGAAGAACTGGTTTCAGGAGGCAGGACTTGACGACGCCGCCGCCACCCACGGCCCGGTTCTCAATCGCGCCAGCATGGTGATTGATGCCGCGATCAACGGGCAGGGCATTGCACTGGCGCGCACCACGCTCGCGGCATGGGATCTGCTGAAAGGCCATCTGGCACGGCCGTTTTCGCTGTCGCTGCCGCTGTCCAAGGCCTATTGGATCATCTGCCCGAAGGCGACCGCGGCGCTGCCAAAAATCGTGACCTTTCGCGACTGGTTGCTCGCAGAAGCCGCAAGCGATCTGCGCCAACTCCAGAAGAAAGGGCGTGCGGCCCTCACGACGTAGTCCGAAAAGTTCCAGTTGTCGCTGGGAAAAATGCGCACGGCCTTGTGATTTCCGCCGCAGCCGATTCCTTGCGCGTGCGACGCACTCCGCGGTAGAAGAGCCGCGGGGATATGCAGACTCCCCATCAGACGATGATCGTCCAAGCTCTGCGCAGCACTCGCTTTGTCGAGAAGATTGCGCATGGACGAACGAAGCCTAAGCACAACGGTTGCGACGGCGAGCTCCGATACGGAACTTGCGACCGCTGCTGTGCCGCCGTCCGGTCAACCTGGCCATCATCCCGTCACTGTAGATTCAACCGTCGTCTATTGCGACAACCCCGAAAGCGTTCGCGAAGGGTTTTGGCTGGCGCTGAGCTTGATGCAGGCGAGCGGTAACCTGCTCACGCCTGATGCCGTCCAGCCTGTCGGCAATCTCATCCAGAAGGACGAATAGATGCGCATCCTCAAATGGCTCGCGGCGTCGCTCGTCGCGGTTTCACTCAGTACAGCGGCAAGGTCGCAGGACATCGACTGGCAGAAGGTCGATGATGCCATGGGCAGAAAAGCGACGGTGACCGGCGACGTACACCGCTACGGATTCCCGCGCACCGACCTCTCGGTCACGCTCGACGGCGTTGCGATCAAACCGGCGCTCGCGCTCGGCGGCTGGGTCGCGTTCAAGCCAGCCCATGGCGGGGTGATGGCAATGGGCGATCTCGTGCTGCTGGAGACCGAGATCAATCCAGTCATGCTGAAGCTGATTGAAGGCGGGCTTGAGATTACCGCCGTGCACAATCATGTGCTGCGCGCCAGTCCCGCGACCTTCTACATGCATGTCGGCGGTCATGGCGACCCCGCAAAAATGGCAGCGGTCATCCGCGATGCGCTTTTAGCCAGCAAGACGCCGCTTACCGCACCTGCGGCCGGCTCGCCGCCGCCGATCGATCTCGACACGGCGCAACTCGACCAGATCATCGGCGCCACGGGCCAGAACAATGGCGGCGTCTACCAGTTCGCCGTACCGCGCCGCGATCCGATCAGTGAAGGCGGCATGCAGATCGCACCGGTCGGACCGATGGGAGTCGCCCAGGCCATCGGCTTCCAGCCCACCGGCAGCGGCAAGGCGGCGATTACCGGCGACTTCGTTCTGACGGCTAACGAGGTCAATCCCGTTATCAGGGCGTTGCGAAGCAACGGGATCGAGGTAACCGCGCTGCACAGCCACATGCTGGACGAGCAGCCGCGGCTGTTCTTCTGCCATTTCTGGGCCAACGACGATGCGATCAAGTTAGCGAGGGGCCTGCGCGCGGCGCTCGACAAGGCTGCGGTCGCGTTGAACTAGGCGCCCGCTTTCCCAGTTCTCGCATGAGATACAGGTATGCTGGCCGCGCGCGCCCGCCAAGGAGTTCTCCTGTTCGCAATCAAGAAGGAGTAGAAATCATGTCAGCACGAGCCTTCTCTCAAGCAGTCCTTTGCTGTCTTATAATGGCTGGCGCCTTCTCGCCCGCTCATGCCCTGACCCAAGAGGAGCTTGTGGCCAAGCTGCAATCAGCAGGTTATTCGCAAATCCGCGACATCAAATCCACCCCCGAAGGCACGTCCGTCAAGGCGACGAAAGACGGGAAGGACGTGTCCCTCGTCGTCGATAGCAGCGGCCAGGTCAAGGAGCGCTAGGAGCCGTTCCATGCTCTCCGCAGAAGTGCCATCGGGCGAGAACTCGGTCCCACCATTGCGCGTCGTCGATCTGAAGAAATGGTACGGCGAGGAGCGTGCCATTGATGGCGTAACTTTCTCTGCGAGCGCGGGCGAGGTCGTCGGCATTATCGGACCGAATGGTGCCGGCAAGACCACGCTGCTGGAAACGCTCGTCGGCCTCCTTCCCGCTGAAGCCGGAGACGTTTTCTGGCATGGCGAGCCGCTACCAGCCTCGGAACGCCGCAACGCACTCTTTTATCTGCCGGATGGCGTGCGTCCCTATCGCGACGAGGCGACCTTCCAGGTCGTGTCGTTTTTTGCCGGTGTCTACCGGCGATCGAAGGCAGAAACCGCAGACACGGTCACGTCAGTGGGGCTAAGGCCCGTTCTCCACAAGCGCGTGCATGCGCTATCGAAAGGGTACAACCGCCGACTTTTGCTGGCGCTGGCTCTGCTGGCGCCGCATCCTATGTTGCTGATGGATGAGCCATTCGACGGCTTCGATCTGCGGCAAACGCGCGAGATAGTCGACGTGCTCCGCAACCATGCCGCTCACGGCCGAACATTCATTCTCGCCGTTCATCAGCTGGTCGATGCAGAGCGGGTCTGTGACCGCTTGGTTCTGCTCGCCGGCGGCCGGGTTCGCGGATGCGGCACACTCGACGAATTGCGCACACAAGCCTCGCTGCCTGCTGGCTCGCTGGAGGATATCTTTCTTGCGCTCACCTGAGGCATATGGCCGGTTCGCCGCGCCGCTGTGGCCGCTGCTCGCAAAGGAGCTGCGGGAAATCACCAATGGTCGGGCGTTTTGGACCATGTTGCTGTTGCTGTGCCCGCTGGTAGGCTACAGCTTTTTTCAAGCTGTTTCTCTTTACAGCGAAGCAAGCACGGCGGCGCTGCAATCGCCCGTCCTCGCAAACAGCCTCTCGCCGCTGGACGGCATTCTGGTGCCCACGCTTGGCTCGTTCTACGTGGCGGTGACCCTGCTGTTTCCGTTCGTTGCCATACGCGCGCTTGGTCAGGAGAAGGAAACGGGCGCGCTTCGCCTGCTCGTGCAATTGCCCTATCGTCTATCCATGCTCGTGTCTGCCAAGCTCATCGCGGTGCTTGCGGCCTGGTGTCTTGCCTTCGTCCCGGCACTCTCCACCCTTGTCTTTTGGCCAATTCTGGGCGGCCACCTGGCCCCGCTCGAGACCGCAAATCTCCTCTTTGGCCATCTGCTTTACGGTCTGCTGATCGGGGCGCTCGCGCTTTTCTCGGCATCGATTGCCGAGAGTGCAGCTACCGCCGCGATTATCGCGCTCGCCGTCACGATCGGATCGTGGGTTCTGGATTTCACCGTCGCCGGCAATCCCGGGTTACTGTCGTGGCTGGCACAGCTGTCGCTGACCCAGACACTGCGCCCGTTCGAGCAGGGGCTGCTGGCAGGTGGCCTCGTGCTGCGCGCCGCTAGCGCGATTCTTGGTCTCGTTGCGCTCACGATCGTTTGGTTGCCGCCCGGCGTGCCGCTACTCGGCAAACTGCGTCGCTCGCTGGCGTGCGCGGTAATCCTGGCGCTGATGCTCGGCGTCGCGACGCAGGTGAGGTCGACCGTCGACGTTACCGAGGACAGGCGAAATTCCTTTCCGTCTGCTGATCAACGGCTGCTCGGCACGCTGCGCCTTCCATTGCACGTGACCGTGCATCTGGCACAAGAAGATCCGCGCTATGCCGACCTGCAACGCAACGTGCTGGCTAAACTCGAGCGCGCCATGCCGAGTGTATCGGTCGCGCTCGCGGGCCGCCGCCAAGCTTTCTCGGGCGGGAGCACCGACGAGTCCTATGGCGAAGCCGAATACGTCTATGGCAATCGATCCGACGTCAGCCGCTCGACCAGTCCCCGGGAAATTTTGCCGCTGCTCTATGCGCTCGCCGGGATTTCTCCTCCCGAACCCACGCCTGGCAGCGAATATCCGGGCTATCCGCTGGTCGCCAGCGCCGACGCCGCACTTTACTGGTTTTTCGGCGGGCTGCCGCTTGTGATTGTCCTTTGCTGGTGGTGGGTCCGACGTCCCCCTTCCAACTCTCTCGCGCATGAAGGAGGTCCCTCATGAACAACAGAAACATGATGGCGTGGGTTGTTCCGGCAATCGGTCTCGCGGCACTGGCTTTACCAGGCCTCGCAGCGCAGCCGATAACCATCGATTTCTCCGGCGAAACCGTCGGGGCCGACCCGAAGTCATTCGTGCCGGTCGTGGGCGTCTGGCGAATCGATAACGACAACGGAAAAAAGGTACTCACCGTCGACGGTCGGCAGTGGAAGGAAGGGCAATCATCCGCGGGTATCGCCGACAAGGCGCGCGCGCTCTACGGCGAACGCTACGCGGAATTTCTCGATCGGGTTCAGGCCTTCGCTTACTTTCCCTATGCAGTAGTGCCCAACGTTGACAATTTCACGAACGGCGAGATCACGGTGCGCTTTGAGGGATTATCGGGCCGCATCGATCAGGCCGCCGGCATCCTGTTCAATCTGAAGCCGAATGGCGATTACCTGGCCGTTCGCGCCAACTGCCTGGAAAACAACCTCGTGCTGTGGAAGTTCGAAAAGGGCAAGCGCTCCTCAGTCAAATGGGTGCGCAATACGCCGACCGCGACCAAGCAGTGGCACGAGCTCAAGGTCCGGATCAATGGCGCCAAGGTCGAGGGCTATCTTGACGGCAAGCTCTACCTCCAAGACACGCTGGCGCAGCCGGTGTCAGGCCGCATCGGCCTGTGGTCCAAGGCCGATAGCTACATGTATTTCAGCGACTACACGGTAAAGGCAGCCGATTAAAAGAGGGAGCGCAATGGAGAACGCTTTCTTCCACATTGACAAATTCGACCATGGGGCCTTGTTTGCGTGGATGGGGAAGCGATCTCCCCACGAGGCGACATGCCCAAGAATCGCGTCCGGTTCTCACCAAGGGCGCATTATGTCGGCCGCAATCCCGATCTCATCCGACAATCTTTCCCGCATGAACTCCCGATTGACGAGGTGACGCCATGACGGACGTTCCTGCCAGCAAGAACGCCGCGCCGGATTATGCGCATGGCATCTCCTTCGGCGAAGCGCTCATCGTGTGGCTGCGTGTTGCCATCCTCAGCTTCGGCGGGCCGGCGGGGCAGATCGCGGTGATGCATCGCATCCTTGTCGAGGAGAAAAACTGGATATCAGAGGGCCGCTTCCTGCACGCGCTGAATTACTGCATGCTGCTGCCGGGGCCCGAAGCGCAGCAGCTTGCGACCTATATCGGCTGGTTGCTGCATCGGACGATCGGTGGCCTCGTCGCGGGCGGGCTCTTCATCCTGCCGGGCATCATCGCCATCCTGGCGCTCAGCTACATCTACGCGGCCTATGGCAATGTGGGTTTCGTGGAAGCGCTATTCTTCGGCCTGAAGGCCGCGGTGCTCGCCATCGTCGTCCAGGCGGTGGTGCGGGTCGGCAAGCGCGCGCTGCGCAATTCGGTGATGATTGCGATCGCCGCAATCGCGTTCGTCGCGATCTTCTTCTTTGCCGTGCCGTTCCCGGTGATCATCATTGCGGCCGGTATCGTGGGCTTTATTGGTGCGCGGCTTGGCCGGCAGGAATTCGAGGCGATCGAGCACGGTGGCGGCAAGGACGCGGCTGTTATTGACAGCATGCTCGGTGAGGCGATTCCCGACCACGTGAAGCCCAACCCAGCGCGGACGTTGCGCGTGACCGCAATCTGGCTGGCGCTGTGGCTGATCCCGGTTGCAGCCCTCCTGATCGGTCTCGGACCGAATAATGTCTTCAGCCAGATCGCGATCTTCTTCAGCAAGATGGCGATGGTGACGTTCGGCGGGGCGTATGCGGTTCTGGCATATGTCGCGCAGCAGGCGGCGGAGTATTATCACTGGGTCTCGCCCCGCGAGATGCTGGACGGGCTCGGCATGGCGGAGACGACGCCGGGGCCGCTGATCATGGTGGTTCAGTTCGTCGGCTTCATGGCCGCCTTCCGCGACGCCGGCGGGCTGCCGCCGATGCTGGCCGCGACGCTCGGCGGGCTGCTCGCTACCTGGGTGACCTTCACGCCATGCTTCCTGTGGATCTTCGCCGGCGCACCGTACATCGAAAGGATGCGCGGCAACAAGGCGCTTGCCGGCGCTCTGTCAGCCATCACGGCGGCGGTGGTCGGCGTCATCCTCAATCTGTCGATCTGGTTTGCCCTGCACACGCTGTTCAGGCAGACCTTTGAGGTGAAAAGCTTTGGGCTTTCATTTGACGCGCCGGTGCTGACGAGGGTTGACGTGCCCGCACTTGTCCTGTCGATCGCGGCGGCGACCGCCATCTTCCGCTTCAACTTGGGAATGCTGACTGTTCTCGCGGGATCCTGTGTCGCGGGCATCCTGCTGCGGCTGACAGGGCTCATTTGAGAGAGGCAGGCGAATCATGCAGTTGGCCTCTCGGAGCCTCCTACACCGGGTTGCCGTCCTGCTGGCGATCCTGACGGCGCCGTCATCGGCTCTGCGAGCGGATGATGCGGACGAAAGGACCATCGTTTTCGTCTGCCTGCACGGCGTGGTGAACAGCCAGATGGCGGCGGCTTACTTCAACAAGGCCGCGAAAGAACGAGGGCTGGCGGTGCACAACTAAAACATCGGTCGCGTCCCTCCTGCTTGCCCTCGTTCAGGCCGAAAGCATGCAGCGTGTCGGAGTTTCCCGCTCGGCGTCGATGCAGGCGACGTCCCAAGTGCCAGGCGCTCGATGATCGTGCGCCGTTTGCGGAACTGAGCGGGGCACGGCATTTCGCCGCGCGTTGAATCGGCCGCGCCCGGGTCAATCGGTGAGCACCAGAAATCGCATCGCGATCCACCATGCGATCGCGCCCGCCACCATCAGGCTTATGGCCCAGGCCAGAACCGGCCTCAAGCGGATTTGAATTTTCATCGACGAAGCTGTCCGTCTGCAATCCTGTAACTCCGACGGAATGTCCGCGTTCCGCTCGCGGCCCGGCTGTTGGCGCAAACGTAAAGCGGCTGAAGGGAAGGGCCAGGGCGATGATCGAGGCCAGCAAGCTTTCGCAGCTATCGCGGTGATCATGCTCGGAGCATGGCCCTTAGTGTCCAACTGGTGATTTTCCGCTACCCACGAAGCGACTGCTAAGGAAATCGCTTACCCGTTCACTAGGGGGAAAGCCTGGGGGAATCGGTTCCCGGAATTTACACCCGAGTACGGGGTTCATTCGGTATTCCAAGCGCAAATGCAAGACGAGGGACCATAACCGCCGAGAAACCCGAGAGGCAGAAGATGAAAATGATCCGCCGTGAATTGCTCTACCTCGCTGGAGCGGCAGCAGCGCTGCCATATGTGCCAACGATCGCCTGGGCACAGACGCAGACAGCGCCAAAGCTCACCCAGATCCTCCGAAAAGACCTGGAAAGTCAGGGCGAAACGGTCCAGGAGACGATTGTCAGTGTCGTCGACTTCGCACCCGGCACGGCCGCTCCATGGCACAAGCATCCCGGTGCGCAGGAATTACTTCACGTGTTCGAAGGAAGCCTTGTCGTCGAAATCGAAGGAGCAGCCGGGACTCGGCTGAACGCCGGAGAAGCCGGAATCATCGCGGCCGATCTCGTCCATCTCGCCCGCAATGAAAGTACCAGCGCAAGCGTGAAGGCCTTGGTCGTTCACAGCAGAGCTGCCAGGGACAAGCCGCTGGTTGTCGTCGTGAAGAACTGAAGTGATGCTGAGAAGGCGATAGGGTCCCGCGCACAATTCAACGTCCGCTTAGGGGGCCGTCATCACGCTTCGAAACATGGCGAATGGGCTCTCGCGCATCTATTGGGACAACTGTACGCACCATCTGACCTTTAAGCGGGATGCAGTCATGATTACGAGAAGTCTGATTGGCGCTTATCGGTACTGCCATACGCTAGCCGGTGGCACGCCGATCCTGGCGCTCGGGCCGAATTTATCGCTATGGGCAAGGCGCTTGGCGGCGGTGACCGCGGCGATCGGCGTCATCTCCCTTGCGGTGCTGTTCCGCTGGAAGGTCAGCAATCCGACGCTGATTGCGGCAACTGCGTCGTTTTGCCTGAACCGGATGGACCGCTTAGCCGAACGAACTCGCCTTTTCAATCTCAAGTGAGGCTTCGCGCAATGCGCCAACTGTGGCGCGGTCGCTACGATATGTCTTCGAAACGGAACGCACGGACACAAATGCCTTATTCACGGGCTCGCCTCCGATAGAGTCGCTGCAGCCGGCTCTCGCAGAAGCCGAGCTGTGGTTGAAGACACGCCGATGCTCGCGGCTGCAATCGCGATTGCGACAAGGGAGCACGCCAGCACCCAATCGATTGCCGGCTCCGTCGGGCCAAGATCGGTCATCAGCGAAGGCAGCGCGAAGGTTTGGCCGGGCGACATCTTACGGCAGTGTCGAACAGTTCAAAGTGCAGGATGGGCTTCTGTTTGATGCGGTGCGACCAGGAGACGAAGTCGTCTTTTCCGCTTCGGAGATGAATGGAGCAATGACGATCACAAAGCTTGGCGAGCAGTGACGCGAGAAATCGACGTTTAGGCTGATTGCGCCACAACTGCCGATGCGAAGAAGGTTTATCGTAGATCCGCGTATGCTCCGTCGCGCGCCACAACAATCTCTCGTCGTCGATCGCTGCGAGTCACAACGGAAGCAGGCCTTGTAGTCGACCAGATATGAAGTCATTTCAAGCGGCTCGAATTTGAGACGCAGGTGTTCCTTTGGGTGACAGAAATAGCTGACGCGATGGTGCGGCGGTGATAGGTGCGCACGTATTTTCCAACGAGCCGCGAATTCACCAAAAGATCCCATCGATCAATCGCAGCCGAAGTGTGAGCCGTTTCACATGCAATCTCGGCTTTAGGTTGTAAGTTTCCTCGGGGGCAAGTCTCATCCTGCAGCGCGGGAGGTCTTCATGGCCACATTGCTCGGTTCCGAAACCACCTCATTCACTCTCGACAACATGGGCCGTTACCTCTGCAACAGTCTGCAGGAGGCAATCGACAGCGCCGGTCAGACCATCGGTGATCAGCGGCGCGAGTTCGACGTGATTGTCATCGGCGCTGGATCGTTCGGTTCGGTCATCGCGAACGGGCTGTTCATGAAGGATGCGACCCACAGCCGGCGTATCATGGTGCTGGAATCAGGCCCATTCGTTCTGCCCGAACATGTGCAGAATCTACCCTGGATGGGGGGCGATCCCGGCTACGGTGTTCCCTGGGTCACGCGGCCCGGCTCCGACCTCGGCTACGCCGGGCTGCTTTACGGAGTTGGCGGCCGGTCACTGACTTGGGGCGGGTGGTCGCCGGAGCTGCTGCACGACGCCAACAATGATGAGATGGCTGGCTGGCCGGCGTCCGTCGTCAACGAGCTGAAGGGCCACTATTTCCTCGATGCCGGCGACCAAATCGGGACCAACAGCACGAACGACTATATCTACGGCCCGCTGCACGTCGCGATGCGGGCCCAGCTCTTCGATGGGCTCAACGCCGGATCGGGCCCGAACGGCCCCTTCGCCAGCCTGACGCTTGCCGATCTCCAGGATGCGGCGCCAGTGCGCGCCTTCCCGCGCCGCCACAACAATCAGGCGCCAAGCGATGATGATCTGCGTGATATGCTGGGCCTCAAGCCAAATGGTGTTGCCCACAATGACCTTTTGAACATGATGAAGCTGGAGGCACCGCTCGCCGTGCAGTCGCGCACCGAGCCGGGGCAATTCCCCATTAACAAATTCAGTGCGGTCCCCATTCTGGTCGAAGCCGCGCGGCTCGCCTCAAGCGAGGCTGGCGGGGTTGGGCCAGCCGCTGATGCGCGCAAGCGCCTGATGGTCGTCCCGAAATGCCAAGTGCTTGAATTCATCACCGAGACGCAGCCGGACAACTGGGTGCGGGTGACCGGCGTGCGCGTGCGCGACGCGAGCGGCCAGGAGCAGGTCGTCTTCCTCGCGCCGCCGCGGGCCGACGGCACGCAGGGGGCCGTGGTTCTTGCACTTGGAACGATCGAGAGCACTCGGGTGGCGCTCACGACCTTCCAGTCCTCGCTCGGCTGGCGTGCGGCACAGCGCATGGGCAGGAACCTGATGGCCCATCTGCGCTCCAACCTGAACATTCGGATCCCGCGCACCGCGCTCGCGCAACTGCCCAAGGAGATCGATCTGAACGCACTGCAGGTCTCCGCCCTGTTCGTCAAGGGCAAGGCGAGGGTGGCCGGCAAGGATCGCTACTACCATCTGCAGATCACGGCCTCCGGTCTCGCCCGTTTCGGCAACGATTCCGAGGCGGAGCTGTTCAAGAAGATCCCGAGCCTCGAGCATATGGACGCGCTGCTCGATGCGGACGACACCACGGTGGTCATCACGCTCCGCGGCATCGGCGAGATGGTTCCGCACAATCCAGACAGCTTCGTCGATCTGGCCAAGACGCCGAGCGATTGGGAAAACGGCCGTCCACGCGCGTTCGTCGACATCGGCGATGCCCGGCAGCCGGCGGGTGGCAGCGCCGAGACGCAAGCCGATCGCGCTCTCTGGGACAAGATGGACGCCTTCACTGACGAGGTCGCGCTGATTTTCGCCAATGGTCAGCCCTTTGAGATTCTTGGCGCCGCCGGCGGGACGACGGTTCAGGTGCCGGCGGGCGCCAGCGTGGCCGATCTCCGCAATGCACACCCTTACCGGGACCGCCGCGACCGTCTGGGCACGACCCATCATGACGCCGGCACGCTGTGGATGAGCAGCGACGCGGCAAACGGTGTCACCAACGACTTCGGTCGCATTCACGATACCACCAATTGCTACGTGGCCGGCCCGGCGTTGTTCCCGACGATCGGCTCGCCAAACCCCATGCTCACCGGCATGGCGCTCGCCCGCCGCACCATCGATCTCCTGACCAGCTCGGTGCTGCCCAAGCCGGCCGCGTTCAGCGCAGCGCCGCCGTGGCGAACGCTGTTCGACGGCACCGCGCAGTCGTTCAACACCGACTGGGTGCGCGTCAGCCCAAACAAGAGCAACGGCTTCGCCCTCATCAACGGCGAGATCGTCACCTACGGCGGCGGCGACTTCGGCCTTCTCTACTACGCCCGGGAGGCCTTCGCCGACTTTACGCTGCGGCTTCAGTTCCGGATCTTCGATCCGGTCAACCACAATTCGGGGATCTTTGTGCGCTTCCGCGATCCCGTGGCACCGCTGCCCAACGCAATCGCCCAGCGCGTCATCGCCAACGGTGATGCCAACCGACTCGCGTCCAACCGCGCCTGGTCCGCGGTCCATTCCGGCTTCGAGATCCAGATTGACGATATGGCGCGCGGCGATACCAGCAAAGATTTCTACGGCATTCGGCCCGAGCCCGATGGGCTAAACAAGAACCGGACCGGAGCGATCTACAAGATTCCGGCGGGAGACGCGATCCCGAGTGGCGGCTTCGACCTCGCCCTCCAGACCTACACCCCGCCGCCGAAGCTCGTTCCAGGGCGCTGGTACGAGTATGAGATCGCAGTCGCCAACAACGACTACACAGTCGACCTGACCGACCTTACAACCAATGCCAAGGTCCGCACCACGACGTTTCACAACGCCGACGTCGTGCGCGGCATTGCCAAGGAGAACGGGAAACCCGCCGGCTATATCGGCCTGCAGTCCTATCCGAATGCGACCGTCGCCTTCCGGCGAATTCAGATCAGGATCTGACCTCGCGGGTCGCCACGCACTGGCAGCGGCCGCGGTAACTGGAGCGCTTTGGTCATTTGACACCTTGGGCTGGTTCAGTCCGTTGATCTGGGTGGCGGCGCCAGCACGGCTGACCACAGACCAGGGGTAAAAACGGACGGCCTCGGTGCATGCGGCTCTGTGCGAACCGGTAGCCGATGCTGCTGCGGATCGCCGTGCACCAAGGAGTGGCCTCAGTCGCCGTTCCCGGCGCCGAGACGGGCGGCGGCGGAGGCTGGACGACACTATGGCTGGGCGTGCTACTGATGATGGTACTGGGGTTGCGGCCCTCTTGAGCGCGAGTGGCGCGCTTCGGCGCGCCCCGTGGCCCGCGCGCTTTCTCACTCCAGAACAGAGTTCTCGGTCATCGCGCCGACACTAAACCGTCTCCCGTTCGGTCGCAGTGCGTCCCAGCGGCGAACGAGACGAGCTTTTTAGGCTACAGCAGGCAGGTAACACGGTGTTTGTTGCGCGCCCGGGATTTGAACTCGGTGTCATCGGACAGGGAGGTGTACGTGGATCTCGCACATACGGCTACTCCCGGCGGGCTATAAAGATGCCACCGACCGAGTTAGCTTGCTCGCCGATAAGAAAACAGGGCTTCCGTAATAGTGGGTTTCGCGCTGTAGCGGACCTGACTCGAACCCCCGACAGCCGCTCACCGCAGATCGGGACATACCATCTCAAAACGCTGATCTCGTGAGTCAACCATCCTACAAATCTGAGCTCGGGGTGCTCAGAGAGCTGTGCAAGTTTTGGTCCAATAAGGCCGCTTCGGCCGTTGGCGCTTCTCCCGTCACGCATGTGACTACCGATCGCGGCATTCTGAACGCTGGAAATTCACCAATGCCATCAATGGGTCAACCTAAGGCGAAAATTCAGAACGTTCGTTGATTTTACTCGTGAATTCACCGCATTTTGATTCCGCCATTTGGAGGTTCAATCCCTCCCGCCCCAGTGTAGGAGTCTCGCTCGCACCGCGACATTCCATCTAGCGATTGGACGTCGCTGGCTGGACCTAGCTCAAGCTTCCTCATGATGGATTGGAACGAGAGTTCAATTTTTTCAATTTGTTAAAGGGCGGCGTGTGCACGACGTGTGCACCGGGAGATCCAGAAAAATCTATTGAGGGCAGATTTGAGCGCCTTGGACTCGATGCGATCTAATTAGCGAAAGCAGTGCGGCCGCGACCCGGAGGCTGATTTCGTCTGTCGACTTTGAGCGGACCAAGCGATGATGTCGCCGGCAGAGTAGGATTGTTAATCCGCGTGTCTCTGAAGAATGCTGATGTCATGGGGCGAGCCGCACGTTCTCGAACCTCCGGGCTTCACGCCTTGGTCCGTCCTCGAGTTCGCTATCGCGGTCCTTTCCGGCAAATGGGAAGAAAACTGCAGGTTCAACGACGCCGTTATCGGAAAGAGCATTTAATTTTCCGTCCCGAATGACTGCGCCGTCATTCGCCGCGTCGGTGCCAGCGGAACAAAAGTTCGTCATACGGTCGGAGCCGGCGCGGGCGCGCGCTGCTGGATCATCTCCAGAAACTGGGCGATAAGGATCGGCCAATTCAGCAGCGAAGCGAAGCAGAGGCCGATCATAATGGTCTCCACCACCAAGTCAGCCCATTGAACCACCGTGAGAGCTCATCACGTTCCATTTTATTTGCCTATCTTGCGCTGCGGCAGATGTCGTCGCAATGAGAGCGACGCACAGGAACGAAATGGTGACGCGCAATAGTCAGCCCATGACGAGGTCTGCAGCGTTCCTGAAAAAGCGAGGCCTATTACGTTGACGTGCCCAGGAAAAGCATGGCCGTTGGCGAGAGCGCTCTCGTCTATCGTTCCTGCCGAATTTCAACAGCACCGATTTGGAATCTTTCCAAAGCACCTTTGGAATCTTTCCAAACACGGCGTCAGCTGACTCTGGCCGTCGATGATCGAGACATTCTAAGTCGCAGCGCACGCATTTGCGTTGCGGTCACCATAGCGTCTCTTTAAAGAGGCGGCGCAGATCGCCAGCGATCGGAGGTTGCTGATAAGGCGCAGGCAACCAACCCAGAGTGCGAGTCTGCGAGGGAGCTGATTTACAGGGCCGCAAGTGTCGGCCGAGCTCGGACGCGGAGAGCGGATATTCGGTCCATGGTCGTTGCAGCCTAGCGTGGAACCATTTCACGTTGGGCGACGCGCTGTTGATGAGGGACTTTCTGGGAATGCGACGTGCAGGTGGGATCGGAACGGTAACTCGCTTTGGTGCGACATTACTAGGTGGAGTGGCGTTGCTGGCGGGATCCGGATCGCCCGCTCAATCCCAAACGCCGCAAAGCGGAAACTCCCTTCCACCCGTTACTGTCGATGCTCCGACGCAACAGTCGGTCCGCCGCGCGCCAACCAAACGAAGTGACGCCCGGGTCCGATCGACTTCACGGCGCACCACGGTGCCTTCCGCCCCGCAGGCCGAAACCGTCGCGGTGCAATCGCAGCCGTCGCAGCCGGGTGTCGTACCCGCCTTTGCAGGCGGCCAGGTCGCTCAAGGCGCGCGGCTGGGAATGCTCGGCAACACCAGCACAATGAAGTCACCTTTCAACGTGACGAGTTACACGGACAAGTTCATCCGGGATCAGCAGGCGGCAACGGGTGCGGATGCCTTGATCCTGGATCCTTCCGTGCGCAGTACCCACCCAACGGGCGGCGTGGTCGATTCCTTCAATATTCGCGGCTTCCCAATCAACGAGGGCAACAATGGTGAGTTCGCCTTCGAGGGCCTTTACGGCATCGCGCCGAGCTACCGCATCTTCACCGATTACGTCGAGCGCATCGAAGTGCTCAAGGGGCCCTCAGCCGCGCTCTCGGGCATCGCACCCAATGGCGGCGTCGGCGGCGTCATCAATGTTGTGCCCAAGCGTGCGGGAGAGGACCTGACCCGCTTCACCGCGGGTTACGGTTCGGCCGCACGGTTCGGCGGTCACTGGGATATTGCGAGGCGCTACGGCGACAGCAAGGAATGGGGTGTGCGCACCAGCGGCAGCCTGCGCGGCGGCGACACGCCGATTGACCGCCAGTCCGAAACGACGGGCGTCGGGGCGCTGGCCCTCGACTATCAGGGCGAACGGTTCCGGTCCTGGCTCTACCTTATTGCCCAGACCGATCGGTTTGACGCTCCGTCACGTCCGTTCCTGATGGATCCCAACCAGCCCAGCCTGCAAGTGCCAAAGGCACCGGACGGCCGGCTGAACGTGACGCAGCCCTGGGAGTGGTCGCGCATCAACGATCAATCTGTCTTGTGGCGCAACGAATACGATGTAACCGATCAAGTTACGCTGTTCGCCGACGTCGGCGGATCGCGGACCAATGTCGAGCGGTTCTTCGGTCTTCCGACCATCAAGACCACGAGCGGCGACACCACTTCGACGCCGCAGTTCTTCGGGCTCAGCATTGATCGATACACCTATGATGGCGGCGTCCGCGCCCGCTTCGATACCGCATTCGTTCGCCATGCCGTCACCTTCCAGGCTTCCGTCTATCATGACGCGCTGTACCGGCGGCTCACCAATGGCAGTCCGGTTGCGTCGAACATCTACAGTCCGACCGTGGCGCCAACTCAGTTCGCAAACGAGATCCCCGGGCGCCCACCGCTCTCGGACAGCCAACTCACGGGGCTCTCGATTGCTGACACCTTGTCCGTGCTCGATGAGCGTGTCCTGTTGACGTTGGGTGTCCGGCGCCAGGGCGTCGAGGCGAATAACTATCTCACACCGATGACGTCCTACGACAAGAGCGCGACGACCCCCGTGGTCGGCCTCGTCGTCCGGCCCCGGGACAATGTCTCCCTGTACGCGAACTACATCGAAGGTCTGAGCCGGGGCGACGTAGCGCCGCAGCAGGCTTCCAATTTCGGCGAAGTGCTCCCGCCCTACATCGCCAAGCAGTACGAGGCCGGCATCAAGGTGGACTTCGGCCGGATTGCAACCACCTTCAGTGCCTTCCAGATATCGAAGGCGAGCGGCGAGCGGGCTGCTGACGGACACTTCGGGGCCACCGCCGAAACGCAGGTGCGTGGGCTTGAGTTCAACGTCTTCGGCGAACTTATGCCCGATGTTCGTGTCCTCGGAGGCGTTTCGCTGTTGGATGGCACCCTGACAAAGACCGCCATCGCGGCAAACGTGGGCAATACGCCAATTGGCGTTCCGAACGTACAGGCCAATATTGGCGCCGAATGGGATCTCCCGTGGGTGAGAGGGCTCACTTTGAACGGGGCAGTCATCTACACGGGCAGGCAGTTCGTCGATGCAGCGAACAAGCAGCCGATCCCGGATTGGACGCGGCTCGATCTCGGCGCCCGCTACACGACGGCGATCAACGGCAGGAAGACGGTCTTCCGCGCAAACGTCCAGAACGTCACCGGTACGAACTACTGGTCCAGCGTGGCCTCATTCGGAACGTTCTTCCTGGGAGCACCGCGCACGTATCTCCTGTCAATGACCGTGGACATGTAATCGTTGCTCTTACAGTTCGGTGAGACGGTTCATGGATGCTTGTAAGGCTCGGTAGTGGAAGGAGGTGCGGCGCATGCGCTTCATGGACGGTTCCTGCTGACAAAAATCAGGTTGGTCGATATGAAAGTTTGCCTCCTTTCGCCAACATGCTTGATCCCGACCGAAGAGGTCGATCCCGACAGGGTAGCGGAGCTGCACGCGCAAATCCTCCGCACGGGTTGCTGGACTGTTCCGATCACGGCGGAGAAGGACGCCTTCTTCGTGATGGACGGTCATCACCGGCTAAACGTCGCGCACCGCCTGCAACTGCCTGTCGTGCCGGTGATTCTCCTGGACTACAACACAGTGCGGGTGGAGAGCTGGCGCCCTGGCCAGACGATCACGCCTGCGTGCATCCGCGCGATGGCGCGCAGTGGCCGAAAATTTCCGTGCAAGACCACGCGACATATTTTTGATCAGGGTCTGCCCAATTGCAACCTAACGCTGGAGAGCTTGCGCCACCTTGCTCCGACAGAACGCGCCGTAGCCTATGCCAAAAGGGCGAGGTCATGACCTTGCATTGCCATAAGCCCGGCGCGGGCCTCTCACCGATTCTGCGGCCAAGCACGGCGAAGCTCCTGGCTGGCAACGGCCCGCTGCTGATCGATTGGGTCGCCCGACATGGGTCCCCGGTCAATCTGATCTGGCCCGACGAGCTGCAGAGGAATCTCGCGGTACTCACAGGCGTCTTGCGCGAGAGCGGTGTTGCGCATGCGCTCTTTTACGGAGCGAAAGTCAACAAATCGCCCGGACTGTTGGCGGCAGCTCTGCGCGCTGGCGCCGGCATTGACGTCTCAAGTCTTTATGAGTTGCGAGATGCCAGGCGGCTCGGCGCCGACGGCACGCAACTTGTGGCGACGGGTCCGGCGAAGACCGCGGCATTCCACAACGAACTCATCAACTGCAGCGCTCTGATATCGATCGATTCACCGGAGGAGCTCGAAGATTTGATCCGCTTGCTGCCAGCAGAGGGCGGCCCGGTTCAGGCGGTGCTGCTGCGCTTGCGCCCCACCAACCAGGCGCGCAGTCGCTTCGGCATGCCGGCGGCGGCCATCCGGCAGTGTCTATCGCGCATTGCCGGCGAAAGCAGGTTGCGCTTTGACGGGCTGCACTTCCACCTGGGTGGCTATGGTTGGGAATCTCGTGCGCAGGCGATTGGAGAAGTCGCCGGCCTGATCAGCGAATCCCGCGCACAAGGTTTTGCGCCGCGCATGATCGACATTGGGGGCGGGTTGCCGATCCAATATGTCGATGAGCGCGCCTATCAGGCGCATCTTGGGGCACAGATGCCGGAGGATTACCGCACCGGGCAGGTGCCGGCCTCGTTCTATCCCTACGGGGGGAGCCTTTCCGCGGCCGAGTGGCTGCGCTGCCTGCTGCGCGCGCCGATCGCCGATGGCCGCAGCTTATCGAGCTATCTTGTCCATGAGGGGCTGGTGCTGGGGATGGAGCCGGGGCGAGCACTGGCCGATCAGGCCGCGATTTCCGTCTTCCGGGTGTTGCGCGTGAAGGTCGTTGGCCCTGATGCTCATGTCGTCTTCGTCGAGGGCAGCAGCTTCAGCGCGTGCGAAACCTGGTTTGCCTCCGAATTCCTGGTCGATCCCATCCTGGTTCCTTCCATATCGCCGCCGGTCGCCGCAAAACCGATCCGAGCATATCTGGCGGGCCATAGCTGCCTGGACGAGGACGTCCTTTGCAATCGATGGCTCACCTTTCCAATCGCTCCGCGCGCGGGAGATTTGCTGGTTTACGCCAACACCGGCGGTTACCAGATGGACCTCCTTGAAAACGAATTCCATCGCCACCCGATGCCGAGCCGGCTTTGCGTGGTTCAGGATGCAAAAGGGCAGCCAACGCTCGTTCCAGACACAATAGGAGAGGCACAATGCTCTGCACGACCGTAAGCCAGTTGATCGGCCAAACTCCGGTAATGCCGATTGCCGTACCCAACAGCGACGCCACGCTGGTGCTGAAGCTGGAAAAGAACAATCCGGGTGGCTCCATGAAGGACCGGATGGCGCGCAGCATGGTGCTTGCCGCGCTTGAGGACGGGCGGCTCGCGCCGGGCGGCACGATCGTCGAATCGTCGTCCGGAAACACCGGGATCGGACTGGCGATAGTCGCATTGGAATTGGGCCTACGCTTCATTGCCGTTGTCGATCATCACGCCGCGCCGGACAAGATCCGCATGATGCGCGCGCTGGGCGCGGAAATTCGTTATGTCGAAGGCGATTTTCGGGAAGACGAGGTTGCGGTGGTGGAGCGCCAGCGGCTGGCCGCCCAACTCGGTGCCCAGCTTCCTGGTGCGTTGTTCATGAACCAGTCCGACAATCCGGCAAACCCGGAAGGCTATGCCGGTTTGGTCGACGAACTCCTGGCACAGCTTCCAGACGGCGTCGACGCCTTTGTCGGCTGTGTCGGCACTGGCGGCTCAATGACCGGTATCGCCCAGCGTCTGAAGCGGGTTAATCCTGCTGTCCGCACGATCGCCGTGGAACCGGCCGGCTCGATCGTCTTCGGCAAACCCGGCCATCCCTACTACCAGTCGGGCACAGGAACGCCCGCCGGCGATGAAATCGGCAAGGTGCTCGACTATGGATGCATCGATGAAGGGGTACAGGTCACCGACACTCAGGCCTTCGAAACAGCACGTTTTATCGCGCGACGCCACGGGCTCCTGGTCGGCGGCTCGACCGGGGGCACCATCTACAAGGCGCTGGAATTTATTGCGGCCGGCAAGCTGTCCGGCACGGTGGTCACGCCCGTTGCCGACGGTGGCGAGAAATATCTCGGTTCGGTCTTCGACGATGAATGGATGGCCAAGCGCGATCTGTTGGATCCGACAATCGCCGCACAGCTCGACGCCTGGATAACCGGAAGGGCGCGCGCGGCATGAAGGTGACGATCTGCGGTGCAGGGCGCACTGGGCATTTGAATGCCGTGCTCTTCAAGCAGCGCCCAGGTATTACTGTTTCCGTGCTGACGGGAGCGGCTGCCGTCGCCGATCGGTGGACGAGCGGAGACGGTGTTTGGCGGGCCCAGACGCCGGACGGCCATGTCTTGAGCGGGCGGCCCGACTATGTTGGCGCCGATCCGAGCGAGGCACTCACAAACACGGATATGGTGATCGTGACGCAGCCGGCGCACGCGCGGCCCGCGCTTCTACACGACGTCGCACGGCACCTTCCCCGGGACAGGCACATCTATGTCGGCGCGATTCCCGGCTTTTGCGGCTTCAACTGGCTCGCGGCCAAAGCCCTTTCGGGCACATACAATGTGGTGATCTGGGGCATGAAGGACGTACCCCATACCGCCTTTGACCTGGTCCCAGGCGAGCGGGTGCGCATGGGGGGCGCCAAGGCTCAGCTCTTCGCGGCGCTTCATCGCCGCGAGACCGCAGCGAGCCGCGCCGAGCTCCGTGCGATGCTGGGCCGCCTTTATGAAGCTCCCGTCACCCTGCTGCAGGATTATCTGGAAATCACGCTGACGCCGGGCAACGCACTGATGCATCCAGCTGTGCTCTATGCGTTGATCGGCCCCGGCGCACCCTGGGAAAACAAGCCCTTTGACCGTCCCCTTTGCTGGTGGAGCGATTGCCCGCGTGCCGGCGCCGAATTGCTGGAGGCCTGCGATGCGGAAAACCAGGCAATCCGCCATGCGGTCGAGTCACGCCTTCGCATTGATCTGAGTTCGGTGAAGCCGCTCCGACAGGAATTGATCGAGGCTTATGGCAGCCAGATCGAGGACAACCGGGCCATGTATACGCTGCTGCGAACAAACCGTGCTTACGCAGGCATTCGCGCCCCACTTGTCCCCAATCCGGATGGGCCCGGCCTTGTCATCGATCGCGCAAGCCGCGCTTTCCACGAAGACATTGCCTTCGGGCAGGCGCTGCTCGTGGAATTGGCCGCGCGGCTTGAAGTGGCAACTCCCGCTATCACGAAAACCTACAACTGGGCGCTCAACTACCACGGCGGGCTCGCCGAAGGCGCGCCGGCCTGTTTGCCCTCCAACTGGCCGGAGGAAGCGTAATGGACGAGAGGATGTCTTCCCCCGCAAATGCCGAAGCTCAGGCGCGCGCCGCGCAGCTTCGCTTGGGCGCATCGCGCAATGCGCTCAACCGGTTGGTCCGCTGCTTGTTCGCCGAACGTCTCCTTGAACCGGATGCGTTATTGTGGGCGCGCGACGGCAACCAAGCATGGCTCCCGCTTTGGCAGTCACGCCGGGTCCTGCATTTCACCGACCTGCGTCGTGCGCCGGCCGGAACGTTGCAAAATCGCGGTTCTGTCGAGGTACTGGACGAGACCGGCGCTCGGCGCCGGATCGATGATCCCTCGGAGCTGATCGGGCAGGTCGCGCCCGCCTTGGCGATCTCGCCTGCATCTGATGGCGTCGAGCAGCTCATACGCGACGTCGAGGACAGCATGCGCAACGACATCCTGGCGCGCCGTCATCGGGAGGTCTGGAGCGCCGAGCTGAGAGGGAAGGTGGCCGAAGCAGGCGCGCGGGAATTCCTCGCATATCTGGAAAAGAGCCTGCCGCCGCATCTGGCGGCCATGACCCTCGATCAATGGGGCGCGCTGGAAGGTCACCCTTTCTATCCGACCTGGAAGTCCAAGTCCCTGTCACCCGAGGACGTCGCTGCGTTGTCGCCGGAGTTCGGTGCCCGCGTGCGGGTCCGGATAGCAGCGCTACGCAAGGAATGGTCCTATGTGGAGAAGATGCCGCATGTCGGCAGCTATTCGGAATGGTTCGCGCAGAACTTCCCCGAGCTCTGGCGCGACTGGACCGAAGGATTGAACGAGCGTGGCAAGGCTCCCGAGGACTGGCTGCCTCTACCTGTCCATATCTGGCACCTTGAAAATTTCGTGCGCCGTGAATTCGCGTCCGAGATTGCTTCCGGCGTTTTCGACCCGGATGGCCCGGACGTCGTGACGCTGCCGTCAATGTCGTTCCGCACCATGTTGCCGGACACACGGGAACCGCGGCCCTTTATCAAACTGCCTGTGGCGATCTGGATGACCAGCGAACAGCGCACGCTGCAGGCCAAGTCGATTCACATGGGGCCGCGTCTCAGCACCCTGATTTCCGAAATTCTGTCGAAGGAGAGGGATCTGTGTGACAGGTTGGAGATCTTCACCGAAGAGCTGGGCGCAATCCTGCGCCACCCCGTAACGGCCGATGAGCATCCCGGCCGCTTTCTTTCGGTTGTCTACCGCAACGCCGACGCACTGGCGCGAAATGATGGGCTATTACCGGTCACCGTCGCGGCACTCTTGACGGCAAGCCCGATCGATGGCCGCCCGCTCATTTGCGAATTGATTGCGAGAAACGGCGATGAAAGCGAAGCAGCCGTATCTGCGTTCTTCCGTACCTATGCAGCGACCGTCATCCAGCCGACGCTTGCCATATATCTGCTTTACGGAATTGCCTTTGAGGCGCATCAGCAAAACAGCACGATTCTGTTCGATGAAACCGGCCGCCCGCGAAAACTGCTGATCCGTGATTTCGGCGACGGCCGCAGCTTTTCACCTCTCTTTAGGGAACGAGGGCACCACCTCAAGCCCTTCACTCGCGCGGGGATCTTGCCCACCACCTTTGATGACGATATCAGCCTCGTGCGCTCATTCGTCATCGATGCCTGCTTCGTCTGCCACCTTCATGAGGTCGCACTCTGCCTTCACGAACATTATGCTCTGCCGGGCACGAGCCTTTGGCGCATCCTGCGGGAAGAGACCGCGGCAGCTTTCGACGCGCTCAGGCCGCGCATGTTGTCGGACGCGTTCTGGATGGAAGAACGTAAGGCCTTCCTCGAGAAACCCTGGCCGACCCGCTCGGTGCTACGGATGCATCTGGAGCGTTATCGCGACTACCGCGTTGAGCACGAGCTGCCAAATCCAATGGCTTCAGCGGAATGACAAATGCTTCTGCCGCGGTTCGCGGCTTCGGACCGGTTTTTGTTCTGCTGTTCGGGCTGCAATTCATTTCCATGGGTGCCATGGAAATGAGTGGTCCATTCTGGCCGATCCAGATCAAAGCGTTGAGCCCCTCCGACAGCGTCTTTGGGTTAGCAGGTGTTGGTGTCTACGTTGGCCCGATGATTGGCATGTCGCTGACCAGCGCCTTTTGGGGGCGAATGGGCGATCGCTACGGCAATCGGCTGATGATGGTTCGGGCGCTCGGCGGATTAGCGGTCACGCAACTCCTTGTTGCTGTTGCACAGGATGTCTGGACGATCATGGCGCTGCGTTTCTTGCAGGGCGCCTGCGCCGGCTATATCGCCCCAGCGCAGGCCTATGGCGTGCAGATTACCGGCGGGAAGGATCGCGCAAGCCTCTTCGCCTGGCTTCAGGTTGCCACCAATGTGGGCTCGCTGGGCGGCGCCTTTCTAGGCGGGCTCATTCTCGATAGCTTCCCTTTCGCCGCAATAAATCTGACCGCCGGGGCAATTTGTGCGCTGTGCGCTGCTGTTGCCTGGTTGAGCCTGCCCGTACCGACGCCAGGAGCTGTTGCCGCCGATCCCTGGAATGCGGGTACCGCAAAGCCTACGGCGTCGACAGGTATTCCCATCGCAGCTCTTCTTGCCTTGATGGGGATGCTGCTTGCCAGCCGCATGGTCCTGCAGGTTCCTTTCTCACTGTACATGACCCAGGTATTTGGCGCCCGTCACTGGGTCGCCGGCCTCACTTACGGGCTGCTGGCGTGCGGCTTTGTCGTGGCCGCGCCGCTGTGGGCGCGGCTCTTCGAGAATAGAACACCATTCTATGTGCTGGGCGGGAACGTGCTCATTTCGGCGGCGTGCGTTTTGGTGACGCATCTGGCGGGAAGCACCAGCTCCGTTGTCGTATTTGCGTTGCTGTATTTCATCTGGGGTATGCTTCTCGGGGGAACGACGCCGGTCCTTCTTGCGCTCATTTCGGTAGCCGTGGCTCATGATCGACAAGGTTCGGTCTTGGGTCTCGCGCAAGCTTCCCAACAGGGTGCTTCCGCCAGCGGCATCATCGCCGGCGTCGCGGTTACCCAGCTCTTTGGTCTTAAAGCCGCTTTCCCGCTCGTCGCCACGCTTTACGCCTTGTCATTTTTGTCCGCTCTCGGCATATGGCTCAAAATCGCGCACCCCACTCGAAAAGGAATCCGGTCATGACGGAACACCGATCGCTGCTGCATGCCGCGGTGATGGCTCTTGTCCTGATCGTTTTGCTTCCGACAGCAGCGTTTGCCGTCGAACCTGGACCGACACAGACACAAGCGTCAGTTACGCTCACCGATATCGCGGGCCGCCAGGTGACGCTTAACGCGCCGGTCAAGCGCATGCTTCTGGGCGAAGGTCGGCAGCTCTATCTTATCGCATCGCTGGAACCCAAAGATCCTCTGGCCCATGTGGTTGCCTGGCGCACCGATCTGATCGCGGCCGACCCGGCCACTTACGCGCAGTACCTCAAAGTGTTTCCCGCGTTGGCGAAGCTCCCTGCCTTTAAGGGCCAGGAGGACAGCCTGATCGACATCGAATCGGCGATCATCCAGAAGCCCGATGTGGTGCTGCTCAATCTTGAGGCCATGCAGGCCAACAAGGACGCCAATTACATTGAGAAGCTCGCGGCGCTGAACATACCGGTTCTTTACATCGATTTTCGCCACCGTCCGCTGGAAAACACCGAGCCGACCATTCAGCTGCTGGGGAGGATCATGGGCCGAGAGGCGCGTGCCGAAGAGATCATCGCGTTCCGCCGCCAGGCCATGGCTGCAGTTGCCAACGTCCTTGCCGCCAAACAACCGAAACGCCCCAATGTGTTCGTCGAGCGGATCGGCGGCTACTCGCAGGATTGCTGCCTGTCTTTCGGCGCGGAGAATTTCGGCAAATATGTCGAACTCGCCGGCGGCCATAATATCGGCAGCGATATCATCCCTTCGACTTTTGGGCAGATCAGCCCCGAACAGGTCATCGTCGCCGATCCCGCGCATGTGGTGGTTACCAGCGCCGACTGGCAAGCCTACGTGCCCGGCGGCCACTGGATTCCGCTCGGACCAGGGGCGGATTCTCGCCTGACGCGCAAGAAGCTCGAATGGTTCACTACCCGCGACGCCTATACCGGTATCGCGGCAAAGAAGGCGCGGAATTTTCACGGCATTTGGCACCAGTTCTACAACAGCCCATACGAGTTTTTTGCCGTCCAGCAATTGGCGAAGTGGTTCCACCCCGACCTGTTTGCCGATCTGGACCCCGACGCAACCTTTGCTGAATACCATCGTCGCTTCCTGCCGATAGACTACCGCCCCGGCTATAGCGTCAGCCTTTCCGACGGCCAGCGATGACAGATCTCCATACCGAAGCGCTGACAATAGCCGGACGCGACACCTATCAGGCGCTCAGCGTCAGGCGGTGGATCGTTCTCCTTGCGCTGGTGGTCGGGGTTTGCTTGGCATTGGTCGGCGACCTTTCGACCGGGCCGGCGAGCTACGGTCTTGGCGAGGTTGTGCGCACGCTTTTCCTGCCAGCAGAGGCGGATGCGCAGATGCGTGTCATTGTCTGGTCGATCCGCATGCCATCGGCCCTTATGGGCGTCGTGGTAGGTGTGGCGCTAGCCATCGGCGGCGCTCAGATGCAGACCATCTTGAACAATCCGCTGGCGAGTCCGTTCACGCTAGGCATTTCCGCCGGTGCAAGCTTCGGCGCAGCTCTGGCGCTCGCCTTCGGCGTCGCGCTGGTTCCCATGGTAGGCGACTACATTGTCGCGGCCAACGCTTTCGTCGTGGCCATGGCAACCGCCTTCCTAATCCATTTGGCCAGCCTTCGGCGCGGAGCCTCGATCCAGATGATCGTGCTCTTGGGCATAGCGCTGGTTTTCAGTTTCAATACGGCCCTCGCTATCGTTCAATATTTCGCGGCCGAGCAAGCCGTCGCGGCCATCGTTTTCTGGACCATGGGCAGCCTCACCAAGGCGACATGGCCCAAGCTCGCCATCACCGCGCTCGTCGTGGCGATAACCTTGCCGGTGTTTCTGCGCCGCCGGTGGCAGTTGACGGCGTTACGTCTTGGCGAGGCGCGCGCGGCGAGCTTCGGCATTCCCGTGCGGCGCCTGCGGCTCGAAACCCTGATCCTTGTCTCCCTTTTGACGGCGATCCCCGTCGCGTTTGTCGGCACGATCGGCTTTATCGGTCTCGTAGGTCCGCACATCGCCCGCATGATGGTCGGCGAAGACCAGCGCTTCCTGCTGCCCGCGAGCGCGCTGACTGGCGCGCTGATCATGTCGTCCAGCTCCGTCCTGGCCAAAATCGCGGTACCGGGCGCTGTCCTGCCGATCGGCATCGTCACCTCGGCGATCGGATTGCCGGTCTTCCTCTATTTGATCCTGAGAAGCGGAAGAGACATATGGTAGTGCTGAGCACGCATCGCCTCGGCGCCCGCTACGGATCACGCCAGGTGCTACGTGATGTGACGCTTCCGCCCTGTTATGGCGGCGAGGTGGTGGCTGTCATTGGACCGAATGCTGCGGGCAAGTCGACGCTGTTCCGGCGCTTGGCAGCCATTCTTCCGGGACCTGGCGAGTGCCGGCTGGAAGGTGTGCGCGATGCAGATCGCGCCGTCGCCTACATGCCTCAGGACCAAACGGCAAGCGCAGTGCTGACTGTATTCGAATCCATCCTTCTTGCGCGCAAGCAGGTCAGCGGCTGGCGTCTGGGGAGGTCTGATCTGGTGGCGGTGGACCAGGCGCTGGCAGCACTCGATATGGGCGATCTTGCCAATGAAGTCCTTACCGAGCTGAGCGGTGGACAGCGCCAGCTCGTCGGGCTTGCCCAATGTCTCGTGCGCGAACCGCAGGTGCTGCTCTTGGACGAGCCGACCAGCGCGCTGGATATGCACCGCCAGCTGGAAGCGATGCGACAGGTGCGCCGCCTTGCGCATGACGACGGTATGCTCGTGCTGATCGCGCTGCACCATCTCGACCTGGCACTGAAATTCGCCGACAAGGTCGCTCTCCTCTGTGATGGAACGTTGCACGATTTCGGCACGGCGGCTGGCGTCCTGACGCCGGAAAACCTTGCCGCAACCTTTCGCATCAGGGCACGTGTCGAATCCTGCTCGCAGGGCAAGCCGCATTTGATCGTCGACGACGCGATCTGACGCCCGATCGGAGAGGGTGTCGAAATCCGTTTCGCTACTGATCGACACTCCTCTTTCGATTGCCGTTCCTCCATAATGACGTCAATGCGCAGCGAGTGATCCCTCGCAGATGGATCGCGAATGGCGATCGCCCAGCGACGTTTCTGAGGAGTTGGCTTTATATGGCTAGGAGTTCTCTGTGGAGGATATTGCCGCTGTTATGGACGGCTTGGCGATTACGCGCGCTCGGCGGCTATACTATTTTCGCGGAAATAGTATAACGGCGTTAATGTTGAAGAACATACGGTTACGGTAACCAATTGGAATCGCAAGACTATCGTTTTTCCGTCGCGCCCATGATGGACTGGACCGACCGGCATTGCCGCGTGTTCCACCGTCTGATGAGCCGGCGCGCGCGGCTCTACACGGAGATGCTGACGACCGGCGCCATTATTCATGGCGACCGCAGGCGGCTGCTTGGCTTCGATCCAAGCGAGCATCCGGTGGCGCTGCAACTCGGCGGGTCGGAGCCGGATGATCTCGCCGCCGCTGCGAAGATCGGCGAGGATTTCGGTTACGACGAAATCAACCTCAATGTCGGCTGTCCGTCCGACCGGGTGAAGGACGGCCGTTTCGGCGCCTGCCTGATGGCGGAGCCGGCGCTGGTTGCCGATGGCGTTGCCGCCATGAAGCGCGCCGTCAAGATTCCCGTCACGGTCAAATGCCGGATCGGCATCGACGACCAAGATCCGGAAGTGGCCCTCGACGTGCTGGCGCGCGGCGTGGTCGCGGCCGGCGCGGACGCGCTGGTCGTGCATGCCCGAAAAGCCTGGCTCAACGGATTGTCGCCGAAGGAAAACCGCGACATCCCGCCGCTCGATTACGACAGGGTCTATCGACTCAAGGCTGCGCTATCAGGTATTCCGATCATCATCAATGGCGGCATCGGCAGTATTGCGGAGGCTGCGCGGCACCTCGACCATGTCGACGGCGTGATGCTGGGGCGGGCGGCCTACCAGGAGCCCTGGCGTTTGCTCGACGTCGATCCCGAATTGTTCGGCGAGGCGGCACCATACGCCACCATGAAGGACGTCTTCGAAGCGATGTTTCCCTATATCGAAGACCAGTTGGCGCAAGGCGCAAAGCTGCATTCGATGACGCGGCATTTCGTCGGCGCGTTTCACGGCGTTCCCGGCGCGCGTGCCTTCCGCCGCCATCTGGCGGAGAAGGGCGTCAAGCCGGGCGCCGGCGTCGACGTGCTGCGCGATGCGATCGCGCTGGTCGAGGATCGCGCAGCGGCGTTGGCAGCGGCCTAATCTGTCAGGCCGCCTTGGCGGCGTGCGAACAAAAGCCAAAGGCCGCGACCGAAGCAGCCTGCTCCTTCAATCGGCTCGTGCCTTCGCCGCTTCAAATTTCGCCCGCGCCGCCTCAATAGCCGGCCGGTTTCGCTTCGCCCAGGCATGGTCTATGTCCTGAACTAGCCGATCGCATTTTCCGGAGCGTCTCCGCGCCAGGCCCGCGCGATCAGTTCGCGGATTGCCGCTCGCTCGACCGGGCGCGGATTCCAGTAGGGGTTCTTCACGGCGAGGTCGGCGGTCTGATCGATGCCGCTCTCGGGCATGCCGATCTCGCGTAGCGATGCCGGCGCAGCAAGCTTTCGCGCCAGATCATGCAGGCCGAGCGCCGGGTCGCTCACGCCGAGCGCGGCAGCGATACGCGTCATCGCGTCAGGTACAGCAGGCGCATTGTAGGCGAGGGCATGCGGGAGAATGACGGTGTGGGTTTCCGCATGCGGTAGATTGAACGACCCGCCCAGCGTATGGCAGAGCTTGTGATGCAGGGCCATGCCGACGGCGCCGAGGCAGATGCCAGAGAGCCAAGCGCCATAGAGCGCGTCGGTGCGCGCAGCCCTGTCGTCTGGCCGGGTGCAGATCTTGGGCAGGGCGTGCGCCAGCGTGCGGATAGCCTCCTGCGCCATCAGCGATATCACGGGGTTGCGATCCCGGGCGTAGAGCGCTTCGACTGCATGCGCGATGGCGTTGATGCCCGATGTCGCGGACAAGCCCGGAGGCATCGTCATGGTGAGGTCGACATCATAGATCACGACCTCGGGAAGAATTTTCGGGCTCGACTGCGTGGTTTTGATCCCGCCGCTGGTCTGGCCGACGACCGGCGTCATCTCCGAACCGGCATAGCTGGTCGGCAGCACGATCTGCGGCAGGTCGGTTCGCAAGGCGATCGCCTTGCCGAGGCCGGTGGTCGAACCGCCACCGATCGCCACGAGACAATCGGCCCGCACCTCGCGCACGGTTTCCATCGCCCGTTCCGTCACCTCGACCGGCGTATGCATGACGGCTCCGGTGAAGACGCCGGCGAAGCGCTCCCCGATCATCTCCCGGATGCCGGCGACCAGATCTTTCTGGCGCGAGGTTGCCAGCACGAGCGCGCGCGTGACGCCGAGGCGGGACAATTCGTCGGGCAATTGACGCAGCGTGCCGGTGCCGAATACCACCCGCATCGGCGCGCTCTGGTAGACGAAGTCTTGCATGGCTGCTCCTTTGCGGAAGATATAGCCGGCCCCGGATCGTTCCGGAGCCGGACTTTCCGCATTGATGCTCCGCCTCAAGAAGCGGGCTGTGCAACCTTGCGCAAGGTGGCCGTCTCTTCAAGGCCGCTTGCGGGGGCTGTCGCCGGCTGCCGGGCCAGCAGGATGATCGCCCCGGCGGCGATCGCGGAGACGCCGATCGACAGGAACATCGGCGTCGGGCTCTGGTAATATTGCTGAAGCGCGCCGGCAACGAACGGTCCGAGAATGGCGCCGACGCGCGCGACCCCGAGTTCCATTCCAACCGCGGTGGCGCGCACGCCGGTCTCGTAGGAAGCCGCGGTAAAGTTGTTCAGCACGAACTGCGCGCCGATGATGAAGAAACCGGCGGCCGCGACCGACGTGATGTTGACGATGTGGTCATTCAGCACCACGAGCGACAGCACGGCGAGGCCGCCGATCGCCCACCAGGTTGCGATCAGCCCGCGGCTGCTGCCGGACTTGTCGACCAGATGCCCAAGCACGAGAGCGCCGACGAACGACATGATCTGCATCAGCGCGCCGAAGCCGAAGCTGGCCGCGAAGGTTTCTCCACGCTGCATCATCACGGTCGGAATCCATCCCGACAGGCCGAAGATGCAGAACAGGCTGAGGAACGCCGACGCCCAGATCGCGAACGTGGTCCGGCGATATTTGGAATGCAGCAGCACCGCCACCGAATTGACCGGCTTCTCGGACGCCCCGACGGCAATTTTGGCCGACTGATAGACGCCTGCGCGCTCGGGCCGAAGCTTGCTGAGCATGTCGCGGATTTCGCCGGTGCGGCCTTGGAGGGCAAGGAATTTCGGTGACTCCGGCAACATGTAGTGCATGAAAGGAAGCAGTAGGAACGACAGCGATCCGATCCAGTACAACGAGGTCCAGCCGAACGCCGGCGTCGCGAACACGCCGGCGACACCGGCGAGCGTTCCGCCGAGCGCCCAGCCGAGCGCGACGCCCCATAGCGCGAACGTGTTAGCCACCCGCCGCGGGGCCAGCTCGTTGATGTAGGTCGTCGCCAAAGGCAGCAATACGCCTAGCCCGATGCCGGTCAGAAGCCGCAGGATGCAGAACGACAGGAACGAGTCCGCGGACGTCGCGGTCAGCAGCGTGAAGATGCTGGTAATCCAGAGGCCCCCGAGCAGGGTGCCGCGGCGGCCGAGGCGGTCGGCGATGATGCCATGGATGGCGGCCCCGAGCAGGAATCCGACCAGCCCGCTGGAGATCAATAGCCCCGCCTGGCCGGCCTGCAGGCCCCACGGCTTTGCGACATAGTGAATGACGTAGGCCGGATTGAACGTGTCATATCCGTCGAACAGCGTGAGCAATCCCATGATGGCGCCGAGGCGCCAGTGAAATTTGCCGACCTTTGCCTCGGCTAGCTCCTCGTGAAGATCGATCGCTTTCGCAGTCATGGCCGTATCCCTCCCAAGATTGTGTTTGCGTATTGTGAGACCGCTTATTCCGCGGCTTGATGGATGCTTTGCCCGGCGACGGTGGTTTCGCCGAGATCGAGCTTGAACAGGTCGATGGCGTTGCGCCGGCCGATCTTCAGGCGATCGTTCTCACTGATGCTGGCGCTGTTGAACCAGTCGGAGGCGTGATCGACATTTTCGAACGGCCAGTCGACCGAGAACAGAATGCGGTCCGCCCCGATCTCGAGAATGGAATCAATCAGGGTTTGGGTACGGAAATTCCCTGAAGTGGTCAGGAAGAAGTTGGCGTTGAAGTAGTCGCAGATCTTCTTCTTCGCCTTGTGCTTCGGCGGCGCCTTGACCCAGCCGTTACGATGATCGACGCGCCACATGCTGTAGGGCAGGCCTTCGCCCATGTGGCCGAGGATGATCTTGAGTTTCGGATGGGCATCGAACAGGCCAGATCCCATCAGGCGCAGCGCGTGAACGGCGGTCTCCTGTCCGAACGCCCAGGTCGGGCCCATCAGCCACGGATGCCCTTCATAGATCGCGCAGTCCTCCGGCAGCGGATTGCGCGGATGCAGGTAGAAGGGCAGGCCGGTCTTCTCGACCGCCGCCCAGAACGGCCAGTACTGCGGCAGGTCGTAATAGACCGGCCGTTTGCCGTCGCCGACTTGCGAAAAGCCGTTGACCAGCGCGCCGCGGAAACCGAGCGTGTTGATGCAGCGCTGGAGCTCCTTGATCGCAAGATCCGGATCCTGCATCGGCAGCGCCGCAAATGCCTGAAATCGCGACGGGCGTTTTGCCACTTGCTCGGCGAGGAAATCATTGGCCCGGATCGCAATCTCGTTGGCGCGGGCCACGTCGGGAATCGCTTGAACCGCGGGCGCGTTCAGCGACAGGATCATCATCTCGACGCCGTGGCGGTCCATCTGCGCCAGCCGCTTGTCTTGGATATCCAGCAGGCGATCCTTCAGCTCCGGCCAATAAGAATCCGGGACGAAGCCCGCCGAATCCATCAGCGTGTCAGGAATTGCAAAATGTTCCTCTAGTGCGATCTTGCCCTGCATGTCGTCCTCGCTGATGTCTGATGTTGATTAGTATTGGCCTTCAGTACTGTCCTTGCGGCGTCAGCCCGAGCGCGAGCTGGCCGTACATGGTGCCGACGGCATCCCAGTTCATGCTGATATGTCGGCCGACCGCATTGGCGTCGCGCCAGGCGCGCTGCACCGGGTTGGAGAGATCGAGGCCGAGCCCGCCGGTCGATGCGTTCAACGCTTCGGTGGCGCGAATGGCAAGTGCGACCGAAAACGCCTGGCCGCGGCGGCTGACAATGCGATCCTCTATCGAGATCGGCTTGCCGTCGCGGACCGTCGCCGCACGATCCCTGAGATCGCGCAGCAGCACTTCGCGCGCCGCATCGACCGAGGCGGCCGCTTCCGCAACGCGCAACTGGATGGTCGGGAAATCCGCCATGCGATTGTTGTGGCCGGCCACCGCGCCGCGGGTGATCCGTCGCGATGTCACGGCAAGATAATCCTCCAGCGCGCCGGCCGCCGCGCCGACCGCGGCCGAGGCCAGGCAGGAGGGAATGTTCGACAGCATCGGGATCGAGAAGGTGGGGTTATTGGCATAGAGCGTGGCGCCCGGCGTCTTTCCGGATGTGGTGTCGGCGAACGACAGCAGGCGGTGCGCGGGCACGAACACGTCATTCAGCACCAGCGTCTTGCTGCCGGTGCCGCTGAGGCCGACGACATTCCAGGTATCGTCGATGACGTAGTCGGCAGCCGGAACCAGCAGGAAGGCCGGCGCGAACTGGCCGCTCTCGGTCTTCGACGGCAACAGCGCCGCGCACAGCGACCATTGGGCGTTATCGCAGCCGCTGGCAAACGACCAGCGCCCGGTGAGGCGATAGCCGCCGTCGACCTCGATTGCCTTGGCGGCCGGCGCGTAGGAGCCACAGGCCACCGCATCGGGATTGCTGGCCCAGACGTCGCATTGCGCGGCTTCCGGAAATCCTGCGATCAGCCATTGATGGGCCGCGAGCAGGCCGCCGACCCATGCCGTCGAGGCGCAGCTTTTGGCTAGCTCGATGTTCAATTCGACCAGCACGTCGAAATCGTGCTCGTAGCCGCCGAACATCGCCGGCTTGACGATGTCGAAATAGCCGATGTTGCGTAGCGCAATGATGTTCTCTTCCGGAACGCGGCCGGCCTTTTCGGTGGTGTGGGCGCGCGCCTTGATCTGCGGCGCGATCTGCGCCACGCGGCTGCGCAACTCGGCAATATCAGGGCGAAGCGACGGTGACGCTGGCACGTCCTTCAACTGGGCGACTGATACCATTGGTTTGCTCCGTGTCTTCGATGGATTGAAAGGCGGTCAGGTGGCTGGCGCGGTTCACGCGGCCTGGCTGTCGTGCGGCACCGAGAAGCAGTAGGTCGCATCCTGGTAGATCAGCGGCTCGATCGGATCGCGCACGTTCACGACCTCGGCTTCGCCGATGAAGATCGTGTGCGTGCCGTAGGGCACGGCGGCCGCCTTCTTGCAGAAGATGTTGATCTGCGCGTCGGCGAGGTAGGTGACGCCCTCGGCCGAGGTCTTCCAGTCGCCGAGCCCGAACCGCTCCTCGGCCGGGAGCGCGCCGCTGAAGGCGGATGAAAGCGGGACCTGATCGCGGCGCAGCACGTTGACGCAAAACCGGCGCGCCAGCAGCATGATGTCATGCAGCAGCGTTGCCTGGTTGATGCAGACGATCAGGGAAGGGGGATCCAGCGACAGCGACGTCACGGCGGTCGCCGTCATCCCGTGCCGGCGATCCTGGTCGGCCGAGGTGATGACCGACACCGCCGCGGGAAATCGCCGCAACGCGCGCTTGAATGTTTCACGCAATTCGTCGGATGCCGAATCCAGCGACATGGTTTCCTCCACTGAAATCCGCTCTTGTCCGACGGCTCAACTTTCCTTGAACAATAGTTGCATTTGCAAATATCGGTCAAGAGAAATTTTCAAATGCAACAATTGCCTTGAAAAATAATCGGCGTCCGGTTATTGGAAGATTGCAAAAGTTGCACCGAGGCAGGACGCAAGGCATTGTACAGGCTGACAAATTCCTTTCCCTATTTGCTCAACCGCGTGGGCGTGCAGATGGGTGAGCTGTTTTCCAGGCGCATTGCCGGCTACGGCGTGACCCTGCCGATGTATCGTGTGATGGCCGCGCTTTGGGAAACCGGCGACCAGCGGCTCGGCGATCTTGCGGCGATGACGACGATCGAGATATCGACGTTGTCGCGGCTGGTCGGGGAGATGAAACGGCGCGGCCTCGTCACGCGGGCGCGGCTGAAGGACAACGGTCGCACCGTTGCGATCAACCTCACGCCGAAGGGGCGGACGCTGGTCGAAGAGCTGATCCCGATCGCCATCCACTTCGAGGAGGTTGCGGTCCGCGATTTCCCGTCGAAGAACATTTCGGACCTGAAGGCAATTCTGGCAGAGATCTACGAGAGCCTGAAGTCGCTCGAACCCGAGATCGAGGAAGCCAACAAGGCGCGCAAGGCATCGAGGCCGAAAGGCTGACGTCTCCGCGGATAATTTGCAGCGGGCGGGGAAACGCTGGACGCGCCTCCGCCTTTTGCCTTCTATGCCGGACTGGCGTTCGCCTTTAGCTGCGCATGGCGGCGCGGAAGCCGACGAAGCTCAACGCGGCCGCCACGATGACGGCAATCCAGCTCGCCCAGAACGGCACATCGACGCCATTAAAGGTGACGGACCACCCCATCACAATCCGGATCAGCTGCAGAAGTGCGATCAGGGCAAAGATGGTGGCGGCAAGCGTGCAAAAGGTTTTGATGGTCATTGCCCATCTCCGATGGCAACGAGGACGTGCTTGTCCCCCGCAGCCAAAATGGGGAGGGACCGGCGCGGCGGCCACTCCCCTTAGGCAGGCTTAGGCAGGGAAGTGGTTTAGATCGTATGCATCATCCCAGCCGAGGCAATCATGACAGCCGATCTGTGGGCATTAGTTGCGGCCATGCTGTTGGTCGTCGTTCAGCTCACGCTATCCAGTGTGCTGACACTCCGTCAGCTCGGGGGTGCCTGGGTCGCAGGGTCTCGTGACGAATCGCGCGAGGTTACAGGTCTAAGCGGGCGCTTTGTTCGGGCGCACCGCAATCTGCTTGAGATATTCCACAGTTCGCCGCCGCGCGGTGGCGCTTGTGGCGGCCGGCAACATCAGGATAGCCGTGCATCAACGCTGCCGTTCGCTAATTCTTGCAGGCTCAATGAAGGGAATCATGCAAGACGTGGCCCGCTTGTTTGGAGCCCTTGTCAGCCGCCTTCCTCAGCAGCCGCAGCGCCTCGTCGGTCGGGCGACCGTCGATAAACAGCCTTATGGCAAACAGGTATAGCGTCTCCGGATGCTCTTGTTTGAAAGCCCGGCCGTACCATGACTCTGAAGCGTCGGGGATCGACCGGATAGCCGTATTGCCCGGTTTCCAAATACCACGCCAAATGGTGCTGCGCTTCGCCGTATCCATTCTTGGCCGCTCGCTCCAGCCAATAGTTGGCAAGCTCGGTACTCCGGCTGAAGAGATTCCCGAAACGTAAGTGCTGCCCGAGCTCCCATTGGGCCTCCCCGTTGTCCGCCTCCGCCAAATCTTCGAGCTTGCCAAGCCAGAATTTGCACCGCTCTCGGTTAGCTGGAAACCCTTCCTCTCTCCCTGAGTGCCAGAACGCTGCAACAAAGCAGGCAACTGGATCACCTTGCTCCGCGGCGGCTTTCATCAGTCGAAGAGCGGTAACGTTGTCGTCGCGATTATTGGCTTCCATGGCCTCCAGAAATAGGCGCGATCTACTCGCCACGTCTGTCTCCGTTGACGATAGTCATCTCGCAGGCGGCCAAGCGATGCGCTTTAAATCAGTTCGCCGCCGAGCGGGAGCGTTTGTGGTTGGTCGCGACCTCGGGATAGCCGTGCAGCATCACCTTGTCGGCTTGCACGCCCCAGCTTTCCAGGCGATCGAGAAAGCTCATGCCGAGCAGGTTGGTCTTCATCTGCCCGCGCGGCACCACCAGCGCCGGCACCGATTTTTCGACGAGCCCACCGACTGCGAGACGGTCAAGCGTCAGCCGCGCCGCCTTGGTGTGACCGCCGGCGGTTTCGACGTCGACATTGTATTCGAGCATCTCGATCGGCAGACCGATCGCCTTCGCCGTCTCCCAGGTCAGCACCACCGACGTCGCGCCGGTGTCGATCACCATCGGCGCCTTGACGCCGTTGATCTTGGCATGCAGCGCGAATTCGCCAGCCTTGCCGCGCGCGATCTGCACGGCGGGCGCCGGCTCCAGGCTGCGTTGCCGCAGCATCTTCGTGACCGAGTTGCTGGCGCGCGCGATCTGGTTCGGATCGCCATAGGCGACGACGGCGCCGGCGGTAGCGGCGAGCATCGCCAGAACGAGCATGACGCGGATCACAGCGCGCCTCCGCCGGTTGGTCCCAAGATTCGTCCCGGGGTCAGCCGCGCTCGGGGCGCGGCGGCATCTGCACGAGGCCGGCTTCCGCCATGCGCGCCGCAAGGCCTTCCATCACGGCTAATCGCTCCGCGCTCTCCATGCGGTGCCAGCGCGCGATCTCCGGCAGCGTGCGTCCGCAGCCGAAGCAGAGTTTGGTTTTGGGGTCCATCATGCAGACTGCGATACACGGCGTTTCTTTGCTCATTTATCGATAGTGAAATGGTTTGCGTCACTTGCGCAAGCGCTCCAGCTACAACCCGGTTACAAGCCGGTTCCTGCACTCATGATCGGTTTGTGACGCGTCCGCCGTTTGTCGTCGGCTGTGAAGGTGGGATCGGGCTGCAGGGGCGGGGCCTCCTCGGCCATCGGCGCCAGCGCACTCATCACGCGCTCCGGCGGGAAGGTGACGATGACTTCGGTGCCGATGCGCAGCTTCGATTTCAGCGTGAAGGTACCGCCGTGCATGTCGATCAGGCTCTTTGCGATCGGAAGGCCCAGCCCCGCGCCCTGTTCGGCCGATTTGATCGAGTTGGAGCCCTGGCCGAACGAGGCCAGCACGACCGGAATCTCATCCTCGGCAATGCCGGAGCCGGTGTCCTTGACGCTCAGATATTGCCCGCCGGAAGCGGTCCAGCCGACCTTGAGCCAGATATCGCCCCCCTGTGGGGTGAACTTGATCGAATTGGACAACAAATTGAGCACGACCTGGCGCGTGGCGCGTTCGTCGCCCCAGATCCGGGGCATGCCGTGCTCGAACACCTCGTGGATGGTGATGCCGCGGCTGGTCGCGCGCAGCTTCAACAGATGGTGGCAGTCGGCAACGACGTGCACCAGCGACACCGCTTCCTCGTTCAGCTCATAGCGGCCTGCCTCGATCCGTGACAGATCGAGAATCTCGTTGATGAGATTGAGCAGGTGAACGCCCGAATTATGGATGTCGGCGGAATATTCCTTGTACACCGCCACCGTATGCGCGCCAAAGATTTCGCTCTTCATCACTTCGGAGAAGCCGAGGATCGCGTTCAGCGGCGTGCGCAGCTCGTGGCTCATCTGGGCCAGAAAGCGCGACTTGGCGACGTTGGCGGATTCGGCGCGGTGCCGCGCTTCGTCCGAGATCGCCTTGGCCTGTTCGAGTTCGCCGATCAGCGCGTCCTTTTCGGCGCGCGCTTCCAGGGTCGCCAGGGTCGTCGAATGGAGCTGATGGGCGAGCAGGGCAAAATAGGCTTCGGCGGCGACCGCAAGCAGCGCGAGCGCGTAATTGTCGAAGGTTCCGCCCATGACGAAATTGAGCGCGATCGCCGCCGTCACCGGCGCGGTCGCGGCCATCGCCGCAATGGGGAGGGTTGCCGCCAGCATGCTCGACACCGCGATCACCAGCAGCATCAGGAACATCATCATCGTGTTCGAAACGACGTCGAGGCCGGCCGGATGCAGCAGGATCGCCGTCCAGCTCAGGCCGTAGAGCAGGTCGAGCAGCACGAACCGGGTTTGCCATTTGCGCGTGGCGGCGAGCGAGGGCTGCTCGCCGAGGAAGCGCCAGCAATTGCGGATGATGGCGGCATGGATGCAGAGCATGCCGACGGTCCAGACCGCGGCCGGCACAACGGCCTTCCAGAGGCCGAACAGCACGCCGGTCGCAACCACCAGCAGCATGACGACGAAGGAGGCCGATACCCGGGTCTGGGCGTATTGCCGGAGCAATTCGGTATCGAAGGCCGGGCGGGTGCCGCTTGATGACGTTAACCGATCCCGCGCCTCGCGCACCCGCTGCGCCGCCACGCGCCGGGTGTTGACCGGCGGTGCCACCGGCGCTTCTGCCGGAAGCTGCACGACCTCGGGCTTTTCTGCGGGGTTACTCATCAAACAACACAAATCCTGCCCGTGAACCGCGCGGGCTTTTTGCATTGTCTATCTGTGGCGCTAAATCATTAAGCGATGACTTAAAGAGCTAAAAATATCCGTTAACGGGAAGTTAAAATTAACCTGTTCCCCAAATGGAACCCCGCTTCTGACGAGACAAAAAGCGGGGCTCGTTCTCCGATCTTAACCGGCTTTTTTAACTCACCGCTCCAGCCGGGCCATCAGGCTCGACGTATCCCAGCGCTTGCCGCCCATCTTCTCGACCTCGGCGTAGAACTGATCGACCAAAGCGGTCACCGGCAGGTTGGCGCCGTTGCGGCGGGCCTCGGCGATGCAGATCGATAGGTCCTTGCGCATCCATTCGACCGCAAAGCCGAAATCGAACTTGCCCTCGTTCATCGCTTTGTAGCGGTTCTCCATCTGCCACGACTGCGCCGCGCCCTTGGAGATGGTCTCGACCACGGCCGCAACGTCGAGCCCCGACTTCTTTGCGAAATGAAGGCCCTCGGACAGGCCCTGGACCAGACCCGCGATGCAGATCTGGTTGACCATCTTGGTGAGCTGGCCGGCGCCGGCGGGTCCGAGCAGTTTGCACATCCTGGCGTAGGAGCCGGCGATGATCGGCTCGGCCGCGGCATAGGCATCTTCCTTGCCGCCGCACATCACCGTCAGCACGCCGTTTTCCGCACCGGCCTGGCCGCCGGACACCGGCGCGTCGATGAACTTGAAGCTTGCCTTGGTGGCGGCGGCGTCGAGCTCGCGGGCAACCTCGGCGGAGGCGGTGGTGTGGTCGACGAAGACAGCACCCTTTTTCATGCCGGCGAAGGCGCCGTCGGTACCGATCGTGACCGCACGCAGGTCATTGTCGTTGCCGACGCAGCACATCACGAAATCCTGGCCATCGGCCGCGGCCTTCGGCGTCGGCGCGGTGCGCCCGCCGAACTTGTCCGCCCATTCCGCAGCCTTGGCGCCGGTCCGGTTGTACACGGTCACCTCGTGGCCGCCTTTTTTCACCAGATGTCCTGCCATAGGGAAACCCATGACGCCGAGACCGAGAAAAGCGACTTTAGCCATGTGTGTTACCTTGAAGTTTTGCCGGCGACATTGGGCTGGCCGGACGGGTGTTCTTGAGGGAGCCGCACCATACAAGCTGCGCAGGGCAGGGCAACGCCTTCGTTTGGCGGGCGGGGCCGGATTTGTGCTAGGATAGCAATCTCAAGAACTTCACAAAAAAGGGAGTGACATCGCATGGGCGTCAGCGTGGGCGTGCTCGACCATTTCAACATCCGGACCCGCAACCTTGCCGATACGGTCCGGTTCTATGAGGACATTCTGGGCCTGGAAAAGGGCGCCCGGCCGAACTTTGCTTTCCCCGGGGCGTGGATGTACAGCGAGGGCAAGGCGGTGGTGCACCTCGTCGATATTTCCAGGACCGAGGAACCGCAGAAGCCGGATTCCGGCGTCGTCCATCATGTCGCGTTTGCCAGCTACGGCTTCGACGGCATGAAGCGGCGGCTGGAAGCGAAGGGCATGGCATATGACTCCCGGCAGGTGCCGGGCGGTGACCTCTGGCAGATCTTCGTCAATGACCCCAACGGCGTCATGATCGAACTGAACTATGAGGCCGCCAAGGAGACGGCCGCAGCCCCTGCCGAGCGGCGGGATGATGTGGGAGCGAGGTAGCCTTTTGCGCTGAACCGCTCTATGGGTCGCATCGGGCTAGAGCATGATCCGGAAAAGTGGGGACCGGTTTTCCGAAAAGATCATGCTCGAATCAAAGAGATAGAGCGGGATGATGTTTCGAAGAAGTATCATCACGCTCTGGCGTTTTGGGACGAGGCCCGCTTTTCGGATGTGCTCCGAGGTGGATCGGGTCGCGTCAAGAAAGCGCGTCGATACAAGAGAGTAGGGCCCGGTTCTCACTCAGGACCGAAAGGGCTTCAGGAGATGCGCGAGTGAGCGTTACGCAGCAACAGGTTCTCGATTCCCTTGGCGGGGTGGCGTCGCCGCGCGGCGTGCCCTTGACCAATGCCAATGTGCTGTCGGCGATCTCGGTCACCGACGGCAAGGTGTTCTTCTCCATCAACGTCGACGCAGCGGAGGCCCGCGCCTGGGAAAGCGTGCGGGCGCAGGCCGAGGCCGCCGTGCGCGCGATTCCCGGCGTCACCGCGGCGATGATCGCGCTGACGGCCGAGCGCAAGCCCGGCTCGCCGTCTCCTGCGCCTGCGCCGCATCGCCATGCGCATTCACATTCTCCCGGCGTGCAACCGGTCGCCGCGCATCGCCCGCCGCAAGGCGCGGCGTCGCCGATGTCGAAACAGGCGGAGATACCGGGCGTTGCCGCGGTCATCGCGGTGGCCTCGGGCAAGGGCGGCGTCGGCAAGTCGACCACCGCGCTCAACCTGGCGCTGGGCCTGCGCGACCTGGGCTTACGCGTCGGCCTGCTCGACGCCGACATTTACGGCCCGTCGGTGCCGCGGCTGACCGGCATCAATGAGAAGCCGCAACTCGATGACAACAGGAAGATGATTCCGATCCAGCGTTTCGGGCTTTCCATCATGTCGATCGGCTTCCTGGTCGAGGAAAACACCGCGATGATCTGGCGCGGGCCGATGGTGATGTCGGCGATCACCCAGATGCTGCGCGACGTGGCGTGGGGTACGCTCGATATTCTGGTCGTCGACATGCCGCCCGGCACCGGCGATGCGCAATTGACGCTGGCGCAGAATGTGCCGCTGAAGGGAGCGGTGATCATCTCGACACCGCAGGATCTCTCGCTGATCGACGCGCGCAGAGGGCTCGCGATGTTCAGGAAGGTCAACGTGCCGGTGCTCGGCATCGTCGAGAACATGAGCTACTTCCAGTGCCCCGAATGCGGCACGCGTTCCGACATTTTCGGTCATGGCGGCGCGCGGCATGAAGCGGAACGGCTGGGCGTCCCGTTCCTGGGCGAGATCCCGCTGCACATGTCGATCCGGACCACCTCCGATGACGGTAACCCGGTGGTGGCGAGCGAACCGGACGGTCCGCATGCCGCGATCTACCGGGCGATCGGGACCAGGGTTCGCGACCAGCTTCAGGGCGCTATCGCTGCGGCCTGAGGCCCTTATCCGTCGCCCCTAAGACTTTGGTTTAATCAGTGCAGTCATGCCTTTGTCGCGTTTTCGATAGCGAACTTCCGTGTTAAAGCCGCCCCGCCAGAGCGCCCCGGATGACGTGGAATTCGCCCGCCGGAGGACAGCTCGAGGAATATGGGAAACGACCCGTCTTAAGGAGACTTGAATGAAGCGTCGTGATTTTTTGAAGGTTTCAGCGGCCGGTGCTGCCGCGACAGCCGTTGCCTCGCCGGCGATCGCGCAATCATCGCCTGAGATCAAATGGCGCCTGACGTCGAGCTTTCCGAAGTCGCTCGACACCATCTATGGCGGCGCTGAGCAGGTGGCGAAGTACGTCGCCGAGATGACCGACAACAAGTTTCAGATCCAGGTGTTCGGAGCCGGCGAAATCGTCCCCGGCCTGCAGGCGCTGGACGCGACGTCGAACAATACCGTCGAGATGTGTCATACCGTCTCTTATTATTATGTCGGCAAGGATCCGACGTTTGCGATCTTTGCCTCGGTCCCGTTCGGCCTCAATGCGCGCCAGCAGAATTCCTGGTGGTACCAGGGCGGCGGTGAGGCACTCGGCAACGAGTTCTTCAAGAAGTTCGGCGTGATCGGCTTCGCCTGCGGTAATACCGGCGCGCAGATGGGCGGCTGGTTCCGCAAGGAGATCAAGACGGTCGCCGATCTTTCGGGTCTCAAGATGCGTATCGGCGGCATCGCCGGACAGGTCTTTCAGAAGGTCGGCGTGGTGCCGCAGCAGCTCGCCGGCGGCGAAATCTACCCGGCGCTCGAGAAGGGCACCATCGATGCGGCCGAGTGGGTCGGTCCCTATGACGACGAGAAGCTCGGCTTCGCGAAGGTCGCGAAGTACTATTACTACCCGGGCTTCTGGGAAGGCGGCCCGATGATCCACGCCTTCTGCAATCTCGAAAAGTGGAATTCGCTGCCGAAGAACTATCAGGCGATTCTCACCAATGCCACGGCCCACGCCAATACCTGGATGAACGCACGTTACGACATGCAGAACCCGTCCGCGCTGAAGCGCCTGGTGGCCGGCGGCACGCAGCTGCGTCCATTCACCAATGAAGTGCTGGAAGCCTGCCTGAAGTCGACCAACGAGCTGTGGGGCGAACTGTCGGGCAAGAACGCCGACTTCAAGAAGTCGATCGACGCAATGCAGGCCTACCGCTCCGACCAGTATCTGTGGTGGCAGGTTGCCGAATACACCTATGACAGCTTCATGATTCGCTCGCGCACCCGCGGCTGATTACGTCTTAAGTCGTAGAAAGCAGCCCGGCCTTCGCAAGGAGGCCGGGCTTTTTTCGTTTTGCCCGTATAGTTCGGGATGGAAATCGGGAACCGGTTGTTCCATGCTGGCTGTGAAGGCCTCGCCAAGAGGGCCACGACACGTTCACCAACAGGGATGGATTCAATGAAAAGAAGAGATTTTCTTAAAGTCACAGGCATTGGCGCGGCCGGCGCTGCAACTCTGGCGGCTCCCGCCATCGCTCAATCGATGCCGGAGATCAAGTGGCGTCTGACGGCAAGCTGGCCAAAATCACTCGACACGCTGTGGGGCGGGGTCGAGCTGATGGCCAAGCTCGTTGGCGAAGCCACCGACAACAAGTTCCAGATCCAGGCTTTTGCCGGCGGCGAAATCGTGCCCGGCCTGCAGGTGCTTGATGCCGTGCAGAACGGCACCGTCGAGATGGGCCATACGGCGTCCTACTATTATTTCGGCAAGGACCCGACCTTTGCCTTCGGCACGGCGGTGCCGTTCGGTCCCAACCAGCGTCTCAACCAGGCCTGGTACATGCTCGGCGGCGGCAGGGATCTGCTCAACCAGTTCTACAAGAGCTACAACGTCACCTCGTTTCTGGCCGGTAACACCGGCTGCCAGATGGGCGGCTGGTTCCGAAAGGAAATCAACACCGTCGACGACCTGAAGGGGTTGAAGATGCGTATCGGCGGCTTTGCCGGCCGCGTGATGCAGAGGCTCGGCGTCGTGCCGCAGCAGCTTGCCGGCGGCGACATCTATCCCGCGCTCGAAAAGGGCACGATCGATGCGGCGGAATGGGTCGGACCCTATGACGACGAGAAGCTCGGCTTCAACAAGGTCGCGCCGCATTATTACTATCCCGGCTGGTGGGAAGGCGGACCGATGCTGCTCGGGCTCGTCAACCTGGATAAATGGAATTCGCTGCCGAAATACTATCAAAGCGTCATCGAGCAGGCCGGCCAGTCCGCCAATAGCTGGATGATGGCGAAGTACGATCAGGGTAATCCACCGGCGCTGAAAAAATTGCTCGCCGGCGGCACTAAGCTGCACGCGTTCTCGCCACCGATCATGCAGGCTTGCCTCAAGGCGACGAAGGAACTGTATGCCGAAACGGCGGCGACCAATCCGAACTTCAAGAAGGTCTTGGAGTCGCTGAATGGTTTCACGGGCAACGGATACCAGTGGTTCCAGGTCGCGGAGCTCGGTTACGACAGTTTCATGGCACGCAACCCGCAAGGCTGATCGCGTCGTAGCAGGTTCGACAAGCAAAAACCCCGGAGCGAAAGCTCCGGGGTTTCTTCTTGGAAGAAGCGAAGGCCGCTATTGTTTCGGCCCGCCGAAATCCAGCATCGGTGGCAGTTCGATCTGCGGCACCTCGATCCTGACCTTGCTGAGATCGACGTCGAGCGGCTTGTCGAGCAGGGCGGTAACCACGACAGGGAAGGCGATCACGATCGCCACCATCACCGCCTGCAGGCCGATCCAGGGCACGGCACCCCAATAGATATCGGAGCTCTTGACCTCCTTGGGCGCAACGCCGCGCAGGTAGAACAGCGCGAAGCCGAAGGGGGGATGCAGGAACGACGTCTGCATGTTGACGCAGAGCATGACGCCGAACCAGATCAGGGCGGCATCCGCGCCGACGACTGGTGTCAGAATCTTCTGCGCGATCGGCGCAACCATGGGCAGGATGATGAAGGCAATCTCGAAGAAGTCGAGGAAGAACGCCAGGAAGAAGATGAAGAGGTTGATGAAGATCAGAAAACCCCAGACGCCGCCCGGAATCGAGGTCAGGTGGTGCTCGAGCCAGACGCCGCCGGAGACGCCGAGGAACACCACCGAGAAGCAGGTCGAGCCGATCAGGATGAAGACCACCATGGTGGAGAGGCGCATGGTCGTCGAGTAGCCCTGCTTGATCAAGTCGCGCAGGTCAGGAATGCGGACGGCTTCGAGACAAAGCCATACGATGGCGAGATAGACCACCGCGAAGGTTAGCTTGAACGCGAGCCCCTTGCCAAGGAGAACTCCGATGATCGCGCCGATACCGGCTGCGACGATGCCGACGATCAGCATCTTTTGACCCTTGTTGCTCAGGTCCTTGTGATGGATTGCGGCGAGAATGATCGCGCCGATGGCGCCCATCGCGCCGGCTTCGGTCGGCGTCGCCAGACCCAGCATCATGGTGCCCAGCACCACGAAGATCAGCACGGCCGAAGGAATGATGCCCATCAGGCATTTGCGCCAGAGCTGCCAGCCTGTCAGCGTTCGCGCTTCCCTGGGCACTGGCGGCACGTGACCGGGCTTGATCAGTCCGAGCATGAACGTGTAGCCGGCGAACAGGGCGATCTGGAGCACCGAGGGGCCCCAGGCGCCGAGATACATGTCGCCGACCGATTTGCCGAGCTGATCGGCCATCACGATCAGCACCAGCGAGGGCGGCACCAGCTGGGTGATGGTGCCGGATGCAGCCAGCACGCCGGTGATGTAGCGCACGTTGTAACCATAGCGGAGCATCACCGGCATCGAGATCAGCGCCATGGCAATGACTTGCGCCGCCACCGTGCCGGTGATCGCGCCGAGGATGAAGCCGACGATGATGACGGAATAGCCGAGACCGCCGCGGACCGGGCCGAACAACTGGCCCATCGAATCCAGCATGTCTTCAGCGAGGCCGCACCGTTCGAGGACGGAACCCATGAAGGTGAAGAAGGGAATCGCGAGCAGCAATTCGTTGGAAAGCACACCGCCGAAGATGCGTCCGGGAATCGCCTGCAGGAAGTTCATGTCGAAGTAGCCGAGATAGATCGACAGGAAGCCGAAGGACAGCCCGAGCGCGGCCAGCGTGAAGGCCACCGGAAAACCGATCAGCATGGCCAGAATCAAGCCGCCGAACATCAGCGGCGGCATCATCTCCAGCGTGATCATTGGGTCGGCCTCTCGTATTTCGCATCGATCACGACATAACCCTTCAGTGCAGCGATGCGCTTGATCACCTCGGAGACGCCTTGCAGCGCCAGGAAAACGAAGCCTACGGGAACGACGAGCTTGATCGGCCAGCGCAGCAGGCCGCCGGCATTGCTCGACGTCTCGCCGACCTCGTAGGCCTGGAGGAAGAATGGCCAGGACAGATAGCTGAGCAGCAGGCAGGACGGGATCAGGAAGCACAGCGTGCCGATCAGGTCGAGCCAGAGCTGGCCGCGCTCGGACAGCATCAGATAGAGAAGTTCCACGCGAACATGCTCGTTCTTCTTGAACGTGTAGGAGGCGCCGAACATTATGAACAGGGCGAACATGTACCACTGCAGTTCGAGCCAGGCGTTGGAGCTGTAGCCGAACGCGTAGCGGATCATCGCATTGGCGGCGCTCACCACGCAGGCTGCGAGCACGAGCCAGTTGCAGACGCCGCCTAGTTTCTCATTGAGCCAATCGATAGAGTTACTCAGTGCCAACAATGGGCTCATTACGCTCTCCTCGGACGCGTCATCGACGCGTGCCGGATGTCTTCATTGATATTGCGTTGCCATCTCGCGCCGGCCGCCTGGAGCTGCCGCCATGAATCAAACGCGCAAGGCTGCTACCGCGCGAAAAACGCGCAGGCCCGCAGCTCATTCGCAGATGCGATTGCAACGATAAGTCCTCCCCCGTCTCGCGCTACCGCCGTCTTGACTGCAACCAAAAGGATGCAGCGGCCTGTTCCGGCCGTGCTGGCGTGAAGCAGCCGCACCATTTCAGCGCGCTGCGGCGGCGTCAATCGGAAAATGGACAAATTGACGCGGGGACCAATTCGTTGGTTGGCCTGATGAATCCGCGTTGAGGAGGGCGGTAAATTTACGGGCGGCAATCAGCCGCCGGTCACGCTCATGTGGCGCGAGACGCTCGGGCGGTTATGCCGGCGGTCGATGATGAAGTCGTGGCCCTTCGGCTTCAGCCCGATGGCGCGGTCGATGGCGGCCGACAGCAAATCATTGTCGGCGGAGGCGCGCAGCGGTTTGCGTAAATCGGAGGCATCCTCGTGGCCGAGGCAGGTATGCAGCGTGCCGGTGCAGGTGATCCGTACCCGGTTACAGGACTCGCAGAAATTATGCGTCATCGGCGTGATGAAGCCGAGCTTGCCGCCGGTCTCGGCAACGCGGACATAGCGGGCGGGACCGCCGGTATCGTCGTCGAGGTCGGTCAGCGTGTAGTGCTTGGCGAGGCGGGCACGCAGGAGCGACAGCGGCACGTACTGATCGATCCGGCCTTCGCCGATGTCGCCCATCGGCATCACTTCGATCAGCGTCAGCGCCATGCCCTTGTCGTGCGCCCATTCCATCAGCGCGGGGATTTCTTCCTCGTTCATGTTCTTCAGCGCCACCGCGTTGATCTTGACCGCAAGGCCTGCGTCGCGCGCGGCTTCGATGCCGGCCAGAACCTTGTCGATATCGCCCCAGCGCGTGATGGCACGGAATTTATGCGCATCGAGCGTGTCGAGCGAGACGTTGACGCGGCGAACGCCGCAGTCGCGCAATTCGCCGGCGAAGCGCGCCAGTTGCGAAGCGTTGGTGGTCAGCGTCAATTCATCGAGCGCGCCGCTTGAAAGATGCCGCGACAGCGAGCGCACCAGCGACATCACGTTGCGCCGGACCAGCGGCTCGCCGCCGGTGAGGCGGATCTTGCGCACGCCCTTGGCGATGAAGGCCGAGCACAGCCGGTCGAGTTCTTCCAGCGTCAGGAGATCGGCTTTCGGCAGGAAGGTCATGTCCTCGGACATGCAGTAGAAGCAGCGCAGATCGCAGCGATCGGTTACCGACACGCGCAGATACCGGATGGTCCGGCCGAACGGATCGACCATCGGCTGGAACCGGTGATCGGATGAAGTCAACGAGGAACCGCTCATAACCTGCCTTGCTGGTTTCGGCGCGGGGGGCTGCCCGCGAGGTCGCTAGCACAATCTAGGCACCTTCCAGGGCGCCTACAATCCGCAACCTGCCGCAGCTGGGCAGCGGGATCAGCGCGCGGCGGGCTGCGCCGGGGAGCCGCCTTGGGTGGCTTCGGCTTCTCGGCCGCATCGGCTTGCGCACCCTCCGCGGCAGCGCGGCCGGCTTCAGCTCCGCGAACACCGGGCTGGGCTCAATGATGGTCGTCGCCGGCGAGGCAAAACCGCCGGGGTTGCGAATCACTTGGACCGGAACCGCAACTGGCTGGAACTTGGGGCTGGCGAGGGTGACCGGGGCGGCACGTTAAAAATGGTTAGCGCCGAATATCAGCGTTTCAAATATATCCTACAAATCAGATGGTTATGACCTGGATGGAACTTTGCTGAGGCTTTCCACCGCCGCCGGCAGCTCGCGCATATGGCCGATCAGCCGATCGGGCTTCAGTTCGGCGATCGGCACGTCGGTGTAGCCGAATTCGACGCCGATCACGGGAATGCCGGCCCGCCTCGCCACGCCGACGTCGGGGCCGGCGTCGCCGACCATGATGGTCGCAGCCATGTCGCCGCCCGCCCGCGCCACCGTCTGCTGCAGGATGATGGGGTCGGGCTTCGAGACGCCGAACGTGTCGGCGCCGCAGATGGCGGAAAATCGTCCGCTCAGCCCCAATTGGTCGAGCAGCAGCTTCGACAGCCATTCCAGCTTGTTGGTGCACACCGCGAAGCGGCAGCCCTGTGCCGCAAGCTCATCGAGGGCGGCATCCAGCCCCTCGAACGGCCGCGAGGCATCGGCAATATGGGCGGCGTAATAGTCGATGAAATCCTTCATGAGGCGATCGACGTCCGCAACGCTCATCATGCGGCCTTCCAGTTCGAGCCCGCGCTCGATCAGCTTGCGGGCGCCGGCGCCGATCATGTTGCGCGCCGATTTCAGCGGCACCGGCGGCACGCCCTCGCGGTTGAGCGCGAAATTGAGCGCGGCGATCAGGTCGGGTGCGGTGTCGACGAGGGTGCCGTCGAGGTCGAAGACAACAATGCGGGGAAGGGTCATGGGAATTCGCTAGCGGCAGGCAAAGCATCATGCAAGTAGGGAAGTGCAAATCCACAGGAGGAACCGCCATGCGAGAGTTCGCCGGCAAGACGGCCTTTGTGACCGGCGGAGCCGCAGGCATCGGACTTGCGCTCGGCCGGGCGTTTGCTCAATCCGGCATGAAGGTGATGCTGGCGGATATCGAGACGGATGCCCTGCAGGCTGCCGTCAAAAGCCTGCAGGAAATCTCCCCCGACATCAGCGGCACCATCTGCGATGTGGCCGACGCGGAAAGCGTCGAGCGCGCGGCGCGGGCCACATTCGATGCGTTCGGGCGTGTCCATGTCGTGTGCAACAATGCTGGCGTCGCTGCGGGCGGCGGCATCGACCACATCTCGCTGGATAATTGGCGATGGGTCATCGACGTCAACCTGATGGGCGTGCTTCACGGCATCAAAAGCTTCCTGCCGCATATCCGCGCCCATGGCGAAGGCGGCCATATCGTCAACACCGCATCGATGGCGGGGATGCAGGGCGGGTTGGGATTTAGCCCCTATGCGGCGAGCAAGTTTGCGGTCGTCAGCATGTCGGAAGGCCTTGCCCTGCAGCTCAAGCCGCACGGGATCGGCGTAAGCGTGTTATGTCCACACTTTGTGCGCACCGGCATCGGCGAGAGCGGGCGCAACCGGCCGGAGCGCTACGGTCAGTCGCAACCGCTCGATCCCGCCAGTCCGGCGGCGGCGATGGTGGCCGAGATTGCAAGGCAGATCAGGGCGGGGCTCGAGCCTGCGGCGGTCGCCGCGCGCGTGCTCAGCGCGATTCGGGACGATGAACTCTACATTTTCACCCATCCCGGCATGCGTGCCGAGGTCGAGCCGCGTTTCGCGGCCATTTTGGCCGCACTGGACAAGGTGCCGGCCCAATAATCCCGGGCGTGTCGGGCCCTCATGACGCTGTTCCTGCCGGCAAAACGACGCTAGACATGCGCCCGCGGAACGGCGGATTTCGGAAGGCATTCGGCACGTGGATATGGACGGACTTAAGCGGCAGGCGGCGGCACAGGCGCTGGAGCATGTGCAGGACGGCATGAAGCTCGGACTCGGCACCGGCTCGACCGCCAGGCATTTCGTCGACCTGCTCGGCCAGAGGGTTGCCGGCGGGTTACGCGTGGTGGGCGTACCGACATCGGAAGCGACCCGCGCCCAGGCTGAAGCGTGCAATATTCCGTTGACGACGCTCGATGAAGTCGACCGGCTCGATCTCACCGTCGACGGCGCCGACGAGCTTGATTCTGCGCTGAACCTGATCAAGGGCGGCGGCGGCGCGCTGTTGCGGGAGAAGATCGTGGCGGCGGCCTCCGATCGCATGATCGTGATTGCCGACGATACCAAATGGGTCGATGTTCTCGGCCGTTTCCCCCTACCTGTGGAGGTAATTCCGTTCGGGCTGGCCGCAACCCAACGGGCCATGGCCACGGCATTTGCCCAAAGCGGCGTTTCCGGGCAAATGGGGCTCCGCAAGGGCAAGGACGGCCACGTTTTTGTCACCGATGGCGGCCACTGGATTGTCGATGCCCATCTCGGGCGCATCACGGATGCGCCGCGTCTGGCGGGCCTCTTGAGCCTGATCCCGGGTGTCGTCGAACACGGGTTGTTCATTGGCCTGGCCAGCACTGCCGTCCTGGCAGGTGCCCAGGGAATTCGCGTAGTTGAGCGGCGGTAACGCCGGTAATCGAGGAGAATTGGAATGAAGAGCCTTTCACGGATTTTGTCGGCGGCCGGCCTTGCAGTCGGACTGGCCCTGACCGCCGTTCCGGCCGACGCGCAGCAGAAAAATGCACCCGCCGCGACGGCGCCACTCAAGCCCGGCTCGCCGGCGGCGCTCGCCGCCGCCAAGGAAATCCTGGCGATGAAGAACGCGAGCGCGATGTATGCCAACGCCGTTCCCAATCTCGTCGAGCAGACCAAGAACGTGCTGATGCAGAGCAATCTGAACTATCAGAAGGACCTCAACGAGGTCGCCGTGATCGTTGCCAAGGCTCTCGCCGGCCGCGAGAAGGAAATCGGCGAGGGCATGGCGCAGGTCTACGCCAACGAGTTCACCGAGCAGGAGCTGAAGGACCTCGTCACCTTCTACAAGTCGCCGCTCGGCCAGAAGCTGCTCTCGAGCGAGCCCCGTGCCATCCAGTTCAGCATGTCCTACATGAACCAGTGGGCGCAGCAATTTGCCGAAACCATCAACGGCCAGTTCCGCGCCGAGATGAAGAAGCGCGGCAAGGACATCTGATACCATAGCGTTTTCGAGCGAAGTGGACTTCCGGTTCGCGTAAAGAAAACGCGTCAAACAAAAAGAGAAACCAGAGGCGACTTCGGGCGGGGTTGAGATGGCTGAGTTCGACGTCGATCTGTTCGTCATCGGCGGTGGTTCGGGCGGCGTTCGCGCCGCCCGCATCGCAGCCAACCATGGCGCCAAGGTCATGGTCGCCGAAGAATACCGGATGGGCGGCACCTGCGTGATCCGCGGTTGCGTGCCGAAAAAGCTGTTCGTGCTCGGCTCGCACGTCCGCCACGAGATCGCGGACGCCGCCGGTTTCGGCTGGACCATATCGGACGTCTCCTTCGACTGGCCGACGCTGGTCGCCAATAAGGACAAGGAGATTGCCCGGCTGGAAGCCGCCTACGCCGCCAATGTCGAGAAATCAGGTGCGCGCATCGCAAAGACCCGCGCGGTGCTGGAAGACGCCCACACGCTGCGGCTGATGACCGGCGAGAAGGTCACTGCGAAATACATCCTGATCGCGACCGGCGGCGCGCCCAACCATGGGCGGGAAATCCCCGGCATCGAGCACGTCATCTCCTCGAACGAGGCGTTTCATCTCACCGAATTGCCGAAGCGTATCGTGATCCAGGGCGGCGGCTATATCGCGCTGGAATTCGCCGGCATTTTTGCCGGCTTCGGCTCCGACGTAACGGTGATCTATCGCGGCGACAACATCCTGCGCGGTTTCGACGAGGACGTCCGCAAGCACGTGCGCGCCGAAATGGAGAAGCAGGGCATCACCATCATCACCGGCTGCACCATCGATAAAGTGGGCAGGCACGGCGACGAATTCACCACGCACCTGTCTGATGGTTCGAGCATCGCCACCGACAAGGTGATGTTCGCGATCGGGCGGCACCCGAACGTCGCCAATCTCGGGCTTGAGACGGCCGGCGTCGCCATCAACCCGGCGAATGGTGGCATCGCCGTCGATGAGTGGTCCAAAACCTCGGTCGACAACATCTATGCGATCGGTGACGTCACTCATCGCCTCAATTTGACGCCGGTCGCGATCCGCGAAGGCCACGCCTTCGCCGACACCGTGTTCGGCAAGCGCCCCGTCCAGGTCGATCACGCCACCATCCCGACCGCGGTGTTCTCGCAGCCCGAAGTCGGCACCGTGGGCCTGACCGAAGCCGAGGCCCGGGCGCAATTCAGCCACGTCGATATCTACAAGGCCGATTTCCGCCCGATCAAGGCGACGATGTCCGGCCGCGACACCCGCGTGCTGATGAAGCTCGTGGTCGACGGCACGACAGATCGCGTGCTCGGCTGTCACATCGTCGGCGACACGGCGGCTGAAATCGTCCAGGCGGTTGCGATCGCGGTGAAGATGAAAGCGACGAAAGCCGATTTCGACGCGACGATCGCGCTGCATCCGACAGCGGCGGAAGAGCTGGTGACGATGCGGACGCCGACGGCGAGGTATGTACGCCAGGCGGCGGAGTAGGCGGGGCCGTAGGATGGGTGGAGCGAAGCGATACCCATCACCTTCCTTGAAGCGCCATTGATGGGTATCGCTGCGCTCCACCTATCCTCCGGACAGCACACTACCGATGGCCGCGGCACTCTGATAACGGTGCAGGCAAGCATTCAATAACGGAGTTTTCCATGATCGAAACAATTGGCATCGTAGGCGCAGGCACGATGGGCAACGGTATCGCGCAGGTGTGCGCCGCCGCCGGTCTCCCCGTCGTCATGACCGACATCTCGGATGCCGCGCTGACGCGTGGCATGTCCGTCGTGTCCAACAGCCTGGAACGCCTGGTCAACAAGCAGAAGATGACCGACGCGGACCGTCAGGCCGCGCTGGCGCGGATCACGACGAGCACGGACACGGCGAAGTTTTCCACCTGCGATCTCGTGATCGAGGCGGCGACCGAGAACGAAGATTTGAAAGTGAAGATCCTGAAGGATCTCTGCGCAAAACTGCAGCCGCGCGCGCTGCTCGCCACCAACACCTCCTCGATCTCGATTACCAAGCTCGCCGCCGCGACCGACCGGCCGGACCGCTTCATCGGCCTGCACTTCTTCAATCCGGTGCCGCTGATGGCGCTGCTGGAATTGATCCGCGGCCTGCAGACGTCGGACGATACCCACGCCAAGGCCGAAGCGTTTTCGAAAAGGATCGGCAAGGTATCGATCACGGCGAAGAACAGCCCGGGCTTTGCGGTCAACCGCATCCTCTGTCCGATGATCAATGAGGCGATCTTTGCGCTTCAGGAAGGCATCGCCACGGCGGAAGACCTCGACGCCGGCATGAAGCTCGGTTGCAACCACCCGATCGGCCCGCTGGCGCTGGCCGACATGATCGGGCTGGATACGATGCTGTCGGTGATGGAAGTCTTCTATGAGGGATTCAACGACCCGAAATATCGCCCCGCGCCGCTGCTGAAGGAAATGGTCGCCGCCGGCCATCTCGGCCGCAAGACCGGGCAGGGGTTTTACAGCTACGGGAAGTAAACGTCGCGGACGGCGTGTAGGATGGGTTGAGCGCAGCGAAACCCATCATTTCTAGCGCGGAGAGGTGATGGGTATCGCTCCACCCATCCTATGAAGCTACTTCGAAGGCTAATTCGGCAGGCCGAACTGGTTTCAGGAATGGGGAGCATCGGCGAATTCGCGAATCTAGCCACCCCGCGCGGTTGTCAGGGTGGCGCGAAATGGCAGCTATGCAGGAACAATCCATGAAGGACGCTGTTGGGGGCGCGTTTGTACCTTCCTCCCATCACCGTCCTCTGGAGTAATCGATGCTAAAACCCCTCCTTGTTGCGTCGGCGTTCCTGGTCGTCTTTTCCATTCAAGCAGAGGCGCGTCCCAACCACCGGCATCACGGTCACCGGGGCTGGTGCGGTAGTTACCTCAGCAAATATCTCGGAAAACCGGATCGCCGTCTGGCGCTTGCGCGCTCCTGGGCGAGCGAAGGCATGAATGCCGGCGGCCCCGGAATCGGCGTGGTGGTGGTCTGGGCGCATCATGTCGGCATCATTACCGGGCAAACACCTGACGGCCAGTGGATCGTTCATAGCGGCAATGATGGCGGCGCGGTCCGCACGCGAGCCCGATCGCTTGCCCGAGCGATTGCATTCAGGCGGGTGTGATCGACGTTAAGCGAGAACGCATCGGCTACGCCGGCGCGCAGCAATGCAAAGCCCGGCAGTCGATCCGAACTGCCGGGCGAGCAATAATATCAATTGCGAGGAATGAGCCATTGTCGAATTTTGATTCGGCGTGGTCTATCCGGGAAACCACGGTTTGTTGCAGTTCCTTCAAGCGTAGCCGCCTAGTCTCCCGCCTCTATCCATTCCGCAGCGCCGCGCCACAACGTGTCGCGATGTTCGGGCCGGAAGAATCCCATATGCCCGATCCTGCTCGCGCCGGTATCGGCGGGTACCACCGTGATGATCTCTGGCTTGATCGAGGTAAACCCCGCGCACAGCAATTCGACCGCGGGCCGCGTCGCCCAGGGATCGTCGGACATGCAGAGCGCGCGCAACGCGCCCGTGTATTTCGGAAAATTCTGCAACGCTTCGAGTTTGGCGTCGTCGAACAGATAGCGCGGGCTCATCACCCAGCCGACCCATTGCAGGAACGCGTCCTTCGGGAGGTCCATGCCGAGGCCGGCCTTGCCGGGCATGTAGCCGAGCGCGCGGGTTAAGGGGGCGCCGACAAAATTCAGCATCGCATAAACGCGGTAGCGCTCCGGCGCCGTCATCAATTTCCAGTAGCCGGCCTGGGCTGCGATGAACAGTGCGCGGGAAATCTCCGAATTGTTCGGCAGCAGGCCGAGCGCCTGGCCGCCGAACGAATGTCCGACATAGGCGAAGGGGAGCGCCTTGTAGCGCTCGCGCATCCAGGCGACCGCCGCCGTGATATCCTGCGCGGCCCAGTCCGACATCGAGGCCTTGAAGCCGACCAGCGATTTCGGCTGGTTGTAGTCGGTCAGCGCCTGCTGCCTGCTATCGCCGGTGCCGCGGTAGTCGTAGGTCAAAACCGCGCAGCCGCGCTTGGCGAGGTAGCCGGCAAAACCGCGGTAGAGCTTGCGGGGGACGGCGGTTGCCGAATTGATCAGGACGGCGTGGCGCTTGGCGCCGCGGGGCAGAAACAGCGTCGCGGCAAGGGGATATCCATCCGTCGCGGGCACCGTGATGTCGTCGCTAAATACGCCGTCTAGCTCCGGCTCGGCCACTGCTTCTTCTCCTCAGGTTGCGAGCGGCCACAGCAAAAGCGAAATCGGCTTTTGCCGCAAGGGCTTGTCAGGACTACCGGAAATCTAACTGGCGGTCGGCTAAAGGCCTGTGTATAAACCGGCCCTTAACAATCGCCATTAAGTTGCGGTTTTTGCTCAGGAGTTAACGTCATGTCCGAGCGGTGGACGCCCGATAGCTGGCGCACCAGGCCGGTGCTGCAGGTGCCCGATTATCCCGATGCCAAGGCATTGGCCGATGTCGAGGCGCAGCTCGCCACGTTTCCGCCGCTGGTGTTCGCCGGTGAGGCGCGCAACCTGAAGAAAGCGCTGGCCCGGGTCGCTGCGGGCGAAGCTTTTCTGCTGCAGGGGGGCGATTGCGCCGAGAGCTTTGCCGAGCACGGCGCCAACAACATCCGCGATTTCTTCCGCGTGCTGCTGCAGATGGCCGTGGTCCTGACCTACGCCGGCGCGCTACCGGTCGTGAAGGTCGGCCGCATCGCCGGACAGTTTGCAAAACCGCGTTCGTCGAACACGGAAAAAATCAACGGTGTCGAACTGCCGAGCTACCGCGGCGACATCGTCAACGACATTGCCTTCACGGCGGAGTCGCGGATCCCCGATCCGCAGCGCCAGCTGATGGCGTACCGGCAATCGGCGGCGACGCTGAATCTGCTTCGCGCCTTCGCGACCGGCGGCTTTGCCAATCTCGGCAGCGTGCATCAGTGGATGCTCGGCTTCCTCAAGGATTCCCCGCAGTCGCGGCGATACAAGGAACTGGCGGATCGTATCTCGGACGCGCTGAATTTCATGCGCGCCTGTGGGCTGGATCTCGAAAGCCATCCCGAACTGCGTGCCACCGATTTCTACACCAGCCACGAAGCGCTGCTGCTGGGTTACGAGCAGGCTTTCACGCGGGTCGATTCCACGACCGGCGACTGGTACGCGACCTCGGGCCACATGATCTGGATCGGCGATCGCACCCGCCAGCTCGACCACGGCCATGTCGAATATTTCCGCGGCATCAAGAACCCGATCGGCCTAAAATGCGGCCCGTCGCTGAAGCCGGATGAGCTCTTGAAGCTGATTGATATCCTCAATCCCGACAACGAGCCCGGACGGCTGACGCTGATCAACCGCTTCGGCTCTGACAAGGTCGGCGACCATCTCGCGCCGCTGATCCGCGCCGTGCAGCGGGAAGGGCGCGTCGTGGTGTGGTCCTGCGATCCCATGCACGGCAACACCATCACCTCGACCTCAGGCTACAAGACCCGTCCGTTCGACCGCGTGCTGTCGGAGGTGAAGTCGTTCTTCGCCATCCATGCCGCGGAGGGGACGCATGCCGGCGGCGTGCATCTGGAGATGACCGGGCAGGACGTCACCGAATGCATCGGCGGCGCGCGCGCCATCACCGACGAGGACCTCAACGACCGCTATCACACGGTCTGCGATCCCCGCCTCAATGCCGAACAATCGATCGACCTGGCCTTCCTGATCGCCGAACTGCTCAAACAGGAACGTGCGGGTAAGGAAAAGCCGATGCCGGCCGCAGCGGGGCTTTGACTTGCTGCGACTCTGGCGGGCCACCATCAACACGCGTAACGGCCTCGCCTTTGCGATCCGATCGGAGCAGGCCGTCCGCGAGGAACTTCTTGCGCTGGCGCTGTCGGTGCCGCTGGCCTGGCTGGTCGGCGCGAGCGTGATGCGCCGGGTTGAACTGGTCGCGGCGGTGGCGTTCGTGCTGGTGGTCGAGATCCTCAATACCGCGATCGAGAAGCTGGCCGACCGGCTCACCACCGACCACGATCCGCAGATCGGGCGGGTCAAGGACATGGGTTCCGCGGCGGTCGGCGTCGCGCTGCTGATGTCCGGGGCGTTCTGGCTGTTTGCCATCGCCGAACGCATAGGCGCGTTCTAAAGCGAGCATTTGCAGTTTGCTCTTGTGCAAGGCACCATCGCTCCCATGACCGAACCTACGTTTACGATCACGCTAGCGCAATTGAACCCGACGGTCGGCGACGTCACGGGCAACGCCGCCAAGGCGCGCGTTGCGCGCGACAAGGCCAGGGCCGACGGCGCCGATCTGTTGGTGCTGCCCGAATTGTTCATCTGCGGCTATCCGCCGGAAGATCTGGTGCTGAAGCCCGCCTTCCAGGCGGCCTGCCGCGCGGCGATCGAGGAGCTGGCGCGCGAGACCGCGGGCGGCGGTCCGGCGGTGCTGATCGGCACGCCCTGGGTCGAGGACGGCAAGCTCTATAATGCCTGCGCACTGCTCGATGAGGGCCGCATCGCCGCCCTTCGCTTCAAGGCGAACTTGCCGAATTACGGCGTGTTCGACGAAAAACGCCTGTTCGCGCGCGGCCCGGCCGCGGGGCCGGTCACCGTCAAGGGCATCCGCGTCGGCGTTCCCATCTGCGAGGACATCTGGCTCGAAGAATCAGAGGAATACGAAAACATCGTCGAATGCCTCGCCGAGACTGGCGCGGAAATTCTGGTGGTGCCGAACGGCTCACCCTACGCGCGCGACAAGAACGATCTGCGGCTGTCGATCGCGGTCGCCCGCGTCACCGAGAGCGGCCTGCCGCTGGTCTATCTCAACCAGATCGGCGGACAGGACGAGCTGGTGTTCGATGGCGCGTCGTTCGCGCTCAACGCCGATCTCTCGGTAGCGGCGCAACTGCCCGCCTTCGAGGAGAGCATCGTCACGCTGAACTGGACCAGGAGCGCCGACGGCTGGCGCTGTTCGGGGCCGGTGGCGCCGCTGCTCGAGGGCGACAAGGGAGACTACGCCGCCTGCGTGCTGGGCCTGCGCGATTACGTCCGCAAGAACGGATTTCCCGGCGTGCTGCTCGGCATTTCCGGGGGAATCGATTCCGCGCTGTGCGCGGCGATTGCGGTCGATGCGCTCGGCGCCGAGCAGGTTCGCGGCGTGATGCTGCCGTTCCGCTTCACTGCACAGGTGTCGCTCGACGACGCGGCAAAGCTCGCGAAAGCGCTCGGCATCCGTTATGAGGTGCTGCCGATCGCGGATGCCGTCAACGGCTTTGAAAAAATCCTCTCCGGTCCGTTCGCCGGCCTGCCGCGCGACATCACCGAGGAGAATTTGCAGGCGCGCACCCGCGGCACGTTGCTGATGGCGATGTCCAACAAGACCGGCGCGATGGTGGTCACGACCGGCAACAAGTCGGAAATGTCGGTCGGCTATGCCACGCTCTATGGCGACATGAACGGCGGCTTCAACCCGATCAAGGACATCTACAAGACCGAAGTGTTTCGTCTCTCGAGCCTGCGCAACGAGTGGAAGCCCGACGGTGCGCTCGGGCCTTCAGGCGAGGTCATTCCGGTCAACATCATCACGCGGCCGCCGACGGCGGAGTTGCGCGAGAACCAGACCGACCAGGATTCGCTGCCGCCCTACGAGATGCTGGACGGCATCCTCGAACGGCTGGTCGAGCGCGAGGAGCCGCTGGCCACGATCATCGCAGCCGGCTTCCCGGCGGAAATGGTGACGCGGATCGACCGGTTGCTCAACATTGCCGAATACAAGCGCCGGCAGGCGGCGCCGGGCGTCAAGGTGACGGAAAAGAACTTTGGCCGCGACCGCCGCTATCCCATCACCAATCGCTTCCGCGACAATGGCAAGGCGCTGCCCGCGCCCGACGAGAAGCTGGTCGCGCGCGCCGGCCGCGCCTCGGTGGACGCCTTCGAAGGGTAATTTCGCTTCTACTGCTTCGGCGGGATGAAGGTCGGGCCGACGGTGCGGATCTTGTCCTTGTCGGCGGCGGTAGCAGTCGTGTCGGCCGGGGCTGCTGTCGCAGCCGGTGCGGCGGCGGTGCCGGCAGGCGCTGCGCCTTTCTTGGGCGGTGGCGTCGCGCCCTTCGGCTGCGCGCGCTGCTGCATGCGCCGCGCGCTCTCCTCGGTAACGATGATGTCGCCTTGTTCGACGCCGGCCCTGTCATCGACTGACTTCAGCGCTTCCGACCAGGTCTGGCCTGCGGCCTTGCAGGCGCAGGACGGGTTGAACTCAGAGCGGAATTTGAACGCGTTCGGCAGCGACGAGTAAGGCTGGCCGTTGATCGAGACCGCTTGGTTGATGTCCTCGCCGGGATTGCGGTAGGTGAACAGCGTCGCTTCCGTCGCCGGGCAAAGTGCCTTGCAGGTCCTCTCGTCGTCCTGGAATCGCTGCTGGTAGGTGGCGAACGACACCGGGAAATAACCGCCGTCGCAGGTGCGGACGCAGACGGTGCGGAAGGTGCCGGACGGCGCGCCGAGATCGGCACTCGGCGGCGGGAGCGTCTGGTTGTTGTTGCCGAACAGACTGTCGATGAAGTTGCCGGGACCGCGCGCGGCCGCGGCATATTGCGGGCCGCAATTGTTCTGCCCGAGCGCGGTCAGCACCGAGCGGCGCTGGTTTTCGCGGTCGGCGCCGCCGATACCGCCGCTGCGCAGCCGCTCCAGGCTGGTGGTGATCTGGTCGAGATTGGCGCGCATCTGCTGAATCTGGTTGTTGACCGGACCGCACTGGGCCGACCGGCCGTTGAACAGCGAGAAGAAGCCCGAGCTTTCGCAGCCCATGCGCTTGGCCTGCAGCGTGACCCGATCGAGTTCGGCCTGCTGCTTGGCCTGGGCTTCCTGATAGCGGCGGATCTGCTCATCCTTGGCGGGGTCGCCGGTGCCGGCGCCGCGGTCGATAGTCGCCAATTGCCCTTCGAGCCGGATGCAGATCGGATTGGCCTGCGCGCCCTGCTGTGGCGGAGGCGGGGCGTCCTGGTTCATCTGCGCCATGGCGTCATCGTTCGACTGCGCCAAAGCGGGTGCGCCCGGGGTGGTGATGCCGAGCAGGATGGCGCAGGTCAAAATCCGAAGGGAGAGGGGCGCGTTGCGAATTTCCAGCATATCCGGCCATTGAGGGCTGATCCGCGCGGCTCGAAAGCTTGATAGCGCGGCCAAGGCAGCATTCTGCGGCCAAGGCCGCATCCAATACCCCCTTCTCAGGGCAGCGTCACGTCGTTTCCGGGGCGCGGATGTGGCAGCCAGCCCTTGATATTCCGCGATAATCGCCTCCATGGCGCTTTCGAGCGAGAGCCTGCCTCGTGCGTGAATCCCGGTTCTGATTCAACCGGAACCGAAAAGGCTCTAGCGCTGGCAGGTGATGGCGACGTATTCGCCGCAACCGTGGCCGGAGCATCTATCGCCGCCGTCTTTCGGAATCGCGCCGGTGACTTCCTCGGGATCGACGCGGCGGTAGGCGGTGGCCTGTGCAAATTCCCGTGACTGGCAGTAGGAGCGGGCGGCGTGGGCGCCGCATTTTTCGCCCCTGGCGAGGCATTCATCCACGCCGTAACCATCGGCCTGGTTGGCAACGATGAAAACGCGGCTGTCGGCGGAAGCGGCCGAGGCGGCAAGCAGGAAGGCACCGGCCAGGAAGGCACAGGCAATGAGTGCGGAGGAAAGTCGCATGGATGACACCGGCAGGGATGAGGAACCGCCCTCAGGAATAGGCCCAAAGTGTTAATAATGATTAACCATGAGCCCGCGGGGCGGCAGCGAATGGCGGGGGTTCGGCGCCTGATCAGCCCTAAATTGGGCACGAGCAAGGCTTGACGCCGTCCGCCCGATACCGCAATGGTGGAACCATGAACGGTCTCCTCGCCATCTGCAGCATTTGCCGCGAGATTATTAGCTAGCGATTCGCTGGCTGAGGCCGTCTTTTCTCCCAACCGAGATCACTGGACGCCCGGCCGCAACGGATGGGTATGCCATGGAATTACGTCTCTACGATACGTTGACGAAGGAGAAGCGGCCGTTTGTGCCGCTTAATGCCGATAACGTCGGCATGTATGCCTGCGGACCGACGGTCTACGACTTTGCCCATATCGGCAACGGTCGCGCAGCGATCGTGTTCGACGTACTGTTCCGCGTGCTGCGCCATCGCTACGGTGCCGACCATGTGAAGTATGTCCGCAACATCACCGACGTCGACGACAAGATCAACGTCCGCGCCGCACGTGATTATCCCGGCGTGCCCTTGAACGAGGCGATCCGCAAGGTCACCGAAGAGACCTATCGGCAGTATCAGGAGGACGTCACCGCGCTCGGCTGCCTGGCTCCGACGGTGCAGCCGCGCGCGACCGAGCATATCCCGGAAATGCGGGCGATCATCGAGAAGCTCGTGGTCGGCGGCTTTGCCTATGTCGCCGAAGACCATGTGCTGTTCTCGCCGCAGGCGATGAACGAAGCCAATTCCGTGATGCCGCGCTATGGCGCGCTGTCGAAACGCTCGCTCGACGAGATGATCGCCGGCGCCCGCGTCGACGTTGCCCCCTACAAGCGCGACAACACCGACTTCGTGCTGTGGAAGCCGTCGAAGCCGGGCGAGCCGTCATGGCCGTCGCCATCGGACATCAAGGTGGAAGGCCGCCCCGGCTGGCATATCGAGTGCTCGGCGATGGCATGGAAGCATCTCGGCGAAAAATTCGACATTCATGGCGGCGGCATCGACCTGGTGTTCCCGCACCATGAGAACGAGCTCGCGCAGACCTGCTGCGCCTTTCATTCCGACCGCATGGCGAATGTCTGGATGCACAACGGCTTCCTGCAGCTCGAGAGCGAGAAGATGTCGAAATCGCTCGGCAACTTCTTCACGATCCGCGAGATGCTGGCCGATTGGCCGGGCGAGGTGCTGCGCCTGAGCATGCTGAAGACGCATTATCGCTCACCGCTCGACTGGACCCTGAGGGGCGCGGAAGAGAGCGCGAAGACGCTCGATGACTGGTACGCGGTAGCAGCCGACGCCGAGGGCGGTCAACCGTCGCCGGTAATGGTCGAGGCGCTGTATGATGATCTCAACACGGCGCAGGCCATGGCTGTCCTGCACGGCCTGCGCAATGCGGCGGCGTCCGGTGGCGCGCGCGAACGCGGCGAGTTTGCGGCCTCGCTCCGGCTGCTCGGTTTTCTCTCGATGAGCGCTGCGGCATGGAAGGGACGCAAGCAGCAGGCGAGCGGCATTGACGCGGAGCAGGTCGATCGCCTGATTGCGGACCGCACCGCGGCGCGCGCGCGAAAGGATTTCAAGGAGTCCGATCGCATCCGCGACGAACTCGCCGCGATGGGCGTTGCCATCAAGGATGGCAAGGATGCCGACGGAAAGCCCGTGACCACATGGGAGATCGCGTGATGACCAGGCCCGATACGCCATTCCCAAAACACTGGCGTTATTACATCTTCATCAAATGGGCGTTAATCGTTGCTGCGATCGTGCTGGCCTTGAGACTGTTCGGAGTGTTTTGACGCGATGGGACAGGCGCTACCCAAACCTGGTTTGCGACCGTTTTTGCCGGCGGATGTTCCGATACTGGCGGCGATCTTCGTTGCTGCCATCGAGGGGCTGACCGGCGATGACTACAGCGAGGCGCAGCAGGCAGCCTGGGCTCAGGCTGCCGCCGACGAAGAAGCTTTCGGCAAGAAGCTCGCCGGGCAGTTGACGCTGATCGCGACCATCCAGAACGCGCCGGTCGGGTTCGCCTCGCTGAAAGGGGCTGACCATATCGACATGCTCTTCGTCCATCCGAGCGTCGCGGGGCAGGGCGTCGCCTCGATGCTGGTCGACGCGCTGGAAAAACTGGCGGGCGCGCGCGGGGCAAAGACCCTGACGGTCGATGCCAGCGACACCGCGGAGCCGCTGTTTCGGAAGCGCGGCTATGCCGCCAAACAGCGCAACACCGTCTCGCTCAACGGCGAATGGCTCGCCAACACCACGATGCAGAAGACGCTGGCTGACAATGCCGCGCCGGGAGTTCCGTCATGAGCCGCGAACGCCTTTATCTCTTCGACACCACGCTGCGCGACGGTGCGCAGACCAACGGCGTCGATTTCACGCTGCATGACAAGCAGATCATCGCACAGATGCTCGATGAACTCGGCATCGACTATGTCGAGGGCGGCTATCCCGGCGCAAATCCGACCGACACTGAATTCTTTTCGGACAAGCCGAAGTTCGAGAGCGCCAAGTTCACGGCGTTCGGCATGACGCGCCGTCCGGGCCGTTCGGCTTCGAACGATCCCGGGCTAGCGGCGCTCATCGAGGCCAAGGCCGACGCAATCTGCTTTGTCGCCAAATCCAGCGCCTATCAGGTGCGGGTGGCGCTGGAGACCACCAACGACGAAAACCTCGCCTCGATCCGCGACAGCGTCGTTGCTGCGAAGGCGGCGGGGCGCGAGGTGATGGTCGATTGCGAGCACTTCTTCGACGGCTACAAGGAGAACGCCGATTTCGCGCTCGCCTGCGCGAAAGCGGCCTATGAATCCGGTGCGCGCTGGGTGGTGCTGTGCGACACCAATGGCGGCACCATGCCGCACGAGATCGAGACCATCGTCGGCCACGTCATCAAGCACATTCCGGGCAGCCATGTCGGCATCCACGCCCATAACGATACCGAGCAGGCGGTCGCCAATTCGCTGGCCGCGGTGCGCGCCGGTGCGCGGCAGATCCAGGGCACGTTGAACGGGCTTGGCGAGCGCTGCGGCAACGCCAATCTCTGTTCGCTGATCCCGACGCTGCGCCTCAAGAACGAATTCTCCGATGCCTTCGAGATCGGCGTCACCGCGGAGAAAATGACGACGCTGATGAAGGTGTCGCGGACGCTCGACGACATGCTCAACCGCGCGCCGAACCGCCATGCGCCCTACGTCGGCGAAAGCGCCTTCGTCACCAAGGCCGGTATTCACGCCTCGGCGATGATGAAGGACCCGCACAGCTACGAACACATTTTGCCCGAGTCGGTCGGCAACCATCGCAAGGTGCTGGTGTCCGACCAGGCCGGCCGCTCCAACGTGATGGCCGAACTGGATCGCGCCGGTATCACTTACGAGAAGAGCGATCCGAAGCTGGCGCGTCTGGTCGAGGAACTGAAGGAGCGGGAAGCGGCGGGCTACGCCTACGAATCGGCCAACGCGTCGTTCGACCTGCTGGCGCGGCGCACGCTCGGCCGCGTGCCGGAATATTTCAAGGTCGAGCAGTTCGACGTCAATGTCGAGCAGCGCTACAACGCCAACGGCCAGCGTGTCACGGTGGCGCTTGCCGTGGTCAAGGTCGATGTCGCGGGCGAGCGGCTGATCTCGGCGGCGGAAGGCAACGGTCCCGTCAATGCGCTCGACGTCGCCTTGCGCAAGGATCTCGGCAAGTACCAGAAATATATCGAAGGCCTGAAGCTGATCGATTACCGCGTGCGTATCCTCAATGGCGGTACCGAAGCCGTGACGCGGGTCTTGATCGAGAGCGAGGACGAGAACGGCGACAGCTGGATCACGGTCGGCGTGTCGCCCAATATCATCGACGCCTCGTTCCAGGCGCTGATGGATTCGGTGGTCTACAAGCTGGTGAAGTCAGGCGCGCCGGCGTGAGCCAAGACCGTAGCCCGGATGGAGCGCAGCGCAATCCGGGATTTTCGCGGCTGGCTTGAGCGACCCGGATTGCGCTGCGCTCCATCCGGGCTACAAGTGACGGAGGAGCACGAAATGATCGACCACATCTCCGTCGGCGTCAGTGATCTCGAACGCTCCGCGCGTTTCTATGAAGCGACGCTTGCAGCCCTCGGCCTGTCGCGTCTGGTGACGCGCCCCGCAACCATCGGCTTCGGCAAAACCTACCCCGAATTCTGGATCAACCTGCGCGCCGGCATGGCCCCGGTCCCGCCCGAGAGCGGTACGCACATCTGCCTTCGCGCCAAAGCAACCGGCGATGTCGATGCATTCCACGCGGCGGCGTTGAAGTCCGGCGGCCGCTCCGACGGTGCACCGGGCCTGCGCCCGCATGATCGCGTGAAGTACTATGCGGCGTTCGTGATCGATCCCGACGGCAACCGCATCGAGGCCGTGACGTTTCCGAGTGAGTGAAGCGAGGAGGCTTAAAGCTTCCGCGCCAGTTCCGGCGCCATTTCCTTGCTGCCTTCGGGCGCACGCGCTGCGGCGGCGCGCAGGCGCGGCACGATGTCCTCGACCCGTTCAGCCTTGAGGATGTCGATGTCCAGTGACGGGCGGATGAACTCGGTTTCGCGCATGTGCGCCAAAAGCGCGATCAGCGGCTCCCAGAAGCCGTCGATGTTGGCGAGCAGAACCGGCTTGGAGTGGCGGCCGAGTTGCTGCCAGGTCATCTGCTCGACCAGTTCTTCCAGCGTGCCGACGCCGCCGGGCAGGGCGACGAACGCATCGGAATGTTCGAACATCAGCCGCTTGCGCTCGTGCATGTCGGGCGTGACGATCATTTCCTGAACGTGCGTCAGCATATTTTCGCGGGATCGCAAAAAATCCGGAATGATCCCGGTGACCAGGCCGCCGTGATCCAGCGTGGATTTGGCGACCGCGCCCATCAGGCCGACCGAACCGCCGCCATAGACGAGCCGGATGTTGTTCTCGGCGAAAGTCTTTCCCAGGGCGTGGGCAGCTTCGACAAAGCGGGGGCTGGAGCCGGCGCCGGAGCCGCAATAGACACAGACAGTTTTGATTTGATCGGTTTTGATTTGATCCATGGAGATCATGTGGCACTGCACCCAGAAAAGCTCAAGTCTGGTTGACTTCGCTGATGCAGCAGAAATAGGCCCGAAATCAAACCAAACGGGGGAAAGATTTATCTTTCAAGGCTGTACGGGAGAGTTAAACGCTCTATATGACGGGCCTATGCAGACCATTAGAAACCATCTAACGGCGGCCGGTGCGCCATCTTGCGTTGGGCGCGACAGCGATGGCTGATCCTGATTCGCCTGACCGTGCCGCCCAGTCTCCGGCCAGCGACTCTCCCGAAAAGGCGACCCTGATCGGGACGCTGGTGCATCTGTGGCCCTATATCTGGCCTGGCGACCGCGCCGACCTGAAGATGCGCGTAGTCTGGTCGATGGTGCTGCTGCTGGCAGCCAAGCTCGCGACGCTGACGGTTCCGTTCACCTTCAAATGGGCGATCGATGCGCTCAACGGCATGGGCACCGCGCCGGTCGAAGCGTCGAACTGGATGCTGTGGCTGATCGCCTCGCCTTTGCTGATGACCGCGAGCTACGGCGCGATCCGCGTGCTGATGGCGGTGCTGACGCAGTGGCGCGACGGCATCTTCGCCCGCGTCGCCATGCATGCGGTGCGCAAGCTCGCCTACATCACCTTCGTCCACATGCACGAATTGTCGCTGCGCTTCCATCTCGAGCGCAAGACCGGCGGCTTGACGCGCGTACTGGAGCGTGGCCGCACCGGCATCGAGGTGATCGTGCGGATGGTGATCCTGCAGCTGATCCCGACCATCGTCGAGGTGTCGCTGCTGATGGCCGTGCTGCTGTGGCAGTTCGACTGGCGCTACGTGCTGGTCACCGCGATCACGGTCGTGATCTACATGTACTACACTTACATCGCCACCGAATGGCGGATCGAAATCCGCCGCAAGATGAACGATTCCGACACTGAGGCGAACACCAAGGCGATCGACTCGCTGCTCAATTACGAGACGGTGAAATATTTCAGCGCCGAGAGGCGCGAGGCCGAGCGCTACGACCATTCGATGGAGCGCTACGAGCGCAACAGCGTCAAGACCTATACCTCGCTGGCGGTGCTCAACACCGGGCAGGCGGTCATCTTTACCATCGGCCTCACCGCGACCATGCTGATGTGCGCGCTCGGCGTCCGCAACGGCACCAATACGGTCGGCGATTTCGTCATGGTCAACGCCATGATGATCCAGCTCTACCAGCCGCTGAATTTCATGGGCATGGTCTATCGCGAGATCAAGCAGGCGGTCATCGACATCGAGAAGATGTTCAACGTGCTGCAGCGCAATCCCGAGATCAAGGATATCCCGGGCGCTGCGCCGCTCGTGGTCAGCTCAGGCAATGTGCGCTTCGACGACGTGCGCTTTGCCTATGATGCAGAACGGCCGATCCTCAAGGGCCTCAGCTTCGAAGTGCCGGCCGGCAAGACGGTGGCGATCGTCGGTCCCTCGGGCGCCGGCAAGTCGACGATTTCGCGATTGCTGTTTCGTCTTTACGACGTCTCCAGCGGAAAAATCCTGATCGACGGCCAGGACATCCGCAACGTCACGCAAGCGAGCCTGCGCGCCTCGATCGGCATGGTGCCGCAGGATACCGTGCTGTTCAACGACACCATCCGCTACAACATCCGCTACGGCCGCTGGGACGCCGGCGATGCCGAGGTCGAAGAGGCGGCGCAACTGGCGCAGATCGACGCTTTCATCCGCATGTCGCCGAAGGGGTACGAAACCCAGGTCGGCGAGCGCGGCCTGAAACTGTCGGGCGGCGAGAAGCAGCGCGTGGCAATTGCGCGCACGGTGCTGAAAGCGCCGCCGATCCTGGTGCTGGATGAGGCGACGTCCGCGCTCGACAGCCACACCGAGCATGAAATCCAGGAAGCGCTGGAGCGCGTCTCGCGTGGCCGCACCTCGCTGGTGATCGCGCACCGGCTGTCGACCATTGTCGGCGCCGATGAAATTATCGTGCTGGATCAAGGGCGCATCGCCGAGCGTGGCACCCATGTCAGGCTTTTGGCGTCTGGCGGGCTCTACGCCAGCATGTGGAACAGGCAGCGCGAAGCCGAGGAGGCGCGGGAGAAGCTCGCCCAGATCGACGACGGCAACGAAGCGCCGAACCGCGCCCCGCCGCCGGTCGACGATCCGCTCAACGAGCAGCCCAGGGATCTGCCCAAATCCAAAGATCCCTTGTCTAAAGATCCCTTGGCAACCGCCGCGGAATAATCCAAATACGGCGCTACTTCCGAAACGGGAAGTCGGCCAGACAACAGCGAGCCCTAATGTCGATTGCGAATTCCATCCGCGCCCAGATCCCGCCGATCCATCCCGAGGGCTATCCCTTCATTGGCGGCTTCGCGCTCGTCAGCCTGATTCTGTTCTGGATCTGGACGCCGCTGGGCTGGATCGGCTCGCTCCTGACGATCTGGTGCGCGCTGTTCTTCCGCGATCCCGTCCGCGTCACGCCGGTGCGCGACGGCATCGTGGTGGCGCCGGCCGACGGTCGCGTCTCCATGGTCGCGCAGGTGTTGCCCCCGGCCGAACTCGGCCTCGGCGACCGGCCGCTGCCGCGCATTTCGATCTTCATGAGCGTGTTCAACTGCCACGTGAACCGCAGCCCGGTGGCGGGCCGCATCGATCGCATCGCCTACCGGCCCGGCGCCTTCATCAACGCCGAGCTCGACAAGGCCAGCGAAGACAATGAGCGCAATTCGCTGGTCATCTCGACGACGAACGGACGGATCGGCGTGGTCCAGATCGCCGGCCTGGTGGCGCGGCGGATTGTCTCATTCGTGCGGGAAGGCCAGTCGATCGGCGCCGGCGAGCGGTTCGGCCTGATCCGTTTCGGCTCGCGTCTGGACGTTTATTTGCCCGAAGGCACGCGATCGCTGGTTTCCGAGGGCCAGACGGCCGTGGCCGGCGAGACGATTTTGGCCGATTTCGGGTCGAGCGAGCAGGGGCGGACGTTTCGGGCCGATTAACCACCTCTTGGCCGCCTAAAAGGCTAAGCCGCCGCCAATGGCGAACCGGGCCGGCGCTTGCTATATAATGGCAAGCATGCTGACCCCAGATCCCAAATACCCTGAACTACTGCGCCGCCGCCGGTTTCGCCCGATCCCGGTGCGGATGCTGGTGCCCAACGTCATCACCTTGCTCGCGATCTGCGCCGGGCTGACGGCGATCCGCCTGTCGATCGAAGGGCGGATGGAGCTCGCGGTCGCCGCCATCGTATTCGCGGCCGTGCTCGACGGGGTCGATGGCCGTGTCGCGCGCATGATCAAGGGCCAGTCGAAATTCGGCGCCGAACTCGACAGCCTTGCGGATTTCGTCAATTTCGGCGTTGCGCCCGGCCTGATGCTGTACTTCTGGCAGCTGCAAGAGCTGAACAATGGCGGCTGGATCGCGGCGATGGTGTTTGCGATCGCGGGCGGCCTGCGGCTCGCTCGCTTCAATGCCAGTATCGACGATCCGAACAAGCCCGCCTTTGCGGCGAATTACTTCACCGGCGTGCCGGCGCCGGCCGGCGCCATCCTTGCGATGCTGCCGTTCTATCTGTCATTTCTCGGCGTCCCGAAGCCGCCAGCGATGCTGACCGCGGGCTATATACTTCTCATCGCGTTCCTGATGGTGTCGCGCCTGCCGGTGTTTTCCGGCAAGACGGTGCGGATGCGCGTGCCGCCCGAAATGGTGCTGCCGGTTTTCGTCTCGGTGGTGTTCTTCGTCGCGCTGCTGATCGGCTATCCCTGGCATATCCTGTCGATTGGATCGGTGCTCTATCTTCTGAGCCTGCCCATGGGCTGGAAGTCCTATCGCGACCACGAGCGCAATGCTGCCGCGGCGGCGCAACCGGCTGCGACGACGGTGGAGACCGCCGCGCCGTCATCTCCAGCGGCGACATTCTCGCCGGCCCCAGATGATACCGAGGACGATCGGCCGGCGCGGCTGAACTGATCGTCCCGCGCGACTCTCCGATATTTCTGCTCCGATATATCTGCCATGAGCTGCCGCCGAGTTGGGTTCTCCTCCAATCTCGGCTATAGGGCTAAAGCGACGCACGGCCTCAAAGAGCCGGGCCGAAAAATCAGGAGAGAACGCCGTGAACAAAGCCGTTACTGCCCCGCTGCCTGCTTCCGTCCTCGAGGCGCTGGCGCGCTATGACACGCCGACGATCTGCAATGCTATGGAAATCGTCGCGCCTGAACGCCGCCTGATCGGCTACACCACCAAGCCGCTGGTCTGCCCGTTCCCCGATTTGCCGCCGATGGTAGGTTATGCCCGCACCGTGACGATCCGCTCGGTGCTCAAATCCACCCTTCCGGCTGACGAGCAGTCGAAGCGCCGCATCGCCTATTACGAATATGTCGGCACCGGCTTCGGTCCGCGCATCACCGTGATCCAGGATATCGACGGCGCCGATGCCGGTTACGGCGCGTTCTGGGGCGAGGTGCAGAGCAACGTGCACAAGGCGCTCGGCTGCCTCGGCGTCATCACCGACGGCTCGATCCGCGACATCCCGCAATGGGCACCGGGCTTTCAGGCGCTGGCCGGCTCGATCGGCCCGTCGCATGCATGGGTTCATGCGGAAGCCTGGGGCGGCGAAGTGCGCGTCGCCGGCATGACGGTGCATTCCGACGATCTGATCCACGCCGACCAGCACGGCGCCATCGTGATCCCGACAGATATCGCGGCGCAGATTCCGGAAGCCGCCGAACTCTGCGGCCGGCGCGAGACGCCGATCCTGGAGATCGCGCGCAGCCCGGACTTCACGTTGGAAAAACTGAAAGAGGCGTTGAAGCGTTCGTCCGAGATCCACTGACAAAAGTCAGGGTTCAACAAACGGGGGAGGCGTCATGAAGAGGTTCTGGGTCGCGCTGTCATTCTTGATCCTCTTCGGTGCTGCGGCTGCGCAGGCGCAAACCTATCCCTCCCGCCCGATCACGCTGGTGGTGCCTTTCCCGCCGGGCGGATCGACCGATGCCGCCGCCCGGATCATGGCCGAGCGGATGCGTGCAACGCTCGGGCAGTCCGTCGTGATCGAAAATGTCGGCGGCGCGGGTGGCAGCATTGGTGTCGGGCGCGTCGCCCGCGCCGCGCCCGACGGTTACACCTTCGACATCGGCCAGTGGGACACCCATGTCGGCAGCATCATCTACAAGCTAGACTACGACCTCGAAAAAGATTTTGAGCCGATCGCGCTTGTTTCCAACAATCCTCAGCTCATGGTCGCCAAGAAAGACCTGCCGGCCAACACGCTTGCCGAACTGGTCGCCTGGATGAAGGAAAACCCGGGCAAGATCAATTTCGTCAACCAGAACGCGGCGGCGAACGTCACCGGCGTGATGTTCGAGAACCTGACCAAGCAGAAGGTGCAGTTCATTCCCTATCGCGGCGCAGGCCCTGCGATGACCGACCTGATCTCCGGTACGGTGGATCTGCTGGTTGTGCAGGGCGCGGTGGCGCTGCCGCAAATCCGCGCCGGCAAGATCAAGGCGCTCGCCAACCTCTCGGCGACACGCTCGGCTTCGATGCCTGACATTCCGACCGCGGATGAGACCGGCGTGCCCGGGCTCTATATGTCGGGCTGGTTCGGCTTCTGGGCGCCAAAGGGCACGCCGAAGGATGTTATCGCAAAACTCAACGCCGCGACGGTGGAGGCACTGGCTGATCCGGCGATCCAGAAGCGCTTTACCGAACTGGGCCTCGACGTCGCGCCCCGTGCGCAGCAAACGCCGGAAGGATTGGCCGCTTTCCAGAAGGCCGAGATCGAAAAATGGTGGCCGATCATCAAGGCCGCCGGCATCGGCGCGCAGGCGCAGTGAGCGCCAAACGCTATGGTTAGTGAATCCTTGCGATCGTGCCGGCGCTGACCCGCAATTCTACGACCGCGCTTTGGGCTTAACCTTTACGCCTCTTTAATGGCGCAGTCGTAGGGTGCCTCCTGCGCAGCTCCGGATGAGCCGCGCGACCGTCCAGGACGGCCGGTAGTTCGCGTGTGCGTTCGGAGTGCAGAATGGATATCACCACGCTCGTTGGCCTGGTCGCCGGCATCATCGTCCTGTCGACGCTGATCCTGATGGGCGGTGACTTCCGGATGTTCTACGACATCCATGCCGTCATCATCATCTTCGGCGGCTCGACGGCGGCGACACTGATCCGCTTCCCGCTCAGCGCGATCCTGCATGGCATGCCGCTGGGTGCGAAATTCGCCTTCACGATGAGCCGTCTTTCGGCGCGCGATCTGGTCGACGAACTGGCCCGCATCGCGGAAATCGCCCGCAAGCAGGGTCCGGTCGGCCTGGAAAAGGTCGAGACCGATGAGCCTTTCCTCGCCAAGGGAATCCGCTACGTCGCCGACGGCTACGATCTCGAATTCATCCGCGACAACATGGAGCGCGATCGCGACAATTTTCTGATGCACCTGAACGAGGGCTCGAAGATCTATCGCGCCATCGGCGACTGCGCGCCGGCGTTCGGCATGATCGGCACGCTGCTCGGCATGGTGCAGATGTTCTCGAACATGTCGGACCCTTCGAAACTCGGCCCCTTCATGGCGGTCGCCCTGCTGGCGACGCTTTACGGCGCGCTTGTCGCAAACCTGATCTGTCTGCCGATCGCCGACAAGCTGCATGGCAAGCTGATCGACGAGGAAACCAACCGCACGCTGATCATCGACGGCATCCTGATGATCCGCGACTCCAAGAGCCCGGCGCTGGTGCGTGAAATGCTGCTGGCCTACCTGCCCGAAAAACACCGCCACGAGGAAGGCGAGCTGGTTCCGGCCTGACCGGCCGACGGCATCCAGGCGCGGACATAAAGCATGGCCAAGAAAAGACGCGAAGAGGCACATGGCGGTCACGGCTGGTTCGTGACCTTTGCGGATCTGATGGCGTTGCTGCTGTCGTTTTTCGTGATGCTGGTGGCGTTCTCCACGCAGGATTCGGCCAAGTTGAAGATCGTCGCGGGTTCGATGCGCGATGCGTTCGGCGTGCAGACCGAAGCCCGATATTCCGGAATCGTCGAAGCCGACGGCCTGCCGACGCGGCCGAATCTGAAGAACGTCGAGCATATTTCGCCCGAGGATTCCTCCAATACGCCGACGCCGGACGACAAGGACCGTCAGCGCGAATCCGGCGCCCGCCTGAAGGTCGATCGCGAGTTCGCGCTTGCTTCGGCCTCATTGCGCCAGGCGCTGCAGGACATGCCGGAACTGACCGAAATGTCCAGGCACATAATCTTCGAAGAGACCAGCCAGGGCCTCAATCTCGAAATCGTAGACCAGGACGGCCGCTCGATGTTCGCCGACGGCTCCAAGGTCCCCTACGACCGCACCCGCCGGCTGATCCAGAAGCTGGCCGTGCCGTTGAAGGCGACACCGCTGCGGGTCAACATTGTCGGCCACACGTCGGCCGGCTTCGTGCCGGCGCGCAGCGAGTATGGCGCATTCGATCTGTCGGCGGACCGCGCCAACGTCGTGCGCCAGATCCTCGAACGCGAGGGGCTGCCGCCGTCCCACATCTACGCCGTCGGCGGCAGGGCCGACAGCCAGCCATTGTTTCCCGATGATCCGACATTGCCGGCAAACCGTCGCGTCACCATCACATTGATGCGTGAAAATCCGCCGCTTCCGCCAAACCTGAAGCCGTAAGGCGACGGAACTACCATAATACCACTCCCGAAATTTCGATTGGCTTTGCGTAAGCTCCGCATCGTGCGCGGTGCTATGCTTGTCCGAGATTGACAGGCAACACGGAAGCGTCGATAGCCGCCCGGATCAATTCAACGACGAGAACGTTCCTCTCCATCATGACTGTCAGCGTCACATCTACCGAAGCCCATGAGGGCCAGGCCACCTCTGGCTTTTGGGCCCTGACGCTGGGAAGCATCGGCGTCGTGTTCGGCGATATCGGCACCTCGCCGCTGTATGCGTTTCGTGAGGCTGTCACGCACGCGGCGGAGGGCCAGCCGGTATCGCGCATCATCGTTCTCGGCGTGCTCTCGCTGATCCTGTGGTCGCTGTTCATCGTCGTGACAGCCAAATATGTGCTGCTGCTGTTGCGCGCCGACAACAACGGCGAGGGCGGTACGCTGTCGCTGATGGCGCTGGGGCAGCGGGCGTTGGGCCGGCGGAGCTGGCCGTTGCTGGCGCTCGGCGTCGTCGGCGCCTCGATGTTCATCGGCGATTCCATGATTACGCCGGCGATCTCGGTGTTGTCGGCGGTCGAAGGTCTCAAGTTGGTCACGCCTGCGCTCGAACATTATGTGGTGCCGCTGACGATCTTCATTCTGGTCGTGCTGTTCTCGGTGCAGAGCAGCGGCACCGCGCGCGTCGCCTCCGCCTTCGGGCCGGTCATGGTGGTCTGGTTCGCGACATTGTCGGTGTTGGGCCTGATCCACATCAGCGACGATCCAACGGTGCTCTACGCGATCAATCCCTGGTACGCGATCCAGTTCATGCTTTCCCATGGCGTCATCGGCCTTGTGACAATGGGCCTGGTGTTTCTGGCGGTGACCGGCGGCGAAGCGCTTTATGCGGATCTCGGCCATTTCGGACGCAAGCCGATCCAGACCGGCTGGTTCTATTTTGTGTTGCCCGCGCTCCTGATTAATTATTTCGGGCAGGGCGCGCTGGTGTTGTCCGACCCGGCGGCGATCGAAAATCCGTTCTATCGGCTGGTCCCCGGAGTCCTCTTGCTGCCGCTGGTGGTGCTGGCGACAGCTGCGACCGTGATCGCGAGCCAGGCGGTGATAACCGGCGCCTTTTCGCTGATCCGCCAGGCCGTGCAGCTCGGCCTGCTGCCGCGCTTCGAGGTTCGCTATACCTCGGAAACCCATGCCGGCCAGATCTATTTGCCGCGCGTCAACCGGCTGCTGCTGATCGGCGTCGTGCTGCTGGTGCTGTTGTTCCGCACCTCGAGCGGTCTGGCTTCGGCCTACGGCATTGCCGTCTCCACGACCATGGTGGTCGACGGCATCATGGGTTTTGTCGTGGTCTGGAAACTGTGGAACTGGCGCGCGGCGACCGCGGCGGCCGTGATCGTGCCCTTTGTGATCATCGACATGAGCTTCTTTGCCGCGAACCTGTTGAAGCTGCTCGAAGGCGCCTGGGTGCCGCTGCTGTTCGGCGTTGCCGTCGCGGTGATGATCTGGACCTGGCGCCGCGGCGCGGCGATTCTGACCGCGAAGACACGGCGCATCGAGGTGCCGCTGGCGGACCTGATCAAGAGCCTGGAAAAGCGGCCGCCGCACATCGTCAAGGGAACGGCGGTGTTCCTGACCTCCGATCCGAGCTTCGTGCCAACTGCGATGATGCACAATCTCAAGCACAACAAGGTGCTGCACGAGCACAATGTAATCCTGACCATCGAAACCGCCCAGACGCCGCGCGTCGATCCGGCCGAGCGCGTCAAGATGGAAACCATCAGCGAGAAGTTCTCTCTCGTGCGGCTGCGGTTCGGCTTCATGGAATCGCCGAACGTGCCCAAGGCGCTGGTAATCGCGCGCAAGCTCGGTTGGCAGTTCGACATCATGGCGACGTCGTTCTTCGTGTCGCGGCGGTCGCTAAAACCCTCGGCGCAGTCGGGCATGCCGCTGTGGCAGGATCATCTGTTCATCGCGATGAGCCGGTCGGCCAATGATGCCACCGACTACTTCCAGATCCCGACGGGGAGGGTGGTGGAGGTCGGAACTCAGGTAACTATCTGACCAACCAACGAGATTCCTCAGGTAAGCCCCTCCGATCCATGCGTTGGACGCATAGCAAGGGCCCAGATAAATATAACCTATGCGTTCCCGGTGGGAGTATAGCCCTGCCGTCCTGAATTGTGCGTTGCAATAAGCAATCGAGGCGCAAATCCCATGTCATCTGAAAGTGCGGTCACCGCGGCGGAAACGCCCGCGGCCAACGGTCATGGCGAAACGCATTCCACCGCCGGCTTCAAGGCCCTGATGCTCGGCAGCATCGGTGTCGTCTACGGCGACATCGGCACCAGCCCGCTCTACGCGTTGCGCGAAGCCATCGTCGCGGCCAGCGGGCACGCGGGTACCGCCAGCCCGCAGGCAGTGCTGGGCGTATTGTCGCTGATCCTGTGGGCGCTGATCGTCGTGGTGACGCTGAAATACGTCGTCATCCTGCTGCGCGCCGACAACAACGGCGAGGGCGGGACGCTGGCGCTGATGGCGCTGGCGCAGCGTGCGGTCACCAAGGGCGGCGGTGCGATCGTGCTGCTCGGCATCATCTCTGGTGCGCTGTTCTACGGCGACGCAGTCCTGACGCCGGCGCTATCGGTATTGTCTGCGATCGAGGGCATCAAGCTCGTCACGGTGACCTTTGAGCACTATGTCGTGCCGCTGACATTGGTCATTCTGGTTGCGCTGTTTGCAGTCCAGTCCCACGGCACCGCGCGCGTTGCCGCATTCTTCGGACCGATCATGTGCGTGTGGTTCGCCGTCATCGCGATCGCTGCCGTGCCGCAGATCATGCTCCATCCCGAGGTGCTGTCGGCATTCAATCCGCTCCACGCGGTTTCCTTCATGCTCCATCACGGCATGATCGGCTTCATCACGCTCGGCGCGGTATTTCTGGCCGTCACCGGCGCGGAGGCGCTCTACGCCGACCTCGGCCATTTCGGCAAGCGGCCGATCCAGACCGCGTGGCTCTTCATCGTGCTGCCGTCGCTGGCGGTGAACTATCTGGGGCAGGGCGCGCTGCTGATTGGCGATCCCAAGGCGATCGAGAATCCGTTTTTCCTGATGTTCCCGGACTGGGCGCTGATCCCGATGGTGGCGTTGGCGACAGCGGCGACCGTGATTGCAAGCCAGGCCGTCATCACCGGCGCCTATTCGCTGACGCGTCAGGCGATCCAACTCGGCCTGATGCCGCGGTTCGAAATTCGCCATACGTCGGAAGCCCATTCCGGCCAGATCTACATTCCGCGCATCAACATGCTGCTGTTCGTTGCGGTGATGCTGCTGGTGGTCCTGTTCCGGTCGTCGAGCGCGCTGGCTGCGGCCTACGGCATCTCCGTGACCGGGACCATGGTGGTCACGGCCATGATGGGCTTTGTCGTGATCTGGCGGGTCTGGAAATGGTCGCCGGTCGCGGCCGCAGCCCTGATCGCGCCGTTTTTGTTCCTCGACATCACCTTCCTCGCCGCCAATCTGCTGAAGGTGTTCGAGGGCGGCTGGGTGCCGTTGGCGCTCGGCGGCATCGTGATGCTCCTGATGTACACGTGGCGTCGCGGCAGCAAGCTGTTGTTCGAGAAGTCGCGCAAGCTCGAATTCCCGCTGGCCGACCTCGTGGCGATGCTGGAGAAGCGCCCGCCGCAGCGGGTGCCCGGCACGGCGGTGTTCCTGACCTCCGATCCCGAATGCGCGCCGACCGCGCTGATGCACAGCCTGAAGCACTACAAGGTGCTGCATGAGAAGAACGTCATCCTCACCATCGAGACCGCGCCGACGCCGCGGATCGACGATAGTGAGCGGGTGCGGATGGAGCAGCTCAGCGAGACCTTCTCGCGGGTGACGCTGAAGTTCGGCTTCATGGAATCGCCTAACGTGCCGAAGACGCTGGCGATCGCCCGCAAGCTCGGCTGGCAGTTCGATATCATGTCGACATCGTTCTTCCTGTCCCGCCGCGCGCTGAAGCCGGCCGCGCATTCGGGCATGCCGCGCTGGCAGGACCTGCTGTTCATCCGCCTCAGCCAATCCGCCAACGACGCCACGGATTATTTCCAGATCCCGACCGGGCGGGTGGTGGAGGTGGGAACGCAGGTCACGATCTAGGGTCCGAGCCCACAAGTTCCGTATAATTTTGTCGCCGGACGGCAACAGCTTGATTGTTTTTTGGGCGGAACAGAACATCTGACTCCACACGCATCCCGGTTTGGATCAGTCTCCTGATGTCGGGGGTCGGCGGATCGGAGTTTTACCCGGCGTGCCGCAGGGCGCAAATGCCTGCGGCATGCGGACTGTGCTCGGAAGCCTTGAGTGGCAATATTCCGATGCGATGATCTGACATTGTGAGGAGTAGCGCAAATGAGTTTCAGCGCGAACGACCATTCCAACTCCGATAATCCGGAAGATCCGCTGTACTACGCACCGCGCTCGGCGCGCGGCATGGCGAACCCGCGATCTAACGCGGCACCGCAGACGAGATCAGACCATTTGCCCCCCACGCCCCCTTTGTCTCGTTATGATGAGATGCGCGAGGAGGCTTTCGCCAAATTCACCCGTCCGTTGGAGTCCCAGTTCGTTTACGAACGCCGCCCACGACGCGGACTGCTCGCCACTGCGGGCGCAATTTCCGCGGCGATCGGCGTTACTGCGATCCTGGCGCTCGTTTTGTTCAACGTGTTTCCAAGGTCAAAAACTGATCCCTCGGAACTCGCCGTCTCCATTTCAACCCCTGCATCGGCGACGCCGGCCCCGGTAACGACGGAAGACTCCCAGGCGCTGCTTCAAGGATTCAAGCAGTTTCAAAGGATACAAGGCCAAGACCCGGCTGTTTCCGAACCCGCCTCCGCCGGAACGGCTAAAGAGGCGCCCGAAAAATCCCAGGCTCTGCTCGAAAAATTCATGCAGTGGCAGCAGAGGAAATAACCGGAGGCGCAACTACCGTAGCTTGGCAGTCGCTTCCGAATAAGGAAGCAGCCGTCTCAGGAAGTATCAGTCTCGCAAAATCTGAGGCAACGGGCTGCGGACCGCGGCTATCGCGGGCCTGAGTGACCAGAAGATCGATCTAGTCCAGCTCACAGACTCTCCGCACCATCGCGATCGGCGGGCTCCAATACGCCGCGCAACCAAAGCCGGTTCCCGCTAATACCGTAGTATCCCTTGTGCATTCCGCAAGTTTCCTGTGTCTATGGCATGAAATTGGCATGACAGGGCGCAAGTTGATCCGTAACCTTCGCGTTGGGCGTGCATCAGGGGGCAGGGAACAGGGGTGTTTGACGCTGGCATAGGCTGGACAGCTTTGCATGGTCATCGGCCGCGGCGGGATGCCGTCGCCGACCTCACGCCAGGCATTTCACTCGCTTTGGTGCGCTGTGCGCCGCCGATGCAAATGCTGAGCGTTTCCAGGTGCGGTACTACCGTAGAGATTTATTGGCCGTCCGGTGAGGCAGGCACCTACCTGCGATGCTGTATCGAGCTGAACTCGAAAGATCGGGACCTGTTGCGGCATCGGCGGCTCGCCCATCAGACAGCGAACAATCAATCATCGGCATTGGCGATTCTTGCAATGATGTTGCTGCTCGCGATGTGCGGTTGGATCGTCGGTGGGACCGAGGGCATGCGGCGCGCGTTACAGGGAACCGTCCCCCGCCCTGAAGGCACGGTTATCTCGCGCGAGAATATGTATCGCTGGTTCGGCGCCCGCCAGCTGTTCCACGCCCAGGCGCCGGAGTTGTTCGCCATTCTGACGAAGGTTTGCGGCCGAGCCGGCTTGGCTCGAGTGCCGGAGCTTTATTGCCTGCCGGCACCAAGCGATATGAATGCCTACGCGCTCGGCGGACCGGAACGCAGCGCCATCGTCTTAACTGAGGGGCTGTTGCGCGGCATGACGCGCGAAGAGATCGCCGGGATCTTGGCCCACGAAGTGGCGCATATCCGCAACAATGACACCTGGACAATGAGCTGGGCGACTACATTGCGCCGTGCGATCGATTGGACCTCGCTCGCCGGTCTCGCCCTGCTGCGAACGCGACATAACCACGGCGCGATGAGGGCAAGCCAGCCATTGGCGACGCTGCTGAGCGCAGCTCCGGCGCTCGGTCAGCTGCTTGGACTGGCGCTGTCGCGCGTCCGCGAACTGGATGCGGATGCAACCGCGCTAGAATTGACCGGCGACTCGCGGGCACTCATCGCCGCACTCGATAAGCTGGAGCGCCATCATACCGGCTCTGCGCCAATGGCTGTGCCTGCATTCGGGCATGATCCCATGCGCTTGCTTCGCAGCCACCCCGCTACCTCCGAGCGGGTCGGTACTCTACTCAACCTCACTTTTTAGCAACGTCTGAGCCGAAGCAGATGCGGCAAGAGCGCTGGCTGACAAGATCCGCGCGTCCTGGAATTTTCATAGAGTTGCCACCAAAATATCTCCGCGTGTCCGCGAAACTATTCGCGCTTGAGCGCGTTCGGGGAAAAATCAGCAATCAATCGCAGAGCGTCTGAGCGGACGTAAGTAGCTGGCCTCCAGGAGATGGCTGCTAAGAAACAACAAACCCGCTCCTGCATCTCTCAACGGCTTTGTTTTGCCGCCTTATGCTTCTCATTCGGTTGTTGCCTTGAGGAACGCAGTTCGCGTGCCTCAAGGCAGACGTAACCTATTGCTGCGATTTGTCCGGCGTTGAGCATTTGAATTTGAAAAATGCAGAGCCGTCACAAACCGGCGTGACGGACTGTGCCACCGAAGGACCTCGCATGCTGAGGCTCTACAAAGCACTTTGGGCTGAGGGCACCAACCATCGCAAGGAGAACAGCGATGACCTACTTTGATTACCTCGCGCATAATCCGCAGTTCGGACAGTTCGGTCCGCAACAACAAGGGGGATGGGGAGCATTAGGTTCGCAAGGCGGTGTTGGATTCGGACAGGCGGCCTACGGCCAGCAATATGGGCAATACGGCGGTCAGCAGCCCTTCGGCGCGTTCGGATATAACCCCGGCTGGGGCGGGCAACCGACGGGATGGGGCCAGCAGTGGGGCGGCCAACAGCGCCAGCTTTCGCAACAAGACGTGAACGAGGTCGTGCGTCAACTGGTACCGGCGCTGCCTCAAATGCTCGCGCAAGCACAAAATCCGTTCGGCGGAATCGGCTACGCGGCCTACGGCCAAGCGCCGCGGCAGCTGAGCCCGCAGGACGTGAATGAAGTCGTGCGGCAAATCCTGCCCATCGTTCCGCAGATCGTTGGAATGCTGCAGAGCCAGCAGCAACCTCACTATGCGGCCATGCAGGGCGGCCTCGGTCAGGGTCAGTTCGGAGGCCTCGGTCAGCAACTCGGAGGCCTCGGCCAACCTGGTCTCGGCCATCCAGCGCAAGCCTGGGGCACTCAGTTTGGCGCACCTCAGTTCCAGTCAGCGTTCGGCGGTCCCATGGCCTTTGGCCAACAGCGACAACTGACGCAGCAGGATATGGCCGACATTACGCGCCAGCTGATCGGCGTCATTCCTCAGGTCATAGGTAACCTTCAGGCCTATAGCCAACAGCGGATGATCTGAGCGCAATTCGCGGCCAGTCCGTAAGGTAATCAGCGACCGCCGCCCAAAGCGGCGGTTGCGCTCGCTGCCGTTATGCTTCCCTCCGGAGGAGAACATTCATGTCCGATTCCAATCCTTCTGGCGCAACTGCGTCACAGCCACGCCCGGCAGACATTCAGCAGCTCGTCGCGCTGCTCGGCAATTTGATGCCGCTTCTCATGCGCCTTCAGTTTCAACCATTTGAGCAACCGTTCCAAACCATGCCCGGTAGCCTGCCGATGCCGAACCCGGTCCTCGATCGTCAGGCTGCGGAGAACATGATCGGCGATATGGTCGCGGAATCGCTGCGCTCGCTTTCCGCCTTTCTCGCAGCCAACGCAGCACAGCATGCCGGCCTGGAGAACTGCGTGCCGATCGTGACCCAAGCCGCGCACAGGTTTGCCGCGCGGGACTATGCGCAGGCCTTCGACCTGATCGGGCAGGCCTATCGCATGATCGAAATCGTCCGCGCAGCTGATCCGCGCGTTCCGCTGGTGCGACAGGCTTCGACCGATCAGACTCAACCCTCAATCCACTAAAGGTGGGAGGCGACACCATGGCAGCAAGCTCATCAGATGACGCGCGCTCCACGGCGAGCGGCGACCGACGCAAATCATCACGTGACGCGCGCTCGGCGCCGGCCGGTGATCGACGCAAGCCGGCCCGCACCAGTCAGTACATGATCGCGCCGGCGGGACCTGGCGTAAGCGGTCAAGAGCTGGCCGAGCAACTCAACCAGTTCGGCAACATCGAGATCCTGCGGACCCGTGAGCGACGCGACACCACTGTCCCGCCGATTGCGGTCGTGCGCATACCTGACGACGCCGCCACCGCACTGCGCCGCTCCGCAGCTGGCAGCTTGATCATCGAGCCGGACCTCCATTTGCGAGCTGCATCATTCGCTGGCGCGTCATCGGTTCTCCCGACGGCCGCGATGATGACCGCGTTCGGGCCGGATTTGAAGGTGACGATCCGGATCATGAGCGAAGCCGGCACGCCCGTGGAGCAGGCGGCGGTGCGGCTCATCGGTGAGCAGGCGTCAGTTCAGGGACTGACGGATAGCGACGGCAGAGTAAATCTGACGCTGCAAGGCGAGCAGCCGGACACGGTCGCTGCCATACTTGTCAACCCGCGCTCCGGCTTTTGGGGCCTGTGGCAACATCGGCCTCATCTCGACGCCGATGCGGTGAACATCTTCACTCTAAAACCGTTGTCGCTGTCGGAGGCGCTGGATTGGGGGGGCGCAGCCATGCAGCTTGACCGGATCCCGAAGCAATGCCGCGGCGCCGGAGTCAGGATCGCTCTGATCGACAGTGGCGTTGCGACCAGCCACAAGCGATTGACCGGGATCGATCACGGTATCGACATCAGGAGCGCCGAAGCAAAATCCTGGTCGAAGGACGCAATCGGCCACGGCACGCCATGCGCGGGCCTTATCAGTGCCGCGCCCCAGACAGCGCACGGCGTACGGGGTTACGCGCCGGACAGCGAGCTGCATGTCTGCAAGCTTCCGTCCGATGCCTATTGCAGCGATCTGATCGTGGCGCTCGACTATTGCCTGCAGAACGCCATCGACGTGGCGTGTCTGGGATTCGGTTGCGAGCGCGGCTCGGCTCTGGTTGAGCAACGCATCGCTGAGGCAAAACAGCATGGCATGAGCCTCATCGCGGCTGCCGGAAATTCCGCAGGAGCGGTGCTGTTTCCGGCTTGCTCCCCGAACGTCATGGCGGTTGGTGCGGTCGGACAAGCGGGAAGCTTCCCGGAAGACAGTCCGCAGGCGGCACAAGCGGCGGCAGCCATCGCGCTCGCCGGCGGGTTCTTCGTACCGCCGTTTTCCTGTCGCGGGCCCGAGCTCGACCTCTGCGCGCCTGGCGTTGCGATCACTGCCTGCCAGTCCCCTGACAGTTACGCGCTCTGTGACGGGACCTCGCTCGCGGCTGCCCACGTTACCGCACTCGCAGCCCTGATCCTCGCCGATCACAGTGATTTCAAGAGCAGTTTCGCTGCCAGAGATTTGCAACGCGTCGAACGGCTGTTCCAGATTCTCAAGGATACCGCGCAGCCGATCGGTCATCCCTGGCAGACCGGGGCCGGGCTACCGAACGCGGCGCGTGCGCTTGGCATCTGGTCTGAGCAGCGAGCGACAGTCGTGCCGCTGAATGTCGGATTGGGTCAGATGCGCAGCGCCATTCGGCAGCTCGATCAGATTCAGTTCGGCGCAAGCGACGTGATGCCGTTCGAGCTGCCGCGTGGTCCGGCCAGGGTGAGTAGCCTGCCGCTGAGTTCGGGACCTCTGGCGTTCCAGGCCGACGGCGGCGAGAAAGCAAGCATCCACGAACTCAAGGCAGCAATGGCGTTCGCTGGTTTGGCGGCAGAACGCTAAAGCGCGATGGCTCTAAGTCGAATCGCAATCGCGCTTTAGTCGGTTGCGTCCGTCGCATTTAAAATAGCGTCAGGACCAGGGCCGGTCGGACCGCAGCGATCGTTCTGAAACCGCAAACGGACGCCACCAGATCTTACGGTGCGTGAACATCAGCCGCGTCGCGCCGCTTTGATCGCGGCGACGTCGATTTTCTTCATGCCCATCATGGCATCGAATGCGCGCTTTGCTTCAGCGCCGCCGGCCGCCAGCGCCTCTGTCAGCACGCGCGGCGTGATTTGCCAGGAGACGCCCCACTTGTCCTTGCACCAGCCGCACGCACTCTCCTGACCTCCATTGCCGACGATGGCGTTCCAGTAGCGGTCGGTCTCCTGCTGATCATCGGTGGCGATCTGAAACGAGAAAGCTTCGTTATGCTTGAACGCGGGACCGCCGTTGAGGCCCATACACGGGACGCCGGCGACCGTGAATTCTACCGTCAGCACGTCGCCCTGCGTGCCGGAGGGGTAGTCACTGGGTGCACGGTGGACGGCGCCCACGGCGCTGTCGGGAAAGGTTTCGGCGTAGAAGCGGGCCGCAGCTTCCGCGTCCCTGTCGTACCACAGGCAAATCGTATTCTTGGCCATTGCTTGTCCTTTTGCTTGGCTTACTCTCGTCCGAGAGTTCTATCGATGCCCTGCTGTCTGGGCCCGCTCTTTAATCATTAGGCTGCAATCCTTAGGTTGCAATCCTTAGGCTGCTCCTGGGCTGATGCTCACTGCGGAGGCCGCAGCTCGATGCCGTAGCGGGCGTAAATCCGTGCGATGGTGCCATCGGCCAGCAGGGCCTCGATCGCCGCATCGACACGCTGCCGCAGTCTGTCGTCGGGGCGAAGCAGTCCGGCCGCAATATTCCAGTTCAGATCCTGGTCGTTGTCGAACGCTGGAATCAGGCGGAGCGGCTTGTCGGCATGCTGCAGGTTGAACCAGCCGACCGTCATCGGTGTGACGGCGGCGGCCTCGATCTCGCGATTGGCCAGCGCTGCGACGATATCGTCCTCGAACACGAACGGAGACGTGGCGGCGCCGGCCTTGGCGAGCGTCATGGAGACCAGCGAGCCGACCGGTACCCCGACCCGCTGATCGGAACCGAGACTTGCCAGCGACGACGCCGGCGAATCGCCGCGCACTGCGAGCACGACGCCGCTGCGATGGTAGGGGCGCGAAACCCGCACACCGCCCGCGGGCGGCGTATCCTTGCGGGCGATGACGTCGAGCACGAGGTCGCAATCGGCGCGGCGATACTGGATCGCACTGACCACCCATTCGCGCGTCAGCTTGACACCGAGTTGCTCGGCGATTTTGTCGCCGAGTTCGATCTGGAATCCCGGGAGCGGTCCGGACTTGCTTGCAAACGGCAGTGCGTTGGGGCTGGCGCAGAGCGTCAACGCGCCGCGCTCCATGACGGTTTCCAGCGAGCGGGCATCCGCCGAGGCGTTCCAGAACATCAACAGCGAGAGGCTGGCCGCGTATCGGGCGAGGCGATATCGCGGTCTCAACGCCCCGCTAGTCATCGAGCCCCCGAATGTAGGCCAGGATCGCGATGATCTGGCCGTCACTGAACACCGACCCATAGGCGGGCATGGCGCCCGTCCTGCCCTTCTTGATTCGCTCGATGATGAATTCGTCGCTGCGCTCGGACTTCGACAGCTTCGGACCTTTGCCAGCATGGCGGCCGCCATCCGGGTGACAAAAGCCGCAGGTGGTTGCGAACATTTTCCCGCCTTCGATGTCGTCCGGCGAGGCTTCGGCTTGCGGCAGCGGATTTGCCGCGGCCGGTGAGGTGGACTGTTGGGCAAACGAGGCGGTCGACAGCCATGGCCAGACGATGGCCAGGGAAGCAACAATTACGAACGGTATTCGCATTCCAGCATCCGCATTCACCGCGAGGTGTTGATCGCAAGAGCGGCAACGTGTTGACCGCAAGAGGGGCAACGTATGGACCGGCAAGGGCGGCGGGAGAAATCGATCCCCGCCGCCCACGCTATCGTCATTGCCTGAGTGTGAAGACAACCAGGGCACCGGTATTCTTCGGCATGCTCTTGAAGGGCTCGCCAAAGAGCCCGACAAATTCGTCGCCCACCAGGCTGCCCCAGCCCGCCGGCACGGCGACGTACTGCTTGCCACCGGCCATGTAGCTGATGATGCCAGCATTATGCCCCATGCCGTTGTTGCGCGACCAGAGCTCTTCGCCGGTGTCCGCATTGTAAGCGTGCACGACGCCTTCGGAATCCGGCACGAATACCAGATTGCCCGCGGTGGCGAGAACGCTGGCGAGCGGCGGGTACTTGTAGTTGACCTCCCACTTCTTGGCGCCGGTGACCGGGTCGCGGGCGCTAAGATGACCACGGGCCGGTCCGTCCGGAGGCGCCACAGGCTTGAACGTGGCGCCGATGTTGAGCTGGGCCATCGGCTCCAGGATCGGCGTGGTCTTCTCGACGGTCAACTCCATGCACCACTCCTGCCCGATCCGGTAGAAGAGCCCGTTCTTGGGGCTGTAGGCGCCAGAGTTCCAGCTGATGCCGCCCATGATCGCCGGGCACAATGGCGGGTCCACCTTGCCTTCCGAGAGGTCACGGCGACCGATCAACTCGCCGGTCTTCGGATCGATGCTCTTGACGAAGTTGATGTTCTTTACCAGCGGCCAGACGTTCTCGATCTTGGCGTTGGAACGATCGTAGACGAAGACGTGTCCGCCCTTGTTGGCGTGCACGACGAGTTTCTTGCCGCCACGGTCGATCATGACGAACTCTCCCACGGAAGAGTCGAAGTCCCAGGCGTCGTGCGGCAGCTCCTGATGGTAGAATTTGAGCTTGCCGGTATCGGGATCGAGTGCGATGACCGATGTCGTGTAAAGATTGTCGCCCGGCCGCGGTCCACTCTTCTTCCAGTCCGCGCCCGCCCAGTCGTAGAGCGGCGCCGGGTTGCCGGTGCCCCACCACACCGCATTGTTTTCCGGGTCATAGGTTCCGGGCATCCAGCCGCCGCCGCCGCCGGTCCGCCAGGAATCGCCGCCCCAGGTCGCCTTGGCCTCTTCGGTACCGGCGACCGTGAAGAACTCCCATTTCTTCTGTCCGCTCTTGCCGTCCACGCCGAAGATCGGTCCGCGATGGGGCCATTCGCCGCCCTGGGCGCCGATGATGACCATGTCCTTCACCACCAGCGGCGCGCCAGTGAAGCCGACCGTCATCCTCTTGGAATCCAGCAGCTTGGTGTCCCAAACCAGCTTGCCGGTCTTCACGTCGAGCGCGATCAGGCGCCCATCGACCGTGCCGACGTAGAGATTGCCGTGTCCGATGGCGATGCCGCGGTTGTACGGCGAGTGCGTTTGCTTGGCGACCAGTTCCTCGTCGAGTTCCGGCGCGTAGGACCAGATTGTCTTGCCGGTCGCGCCGTCCAGCGCGTAGACGCGGCTGTAGGAGCCCGAATAGTACAGCACGCCGCCGATGGCGAGTGGCGTCGACTGAATGCCGCGGGTGGCGCGCTCCGGAAAATGCATCCAGGCAACTTCAAGATTCTTGACGTTGCCGGTATTGATCTGGTCGAGGCCGCTGTAATGATAGGACTTGTAGGTGCCGTGATAGGTCGGCCAGTCGTTCTGGGCCGCCTCGGCATTCAGCGCCGCGTCTTGAGGCTGCGTCGGCGCTTGAGCGTGCGTCGGCGAGACGGTGACCAAGGCAGCCACCGCCAGCACAGCGCAGCCGGCGAGATATCGTTCGTGGAAAGTCATCTGCGTCCTCCCTTTGTAGTTTGTTTGTTGGGCCGAATTTTCGTCCGCGACCCTTGACAGGATGTCGTGGCGTCAACGCCTCCTAGGGTCACAAGTTCGAAATAGATGGCATGGGCCGGCGGGGCCGCCATCGCGAAGAAGCGACAGCACGTCTTGCGGCCTGAGTGAGAAGCGGGCAGAGGATCGGGCGAAGGATTGTCTTCGAAGAGGGCGCCATGTCAGAGCACGGCGGCACATGCGATCACTGCCAGCGCTTGCCTGTCCCATGCTGCCCCCGGCGATGTCGGTGCAGTGCACCATGACATGTCCCTCGATGCGCTCGCCCATTAGTTGACCGGATTGTTGTTTTTTTGTGGAGCGCCTGTCGGCGGTGGCAACCTTGAGCTGAAGCCGCAGTCACTCCGGCCACGGCGCAGGACAAGCGATGGAGCCGCGCAAGCGTGTCGAGCACAGCATCACCACCGAGCAGCGGGGTTGCGCTCATTCCGGTAACCCCACCGGTCGCGCCGGTCGCAAATGACGGCGGCGTTTGGACAGTGTGACTGTCGGATTACATCGCTTGCGCCAATCGAGGTTTGGGCATTGAATTGCGCGATCATACGCCACCACCGAAAGTAGTTTTCTCAGTGTGCCTGCGCTCGTGCAGGATGACACGATGAAGAGAGGGGCGTGGGCGTGAAGCGAGTGTGATGGCTCCACTCGCAGCTTAAGCGGAAGGTACGCCTCATGGTCATCTGACTGATCGGGAGTAGGCCGAACTCGCAAGCCTCATGCGCGCACTGACCAGCACTGTCGACGCCAAAAAAGGGGAGGAGAACGATGAGCACCTGGCTTAGTGAACGAGAGCAGCGCCTCGTTGCGGGCGCCGAGGCGGCATCGGCCGCAACGCCGATTCCCACCCAGATTGTTTCCAACGGCGAGTATCTGCCGCCCCCGCAGAGCGAGACACAGAAGAAGGTCGAGGCGCGGATCAACGAGCTCGCCGACGTCAACGGCAAGCACCTCGGCTTGAGCCGCAGGCAGTTCCTGCACACGAGCTGTGGCATGGCGGCGGCATTCCTCGCCATGAACGACATCTACGGCAATGTTTTCCAGGTCGCGTCTGCAGAGGCCCGCGAGCCCGAGCTGATGCTGGCGCGCGCGCAGGGCCTCGCCGGCCAGTTCATCTTCGACGTTCAGACCCATTTCGTGCGCGACGAGTTCGATCACAAGGAGCTGTTGGGTCTGGCGGACTTTGCGAGCCAGCACTGGAATCCGAAGATGAAGGAGGAGGGCGTCACCTCGCTCGCCCGCTACAAGTTCCAGAACTATGTGAAAGAGATCTACTACGACAGCGACACCAACATGGCGCTCTTGAGCGGCGCGCCGTTCGACGATCCGAGCTGGTGGCTTCTGTCCAACGAGCAGATCGTCAAGGCGCGCGAGCTGATCAACGACTTCGCGGGCTCGCGCCGCCTGCTGGCGCACAGCGTCATTACCCCGAAGCAGCCCGGCTGGATGGAGGAGGTCGACAAGGCAATCGAGGTCTACAAGCCGGATTCCTGGAAGTCCTACACGATCGGCGACCCGCTGGCGCCCTCGAAATTCCCATGGCGGCTCGACGACGAGCAGGTGATGTATCCGTTCTACGAAAAAGCGGTGAAGGCCGGCATCAACACGTTGTGCATCCACAAGGGGCTGCTGCCGCCCGATTACGAGAAGTCGTTCGCCGGCGTGTGGGAATACGCAACCGCGTGGGACATCGGAAAGGCGGCAAAGGACTGGCCGCAGATGAACTTCGTGATCTATCACTCGGCGCTGCGGGCGTTCCTCGAACTGCCGGACAAGGCATGGGCGGAGTTCGAGCAGACCGGCCGCATCCAGTGGGCTACGGATCTTGCGGAAATCCCGCAGAAGTTCGGCGTCACCAATGTCTATGCCGAGCTCGGCACCTCCTTTGCCAACTCGGCGGTGGCGCATCCGAAGTTCTGCGCCGCGCTGGTCGGCACGCTGATCAAGGGCATGGGGGTCGATCACGTCATGTGGGGGACCGACTCGGTCTGGTACGGCTCACCGCAGTGGCAGATCGAAGCGCTGCGCCGCCTCGAAATTCCGGAGGACATGCAGAAGAAATACGGCTTTGCGCCGCTCGGCGACGCCAATAGCGCCACCAAGCAGCTGATCTTTGGCGGCAACGCCACCAAGTTCTACAAGATCAGGCTGAAAGCGGCTGACAACACCAGGATGCCGGCCTTTTCCGCGGACCGTCTCGCTTCGCTCAAGAACGAGTATGCGCTGGCGGCCGAGGGGCCCTCGAACCTGCGCTACGGCTACGTTCGCGCCGCCTGAACGCCAACCGCTGCGGCGGCACGGGAGGGATCGTGAGGCGACGTGAGTTCATCGCGCTGCTCGGCGGCGCGGCGGCAATCCGGCCACTCGGCGCGCGTGCGGAGCGCGCGCCTGCGCGCATTCTCTATTTCACATACTCGGCCGGCTACCGGCATGATGTCATACCGCTTTCCAAGGCAATCCTGACCCGGCTTGGAAGCAATTCGGGTGTTTTTGAAGTTACTGCAACGGAAGATACATCTGAATTTTCCACCGAAAACCTCGCGCGCTACGCCGCGGTGATGTTCTACACGTCAGGAGAGCTTCCGATGAGCGGCGCGCAAAAGGTAGCGCTTCTCAATTTTGTGCGCTCGGGCCGCGGGTTCCTCGGTGTTCATTCGGCGACCGACACATTCTACACCTGGCCGGACTATCTCGATCTGGTCGGCGGCTACTTCAATGGTCATCCCTGGCATCAGGCCGTGACAATCGAGGTGGTTGATCCCGGCGATCCCCTGATGGCTTTTCTCGGCAATTCGTTGCAAATCGAGGACGAGATCTACCAGATCAGCGACTTCGACCATCGTGGATCACGCGTGCTGCTGCGCCTCGACCCAGGCTCGGTGGACCTTGGCAAGACCGGCGTGCATCGACGATTCTATGGTTGGCCTCTCGCATGGACGCGATACTACGGCGAGGGACGCGTATTCTATACGGCGCTAGGCCACGAGCCGTCAGTTTGGCAGGACGCCCGCTACCAGCGAATCCTCACCAACGCCATCCTCTGGTCGATGCGAAGGTCGCCCTAGCAGACGCCGTGGCAGCCGCCATTCGCGCGGGGCGGGAACGGCTCTGCTATCCGCGGATCGCCGCATTGGCCTTCGCGGCGGCGTTGGTCATCGCAATCTTCGCTGGATTCGCTCCGGTGACCACTTCATTCACGCCGATCATGAATGCGTCCATGATCGGTCTCGATTGCGGATGGAAAAGGATCGCCTTGGCGCGGTCGACATCGGCATTCTGCAAGTTGGTCAGCGCCGCCTCCGCGGCTTGTGCGCCGAACGCCTTCTTGAAGTCCTCGCTCGACCAGGCCGACACCCGTGTCGTCGCCAGCCCCGCCGCAGCGGTCCGCATCGAGGTCGGCTTGCTTGTCGCCCACAGCAGAAACAGGAACGCAGCCCGCTTGTTTCGTGACCTGGAATTGATGCAGGCCTGCCAATGCGACATGAAGGGCACGGACGTGCGACCGGTGGCATGCGGAAAGGCGGCAAACACGGCCTTCCCGGCAACGTGGCTTCTTGCCGGATTGGAGATGTCGGTGGCGAAATTGCTGCTGTCGATCGCCATCGCCGTCCTGCGCTGAAGGAAGTCGTCCAGCACGTGGTACCATTCGTAGCCGCTCACACCGCCAGGCCCGGCTTGACTGAGCAACTTTCCAAACATCTCGATGGCCGCGATTGCTTCGGGGCTTGCGAAAACAGCCTTGTTGTCGCTGACCATGGCCCCGCCATAGGAGAAGACGAAGCTCATGGCCGCCACCGATGAATTGCCGCTGGCTTGAGCCCGCATGGCTATCCCGGACATCTCATCGGTCTTGAGCGCGTTCGCGGTAACAAGCAGCTGTTCGAAAGTCTGCGGAACCGGCAGGTTCTTGGCTGCCAGCGCATCGCCGTTGATGAACAGGGTCACCGCCTCCGAAGTGATCGGCATGGCGTAGCGTTCGCCGTCCCGCCACAACGGAAAGGCCCGGGCTGTCTTGAGAAGGTCGCCCTCGTCATACCAGCCGAGATCGGTCAGCGACTTGTCGGCATAATAGGCGTTCAGCGGCTCGAGCCATCCTGCCGAGATGCCCTGGCCATAGGTCGTCCACATGAAGACGTCGGGGGTGCTGCTGCCACGGTTGAGCTGGATCGGCAGCGCGCCCAGGTACGTCGTCTCCAGCCGGAAGTCGGGAACGACGCTAATACCGGTGAGCTCGGTGAAATCGGGCAAGAGTGGAGTAATCGCGTTCGACCAGGGATGGATCGCGCCGGCGAGCGCGATCGTCTGCCCCGCAAATTGTTTCCAACCTATCGCGGCATTGGCATAGGTCGCGGCGGCATCCTGTGCGAAACCCCACCGCGGCAACATGGCAAGGGCCGGCAACGTTACGCCCGCCGCGCCCAATCCCTTGACGAAGCTGCGCCGGCTGGCCGACGCGGAACCGCTCGGCAACTTTCCACGCAACTTTCGACTTGGAGCCATGTGCTCCTCCCGGGGAAGCCGCCTTCACGTGGGCGGGCCCTAACCGTGACGTTCTGGCCCCTTGCGAGGGGCGTAACGGGCCGGTGTAATCTGCGCGTTGAGGCTGCCGGTTCCCGTCTTACCCGTGCGACCTTGGCTGCATTTACATTATAATACTGGCAATACTCTGCGTCGGCATTAGAAATCAGCCGCTCACGCGAGCATCGAAGACTTAACGCCAATGTCAGTCCCTCAGAGGCAGTCCTTTCGGTGGTTTGCTCGTCCGCTGGCGCTGGTGGTCGCGGTTCTTCTAACTGTGGTTGTTGCGACCGGATTTCTCGGCCTCCGATACTTGCAGGAGCGACATGCGGCAAATCTTGCGCAGGAGCGCAACCGCCAGGTGCTCGAGACGCTGGATCGGCTGAAAGCGGTCATCGCCGACGTGGAGGCCCAAAGGCGCGGCTATCTGCTGACTCTCGATCCGCAATACCTCAAGGCCTACGGCGTCTCCGATGAAAGCGTACGGCGGGACGCGCAGGCGCTCCAGGCTCTGGTCGCGGGTGATCCATTGCAGAGCCATCGTGCCGAACATCTGGCGCTGACCGTTGCGGCGAAGCTGCGCGAGATCGATGAAATCGTCAAAACGGTCCGCACCTACTCCGGGCCGGCCGCGCTGGCGATGATCCGCAGCCTGGACGAGATAAGGTCGCAGATCGACCAGATGGTGGACCACGAGCGCTTCCTGCACGTGGACCAGGAGAGGCGCGCCGAGGCGCTCGAACGACGCAAGGCCTGGCTGATCGCGGCCGCTATCGTCATTGTCGCAGTCCTGGCCGGGGTGGCGCTGGCGCTCGCACGGCTCGAAGCGAAAAGGCGGCGTAAGGCGATCGCAGAGAACATCGCGCTCCACGGCGATCTCCTGGCGCGCGACAAGAAGATCCGGCGCCTGGTCGACTCCGACATCGTCGGGATCATCATCTGGGATCTCGAGGGTCGCATATTTGAGGCCAACGATGCGTTTCTCCATATGTTGGGTTACGACCGGGCGGATCTTGCCTCGGGGCGGGTGAACCGGACGGACCTGACGCCGGCGGAATGGCGCGACCGCGACGCACGCACCGTGGACGAGCTGAAGCGGAAGGGGACCGTCCAGCCATTCGAGAAAGAGTACTTCCGGAAAGACGGCAGCCGCGTGCCCGTGCTGATGGGCGGGGCAATGTTCGAACAAAGCCAACATCAAGGTGTTGGCTTTGTGCTCGATCTGACCGAGCGCAAGCGGGCGGAAGAGGCGCTGCGGCAGAGCGAGGAGCGCTTTCGCACCCTCGTGCATTTTTCCTTCGACGTGTACTGGGAGACCGATGCGCAGCATCGCTTCATTCACCAGGAGTTTGCGGAAAGCCTTGCCGACGCGCCGGGGTTGGGCTCCGAGATCGGGAAGACACGATGGGAAGTGCCTTACCTGGAGCCTGATGAAGAGGCCTGGCGCAAGCACCGGGAGACGCTCGATGCCCACCTGCCGTTCCGTGATTTTGAGCTCGCACGGCTCGCTCCCGACGGCAGCAAGCGTTACGTCTCCGTCTCGGGGCTGCCGGTGTTTGACGGAAGGGGACGCTTCATCGGCTATCGCGGCGTCGGGCGGCACATCACCGAACGCCGGCGGGCCGAGGAAGCCTTGCGCGCCATGCAGGCGGAACTCGCGCACGTCAATCGCGTCACCACGATGGGACAGCTGGCGGCCTCGATCGCCCATGAGGTCAACCAGCCGATCGCCGCGACGGTTACCAACGCTCAGGCCGCCCTGCGCTGGCTGCGCGCCCAACCGCCCGATCTCGGCGAGGTTCGCGACTCCCTTGCCCGTATCGCTGAGGACGGCAAGCGCGCCGGCAACGTCATCGGCGGTATCAGGGCCCTCATCAACAAGGTGCCGTCGCGGAAGGATCGGTTCGATCTCAACGAAGCCATCCTCGAAATGGTCGCGCTGACCCGAAGCGAAGTGCTCAATCACGGCATCTTGCTGCAGACCGGGCTCGCGCCGGGATTGCCCAAGGTGGATGGCGATCGCACTCAACTGCAGCAGGTGATCCTGAACCTGATCCTCAATGCCATTGAAGCCATGGGCGGCATCGATAAGGGGACGCGCGAGCTACGGATCACCACCGAGAGGGAGGCCGCCGGCGGCGTGCTCGTCACGGTTTGCGATTCCGGCCCAGGCCTGGACCCGGCGGATGTGGAGCGCGTTTTCACTGCCTTTTACACGACGAAGCCCACGGGCATGGGCATGGGCCTCGCGATCTGCCGGTCGATGGTCGAGGCTCACGGGGGACGGATGTGGGCGAGCGCGAATGAACCTCGGGGCGCGGTCTTTCAGTTTACCCTGCCGCTGGAACGAGACGAGAGCGTTCCAGCCCGCGCTTCAGGCGGATGGTGAAAACGAGGTCCGTGGTGACCGCCCTCAAGCATCAGAAGCAGAACAGTCGGCAACCGACGGCAGATCGACTCACGCGCGAGACGGCTGCGAATAACCGACTATTAACCATATAAGCGCATGATTTACGCGCTGAATTTGGTGGGCAATCGCACGCGAGCCGTCGCTGCATCGTCCACGCGATGGCTATGCGAGGGAAATCTTGCGACGGGTCTGGGACGTAGGGAACGCAGGTGGCCGAAACACCGGATAAGGAAACGCAACAAGACAATCAGCCTGCGACGGCACGGCAGGGCGCTTCGGGCCGGGTGCCGGCGATACTGGTGTCTTTATCCGCCTTGGCCATCATCGGTGCGGCCACCGCCAATTCTTTGCCGAGTTTCAATCCCTCCTCGTTGCCGAATTTCAATGACTTCTCTTTGCCGAATTTCGATCGCTTCTCTCTGCCAAATATCTCTCTGCCAGATTTCGATGGCTTCTCCTTGCCAAATTTCAATCGCTTCGCCGCACCTGCACATGAGACGGCTTTGGCCCCGTTACCAGATCCCGTCGTCCGCGCGGCACTGAACGATATTCAGTTGTCGCAGCAGCAAAACGCAGCGGTGCTGGTGTCGCTCACGCAGGCCTCTGCAGCTCAACAGGGGGACTTGAAAAGAATATCCCGCCAACTCTCCTCGCTAGCGGCGCAGACGGACGCTCTGCAGAGTGCTGTGACGCCGTTGACGACTTCCAGCATCTCGCATTCAAAACCTCGCGCTCGGGTCGTCCGCACGTCGCGAAAAACAGTCTCCCCACGGCCTAAACCTGTCGGCCCTGTTTCGGTCGGAGGCGCCCCGCTGAGTCCGGCGCCGGCACCGGGTTCGGGTGCATGACAACTTTGCGGTCCCGGCCTCGAATCTGTGCCGCCGATCGGGCTAACGCAGAAGCGTATCCTTTACGTGCAAGTTTTTCGGCGGTGCATGAGTCCGCTGAGGTAAAGCGGAAGTGCGCTGGTTATCCCGAATTTTTCGCTGGTTGATCCTGAGCGGACATGAGTGTCGCCCGATTGTTTTCGGCTATAATGTGCTCGGCACTGGAGGGATTGTGCGATGCCGCGCCTCGTGGTCGACAGCAACTATCTCGGCACCGACGAGCTTCGAACGCAAAATACCAAGAGAAGGTATCGTGCCTTTATCTCGTATAGTCATAAGGATACGGGCTGGGCAAAGTGGCTGCATCGTGAGCTGGAAAAGTATCGTGTGGATCGTGATCTTGTCGGGAGAGAAACCGCGACCGGCAAAATACCGCAAAATTTACGTCCGATTTTTAACGATCGGGATGACTTCGCAAGCGGGCATTCGTTAAAGGAGGCTACCACTCTTGCGCTCGATTCTTCAGAGTTTCTCATCGTCATTTGTTCTCCCCGTTCCGCGGCAAGTTTGCACGTAAATGAGGAAATTCGTCTCTTCAAGATACTAGGACGCTCGTCTCGTATCATTCCCATCATTATTGACGGTGAACCAAATCACCCTGAGTTGGAGTGTTTTCCTCCCGCGTTGAAATTCGAAGTCCTTTCCGACGGGCAAGTCTCGGAGATACCGGTAGAGCCTGTCGCCGCGGATGCCCGCGAGATTGCTGACGGCCGGGAAGTTGCCAAGCTTAAAGTTATTGCAGGTCTGCTGGGAGTTGGTCTCGATGAAATCAGAAGGCGGGCGGCACGAGCTGCACGTACAAGGCTCATCGGCCTGGGCATTACCGCGGGCGCAATGGGAATACTGGCCATTGTGGCCGGGCTAGCTGCTTGGATCGCGCACACGCGCGCAATTGAAGCAGAGCAGCGTTTGGATTGGGCGTTGGAAACCGCGGGCTCGATTACATCGAAGACGGTCAGTTTCAAGAATAGATTCGGTGTTCCTGCTCCCGTTTTGTCAGACCTCCTGCAAGAGGTCGAAAGACTGTTAGGTCGGCTCACACAACAAGGTGTAAATTCTCCTGAACTTGCACGGCGTGAGGCTCAGCTTTACCAAGCGCTATCGAACGGCAACAGAGATACGGGAAACACTGCAAAAGCGTTGCTGCAAGCGAAGCTGGCCTTAGATAAGCTAGCTTACTTCTCGGCGAGGAAAGACAACTCGTCTCAGATGGGGAATGACATTGCATGGGCTCGCATGCAGATCGGCAGTTTGCTCAAGCAGCAAAACAAACATGAAGATGCCAAGAAAGAGTTCTTAGAGGCCCAGCAAATTTTCAAGCAGTTGGTTGCAAGCGAACCACGCAATCCCCAATGGCAATCCGGCCTCGGTGCCTCGCTCAAGCGATTAGCTGATCTACTGGCGGTCCAGGGCAACCAGGTGGAGGCGAAGGCGGCGCTAGACGAGCGCATCGCGATCGATAGAAAGCTGCTTCAACTATACCCCAGCCATAATCCCTATAAGGAAAATTTGGCCTCGGCCTTGAATGATCGCGGAGATCTGAATCTAAATTCCAACGAATTCAAGGAAGCACATTCGCTTTATAAAGAAGCGCTCTCCATCAACTCCTCATTGAACGCAGTTGATCCAGCCAATGTAAACTGGATGGAGAGTTTCGCGCAGAGCCAGCAGAATGTGGGATATAGCCTGGAGCGCCAGGGTAATACTGCGGAAGCCGTCGATCTCTACACTCTCGCGCGGGAAATCCGCCAAAAGCTATCGGACCTAGATCCTACAGACGTTTCGAAATTGGGGCGTCTTGCGTACAATACTAGCTTGATTGGCAATATCGCTTCGGCTACGGGGAATTTACAAAAGGCAGAGAGTTCTTTCGCAGAAGTTGTCAGAGCTAGAAAGAAAATCGCGTTATTGGACCCGCAGGACTCTGCTGAAAAAGGAATCCTTTCGGTCGCGCTCGCGCAATTTGGAACTGCGCAGTTCTATCTCGGCCATATGAGCGCAGCCCTTCTTACCTTTGAAGAGGCGCACACTCTGTGTGCCGAGCTCATTCGATCAGATCCCACGAATACATACGTTAAGGCGGCACAAGCTATTAATCTGGGTCTGATCGGCATAATTGGAGAAGCGCTCGGCGACCAAGCGAGATCGACTTCTGCAGCCGAGGAAATGGTAAAGCTTGCCGACGAGCTGGTCATTATTTCACCCACCAATAATCTGTATGCTTATCAGGCGTTCTTTTCCCGACAACTGCTTGCAATAAAGTACAGAAGCCAGGGAAGACCACAGGAAGCGCTGGAGTTGCTGATCGCAAGGCAAGCCACTGCTGAGCAGCGCAAAGACGAGAAGGACGTTAATTGGCTCAATGCCGTGGGCACCTACTACAGTGAACTCTACCGCGTAAACGTTGATTTGAACCGCTTCTCGGATGCGTTGGCGGCCGCTAATGCCGGTCTTGAAATCACAAAAAGATGGAATGATGTCGACAAAAGAAGCGCCTTGGCAAAGCAGCAGGTGGCTACAGCCTACACCAACGTTGGTATAACAAATCGCTTTCTGAGGAAGTTTGACGAAGCGCGCTCAGCTCTTTCACTTGGGCTTGAAATTAGAAAGGCTCTCGTTGAAAGGGATTCCGGCAATACTCAATCCAAATCTGATCTCGCAATCTCGTGGTCTCGCCTGAACGACTTGCATTGGGACGAAGGAAATTACTCAGATGCTCTTCTTGCCGAAGAGAAGGCCGTGGGAATTAGACTAGAGTTATGTGCGATTGACCCGGCGAACCTCGCCTTCCAGAGCGATCTCGCGGAGTCTTATACGAAAATTGCTTCATCGCTGGAGCGTTTGGATCGAAAGGCGGAAGCGCGTAAGTCGTTAGAGTCCGCGTTGAGGACCCGACAATCTCTGGCACAAAGTCAGCCTAACAGAGCGGATTTTGCGGCCGATGTTGAGTGGACTGCTCGTCGGCTTTTAGAGTTTAAGTAGGTTCAAAGCGGAAGGATGTGCGGCCGGCGTGATCAACGCTAGCCAGCATCCGAAGCTGCTGGAGACCTAAGCTTATCGGGCCCCTTGTTTCAAGATCTGGAGTTACCAACCCATCGCGAACTTACCGGACTGGTGTCTCCGCGTGCGGGTGGGCAACACGTCGTAGCCAAATAGGCGAGCAACGCCTCGATCTGGCCCTCGTCGAGGGTCTTTCGGCTGTTTTCCAGCTGACATTTAGTCTCCCAATCCCAACATTTATGGGCACTCGCCCTTAGGCACTTCTGCCCGGCGGGAGGACGACGACGATCGCGCCCAGCTTCACCCGGTCCACGAGATCGATGATGTCTTCGTTGGTCAGGCGGATGCAGCCGGACGAGATGGCCTGACCGATATATTCCGGCTGGTTGGTGCCGTGGATGCGGTACAGGGTGTCCTTGTTGCCCTCGTAAAGATAGATTGCCCGCGCGCCCAGCGGATTGGCCGGACCTCCGGCAACGCGCTTCGGGTAGGGGCCGAGCCGAGCCTGGATCTCTGCCGTCGGGATCCAGTCCGGCCATTCCGCCATGCGCCCAACCGTAGCGACGCCGGACCAGGCCAGCGCTTCCTCTCCCACCGTCACGCCGTAGCGGATCGCCTTGCCTCCAGGCAGGACGTAGTACAGATACTTGGCGTTGGTATCGACCAGGATCGTGCCCGGCTGCTCTTTGCGCGTGTAGTCGACAATATGCCGGCGATACGTCTCCGGAATGCTCGCCCGCGCATAAGGCGCGTGGGCTAGCAACTGCCGGTCCCTTGGGGTCAAACTGGCGTTCGACGACGGCGCAAGCGTCGCTTGCATGCAGCCGCCGAGCAGCCCCACCAGTAACAACGCGAGCCCACGCCCCATCATCGCGTGTCCTCCAAAGAGTTACATGTTTGCAATTTGTTTGCTCGAAAAGTGCAGAAATCAAGGCGTCGTGCGATTATTGCGTGTCTCGCGACAATAATATTCGGGGCAGGCGGCGTTCGGCGACCGGATCAATCGAGTGCCATTCAATCCCGGTGTGCCGCTTCCCAATCTTTTGCAGCCTTCACCAACTCTTCGAATGCTCCGCCGCTTTCGAGCAGCGCACGTTTGAGCGCGGCCTCGAGCGGCTGTTCGGCGCCGGTATCGTCGAGCGGCATCCTGTCCTCACGCACCGCCGTCATTAGCCGGCTGATCTCGCCTGCCGCGTGGGCCGGTGTGTGCATCAGCACCAGCCGGCGCATCGGCATGGGGTTGTTCGGCATGTGACAGTTATCGCATTGCGCGTCGCGCATCCGCAGCGCCAGCGTCCTGTAGGTGGAGTCGAGCTTTGGCAGATAGGGATTGTCCTGCCGGAACAAGCCGTCAAAGAGCGTCACGCGCGGCTGGATGCGTCCCTCCTTGTCCATCCACATCCATTTGCCGTTGAATTTGTGCGAGATGGGCTGCGTGGAGACAACAGGGTTGCCGCTGCCCCGTTCGGTGAATTGCCCGATGACGACCTTCGCGGTTTTTGGATTGACCCAGAACAGAACCGCATTCGCAGCCTGATAAGCACCCCACTTCGCCTCTTCGTGCCAGAACGGATACGGAAACTGCCCGGGCGGCAACAGGTTGCGAAATCCTGCCCGCAGACGGATCAGGTACAATCGCTCGCGCTCGAAATACTCGGTGCTGTACTCGCCGCTGTACATGAACAGCGGGAGGTAAAGACCGGTAATCACATCGGGCGCAAACTGCGTGAGGTTGGTGTCACTGAGCGCTGCCGCGGCATCCTGGTTCCGGCGACCCCACAGCAGCCTCGGCGCGAGGCTGCGCCGCAGCGCGGAGTCGCCGAACAGGCTGCGCCGGCATCGGTCGAAGGCTGCCTGGTCCGAGGGCGAAGCAGGCGGACAGATTTGCTGCAACTCGAATGCGACCTCGGAAGCCATCTGCGCGATCTTGTCAGTAAGGTCGGGCAGGTCGTCGTCGATGTCAGCGGCGTCTGCGGCAAGGAAGGTGGCAAGCAGCAGCGCGCCGCCGGTCACCAAGCGCCTTGCGATAGCGCCGAACATGGGCCTACGGCGCCGGCTTCATGTACTTTGCAACGAGATGGTCGGCGACCTTGTGACCCATCGCGTCTCCGACCTCCAGCGAATTGCGGAAATGAATGCCGCCCCAGATGCGCACCTCTTTGTGCTCCTGGGTCATCTGCGCAAAGCTGGTAAATTTGCGTGAAAGGCGCGCGTCGGAAGTATCGGTCGCGACGAACTGTTCCGCCCCGTTGCCGAAAACAGCTTCCAGAACGCCTTGCGCCGCACCCGCGTTGATCCCCGCCTGCGACGGGTATTCCGGATGCATCGGCGTGGCGTTCAGAGGCTGCCAGCCTGCGACGCGTTCAGTCGCATCGTTGCCGTCCTGGTCGCCGTTGCGGATCGCGGTGATCGGTCGCCAGAAATTGTATTGGAATTTGGCGTCCCAATCGACAATGAAGCAATTGGCGAGAGCCATGGACATCAGCGCGAATACGCGCGCGCTGTCTGCGACAGGGAGGTTGTGACGCGCGGAAGCCTGCCTGGCGGCCTGGAACCATGCCGGCCCAAGGTTGGCCTGCGTCCAGAAGCGCACGGCGTCGGACTGCGCGTCGGTCCGCTTGGTGCTTTTCATCCCGCCCATTTCCCTGGTTTCGTTGTAATCGCGCGCGTAAAGCGCGCTGTTGAGGGCCGGGGGCGGAGCCGGGCGGACCTGACTGGCGCTGTCCAGACCCCACGGCTTGGCCGTCGCATATTGAGGGAACAGCGGCGGCGTGGTCGGGACCCATACGCCGGGCGTGGTGAGCGGGCGGTATGTGTCGGGCATGTTTGTCGCATCGCTCTGCCGTTCCGTAAAAACGGCGTCCGCAACGCTTTTGCCTAAATCAATACCTGCAGCCCGTGCGGGGTTGTCCGGAATGGTTTTCATCGTCTCCGCGAAGGCTGCATCAATCCGCTCCTTCTGACCGGGATACTGGCGCATGAGAATTTCGCGGGCAGCCGCCGCTGCCGCGGCCTCGGCTGAGGCGTTTGGGTTAGCTGGAAGCTCCGGTATGTAACGGGAATATCGGTTCTGCACCGAATTGACCGCGTCGGACATGGACACGTTCACCAGAGCCATGCTGCGCGTCCACGGATTACCGGCGACGTTGACCGCCTTCATCACGTCCATGGCGGTGTTGTTCCATTCGCCGATGACGTCCGCGCGGACCGGTGTATCGGCTGAAATGAGGACCAGGCCGACGATTGCAACTTTCAGCACGTTCATCGTTGCCTCCTTCGAAAAGTTGGATTTTGCCAATGTGGTGTGAATGTACCTCCGTAATTTTCTTGTCGTGCGCGCAGTTGCACCCACGCTTGGTCCGCAAAAGCGTCACCCAACCACCAAGGGTCCATTACAATTTTCGCCAGGTAACCGATTGCGGCGGAGCGAAGGTCGGGCCTAGCGCTCAGGCGTGTCCGTTTTCGAATCTGACATCGCGGACCAGCGCTCGTCAAAACTCGCAGGCGGGAACTGGTTCGCGTCAATCGTAGTCGTGCCGGTGGAGACGACAATGCCGTCTGTCGAAGTCGAGTGCGACCTCATGTTGGCGGCGGTTGCGGCAACAGCGAGCAGAGCGACAGCCACGAACCCGGTAATCGTTCGATGCCTCGTCATGCGGACCTCCTACTCTGGTCCAAACGCCCCTTAGTGTTGGGTCACGGGAACTTCGCGAAGGTTCAACAGCAAAGCGAGAAGTATGGATTGCGCGAATCCCACACGGACAACGAAGCTGTCCCAAATTCTGAAACCCGCGCACGAGACCGAATTGGGTCTGGAAGTGCAAATTACGGCAAGGGCATAAGTTCAGTTGGTAGCGGTCTCTTACCCTGGGGGCAGCCCGTTCGGCCCTTGAGGGACTGAATCGAAGCTGGAGACTCGTTGGACTGGTTCGGATCAGATGCCGATGCCTCGGCCGCGCTTATAAATTCGGTCACGGCAGCGTTCGATGACCATTCCACGTAACTAACAACGGCGAACCCAAGTACGAGCAAGGTGAGAAGCCCGACCGCCACCGTGGTGCCCATTCCCTGCCAATGGATTTGGCTATTGAATAATGGCATCGCTCGTCTCCCGAAACGGGGCTAGCGACGGCCTTAAATCAACTCGCGATATTCAAATGTGAACTGCCTCACGTCTCACGGTCACTTGATGTCGAGACGGAACGACAACGTCTTTCTGCCTGGGGCCGTCGCAAAATGAGCAATCAATTGGACGGACAAGCTTAATGACAATGCGGATCGCTTGTGCGCCAGCCGGCTGATCGGACAGAGCAGGTTGGAAGGCTTTTTCCAAATCAGTTGATAAACTCGTTCGCAGAACATCCGGCTTTGCGCCGCTAACGTTCGGCCGCGAACAATCTGACGCTCTCTGTGAGGCCCTTCAGGGAATGACTACCTTCGTCATGAAACCTGATGTTCGATCCTGCGACAAGATCATGGACTGTATTCGACACCAGAACCTGCCCGGGCTTTGCCATCGTCGCGACACGCGACGCAATGTGGACCGCGATGCCGCTCAGATCATCATCGGTCATTTCGACCTCGCCGGCCCTTACCTGCAGCCCAAGAGCTTCAACGCCTTCATTGATCGCCAGAGCGCACCGGATTGACCGAGCCGGCCCGTCAAAGGTTGCCAGGAAACCGTCTCCCATTGTTCTCACCTCATGCCCTCTATGTCGCGAAATCTCCCGCCGCACGAGCGCGTTGTGCCGATCAAGCACATCGTGCCATGCACGATCCCCGATCGTCTCGACACGCTTGGTTGAGTTCACAATGTCAGTGAACAGAACGGTGGCGAGCACGCGATCAGATTCGATTGCGGACCGCGAGCCTGTCAGGAACTCTTCAACCTCATCCAATACCCGTTCTGTTTCGCCGGTCCACAACAGGTGATCATTGCCGGGCAGTTCGAGATATTTCGCGTTTGGGATTTGCCGGGCCATGAACCGCCCGGTTTCAACGTTGACGCGAACGTCCCCTTGTCGATGAATAATGAACGTCGGCACCCGTATCGTTGGAAGGATTGGACGAACATCGATTTCGCTGTTCCATGCGCTCTTCCAAGGTTGGCGCACCAACCGTTCTGTCGGAAAGCCCGGTGCCGCGCTTGTCAAACATGATCAGGCGGGCGAAGGCCGCCAAGCGTGTCCAAACCCGCGCACGATAGGGCTCCTCCCAAGCGACATCGAGGTTGAAATGAAACCAGGAACGAACACGAGGTCGAAGGGCCCTTCGCCGACGACCTGATAGGCGATGCGAACATCACCGCTCTTTGCGTATTGGGTTTTCGGAACCATTACACATCACTGCACGTAAAGTGGCGTGATCGGCTTCGTCGACTTCCCAGAGAGCAGGTTCGATCTGAATCTTACCAGTTTGCGGCGGTACGCGGAAGCCAAAACCGCATAGCCCAGCCACAGCATGCGGTAATCGGCTGCTTTCTCAACCAGGTATCACACAAGCCAATAGCGCCGCTGGTACGTCCCACGCGCGGCGACGTGATAGACTACATCAATTCATGCCTTCCGCCGGTCGTGCAACTGATGTAGCCTGATCATGAGCTGCCAAGCGGGACGTGCCGAAGTCCCTTTTTCTTAGCCGCAGCGCTCGTGCCGTCGGCAGGCGTGCATCGAAATTAATCCGACGTCTGCGTGTGCGGCCTCCCGTGCGGCTCCGCAGGGATTTCGCATGCCAGCAGTTTGGGGAGGCCGCAATGAAGCTTCCGCGCCGTCAATTCCTGCATCTGGCAGCGGCCGCTGCCACGCTTCCGGCATTATCTCGATTCGCCAGCGCGCAGAGCTACCCGACGCGACCGGTGCACCTGCTCGAAGGCTTTGGCGCGGGCGGAGCGCCTGACATCGTCGCGCGATTGATCGGTCAATCGCTGTCGGAGCGACTTGGACAGTCATTTGTTATCGAGAATCGCAGTGGCGCTACCGGCAACATCGCCACTGAGGCAGTCGTGCGGGCATCCCCGGACGGCTACACGCTGCTGTTGGTTACCACGCCAAATGCGATAAATGCGACCATGTTCAACCTTGGCTTCGACTTCATCCGCGATATCGCGCCGATCGCAGGTATCGTTCGTGTGCCCTTGGTCATGGAGGTACACCCATCGGTTCCCGCCAAGACAGTCGCGGAGTTCATCGCCTACGCGAAAGCCAATCCCGGCAAGGTCAATATGGCGTCAGCCGGGATCGGATCTACGACCCATTTGGCCGGCGAAATGTTCAAAACGATGACCGGCGTCGATCTCTTTCACGTGCCTTACCGGGGCGCGCAGGTATTTCCTGCCCTTCTCACCGGCGAAGCGCATGTCTACTTTGGCCCGCTACTCTCATCGATCGAATATGTCAGGGCCGGCAATTTCCGCGCCTTGGCGGTAACAACGATGGCGCGCTCGCCAATATTGGCGGACGTTCCAGCTCTGGGCGAAACCTTGCCCGGTTACGAGGTAAGTGCATGGTTCGGCATCGGCGGTCCAAGGCGCACACCGGAAGAAGTCATCGAAAAGCTGAACAAGGAAGTCAACGTAAGCATCGCCGATCCGAAACTCCAAGCGAAGCTTGCCAATCTGGGCGGCACGGCTCTTGGCGGGTCGCCCGCCGACTTCGCCAAACTGATCGCCGACGAGGTCAAGAAGTGGAGCAGGGTGATTTTGGCGGCCAATATGAAACGGGAATGAGCAGCATGGGAGCTGCCGCACTGCGGGATTTCGGCCGGCCTATGTCCGTTCTGGGTCAATGGACTAAACCGCTCGCGCGGTAGTGCCCTACCGCGCGAGCGGTTTGGTCCCTTGGAGGTTTGCGGACGTCGGCCCCCCGTGTTCGCCGCGCCACCATCATGGGGCCGGCATCCGAAAACCTTCACAAGAGGCGAAACCCCTGTCCATCTTGTCGATGTCTCCTATTCCATCGAACGCGGACTGGTCGGCATGTTTCATTTCTCAACAGGGGGATCGATAGCCTCGTTGACACGATTCTTATTTTTACTTTCCTCGCTCGGGCCGTTGTGCCCTCTGTTGTCAAATTCGCGGGGCCCGGGCTTTTTGTGCTTTTGGCACCGCCTCGATCAACAGCCCGAGCGCCTTGCTGAAGCCTGAAGCGGCGTAGGATTCGCCCCGATAGTGTCCGAGACGCACGACGACGAGATCGTGCGAGGGAATGATCAGAGTGGTCTGCCAGCCAGCGCCCGCCATGTAATAGGCATCGCGCGGGACTGGATATTGCCCGTCGCCGTTGAGCCAGAAAAAAGCTCCATAGATCGGCCGATTGTCCGCGGCCCAGGCGGGCGCAAGCGTGCTGACGAATGTGGTGTAGCCCTCCGGGAGAATGCGCTCACCGTTCCAAACGCCGCCCTGAAGAAAGAGATTGCCAAGCCGCGCCCAATCGCGCCCGGAGCCCACCTCATAACCTTGCCCCAGAAAATTTCCGAACGGATCGGTTTCCATCACGATGGTACGGATGCCGAGCTTGTCGAACAGCGCCCGCTGAGGAAATGAGAGATATTCGTCACCGCTTTTTTCGACACCGAGCCGGATCAGATAGTTGATCAGGACCGGATCGGTGTTGCGATAGCGCCCGACCATGTTGGGAGGCCATTGCAATGGCCGTGTCGCCGCGTAGTGAAAGGAATTGATGCCGCCGGTATAAAGATAGATGTGATCCGGGTAAGGCCCCGTTGGGTCATAATCCGGGTCTTGGGGCGCCCTGATCCGAAGCCCGCTCGACATGTGAAGGAGATCCGCAATGCGTATTTTGGCGCGCGGGTCGCCGGGCGTTTGCCATTCAGGGATCGGTGCCGGCTGGTTCAAATCATAGACGCCGTCCTTGACCAGAATGCCAATGAGCGCTGCGGTAATGCTCTTGCCCATGGACCAGCTTTCGAGCGGCGTCTGCGCCGTAACACCTTCCGCGTAGCGCTCGGCGATGAGGCGGCCTTTCCACGTCACGACGAACGCCGCAGTCATTGCTTCGGCCGGCTGGAACGCGGCGTTCACGGCAGCTTTGAGTTTCCCGGTGTCGATCTCTGTCGGCAACGGCTCCTGCGGCAGCATGTCGCCCATGGGCCACAGTTGGGTCGCGGGATCGGGCAATCGGCTCTTGACGGCGACCGGCTTGAAATTCATGGCGCTCTCGCCGATCGGGAACGTGACGCAACCTTGGCTCCCGAGATATTTGGCCGTGCGGGTCACGCCGTTAGGCAGCGTGACGTGGACCGCCTTGTTGGCGCGATCGATGACCGGCTTGCCGAGCTTCGCGCGCTGTCGGTAGGGTGCCGTGAAAAACCCGACATTTTCGGCCGCGAAATCGGGCGCAAGGCCGGTCATGAATACTGCTGAGCACATGACCTTCGCAAATCCGGCGGCATGATGCGTCAAGGGGTCGCCTGGCGGTGGCACATAGGGCGTATCGAGTTCGAAAGATTTCGCGCGGGCGATGAGCGCGTCTGGAGCCTGCGCAGCCGCCGCCGTACCGGTGAGAACCACAAGAATCGTCACCAGAAGATACTTATTCATGATCGCTCCCGCGAAACGAACAGTAATCGTTTGGTTCAGTTGCTGCGCATGCAAACACATCAATATGCGCTGACGCGTATCTGAGTGAGAGTATGGACCAGCCCTCGCGGTGCAGGATATCAGATCGGCGGCACAATCGCTCCCGAAGCGATCCGCCCATAGTTCGGCAGTGTCCCGCACAGCGGGTCCAGCGTCACCTTGCCGGATTTTCCTTGGCCGCCGCCGGCCTGGAACTGCCTCACCTGTGGTGCGAGACATCCGAGCGGGCCTATCGACTTTGCCGCACGTCAGCTATCGTCGCCATGACGGATCCGGTCTTCGGATTTTTGCTGAAGCGATAGCGGAACACGTTGACGTCTGAAATGCTTGCGGAGCAGACATGGTCTGCACGAGTTCTTATCGGCGTTTTGTTGCCAGAGGTGCCAATGGGCACATGGCACGGCTTAGTCTGATATGAAAGAGGCCGCCAACGGAGGTACTCCAAACTAGTTCGGAACGACCAACCGGGTTGCGATAATTTAACTGACCGTTGGCCGCTTGTTTCCGCGTTGCTAGCGGTTGGAATGGCGGCCTCAGCTCAGCCCCCAGCCCCCCGCTGCTGGGGCCGCTTCTCTCCGGCCCGCGAAATGAAAAAGGCCATCAATTGAGGCGGCCTTACCGCACTCCAAGCCCCTTGATCGCCAGAGCCGAGACCTTCTCCGCTGTGTTGCGGCTCACCGCGGCATCAGGTCGGTTCGTGCACTGGACTTTCAAATCACCGTCATCTCGTGGATTGAGTGTATCGACCCACGACGCACGAGCGTCCTGATTGTCGTCAGATGCCAATCCAGCCTGGCGTCCGCGACGTGTGAGGTTCAATGGCGGAGGCGCGCGATCAGCCAGAGCATCAATTCTTTGCCGCAGATGATCAACCAGGAGTTCGGCGCCAATAGTTAGGCAGCCACCATGCCCCCCAGGCACCTGGACCACTTCGACTTGAGAGCTGAGATGCAGCCATGCCCGGCCGTCATGTTCGGCCGCGTAAAATGTCACGGGGACCTCAAGCGGTGCCGGAAGATATTGCGCCATTGCGATTGAGTAAGCGTCCCACAACGCGGGCAGAAACTTGCCCTCGACGATCGCATTCCGCTCGCGACCCCACGCCTTGGCGTATCGCTCTAGCTGCGCCATATGCTCGTACATCCAGCGCAGAAAGTAAGGTGAAACCATGGGCTTCATCAGACCGATGATTGCCCGCGGCGCCGGACGCGCAGCGACTGTCGGCGGATCGACCATCGCAACCAAATCAACCTTGTGGCCAGCTGCGATCAGCAGGCGGGCTGCTTCGAACGCCACCATGGCGCCGTTGCATTTGCCGCCCAGGAGGAAAGGATCGCTGGTCTGCCTCTCCAGAATATGCGGCAGGCGGTCGGCGGCCATCGCCTCGATCGACGGCGGAACCGGCTCCCCACGGAGACCATGGGGATCGATGGAGATGATCGGGTAATCGGGCCCGAAAAGCTCCACCATTCGCCGCATACTCTCATGGCCGCTGATGGTGTCTCCATTGAAAAAGTACAGCGGACGCCGATGGCCACGGGCACTGAACTGGAAGAACGGCGTCGCTGGCGTGCCCGTCTGTATCGCGATTTTTGGAGCAAGTTGCCGGATTGTTTCTGCCCCGAACAGGATCGTTTCCGGTACGGGATGGCCGACGAGCCGCTCGACCTCGATGAGCATTTCCATCGCTAGAAGGGAATCACCACCGCGCGCAAAAAAATCATCATCGACCGTCACGGTCTCGGATTTGAGCAGTCTACGCCATAGGATCAGCAATTCAGCTTCCAGATCCAATGGCCCTTTGTCCGCAACAGGCAGCGGCATCGCCCGCTGCTGATCCAACAGCTCGTCGAGCGACTCGCGCAGCCGTCGCCGTTGGACCTTTCCCGTCGCCCCCTTTGGCAGCTGGTCGAGGAATAGAATGTGCCGCGGAATCTTGAACGAGGCCAACTCGCGTTGCAGGAACTGGCGAAGCTCCGCGGGTGTCGTCTGCGCGTAAGGATGGGTAACGACGGCGGCTGCGACGTCATCGCCGAGGCGTGGATGGGGGATTGCGAACGCAGCGGCTTCGGCTACGGCCGGATGGCGCAGTAGTGCGGATTCGATCTCGGCGGGGGCGATCTTCTCACCGCCGCGGTTGATCAGTTCGCTCAAGCGGCCGTGCAGGGACAGGAAGCCGTCGCCATCGAGGCTGCCGATATCGCCCGTGCGAAACCAGCCCTCTCTGAAAGCAGCCTGATTGAGTTCCGGCGCACTGAGATAGCCAGACGTCACGGTGGGACCACGTACCCAGATCTCACCGCGCTCGCCGGCTGGCAAGGGATGTCCATCCTCACCAACGATGGCCACGGTATCAGGCCACGGTTGCCCGCAAGTCCCAGGCCTGTTCGGCCCGGGCGGCGGCAGGTTGGCGGCGATCTGCGCGGCTTCGCTGGAGCCGTAATGCTCCAGCACCGGCACGCCCAAAATGCGCTGCAGGTCGTCCTGCACCTCTTTCAGCAGCGGCGCGCCACCCGATACGACGAACCGCAGAGTGTGCGCCGCCGGCGCATCCTCAAGGCTTTCTGCCTTGTCCAGCACGGCAGCGTGGAGCGTGGGACCTGCCGAGTACCAAGTCGGCCGCAGGACATCGAGCCACTCGTCCAGCGCCACGACGGCACAGTTCGCCGGGACGGCAATGCTGCCGCCCGTCAGGAGCGGTGTGAAGACCGTTACTTTGAGCCCATGGGAATAGTAAGGGGACGAAACGCTCAGGCAACGGTCCCAGTGTGTGAGGCCGAACCAGGCCTGAAGCCGTGCGGCCGCCGCCAGCATATTGCTATGACTGAACGGGATGAGCTTCGGCTGCGCGGTCGTGCCCGACGTCTGCAGGATGAAAGCGGGCGAGCCCTGATCAGGCTCAGCGTCGATCGCAGGGGCGTTGGAGATCTGCACTGCGATATTGAGTCCAAGCTGACCGTGTCCGACCGGAGCGGCTTCGATGATGGCGAGCCTTCTCCGCTCGGCGGCCTGGCGAGCTTCAGAGGCACTGCCTTGCGGCACGAGAAGAGCGTTCAGGCGCAGCATGTCGAGACGCTGATCGATCTCCGCCTGGGACAGCCGCGGATCAAGAGGAACTGCGATGCTGCAGCAGGCTACCGCAACGATGGTGAGAATCGCGTCCGCGCCGTTCGGCATGAGTATCCCGATCCGGGCGTTGCAGTCGAACCCAGCCAAACGCAACTGTCGGCGGATGCCGTCCAACTGCCGCTGAAGACCGCGGTACGTCAGAGGCGCAAACGTGGCGGAGACGATCGCAGGCTGGTGTGGGAACGAACTTGCAGTCCGACCGATGACTTGGCCCAGTGTTAGTTTGGCTTCAGCCTCTGTGCCATCGCGCATTAGAATGCCCCCTTTGACTGCTCCATCGGCGCGCAATCAATCTAGCGGGAAATACTGACAAGTGGCGGGAGCAGGACGCCACTAATCCTTAATTTCCATACCCATAACTGCTTGGCGAAGGCCAAGGAACAATCGGCATGGCTGAGGGTTGATTCTAGTGCTTCCAGCCGAAAGGTGCCCCCCGACTGCTGGAAGAAAACCCGTATCGTTCGGGTTGGCGGCCCCTAGTTTGGGGCCGTTTAAACGAATGGCCAGGGTTCCCGTAAATCGAACGAACCGGCCTCTGCGTTGGGCCCAATGGTGACAGCCGCCGGGGCCGCCGTCACTGATAACCCGCAGCAAAGATTACACCCGCTTTCCCATTGACCGGGCAATTTCCTCTTCGCTGGAAGGTCGCATCTGGATCATCTTCAGACATTGGCCTAGGCCGTTATAGTGCGCATCTCTCAATAGCGGACATTGGCTCGGCAGGTCCGTTTGACGTGAGGCAGGTGACGATGGATACCGTTTACCGTCGCGCGATGCGCAAGGACGTGAGCCGTCTGCACGACGTGCGGCGGCGATCTATCCTTGAACTCGCGCTTCCAATGATGCCGGTCGCCGAAGCGCACGCGTGGGCGTCGAAGCTCACGCTCTCCGGGATGGAGCGAAAGCTGCGTGAGCTGGAAGTATGGGTTGCCGAACTGGACGGCGTCGTCGTCGGATGGGGGGCCATTAGCGGCGACATGCTGGAGGGCTTGTATGCGGCAGCCGAATTTGCCTGGCAGGGTGTAGGCGCCGGATTGCTCGATATGCTGGAAGGGCTGATACGCGACCGCGAGTTCCCCTCGGTGCGCGCCGAGGCAAGCACAAACGCCAGCGGCTTCTACCTTCGCCGCGGCTACCGGGCGGCCGGTCCTCAAACGCCCAAAGGGGCATGGCCCATCGCGAAAGACCTTCTGACCTGAAACAGGGGCGGGAGGAGAACAAGTGCGTTGGCGGCGGCGAGGTTTTGGCGGCCGTTTAAACCGTTCGCGGCGCTTGATTTTCGCCCCGCCAGGGGCGACTTTGGCGCCCGCGCGACGGGGCTGATCGGAGCCCTCGCGGCGGGTTGTCAGGAGGATATTGCGTGGCGGACCATCAGGTGCACGATTTGACCCCGGAAGAGGTTTCCAAGGGGATGGCGGAAGGGCGCTATCTTCTGGTCGATGTCCGCGAGCCCAACGAGGTCGCGGTGGAAGCCTATCCGGACGGTGTGGTCGTTCCTCTCCAGACCTTCGATCCGGCGGCCATTCCGGACCCGCAGGGAAAGCAGGTGGTTTTCGCCTGCCGTTCGGGCAAGCGCTCGGTGACGGCCTCGCTGGCGGCCCAGGCGGCGGGCCTTCCCTATGACAAGCATCTGGCCGGTGGCATCATCGGCTGGAAGGCCGCAGGCTTGCCGACCAGAACCGGCGGCTGATCTCCACCATGACATCCATGAACAAGGTCTTTGCCGACCTTCCGGTCACCGTGTTCGAGGCGATGTCGCAGGCCGCCCGCGACAACAACGCCATCAATCTCGGCCAGGGCTTTCCCGACGATCCCGGGCCGGAGGATATCCGCCGCGCCGCAGCCGACGCGACGGTGAACGGCTACAACCAATACCCGTCGATGATGGGCATTCCCGAACTGCGGCAGGCGATCACGGCCCATTACGGACGCTGGCACAAGCTCTCACTCGATCCGATGACGGAAGTGATGGTGACCTCGGGCGGCACCGAGGCGCTGACGGCCTCCATCCTCGCCGTCGTCGAACCCGGCGACGAGGTCGTGGTGTTCCAGCCGGTCTATGACAGCTATTTGCCGATCATCCGCCAGGCCGGCGGTATTCCGCGCCTGTTGCGGCTCGAGCCGCCGGGCTGGCGGCTGACGGAAGAGATGCTGGCCAGCGTCTTCAATTCCAAGACCAAGGCGGTGCTGTTCAACAACCCGCTCAATCCGGCTGCGGTCGTCTATCCCCGCGAGGACCTCGAATTGCTGGCGCGGTACTGCCAGCAGTTCGACACCATCGCGATTTGCGATGAGGTTTGGGAACACGTCGTTTTCGACGGCCGCGAGCATATCCCGCTGATCACGATCCCGGGCATGCGCGACCGCACCATCAAGGTCGGCAGCGCCGGCAAGATTTTTTCGCTGACGGGATGGAAGGTTGGCTTCGTCTGCGCCGCGCCGCCACTGTTGCGGGTGGCTGCAAAAGTGCACCAGTTTCTGACCTTCACGACAGCGCCGAACCTCCAGGCGGCGGTCGCCTACGGCCTCGGCAAACCAGATGAATATTTCTTCGACATGCGCAAGGAACTGGCGCGGAGCAGGGACCGTTTGACGAAGGGATTGGAGAGCATCGGCTTTCCCGTGCTGAAGTCGCAAGGCACGTATTTTCTCACCGTCGACCTGTCGCCGCTTGGGCTCAACGAAACCGACGTCGAGTTCTGCAAGCGCATCGTGAGCGATTATAAAGTCGCCGCGATCCCGGTGTCGGCGTTCTACGAGCAGGACGCTGTGACCTCGGTGGTGCGGTTCTGTTTTTCCAAGAAGGACGAAACGCTGGATACCGCGCTGGAGCGCCTGTCGGACGCGGTGCACGGCCGTCGCAAGAGGTAGCAGATGCGCGACCTTCTCCGAAGTTTGCTTCGCCTGATCGGCGTGATGACGGTCGCGCTGTCGCTCTCGCCCGCCTGGGCGCAGGAGCGCACGGTCAATTTCTACAACTGGTCGAACTATATGGCGCCTGGGGTGCTGGAGGACTTTACCAAGGAGACCGGCATCAAGGTGGTCTACGACACGTTCGACGCCAACGAGACGCTGGAGACGCGGCTACTCGCGGGCAAGTCGGGCTACGACGTCGTGGTTCCCACCGGCTATTTCCTGCAGCGCCAGATCACGGCAAAGGTTTTTCTCAAGCTCGACAAGTCCAGGCTGCCGAACCTCGCCAACGCCTGGCCTGTCGTGACCAGCCAGCTCGCGACCTACGATCCCGGCAACGATTACGCCGCCAATTACATGTGGGGCACCACGGGCATCGGCTACAACGTCAAGACGATGCAGAAAATCCTCGGGCCGGACGCCAGGATCGATAGCTGGGACATCGTCTTCAAGCCGGAGAACCTCGCCAAGTTCAAGGACTGCGGTATCCACATGCTGGACTCCGCTGACGACATTCTGCCCGCGGCGCTCGGCTATCTCGGGATCGACCCGAACTCGACCAGGCAGGCCGATCTGGAGAAGGCCGCCGAGCTCGTTAGCAAGATCCGGCCCAACGTCCGCAAGTTTCATTCCTCGGAATATCTGGGCGCGCTGGCATCAGGCGAAATCTGCTTCGTGGTGGGCTGGTCCGGCGACATCATGCAGGCGCGCAGCCGCGCGGCGGAAGCCAGGAACGGCATCGAGATCGGTTACACGATTCCGAAAGAGGGCGCGCAGATGTTCTTCGACAATCTCGCGATCCCGGCGGATGCGAAGAATGTCGCGGAGGCCTACGAGCTGATCAACTATCTCTACCGCCCGGACGTCGCGGCGAAGAATTCGGACTTTTTGTCGTATGCCAACGGCAATCTGGCGAGCCAGAAGCTGGTCGATCCAAAGATCCTCAACGACAAAAATATCTATCCGGACGAGGCGACGCAGAAAAAGCTGTTCGTCATCCAGGCCCGCGACCCGGCGACACAGCGCATCATCAACCGGCTGTGGACCAAGGTGAAGACGGGGAGGTGATTCCTGGCGTCATTCCGGGGCGATGCAACGCATCGAACCCGGAATCTCGAGATTCCCCGATGCGCAATTGCGCATCTGAGGTCTGGTGCTTACGCACCATCCCGGAATGACGACGCTGCTGCTTGTAGTGCATAGCCCATCAAACTCCTGTTGCCGGAACGTGAGGGAGAACCTATAGCTCCTTTCGGGAGCATCACATGACCACCATCCTCACGTTCTTTTCAACGCGCACGCTGCTGCAGATCATCTTCGTCCTGGGATCGACGGTTGCGATGAAGGCGTGGAGCCTCGGCCTGCTCTTCGGCGGATAAGCTTTCCGTAGCGGGTGAAGCGCAGCGCAATCCGGGGATTCAGCTGGTTGCGAGAGTGTCCCCGGGTTGCGCTTCGCTTCACCCGGGCTACATGGCCGCTACCGCCATCTTCTGTGCAGCCACAGCCACTGGTCCGGATATTCCCGTACCCAGCCTTCGATCACTGAGGTCACCGCCTGCATCGTGCCCTGGATGTCGATCTGGCCCGAGGCGTCGCGCACCGGTTTGACCTCTTCGGACAGTTCGGCGCGGAAGCGGTGGTTGGGCAGGCGGATGATGCGCACGCCGTGCACGGGGCAATCGACCTGCCGCAACAGCCGCGCCAGTGTCGGGTTGGCCTTGGTCTTGCGGCCGAAGAACGTCACCTCGACGCCGTTGCCCATGTATTGATCGACCAGCATCGCGACGTGCTGGCCTCGCTGCAGCGCCTCGGCGAGCTTGAGCGGCGCCTCGCGCCCGGCCGGCACCAGCGTGCCCATCTTGACGGCGCGGATCCGCTCGATGGCGCGGTCGGCGGACTCGATGTTGGGGCGGCGGAACAGGATTGCGCAGTCCAGCCCATGGGCGACCGCGCCGAGCGCCGGGATCTCCCAATTGCCGAGATGGCTCGCGAAGATGATCGCCGGCTTGCCGTCGTCGCGCAGGTGGTCGAAAATCTGCTTGGTCCGCGCGCCGAACTCGACGCGGCTCGGCTTGTCCGGATGCTCGACGTCGTAGTCCCAGATGTGATCGAGATGGGCGAACTCGGCGCCGATGCGGCCCAGATTGTCCCACACGCCGGCCAGAATGGTTTCGATCTCTTCGGGCGATTTCTCAGGGAAGGAGGCCTTAAGATTTTCGCGACCGATTCGGTCCTCCCGCAGCCGGCGTCCGATGAAGCGGGTGACGCGGCCGAAGAAATTCGCGGTTTTGTCCGGATCGAAATAGCGCGTGGTGCGCAACAGCGCGATCGTCAGCGCGCCGACGGCTAATTCCGCCACAGGCTTGGCGGCGTCGCGCAGGCGCGCCTTGGTGCGTAGGAGCAGGCGGTTCATTTTGCGAAGGCTATAGCGTTTTCAAGAGAAGTGGGCACCGGTTCGCGTCAAGAAAACGCGTCAAACAAAAGGCTGAAGGCCGGTTCTGATACAATCAGGACCGGCCTTCAGCTAGCCTACTAGACCGGTTCGCGGGTCAGGATCAGCGAGGCGTTTTGCCCGCCGAAACCGAACGAGTTCGACATCACGGCGGTGACCTTGGCGTCGCGCGCGGTGTTACCGACCACATCGAACAGGATCGCCGGATCCGGAATCTCGTAATTGATGGTCGGCGGAATCCGCTGGTGCTCCAGCGTGAGCAGCGAGAACACGGCCTCGACCGCGCCGGCCGCCGAAATCGTATGCCCGACCATCGACTTGTTCGACGACACCGGGATCTTCGGCAGATGCTCGCCGAACACGACCGCGGTCGTGTTGTATTCCATCTTGTCGTTTTCCGGCGTCGCGGTGCCGTGCGCGTTGATGTGGTCGATCTGCTCCGGTTCGAGACCGGCATCCGCCAGCGTCTTGCGCATGCAGCCGATGATCGGCTTGCCGTCCGGGCTGGAGCGGGTGCGGTGGAACGAGTCGGTCAGCTCGCCGCAGCCGGCCACCACGCCGAGAATCTTCGCGCCGCGGGCGATTGCGGACTCGTAGCTTTCCAGCACCATCGCGCCGGCGCCTTCCGCCATGACAAAACCGTCGCGGTTCTTCGAGAACGGCTTTGAGGCGGCCTGCGGCGGATTGTTCTGCGTCGATAGCGCCGACAGCAGCGAGAACCGCACCATCGCTTCCGGGTTGACCGAGCCGTCGGTCGCCACGCACAGCGCCGCGTCAGCGTCGCCGCGGCGGATCGCCTCGACGCCGAGCTGGATCGCGGTCGCGCCGGAGGCGCAGGCCGTCGACAGCGAGATCGGCGAGCCCTTGGTGCCGAACGCTTCGGCCAGATGGCTCGCCACCGAGCCGAACATGAAACGGTGATGATAGGCTGTGAACCGGCCGCCGCCGCTGAGGCGCAGCATGTCGTCATAGCCGAATTCGGTCTTGCCGATCGCGCGTCCGAGTTCGAGCCGTTGCGGCCATTCGACCTCGACCGGGGCTACCGCGAGAAACAGCGGCCCGGGAAAATCGGCCTTGGCGCCGATCGCGGCCTGTTCGAGCGCCTCTTCGGTGGCCATTTCGGCCAGCCGCTCGGTCAATCCCGTCGAGGTGACGGGATCGACGGTGACGAAATCGACCGTGCCCGCCATGGTCGATTTCAACCCATCGATCGGGAACCGGGTCACGGTGCGGATGCCGGATTCGCCCGCGGTCAGCTTGCGCCAATTGTCCGTCTTGCCGGCGCCGAGCGACGTCACCACGCCCATGCCGGTGACGACGACGATCGGCCTGCCGAATTTATCTGATGGTGCTGACATGGTTCCCCCGATGTTGCGCCGTAACTGAAAGCGCTCTCGCGCCGATTACTTGACGGCCTCGACCAGGGCCATGCCTTCGCCCTGCCAGTGACCGGCCCCCACCACCACAATCTGGTTCGGGGCATCAGCCTTTTCAACCTCAAGCCCGGTCGGATCGTTAGGCGGAAACAGCGCGCCGCGGGAGAGCGAAAGCGCGGCGAGCGCCAGGCCCAGCGGAAACTGGGTCTCCAGCGTGTGGCCGAACATCGTTCCGGTGGCGCGCACCGCGAATCCAGGATGCTGGCGCAGAAACGCCTTTTCTTCCGAGGTCACCGGCTCGGCGCCAGTCGCGCCAGTGATCAGATTGCCGCTGTCGCCGGCGATGCCGAGCTTCGGCCATAGCGCTTCCAGCGATTTGGTCACCGCGCCGGGCTGCTTGCGCTGCGCGAGGTCGGCGACCACCTTGGTCAGTTTTGCATAGGGCTTGGCGCCGCGCGCTTCGGCGTGCTCGCGGGATTCCAGCACCAGGAAACAGCCGGCGGAACCGAGCGCAAAACCGCTTCCGCCTTCGCGCTGCCAGACGGGGGCGTACTTCTCTTTCAGATTGAAGTCGCCGAATTCATAGAGGACCAGCAGATCGGACCGCTCGCCGTTATGCGCGGCGCCGACCAGGGCAATCTCGCTCTGTCCGGATTCGATGCGGGCAAGTGCGATCCGTGCCGCATCGATGGAGGCGGCTTCCTCGCCCATGAAGGTGCGCGACGTTCCGCACACGCCGTGCACGATGGCGATGTTGCCGGCGAGCAGGTTGGAGAGCTGGGCGAGAAACAGTGTCGGCCGCAAATCGTTCATCAGCCGTTCGTTGAGAAAGCCGGGGCTGGAATTGCCCTTGGCGTCGGCAGTCATGATCGCGAGGTCGACCGCGAGGTCGCGCTCGCCGCCGCCGGCGGCGACGATCATGTCCGTCCGTCCCAGGATTTCCTTGTCGCCTTTGATGCCGGCCGAATCCAGCGCCAGCCCTGCGGCATAGGTGCCGATGCGCTGCCACGCTTCCATCTGGCGCTGATCGCCCTTTTTCGGGATCTGGGCGTCGAACGTCACCGGCGCCAGCGGATGCACGATGTAGGGGGCAAAGCGCTTGTCGTCGACGTTGATCTTCCTGGCGTTCAGCGCATCCCAATGCGCATCCAGTCCCTCGCCGAGCGACGAGACGATGCCGATGCCGGTGATCCAGACTTCCTTGGCGCCTGCGGATTTTGGTTCAGTCATGCGTTATCGCCTGCAGTGGGAAGCCGATCTCGTTGGCCTTTGCGTCCATGTGCACGCGCAGGGCCGGGTCGGGGAAGGGGGTGAGACCGAAGGTTAATTCAGCGCTGCACTTGAGTTCTTTGCCGACGCGTCCCTTGACTTTCGTGACGGCGAAACCGGAACCTTCGTGCTCGAGCTTCGCCTCGATCGTCAGCAGCTGACCGGGACTGACGAAACCCCGCATCTTGGCTTCCTTCACGATGGCCAGGAACGGCATGCGCTCGAACTTCAAGACGCCGAGTATCAACCAGCCGGAGCTCTGCGCCATCGCTTCGGTCAGCAGCACCCCGGGCATGATCGGGAAACCCGGAAAATGCCCTTCGAAGATAGTGTGAACAGCCGGAACCTGGGCCTCGACCGTGATTTTCTTCTCGTCGAGATTGAGGTCGACGATGCGGTCGATGAGCTGAAAGTAATCAAGGTTCATGACGGGCGACTAAAGCGTTTTCCAGCGAAGTGGAGGCCGGTTCGCGTCAAGAAAACGCGCAAAGCCAAGAATCTAGAGCCCCGTTCCGATTCAATCGGAACGGAAATGGCTCTAGGCGCCCGGGGCTGCATTCTTGGCGGCGACCAGTTCGTCGATGCGATCGGCGAGATTTTGCAGCACGAAATACTGCTCGGTCGTGGCCTTGCCGTCATTGACCTCCTGGGTCCATTTTTCGAGCGGCATCTTGATCCCGAACGCCTTGTCGATGGCAAAGGCGATGTCGAGGAAGTCCAGGCTGTCGATTCCCAGATCGTCGATGGCGTGGCTCTCCGGCTTGATCGTGTCGCGCGGAATGTCGCAGGTCTCCGCGATAATGTTGGCGATCTGATCGAATGTAGAAGACATCATTAAGCCTTTGATATATTGGAGATATTCCGGAACGGCTCGGAGGAGGCGGGTGAACTGCCCCGGAAGCCTTGTTCCCCTCGGCCGGAGTCGAGAGCCCGTATATCGGAGCAGGGGGCTGAGTTCAATGGAAAGGGGCTAGGCGGGCGGGGATGGATTTTGGGCAGAAACGGCCGTTTTGGGGACACGCGCCGGGCATAGGGGAGTCAATTGCGTCCACAGGATGGGAGAGCGCGGCCCATCGCCGCCTTGTCCGCAATTGATGGGTAAAGGTCGTGGCCTTCAGCCAGCGCTTCTGACCGGTTGCCGCAGAATCGTCTTGAGCTTTTCCGGTGGCGTCTTGCGTGGATCACTCAGATAGATCTCGTGATGTGGCCCGGCAAACGTCACCCCCGTCGCAGGCATAATCTCGTTGTGAAGCCTGGCGAGCGTCGGGCCTTCGTCGTCATAGCTGCCGATATGCAGCGTCTGCAGGCATCGCCCTTCGTCCAATGGCTCAAGGCGCAGCGAAACCGGAGGCTCCCCGAGCTTGTCCCGCAATCTTGCCAGGGCAGCCTCGTACAGGGATCGGTCAACGAAGTCGGGCACCATGATTATCATCGTCCATTGCCACAGCTGCTTCCGGCGCCCGACAAAATCGTCGGGATTGTCGGCCCACCAAAGGCCTTCGAGGGGCGGAACGACGTAGTCTTTTCCCGATTTGGCCTTGCTGGCAAATTTCATCGCGTAGCTCAGGGAATACAGCCACTCGATGGCAAGCTTGTAGGCTGGATCACGATTGGGGTCGCCTTTGCCGTCGATCTTGACGAATGTCATGACCGGCACGTCGACGGTAGCAAAACTGCCATTAGGCGCGCTGTAGAGCGTTGCGAGCTTCTTCTTGAAATCGATCTTGTCCACGTTCGTCTCTGGTCGATTATCGCTGCGCTGTGTCCAGGCCAGTAGGATGGGTAGAGCGCAGCGAAACCCATCGCCGTCTCAGGCCGCGCAATTGATTGACATCGCTGCGCTCCACCCATCCTACGAGCTCAAATCACCTTGAACTTGACCTTCGAACCATCCGGTAGGGCGTGAATTTGGTGCGCAAGATTTCCAAGGGTTTTCATTAGTTGCAGGGAATCCAGTGCCGCAAAATTTTCCAGAGAATATTCTCCGCCCAACACAAAAGGTGTCTTGGCCATTAGCCGGTGGCGCGGACGAAGAGGGCCATACCGAACTTGCCATTCGTGCGCGAGGCTGAATCCAGTCATTTGATTGTAGTCGAGGAGCATCATTGAGGCCCATTCCTCCAAGGAGAGCGCCACAGTCCGGAAGTCTCCAGTCTCGACCTCGAATGTTCCAATCTTTCCCTCACAGACAGCGAACTGCTGCCCGAATACGTCTTCGGCAAAGCAGAAAATATTATTCGCAAGGCCACGATAGTCCGCCTTCCAAAGGTCAGACGAATTCCATTCGGCAAGCCCCCATGATGTTTCGACGGTAACTGAAGGAAAGAAGCGAAGCGCAGACTCGAAGCAGAAAAATCCATTCTTCCGCGCAAGGACATCTCGTATCGAGGTTCCGATTTCGCCGAGATGGTCGAGGCTCTCGATTGAACACTCAATGTCTCGAACGAACGGCGTTCCCGCAATTTCCAACAGCTTCTGTACTGAAGGCCCCATGCGGTCTACACCTTCGCTAGTCCGGCCCGTCGCTTGCCTCTCACGACTTCTTCGCCTCATCGAGAAACGCCTGCACCGCCTCGAACAGCTTCAGCCGATTGCGTTCCATGATGATCGTATGCGTTCCTTCTGCCAACGCGACGTAGCGTTTTCCCGGCGAGTTCACCAAAAGCGGAAACAGGGTCTGCGCCATGTAGGGCGGCGTGTCGCGGTCCCATTCGGCGCCGACCAACAATGTGGGCACCGTGATCTTCGCGGGATCGTAATAGGGTTTGCCGGCGCCAAAGAATTCGGCGCCGTCCTGCACGACGCCGTTGGGGGCGCGAACGACCGGGGGATTCATCTGGGCGCCGACCGGATCGGTTGCGAATGTCGCATCGGCCCAGGCATCGAACCAGCCGGTGGGAATGAGATTGGCTTTCTTGTCCTCGGGCACGCCGGTGTACCACCGCTCCTTTGCCTGATCGCGGTTGACCATCCTGTATGCGCCAAGTTTTCCGGCACCTGTTTGAACGAGCGAAGGCGTTTGCCGGATCCACGAAGGCGCGTAGAGGACGAGACGTTCGACCTTCGAGGCGTTTTGCGTGGTGTAGGTGGCCATCAGCGTCGTGCCCCAGGACCAGCCCAGAAGATTCAGCCGAGGAATGTTGCGGCGCTGCAGGATAAAGTCGACGACGGTGCCGACGTCCTTGACCGCGGTCTGGCCGGTGACAACAGGCGGATTGGCTTCGGGCTTGTCGGCCATCTCGGCGGGCCGCGTGGATTTGCCATAGCCGCGCAGATCGAGAAGCCACACGTCATAGCCGCGCGCGGCGATGTATTCCATCCAGGACACGCCATCGAGCTTGAGGTCGAACGCCGTTTCGGAAGGATAGGTCGCGCCGTGGACGTAGAGCACGGTCTGCTCCGGCCGGAACGAGGTCATGGCCGCCGGCCGCTTGTTGCGGACATATATTTCGATGCCGGGATCTGATGTCTTGACCATCATCTCTTCAGTCACCAGAGCCCTCGTCTGTGCCAGTGCGGGAATCGAAGCGAGAGTTGCGAGAAGGAAACCTGCTGCAGCGATCGAAAGATTCAATGTCGCCTCCCAAGTGTTCTTTGTTTTGTGTTCTTTGTTTTGTCCTGACCTAACGTAACGGGAATTCCCGGGACGGTGCACCTAATTCTCGCCCGGTTCGATTGGTACAATGCGGATGAAGCTAGGGATGAGGCCCACAGGCGGCTGACTGAGGCTATTCGGGCGTGCGCGATGGGACGATTTTCTCCAACAACTTCAAGCTGATTTGCCCCGTCCAGTCTCGGTTGCAAAAATAATCCGCTTCGCCATCCCCCCAAATCAGTCCTACAAACCCGCCATCCCGTCCCAAAGAAGAGGGGCGTTGGCCATCGTCACGAACGTTGGGGCGGGATGTGATGGACGCGGCAGCGTCAGGCGCGAGAAGTCGTTCGCAGGGCGGTTATCCGTGAGCGGACACGGCGCGCAAGACGTACGGCGCTGAAGCGTACGGCAAAACCGTGTGGTCCCGACACCCGTGGCTGGTGCCAAGCTGTCGGTGGCGACTTCGATCCAACCGGATCGATTGAGCCATCAAGCCGGCAGCGATGGAGGCAAGACGAATTCGTCTCCAGGGAGAGCGCGGCATAAGCCGTCAACCCATTGCGCAGGGGATGCCGGAGTGCTCCGGCTGTACCTGTATGCTCGTGTGCGCACTTCCTTGTGCCCATTGCACACGAGACCGCGGGTGCAGCAAGCACCCGGCATTCCCTGCTCCCTCTGTTTTGAGGGAAAGGAATTTCAGTAAAGCTCGGGCGCAGCGCGCCGCGAGAATGCGGACGTGTATCTCAATGACGGCTGAACCGGGAATCTTGTAGCCCGGATGGAGCGCAGCGAAATCCGGCGGCGGTGTCGATGCGGTCAGGGAATCCCGGATTGCGCTGCGCTCCATCCGGGCTACGTGGCCCGGGCTGTTTGACAATTGAATCGAGCGGTGTGCGCCACTACCCCAGCGGCGTCACCGAAATCCGGGCGCAGTCGCGGCGGCCCATCAGCACGCAGTCCTGGGTCTTGCGCAGATCGGCGATGCTGACCGCGAGCCAGATGCCGATGGCGGTCAGCGCCACGGTGAACGCGAGCGCGGCGACATTGGCGAGCATGCGATGACGGAAATCGTCGCCCTCGTCGCGCGGCCGCTCGTAGCGGGACAGATCGTTCGCCGTAGGCGATGTGTTGGTGTTGGACGTCTTGGTGTTGGGCGTCTTGGTATTGGGCGTATTGGCCGGATCGGGTTCTTCCCGTCCGCCCGGCGGGTGGGCGGAGGTGCGCGGCCGGAACTTGAGCACGACGTGCTCATCATCCGAAATAATGGGCCGCTGGGTTTTCACTGCCGCCGATCCGCGAAAAATCCTGCGCCTTTCTTAGCACAGCGGCAGCGCTTCCAACATGAAATCTTGCAACATGAAGGACGCGGGGCAGCCATCCATCCGCGCAACGTCTGATGGAACTGGCTGCCGTCGATCGGAAGCCCGTGGCCTTTGGCTTCCGCCAAATCCTGGCATGCCTGCCGCAAACCTTGGGTCGCGGCCATTTGAGGGCCCGCACCATCATGCCATGATAAAAGTTTGCCACAGGGCAGTTTTGCGGGTTCGGGCACGAGGATTGAAGCAGAGGGGCAACCATGGCCAACACGCGTGACCCGATCCTCAAGCCGGTCCCGATCCTGTCACTGCGTCCGACCCAGATGACGGTCGGCCTGCGAGAGGTGAAAGAGAAGCGCGAGCGCTGGCGCGAGCACAAGTCGGAAAAGAAGCGCGCCGAGCTGCTCGGCAAGCACATGATCCCGGTCGTGCTCGGGCCGGACGAGCACCATTACGTCGTCGACCATCATCATCTGGCGCGTGCACTGCATGATGAGGGCGTCGAGCATGTCCTGGTCACGGTCATCGGCGATCTCACCATGGTCGAGCGCGAGGCGTTCTGGACCGTGATGGATCACAAGCGATGGGCCTATCCCTACGACGCCAAGGGCGAACGGCGGCACTTCAAGGACCTGCCGAAGTCGGTCACGGGCCTGGCAGACGATCCGTTCCGCAGCCTCGCCGGAGAATTGCGCCGCGTCGGCGGTTTTGCAAAGGACATCACTCCGTTCAGCGAATTTCTGTGGGCGGATTTTCTGCGCCGCAAAATCTCGCGCAAAAGCGTCGAGGCGAATTTCGACAAGGCGATGGAGAAGGCGCTCGGCTTTGCCAGGAGCAAGGACGCGGTCTATCTGCCGGGCTGGTGCGGACCCGCCGATTGAACAAGCGGCTAGGTCGGCAGCTTGTCCGACGGAGAGGAGGGCGGTTCCTGTTCGGCTTCGTCCTTGCCGCCAAGCCTCTTGTGCAGCCAGGGTTCAATGCGGCCGCCAACGGTCAAAACGGCGAAGGTGATGACCAATGCGACGATGACCAAACGCCATTGTCCGAGACCGCAGACAATTCCGATGCAGGCCGCCAGCCAGGTGCAGGCGGCGCTGGTGAGCCCGCGAACCCCGAATTGACCTCCTGCGTGGACAATGACGCCGGCGCCGAGAAAGCCGATCCCGGTCAGGATTCCCTGTATCACCCGGCTGCCGGCGTCCGAGACGATTTTGGCCTCGTCCGAATGGGCCATCACCAGCAGCATGGCCGTTGCAAGGCTGACCAGCCCCAGCGTCTTCAATCCGATCGGCTTGCCGTGCAGATCGCGGTTGAGACCGATCAGCCCGCCCGCGAACGTGGCGATGCCGAGACGCAGTATGATTTCGCTCCAGTCCAGCAACGCGGGAAACCTCCGGGGCCCAGGCTAATTCATGGGCTAATCCTTGGGCTAATTCTCAGGTTATTTCGGCAGCCGTCCCATCATGTAGAACTCGTCATTCGGGCGCATCGCGGTGACATTGGCAAGCCGGTTCGACAGCGCAAAGAAGGCCGCGATCGCGGCGATATCCCAGATGTCATCGTCGGAAAAGCCGTGGCCGGCAACTTCCGCAAAATCCCCCTCCGAAACCGTGTTGGCCTCCTGGCTCACCTTCATGGCGAAGTCGAGCATGGCGCGCTGCCGTGGCGTGATGTCGGCCTTGCGGTAATTGACGGCGATCTGGTCGGCGATGACAGGGTTCTTGGCCCGGATGCGCAGGATCGCGCCATGGGCAATCACGCAGTAATGGCACTGGTTGGCGGCGGACGTCGCCACCACGATCATCTCGCGCTCGGCCTTGGTCAGCCCGCTGTCTTTTTCCATCAACGCGTCGTGATAGGCAAAGAAGGCGCGAAACTCGTCCGGACGATAAGCCAGCGTCAGGAAGACGTTCGGGACGAAGCCGGATTTTTCCTGCACCGCAAGGATCCGGGTGCGGATGTCCTCCGGCAGCTTGTCGATGGCGGGCGCTTGAAATCGTGTGGTGACGGGCTTGCTCATGAAAGGTTCCGGCTTAAGGCCGCGAGGCGGCGTTGCCGGGACCATATAGCTTTTTGCTGTGAAGTGGATACCGGCCCGCGCGAAGAATCCGCGCGAACGCTTCCGGCCTCAGCGCAGCGGCTTTTTCAGCAGCGAGAAGCGGTCGGGGTCCAGCCCCATCGAGGGCTGCAGCATCGGCGCTTCCACCGGCGTCATGACGCGGGCGGCGGGCCGGTCGTTGATGCCGGGATCGTTCGGCACGTCGCGGTTCGAGGTGGCGCCGCGCCAGCGGTCCAGCACGGCGGAGACGAAATGCATGTCATGGCCGGCGGAGACCGACGGCACCGACGCGATGGTAGCTTCGCTGCGCGGCAACTGATGGACCGGAACCTCCTTGAAGCGCAGCCGCGTCGGCAGCGCCACGCCTTCGCCGAAGGCCAGCACTTCGCGGGTGCCGAGCGAGGGTACGAACGACAACAGGTTCGCGGCGGCGTCCGAGACGGCCGAGCGCAACAGCGCCTGGTCGCGGTCGTTGGCAAGCCGCATCGCAAACAGCGTGTTGCACTGGGAGATGATGGTGGCGTCGAGTTCTGCCGGACGCTGGGTGACGAGGCCGAGAAAGACGCCGTATTTGCGGCCCTCCTTGGCGATGCGCGAAACGGCTTTCCGGGTCGGGCCGAAACCGATGTTGCGGTCGGCCGAGGCGTAGCGGTGCGCCTCTTCGCAAACGAACAGCAGCGGCGACACGCCGTCGCTCCACAGGCCGAAATCGAACGCCATGCGGCACAACACCGACACGACGGAATCGACGACTTCGGCGGGGAAGCCGGCGAGCTGCATGATGGTCATCGGCCGGCCATTGGCGGGCAGGCGGAACAGATGGCTGATCACCTCCGCCATGGTGTCGCCGCCGACATTGGCGTTGTCGAACATGAAGGTGTAGCGCGGATCGTTGCGCACGGTTTCAATGCGCGAAATCAGCTTGTGATAGATGATGCGCGAGGAGCGGTTCTCCAGCTTGCCCATCCGTTCATCGATCAGCGAGATCAGATCGGTCAGCCGGTAGGGCACCGGCGTATCGACGGTGTAGCCGCCGGACTTCGGGTCCATGCGCTTGAGCCCGAGCCGGTCGGAGTTCTGATACTGGGTGTAGAGACCCTTCGCCATCGGGATGACTTCGGCGAGGACGTCGAGCTCTTCGGGCACGCCCGGGCGGCCGCCGAACAGGACGTCCACAATCTCTTCGAAATTGAACAGCCAGAACGGCAGTTTCAGGTTGCGCGGGTTGAGCACCAGCGCACGGTCGCCGAAGCAGCGGCCATACTCGTTGTGGACGTCGAGCAGGAACACCCGCAGGTTCGGCCGGGCTTTAAGAATCTCGTTGAGCAGCAGCGAAACGCTGGTCGATTTGCCGACGCCGGTGGAGCCGAGCACCGCGAAGTGCTTGGAAAGCATCTCCTCGACGTCGACATAGGCGATGACGGAGCGGTCCTGCTGCAGGGTGCCGACATTGATCTGATCCGCCCCGCTCGGCGCATAGACGGTGCGGAGGTCCTCGGCGGTCACGAGGTCGACGGCGTCGCCGATGGTCGGATAGTTGGTCACGCCGCGCTGAAACTTGGGGCGCTCCCCGCCGGAAATCTCGCCGAGCAGGTCGACCGACGCGGTCGCCATGTATTCATCGGAGCTCGGCTGGTTCTCGCACGACACCTCGGTGATCATTGCAATGATGGTGGTGGCCGCCGCACAGCGAATACTGATGAAGCGGCCGACGGTAGCGCGCGCTTCGGAGACGGGTACCTGGCCCGACGCCAGAAGTCCGACCCGGGCGAGGGAGCCGCGCACGGAAATCACACGTCCGAAGGATGTCACGGTGTTGGATCTCATGAATTGGGGTCTGACCCCCATTATGGGCAGCGCCGGCTAGCGAAACGGTTAAACAGGCGGGGTTTCGCATCGGCTAAATCCGCGGCATCTCGGTCAGGATTCGTTTTTGCGGCACCGTCCCGCCATCGTCGTCGGGTGTCAGTTGCGCTGGAAAATAAGGGCTTTCTTGCATTTCCGGCCGCGCGCGACGCCGGCTTCGGATTAATCATTCGTTTACCACCCCGCACGAGAGCAGCCGCCCGCCGGTCACGCCTCGGTAACCTGCGATGCCAGATCGCGGATTGGAGCCAGCGCGTGTGCAAGGTAACCGATTGCTAACCGCAAGTTGTAACGCGCCTTCCATCTGTGTTGTGTAACAGTATCGCAGGGCGTCGTAGCAGCGTCCGATCGCACGCTAACTTTTCATCTGACGCAGGCCCCGTCGCCAAACCGGGACATCTTGGCGGGGGATGCGCGGGGAGCCATTTCGGGTGGACATCGACAGCGGCCAGCAAATGTCGAGCGGTTCTGCCGGCCCTGCGGAGAGGGCCGCAACGATCACGCGGCTTGCCGCATGCTGCGTGCTGCTCGCGGCGGCGGTTGTCGGCGGCATTGCGACCTCGGGATGGAGTCTTCGCGAACGCCTGCTGCTGGCGCTCGTCGCCGTTCTGGCCGTGGCCGCCGGACTGCTGCTGCGGCGTGACCGGTTGACCGACCGGCGGCTGGCGGCCGAGCGGCGCCAGCTCTCGATTGCCGTGAACAACATCCCGCAAGGCCTTGTTCTCTATGATGCATCCGCGCGGATCATCATTTGCAACCAGCCCTATCTCGACATGTTCGGACTGTCGCCCGACGTGGCCAAGCCCGGCTGCACCATGCAGCGGTTGATCGCCCACCGGAAGCAAACCGGATCATTCGACGGTGACGTCGACGAATTCTGCAATGCGATCATCAAGACAGTGTCGCTCGGCAAGGCGACGCGGCAGCTTACGGAAGCGCCGGGTGGCCGGGCGATCGAGATCATCAACCGGCCGCTGAAGGGCGGCGGATGGGTCGCGACCATCGAGGACATCACTTCGCGACGGCGCGCAGAGGAGAAGATCGCGCATCTGGCGCACTACGACGGATTGACCGACCTGCCGAACCGGATCCTGTTCCGCGAACGGTTGGAACAGTCGCTCAAGGCGATACGGCCTGGCGAGCAACTGGCGGTGCTCTATATCGACATCGACGAGTTCAAGAGCGTCAACGACGCGCTCGGCCATCCGATCGGCGATGAACTGCTCAAAGGCGTCGCCGAGCGCCTGCGCGGATGCCTCAAGGAAACCGATGTGGCGGCCCGGCTCGGCGGCGACGAGTTCGCCGTGATTCAGACCGCCATCAAGGACCGGTCGGAAACCACTCAGCTCGTTGATGTAATCCATTCGGCGATCAGGCAGCCGCTGGAATGCTTGGGACATCTGATCACGACCGATGCCAGCATCGGCATAGCGGTGGCCCCCGGCGACGGGGTGGACCTCGACCAGTTGTTGAAGAATGCGGACCTCGCGCTCTACGGCGCCAAGGGCGACGGACGGCGGACCTACCGCTTCTTCGAGACCGGCATGGATCAGCGCGCCAGGGCGCGGCGAAGCCTGGAGCTCGAACTGCGTCAGGCGATCAACAATGGCGGCCTGGAGACCTACTATCAGCCGGTGGTCAACATCGAGGACGGCAAGATCAGTTCCTGCGAGGCGCTGTTGCGGTGGCGGCATCCCGAACGCGGCATGATCTCGCCGGCGGAATTCATCCCGATCGCGGAAGACAGCGGCCTGATCAATCAGCTCGGCCTGTGGGTGCTCAATACTGCTTGCGCAGAGGCCGCCACCTGGCCGGATCACGTTCGCGTCGCGGTCAACGTCTCGCCGGTGCAGTTCAGGAGCCAGTCGCTGGCGTTGAACGTGGCGGCGGCACTCGCGGCTTGCGGCCTTCCCGCCAGCAGGCTGGAACTCGAGATCACCGAGGCCGTGCTCATTCGCGATGACGAGGCGGCGCTCGACATGCTGCATCAATTACGCAAGCTGGGTGTCCGGATCGCGCTGGACGATTTCGGCACCGGCTATTCCTCGCTCAGCTACCTGCAGCGTTTCCCGTTCGACAAGATCAAGATCGATCGCTCTTTCATCAAGGATATCGCCGGTCCCGGCGCGTCCTCCTCCATCGTCCAGGCGGTGGTGAACATCGCGGCCGCCAGTGACATGACGACGACGGCGGAGGGTGTCGAAACCGAGCAGCAGCGGAATCTGCTGTACATCCTCGGCTGCGACGAAATGCAGGGCTATCTGTTCAGCCCCGCGATACCGGCCATCGACGTGAGGCGGTTGTTGCTCTCGCACCGCGGCAGGGCCATGTCGGCTGCTTGAAGTCGGCGGCTTGAAACGCCGGGCGCGGCTTGCTATCCAGTTCTGCATAACAAGAAACAGAGCAGGGTGGACCGCGATGAACCGCGACAACGCATCTTGAGCGAGCCCGCGCGGCCTTCCGCGCTCGCACCATTCCGTATCAGGAATTATCGTTTTCAGTGGCCGGCCGATCTGCTCACCTCGTGGGCGTTCGAGATGGAGACGCTGATTCTCGGCTGGTACGTGCTGGTCGAGACCGGTTCGGTGCTGTTGCTCACTCTGTTCGCCTCGCTCGGTTATGTCGGTACGCTGGTCGCGCCGATGTTCGGCGTCGTTGGCGACCGGATTGGTCACCGCGATCTGCTGGCGATGATGCGCGCGACCTACGCGGTGCTGGCGGCCGTGTTGATGACGTTGGCGCTGTCGGGCCAACTCGCGCCGCTCTATGTGTTCATGGTCGCGGCCGTCATGGGCATCGTCCGCCCATCGGACCTCGGTGTGCGCGGCGCTTTGGTGGCGACCATCATGCCGCATGGCCAGTTGATCGGGGCGATCAGCATCTCGCGCACGACGATGGATACCGCGCGCATCGCCGGCGCGCTGAGCGGCGCCGGATTGTTTGCCGCGCTCGGCATGGGCCCGGCCTATGTGGCGATCGTCTGCCTTTATATTACGGCTACCGCGCTGACGCTGTGCATCGTGGCTCCGGCAAAGCCGCAACTCGCGGGCGCGGCTGCCAGCGAGGCGTTGCAGCGTTCGCCGCTGCGCGACCTCAAGGAGGGAGTGGCCTATGTCTGGACCACGCCGCGGATGCAGGCTGCGCTGTGGGTGGCGTTCCTCGCCAACCTGACGGCCTATCCGCTCTCCAACGGCCTGCTGCCCTACATCGCCAGGGCGATCTACGGCACCAACCAGACCGGGCTTGGCTATCTGTCGGCGAGTTTTGCAATCGGCTCGCTGGCCGGTTCGATCGTGTTGAGTTTGATCCGCGATCTCCGGGTGGCGCGGCTGATGATCGGCGCCACCGTCGTCTGGTATGCGACCTTGCTGATCTTCGTGCAGATGCAGACCGTGCCGACCGCGATTGCGTGCCTGGTGGTGGCGGGCTTCTCGCAAAGCCTCGCCATGATCTCGATCGCCGTCATCCTGATGCGGACCGCGAGCGAGAATTTCCGCGGCCGGGTGATGGGCGTGCGCATGATGGTGATCTATGGCCTGCCGATCGGCCTATTGGCCGCCGGCAGCCTGATCGACGAGATCGGATTCGCGGCGACCGGAACACTCTACGCGACGGCCGGCCTCGCCTTGATGCTGGCGGTCATGCTGCACTGGCGCGCCGATCTGTGGCACGTGCATGCGCCGGCGAATGCGCGGTGACCGTGCAAAGCCGGCTCGATGACCTCACTGCATCTTGATATTCGCCTCTTTCAGCACCGGCTCCCATTTCGCGGCCTCAGTGCGCATGAAGGCGTCGAAATCCTTTGGCGAGTTGCCGACCGGCGTGGCGCCCATCTTTTCCAGCGCGGTCAGAACCACCGGATCTTTCAGCGCGGCGGCAAGGTCGGCGTGGATCCTGGCGACCAGGTCAGGCGCCATGCCGGCGGGGCCGAGAAAACCCCACCAGACCGAGGCGTCATAGCCGGGGATGCCTGCCTCCGCGATCGTGGGAACGTCAGGCAATGCCTTCGAGCGCTGCGCCGTCGTCACCGCAAGTGCGCGCACCGCATTGCCTTCGAGTTGGCCGACGACTTCGGGCAGCGGATTGACGCTCATCGGAATCTCGCCTGATATGACTGCGGTGAGGGCAGGGGCGCCGCCCTTGTAGGGGATCGCCTGGATCTTGACCTTGGCCATGTAGTTGAGAAGCTCACCGGCGAGATGGGCCGAGGTGCCGTTGCCGGACATGCCATACGATAATGACTCCGGCTTTTCGCGCGCGGTCGCCAGCAACTCCTGCAAATTCTTCACCGGGCTGTTTTTGGACACCACGATCGCCAGCGGCGAATAGGCGATCTCGCTGATGGCAGTAAAATCCTTGAAGGTGTCGTAGGGCAGTTTTGGATAGAAGAACTGGTTCAGCGGATGGCCGCTTGCCACCAGGATCAGCGTGTAACCGTCCGGCGCCGATTGCGTGAGCGCCTGCGACGCGATAGTCCCGCCGGCGCCCGGACGATTTTCGATGACCGGCTGCTGTCCCCAGGTCTTCGACAGCGATTGCCCGAGCGTGCGCGCCAGCACGTCGACGGCGCCGCCGGCGGCGTAGGGCACCAGGATGCGCACGGGTTTGGTCGGGAACGGCTCCGCATAAACGTTGGTGCCGGCCAGCGAAAGCAGGGCGGCGGCGACGACACTGCGGATGATTGTTCTGCGTGGGGGCATGAGAAAAGGTCCTTTTTGGCTGGGCGTATCATTTGAGAATTTCATGCGTGCACCTCATTCGTGCGCGCCAGTTCGTGAAGCTGCGGCGTGGACATCGCTACTCCGCAGCCGAAATCATGGCGCCGCGCAATCCGGCGCGTGCGATCGCGGCTCCCACCACGCCTTCCGACTTCACCTCGTTGGTGAACTGGCGGATGAAAGCCATTGCCTGCTCGCGTCCCTTGGGAATGGCGATGGCGTGCCGCTCGATCCCCCAGCGGCCTTCGAGCACTTTCGACCCCGGCAGCTTCTCCGCCATTTCGAACAGCGTGGCCTTGTTGGTCGCGTAGGCATTGATCGCGCCGGTCGACATCATCTCGATCGCGACGTCGAAGGTGGCGGCGCGAACGATCTGGGCATGCTTGAAGTCGCGCGAAAGGGTGGCGTCGGAAGAACTGCCCGCAGTCACGCCGACGCGCAGCCCCGGTGCGTCCATCTCCGCCGGCGCTGTCAGCGCTGATCCGCGCGGGACGAGATAGCCGAGCTCGATTTCGAGAAAGGGCGGACCGAAATCCATGTCGCGCGCCCGTACCGGCGTCGCATTGGTGAAGGCGACGTCGACCTCTCCGCTTTTGACAGCGGCGAGGACTTCGGCGTTCTTGGCGAACACGACCGGCTCATAGGGGACGCCAAGCCGGCGCGCGAGCTCCTTGCCGAGATCGTAGCCGACGCCGCGCGGCTCGCCCGATCCGGCATCCGGCAGGATCGAGGTCGGGGTGCCCGGATAGAGTCCAGCCCGCAGCACGCCTGATGGCGCCAGTATCAGGCGCGGTTCCGGATCGGCCGCGATGGCAGGGCCGACGCCACGCCAGGCCAGTGCGCCGGCAACGATCAGAAACGCAACGATGATCCGGCGCATCCGGCGGTTCTCCCTTGTCATCCAGGGCCAGTCGCGGTGGCGGCTCGCCACCCAGATGTTTGTTGACTAGACCTGATATTTTGTACAAACGTACAAAACTCAAGAGCGGAAAGCAAATGCCATGACGCGAAATCCCAACATGCGGGAAGCCATTCTGAGCGCGGCCGAACTGTTGTTCTCGACGCGCGGCTTCAATGCCGTGTCGATCCGCGACATCGCGCTGGAAGCGGGCGCCAATCCGGGCAGCATCACCTATCACTTCAAGAGCAAGGACGGCTTGCTGCTCGAAATTTACAAGCGCCATTGCGGGCCGATGAACAAGCGCCGCATCGAGTTGCTGGTGGCGGCACGGCGCGTGCGCGACGTTCAGGACCGGCTGGAAGCGATCGTGCGCGCCTATGTGCAGCCGGCGTTTTCATCGAGCAGCGACCTTGCCGGCGGCGGGGCGCGGTTCACGCGGCTGCGCGCCGTGATGTCGGCCGAAGGCAACGCCGTGGTGGGGCGCATCATCGCCGAGATCTTCGACGACACCACCAACGCGTTCATCGAGGCGATCGAGGAAAGCCTGCCGCATCTGCCGCGGACAACGATCGTGTGGCGGTCGCAGTTCCTGCTCGGCGCACTCTATTATACCCTCGTCAGCCCGGAGCGGGTCACGCGGCTGTCGCGCGGCGAAGCCGATGGCGCAGATATGGCGGAAGCGATCGAGCAACTCGTCGCGTCGACGGTCGCCTCGTTGCAGGCGTCAGATGTAGATCATCTCGACACAGCCTCACGCCAGACGAAGTCCATCCAGCCGCCCGCAAAGGGCGCTGCTGGAAAGCGGAAAGAAAATTCGACTTCATGAGTATCGAGACGCCATGAAGCGCGACCAAGAAACTGCAGAAGGCACCATGCACAAGCCGACGATTCCCGGACCCGATCCCGATACACGAACGCCGAAGTTCAAGCTCCCGGCGCTGGCGTGCGACGCGCATACCCACATCTTCGGCCCTGGTAACAAATACCCCTATGCGCCGGGACGGCCCTATACGCCGCCCGATGCGCCGCTGGAGGATTTCCGGGCGCTGCACGGGAAGATCGGGATCGGCCGCGCGGTCATCGTCAATGCCAGCGTGCACGGCACCGACAATCGGGTGGCACTGGATGCCATCGCCGTGAGCAACGGGACCTTCCGCGCCGTCGCCAATATCGACGATAGCATTACTGAGCGTGGCCTTCGCGAACTGCATGAAGGCGGGTTTCGCGGCTGCCGCTTCAACTTCGTGCGCCATCTCGGCGGGGTGCCTGACATGAGGGTGTTCCATCGCGTCGTCGCGATGGTCGCGCCGCTCGGCTGGCACATCGACCTGCATTTCGACGCGGTCGACCTGCCTGAATATGCCGAGATGCTGGCAAAATTGCCGGTGCGTTACACCATCGATCACATGGGGCGCGTCAAGGCATCTGACGGTCTCGACCAGCTTCCGTTCCGGACCTTGATTGACCTGATGACGCGGGATGAGAAATGCTGGGTCAAGGTGTGCGGCTGCGAGCGGGTGTCCTCCGACGGACCGCCGTTCCACGACGCGGTTCCGTTCGCGCGGCGTATTATCGAAACCGCGCCCGATCGCGTGATCTGGGGGACCGACTGGCCGCACCCGAACGTCAAGGTGATGCCCAACGACGGCGATCTGGTCGACCTCATTCCCTTGTTTGCGCCGGAGCTAGAACTGCAGCAGAAGATCCTGGTCGATAATCCGGCGCGGCTGTTCGAGTTTTGAAGGAGGGCTGCGCGATGGCGGACAAGCGCGAGCGACACACTCTGAGCCGGCGCCGCGCGTCGTTCGCCGGGATGGCTGCGCTGGCCGCGACATTGTTGCTGCCGCAAATCGCCGACGCGCAAAACTATCCGAACCGGCCGGTGCGGCTGATCCTGCCGTTCGGCGCGGGCGGCGTTGCCGACGTCACGGCGCGGCTCGTTACCGAAAAACTCGGCGAAAAGCTCGGCCAGCGCTTCGTCATCGAGAACATGCCGGGCGCCGGCGGCATCAACGCCGCGCGCGCCGTGCTGTCGGCACCAGCGGACGGCTACACGCTGGCGCTGCTGTCTAACGGCACCGCGATTTCCGTCTCGCTGTTCAAGAACCTGACGTTCAATCCGGTGACCGATTTCGTTCCGGTGTCGAGCATGGGTTATTTCGACTTCATCTTCGTCACCCAGGCCGGCACGCCATATGGGACGCTGGCTGAATTCATCAAGGCGGCCAAGGCAAAACCCGGTACGCTCAATGTCGGCACCATCAACGTCGGGTCGACCCAGAACCTCGCCGCGCAATTGTTCAAATCGACCGCCGGTGTCGATGTCACCATCGTGCCGTTCCGCAGTTCGCCGGATGTGCTGGTCGCGCTTCTGCGCGGCGATATCCAGATGGCGATCGAGAACTACAGCGCGGTGCAGTCGCATGTTGCCGACAAGGCGGCCATTGCGGTGTCGTCTTCGGGTACGATCCGCACCGCATTCCTGCCTGATGTTCCGACGGTGAAGGAAGCAGGCGGCGGCGATTTCGAGGCGCGGTCCTGGAACGCGATTTTTGCGCCCAAGGGCACGCCGCCGGAGGTGATCGCGACGCTGAACGCGGCGTTGCGCGAGGTGCTCGAAATGCCGGAGTTAAAGAAGCGCGCGCTCGATCTCGGCATCGAGGCCAAGGCCAGCTCACCCGAGGAAATCCTCGACCGGCTCAAGGCCGATATCGACAAATGGGCAGTAGTGATCGAGCGGGCAGGAATTGCCAAACAATAGTCACGCGGCCGGTGCGGCCGGCCACGTGTACAAATCGAAGGAGGAAATCCCGATTATGAGCAATGCTGGCAAAACGGGCCTGGTGGTCACGGCGCATCCCGGCGATTTCGTCTGGCGCGCGGGCGGCGCAATCGCGCTGCATGTGAAGAAAGGTTATCGCGTCAAGATTGCCTGCCTGTCGTTCGGCGAGCGCGGCGAAAGCCAGTTCGCCTGGAAGGAGGCGGGGGCGACGATGGAGAAGGTCAAGGCGGGCCGGCGCGACGAGGCGCAGCGCGCGGCGGAGATGTTGGGTGCGGAAATCGAATTCTTCGACGCCGGTGACTATCCGCTGCGGCTGACGGATAAGCATTTCGACCGCATGATCGATATCTACCGCGAACTCAATCCGTCCTTCGTGCTGACGCACGCGCTGGAGGATCCCTATAATTTCGATCATCCAAACGCGGCGCACTTCGCGCAGGAAACCCGCGTGGTCGCGCAGGCGATGGGTCACAAGCCCGGCGCCAAATACACTTATTCCGCGCCGCCGGTGTTTTTGTTCGAACCGCATCAGCCGGAGATGTGCAATTTCAAGCCGCAGGTGATCCTCAACATCGACGAGGTCTGGGAGATCAAACGCAAGACGTTCGAAATTCTCGCCGCGCAAAAGCACCTGTGGGCCTACTATGAGCGGGTGGCGCTGCAGCGGGGCGTGCAGGGCGGCCGCAATACGGGCAAGCCGATGACTTATGGCGAGGCCTATCAGCGGCTGTTCCCGATGGCGATGGAGGAATTGGCATGAAGACGGTCGTCGTCCGCAACATCAAGCGAACCGATGCCGAGCTCGTGAACCGACTGGGCGCGCTCGGCGTCGCCACCGCACACGAGGCCTATGGCCGCTTCGGGCTGATGAAGCCCTATCTGCGTCCGGTCTGGAGCGGGGCCGAGACATCGGGCACCGCCGTGACCGTGCTGGCGCAGCCCGGCGACAACTGGATGATCCATGTCGCGGTCGAGCAGTGCCAGCCCGGCGACATCCTGGTGGTCGGCTGCACGACGGATAACACCGACGGCATGTTCGGCGATCTGCTCGCGACTTCGCTGATGGCGCGTGGCGTCAAGGGGCTCGTTATCGACGCCGGCGTTCGCGACGCCAAATCGCTTCGTGAAATGGGCTTTCCGGTGTGGTCGAAGGCGATCTCGGCCAAGGGCACGGTCAAGGCAACGCTCGGCGCGGTCAACGTGCCGGTGGTCTGCGCCGGCATCAATGTGGTGCCGGGCGATGCTGTGGTCGCCGATGATGACGGCGTGGTGGTGATCGGGCGCAAGGACGCCGCCGATGTAGTCGCCAAGGGCGAGAAGCGCGTCGCCGACGAAGACGGCAAGCGCAGGCAGTTGGCTGCGGGCGTGCTCGGGCTCGACATGTACAAGATGCGCGAGCCGCTGGCGAAGGCCGGCCTCGTCTATGTCGACGAGCTGGAGGAGGACTGAGGTGGCGATGCGCCTGCGCACTTTGCTCGGCGACCATCCAGGTACGTCGGCGCTGAAGAGTGGATCGATCGGATCGGATCTGGTCGAGCTCGATTTCGCAGAGTATTCGCCGACCAACAAGGGCTTCAAGCCGATGGTCCGCGAAGGAGCGTTCGACGTCTCGGAGATGGCGATCGTCACTTACCTGATGGCGAAATCGTTCGGCAAGCCGATGGTGCTGCTGCCGGATGTCGTGCTGGCGCGGTTTCAGCACGGGCATGCGCTTTACAATGCAAGAGCGGGAAAGCTCGCGCCGCGTGACCTCAATGGCAAACGCGTCGGCATTCGCTCCTTCACCACCACGACCGGCGCATGGCTGCGCGGCATTCTTGCCAATGATTATGGTGTCGATCTGGATTCAATCGACTGGGTGACGTTCGAGGACGCCCATGTCACTGAGTTCGTAGACACGACGAAGCGGGCGGCCGTCGGCAAGCAGATCATCCAGATGCTGATCGATGGCGAACTCGATGCGGTGCTCGGCGAAAAATCGGATCATCCCGATTTGAAGCCGCTGTTTCCCGATATCGCCGCGGAACAGAAAGCCTGGTTTGACAAACACCAGGTGGTGCCGATCAATCACATGGTGGTGGTGAGCCGGACCTTGTCTGATCAGCACCCGGACGTGGTGCGGGAGGTCCATCGGCTGCTTGCCGAATCTGCCGCCGCTTCATCCGCGGCGCCGCGTTTTGACCGAGGCGAGATGCAGCGCTCGCTGCAATTGGTCATCGATTATTCGACGCAGCAAAAGCTCATCCCTCGTGCGTTCACGGTAGATGAACTGTTCGACGACGTGACGCGAGCGCTGTAACTGTAGGGTGGGCAAAGGCGCATTGCGCCGTGCCCACCATGTGGTTTGAACTGGTGGGCACGCTGCGCATTGCCCACCCTACGAGAGAGAGCGCCAATGACCCCCGAGCCGATTTTCGACCTCGCCCATCTCGGCCACATGGAACTGCTGACGCCTACGCCGGACGAGAGCCTGAAATTCTTCGTCGACGTCATGGGCATGACGGTCAGCGGCCAGAGGGGCGAGTCGGTCTATCTGCGCGGCTGGGATGACTACGAGCGCTATTCGCTCAAGCTGACGGCCTCGAAAACATCAGGCATGGAGCACATGGCGTTGCGCGCCCGCAGCCCGCAGGCGCTGGAGCGCCGCGTCGCCGCGCTCAAAGGCTCCGGCTTCGATATCGGGTGGGTTGACGGCGACATGGGGCAGGGGCCGGCGTTTCGCTGCCGCGATCCCGATGGCCATATCGTCGAGCTCTATTACGAGACCGAGTGGTACCAGGCGCCGCCCGAGCTCAAGCCGGCGCTGAAGAACCAGGCGCAGCGGTTTCCAGCGCGCGGCGTCAATGTCCGCCGGCTCGATCATCTCAATTGCCTTGCGGTGGACATCAAGGCCAACCGGCTGTTCTTCGAAAACTATCTGGGCCTCCGCACGACCGAGCAGATCGTGCTCAACGACGGCACGGAAGCGGCGATGTGGATGACGATGTCGAACAAGAGCTACGACTTTGCCTATACGCGCGATCATTACGGCAAGGCCGGACGCTTCCACCACGTCACCTACGCGCTCGACAGCCGTGAGGAAATTTTGCGCGCCGCCGACATCTTTCTCGAAAACGGCATCCACATCGAAACCGGCCCGCACAAGCACGCGATCCAGCAAACCTTCTTCCTGTATGTCTACGAGCCCGGCGGCAACCGCGTCGAGGTCGCCAACGCCGGCGCCCGCCTCATCCTAGCGCCCGATTGGAAGCCGATCGTCTGGACCGAGGAAGAGCGCAAGAAGGGCCAGGCCTGGGGGCTGAAGACGATCGAGTCGTTTCACACCCACGGTACGCCGCCGGTCACGATCGGCTGAGCCCGATCGGACCGCGTAGTTCTGCAGCCTGGTCGATCCGGGTCACATGCCAGCGGTGCCACGCCTGGACATAGCGCGCAACCGGTCGAGGCCTGTCTCGATCGAATTCCGCGTCGAGCGGGGGAATAACCTTGCGCTCAACCACGATATCCGGCCGGCGAATGCTGTCGCGATAATTCCGGACGTCGTTGCCGGCTTGGTGACGGCCGTCTTCGCCAGATGAATCGGCGAAAGCAGATCTCGGGCCGCATCCATCGCCGGCTTCTCGATCCAGCGATAGGTCAGCGCGGCGACGGGGACAATTAGCACGGTCAGGATGAGCGCCGGCAATACCGCCTGTTCCGGCGTTCCCAGCAGCATCAGCTTCTCCTCATTGTGCCAGCCCACCAGGTTGAGATGGGCCTTTTGCCCGACGAAGGAGACCCCCATCTTCATCACTTGAAACAGGAAGGTGTGGATCATGTAGATCGAATAAGACCACAAGCCGAGCTTTTGCAGGATGGACGAACGCAACACTTTCGAAACGGCGCCCTGATCGTATGAAAAGACGTAAAGGACGATGATCGCTAGCAGCGGAAACGCGTAGTGCGACGGGCCCCATGGTCTGGACGCAGCAAACGCAATGACCAGCACCACGCAGCACGCCTCCCATAAATTCGGCGCTGTCAGCTTCTCATCCGAACGCGCCCGCAGATGATACGCCAGGCAGCCCGCGAAGAAACCGAACATGGCCCGCAGGATGCCCCAGTCGGACGAGACAAACAGCGCTTCTGGCGAAACCTGGTAGAGCAGCGCTCCGGCCGCCAGACAGAGCGCAAGGAAGATCGCATAGCGCTGGCGCGGGAAAAGCATGACGACCGTCGCGAACAGGATCGACACGTAGAACTCGACGGCCGCACTCCAGGCGGGACCATTCCATGACAATCCAGCGTGCAGATTGAAAGACTGCAGAAACAGGATGTTCGTGGCGATCTCCCAGAGCGAGCGACCCGGACCGAAGGCCTGGGAATCCAGCGCGAACGCGGTATCGGCGCGGCTGAAGATGAACTTGCCGGTCTCAAGTCCGACGAACAGGGTCAACATCACGATGTGCAACGGCCAAAGGCGGGCAAACCTCATCGCCACGAAACGAATGCTCTCAGCGCCATCGTTGAGACGTTGGCCATAGGCGTGACAGAGCACGAAGCCGGACAGGGCGAAGAACATGTCCACGCAAAACTGCAGATTGGCGAATGAGCCGATATCTTTAAGAGCATGGTAAACGGGGACGTGGAACAAGACCACGAGCAGCGCGCAGACGCCGCGCAGCGCATCGAGTGCCTCAAAACGGGCCGCAATCGCAGATTTTGTTCCCAACATGATACATCTCGTCCATGGTTCTTTCAGGTTGTATCTCCGTCAGCAAGAGCGGGGCCACAAACCCGGCAAGACCGGGATCGGACCCTTCAGCATCCATGGCATGGTGCAGGTGAGAGACATCGTATCCCGAGGCCGTTGCGCCGATCATGTTCCGCACCACCTTGATGCATGGACGCAAACGACAACGTGAGGTGAGCCGATGGCAGAGCTCGTGGATTTCGTCAGCGAAGCTTTTCTCCGTGATCCTCAGGCGGGCGTCGCGCGTTTGCGCGCGGCTGGTCCCATCGTCGCGACAAAGTTTCCGATCATCGGCCGGGTCTGGGTCACCACGACCTATGAGACAACAGCGCGTGTGTTGAAGGACAGCACGCTGTTCACGCTGCGCAAGGACGGCGGGTCGCTCGCAGGCCTGCCCTGGTGGATGCCGAAATTCATCGCAGCGATCGCCAACAACATGCTGACGATGGACGAGCCGGACCACACGCGGCTGCGAAGTATCGTCGACGAGGCGTTCCGCCGCCGCGCGGTCCTCGACATGGAGCCGCACATCCGCGCCATCGCCGATCGCCTCGCCGGCGAATTATTTGCACAAGGCAGCCCGGCCGATCTGGTGCAGCGTTACGCGCGGATGCTGCCGCTTGCGGTGATCTGCGAGCTCTTGGGCCTCCCGACGGCCGACCGGCCGAAATTCATCGCCTGGGCCAATTCGATCGCGCATCTCACCAATGCATTCGGCTTTCTGCGGCTGATCGGCGGCCTCATCAAGATGCGGCGCTATCTGAAAGAACGCCTGCGGCTCGCCCGCGAAGAAGGCGGCGAAGGATTGATCGCCGAACTGGTGCGTGTCGAGAAGGAAGGCGGCCGCATCACGCCGGACGAGATGGTTTCGATGGTGTTTTTGCTGCTCGGCGCCGGGTCCGAGACCACGACGCATCTGATCAGCGGATCGGTTTTTGAGCTGCTGAAGGATCGGGATCGCCGCGACTGGCTCGCAGCGGACTGGAGCCGCGCGGGGCTTGCGGTCGAAGAATTCCTGCGCTTCGTCTCGCCGGTGCAATTCTCAAAGCCGCGCTACGTGCGCCAGGACGTCGATCTCGAGGGCGTGAAATTGAAGAAGGGCGACAGGGTCATGGCGATGATCGTCGCCGCCAACCTGGACAAGGAAGCCAATGAGTGCCCCGAACGGCTCGATCTGGAGCGGCGGCCGAACCGGCATCTATCGTTCGGAACAGGAATTCATTTTTGCCTCGGCCACCAGCTCGCTCGCATCGAAGGAATTTGCGCCCTGCAGGCGCTGTTCACGCGCTGGCCGGGATTAAAGCTGGCGGTTGAGCCGTCGCAAGTTCATTGGAGAAGAAGGCCCGGCATTCGCATGATCGCAGAGCTGCCGGTTGTAGCCGGCGTGTGATGAGGGCGGCTAAGGGGAAGGGCCGACAAAGTCTGGCTGGGGAACTAGGATTCGAACCTAGACAAACAGAGTCAGAGTCTGTTGTGCTACCGTTACACCATTCCCCAAGAATTGCTCAATGACATCAATATCTTAGGCGGATGTCCGGGCAATCGGCTGGAGCGGGATTTTGCAAATCACCGCTTTCGCTGGTGCGTCGTTCTACTCGCTCGGTCCGGGTCTTGGCAAGCGCGGAAGGAGGGGCATTTTCGGGGCGAATTGCAGGGGGCGCTGCGGGCGGCATTTGCCGCAGTACCGGGTCAGCTCCGCGAATGACGTGCCTGTTTTTTGCGCCCGCGCGAACGGCGAACGGTCGGCGCCGTCATCTCCGCCTGCAGCAATAGCAGCAGGCAATTCGCCAGCCGTTCTTCCATTTCGCGGTCGTGAATGGATAGCGGCCCGGGATCGTTGAGGATGGCGTTGACCAGCGTTCCCAGCACGATCTGGAAGCCGAACGCGATCGCGCGCGTTTTTGCCGCCTTGTTGGCCCGGCCCATGGCGGCAAGCAGGATCGGCGTGGCGTCCGCCACATTGGCGCCCGCCAATGCCTTGAATGTCGACCAGCGGTCCGGCCTGGTGTCGTCGTGCTGAAGTGCTGCGCGCAGGACGCCTTCGTGGTTTCGGATCCAGCCGATGGTCCCGCGGACGAGGAGGCGGCTGAGCTCGGCGAGATCGGCATCGGCCAGCCGCTTGTCTTCCTTCATCCGCGACAGCCTGCTTTCGCCGTCGCGCGCCGCAAGCGCCATCAAGGCATTGAAATAGGCGTCCTTGCTCTCGAACCGGCTGTAGAAGGCGCCGACGGTGGCGCCGACCTGGCGGCACAGCACCTCAATCGACAATTCCGCGAGGCTGTGCGTTCGCAACATCTCCGCGCCGGCCTGGAGCAGCGCGGCCGTGGTCTCGCGGCTGCGCTTCTGCCGCGACGGGGTCACGCCGGGAAGGTCGGGTTCGGCCGGTCGCTGCATCCGGAACTTGCGTCTCCGTTCCAAGTAACCATAATGATAATTCGGATTATGATTTTTGGCAATGCGCGCGGGGCAGCGTGTTGCCACGAGCCTCGGCGAACCGGCGGATCAACCGCGATCACATCCAAAAAGCGGAGGAAAGCATGGCGGCAGGCAACGCAAAGCCGTTCGGCGGCACGATCGGGAAGACGGTGGCTGAATCGAAGCCGTGGTGGCCGCAAACGCCAAAACCGCCGCAGGGCGCGCCGAACATTCTCGTCGTGCTGTTCGACGATGTCGGATTTTCCGATTTCGGCTGCTACGGCTCGGCGATCAGGACGCCGACCATCGACAGGCTCGCGGCCGAAGGCCTGCGCTATTCGGGCTTTCACACCACCGCGATGTGTTCGACGACGCGCGCGGCGCTGCTCACCGGGCGCAACCATCATTCGGTCGGTGTCGGCTGCCTCGCCAATTTCGACAGCGGCTACCCCGGATATCGCGGCAAGATCGCGCGCGAGGCGGGCACGCTGGCGGAAATGCTGCGGCCGCACGGCTATCGCAATTACATGGTCGGCAAATGGCACGTCACCCCATTGACCGAAAGCGGCGCCACCGGGCCGTTCGACGGCTGGCCGTTGGGGCGCGGTTTTGATCGCTTCTATGGTTTTCTCGATGCCGAAACTGATCAATTCGCACCGGAGCTTGTCTCGGACAACACCCACATCGATGCACCGGGGACGTATGCGGACGGCTATCACCTCACGTCCGACCTGATCGACCAGTCGATCCGCTTCATAGCCGATCACACCGCCGACCAGCCCGATGTCCCATGGCTGACCTGGGTGGCGCTCGGCGCCTGCCACGCGCCGCACCAGGCGCCGATGGACATCATCAAGAGCTATGACGCGATGTTCGCCCATGGCTGGGACGTCGAGCGCGAGCAGCGGATGGCGCGGCAGAAGGCGATGGGGATCGTGCCGCCGGAAACCCGGTTGCCCGCACGCAATGACGGCGTGAAGGCATGGGATGAGCACACCGTCGACGAACAGCGCGTCTTCACGCGGCTGCAGGCGGCTTTCGCCGGCATGCTCGACCATGCCGATCAGCATCTGGCGCGGCTGATCGCGTTTCTCAACACGGCCGGCATTCGCGACAACACGCTGATCCTGGTTTTGTCCGATAATGGCGCAAGCCAGGAGGGCGGGCCGCTGGGCTTCGTCAACGCGATGGGGCCGTATAATTTCCGTCCCGAACCGATCGCGGAAAAGCTGCGCCGGATCGACGACATCGGCGGGCCGGACTCGCACAGCAACTTTCCCCACGGCTGGGCGATGGCGTCGAACACGCCGCTGCGCCGCTACAAGCAGAACACCCATGGCGGCGGCATCCGCGATCCCTTCGTCATGGCCTGGCCGAAGAAGATCGCCGCCAAAGGCGAGGTGCGCCATCAATTCGTTCACGCCTGCGACCTGACGCCGACCTTGCTCGACCTGATCGGCATCGCGCCGCCGGCCGAAATCGGCGGCGTCGCGCAGATGCCGATCGAAGGCGAGAGCTTTGCGCGCTCGATTGCCGATCCAGCCGCGCCGTCAAAATGTCAGCCGCAATACTTCGAAATGTTCGGGCATCGCGGGATCTGGCAGGACGGCTGGAAGGCCGTTTCCTTCCATCCCTCGGGCACGCCGTTCGAGAACGACAAATGGGAGCTGTTTCACCTGGCGCGGGATTTTTCGGAAGCCAGCGATCTGGCGGCGCAAGAGCCCGAGCGGCTTGAAGCGATGATCAAGCTGTGGTGGCTCGAGGCCGAGAAGCACAATGTGCTGCCGCTCGACGACCGGTTCGGCCCGCGCTTTGCGGAAAACGCCGCGCGCTTTCACGGCGCACGCAACAAATTCACCTTTCACGCCGGCATGGGTCACGTGCCGACCGACGTCGCGCCTGACGTGCGCAGCCGCAGCTACACCATCGAAGCCCATGTCAAGATTGGCGAGGAGGGCGCCGAGGGCGTGCTGATCGCCCATGGCGATGCGACGTCAGGCTACAGCCTCTACATCAAGGACGGCGTGCTGGTGCACGATCTCAATATCGGCGGCGGCCATGAGATCGTGACTTCGAACCGCAAGGTGCCGTCAGGCGCACACCGGCTCGGCGTGCATGTCGAGCGTCTGTTGCGCAAGGAGCCGCCGGCCAGGGGCTCCCGCACCGGCGTGACGGCCTATACGCTCCTCATCGACGGCGAGGCGGCAGGCTCGATCCAGACCCAGTCTGCCTTCAACAATTTCATCTCGTGGTCCGGCCTCGACATCGGCCGCGATCGTTCCAGCCCGGTCTCGCACTACGCGGCGCCGTTCGAATTCACCGGGCAGTTGTTGCGGGTGACGGTCGACATGCACGACGACCAGAAGCTGGACGGCGAGGGGGTGGGGGCTGCGGAGATGGCGCGGCAGTAGCCAGCGTCATTGCGAGGAGCGGAGCGACGACGCAATCCATGCATCCGCACACTCTGAGAGATGGATTGCTTCGCTGCGCTCGCAATGACGTGGAGAGAGCGCCTACTTGATCTTCTCATACGCCGCGCCGAAATCGTCCAGCGGCATGGGAATCGTGATCGTCTCCTTGGCCATGTTCTGGAACGAGACCTTCAACTGCTTGCCGGATTTCAACGTGGCCAGCACGTCAGGCGAGATCTGCAGGTTGGCATAACAGCCGCGCGCCTCGCAGGTCTGGATCTGCAGGTCGGACGCCTTGCCGTCGTCGACCTGGAGCTTGGCGCCGGCCGGCAGGTTGAGCCCGAGCGGCAACTGCACCAGCGCGATCGGCGCGCGGGTTTCGGCTGATACGCGGATATTGATCAGCACGATCAGTTGGCCGGTCTTGGTCAGGACCGCGCTCTGCTCGATCGCGCATTCGAGCGGCGCGCCGCGGCTTGCGCTGCTGCACCGCGCAATCCAGCCGGGAGGCGCTGGTGTATTCGCTCCCTCGGTCGCAGCGGCGGTGGGGCCCGGCGTCGCCTGCGCCACAGGCGCGGCGTTGTTTTTGGCTTTGGGCGCCTGGGCGTGGCTGTGGCCGCACAAACCCGATATCGCCGCGGCAGCGACCGCAAACTTCATTGAAATTTTCACCGAACCGGCTCCGAAATGAACTACCTTCGGTAGTGCCGGTTGCCGCGCAAAGTCAAGTCATTCGGCCGCTTGCTTGACCGAGCCGTCAGCGTCCAGATGCGCATCATGGTCAGGATTGGACGAACGCCCCCATCGTGCAAACGCGTTCGAAAGCCGGTCGAGATAGAGATAGACCACCGGCGTCGTGAACAGCGTCAGCGCCTGGCTGACGATCAGGCCACCGACCATCGCATAGCCCAACGGCTGGCGGATTTCCGATCCCGTCCCGGTACCGAGCATCAGCGGCACGCCGCCGAGCAGCGCCGCCATCGTCGTCATCATGATCGGGCGGAAGCGCAATAGCGCCGCCTTGCGGATCGCGGCCTCGGGCTCGAGCTGCTCGTCGCGCTCGGCGGTGATCGCGAAGTCGACCATCATGATGCCGTTCTTCTTCACGATGCCGATCAGCAGCACGATGCCGATCAGGGCGATCAGGCTGAAGTCGAACCCGAACAGCATCAGGATCGCGAGCGCGCCGACGCCGGCGGACGGCAGCGTGGACAAAATGGTGATCGGGTGGATGTAGCTTTCGTAGAGGATGCCGAGGATCAAATACACCACGACGAGGGCAGCGAGGATCAACAGCGGCACGGTGCCGAGTGACTGCTGAAACGCCTGCGCGGTGCCCTGGAAGCTCGAATTGAGCGTCGTCGGCGCGCCGAGTTCGACCATCGCCTTCTGCACTGCGTCGGTCGCCTGGCCCAGCGCCACGCCCTGCGCGAGATTGAAGCTGATCGTGATCGCGGGAAACTGGCCCTGATGGCTGATCGACAACGGCCGCACCGGCACGCTGGTCCAGGTGGCAAAGGCCGACAGCGGTACCTGGTCGCCGGTGGCCGGCGATTTCACGTAAATCTTGTTGAGCGTGTCGAGACTGCCCTGCAATTCCGGCAGCACTTCGAGCACCACTTTGTAGGTGTTGAGTTGGGTGAAGAACTGCGTCACCTGGCGCTGGCCGAACGCATCATACAGCGTGTCGTCGATCAGTTGCGGCTGGATGCCGTAGCGCGAGGCGGTATCGCGGTTGATCTTGAGCTCCAGCGTGGTGCCGTTGGTCTGCTGGTCGGTGGCGACGTCGCGAAGCTCGGGCAGCGTCTGCATCTTCGTCAGGATCTTCGGCGCCCATTCGTTCAGTTCGGCGAGGTCGGCGTCCTGCAGCGTGAACTCGAACTGGGTTCGCGTCGGCCGCCCGCCGAGCCGCACGTCCTGCGCCGCCTGCATGTAGAGACGGGCGCCCTCGACCTTCTCGAGCTGGGGTCGCAGGCGGGCGATGATCGCTTGCGCAGACGCCTTGCGCTCGTCGCGCGGCTTCAACGTGATGAACAGATTGCCATTGTTGCCGGCGCGGCCGCTGCCGCCGATCACCATCGCGACCGAGGCCACATCGGGGTCGGCCTGCACGATCTTGCCGAGCTCCTCCTGGCGCCGCTTCATGTCGGCGAAGGAGATGTCCTGGCCGGCCTCCGAAGTAGCCGTGATCAGGCCGTTGTCCTGCTGCGGAAAGAAGCCTTTGGGAATGATGACGAACAGATGGACCGACAGACCGAGCGTTGCGAAGAAGACCATCAGCGTCGTGAACTTCCAGCGCAGCGCGAGGTCGAGACCGCGCTCGTAAGCGCGCAGCATCGCGTCGAAGGCGCGCTCGCTCCATTGATAGAATCGGCCGTGCGTGACCTCGCGATGTGCGCGCAGGAAGCGCGAGGCCATCATCGGCGTCAGCGTCAGCGACACGATCATCGATACGAAGATGGTCATCGCCAGCGTCACCGCGAACTCGCGGAACAGCCGGCCGATGATGCCGCCCATCAGCAACAGCGGGATCAGCACCGCGACCAGCGAGACGCTGATCGACACGATGGTGAAGCCGATTTCACGGGCACCCTTGAAGGCGGCGGCGAGCGGCTTCTCGCCTTCCTCGATGTAGCGCGTGATGTTCTCCAGCATCACGATGGCGTCGTCGACAACGAAGCCGACGGCGATGGTAAGCGCCATCAGCGACAGATTGTCGAGCGAATAGTCGAATACCCACATCAGCGCGCAGGCGCCGAGCAGCGCCAGCGGCACCGTCACGGCCGGAATCACCGTCGCCCAGAAACTGCGCAGGAAGATGAAGATCACCATGACGACCAGCGCGATGGTGAGCAGCAGGGTGAACTGCACGTCTTCCACCGCCGCGCGGATGGTCTGGGTGCGGTCGCTGATGACTTCGATCTTGATCGCCGATGGGATCGCAGCGACCAGCCGCGGCAACTCCGCCTTGATCTTGTCGACGGTCTCGATGACGTTGGCGCCGGGCTGCTTGTACACGATCAGGAACACGCCGCGCTTGCCATTGGCCCAGGCCGCCTGCTTGGCGTCTTCCGGCCCGGTAACGGCCTGGCCGATATCGCGGATTCGTAAGGGGCCGCCGTTGCGAAAGGCGATAACGACGTCGTTCCAGTCCTTTGAGTCCGGCAACTGGTCGTTGGCGTAAATGGTGTAGGCGCGGCGGTCGCCATCGATATTGCCTTTGGGACTGTTCACGGTCGTGATCGCGATCTGGTTGCGCACGTCCTCCAGCGACAGGCCCTTGGCGACGAGCTTGGCGGGGTCGATCTGAATGCGGATCGCCGGCTTCTGCTGCCCGCCGATGATGACCTGGGCGACGCCGGAGATCTGGCTGATCTGCTGCGCGAGCTGGGCATCGACGGCGTCGCTGACTGATGTCAGCGGCAGCGTGTCCGACGTCGCTGACAGCAGGAGGACGGGCGAGTCGGCTGGGTTGACCTTGCGATAGGTCGGCGGCGAGGGCAGGTTCTTCGGCAATTGGCCGCTGGCCGCATTGATCGCGGCCTGCACGTCGTTGGCGGCGGCGTCGATCGAACGGTTGAGATCGAATTGGATATTGATCGCCGCGGTTCCGAGATAGCTGGTCGACGTCATCTGCGCGACGCCCGGAATTTGCGCGAACTGACGTTCCAGCGGCTGCGCCACTGACGAGGCCATGGTTTCCGGACTGCCGCCGGGCAGAGAGGCCGAGACCTGGATGGTCGGAAAGTCGACTTGTGGCAGGGGCGCAACCGGCAGCAAGGGATAGGCGACGAGGCCGACAAACATGATGCCCGCCATCATCAGCGAGGTGCCGATCGGGTAGCGAATGAAGGGGGCGGAGATTCCCCCGCTCATTGGCCGGTCACCTTGGCCTGGGCCTGATCCGAGCTGGCGACGGCCGTCGTCACCAGCGTGCCCGGCTGAACCTTGAACTGGCCCGCTGTGATCACCTGCTCGCCGGGCGACAGCCCTTCGTCGACCACGGAGCGGCCGTCGGTCGAGCGCGTCGCCCTGATCTTGCGAAGTTCAGCCTTGTTCTCCTTGTTGACCGTGTAGGCGTAAAGACCATTGGGGCCATGCTGAACGGCATCGTCGGGAACAACGGTAGCGTCTTTCAGCGTCGCTACCAGCAGCCGGGTTGAAACCGACTGGCCCGGCCACAGCGCGTGATCCTTGTTGTCGAACACGGCCTTGAGCCTGACGGTGCCGCTCGATGTGTCGACCTGGTTGTTGATCAGCGAAAGCGCGCCCGTGGAAAGCACGCGCTTGCCGTCGGTGGAGAGCGCGATCGTCTTGGGAGAGCCGGCGGCGAGCGCGGCCTTGATGTCCGGCAACTGGTCCTCCGGCGCGGTGAAGATCACCGCGATCGGCTCGATCTGGGCGATGCTGACGATGCCGGTCTGCGTCGCGGCATTGACGATGTTGCCGACGTCGACCTGGCGCAGGCCGGCAATGCCCGAGAACGGCGCCTTGACGGTCGCGTAGTCGAGCTGCGTCTGCGCATTGGCGATTGCTGCATCGTCGCCGGCCACTTGCGCCGTCAGTTGCGCGACCAAAGCCCGCTGGGTGTCCGTTTGCTGGCGGGTCGCGAACTCACCGAGCCGGGTGGAGCGCTGCAGGTCGAGGTTGGCATTGGCGAGATTGGCTTGGTCCTGCGCCTTCTTGGCCTTGGCCTGATCGAGGGCTGCCTGGAACGGCCGCGGATCGATCTCGACCAGCGTGTCGCCTTCACGAACGAACTGGCCTTCCTGGAACGCGATCCTGTTAATCTGGCCGTCGACCCGAGTACGGACCAGCACCGTGTTGAAGCCTTGCACGGTGCCGAGGCCGGTCAGATAGACTGGAAAATCAGCTTTTTCGACCGGGGCAATCCGCACGGGGACGGCGACACGGGCAGGCACGCGCTTCTGAGCTTCAGCCTGCGCCTGATGATCCCCGCCATGGAATCGCTGCCAGCCCAAAAACCCCAGCGCAGCGATCGCTACGATCAGCAAAGCCCAACGGATGGTGCGTGACCTCGACATATCAGCCCATGGATTGAAGGAAGTTCCCCCGCATGCCGATTTAAAGTCCGCCCGCTTGCCCTGTACAAACACTAAGGCTTGAGAATCCTAAACAATTGGAAAGGTTTGAAACAGCCGTCGAGCAGCGTTCCGCGCCAGCGCCAAATAACGCGCGATCGTCGGCGTGTCTTGCGAGCAGGGTGAATGCGCGATTGGTTGCAGCGGCGTTCTTAGAACCATTTCAAACTACAGATTAGAATCTCTGTGATCTGAGCGTATTCAACCGGAGTCCTGCTCCAATCGCGTTGACCCCAAATTTCTTGCTCGGTACCTACCGCGGGACTACTCGCCACATGTCGATCTGCGCGAATTGAAATCGATCAAAGGCACGTAATGAATTTTGCAATGGCGCCGGACGCTTCCGCCTGGGAGGACAGCCGCTCTACTGCGGGGGCGCAAATCGGATGGTGAAGCGCAACGAGCAGCTTCCGCCGGACAGCGAGGTTGCGCGAACGCTCGGCAATCGCCTGCTTTCGGCGCTGACCGCCAGTCCGAGATCCATCTCGTCGGCGATCCCGCTGCAGATCTTCCCGCCGCTATTTAATCGCTGCGTGGCCTCCGGCGGGCACCATTTCGGCCTCCATGTCGACAACGCTGTGAGGGGAGATCGTCTCACCGGCCGGCGGATCCGCACCGACCTGTCGGTGACGCTGTTTCTGTCGGAGCCGGACGAGTATGACGGGGGCGAACTGGTGATCGAGGACCTCTATGGTTCCCACGAAATCAAGCTCGCGGCCGGGGACCCGGTGCTTTATCCTGCGTCTAGTTTGCATTTGGTCACGCCGGTCACCCGAGCTATGCGCGTGGCGTCTTTTTTCTGGCTGCAGAGCATGGTACGGGATGCCCACGCCCGCAGCCTGATCTTCGATCTCGATACCTCGATCCAGGCACCGGTGGAGCGGCTTGGGCGAGACGACCCTGAAACGGTCAAATTGACCGGTATCTATCACAACCTGATCCGCTACTGGGCCGAAGTATGAAGAACATGTCTCTTTCTCGCGCGATGACAATTGCAGTGATCTCTGCGCTGGCGATGCTATCGCTGGCGGGGCCGTCGTCGGCCCAGCAGGGCACGACCCCTGCGGCGCCGTCAGCACCTGTGGCCCAGCAGGCGCCCGCGGTATCGCCGCCTCCGGCCGCGCTGCCCCAGGCGGCTGCACCGGCCGCACCTTCGGACGCGGCCGCCACGCCGGCGGAGCGCGAGGGCAAATTGCTGAAGGCGGCAGTTGCAGAACTCAAGGAATTGTCGCCGTGGACGATGTTCAAGTCGGCCGACGTGGTGGTCAAGGCGGTCATGATCGGCCTCGCCTTTGCGTCGCTGGTGACCTGGACCATCTTCATCGCCAAGATGATCGAGCTGTCGGTCGTTCAGCGCAAGGTGCGCTCGGCGCTGGCCAAGATCGCCGACGCGCGGTCGCTATCAGAAGCGCAATTCGCGCTGGGCTCCAAGGGTAGCGTGCTGGCGTCGTTCCTCGCGGCCGCGATGCGCGAGGCGCGGCTATCGGCTGGCATCTCCAGTGATGCCGGCATCAAGGAACGTGCCGCGTCGAGCTTTGGCGAAATCGTGCGCGCCGAGGCACGGCGGATCCGGCTCGGCATGGGCCTTCTGGCAACCATCGGCGCAACGTCGCCCTTCGTCGGACTGTTCGGCACCGTCTGGGGCATCATGAACAGCTTCATCGGCATTTCGAAATCGCAGACCACGAATCTTGCCGTGGTGGCGCCCGGCATCGCCGAGGCGCTGCTCGCCACCGCGATCGGCCTGGTCGCTGCGATCCCCGCCGTCATCATCTACAATCACTTTTCGCGCGTGACCAAGGGCTACATGGAACTGGTCAGCCGTGCGTCAGGCGCAGCGGGGCGGCTGTTGTCGCGCGATCTCGATCGCACCCATGTCAGCGGCTCGCATTCGCGCACGGCGGCGGAGTAGGCGATGGGCGCCTCGATTGCAGAACACGACCACGATGACGACAGCGATTTCGCGGAATCGCATGAGATCAATGTCACGCCGTTCATCGACGTCATTCTCGTTCTCCTGATCATCTTCATGGTCGCGGCGCCGCTGTCGACCGTCGACCTGCCGATCGATCTGCCGACGTCAACCGCGACGCCGCAGAAGAAGCCGGACAAGCCGACTTATGTGAGCATTAAGCCGGATCTCTCGGTTGCGATCGGTGAGAACATGGTCAAGCGCGTCGATCTGGTGCGCTCGCTCGATGCGATGCCGGACGCCAGCAAGGAGCGCCACGTCTTCCTGCGCGCCGATCGCGCGGTGCCCTATGGCGAGTTGATGGACGTTCTCGAAATCCTGCGCGCCGGCGGCTATTCCAAGCTCAAGCTGGTCGCGCTTGAAGGCGTTCCAGATGGAGCGGCGTCGCAAGCGGCGGCGCCGGCAAAGCCTTGACCGGCCTCGACGAGCAAAAGCCCTCCCGGCGGCTCTGGATTTTCGCCGCGGTGATCGCGCTCGCGCTTCATATCGGCGGCGCGGCGCTGGCGATCGCGCATTTGCAGACCGAAGAAGCCGATGACGCCCTGGGCGCGACGGCGATCGAGATCGGGCTGGAAATGGCCGCCGTACGCCGCGAAGTGACTGACTTGCCGCCAGGGCCGGATACCGATGCTTCCGCGGCATCGCCCCAGCTCGCCGAGCAGAAGGCGGAAGTGAAAGAGACCGATCTGCCGCAGGACAAGCCGACCGAGCCCGAAGAGGCCGACCGGGTGGTGACGGAGACCGAATCCAAGAAACCGAAAGAGGACGACCCGAAGATCGCGGCGGTGCAGACCCAAGCCTCCACCGAGTCGATCGCTTCCGAAGCCACCGCAACTCCGAGTTCAGAGGAAATGCCGGAAGGACAGCGTTCTGTCGCGCCGGTGATCGGCACCGGCGAGAGCGCACGGCGTGCACGCGCGACCTGGCAGAAGGAGCTGGTCGCGCATCTCGACAAGCACAAGCGGTACCCGAAGGAACGGCAGCAAAAATCCGCCGAGATCCAGATTCGCTTCACGCTCGACCGCATGGGCCACGTGCTTTCGACCGATATCGAAAAGGGCTCGGGCGATACGGCCTTCGACGAGGCCGCGCTGGCGATGGTGCGGCGCTCCGATCCGGTGCCGATGCCTCCGCCTGTCATCGCCGACGAAGGCCTGACTTTCACCCTGCCGGTGATCTTCCGCGTCAAGACCAAGAGCTGACACTACGCTTCCGACTCAATCAGAGACGAAGTTCTAGATCGGATAATGCTGTGGTCCGGTCTGGGTTTCCGCGATCCGGCCTATTTCAATCGCTTCTTCCGCAAGTACCGCGGCGCGTCACCGGGGAGTTATCGCCGGCAGATCCGATTGGAGGCATGCGCGTAGCGGCCCTTCCTACGCTGAGTGGCCATGAAGCGATGGTATTGCAATTCGGCCGGCGCGCGAAGACGCCCCGCGTCAGCGCCAGTAATAGCGGATACCGACATAGACCACGGCGAGGCACGCAAAGATCAGCGCCACTGGAAGCCTTGGTTTTGTCGCCGGGCCGGATGCCGCAGCCTTGGGCCGTGGGGGCGGCCGTCGGAACGCGGTGACGTTGCCGGCTTCGGTGACCGGCTCGCTCGCGCGCGAGGGAATTTCAGGTGGCGTTCCGGAGCCGCCCATCTCGGCATAATAGCTCTTGTATATGAGCTGGATGGTGGCCTCGGATGCGTCCGCCTCGGTCATCCTCGCCAGTAGCTGCCTGTAGCCTTCCAGAAAGCTCTGCGCCTCAGCGGGCAGGGCGGAGAATCCGTTGAGCTTGGCCATCATTAGCCAGGTTGCAAAATCTGCCCTCGCACGGGTATCGGCGCGTCGTGCAATCAACATATCGGCAGCTTTTGTCGCCATGGCCCGGGTCGGCTCTTCCCTATGCTATTTCTATCTGAAGCTTAAGCGTTGCCGGTGATGAAGAGAAGCGCGCTGATCACATAACCGGTCAATGTTCGCAGTATCGCCGAAATAACATCAAGATTTAGGCCGAGCTGTGCGCCGATGACGGGCAGCAGGATCAAAAGGCCGATCAGGATCAGCATCCCGTAGGGTTCCAGCCGCGACAGCGGGTAAGCCAGCACCCGCGGCAGCAGTCCGACGGCGACCCGGCCGCCGTCCAGCGGCGGGATCGGCATCATGTTGAAGATCGCCAGCACGATATTGATCAGGAAAGCATTTTTGAGGTTGTCCGCCGTCCATTTGGCGGCGTCTGCCGGCACCAAAGGCAGGGCATGGAAGGCGAACGCCACGATCGTCGCCAGGATGATGTTAGTGGCTGGGCCGGCCAGCGCCACCCAGACCATGTCGAGTCGGGGATGGTTAAGGTTCCGGAAATTCACCGGGACCGGCTTGGCGTAGCCGAACAGGAACGGAGAGTGCGCCAGCAGCAGCACGCCCGGCAGAATCACCGTCCCGAAGGGATCGATATGCTTGAAAGGATTGAAGCTGACCCGGCCGAGCTGCCAGGCGGTATTGTCGCCGAGCTTGTGCGCCACAAAGGCGTGCGCGGCCTCGTGAAACGTAATGGCGATGAGGAGCGGGAGCACCCAGACCGAGATGGCGTACAATGAAATATTCACGTGGTCTCGCTCAGTTGAAGGCGATCGGGATGGCGTCGCGGGTTGCGCGCCTCACCGAGATTTCATCAAGATGGTTTGAGATGGTTGAGCGCAGGTGATCCGCGAGTAGCGCGCCCGCTCGTGACAGATTCGCGGTGCGATGCAGGCAAATGTCCGCAGCCGGTAGTCGCGGCATGCCGTCGCGCTCCGACAGGGGGCGCAGCTTCGGCGGAAATGTACCTGCCTTCACGACGGTCACCGCAAGTCCCTGCGCCGCAACCGACTCAACGGCTGCCAGGCTTTGGCTGACGAAAGCCAACCGCCACGGTCGCTTGACCGCATCGAGCGCCTCGATCGCCCATTTTCGGAACAGGCAACCTTGCGGATAAAGCGCAAGCGGCAGCGGGTTCTGCTGCTCGACGGGGTGAAATGCGCCGGTTGCCCATGCAGCCTGTTCGCGCCGCAGGAATTCACCCTCGCCACTTCCCTCCGGGTGCATCGCAATCACGAGGTCATAGGCATTGCCGAGGCGCGAGGGCATGGAAGAGGTGAGTCCTGTCTCCATCTCAACATGGACCAGCGGATAACAGGCGACGAAGCTCGCCAGCAAGGGCGGGACGATCAAGGTGCCGTAGTCGTCCATCACACCCAGGCGCACGACGCCTTCAATCTTGCGCTCCCGCAGCTTGCCGACGGCCTCGTCGTTCAACGTCAGGATGCGCCGCGCGTATCCGAGCAGCCCTTCGCCTGCGGAACTCAAGTCGACATTGGCCTTGGTGCGGTTGAACAGCTCCACGCCAAGGCGCTCCTCCAGGCGCTTGATCTGCATGCTTACGGCTGACTGGGTCCGGTTAAGCTGGCTCGCGGCGCGGGTGAAGGAACGGCTGTCGGCCACCGCCACAAAAGCCTTCAACAGATCCGGATCGAGGAGGGGCGCGCTCATAAGTAAACGTTATTTCTCCTATAAGGAAAATTCCATTTCTTGATTACTAGTCCTTCCCTACCTTGTCTGCAAGTGCCGGAAGGGAAAATGCATGAACGAGGCGTGGGGCGTGCTGGCGGCGGTCCTGTCGAGCGGTCTGGGCGGGACTTCGGTTGCGGCAACCCGCTATCTGGTGAATGCGATTGATCCGCTGGCGATCGGTTCGTTCCGGTTCGGAATCGGGTTTCTGCTGTTGTTGCCGGCGGCGCTTCTGCAGGGCGGCCGGTGGCCGCCGCGCCGCGACTGGTCGGGCGTCGCCGGATTGGGTGTACTGTACTTCGCCCTGTTCCCGATCCTGTTCAATGCGTCTCTGATTTTCACGACGGCGGCACGTGGCGCGCTCGCCTTGTCGACGCTTCCGCTTCTGACGATGGTCGTGGGGGCGCTGCTCGGCAGCGAGGCCCTTACGGCGCGCAAATCGATCGGTGTCGTGATCGCAACGCTTGGAGTTGCCCTGGCTCTTCTGTCGGGTCTTGCTTCCGCGCCGCCGGGAGCCTGGCGCGGCGATCTCCTGATGATCGCGGCAGCCCTCTGCATGGCGCTCTACAGCATCTGGTCCAAACCATTCATCGCCCGCTCCGGGCCTATTCCCTTCACGACGGCGTCCATGGGGGTTGGGGCTTTATGCCTTGTCCTGATCTCGTACTCGCGCGGCAGCTTTGCGCCCATTGCGGCTTTCGAGGTCCCGCAATGGCTGGCGGCCCTCTATCTCGGTGCCTTCGGCAGCGCGCTGACGTTTTATTTGTGGGCATTCGCGCTGGAGCGCACAACGCCGACCCGCGTCGCGATCTCGGTCACCGTCAATCCGATCACCGCCTCGCTCGTGGGCGCGGCATTGCTGGACGAACCGCTCCGCTGGAATCTCGTCGGCGGCATGGTGACGGTCTTCGCCGGCATCTGGATCGCGACCACCGCAGGCCGGCGTCCTGCGCCGGCAACGCCATAGTCACGAGCGCCAATTGACTAGCGCCGTAGCCCGGATGGTACCCATTTCAGTAGGTCGCCCGGCCGCCGGAAATGTCGAACACCGCGCCCGTCGAGAACGCACAATCTTCCGACGCCAGCCATGCGACCATCGCCGCGAGTTCTTCGACGAGGACGAAGCGGCCCTTCGGAATTTTCGACAGCATGAAGTCGATGTGCTGTTGCGTCAGCTGGTCGAAGATCGCGGTTTTCGCCGCAGCGGGTGTCACCGCGTTGACCAGGATGTCGTGCTGCGCGAGCTCCTTGCCGAGCGATTTGGTCAGCGCGATCAGGCCGGCCTTCGAGGCCGAATAATGTGCGGCGTTGGGGTTGCCTTCCTTGCCGGCGATCGAGGCGATGTTGACGATGCGGCCGTATTTTTGCGCGATCATTGCCGGCACCACTGCCTTGCAGCAGATGAAAGGGCCGTCGAGATTGATGCGCAGCACCTTGCGCCATTCCTCAAGGTCGGTTTCCCACACCGTCTTGTTGATGCCGGCGATGCCGGCATTGTTGACGAGGATGTCGATCTTGCCGAGCGCCTTCAACGTTTCGTCGCGGGCCTTCTCGACCGCGGCGAGGTCGGAGACGTCGACCTTGAAGGCCGAGCCGCCCGAGCCGATTTCCCTGGCGGTCTTTTCCGCAAACGGCAGGTCGTGATCCCAGATCGCGACCTTCGCGCCGGATGCGACGAAGCGCTCGGTGATCGCGCGGCCAAAACCCTGCGCCCCGCCGGTAACGACGGCGCAACGGCCGTTGAGGTCGATCTTGTTCATGGGGATTTCTCCTGCGTTACAGCGTCCAGCCGCCGTCGATGACGTGCGCGACGCCAGTCGTGAACGCGCTTTCGTCGCTGGCGAGATAGACGGCAAGCGAAGCGATTTCCTCGGCCGTGCCGAGCCGGCCCATCGGCTGCCGCGAGATGAACATCTCGCGGCCGTTGGGGCCTGCGGCGGCGGCGCGGTCCAGCATCGAGGGCGTCTCGATGGTGCCAGGGCAGATGCAATTACATCGCACGCCCTTGCCGACGAAATCGACGGCAACCGAACGCGTCAGCGCGGCGACGGCGGCCTTGGTCGCGCCGTAGACGTAGCGATTCGGCGCAGCCTTGAACACGCCGGCGGCGGAGGAGATGTTGACGATAGCGCCGCGGCCTTGTTCCAGCATGCCCGGCAGGAACGCACGGATCGTGCGGTGCATCGACTTGACGTTGAGGTCGAACGAAAAATCCCAGTCTTCGTCGGAGCAATCCAGCACAGTGCCGTGATGCACGAAGCCGGCGGCATTGAGCAGGATGTCGGTGTTGCCGGCGCGCTTGGCCATGGCAGCGACGGCTGCGCTGTCGCGGGCATCGAGCCTGGCCACTTCCGCGATTCCTTCGCCCTTGAGGGCTTCGAGCTTAGCCTCGTCGATGTCGGTGGCGAACACCGTTGCGCCTTCGCGCGCAAAAGCCACGGCACAGGCGCGGCCGATTCCGACGGCGGCGGCGGTGACAAAGGCGCGCTTGCCCTTCAGGCGGTCTGACATTTTTTCTTCTCCTTATCCTTTCGTCATTGCGAGGAGCGAAGCGACGAAGCAATCCATCTACCCCCGCGTGGAGAGGTGGATTGCTTCCGCCTTCGTTCGTTGAGCTACGGCGGATAAGTCGCTTCGCTCGCAATGACGGCGATCAGCTAATGATTATCCCGCGCCACGCCGACCGTGCCCGCAATATTTTGATAGCGCGTGGCGAGCTCCATGCAGGCGCCGGTGGCCTGCTGGCCGACGGTCGAGCGATAGAGCTCCTGCCACGGCGTCTGGTTGGCCGGGTAGGGGAAGCCGCCCTTGTCCTTCAACTCGGTGCGACGCTTCTTCAATTCATCGCTCGTGATCAGGATGTTGGCGTCGCCCTTGTTGAGGTCGATGCGAACCTTGTCGCCGGTCCGCAAGATCGCGAGCCCGCCATCGGCGGCGGCCTCCGGCGAGGCGTTGAGGATCGACGGTGAGCCTGAGGTACCGGACTGCCTTCCGTCGCCGATGCAGGGCAGGGACAGGATACCGCGTTTGATCAGCGCCGCCGGCGGCTGCATGTTCACCACCTCGGCGCCGCCGGGATAGCCGATCGGCCCGGCGCCGCGGATGAACAGCACACAGTGCTCGTCGATGTTGAGCGAGGGATCGTCGATCCGGTCGTGATAGTCCTCCGGCCCCTCGAAAACGATGGCGCGGCCTTCGAATGCATTCGGGTCTTTGGGATTGATCAAATAGCGGTCGCGGAATTCCTTCGAGATCACGCTGGTCTTCATGATCGCGGAATCGAACAAATTGCCGCGCAGCACCAGGAAGCCCGCATCCTTCACCAGCGGCTTGTCGTAGCTCCAGATCACGTCGCCGTCGGGCTTGGCCGCCTCGCGGCAGTTCTCGCCCATGGTGCGGCCGTTGACCGTCACGGCGTCTTCATGGATGCGCTTGTGCGCCATCAGCTCGCGTACCACCGCCGGCACGCCGCCGGCGCGGTGATATTCCTCGCCGAGATAGAAACCGGCCGGCTGCATGTTCACCAGCAGCGGAATGTCGTGGCCATGCTTCTGCCAGTCGTCGATGGAGAGCTCGACGCCGATGTGCCGCGCCAGCGCGTTGATGTGGATCGGAGCATTGGTCGAACCGCCGATCGCCGAATTCACCACGATGCAATTCTCGAACGCCTTGCGCGTCAGGATGTCGGAGGGTTTGAGATCCTCCCAGACCATTTCGACGATCCGTTTTCCCGTCTCGTAGGCGATCTGGCCGCGCTCGCGATAGGGCGCGGGGATCGCCGCGCAGCCCGGCAGCGACATGCCGAGCGCTTCGGCGAGCGAGTTCATGGTCGAGGCGGTGCCCATCGTGTTGCAGTGGCCGACCGAGGGGGCCGAGGACGCCACGATTTCGATGAACTCGTTGTAGTCGATCTCGCCGGCGGCGAGCCGTTCGCGCTGCTTCCAGACGATGGTGCCGGATCCGGTGCGCTCACCGTTGAACCAGCCGTTCAGCATCGGTCCACCGGAAAGCACGATCGCGGGCAGATTGACAGTCGCCGCTGCCATCAGGCAGGCCGGCGTCGTCTTGTCGCAACCGGTGGTCAGTACAACGCCATCGAGCGGATAGCCGAACAGGATTTCAACCAGGCCGAGATAGGCGAGGTTGCGGTCGAGCGCCGCGGTCGGCCGCTTTCCGGTTTCCTGGATCGGATGCATCGGGAATTCCATCGCGATGCCGCCGGCGGCGCGAATGCCTTCGCGCACCCGGTGCGCCAGTTCGAGATGATGCCGATTGCATGGCGACAGGTCGTTGCCGGTCTGGGCGATGCCGATGATCGGCTTGCCGGATTGCAATTCCTCTCGGGTCAGGCCGTAGTTCAGGTAGCGCTCGAGATAGAGCGCAGTCATGCCCGGATTATGCGGGTTGTCGAACCATTCGAGGGAACGTAGCCTCCGGCCTTTGCCATTGGTGGTAGTTTTGTCGTCGTTGTTTTTCACTGGTTCCTCCCGCACTGCAAACTCGTGGACGGCTTAAGTCACGGCAGCGATGCACCATGCCAAGAATTTCATCCGCTGCAACGCGCTTGCCTTCTCCCGTCTGAGCCATACGATCCTAGTTCGGTCCAAAAGATAGCGCTACCATTTTCTGTTTGCGCTCGACCCGCGCCGGAGACGGCGATCAAGCGCTTTGCGGTGTCGAACTCTCGCGGACCATCAATTGAAAACCAAGGTCGATAACCGGCTCCCGCGGGCGACGGCCCTCGATCGCGTCGATTACCATCGTGACGGCGTGCCTGCCCATTTCGTAGCGGTTGGTGCGCACGCTGGTAAGCGAGGGGACCGCAGAGGCCGTGAATTCCAGATCGTTGAAGCCGACAATGGCCAAATCGCCGGGAACCGACATCTGCCGACGCCGGCATTCGAACAGGACGCCGAGCGCGAGGTCGTCGTTGACGCAGAAGACCGCGTCGATGTCGGATGTCCGGGCAAGGAGATCGGCGAACAAAGTTCCGCCGAGCGTGACGGTGGTTGGTATCGACGTGGTGACGATGAGGTTCGGATCGAACAGCGAGGCCCCCTTCATGGCATCACGATACCCTTCGAACCGCCGCTGCACGCGAGGGTCCATTCGCGCGCCGAGAAATCCGATACGGCGGTATCCTTGCTCGAGCATGTGCGAAATTGCCGCAAAAGCCGCGTCGTAATGCGAGAAGCCGACCATCATGTCCACAGGGCTGTCGCCGATCTCCATGATCTGCGTGACCGGGCAATTCATGGACTCCAGGATCGCGCGCGATTCCGCGGTCTGGTTGATGCCGGTGACGATCAATCCCGCGGGCTTCTGCGCCCGGAACAGGCGCAGCAGCTTTTCCTCCTGCAGAATGCTGTAGCGGGTATTGGCGAGCTGGATGGTGTAGCGGCTGCCTTCGGAAGAATCGTAGATGCCGCGCAATACGTCGGCGAACACGTTGTTGGTGAGGGAAGGGATGACGACGCCGATGACTTCGGTGCGGTGCGAGGCCAGCGCACGCGCGGCGAGATTGGGCACGTAACCCAGTTCCTTCACGGCGCTATCGACGCGTTCCCGCTTGCTTAATGACAGCGCTTCTGGATTCCTGAAAAAACGCGATGCCGTGATTGGGCTGACGCCAGCGAGCTTGGCGACCTCGGTGAGGCGGATTTTGCCAGACTTTGTCTGTTTTCGTCCCATCTTGCGCTCATATCACATCAGATTGGACGTTTGAACAATTATTGACAGCGCTACCATCGGATTGCTAAAAACCGCCAAACTGCGGATGATGATGCCCGTTGAATTCGGCTTCCGGCATTAGAGTCGAAAAGACAGCATGGCGCCGCCGCCAACCTGTGGCGCCAGAAAACAGAACATGAGGGAGAGAGTTCGATGTCGTCGGTACAGATTCGCGACGTGCGGAAGTCGTTCGGTAACTTTGAGGTTTTGCACGGCGTATCGATTCCGATCGATGATGGCGAGTTCGTCGTGCTCGTCGGTCCCTCCGGCTGTGGCAAGTCGACCTTGTTGCGGATGCTCGCGGGCCTCGAAAACATCACCTCGGGAACCATTTCGATCGGCGATCGCGTCGTCAACAATGTCCAGCCGAAAGAGCGCGACATTGCCATGGTGTTCCAGAACTACGCGCTCTATCCGCACATGACCGTCGCCGACAATATGGGCTTCTCGCTCAAGCTGCGCGGCGCGAGTGCCGATGAAATCTCGAACGGCGTCAAGCGCGCCGCGGAAATCCTGGCGCTGACCCCGCTGCTCGAGCGCTATCCCCGGCAATTGTCGGGCGGCCAGCGCCAGCGCGTCGCCATGGGCCGCGCCATCGTGCGCGATCCGCAGGTGTTTTTGTTCGACGAGCCGCTTTCCAACCTCGACGCCAAGCTGCGCGTCGCGATGCGCACCGAAATCAAGGAACTGCACCAGCGGCTGAAGACCACGACGGTCTACGTCACCCACGACCAGATCGAGGCCATGACCATGGCCGACAAGATCGTGGTGATGCATGACGGCATCGTCGAGCAGATGGGTACCCCGCTCGAACTCTACGACAGCCCGGCCAACCAGTTCGTGGCGGGCTTTATCGGCTCGCCGGCGATGAACTTCCTCAAGGGCCAGGTGAAGTCGAACGGTAGCGCGGGCTTTGAGGGGCCGAATGGCGTCAAGCTGCCGCTGGCGTCGGCACCGGCCAATTCGGAAGGGCGGCCCGCAGTCTATGGCGTCCGTCCCGAACATTTCACCATCGCCGATGACGGCGCCGAAGCCGAGATCGTCGTGGTCGAGCCGACTGGCTCGGAAACGCAAGTGTTTGCCAAGCTTGGCGGCGAGCAGGTCGTCGCCGTATTCCGCGAGCGTCACCAATTCAACCCGGGCGACAAGGTCCGGCTGAAGCCAGACCCGGCACTCGTGCATCTTTTCGACGAGCAGACCGGGAAACGACTGAACGCCTAAAAAATAAAGTCAAAATTATAAATCAACGGGAGGATGGACTATGCAGGATTTTACCCGCCGCTCTCTGCTTCAGGGTGGCACCGCGCTGGCGGCTGCCGGCGCGCTGACCGGACCGGCTCTGCTCGATTTCGCCAAGGCCTGGGCGCAAGCCTCGCCCTGGAAGGCCGAGTCCGGCGCCAAGCTCACCGTGATGCGCTGGAAGCGCTTCGTGCCGGCGGAGGACGAGGCCTTCAATGCCATGGTCGCCGCGTTCAAGACCGCGACCGGTACCGAAATGAACGTGTTCTCGGAGTCGTTCGAGGACGTGCAGCCGAAGGCCTCGGTTGCCGCCAACACCGGCTCGGGTCTCGATCTCGCCTGGGGCCTGCACACGCTGCCGCAACTCTTCCCCGCGCAGGTGCTGCAGTTGAACGACGTCGCCGACTATCTCGGCAAGAAATACGGCGGATGGACCGAAGCAGCCGCCGTGACCTGCAAGCAGGGCAACAACTGGCTCGGCATCCCGGTCGCGACCATCGGCGGCTACATGACCTACCGCAAATCGTCAGTGGAAAAGGCCGGTTTCAAGGATTTCCCGAAGGATTTTCCGGGCTTCCTCGAATTGTGCAAGGCGCTGAAGAAGAACAACACGCCGGCCGGTTTCCCGCTGGGCCACGCCTCGGGCGACGCCAATGCCTGGCTGCACTGGGTCCTGTGGGGCCATGGCGCCTACACCGTCGACAAGGACAACAAGGTCATCATCAACTCGCCCGAGACCGTAAAGGCGCTCGAGTACTGCAAGGCGCTCTCCGACACCTTTATTCCCGGCGTCGCGTCGTGGAACGATTCGTCGAACAACAAGGCGTTTCTGTCGGGCGAACTGCATTGCACCGCCAACGGCATCTCGATCTATGTCGCGGCCAAGGACGATCCGACCAAGAAGGAACTCACCGAAGACACATATCATGCGTTATGGCCGGTCGGCCCGATCGGGAAGCCGACCGAACTGCAGCTCTGCGTTCCGATCCTGGCGTTCAAATTCACCAAATATCCGAACGCCGCGAAGGCCTTCATCGCCTTCATGCTGGAGAAGGAAAACTACGACAAGTGGCTGATGGGCGCGCGCGGGTATCTCACCCACACGCTCAATGCCTACGATAACTCGCCGGTCTGGACCGCGGATCCGAAGAACCAGGTGTTCAGCCAGGCCAGCAAGCGCGCGTTGCCTGCGTCCGGCATCGGTACGCCAGGCGAGAAGGCGGCAACCGCGATCGCCGACTTCCTGGTGGTCGACATGTTCGCCAACTACTGCACCGGCGCCAAGGATGCCAAGACAGCGATCGCGGAAACCGAGCGTCAGTTGAAGCGCATCTATCGCTAATAAGAACCGGAGCGGATGGCGAGTGACCGCCGTCCGCTCCATTCATTTTCAATCGGGACATCGCCCATGGCTGACATCGCAATCGCGCCACGACGCGCCAAGACGGAGATTCGCGAGGCCAACGCGTGGGACCAGCTCAAGCACAACCGTAACTGGCTGGGCTTCTGGTTCATGGTGCCGGCGCTGGCGTTCCTGATCTTCTTCCTGGCCTATCCGCTCGGCCTCGGCATCTGGCTTTCGTTCACCGACACCCGCATCGGCCGTGTCGGGGCATATGTCGGCACCGAAAACTACGAGTGGCTGTGGGACGACGCGATCTTCTGGCTCTCGGTGTTCAACACGCTATTGTACACGTTCGTCGCGAGCGCCATCAAATTCGGCATCGGGCTCTATCTGGCGCTGCTGCTGAACGAGAACATGCCGTTCAAGGCGATGCTGCGCGCGCTGGTGCTGATCCCCTTCATCGTACCGACCGTGCTGTCGGCGCTGGCGTTCTGGTGGATCTTCGATTCGCAATTCTCGATCATCTCGTGGTCCTTGAAGCAGATGGGCCTGATCACGCAGAACATCAATTTTCTCGGCGATACCACCTGGGCCCGGATCTGCGTGATCTTCGCCAATATCTGGCGCGGCGTTCCCTTTGTCGCGATCACGTTGCTGGCGGGCCTGCAGACGGTGTCGCCATCGCTTTACGAGGCGGCGATCCTCGATGGCGCGACCAGCTGGCAACGATTCCGCTTCATCACCTATCCGCTGCTGACGCCGATCATCGCTGTCGTGATGACGTTCTCGGTGCTGTTCACCTTTACCGACTTCCAGTTGATCTGGGCGATGACGCGGGGCGGTCCAGTCAATGCCACGCATCTGATGGCGACCTTGTCCTACCAGCGCGCGATCATCGCCGGTCAGTTGGGTGAGGGCGCGGCGATCTCGAGCGCGATGATCCCGTTCCTGCTCGCTGCGATCATGGTGTCCTGGTTCGGGCTGCAACGCCGCAAGTGGCAGCAGGGTGAAAACAATGACTGATCTCCCCACCTCGCGGATCGATCTCAAGGCCGTCCTGCATAGCTCGGCGCCGACAGTTGCGATGGACGACCACAGCGAGGGCATGAGCTATTTGCAGTCGGTGCCGCGCCGGCTGGTGACGCTCTATCTGCCGCTGTCGATTATCGTGATCGTCCTGCTGTTCCCGTTCTACTGGATGGGGCTGACGGCGATCAAACCGGACGAGCAACTGCTCGACCTCGACAAGTTCAACCCGTTCTGGACCTGGAATCCGACCCTCAAGCACTTTTACAAGCTCCTGTTCGAAAGCCACTATCCGATGTGGCTCTGGAACACGATGTATGTCGCGGTTTGCGCTACCATCCTCTCGATTATCGCCAGCGTGCTTGCGGCCTATGCCATCGTGCGCCTGCGCTACAAGGGCGCCAATCTGGTCGGCGGTCTGATCTTCCTGGCCTATCTCGTGCCGCCGTCGATCCTGTTTATTCCGCTCGCCACCGTCGTGTTCCAGTACGGGCTGTTCGACTCGCCGATGGCGCTGATCCTGACCTATCCGACCATCCTGATTCCGTTCTCGACCTGGCTGTTGATGGGTTACTTCAAGACCATCCCGTTCGAGCTGGAAGAATGCGCGCTGATCGATGGCGCCAGCCGCTGGCAGATACTGATCAAGATCGTGCTGCCGCTGGCGATCCCCGGGCTGATTTCGGCGTTCATCTTCTGCTTCACGCTATGCTGGAACGAGTTCATCTATGCGCTCACCTTCCTGCAATCGACCTCCAACAAGACGGTGCCGGTCGCGATCGTCAACGAATTCGTCGACGGTGATATCTATCGATGGGGCTCGCTGATGGCGGGCGCGCTGGCCGGCTCGCTGCCGCTGGTCATCCTTTACGCGTTCTTTGTCGAGCATTATGTGTCGGCGATGACGGGAGCCGTGAAAGAGTGAGCGCTTGAGGCCCGTATCTGACGTTATCTCTTGACGCGTTTTCTTCACGCGAGCCGGTTCCCACTTCGCTTGAAAACGCTATAGAAGAGTTCAAAAAGGAGACGGGTCTTGCACATTCTAATTCTTGGTGCCGCCGGCATGGTGGGCCGCAAGCTGACCGAGCGGCTGCTGCGCGACGGGCGGCTCGGCAAGCACGACATCACCCGTATGACGTTGCAGGACGTGGTGGCGCCCGCCAAGCCCGCTAACGCCTCGATCCCGATTCAAGTCGTCGCTTCCGATTTCGCCGACGCCGGCGCGGCGGCGTCGTTGATCGCCGATCGGCCGGACGTGATCTTTCATCTCGCCGCGATCGTCTCCGGCGAGGCCGAGGCCGAATTCGACAAGGGCTACCGGATCAATCTCGACGGCACGCGATATCTGATCGATGCCATCCGCCACGCCGGCGGCGGCTACAAGCCGCGGCTGGTGTTCACGTCCTCGATCGCGGTGTTCGGCGCCCCGTTTCCGGAAAAGATCGGCGACGAATTCTTCCATACGCCGCTGACGAGCTACGGCACGCAGAAGTCGATCTGCGAACTCCTGATCAACGACTATACCCGCAAGGGCCTGCTCGACGGTATCTCGATCCGCCTGCCGACGATCTGCGTGCGGCCGGGCAAGCCAAACAAGGCTGCTTCCGGCTTCTTCTCCAACATCATCCGCGAGCCGCTGGCGGGCGAGGAGGCGGTGCTGCCGGTTTCCGAGGACGTGCGGCACTGGCATGCCTCGCCGAAATCGGCGGTCGGCTTTCTGGTCCACGCCGGCACCATGGACCTCGATGCGATGGGGCCGCGGCGCAATCTCAGCATGCCCGGCATGTCGGTGACCGTCGGCGAACAGATCGCAGCCCTGGATCGCGTCGCCGGCAAGAACGTCACCGCGCGCATCAAGCGGGTGCCCGATCCGACCATCATCGGCATCGTCTCTGGCTGGCCGCGCGACTTCGTCGCCGACCGCGCGCTCAAGCTCGGCTTCACAACGGCCGAGAAGACGTTTGACGACATCATCCGGATCCACATCGAGGATGAACTCGGCGGCAAGTTCGCGGCGTGAGGTGATCTCACGCTCATTCGCATGGATGCGGTCATGAGCAAGGTAGCCTGCATCGGCGAGTGCATGGTCGAGTTGAAGCAGGCGGACGGCGGCCTGTTCTCGCGCGGCTACGGCGGCGACACGCTCAATACCGCCGTCTATCTCGCCCGGCTTGGCGCCGGCGCCGATTACATCACCGCGCTTGGCGACGACAGCCTTAGCGAGGAAATGGTCGCCGGCTGGGCGGCGGAGGGGGTCGGGACCAGGCGGGTAGTGCGGCTGCCGGGCAAGCTTCCGGGTCTCTACATGATCCAGACCGACGCCAAGGGTGAGCGGCGGTTCTTCCACTGGCGCGACAGCGCAGCGGCGCGCAGCCTGATGGATTTGCCGGAGACGCCGGAGATCCTCGATGCGCTCGCTGGCTATGACGTGGTCTATCTCTCGGCGATCACACTCTCACTGTATGGCGCGGAGGGAAGGGCGCGTCTGTTCGAGGCGCTGAGACGCGCGCGCGAAAATGGCGCACGTTTCGCTTTCGATACCAACTTCCGTGCCCGTGGCTGGCCCGATCTCGACGTTGCGCGCGCCGTTTTTCGGGAGGCCTTCGCCACGGCCGATATCGTGCTGGCTTCCACCGACGATCTGCTGCCGCTCTATCCGGACGTAACCAACGAAGCCTTGCTGGCGCGGGTTCCAGGCGCCGAGGTGGTGTTGAAGCTTTCTGAGCCGGCGAGCATCCTGCGTCTGGGAGGCGTTTCTTATCCGATCAAGGCCAGGCCGGTGGAGGCGCCGGTCGTCGATACCACGGCAGCCGGCGACAGCTTCGCTGCCGCCTACGTGGCCGCGCGCCTCGTGGGCGCCGATCCGCTTGAAGCCGCGAGGGCGGGGCATCGTCTGGCCGGCGTTGTGGTATGTCACCCCGGGGCGATCATCCCGCGCGCGGCGATGCCGTCCGGCCTCGTCCCGAACCACGTCAATTCACGCAAGGCATCGCCATGACCACAGCCACCAGGCAGGAACAACTCGCCGCCATCTTCAAGTCCGCCACGGTGATCCCCGTCCTCACCATCGAACGGCTGGAAGATGCCGTGCCGCTGGCCCGCGCGCTGGTTGCAGGTGGGGTGCGCGTGCTGGAAGTCACCCTGCGGACGCCGGTGGCTGTCGAGGCCGCCAAGGCCATGATCGCGGAGGTGCCGGAAGCCATCGTCGGCATCGGCACGATCCTGAACGCCGACGATCTGGCAATGGCGAGGGCGCTCAGCGCCAAATTCGGCATCAGCCCCGGCGCGACGCCTGAGCTCTTGAAGGCCGCCGCCGCAAGCGACCTGCCGTTCGCCCCGGGGATCGCGACGGCTTCCGAGCTGATGCAGGCGCTGGCGGCCGGCTTCGATCTCGTGAAATTCTTTCCCGCCGAGCAGGCCGGCGGTATCAAGGCACTTCGGGCGCTGGCCGGCCCGTTTCCGAGTATCAGGGTCTGCCCGACCGGCGGCATCGGGGAAGCCAATGCAGCGTCCTGGCTGGCCGAGCCGAATGTGGTGGCGGTGGGCGGTTCCTGGCTCTGTCCGGCCGCCGATATCCGGTCCGGCAACTGGACCGGCATAACCGCCATGTGCGCGCGGACCCTGAAATCGCTGAAACCGGCGTGAAGTCTTTTTCCTGATAGGGTACAAAGGCTTCAGAACCGAAACAGGGAGAACGACCATGACTGCCAGCATCGTCGGATGGGCGCACACGCCATTCGGCAAGTTCGACGCCGAAACCGTCGAGAGCCTAGTGGTGAGGGTTGCGACCGATGCGCTGGCGGATGCCGGCATATCCGCCGAAGACGTCGACGAGATCGTGCTCGGGCATTTCAATGCCGGCTTCTCGCCGCAGGATTTTACGGCCTCGCTGGTGCTGCAGGCCGACCCCAAATTGCGCTTCAAGCCGACCACGCGGGTCGAAAACGCCTGCGCCACCGGTTCGGCGGCGGTACATCAGGGCATCCGGGCGATCGCTGCGGGCGCGGCCAGGATCGTGCTGGTGGTCGGCGTCGAGCAGATGACGCGGACGCCCTCGGCCGATATCGGGCGCTACCTCCTGAAGGCGTCCTATCTGCCCGAGGATGGCGACACCGTCGGCGGCTTTGCCGGCGTGTTCGGCAAGATCGCGCAAAGCTATTTCCAGAAATACGGCGACCAGTCGGACGCGCTGGCGATGATCGCGGCCAAGAATCACAAGAACGGCGTCGCCAACCCCTATGCGCAGATGCGCAAGGATTTCGGTTACGAGTTCTGCCGCGCCGAGAGCGAGAAGAACCCGTTTGTCGCGGGCCCGCTCAAGCGCACCGACTGTTCGCTGGTGTCGGACGGCGCAGCCGCCCTGGTGCTGGCGGATTCGGAAACCGCGAAGACCATGGGCAAGGCGGTGAACTTCCGCGCCACCGCGCACGCGCAGGATTTCCTGCCGATGTCCAAGCGCGACATCCTGCAGTTCGAAGGCTGCACCGTTGCCTGGCAGCGCGCGCTGGCGCAGGCCGGCGTGCAACTGTCCGATCTGTCGTTCGTGGAAACCCACGACTGCTTCACCGTCGCCGAACTGATCGAATATGAAGCGATGGGCCTGACGCCGCGCGGGCAGGGCGCCCGCGCCATCAAGGAAGGCTGGACTCAGAAGGACGGCAAGCTGCCGGTCAATCCGTCCGGCGGGTTGAAGGCCAAGGGCCACCCGATCGGCGCCACCGGCGTCTCCATGCATGTGATGAGCGCGATGCAGCTCGTCGGCCAGGCGCCCGAGGGTATGCAGCTCAAGAACCCCAGGCTCGCCGGCATCTTCAACATGGGCGGGGCGGCGGTGGCGAATTATGTCTCCGTGCTGGAGCCCGCGAAATAGCCGCGAAATGTGCTATCGTAGCCCACCATTAGTGCCGCGCGATGAGACTGGTGGGCACGCGGAGCCTGTCATCGGGCGCGCATTCGCGCGACCCGGTGGCTTTGCCCACCCTAGAGTTTTTCGGAGCGTGCATCATGGGTAATGAAAGTTCGCTGTCGCTGGCAGAGCTCAACAGCCGGATCAGGATTCTGGAAGACAACATCCGGCAGTTGATCGAACAGGCTGCCGCGGCTTCCGGCGAACGGAATGAAGCGCGCATCGCCGACCGCCTCAGCCAGCAGAATGAAGAGCTGGAGCGCCTGACCCGGGAACGCGACGCCAGATCCAAGAACGAGCCGTCGAAGAAATAGCCGCCATCGCGCGCATACGGCCATACGCTGGGCGCGCCTTGATCTTCGCAAGGGCCTGCCGTTACTTGGTTCTCACGACAATGCGAGGCCGGATGGCCGCATGGCGGGGAGCGGGGCTGATCCATGGGACCATTGGAAGGCATCAAGGTCATCGACATGACGACCGTGCTGATGGGGCCCTATGCGACCCAGATGCTCGGCGACTACGGCGCCGACGTCGTCAAGGTGGAATCGCACGATGGCGACGTGACGCGGCAAATCGGTCCGACCCGCCATCCCGGCATGGGGCCGGTGTTCCTCAACACCAATCGCAACAAGCGCTCAATTTGTCTCGATTTGAAGAAGCCGGCCGGGCGCGACGCCGTGCTGCGGCTGATCAAATCCGCCGACGTGCTGGTCTATAATGTGCGCCCGCAGGCGATGGCGCGGCTGAATCTCGGTTACGACGTGATGTCTGAAATCAATCCGCGCCTGGTCTATGCCGGCGTGTTCGGCTTCGGCCAGGATGGGCCCTATGCGGCAAAACCCGCCTATGACGACCTGATCCAGGGCGCGACGGCGTTGCCGGCGCTGATGGCGCAGACCGCCGACGGCGTGCCGCGCTATGTTCCGAATGCGCTGGTTGACCGAATTGTCGGCCTCACGGCAGTAGGCGCCATCTGCGCCAGCCTCGTCGATCGTAACCGCACCGGCCGCGGCCAGCGCGTCGATATCCCGATGTTCGAGACCATGGCGGGCTTCGTGATGGGCGATCACATGGGCGGTCTCACCTACGAGCCGCCGCTCGACAAGGGCGGCTATGCCCGTCATCTGTCGCCGGACCGGCGGCCTTACAAGACCTCGGACGGCTATATCTGCGTGATCGTCTATAACGACAAGCAGTGGCAGAATTTCTTCGACGCAACGGGGCGTGACGATCTTCGCGTCCACCCGAAATTTGCAACCTTCGCCGGCCGCGCCGTCAATATCGACGCTGTTTATGCCGAACTGGCGTGCATCCTCGAGACCAAGACCACCGCCGAGTGGACCGCTATCCTCGAGAAGGCCGATGTGCCGGTCATGCCGATGCACGACCTCGAAAGCCTGCTCGGCGATCCCCACATCGTTGCGACCGATTTCTTCCCGGTCGTCGATCATCCGACCGAAGGCCGGATCCGCAACATGAGGCCGTCGGCGCGATTTTCCGAAACGCCGGTTGAAACGAAGCGGCTGGCGCCGCGCCTGAGCGAGCACAGCGCGGAAATCCTCGAGGAAGCCGGCTTTTCATCGGATGAGATCGCAGCGCTGGTGCGCGATGGCGTCACCAAGACCGCGTCAAACACCTAAGGACGAGATAAATGGATTTTACGCTGTCGGCCAACCAGGAATCGATCCGCGACGCGGTCGGAAAAATCTGTTCGCGCTTCGACGATGCCTATTGGCTCAAGAAAGACAAGGAGGGCGGCTATCCGGCTGACTTCCACCGTGCGCTGGCGGATGCCGGCTGGCTCGGCATCTGTATCCCCGAGGAATATGGCGGGTCGGGGCTCGGCATCACCGACGCCGCGATCATGATGCGGACCATTTCGGAATCCGGCGCGGGCATGTCCGGCGCTTCCGCCGTGCATATGAACGTGTTCGGGCTTAATCCAGTTGTCGTCTTTGGCACCAAGGAACAGTGCGCCCGCATGCTGCCGCCGATCATCGACGGCCGGGACAAGTCCTGCTTTGCGGTGACCGAGCCCAATACCGGGCTGAACACCACGCAATTGAAAACCCGCGCGGTGCGCCAGGGCGACAAATACATCGTCAACGGCCAGAAGGTCTGGATTTCCACCGCCCAGGTCGCCAACAAGATTTTGCTGTTGGCGCGCACCACGCCGCTGGAAGAAGTGAAGAACCCGACCCATGGCTTGAGCCTGTTCTACACGGACTTCGACAAGCAGCGCGTCACCGTGCACGAGATCGAGAAAATGGGTCGCAAGCCCGTCGACTCCAACGAATTGTTCTTCGAGAATTTCGAGATCCCGGTCGAGGATCGTTTGGGCGAAGAAGGCCGCGGCTTCGAATATATCCTGCACGGTATGAATCCCGAGCGCATCCTGATTGCGGCGGAAGCGGTGGGGCTCGGCCAGATCGCGCTGTCACGGGCCTCGGCATATGCGAAAAGCCGCATCGTGTTCAATCGCCCGATCGGCATGAATCAAGGTATCCAGCATCCGCTGGCGAAGAACTGGATGGAGCTGGAAGCCGCGTGGATGATGGTGCTGCGTGCAGGCTGGCAGTACGACCAGGGCATGCCATGCGGCCCGGCCGCCAATGCCGCGAAATATCTTGCCGCCGAAGCCGGCTTCCACGCCTGCGAGCAGGCGGTCATGACGCATGGCGGCTTCGGTTACGCCAAGGAATATCACGTCGAGCGTTACCTGCGGGAATCCCTGATCCCGCGGATTGCGCCGATCAGTCCGCAGCTCATTCTTAGCTTCATTGCCGAGAAGGTGCTGGGTTTGCCGAAGTCGTATTGATAATGGGCAGCGCTCTCAAATCGTTGTTCCGGAGCGATGCGAAGCATCGAATCCCAATGTGCAATTGCACATTGTGGAACCTCGAGATTCCGGTTTCGCGTCTTCGACGCGCCCCGGAATGACCATGAGGGAGGCGGAGCAATCATGAGCTTCATCACCGGCGTCGGATTGACGTCCTATGGCAAGCATGAAGGCTCGTCCTCGCTCGATCTGATGAGCAAGGCAGCCGAGCTTGCGATTGCCGATGCCGGGCTGAAGCGATCCGAGATCGATGGGGTTCTCTGCGGCTACAGCACGGTGTCGCCGCACATCATGCTCGCGACTGTGTTCGCCGAGCACTTTGGCATCCAGCCATCCTATGCGCATGCGGTGCAGGTCGGCGGGGCCACAGGTCTCGCCATGACCATGCTGGCGCACCATCTCGTCGACGCCGGCGTGGCAAAGCATGTGCTGGTGGTCGGCGGCGAGAACCGTCTCACCGGGCAGAGCCGCGATGCCTCGATCCAGGCGCTGGCACAGGTCGGCCATCCCGATTACGAGGTGACCCTGGGGCCGACGATCCCCGCTTATTACGGCCTCGTGGCGTCGCGCTACATGCACGAATACGGCGTCACCCAGGAAGACCTCGCCGAATTCGCGGTGCTGATGCGCGCCCACGCCGTGACCCATCCCGGCGCGCAGTTCCATGAACCGATCACCGTCGCCGACGTGATGGCTTCAAAGCCGGTAGCAATGCCGCTCAAGCTCTTGGATTGCTGTCCGGTGTCCGACGGCGGTGCGGCGTTCGTGGTCAGCCGCGAGCCGACCTCCGCGACCGGCATTCGCGTGCGCGGCTGTGCGCAGGCGCACACCCATCAGCACATCACGGCAGCGCCGCGCTTGAGCGAACTCGGCGCCGAGATCGCGATCGCCAAGGCAAAGGCAGCATCCGGCGTTGCGATATCGGATGTGCGTTACGCCGCAGTCTACGACAGCTTCACCATCACGCTCGCTATGCTGCTGGAAGACCTCGGCCTTGCCGGGCGCGGCGAAGCGGCGGCGCGGGTGCGGGCAGGGCATTTCGGCCGGGACGGCGCCATGCCGCTCAACACCCATGGCGGGCTGTTGAGCTACGGGCATTGCGGCGTCGGTGGCGCGATGGCGCATCTGGTCGAGACGCATCTGCAGATGACGGAACGTGCCGGTTCCCGGCAGGTCCGCGATGCCTCGATCGCGCTCTTGCACGGCGATGGCGGCGTGCTGTCGTCGCATGTCAGCATGTTCCTGGAGCGGGTACGATGAGCGACAAACTGGCCGACTGGACCAAGGGCGCCGAGGCCATCGTCTATCAATCCTGCGGTGTGTGCGGGAAAGTGCAATATTTCCACCGCCGTTTCTGCGCCGCCTGCGGTGCGCCGGATCCGCTGGAGAAGCATGCCAGTGGAACCGCGACGGTCTATGCGACGTCGCTGGTGTGCCGCGCCGCGACGTCGGAGACGCGCGCGCATGTTCCCTACAATATCGTGCTGGTCGATGCGGCGGAGGGCTTTCGCATGATGGCCCACGGCGACAACGATCTGGCGATCGGTGACAACGTCACCGCAAGCTATCGGCCGTTTGCGGGAAGGCTGGTCCCGTATTTCGAGAAGACGAGGTGAATGTCAGGCATCAATGCTCACGCTACGAAGCAACCCAGAATTACGCGGAACAGGTGAAAATCTGAGTGCTTCGACGCGTCAACATTCAATGCCAGTAGAACACGACGCTGGCGATAACGAGCATTGCTGTTACCGCCATCATCTGCGCAAGCGCTTCCGAGGCCGCCTTTTTGGTGGCTTCCTTCATGCCTAACTCCCTAGACTTGGGCATGAGTCATCAATGCCCGCGAAGGCTTGATGGCTCAGTTTGGTTTTACTCGGAACACCCCGCGACGAGTATTCGCTCTTTTGAGTCCCCACTCAGCGAATATCGACAGTCCTGAGAATCGACCAGCATTGAGGCGGCAATTTGGCTCGCTCGTAGCCGGTTTGTGCACGAGAGAGGGAGTTTTTTGGCGCGGCTCGAACGGCTTGGACGCAGGCCCGAACCTGCGTCGGCAGCATTTCGGCGGTTGATCGGCCTCCTGCTGCGGTGCATGATCCCTCTGTCAACAAATCAGAAAATCCCCAAACCCCAAGGTGATCAATGGCCCGCGTCGAATACAGCGATCCCGCCAAGCACAACGAGCGCACCCGCGAATTGCTGGGCAAAAACCGCAATGCCAACATCTTTCGCATGATGGCGCATTCGCCGAGCTACCTCGAACAATACTGCCGGCTGGGTGGGGCCATCAGGCACAAGGGAGAGCTGGACCCGATCGTGCGCGAGCTCGCCATCACCCGCACCGGCATCCTGTGCGAGGCACCTTACGAAATCGTCGCCCACAAGCGGATCGGCAAGAACGTCGGCGTCACCGACGAGCAGAACGAGGCATTGGAGAACTGGGAAGCGGCGACCTGCTTCAACGACGTACAACGCGCGGCGCTCGCCTTCACCGATGAGATCATCAGGCGTCACAAGCCGACGGACGCGACCTTCAACGCGATTGCCTCGAAACTGACGCCGGCTGCATTGGTCGAACTGCAGCTCTCGGTCGGCTTCTACATCATGACGTCGAAGTTCCTGGAAACGTTTGCCATCGATCTGCAGCCGGTAGGGGAAGTCGTGGGCTGACGGATTTGTCGCTTGGGTCAGAGTGATGTCGTGATCAATGAGGAACTCGAATCTTCGGTACGTGCAGCCATCGCTCGATTGCATGCCGCGATGGCCATGGTCGCGAACGGTGACGTTTCGGCGATCAAGGATCTCTATTCGCACACCTCCGAGGCAACCAGCTTCTATGGGTGGGGCGGTTACGAAAAGGGATGGGAGGCGGTTTCGCGCCGTTGGGACTGGGCCGGCGCCCAGTTCAAAGGCGGAAGCGTACGTCACGAGAACATCTCGACGATCACCACGCCGGAGATGTTCTATGTTACCGACATCGAGACCTTCGAGGGTCAGCGCGTCGCAAGCGTAGACGGCACAACGGGGTGGTCCAACCGGGTTACGCATGTTTTCCGCCGCGAAGCAGGCGAGTGGCGTCTCGTTCACCGCCACGCTAACCGGCTGGAATCGCAACACGAGCCATCTACCAGACTTGCAACAGCGCCTACGAGATAATCTCAGTCTCGCGGCCCGTATCGTCGCAGCGCCTCCAGCGTCAATCCCTTGCCGACGGCGCCGAAGATGTCGCCCTCGACGATGCGGGCCGATGGCACGGCTTTGACGATCGTATTGCGAACGTGGGCGAGTTTTACCGAGCCGCCGGTCAGGAACACCGAATCGATATCGCCGGCGGCCAGGCCTGCCTGGATAAGGCAGTTGTTGATCCGCGCCGCGATGCGATCGGCCAGCTGTTTTGTATGGCTGACGAGATCGGGGCGGCTGATATCAGCGCCAAGGCCGGGGGTAACCCACTCCAGCGGGATGTCCGCCCGGCGCTGCTCGGACAGGGCGATCTTGGCCTCTTCGACTTCCATCGCCAGCGTATGACCGCGCTGTTCGTGCACCACGCGTATCAGTCGGTCGAGAAGTTCCGGCTCGCTGGCCTCCTGCCGCACCTGGCGGATATCGGCCATCACGCGCGGATCGTACATGCGGTTGATGCTCGACCAGGTCGCGAGGTCGTGGAAATAGCTCGACGGCACGTCAAGCCCGGGACGCTTCATGGCGCTGCGGAATCCGAACAGCGGCATGATCACGCCGAGGCTGAGTTGACGGTCGAAATCGGTGCCGCCGATGCGCACGCCGTCATTGGCGAGGATATCGGCCGCGCGATCGGCCTTGCCGTGGCGCTCGGGCCCCAGACGCACGATAGAAAAGTCGGAGGTGCCGCCACCGATATCGGCGATGAGTGCGACTTCCTCGGATGTGATCTGTCGCTCATAGTCCAGCGCCGCGGCGATCGGTTCGAACTGAAACGTGACCTCGTCAAAGCCGATCCCCCGCGCAATCGTCCGCAGGGTGTCCTCCGCCTTGCGATCGGCGTCCGGCGCGTTGTCGACGAAGTGCACCGGCCGGCCATGAACAACCTCGCGCAGTTCGCGCGCCGTGGCCTGCTCCGCGCGGCGTTTGACCGCACCGAGGTAATAGGCGATCACGTCGCGAAAGCTGACCCGTGCGCGCCCGAGCCGGGTGGTTTCGTCGATCAGCGAGGTGCCGAGCACCGACTTGAGGCTTCGCATCAGCCGGCCGGGCGCGCCTTCGACATAGGTTTCCACGGCCCTGCGGCCGATCAGAACGCCCCCGTCCACCTCATAGAACATCGCACTGGGTATAGTGGTCTGTGTGGCCTCCAGGGCCACCAGAACCGGCGCATGGCCCTCGATGGTGCCAAGCGTCGTGTTCGACGTTCCGAAATCAAGGCCACAGATTGACATGGGTACTCCTGGAGGGAGCGTCCGTTTACACATTACAACGCCATCGATCCACCTTTATCTTGTGTCATCGCAACTGGTTGTTCGCACATATTGAATTGTTCGATTAAGGCCATCCACAGATCAATTTGTTTCCCGCAACGCCTTGATGAAATAATCTGCGATGGTCCATAAGCGGCCTCCGGCGGCGGGGGCGATTCACCTGCCGCGCTGGTTTCGGGAAAGATTTGGCCGTGGCAAATATCAATCGACAGATCGCGGAAGAACTCGGCGTTCGCGAGCAGCAGATCTCGGCGACAGTCGAATTGCTCGACGGCGGCGCCACCGTGCCGTTCGTGGCGCGCTATCGCAAGGAAATCACCGGTGGGCTCGACGACGCGCAATTGCGCACGCTGGAGGAACGGCTGACCTATCTGCGCGAGCTTGAAGATCGCCGGACGGCCATCCTCAACTCGGTGCGCGAGCAGGGCAAGCTCGACGCCGCGCTGGAAGCGGCGATCATGGCGGCCGACAGCAAGGGACGTCTGGAAGACATCTACCTGCCGTTCAAGCCGAAGCGCCGCACCAAGGCCGAGATCGCCAAGGAAGCCGGGCTCGAACCGTTGTCCGAACTGTTGCTGACGCAGCCGCAGAACGATCCGCAGGTCGTGGCTGCCGGCTACGTCGACGCCGAGAAGCAGGTCGCGGACGTCGCCGCAGCGCTCGAAGGCGCGCGGGCGATCCTGGTGGAGCGCTTTGCCGAGGATGCCGATCTGATCGGGCGCTTGCGCGAAGAAATGTGGTCGAACGGGGTGATGACATCCACCGTGCGCAAGGGCAAGAAGACCGAAGGCGAGAAGTTCAAGGACTATTTCGACTACAACGGAGCCCTCCACAAGCTGCCGTCGCACCGCATTCTCGCGCTGTTTCGCGGTGAGAAGGAAGAAATCCTCGAGCTGCAGATGATGCCCGAGGCGAATGCTCCGGTGGCCGGCGTTCCCAGCACGTATGAACTGAAGATCATGCAGCGCTTTGCGATTACCGATCAGGGCCGCCCGGGCGACCGCTGGCTGATCGAGACCGCGCGCTGGGCCTGGCGCACCAAGATCCAGGTGCACCTCAACATCGACCTGCGGATGCGGCTGTGGACGGCGGCGGAGACCGAGGGCGTGCGGGTGTTCGCCTCGAATTTGCGCGACCTGCTGCTGGCGGCGCCGGCCGGCGCGCGCGTCACCATGGGGCTCGATCCTGGTTACCGCTCCGGCGTCAAGGTCGCCGTCGTCGACGCGACGGGGAAGGTGGTGGCGACCAGCGTGATCTATCCGCACGAGCCACAAAGGCAATGGGATGCGGCGCTGGCGACGCTGGGCAAGCTCGCGGTCGCGCACCGCGTCGACCTGATTGCGATCGGCAACGGCACCGCCTCGCGCGAGACCGACAAGCTGGCGACCGAGCTGGTCAAGCTGCTGCCGGACCTGAATATGTCGAAGATCGTAGTGTCCGAAGCGGGCGCGTCGGTCTACTCCGCCTCGGCCTTCGCGTCCGAGGAATTGCCGGAGCTCGACGTCACCTTGCGCGGCGCGGTGTCGATCGCGCGGCGCCTGCAGGATCCGCTGGCCGAACTCGTCAAGATCGACCCGAAGGCGATCGGCGTCGGACAGTACCAGCATGACCTCGGCGAATCCAAACTGGCGCGCTCGCTCGATGCCGTGGTCGAAGACTGCGTCAACGCCGTCGGCGTCGATGCCAATACGGCTTCCGCGCCGCTGCTGGCGCGGGTGTCGGGCATCGGCGCAGGGCTGGCGCAAAGCATCGTGCAGCATCGCGACGCCAACGGGCCGTTCAAATCGCGAAAGGCGCTGAAGGAAGTGCCGCGGCTGGGACCGAAAGCGTTCGAGCAATGCGCGGGATTCCTGCGCATCAACGGCGGTGAAGACCCGCTCGATTCGTCCGGTGTGCATCCGGAAGCCTATCCTGTGGTGCGGCGGATACTCACCGCAGCCAAGAGCGACATCAAGGCGCTGATCGGCAATGCCGAGATCGTGCGCCAGTTGAAGCCGCAGGCCTTTGTCGATGACACGTTTGGCCTGCCCACGGTCACCGACATCCTGCGCGAACTGGAAAAGCCCGGCCGCGATCCGCGTCCGGCATTCAAGGCCGCGGTGTTCAAGGAGGGCGTCGAGGAGATCAAGGACCTCAAGCGCGGCATGATCCTGGAAGGCACGGTGACGAACGTCGCGGCGTTCGGCGCCTTCGTCGATATCGGCGTGCACCAGGACGGGCTGGTGCACATCTCGGCGATGTCGAAAACCTTCATCAAGGACCCGCGCGAGGTGGTGAAGCCGGGCGATATCGTCAAGGTCAAGGTGCTGGAGGTCGAGGTCGCCCGCAAGCGCATCGCACTGACGCTGCGGCTCGACGACGAAGTGGGCGAGAAGGGCCCCAAGCTGTCGGAAAACAAGATGCGCGAGTATTCCAAGGCGTCGATGACGTCGTCCGCGCCGCGCAAGGCACAGGAACAGGGCGGTGCACTGGCTGATGCCTTGCGGCGCGCCGCCGAAAAGAACGGGCGGGGCAAGGCGGGAGCGTAGAACAGCGAGCCAGCCACGTCCTAGGGTCTGTTGGGATTCATCGAGAGTTTATCACGGCGGCAGCCAGATGGATCATGGAGGCGAAGCTTTGATCGGTCTTGTCGGCTCGCATGGCGATGCGTTTGAACTCCTTGAGCTTGCCGAAGAAGTTTTCGATGAGATGCCGCCATTTGTACATCTCCTGGTCGATGGCGAGAGGCTTTGCGCGACGCGGATGCTGGGAGATCACGACCTTGGCGCCGCGCGCGTCCAGTTCAGCGATGATGGCGTTGCTATCGAACGCCTTGTCAGCGATCAGCGCATCGAAGGCCAATCCCTCGATGAGCGGCGGCACGCCGACTGTGTCGAAGCGCTGTCCGGGCAGCAGCACGAAACGCACGAGATTGCCGAGCGCATCGGTGAGCGCCAGGATTTTGGTGGTCATGCCGCCTTTCGAACGGCCGATGGCCTGGCTCTGAGTCCCCCTTTTGCGCCCTGTCCGTGGCGGTGGACCTTGACGATGGTGGCATCGACCATGGCGTATTCCATGTCCGGCTCGTCCGAGACCGCGTCGAACAAGCGCTTCCACACGTCTGCCTTCACCCAATCGCGGAAACGCGTATACACGCTGTTCCAGTGGCCGAAAGCGCGCGGCAGATCGCGCCACGGACTGCCCGTGCGGGCGATCCATAACACCGCTTCGACAAACAGCCGGTTGTCCTTGCCGCTGCGTCCGGGATCGGTCGGCTTGCCGAGACAAAGCGGTTCCATCTTCGCCCATTGGGCGTCAGTCAAAACGAATCGGTCCATCAAAAGCTTGAATCACAACCAAGCCCGGATGAGAATCCTGAATCCCAACAGACCCTAAAGCAAGATGAAATTAGGTTTGGCTGCGACCACGAAGAAGGTGCGCTCCCTCTCCCGAATGCGGGGGAGGGCCGGGGTGTCTCCGCGGGCAACACTGCCCGAGTGGAGAGAGCCCCCACCCGGCGCTTCGCGCCGACCTCCCCCGCAAGCGGGAGAGGTGAAGCGCGTCTGCGGCCAACTCGATCTAACCAAAAATCATCATGCTCTAGCTCGGTGTCAGCAGATTCAGCTTGGCATTCGCCAGGATCAGGCGATCGGCCAGCAATTGCGCAAGATTGCGCATGATGCGCTCGCCGGCGCGCGGATGCTGCTTTCGGAAACGCTCGAAATCGCGGAGCGGGATTTCGTAAGCGGTCGCGGCCATGTCGGCGAAGACGTCGGCGGAGCGGTGCGGCTCCAACAGCGCCATCTCGCCGAACGGCATTCCGGCCGTCAGCGTCGCCAGGCGGATGCCGTCGGGCAGCGTGACATGCACGACGCCGCTCCTGAGAAAGAACACGGAAGTTGCGGGATCGCCGGAGGCGATGATCTTTTCGCTCGCCTGATAGGTCTGGATCGAAGCGAGCGAGGCGAGATCGGTCAGTTCTTCGTCCGTCAGTCCGGCCAGCAGCGCCTGTTCGGAAAGTTCGGTCGCCTCGAAGAAATCGATCGCGCCGCCGTAGCGATAGACCACCTGGTCTTCCGCCCATTCGATGGCGGCATCGAGCAGATAGTAGTTCCGAATGTTGGTCAGGCCTTCCGTCCATTGCCCGATCATCTTCCATTCCGGCGACGACCGCCTGATGCCGGACAGGACCACGGTGACGTGGAAGCCTGCGAGCTCGCGGAACTCCTCGGCGAGCAGGCGGGTGCCGGCGCGGGTCATGGCCGTGACGCGGCGGAGGTCGAAGATGACGAGCTGCGGCCGCGGCTTGGCAGCGAGCTGGCGGGAGACGTAATCGACATTGGAGAACGACAGCGTGCCCACCAGTTCGATGACGCGAACGTCCTGGTGATGCGCGGCGAGGATGTTCTGTTCCTGCGCACGCCGCACCCGTCGCGACGGGCTGTTGCCGATGTCGTAGTCGGCGATAATGCTGTTGCGGGCGTCGTCGCTGCGGTTGAGCATATGCAGGTCGTAATGCGATGACAGCGCCTCGCAGACCTTGATGCCGCGCACGCTGTTGCCGTGCTTGTCGAGTTTCGGCGAATAGCTGCCGAGCCCGAGCCGGGCCGGCAGCGCGGCGAGGATGCCGCCGCCGACGCCGCTCTTGGCGGGGATGCCGATCCGGTAGATCCATTCCCCGGCGTAATCATACATGCCGGAGCTCGTCATGACGGAGAGCGTCCGCGAGATGGCATACGGCGTGAGCACCTGTTCGCCGGTCACGGGATTGATGCCGCGGTTGGCCAGCGTCGCAGCCATCACGGCGATATCGCGCGCCGTCACCAGGATGGCGCATTGCCGGAAATACACCTCCAGCACGGCAGCCACATTGTCCCGGATCACGGCATTAGTACGCAGCAAATAGCCGATCGCGCGGTTGCGGTCGCCGGTGGTGCTTTCGGAGGCATAGACGGCGTCGTCCACGTCGAGATCGCGTCCGGCAAACCGCCCGAGCGCCTGCCGGATGTATTCGAATGCGGCGTCGCCCTTGGCCTCGTGGATCAGGCCGGAGCAGGCGATCGCGCCGGCATTCACCATCGGATTGAAGGGATGATTCTCGGCGTTGAGGCGGATCGAGTTGAAGGGATCGCCCGATGGCTCGACGCCAATGACGCTTTCGACCCGCGCCGCACCCAGCGTATCCAGCGCCAGCGCGAACACGAACGGTTTTGATATCGACTGGATGGTGAAGGGGATTTGGGTGTCGCCGACCTCATAGACATGGCCGTCGAGGGTGGCGAGGCTGATGCCGAAATGGGCAGGATCAGCCTTGCCGAGTTCGGGGATGTAATCGGCGACAGCGCCGCTGGTTTCGGGCGCGAAATCCGCGTGGCAGGCGTTCAGGAACCGCAGCAAGGGCGGTTTCGAGCTGGTCCAGGCAGCGGGGCCGGCGTTAAGCGGAGGAGGCGATTGTTTCATCGCCTCCTCTTGTGCAACGCAATCAGGGTGCGCGCAACTGGCTCGGCGCCAGAGTCTGGCGGCGTACCAGCACCAGCGCGATGAGCGCGGTCGGGATCAGGATCGCCAATCCAAGAGAGGTGACCTGCCATTGCGCGAGCGGCATGATGCCGCCGCCAGGCGTGGCGATGACGAAGCCACCGATCACGAGCAATACCCGCAGCGGCCATTCCAGCGCGCCGGCGCCCCTGAGGTCGCCGACAAACGCCTGATAGCCCTGGATGCCACCGCAGATGAACAGCGTGCCGAAGCCCGCCAGCGCCATCAGGCCGAGCCCCTCCAGATACGGGCTTGGTCCCTGCAGCACCAGCGCCGGGTTCAGCACGAAGAAGAACGGGATGAAATAGATGATGCTGCCGACCCACATCGATTCCCATCCCGTCTTCATCGCCGGCGAGCCGGCTATGCCGGCTGCGGCAAAGGAGGCGATGGCGACCGGCGGCGTGATCGAGGACAGCATGCCCCAGTAGAAGATGAACATGTGCACGGCCATGCGGTTGAGGCCGAGCTTCTCCAACGCGGGCGCCACCAGGATGGCGAGGAAGATATAGCAGGCCGTCGTCGTCAGTCCGAGCCCGAGAACGAGGCTGGTGAAGGCGCACATCACGAGCAGCAGCAATGCATTGTCGCCGGCGATCCGCAACAGATCGTTGGCGAGGCTGGAAACCACGCCGGTCATCGAGAACGCGCCGATCAAGAGGCCGCAACCAGCCAGGATGCCGACCAGCTCGACAAAGGTGCGTCCGTTGACCTCGAGGAACTTGTTAATGGTCGAGAGCGTCCAGCGCGTGTCCTTCGAGAAAAGCTGGTTCAAGACCAGCAGCAGCGCGGTCGCGTAGAACGGCGCGTGGCTCTCGCGCTTGAAATACAAGAGCATCACGATCAGGAGCGCGATGACGAAGACATAATACCAGCCGTCCTTGATCGTATCCCAGACCTTCGGCAGTTCGGCACGCGGAATGCCCTTCAGGTTGTGACGCGCCGCATAGGAGTCCACCTGCATGAACAGCCCGGCGTAATAAAGCACCGCCGGAATGATCGCGGCGAGCGCGACGTCGGCGTAGCTGACGTTGAGGAATTGCGCGATCACGAACGCGGTCGCGCCCATCACCGGCGGCGCCAGCACCGCGCCGGTCGACGCGCAGGCCTCGATCGCGGCGGCATAGGAGGCGCGGAAGCCACTCTTTTTCATGACCGGAATGGTCATGGTGCCGGCAGTCAGCACGTTGGAGATGATCGAACCCGACATCATGCCGAGCAGCCCGGAGGCGAAGATGCAGACTTTTGCCGCGCCGCCGCGGAAGGTGCCGCATAGCGAGAATGACAGGTTGATAAAAAACTTTCCGGCGCCCGTCATCATCAGCGCGGTGCCGAATACCAGGAAGCCGATTACGGTGTCGGCAAAGGCCTGGATCGGGATGCCGAGCAGGCTTTCCCCCGACAGCACGTGATAGGACGTTGCCTGTTCGAGCGTCGACTGCGTGCCGCGGAACGGTCCCAACCACTTCGCGTCTGCAAACAGCGGATATACCGTAAACGGCAGCACGCTCAACAGCAGGCTCCAGCCGCCGGTGCGCCGCAACGCCTCCATCAGCACCACCCACATGATGACGCCGGCGACGATGACATCCGTCGGCGCGCCGCCGAATTCCCAGCCGGCTTCCGCCGCCTTGCGGACGCTGCGCATCAGGAGGATGGCGCAGGCGAAGGTGACGACGAAAAACAGGATGTCATACCAGGGAATTCGATCGAGCGGCGCGCTCTCGGTTCCCGGAAAGATCAGGAACGTGAACGGCAGCATCAGCGCGATCAGGAGATAGAAATACTCGGTGTTGAGCTGCGTATAGCCGAGGAAGAAGCGTAGCGAGAATTGCTGGTTGATGCACAAAAGGATGGTGACCGCGGTCGCGACCACCAGCGCCCAGCGCCACGCCCCTCGCAGCGTGCGCACGCGTGTGACTTCGGCTTCCTGCATGTTGGCATGCGGGTCGTCGAATTCAATACGCTTCGTCGGCGCAGCCGCGCCATTGCTCGCAGACATTACTTCCCCCGAGACGGTGTTCGCCTTCGATCTGATCTAGCGAAGCAGTGTTGTTATTCAAAGCCGTTCGGCATGCTGGCTTTGGTCAGCGCCGCAGCGCGCGCTTTCATCCAGGCATCGAGAAACGCCTTGTCGTCCGATGGCGGACTGGACTTGTTGAAGTCCGTCCATGCCGCCGCCAATACCTGCTGGCGCTTGAGCAATTCCTTGTTGTGGGCTTCCTGTTCGTCGCTCCACTGACCGGCTTCTTTCAGGGCCTTGGCTGCGCCCGGATGTACCGGGACCACCCAGTTCTTGGTCTGGCGGTCGGCGGCAAGGCCGCCCGCGCCCGGCGCGGAATCCTTGTAAGCGTCGTAGCCCGTGATCATCGCCTTGGTGATGGCATAGACCTCGTCGGCGCCCAGCGATCCGTAAGACACGAAGATCGGGTAGGGGTAGTTGCCGAGCTCGATCGGCTTGTCCTTGGTGATGCCGGCGCCGCAGGTCGCGGTGTGCGGGAAGAAGAACGAGCCAACCTTTTTCACGCGCTCCCAGCCGGCCTTGTCGCTGGCGGGTAGCGGCGGCCAGATGATGCCGCGCGGTGATGTCTCGAGCTCTTTCGCCGGGCCGGTGATGGTGGTGGCGAAGGCGGCATCAACGTCGTTGTTGATCATGCCCTTCCACATCGCGCCATAGCTCGAGAACTCGACAATCTTGACGTCGCTTTGCTTGAGGTCGCCGAATGCCAGGATCGCGAGCGCATTCTGGTTCAGCGCCGGCGAACCGACCACGAAGCCGACGCGCTTGCCCTTGAGTTGCTTGATCTCGGTCACGCCGCTATCCTTGGCGACCCCGAGCGTAGCGGCGTTGCAGTCAACGGTAGACAGCACCAATTGCAGGGCTTGCGGACCCCATTCCTTGGTACCGAATTCGAACACGCCTTCCTGCGCAAAATAGGAGCCGGAGCCCATCGCGGACATGGCCGCGCGCTTGGCGCGCAACGGTGCCAGTCGCGCCACGTCGTTGCCGGCGGGCAGCACGCGGACATCGGTACCGTATTTGTCCTTCATCATCTTGCCGATGCCGACGGCGATGTTGAAGCCCGCCGTTCCGGTGTCATAGGCGGTGACGACCATGGTCGGCGGCAGCTTGACGTCCTGGGAATAGGCCGGCGAGGCGAGCAGCGAGACGCCCGCAAGGGCAATTGGCGCGAACGCCTTCAACCGATGAATCATAATTTTTTCCCTCAGATAGTTTTCGCTTTGCGAAAGTCACTCGTTAGCACCGATCATGTCATCGGCCGCTGGCGATGGCAACGTTAGGTGTGCATGCGTCAACATCTAAGCTGGGCAGATTGTCGCGGAATCGTCGCAAGCACGTCTATGCCGTGATCAAGTTAAGCTTCGATGACGGCGACGACCTGTCCTTCAGCGATGACGTCGTCGAGTTTGACCAGGATAGCCTTGATTCTCCCTGCCGTCGTCGACGTGACCGGAATTTCCATCTTCATGGCTTCGACGAAAGCAATCTCGTCGCCGTCGCTGACATCTCCGCCGGTTGTGACGGGAAGTGCGCACACGCGGCCGGCGACTTCGGTGACGATCTTGATGTCTGGCATTTCCGTTCTCCCGGGGACCGTCTGACGGACTGGCTGTCCTCGTGAACGGCTTTTTGTTGTGGCCGCAGATTGCCTGAGGTAGTTTGTTCTGCAAGTGGAATTTTGTTCCGCAGGGCGGAATTAGGCCATGGAGCCAATAACAATGGGAAGACGCTCGGAACGGCTTAGCAAGCAGGGAATGCTCGCCAGCGATCTCGCAGGCGAGGGTGATGTGATCCAGGTGGTGTCGCGGGCGTTCGACGTCTTGCGCTGCTTCGAGGGTCATGAAGCGCGACTGGGCAATCTGGAAATTTCCAGCCGCTGTGGTCTGCCGCGGTCGACGGTATCGCGGCTCACGCACACGCTGACGCGGATGGGCCAGCTGGTTTATCTGCCGCGCGACCAGAAATACCGTATCGGCCCAAGCGCGGTGGCGATGAGCACCTCGATGATGAAGGGGTTGCAGCTTCGCAATCTTATCCGGCTGCGGCTGCAGGACGTCGCCGATCAATTGCCGGGCACCGTCGGCTTCGTGATTCCGGATCGCTATCATCTGGTCTATCTCGAATTCGCGCGTGCAGCGAATGCGCTCGGTCTGCATGAAGGCACCGGCAGCCGCATCTCGATGACGAGCACCGCGGCCGGCTTTGCCTACACCGCCGCACTCGATACTGACGTCGGCGACGCCTTGATCGCCGAAATGGAGCGCGAGATTCCGGGAAATGCGGGACTCTTGAAGTCGCGCATGGAAGCCAACCGCCGCCATTTGCGCGAACACGGCTATGTCGTCGGCTGCGGCACCTGGAGCCCGCATATCAACGGTTGCGCGGTGCCGGTGTGGTCGCCGCAATATCAAACCTTCGTCGTCGTGACGATCGGGCTGCTGTCCGCGATGTTTGATGAGAAGCGGCTGCACGGGGAAGTGGCGCCGCTGATGCTCGAACTCAGCGTTGCGATCGGCAGTCTGCTCGAAGGCGCCGAGGGCGATATCTTCGCAAACCGCATGGAAAGAAAGCCGCTTCCGGTACCGGCCCATAATAACAAGATCATCAAGACGGAGGATACGAATGAACTGGAAGCCGGAGCTCGACGAGCTCGCTCGGCGCGAAGCGTTCGCGCGCGAGATGGGAGGCGTTGACAAGGTCAAGCGCCAGCATGACCAGGGCCGGCTCACGGTTCGTGAGCGCATCGACGGACTGATCGACAAGAATTCCTTCCACGAGATCGGCGCGATTTCCGGCATCGCCGAATACGACGACAACAGCGAACTCAAGCACCTGACGCCGGCCAACTGCGTGTTCGGCCGCGGCAAGATCGACGGCCGCACCGTGGTCGTGGTCGGCGACGATTTCACCGTGCGCGGCGGTTCGGCCGACGCCTCGATCTCGGCCAAGCCGCTGATGGCCGAGGAAATGGCGCATGATTTTCGCCTGCCGATCATTCGCGTGATCGAAGGCTCGGGCGGCGGCGGCTCGGTGAAGACGATTGAAACGCGCGGGGCTGCCAATCTGCCCGGCGGGGTCGGCGGCACACGCTGGTACTGGTTCACGATTGCCAACATGGCGCGTGTGCCGGTGGTGGCGCTCGGGCTCGGTTCGGTCGCAGGGCTTGGCGCGGCGCGGCTTGCCGCCAGCCATTATTCGGTCATGACCAGGAATTCCGCGATGTTTGTCGCAGGTCCGCCGGTCGTGAAGCGCCTCGGCCAGGATCTGACCAAGCAGGAGCTCGGCGGCGCCGAGATCCAGACCCGCGCCGGCGGCGTCGACGATGCCGTCGACAGCGAGGAGGAGGCATTCGAACGCGCCAGGCGCTTTCTGTCCTATCTGCCGTCCTCGGTGTACGACCTGCCGCCGACCACGCCCTGCACCGACGATCCCGAACGTGCGGAAGAATCGCTGTTGAAGGCGGTGCCGCGCAATCGCCGCCAGGTCTACAAGATGCGCCCGATCATCGACGCCGTGGTCGACAAGGGCTCGTTCTTCGAGGTCAACGCCAATTTCGGCCGCCCGGTCATTACCGGGCTTGCCCGGCTCGAAGGCCGCGCCGTGCTGCTGCTGGCGAGCGATCCCTACCACTACGGCGGATCGTGGACGGCGGAGGCGTGCCAGAAGGTGGTGCGCTGGGTCGACTTCGCAGAGACTTTCCATCTGCCGGTGGTTTATCTGATGGATTGCCCCGGCTTCATGATCGGGCTCGAGGCCGAGAAGTCGGCGACCATCCGTCATGGCGTGCGCGCGATGGCGGCGGTCAACCAGTCGACCGTGCCCTGGTGCACCATCATCGTGCGCAATGCATTCGGCGTGGCGGGTGTCGTGCACCAGCCGGCCAACCGCTATTCGATGCGCTATGCCTGGCCGTCGGCCTATTGGGGCTCGCTGCCGCTGGAAGGCGGCATCGAGGCGGCCTACCGCGCCGACATCGATGGTTCAGATGATCCGGCCGCGAAGCTGAAGGAGATCGAGGATCGCCTCAACAAGCTGCGCTCGCCGTTTCGTTCGGCCGAGAAATTCTGGGTCGAGGAGGTGATCGATCCCCGCAAGACGCGTTCGCTGTTGTGCGAATTCGCGCGGCTGGCCGAGCGGGTCTGCAACGTGGGTCCGCCGACGAACATGTCGACGCGGCCGTAGGTCTCGTAGGGTGGGCAAAGCGCAGCGTGCCCACCATCTCTCCACGCATTGACAGCGAATGGTGGGCTCGCTTCGCTCGGCCCACCCTACAACTCCATCATGCCGCCACCGGCTTCGGCCGCGAGATCGCCAGCACGATCAGCGCGGCGACGATGCAGAGCGCGCCGGCGACGAAGAAGGCTGGCAGATAGGTCGCATAGACGGTCCGCGACAATCCGGCGCCGAAGGCCGCAACGCCCGCGCCGAGCTGATGGCCGGCGAAAATCCAGCCGAACACAAGATTGGCGCGCTCAGGCCCGAACCGCTGCGCGGTTAGCCGCACCGTGGGCGGCACGGTCGCGATCCAGTCGAGCCCGTAGAATACCGCAAACAGCGACAGGCCGTAGAACGAGAAGTCGGTGAACGGCAGGAACAACAGCGACAGGCCGCGCAGGCCGTAATACCAGAACAACAGCCAGCGATTGTCGTAGCGGTCCGACAGCCAGCCCGAGACGATGGTGCCGACGAAATCGAAGATGCCCATCGCCGCGAGCAGGCTTGCCGCCTGCACCTGCGGAATGCCGAAATCGAGGCACATCGGAATCAGGTGGACCTGAACCAGACCGTTGGTGCTGGCGCCGCAAATGAAGAAGGTGGCGAACAGGATCCAGAACACACCCGACTTCGAGGCGTCGCGCAGGGTGCCGAGCGCCGCCGCCATGATCGGCGTGTTGTTCGGCGGGGGCGCCGGCAGCGGCTCGGTGCCTTCGTCGCCGAATGGCCGCAAGCCGACGTCGCTCGGGCGGTCGCGCATGACCATCAGCACGGCGAAGGCGGCCACGCCCAGCATCACGCAGATCAGCGCCAGCGCGATCCGCCAGCCATAGGTTTCGGTCAGGCTCGCCAAGAGTGGCAGGAAGGCAAGCTGCCCGGTCGCAACGCTCGCGGTGAGGATGCCGACCACAAGCCCGCGCCGCGCCGCAAACCAGCGCGCGGCAATCGTAGCCCCCAGTACCAGCGCCGTCATGCCGGTGCCGAGCCCGATCACCACGCCCCACAGCAGCATCAGTTGCCAGACCTGCGTCATCGCCAGCGATGCGACGAGGCCGGATACGACGATCAGCAGCGCCAACAGCGTGACGTTGCGCAGGCCGTAGCGGTTCATCAGCGCGGCGGCGAACGGCGCCATCAGCCCGAACAGGATGAAGCGGATCGACAGCGCCGAGGAAATCTCCGCCGTGGTCCAGCCGAATTCCTTCTGCAGGGGCACGATGAAGACGCCGGGGGCGCCGACCGTGCCGGCGGAGATCAGGGCGGTGAGAAAGGTCACGGCGACCATCACCCAGCCGTAATGGATGTTGCGGCGGGCGAGGGCGGCTGACAGCCAGTTCGAGATCATTGGGCCTCAGAGGATTCCAGAGGGGAGATTCGCTCAGGTGGCTTTGCGCATTCTGACCTGATGGCCGTTTGACTTGAATGTCACACTTCCCTCATTTCAGGACATCGCGACACCGCTGCGCCAAGGATCGATCCGGGTGCGGTCAACCCGATATTGAATTATTGTTGTAATATTATGCGCTGCAACAAATCGCAACGGATCATCACATGAAAAATCTCGCCGTTCGCATGAGAGAAATTGATCGACCGGCGCCTGAGGCTGGGATTGTCGGCCCTTGCCGGCAGGTCTCATGCGCTCCTCCGTCTATTTCTTGCGGTCGAGAAATCCCTGCATCAGCCGCTGCGGCTCGCCGGTCAGGAAGGACTTTCCGAACACGCCGACGCTTAAGTTGACGGATTCGGTCAGCGGCAGTTCCTCCCACTGGCGCAGCAGCGCCTTCTGTGCGCGCAGCGCTTCCGGACCGCATTCGAGCAGCGCGTTGACCGTGTGCTCGACCGCAGCGTCGAGCCCGCCTTGCTTCGCGACCACGTCGACCAGACCCCAGGCGAGCGCGGTGGGTGCGTCGATGTTCTCTGCCGTCATGACAAGCCAGCGGGCGCGGCCCCAGCCGATCAGCCGCGGCAGCAGGGCCGCATGGATTACCGAGGGGATGCCGACACGCACCTCCGGCATGCCGAATTTGGCGTCGTGGGCGGCAATGCGGAAATCGCAGGCGGCGGCGACTTCGAGTCCGCCGCCGAGACACCATCCAGGCAGCCGCGCGATCACGGGCGCCGGAAAGTTGCGCACGGCCTCGCAGAGGTCGCGCAGCCGCGTGATGAAGGCTTCCGCGGATTTCTGGTCGAGACGCGCCATCTCCTTGATGTCGGCGCCGCCGATCATGCTCTTTTCGCTCTGGCCGGCGAGGATGACTGCGCGAACGCTCTTGTCGCCGGCGAGTTTCTCAAACCCTTCACGAACCCCGTTGGTGACGGCGGAGGAGAGGATGTTGAGGGGGCCTGCGTTGCAGATCGAGAGGCGAACGACACCTCGAGCGTCGCGATCGATGCCGCAGTGAGGATTGAGCATTTCCATTTTGTTTTCCGGACTTGGTCGGGACGGTTGACGTCACTTCCAAGGACATTGCGGCGGCTTGTCAAGGGGAAGCGGGGAGGGTGTTGCGCGGCGGTGTCGCGCGGCGGCACGCGCCGACATAGAATGACAATTATCATTCAATGGAGCTGTTCATGACCGCGACAGAGACCGTCGATCTATTTTCGTTCGACACGCGCAGGCATCGGGTGGTGGAGTGGCAGGCGCCGGGGCCGGTAGCGAAGGCGGCCTCCGGGATGTCCGGGCTGGAGACAATGTGCGCGATCCGCGACGGCATCCTGCCACCTCCGCCGATGGCCCGATTGATCGGCTTTGAGATGCGTGTCGCCGAACCCGGCCGGATCGTGATGGAACTCGACCCCAATGAAAGCCTGAAAATACCATCGGACTGCTCCATGGCGCGGCGGCTGCGGCACTCCTGGATACCGCCATGGGTTGCGCCATCGCCACCATGCAGCCGACCGGGCAGACCTCGGTCACGCTGGACCTCAAGCTGACCTATCTGAGGCCGCTGTCGGTACGATCAGGCACGGTCTCGGCGGAAGGCAAAGTGGTAAAACTCGGCCGCCAGGCCAGTTATGCCGAGGGCTTTGTCCGTGACGGCGCGGGAAATCTTGCAGTGCACGCGACCGCAACGTTCACGATGATCGGCGTTGAAAAGGCGAAATAGATGCAGCTTTTCGCCCGCACAACTGCTATTATATGACTGCAGACATTTAATGGGACGGGTTGATGCGTTATTCGAAAGAGCACAAGCAGGAAACCCACGCGCGGATCGTGAAGAAGGCCTCGGTGCGGCTTCGCGAAAAGGGCGCGCATGGCATCGGCGTCGCCGACCTGATGAAAGAGGCCGGCCTGACTCATGGCGGCTTCTACGCGCATTTCGATTCCCGCGAGGCGCTGGTGATCGAGGCCTTTGCCTATGCGATGGACCGCTCGGTCGCGCGTTGGCGCGAGATCGCCGCTGAAACGCCGCCGGAGAAGCGGCTGTCGATGATCATCGATTCCTACGTCTCGACGGTGCATCGCGACGATCCCGGCCGCGGCTGCGCGGTCCCCACGCTCGGCGCCGAGATTGCCCGCGAAAGCGCCAAAACCCGCAAGGCCTTTAGCGCCAAGCTCGAACAGTTGATCGATGTGATGGCCGAGCAGATTCCGGATGTGCCGCGAAAGACGGCGCGCAAGCAGGCCATGGGCACGCTGGCGACGATGATGGGCACGCTCGTGATGTCCCGCGTCGCGGGCAGCGGTGAACTGTCCGACGAAATTCTCGTCGCTGGCCGCGAGGCGGCGCTGGCCCGTGCCGAGGCGAAACCGGCCCCGAAGAAAGCACGGGCGAAGGTGAATTAACCGACGGCCTCTCCGCCTCGTCCCTGCGAAAGCAGGGACCCATACGCCGCGGCCATGGAAGGGGCACAAGGAGAGACGGGTTTCGTCGCCACTCACATTGGTGGCTATGGGTCCCTGCTTTCGCAGGGACGACGATGGATTTGTGCCCGATCCTCACCTTCCCCCAAACAGCGCGCGTTCGCTCTCCACCGTCTCGTGGATGTAATCGGCAACCGCCCTGATCCGCGCGAGATCCTTGCTGTCGGCGTGCATCAGCATCCAGAAGGTGCGCGAAATCCTGATCTCGTACGGCAATACCGGCCGTAATTCCGGATGCGCCGCTGCCATGAAGTGGGGCAGCACGGCGATGCCGAAGCCTGCGATGGTGGCGTTGAGCTGCGCGATCAGATTGGCGCTGCGGAATTTGGCGGAGATTTTTGGCGAGACCTGCGGCAGGTAGTCCAGTTCGGGCGTGAACAGCAGTTCCTCGATGTAGCCGACGAAGCGATGCGCGGCCAGGTCGGCACGGCCAGTGATTTTCGGCGCGCGGTCGAGATAGGCGGGGGCGGCGTAGAGCCCGAGGCTATAGTCGAGCAGCTTGCGGCCGACGATCCGGCCTTCCTTGGGCATCGTCAGGCTGATCGCAATGTCGGCCTCGCGTTTCGACAGGCTGAACAGGCGCGCGGTGGCGACGAGCTGCAGGTCGAGATCGGGATACCGCTCGGTGAACTTCACCAGCCGCGAGGCCAGGAAATGGCTGCCGAACCCGTCGGGGGCGCCGATCCGGACCGTGCCGGTGAGCTGGGCGCGCGAGCCGCCGACCGCCTCCTGGTTGGCGACGATGGTGGACTCCATCGCTTCCGCGCTGTCGGCCACGCGCTGGCCGGCCTCGGTCAGGAGGTAGCCGGTCTTGCGGCGATCGAACAGTTTTGCCGAGAGATGCCGTTCCAGGCGGTCGACACGCCGGATCACTGTGGCATGATCGACCGATAGCTGCTTGGCGGCAGCTGAAACCGATCCGCCGCGGACGATCGCCAGCACGAAACGGAAGTCATCCCAATCGATCGTCTTGGTGCCTTGATCCAGCATTTCCGCACATCTAAGGTGCAATATATCAGACTTGTATCCTAAGAAATGCAGGTCAAAAAGGGCTCCAAAGCTGATCCAGCGGGACTTCAGGGAGAAAATTCATGCGCTCAATCGGACATTTCATCGGTGGCAAAGAGGTCAAGGGCACGTCCGGCCGGACGGCCGACGTTTTCGAGCCGATGACAGGCGACGTCCAGGCCAAGGTGGCGCTGGCCTCCAAGGCCGAGGTTCGCGCCGCCGTCGAGAACGCCAGGGACGCCCAGGTCGAGTGGGCCAACACCAATCCGCAGCGCCGCGCGCGCGTGATGATGAAATTCCTCGAACTGGCGCAGCGCGATTACGACAAGCTCGCCGACATGCTGGCGCGCGAGCACGGCAAGACCGTTCCCGACGCCAAGGGCGACATCCAGCGCGGCCTCGAAGTCGTCGAATTCGCCTGCGGCGTTCCGCATCTGATGAAGGGCGAATACACCGAAGGCGCGGGTCCCGGCATCGACATCTATTCGATGCGGCAGCCGCTCGGCGTCGTCGCCGGCATCACGCCGTTCAATTTCCCGGCGATGATCCCGATGTGGAAATTCGCGCCCGCGATCGCCTGCGGCAACGCTTTCATCCTGAAGCCGTCCGAGCGCGATCCCGGCGTGCCGATGATGCTGGCCGCATTGATGATCGAGGCGGGGCTGCCGCCCGGCGTGCTGAACGTCGTCAATGGCGACAAGGAAGCGGTCGACGCTATACTCGACGATCCCGACATCAAGGCGATCGGCTTTGTCGGCTCCTCGCCTATCGCGCAATATATCTATGAGCGTGCGGCCGCGACCGGCAAGCGCTGCCAGTGTTTTGGCGGCGCCAAGAACCACGCCATCGTGATGCCCGACGCCGACATGGATCAGACCGTCGATGCGCTGATCGGCGCCGGCTACGGCTCGGCCGGCGAGCGCTGCATGGCGATTTCGGTCGCGGTGCCCGTCGGCAAGACGGCCGCCGACCGCTTGATGGAAAAGCTGATCCCGCGCGTGGAGTCGCTCAAGATCGGCACCTCGGTCGATCCGTCCGCCGATTTCGGTCCGCTGGTTACCCGCGAAGCGGTCGAGAAGGTGAAGAACTACATCGATATCGGTGTCAAGGAAGGGGCGACGCTCGCCGTCGACGGCCGTGGCTTCAAGATGCAGGGCTACGAGAAGGGATTCTATCTCGGCGGTTCGCTGTTCGACAACGTCACCAAGGACATGCGGATCTACAAGGAAGAGATCTTCGGCCCGGTGCTCTCGGTGGTGCGCGCCCACGACTACAAGGAAGCGCTGGCGCTGCCGTCGGACCATGACTACGGCAACGGTGTCGCGATCTTCACCCGCGACGGCGACGCCGCCCGCGATTTCGCCGCCAAGGTCAATGTCGGCATGGTCGGCATCAACGTGCCGATCCCGGTGCCGATCGCCTACTACACTTTTGGCGGCTGGAAGAAGTCCGGCTTTGGCGATCTCAACCAGCACGGTCCGGATTCGATCCGCTTCTACACCAAGACCAAGACGATCACCTCGCGCTGGCCGTCCGGCGTCAAGGAAGGTGCGGAATTCTCGATCCCGACGATGAACTGACGCGTCACAGCGCGAGGCGCGGAGATGCAGTTCGCTCTCAATGAGGACCAGGTGGCGGTTCGCGACATGGCGCGCGAATTCGCCGCGGAAAAAATCGCGCCGCATGCGCTCCGCTGGGACGAGGAAAAGCATTTCCCCGTCGACGTGATGCGGGAAGCTGCCAAGCTCGGCATGGGCGGCGTCTACATCAGGGACGACGTCGGCGGCTCGGCGTTGACGCGGTTCGACGCCGCGCTGATCTTCGAGGCCTTAGCGCAGGGCTGTCCGACGGTGTCGGCCTTCATCTCGATCCACAACATGGCCTCGTGGATGATCGATGCCTATGGCAACGACACCCAGCGCCAGAAGTGGTTGCCAAGGCTCTGCACCATGGAGCTGTTGGCGAGCTATTGCCTGACCGAGCCGGGCTCCGGCTCGGACGCCGCCGCGCTCCGCACCCGCGCGGTGCGCGACGGCGACCATTATGTACTCAACGGCCAGAAGCAGTTCATCTCCGGCGCCGGTGGCGGCGACCTCTATGTCGTGATGGTGCGGACCGGCGCTGACGGGCCGGGCGGCATCTCGACACTTGTCATCCCGGCCGATACGCCGGGCGTCTCATTCGGCGCCAATGAGCGCAAGATGGGCTGGAACGCACAGCCGACCCGCGCCGTGATTTTTGAGAATGCCCGCGTGCCGGTCGAGAACCGGCTGGGCGAGGAGGGCATCGGCTTCAAGATCGCGATGGCCGGGCTCGACGGTGGCCGCATCAATATCGCGGCGTGTTCGCTCGGCGGCGCGCAAAGCGCGCTGGAGAAGTCCCTGGCCTACATGAAGGAACGAAAAGCGTTTGGAAAACGCCTCGATGAATTCCAGGCGCTGCAGTTTCGGCTTGCCGACATGGCGACCGAACTGGAGGCGGCGCGGACTTTTGTCTGGCGTGCCGCCGCAGCGCTCGATCGCAAGGACGCGGACGCCACAATGCTGTGCGCGATGGCCAAGCGTTTTGGCACCGACGTTGGTTTCGAAGTCGCCAACCAGGCGCTGCAACTGCATGGCGGCTACGGCTATCTCAGCGAATACGGCATCGAGAAGATCGTGCGCGATTTGCGCGTGCACCAGATCCTGGAAGGGACCAACGAAATCATGCGGCTGATCGTGTCGCGCAAGCTGATCGAGGGCGCGCGATGACGGATGCTGCTGTTGCAGAGGGCGACCTGATCGCGCGCAAGGAAGGCTCGGCTGGCATCCTCCGGCTGAACCGGCCGAAGGCCATCAATGCGGTGACGCTGGAGATGTTCCACGACATCGACAAGGCGCTCGATGCCTTCGAGGCCGATCCTTCCGTGGCCGTGATCCTGCTGGAAGGCGCGGGCGAGCGCGGCCTTTGCGCCGGCGGCGACATCCGCGCGCTCTGGGAGAGCTCCAAGGTCAAGGGCGATCTCGGCAAGATCCTGTGGCGCGACGAATACATCCTTAACGCCCGCATCAAGAAATTCCCGAAGCCTTATGTGTCCTTCATGGACGGCATCGTGATGGGCGGCGGCGTCGGGTTATCGGCGCACTCGAGCCACCGTGTCGTGACCGACAAGACGAAATTGGCAATGCCGGAAGTCGGCCTCGGCTTCTTCCCGGATGTGGGCGGCACATGGCTGCTGTCGCATTCGCCGGGAGAGATCGGCACGTATTTCGGCTTGACCAGTCAGACCATGAACGGTCCGGACGCGATCCATGCCGGCTTTGCCGACTCGGTCGTGCCGTCAGGCAAACTCGCCGCGTTGCGCGAGGCGCTGACCAAGGTTCGGCCCGGTGTGACCTCCGCGGAAGTCAAAGCGCTGATTGCTGGCTTCGCAACCGGTGAGACGGACGGACCTGTCGCCGCGATGCAGCCGAAGATCGACGCATGGTTCGCCTACGACCGCATGGAAGACATCGTCGCGGCTTTGCAGCGCGACGGCTCGGAACTGGCACTCTCGACGCTGAGGATGCTGAACGAGAAATCGCCGCGCGGCATGGTGGTGACGCTGAAACTGCTGCGGCTGGCGCGGGCATCACGCTCGCTGGAGGAATGCCTGGTGCGGGAGTATCGCGCCGCGCTGGAAGTCTTTGCCAGCGATGATTTTCGCGAGGGCGTGCGCGCCGCGGTGATCGACAAGGACCGCAATCCCAAATGGTCGCCGCCGCGGATTGAGGACGTGACGCCGGCAATGGTCGCGCCGTATTTCGCCGAGATCGGCGCCGATGAGTTGAAATTCAGCTAATCAAAACAGAAAAACCTTAAGCGGAGGATTCGAGATGGCAAATATCGCATTCATTGGCCTCGGCAATATGGGTGGGCCGATGGCAGCCAATCTGGTCAAGGCCGGCCACAAGCTCACCGCGTTCGATCTGGTCGCGGCCTCGCGCGATCAGGCAAAGGCCGACGGCGCCACCATCGCCGAGAGTTCGGTGGCCTCGGTCAAGGGCGCTGAAATCATCATCACCATGCTGCCCGCTGGCAAGCATGTGCTGTCGGTCTGGAACGAAGTGATCCCGGCGATGACCAAGGGCACGCTGATCATCGATTGCTCGACCATCGACGTCGAAAGCGCCAAGCAGGCGCATGAGCTGGCCGCGAAGCACGGCGCGCTCTCGGTCGATGCGCCGGTGTCGGGTGGAACCGGCGGCGCCAAGGGCGCGACGCTCACCTTCATGTGCGGCGGCGAGGACAAGGCCTTTGCGGCGGCAAAACCCGTGCTGGAAAACATGGGCAAGAAGATCGTGCATTGCGGCGGCGCCGGCGCGGGGCAGGCGGCCAAGATCTGCAACAACATGATCCTTGCCGTCTCCATGATCGCGGTCTGCGAGGGCTTTGCGCTCGCCGAGAAACTCGGCCTGTCGCATCAAGCGCTGTTCGACGTCGCCTCAACCTCCTCGGGGCAGTGCTGGGCGCTGACGTCCTATTGTCCGGTTCCCGGCCCGGTGCCGACCTCGCCGGCCAATAACGATTACAAGCCCGGCTTTGCCGCTGCGCTCATGCTGAAGGATCTCAAGTTGTCGCAGGATGCGGCCAAAGCCTCAGGTGCGTCTTTGCCGCTCGGAGCGTTTGCAACCGATCTCTACGAAATTTTCAACAACGCCGGCAACGGCGCCGTCGATTTTTCTGGCATCATCCAACAGGTGCGTTCTCTCGGCGCACAACCGTGAAGGCTTGCAATGACCACCTTCCAGGAAGCGCGCACCTTTCTGCTCAAGCACCGCGCGGATTACGATACGGCCGTGAAGGGATTTCGCTGGCCCGATCCGGTTCCGTTCAACTGGGCGCTGGACTGGTTCGACGCAGAACTCGGCCGCAATGCCGACAGCCGCGACCGCACCGCGCTCTGGATCGTCGATGCCGGTCACAAAGAGACAAAACTTTCCTTTGCGGCGCTCTCGGCCCGTTCCAATCAGGTGGCGAACTTCCTGCGCGCGCAGGGCTTGAGGCGCGGCGACCATCTGTTGCTGTTGCTCGGCAATGTCGTACCGTTGTGGGAGACCATGCTGGCGGCAATGAAGCTCGGCGTGGTCGTGATCCCCGCCACCACGCTTCTCACGCCCGACGAATTGCGCGACCGGCTCGATCGCGGCCGGGCGAGGGTGGTGGTGGCTTCGCAGGATCAAGTGGCGAAGTTCGCAGGCCTCGGCGGCGACAATCTGGTGCGTATCGTGGTCGGTGCATCGACGACGCATGACGGCTGGCTGCCATTCGAGCAGGCGGCCGGCGCGCCCGAGACTTTTGCGCCTGATGGTCCGACCAACGCCGACGACCCGATGCTGCTCTATTTCACCTCGGGCACGACGGCAAAGCCAAAACTGGTGCGGCACAGCCAGCGCAGCTATCCGGTCGGTGCGCTGTCGACGATGTTCTGGCTCGGGCTGCAGCCGGGCGACGTGCATCTGAATATTTCCTCGCCGGGCTGGGCCAAGCATGCCTGGAGCTGCTTCTTCGCGCCATGGAATGCCGGAGCTACTGTGTTTGTGGTCAACCAGCCGCGCTTCGATGCCAAGGCCTTGCTCGCCACCGTCGGCCGCTGCGGCGTCACCACGCTGTGCGCGCCGCCGACGGTGTGGCGGCTGTTCATCCAGGAGCGGCTTGCGGATTTCAAGGTCAGCCTGCGCGAGGTCTGCGGCGCCGGAGAGCCGCTCAACCCGGAAGTGATCGATCAGGTGAAGGCGGCGTGGGGCTTGACCATCCGCGACGGCTACGGCCAGACCGAAACCACCGCGCTTGCGGGCAACTCACCGGGCCAGAAGGTCAAGGTCGGCTCGATGGGCCGCCCGCTGCCGGGCTACCGCGTGCAGATCACCGACAGTGACGGCCACGTCACCAAGGAGGGGGAGGTGACGCTGGTGCTCGGCGCCGATCGGCCCGCCGGCCTGATGCAGGGCTATCAGGGCGAGGACGGCAAACTGAAGGGCGCCGACGGCGATCTCTATCGCAGCGGCGACGTGGTGTTTGCCGATGACGAGGGTTATCTGACTTTCGTCGGCCGTTCCGACGACGTTTTCAAATCATCCGACTACCGTATCAGCCCGTTCGAGCTGGAAAGCGTGCTGCTGGAGCATGAATCGGTCGCTGAAGCCGCGGTCGTTCCCAGTCCCGATCCGATCCGGCTCGCGATCCCCAAGGCCTATGTGCTGCTGGTCTCAGGCGTCGAACGCACGCCGGAAACGGCGCTATCGATCTTCCGGCATCTGCACACAAGGCTGGCGCCGTTCAAGCGCATCCGCAAGATCGAACTGGTGACGGAACTGCCGAAGACGATTTCCGGCAAAATCCGCCGCGTGCAGTTGCGCCGGCTCGAACATGATAATGTCAGAAGCGATGCGCTGCGCGGAGCGGAGTTCCGCGAAGAAGAATTCCCGGAGCTGCAGAAGGTGCGGACCGCCGGGCTGGAGAGCTAATCACAATGAATGAAGTCTGGAAGAAGCCGCCGGTCTCGTTTGAGGCCTATCAGGCCATGGTGGGCAAGGAGATCGGGGTGTCGTCCTGGCACCTGATCGACCAGAGCCGGATCAATGTCTACGCCGACGTGATCGAGGACCATCAGTTCATCCATGTCGATCCCGAGCGCGCCAAAAAGGAAACCGCGTTCGGCAACACCATCGCGCATGGCTTTCTCACGATGTCGCTGATGAGCATCATGTCCTATGAAGTGATGCCGGTCATCGAAGGCACGGCGATGGGCGTGAATTATGGTTTCGACAAGCTGCGCTTCCTCTCGCCGGTGCGCGCGGGCTCGCGCGTGCGTGGCCGCTTCACGCTGATGGAGGCCAAGCTGCGCAAGCCGAAGGAGCTGCAGTCGCGCACCAGCGTTACCATCGAGATCGAGGGCGAGGAGAAGCCCGCTTTGGTCGCCGACTGGATCGGGCTGATTTACTTCGCATAACCTCAGCGCGTCATGGCCGGGCTTGTCCCGGCCATCCACGTCTTGCTATGCAGCAACCAGGAAGACGTGGATGCCCGGCACAAGGCCGGGCATGACGAGTGAAACCCACATCCAGGAATCGTAACTCATGGCAATCAGGTTTGACGGACGCGTCGCCATCGTCACCGGCGCGGGCAATGGTCTGGGACGGGCGCATGCGCTGGGGCTGGCGAGCCGCGGCGCCAAGGTGGTGGTCAACGATTTCGGCGGCGCGCGCGACGGTACCGGCGGGTCGCTGACGCCAGCGGAAACCGTGGTCGAGGAAATCCGCAAAGCCGGCGGCACCGCGATGGCCGATGGCGCCGACGTCTCGAAGTTCGGACAGGTCACGGCGATGGTCGAGCGGGCTACGAAGGAGTGGGGCAGCGTCGATCTCCTGTGCGCCAATGCTGGCATTCTTCGCGACAAGTCGTTCGCAAAAATGGATGTAGCCGACTTTGCCAAGGTACTCGATGTTCATCTCGTCGGTACGTTTTACTGCTGCAAGGCGGTGTGGGATGGCATGCGGGAGCGCAACTATGGGCGCATCGTGCTGACCACCTCGTCGTCGGGCCTGTTCGGCAATTTCGGTCAGGCCAATTACGGCGCCGCCAAAGCCGGCATGGTCGGCCTGATGAACGTGCTGGCCGAGGAAGGCCGCAAGAACAACATCCGCGTCAACACGATTTCGCCGACCGCGGCGACCCGGATGACGGAAGAACTGCTGCCGCCGCAGGCGCTGGCCCTGATGCGCCCCGAGGCGATCACGCCGGCGGTGGAATTTCTGCTGAGCGAGGACGCCCCGACCCGCACTATCATGGGCGCGGGCGCGGGCTCGTTCGCGGTGATCAAGATCATCGAGACCGAGGGCGTCAATCTGGCCCAGTCCGACTGGACGCCGGATGCGATTGCGGCGCGTTTTGCCGAGATCGACGACGTCTCGAAGGCCAAGGCGCTGCAAGGCGCGTTCGAGCAGACGCAGAAATATGTGGCGCAGGCCGCAGCGCGGGCGGGGATCAAGCTGTAGCGCTGCGGTTCTCGTCAAACTCTCTCGTCATGGCCGGGCATAGCCGTCCGAAGGACGGCGTCGCTTCCGCTCGCCTATGACCCGGCCATCCACGCCTTTGTCACCGACCGCAAGTTAGACGTGGATGCCCGGGACAAGCCCGGGCATGACGACTGTTATTGTGGCGGCGACGACGTACACTCCCGCCATGTCTTCACCCTCACAACACGTCGCCATCATCGGCGCCGGCCCCGCCGGCCTGATGGCAGCCGAAGTGCTCGCGCAGGGCGGCGCCGAGGTCATCGTCTATGACGCGATGCCTTCCGCCGGCCGCAAGTTCCTGATGGCCGGGCGAGGCGGGCTCAACCTCACGCATAGCGAGCCGTTGCCGGCATTCCTCGCGCGCTACCGCGAGGCGATGCCGCATCTGAAAGCCGCCATCGAAGCGTTTCCGCCACAGGCACTGCGCGACTGGAGTGAAGCGCTGGGGCAGGAGACTTTTGTCGGCTCCAGCGGCCGGGTTTTTCCGAAAGCCTTCAAGGCCTCGCCCTTGTTACGGGCTTGGCTGCGGCGGCTCGACTCGATGGGCGTAAGATTGGCGCTGCGCCACCGCTGGACCGGCTGGGATGAGCAGGGCCGCCTGCGTTTTGAAACACCTGGCGGACCGCTCGTCGTCGAGCCGCGCGCAACCGTGCTGGCGCTCGGGGGCGCGAGCTGGCCGCGGCTTGGTTCAGACGGCACGTGGAAGGAAACGCTCGCTGCAGAGGGCGTGAAGATATCGCCGCTGCGGCCGGCCAATTCCGGCTTCACCGTCGCCTGGTCGGAGATTTTCCGCGACCGCTTTGAAGGTCAACCGCTCAAGGGCGTTGCGCTGACCTTTGCAGCGCATACTCAGCGCGGCGAAGCCATCGTCACGCGCACCGGCATCGAGGGCGGCGCGATCTATGCGCTGTCTGCCGAGTTGCGTGAGGCCATCCTGCGCGATGGGCACGCCACACTGAATATCGCCTTACGTCCCGACGCGGAGACCGGTGAACTGATCGCGAAATTGTCCGCAGCCAAGGGCAAGCAGTCCTTCTCGAATTTTCTCCGCAAGGCGGCAAATCTTTCGCCCATCGCGATCGGGCTGTTGCAGGAGTCAGCCAAGACATCCGGGAAGTTGCTAACCGCGCTTTCTCCGACCGATCTCGCCCGCTTGATTCAGGCAGTGTCCGTGCAGCTCAACGGCATCGCGCCGATCGCGCGCGCGATTTCGACGGCGGGCGGAATATCGTTCGACGAGCTCGACGACGCTTTCATGCTCCGCCGCTTGCCGGGGGTGTTTGCGGCGGGCGAGATGCTCGATTGGGAAGCCCCGACCGGCGGCTATCTGTTGCAGGCGTCGTTCGCGACCGGCGTAGCAGCGGGGCGAGGGGCGCTGAAGTGGTTGGGGAGGCAACGCTTGCCTTAAGAAATTGCGCGTGGTTGGCGTGGCCTACGATGTCTGCGATCGTGACGCAAGCTTAGCGTTTGCTGGCAAAAAGGTGCCTCTGGGCGGCGTTGATCGCATCATGATCCCAGTCAACCTCTCGCTTTGTTGGCGGGAAATGTTGCCGCTTGTCTTCGTATTCGTAATACAATGTTCCGTGGATGCCCTGCGCATCCCGCTTGAGGATGGGACGATCCCATACTGGCCTCAATATTTGTCCGGCCCGCTCGTCCCCGACGCGTTCGATAAAGTCCTCGATGAACTCCATGTCCTGGCCATCGGCAGGAAAGATGGCAGCGAATTCGTCTTCAGTCGCTTGAAACACGCTGAAGGTTGCGTTGAGCGCGCCATCAATAATTTGTATGTTCTTCAACGTTCGACTCCCCGTCGCATCTTAGACAGAGCTGCGTAGGGTGGGCAAAGCGAAGCGTGCCCACCACTGCTTGCGTTGCTCTTGATGGTGGGCACGGCGCAAGGGCGCCTTTGCCCACCCTACAATCTCACCGCAATTTCCCCCGTGCCGCGACCGGCAGCGTGCCGATGATCTCCTCGCCGCGCACCATCACCACTTCGTCCATCATGTTGACGACGACGCAGACGTGGTTGGGTACGATGCGGACGACGTCGCCGACGACAGGCCGTGTATTGCTGCGGGCCAGATCGAGGAACCCGTGCTCTTCCGCAAAGCGCGCAATCTTCGCCTCGGGGTGCTCCAGGATCAGCCCGTGGCCTTCAAGCCCGCCGCCGGTATCTGACGTCAGCGTCTTGGAGCCGGCGTCGAGGATGCCGCGGTCCGGGCCGGCGCGGCTGACGACGGTGGAATAGATGTTCAGCGCGCAATCGTCCCAACTGGCAACTCCGGCGGCGACCTGCATGCGGTCGTTGTAGATATAGGTGCCCGGCCGGTGCTCGGTCGCGCCCTTGAGTTTTCCAAGATTCTTCAGGTTCGGCGAGCCGCCGGTGGAAACCATCGCAGCATCGAGCCCGTGCGCGCGGACGCCGGCCAGCGCCTCGTCGAAAAATTTCTGCGCTTCCGTCCAGCCGGTTTCGGTCGGGTACAGCATGAAGCCCGCAAACCGCAGTCCTTTCAAGCCTGCAATCTCGTGCGCCAGCGCAATGGCTTCAGCCGGCGTCTCGACGCCGGCGCGCTTCCGCCCGGTGTCGCATTCGACCACGACCGAGAGCGCGCGTCCCGACGCGGCGGCGGCCTGTGGCAGGCCCGCGATCACGGTCGAATTGTCGGCGGCGACCGTCATGTTGGCTTTGGCCTGCAGCGCGGCGAGCCGGGCCATTTTCTCGTCGCCGATCAAATTGTAGCTGATCAGGATGTCGTCGATGCCGGCTTCCGCCATCACCTCGGCCTCGCCGAGTTTTTGGCAGGTGATGCCGCGGGCGCCGGCCGCGACCTGCATCTGCGCCAATAGCGGGCTCTTGTGGGTCTTGATATGCGGCCGGTTGGCGACGCCAGCCGCATCGCAGGCCGCCTGGATCCGAGCGATGTTGCGCTCGACGCGGTCCATGTCGATCACGGCGCAGGGCGTGCCATATTCACGGGCGATCTTGGCGGCGAGGGGCGTTGTCATGCTCTTCTCTCTGTTCGAAATCGTAGGAACCGTAGGGGGTAGAGCGAAGCGAAACCCATCAATCGTGTCGGTGCGTCATGATGGGTCTCGCTGCGCTCCACCCATCCTACGCCTGTTCGATCTCTTCTCGCAAAACCTCAAGCTCCAGCCAACGGTCCTCGGCAGCCGCGAGTTCTTCCTGCGCCTTCGCGACCGCCGCGGAGGCCGCGTCGAATTTCTTGCGATCCTTGGTGTAGAGGTCGGGATCGTCAAGCAGCTTTTGCTGTTTTGCGATCTCGGCCTGCAGCTTCGCCATCGTCTTCGGCAGCGTTTCCAGCGCGTGCTTCTCGTTGAAGTTCAGCCGGCGCTTGGGTGCCGCAGAGGGCGCGGCAGCTCTGGTTTCCTTCTTTTCCTCGACGGTACTCATATTGGGAGCTTCGCGCGCGAGATCCTCGCCGCGCTGCGCCAGCATGTCGGTGTAACCGCCGGCATATTCGATCCAGCGGCCGTCGCCCTCGGGCACGATCACGGAAGTGACGACGCGGTCGAGGAAGTCGCGGTCATGGCTGATCAGGATCACGGTGCCCTCGTAGTCGCCGAGCATCTCCTCGAGCACGTCGAGGGTTTCGAGATCGAGGTCGTTGGTCGGCTCGTCCAGCACCAGCAGGTTGGAGGGCTTCGCCAGCGCACGCGCCAGCATCAGCCGGCCGCGCTCGCCGCCGGAGAGCACCTCGAGCGGCGTGCGCATCTGTTCCTGGGCGAACAGAAAGTCCTTCATGTAGCTGACGACGTGCTTCGGCCGGCCGCCGACCATGACATGGTCGCCACGTCCGCCGGTCAGCGCCTCGGCCAGTGTCGACTTGGGGTCGAGGCTTTCGCGGTGCTGGTCGAGCGTCGCCATTTCGATATTGGCGCCGAGCCGGATCGTGCCGCTGTCGGGCGGGCTGCCGCCGGTCAGCATCTCGATCAGCGTGGTCTTGCCGACGCCGTTCGGCCCGACGATGCCGATGCGGTCGCCGCGCTGGACGCGGATCGAAAAGCCATCGACGATCGTGCGCTCGCCAAAGGCCTTGGCGAGGTTCTTGGCCTCGATGACAAGCTTGCCGGATTTGTCGGCTTCCGCCGCGGCGAGGCTGGCATTGCCGGTCGCGCCGCGATAATCGCGCCGCTGGTCGCGTAGCGCATGCAGATTGCCGAGCCGCTTGACGTTGCGCTTGCGGCGGCCGGAGACGCCGTAGCGCAGCCAGTGTTCTTCGTTGACGATCTTGCGATCGAGCTTGTGCTGGTCGCGCTCTTCTTCCGCCAGCACCTCGTCGCGCCAGGCCTCGAACGCCGAGAAACCGCGGTCGATCTGCCTGATCTGGCCGCGATCAAGCCAGGCGGTCGCGCGCGACAGATTGGAGAGGAAGCGGCGGTCATGGCTGATGATGACCAGCGCACAACGTCGGCTTTCCAGCTCGCCCTCCAGCCATTCGATGGTGGGAAGGTCGAGATGGTTGGTCGGCTCGTCCAGCAGCAATATGTCGGGCGAAGGCGCCAGCACCCGCGCCAGCGCCGCGCGGCGGGCCTCGCCGCCCGAGACATGTGCGGGGTCTTCGTCGCCGTGCAGCCCGAGTTGCTCCACCAGATAGCGCGCCTGGTAGTGATCGTCGCCGGGGCCGAGGCCAGCCTCGACATAGGCCAGCGTCGTCGTGTGATCGCCGAAATCAGGCTCCTGCGGCAAATAGCGGATGGTCGCGCCCGGCTGCACGAAGCGGCTGCCGCCGTCGGGCTCGACGGTGCCGGCGGCGATCTTGAGAAGCGTCGATTTGCCGGAGCCGTTGCGGCCGATCAGGCAGACGCGCTCGCCCGCGGACACGGATAGCTCCACGCCCGACAGCAGCGGCGTGCCGCCGAACGTCAGCCTTATATCTTTCAACTGGATCAGCGGCGGCGCCATCGTTCACTTCAACCCTGGTCTTGCGCGGGCTGTTGCGCCCGCTGGCGCTGGATGCGGCGGATGGTCTGGTCGAGCGCCGACAAAAAGGCCGAGCGGTCGCGCGGGGAGTAGGATTTCGGCCCACCGGTGACTTCGCCCGATGAGCGCAGGTCAGTCATCAAATTGCGCACGGCCAGCGTCATGCCGATCGATTGTTCGGTGAACGGCTTGCCATTCGGCGCAATCACCTCGGCGCCCGATTTCACGCAGCGGCTGGCGAGCGGGATATCCGAGGTGATGACGATGTCGCCGTTTCCCGCACGCTCCGCGATCCAGTCGTCGGCGGCATCCATCCCGGAACCGGCGGCGATACGCTCGACCAGCGGATCCTGCGGCACGCGGATGAAATTCCCCGCGACCACGCTGACCGGCAGGCCGTGCCGGGTCGCGACGCGATAGATCTCGTCCTTCACCGGGCAGGCGTCGGCATCGACATAGATGCGGGTGGGGTTCAATTCAGGCATATCTCGGCGCATGTTCTTGCCCGCGCGTGGTAGCCTATTCGATGGCGGAATGCGAGGAAAACAGGGCGCGGAACACGCTTGCCACGGTACATTCTTTGCGTACGATAAATGGCTGAAAACAACCAAGAATAAGAGAAAACGAGCATGACTATCGAGCCGTATCGCGTCCAGGCCTACAACACCGCCAAACAATCCGAAAACAAGATGCATGACGACACCGTGGCAAAGCGGTTCGGATTCTCGGGTGGGCTGGTCCCGGGCGTCGACGTGATGGCCTATATGATGCACCAGCCGGTCGCAAAATGGGGCCGCGCCTTTCTCGAACGCGGCCTGATCGAGGCGCGCTTCGCCAAGCCGGTCTATGACGGCGAACTCGCGGAGCTGACGGCGGAGGAAAGCAATGACGTGCTTTCGATAGAAGTGCAGAGCCGTGGCGAGCTTTGCGCCACCGGCACCGCGTCATTGCCGGCATCCGCACCGGCTGTTTCGATTGCAGACTACAGGGAAGTCGCTGCCGTGGCGGAGCGCAAGCCGGTCAACGGCGCTTCCTACGAGGTCGGTAGATGGCTCGGCACCACGCCGCGCAACTGGGCGGGCGACGCGGCCACGGGATATCTTGCCGACATCAGGGAAGCCGATCCGATCTACGCGAAGGAGGGCCTTGGTCATCCCGGCCTGCTGCAACGGGTGATGAACCGGGCGCTGGTCGACAACGCCATTCTGGGGCCTTGGATTCACGTCGGTAGCCGCATGCAGCTTCTTTCCGCGGCAAGGACCGGTGACGTGATCACGGCCCGCGCAAAGGTCATCGGCAATTACGACAAGAAGGGCCACCGCTTCGTCGAGCTCGACGCGCTGGTTGTTGCCAACGGCAAGACGCCACTGGCGCATTGCCACCACGTCGCGATCTACCAGCCGCGCGAGCAGGCTGCGGCGTAACACGACGTGCTATTGCCGGGCTTGACCCGGCAATCCATCCGCTGCGAGAGGCTGTTCCTCCCTGGCTTGCCGCCATGTCGCGGGCGGCGAGCCGACCACTCGCCGGAAGGCGCGATTGAAAGCCGCGTCGGAGTCATATCCGACGCGTCCGGCGATCTCGGCGACGCCAAGCGTGCTGTCTTGCAGCAGGTGCTGGGCCAGATGCATCCGCCAGCCCGCGAGATACTGGATCGGCGACTCGCCGACCAATTCGACGAATCGTTTGGCGAGCGCCGCACGCGAGACCCCGACTTCCTTTGCAAGCGCTTCGACGGTCCACGGCCGTTCCGGCTGCGCATGAAGCAGTGTGAGCGCGGGACCCACCTGGGGATCATGCAGGCCTGCCAGCCAACCGCCGCCATGGCCCTGTGTCGCAAACTGCAACTGCCACCGCAGCAGCTCGAGGAAAAGCGACTCGGCCAATCGCGCCAGCACGGCACGATTGCCGGGACCCGGCGTCGCGGTTTCGCTCATCAGGTAGCGCACCGACGCCCGCCACCACTCCTTCTCCTGCGGATGCGTGATCGCCTGCACACGCCTTCCGGTGCCGTCCAGCGTCTCGAGCGTAAGGGTGTCTTCACGCGAGCGGACGCAAAGAATCGCCGGCAGCGATTTCAGCAGCGGATCGAAGCGCTGATCGGCGTGCAGAAAGCCGCAGATGAAGCGCGCCGGCGGCCCGCCGCCGCCGTGATTCACGACCGTGATCCGCTCCGCGGACGGCTGCGAATAGATGTCCTGTATCGGGACAGGCGCCAGCTCAGGATCGCTGGTCATTACATGCTGATCGCCGCGCGGGAACACGATCACGTCGCCGCTTTCGATGTGGATTGGCGGCAATGCCCCTGATGTCACCAGGCAATTGCCCTCGGTGACCACATGAAACGGTGTCACCGATCCTTCGGAGGATTGCAGGCGCGCCGCAAGCAGCGCCGGCGGGGACGAAAGAATGGCCCACGGATGCGTAAATTCCGCGCGAAAATGAATCGTTCCGGACAAACGGACGACGCGCAGGACTTCCGACAATACGTCCACAATCTGATCCTGAATTCCTGCTGTCGGCGCGCCTGCGGGCAGCGTGAAGCCTTTCAGAATGCATTCTCCAGTCAAGCGGCATAGCGTCGCGGCAAAGCTTCCTGGAGCCGTGGTCATTGCGCTATTGACCAAGCTTCGCCACAAACTGGGCCATTATCCGTACCTAACGATAACAGCATACGGGAGAATACGATGCCTAATTCAGTGAAGGATTTGCTTGCAGCGGCTAACAGCTCCGTTCCAGCCATCAGCCCACAAGACGCGAAAGCCCTGATCGAGCGTGGCCAGGTCCTGGTGGTCGATGTGCGCGACGGGCTTGAGCTACAGAGCACCGGCAAGGTTCAGGGCGCGAAACACGTCGCGCGCGGCATGCTCGAATTCAAGGCGGATCCTGACAGCCCCTATTATGACAGTGCATTCGATCGGGAAAAAACCGTGATCGTCTATTGCGCCTCCGGCGGCCGGTCCGCGCTTGCCGGCAAGACGCTGCAAGACATGGGCTACAAGGACGTGCGTAATCTCGGTGGCTTCAAGGGCTGGGCCGAAAGCGGGGGCGCGGTCGAGAAGGTGTGACGCAGGCGCGAGCGCGTCTCGACGTCATGCCCCCGCGAAGGCGGGGCATCCAGTACGCCGCGGCCTGGGGGTTCGATCGTTGACGCCTCTGGAATACTGGGTCACCCGCCCCAGTGCGCAATTGCGCACAAGGCGGGTGACGAACAGCTCGCTTGTGGAAGCGAGGGCACTCACGCCGCCTTCGCCTTCGCATCCTGGATCGCCCGCCACACCCGCTCCGGCGTCAGCGGCATGTCGATATGGGTGATGCCGTATTCCGACAGCGCGTCGACCACCGCGTTGACGATGCAGACGAGGCTGCCGGCACAGCCGGCTTCGCCGCAGCCTTTTGTGCCCAGCGGATTGGACTTTGCGGGCGAGGGGTGGTCGCCGACTTCCATCGGCGGGATGTCCTCCGCGCGCGGCAGGGCGTAGTCCATGAACGAGCCGGTGATCGGCTGGCCGCTGGAATCGTAGCTGACTTCCTCCATCAGCGCCTGGCCGATGCCTTGCGCCACGCCGCCATGCAGCTGGCCGGCGACGATCATCGGGTTGACCACCGTGCCGAAATCATTAACGGCGAAGTAGCGCACGATCTGCGTCACGCCGGTCTCGGGATCGATTTCCACTTCCGCGACATGGCAGCCATTGGGGAAAGTGGACGGCGTGTCCTTGGTGGCGTGGTCGACGTCGAGCGACAGCGGCACGCCCTCCGGCATCCTGCCTTCACGCACGCGCTGCGCCAGCTCCATGATGCCGATCGAGCGGTCAGTGCCGGCGATGGTGAAGCGGCCTTGGGCGAATTCGATATCGCCCTCGGACGCTTCCATCAGATGCGCGGCGGCCTGTTTGCCTTTCGCGATTACGAGGGCGGAAGCTTCCACGATGGCCTGACCGGTCGCGGTGATGGAGCGCGACCCGCCGGTGCCGTTGCCGAAACGGACGAGATCGCTGTCGTTCTGCTCCAGCGTGATCTTGTCGAAGGGAACGCCTAGCTGCGCCGAAAGCACCTGCGCGAACGGTGTGGCGTGGCCCTGGCCGTAATCGAGCGTGCCGGTGGTCAGCTTCACCGAACCATCCGGCTCGAAGCTGATCTTGCCGAGTTCGCCGCTCGGCGGCGCTGTCACTTCCAGATAGGAGCCGACGGCGATACCGCGCAGCTTGCCGCTCTTTTTGCTCTCCTTCTTCCGCTTCGCAAAATTGGCGTGGTCGGAAATCTCCAGCGCCTTGTTGAAGACCCCTGCGAAATCGCCGCTGTCATAGGTGACGCCGGAGGCTGCCGCGAACGGCAGTTGCGACGGCTTGATGAAATTGCGCTTGCGCAAGGTGAGGCGGTTGATGCCCATCTCGTCGGCGGCACGGTCGATCAGCCGCTCCATGTAGTAATTGGCCTCGGGCCGGCCGGCGCCGCGATAGGCGCCCATCAGCGTGGTGTTGGTCAAAACCGTCTTGATGTCGACGCCGAGCAGCGGCGTGCGGTAGACGCTCGCAAGGTTCTTGCCGGTGTTGAGCGACAACGGCCCCGGCGCCACGCCGGTGATATAAGCGCCGAGATTGCCGTAACCCTGCAGTCGCACCGCCAAAAACTTGCCTTCAGCATCGAGCGCCAGTTCGGCGTGAATGAGCTGGGCGCGGCCATGGCTGTCCGAAAGGAAGCTGGTCGAGCGCTCGTCGGTCCATTTCACCGGGCGGCCCAGCGCCTTCGCCGCGTGCAGGATGCAGGTATATTCGGGATAGCTGACGTTCTTCATGCCGAAGGAGCCGCCGACATTGGCGGTCAGGATGCGAACCTTGTCGTTCGGCACATTGAGAATTTTTGCCAGCGTCACCTTGTTGCCGGAGACGCCCTGCGTCGGCACCTGCAGCGTGAAGCGCTCGGCCGCCTTGTCGTAGGCGGCGAGCGCCACGCGCGGCTCCATCGACACCACGGCAACGCGGGTGTTGACGATGTCGAGTTTGGTCACATGCGCAGCAGTGGCAAACGCCGCGTCGATCTTGGCGGTGTCGCCATAGTGGTAGTCCAGCGCGACGTTGTTCGGGATGTGATCGTAGAGCAGCGGCGCACCGGGCTTTGTCGCTTCAGCCGCATCGGTCACGGCCGGCAGCGGCTCGATGTCGAGTTCGACGGCCTCCGCCGCATCGCGCGCCTGCGCCAGCGTTTCCGCGACCACAAAGGCGATGGGATCGCCGACAAAGCGCACCTTGTCGGTCGCCAGCGCCGGACGGTTGGTCTGCAGCAGCGGCGAGCCGTCCCGGCTCTTCAGCGGCAGACCGCAGGTGAAGGGGTTGTAGCCGGCGGCTTCCAGGTCCTTGCCGGTCCAGATGCCGAGCACGCCGGGCATGGCCTTGGCGGTGGCCGTGGCGATCCCCTTGATGATTCCGTGGGCATGGCTGGAGCGCACCATCCAGCAATAGGCCTGGCCGGGCAGGGCGAAATCGTCGGTGTATTTGCCCTTGCCGCGCACCAGCGTGTCGTCTTCCTTGCGGCGCACCGGCTGCCCCACCCCGTATTTTTGCAGTGCGATAGCGTTGTCCAGGGAGGAGGCGCCCGTGTGATCTTGCATCGAAAAACACCTGAAATGCTTAGGATTCTCGCGGATTTTACCGGTTCCGCGGGTTCCTGCTGAGATAACGCACTGCGTCATGCCCGACAACGCCTGATTGGGCATAGTCCTATGTGATGGGTTGTTGCGTAGCCCCTTGGCGCTGCTAAAGTTTCCGTGAACGGTAATTTTTCTTCGGCGGCCCGGAAGCGGCCCGCGGAAAGACAGTTTTGATGAATGACGATACGCGGCTGCGCGAAGGCCTTGAGGTCTGCGCTAGCCCGTCAGGGTCGGTTGCGGCGGCCACGGCAAACGGTGTCTATGCCGCGCTCGACCTTGGCACCAATAATTGCCGGCTTTTGATCGCCAGTCCGGCAGGCGATGGTTTTCGCGTGGTGGATTCGTTTTCGCGGATCATCCGGCTCGGCGAGGGCATTTCCGCGACCGGTTCCATCAGCGAGGCGGCGATCGAGCGCGCCATCGCGGCGCTCAGCATCTGCAGCGACAAGATCCGCTACCGCAAGGCCCACCGCCTGCGGTTGATCGCCACCGAAGCCTGCCGCGCCGCCGCCAATGCCGAAAGCTTTCGCGCCCGCGTCGCGAGCGAGACCGGCATCCGGCTCGAGGTGATCGATCGCGAGACCGAGGCGGCGCTTGCCGTGATCGGCTGTTCGCCGCTGCTGGACGCAAGGGGGCGGGGCGCGATCCTGTTCGATATCGGTGGCGGCTCGACCGAACTGGTCCGGATCGAGCGCGATCCCGCCGAGCAGAATGCGCCGCCGCGGATCAAGGCGTGGATGTCGATCCCGCTCGGCGTCGTCACCTTGGCCGAGCATTTCGGCGGACGAGACGTCACGGCGGAATCCTACGTGCGGATGGTGCGCGAAGTCGCGCAATATGTCGCGCCGTTCGCTGGCGAGCACGGCACGGATTTGCACGACATGCATATGCTGGGCACCTCCGGCACCGTGACCACGCTCGCCGGCGTCCATCTCAACCTGGCGCGCTACGACCGCCGCCGCATCGATGGCATCTGGATGCACGGTTCCGACATTACCGCGGTGATCCAGCGGCTGCGCGGCATGAGCTATCTGGAGCGCGCCAACAATAATTGCATCAGCGTCGAGCGCGCCGATCTGGTGCTGGCCGGCTGCGCCATTCTGGATGCGATCCGCGATGCCTTCCCGCTGCCGCGGCTGCGCGTCGCCGACCGGGGCCTGCGCGAGGGCATGCTGGTCGAGATGATGCGCGAAGACGGCGCGCTCAGGGCGTGTTAATGCGCCGCGTGGCGTGATGTGCTAGATCGCGTCTGACACCCCAAGGCACCGACAGACATGGCAAAAGACACCACCGGACGCCTGCACGTCACGGTCAAGAGCGGTGGCAAGCGCAAGCTGTCATCAAAACTCTGGCTGGAGCGGCAGCTCAATGATCCCTATGTGGCGCAAGCCAAGCGGGACGGCTATCGCTCGCGCGCGGCCTACAAGCTGATCGAGATCGACGACAAGTATCACTTCCTCAAGCATGGCATCGCTGTGGTCGATCTCGGCGCCGCCCCCGGGGGCTGGAGCCAGATCGCGGCGAAGCGTGTCGGCGCGGTCAACGGCAAGGGCAAGGTGGTCGCGATCGATCTCCTGGAGATGCCGGAAGTCCCCGGCGTCAATTTCGCCCAGCTCGACTTTCTGGCCGAGGACGCGCCGGAAAAACTGATCGCCATGATGGGCGGTCGTGCCGACGTCGTGATGTCCGACATGGCGCCCAACACCACCGGCCACCGCAAGACGGATCAGTTGCGCATCGTCGGCCTGATCGAAACTGCGGCAGCGTTTGCCGCCGACGTGCTCAATCCCGGCGGAACGTTTCTGGCCAAGGCCTTTCAGAGCGGCGCAGACGCCGAACTGGTCGCGCAATTGAAGCGCGATTTCGCCAGCGTGCGCCACGTCAAGCCGGCGTCGAGCCGGCAGGATTCGTCGGAGCGCTATGTGCTGGCGATGGGATTTCGCGGGCAGCCCACCCGGCTTTAAGCGCAACCTTTACGCGGCCGCGGCCGATGAATGTCTGCCTGGTTGCGGGGTGAGCGGCGTTGACGCGCCTGAGTAATGCCATTGGAACTTTTTCCCGGATGGCGCATATTACCTGCTCGGCGCGGTCTGTTTATTCGCATGCAGCCTGACGCCAGCAGCAGTTCTGCAGCGTACGGCGCATCCGTCTGGGAAGGAGCTTTCCCGTGATGGAGCACAGGGCCAGAGTTGGTAATCGACTGTTAGCTGCATTGCCGCCAGCAGATCTTAAATTCCTGGTGCCTCATTTCCGAATGGTCCCGCTTGAACGTGACGCCGTGCTGATGCGGTCGGGTGACGTAGTCGAAAAGATCTATTTCCCTCTCAGCGGCTTGATCGCCTTCATCATGGACATGCCGAGCGGGCAAACGGTCGCGACCGCTCTCGTCGGCAACGAGGGAGCTGTGGGCATCCTGTCGACGCTGGGGCCTTCCCGCTCTCCGATGACCGCGGTGGTCCGGGTGGCGGGGACCACGTTGCAGATTTCGCCGGCACGGTTTCAAGCGGCGCTCGACCGCAGCAGCGCCTTGAATGGCGCGGTTCAGATCCTCTCCAGGGCACTGATGGCACAATTTCAGCACGTTGCGGCCTGCAATGCGCTACACTCGGTCGAAGCCCGTCTGGCGAGATGGTTGCTGCATGTCCACGATCGGCTTGACGGGGACACCCTGCCGCTGACGCAGGAGACGCTTGCGGAATTTCTCGGCGTGCGGCGAACGACGGTGACGCATGCCGTTTGCAAGCTCCGTGACTCGGGTGCGGTCCGATCCAATCGACGCTCCTTCATTGAGATCGACAGGCCGCGACTCGAAGCAGCAGCATGCGAGTGCTACCAGCTCATGCGCCGCAGGATCGGTCGGATCGTCTTGCCGGAGGAGATGACGCCGCCGGGGCCTGTCCGGCATCCCCGCGATCGACATGCCTTGTTTGCCCAGGCAGAGGAGGTTCATCGCCGCACGCCAGGCCAGAGAGTGACCGGCCCCCGCTCGAGGGGCCATTGACGGAGTTGCAGCAAGGGCTTCAGCGGCTCTACGCTGATTACAGGCTGAGAATGGCCTTTAGCTTGAGCCGCTTCTCTGCTGGCTCGTGAACCCAAGCCTCCCTGGCAAACCATTCGTGACTGACCTCGCAGATCGAGCAGAACGTCCGCGCGAAAAACACCGGACTGCAGCGAAACTTCTCCCGATCCGCATTCATGCCCGTCGGAATAGCGCGCCCCGTCTCGGGGCATTTGATCATGACGACGCCCATCTGTTCTTCCGTCCCTGGATTTTTGTATTGCGGCATGTCAGCTCGACATCGGCTGGAATGCGCCCTTCTCGTGGAGCGCTCGTTCCAGCCGATCCTGTCGGGCTGCGAAAGTGACTTAGAACCAGGACGCTTTCTGCAGCATGCCGGCAAAGCTCTTCTTGATTGGATTGGCACTCTCGGTCGCGATCTTGCGGGTGAGCTCCCAAATCTCGCGGTTTTGTGCTGCCGTGGCTCCGAAGTTCTTGCAGCCCTGTGCGGCGGAGAGCTGCAAGATTTCCGAGGGCGACTTCGTGCCCATGAGATGGGTGAGAAACTCGAAGGCGGAGTTGGTGTTGGCGGCCGAGAACTCGATCAATTTGGCGGCGTAGTCCGCGGCGCCTCTTGCGTTGGTTGAACTTGATTCCAGGAGAACGTCGGTGACTGCTCCCGAGGCAATCTTCATGTTCTCGATGCCTTCCTTCGCCCGCGTCACGTTTTGCTCGGCGATCCCATTAAAAATCCCGGACACCGCGACGAACGGCATGTCAAAGCCGCGCTTTTCGTGTGGTCCGGCCGCTTTCGGGTTCGGCGGATTGCTATTCACGTCAACGTTCATATTGGCATCACTCACGGGTTTTCATCCTTTCAGCGAAACTGAAATCAACAACGATCGGATTTTTGTTCCCGGACCTTCCGAGGCGCGTACTGTGCCGCAGAGACGGAACCGGGAACCATTCCCCCAAACTTCCAACAAAGGCAGGTGCTGCCGCGGATGACCGCCTCGCGCCGGCCTATACCAAAGTATATGACGGACCGGCGCCGGGGCTTCCGTTCGCTTTGTGACTCTCGCGGCGAATTTTTTGGATGTCGGGTGTCCTACATAGCGGCAACGGAAAAACTCTCGGGAAAGCTCGGTCCCTGGCCTTGCCGGTGTTGCCGTCAAGCGGGGCGATGCCGCGCCCGGTCAGCCCAGCCGCTGATCCCGTGCGTCTCCGGTACCTTCGCTGGCGGCCTTGGTCGCCGCCTTTTCCGCGCCCTTGCGGCTGGAAATCTCGACCACCTTGCGCCCGGAAATTTCGTGGCCGGCGTCATCGGGCATCTGCCAGAAGAAATACGCCGACGCGGCCGAGATGAGCGCGACCACGAGGAACGCCGGCGGGAATACGTCGGCGCTCAGTTCGGTGACATGGTGCCACAGCATGGTCGATTCCACCGAGAACGCACCGACCGCGACGCCGGCGGAAATCGCCAGTTGCTGGTTGACGCTGACCAGCGTGGTGGCGCGGCTCATCTGCGCCGGCTCGACCTCCGCATAGGCCACCGTATTGATCGCGGTGAATTGCAGCGAGCGGAAGAATCCGCCGACGACCAGGATGATGAAGATCAGCAGCAGCGGCGTCGTCACCGTGAACAGGGCGCAGGCGGCTAGGAAGACCGCGCTGACGACGGCATTGACCGTCATCATGTTGCGAAAACCGAAGGCGCGGATGATGCGCGCGGCCAGCGTCTTCATGCCCATGGCGCCCACGGCTGAGGCAAACGTGACGAGGCCGGACTGGAACGGCGTCAGGCCAAAACCTTCCTGCATCAACAGCGGCAGCAGGAACGGCAGCGCGCCGATGCCGAGGCGGAACAGGAAGCCGCCGATGATGCTGGCGCGCATGGTCGACAAGCGCAGCAGCGAGAAATCCAGCACCGGCGATCCGGTCCGCCTCGCATGCATCACGTAGAGCGTCATCGAGATCGTGCCGACCGCAACGAGGCCGGTGACCACAGGCCAGGGCAGCAGGCCGAGGCCGGCAACCGAGAGGCCGAAGGCGATGCCGGCAAGGCCGATCCCGGCCAGCACCAGCCCGTAGAGATCGAAGCGCTCGGGATCCTCGCTCTTGATCGGGTCGATATACTTCATCGCCATGAAGATGCCGAGCAGCCCGATCGGGATGTTGATCAGGAAGATCCAGTGCCAGGAGAAGTAGGTGGTGATGAAGCCGCCGAGCGGCGGGCCGATCACCGGTCCGATCAGCGCCGGCACCGTCACCCATGTCATCGCGTTAACCAGTGCGCTCTTGTCGATCGAGCGCAACAGCACCAGCCGTCCGACCGGCGTCATCATCGCGCCGCCCATGCCCTGCAGGATACGGGCGATGACGAAATGGGTCACGTTCTGCGACAGCGCACACCCGATCGAGCCGATCATGAACACGCCGATTGCGATCGAGAACACCATGCGCGCGCCAAAGCGATCGGCGGTCCAGCCGCTGGCCGGGATGAACACCGCGAGCGACAGCAGGTAGGACGTGATGGCGAGCTTCAGCGTCAGCGGGCTGGTGCCGATATCGGCCGCGATCGCCGGCAGCGAGGTCGCAATCACCGTCGAGTCCATGTTCTCCATGAACAGGGCGGTGGCCACGATCAGCGGGATCAGGCGTTCTTTGGTCATCGGGATCGGGGGACCGGAAAGTGAGGCAGGCGAGGGCGCTGTATCATCCCGTTGTCGCACAGGCCATTGCGGAACAGGGCAAACCACCTAAATCCTGCGTGACGCTGGTATGCACCGCGCCAGCCGCTGGAGGTCCGCATGATCTACGTGCTTGCTGCCTTGTTGCCGCCGCTCGGGCTGCTGCTGAACGGGCAGCCGTTTTCGGCGATTTTCAACCTAGTCCTGATCGTGTTTTGCCTGGTTTTCGGGCTGATTTTCCACGTCCTGCTGCTGGTGCCCTCGGCGCATGCGCTGATCGCGGTTCACATGAAGCGGGAGGACCGCCGGCACCGCGAGGTGGTGGAGGCGATCCGCCAGCACGGTCCGCCGCCGGGATACCGATCCTAAGGCCGCCGCTAACCCCTTGGGATTGCGGCTTTTCCCGAAAAGCCTGTGCATAGCTGGCAAACGCTTTGATTCGGCGTCCCGCCATGCTATCGACCACCGTCAACCCCACCGATGGGCTTCGATTCGACGGCGATGCCGATAGCATCGCCGGAGGCGGCGTTCATCTATAAGAACTGATCGCGGCGATGAGCCGCCGAAAGGAGTTGGCAATGGCGCAGGGACTTCAGGGTATCCGTGAAGCCTTCACGTTCGACGATGTGCTTCTGAAACCCGGTCTCTCGGATATCCTGCCCTCGGAGGCCGATATCCGCTCGCATGTGACCCGCGCGATCCCGCTCAACATCCCGATCATCGCGTCCGCGATGGACACCGTCACCGAAGCACGCATGGCGATCGCGATGGCGCAGGCCGGCGGCGTCGGCGTCATCCACCGCAATTTCGATCCGGAGGGACAGGCCGCCCAGGTGCGGCAGGTCAAGAAGTATGAATCCGGAATGGTGGTCAATCCGCTGACCATCGGCCCCGATGCGATGCTGTCGGACGCGATGGCGCTGATGAAGGATCACGGCTTCTCCGGCATTCCCGTGGTCACCGGTGCTTCCAAGGGTGTACCGGGAAAGCTGGTCGGCATCCTCACCAACCGCGACGTCCGCTTTGCGAACGATCCGCGCCAGAAAATCTCCGAATTGATGACGCATGAAAACCTCGTCACGGTGCGCGAAGGCGTCAGCCAGGACGAGGCGAAGCGGATGCTGCACAAGCATCGCATCGAAAAACTGCTTGTTGTCGACGATCAATATCGCTGCGTCGGCCTGATCACCGTCAAGGACATGGAGAAGGCGGTTGCGCATCCGCTGGCCTGCAAGGATGAGCACGGCCGCTTGCGCGTTGCAGCCGCGACTACGGTCGGCGAGGGCGGTTTTGAGCGCACCGAGCGGCTGATCGATGCCGGCGTCGACCTGATCGTGGTCGATACCGCGCACGGCCATTCCTCCCGCGTGCTGGAAGCGGTCAACCGCATCAAGCGGCTCTCCAACGCCGTGCAGGTGATCGCCGGCAATATCGCCACGAAGGAAGGCGCGCAGGCGCTGATCGATGCGGGCGCGGACTCGATCAAGGTCGGCATCGGCCCGGGCTCGATCTGCACCACGCGCATCGTCGCCGGCGTCGGCGTGCCGCAACTCACCGCGATCATGGATGCGGTGGAAGCGGCGAAGAAGGCCAACGTGCCCGTGATCGCCGACGGCGGCATCAAATATTCCGGCGATCTGGCGAAAGCGCTCGCCGCCGGCGCCGACATCGCCATGGTCGGCTCGCTGCTGGCCGGCACCGATGAGACGCCGGGCGAAGTGTTTTTGTGGCAGGGCCGTTCCTACAAGGCCTATCGCGGCATGGGCTCGGTCGGCGCGATGGCGCGCGGTTCCGCCGACCGCTACTTCCAGCAGGACATCAAGGACACGCTCAAGCTGGTGCCCGAAGGCATCGAGGGCCAGGTGCCGTATAAAGGCCCGGTCGGCAACGTCATGCATCAGCTCGCCGGCGGCCTGCGCGCCGCGATGGGCTATGTCGGCGCCCGCAACCTCGCCGAATTCCACGACAAGGCGCAGTTCGTCCGCATCACCGGCGCTGGCCTGCGTGAAAGCCACGTCCACGACGTGACGATCACGCGCGAGAGCCCGAATTATCCGGGCGGGGCGTAAGGCCTGTAGTCCGGCTGGCGGAATTTAAGCCGTCATTTGCGAGGAGCGTCAGCGACGAAGCAATCCATTTCGCCGCTTGCGGAGGCGTGGATTGCTTCGCTACGCTCGCAATGACGAACAACAACCAACAATCCGGAGGAACCATCATGTCCCAGGGCAAACGCATCGTTCTTGCCTCACGCCCCGTCGGCGAACCCAAACCCTCCGACTTCCGCCTTGAAGATTGCGAGATTCCGACACCGGGCGCGGGCGAAGTCCTCCTGCGCACCATCTGGCTCTCGCTCGATCCCTACATGCGTGGGCGTATGAGCGACGGGCCGTCCTACGCGCAGCCGGTGCCGATCGACGGCGTGATGGAAGGCGGCACCGTCAGCGAGGTGATCGCGTCGAATAATTCCGCCTTCGCCAAGGGCGACATCGTGCTGTCGCGCGCCGGCTGGCAGACGCACGCCATCTCCGACGGCAAGGGCCTGGCGAAAATCGATCCGAAGATCGCGCCGATCTCGACCGCCGTTGGCGTGCTCGGCATGCCCGGCATGACCGCCTACACAGGCCTGCTCGATATCGGCAAACCGCAGGCCGGCGAGACCGTCGTCGTCGCGGCGGCCTCCGGCGCGGTCGGCTCGGCGGTCGGCCAGATCGCGAAGATCAAGGGCGCACGCGCGGTCGGCATCGCCGGCGGCAAGGACAAGTGCGCTTACGTGAAGAACGAGCTCGGCTTCGACGATTGCCTCGATCACCGCGAAACCGATCTCGCCGCGAAGCTTAAGTTTGCCTGCCCGAAAGGCATCGACGTCTATTTCGAGAACGTCGGCGGCGCGGTGTTCGAAGCGGTGTTTCCGCTGCTCAATGCCTTTGCGCGCGTGCCCGTCTGCGGCCTGATCGCGCATTACAACGATACGCAAGCCGTGGCGCCGAAATGGGCACCGGCGATGATGCGCAACGTACTGACCAAGCGGCTGACCATCCGCGGCTTCATCGTCAGCGACTTTGCCGCGCGTCACGGCGACTTCCTGTGCGACATGTCGGGCTGGGTTCGCGAGGGCAAGGTAAAGCACAAGGAGTTCGTCACCGAAGGCCTCGACAGCGCGCCTGCAGCGTTCATGGGCCTTCTGAAGGGCGCCAATTTCGGCAAGCAGTTGGTTCGCGTCGGGCCGGATAAAATTTGAGCCAACCGGAACCTGCAACGCGAACCTCACAGCCACTTGAGATGGATGGGGGAACGTCCCTTCGAAAGCATCGTTTGGTTTTGACATCCAATGGAGAAGCCAAATGATGAACTTCAAGAAACTATCGCTCGGTCTGGTTGCCGCAACGATGCTGGCCACTCCTGCGATGGCTCAAGTGGTCTACCAGGAACCCGGCGTGACGGGCTACTATCCGAACTCCGCTTACGTCACAGGAGGCTACGGTGTCAGGGTCACGCCCGGACCGGGCTACTATTACGGCAACCGGTTTCACCCGGCTCCACGCGTAGGCGCATTTGCGACAGCGCCATGGGACGATGGTTCCTCCTCCTTTGGCCTCGTTGAACGTCAGTGGTGATGCGCTCTAACGCGTGAAGCATGATCTGAAAATCTTTCGAGAAGGTCGTGCTCAATCAAAGCGGAAGCAGAGCGGTCCCAAGAAAGCCTCAGTCCTTGGCCGCTTTGCCGAGCAGCTCGTCCAGCCCGACATCGGTCTGGCCGGGCGCCCTGACGTGGCGGACTTCAAAACTGTCGGGCTGGAAACGGTACTCCACCAGCCCGACTTCCTTGGCGCCAATCACTTCCTGCATCCGGTCCGGAATGATGAAGCCGGCAGACGGCGCCCAGACATGGCGGGTATGGCCGAAGGTGAAGTCGCGCCGCTGGTGCACGTGGCCTGAGGCGACCAGCCGCAGGTCGACCGCCGAAAACATCTCGATCAGATTCTTGCGGCGGGGCTGCGGAACGTAGCGGATAGCCGACGCCTCGATCTCGGGATCGTCAGGCGTGTTCAGATATAGCGGCTTATGCAGGAATAGCGCGACCGGCTTGCCGTTCACGCTTGCAAGTTCTGAAACCAGCCAGCCGAACTGCTCGGCCTCGCTTTCGATTCCGGTGTTCATGATCAGCGAGTTCAGCCCGATAAAACACCAGCCAGCCGCGTCGAAACGCCAACGGTCTTCGCCAGCCACAGACAGATATTTCCGCCGCTCTTCCTCGGTCGCCGGCTGCTTCGGTGCGGGGCCGATCGCCGTCGGGTTGTCGCCGACGTCGTGATTGCCGGGCAAAAGCCTGCACGGCACCGGCAGTGCGTCATGCATTTCCTTCGCAAATTCGAGATCGCTGCGGCTGGTCGGACCGTCGAAGGAGATATCGCCGCTGTTGATCACGAGATCGGGCCGCGTCGCGTCGATATGCTCGCTGACGCGGTGAAAATTGTCGGTCAGTTTCTGCAGACGGCGGGCGAGGTGGGTATCGGAAATTTGCGTCAGGCGAAATTCGCTCATGGACCATCCCTTTCGGGCCGATCATAGCCGCACCCGAAGTCGGAACGATGACGAAAGCGCGTGAGCGGCTTCAGCCCAGCGTCCGCCGCCAGAACGCCAGCATGTCTGTTTTAAACAGCTCGGCATCGCCGTCGCGGCTTCCAATCTTGGCGCCCTTCCGGCCATAGCCCGCCTTCAGCGCATAGATCATCAGGTCGCGGTCGACGAGCTTGCTGTCCGCGACGCCCGTGAGCGGATGGATGAAGGCGCCGTTATTGGCGGTATAGGCCGTCGGCGCGGCGGGGGAGACGGATGCGTCGGGAACATTCTCGATACCGGTGCCGCGGTCAAAGCTGTGCTGCGCGCCGCCGATCAGCCGCATCGTTGCTCTTCCGCCGGAGAGGCGGATCGCCTGGCAATGGCCCTGCACCTGCATCGGCGAGCACCATTCATCGGCATCGCCCATGATGACGCGGATTTCGGTTTCATCGACGGAGGGATCGAGGAACTGGTGGCCGCTCCAGGGATAGGCGGCGAGCACGCTGCGAAAACCGGCGCCGGCGCCGACCACCGCATCGGCAAAACGTCGCGTCGCCGCCGTCAGCACCGCCGAGCCGCCGCGGCTATGGCCTTGCGCGCCGATGCGTGAGGCGTCGATCTCCGGATGGGCCGACAGCACCTGCCAGGCCGACAGCACGTCATAGGCGCTGGCGGCAAAGGAGAACTGGGTTTGGTTGGCGACCGTGGACGTCACATCGCGCGCACCAAAACTGTCGAGCACAAAAGCCGCAAAGCCGTCGCTCACCACCGTTTCGGCATGTTTGAGGTGCGAGGGCGCGACGCCGAGGCTGCCCGGCACCACTATGACAAGCGGCAGCTTCCCGTTGCGCTTGCGATGCTCCGATGTGGGCAGGAACAGCTTGCCGTCGATGACAAGTCTCGGCAGCTCGGCGGCATTGCTGATGACTTGGAAGTAATTGACCGGATTGGCGCTGAGGATGTCGATATTCTGTCCCTTGGCACCGCCAGCGAAAACAATGTCCTGATCGCGAAATCGCAAGTTGTAACCCTCCCGCGGCCACTCTCTTTCGGCGACCGTCGGGGATAAAGTAAAGCGCTGGTTGTTCCCGTCAAAGTAAAAGTGCCCGCGGTCTTGCCATCCTTGTCCTTCAGGGCAAATGGGCAACACAAGCGCTCCAGCGTCTTGGCCGCGTCGTGGCCGCCCAGTGTAGCGCCTCAAAGCACGCGGTAGCGGATCGCGAAGGCGTCGTGAATCTCTGATGTCACCGCGCCGCCATTGGCCGGCACGATGCCGTCGGCCAGATGCCACGGCCCGAACTGGCCGGAGCGTGTCGGGCTCGCCGGCAGCCGCAGCCGGAACGTGCCTTGGGCCTGGCCGGGCAGGTTCAGCACCATCACGCGCTCGGTAGTGCGATAATCCAGCGTCACCGTGCCCCGCAATATGCTGCGGCCGTCAGGGGTGGCGGCCAGCGCCTCCTGAACCTTGGCCAGTTTCTGGTTCCGGTCGGTCAGCAGTTCGACCTGGGTGTCGGCGGCGGTGGTCAAGGCCGCCTTCGGCAGGCGGATTTCAAATTCCACCGCGGGTTTTGCCGGATTGAGGCCGAGATAGGCCAGCGCGGCGTTCCGCATGTCCGAGATCACGAAAGCGAGCAGGACCAGCACTGCGGAGGCGGCAAGCCCGTGTTTCAGGAGATCGTGGCGGCTGCGGTAGCCGCTGCGAAAGTAGACCGAGAGCACGATCGCGACCGCCAGCGCCGCCGCGACACCGGCCAACGCCGACATGATGATGCCGAGGCCGCCATCGGGGCTGTCGCTGAACCCGACCGCCCGGAGAAAGGAGGTCATGGAATAGCCGGGTAGCTCGGCCGCGTTGGCTGCGCCGGTCAGGATCGGGGAGGTGATGTTCATCGCCTGCTCGCGGGTTGCTTTGGGGCCGGTTCGAGACCAGAACCATCGGAATTCTCGATAGTTGGTCGCCAAGGCTTCGTCCGTGGTTCAAAAGGGGCTGTGGTTCAAGCGAGTGTCGGGGAACTGGATTTGTCAGGCGAGGGGTGCCTCGCTATTGCTTCAAGGTCTGGCGCAGGTTTCGGGGGAGATTCTCATGTCGGTTCAAATGGTTTTGCTGCCGGTTTTCGTGTCGGTCGGGCTCACTTTCTTCCTGATGCTGTGGATGGTGTCGGCCCGCACGAAAGCGGTGAAGGCCCGGGAAACCAGCCTGAAGGATATCGCGCTGGGGCAGCCGAAATATCCGGCCCGCGTGGCCCAGATCGGCAATTGCTTCAGCAATCAGTTCGAAGTACCCCTCCTGTTCTACATGCTGATCGCGCTGGCGCTGCCGCTGCGCCGGGCCGATCTCTTCATCGTGCTGATGTCCTGGATGTTCGTGGTGACGCGATTTGCCCATGCCGGCATCTTCGTCACCTCCAACAACATCCAGCAGCGCAGCCTGGCCTGGTTTGCCGGCGCAGTGGTGCTGCTCGTGATGTGGATCTACTTCGCGCTGAAGCTGCTGCTTCTGACTTAGAAAGCCCTTGATGACCCCTGCTGCCCGGCTGTCCGCCGCCATCGAACTGATCGAAACCATCGACGCGCAACGCGTTCCCGCGGCGAAGGCGCTGAAGGAGTGGGGCACCGCGCATCGCTATGCCGGCTCGGGCGACCGCGCGGCGATATCAGGCCTGATCTGGGACGTGCTGCGGCGCCGGGCGTCCAGCGCCTGGCTGATGGACGCGGACACGCCGCGTGCGCGGGTGCTCGGCATGATGCGGCTCGAGCGCGGCATGAATACCGAGGCCATCGCCGCGCTGTGCGACGGCGGACGTTTCGCGCCGGAGCCGCTGAGCGAGGCTGAGCGATCAGCGCTCACCTCGCGCACCCTCGACGGCGCGCCGCCGCACATCGCCGGCGATTATCCGGAATGGCTGGACGCGCCGCTGGCAGCGGTGTTCGGCGACGACCGCGTGGCCGAGGCGACAGCGATGGCGAGCCGCGCCCCGCTCGATCTGCGCGTCAATACGCTGAAAGCCAAGCGCGAGAAGGTTCTCGCTTCGCTCAAGCATCTCGGCGCGCAGGAAACGCCGTGGTCGCCGATCGGCCTCCGCATCGAACTCGGCGCCGACGCGCGCAACCCCGGCATTCACGCCGAGGAGGATTTTATCAAGGGCGCCGTCGAAGTGCAGGACGAAGGCTCGCAGCTTGCCGCGCTGTTCTCGGCGGCAAAACCCGGCGAGCAGGTGATCGATCTCTGCGCCGGCGCCGGCGGCAAGACGCTGGCGCTGGCCGCGATGATGCAAGGCAAGGGGCGGCTGATCGCGACCGATCACGACAAGCGCCAGCTCGCGCCGATCTACGAGCGGCTGTCCCGCGCCGGTGTCCACAACGCCGATGTCCGCGCGCCGAAAGGCGACACTGATCCATTGGCCGACATCAAGGCCTCCGCCGATCTCGTGCTGATCGACGCGCCCTGCACCGGCACCGGCACCTGGCGCCGCAACCCCGACGCCAAATGGCGCATGCGCCCCGGCGCGCTCGAAGTGCGGTTGAAGGACCAGGCGGAAGTGCTTGATCGCGCGAGCGCCCTGGTCAAGCCCGGCGGCCGCATCGCCTATGTCACATGCTCGGTGCTACGAAGCGAAAACGGCGACCAGATCCGCAGCTTTCTGTCGCGCCGTCCGGAGTTTTCGATTCAGCCACTGAACGAGACGGCAAGCGTGCTCTGGGACAAGGCGGAAGATTTTGAGAAGGCCGCGCTGCAATCGCCCGAAGGTTGGCTGATGACGCCCCGCCGCACCGGCACGGACGGTTTCTTCGTGTCGGTGCTGAAGAAGACGTGAATGCGTAGGGTGGGTTAGCCGAAGGCGTAACCCACCGACACACGAAGAAAGATGGTGGGTTACGCTGCGCTAACCCACCCTACGATTCGTCAATCCACAATGAACAGCTTCACGCCCGTCTTCGTCGACGACCGATGCGCGGCGTCGCCGAAATCCGACACCTGATAGCTCATGCCTGGCTTGAGCTTGAACGTGCGTCCGTCGCGCAATTCGGAATCGAGTTCGCCTTCCAGCACGTAGAGCACATGCCCGCGGTCGCACCAGTGATCGGCGAGATAGCCCGGCGAATACTCGACCATCCGCACGCGCAGATCGCCGATGTTGAGCGTGCGCCAGAGGGCTTCGCCGGTGACGCCGGGATGTTTTGTCGCTTCCATCTGGCTCCAGTCGGTGACGGTGAAAGGCAGCGTCGGAATTTTCATGTGGGAGAGTCCTGAGGTAAGCGAGAGATATCTCGTCATTCCGGGATGGTGCGTTAGCACCAGACCTCAGGGGTGCAATTGCACCCCCGGGGAATCTCGAGTTTCTCAGGTGCGCAATTGCGCACCATAGTTCGATGCTTCGCATCGCCCCGGAATGACAGCTAATCCTAATGCGCCAGATGGTTCGCCGAACCCTGCCTGATCTTTCCCCTCGCATCGAGCCGCAAATATTCGCAGATCTGCGCGCCGCGCTCGTTCTGGTAAAACACGACGACGCTGTCCGGGCTCACATAGGTGTCGATCAGGTCGAAATGCAGGCCGGGCAACAGTTGAAACGCCTTGCCCCAGTACATCCGCAAGCTTTCCTTGCCGCGCAGCGTGCCGCTGGCTTCCAGGCCGAGCGCCTGAATGCGGTCGGAGGTCATTTCGGCGTCTTCGGCATAGAGCGCGAGGATGCGCTCGAGGTCGTGCGAGTTCCAGGCGGCGATCCACTCCCGGCCGAGTGCGGCGAGATCGGCCGCCGCGTAGTGCTGGCTTTGCATGGTTTCCTCCCTTTCTCCCGATTTGCTCCAGCAAATCGCCCGATCGCCCCCTCGGCGAGCGTCGGAACAAATTAGGTCAATAATACTTACCTAGTTGCATTTGTCCATGCCCCAGAAAGAATGTGGGTCAGCCCTTTGCCGCGGTTGCGAGGCCGCGCCCCGTCGCGTAATTCCTGTCCATGACAGCAGCACAACAAGCCCGCGAGCAGACCACCTCCGTGGCCTCGGCGCATGACAAGATTCTGATTGTCGATTTCGGCAGTCAGGTGACGCAACTGATCGCGCGCCGGGTGCGCGAGGAAGGCGTCTATTCCGAAATCGTTCCGTTCCAGAAGGCAGAAGCCGCCTTCGACGAGATGAAGCCGAAAGCGGTGATCCTCTCCGGCGGTCCGGAGTCAGTGCACGAAAAAGGCTCGCCCCGCGCGCCGCAAAAGATCTTCGATTCCGGCGTGCCTGTCCTCGGCATCTGCTATGGCCAGATGACCATGGCCGCCCAGCTCGGCGGTGAGGTCGAGGGCGGCCATCACCGCGAATTCGGCCGCGCCGATGTCGAGGTCAAGGCCTCCAGCAACCTGTTCGAGTCCACTTGGGTCTTGGGCGAGAAGCATCCGGTCTGGATGAGCCATGGCGACCGCATCACAAAAATGCCGCCGGGTTTTACGGTGGCCGGCGTTTCGCCGAACGCGCCGTTCGCGGTGATCCAGGACGAGAAGCGCAAATATTACGGCCTGATGTTCCACCCGGAAGTGGTGCACACGCCGGATGGCGCCAAACTGATCCGCAATTTCGTCCGCAAGGTCGCAGGCCTCACCGGCGACTGGACGATGCGCGCGTTTCGTGAAGAGGCTATCGAAAAAATCCGCGCCCAGGTAGGCCCGGGCAGGGTGATCTGCGGCCTCTCCGGAGGCGTCGACTCTGCGGTGGCCGCAGTGCTGATTCACGAAGCGATCGGCCACCAGCTCACCTGCGTGTTCGTCGATCACGGCATGCTGCGGCTTGATGAAGCCAAGACCGTCGTCGACCTGTTTAGGCATCACTACAACATTCCGCTGGTGCATGTTGACGCGTCGAAACAATTCCTCGGCGAACTCGCCGGCGTCACCGACCCCGAAATCAAGCGCAAGACCATCGGCCGCCTGTTCATCGACGTGTTCGACACGGAAGCGAAGAAACTCGGCGGCGCGGATTTCCTGGCCCAAGGCACGCTCTACCCCGACGTGATCGAGAGCGTCTCCTTCACCGGCGGCCCGTCGGTGACCATCAAGTCGCACCACAATGTCGGCGGTCTCCCTGAGCGCATGAACATGAAGCTGGTCGAGCCCTTGCGCGAACTGTTCAAGGACGAAGTCCGCGTGTTGGGGCGCGAACTCGGCCTGCCCGAAATCTTCGTCGGCCGCCATCCGTTCCCGGGCCCCGGCCTCGCCATCCGCTGCCCCGGCGACATCACACGCGAAAAGCTCGACATCCTGCGCCAGGCCGACGCCGTCTATATCGACCAGATCCGCAAAGCCGGCCTCTACGACACCATCTGGCAAGCCTTCGCCGTGCTGCTGCCGGTGAAGACGGTGGGCGTGATGGGCGACGGCCGCACCTACGAATACGTCGTCGGCCTCCGCGCCGTGACGTCAACCGACGGCATGACCGCCGACTTCTATCCCTTCGACATGAGCTTCCTCGGCCAGACCGCGACGCGGATCATCAACGAGGTGAAGGGGGTGAACCGGGTGGTGTATGACGTGACGAGTAAGCCGCCGGGGACGATTGAGTGGGAGTGAGCGGAGCAGAAAAATTAAAGCGTATCTGCCGGAGCTTCGAAACTCTATGCTTTGCCATCTAACTCACTAAACATGGCAGGAGCTTGATTATCGGGCGTGTAGAATAATGGCAGATAGCGAACAGGTTTCTGCACCGCTCGAAGGCGCGTTAAGTTCGTCTGTCGGCGCGACGGCTGCGCAGGCTGGCTACGAATATCAGCTCAACGTGTCGGTGCTTGCAGCGGTGCGCCTGCTGCTAATCACAAAGTCGGCGACCCGTATCACGCTGGAACCCGCAAACGAGGAAGACCTTGAGGCCGACCTTACGCCGGATCAACCCGGCCGGGTGACGCCACGCGCGAGCCTTGCAAGCGGGTACAAGCTCGTGGTGCAAGTCAAATCGCGTAGCGGCGAGCCCTGGTCGATCGAAGATTTCGACCGCTTGCTGAAGCATGGCAAGGAGCGAAAGCCAGCAAAGCATCATCTTGATGATCAGGATACGCGCTATCTGCTGGTTACCAATGCTGATGCAAAGGGAGCTGCGCGCAACCTGCTCGTTGACGATTTCGAAGAAGCGCCGGACCCCGCTGAGTTTCCTGCTTCACTTAAAACGACGCTGCCGAACGGCCCTGAAGGTCGTGTGGCGATCTGGGGCGGGCTCACGGAAAAGCTTATCGAGTTCGAGCTCAACTACATTCTGAGCGATCTGCTGCGCGTCCCGCAATCACGTCAGCCGGATTGTCGCGAAGAAATGAGGAAGGAAGCCAAGCGTCGAATGCGCGGGACTGCCCCGGGCGTCTGGACACGAGACGATCTAATCGGGACAATTCGCAGCCATGGCGGCTATCTTGCAAGCGCGGCGGAGTTGGCAGCCTTCGTCCCGCCTGCGAACTTCGAGGATATGGTAGCGATGCTGCAGGCTAAGAATGCCATCGTGATCAAAGGACCATCGGGCACTGGAAAAACGCTCGCAGCGATAGCGCTGTGCGACGAGGCGCGTAAACGCGACGGCAAGCTCGACGTCGTGACCGTTAATCCGAACGACGATCCTTCTAGCACGCGAAGGTTGATCGATACAGGCCCAACGCTTTTTTATGTCGAGGATCCTTGGGGCCAGTACAGCCTGCGAGGCGGTTCGGAGGCTTGGACAGAGCAGCTGCCCCGGTTGCTTAGAAACGCGCGACCGGAACGCCGATATGTTGTGACTTCGCGCAGCGACATGCTCGGCCAAGCTCGCGCTGGCGAAGACTTGAAAAGGTGGTCGTTGGCGCTTGACGCCGACCACTACCGGAACGGCGAACTCGCCCAGATATATGATAGGCGTATGGACCTCCTCGCTACTGTTCTCCAGTCGAAAGCGCTGGAGTTTCGAAAGGGAGCGCTTGAGGCCCTCGAAACGCCGCTTGAGCTAGATCTCTTCTTCAGAAATCTCGCGGATGGACCGGAGCCCAGCGAGGCGGATCACGCATTTTGTCGGCGCATTCTAGATCTCTCCCACCGCGATGCGGTCGAAGGCGTCGTCGTTAAATATCTCGATCAGATTGACAGGATCGGGCTCTCCGCCGTCGTGTGGGGCCTGCTTGCCGCTCGGGGACAAATCGAACGTGCGCAGCTGACCGCACTCCAGCGGCAGTTGCGGAGAGTCGATGCAGCGCTCGGCGATGGACTGGAGAAGACCGTCGATCGCCTGGTTGCGACCCGGCACCTTCGCCAACCTGCACGAATCGTAACTTTCGCTCATCCAAGTGTTCGCGCGGGGTTTGAAGCGTTTCTCAAGGAAAATTGGTCTCGCAACGAAGCCGCTCTCCAATTGCTCATCCAAGCGCTGACGGAGCTCGCTGGCACTCAGCGCTCATGGGGTCTGGAAACCGCCGCGCGAGTTCTGGATTCGGCGGCGGATCTCAGATCCACGATCGAGGATCTAGAAGGGGCGTTCGACGCAACCGACTTGAGCCGGGCGGCAATCGATGGTTGGTTGGAGGAAGCACTCGTCGATCCGACGTCGGACTTTCCGCCCTTGCTGCAGCTGGCGGCCGATGTGGGAAGCACCGAATCGACGCCGTCGGAGCTGGCGCGCTGGTTCATCAACGGGGTGCGACGGGCTGGGTCATTCTTCATCGATAATTGGCAACCGCCCGCGTTCAGTGATGTCTGGTACGAACGGATCTCGACCGACACACGATCCGCCGTCATCGCAGGCCGCTTCGTTCGCGAACAACTGCCGCGGGATAATGGCAGATTCGGTCCGAGCTTCTTGACGAAGCTCGACCGGATAGCTACCGGGCTGACACCGGCGTTCCTAGCTGTAGCGCACGAAATGATCGGAACCGGTTTCGACCACAATGTCGATGCGGTTGCTGCAGGCGCCATTCGCGATCTTAGTGGATATGAGTCGGTACTCGTCCAGGCACTCGACAATCTCGCTGCGATTCAACAATCCGATGATGAGGCCACGGAGCGATGGCGCGCCATCGAGGACGGTGAGTACGACAAGAGTTATGAAGAATATTACACCTCGGGCAACGACGATGAAAGCTATTCGTCTGGGGTGATGGTCGATACCTATATCACGACCATCCGTGCGGCCGGCCGCTGGCAGGATCTGGCGAGCCATCCGAGGGTAAATGATCTAGCTTGGCATTGGGGTAGGGAGGTGTCTCACACTCAGAATCCCCCAAGCATTGAGGAACTGCGCGCTATCCTCGAAGCGACCCGGTCCAGTGGTGACGAGCATGAAGGCTGGGATGCGGCGCGAGCATATTGGGACGCCGCACTCGAACCGGACCTTGCGGAGCGCATACTGTCTAACCCGAGCAACGAGCGCTTGCGCTGCTCGCTCGCTCGCTGCGCGCTTGCAGCCGCCGCCCAGTCAACATTGATTGATTGCTTTACCGCTCTTGCAGGATCGTCCACCACGGCGTTTGTTCATTTCCTCGTCGATGTTCACGCGGCACAAGGTGTGATAGGTGCGAAGGATGGGATACAAAAGGTGGGGCCGGTGCTCGATGCCCTCTCGCCGAAGGCGGCGGAGATATTCGGTGCACTTCGTCTCAAGAACAAAGGGCCGAACGGCGTAGGGGCTGCGGCGCTTGGATTACTGGAGGAAGCTGCAGCCACCTCTACTCCGGCGGTGCTCGACAAGATCGTCCCGGTGATGATCGCGAGCGGCGCGGCTCCGATAGCCGCAATTCAACGATGGCTCGCGGAAACAAAGGATAAGGATCTCGCAGTTGCAGCTACTGAAGCGGCAATCGCAATTGACAATGAAGAGTTGATATGGCTCGCGCGCTATCACGATCGTGCCGACGCGCGTCGCGCCGCACTCGAATACCTGGTGCCAAGGATACAAGATCCGCTTCCGCCTAAGCTGCTCGACCTCGTAACCGATCCGGGTAGCCGAGTTCGCCGCGCACTGGTCAGCGCGCTGCAGTCCAGGCCGCATGCGGACCATCTGCCAATCCTCATGCGCTTGACCCGCGACCAATGGTCCGATACCGAACCGCAATATGACGAGCCCGAATCCTATCCGATTGCGCGCGAGGCGGTAGATGCGCTCGTGCCGTATGGATCGCTTTCCGATGCGCTCGGCGACGAGCTTCTCGACTTGGTTCGCGAGACAAAGGACCGGAGCCTCCGCCGCGATGCGCTAGTTGCGTCTGCTCAACTTTGCGGTCCTGATATCCGAAAGAAGATTTGGACGATGGCCGCTAAGAAGGAACTCGGCTGGATTCGCGTCGATGCTATGGATGCGCTAAGCGCGGCAACAATGGTCGAGGAAGACATTGTCACGCGGATTACCGCTGAAAGGGTGATGAAGTTACCAGCACCGTTGGCGGCGTCCGCGACCGTGCTGGCGAGCTCACATCTTCCAGTCTCCGACGCGGTTCGTATCCTTGAGCAGATAGGGCATTCGAATTCGCATCGGGCGCTGCTACTGCTCGGAGCCATTGCGCTCGAGCATCGGGATCCGCTGGCCGCATTGAAACTTCTCGACCTGCTGGATGCCGAGCATCCGGCGCGGAGGCTGCTTGATAGCGACAGTGATCTCTTGCCGCGCAATGTGCTCGACGATCTAGGCGATGTTCGCATTCGAAGGTATGTGCGGCCGTGGCTGATAGACCGAATAGCTAAGGAATGACGAATTACGGTAACACAAAATTGCAACGGTGGCTCAAGGCCGCGTCACAAACTGGGGTGACGGGCAAATCACTTCTGATTTTCAGAAATCGCGTCAAGCCCCGGAATCAAAAATATTCTGCTTTCGTTCTCACCCAAATCAGTCGCATAACTCCGCCCGTCTCACGGCAGATGAGGGGCGTTGGCCATCGTCACGAACGCGCGGTGAGATGCGGTGGACGCTGAGGGCGCGATAGACGTACGCGCCGGAAGCGTACGGCGAAGTCGTGTGGTTCGGGCGTCGCGGTGCTGGCGCTAAGTTGGCGGGAAGTGTCCCGCCGATGACGGAGGCAAAAGAGCCGTTCTCCGGGAAGAGCACGAAGTAAGCCGTAAAGCCATTGCGCAGGGAAGGCCGGAGTGTTCCCGCTGCCCTGTATGCTCGTGTGCAGTTTTGTTTGCGCAAATCGCACGCGAGACCGCGGGTGCAGCGAGCACCCGGTCTTCCCTGCGCCCTCTGTCTTTCGAGAGGGTAAAATCAAAACAATAGCTCGGGCATTTCGTGCCGCGAGAACGTGGGTTCGTGCCCACGCTGTTTGACAATTGAATCAGAAGAACCGCATTGCGTTCACGGACGAGCAAGCCGCCGGGGACGATTGAGTGGGAGTGATTTCGGCCCATCGGGCCTAATCGGGCTTGAGGTTATCGAGAAGGGCACTCCAGCTCCCCCGCCGCAGACCTTTGCCCCACACGACTTCGAATGTCGCGCGTGACGCGCGAGGATGCTGCATCGCTTCAACGAACGCTTCGGCAACATCTGCGCGGGCAATGCGGTTGCGAAACGCCAGGGGTAGGGTGCCCTGGCTGACATTGACTGCACGCTCGCCGCCCGGCCGGTCGAGGAGGAAGCCGACGCGGATAATCGTGTAGTCCAAGCCGCTACTGCGGATTTTGTCTTCGACGCGTCGACGCCAAACCAGCGTATTCCGCTTGAGCAGGTTGATCAGGAAACCCGCCAGTGAGTGCGTCTTGATACCGATCGAGTTCAGATAGACGAAGCGACCCCGGAACCCGGCGCTTCGCGCTGCCGCGAGCGTATCGATGACTCCATCGTAGTCTGTCGTCTTGACGAGGTTTTCCGAGGCGTATCGTCCGCTCGGCGCGCCGGCGGTGAAGATGATGTGGTCCACATCTCGCAATACAGGCGGGAGCGTTTCCGCTTTCGTGAGGTCTCCGGCGACCACCTCAAACGCGGAGCCGAGCTCGGCAGAAGCTCTGGCAGGATCGCGAGCCAGCACGCGAACGTCATAGCCTCGTTCGTGCAGCAGCCGCGCGATCAGGCACCCGGCACCCCGTGTGCCTCCGACAACCAGGACGCGGTTTCCTCCAGCCTTGCTCATCGAGACCTCGGCGCAAGTCCTCTTAGGAGGGATGCGGATAGTCGTCGATTATCCAATAATTCTTCACTTGCCGATATGGGCGGCCAACTCGTCAGGCGTCCCCATTGGAAAGGCCGCTTTCAGATAGTCGAGGAACGCCGACACCCGAGCGCTTAGCAGCCGCCTGGATGGGTAGAGCGTCCACAAGGCAATGTCGCCTCTCTCGATATCTCCCCAGTGTACCAGCGAGCCGTCGGCTAAATCGTGACTCACGAGCGACACGGGGAGGCGGCCGGCGCCGACGCCTGCTCGCACCGCGTCCCGGATCATGATGAGCGACGACAGAGCGAGGACTGGCTCGATCGCGATGGTTGCCCGGCCAGCGGGCGTCTTCACGTTCCAGGCCAGTCGATCGCCGGCCGAGCGCACGACGGCAGGAGCGGTATCGTCTCCGCCTGGCCGGGCGAGGTGGGGGCTTGCCACGGCCACCAATCGATCGCGCAGGAAGGGTCGGCCGACCAGGCTATCGTCTGGATCCGGATCGACACGGATCACCAAATCAAACCCCTCCTCGATCATGTCGACGGAACGATCTTCCGTCGAGATCTCGAGCCTCACTTCCGGATATTTCAAGGCGAACCCGGCGGCAATCTTGCCCATCGCGGTCTGCGAGAAAAGCAGTGGGGCGCTGATCCGCAACCTGCCTCGCGGCCTTTCACCGCCCGAGGCGATCGCCGCCGCCGTCTCTTCGAGTTCGGAGAGCAACCGGCCCGCGCGCTCGAAGAGCGCACGTCCTTCCTCGGTGAGCTTCAGCGCGCGCGCGCCACGTTCGAACAGGCGCAGGTCGAGGGCGGCTTCCAGTTCGGCGACCCGGCGGGACAGGGTCGCCTTCGGCCGCCCTGCGGCGCGTGCAGCGCGTCCAAACCCTCCGTGTCGGGCGACAAGATTGAAATCAGCCAGAGCGAGCAGGTCCATGTGTTCCACCAGTGAGACGGTATGTCCAAATATAACGTCTATTGGGAAGAATGTGGATCACTCATTTACAGGGTGTCTTTTGACCCCAAACCGGAGTGATCCCCATGACCATCCTCGTTACCGGCGCCACCGGCCGTGTCGGCCGCCAAGTCGTCCAGCAACTCGTCAAGCGCGGCGCCGACGTGCGCGTCCTCGTCCGCGATACCTCGAAGGCCAGCTTTCCGGCCAGTGTGGAGGTCGTGCAAGGCGACCTGCTCGATATCGACGCGCTGCGCACCGCGTTCACCGGCGTGAACACGCTGTTTCTGCTCAATGCGGTGGCGGGAGACGAATTCACCCAGGCGCTCATCGCCCTGAACATTGCTCGGGAGTCAGGCGTCGAGCGGGTCGTCTATCTGTCGGTGATCCACAGCGATCACTTCGTGAACGTGCCGCACTTCGCGGTGAAGTCCGGCGCCGAGCGGATGATCGAACGGATGGGTTTTGGCGCCACGATCCTGCGTCCGGCCTACTTCATCGACAATGAACTCATGATCAAGGACGTCATCTTCAACCACGGCGTCTATCCGATGCCGATCGGTAGCAAGGGTATCGCCATGGTCGACGCCCGCGACATTGCCGAGGTCGCAGCGATCGAGTTGATCCGTCGCGAGCAGGCTTCGGGCAAGCTGCCGATCGAAACCATCAATCTGGTCGGCCCCGATACGCTGACTGGTTCGGACGTGGCCGCGATCTGGTCCGACGTCCTGGGCCGTCCGGTTGCCTATGGCGGCGATGATCCCACCGGGTTCGAGCAGAATCTGGCGAACTTCCTGCCGAAGTGGATGGCCTATGAAATGCGCCTGATGGCCGAGCGCTATGTCAGCGACGGCATGATCCCGGAGGTCGGCGACGTCGAGCGTCTGACCAAGATCCTGGGCCGCCCGCTGCACTCCTATCGCAACTTCGCGACCGAGATCGCGGCCTCGGCTTAACGGCCGAGCGACACTCAACATTTCACGAGAAGGAACATCATCATGATCTATTCGACCGCGGATGCCGCCTTGCTGTCCACGCTGAGGCGCACACGCGAGCTGTTCGCGGAGGGCCGGCTCTGACCATCACCATGGAACATCAACCAAAGGGACTGCCTCTTAGGAGGCGTCCCGCCTTCCAAGCAATCATGGCCGCCCCGGCAATGGACGTTGTGGATCGCTTCGCGGAGCCTGTCATCCGGCGGCGCTTCGCGCCGACCGGGTGGCTCGCAATGACGGAGCTGGCCCCATCGAGTTTACGCAGATCGCACGCGAGACCGCGGGTGCAGCAAGCACCCGGTCTTCCCTGCGCCCTCTGTCTTTCGAGAGGGCAAAATCAAAACAATAGCTCGGGCATTTCGTGCCGCGAGAACGTGGGTTCGTACCCATGCTGTTTGACAGTTGAATCAGAAGAACCGCATTGCGTTCACGGACGAGCAAGCCGCCGGGGACGATTGAGTGGGAGTAGGGGCAAGTGGGCCCGGGCCGAAAGGGCCTGACTCTGGCAGGGCCTTTCGGAAGGTCGAGGGCCGGCGGCGACGACAGAAGGGCACGCGCCAAAAAAATCATCGCGAGCTGTCGGATCTTGTCGATCTGGCTCGTCCTCAGGTTTGGACCGCCACAGGGAGACAGACGATGCGGGTTATGGTGTTCGGAAAAGCCGCTGACGGCAGCGAAAAAAGCGCGCCCCCCACGAAAGAGGCGTTCGCGGCGATGGATCAGTTCACCGAGGAGCTGGTCGAGGCCGGGATCATGGTGGCCGGCGCCGGCCTCCAAAACAACGCCCAGGCCAAGCGCATCACCTCCGATGGTTCGAGCAGCAAGGTCATCGACGGGCCGTTCGCCGAGACCCACGAGTTGGTCGCCGGCTTCATGATCTGGCAGGTCAAGGACATGGACGAGGCCGTGGCCTGGGCGAAGCGCAATCCCATGTTAGGCCCGAGCGGGGTCGAGATCCGCCCGTTCTACGAGGCGGCGGATCTGGCTGAGTATCTGACGCCCGAGGAGCTCTCGACGCCTCGTGAAGGCGAGCGCGGGAAGCTCGGCGTCGCCTGATGCCGCCGGATGGATCGGCCGCCATCCGTCTCGGTTGGCCGTGAGATTCCGTTTCTTCTGGAAAGCAGGGAAATCGCTATGGCGAAGATCGTATTTGGAATGAACCAGTCTCTGGACGGCTACGTCGACCATGACCATCCGGAATTTGCGCCGCCAAGTCCCGCGCTCTTTCGTCACTTCATCGAGCAAGTGCGCAACCTGGCGGGCAGCGTGTACGGTCGCCGCATGTACGAGGTGATGCGTTATTGGGACGAAGACCACCCTGAGTGGGACGCCGCGCAATATGACTTCGCAGCGGCGTGGCGGAACCAACCGAAGTGGGTCGTGTCGCGCTCCCTGCAGTCAGTCGGCCCCAACGCCACGCTTGTCGGGGATGACCTTGAGGCGGTGATACGGGGGCTGAAGGCTGAGCGAGTTGGGGAGATCGACGTCGCCGGACCAGACCTGGCGCGAAGCCTGACCGATCTTGGTCTTATTGATGAGTATCAACTCTACCTCCACCCCGTCGTGTTGGGTCGCGGCAAACCATTCTTCGCCGGCCCCCGGCCGCCGCTTCGCCTTGTGGCCAGCGATCGAATTGGCGAGGACGTGATCAGGTTGACGTACGTTTCTGCTTGATGACAGGACTCGCCCGACCGACGGCATGACCGCGGACTTCTATCCCTTTGACGTGAGCTTCCTCGGCCAGTCCTGCACCGCTTGCGTAACCGCGTTGCGGTAATGGCGCTAGAGCGCTTCGTCATCGCGGTGATCGGCGAGCCCGCTCGTCACGCGCCGGGTGAGCTCCTTCATGTCCATATCGACGCCGTCGCCGGACTGACGCTCGAGCCCGTAAACCTCTTCGGGGAAGTTCATTTGGCTCAAGATCGCGTCGATCTCCTCGTGCTTGTCGGGCGGGAAGAGCTGGGCGGGATCGCCGACCGCCACCCACTTGATCGGGACGAGCGAGTGGGGCGGCAGGACGCTGCGCACGTGAACGACGCCGTCGATGCGGACCTCCGTGCGCCGAGCGACGCGCGCGCCCTGGAAGATCCTGACGCCCGTCGCCAGGAAACACTCGTCCTCGATGACACAGCCCTTGAGCGACGAATGCGGCCCGATCAGGACGTGGTCGCCGATCTCTACTGCGTTCCGGCTCGTGCTTCGGATGTTGAGGTTCTCGCGAATGACGCACTGCGCGCCGATGCGCACCGGCGCGCCGTGCGCCTCGATCACCGCGCCGTAGGAAACGTGCGTGCGCGGGCCGATCGTCACGTCGCCGCAAATCACCGCTGTCGGCGCAATATGTGCGCTCGGGTCGATGGCGGGTCGTTTGCCTTGATGTTCAATCAGCATGAGCAGCGCCTCTGGACAAAGACCGAGCTGCGATTTCGTGCGTTCAGAAGGGTGGCGTCAGGGGACAAGGTCCATAAGTACGGCCCCGGTCCTGAAATCGACGGGCAGGGAGATATGTTCGTGCGTAATCAACCACTCGTTATTGGATCGCTGGCAGCAAACGGTCGAACGGAGCCAGAACCCACGCTTGCTCTGCTGCTCGGACAAGTTTGCGTTCCCTTTGTCCAGGTGAAGCATATGCGCAAACGCAACGTCCCCGCTGGCCGCGATATTCAAGTCATGTGTTTCCAAGCCGATAGGGCCGTCGTATTCATTGAACCACCGCACGAAATTGTCCCGAACTGCGTCGGAACCGGTGAGGCGGAGAGGGGGAACAACATCGAAATAGACGATGCTGGGGGAATAAAGTGACATGAGTCGATCAATGTCTTTTGCCCGACACGCCTGAACCCGCCTATCCAGAAGGACTTCGATCTCTGACCCTACTGAAACCAATGTGTCCTCCTTTGCGCTGGAAAATCATTCGTGGTGAAGCGCAAACGCCACGACGTGGTCGCCGCGCTTGGTGCAGAGCTTGCCGTGTCCTCCGGCCGCGATAACGACGTTCACTAGGCATGCGACGGCGGCATATTCTCTAAACGGCGCCAGCACAGCCCCGTTCCCCATTTGGCCGGGCCGATTTCGATTGCGCAACCGGCCGTCGCGCGGAGCGTTGATGCTTCGACACTTGGGCGTGAACCAAAGCCACAGGAACTTCGCGACTTCTAGACCCGGAGGCACAGCGATGACGGTACGATGGACCTTACTGGAGCGGTTCTCGTTCGAGGGACAGGCGATCGCCTGCGAATTACGGAATTACGGTGCACTAAATTGCATGAACGCAGGTGGCGACGATGCCTGACCGTCATGAAGGTGGATGCTTATGCGATGCCATTCGGTACCGCATCCACAGCATCTTCGACGTTGTCTATTGTCACTGCGCGAAATGCCGCCGCCGCTGCGGCGCGCCGGTGTCGCTCTCGGTTGTCGTCCCTAAGGGTGAGTTTGAGCTGATCAAGGGCGCGCCAGCGTCTTTCAGGAGCTCCGGAGTAGGGGCAAACCATTTTTGCAGCATTTGCGGAACACAGCTCTATTTTGTCGAAGACCGAGGTCCATACGTCTCTGTCAGCCATGGCAGTCTCGACGAGCCAGAGAGCGTGAGGCCGAGGGCGCACCAATGGTTGGGCAGCGCGCTCTCGTGGTTTCACATCGATGATGGACTGCCCTCATTTGCTGATGGGCACCTCACGCATCCGGATCGACGTTCGGAATTGCGATAACAGTGCACTAAACGAGCCGAAGGCTGTGCCGCAAAGCTGCGTTCCATTCCTGCCCACAAGCAATCTACTGGCGCCCCGGCAAGGGCTGCTATGGGAATTACGGTGACAGTGCCATTGGTATCGCGTAGTGCCGCAGCATAGAATGACGTGCAATAGGTCGGTCTGCTTTGGGATAGCCACCACCCGCTGCCAGGATTTTCCCGATATGACCAGTTCGGTGACGATCGCTCCGCTCATCGCAGGCGCCGTTTCAAATCTCCGACTTCAGGTCGGCGAACGCCTCTTTTAGATAAGTGGCGATAGGTCGCTTCCCCTGGTCGCGGTTCCAGTTGTCGATCGCAAGACGAAGCGCTCCGATCGACATCATGGCGACAATGCGCAGCGCAGGCTGCCGCTTGGGCTGCGGCCACATCTGGCAGAGCGCGTCGAATACCGCTTGCTCCTTCTCTACATATCTCGCCTGGTGTCGTATGCGAAGCGACTCGTTCGCACACATCAGGCGTTCGATCACCCGGGTTTGCTTGTAATCGAACTGAAAGCGGATCGTCAGCTCCAACAAGGCGTTCTTCACGGCGTTGAGTGGTGACTGTTTGGTCGATTGCTCCAGTACGGCGGCGCGCAGGGTCTCGGTGAAACCGCCGTCCTGCCACGCCAGCAGAATCTCTTCCTTGGATTTGAAATAGTAGAAGAACGTTCGCCGCGAGATCCCCGCTGCCTCCGCGATCGCGTCGAGCGTGGTGGCCTCATAGCCGCGGGTCAAAAACAGTTTCAGGCCTTGCTCGGCGATACGATGCAGCGTCTCGCGCCGCTTCCGCTCGCGTGGACGTTCCTCCTTGGGGGCCGAACTTTCCATGACCAGTTCTGACACGAATTTGTGATTTTGCAAAATTACACTCAGTGCAATATAATATTACACCCAGTGCGAATTGTGTTCAAGGTGTGTTTATGAAGGGCAGGGTGGGCGGCGATACTCCCTCGCGGCATGTTCAATCCGCTCTCGCGGGCGGCCGGGGCGACGCAATCGTATCGGTCAACATGACGCGACGGCGCCTCGGTGCCATGCTGCTCGCCATCGCCATCACGACCGCGATTCCCATAGATCCAGCGCGAGCGCAGTCCGCCGCGCCCTCCGTCATTGATTTCAACTGGATCGACTCCGCGCGTTCGCGGGCCGTTCCGGCGCGCCTGCATTGGCCCACGAGTGTCGCGCCGGGTTCGCGCGTGCCGCTCATCGTGTTCTCCCATGGCATGGGCGGCTCCCGCCGGGGATACAGCTATCTGGGCAAGTATTGGGCTGCGCGCGGCATTGCCAGTCTGCATGTTCAGCATGCCGGCAGCGACTCGTCGCTCTGGGTGGGCAATCCTCTTACCGTCGTAGACCGTTTGCAGCGAGCGGCTCACGAGAGCGAGGCGCTTGCGCGGGCCTGGGATCTGCGCTTCGCCCTCGACCGCATGCTGTCTGGTGGTGCCGGCTCTTACGGCGCCCAGATCGACCGTCGGCGTATCGTGGCGGCCGGCCATTCGTATGGCGCAAACACGGCGCTTCTTGCGGTCGGCGCGCGCGTGATGCGCGAAGGGCAGTGGGTTGAGGCCCGCGACCCGCGCTTTGCGGCGGCGATAATGATCTCTGCGCCGCCGTTCTACGGCGAGTCCGATCTTGCCTCGGTGCTGAGCAAGATCACGGTTCCGAACCTGCATGTGACTGCGACCAACGACGTCATCGAAATTCCCGGATACCACTCGCCTGCTGCCGATCGGTTAGCCGTCTTCAACGCCATTGCCACACCGCGCAAGCTGCTTGCCGTGTTTGAGGGCGGCTCGCACAGCATCTTTACCGATCGCTCGTTCACAGGCGGTCCGGCTCTGAACCCGAAAGTGAAGGCCGCCACGGCGGAACTCACTCTGGCTTTCCTCGACCTCGCCTTCGACAGTAACGGTACGACGTTGACGCGCTGGAATGCGACATGGCAGCCAATCCTGGCATCAGCGCCCGGTACCGCGCTTTCTCCTGTTCCGGTCGCGCGTTCCCGGCGCACGGTCCAGGGATCGGCGGTTGGCCTCGTTGCCGCGCCATGAGATGGGTCGTGGTAGCGCCGCTAAGCTTGATGGCTGCTGGTTGCGCGACCGCGCCGCTGGAGCGGTCCGGGTCGTTAGCCTCCTACGACAATCTGACGCCGTCCGATGGGCTCCTGACAAAGTCGCAGGTTAGCGTTAGCAAAGCCGATGTCCTCGGAGCGAAGACTCTGCGGATCGAGCCGACCGCATTCACGGTCGCCGCTGCAAGAGAGCCGTTCTCGGACAAGCAGCGCAGCCTGATCAAGAATGCGGTCAACAGAGCGATGTGTTCTGCGCTGAGCGAGCGCTTCCGAATTGTAGCACCGACGGAAGCGGCGGACTTGAGTGTCCGCGCGGTCATTACCCACATTGCGCCGACCGATGCGACGGCCGCCGGCGTCTCCAAGGTCGCGAGCGTTGTACCGTCCGTCGTTGCTCCCGGTGTGCCGATCCCTGTGCCGCGGCTTCCGATCGGACTCGGGAGCCTGTCCGTAGAGGCCGAGGCCCGCGATCGCAGCGGCAGCCAAAAGGCTGCCATGATCTGGGCGCGCGGAGCGAATTCCTTCACCAGCGCTCCGCGCGTATCGAGCGACGGGGATGCCTATGATCTCGCCAGCGCTTTCGGAGACGATTTCGGGAAATTGCTGGTTACCGGCGAGAGTCCGTTCGGGAAGGTCTCCGCGCCACCATCAATCGATAGCTTGAAGGCCTCGCTCGGCGGAGCGCCGAAACAGGCGATTTGTGAAGCATTCGGGCGCGCGCCGGGACTGCCCGGCATGATCGGCGAGAGGATCGGGCTGCCGCCGGATTGGACCGACCGGGGTGCGTCGGCGAACGCCGTGTCGGAAGCGCCGGTTACCGATTAAGCCATGCAGCATGGCGCGTACCGCCGTCGATCATGCGGCGGGTTACGCTTTTAACCCGCCTTACGGACTGAATGACCGGAAGCGGTCGCACGTTTGTTCAACGCGAAAACTCGCACACGCGCTAGTTTTCTTCCCACCAAAGGGAGGAAAACCAATGACAGCCACAGCACTTGCAAAACACGCAACTCCGCTTCGCGATGTGTTCGAACGCTATCATGTCGGCTGGGAGACCAAGAGCCCGGACCTGATCGCCTCGCTCCATTCGGAAGACACGGTCTTCCATATCCATGACGGGTCCGACGCCGTCCACGGGCGGGAGGCCTTGCGGCAGCGCTGCATTGATACGTTCGAAAAGTTCGACTTTTCGCTCGATATGGGCCGCAGACTTTACGGCGACGATCACTGGGTCTTCGAATGGACAATGGTCCTTGCGCTCAAGGAGCCGGGCGGCGCGCCGTTCACGGCCAAGGTCGAGATGCTCGATGTCGTGACGGTCAATTCCCGCGGCGAGGTGGCGCGCAAGGATGTCTACATGAACGGTGGTGAAGCGCAGGCCGCTTTCGCCCGGGCCGGGATCCAGCGCTAGGAAGCGCTGGATGCGTCCGACGCCGGCCATATCGTGCCGCCTGAGGGATTTGCGCCAAACGACAAAGTTGCCGATAGTAGGGAACCATGCCGTTTGTGGAAACGCCCTTCACCAGCACGATATTGCCCATCCCGGTCACGCGTCTCGGGGCGCATCCGAATGTTGTCATGGCCGTGCTGGCGGGGCGGGCGGGGCCGATCACGGTCGAGCATGCAGGCGTGAGCGTCACGGGTGACGTCCTGCTCGTCCGGCCGGGGATCGTGCACAGTGTTCGGCTCGCTGGGCGAGGTGCTGATGTCGTCTACCTCAACGGACTGACATTTCCGTTCGAGGCTCTGCTGGCCGTCGCGCTGAAAGGCAATCTGGAACGGCTGGCGCGCCGATCAATTGGTGGCGATCCCTGCGCGACAGAGGAATTGCGGGAAAGGCTCGCGTTCGCGACCAATCCGTTTCCGGCGAAGGTGGTGGAGATCGTACGGGCGATGCAGGCCGATCCAATGCGGCGTGTGTCGCAAGACGAACTGGTACGATACCTCGGCATGGAGCGGACGCGGGCGCTGCGCTGCTTCAAGGCGGCGACGGGGCTGACATTTCGCCGGTTCAAGCTGTGGTCGGCGCTGCAGCATGCTGCGGTGAGAATGGCCGAGCGCGAGCTGGTGCGGACGGCAGCGATGGATGCCGGTTTCGCCGATACCGCCCATCTTTCGCGCGTATTCAGCAGCATGTTCGGGCTGTCACCCAGCGCGGCGATCGCGGGGCTCGACGACCGGGAACGGGAATTACGATGACAGCTCCCCGCTCTTCGAACGGCGCCCATACGCTGTCAGGCCCACCCCAACCTTCGCGACTTTGTGGCCTTCAAATATTCGGTCGCGCGCTGCTCGAAGAAGTTGGCGCGCGCGACCAGTTCTCGGCGTCGATCACACGGTCGTAGATCGATTACTGCTCCTTCTTGAACAAATCCTGGAAGATGAGCTGGCCCCAAGTGCGGCCGCGTGCGTGCACCAGCGCGCCACCCTCGTTGAGCTTTCCCAGCTTGACGGGTGCGAACCCGAGTTGTTTGGCCAAGGCCGCCACGGGAGCGATCGCGTCCTCGTCGTCGCTCGACAGAAAGACGACCCGGTGCCCGCCCTCGACGATCGGATCGGCAGCCAGGGTGGCCGCAACCAGGTGATTGAAACCTTTCACGAGCTTGGCGCCGGTGAACGCCTTCGCGACGAAGGCGGAGGACGGTAGTCCGTCCAGCTCTTCAGGGACTGGAAACGCATTCATCGCGTCGATCACTGTCTTGCCTTCCCAGCTCGGGAGAGCCTTCGCAACCTCGCGATGCTCCCCGAACGGGACCGCCAAGATGATCGTGTTGGCCTCGAGCGCATCCCGCAGCGACTTGGCGACGACCGTGGGTCCGATTGCCCGAGCCTGCGGGGCCAATGCCTCGGGCGGCCGGCGGCTCGCGACGGTCACCTCGATGTTTTTACGGGCGAAGGCGTGGGCGAGGGCCTGGCCTATCTTACCGAATCCTACAATCGCGTAGCTCATAATGGTTCTCCGATCCTTGTTGATATTGATTTCCTGGCCTTCAACGGCACCTGCCGATCAGCCACTTCCGGCGATCCGGCGCGAATTCAGATGGCCGAGAAGCCGCCGTCGACAGACAACTCCACCCCATTCACGAAGCTCGAATCGTCTGAAGCGAGAAACAGCGCGACCGCCGCAATTTCCTCAGAACGACCCATCTTTCCCCGCGGGATCAGGGATTCGAACATCTGCTTCGCCTCCTCGGTGAGAACCTGGTCCTGCATCGGTGTGGCGATCGGCCCCGGGTGCAGCACGTTCACCCGGATATTCCTGCCCTTCAGCTCGTTGAGCCAACCGCGTGCGAATGCGTGCAGCGTCGCCTTGCTCGCCGCATAAACGCTGTAACCAGGAAAACCTTTGATCGAAGCAACTGACCCGGTCATGAAGATCGATCCGCCATCGTTGAACAGCGGCAACGCCTTCTGGACCGTAAATAGCGTGCCGCGCGCATTCAGGTTGAAGGCCGCATCGAAGTGCTGCTCGGTAATCTCGCCCAGCAGGACGCCTTCGCCCACGCCGGCGCTCGCATACAGGACGTCGATCCTGCCCTTTTCCCGCTTGACCGTATCGAACAGGCGGTCGAGGTCGTCGAGATTGGACGCGTCGCCGCGCACGCCGGTCACGTTCCGGCCGATCAGCTTGACGGCCTCGTCCAGCGCCTCCTGTCTCCGGCCCGTGATGAAAACATAGGCGCCTTCTTCAACGAACCGCCTGGCGCTCGCCAGCGCCATGCCGCTCGATCCACCCGTGATGACTGCAATCTTACCCTCAAGCTTTCCCATGACTTCCTTTCAGACTCCGTCTTTGGTCGTTCGGGGATGCCCCCGAGAACCTCGACATAGGCCCGCCGGAGTCAGGCGTTGAGTGCGGAAGCGCGCACATCGGTGGTGCGAAATCGATCCGGCTGGACGAGGACGCCCGCCGTCCGGAATTGGACCGCGCTCGTCGACATAGGCTATGACGACAGCCCGTAGTGCTGTTCGATGTGTGAGATACGGGCTTTGGAAAGGCGCACCGCGCGGTGCGGGATTGCACCATGATCGACTGGGATGACGTTCGCTACTTTCTCGCCGTCGCGCGAGGAGGCTCGGTGCGGGCTGCCGCCGAGCGCCTCGGTGTGAACCACGCGACCGTGCTGCGACGCATCGCCCAGCTCGAGGAACGCCTCGGTGTGCACATGTTCGAAAAGCTGCCTTCGGGCTACCGCCTGACGGCTGCGGGCGAGGAGGTCCTCGAGTTCGCGGACCAGATGGAAGCGTCGTCGCACCAGCTCGAGACGCGCGTCTTCGGCCGCGACCAGAGCGTGCGCGGGCGTCTGCGGGTGACGCTGGCGCCGCCCCTCGCGACACACCTGCTCATGCCGGACTTCGCCGATTTCGCGCGTCTGCATCCGGACATCGAGATGGAAATCCTGTCGTCCGGCGAGCTGGCAAATCTGACCAACCGAGAGGCCGACGTGGCGATCCGCGTCGTCTACGACCGCAAAACCCTGCCGCTCAATCTTCACGGCCTGAAGGGACCGGAGCTGTTCGGAGCCGTCTACATGTCCCGCGATCGACTAGCCGCGTGGCGTGCAGGCGCGCCTGATCCCATCCGGTGGATCGTCATAAGCATTCATGGCATCCCAGACTGGGCCAGCGAGGGTGACGTTCGCACCACGGGGGTTCCATTCAGGATCACGGACGCCGAGGCGCAGATCGTTGCTGTACGGCAAGGGCTCGGGATCACGACACTGCCGTGCTTCGTCGGAGATGCCGACCCCCTGCTGGTGAGGGTGCCGGGCACCGACCTGCACATGTACGGAACGCTCTGGCTTCTCACACAGGGGGAGACGCGCAAGACGAAGCGCGTGCGGCTCTTCACGGAGTTCGTATCCCGCAGGCTCGCCGCGTACGCTCCGCTTCTCGCGGGGCTGTCCATATTGCGCGACTGACGCGCGGCAGGTAGCCGATGGCGCTGGAATTACGGTGACAGTGCACGAAACTGCAACGGTGACCTAATGCCGCCTCACAAACTGGCCTCGCGGGCAAATCCATTCTGATTTTCCGAAATCGTGTCAAGCTGTGCCGCGAGAATGCGGACCCATACCATCCCGCTGTTTGAATCTTGAATCAGAGAGATGCTTCCAACTGCGCGCGCTTTCGGACTGCGTGCTGTTCCTTCAGGCGCAGAAACTCGCCTGGTATATTGACCGCGAATGTCGGCGGCTACGATATCCTGCTCCAACTCATCCCGGTGGGGCGGGCGCTGTTTTATCGCCAGAAATGAGGCCGCGGCCGAAACTCAGACTGCCCCTGAGGTGTAAGCGCAAAGATCGTCGCCACGCCGGCTGCTGTGGCATCCCGCTGATCATGGCACGCATTGCGATAGGTCAGTCAGGTTGTATGCCGCAACACCATTGTGAATGGACGTGAGCTATTGTCATTTGATCCGATCGAAGGCGCTGACTAATGCGGTGATCCTCTGGGGGCCCCACAGTCAAGGGGAGGCGTCCATGACTGATCTCAGGGTCACAATCAAAAATACCTCCGAGAGCGGCGGCACATTTTTGACGCCGGCCTGGCTCGGTTTCCACGATGGAAGCTTCGATCTGTTCAACGTCGGGGAAGCGGCTTCGGCGGGGCTCGAGCAATTGGCCGAGGACGGCGCCGCCACGATACTTGGCACCGAGCTCGTCGCCGCCGATGCCGACGGACAGGGTTTGGTTGTCCCCGGCGCCGCCGGCCCGATCGCGACGCAGGAGACCACCTCGGCCATCCTCGACGTCGACGGTGCCTCCAATCCCTTCGCCAGTTTCGGATCGATGATTATCCCGTCGAACGATGCGTTCATCGGCACGGATGAGGCGTTGCGGCTGTTCGACGCCCAGGGTCGCTTCCTCGGCGAGACGACCATCACATTCGCGGGCACAGATGCATACGACGCCGGCACCGAAGTAAACACCGAACTTGACGCGGCCTTCATCAACCAGATGGCGCCCGACACCGGCGAGGACGAGTTCGGTGTCGTTCACCTCCATCCCGGATTCAACGGCTCTCTGGGCAACCCGGTCGGCGAAGGCGACCAGATCATCCTCGGCGGCGTCAATGACGCCGGCGAGTTCATTGATCCGGTCGCGGCCGACTTCACCCGTCCCGGCGCCCAGCTGGCTGAAGTCCACATCAACACGGTTCGCGTTCGGGAAGGAACGGACGACCGCGATCTGATCATCGGCCGCGGAGACGATGACCTTGTCACGGCGGGCGGTGGTGACGACACGGTGTTTGGTGGTGCTGGCTGGGATGTTGTCGATGGCGGCACCGGCGATGACAAGATTTTTGGCGGCCGGGGTGACGACCAGCTCAATGGTGGCGCGGGCGATGACAAGATCCTCGGCGGCCCGGGCGACGACCTGATTGCCGGCGGCGAGGGCGACGACTGGATAGCGGGCGGCGCGGGCGCCGACACGTTCCTATTTCAGGGCGGCGACGGCAACGACCAGATCGCGGGGTTCGGCAAGGACGACCAGATCGCACTCAATGTCGAGGGCGTCGACACCTTCGAGGACGTGCTTGCGCACGCGACACAACGCGATTCCGGCGTCGTCATCGACTTCGGCGACGACGGCAGCATTTTCCTGCAAGGAGAATCGCTCGGTCGTCTCTCGGCCGACCACTTGCTGTTCGCCTAGGATATCGGCTGGGCATCGACATGATGCCGATCCGTATGGGCCGGAGCATCATTTCACTGGGGTGGGCACGCAAAGCATGCCCACCCCACAGGACGCTGCTAACCGCGTAGAGCGGAATAGCTGAGCCGAAGGCATAATCCACCGTATTGGCTCACCGGGACGAAATGGCGGAACGGCGGGTTACGCTTTCGCTAACCCGCCCCACGGGCTATATGACCAAGCTGCGATTTCGCGCGTTCAGAAGGGTCAGGGACAGGGCAACGAGACTTGGCGCTCCATCGTCAGCGGCAAGACAATCTCGGTTCCCGCGCGCTTCCATGAAAACCTCCAGCATGTTCAAGCTTCCATCAGCCTGGAGGACAGGAATTCGATGAAGCGCTGGGCCTTGGCTGGAATAAGGCGAGTTTCGGTGACGGCGTGAATGCTGACCGACGACCCCTGCCATTCGGGCAGGACACGCCGGAGGCGGCCAGAGGCAAGATCTTCGGCGACGATCTTCTCGGCAAGCAGGGCGATGCCCTGGTCGTTGACCGCCAGGGCGCGGGTCATCCCGACACTGTTGAGCGTGAAGCGGCCGCGAACGCCGACCTCGACCTTGTTCATCCCCTGGTGCAAAGTCCAGGTCGGGATCCGCGGCATGCAGATGCATTCATGCTCCGCCAGGTCCGCTGGTGTCGCGAGCTCGCCTGACGCTTCGATATAGCCAGGAGACGCATAGAGGTGGCGCGAATGCCGCCCGATCAGGCGAGCGATCAGACTGGAATCTTCCAGTTTGCCGATGCGAATCGCCACATCGAACGGCTCGGCCACCAAATCGACGCGGCGTGGGGTCAGGTCGAATTCGAACGTGATGCCGGGATAGTGCCGCGCGAAATCGGCGATGATCGGCATGAGGTAAAGCGTGGCGAAGTCGACCGGGAGCGAAACCCGCAGGACACCGCTCGGCTGCTCAACCATCGCGCCGAGCTGTTCGTGCGCGAGCCGTGCCTCGTCGACGATTCGCTTGCTTCGTTCATAATAGATCTGGCCGGCTTCGGTGAGCTCGATGTTGCGCGTCGTGCGATGCAGCAGTCGCAGGCCGATCGCCTTCTCCAGCTCGCTGATACGTCGCGACAGCGTGGAGTTTGGCATGCCGAGAGCTTCCGCGGCCTTCCGAAAACTCTGGCCACCTCCACGAACAGCGCCATGTCGTTCAAATGGCTCAACTGATTGCTCCATATATGGAAGTATGTTTCCAATTCCATCGGATTTATCCCGAAATCGGAATGGTGGACAAGGACTCCAGCGAATGGAGAACCCAAATGAATCCACCGGAGATTTTAAATTGACCCAATCACCACATACTTCGACTACCTCGGATAGGAAGGCACTTGCCGAGACCGCAAATTCAAGCGCGACGGGGAAGAAAAAGGTCTTGTTCGTCGGCGCCACGGGATTCCTCGGAGCCAAGATTCTCCGCAACCTGGCGCATGATGCGAATGTGGCCGTCGTTGCGATGTCGCGTAAAGGCGCGCCCTCAAATGAGAGCGCCGATGTCGAATGGGTGCGCGGCGACATGATGGATCCAGGGTCACTGGATCGTGCTTTGCAGGGCGTGGACGTCGTCGTCAGCTCGGCCAACAGTTACATGAAGGGAAGCCTCGACACGGACTTCCAGGGCAACAAGAATCTTATAGAGGCCGCAGCAAGAGCCAATGTTGGCCGATTTGTCTTTCTCAGCATCGTTAGCTGCGAGTCTGCGTCAGCAGTGCCGCATTTCCATGCCAAGAAAGTGGCCGAGGATCTGATCAAGGCTTCCGGGGTGCCATACGTATTTGTCCGCGCGCCTACATTTCTCGATCAAAGCTCAGACCATATTGCGAAGGGTGTGAAAGCTGGCCGGTTCCTGGCGGTCGGCGATAAAGCCACGAGGTGGTCCTATGTGCTGACGGATGATCTTGCCTCATATCTCGCCAAAGCCGCGACATTTCCTGGTAGTGAAATCAACAACCAAACGATCGATGTCGGCTGGCGCGATGGTCCCAGGAGCCAGCAGGAGATCGCCGATATCGTCTCCGAAATTACGAAGAGACGTCTCAAGGTCCGGGTGGTGCCGTGGCTGGTTCTCCGCTTGCTCGCACGCCCGGTAAAGCTATTTTCCGAGCTTGGGTATGATCTGATTCAGATGTTTCTGTTCTTCAAGAAGGGCGTCTATGTTTCGAACATTTCGCAACAAGAGCACTTCTTTGGACCCGCCCCTATATCCCGAGATGCGATCACACGATGGGCAAATAAAGTTTGGCTGATAAACCAGCATGCGAATATAGCTCTGAACAATCGAGTGGGAGTAGGGGGCCAAGTAGCTAAGCGGCCGGAATAAACGCATATCCGTGCCCTTCCTCAACTACTCTACCGAGGCTTGGTCGACCCAGGTGAGCGCCGGCCAGCCAGGTATGTGCATCCGCCGCGTCCTGGAGCAACCTGATCCGGGTCGTCCGCGCCATGGACTCGTCATCGTCATAGGCCCAGGTAAGTTCGGGACGGGCAAACTGTGCAGCAGGAACGTGGATCAGGTCGCCGCAGAACAAGATATCGTCCTCGCCAGTGCGGAGGAGATAACCCATATGGCCCGGAGCATGCCCAGGCATTGCCAACGCCAGCAAATGATCGGCCAGCCGGTCTCCTCCGTTAATGGGGGCAAGGAGTGGACGAAACTCCGCTAGTTTTGGCTCGGCAAGAAACCCCTCAACGGCGTCCTCCCCGATCACGATCTTGCTCAGGTTGTTAAATGCTCGTCGACCGTCAGGCGTTAGAAGACCATTGATGTGGTCGCCATGAGCATGGGTGAGGGCGACCACAGTGATCGATGACGTGTCGATGCCTGCCTCTGCCATCGCCTCCCCGAGGTGGCCCATGGAGGGCTCCCAACTCCCGCCCGCTCCACAATCAATCAAAACGCGGTCGATGCCAGAGCGATCGAACAGGAAGCAGTTGACCGACAATCGAACCAGCAAATCGTCTCGCTGAGGCGGTTCGGTCTGCCTACCTGTTTTGTTGTCGGGATATCTGAGGGATTCGGCGGGCAGGTCGACATGTCCGTCAGAGAGTGACCAAATCTTCCATGATCCCGAAGCGCAGCCCAGGGCATTGGGGCTCTGTGACAGAAATTCCACGGACAACCTGCCAAGCGTATGATTCACTTTTGTAAAACAGCACCGAAGCCGTCAGGTTTTCGAAGTCATGACTTTCTGAGCGATCTTCCAGGTTCCGTTGACCTTTAAGCATGACAACATGTCGGTGAAGTAGCGCGGTGGAATTTGCAATTTCAACTTCAAAAGCGCGAGCTCTCCATCGATGTCTATTGACAGGATCTGATCGTGGCGCTCCAGGCCCTGTTGTTTCGGAGCTTTCATATTACGGACGGCTGCCAGCCACATCCCAATCGGCGTCACGCTCACGTTGCCGTCGTCGCCGACTTTGGTCACGGAACTGGAGGGATGAAATATGGACGCAAATTTGTCAGCATCCATTTCATAGGCACCGTCGAAATAGGTCTGCGCCAGGGAGTGCAAGGCACGAGCATCGGCATCCATAAGCTTGTTATCCATAAGGTTGTTATTTGGAACGGGAGGAGGCTGCGCATGGCTGAAAGTCCGATCTCCAGGCATCAAACCAGGAGTACTGACGAGCGTAGCTCCAATAATCACGCTGGCAGATCGACTCAAAAATGCTCGTCGATCCATTTTTGACATTCTGCTCTCCAAAAGTCCCTGTGGGTTTAAGTTGCGTTGTTGGCAAACTCTAGGACAAAGTGGCTTATGAGACTAGACATGTTGCAAGGCATGGAGTCATGATCGATATTCATAAATCATGAGAAGCGAACTGAACGAACTAGCTACGTTTGCAATCGTCGCCAGTGAACGAAGCTTTACACGGGCCGCGGCAAAGCTAGGTGTGTCTCAATCTGCCCTGAGCCACACGATCCGGGGACTTGAGCAACGACTCGAGTTGCAGCTTCTCGCTCGGACGACCAAGAGCGTCGCACCAACCGCTGCAGGGGCAGCTCTTTTGAAAGAGTTGTCTCCGGCACTTGAGCAAATTGCTCGTGCCCTCAACAAAGCCCGAAGCGTTCGGCACCGACCCGCAGGGCGCCTCCGAATTGTAATGTCCAGGTCGGCTGCCGTGATGGTGTTGTTGCCGCGGCTCACGGCATTTGCTGAGGCCTACCCCGACATCGTTCTTGACGTTGTTACTGTCACTGGCCCTGTAGACCTCGTTGCGGGCGAGTTCGATGCCGGTATTCAACTCGGCGAGTACATTCAAAAGGACATGATCGCGGTGCGGGTCACGCAGGAGCTGCGATTGGCAGTGGTCGGATCGCCTGGCTATTTTGCATCACGAAGCATTCCCCAGAAGCCGAAGGATCTGAATGATCATCGATGTATAGGCCTGCGTCTTCCGGGCGGTCCTTATCGGTGGGAATTCGAGAAAGGACGAAAGGCGGTCACGGTCGGTGTGAATGGTCCGCTTATAATCGATGATACCCACCTCGTGATTCAAGCGGCACTCGCTGGCGTCGGCCTGGGCCTCGCATTTGAAGAGCAGGTCGCAGAGCATGTTGCGAAGCGCCGCCTTATCCGTGTGCTGGAGGACTGGACGCCGCCAATTCCCGGCTTCTTCATGTATTACCCCAGTCGTCAGCATCAGCCTGCTGCGCTGTCTGCACTCGTGAACGCGCTGCGACTCTCTTGACAACAGTCGGCGCGCGACGATCGGTAGCCGTGGCTATCGGAACTGACGTGTGGAGTGCGCGGGTCATCGCGCGGCCTCAGCTCCGCCGCCGCCGCCGTCAGCAGTGCCGCCGCTTTTGGCGGCCGGTGGCAGGACTGCTGCGCGGTGGCACAGAAGCCCTGCGGCTCAGCGAAAGTTTGGTTGATCACACCAGTAGATCGGGCTTGGTGGGAGAAGGCGCGGCCCGTGCCAATCAAATATCTTAACACGAGGCTTCACGATTGCCGACATAGGTTCGGGACGCAGCATTCCAAGGTAACGTACGCCTGCAATTTCCTGTCAATTGGATTTCCAGAAACGTAAAAGTAAATTTAGTTGAGAAGATCGCGCTGGATTACAATGTTTGATCTCAGCGTCGGGGCCTGCAGACCCCCGGGGGTCCCAAGACGGTTCTCCGTCCAAGTTCTGCTCACTGCTCGAGGTCGTGTGACCCCGGGCGCTGGGCGTTTGGACAGAAACATGAGCTGCATTTCTCTAAAATGTCCGAGTAGCGTTTGTTGCGGCCGTCGAGGCGCGTTGGATCACTCGGACGCGGCAGAACCGGCTGAGGTGGCACGATGAACTTGGTGTCCTTGGCGTTGCGACGTCCGATTTCGCTTTTGACGATGATCGTAGCCGTCGCCTCGATCGGTTTTCTGGCGCTCCATCGCATGTCTCGCGACATCTTCCCGGACCTCGGGGTGCCCGTCCTGTATGTGGCCCAGCCGTACGGCGGCATGGATCCGGCGCAGATGGAAGGGTTCATCGTCAACTATTACGAGTATCATTTCCTCTACATCACTGGCATCGAGCATGTCGAAAGCAAATCGATTCAGGGCGTAGGGCTAATCAAGCTCCAATTTCATCCCGGTACCGACATGGCACAGGCCACGGCGGAGACGGTCGGCTACGTCGACCGGGCCCGCGCCTTCATGCCCGCCGGAACCGTGCCGCCCTTCGTGATGCGGTTCGATGGGGGCAGCGTTCCGGTTGGCGACCTCGTCTTCTCCAGCAAGACGAAAACGGTGGCCGAGCTTCAGGACGCCGCACTCTTCAAGGTGCGCCCCTTGTTCGCGACCTTGCCAGGCGTGTCGGCACCGCCGCCGTTCGGCTCAAGCCAGCGTACCATTCTCGTTCGCCTGGATCCCGACAAGCTGCGTGCGTACAACATGTCGCCGGACGAAGTGGTGCAGGCGTTGGCCGCAGGTAATACGGTCAGCCCGTCTGGTAACGTCCGCATCGGCGACCTCATGCCCATGGTGCCGGTCAACTCCGTGGTTGGGGATTTCAAGGGCCTGAACAACATTCCCATCCGATCGCGCGGAACACAGACGATCTTCATACGGGACGTCGGGTCGGTCGAAGATGGCGCCGACATTCAGACCGGTTACGCGCTGGTGGACGGACGTCGTACGGTCTACATCCCCGTCACCAAACGGGCGGACGCCTCGACACTCGCGGTCGTCCAGGCGGTCAAAGCCAACCTGCCACGCTTCCAGTCCGTGCTGCCCGACGATGTCAAGGTCAGTTACCAGTTCGATCAGTCGCCCTACGTGACGCGCGCCATCCAGGGTCTCTTCGTCGAAGGCGCTCTCGGCGCGGTGCTCACAGGCTTCATGGTGCTGCTGTTTCTGCGCGATTGGCGCAGCTCGCTCGTTGTGGTCATGAACATTCCGCTTGCGATCCTCGCGTCGGTGACGGCGCTCTGGGTATCGGGTCAGACGATCAACATCATGACCTTGGGTGGGTTGGCGTTGGCTGTCGGCATCCTTGTCGACGAGGCGACAGTAACCATCGAGAATATCCACACCAAGCTCGCTGATGGCCGCAGTCTTGCCCGTGCCGCCAGCGAGGCCACCGCAGAGACGACGCTGCCCCGGTTCGTGGCGATGCTCTGCATTCTGGCGGTGTTTATTCCCGCCTTCTTCATGACAGGCGCTGCGCACAATCTGTTCGTACCGCTGGCCTTGGCGGTCGGCTTCTCGATGGTGGGGTCGTACCTGCTTTCGAGTACCTTTGTGCCGGTACTGTCGGTCTGGATGCTGCGCAATCCGAGCACGCACCCCAAGTCGCAAGAGACGTCTTTCGATCGGCTACGTGCCAGGTACGATCGGTTCGCGCGCGTCGTCATGAAACGACGGCGTATCGTTGTGATTTCCTATCTCATTATCAGCGGCGCGATCATTGTTCTGGTCGGCAGCGCGGGCAAATCCAGCCGATGGCGGAGATGTTCGGAGGCTTGCGTCTAGGACTCCTGATAGCGGTGTTTGTCATCCTTCTGCTGCTGACCGCCAATTTCCAATCGTTCCGGCTTTCGCTGGCGGTGGGGTTGACGATTCCCGCCGTCATCGCCGGCGTCGTACTGATGCTTTGGCTCACCCGAACCACCCTCAACATTCAATCCTTCATGGGCTCGATCATGGCAATCGGTGTCGCGGTGGCAAACGCCATCTTGCTCGTGACTTTTGCTGAGCGTAGCCGGGTCGAGGGCCGCGAACCCTGGGAAGCGGCAATAGAAGGCGCACGGAGCCGTCTGCGTCCGATCCTGATGACCAGTTTCGCGATGCTGGCCGGCATGGTGCCGATGGCGCTGGGTCTGGGAGAGGGCGGAGAGCAAAGTGCGCCGCTTGGGCGGGCGGTGATCGGCGGTCTTCTCGGCGCGACATGCGCCACGCTCGTCATCCTGCCTGCGATCCTGGCCATGCTCCAGTCACGGCATGCCCCGGTTTCCGCGTCGCTCGATCCTGACGACCCGCACAGCCGCTATTTCGAGTCCGAATCGCGGCTTGGATCGGCGCCGTATCGCCGCGACCGACCCGCTGAATCCCAAACGCTGGCGGCGGAATAAGCAAACAACCGCAATGGATGCTGGAGGTGAAACACCATGAATTTCAGGATTAAAACGGCAATCAAGGTCTTGTTGGTCGTGGTCGGCGTCGGCGCTGCAAGCATCGTTGTCGAGCGGCAACACTTGATGGCATCGCCATCGCCAGTGACCTCAACGAAGGTCGATAGCCCTCCGCGGGTCGAGGTCGTGCGTCCGCGCCGCGCCACGGTTGCCCAACGTCTGCAAACCAATGCCACCCTCGAAGCCTTTGAGGAAACGGATCTCTTCGCCAAGGTCTCGGGATATTTGTCGGAGGTTCGGGTCGACATCGGCGATCACGTGAAGGCGGGTCAAGTGCTCGCGGTGATCGACGTTCCCGAAATGCAGCAGGAGCTTGCCGAGGCCAAGGCGCAGCTCGAATCCAAGCGAAGTTCGCTGGAAAGCGCGCGCCGCCAACTGGACCACAACAAGGCAAACCTGGCGCTACAGAACGCCCTTGCGAAGGACCGGGAGCAGCTTGGCGAGGGAAGGGAGTTCATCAGTGACCGAACCCTCGATCAGGTGCACGCCAATGCGGACATCGCCAAGGCGGATCTCGGCGTCGCGGAGGCAAACCGCGACGTCGCGGCCAATCAGGTCGACGTCGCCGCTGCGACCGTGGAGAAGATCAAGACTCTGCTTGGCTATACGCAGATCGTCGCGCCTTTCGATGGCGTGGTGGCGCGACGCCAGGTGAACTGGGGCGATTTGGTCCAGGCCGCCACGGCCACGCGGACGACGCCTTCGGCAGGATCGCTCTTTACGGTGCAGCGGATCGATACGATCCGGGTGTTTTGCGACGTTCCGGAGAACGACGTACCTCACCTTCGCGTCGGCGATCCGGCCATCGTCAGGCCCGCTGGCTTCGAGAGGCAGGAGTTCGTCGGCAAGGTAACTCGCTTCTCCCTGCGTCTCGATCCCGAGACCCGCAACATGCGTACCGAAATCGACCTGCCTAACCCCAAGGAGCGGCTTTATCCCGGCATGTATGCGGTGGTCTCACTGGAAATGAACCGGCGTCCCGATGCGCTCACCGTACCCATCGCCGCTGTGGGTTCTGACGTCGACGGCAATTTCGTATACGCCATCACCGGCAATCGGGTCATGCGCCTCACCGTCACGACTGGTCTCATCGATAACGGTCGAATTGAGATTACGGCGGGCCTTTCGGAGGAGACGCCGGTGTTGGCGAGTTCCAAGGGCACGCCGACGCCGACGCCGGGAGCGTTGGTTCGGCCGGTGATGGTCCGCGAGAACACCTAGGACGCGGACGGCAATATGAAGAAGGTTTGGCGCCGACAAACCGGCACGACAGGCAAATCACTTCTGATTTTCCGAAATCGTGTCAAGCCCGGGAATCAAAAATATACTGCTTTCGTTCTCACCCAAATCAGCCGCATAACTCCGTCCGTCTCACGGCGAATGAGGGGCGCTTCGCGATCGTCACGAACGTGCGGTGAGATGCGGTGGACGCTGATGGCGCGCTAGACGTACGCGCCGGAAGCGTACGGTGAAGTCGTGTGGTTCGGGCGTCGCGGTGCTGGCGCTAAGCGTGCGATAAGAAGCGCAGGCGACGGAGGCAAAAGAGCCGTTCTCCGGGAAGAGCACGAAGTAAACCGTAAAGCCATTGCGCAGGGAAGGCCGGGATGCCCCGCTGTACCTGTATGCTCGTGTGCATCTCTTGCTATGCGCAACAGCACACGAGACCTCGGGTGCAGCAAGCACCCGGTCTTCCCTGCGCCCTCTGAACAAGAGGAGGGCAAAAGAAGATGCAAACCTCGGGCGAGATACGCCGCGAGATCGCGAAACCATATCCCCGTCATCCCGAGCGCAGCGACTTGTCCGCCGAAGCCTTGGCGAAGGCGGAAGCAATCCATTGTCACCTCATACGCGGAAAGATGGATTGCTTCGCTTCGCTCGCAATGACGCCGCAAAATCCTCGCGAGCCGCAACGGCATCATCAACGAGGCGAAGGGTGTCAACCGGTTGCATGTTTGATCGTATTAATAGTCTTGACTTATATAAGCTAAAGCCGGTATTAATCGCCCGGAAAGTACAAGGAGGACCGAATGGAGATCGACGTCGCCAGGGTATTGGGACTTGTCACGCGCTCAGTGCGCAATTTCGAGAAGGACGGGAAAGCGGCGAGCGCGGTGACGCTGACACGGCTTTACGACACTGATGTCGATGACCTCTGGGACGCATTGACCAGCAAGGAACGCATTCCGCGCTGGTTTTTGCCGGTCGAGGGAGACCTTCAGTTGGGCGGAAAGTACCAGCTCAAGGGGAATGCGGGCGGGACCATCACGGCGTGTACGCCGCCTGATCATTTTGCAGCGACGTGGGAATTCGGCGGTGCGACGAGCTGGATCGACGTCAGTCTGGCGGCAGAGCGCGACAAGGCGCGGTTGACGCTGGAGCACACCGCGATCATCGAGGATCATTGGAACCAGTTCGGTCCAGGCGCGGTGGGTATCGGTTGGGACCTCGCCCTTGCGGGGCTTGAGCGGTATCTTGCGACGGGGGCATCCGTCGACCATGAGACCGCCGAGGCATGGATGGGCTCTCCAGACGGCAAGGAGTTCATGACAGTGAGCGGTGAGTTTTGGCGCGCGGCGCATGTCGCGAGCGGAGTAGATCCGGCCTCGGCAAAGGAGCGGTCAGACCGGACCATCGCTTTCTATCGCGGCGAGATCCCGCCTGATATGGCGCACCCGGGCACAGGAAGCTGATGCACGTCTTCGAAGTCCTTTCCGATCCGGTGCGCCGTCGCATCCTCGAGCTGCTGGGCCCTCGGGAAATGGCGTCCGGTGCAGTGGTAGAGGCGATCGGAGCCGAGTTCGGGATCACGCAGGCCGCCGTGTCGCAGCATCTCAAGGTGCTGCGCGAGAGCGGCTTTGCACGGGTCCGGGCGGACGCGCAAAGACGGCTTTATTCGGTGGATGCTGCGGGGCTTCAGGCGGTGGATGCATGGATCGGTCAGTTCAGGAGCTTCTGGGAACCGAAGCTCGACGCGCTGGCGACCGAGATCGCGCGAGGCAAACGGGAGCGGCGTAACGCACCAATGACCAAACGTACCGGGAAGAGGGCTTAAGGGAAGATCGCGCACGAGCGGTGCGGCAGACCTGCCATTCTGATCGAGGGGCTGCGGCCCGCTGTCTGTCGTGGCATGTTCGACGGAATGTTCGAAGGCTTCATCACATCCTGGATCGCGCCGCATGTCTGACGAGTTGAACTGGCTTTCCGCCCGCGAGATGGCGCGGCGCTTCGCCAAGGGCGAGTTGTCGCCGGTCGATGTGCTGGAAGCTACTCTCGCACAACTGCACACGGTCAATCCGGCTCTCAATGCCATCTGCCTGCTGGATGAAGCGCAGGGGCGGCGCCTGGCCGCGGAGTCGGCGGAACGTTGGCACAGCGGTACGCCGCTCGGACCGCTCGATGGCGTGCCTGTCGCCATCAAGGACACGGCGCATGTCGCGGGCTGGCCGACGCGCATCGGCTCGCACGCGACGCCAGCTGTGCCGAGCACGGAGGATACGCCCGGTGTCGCCCGCCTGCGTGAGGCCGGCGCGGTGTTTTTCTGCAAGACATCTACTCCCGAATTCGGATGGAAGGGCATCACGCATGGCCCGCTGACCAGCATCACGCGTAATCCTTGGGATGTTTCCCGTACGCCCGGCGGCTCCAGCGGCGGTTCGGCCGCGTTGGTGGCGGCGGGCGTCGTGCCGCTGGCCACCGGCGGCGATGGCGGCGGCTCGATCCGCATCCCGGCGGCGTTCAGCGGCGTGTTCGGATTGAAGCCGAGCTACGGCGTGGTGCCGAATTTTCCGGGGCCGATGGGCACGCTCGCGGTCTATGGCGGCCTGTCGCGCGATGTCGCCGACAGCGCCCTGATGTTGAACGTGCTCACGCGGCCGGACGCCCGCGATTCCTTCGCCATTCCCTATCGCGGCATCGATTATCTCGACGGCCTCGACCATGGCGTGGCGGGTATGCGGATCGCATGGTCACCCGATCTCGGCTTCCCGGTCGCCGATCCGGCCGTCGTGGCCGGCATGCAGCCGGCCATCGATGCACTGGCGAAGGCTGGTGCTGACGTGCAGCGTGTTGCTCTCGATCTTTCCGGTGCGCAGCCGACGCTGGAAGCGATCTGGGGCGCATCGCATGCCGCATTGGTGCGTGATTTCGATGGCGCGCAACTGGCGGCGCTCGATCCGGGCCTGCTGCGGCTGGTGATATCAGCCCAGAATATTTCCGCGATCCAATTGCAGGCGGCCTATGCCGAGATGCGCGCGCTGAGCCAGAAGATGCAGTTGTTTCACGGGGATTATGATCTGCTGCTGACGCCAACCATTCCCATCACCGCTTTCGCGGCCGGCGTCGACACGCCCGACGCCACGCGCTTTCCCCAATGGTTCGACTGGACGCCGCTGACGTGGCCGTTCAATCTCACCCGCCAGCCTGCCGCCTCGGTGCCCTGTGGTTTTGTTGAGGGCCTGCCGATCGGGTTGCAGATCGTGGGGCCGATGTTCAGCGAGCAGAACATCCTCCGCGCCAGCCGCTGCGTCGAGCAGGCCTGCGCCACCGGTGCGCGGCCGAGCCTTGGCGCGGGCGGCCCTCCTCACGGGGAAAAACAATAGCTATGATGCGAGGTCAACTCCCTCTCAAGGACTGCTGATGGCGCCCGTCAAAATCAATCACGATAATGTCCGCACGTTCAAGGACGCGGAGAGCTTCTACAAATGGCTCGGCAAGCACCACGACAAGGAAACCGAAATCTGGATCAAGATCCACAAGGTCGATTCAGGATTGAAATCGATCACGCCGAAGGAAGCCATCGACGCCGTGCTTTGCTGGGGCTGGATCGATGGCCTCCGCAAGGGCTTCGACGACAAGAGCTTTCTCCAGCGCTACACGCCCCGCACCGCGAAAAGCATCTGGAGCCGGATCAACGTCGATAACGTCGCGCGGTTGATCGGGGAAGGCCGGATGACCGAACACGGGCTAAGGGAAGTCGATGCGGCCAAGTCCGACGGGCGCTGGGCGCGCGCCTATAACAGCAAGGACATGAAAATCCCCGACGATCTCCAGGCCGCGATCGATGCCGAGCCCAAGGCCAAGGCGATGCTAGGGAAACTCAGTGCTCAGAATCGTTTCGCACTGGCCTTTCGCACTCATAACATGAAGACCGAATCCGGACGTACGAAGAAGATCGCGGCCCTTGTCGCGATGCTCAAGCGCGGCGAGACGATCTACCCGCAAGGCAAGAAGTGAGTTTTGCCCGGCACACCACGCTTTCGAAAACGATTACCGAAACTGCGGACAACGATGCACGTAATCCCAGGGAATATCATACACGCACGTGTAACGGAGGTCGTCTGATTGCTTTAGCGGCGGAGCCACGACCACCGGTTCGTCGACCGTATCAGGTGCTAGACCATAGAAGACCCCCGGGCCTCCCGCCCATAAGCCGCCGCCGCGGTGATGGTGATGATGCCCCGACCGGGGGAATGACGGGAAACCCGGGCGCGCCGGAGCAATCCCTGCACCTGCACCGCGCGCTACGCCCGGATCGGCAAATGCCTCGCTCGCGGCAAGGACAAGCGCGACTACGCCGAGGGACGCGATAAACGTCGTTCTATAGGTCATGGCACTCACCCGTTGGTAGGTTACTGAGCAGCATTCCTATGACGCTAAGCCGAGCCTTTTGTGCCCGCAAAGGCATAATTAATTATTAGTTAAGGCGTAATCTTAACGGAGGGGCGCATTCATCTCAACTGCGCGACATCTTCTCAAAACGCTTGATCAGCCGCTCGCGCCTGAGCCGGGACAGCCGCCTGATCCAGAACAGGCCGTTGAGCTGATCGATCTCGTGCTGGTGGCAGACCGCGCGCAGCCCGTCCGATTCTTCGGTCTGCAGGTTGCCGTGGACGTCCTGATAGCTGATCCGGACCCGCGCATAACGACTTATCTCGTCGTTGACGCCGGGCATCGAGACGCTGCCTTCCTGATGCAGGATCATCTCTGATGATGCCCAGATAATCTCCGGATTGACATAGGTCCGCGCGCCCTCGGTTGCGTCGAGGTCGAGCACCACGAGCCGCAGGGGGATGCCGATGTGCGGCGCGGTAATCCCGATCCCCGGCGCGGCGTGCATGGTCTCCAGGAGGTCGCTTGCAAGGTCGCGCAGCGCGCCGTCAAACACGGTGACGGGCTGCGCCGGCAGCGCAAGCCGAGGGTCGGGATAACGAACGATGGGGCGGATGGTCATGATCCTACCGCCTCGAATAGAGCCGCTCATCCCACCATACCGGCTCGGGCATCGTGTAGGTGATGTCGCTGGAATCGGGGTGCAGCGGATTGATCAGGATGTTGCGCTCCAGCCTTGCGGGGAGGGACGGGACCATTAGCAGCGCGGTGCGCCGCTCCTCGTACCATCCCTGGCCGAAGGTCTTGCAGATCGTCTCGTTGCGCGAATCCCAGCCGGGATGCGCCGCGGTCTGGAAAATTTCATACGAGACGCCGTTTGGAATCGTGATCTCGATGAAGTGCTGGTTGGCGGGCATCACCAGATTGGTGTGCACCAGCTTTTCCAGGAGCGCGGTGGAATAGTGCTCCGAGGCGTAGATGGCCGGGCTCGCATGCGTATTCCAGCGTCCGGGATACAGGCGGGCGCCTTCGGCATCATAGATCGGGAAGGCGCCGTTCGGGTCCCCGATGCGATAGCATTTCAGAACGCGATCGGTCTTCTGCACGCCTAGACGCCGCCGCTATACGCCGCCCGGCCCATCAGGTTGATTACCGCATCGGCGCCGGGGCCGGTCGCAAGCGCCACTTCGAGCGGAGCGTTGTCGTCCAGCATCGGGTGCGGACGCTCGAGAAAGTCGCGGACCTTGGCTTCGTCACGGAACACGTCGATCCCGAAGGCGAACACCTTGGCGACGCGCGCGAGGCGGTCGCTTTCCTCGATGGTCAAGAGCTGCTTGTGCTTGCGCCGGCGTTCGAGCGTCGGCTTGGGCACGATCCGATAGGTGAAGCGGCGGACATCGTTCGGGCTGACGCGGTCAGCGAACTTGTCCAGTGCCGAGACCGGCAGGCCCTTCTCGACGGAGTAGGCCAGCGTCAGCGTCGTCTCGGTGTTCTTCGGTTTGACGCCGAGCAGTTCGGCGGCGGTTGCGGCCCGGTAGCCCATGAAACCCTCGCATCACTTGAGGCAAAGATATGCCTCAAGTGAGGCGAAGTCAAGGTGCCCCGTCGCCGTGCCCTCGCGGGCGGGCCGAAGCCGCTACCCACCCTGAAAGCTATGCCAGGCGGCGCACTTCGGGAGCCCCCGTCAGGCGGATCATGGGCATGTCCTTCGGCGAGGTGGCTACGCCTCAGGCCGGATCAGCTTGATGTCCTGGTCGGCGGCCCACCCGGCGACGTCCTCGCGCTTCAGCGCGGTCGCCATCAGGTCCGGAAACTGGTCGGGCGTGCATGCGAACACGGGGATGCCGAGGGCTGCGACCCTGGCCGACAGAGCAGGATCGTAGGAGGGGCGCCCGGTATCGGTCAGCGCCAGCAGCACGATCACGTTGACGCCGTGCACCGACAACCGCGCCAGCCGGTCGACCAATGCGTCGGCGTTGCCGCCTTCATAAAGGTCGGTGATCAGGATCAGATGCGCTTTGGTCGGCCGCTCGATCCGCTCCTCGCAATAGGCGACCGCGCGGTTGATGTCGGTGCCGCCGCCGAGCTGGACGCCGAACAGCACCTCGACGGGATCGGCGAGTTCCTCCGTCAGGTCGACAATTGCGGTGTCGAAACACACCAGCTTGGTCGCGACCACCGGCAGCGAGGCCATCACAGCCGCAAAGATCGAGGCATAGACGACGGAGGTTGCCATCGATCCCGACTGGTCGACGCACAGCACGACCTCTTCGAGATCGACGATGCGCCGCTGCTGGCGCAGGAAGCCGATCAGCCGCTCGGGGACTACAGTGCGATGCTCGGCTTGATAATGGCGCAGATTGGCCTTGATGGTGCGCGGCCAGTCGATATCGGAAAAGCGCGGGCGGTTGGTGCGTTGCGACCGGTTCAGCGCGCCGCGGATCGCATCCGCCGTGCGCCGCTCCAGCCGCTCCATCAACTCCTTGACCACCTTGGCGATCACGATCCGCGCGGTTTCCTTGGTCTTGTCCGGCATCACGCCGCGCAACGAGACCAGGTCGGCGATCAGGTTGACGTCGGCCTCGACGGTGGCGAGGAATTCGGGCTCGATCAGCATCTGGCGCAGGCCCTTGCGCTCGAACGCATCCTTCTGGATCACCTGCACCACGGGGGCGGGGAAAAATTCGCGGATGTCGCCCAGCCATTTCGCGACGCGCGGCGCCGATCCGCCGAGGCCGCCGCGGCCTTTCTTGGGCGCGTCATCGCCGTCGCCATAAAGCGCCGTCAGTGCGTCGGACATGCGGCGGTCACTGTCGGACAAGGCAAAGCCGCTCTCGGGATCAGGGTCGACACCGAGCGCGAGCGTCCAGCGGCGATTGCGTTCGTCGGTCTCGCTCATCGCGCCGCTCCGGATTTCAAAAGTTCGATCACCCGCGCCTGATGCTTTGGCCAGATATCCGCCGCGCCCGCGATCAGGCGATAGCCTTTGGCGCCGCCGCCGCGGCGTTCGAACAGCGCGTCCATCAGCCGCCGCCGCTCGGCGGGGTCGAGCGCCGAGAACACCCGGCGGAACAGCGGCAGGTTGGCGGTGAACGCCTCCTCGTCGAGCGCCATCAGCCAGGCGTCGACCGCGCCGCGCAGCGCTGCGTCGTGGATCAGCCGCTGGCCGGCGCCCTCGAAAAAGCCCTCGAAGAAGCCGGCCGCTTCAGTGACCGGCGTACCCGGCGAGAGCATCCGTGCCAGCAGGTCGGAGGCTTGCCCGGCGGTGAGCAGTTCGACCTCATAGAGCAGCCGCGCGGCGGTGCCGGCGACAAGCCGCGTCGCCTGACCGTCGCGCAGCAGCGCCTGCAGCGCATCGCGCCAGCCGGCCACCACGTCCGCTTCGAACTGGGCAAGTTGTATTGCGCTGTCGGCGGCGAGGATCGCGCCGTGCAGCTTGCCCGCCGCAGCCGCATCCAGATTGCGCGCGGCGTAGGGCAGGGCGAGCGCAGCCTGCACGACGATGCGCGGCATCAGCGTTGCCAGATGCTCGACGGTGCCGGCGCGCGCCTCGCCATAGCGCAGGATGTCAGCCATCGGCGGCAGCGCGGCGAGCAGGGCTTCGCAGTCGCTGGTGAGCGCCGCCTTCTCCTCCAGCGCGGCGATGCCGAATTCGGTGGCGCGCGGCAGATCGGCGATCATCGCGTTGCGCACCAGCGTAGCGAGCGGGCCCAGTTCGGCCGCGCCGCGCATCGCTTCCATCAGGCGTCCGCCGGCGGCTTCGGCGATGGTGGAGCCGTAAATCAGCTTCTCGACCAGTTGCACCGCGAACTCCGGCTCCCATCGTAGCTGCCAATTTTCGCGAAAGGTGCCGCGGCTGCGCCCGGCATCGGTCAGCCGTCCCCAGGGCACGTCGAGCGCGTTCAGCCGGTGCAAGAGCGTCGAGCGCATCAATCCACTTTCGCTGCGCAGGTCGAGCGTCAGCGCCCGCTCCAACGCCTCGGGCTTGAGACGGGTCGCCTTCTGCTGGCGCTGCAGGTCCTCGAGCAGCGGCGCGAGGGGCGTCGAAGCGGGGATCGATCCGACACCCGATCCGATCAAGAGCTCGGCGGCGACGTCGTTCCAGAGCGCACGCTCGCCGCCGCACAGGCACGCGATTGCGGCCTCCCGCAATTCCTCGAAGCCGGGCGCGGGGCGGTCGCGAAGCGCGGCCAGCGCGGTGCCGAGCCGCTGCGCCTCGATTACCGAGGCGGTCGAGACGAAATGCCCGCGATCGCGCAGCACATACGCGACCCTGGCAAGCCACACCGCGCCGCGATCGGCGCCGTCGCGCGTTGCCCACAGATGCGCGCACCAGCCGGGCGCGACCACGCCTGCGCCATAGCCGCTCGACCGCGCCAGCCGCGGCGCAGTCCACGGCGCCCAGGTCGCCTTGATCTTTGCCTTCGGCCGCCCCTTGAGCAATTCGCGATCGGCCGCGAGACTGCGACGCTCGATCAGCGCCGGCACGTGCCAGGCCCCGCACACCACGGCGATCGCGCCATCGCACTCCTTTGCGGCCTTCGCGATCTCGATCCGCATATGCGCCTCACGCGCGGCCTCGCGGAGCGAGAGCGGTTTCGATTCCGCGCGCAGCGCCGTCATCGCATCGGCGACCGCCGCGAATACCGGCCCTGACGCAGGATTTTCCTCGATGACGTCGGACCACCAGGATTCGCCGTCGTCGTAGCCCGCGGCCGTCGCCAGCACGCCGATCGGATCGCGGCTGATCGGATCGTCGTCGGCGGTCGCTGCAGTCTCATCCTCGATGCCGCCGCCGGCATGGCCCAAGCGGTCCGATGCCGGCAGGTCGATGAAGCGCAGTGGCGCGCTGTGGCGCACCGCCCAGCGCGCGGCCTGATACTCCGGCGAGTATTCGGCAAAGGGAAAGAAGCTGGCGTTGGCCGGGTTGTCCTCGACATAGATCAGCAACGCCACCGGCGTCGCCATCTCGGGATCGGCGAGCATCGGCAGCAACTCCGATGCTTCCGAGGGCCCCTCGATCAGCACCGCTGATGGCTTGAGATCGTCAAGCGCCTGCACCAGCCGCCGCGCCGATCCCGGCCCGTGATGGCGAATGCCGAACAGGAAAACCTGGCCCGTCATGGTCTCAGATCAGGTCGGTCAGCGATGCGTAATAGCCCTCGAACCCGCGCCGCTTCTTCAGCACGGTCTCGAGATATTCGCCGAGCACGGCGGTATCCTGCACCGGGTCCTTCACCACGGCGCCGAGCATGTTGGTCGCGAGCGTCTCCGGCGTCAGCTTGCCGTCGTTAAAGAAGGTCGCCTGGCTGATGCCGCCGATCATCACTGCGATTGCTTCCGCAGTCGAAAGCCCACCCGAAGGCGATTTGAGCGCGATCTTGCCGTCCTCGGTCGCGCCGGAACGCAGCTCGCGGAAGATCGCCACCACCCGCGCCACCTCGTCCGCGACGTTCTTCGGCGCCGGCAAATCGAGGCTCTGTGCCATCTCGCCGACGCGCTTGACGATGATCGCGACCTCCTGCGCGGCATTGTCGGGCAGCGGCAGCACGACCACATTGAATCGGCGCTTCAGTGCTGAGGACAGTTCGTTGACGCCCTTGTCGCGGTTGTTGGCGGTGGCAATGATGTTGAAGCCGCGCTGCGCATAGACCGCCGTGTTCAGCTCCGGGACCGGCATCATTTTTTCGGAGAGCACGGTGATCAGCGTGTCCTGCACGTCGCTGCCCATCCGCGTCAGCTCCTCGAAACGGCAGAGCTTGCCGCCCTCCATCGCCCGCATCAGCGGGGTAGGGACCAGCGCCTCACGGCGCGGCCCGTGCGCGAGCAATTGCGCATAGTTCCAGCCGTAACGGATCTGGTTTTCGTCGGTGCCCGCCGTGCACTGGATGACGAGCGTCGAATCGCCGGTGATCCCGGCGGCGAGATGTTCCGATACCCACGACTTGGCCGTGCCGGGCACGCCAAGCAACAAGAGCGCGCGATCGGTGGCAAGCGTCCCGATGGCGGTTTCGATCAGCCGCTTGTCGCCGACATATTTCGGCGTGATGATCGTGCCGTCACTGGCCTTGCCGCCCATCAGATAGGTCACGACAACCCGTGGCGAGAGCGCCCAGCCCGGCGGGCGAGTCCCGCTGTCGCCGGCGGCGAGCGCCTTCAGCTCGGCCGCATAGCTCTCCTCGGCGGGCAACCGTAGTTTCTCGCTCATGGTTCTGCTCCATTGTCGTCCAACGCGGCGTTGAGCCGCAGCATGTCGAGGCGTGGGTCGCCCTGCAGCAGCCCTGCGCCGTTCAACCGTTCCAGCGCCTGACGCGCAGCTGCGCGCGAGGCGATCAGGCCGAGCGCAAAGAGCTCTGTGAGCTCATCGGAAGGTTTTGCATCGTCGCGCCGGAGCGCCGCAAGCAGCGCGGTGCCTGCCGGTGCGGTCATTGGATTCTCCAGCCGCGCCGTGCCGCCCGCAATGGTCTTCGCCACGTCAAAGCTGAAGCCGCGCGTGCGCAAGACCTTCTCAGCGAGTTCAGATCGCTGCCCGGGCACGAGGCGCGGCGTCAGCGTGGCTAGGAAGACGCTCGCATTGCATTGGCTCGCGGCTTCGGCGGTCTGGGCGACCAGCGAGTCCGTTCCGGTGCGCGCGACAAGACCAACCAGCGCAGCGTCGGCCTGTCGATCCACGTCCCAATTCCAGGCGTCGACCAGCTCCTGTGGGGTCAGCGTGAGCGCCCGCGCGAGCGAAGCGATATCGGCACTTTCGAGCAGCGCCGCCCTGCGGTGCATTTGTGCTGGCGTCTTGACGTTCTCGAACTGGATCACGCGCGAGCGGCGCAGCAGGCCCTTCATCTTCACCGAGAAGAAGCCGGCGAGTTCTGCGATGTCGTCGCCGACCGCGGGGCCGCGGCCGAGCTGGGCAAGCAGCGATGCCGCCAGCGCCTTGACCTTCGGCGCGCGATCGTTCGCCGCGAGGCCCTCAAGGAAGGGGGCATCGGCTTCCGACAATCCGGTTGCCAACAGTGAAAGCAGCGGAAGTCGCACGTCGGCATTTTCGCTGGCAAGTTTTGCCTCCAGCACCGCGCGGGCCGCTTCGGGATCGCGACGCCTGAGCTCGGTCAGCGCCACCTTGCGCGCCGCCGGCCAAAAGTCCTCCCAGTTGTCAGCGGTGAGCCGGTCCCCGGCCTGCCGTCGCACCACGCTGTTGGATGCCGCGATTCCGGCCCAGTCGCGCCACGGCGCGTAGACGTCGGGCGCGTCCTCGTCGTCAGCCGTCGGCATCCATTCTGCGGGATGGGTGGTCCAGCCGCGCGCGGCGAGGAAGTCGAGCAGTTCGGTCTTGCGCTGCGTCTCCTTGAATGCGTTGAGGATGCGATGCGCGAGCGGGCGCAACGCCTCGGGCACGGTCGGCAGCGCGAGCGCGGGAATATCGGGCAACACGCGCAGCTCCGGCGGCGGCTCGGCCGTCACCGCGACACCGAGGAACTGGCCCGATAGCGCCAGCAGGCGCAACTCGGCTTCAGCGGGTTCAGCGCCAAGCTCCGCACTCCATACCGCGGCGGCGGGCGCGGCGGCCGATCCCATGGTCCAGCGCGTCAGGACCGAACCCATCGCATCGTAGATCGCCTCAGCCATGGCCGCCGATCCGTCCCCAGGAGGTTTGCGCGGCCAGGATCGTCAGCCGGTTGCCGGACCAGATCGCGGCCGCGCATTTCAGATCGGTGCCGCACAACAGGCCTTCGGCACTGCCCGCAATCGGCAACGTGTTCGCGCCATCGGCCGACCGCCACCAGGGATGTCCGGCGTCGTCGAGCGCGATCCGCCCTGCCGGCAGCAACACCGGAATTTCGATCGTCCATGGCTCGGCGAGCAGGGGATTCGTCAAGGTATCGGCAAGCACCGTTTCCGGTGTTGGCCATTCCGGCCTTGCGGCGTCTTCCACAGCTTCGCGCGCGACGAGCACGGCGCGCAGCGGCTGCCGGGACGGATAGAACGCGAGCTCGCCTTGAAACCGTTCGCCCGGTGTAAACACCGACCCGCGGCGGCCCACGCTCGCCGGGAAAAAGTCGAGCAGCATCGCAAAGCAGGGGCCATCATTATTGAGACTGAGCAGCCATGTGGTCTGCGACACCAATCCGTCACGCCGCGTCTGCACCTGTTCGGCGAGCACTTCCCAGCACGCCTTCACGCGCAGCGTCTGCGGATTGGTGAGCACGGCCTCGCGGGTTTCCGAGGCCGCAACCGCGCGCCGGATCTCGGCATCGCGCGGCGTGGTGCGGAAGGCGCGCGCGAGCAGCACCAGCTTGCCGAGTTCGACCACCGCGCCACGCGGCCGGTCGCCCGGCGGAAGCGCGAGGAGCCGGCCCGGCAACTCGTCGATCCGCCCGGCCAGTACGGCTGCCTTGCCGTCGACCAGCCGCGCCGCGATCCGCCGACAACGCGCGGTAACGTCGTCGACAAAAGCGGAAAGGCCCATGCGCAGTTGGTCGCCGATCCATTGTTCGAGCGCATCGAGCGCATCAAGAATCGTGCGCTCGGTATCCTCGCTTCGCTTGGCCGCCGCAGCTTCACGACGCGCTGCGTCCTTCGGGTCCTCGACCATCTCCGGTTCGGTCTGCTGCGCGGCGCGCAGATCCTTGGCGGCGGATGGCGCAACGCTGGGCGGCGCTTTGGGTGTGCCGGCGCCGGAGCGCCGCCGGCCGAGCCAATCGCTGACCCAGGCAGGCGTATCGGCCGGGGCGAACGGCACGACCGCCTCCGCCTTCAGCCACAACAGGCCGAGTACGTGCTTGCATGGGAATTTGCGCGACGGGCAGGTGCATTTGTTGCCGAGATCGCGCAGATCGGCCATCACGCGATAGGGATTGGCGCCGGAGCCCGCGCATTCGCCCCAAACCAGCGCGCCGTCATGGCTCACGCCGACGCCCGACCATTTGGCCGGCTTGGCGAGCCCCGCCGCCGCCTTGAGCGAGGATTGATCGGTGGCGAGTTGCTCGATTGCTTTCAGATCAATCGCCACGCAGTAATCCCGACCGAATCCAGAATAGGCAGTATATAACGGGATATATCGGGCGACAATGAACGCTCCATGTCGGTGCGGCCATGAAAGCGGAGGGCGTGCGATAAGGGCAACACCTGTCCCGAGCGTTCAGCTATTCTCAACGCGCCATCGCCGACCCGTTTTCCGAACCGCCCAGTCCCTGCTTCACGCAGTTGCAATCCAGCCGCGCCAGGTAAAAGCGGCGTAGAACAACTCCACATCCCTGAATCCGGCCTCACGCAAAATTTGCGCGTCCTGTTCCGGGCTGAACAGGTTCAGGTTTGCGTCGATCGCGGCACGCGCATTGTTGGCCAGGTCCGGATCGGCGCCGGAGGCGATCGCATAGGCGGCATAGCGCGACAGCCACCGCGCACGCTCAGCGTCGGCTTGCGGAAAACTGGAATGGGCCACCACAAAGGGCGCGCCGGGCCTGAGCCGCCGGTGGATTTCCCTTGCCGTCCGCCGCCGTTCGTCGGCATCGAGGAAATGAAACGTGAGCAGGCAGGTGGCGGCATCGAACGGCCCGTCGGGCGCATCTTCGATGTAACCCTGCTGCAGCTCCACGCGCGCGTTGAATGGCCCGAGGGTCTGCTCGGCGAGCTTCAGCATCGCCAGAGCGGGATCGACGCCAACGAAGCTCCAGCGAGGCTCAGCCGCCGCCAATGCCTTCAATTCCAGGCCGCCACCAGCGCCAAGCACCAGCACCCGCGCATCTTGGGCAACCTGTTCCGCCAGCAAGATGCGGGTCATGCGGTGAAGGTCCACAAACCCGGGCACGAAGCGCGGCGGCCCATCCGCATAATGCCGCACGGCCTCGGGGTCGGAGAAGTGGGCCAGCCAGGGCTGGACGGCTGTGTCACGATGCATGGGCGGTCTCCAGACGATGGCGGTTGCGCCGGTCGCCCAGGCGCTTTTGAAAGTCGGCGCTCAGCATCGCAAGCGACACGTCGCCCAGGCGCGACAGCAGCAGCGCCTCCGCGTCATCGAAAGCCCGGTCGAGCGCGGCATTGACGGCCTGCTCGACAAGACAGCCCGGTGCTTCCGTTCGGTTTCCTACTGCGAACAGCGCGGGTTGGCCGAGCGCCTCATAGACATCCCGCAGCGATATCGTCGCGAGGTCGTGGGCGAGGGTCCATCCGCCGCCATGCCCTTTCTCCGATCGCACATAGCCCTGATCGCGCAGCCCGGACATGATCCGCCGGATCACCACCGGATTGGTGTCCATGGCCTTTGCCAGCACCTCTGATGTAACCGGCGCATCACGCTCGGCCATGTGGAGCAGGACGTGGAGCACGCCTGACAATCGACTGTCCCGTTTCATGTAACTATCGGTATTACATGAATGCCCGCCGGTCAAGACACTCGGCAACGTGGAAGAAATGACGTGACGTCCTACTTCTTGCGCTGGCCTGACGCAGGGCGATATCGCACATGGTCGACCAGCGCGCGCAGCTTGGGCGGAAGATTTCGGCGGTCCGCGAAATAGAGGAAGAAGCCCTGGAAGGGCGGGCAGTACCGCTCCAGCAGCGGCACCAGCTCCCCTCGCTCGATGTAGGGTCTGAAAGTCTCTTCCATGCCGAACGTCAGACCGCCGCCGGCGCAGGCGGTCCGCACCATGACCCACATGTCATTGGTCGTGATCCTGGGGTTTACCGCGACGTCGAATTCGCGGCCATTCTCCTCGAACTCCCAGCGATACGGCGCCACCTCCGGCGCCGGTCGCCAGCCGATGCAGCAGTGCCGCGCAAGCTCGGCCGGGTGAGATGGCGCTCCGAAACGCTTCACGTAGGACGGTGCGGCCACCACCATCTGGCGCTGATCGCCCGAGACCGGCACGGCAATCATGTCCTGCTCGATGACTTCGCCGAGCCGAACGCCGGCATCGTAGCCCTCAGCTACGATATCGAATTCCTCGTCAGTCACGGTGATGTCGATCTGCACAGCGGGATGAGCGTGCATGAAACTCGCAAGCAGCGGTCCACAGATGAAACGCTCGGCGATCGAGGAGACGGCGAGCCGTAGCTGCCCTGTTGGCTTGGCATCCCGGTCCTGGGCGGTATCGAGTGCGTGTTCGACTTCCGCAATCGCCGGCGCGACACGCTGGTGCAGTTGGACGCCGGCCTCAGTGAGGCTGACGCTGCGCGTCGTCCGCTGGACGAGAGCGACGCCCATCCGGTCTTCCATGCGTCGAATGGCCTGGCTCACCGCGGACCGGGTTACCCCCAGTCGCTCGGCCGCGCCGCGAAAGCTCTTCGCCTCTGCGACCGCAAGGAAAACAGCAACAAGATTCAGATCCACCATTGGTTAGTATAACTTACCAAGCTGGTTACGATTGGGCAAATTGTTTCACATGTCGCCTTGTTGTATGTCCGCCTTCGACATGAGTTGGAGGCAAAGACAATGACGTCCCTTGATCATTACCGTCTGCTCGGCCGGTCCGGCCTGCGTGTATCCCCGATCGCGCTCGGCACGATGACCTTTGGCCAGGATTGGGGCTGGGGCGCCGATGCGGGCGAGGCGCGCCGGATATTCGATCTCTATGTCGATCAGGGCGGCAACTTCATCGATACGGCCGTGAACTACACCGATGGCGCCTCCGAGCGCATCGTCGGTGAGTTCATCAAGGACAAGCGCGACCGCCTCGTGCTCGCGACCAAATTCACCATGGCGCGCGAGCCGGGCAACCCGAATTCAGGCGGCAACCATCGGCTCAATATGCTGCGTTCGGTGGAGCAGAGCCTGCGGCAGCTCGACACCGACCGCATCGACCTGTTCCACCTGCACAGCTGGGACATGACCACACAGCCCGACGAAGTGATGCGCGGGCTCGATGATCTCGTGCGCTCGGGCAAAATTCACTATGTCGGCATCTGCAATACGCCGGCCTGGCGTATCTCCCAGATGCAGACGTCAGCCGATATGCGCGGCTGGTCACCCTTCGTGGCGCTGCAGATCGAGTACAGCCTGATCGAGCGGACGGTCGAGCATGAGCTGATTCCGATGGCCGCCGCGCTCGGTATGGGCGTGCTGCCCTGGTCGCCGCTCGGCGGTGGCGTGCTGACCGGCAAGTACGCCCGGTCCGATGTCGCGGACTCGCGCGACGCGAGCGTCGCAATGACGCGCAAGGGCGTCATTGCGTCGTCCGGCCATCTCAATGCGCGGTCGATCGAAGTTGCCGATGTCGTGCGCGCCGTGGCCGAAGAGATCGGCGCGACCCCGTCGCAGGTAGCCATCGCCTGGACGCTCGCGAACCCCGCGGTCACGTCGCCTGTCATGGGGGCGCGCACATTGGTCCAGGCGAAAGACAATCTCGGCGCCCTCGAGGTCGCACTTTCGGCTGAGCATCTCGATCGGCTCAATCAGGCGAGCGCGCCGGATCCGATCTTTCCCGGCCGCTTCGTAGGCCGTCCCATGGTTCAGCAGCTCATCTTCGGCGGCGCATCCGTCGCCCGGCGGGATTGATCACTGGAGGAAAAACGAGAATGAAGTTTCGACCAGCCACAATATGTGCCCTGATCCTCGGATCAATTTGTGTCATCGGATCATCGATGGTGATCGCATCCAGCGAGGTATCGAAAGGCAGCAAACGCGCACAGCAGTCCATGGAGAAAGAAATGACGCAGCACACTTATGTTGGCATGTGGATGACCGACGGCGGCCACATTCGCCATGAGCTTCTTCCGAACGGTCGCTACGACGAAGCCCGCGGCACGCGCGAGAGCGCCTATCAAGGGCGATATGAGATCAAGGGCAATCACATCGACTATTGGGACGACACCGGCTTTACCGCTGACGGCAAATTCGTCGATGAGAATACCCTCCATCATGGCGGCATGATCTTCCGGCGCCAGTAACGTCGTGTTGTGACGCTTTCGCTAACCCGTCCAGCGACCTCGCAAAAAAGTGAGCTGGCGGCGGCTCGGCCTGTCGGTTCCAGCCCATCCCGTTCGTCTTCCACCCAGAGAGTTACGGTGGAGACCAGGAAATGGAAAATTCTCGCTATCGCTGGGTCATTGTCGCGGCTGGGGGCTTGCTCGGCTGCGTCGCAATCGGCGGCATGTTTTCGTTGCCGGTATTTTTGCAGCCGATTGCGCGGGATACCGGCTGGTCGGTGACCGGCATATCCAGCGCCATGACCATCGGCTTTCTTGCCATGGCCTTCTCCAGCATGATCTGGGGCACCTTGTCCGACCGATTTGGGCCGCTGCCGGTGGTGTTGACCGGATCGGTCGTGCTGGCGGTCAGTCTCGGGCTGGCCAGCCTTGCGACATCGCTGGTTGTATTTCAATTCGTCTTCGGGTTGTTGGTCGGCTGCGCCATTGCTGCGATCTTCGCGCCGATGATGGCGTGCGTCACCGGCTGGTTCGATACCCATCGCAGCCTCGCGGTGTCGCTGGTCTCGGCCGGCATGGGCATGGCGCCGATGACGATGTCGCCGCTGGCGGCGTGGCTGGTCTCGAACCACGACTGGCGGACCTCGATGCAGATCGTGGCCCTCGTCGTCGCCGTGATTATGATCCCGGTCTCGCTCCTCGTGCGGCGCGCGCCCGCGCTCGAGAGTGGGACGTCCGCGCCATCCAGCGATCCGTCGCAACCGGACATGACGCTCGCGCAGGCGCTGCGCTCGCCGCAGTTCATCATCCTGCTGCTGACAAACTTCTTCTGCTGCGCCACGCATTCGGGCCCGATCATCCACACCGTGAGCTACGCCATCAGTTGCGGCATCCCGATGATCGCAGCCGTCACCATCTACAGCGTGGAAGGCCTCGCCGGGATGGGCGGCCGCATCGCCTTCGGCCTGCTCGGCGATCGCTTCGGCGCCAAGCGCATACTCGTGTTCGGCCTGCTGGCGCAGGCGTTCGGCGCGCTCGGCTATGTCTTCGTGCGCGAGCTCGCCGCGTTCTATACCGTCGCGGCGCTGTTCGGTTTCATCTATGCCGGCACCATGCCGCTCTACGCGGTTCTGGTGCGCGAAAACTTTCCGCTGCGGATGATGGGCACCGTGATCGGCGGCACCGCGATGGCCGGCAGCCTCGGGATGGCAACCGGTCCGCTCGCCGGCGGTTTGATCTACGATACGTTTGCCAGCTACGCCTGGCTCTATATCGGCTCATGGATCATGGGGCTCGGCGCGTTCCTGATCATCCTGACGTTCCGGCCGATGCCGGTGGCACGGGCCGCTGCGCCGGTGCCGGCGTGAGGGCGTCACACGATGCCACACCCGTCATTGCCCGCGACAAACGCGAAGCGTTTGCGCAAGCGAGCGCAGCGAGGAAGCAATCCATCTATCCCCGCGTCGAGGTATGGATTGCTTCCGCCTTCGCCAAGGCTTCGGCGGACAAGTCGCTGCGCTCGCAATGACGCACCGTAGGATGGGTAGAGCGAAAGCGAAACCACCCATCATCACACGCACAGCGCTCGCGGCATTGATGGGTATCGCTTCGCTCCACCCATCCTACTTCTTGATTGCTTCGCTTCGTTCGGAATGACAGGTTTGGCATCGGCCCATCCAACAAAAGCCAGAGGAAACCCCGATGCTCACGCTTCATCACCTCAACGACTCCCGCTCGCAGCGAGTTCTGTGGCTGCTGGAAGAACTGGGCACACCTCACGAGATCAAGCGTTATCAGCGCAACGCCGAGACCCGGCTGGCGCCACCCGAACTGGCAAAGATCCATCCGCTCGGCAAGTCGCCCGTCATCACCGACAGCGACATGACGATCGCCGAATCCGGCGCCATCGTCGATTACATCATCCGCCGCTACGGTAAGGGCGCGATGATGCCGGCGCCGGGAAGCGCCGAGTACGAAGCCTATAACGAGTGGCTGCATTACTCCGAGGGTTCGGCGATGCTGCCGCTGATGCTGAACCTCTACGTGTCCCGGCTGAAGGAAGCCGGCGCGCCGCTGCATCCGCGTATCGACAGCGAACTTGCCAACCATCTCGGCTATGTCGACGGCGCGCTGAAGGGGCGGGAGTTCTTTGTCGGCCCGTCGCTGACCGGCGCCGACATCCAGATGAGCTTTGTCGGCGAGATGGCAAAAGTGTTCGGGAAATTGGCGCCATACCCGAACCTGGCGGCCTGGCTGGGACGGATGCACGCCCGGCCGGCGTTCCAGCGGAGCATCGAAAAGGGCGGCCCGTACCGGTTTGCGTGAGGGGGCAGCCATTCCGGGGCGCGAAGCGAACTATGGTGCGCAATTGCGCACCTGAGAATCTCGAGATTCCGGGTTCGCTGCTTCGCATCGCCCCGGAATGACAGCGGATTGGGAGCAACCCCGGCGCAAGGGACGACGGGCTGGGTAGGGGCGGGACGACCAAGGGCCGGGAACAGGCCTCCTTCCTCCCCACCATATCTGGCATAAATATCGGCCCTGTACCGCAAGTGCTTGGCCAATTCCGGCCGATGTGGTATCTCGCAGACACTTCTTTCGACCGCCACACATAGCCGACCGCCTTGCCCCTAAGGGCCTGCGGCGGTGGAGATATTTCGCCCAATGACCTCCTCATCCTCCAGCTCCAAGACCGCCTCCGCGCCCGACTCGTTCTTCACGGCCACGCTCGCCGAGGCCGATCCGGAAATCGCTGCCGCGATCAAGGGCGAACTCGGCCGCCAGCGGCATGAGATCGAGCTGATTGCGTCGGAAAACATCGTCAGCCGGGCGGTGCTAGAAGCGCAGGGTTCGGTGATGACGAACAAGTATGCGGAAGGGTATCCGGGTGCGCGTTACTACGGCGGCTGCGAATGGGTCGACGTCGCCGAGACGCTGGCGATCGAGCGCGCCAAGAAACTGTTCGGCGCGCAGTTTGCCAACGTGCAGCCGAACTCCGGCAGCCAGATGAACCAGGCGACGTTTCTGGCGCTGCTGCAGCCCGGCGACACTTTCATGGGCCTCGACCTCGCCGCCGGCGGCCATCTCACGCACGGCTCGCCCGTCAACATGTCCGGCAAGTGGTTCAAGGCCGCACATTACACGGTACGACGCGAGGACCAGATCATCGACATGGATGAGGTGGCAAAGCAGGCCGAGCAGGTGAAGCCGAAGCTGATCATCGCCGGCGGTTCGGCCTATTCGCGGGCCTGGGACTTCAAGCGCTTCCGCGAGATCGCGGACAGCGTTGGCGCCTATCTCCTGGTCGACATGGCGCATTTCGCCGGCCTCGTCGCGGGCGGCGCCCATGCCTCGCCGGTGCCGCATGCCCACGTCACCACCACCACCACGCATAAGTCGCTACGCGGCCCGCGCGGCGGCCTGATCCTGTGCAACGACGAGGCGATCGCCAAGAAGCTCAATTCGGCGATCTTCCCGGGCCTGCAGGGCGGCCCGCTGATGCATGTGATCGCCGCCAAGGCGGTGGCGTTCGCCGAGGCACTGCGCCCGGACTTCAAGGTCTATGCCAAGAACGTGGTCGAAAATGCCAAGGCGCTGGCGGAAACGCTGCGCGGCCACGGTTTCGATATCGTCTCCGGCGGCACCGACAACCATCTGATGCTGGTCGACCTGCGGCCGAAGGGCCTGAAGGGCAACGTGTCCGAGAAGGCCTTGGTGCGCGCCGCGATCACCTGCAACAAGAACGGTATCCCCTTCGATCCCGAAAAGCCTTTCGTCACCTCCGGCCTGCGTCTCGGCACGCCGGCGGCGACCACGCGCGGCTTCGGCGTTGCCGAATTCCAGCAGGTCGGCGGCATGATCGCCGAAGTGCTCAACGCGCTGGCGCAGTCGGAGGACGGCAAGGCGCCGCTGGTCGAAGCCGCGATCAAGGAGCGCGTCAAGGCGCTCACCGACCGCTTCCCGATTTATCAGTAAAGGCCTCGTTGGATGCGCTGTCCCAGCTGCAACAGTCTCGATACGCAGGTAAAGGACTCGCGTCCGACTGAGGATTCGGCCGTGATCCGGCGGCGGCGGGTGTGCATCGCCTGCAACTTCCGCTTCACCACCTTCGAGCGGGTGCAGTTGCGCGAGCTGACCGTGATCAAGCGCAACGGTCGCCGGGTGCCGTTCGACCGCGACAAGCTGGTCCGCTCGCTGCAGATCAGTTTGCGCAAACGGCCGGTCGATCCTGAAAGGGTCGAGAAGATGGTTTCCGCGATCGTGCGCGAGCTCGAAAGCGGCGGCGAGGCGGAAGTATCCTCGGAGGCGATCGGCGAGATCGTGATGGAGCATCTGCGCCAGCTCGACGACGTCGCCTATGTGCGCTTTGCCTCCGTCTATCGTAATTTCCGCGAAGCCAAGGACTTCGAGGCCGTGCTCGGCGAACTCTCCGCGGAAGACGACGCACGGGTCGCGACGTTACGCAAATGATCTTCCGCATTCTGGAAGACCAGTACGCGCAGAAATCCAAAGAGGTCAAAGCGGCCGACCAGCGCTTCATGCAGCTCGCGCTCGCACTTGGCCGGCGTGGGCTGGGGCGCACCTGGCCGAACCCGGCCGTCGGTGCGGTCGTGGTGAAAGACGGCGTCATCGTCGGCCGTGGCTGGACGCAACCCGGCGGCCGTCCCCATGCCGAGCCCGAGGCGCTGAGACGTGCCGGCGAGGCGGCGCGCGGCGCCACACTCTATGTGACGCTGGAGCCCTGTTCGCATTTCGGCAAATCGCCGCCCTGCGTCGATGCGGTGATCGCGTCAGGCATTGCGCGCGTGGTGTCGACGATCGAAGACCCCAACCCTGAAGTGGCCGGGCAGGGGCATGCTAAACTTCGCGCGGCCGGGATCACCGTCGATGTCGGCCTCGGCGCTGCGGAAGCTGAGCGCGATCACGCCGGCCATTTCCGCCGTATCCGCGAAAAACGCCCCCATGTGATCCTGAAACTCGCCGTCTCCGCTGACGACAAGATCGGCGCCGCCGGCCACAAGCCGGTCGCAATCACGGGCGAGGCGGCGAAGACACGCGTGCATCTGTTGCGCGCGCAATGCGACGCCATCCTGGTCGGCATCGGCACCGTGCTGGCGGACGATCCGGTTCTGACCTGCCGCCTGCCGGGAATGGAGGCGCGTTCGCCGGTGCGGGTGGTGCTGGATCGCGCGCTGCGGTTATCCGGCACCAGCAGACTGGTTCATTCCGCGCGCCAGACGCCGCTCTGGGTCATGACCTCGGATTTTGCCGAAGCCCCTGCGGCCATGAAACTCGGCGCGGCCGGCGCGCAGGTGATGCGCGTTGCGGCGATCGCGCAGCCGCCCGGGCTGGATCTGCCGGCGGTGCTGCGCGCGCTTTCCGACAAGGGCATCACGAGGCTGATGGTGGAAGGCGGCTCGCGGGTCGCCTCGTCATTCGTCGCCAGCGGTCTGGTCGATGAAGTCTGGCTGCTGCGCGGGTCCGAAACCATCGGGACTGGCGGCATTCCCGCGCTGGACGCATTGCCGCTGTCGGCTCTCACCGGGTCGCCTGCCTTCAAGACACGTGCTAGCGAAAGCCTCGGCAAAGACACCCTTACCGTTTACGAGCGCGCCTAATGTTTACCGGAATTGTCACCGACATCGGCGAGATCGCAGCCTTGACGCCAACGGCGCAGGGCCAGTTGCACCGCATGCGCATTGCCTGCCGTTACGACCAGACGACGATTGCTGATGGCGCATCGATCGCCTGCAATGGCGTCTGCCTGACCGTGGTCGCGTCCGGCATCGAAGGCGGCAAGACCTGGTTCGACGTCGACGCCGCCGCCGAAACGCTCGGCATGACGACCGCCAAGCACTGGGTCGAAGGTACAAAACTCAACCTCGAGCGCGCGCTGAAGATCGGCGACGAACTCGGCGGCCATATTGTTGCGGGGCATGCCGATGGCATTGCGACCATCGTCAAGCGTGACGATCTGCCTGACATGGCGCGGTTCGAACTGCACACCACGCGGGAACTGGCGCGCTTCATCGCCACCAAGGGCTCGGTGACGCTGGATGGCGTGTCGCTGACCGTGAATACGGTCGAGGATGTCACGTTTTCGGTGCTGATCATTCCCCATACGCTCAGCGTCACCACGCTCAGCGGCTGGCGCGCAGGAAGCGAGGTCAATATCGAGGTCGATCTGATGGCCCGCTATGCGGCGCGGCTGTCGGAAATGAAGTGACAGGCAGACATACGGCGCTTAAAACGCCGGCCAGCGAGTAAGACGGAAGGTAGTTGATGGCAGACGCGCGGCGCGCCCCTTTAAAAGACCAGACCGACATTTCAGGCGCGCGTGCGCTGATCGTCGAGGCGCGGTTCTATGACGACATCCAGGATGCGCTGCTGGAAGGCGCCGTCGCCGAGCTCAAGGCGGCCGGCGTGACGCACGACCTCATCACGGTGCCCGGCGCGCTGGAAATTCCGGCGGCGATCGCGATCGCGCTCGATGCTGCCGAAAACAACGGCAAGCCTTATGATGCGGCAATCGCGCTCGGCTGCGTGGTGCGTGGCGATACCATCCATTTCGAAATCGTCTCGATCGAATCTTCTCGCGCGCTGATGGATCTGGCGGTGGCGCGCAAGGTTCCACTCGGCAACGGCATCATAACGGTCAATACCGACGCGCAGGCCTGGGCGAGGGCGCGCGCCAGCGAGTTGAACAAAGGCGGCGACGCCGCGCGTGCGGCACTCGCGATGCTGCGCATCAAGCGCCGGCTGACAAAGGTCTGACGATGGCAGACAGCAAGAAGCCAGCGAAAAGTCCCGACAAGAAGGCCAACCGCCGTGGCGCGGCGCGGCTCGCCGCCGTGCAGGCGCTCTACCAGATGGATATCGCCGGCGCCGGCATCAACGACATTTTTGCTGAGTTCGAAAGCCACTGGCTCGGCAACGAGGTTGAAGGCGACAAATATCTGCCGGCGGAAGCTGCGTTCTTCAAGGATGTGGTGGCCGGCGTGGTGCGCGACCAGGCCAAGCTCGATCCCTTGATCGACGATGCGCTCCAGAAAGGCTGGCCGTTGAAGCGGATCGACGCGATTTTGCGCGCGGTGCTGCGGGCGGGCTCCTACGAGCTGGAACATCGCAAGGACGTGCCGGGCCGCGTGGTCGTGTCCGAATATGTCGACGTCGCGCACGCGTTCGTCGAGAAGGACGAGACCGGCATGGTCAACGCCGTGCTCGACCAGATCGCGCGCCAGTTCCGCGCAGACGAGTTCGCGCGTGGCTAGCGGCAAACCCGCGTCCGGCGAGGACTCGCTGATCGCGCGCTATTTCCGGCCGCTTGCGACCGACCCGGGCGCCCTCGGTCTCGACGACGACGCCGCGGCGTTGCAGCCTGACGGCTCGGACATCGTGGTGACGACGGACGCCATCATCGAGGGTGTCCATTTCCTGCCCGACGATCCCCCCGATACGGTCGCGCGCAAGGCGCTGCGGGTGAATCTTTCCGATCTCGCGGCGAAGGGCGCTGTGCCGGCCGGCTTCGTGCTGACGTTGGCGCTGCGCGGCGCCGACGAGGCCTGGCTAAAGCCGTTCGCGGCGGCGCTGGGCGAGGATGCCGCGCAGTTCGCCTGTCCGCTGCTGGGTGGCGATACCGTGTCGACGCCCGGACCGCTGATGGTTTCGGTCACCGCATTCGGCCGCGTGCCGCCGGGCAAGATGGTTCATCGCAGCGGGGCAAAGGCCGGCGAGCGCGTGATGGTGACGGGGACGATCGGCGACGCCGCACTGGGGCTTGCCGTTCTCAAGGGCGGCAAGGTCCACGCTGCCGCCACCGATGTCGCTGCGCGTGCCGCACTGGTCGGGCGCTATCGCGTGCCGCAGCCGCGCGTGGCCATGGCGGAAATCGTTCGCGACTATGCCAGCGCTTCGATGGATGTGTCCGATGGCCTTGCGGGCGATCTCACCAAGCTATGCGGTATGTCCGGCGTATCCGCAGTGATCGACTTGCCGTCGATTCCGTTGTCGAGCGCCGCGTGCGATCTGGTCTTTCGAGGGGTTGTCGGACTGGAAGTGCTGATCGCCGGTGGCGACGATTACGAGATACTGTGCACGATCGCTGAGGATCGCGTCGAAGCCTTCTCGCAGGCCGCGGAGCGCACCGGTGTCGCGGTGAGTTCCATCGGAATGGTGGTCGCGGGAAGCGCGTTTCCGAAGTTCATCGATGCAGAGGGCAGGGAAATCGCGCTGGAACGGCTGTCTTACAGCCATTTTTGAAGGTGGGGTCGTTAACGCCGTCGGCCTTTATTTCCCGCCAGCCATTGCTATTTCGACGAAAAACCTATACGTGTATCGCCATTCGATTACCGTCGTGCCTTTTCGAACGCGCTCCCTAAGGAGCTTCTTCCAGAGACATCGTCGATATTGGATTTGAATCCGTGCGATCGCCGCGCGGAATGAAAGCCTAGGTGCTTTGGAGAAGAGAAAATGGCTACGGGAACAGTGAAGTGGTTCAACGGTCAAAAGGGTTTCGGTTTCATTGAGCCGAGCGATGGCAGCAAGGATGTGTTCGTGCACATCTCGGCCGTCGAGCGCGCCGGCCTCGGCGGACTGGCCGAAGGTCAGAAGGTTCAGTTCGAACTCAAGACCGACAAGATGCGGGGCAAGGTGAGCGCGGAAAACCTGTCGCTCGTCTAAGGCCTCGAAACGGTCGTTTCACGGATGTACTGGAATGGCTAGTGAGCCCGCTCGATCCCGATGGGATTGGGCGGGCTCTTGTATTTTCGGGCCGAGGCAAGCCTCTGCCACCTCCCGGGTGATATTTCGTCCAGCGCGATTAGCGGTGATTCCTTTCAAAATTCGACGGTTTCTGGCCTCCGCGGCGTTGCGCCAGGGGGGCGATTTTGGCAAGGTCCCGCCGATTTGAGAGGCCGCCCTTCTGGGCAGGGAAGGCCTCCTTTTTATGCGTCCGCCGCGACCGCGGTGACGCGCGGGGTGGAACAAAAAATCTGAGGCAAATTCAATGACAGCATTATGGGTGATTGTGCTCTGCGGAGCGCTTTCGATCGTCTACGCCATCTGGGCGACGTCTTCCGTTCTGAAAGCTGACGCGGGCAACCCGCGCATGCAGGAAATCGCGGCCGCCGTCGCCGAAGGCGCGCAGGCCTATCTCAAGCGCCAGTACATGACGATCGGCATGGTCGGCATCGTGATCTTCGCGCTGCTGGTCTACTTCCTCGGCGTGCTGGTTGCGATCGGCTTCCTGATCGGTGCGGTGCTGTCGGGCGCCGCGGGCTTCATCGGTATGAACGTCTCGGTTCGCGCCAACGTGCGCACCGCGCAAGCGGCGACTACCTCGCTGGCCGGCGGACTCGAACTCGCCTTCAAGGCTGGCGCCATCACCGGTATGCTGGTTGCCGGTCTCGCGCTGCTCGGCGTCACCATCTATTTCGCCGTTCTCACCCACGGCTTGGGGCTGAAGGCCAACGACCGCGTCGTCGTCGATGCTCTGGTAGCGCTCGGCTTCGGCGCCTCGCTGATCTCGATCTTCGCCCGTCTCGGCGGCGGCATCTTCACCAAGGGTGCCGACGTCGGCGGCGACCTCGTCGGAAAGGTCGAAGCCGGAATTCCCGAGGACGATCCGCGCAACCCCGCGACCATCGCCGACAATGTCGGCGACAATGTCGGTGACTGCGCCGGCATGGCGGCCGATCTGTTCGAGACCTACGCGGTGACCGCGGTCGCCACCATGGTGCTCGCCGCGATCTTCTTCGCGACTTCGCCGCTGCTGGTGCCGATGATGACCCTGCCGCTCGCCATCGGCGGCGTCTGCATCATCACCTCGATCATCGGCACCTTCTTCGTCAAGCTCGGCGCCAGCCAGTCCATCATGGGCGCGCTGTACAAGGGCCTGATCGCGACGGGCGTGCTATCGCTGCTCGGCGTTGCCGGCGTCATCAACTGGCTGATCGGCTTCGGCCCGCTGGCGGGCGTGAAGTACACCGGCCTGGCGCTGTTCGAATGCGGCGTCGTCGGCCTCGTCGTCACCGGCCTGATCATCTGGATCACCGAATACTACACCGGTACTGAATATCGCCCGGTGAAGTCGATCGCCTCGTCTTCGGTCACCGGCCATGGCACTAACGTGATCCAGGGTCTGGCGATCTCGATGGAATCGACCGCCGGTCCGGCGATCGTAATCATTGCGGGAATCCTCGTCACCTACAGCCTTGCCGGCCTGTTCGGCATTGCGATTGCGACCACGACGATGCTGGCGCTGGCCGGCATGATCGTAGCCCTCGACGCCTTCGGTCCAGTCACCGACAACGCCGGCGGCATTGCCGAAATGGCCGGCCTGCCGAAGGAAGTCCGCAAGGCCACCGACGCGCTCGACGCGGTTGGCAATACCACCAAGGCGGTCACCAAGGGCTACGCGATCGGCTCCGCCGGTCTCGGCGCGCTGGTGCTGTTCGCGGCCTACAATGAAGACCTCAAGTTCTTCATCGCCAACTCTGCGAAGCATCCGTACTTCCAGGGCGTGCTGCCCGACTTCTCGCTCAACAACCCCTACGTGGTGGTCGGCCTGCTGTTCGGCGGCCTGCTGCCGTATCTGTTCGGCGCGATGGGCATGACGGCGGTGGGACGAGCGGCCGGTGCGATCGTCGAGGAAGTGCGGCGTCAGTTCCGCGAGAAGCCCGGCATCATGCAGGGCACCGACAAGCCGGACTACGGCAAGGCCGTCGACCTGCTGACCAAGGCGGCGATCAAGGAAATGATCATCCCGTCGCTGCTGCCTGTGCTGTCGCCGATCTTCGTCTACTTCGTGATCTACGCGATTGCGGGCGGCGGCGCGGCCGGCAAGTCGGCGGCGTTCTCCGCCGTCGGCGCCATGCTGCTCGGCGTGATCGTAACCGGTCTGTTCGTCGCGATCTCGATGACCTCGGGCGGCGGCGCCTGGGACAACGCCAAGAAGTACATCGAGGACGGCCATTTCGGCGGCAAGGGCTCCGACGCCCACAAGGCTGCCGTGACCGGTGACACCGTCGGCGATCCCTACAAGGATACGGCGGGTCCGGCGGTGAACCCGATGATCAAGATCACCAACATCGTGGCGCTCCTGTTGCTGGCGATCCTGGCGCACTGAGCGGCGTATGGTCGATCAAAACGAAACCCCGCGGTGCGAGCCGCGGGGTTTTTGCTGGTGCGTAGTTCGTAGCCCGGATGGAGCGCAGCGAAATCCGGGGCCGTAGAATCCGCGGACTCAAAATTCCCGGATTACGCTTCGCTCCATCCGGGCTACGGGCCTTACCTTCTCAGCCCGCGTCCATCTGCAGGCCTTCCTGTTTGATGATGGCGGCGAACTTCGCGGTCTCCGCCTGGATGAAGTCGGAATACTGCTGCGGCGTGCCGTGATCGGTACGCGCGCCGATCTTGGCCATATTTTCCTTGATGTCATCGCGCTCCAGGAACACTTTGATTTCCTTGTTGAGCGCGTCGACCACAGGAGCAGGCGCACTCTTCGGCAGGAAAATGCCAAACCAGGACGACACATCGAATTTTGCAAGCTCCGGCGCGCTCTCGCGCATGGTCGGAACATTGGGCGCCAGCGCGGCGCGCTCCGGCGTGGTCACCGCCAGGGCATTGAGCTTGCCCTCCTGCACCTGCGGCAGCGTCGGATAGAGATTGTCGAACAGGACCTGGATATCGCCGGCAAGGGCGGCCTGCAGCGCCGGCCCGGCGCCGCGGAACGGCACGTGCACCATCTTGAGCCCGGTCAATTGCAGGAACCAGGCGCCGGTGAGGTGGGGGCTCTGCCCGACGCCGGACGAGCCATAGGTGAGCTTGTCCGGATTGGCCTTGATATAGGCGATCAGGTCCGCGATCGACTTGATTGGCACCGACGGATGCGCCGATACGATGTTTGGAATCCGGATCAGGTTGGAAACCGGCTGCAGCTGATCCGCCTTGTAGGGCATGTTGCGGAAAATGCTGTAAGCGATCGCGTTGGGGCCGGGATTGCCGACCAGGATGGTGTGTCCGTCACCCTTGCTGCGCACGGCTTCGGCGGTGCCGATGGTGCCGCCACCGCCGGAGCGGTTTTCCACGACCGCGGACTGGCCCCACGCCTTCTGCAGATGCGCCGCCAGCAATCGTCCCATCACATCGGTGGTGCCTCCTGGTGCCGCCGGCACAATGAGGCGGACGTTTTCGGTCGGCCGCCAGTCGGCGCCGTAGCTTGAGCGAGGCAAGATTGCCGCCGCTGAAACGGCCGCGGCTCCGGTCAAAACACGGCGTCGAGAAAAAGCTTTAATCGTCACAAGTTCACTCCCTGCTGAATCATTATTGGCAGCGAGCGTAGGCAGCGCGCGCGCAGAGGGCAAGCGCGCGACTTGGCACAGGATTTCCGCGTGGCGGAACGCGCGCTAGTTAAAGCTGAGCAGCTTGAACAGCGGCGTCAGGTAGCTGAGTTCCTGGCCGGACGTTGGAGTGGTGCGGCTGATGAAGTCGAAGATCTTGCCGTCCTGCAATCCGTAATTGGCAAGCCGCTGCACCTGGCGATTCTTGTCGAAATAGATCGCGATCACCCGCTGGTCGACGACCTGCTGATTCATGAACGCGACTTTGCGCTCGGAGCGCTGCGAGATGTAATAGAACACCTCGCCGTTCAGGGTCGCAACCGTGGAGGGCGTTCCCATCACGATCAGCACCTGATCCTGGCTGGCGCCGATCGGAATCTGCTCCAGCGCGTTGGGCGGCAGGATATAGCCCTTCTGGAACTGCTCGCCGGTGCACCCGGCGAGCGCCGCGCAAACCAATGCCACGGCCGCGGCCGCGCGAAAACCGCGTCGGCGCACGGTCAGGCGGCGCGGCGAGGGCACGCAGGTGCTCTGGTGGCTCATCTCGGTCATCTCAGGAATTAGTCCGTCCTCTTGCATCGCGCGGTGCGTTGACGTACCGGGCAGCACGCTTGATTGCAACACGCGTGGCCCGGGAGGGCTCGCTTGCGGAACCCACAATGCTTTGGCCGTTCAATCACTTCAGGAAACCCCGGGCGCCGTTGCGCGGCACCATCGAGGCCATCTATGGCATGATCGTGACGCAGGCGCGAGAACCGTTGTTTTATCGGGACTTTGGGGTTCCGGACACGGTTAACGGCCGTTTTGACCTGCTTCTGCTGCATTTGTGGCTGGTCTTGCGGCGCCTGAAATCGGTGGAGGGCGGCACAGCCCTGTCACAGGGGCTGTTCGACCACTTTTGCAACGATATGGACGATAATCTGCGCGAGATGGCGGTTAGTGACCTCAAGGTGCCGAAGCGCATGCAGGCCTTCGGCGAGGCGTTCTATGGCCGAACGGCGGCCTATGATTTTGCGCTGACGGAAGGCCGCGAGGCACTGGCGCAGGCGCTGTGCAAGAATATTCTGAACGGCGAGAACATAGAAAAGGCCCGGCTGCTCGCCGCCTATGCCGAGGCGGCGATGGCCGCCCTCGGCAGCCTCGACGAGGCCGCGCTGGCGAGCGGTTCGGCCAGGTTTCCCTTGCCGGAGAATGGCGCGCAGCAATGAGCAAGACTGGTACGACCAAGACTGGCACGACTGAAAAGCCCGACCCGTGGCGCGTCCCCGTCGCGGTGGCGCAGATACCGGAGACGGGCCTGCACCGCGACATCGAGGCCGATCAGGCGATCCGCAACGCGGTGGCCGATGTCGGAGGCTTGCGTGAGGTACTTTCGGTGCAGGCCTCGTTCGACGTCACGCCAATGAGCGGTGGCCGCTTCCAAGTGGCCGGCTACGTTCGGGCGTGGATCGGACAGACCTGCGTGGTGACGCTGGAGGAGATCGAGACCGATATCGACGAGCCGATCGATCTGATCTTCGCGCCGCCCGAGCAGATCCCGCAGATGGCCGCGCTGGTCGATGAAGCCGAGCAAGGCGACGAGGAGACGCCCGATCCGCCCGAGCCGATCGAGAACGGTATGATCGATCTCGGCCGGGTCGCCACCGACGCATTGTATCTTGCGGTCGATCCATATCCGCGCAAACCCGGCGCCGTATTTGAGCCGGTGGTTGAAGCCGCCGATCCCGAGGATCACCCGTTCGCGGCGCTCAAGGCGTTGAAGGCAGAACCGAAAAAATCGGGCACCAGGAAGCCCAAGGGCAAGTAGCCGGCAGTTAAAGTGGCCGGCGAAGCTGCGATCGGTTGGAGATCGTTGTGATATCCTGCCAAGAATGTCCCATAAGATATTGAATTATATCGGGATATTTTGTATTCTGGATTCCGGGCCACAGCGCTTGCCTTTCGCCAAAAGAGCGTGGTCAAGAGGTTGTGTCGGGACGGGGACACGCTATTGTCCCGGCCCGGCGGAGGCGCGGGGATGCGTTTTGCCGAGCACCGCTTTGGCGGTGCCTTTCCAGTGCGCGGCCATGCTCTGTGAGGGCCGCAAGAGATCAGGTTTCCGGGACGTTCATGCCGCAAAAGGTTCGAATCGCGCTTGACGCCATGGGTGGCGATGTCGGCGCATCGGTCGTCGTTCCCGGCGCCGCCATCTCTTTGAAACGGCATCCCGACAGCGAATTCCTGCTTTTTGGCGACAGCAAACAGATCAATGAGCAGCTTGCAAAATATCCGGCGCTGAAAAAGGCCTCGCGCGTGGTCCATACCGACGTGACCATCAGCATGCACGACAAACCGAGCCAGGCGCTGCGCCGCGGCCGCAAGAACTCGTCGATGTGGCTTGCGATCGACGCCGTGAAAAAGGGCGAGGCCGATGTGGCGGTTTCCGCTGGCAATACCGGCGCGCTGATGGCGATGGCGCGCTTCCATCTGCACACCATGCCCGGCATCGACCGGCCGGCCATTGCCGGCGTATGGCCGACAGCGCGCGGCGATTCCGTCGTACTCGATCTCGGCGCCAGCATCGGCGGCGATGCGCATCATCTGGTGTCGCTCGCGGTCATGGGCAGCGCGATGGCGAGCGTGCTGTTCGGCCTGAAGCGTCCGACCGTCGGCCTGCTCAATATCGGGGTTGAGGAGGTCAAGGGCGGCGAGGAGATTCGTAAAGCCTCGGAACAGCTCCGCGCGATGAACCTTCCAGAGCTCGACTATATCGGCTTCGTCGAGGGCGACGGGATCGGCGCGGGCGCGGCTGACGTGATCGTTTCGGAGGGTTTCAGCGGCAATATCGCATTGAAGTCCGCGGAAGGCACCGCACGCCAGATGGCGGATTTTCTGCGCAATGCGATGGCGAGCAGCTGGCAATCCAAGATTGGCTATTTGTTCGCCCGCAGCGCCTTCAAGGCGCTGCGGGAAAAGCTCGATCCGAATAAATCCAATGGTGGTATGCTGCTTGGATTGAAAGGTTTGGTTGTTAAAAGCCACGGCGGAATCAACGCCGAAGGCTTTGCCTACGCAGTTGATGTTGGCTATGAGATGGTCCGCTGCGATCTCCTCACCAAGATCAGTGCGCTGGTACAGGCGCAGATCGCGCAGGAGGTTGTCTCGTGACTGCTATACGTTCGGTCGTGCTCGGCTGCGGCTCATATTTGCCGGAGCGGATCCTGACCAATGCCGAATTGGCGACCCGTATTGATACGTCCGACGAGTGGATCGTGCAGCGCACCGGCATCCGCGAGCGCCACGTCGCCGCCGAGGGCGAGTTCACCTCGCACCTGGCGATCAAGGCTGCGCGCGCGGCGTTACATCATGCGAGGCTCGACGCCCAGGCGATCGACCTGATCGTTCTGGCGACCTCGACGCCGGACAACACCTTTCCGGCCACCGCAGTCGCGGTGCAGGACGGCCTCGGCATCAACCACGGCGCTGCCTTCGACCTGCAGGCGGTCTGCTCCGGCTTCGTCTTTGCGCTCGCGACCGCCGACAATTTCCTGCGCACGGGCACCTACAAGCGCGCGCTGGTGATCGGCGCCGAGACGTTCTCGCGGATTCTGGACTGGAACGACCGCGGCACCTGCGTGCTGTTCGGCGATGGCGCCGGCGCGGTCGTGCTGGAGGCGCAGACGGAGCCGGGCAAATCGAGCGACCGCGGCGTGCTGACGACGCATTTGCGTTCCGACGGTCGCCACAAGTCGAAGCTCTATGTCGATGGCGGTCCGTCCTCAACCCGGACCGTCGGACTTTTGCGGATGGAAGGCCGCGAGGTGTTCAAGCACGCGGTCGGCATGATCACCGACGTGATCGTCGATGCCTTCAACGCCACCGGCCTGACGGCCGACGACATCGACTGGTTCATCCCGCACCAGGCCAACAAGCGAATCATCGATGCTTCGGCGAACAAGCTTCATATTGCACCGCAGAAGGTGGTGTTGACCGTCGACCTGCACGGCAATACGTCGGCCGCGTCGATTCCGCTGGCGCTGGCGGTCGCCGTCAAGGACGGACGCGTCAAGAAGGGCGATCTGTTGCTGTTCGAGGCCATGGGCGGCGGCTTTACCTGGGGTTCCGCGCTCGTGCGCTGGTAGGCGCAGCGCAACAACACCGATTAAAATTGTACCCTTGTTCCATGCGTCTGCATGATGGTCGCTGTTGACCATTGCGTGCTAACCTCCTAATTTCAGGGAATAAATTGTTCGCCGAGAGTGCGGGGCAGGCGATGACCGGGACCGGAAAAACAGTCACACGTGTCGATTTGTGCGAGGCGGTTTACCAGAAGGTGGGCCTGTCGCGAACGGAATCGTCCGCGTTTGTCGAACTCGTTTTGAAAGAGATCACTGACTGCCTGGAAAAGGGCGAGACGGTGAAGTTGTCGTCGTTCGGCTCGTTCATGGTGCGCAAGAAGGGTCAGCGGATCGGACGTAACCCGAAGACAGGTACCGAAGTGCCTATTTCGCCGCGTCGTGTGATGGTGTTCAAGCCGTCAGCTATTCTGAAGCAGCGGATCAACGGCCACGCGCCCGGCAATGGTGAAAGCAAGACCGACTAGCGAGACCGAGTAACACGGCCGCGTGACAACAAGGCGAGTACTGCGTCTTCACCAACAAGATGAGTTGAGAGGAGCTGGCATTTGGACAAGGCGCCGGATGCGTTCCGCACCATCAGCGAAGTCGCTGAAGAGCTTGATATTCCCCAGCACGTGCTGCGGTTCTGGGAGACTCGGTTCGCCCAGATCAAGCCGATGAAGCGAAGCGGCGGGCGGCGTTACTACCGCCCCGACGACGTCGACCTGCTCAAGGGCATCCGCCGGCTGCTCTACGGCGAGGGCTACACCATCCGCGGCGTGCAGCGGATCCTCAAAGAGCACGGCATCAAATCGGTGCAGGGCCTTGCCGACCAGACTTCCGCCGTCACTTTCGGCGCCGTCGAGGAGGCGATTGGTCTCAGCCTGCAGGAGCCCGAGGAGGGCGAGACGCCGACCGTCGATGCCGACGACGAGGATTACGAGACCGAAGAGAAAGAAATCGACTACCGCTTTGCCGATACCGACGACGACGGCATTTTGCTGCCGTTCGCCAAGGGTAAGCCCGGGCCCTCGGACGCCAACCGCGAGCGCCTCGAACGGGTGCTGCAGGACCTGGTCGCCTGCCGGCAATTGCTGGACAACGCCCTGAAGGACGGCTGAGGGGCGGGCGGGGAACTGGCCGGCTGCCGGCCTCAATGAGGCCGCTCGCGCGTCTTGCGCCGGGCGCTGATCGCAGCTAATGGAACGGCATCGGAGCGTGGCGCAGCCCGGTTAGCGCACTAGTCTGGGAGACTAGGGGTCGGAGGTTCAAATCCTCTCGCTCCGACCAATTTACCCAACATTTTGGGCGGCCTCTTTCGTAATCCTACGAAGGCGTGCCAGACTTAGCGGCCTCATCGCGATAGTTCTCGAGCTTCTGGATCGCGTTCGCCGCCAGCACGCCGCGCCGGGCAAGGTACAGGTCAATGACCTTTTGGGCCTTGTCGACTGTCCAAGTTATCGCCTCGGCGATCTCCGGCGCCGTAGCGCCGGCCTCGGCGAGTAAGGTTGCCACCCACAGGTTCAGCACTGCCGGCGTAATCGGCGATCGGCCTCACGCGCGCTTCTTTGTTGCCGATCAAACGTTGGCGCGCCTCGGCATTTGCTAACCGCAGCTCTGTATCTTCGTGGTAATCGCGGAAGATATCGCCGCGACAGTAATGCGTAAGAGCCGTCGCTGTATCAACCCAGCGGCGGCTTTTTCGCGAGGGTTTACCTTGGCGGGCCCTTTCTTTCGCCGGATTTCTGTCACCATCTTTCGTCTGTTCGAATCTATGGGGAGTCATGGACGTGGCAACAGGTACGGTGAAGTGGTTCAACGCGACAAAGGGCTATGGATTTATCCAGCCCGAGACTGGCGGCAAGGACGTGTTCGTCCATATCTCGGCCGTCGAGAGAGCGGGTCTGAGCAGTCTGAATGAGGGTGCGAAGGTAAGCTACGAAGTTGTGGCCAACCGTGGCAAAGAATCCGCCGAAAACCTCAGGGTAGGTTGATCCGGCACTTACGTTCCGGTCTTGACCGTCGCTAGATGCCGAGCACCCAGACGGCCACGATGGCCCCGAGCACAGCTACTCCGCTGACGGTCCAGCCGGTCAGGTAAGCCGCACCGTCCGTTTCCGGTCGATCAACCATGCTGTCGCGCCACTGGCTCACGGCGGTCTCCTCTGGATTGATACTGCCTCTGGTCAGTAGGTCGTTGGCGGAGGCCAAAGGTTCAACGAGCGCGGAGGGCGCGCCCCGTGGCCTCATTCCCGGGCTGAGCGGTCCTGCGCCCGGGGCGCTGGAAAGTAAGTCCGCCCGAGCGGAACCGGCGGATCGGACTACGCAGCGCGAAAGTGACCCGCGACATCGGCGAGGTCGATGCGCGACGATCTAGCCGAGGTACCTGAACGCCGATGCGCGCGGCCACCCCGGTAAGTTTGCCTTAACCCCACCCCACGCACCGATCCGCGATTAACGTTCCCGGCATATTCTGGGTGTTATAGATGCCCCGATACAACCGCTCCGGGGCGTTGAGCCATGAATTTCTTGATGCGTGCGGCTTTTGTTTTGGGTGGCATTTTTCTGGGCATAAACCTGATCAACTACTTCGTCCTCGGCAACACCGCGGATTACCTCCCGGGCGGACAACGTATGGGCGAATGGAAAGAGGCCAAGATACGCGAAGCCTGTTATCCCGCGCTTGAAAGTCCCGAGCGCGATGAGCTGCTGCCAAAGCTCACGAGCAACGAACATCGTGTCGACTGGCGAGACCTCACCCGCGCGAAAGAGATAACGGCGGCGCTGAACTGCTATCTCGTCACCCATCCGAACGCAGTCTGCGAGCGGAACAATCGCGCCTACATCGTCGACTACATCAATCGTTATTTCGCGAAGTTCGATGAAATGATGAATACCGCCAAGCGATATGGCGAATCCGAGATGTCCACGGTCAGGAATCTCTGGGACAGCCCTCGCAACCGGGCGATCAACGCGGCCTTGATGCTCGATACAGGCAATGGCCGCCTGATCAAGGCTGATTTCGGCTGGACCGTCCCAGCGGCAATGAAGCCGATGCTCGATCAGTACAAGGGCACGATCGACAACTGCCCCAGGGCTTAGCAGCGGGAGCTTGAAAATTGATCCGTCAGGCTCTCACCCTCATCCTGGCTTTCGTCGGAGGCTTCCTCGCGGTCGGTGCGTGGATCTGGGCCCCGAATATATCGAGTGCGATGTCAAGTTTCGTCTCGGTCGGGCCCAGTGTTTCGTTGTTCGCCGACGCCAATCGCCTCGGCCGGCCGGAGGTCGCGCCGGTCGTGCGGAGCTGCATTTTCCGCGTTGTGGACGTCGGTCCGGACGCCGAGAAGATGCAGCCAAGTGCCGGATACTTCATCCTGAAGGCCGGCAGCATGCAGGCGAGCGTTGCCGCCATGGTCGGCAAGCCAGGTCCGAGATCCGACAACCAGACGGTTTTTTTGGCCATCAAATGGGGAGAGTTGGCGGGCTGCATTTATGCGCAGGACGATCGCGAACTCTGCGACTCCGATAACCGCGCGGCGATGGTCGAGGCCACCACGAAGTTCTTCGCTTTCGCAAAGCAGGCGGAAGCGTCCAAGCCGGCGATCCCAGCTGAAGAAGCACGCGTCATCGAAAATCTTGGCGATAAATTGTTGAGCGCGCTCAAGAACCACCGGCGCTATGGCACGCTTGTCGCTGCTGATTTCAGCAGCTTCGCCGCGCCCGAGATAATGCGGATCATGCGTGAGGGGAAAGCGACCAGCGACATCTGCAAGCGTTGACATCGGGGCGGACGGAGTATTGCGAGCTGCGCGCGCCGACGCTGCCTGTATCGGCAACCGGTCCGGCGGCGTTTCCGATTCGGCGCCCGGGTGGCTCGCGCGAGGCGGCTGCGTAAATTCCGTCGCACGAAAACGTCCGCGAGAACTTCGAACCGCCTGTCGCACGGGCGGCTTTACCGGCAGTCGCGAGCTGTTACTGTCCTGTCGGCACGGGCTCCGCTTCCATGAGGGCTCCAACTCAAAAAAGCCGAGGTAACGAACTCCATGAAGGACTTTGCCGGAAAGTTTGCCGTGATCACCGGAGGCGGCACGGGCATGGGTCGCGAACTCGCGCGCCAGCTCGTGGCCGAAGGCTGCAACGTCGCGATGTGCGACGTTTCTCTGGAGGCGATGGCCGAGACCAAGCGCATGTGCGAGGCGGAAAAGCTGCCGCAGGGCCTGCGCATCACCACGCATGTCGCCGATGTCTCGATCGAGAACCATCTCCAGCGTTTTCGCGACGAACTGATCGAGCAGCAAGCGACCGACAAGATCCATCTGCTGTTCAACAATGCCGGCATCGGCGGCGGCGGCAGCCTGTTCACCAACACGCGCGAACAGTGGGAGCGCACCTTCAATATCTGCTGGGGCGGCGTCTATCTCGGCGTCCGCACCTTCCTGCCGCTGATGATGAAGGCGGACGAGGCCCACATCGTCAACACATCGAGCGTCAACGGTTTTTGGGCGTCGGTAGGATTGGGCGCGTCGCATACCGCCTACAGCGCCGCCAAGTTCGCGGTGAAAGGGTTTACCGAAGCGCTGATGACGGACCTGCGGCTCAACGCGCCGCACATCAAATGCTCCGTCGTGATGCCCGGGCATATCGGCACCTCGATCGTTTCCAATTCGCGCAAGATCCAGAGCGGATCGGAATCCGAAGAACTGAGCCCGAATGAAATCCTGGCGACGCGGCAGCGCCTGAAGGGCATGGGCATCGACACCGCGCCGATGTCCGACGACGACATCCAGAAGATCGCGCTCGACCGTGCCCGCACTTTCCGTGACGAGGCGCCGACCACGGCGGCGGCTGCGGCAAAGATCATCCTCGACGGGGTCAAGGCCGAGCGCTGGCGCATTCTCGTCGGCGACGACGCCCACAAGCTCGACGAGCGGGTGCGGCAGGCCCCGGAAAAGGCCTACACGCCGGAGTTCTACAAGAGCTTTACGGAAGAGGTCGGCTGGCGGCTGGGTTAGAGTCTCGCGGTTCTGATTTTGAATCAGAACCGCAGCTCCTCCTTGTTGACGCGTTTTCTCAACTCACACCGGATCACGTGCAAGGGCCTGCCTCGCCTGAAAACGCGTTTTGCCTTATCCGCGCACGACGCGCTGGCGCGAGCCCGGACGATAGGCGAGGCGGTGGTGGCCCGAACAATAGGGCATGCCTTCAATTGGCGTGTTGCCGCAAAAGCAGAAATCCTCGGCGCCGGGCGTGCTGATCGGCCAACGGCACCGTTCGTTGCTGAGTTCGAACAGCGAGCAGCGGCGTTCGCTGGCGATCGGCTCCTCCTGGAGCGGCTGCGCGTTTTCGTAGACGGCCTGCAGGATTTGATACTGCAGCCTGGGAATGGATTTCCTGGAGCGCTCCCGGGCGGCCTTGGTCGGGCGCGGTTCGGCACGGGCCGGGCCGCGCGTCAACTGGAGGCGGGCAAGTTTGCCGATGACGGCGTTGCGGCTGACGCCGATGCTGGCCGCGATCTCGCGGCAGGTAAGCCCGGCTTCAAAATGACTCTTCAGCAATTCGACGCGGTCGGTCGTCCAGGTCGGTAGATGCGTAAGCATTTTCTCGGTTCCACGTTCTGTGTGAACCGCCGCGTTCCCAAAAATTCCCGTCAGGACGCCTTGCCGTTGTCGCGGATCGCAAGCAGCCCGTCCTTGATGGCGAGCCGAATGCCTTCCTCGATCAAAGTCCTTGCGACGCCGGGAACGCTGGTGCCGTGGGTGCCCTGTCTCACCAGTCTTTCGAGATAGTTGATGGTCGAGAGCGCCAACGTAACGGGAACGCGGTCGGTTTCGGCTTTTTCTGTAGCCATGGGGAACGCTAACTTTTAAACGATGTACTGAAAAGTTACTATTTCGACTCTATTTAGTTTTACACACATGAGTCAAACAGCTTGTGGATAGCTTCCTATCCATTTGAAAAAGCGGTTAAAAATCCGAGGCGGGGTCTGTGGACGGGCTGCGCGCCGGTTGAACGGAGCTCCCGCCGGGGCTCGGCAGCGCTCGCGGGCGCGGCGAAACGATCCAGCCGCGTGTCCATTTCTTGATTGCCTCGCGCTACCGGGAATGCCGATGATGTCCGGAGACGACTGCAAGGGGCGCAATGACGGTAACGAACGGTCTCTACACCATCCAGATCGAGATGACGGACGGCGGGCATGGCCGCGCCAACGGCGTGATCGTGCTGCATGAAGGCAAGATCGCCGGCGGCGACTCATATTTCTATTACACGGGCTCCTATCGCGCCGATCGCGGCAAATGGCGCGGCGAATTGATCACCAACGAGCACACGAAATCGGTCGGCAGTCTGCCGCTGTTCGGCGGGCGTGAAGTCACCTGCGGCTTTACCGGTGGCTATTCCGCCGACGCGGCGGAAGTGAACGGTACGGCGCTGGTCGGAAAAACCAGCGTGGTGTTTCATGCCAGGCTGCAGCTGCGTTCGGAGTTTTGAAGGCGGGTTAGATCATGATGCGATAGACGCATCATGATCTCCATCTCTTTAGTTTGAGCATGATCTCCGCGCAAACGCGTTCCGCGTTTGTCGCGAGGGAAAACCGGTCTCTACTTTTCTGGATCATGCTCTAGCCGTGCACGACCGTCTTCGCAATCATGCAGTGAATACCCTTGGAGCCGTTGACGGTCTGCGTCACCCGCAAATCGGCGGCGAGGCTGCACAGCGTGTAGGCGTCCTCGCGGGACAGATTGCGCTTCTCGCCGAGCAAGACAATCATGTCGCGCAGCGCGCGCACCACGCATTGATCGAGATCGGGGTCCATCGCCATCGTCATGTAGTGATCAGGCGTTTCCGCGCGCGGATAATCAAGCCGCAGATCCTTGCGCAGTGTCAGGCGGAAGCGGCCCTGCAGCGCGGTCTCTATCGCGGTGACACAGACTTCGCCATCGCCCTGCACGCCGTGGCCGTCGCCGCAGGAAAACAGCGCGCCCGGCACGAACACCGGCAGATACAGTTTGGCGCCGGCGCCCAGTTCCTTGTTGTCGAGGTTGCCGCCCATCGCGCGCGGGATCAGCGAGGTGATGCGGCCCCAGGCGGGCGGCGGCGCCACGCCCATCACGCCAAAGAATGGCTTAAGCGGCAGGTCGAGGCCCCACGGCATCCGGCCCACCATCCGTTCGCGATCGAGCGGAATGTTCAGGATCCGCGTCTCGTGGAAATCATCGGGCAGGGTGCCCGCCAGCGGACGGATCAGATTGTAGCCCCAGTCCTGCCGGAGCTGGACGTCGAGGATATCGACCTCCAGCACGTCGCCGGGTTCGGCACCGGCCACCGCAACCGGCCCGGTGAGAATGTGGCCTGGCACCATGCGCTCGCTCCGCGCGTGAATATCGGCAAGCTCGGGAGGGACGTGAAACCTGGCTCGGTCAGGCACCACGTCCGCGCCGCCGCTCACAGTGTCGATGGTGACTTCATCACCGCTGGCAATGGTCAGGACGGGCTTCAATTTGGCTTCGAAGAAGCCCCAGTGGCAGGTTTCGGGGCTGGAATGCAGGTGATGATGGGGCATGAGGAGGGCTTTTGGTTGCTGCAATGGCGTCGTATGACGCTGTAGCAGACATTGTCAGAGGCTTCCCTTGTTTTTTGTCCTGTCCAAAACGCTCGGCTACCTGCTGTTGCCGACGAATTTTCTGATCGCCATCGGGTTCGTCGGCGCCATTCTGATGGCGACGCGCTTTGCATGGCTCGGCCGGAAGCTCGTGATATCAGCCGTGTTGCTCCTTGTGATTTGCGGGCTGTCGCCACTCGGAAAAGCTCTGCTCTATCCCCTCGAGCAGCGCTTCCCGTCATGGGACGCCGCGCGCGGCGCACCTGATGGCATCATCGTGCTGGGGGCATCAATTGAAGCCGATCTCTCCGTGGCGCATGGAACGCCGGTGGTGCGCGGCGCGCCGGACCGGATCATCGCTGCCGCCGCGCTGGCGAGGCGATATCCCAATGCGCGCGTGGTTTTTTCCGGCGGCAGCGCGAACCTCGTCTCGAACGATGCCAGGGAAGCCGATTTCGCCGGCGCCATCTTCGAAAGCCTCGGCGTCGACAAATCGCGGCTGATCATGGAACGGGGATCGCGCAACACCCAGGAGAACGCCGAATTCGCCAAGGCGCTGCTCAAGCCGAAGCAGGGCGAACGATGGGTGCTGGTGACCTCGGCCTTTCACATGCCGCGATCGGTCGGCTTGTTCCGAAAAGCGGGATTTGCGGTGGAGCCCTATCCCGTCGATTGGCGGGTCGGCGGACGCGATGACTTAGTGGCGCTTTCAAACGTTGCCGTCGAGGGGCTCGGGCGGACCGACCTTGCGGTGCGCGAATGGATGGGCCTCATCGCATATCGGCTCACCGGCAAGATCGACGAGTTGGTGCCGGGCCCGGCGCCGAAGTAAGAGGTCGCAACCCCCATCGAGCCGGGCTACAATCAGGCAAGGCGCTGTTCAGCGCGCCGATGACGGGAGTTGACGCCATGCAACAGCAGACGCCGGAAGCGCTCGATTTGGCCGGCATGGTGGCCGACCTCAACAGCCTGCTTCGCCTGAAGACGACCGTGATCGGCATCAAGATGTTTGCCCGCGTCGAGGAGATGACCGCGATTCCGAAAATCCGCCGTCCCTCGGCGGTGCATACCACCGACCAGATCGTCAGCATGGCCTCGCGGCTCGGCTGGACCGTCGGCATCACCGGTGACGATCTGGTCGGCGCGCAATGTCGTGCGGTCATCGGGCTGGCGCCGCAGGACGAAAAGTTTCTCGCCGGCGAAAACTATGTCGGCGTCTGGCACGGCACGGCCGAGGACGCGCGCAAGCGCCAGGAAGCGCTCGACGTCGTGCCTTTCGGCCGGTACCAGGCGATGGCGGTGAGCCCGCTCACCAGCGGCCGGCTCAACCCGCCCGACATCTGCCTGGTCTATGCGACGCCCGGTCAGATGATTATCCTGATCAACGGCCTGCAATATACCGGCTACAAGAAGTTCGAATGGGGCGTGGTCGGCGAGACGGCGTGCGCGGATTCCTGGGGCAGGGCGCTCAAGACCGGCGAGCCAAGCCTGTCGCTGCCGTGCTTTGCCGAGCGGCGCTATGGCGGCGTGCCTGATGAAGAGATGCTGATGGCGCTGCAGCCTGCGCATCTGGCAAAGGCCATCGTGGGCATGAAGCAACTGGCGAAGAACGGCCTGCGCTATCCGATCGCGCCCTATGGTATCCAGGCCGATGTGCGCGCCGGCATGGGCGTGTCCTACGCGAAGAAATAGGCTTGCGAAAGCGAGAGGAAACCGTCATTGCGAGCGAAGCGAAGCAATCCATGGCGCCGCAAGAGGGAGATGGATTGCTTCGCTCCGCTCGCAAATGACGAGAAGTACTAAAGGGAATCCAAGTATGTCTTCGTCGAAATTCGACATCGTCGTCTATGGCGCCACCGGCTTCACCGGGCAGCTCGTCGCCGAATATCTCGCCGCGCAATACAAGGGCGACGCCAATCTGAAATGGGCGATGGCCGGGCGCAGCAAAGACAAGCTCGCCTCCGTCCGCGACGCGATCGGCGCGCCTGCCGATACGCCGCTCCTTGTGGCCGATGCCAGAGATCCCGCCTCGCTCAAAGCGATGGTGGATCAGACGAAATCCGTGATCAGCACGGTCGGCCCGTATCAGTTTTATGGCAACGAGCTGCTTGCGGCCTGCGTGGCCTCGGGTACCGACTATTTCGATCTCTGCGGTGAGCCGCTGTGGATGCGGGAGATGATCGACAAGCACGAAGCAGCGGCGAAAGCAAACGGCGCGCGCATCGTGTTTTCGTGCGGGTTCGACTCGGTGCCGTTCGAACTCGGCGCCCTCTTTGTGCAAGAGGAAGCCAAGCGGGTGTTCGGCTCGCCGGCTTTACGCGTCAAGGGTCGCGTACGCGACATGCGCGGCACCCTGTCCGGCGGCACCGCCGCGAGCGCCAAAGCTACCTTCGACGCAGTTGCCAAGGATCTCAGCCTCGTTGCGATCCTCAAGGATCCGTTCGCGCTGACGCCCGGGTCCAAGGGGCCAAAACAGCCGCCGGGCAGCAAGCCCACCTACGAGGAAGACCTGCAGTCCTGGGCCGCGCCGTTCATGATGGCGCTCATCAACACCCGTAACATCCATCGCTCGAACATGCTGATGGGTTTTCCGTACGGGAAGGAGTTCGTCTACGACGAAATGGTGCTGACGGGGGCTGGCGAGAAGGGCGAAGCCAACGCCAAGCTGGTGATGGCCGCAAACACCGAAAAGACCGGTCCGAACGCGCCGAAGCCGGGCGAAGGGCCGTCGAAGGAAGAGCGCGAGAACGGGCTCTATGATCTGCTCTACGTCGCCATCGCCCCCGATGGTCGTCAGGTCCGCGCCGCAGTGAAGGGTGACCGCGATCCCGGCTATGGCTCGACGTCAAAGATGATCTCGGAATGCGCGATCTGCCTGCTGCGCGATACGCCGGACGTGCCGGCGGGAATTTGGACGCCGGGGGCGGCGATGCAGCACAAGCTGATCAAGCGGCTTGTCGATCATGCTGGGTTGACGTTCACGGTGGAGAAATAGCGTCGAATTGTACGGTGGGTTACGTCGGTGCCATAATTGCGGAATTGCTGTTCGCCTTCCAGCGTTCGGCGGCGACGAACATGCCCCACATCGTGCCCAGCATCATCCAGAAATGCCGCCAATGGTCGGTATCGATGATAAAGCTCTCGCCGACTGTGCCGAGGAAGGCTGCGAAGACGGCCAGATAGGTCGGCTGCCAGGGCACGCGGACGAACACATAGCGGAAGCTCGTCAGCACCGTGACGAAAATTAGCGCGGGATAGCAGACGCCGGAGAGCCAGCCGCCCGACATGAACGCGTTCAGGTAGGAATTGTGGGTGTCTTCGGGAAAGAAGCGATTGAACTGCAGCGGCCCGATGCCGAAGGGCAAGCCCAGCGCCATCTCGGCGCCGAGGATATGCCGGCCGAAGCGGCCGAAACGGCCCTCGTCATAGCTCTGGTCGAAACTGGCGCGCTGTTTGAACAGCTGCGAGATGGAATCGAACGACAGCAATACCGCGACCAGCGCGGCCGCCAGCACCACCACGACCAGCGCCATGACGATGATGCGCGAGCGCTGCGACTGCGAGCGGCTGGTCAGCACCATCAGCGCCAGCATGACGGCGGAGGTGATGACGAGCATGCCCCACGCCGCGCGTGAAAACGCCAGCAGGATCGCCAGCGACATGATGCCGAACGCGATCGCGTTGCGGAGCGATTTGCCGAACTTGTCCGAAACGACGCTTTGCAGCGCGAACAGCGCAGGCAGGATAAGGAACGCACCGTATACGTTCGGGTCCTTGAAGGTGCCGCGGGCACGGTCGTACAGCGTCAGCAGGTCGCGCCCACCGGGAACGAGATTGAAATAACCCGCGATGCCGGCGAGCGAAGCAATCACGGCGCCGAGGACGAGGCCGCGCCGGAGCATGTCGAGCCGCGCCGCGGTGTCCTCGGAGATGACCATCGCGAAGAAGATGACAGTGACCGCCATGTACCAGGAGGTTGCGATCCAGTTCGGCACGTTCGGGCGGTCCATCACGGCGACCGCGCTGATGCTGTAGCCGATATTGATCAGGAACAGGAGCAACAGCAGCGGGATGAACACCAGCCGCATCCGCAACCCCGTTGCGAAGAAGATCAGCGAGGCGGCCAGCGTCGCCAGCTCATAGGGCGAGGGTTCGATAAAGACGATGGCGCCGCATGCGCCGACCAGCCACACCATCGCGCGCTGCAAGGCAAGCACGCCGGGCGCGGCCGTCATCGATGGGAGCGATCCCCCGGCTGTCGCCGCATACGCCATTACACACTCACGCAACGCAACAAAACAATGCAGCCGCTACTTGCGTCATTGCGAGGAGCGGAGCGACGAAGCAATCCCTCTTTCCCAGCGTTGCGCCGTGGATTGCTTCGCTGCGCTCGCAATGACGGCGAGGTATCCTCAACTCAATACGCGTTCTCGCTTTTGGTCATCAGCGCCAGCGGCGTCTTGAGCAGAATGTAGAGATCGAACAGCACCGACCAGTTCTCGATGTAATAGAGATCGAACTCGACGCGCTTCTGTATCTTCTCGTCGGTATCGACTTCGCCGCGCCAGCCGTTGATCTGCGCCCAGCCGGTGATCCCCGGCTTGACGCGGTGGCGCGCGAAATAGCCGTCGACGGCCTCGTCGAACAACCGGCTCTGCAGCTTGCCCTGCACGGCGTGGGGACGGGGACCGACCAGCGAAAGGTTGCTCTTGAACACGACGTTGAAGAGCTGCGGCAATTCGTCGAGGCTGGTCTTGCGGATGAAGCGCCCGACGCGCGTGACGCGGGGATCGTTTTTGGTTACGACCTTGGAGGCGGTCGGATCGGCCTGATGGTGGTACATCGAGCGAAATTTGAAGACGTCGATGCGTTCGTTGTTGAAGCCGAATCTTTTCTGGCGGAACAGCACCGGCCCCGGGCTGTCGAGCCTGACCGCAAGCGCGACCAATCCCATCACCGGCAGTGCCAGCACCAGGATCACGAAGCCGACGACGTGGTCGAACAGCCACTTCATCACCAGGTCCCAGTCGGTGATCGGCGCCTCGAACACGTCGAGAGTGGGCACCTCGCCGAGATAGGAATAGGAGCGGGGGCGGAAGCGCAGCTTGTTGGTATGGGCTGAGAGGCGGATGTCGACCGGCAGCACCCACAGCTTCTTCAGCATCTCCAGAATGCGGGTCTCGGCCGAGATCGGCAGCGCGAACAGCACGAGGTCGATGCGGGTGCGGCGCGCGAATTCGACGATGTCGTCGACCTTGCCGAGCTTGGGGCTGCCGGCGCAGGTATCCAGCGCGCGGTCGTCGTTGCGGTCGTCGAACACGCCGAGCACCTGGATGTCGGAATCATCCTGGGTCTTGAGCGCCTGGACGAGTTGCTCGCCGTTCTCGTCCGCGCCCACGATGATGGTGCGGCGGTCGAGCCGGCCCTGACGGGCCCAGCCACGCACCAGCGAGCGCAGGAACACCCGCCCGGTCACCAGCGCCGCAATACCGCCAAGGAAAAACGCCGTGAGCCAGAGTCGCGAAATTTCGCTGCCGAGCTTGACGATGAAGGAGGCGCCGATGAACAGCAGGAACACGAACGCCCAGGATGAAATCATCCGGGTCATCTGGCGAAGGTGGCCGCGGAATAGCTGCACCTGGTAGATATCGGCGGCCTGGAAGCAGATCACGGCCGTTGCGGCCACGCCGAAGATCGCCGCGAGAAATTCCCAGTAGAAGCCGGAGAGGGGGACGACATATCCGAAATAAAGCGCGACGCCGATCGCGCTGAGCATCGCAAAATCCATGACGCGAACTGCGCCTGCGATCACGATCGGCGAATAGGCGCGGCCGACTTTCTGGTTGCTGACGGCAATAGCGGCCGAGGTAAGTCTGCGGCGCCGTTCGATCGGTGGGTGATCGGCGGTGACGGTCATCGCGGCCGTTGCCGCGGCATCGAGCATCGAGCGTGCGTTAATCGGTTCCACTGGTCCACGTCCGTTCTGGAGCATGCACATAGGAGCGTGCCTGCCGGTGCGGAATTCCCCACGCCCACGGCTTACGGGACAAATCGGAAGAAACGGTTACGTTGGTAAAGAACGGTTAACGATTGGCAAACGCGTCGCGATATCCGGCAAAGACGCCCTCGACCATCGCCTTCTGCGAAAAATGCATGAAGATTCGCTCGCGCAGCGATTTCGCCCGCGCGGTCGCTGCCGCCGGATCCTTCAGCGCGGCTTCGATCGCTTCCGCCATCGCGGCCGCGTTGCTGGGAGCAAACAAGGCATCGCCATGCGGACCGAAAATCTCGGGGATGCCGCCGATGTTGGCGGCGACCATTGGAATCCCTGCAGCCGCCGCCTCGATCACGACATAGGGCATCGAGTCGCCGCGGGAGGGAACCACCAGCAGCGAGCCTTTGGAGAAGCCGAAGCGCGCCTTGACGTGGCCGATGAACCGCACGGCGTCGCCGAGGCCGAGCTGTTCCACCTGGCCTTTGAGGCTTGCGCTTTCCTCGCCGTCGCCGGCGAGCGTGAGCGTCACCGGACGGCCGCCGGCGCGCAGCCGTGCCACCGTGTCGATCAGGAGGTCGGCGCCCTTGATGTGCCGGAACTCGCCAACATAGATCAGGTCGGTGGCGTCATCGGCCTTCACGACCGCGTCGAATTCAGTGGCGGTGACGCCGTTGAACACGCAGCGCACCAGTCCCTTCGGCGTGCCGATGGTGCGCTGATAGGTGTCGCGCGCAAACGCGCTTTCGAACAGGAACAGGTCGGTATCGTTCATCAGCGCGCGTTCGACGCGGGCGTAGATGTTGCCCTTCAGCGTCGCCACCGGATAATGCAGCGAGCCGCCATGGGGGGTGTAGACCCGGATCCTGTCGCGGGAAGCGGTCCGCAAACGCATGAAGGCGCCGGCCTTGGCGCCGTGACCGTGCAGCACGTCCGGCTTCAGTTCGCGGATCATGCGCTGGAACCGGGCCCACACCAGCATGTCGGTCGGAAGCGGCTCGCGACGAATGGCCGTGCGGTGAACGCCGAGCTTGAGGCGCGGGGCGATTTCCGCCAGCGCCTGCTCGGCGCGTTCGCCGCCGGTGAGGCTGTCGGCGATGATGCCGACGTGATGGCCGCGGTCGGCCTGGCCGTTGGCGAGATCGAGGATATGGCGGAAAATGCCGCCGACAGGCGCGCGCGTGGCGTGCAGGATACGAAGCGGCTGACCGTCAACGACAGGCATGATCAGAACCAGCGCTCGCCGAAGAGCACGAGCGCAGCAACCAGACATGGGATTCGAGCGGGTACGCCTCGCATTACTAGAGTCCTGAAAAAAATGTCGCCCGATTAAGGCCTTTGATGGTTAACAAAAAATGACCGCGTGCCAATAGCCCGTGTTTGCGGGCCGCGAAATGGGGCAAATTAACCCAGCGGCAACCATAATGGAGTGTACTCGGGCCAGGTTCGAGTGGACCAGCAGTGGCGTCCGCGGGAGTGTGCGATGCGTTTGGCGTTCTGGCGTGCAGGCAAGGATAAGCCGGTGGTGCAGCGGGCGATGGCAAGGCCTGCGCCTTCGGCCCCGAAGCCCGTCGCCGCATCAGAATCCGGCGATCTCGATCTGCATGCGCTCGGCCAGACGCTGATGCGCAAGCGAAGTTTGATCATCGTCCCGACGGTTCTGGTGCTGGTGGCATCGCTGGCCGCGGTCAATATGATCACCCCTCGGTTCAAGTCGGAAGCGCGCATCCTGGTGGATGGGCGCGAAAACGTATTCCTGCGGCCGACCGGCGAGCGCAACGAGGAGCGCAGCGCGCTCGACGCCGAAGCCGTGACCAGTCAGGTGCAACTCGTGCAGTCGCGCGACCTGGCCCGCGAGATCATCAAGAAGAACAGACTGGCCGAACTCCCAGAATTCGATCCGGTGTTGCGTGGCGCTTCGCCGGTCAAGTCGCTGCTCGCCTTGATTGGCGTTGTGCGCGATCCGTTTTCGCTCACTCCGGAAGAGCGCGTGCTGGAGGCCTATTACGAGCGCTTCACGGCCTATGCGGTCGACAAGTCCCGCGTCATCGTCATCGAATTCCAGTCGCGCGATCCCGATCTGGCCGCCCGCGTCGCCAATTCGATCGCGGAAGGCTATCTGGTGCTGCAGCAGGACGCGCGGCAGGATCAGGCAAAGGACGCGGTCAAATTTTATACCGGCAGGATCGACGAGTTGCGCAAGGAGGTTTCGCAGGCCGAATCGCGGGTCGAGGAGTTTCGTTCCAAGTCGAGCCTGTTCGTCGGCACCAACAACACCACGCTGTCCAATCAGCAGATGGGCGAGCTCAACACCCAGCTCAACAACGCGCGTGCACTGAAGTCGGATGCGGAAACCAAGGCGCGGCTGATTAAGGAGATGCTTGATACCGGTAGGCCGATCGAAGCTTCCGAAATTCTCAATTCAGAGCGGATCCGCGGGTTGTCGGAGCGGCGCGCCACGCTGCGCACCCAGCTTGCCGAACAGTCTTCCACGCTGCTTGGCGGCCATCCCCGTATCAAGGAATTGAAGGCGCAGCTCGCCGATATCGATCGGCAGTTGCGTGAGGAGGCGGGCACGGTGTCCCGCTCGCTGGAGAACGACGCGCGTATTGCCGGCGGCCGGGTCGAAAGTGCCGTGGCAAGCCTCGAACAGTCGAAGAGACAGGCGTCCTCGAGCAACGGCCAGGACGTTCAGCTCCGCGCGCTCGAGCGCGATGCCAAGGCGAAACGCGACCAGCTGGAGTCCTTTCTCGCCAAATATCGCGACGCGAGCGCGCGTGAAAACCTCGAGGCGACGCCGACCGACGGCCGCATCATCTCGCGGGCCACCGTTTCCAACACCCCGGCCTATCCGAAGAAGCTGCCGATCGTGCTGATCGCGACGCTGGCGACCTTGCTGCTCACCTCGGGTGCTATTGTGACCGGCGAGCTGTTGCGCATGACCGCGCCGCGGAGACCCGGTGCGGCGTCGCCGGAAGTTGTGCGCGAAATCGCGCCCGAAATCGTCATAGCTGCTCCGCCGGAACCGGTGCGTGCGCCGGCGATCGCGCCAGAGCTTCCCGTGGCGGACCTCGCTGACGTGGATCACGCCGAGCCGGTGTTGAATGAACCGCGCGTGGACAGCCCTCGCATGGACACCGCGGCGGAAATCGGTGAAATCGAGCAAATGGCGGATGTTCTGGTTGGGGCAGGCACCGCGGCGCGCAAGGTGACCGTGCTCGGCACGGCATCGAGCGAGAGCATCACGCTGACTGCGCTGACGCTGGCGCGGCTGATGGCCCAGCAGGCGAAAGTCGTGGTCGTCGATCTCGTGGCTTCCTCGCCGATGATGACGGCAGCATCGGCCGATCCGGTTGCGCCCGGGCTTGCCGAACTGATGCAGGGTGAGGCGTCGTTCGCGCAGATCATCACCAAAGACCGGCTGTCGCGCGTTCATCTCGTCGGCGCCGGACGCCCGGGTTTCGACCGCGCGCAGCTCCAGTCGCCGAGGTTGACGCTTGCGATCGACGCGCTGCTGCGGGTCTATGACCATGTGCTTATGGACGCCGGCACGGCCTCCGATCTGCCGGCCGAATTGCTGACGTCACAGGCGCAGGCAGTCGTGGTGCCCGAAGCATCGATGACGCAAGATGCGCGCGCGCTGATGTGCGACCAGCTCAGGGCGGTCGGCTTCTCCGAGGTGACGATGCTGAGCAAGCCGTGCGAGGTGTCCGATACGGTCGAGCCGGGCCCGCGCGTGGTAGCGGCGTGAGCGAATTCGTATGGTGGACAAAGCGAAGCGTGCCCACCATTCAACGACTTGAAATCGGATAGATGGTGGGCACGGCGCTATCGCGCCTTTTGCCCACCCTTCGGCATTTTGTTTAGCTGAACGCGCTGCGCAGCTTTTGCGCCATCTCCAGCAGCGCCGGATTGTGCTTCACCAGCCGCTTGGTGCGGTTGAGGCCTGACATCACGCCGGCGGCGAGCTTGCCGCGCTGGCTGAGCGGAATGAAGCTATCGAAGATCGGCTCGTCGCTCTTGCAGAACAGTCGCTTGTAATCGTCCGATCCGATCCCCAGGTCGAGCGCGCCATAACCCTGTCCGGCATAGTGATCGATGATGTCGCGCATCAAAATCAGGCCGGGGCTGTATTTCGAATTCGTCGACATCGTGTAGGTATTGAACATCATCGAGAAGCGATGGCCGTCGGCGACGCCGGCGAAGATCGCGATCACTTCCTCGTCGCATTCCAGCGCGTGGATATCGATGGCGTGCTTGCCGCCGCCGAGCCGCGCGGTGCAGGCGCCGCGGACGAAATCCTCGATGCCGGGATCGGCGAACACGTTCGGCAGCTTCTGTTCGGCCATCCGCAGCGGCTTGACGCGGAAGAACCAGTCGAGCAGCCGCGTGATGTCGGCCTCCGATGACGCGACGTGGCTGCGATAGCCGGGCAGGGACTGCAGCCTGCGTTCCTTGCCCTTGAGGCGGCGCCGGAACGAATTGCTGACCAGCGCCGTGGACGCGGCGCCGGGCTCCATCACCAAGAGCGGGCAATCATTGGCGGAGGGCTGATGCGGCAGCAAGGCAAGCGGATTGGGCAGATCGCGCCAGCGAACCGGTTGCTGGTGCAGTGTGAGGACGTCGGCTTCGGATCGCTGCGCTATCGCTGATATCAGGCCCTCGAGATCGGCTTGCGTTGCGCTTGCGGCGAAATCGCGGTCGAACAGCGCCATGTTGAAGGTGGAATGCTTGCCGCCCATGAAACTGGCGCAACGCGCGCCGTAGGCGTGCCTGAGCGCGAGCGGGAGCAGCACCAGCGGACGGCGTTCCGCGTCGTAGGCGACCACGATAAAAGGAACGAGGCCGTCACGCTCGCCGACCGCCCGCTGCCAGGGACTGAGAAAGTCGAACCGCTGATACGGCGTGAAGAAGGTTTGCGCGCCTTCCAGGCTGCGCCAGATGCCTTCCGCGGCAGTGAGGTCGTGGACGACGTCGATGCCGGCGATGCGGCTCGCTTTCGACCACCCATCTGCATCCGCCGTTCGGTCATCAATCGCGGCAGCCATGGTCATCGCAGAGCCCGTGCTATATGAAATTGTTTACAATTTTCGGCTTTGGCCGACCTTCGCAGGGAAATGTCAACAAAGGGTAATAACAATCCGGCCGCGGCGGGGCAGGCGCGGTCGGAAGTGGGGACGGAGCTTGGCGTCGGATATCGGAATTTTGCGGCGGGCCGGGATGGAGCTCGCCTATTTCAGCGGCTACTTCAGGCTGAAGCAGCGGGAGACCGGCGGTGCCGGCGTCATTTTGCGGTTCGAGCGCGTGCGTCCGCGCGAATCCCGGCCGTTTCAACCGAACCGATGGCGTGAAATCACGCCGCAATTTCTCGACCGGACGATCCGTGCGCTGAAGCGCTGGAACTTCGATCTGATCACGATGGATGAAGTGTGCCGGCGGGCGGTCACGCTGCCGAGGGCTAATCGATTTGCCTGCCTGACCTTCGACAGCGGCTGCAAGGATGTCATCACGCAGGCCTATCCGGTGCTGTCGAAGCACGGCGTGCCCTTCACCGTGTACCTGCCGACCGCGTTTCCGGACGGGCTCGGCGAAGCCTGGTGGCTTGCGCTGGAAGACATGATCGCGCGCGAGGATCGCATCAGCCTGGTGATCGACCGCAAGGAGCGGCGTTTCGCAACAGGCAGCACGCCGGAGAAGTATGACACTTTCGAATTTCTGGCGAGCTGGATGCGGACGCTGCCGCCGCCGGATCTTTCGTTCGCAATCCACGACCTCTGCACGCGCTACTCCGTCGATCTCGCGGCGCTGTCGCGCGCTGCGTCGATGGATTGGGACGATCTGGCGAAGCTCGCCGCCGATCCTCTGGTGACGATCGGCAGCGCAACGGTGAACTATCCCACGCTGTCGAACCTGAAAGAGGCCGACGCGCAACGCGAAATGACCATGGGCAAGGCGGTCGCGGAGACTGCCTTGCATCGCGCCGTCAGGCATTTCGCCTATCCGTTCGGCGATCGGCAATCCTGGCGCCGCGAGCATGTCGTCATAGGGCAGGAGGCAGGTTTCGCCAGCGCGGTATCGACGATCGCGGGGGTCGTCGAGGCCAAGGGATATACAAATCTGCACGCGCTGCCGCGGATCGCCTGGGACGGCCGGCAGCGTTCGCTGCGCATGATGCGGGTGATGCTGTCGGGGATGATGTTTCCGCCGGTCAGGCCGACCAGGGACAATTGGGTTTAGGGCGTGAGTTCATAATCCGGAATGCCTATGGGCTTGGCGATGTCCGAATTACCCTCGGAAGCGGCCATCTGGCCATCGATGCCTCCGTAAGCCGTTCGCACAGGATGTCTTGCTGAATGCCATTTCGAAAGCTGTTTCTTAGCTAAGAAGAACGCGGAGTCGTCACGCAGCTCGATTAACGGCAAGCCTCAACGGCAAATCGTCATCCATTTTGAACTCCAAAAATCCGCTTAGATTGCAAAAAGATGCCACTTTTTCCCGATTAGGTTGCGGTTACCGAACAGACGGCATGGAACAATCGGCCTGTAATCAGCAATGGGTGGATTAAGAGGGGGCCCATGGCTCGAGAGCGTAGACGCGGCCGACACGCAGTGACCTTTGAAGAGCGACTGGCGGAAGAAGCACGGAAGTTCAAAGAGGCGGCCGAACAGCAACCTCCCGGCAGCAGGGCCCGAGAATTGCTCTTGCGGCGAGCTCGGCAGGCCGAGACGGCATCGCACATCAACGAGTGGCTGACATCGCCCGGACTGCAACCGCCCAAGGCATTGGAAAACTGGCTCTCTGATCAGAAGAAGTAAGGCCGACTCAATTGGCAGCCTTCGATTTCGGCATCGGCTCCGTAGGCGACTATCGCGCGGCAGTGCACTATAGCGGGAGCAGGTGGCAAATGGGGGTGAGCGGGCCGCCGCTAATCCTTTAATTTCCATGCCCGGAATGCTTGACGAAGGCCAGGGAACAATCGGCATAGCTGAGCGTCAATTCCAGTGCTTCCAGCCGAAAGGCGCCCCCCCGACTGCTGGAGGAAAACCCGTATCGTTCGGGTTGGCGGCCCCCGGTGGGGGCCGTTTAAATTCGAATGATCACGGCATCGCAATTGAAGTCCGTCAAAAAGCGCGGCTTCTGGTAAGGGTCATTCGTGTCGATTTGACCGGACCTCGGTGACTTCCGGTCTGTGCCGGTGAACGGACATTCTCACGATAGGCGGGCATGTCTCAAAGGTGCCATGAGGCGAAATTCCCGAGTGACAAGCGCATGTTTGCTTTAGCCTTCAAAAGCGGACATCTCTCGTTCTATGAGTACATGCCCTAATCTAGGCGGCGCGGTCCGGCCGTGACATCCAGCTGATGATCGGCATCGCCGGCAGCACCCATCCGAGCCCGGCCACGACATAGAAGATCGCCTGCAGTAGGCCTGAGCTGGCCAGCCACGGCGTCTGCGCGATGGTCATTCCCAATAGCGACCACACCACGACCAGCACCAGAAGTGCGATGGTTCCGAAGAATTTGCGGGTGCGTATCGTCATGGCGGATATGTCAGGCTCGTGGCGGGTTGCGCGCGGGAAGGGGCGGACTATAAGGGGCGCGCCAATTCAATCAAGCGCGCCTTCGGGGCGGGCTAAGATAGCTTTCAAGACGGGTTTATGATCGCTAGTTCCGCACAGCAGGCCCCGCATCTCGGCGCCGTCAGATGGTGGCTGATCGTGGTCGCCGTGCTGATCGCGGTCATGGTGCTGGTCGGCGGCGCCACGCGGCTGACGGAATCCGGATTGTCGATCGTCGAGTGGAAGCCGGTGACCGGCACGCTGCCGCCGCTCAACGAGGCGCAATGGGCGCAGGCGTTCGAGGGCTACAAGGCAATCCCGCAATACCGCGAACTCAACGCCGGCATGAGCCTTGCGGAGTTCAAGACCATCTTCTGGTGGGAATGGAGCCACCGCCTGCTCGGGCGCGTGATCGGCGCGGTCTATCTGCTGCCGTTCCTGTACTTCCTGTGGCGTGGCGCGCTGGGCGCTGAGCTGAAACGGCGGCTGTGGGTGATCTTTGCCCTCGGCGCGCTGCAGGGTGGGGTCGGCTGGTGGATGGTCGCGTCGGGCCTCACGCAGCGGACCGAGGTGTCCCAGTATCGGCTGGCGACGCATCTGGTGCTGGCCTTGATCATTTTCGCCTCCATCGTCTGGACGCTGCGGCGGATGACCGCGCGTCCGCAACCCGTTGTCCCGTTGTGGCTGAAGGTCTCCGGGGTGGCTTTGCTCGGTCTGACTTTCGTCCAGCTTTATTTCGGCGCGCTGGTCGCGGGGCTGCGGGCGGGCAGGGTGTACAACACCTGGCCCGAGATCGACGGTGCATTCATTCCGTCGGCGGCGCGGCTGTGGTTCGAGGAGCCGTGGTGGCGCAATCTGTTCGACAACACGCTCACCGTGCAGTTCGAGCACCGCATGACCGCTTATGCGCTGCTGATCCTTGCGGTGCTTCACGTTATCGACGCCATGCGGTCGCGAGCCGGCGCTGCCGTTATCGGCGGCGCGTGGTCGCTGGTGGCAGCGATCACGCTGCAGGCCGCGCTCGGCATCCTCACGCTGCTGCACCAGGTGCCGATCGATCTGGCGCTGGCGCATCAGGCTGTCGCGATCGTGGTGCTGACGCTGGCGGTCCTGCAGACCGAACGCCTGGTTGCACGCCGCGTCGGGCACGACCGGCAGGAACTGGTTCTGCCGCTCGGCCAACCCGGCTGAAATTGAGCAATTCTAATCTGCCGGCATTCCGGGAAGTGCCCGATTTGCAGGGGGTTCTTGCTGTGCGGCGGCCTTGACGCGTTTGTGTGGGGCCGCACCGCTTTACTTGGATGGTTTGGACGATAAAACGAAACAAAAACAGGTCTCGTCTCATGTCCTCAGCATTCATCCAGGCCGCCGTCATCCTGCTCCGCGAGGGGCTCGAAGCCATGCTCGTGATCGCAGCGCTGGCGGGCTATCTGACCAAGGCCGGCGCCGGTCATCGCATTCAGGCGCTTTATGCCGGCGCGCTCGTCGCCGTTGCGGCCAGCTTCGTTGCGGCCTGGTTGTTTGCGGTGCTGAACTCGGGCGATCACAGCGACATCCTGGAAGGCATTATCATTTTGCTTGCCGCCGCCCTGATGCTCTACGTCAGCGGCTGGTTGATGGTGAAGCAGGATCCGCGCGGCTGGCAGGAGTATCTTTCCCAGAAAGCGGACCAGGCGCTATCGCAGGACACGGTGTGGGCGGTCGGCGCGCTGGCCTTCCTTGCGGTTTTTCGTGAAGGCGCGGAGACCGTTCTGTTCATCAATGCGCTCGCCAAGACCGAGGGCGGCTGGAGCGCGGGGCTGTTTGCCGGACTTGCCGCGGCGACGCTCGGGCTGGCCGTGCTGTTTTATTTCATCAACCTGATTGCGCGGAAGCTGCCGCTGCGGCCGCTGTTCATCGTCACCTCGGCGTTCCTGTTCGTGATGGCGATCAAGTTCATCGGCGAGGCGGTGCAGGAGTTCCAGGAACAGGCGATCATCACCGTTACCGAGGTCAAGGGCTCGGCGTTCCTGAGCGCGATCGGCCTCAATCCATCGATGGAAGCGCTCTCGATCCAGGGCCTGGTGATCCTGTTTGCGCTGGCGACCTATTCGGTGGTCCAGCGCAACAACCGCCTGATGCGTGAGGACAAGGCCGCTAACAAGGCCACCATGCGCGCGGCTGAGTAGCTCGTCGCGTTACGCTGCCTGCCGACTGAGTCCGAGATAATCGAGCCCAATATCGAGCGCGGCGGAGCTGTGGGTCAGCCAGCCGGCTGAAATCAGGTCGACGCCGGTCGCGGCGATCGCTTTGGCGGTCTCGGCCGTGATGCGGCCGGAAGCTTCCGTGATTGCCCGGTCGCCGGTCATCGCCACCGCCTGTCGCAGTTGCTCGACCGTCATGTTGTCGAGCAGGACGGCATCCACGCCGATCGCGAGAACCTGTTCAAGCTGGGCCAGCGTGTCGACCTCGATCTCGATCTTGACGAGATGGCCGGCATGCGCTTTTGCGCGCTCGATCGCGGTTCTGACATCGCCTGATAGCGCGATGTGGTTGTCCTTGATCAGAATGGCGTCGTCGAGCCCAAAACGGTGATTGCTGCCGCCGCCGGCGCGAACCGCGTATTTTTCCAGCGCGCGCAGTCCGGGCGTGGTCTTGCGGGTGCAGACGATGCGCGCCTTGGTGCCTTGTGCTGCCGACACCAGCGAGGCCGTCGCGGTGGCCACGCCGCTGAGATGACAGAGGAAGTTCAGGGCGGTCCGTTCGCCGGTCAACAGCCCGCGCGCCGGTCCTTCGATGGTCGCGATCACATCTCCCGGCGTGACGACGCTGCTATCAGGCCGCTCGGCGGTGAGCCGGATGGCAGGATTCACGAGCTGAAATGCACAGCGCGCGATGTCGAGTCCGGCGACGACACCGGGTTGGCGCGCGCGCAGCACCAGCGAAGCTTGCCGGTCGGCCGGGACGATCGCATCCGCCGTGATGTCGCCGGCGCGTCCGAGGTCTTCGAGCAGGGCGGTTCGAACCAGCGGCTCGTACATGAGGGGCAGAAGCGGCGTAAGCGTCACGGCTGGGCACTCCCAACAGACAGAGATCCGGTTTCAACGATGTCGCGGGCGGTCTCGACTGCGTCTGCAAGCGAGATGGATGAAGGCACGGCCGCCGGCAGGGCGTCGGGGAAGTCGCTGCGATAGTGCCCGCCGCGGCTTTCCTCGCGCCGCCAGGCGGCGACGGCGATCATCAGTCCCACCAGCGCGGGATCGGTTGCCGCGCCGTGGGCGCTGCCGAGCGGATAGAGGCCGCGGATCGCGCGTTCGATGCCGTGCCGGTCGCGGAGCACGCCGAGGCCTTGCGACAGGATCGCCCGCACGGCCGAAGGGTCGGATGCGGGCGCAAGCGCATTGGCCGCGCGCGTTTTCAGCGGACCGCGGCTCGCGCCCTGGACGCTCCGCGCGACCCATTGCGCACAGACGATCGCTTCCATCAGCGAATTGCTGGCGAGCCGGTTGGCGCCATGCAGCCCGGTGCGGCTGACCTCGCCGCACGCCCAAAGCCCGTTCACGCTGCTGCGGCCTTCGATATCCACCGATATCCCGCCCATGTGGTAGTGCACCGCCGGCCGGACCGGTATCGGATTGGTCGCGGGATCGATCCCGGCCATTTTGCAGAAGGCGGAAATGACCGGATAGCGTTTTGCAAATTCCGCTCCCGGATGTTTCCGCGCATCGAGGAACACGCGATGGCCTTCGGCGCGGCGGCGCCAGACCGCACGCGCGACGATATCGCGGGGCGCAAGTTCGGCGCCGGGCTGGTCCGCCATGAAGCGTTGCCCGGTGTCGTCGATCAGGATTGCGCCATCGCCACGCACGGCTTCGGTGACCAGCGGCATCGGGCGCGACGGCCCGTCGAAGGCGGTCGGGTGAAACTGGATGAATTCGAGATCGGAGAGTTTTGCGCCCGCGCGTGCCGCGAGCGCCAGCCCCTGGCCGAAGCAACCGGCGGGATTGGTGCTGTCCAAAAACAGCCCGCCAATGCCGCCTGTCGCGATCACGACGCGACCGCTGTCGATAACGAGCGGACCGTGCGCGTTCACCGCGAGCACGCCTTTGACGGCATTGTCCTCGACGATCAGGCTCCGCGCTTCGACGCCTTCCAGCAGAGTAATCGACGGGCAGCGGCGCACCGTTGCGATCAGCGCACGCATGATCTCGCGGCCGGTGCCATCGCCGGTGGCGTGCACGATCCGGTTGCGGCCATGGGCGGCTTCGAGCCCGAGCCGCCAGCCGCCATCGGGCCTGCGATCGAAGGCGACGCCAAGCCTCGCGAGATGCTCGACCGCCGCAGGCGCCGCGTGAACGATTCGGCGAGCGACGGCTTCGTCGCACAGGCCTGCGCCTGCGGCCAGCGTATCGGCCAGATGCAGGGCAGGGTCGTCATCCCCGCCCATCGCGGCGGCAAGCCCGCCCTGCGCCCACAGGCTCGACGCCTCCGCGCCGAGCGGCGCCTTCGACAGCAGCAACACCGGTTCCGGCGCCATCTGCAGCGCCGTCATCAATCCGGCGGCGCCGCCGCCGATGATGACGGGACGGTTGTCGAGCGCTGAAATCTCCGGGCTCATATCGCCAGCATCCTTTCGACAGCACGCCGGGCTGATACAGCGATGGCGGGATCGATCGTCACCTCGTGCCGGCCGGTCTCCAGCGCATGGCGGATGTTCTTCAGCGTGATCCGCTTCATGTGCGGGCACAGATTGCAGGGCCGGATGAACTCCACGTCGGGATGGAGCACGGCGACGTTGTCGCTCATCGAGCATTCCGTCAGCAGCACGACCCGGGGCGGGCGTTGTTGGCCGACGAAGTCCGACATCGCCGCCGTCGAGCCGGAGAAATCGGCTTCCGCGACCACTTCGGGCGGGCACTCCGGATGCGCCAGGATGGTCACGTCAGGGTGATTTTCGCGCAGTTGCCGGACGTCGGATGCCGTAAACAGCTCATGCACCTCGCAGTGGCCCTTCCATGCGATGATCTTCACGTTCGTCTGCGCCGCGATGTTCTGCGCGAGATATTCATCCGGCAGCATGATTACGCGCTCGACGCCGAGCGACTCCACGACCTTGAGCGCATTGCCCGAGGTGCAGCAGATATCGGACTCCGCCTTCACGGCCGACGAGGTGTTGACATAGGTGACGACGGGGACGCCGGGATAGCGCTGGCGCATCAGCCGCACGTCCTGCGCGGTGATGGAGTCGGCGAGCGAACAGCCTGCCGCTAGGTCCGGGATCAGCACGGTCTTTTCCGGATTCAACAGCTTGGCCGTCTCGGCCATGAAGTGCACGCCGGCCAGCACGATGATGTCGGCATCGACCTTGGTGGCTTCGCGCGCCAGCAACAGGCTGTCGCCGACGATGTCGGCGACGCCGTGGAAGATTTCAGGCGTCTGGTAGTTATGCGCGAGGACGACGGCGTTGCGGCTTCGCTTGAGTTCGAGGATGGCGTCGACGTCCTCGGCGAAGATGGCCCATTCAGGTGGCGGGATGACCCGTTTGACCCGGTCGTAAAGCTCTGCGGAACGCGCGATTGCAGTGGAGCTGAGGCTGGCCATTTATACTCTCCTTGAGTATATCTTGGCTTATACTTATCCTGAGCATAACCGATGTCAAGTGCGCGATAGCGGGAGCTTGGTTCCGGCGATCGCCCGTTCGGCCAGCACGCCGTGGCGGAACCGGAACAGCTTGGCCGGGCGGCCGACGGTATCGGCGGCGATTGCGCCAGTTTCCTCAACGAGTTGCTGCTGCTCGATCAGGCGGCGAAAATTCTGCTTGTGCACCAGCCGGCCTGCAAGCGCCTCAACGCTGCGTTGCAGTTGCAGCAGGGTGAATTCCGCCGGCATCAGCTCGAACACCACGGGACGGTATTTGATCTTGGCGCGCAACCGCGCGATCCCGGTGGCGAGAATGCGGCGGTGATCTCCGGTCATTGGTTTGCCCGGAATGACGGTCGTCGCCGGTGCCCCGTCACGCACGGCTTCCGGGACTAGGCCAGCTTCATAGAGCAACTCGTAGCGCTGCAGCACCAGCTCCTCGTTCCATTCGCGATCGTCGAAGCCAAACGTGATGGCTGCGCGCTGCCAGCGTTCGCGCTGCACGCTCGTCGTCGCCGCGGACTTTGCCCACGCCCGCAGCCGCGACGCCAATGTCTTCGCCAGCGAAGCGGGGAGACCGGCCCGCTGATCCTCCCATGGAAAATATTCGTACCAGCCGGACCAATGCGCCTCAAAACCCGCGCCGACCTTGTCTTCGCGGGTCAGGCCCAGATAGCTGATCGAGATCGAATGCGGCGACTTGGCATCGCCGGCCCGCCCGCGATCGGCGAACGTATAGAGCTGCTCGACATAGCCGAGCGGATGGCCGGTCTGCGCCTCGACCCATGCCCGCAATCCCGTCTGCAGCGAACGGTGCGCAAATTCGAACGGGCCGCTCGGCAGCGCGCCGTCGTTGGCGATGGTCATGATCTTGGGCTCGCCGTCGGTCACGGCGACAAGGACGGCGACGAGATCCGCCGTGGTCGCATTGGCAGCGCCCATTTTGCTGGCTTTCCGCGGTGCCCCTGCCACGTTGGTCGTCCGTCTCCGTTATTGTCTAATGCGCGTTTAGCAATATCCGTACACGCCGCAAGCGTACGGCAGACGGTTCCAATAGGGGCCATAGGACGGGCCGCCGTAATAGGGGCCGTCATAGCTGTAGGAATGGTTGGTACCGTAATAGCCGGGCAGCGTGGAAGAGCCCGGCAGCAGCGGCGTGCCGTAGACGCGCGGCGCATAAGGCACCACGCCCACCGGCGTGAACAGCACGTCGGGATCCTCTTCCTCGACCACCACCAGCGTGCGGCCGCGGCGCACATAAAGGGGAGCAGCGGCGGGCGCCACCGTGGTCCGGTAGTTGTAATGGGCGCGGGGCAGGCCGGGCGGCAATTTGCTGGCAGCGCGAACCGCGGCGTTTTTGGGGGCGGCGCGCTTGGGGGCGGGGGTGCCCTCGGCGCTCTTGGTGGCGGGGCTGTCCGCGCTCTTGGGAGCGGGGGTTTCGTCGGCGGCGGCGGTTCCGATCGCGAAGATCGCGATCAGGAATGGCGTCATCCAGCGCAGCATCGTTGGCTCCGAATCATCGAGGGCGGCTCAGCGCCACTTTATGCCGGAATGAGCGTTAACGAGAGGCTTGTGATTCTAGGATGAAGGGACATCGCGCTGTCACCCCGACACGTCATTCCGGGGCGATGCGAAGCATCGAACCCCAATGTGCAATTGCACATTGTGGAATCTCGAGATTCCCCGATGCGCAATTGCGCATCTGAGGTCTGGTGCTAACGCACCATCCCGGAATGACCGTGCATCACGCGCTCAGCGCCTGTTCCAGATCCGCGATCAGGTCTTCCTTGTCCTCGATGCCGATCGACAGGCGTACGACATCGGGTGCGGCGCCGGATCTCACCTTGGCGGCGTCGTCGAGCTGGCTGTGCGTGGTCGATGCCGGATGAATCACCAGCGAACGGGTGTCGCCGACATTGGCCAGATGCGAGAACAGTTTCAGGTTCGACACCAGGTTGACGCCGGCGTCGTAGCCGCCCCGCAGGCTGAAGGTGAACACCGCACCGGCGCCCTTCGGCGCGTATTTGCGCGCGAGCTTGTTGTACTTGTCGCTCGCGAGGCCGGCATAGTTCACCGACGCCACGGCGGAATGACCGGCAAGGAATTCCGCGACCGCCTTGGCATTCTCGCAATGCCTCTGCATGCGCAGCGGCAGCGTCTCGATGCCGGTCAGGATCATGAAGGCGTTGAACGGCGAGATCGCCGGGCCGAGGTCGCGCAATCCCAGCACGCGGCAGGCAATCGCGAAGGCGAAATTGCCGAACGTCTCCTGGATCCTGATGCCGTGATATTCCGGCCGCGGCTCGTTGAGCATCGGATATTTGTTGTCTTTTGACCAGTCGAAGGTGCCGCCGTCGACGATGATGCCGCCGAGCGAATTGCCGTGGCCGCCGAGAAATTTTGTCAGCGAGTGTACGACGATATCGGCCCCATGATCGATCGGGCGGATCAAGTACGGCGTCGCCAGCGTGTTGTCGACGATCAGCGGCACGCCGGCCTTGCGGGCTACTTCCGCGATCGCCTCGATGTCGGTGATGCTGCCGGCTGGGTTGGCGATCGATTCGATGAAGATCGCCTTGGTGCGCGGCGTCACCGCGCTCTCGAAACTGCCGATATCATCAGGATCGGCCCACGCCACGTTCCAGCCAAAGCTCTTGAACGCATGCGTGAACTGGTTGATCGAGCCGCCGTAGAGTTTTCGCGCGGCGATGAACTCATCGCCCGGCATCAAGAGTTGCTGGAGCACGACGACCTGGGCGGCGTGTCCCGAGGCAACCGCGAGCGCCGCGGTGCCGCCTTCCAGCGCCGCAATGCGCTCTTCCAGCACGGCGGTAGTGGGGTTGCCGATGCGGGTATAGATGTTGCCGAACGCCTGCAGCCCGAACAGCGAGGCGGCATGGTCGGCATCGTTGAACACGAAGGACGTGGTTTGATAGATCGGCGTCACCCGTGCGCCGGTGGTGGGATCGGGCTGCGCGCCGGCATGCACGGCAAGGGTCGAAAATCCCGGGAGACGGTCGGTCATCTGTGCGTCCTGTTCTTGGGCTTGTTCTTGAGCTTGTTCTTGGGCTGGCTTGAAAATGCGGGCGATGCTGATCGGAGCCGCGTCCGGCGTCAAGGCGAGGGATCACATATCGTGAATTAGAAAGGCGTCTGCTTCTTCTTGCGGCGTGTTCGAAACGATCGTTTCGTATTGCGTCACGTCGGCTCGCTTTTGTTCTTTGCGGCGCGATCCGATGCTGCCGTTGCGCCGCCGCCGACGCTCGTCCGGTTCAGCGACAGCCGCATGCCCTGGGTCGGGATCGGCGCGCGCTTCGAGCTCAGTGTGCGCGAATTGACGCCCATCCATGAAATTTCCGACGACAACCGCCCATACTCGATCTTCGGGCAGCGGTTCATCACCACCTTGAGGCCGGCCGCTTCGGCCTTCTCGGCAGCCGCGTCATCGCGCGCGCCGAGCTGCATCCAGATCACTTTCGGCGGCGGCGACAATGTCAGGGCCTCGTCGACCACGGGCATGATGTGGCTGGAATTGCGGAAGATGTCGATCATGTCGACGGGACGGCCGATATCCGACAGCGAGGCGACGAAGGGCTTGCCGAGCAGGCTCTTGCCGACGTGACCCGGATTGACCGGGATCATGTCGTAACCGCGCTGCGCCAGGTACTTGAACGCAAAATAGCTCGGCCGCACATTGACGGGCGAGGCGCCGACCATCGCGATCGACTTCACGCCATTGAGGATGCCGCGGATGTAATTATCGTCGTAATTGTCGTGGTTCATTTCTTTTCCAGTTCGTCGTTCCGGGATGGTGCGCTAGCACCAGACCTCAGATGCGCAATTGCGCATCGGGGAACCTCGAGATTCTCCGATGCGCAATCGCGCATCGTAGTTCTCGCTTCGCGAGCCCCGGAATGACGACGCTCTGCGTCGTCACTTATCCTGCCATTTCGGCTCGCGTTTCTCGATGAAGGCGCCGATGCCTTCCTCGGCGTCGCGTGCCATCATGTTCTCGGTCATCACTTCCGCCGTGTAGCGGTAGGCGTCGGCAAGGCTCATTTCGGCCTGGCGATAGAACGCTTCTTTGCCGAGCTTGACGGTATAGGCGGATTTGAGCGCGACCTTCTGTGCCAGCGCGATCGCCGCATCGCGCTCGGTGCCGGCGGCGACGACGCGGTTGACGAGGCCGATGTTCTTCGCCGTCGTCGCCGAAATCGGCTCGCCCGTGAGCAGCATCTCCATCGCCTGCTTGCGCGGGATGTTGCGCGACAGCGCCACCATGGGCGTCGAGCAGAACAGGCCGATATCGACGCCGGGCGTGGCGAAGCCCGCGGCTTCGGAGGCGACCGCGAGATCGCAGCTTGCCACAAGCTGGCAGCCGGCGGCGGTCGCGATGCCCTGCACGGCAGCGACCACGGGCTTCGGCAGATGCACCACCGCCAGCATCATCGCGCTGCAGGCGTTCATGATCTGCCCGAAATAGGCGCGTCCGCGATCGGCATCGCTGCGGCGCGCGGTCAGCTCCTTCATGTCGTGGCCCGCGGAGAAGGCCGGACCGTTGGCCGCGATGACGACGGCGCGGACGCTGTTGTCGTCGTGGATTTGCTTCAGCGCACTGTGCAGCTCGGCGATCAGGCCCTCCGACAGGCTGTTGCGCGCCGCTGGTCGGTTGAGGGTGAGCAGGCGGATGCTGCCGATGTTTTCCTGCAGCAGGATCGGAGGTTGTGGCGTGGGTGCGCGGGCGGTCTGGGCGGGCATTTCCGAGGTTTCCACTCCGAGATTTTTATTTGGGCTTTGATGACAACCTAATGTAACAGGCACCCTGATGCGAGGGCAGGGGCGGCATGGCGGCAGCGAAAATGAGCGTGGCTGAGCTGGAGAAGTTCCTCCGCGAGGAATTTCCGCAGGCCTTCAGCGACGGCGATATCACCATCGAGAGCGCCGACGGCGAAACCTGCCTGCTGCGGCGGCGCTATGACGAGCGCATGCTGCGTCCGGGCGGCACGGTGTCGGGGCCGACGCTGATGGCGATGGCTGATTTCGCGATGTATGTGGTGCTGCTCTCGGCGATCGGCCCGGTAGGACTGGCGGTAACGACCAACCTCAACATCAATTTCCTGCGTAAGGGCCTGCCAGGCCAGGACGTGCTGGCAGCGGCGAAGCTGTTGAAGCTCGGCAAGCGCCTGGCGGTCGGCGAGGTCAACCTGCTGTCGGGATCGTCGCCTGATCCGATCGCCCATGTGACGGCGACCTACTCCATTCCAAATACGTAGGGTTTTTAGCGGTACTATTGCACCATATTTATAAGTGACTGTTCTTGCAGAGATAATTTATGCGCGCCGGCGTTGACGGATAACGCGCCGTTCTCTAGAAACCCGCCAGTTCGGCGCATCTGGCGCCGATTTCCATTTTCACGGATTTCCTCACATGAAAACCTATTCGGCAAAGCCCGCCGAGGTGACGAAGAAGTGGGTGCTGATCGACGCCAAGGGTCTGGTGGTCGGCCGTCTCGCCACGCTCGTCGCCATGCGCCTGCGCGGCAAGCACCTCCCGACCTACACGCCCCACGTCGATTGCGGCGACAACGTCGTCATTATCAACGCGGCGCATGTCGTGCTGACCGGTCGCAAGCGCGACAACAAGGTCTACTACAAGCACACCGGCTTCATCGGCGGCATCAAGGAGCGCACCGCGAAGTCGATCCTCGAGGGCCGTTTCCCCGAGCGCGTGGTCGAGAAGGCCATCGAGCGCATGATCCCGCGTGGTCCGCTCGGTCGCGTGCAGATGGGCAATCTGCGCGTTTATCCCGGCGCCGAACATCCGCATGAAGCCCAGCAGCCCGAGAAGGTTGATATCGCTTCGATGAACCGCAAGAACATGAGGGCCGCATAAGATGTCGGATACCATGCAGTCTCTCGACCAGTTGGCGTCGCTGAAGACGGCCGCTCCGGAAGCGCCGAAATACGTCAAGAAGGTCGACAAATATGGCCGCGCCTATGCCACCGGCAAGCGCAAGGACGCGGTCGCCCGCGTCTGGATCAAGCCGGGCGCCGGCAAGATCGTGGTCAACACCCGCGAAGTCGAAGTCTATTTCGCCCGCCCGGTTCTGCGCATGCTGATCCAGCAGCCGCTGGTCGCCGCCGCGCGCGCCGGCCAATACGACGTCATCTGCACGGTCGCCGGCGGCGGTCTGTCGGGCCAGGCGGGTGCCGTGCGTCACGGCATCTCGAAGGCGCTGACGAACTTCGAACCGGATCTGCGCGGCGTCCTGAAGAAGGGCGGCTTCCTGACCCGCGACTCCCGCACCGTGGAGCGCAAGAAGTACGGCCGGGCGAAAGCGCGCAAGTCGTTCCAGTTCTCGAAGCGCTAATTGCTTCGCTAAAATTTGCAGCGCTTGCTGCATTCGCGAAAGAAAAAAGGGCGCCCGATCGGGCGCCCTTTTTGCTTACTATTTAGTGATGGGTTACCACGGATTTTCGTGAAAACTTGCTTACCCGCACAAACGAAAATGGAACACGGCGCTCCTAGTGTCCCCAATGCGATGGCGCGAAATTGCATTTCAGTGTGCGCCGAACAAGTTGCATCACACGCGTTCGGGTGAGCCCATGTCGTTCGATACTTCCACGCTATATCTGTTTGCCACGATGGTTGCAGGCATGCTCGGGGCCATGCTGCTGCTGTTCGGCAAGCAGGAAAACATTCCAGCCTTGAAGTGGTGGGGGACGGCCTATCTGCTTGGCGCATCGTCGGTGGCGATCTGGACCATCGGCGGGGCCAGACTCGGCGAGCCGCTGTTGCTGGCGCTGCATGCGCTGGGCTTCGTGGCCTGCGGCATGGTCTGGAATGCCTCGCGCGTCTTCCACGGCCGCAAGCCCAATTTGCCGGGGCTGTTGTTCGGCGCGATCGTCTGGATCAGCATGGTGCTGGCTGTGCCATCATTGAATCCCGCCATGCGGCTGATCGTCGGTGCGGCGATCGTCGCGATCTATGCGGGGCTGACGGCTTCCGAATTGTGGAGCGAACGCCGGCGGACGATGCACAATCGCTGGCCGACGATTGCCGTGCCCGTGATGCATGGTTGCGTGCTGGCGCTGCCGATCCTGCTCGGCAGCCTGCTGCGCCCGCATGACGAAACCTTCACCAGCAGCATCTGGGTGACGGCGTTCTCGATCGAACTGGTGCTGTATGCGATCGGCACCGTGTTCGTCATCTTCATGCTGGTGTCGGACCGCGCCGTGACGGTGCACAAGACCGCGGCTTCGGTCGATCCCTTGAGCGGAATGCTGAACCGCCGCGGTTTCACGGAAGCCAGCAACCGGGTGATCGAACGCGAGGCCGCCGCGGGGCGGCCGGTGACGGTGATGATTTTCGACATCGACCATTTCAAGAGCATCAATGACCGCTTCGGCCATCCGGCGGGCGACGAGATCCTCAAACTGTTCTCCACCGTCGTGGTCAGCAGTTTGCGCATCAGCGACCTGTCGGGGCGGATCGGCGGCGAGGAATTCGCGGCGTTGCTGGCGTGTTCGCTGGACGAGGGCGTGATCGTAGCCGAGCGCGTGCGCGAGGCGTTCGAGGCTTCCAATATCGCCTGCGAGGAAGGTCCGGTCGACACCACCGTCAGCATCGGTGTCGCCGGCGGTCCGGCCGGCACGGAGCTCGACGTGTTGCTGGCGGCGGCCGATACCGCGCTCTATCAGGCCAAGCGCGGCGGCCGTAACCGGGTCGAGGCCGCGGAAGAGCTGCCGCTGTCGCTGGAGAACTGGCGGCGCAAGACCGCTGGCCGCGCAGCTTCGCAACGCCATGTACCGGCGGCGACCTGAACGCTTCGACCGAACAAGGCGATATCTGCGGAGTTCGATCTGTCACTTTCGGCGGCGATCGCGGCGGAAACGATGCGCGGTAACCTCGCGTTTACCATTCCGTCCATATCCTCTGCGCCATGGATTCACCTCGCAGACGAAACCCACAGGCCGCCCTGATGTCGCTCGAAGCGGCCGCAGCCTCGGCCCGCGGCGGCTTTGGCTGCATGTTCTCGACCTCGGAAGAATTCGAGATGGCGCTCATCACGGAGCGTCGTGCGCAGGGGCGTTATGATCAGCGCAGAATGCGCTGGCCTGCCATCATGTTCATCGGCTGTGCGCTGATGATCGCCGGCACGGTGCTGCTATTCGGCTAGGCGGTGATCCCTCATTTCGCCAGCGGGTCGGGGCGCACCTGAATATGCACCGCCCGCGGCTTTGAGCCCTTGCCGCCCTCCATCAGCCATGGTGTGCGATCGCCGCTCGAACTCCACAGCCCGCGGCCTTTCCAGCCCGCGACCGGATCGTCAATGCGCCCGTCGAGGCCCTTGGCAAAAAAGCCGAGCGGATAAGGGATGCGCAGCATCACCATCTGCCCGTCCTTGAGAGCAACGAAACCGTCGTTGAGGTTGGCGGTGGAGATCGGAATGTTCTCGCCGAGGCCGACCGTGTTGTGGTGATCGACCCAGGTGTAGTAGCTCGCCTCGGCGCTCGAGCTCTCGAACCCTTCAAAGCCGGGGCCCGGATATTTGAAGTAGGAAAAGCCCTCCGCGCAGTGGTTGCCGGTCGCGCTCGGACCGTTGAGCGGGTTCTTGCATTTGCTGCGATCGAAGCGGATCAGGCTGCCGTTCGAGCCCGAGCCCCAGAGCACGCCGTTCTTGTCGATGTCGCCGCCGCGAACGCCGATGCCTTCCTTCGGAATGGCATAAAACTCCGACAGTTTGGTCTTGGGATCGAAGCGCATGAAGCCGGGCTGGCCGACGAACACGTTGACGGTGTACCAGACCGAGCCGTCGGTCGGATGCGGCATCACGGCGTAGGGGCCTGAGCCGGCGACCCGCATGTCCTTGTCCGCCTCTGCCGGCTTGCCCGGCTCGGTGTATTCGTCGACCTTGCCGTTGCCGTTGGTATCGAGAACGAACGGCGCCCAGCCCTGGGCTTTGACGACGTCGCCGGTCTCGTCCCATAGCCGGGTGTTGATCCAGCCGGCGACCGGTCCGGTCCCCGACGTCCAAAGCGTATCGTCGGCATCGTAGCCGAATTGCGGGTGATGGGTGCCGAAGCAGGTGTCGATGAAACTGTATTTTTGAGTCTTGGGATCGAACACCGTCACTTGCCGGCCTGAGCGTTCAAGCGGGAAGGCCTTCGCCGACGGGTGGTCGGACCCTTTCCGGCAGTAAGCCGGATTTTCGATGCCGCGCACCGCCGCCGCCAACCACACACGGCCCTTCTTGTCGAACATGCTGTTGTGATTGTTGGTCCGCTGGCTCCAGATCTTCTCGTCACCCCAATAGGCCGAGGGGCTGACCGGATTGAGGAGAGCCGTGCCATGGAGCGGAGGGCCGAACGACTCCGGTGCATTGGGATCGGCGACCGGCATCCTGGAGAACGTCACCTTGTGCGTCTTCGGATCGAGGATCGGCATGTCGTCGGATGAGTATTCGTTCGCGCCGTACAGCGGGCCGTAGGCGTTGACCGTTGGGTAGCGCCGGTCCGAGGAAATCAGATCGTGGACGAAGTGCTTCTCCGTCGCCCATTCCCACGACGAGATGACGACGTTGCGTTCGATGCCTGCCGGCCGCGGCGGCTTGGACTTTGGCAGCTCGCCCTTGGCAACCCGGTCGGTCCAGTCGCCGAAATATTTGAACGGCACGCCGCCGAGCTGGCCCGCGAGCCGATTCACCATCCATTCCCCGGTCTGGCCTGAGGAGACGCGGCGTATCCAGGCTTCCTCGCCCGATTTGAATTCGCTGAACGCGCCCGGGATCGTGCGCGTGGACTCCTGGCCGAGCTGATGGCAGCCGATGCAGTCGACATTGTTCATCCGCTGGCGCCAGATATCCTGCGTGATCTCCTTCGGGATGTCGGTAGTGCCGCCGAAATCCTTCGCCGGCGGGATCTTCATCATCGTGTACCAGTAGATCGCCGAGTAATAATGGGCGGCTGCGGCCTCGTTCGGGGCCGGTACCGCCGTGAGGTTGATCTGCTGGCCGGGCTTGGCGCGCAACCTGGGCGAATCCACCAGCCCATAGCCGCGCACCCAGACCGCGTAGTTCACGCTCAGTGGCAGGTCCGGGATCACGTAACGGCCCTGATCGTCGGTGACGACGATCTTGGCGAATTTCGTCGGCAACTCATTCGTTTCCGCGATCACCCAGACGCCGGCTTCCGGCCCGTTGGGTCCGGCTACTACGCCGCCGATGTCGTCATTGTCGATCGCAACCGCCGCCGGTTGCTGCGCGTGCGACGGCGCCGCCAAGGTGAGCGCGCCCGCTGCCGCAGCCAGGGTGAAGGAGAACAGGATCCGATTGAGATTCATCGCTTCTCTCTCCCTGGCCGTGAGCTTGCCGCTCGTTGTTTGGCGCAAGCCTACATCAAATCAGGGTTGAGGCGCGAGCATGTCACGCGCGCGATTTCCTCATGCTTGATGCCGCGAACGGCCAGCGTGCGTCGCAGCAACGCATAAGCGCCGCATATGTCTTTTGCTTTTGGGGCGACTGGGCTAGACACGCGAATTCTCATGAGAAGGCGTAACTCCGATGATCACCGAAATCGCACAAATCGACGTCAAGCCCGGCACCGAGAAGGATTTCGAGGCGGCCGTTGCCAAGGCGCGTCCGCTGTTTCTGCGCGCCAAGGGCGGCAAGGGCTTTGAGCTGCACAAGTCGATCGAGAAGCCGCAGCGTTACCGGTTGATGGCGCAGTGGGAGACGCTGGAAAACCACACCGTGGATTTTCGCGGCTCGGAAGATTTCACCGCATGGCGCGCGCTGGTCGGGCCGTATTTTGCTTCGCCGCCCGAGGTCGAGCACACCGAGACGGTGCTGACCACGGCCGACTAAGGGCGTTCAGGCGGCCGCTGCTTCGGCCGGCAGACGCTCCGTCTTGAAATGGTCGATCATCACCTTGGCGATCGCCATCAGCGGCAGCGCGAGCGCCAGCCCCCAGATGCCGAACACGACGCCGAGCAGGATCTGGAACGCAAACAGCGTGGCCGGCGGAATATCCAGCGCCTGGCGCTGGATGATCGGCGTCAGCACGTAGCTTTCCAGTGCGTGCACGCCAAGAAACAGGATGAAGGCGGAGAGGGCAGCGACCCATCCCGAGGCGACGCTGGCCAGCACCACGATCAGGCCGCCGAGGATCGCGCCCACCGTGGGGATGAAGGCGAGCAGTCCGGCCTGGATGCCCAGGATGAACGAGCTCTGGATGCCGATGATCGATAGCCCGATCCAGGTCACCAGAAACACCGCGACCATGGTGATGATCTGCGCGATCAGCCAGCGCTCCAGCGTCTCGCCGATCCGGTCGACGATCGCGACCGCCCGCGTACGGTGTCTGGCGGGCGCCATGAACAGCAGTCCGTCGCGGTAGATGCTTGGCTGGGTCGCAAAGGCTATTCCCAGAAACAGCACGATGAAGAAGTTTCCGACCGCGCTGGCGGTGCCCAGAATCAGTTTCAGGCTCTGGCTGAAGATGGCGCCGCCGCTGGCCGCAATCGTGCCGGCGCTGGGAAGCGCGTGGGGTGTCGGCGTTGTTGCCGCCGGCGCGGCATCATCCGACGGCGACGACACGGTGCCGAAGTCGAAGAAACTCGTGTCGATGCCGTTCCGTTCCAGAAAGCCCTTGACGTTGACAAGCTGCGACTTGAGCGTGTTGCTCAGCGCCGTCGTCTGCTGGGCGATCGTGGTGCCGCCGAGAAAGACGATGCCCGACAGCATGCCCGCGACCACCAGGCAGACCACTGTGAGCCGCAGCGCATGCGGCAGCCGCACCACGCGCCCGAGCAGGTTGCTCATGGCGTTGAGGGTGACGCCGAGCAGGACGCCGGAAAATATCAGAAACAGCGTCGCGGCGAAGTGCCAGGTGAACGCGAGCAGCGCGGCGAACAGCACCACGCCGATGCCGCCGACCGATATCGCCCACGCCAGATCGTTGCGGGCCTGAAGGCGATTGTCAGTCGGACCTGTCACGTTGATTCCTTCTCGCGAGACATATTGCGCCGCCAGTCATTCGCCAAAATCGGGCCGGGATCAAGCGGGCGGGCGCGCGCCGGTTTGACGCTGTCGCACCCGGTATGCCAAGCGGTGTGTGGATCTGATAGGGCGGGCCGGCGAGGATGAGATGAATTTCAAATGGTTCGGCCCGATTGCGCTGCTGGCGGCGCTGGTGATCGGGGACCAGATCAGAATCAACCGGCCTGCCCACAAATATCGCCTGATAGTCGAGGTCGAGACGCCGGAGGGGCGCAAGTCGGCTTCTGGCGTGATGGCCGTCCATCCCGATCGCAGCTACACCCGCCGCGGTCAGACCCGCACTCTGGGTGACGCCGTTTTGGTCGATCTCGGGCAGGGCAAGAACCTCGTCGCGCTGTTGGCCCATGTCGACAACAATCTCGTTCTTGACGACATGAACTACGTGGCCTTGCGGGCCTATGCGGCGGCCGCCGGCAAGCGCGTGCCGTTCAGCGAGATGAGCCGGCTGACCGGCACAGTGCCGGTGAAGGGTGCGCTGATCCCGGTGCTCGTCAGTTTTGCCGATCCGGCCACGCCCGGCACTGCGCGCCTGGTGCCGCCCGACGATGCCGAAGCGGTGCTCGGCAAGGGTTATCGCCTCCAGCGGATATCGACTGAGGTGGTGCCGAACGGATATTGGCCGCTCGATTTCGGCGGCCCTCTGGGCGAGCCGGTGACGCGCGGAATCCAGGCAAAATTGCCATGGCTGAGCGGTGCCGGCGATTCGGCGGCCACGGCGCTCCGCGCGGCCGGTTTGCCCGAGGTCCAGGCGATCGATGCCCAGGAGGCCTTCACGCGGAAATAGCAGGGCAGCCCCGCTGCCGCTCTGCGGATATTGATCCGCAGCCGGGCCGCAGGCATTATCTTCTGCAATCATGGCCCAACCCGGAAGATCCTTGCACAGGACGATGACAGCGGAATTTTTGCGATGAGGCGGGCCGTGGTCGGGGTGATCGGGAACGCCTATCGCGTTGAAAATCGTTTCCAGACCCAGATGGTCGGAGAGCGCAATCTGCGCGCGGTCGCCGACGTGGCGGGGGCGCTGCCGCTGATGTTCGCGGGCTCGCCCGAGATTACCGATATTGGCGCGCTTCTCGACGTCGTCGACGGCGTGGTGCTGACCGGGGCGCGGGCCAATGTGCACCCGACGCGGTTCAAGACCGAGCCACATGAGCGGCACGAGCCCTACGACATCCATCGCGACGACGTCGCGCTGGCGCTGACGGAGGCCTGCGTTGCCCGCGGCGTCCCGATCTTCGGCATCTGCCGCGGCCTGCAGGAGATGAACGTCGCCTTTGGCGGCTCGCTGCATCCCGAAATCCGCGAGATCCCCGGCCGCATGAACCACCGCATGCCGCGGCTGGAGAATGGCGAGATCCATCCCGACCCGACGGTCGTGTTTGCCGACCGCCATGACGTCCACCTCACGCCCGGCGGCACCTTTGCAAACCTGCTCGGCTGCGAGACCATCCGGGTGAATTCGCTGCATGGGCAGGGCATCCTCGAACCCGGCGAGCGCGTCGTGATCGAAGGCATCGCCGAAGACGGCACCATCGAGGCGATCCGAATCGCGGACGCCGCGAGTTTTGCGCTCGGTGTCCAATGGCACGCCGAGTACGACCCGCAGCGCAACCCGATCAACCGAAAGCTGTTCGAAGCGTTCGGCGAGGCGCTGAAGGCGCACGCGCGAACCGGCTAGGCGGCCGCAAAGAACGGTCGCGTGACAAGGGAGGATGAGATGCGGGACCGCAAATGGTCGAGACGCGACCTGCTCAAGGCATCGACGGCGTCCGCTGCAGGCCTGCTGTTTGCCGAACCCCTGAAGGCCGCAGTGCCGCCGGCGGCGGAGGTGACACCGGCCCTGATCGAAGCCGCGAAGAAGGAGGGCAAGCTGTCGTTCTATTCGGCGCTTGAACTCAATACCGCCGAGCGACTGGCGAGGACTTTTGAGGCGAAATATCCTGGGATCACCGTGCGCGTGGAGCGCTCCGGTGCGGAGCGGATTTTCCAGCGCATCGCGCAGGAGCAGGGCAGCGGCATCAAGGCCGTCGACGTCGCCAATTCGACCGATACCGCGCATTATCTCGAATGGAAGAAGAACGACTGGCTGGCGCCTTACCTTCCGAGCGACGTGGTCCGGCATCTTCCCTCCGATCAGATCGACCGGGACGGCATGTACGCGACGTCCTGTGCATGGACGGAGGCGATCGGCTACAACACCAACCTCGTCAAGCGCGAGGAGGCGCCGAAGAGCTATGCCGACCTGCTCGATCCCAAGTGGACGGGCAAGATGGTCAAGGCCCATCCGGGCTACAGCGGCGCCATCCTGACCACGACGTTCCTGCTGGCGCGCGATCTCGGCTGGCCGTATCTGGAGAAGCTCGCGCAGCAGAAGATCATGCAGGTGCAATCGGCCGCCGATCCGCCAAAGAAGATCCTGCTCGGCGAGCGTGCCGTGATGGCCGACGGCAATGATTACAATCTCGTGCTGCTGAAGGACCAGGGCAAGCCGGTCGAGGTGGTGTATCCGGCCGAAGGCTCGCCGCTGATCATCGTGCCATCAGGCATTTTCCGCAGCGCGCCGAATCCGAATGCGGCAAGGCTTTTCCAGAGCTTCTTCTTCAGCGCGGAGGCCCAGCAGATGCTGGTCGACGTCTTTGCGCATCGCTCCTTTCACGCGCAGGTGAAGGAGAAAGGCGAGCACATCCCGCTTTCCAGCTTGAAACTGCTGAAGGCCGATCCGGCCCAGGTGCAGGCGCAAAGCGAGGAGATCAAGGCGCGCTACGCCAAGATCTTCGGGGTGTGATGCCGGCACCCTCCAGCGCGGGAAATACGCCGAAAGCGGTTGCAACCAAAAGGAATCATTGGATAGTACTGCAACCATTCGAGTTTTGGGACGAATCATAAAGGCGGCCTGTATCAAGCGTCCTCCGTACTTCTACGGAGGCGGAAAAGATGGGATCGGGTCCGGGAAGTCGGCTAAGTCATCCATCATCTCCAGACTGGTGAAGCCATGACGCAACCAAGACGGCTCGCGCTGGCGATGGCGTTGCTGGTCGTCGTGACGTCCTGCGTCGTGAGCGCAGTGACCTATTATTTTGCGACGCAAGCCGCGCCGGGCGGGCCTCTGGCGACGATTGTCAGCGCGGCGCTGCTGGGCGGTACGATTGCCGGCGTGCTCGCGGTGGCTGTCGCTGCCGGTCCTGCGCGATTCTGGCGTAGCGCGCTGCCCGACGTCACTGGGCCCGTGGATGGTCGCAGCGGACGGGAGCAGGGGCTCGCTCATCAAACGCTGACCGACAGTGAAATGGCGCAGGCGATCGTCGAAAACGCGCTCGATGCCTTCGTTCAGACCGATGGGTCCTGCGTCATTCTCGACTGGAGCCCGCACGCCGAGGCCTTGATGGGATGGACGCGCGCGGAAGCCCTCGGCAGGAGCGTGGAAGAGCTGGTGTTTCCGGAAGCACAACGCCCCGTGCACCGGCAATGGGTGGACCGCTTCCTGAGCGAGGCATCGGGCGACGCCGCCGGCGGGCGATACGAAACGCCGCTGTTGCACAAGGATGGACGCGAATTCTTCGCAGAGGTGTCGCTGACGGCGCTGCGCCGCGGTGAAGGCTACCTCATCAATGCGTTTGTCAGGGACATCACCGCAAAGCGCGCCGCTGAAGAACAATTGTTCCAGGCGCAGAAGATGGAATCGGTCGGGCAATTGACCGGCGGCATCGCCCACGACTTCAACAACATGCTCACCGTGATCACGGGCACGATCGAAATCCTGGCAGACGGCGTCAAGCACGATCCGGCGCTGACGTCGATCGCCAAGATGATCAATGACGCGGCCGACCGGGCGTCGCAGCTCACGGCGAACCTGCTTGCCTTTGCCAGAAAGCAGCCGTTGCGGCCGCTTGAGACCGACGTCAATGCGCTGATCGAGGAGGTGATCAAGCTCTTGGCGCCGACGCTCGGAAGGCGGATCGAGATCGGGACGGCGTTGAGCGAACAGGCCTGGCCGGCCCTGGTCGATCGCAGCCAGCTCATTTCGGCGCTGGTCAATCTCGCCATCAATGCCCGCGACGCCATGCCTGATGGGGGGAGGCTGCTGTTCAGGACGGGTAATTTCACGCGCGACACATGCGACGCAGAAGTGGGCGGACTCGGCGCGGGCGACTACGTCGCCGTCGAGGTCATCGATAGCGGCGCCGGCATTCCGCCTGCCATACGCGACAGGATTTTCGAGCCGTTCTTTTCGACCAAGCAGTTCGGTACCGGCACCGGACTTGGGCTGAGCATGGTGTTCGGCTTTGCAAAGCAGTCCGGCGGCAGCGTCGTGGTCGATGGCGACGAGGGCAAGGGCGCCTGTTTCCGCATCTATCTGCCGAAGGCCGACGTCGAGCCTTCGGGCGCGCTTCCGGCAAGCGATGCCTCGCCGCCTGACGACGACGAACTGCGCGGGGGATCGGAAACCATCCTGTGCGTCGAGGATGATGATGTCGTGCGGGCGCATGTCACCGGCCGTCTCGAAAGTCTCGGCTACAAGCTCATTGTCGCTTCCAACGCGACCCACGCGCTCGAACTGGTGAATTCCGGCGCAGCGTTCGATCTCCTGTTCACCGACATCGTCATGCCCGGCGCCATGAACGGCCGGCAGCTCGCGCAACAGGTCGCCGAACTGCGCCGGCCGCTCCGGGTGCTCTACACCTCGGGCAACACCTTCGGCGCGTTCGATGCGAGCGGGCATCTCGGCGAGGGCGTGCTGCTGCTGACCAAGCCGTACCGCAAGGCCGAACTCGCGCGCATGGTGCGCCTCTGCCTCGACCGCGCGATCGACCACATGGGCGATCCGATCCCGCTGCCGTATTCGGTGCAGGAGGATCTGGAGCGGTTTCTGAGGGATAATCCGCCGGAAAAGAAGTAGCCGCGAACAAGCAATACGCAAGCCCGCATGAGCGCAGCGATATGCGGGGGCAGCGAAAATCCTGGATGTCGCTTTCGCTCATCCGGGCTACGCTTGCTGCACGCTCGCCAAGGCTACGCTTGCTGCATCGGAGGTCGCGACGAAGCGTAGTTGCGGTGACGCTGCGTTAGCGAAAACCGAAGCTTTGCAAGAGCCCAGGTGTCTGGCTATTTTGCACCGGCTGCTGCTCCGGTGCTCGGGCGTCCGGTACTGGCGCGATCGGCATCGGTGCACTTTCTTCCCGGGTCCTCACTCGATGCTGTCGCGGGGGCCGGATCTCTGCTCGAGCATTTTGCACGGACCGGACCCGTCGGTGCTTTTTCACGGGCCGAACCTGCGCTGGGGCATCTTGCACCACCCGTACAGGAGCAACTTGCACGGGCTGTACGGGCACGGCCTGTGCCCGTGTATCTTGTTCGTCCGCCCAGGCCTGGAATTGCTTGAACAAGGCTTCAGTGAGCGGGTGGGCGATCTCGGCCTGGCTCTGATCAGCAGGTTCAACAGCCGCAGCAATTTCGTCGCGCACCGGCGCGTCACTTGTCGTGGTCGGCAAATCCTGCGTGCTGGCGATTGATTGAATTGCTGGTGCCGGCGGATCGGTGTCAGGCTGAAGCGCTGGCTTGTCGACCCATGTAGCCGTGACGTTCGCAACGAGCGCTACTGGATCTCCCACCGACAGGATCGCGATACCGATCGCTGCTGTCGCCGTTACCCCCAAAATGCTCGCCTTGAGGATTCTCAACGAGAGAGCCGCCCTGCCCAAAACCTTCCCGATATCCGGCTGCACGGTTTCTTCGGCTTGCTCGGAGAGAAAGACAGGATAACGATCGTCCGGCGGGAAACCGTCTTTTGTCACCATTTGGTCGATACCGCCTCTTATCTGTTCTGCTGCACCAGTACCTCGCCAGCGAGGTCTAAAAGCGACAATCACCGCCACGATTTAGGAGAAGTTTTGACTTCATTGGGATTCGGGAACCGCAAGATCACGCGGGAACCCGGATTGCTGGCATGAGGCGGAAATGACCGCCGCAAAAACAAAAGGCGCCCCGCGAGGAGCGCCTTTCGCATTTCCCGGCCAGTGTGCCGGCGGAAAATCCGCCAACGATCACTGCGAACAGACCGGGTGCGGGGTCATCTCGAAGCGCTCGACTTCGGTCATCTTGAGCTCGATGAAGCTGTCGTCGAACACGCCGCCGTTCTTAAGGAAGGCGCGGTCCTTATCGAGGTTTTCCACTGGTTCACCAGCGATGATGTCGTCACTGGGCCACACGACGTGCGGGCGCAGCGGCCGGCCGCAGCTCCATTGTGGATACGCCTGCAGCAATATTCACGCCCGTCTGCCCCTGAACGGATGCCGGCTGCATGATGATCCTGCGGTCCGGGCCTCCAACCAGGACGTTGGCACTCGCTCCGGCGCCGACTGTGCCGCCGGCGGTCGCACCGGTATGGGTTCCCGCCAATGCCCCCCGGGGCAGCGTTGCAGGCGCGAAGACCGCCCAGGCCAGCTGGCCGCCGGTCGTAGCACCGATGTCGAGGCCAAGCGTGCTGACGGTGCCCTCATAAGCCTCGCGTGCCCTACCTTTCGCTGACGCATAGATGCAGCTCAGTTGCCGCTGCCCTCCGACAACGAGGCCGACACCGGGCGATATGTTGCAGGTGAGCGTGCCGACCCTTGTCCGCCCGGTGTCCTGAGCCGTGGCCGGAGCCACGGCGAGGGCGAGCGCCAGGGCGGCGCATGTGGTTGCGAGACTATTCAACGTTTTTCTATACAGCATTGCTTTGGTCATGGGCGTCCCTCCGTCGACGCATTTGATGGACCCCCTCAACGCGCAGCGACACTGCGATGTTCCCGTTCCGACCTATAACGGCCGTACAGGCGGGCAGTGGAAACATGGTCCATCGATCGCTTACGGCCATATGAGCGGAATTCGCGGCGGCATTCGGCCGTATGAGTGCACGAACCACGCCGCCGAAACGCCTGACTTTCCTACACAAAAACAAAAGGCGCCCCGCAAGGAGCGCCTTTCGCATTGTTGGATGGTGATACGGGCGGCGCGAACGCCGCGCGGGATCACTGCGAATAGTACATGTCGAACTCGACCGGATGCGGGGTCATCTCGAAACGCTCGACTTCGGTCATCTTCAGCTCGATGAAGCTGTCGATGAAGTCGTCGTCGAACACGCCGCCGGCCTTGAGGAACGCGCGGTCCTTGTCGAGGTTTTCCAGCGCCTCGCGAAGCGAGCCGCACACGGTCGGGATCTGCTTCAGCTCTTCCTTCGGAAGGTCGTAGAGGTCCTTGTCCATCGCCGGACCCGGATCGATCTTGTTCTTGACGCCGTCGAGGCCGGCCATCAGCATCGCGGCGAAGCCGAGATAGGGATTGGCCATCGGGTCGGGGAAGCGGACTTCGACGCGCTTGGCCTTCGGGTTTGCCGTATAGGGGATGCGGCAGGAGGCCGAGCGGTTGCGCGCGGAGTAGGCGAGCAGCACGGGAGCTTCATAACCCGGGACCAGACGCTTGTAGGAATTGGTCGACGGGTTGGTGAAGGCGTTGATCGCTTTTGCGTGCTTGATGATGCCGCCGATGTAGTGGAGGCAGGTCTCCGAGAGGTCGGCGTATTTGTTGCCGGCGAACACCGGCTTGCCGTCCTTCCAGATCGACTGGTGGCAGTGCATGCCGGAGCCGTTGTCGCCATAGACCGGCTTCGGCATGAAGGTGGCGGTCTTGCCGTAGATGTGGGCGACCTGGTGGATGCAGTATTTGTAGATCTGCATCTGGTCGGCCATCAGCGTCATGGTGTCGAACTTCATGCCGAGCTCGTGCTGGGCGGAAGCGACTTCATGGTGATGCTTCTCGACCTTGACGCCCATCTTGGCCATGGCGCCGAGCATTTCGGAACGCATGTCCTGCACGGAGTCCTGCGGCGGCACGGGGAAGTAGCCGGCCTTGGTGCGGATGCGGTGGCCGAGATTGCCGCCCTCATATTCGGTGTCCGAATTGATCGGCAGTTCCGAGGAGTCGAGCTTGAAGCCGGTATTGTAGGGCGTGGTCTGGTAGCGCACGTCGTCGAACACGAAGAATTCGGCCTCGGGGCCGAAGAACACGGTGTCGCCGACGCCAGACGATTTTACCATCGCCTCGGCCTTCTTGGCGATGCCGCGGGGGTCGCGGTTGTAGGGCTCGCCGGTGGTCGGCTCGAGCACGTCGCAGACGATGACCATGGTGGTCTCGGCGAAGAACGGGTCGATCGTCGCGGTCACCGGATCGGGCATCAGGCACATGTCGGATTCGTTGATCGCCTTCCAGCCGGCGATCGAGGAACCGTCGAACATCTGGCCTTCAGCAAAGGTGTCTTCTTCGATCATGCTGACGTCGAAGGTCACGTGCTGCCACTTGCCGCGCGGATCGGTGAAGCGCAGGTCGACGTATTTGACGTCGTTGTCCTTGATCGATTTCAGGACGTCTTTGGCGGTCTTCATGAATACCCCTTTTGGCTGCGGGACGGTTTCCAGGAATCTAGCGACAACGAGACTTCGCAGACGATCGGTTGAGGTATCGCGAACGAAATCAGGCCGCCGGAGCAGCCCTTTTCTTGTTTTTCAGTCGCAAAATTCGGATAGCACCCGGCTTAGATAGCGTCCAGCCCGGATTCTCCGGTTCTGATCCGGATCGCTTCCTCGATGTTGGAGACGAAGATTTTGCCGTCGCCGATGCGGCCGGTCTGGGCGGCGCGGCGGATCGCGTCGATCGCCTTCTCGACCAGGTCGTCGCCAATCACGATCTCGATTTTCACCTTGGGCAGGAAGTCGACGATGTATTCCGCACCGCGATAGAGCTCGGCGTGTCCCTTCTGCCGGCCGAAACCCTTGGCTTCGGTGACCGTGATACCCTGCAACCCGACTTCCTGAAGCGCCTCTTTCACCTCGTCGAGCTTGAATGGCTTGATGATGGCTTCAATCTTCTTCACTGAGCGCCTCCCGGGCATTTCCAAATTCAGAGTGTAGATGGTTTCGATGTCGCGCGAGGCGCCGTCTGGTTTGATCCTTGCATCCGGCAAAGCCGGATTGCTCATAATTGCCGCTAACTGCGACGATCATGTGCTCGGTTTTCCAACCGGCTTCCTCAAAAGCAGGGTCTATGCCAAGTTGTTAACGCGGCTGATTTTGAAACGTTATCAGACTTTTAACGGGCAAGTGGAAGAGGTTGAGCCGGACGACGTATGATAGCGAAGCTTACAAAATAGGCAAATCGATCAATTCATGTGCAGGCGAGGCCGGGAGGGCCGCGGGGTGCGACGTGGATATGCCTCCAGAAAAGGCCGACGGATCGAGGATTCGGCATGGAAGTTTTGACCACGACTGAGATGGAGCGTGCCGACCGGTTGACGATTACCGCCGGCACGCCGGGCTTCGCGCTGATGATGAGCGCGGGGCAAGCCGTGGCGGAGGCCGCAATGGCTCTCGTCGAGGAAGGACCCATCATGGTGGTCGCCGGCCGCGGCAACAATGGCGGCGACGGTTTTGTGGCGGCGGCCGAACTGGCGGCGCGCGGCCGCGAAGTGTCGGTCATCCTGCTGTGCGAGCGCGACAGCCTGCAGGGCGATGCCGCGCTCGCTGCACGTGGCTGGAAGTATCCGGTGCTGCCGTTCAACCCGCAGGCGATCGGCAAGCCGGCGCTGATCATCGATGCGCTGTTCGGTGCCGGGCTCAATCGTCCGATCAAGGGCGACCCGCTCGAGGTGATCGAGGCGGTCAACGCCAACGGTGCGCCGGTGCTTGCGGTCGACCTGCCGAGCGGGATCAACGGCACGACCGGCGCGGTGATGGGTGCCGCGATCAACGCCGTGGAGACCGTGACCTTCTTCCGCCGCAAGCCGGCGCATCTGTTGATGCCGGGGCGCAAGCATTGCGGCCGGGTCCGCGTCGCCGATATCGGCATCGATGCGCAGGTGCTCGAGGAGATCGCGCCGCGGACATTTGAGAACGTTCCGCAGAGCTGGCAAAAATCCTTCGCCGTGCCTGACATCGACGGCCACAAATATGCCCGCGGTCACGCCGTCGTGCTGTCGGGCGAACTGGCGTCGACCGGCGCGGCGCGGCTCGCGGCCCGCGGCGCCTTACGGGCGGGGGCCGGGCTGGTGACCTTGGCCTCGCCGCGCGACGCGTTGGCCGTGAATGCCGCGGCGCTGACCGCGGTGATGGTTCGCCCCGTCGATACCGTGGTCGAATTCGCCGACATGGTCAGCGACAGGCGCCTCAATTCCATCGTGATCGGGCCGGGCGCCGGCGTCAGCGCCCGGACGCGCGATCTCGTCCACACCGCACTGTCGGCGAAACGCGGCCTCGTGCTCGACGCCGACGCGCTGACGAGTTTTGCCGAAGCGCCGGAGCGGTTGTTTGAAGCGATCAAGGCTGCCGAGGACGCCCACGTCGTGCTGACCCCGCATGAGGGCGAGTTTCCGCGCCTGTTCAGCGACATCAGCAACAAGCATCCCGGCCGCTCCAAACTGGAGCGGGTGCGCGACGCCGCCGTACGCTGCGGCGCGGTAGTGCTGTTGAAGGGGCCGGATACGGTGGTGGCATCACCGGATGGCCGCGCCAGCATTGCTTCCAACGCGCCGCCGTGGCTCGCCACCGCCGGCGCCGGCGACGTGCTGGCTGGAATGATCGCAGGGATGCTGGCGCAAGGCGTGCCAACGTTCGAGGCCGCCTGCATCGGCGTCTGGATGCACGGCGAAGCTGCCGGCGAGGCGGGACCGGGGCTGATCGCCGAAGATTTGCCGGAGGTGCTGCCCGCGGTGTTCAGGCGACTCTATGACGGGTTCGGGATTGAGTATTAGGCAACTCGAACTCGATGATATGGACGCGGCGGCGCGCGTCCATCGCACGGCGTTCGACCATGCGTTGCCTTGGCTTACCGGTTTGCACACGCCTGACGAGGATCGATGGTTCTACCGGGAACGCGTGTTCACGGGATGTCAGGTGCACGGGGCTTTCGAGGGCGGTTCGTTGGCCGGAATCATCGCCTTCCGAAGCGACTGGATCGACCAGTTGTACGTGCTGCCGGAAGTACAAGGACGCGGCGTCGGCAGCGAATTGCTGCAGATCGCAAAGCGCACGTTCGATTGCCTCCAGCTTTGGACGCTTCAGCGAAATCTGAGAGCGCGACGCTTTTACGAAGCGCGGGGTTTTGCGCTCGTCGAGGAAACCGACGGCGCCGGCAATGAAGAAAAGGAATCGGACGCGCGCTATTTCTGGACGCGCCCGTAAGGCGACGCGTTATCCAACCTGATACTTCGCCACTGCCGCCTCGTTCCAATCCAGCCCAAGGCCGGGCCCTCTTGCCGTGACCGTGCCGTCGACGATCTTGGCCGGGTGAGCGAGAATCACGCTGGCAAAATCGAGGAATTCGAGCCAGTGCGCGGTTGGTGTCACCGCCAGCATATGGGCGCTGGCCTCCGCAAACAGATGGCTCGACATCGGAATATTGGCGGCTTCCGCTTGGGCTGCGACCTGCAGCCAGCCGGTGACGCCGCCGCACTTCATCAGGTCGGGCATGATGAAATCGCTGGCGCCGGCTTCGATCGCTTCCGCGAAGCCGCGCGGGAACCACCAGTTCTCGCCGGCCTGAATCGGTGTCGGTGAAGTGTCGCGCACCTTGGCGTGTCCCGACAGGTTTTCCTGCGGCACCGGTTCTTCGATCCAGTGCAGATCGTAGGGTTCGAGGCGGGCGATACGGCGCGCCGCTTCGGCCGGATCGAGTGACTGGTTGAAGTCGATCATCAGCGCGACGTCAGGGCCGAGGAGGGCGCGCACGCCCTTGACCATCCGCTCGTCATTGGCGGCATCGCCGTCGCCGACCTTGATCTTGATGCCGCGAAAACCCTGTTCGAGCGAGCGGCGCAGCGCCCTCTCGTCGGCAACGGGATCGACGACGCCATAGCTGTCGTAGGCCCTGATCGGTTTTGCCGATCCGCCGAGCAGTTCGGCCACTGGCCGACCTGAGATCTGCCCAAGTGCGTCCCAATAGGCCATGTCGAGGCCGGACACCGCCATGCCGACGAGGCCCTGCCAGCCGAGCAGGCGGAATTTGGCGTCCATCGCCGCCATCAAGTCGTAAGGCGCGATCGGCTTGCCGATCAGCTCTCGCCCAATTTCTTCGATCAGATGCACCAGCGGCTTCAGTGTCAGCCTGGCGTAGGCAAAAATGTAGGAGTGGCCGGTAATGCCCTGATCGGTTTCGACATCGATCAGGACCAGCGGGGCCACATCGAACACGCCGAAGGCGTTCTTCACAGGACGCGCGAGCGGCACCACGAGGGCTCGCGCCTTGACGCTGCGGATCGCCGGAACCGGTTTGCTCATGGCTTGCTCCTCACTCGACAACGTACCACCGCACCAGCCGCGGCGCCGCCCAGTCGGTCGCCACGGATTCGATCAGGTAGCGCCCGGCATGTTCGGCCAAAAAGGCGATGCGCTGGGTCTGGCCGGGCTCGATCGCCAGCGTATCCAGCCAGAATGGCTTCCAGCCATCGTCGAGCCGGTCCAGCAGCCGGAAATGATGACCGTGGAGGTGGAAGACGGTGGCGATGGCGGCGCGGTTGGTGAGGGCCAGCACCGCCACGCGGCCGGCCTTGGTGCGGAAGGCGGGCGGGGCGGTGGCGATGAATTTGGCCGGCGCCACCCAGTCGCCCGATGGTCCGCCGAGGGGCAGATCGACTCGTGTGGCGTTCTTGAGGTCGAGCCGTTCGGGGAGGCCGTTGGAGGGCAGTGGCGGGGCCGGGGGCAGCGGAGCCGTGCGGATCGGCGGTTCGCTGGCGACGCGAATCTTGCCGATCGGGCGGGCTTCCTTGCCATCGTGCAGCAGGATCGGGGTTTCGGTGCTGGCCACCGCGGTGACGTCGATAAACGCATCGATCCGGCCGCCCGGCGCCAGCACCACCGCGCCATTTCGGGCCTGGAACGGCTCGGATGGTTGGCCGTCGACGGCCATCACGCGGACCTCGAGCCCCTCCAGTTTGAGTGCAATAACAGAGCGTTGACAGCCGCAGATGATGCGAAGCCTGATCCGTTCGTTGATCCGGACTGAGAGATCGAGCGAAGTCCGGCCGTTAATCGTATGGACTGGCACGGTGTCTCCGGGATCGGTCCCCGGTGCCATCGCGGTTCCATCCAGTCTTACCCGCCAGTCCTCAATCAGGAGAACCTCGTCGCGGTCGACAGCGACAGGCTCGGTTTCCCGGACGATCAATGGCCGTGGCCGTGATGGTTGAGCCTGACCATCGCCAAGCAGCCCGGATTCGCAGAGGAAGGTCCCGGCGTGGCGCAGCAGCAGTTGCGCAGCGTCCTTGCCGCCGGCTGCGAGCTGCGGCCGGCCCGTCAGCGGTTCGGTTGCCGAGGCGCCATCGATCCCTCGCCAGTTGAGGATGGCGGGCACCGGCAGCCCATTGCCAAAGTCGATTGCGAGGGTATCGCCGCGCTTGAAGGTGAGTTCAGGCCCTTGCAGCGACCAGATTGGTGTGACCGCGCTTCCCGAGCGGAGTGCCAGGCTGTCGGGCTTGGCCTGCAATGCCAGGGAGGGCCGGCCTTGGGGATTACCTTGTTGGGCCCGGCCTGCCACGGGCCATATCGGGACCAGCGCGGCCGCCCCCAAACCAGCCATCAGTTCACGTCGATCCAGCGGGAATTCGGGGCTTGCCATCGGACCAATGCGGACCATTTTTTGTTGTGCCTGTCCTAGCTGTGACGCCTTGCCCCGGTGCTGTCAAAAAGGGCCATTTTTTTGCTGCGGAGGTGTAGGCTCATGTTATAAGCCCGCCGCCCGCGGCATCGCGGCCGGGTATGGATGCTTTTCACGCGGGCGTGGCGGAACTGGTAGACGCGCTGGATTTAGGTTCCAGTGACGAAAGTTGTGGGGGTTCGAGTCCCTCCGCCCGCACCAAGCGCTCTATCCAAGCGTTTGCATGACGAATACTGGAGGGCCTGCTTCCCCATCGGGGGAGCCAAGGTCCGCCGAACCACCGGCGCAGGCTGCAAGGCCAAGCCTCGAACATTTGACACTGCCGGGCCTGTCTGGCCCGGCGCAAGCGGAAGAAGATTGACACCATGCAGGTCACCGAAACCCTCGCCGAGGGATTGAAGCACGAGTTCAAGGTCAGCGTTCCCGCATCGGATCTCGATGCCAAGGCGGGCGCCAAGCTGGTCGACCTCAAGGACAAGGTGAAGCTCAACGGCTTCCGCCCCGGCAAGGTGCCGGTGAGCCACCTGAAGAAGGTGTACGGCCGCTCTGTCATGGCCGAGACCATCGACCAGACCATCCGCGACACCAACACGCAGATCTTCACCGATCGCGGTTTCCGCCTCGCGACCGAGCCGAAGATCACCATGCCGACCGAGCAGAACGAGGTCGAGGAGCTGCTCGCCGGCAAGACCGACCTGACCTACACGGTTGCGATCGAGGTGGTGCCGACGATCCAACTCGCCGATTTCAAGACCTTCTCGGTGGAGAAGCCCGTGGTCGAAGTGACCGAAGCCGAGGTCGATGAGGCCATCAAGCGCATCGCCGACCAGAACCGTCCCTATGCCGCGAAGGCCGAGGGCGCCAAGGCCGAAACCGGCGATCGCGTCACCATCAGCTTCAAGGGCAGCATCAACGGCGAACTGTTCGACGGCGGCACCGGCGAGGGAATTCCGGTGGTGATCGGCGCCGGACAATTCATTCCGGGTTTTGAGGAACAGCTCGTCGGTATGGGAACAGGGGAGACCCGCACCCTGAAAGTGTCGTTCCCGAAGAATTACGCGAGCGAGAAGCTCGCCGGCCAGCCGGCCGAGTTCGAGACCACCGCAACCCTGATCGAAGCCCCGGGTGAAACCAAGGTCGACGACGAGTTTGCCAAAACGCTCGGCCTGGAATCGATCGACAAGCTGAAGGAGGCCGCACGCGAGCGTCTGGTCGCCGAGTTTGCAGGGGCCACGCGCCAGCGCGTCAAGCGCGCGCTGCTCGACCGTCTGGACGACAGCCACAAATTCGAGGCGCCGCCGTCGCTGATCGAGGAAGAATTCAACCTGATGTGGAACTCGATCAAGGCCGAGATGGAATCCTCAGGCAAAACCTTTGCAGACGAGGACACCACCGAAGAGGCCGCGAAGGAAGAGTACAAGAAGATTGCCGACCGCCGCGTCCGGCTCGGCCTCGTACTGTCGGAAATCGGCGAGAAGAACAAGATCACCGTGACCGATGACGAAGTCGGCCGCGCGGTGATCGAGCGTGCGCGTTCGATGCCGGGCCGCGAGAAGGAAGTCTGGGACTACTATCGCAGCAATGCCAATGCGCTGGCCCAGCTTCGTGCGCCGATTTATGAAGACAAGGTGGTCGATTTCATCCTCGAACTCGCCAACGTGACCGAGAAGAAAGTCTCGCGCGAGGACCTGTTCAAGGACGAAGACGAGAAGAGCGCAGCCTGACCGGGTTGGTCAGGCTGATGTTAATGATGAACGGCGAAAGCGGCGTGATGGCAGCATCCGTCGCTATGAGATCGCCTGCGAATCAGCTTGAACTCGTCTCATTCGGCTCGCCATTGCCCGGCCTTGTCGCCGGGAAATTGGCTCATATCTGTGAGCGGCTCGCTACCCGCGAGTTCTGAGCCGAAGTCCTGCATCACGGGACGTTCGTCCGTGCGCGGCAATCATGCCTGCCTTGCCGATGGATGTTCGCCCCCGCTGTTCTCTACCTAACCCTCTACTAACCCTTGGGTGACTAATGCGCGATCCCGTTGAAGCCTACATGAACCTCGTGCCCATGGTGGTCGAGCAGACCAACCGCGGCGAACGCGCCTACGACATTTTCTCGCGGCTCCTGAAAGAGCGCATCATCTTCGTGACCGGTCCGGTCGAAGATGGCATGTCGACGCTGACAGTCGCGCAGCTCCTGTTCCTCGAGGCGGAAAATCCCAAGAAGGAAATCTCGATGTACATCAACTCGCCGGGCGGCGTGGTGACATCGGGGCTTGCGATCTACGACACGATGCAATTCATTCGTCCGCCGGTGTCGACGCTGTGCACCGGACAGGCCGCCTCGATGGGCTCGCTGCTGCTCGCGGCCGGCGCAAAGGACATGCGTTTCTCGCTGCCCAATTCGCGCATCATGGTGCATCAGCCTTCGGGCGGCTTCCAGGGGCAGGCCACCGACATCATGCTGCATGCGCAGGAGATCCTGAATCTCAAGAAGCGCCTCAACGAAATCTATGTGAAGCACACCGGCCAGACCTACAAGGCGATCGAGGACGCGCTCGAGCGCGACAAATTCCTGACCGCCGATATGGCCCGCGATTTCGGCATCGTCGACAAGGTGATCGACAAGCGTCCCGAAGAGGCGGCGGTAACGAAAATCCCGTAAGGACACGGATTGGCGTCTTTCGCGTTGACCTTAACGGCTGGTTGCGCTGAAACGGGAAAATATGGCCGCTGGCGGCCTGTCCATGCCCCCGCATGGACAGAAAGTTCCGGTTTCGTGCCGGCTTTGCTGCGTGGCAAACGCGCAACGCTCGCTCGATTTCGTCAACTTCTCCCCGTGCCAACGCCGCAAATCACGGTATTGTCACGGGTAGCCAATCCGCGCCCGATTAGCGAATTCTTGATAGTCGGGTGTCAGCATGGTTGGCTGTGATGGTTGGGCTAAGATCGCGGGGGATTCGAGAAACCGTGATTCGCACGGTGCGTATTTGAGTTAGGGTCTTTTCTGGTACGGAATTTGCTCTATCTACCTTCAGGTCCGGCGAAGTGCCGGAATGGGTCGATCGGGTAACGGATCGAACGGCGGACGGAGACAAGAATGAGTAAGGTTGGCACGAGCGACTCCAAGAACACGCTGTATTGCTCGTTCTGTGGAAAGAGCCAGCACGAAGTCCGCAAACTCATCGCGGGTCCAACCGTATTCATCTGCGACGAGTGCGTCGAACTCTGCATGGACATCATCCGTGAGGAGAACAAGTCTTCGCTGGTGAAGTCGCGCGACGGCATCCCGACGCCGAAGGAAATCTGCAAGGTGCTGGACGATTACGTGATCGGCCAGAGCCATGCCAAGAAGGTGCTCTCGGTTGCGGTCCACAACCACTACAAGCGCCTCAATCACCAGACCAAGCACAACGACGTCGAACTCGCGAAGTCGAACATCCTGCTGATCGGTCCGACCGGCTCGGGCAAGACGCTGCTGGCGCAGACGCTGGCTCGGATTCTCGACGTGCCGTTCACGATGGCGGATGCGACCACGCTGACCGAAGCCGGCTACGTCGGCGAGGACGTCGAGAACATCATCCTGAAGCTGTTGCAGTCGGCCGACTACAATGTCGAGCGCGCGCAGCGCGGCATCGTCTATATCGACGAAATCGACAAGATCAGCCGCAAGTCCGACAATCCGTCGATCACCCGCGATGTGTCGGGTGAGGGCGTGCAGCAGGCGCTGTTGAAGATCATGGAAGGCACGGTCGCCTCCGTGCCGCCGCAGGGCGGCCGCAAGCACCCGCAGCAGGAGTTCCTGCAGGTCGACACGACGAATATCCTGTTCATCTGCGGCGGCGCCTTCTCTGGCCTTGAGAAGATCATCTCCGCGCGCGGACGCTCGACCTCGATCGGTTTCGCCGCCCAGGTTCTGGCGCCCGAAGATCGCCGCACCGGTGAAATCTTCCGCCATGTAGAGCCGGAAGACCTCCTGAAGTACGGCCTGATCCCGGAATTCGTCGGCCGTCTGCCCGTGGTCGCGACGCTGGAAGATCTCGACGAGGCCTCGCTGAAGAAGATCCTGACCGATCCGAAGAACGCGCTGGTGAAACAATACCAGCGGCTGTTCGAAATGGAGAACATCGAACTCACTTTCGCCGACGAGGCGCTTGGCGCGGTCGCCCGCAAGGCGATCGAGCGCAAGACCGGCGCGCGCGGACTGCGTTCGATCCTCGAAAGCATCCTGCTCGAGACCATGTTCGATCTGCCGGGCCTGGAAGGCGTCGAAGAGGTCGTGATCTCGCGCGAAGTGGTCGAGGGAACTGCCCGTCCGCTCTACATCTACGCGGACCGTTCCGACCGGGCCGTCGAGAGCAGCGCCAGCGCCTGATCGCGCTCGCGTCACCACGCTGGGTTACCTCCAAATAGCGCGGCTGCCGGATTCCGGCGGCCGTTGTTGCGTCAGCGTTTTGCGCGCGTTTAGCCCCAATTAGTGGGCATTTTTCCGTGACTTGACACCCCCATACCCGATAGCCACCTAATGCCAATGGTGGCGGAAATCACGTTCGAGATTCGTCGCAAAATCATCCGGTGAGAGGCGGCAGCGAAGGCGGCCGAGTGACCCGGAACTCCCGGCACCTTGTGGCGGTTGCGCTAAACGAAGCGGACTGCGTGCAAGGGGGCAAAACAAAAGGAATAGGCCATGACCACCCCAAAAACTCGGCCAACCATCGTTCTCGGCGAAAGCCATTCGTATCCGGTGCTGCCGCTCCGCGACATCGTCGTTTTTCCGCACATGATCGTGCCGCTGTTCGTCGGCCGCGAGAAATCGATCCGCGCCCTCGAAGAGGTGATGAAGAACGACGCGCTGATTCTGCTCGCGACGCAGAAGAACGCGTCCGACGATGATCCAAGCCCGGATTCGATCTATGAGGTCGGTACGCTCGCCAGCGTGCTGCAGCTGCTGAAGCTTCCCGACGGCACCGTGAAGGTGCTGGTCGAAGGGCTCGAGCGCGCGCGCGTGCAGAAATATTCCGACCGCAGCGAATATTACGAGGCGACTGCGGTTGCGCTTGCCGACACCGACGCCAATTCGGTTGAAGCCGAAGCGCTGGCGCGCTCGGTCGTGTCCGACTTCGAAAGCTATGTGAAGCTGAACAAGAAGATCTCCGCCGAAGTCGTCGGCGTGGTTCAGGCGATCACTGATTTTGCCAAGCTGAGCGATCAGGTCGCGCAGCATCTCGCCGTCAAGATCGCCGATCGCCAGGGCATCCTGGAGACGTTGTCCGTCACGCAGCGCCTGGAGAAGGTGCTGGGCCTGATGGAGAGCGAAATCTCGGTGCTGCAGGTCGAGAAGCGCATCCGCTCGCGCGTCAAGCGCCAGATGGAGAAGACCCAGCGCGAGTATTACCTGAACGAGCAGATGAAGGCGATCCAGAAGGAGCTCGGCGACGACGAAGGTCGCGATGAGCTCGCCGATCTGGAAGAGAAGATTGCCAAGACCAAGCTTTCCAAGGAAGCGCGGGAGAAGGCGCAGCACGAGCTGAAGAAGCTGCGCCAGATGTCGCCGATGTCCGCGGAAGCAACCGTCGTGCGCAACTATCTCGACTGGCTGCTGTCGATTCCGTGGAACAAGAAGTCCAAGGTCAAGAAGGATCTGGAGGCCGCGCAAGCGGTGCTGGACGCCGACCATTACGGGCTTGAGAAGGTCAAGGACCGCATCGTCGAGTATCTCGCCGTGCAGTCGCGCGCCAACAAGCTGACTGGACCGATCCTGTGCCTGGTCGGACCTCCCGGCGTCGGCAAGACCTCGCTCGGCAAGTCGATCGCGAAGGCGACGGGCCGCGAGTTCGTGCGCGTGTCGCTCGGCGGCGTGCGCGATGAAGCCGAGATCCGCGGTCACCGCCGCACCTATATCGGCTCGATGCCCGGCAAGGTCATCCAGTCGATGCGCAAGGCGAAGACCTCGAATCCGCTGTTCCTGCTGGACGAGATCGACAAGATGGGCGCCGATTTCCGCGGCGATCCGTCGTCGGCGCTGCTTGAGGTGCTGGACCCCGAGCAAAATGCGACCTTCAACGACCACTATCTGGAGGTCGACTACGATCTGTCGAACGTCATGTTCATCACGACCGCGAATACGCTGAATATTCCCGGCCCCCTGATGGACCGCATGGAGATCATCCGGATCGCCGGCTACACCGAGAACGAGAAGGTCGAGATCGCGCGCAAGCACCTGATCCCGAACGCCATCTCCAAGCATGGCCTCGATTCCAAGGAATGGTCGATCGACGACGATGCCTTGTTGCTGATGATCCGCCGCTACACCCGCGAAGCGGGCGTGCGTAATCTGGAGCGTGAGCTCTCCACACTTGCCCGCAAGGCGGTGAAGGAGCTGATGATCTCCAAGAAGAAGTCGGTCAAGGTCACCGAGAAAACGCTCGAAGACTTCCTCGGCGTGCCGAAGTACCGCTTCGGCGAGATCGAAAGCGAGCCACAGGTCGGTATCGTCACCGGACTTGCCTGGACCGATGTCGGCGGCGAGTTGCTGACCATCGAAGGCGTCATGATGCCCGGCAAGGGCAAGATGACGGTCACGGGCAATCTGCGCGACGTGATGAAGGAGTCGATCTCGGCGGCGGCGTCTTACGTCCGCTCGCGGGCGATCAACTACGGCATCGAGCCGCCGCTGTTCGACCGGCGCGACATCCATGTCCACGTACCTGAAGGGGCGACCCCGAAGGACGGACCGTCGGCGGGTGTGGCGATGGCCACCGCGATCATCTCGGTCATGACGGGCATCCCGGTTCGCCACGATGTCGCGATGACCGGTGAGATCACGCTGCGCGGTCGCGTGCTGCCGATCGGCGGTCTGAAGGAGAAGCTGTTGGCGGCTGCCCGCGGCGGCATCAAGACGGTGCTGATCCCCGAGGACAACGCCAAGGATCTCACGGAGATTTCCGATGCGATCAAGGGCGGCATGGAGATCATCCCCGTGGCCCGGCTCGACGACGTCGTCGCCAAGGCGCTGGTTCGCACGCCGGTGCCGATCGTCTGGGAAGAGGACACCAAGGTGCCGGTCAAGCCCGATGGCGCCGACGAAGCGGCCGGTGGCCTCACGGCCCACTGAGCCAGTTTGTTGCGAAACGATAAAACGGCGCCTTCGGGCGCCGTTTTTGTTTTGCGCGGGTCGAAACTTCGATTTGGCAAGCGGAGTTGGAAGGGGATGGAAATCGACGGGCAATGCCATTGCGGGCGGGTGACCTATCGGGCCGACATCGATCCCGCGAAAGTATCGATCTGTCACTGCACCGATTGCCAGAACCTGACGGGCTCACCGTACCGGGTCACGGTGATCTGCTCCGAAGCCCAGGTCCGCATGACGGGCGCGCCGGCGAAGATTTACGCGAAGACCGGCAACAACGGCCGCACGCGTTTCCAGCATTTTTGCGAGGGTTGTGGTTCCCCGCTGTTCACCAGCGGCGACGGCGGGCCGGACGACTGGGGCATCCGCTGGGGCAGCATCCGCCAGCGTGGAGAACTCAAGCCGGCGCGGCAAATCTGGTGCCGCTCCGCCGCGCCATGGATCAACGATATCAGGGATTTGCCGGGACGGCCGGGCGACTGATGCGACCGGACGCCCGAGCTATCCAACCCTTGCATCAAAGGGGGCCGCAGGGCTAAACAGGCGGCTCAAGGGCGGCTAGCTCAGCTGGTTAGAGCATCTCGTTTACACCGAGAGGGTCGGCGGTTCGAATCCGTCGCCGCCTACCAGCCTTCGCGCTGACGCGCTACGGCTCGGCAAGCCAGCCTTGGCATCAGCGCGAAGGCTGTCGCGCCGAAGCTCGAAGAGCGAAGGCGGACTGATCGAAAGTTTCCGCACACATGGACGCCCCCCAAGGCCACGAACAAAACGCCGACCAGGTCGCCTACTGGAATGGACCGGCCGGGCAACGCTGGGCCGCGCGGCAGGCGGAGCAGGATGTCGTGCTCGGGCCGGTCGCCGACCTTGTGATCGACCGGGCGAAGCTGAAGCCGGGCGAGCGCGTCATCGATATCGGCTGCGGCAGCGGCGCTACGACGATCGCGTTCGCGCGCGAGGTCGCGCCGTCAGGCCATGTGCTCGGCGTCGACGTATCCGGCCCGATGCTGGAGCGGGCGCGGCAGAGCGCGCCGAGGGACCTTTCGATCGATTTCGTTCTGGCGGACGCGACCGTCTATCCGTTCGAGCCTGCCAGTTTCGATGTGCTGGCCTCGCGCTTCGGCGTGATGTTCTTCGCCGATCCCGCGCTGTCGTTCGCCAACATGCGCAAGGCGCTGAAGCCGTCCGGCCGTCTTGCGTTCGCGTGCTGGCGCGAGCCGCGCGAAAATCCGTTCTTCATGGCGCCGCTGCAGGCCGCCTACAAGCACGTGCCAAAGCTGCCGCAGCAGGGGCCGGAAGATCCCGGGCCGTTCGCGTTTGCCTCGGAGGCGCGCGTGCGCCGCATCCTCGATGCGGCCGGCTTTACCGGCGTCGAGATGGAGGCGTGTCCGCTGCTGCTGGATTCCGCGATCGGCCGCGGTCTCGATGGCGCGGTGCAGGGCGCGCTCGAAATCGGGCCGGTGAGTAGGGCGCTGGAGGGCCAACCGGAAGAACTCCGGAAGGCTGCCGCCAATTCGATCCGCGAAGCGCTGACGCCGTTCGCAAAAGGGGATGCGGTGCTGCTGCCGGCGTCGGTCTGGATCGTCACGGCAAGGGCTTCGTAATTCAAGCGGGCGCGCCGTCGCACCACACCGTCATTGCCAGCGAAGCGACGCAATTGAACGCCGGATCGCCACCGCCACGCCACCAAATCGCCTAACGACTCAACGAACAGTTGAAATAGGCTGGCGGCGATGCGCATGGGTGCAGTAATGATGCGCTTGTCCAATCTATATCTAACTCCGGCCCAGACTGGGCTGATTTTGGTCGCGGTGCTTCTGCTTGGCGCGATGCTCGTTCAAGTCGTCACTGTGTCCGAACACCGCGAGCTGCGCACGCACACCGCTCCTGAGAACGGTGGTCGAGTCACCCCGGACATTAGTGTTGCAGACCTGCGTGGGTCGCTGCCGTAAGATAACTTGCTGGACGGCAACGTGCGTCCACCCTGCAACGGGCGCGAGGAACGTTATTTGATCGTCGCCTGCACGGTAATTACCGACGTGCCGGAAGCCGTCGGCCCCTGACCCGTCGCTTTGATGGCAAAGCTATCGCTACCCTTGTATCTAGCCTTCGCCTTGTATTCGTACGTCGTTATGTTGAGCTTTTTCAACTTGCCGTGCGCCGGCTTTTTTAAGATGTCCGAGCTGGTCACCGTGCCGCGCATCGTGATTGGGAACTGGCAACTTTGCCCGGACGTGACGCTGATGTCGCCGGTCGAGTTCTCGCCCCAATCCGCTAATTCCACTAATTTTGGACAGTCAGAAGCGGCTAGCGCTGGAGACGCGGACATTGAGCCTGTGGCTCCAACGATAAGCGCCAAAGCGGCGACCTTGGACAACCGCATAGCCGACTCCCTCATTTTCAAAAACGTGGCGTACCTGGCTTATAACCACGTCGCCATCGCTCCCTTGCGCAAAACGCTTGGCGTTTGTCGCAGGCATCGGCGGGATGGAGCGTCGCCGAACTCGCTACGCCCTTTCTTCCCAGATCATGGCCAGGTGCACGATGGTCTCCGCCGCCTTTTCCATGTCCTGGCGGCTGACCCATTCCAGCCGCGAGTGGAACGCGTGTTCGCCCGCGAAGATGTTGGGGCAGGGCAGGCCCATGAACGACAGTCGTGAGCCGTCGGTGCCGCCGCGGATCGAGCTGCGCACCGGTGTCAGGCCTGCGCGACGGATCGCCTCGATGGCGTAGTCGACGGTTTCGGGGTGGCGGTCGATGACCTGCTTCATGTTGCGGTATTGCGCCTTGACGTCCATCCGGTACGTCGAGCGCGGATAATCCTTCATCACCTCTTTAACGATGCCTTCGAGCACGGCTTCCTTTTGCTGCAGCCCCTCGTCGGTGAAGTCGCGCACGATGAAGCCGATGGTGGCTTTCTCAAGTGCGCCGGAAATGCCGATCGGATGCAAAAAACCTTCCTTGCCCTCAGTGGTCTCCGGCGAGCAGGTGTCCCTGGGCAGGCGGTCGACGATGGCGGCCGCGATCTTGATCGCGTGCTCCATCTTGCCTTTTGCAAAGCCGGGGTGGGTCGAGACACCCTCGATGGTGATGATGGCGCCGTCGGCCGAAAAGGTTTCGTCCTCGATATTCCCGGCGGTTTCGCCGTCCATCGTATAGGCGAAGTCGGCGCCGAGTTTCTTCAGGTCGGCCTTGTCGACGCCGCGGCCGATCTCCTCGTCGGGCGTGAACAGGATCTTGATGGTGCCGTGCCGGATGTGCGGATTTTGAATCAAAAACCGCGCCGCATCCATGATCTCGGCGAGGCCGGCCTTGTTGTCGGCGCCCAGCAGCGTGGTGCCGTCGGTAGTGATGATGTCGTGGCCGATCTGGTCGGCGAGCGCGGGGTGATCGGCGGTGCGGATCACCTGCGTGGGATCGGCCGGCAGCACGATGTCGCCGCCGCGATAATTCTTCACGACCTGCGGCTTGACGTTGGCGCCGGTGCAATCAGGAGAAGTGTCCATGTGCGAGCAGAAGCAGATCACCGGTACCTTTTTGTCGGTATTGGCCGGGATCGTCGCATAGACATAGCCGTGCTCGTCGAGATGGGCATCTGCGAGCCCGATCGCCTGCAACTCGGACGCCAGCAGGCGGCCCAGATTCTTCTGCTTCTCGGTGGAAGGGCAGGTCGGCGACGTCGGATCGGACTGGGTGTCGATCACGACATAGCGCAGGAAGCGCTCGGTGACATCGTGGGTGAAGGCGAGGGGGGAGGCCGGCATGACGATCCGAAAAGCTGGGGCAAGGGAAGCGTTCTATAACAGAAAAGCGCCATTCCGGGTCTCCTGCCGGAATGGCGCTTCTGGCCGGATCAGGAGGCGCCTCGGATCACACGGCTTCCTTGAGTTCCTTGGCCGCGCGGAAGGCGACCTTCTTGCTGGCCTTGATCGGGAGCGGCTCGCCGGTGGCGGGGTTGCGGCCCATGCGGGCGGCGCGCTTGCGGACCTGGAGGATGCCGAGCCCCACGATACGGACCCGCTCGCCCTTCTTCAGGTGTTTTGCGACCTTGCCGACCATGTCGGTCAGGATCGCCTCGGCGGCTTTCTTCGACAAATCATGTTCCTCGGCCAGCGCTGCGGCCAGATGCTTGAGTGTGATGGTGGCTGGAGTCGCTGCTTTCTTCGCCATATCTGGCCCTCCTCGTTGGTTGAATGGCTTGCAAGCGCGTTTGTGAAACCGGTCCGCGCCGGGAAAATGCCTTGCGTGGTGACTTGAAACCCCGGGGATACGATGCGACCAGAGTGGGAGGGTTTCAAGAAACCCAGACGTATCAGGCCTTAAACGATTCGGGCGATAGCTGCCTGCGCTGTTTTGCCCGGAAACAGGCCGTTATTTGCATCGGAATCGCAGAAACGCCCGCCTGACGCGGGGATTCGCAACGTCCTTGACTAAGCGGTAGCGGCCCTTTATGCCCTCGGTTCTGCGCGGATCAGAACATGATTACGGCATCCGCGGGAGTAGCTCAGTTGGTTAGAGCGCCGCCCTGTCACGGCGGAGGCCGCGGGTTCGAGTCCCGTCTCTCGCGCCATTTATCAATGTGTCCAGCCCGGAGACATAGGTAACGGGTCGTACCTAAGACATGGGTGACAACCTCGTGCCGAACGGGTTGTCGAGGGGTTGCAGGGTTTTCTGCTCCAGGTCGAAGTATCCAAGATCATAGTGCAT
>NZ_PYCN01000039.1 GCF_003062295.1 Bradyrhizobium algeriense | reverse complement strand
CAACACTTGACCTTGACCAGCACGACCCACGCGGCTTGCACGAACAGCGCGCGCAGGTAGCGATTGCCGCGCCTTGATATCTTGCCGAGGATCGTGCGGTCGCCGGTCGAGATCTGCTTCGGCACCAGTCCAAGCCAGGCGCCGAAGTCGCGGCCTTTCGAGAACACCTCTCCGGTGCCGATCGCGGCCACCATTGCGCTCGAGATAAGCGGGCCAATGCCGGGCACCGTCATCAGTCGCTCGCAGGCCTGATCTTGACGGGCCAGCGTTTCGATCTCGCTAGATAGCCCCTCGATCCGCGCATCCAGCCGGCGCCAGTCTCCCGCCAGATCCTCGATGATGCGCAACATGCGAGGCGAGAGCACATCGGTGCGCGTCGCGAGGATACGCGGCAACTCGGACCGCAGGGAATGCAGGCCTTGCCGCACGGCGATGCCCCGCTCCAGCAGGAACGCACGGATCTGATTGATGACGCCAGTACGCTGACCGACCAACCGCTCGCGGACGCGGTGCAGCGCCTGAAGATCGAGCTGATCGGCGGTCTTGGTCGCGACGAACTTCATGGTCGGGCGTTGCACCGCCTCGGCGATGGCTTCTGCATCTCGGAAGTCATTCTTCTGTCCCTTCGAATAGGGGCGCACGTATTTCGCCGGCATCAGGCGGGCGTCGTGGCCAAGCATTTGGAGTTTTCGACTGAGATGATGCGCGCCGACGCAGGCCTCCATACCGATCAGGCACGGCGGCAGGTTGGCGAGCCGCGTTTCCACCTGGCCGCGTGACCACCTCTGCCGCAGCACGATGGCGCCGCGGTCATCATGACCCACGAGGTGGAACGAGTTCTTGCCGATATCGATGCCGATCACGGCGATCGCTGCGTTGAGTTTCTGAGACATGGCGTGCTCCTCGTCTTGAGCGCCCCTTGCCAGTTTCTCGTACTGGCAGGGCCGGAGCACGGCCGGACCATTCCATTAACGGACAATTGTGATCCGCCGGTCGGCCTGAAGCTGCTATCATTTAGACTTCCCGGGGCCAAGGCGCTCGGCCTCGCGATCGCGTCATCTTTGCGAAGACACGGTGATCGAATGAGACGATCTACCACCACGGTGCTGGTCCTTCTAGTTGTGCTGCTTGTTTTCGCGTCGGCTGCCGAAACCCAAGCAGCGCCGAGGGTGCCGCGTTTCGGAATGCTGTGCACCCACTCGTGCAGCGGCAACATTAATGACGCTTTTTTGGACGAGCTTCGTAAGCTCGGCTGGGTCGAGGGTAGCACCATCGTCATCGAGCGTAAGGGTGCGGGTGGTCGCTTCGATCAGCTACCGGCGCTTGCCGCCGATCTTGTGCGATCGAAACCCGATCTCTTGGTCGCCTTCGCTCCTCAGCCCGTGCGCGCCGCTAAGGATGCGACCTCCGAGATACCAATTGTGATGCTCTTCGTCGCCGATCCGGTCGGTTTGGGACTTGCGTCAAGCCTGGCTCGCCCTGGCGGAAACCTGACTGGTGTCGCCACGCTGGTCCCGGGCGGTTTCGGCGGGAAGGCCCTTGGCTTTCTTCGGGAGCTCTTGCCACAAGCGAAGCGCGTGGCAGCTTTTATCAATCCTTCAAACGACATCCATCGGCTGACTTTCCCAAGGGAACACCTACCTGCGGCCGACAAGCTCGGCTTTCAGCTCGACATTATCGAGATGCGCGAAGCTGAGGAAATTCCTGGCGCAATTGCCGCCGCTAAAGCGCGAGGGGCGGAAGCTTTATACATAGCGGGTGACCCGATGCTTAACTCCCCAACGAGCCGCGTGTCCGAACTTGCGGCGCAAGCTAGGCTGCCGTCGATCTACTTGGCGGGCTCCCGAGAGAGGGTGGAAGCCGGTGGATTAATTTCTTTCGGCCCAGACTACGCCGCCTTGGCGCGGCGCGGCGCCCACTATGTCGATCGAATTCTCAAAGGCGCTAAACCGGCCGAGCTTCCTATTGAGCAGCCCACCAAATTCCTGCTTCTCATTAATCTCAAGACAGCGAAACTGCTCGGTATCGAGATTCCGGCGTCCATTCTCGCCGGTGCTGACGAGGTGATCGAATAAGGCTTGTCACTTCCGGTTTTGGCACAAAGCGTCAATTTGCGCAGTGTAAGGCCACGTCCGGAGTTGGGGGTAAAGCCGACCTCCCGGTTGAACGCCCGGACTTCTCAGTTTGACCCTGAGCGGTCATCGTCGGCGTGGAGCCAGCGCTCCCGAAAACCGACCCTGTCCCTCGTTATCCAACCGGTTTCCAATGTGCTAGTTTGAAACTAGCGATCGGTTATTTCTAGGCTTGGCGCTGGGGCGTGGGACATGAGATAACGCGAGTTCATTGCGGCACTCTGCGGCGCAGTCTGGCGGGCGAATTTGTTGAGTGAAAGCAAGGTGGAAAGCGCATGAGAGACTTGGCTGGACAGACCGCATTCGTGACAGGCGCTGCCTCGGGGATCGGACTGGGGATCGCGACCGCGCTGTCTCAGGCGGGGGTGAAGGTCAGCGGTCGCGGACCTGAAGACACGGACCAACGTCGATGTCGATGGCGTGAAAGCTGACGTCTCGCTCAAAGGCGAACTTCAGGCGGCAGCGGACGCGACCGTCGCGCGGTATGGCAGAATCCACATATTGGTCAACAATGCGGGCGTGGGCGGCGGCGGCACCTATGGTGAGTGGACTGATGCAGGCTGGAACTGGGTTCTCGGCGTCAACCTGATGTCGGTGATCTGGGGCTTCGAGATTTTCGGTCCGCTGATCGAAGCGCACGGCGAAGGAGGGCAGGTTGTTTCCACGGCGTCCGTCGCCGGACTGATTGCGGGACCAAGTCTGGCGTACGATGTGAGCAAATATGGAGTGGTGGCGCTGTCCGAGGGGATGCGTAACGTGCTCGCGCCGAGGAAGATTGGGGTATCCGTTCTGTGTCCGGGCGTCATCCGCACGCAGATCATGAACTCTCGGCGCAACGTGCCGCAGCGATTTGCTGGGGCTGTCGGCAACCCTCCGCCGACAGAAGGACCCCGCGCCGAGTTCATCAAGGCATTGCAGGAACGGATCAACAACGGCATTGATCCGCTCTATGTGGGCGAACTGGTTCGCGAGGCCATCGAAAATGACTGGCCCTACATTTTCACCGATACTGAGCACGAACCGTTCATCGACAAGCGCTTCGCAGAGATCAAGCAGGGCTTCGACCGTATACGCGGACGAACGCCGCGACGCTAGCTCTCGCATGTGCTCACAGCACCGCTTCTTGGCACGAAGCGGACATTCCAACACCCTGTTGGACTGTCCGCTACTGGAAGGATAGTGTTGCAAAAGTCCCAAAAGGCGCTGCTGCTAATTTTCCGCCAAAGCACGAAACAAGCGATAGTCGCCGATCAATGCGGCCTCAAACGCTACCGGAATCGCCTGTGAGTTTGGCGCATGGAGGCGTGGTCCCCCACATCATTTTTCAATCGCCGCGCCTACGGCTCGGAGAATTTGAGTCCCATCCCGCGAAAAGACTTTTGCAACAGTATCGGAAGTGAAGCCGACATCAGCTCTTCGATTACCGGCGAGCTTTGCTTCAGGCCGCCAGTCTGTTGGAGCCGCCCGATCAACCTGCCGACCGCAAGGAGGCTAAGCGCTGCGTCCCAGGCCACCGGCAGGCGAAAGGGGGACAACTATCTCGTCCGATGCCAGGGCTAAGTCCGCTTTCACACCTTTCGCGATACGTGCGGGCTGCGATTCCTACGACGCTCGGCGACTGACGCACCAATCTGCTCGCCCGGATATCCGAAAATACTCGCAAACGGCAGGATGGCTTGCCTGAGGATCGCGGACTCATTTGATACTCCATCCCATGTCCGCAACCAGAATACTTTGGGGCCAGGTCGCCCTGGTCTTGACTATCGTGCTGATCACGATGTGGGCCGCGACGCAGTGGACAGCATGGCGGCTCGGCTTTCAGTCGCAACTCGGACAGCCCTGGTTTGAGCTCGCGCCGGGCGTTCCCATCTATCTGCCTCCAGCCTTCTTCTGGTGGTGGTACGCCTATGATGCCTATGCACCTGGAGTGTTCGTCGAAGGGGCATGTGTCGCGGCCTCCGGCGGAATCATGTCGATCGTCGTTGCTTTTGCGATGTCGGTCTGGCGAGCTCGGGAGGCGGAGACGGCGGCCACATACGGCTCTGCGCGTTGGGCGGACCTGACTGACATTCGAGGTGCCGGCCTCGCCGGGGTAGACGGCGTGATCCTCGGGCGTGTGGCGGGACAATATCTCCGGCATGATGGACCGGAGCATGTGCTGTGTTTCGCGCCGACCAGATCCGGCAAGGGTGTCGGCCTTGTTGTCCCCACGCTCCTGACTTGGCCGGGAAGTTGCATCGTTCATGACATCAAGGGTGAAAACTGGACCCTGACGTCCGGTTTTCGCGCCCAACACGGCCGGGTGCTGTTGTTTGATCCAACCAACTCAAGGAGTGCAGCCTACAACCCTCTCTTGGAAGTGAGGCGAGGGGAGTGGGAAGTTCGTGACGTGCAAAATGTGGCCGATGTATTGGTCGATCCCGAAGGCTCGCTGGAACGGCGCAATCACTGGGAGAAGACCAGCCACGCGCTACTGGTCGGAGCCATCCTTCACGTCCTCTATGCGGAGCAGGACAAGACGCTCGCCGGTGTTGCGAGTTTGCTGTCCGATCCGAAACGGCCAATCGAAACCACGCTCCGCGCGATGATGACCACGCTGCATCTCGGTGAAGCCGGGACCCATCCAGTGATCGCGTCCGCGGCGAGGGAGCTATTGAACAAGAGCGAGAACGAACGGTCCGGCGTGCTTTCGACCGCGATGTCTTTCCTCGGCCTCTACCGCGACCCTGTTGTTGCCGAGGTGACGCGCCGCTGTGATTGGTGTATCCGCGATCTCGTTGAAGACGATCGGCCGACGACGCTCTATCTCGTTGTACCTCCGTCCGACATCAGCCGCACCAAGCCGCTGGTGCGGCTGATCCTCAACCAGATCGGTCGTCGTCTCACCGAGGAACTCCAGGCCAAGGGCCGCCGGCATCGATTGCTGCTCATGCTCGACGAGTTTCCGGCGTTGGGAAGGCTTGATTTCTTCGAATCGGCGCTCGCCTTCATGGCGGGCTATGGGCTCAAGAGTTTCCTTATTGCGCAGTCGCTCAATCAGATCGAAAGAGCATACGGGCCGAATAACGCGATCCTCGATAATTGTCATGTGCGCGTTTCCTTTGCGACCAATGACGAGCGTACGGCCAGACGGGTTTCGGATGCGCTTGGGACCGCCACGGAATTAAGGGCGATGAAGAACTATGCCGGTCACAGGCTTAGCCCGTGGCTCGGCCATCTCATGGTTTCGCGACAGGAGACCGCGCGGCCATTGCTAACGCCCGGCGAGGTGATGCAGCTTCCGCCCGAGGACGAGCTGGTGCTGGTTTCCGGCGTGCCACCGATCCGCGCCAAGAAGGCGAGGTATTTTGAGGATCCACGTTTGACCGAGCGCGTGCTACCACCGCCAAACTCAAGCTCCCTCGACCGCGACGGTAGGGCAGCGACAGACGATTGGAGCCGGCAGCCAGCTCCGCAGAATTCAAACGTTGCCGAGCCGGCAAGCTTGTCGGGTGCTCGGCAATCTACCGCAAACTCCGGCATTCGCCCTGAGCCGGAGCTTCCCGAGCATGAAAATATCGCGCCAGAGGCCTTGAAGCCTCCACCGGAGTTCGACTTCACGGAAGATGAGGGCGACAGTGACGCCATACGGGCGCGTGTGCTGCGCATGAACGTTCCCGGTCTGGCGCGTCAGGCCGCGATGGATCCAGGCGACGGCCTCGACCTCTAGGATGAGATAATGCGAACCAAGCACACGTTTCGTTTGCCTCCGGACCTTGCGGGCCAGCTCGCCGATCATGCCAACCGCAAGAGAGTACCTCAGGCGCTCATCGTCGAAACTGCGCTGGCCTCATTCCTGTCGCCGGATAATTCGGAGCGGATGGAAGCGGCGCTCGGCCGTCGCCTTGACCGGCTGACCCGGCACGTCGAGCGGCTGGAGCGTCATATCACCATTTCAAATGAAGCGCTGGCCTTGTTCGTGCGGTTCTGGCTGACGGCAACGCCGCCGCTGCCTGATACGGCGCAGCCCGCTGCGCAGGCCAAGGGCCGGGAGCGGTATGAGGGGTTTGTCGAAGCCCTCGGGCGCCGGCTGGCCAGGGGCCAGACCCTGGCCCAGGAGATCTCGCTCGACATCGATCCGGCGCAAACGTCGCAAACCGTTCCTCATAAGTGATCCCGCGATCTTTTCTTTTGCTACGCCACGGCACGCCGACTGATTTGAGCTTGTTGCACGAGCGCGTAACCTGCCTTTTCTACTGATCCCCACCGCCGAGCTCATATCTCGGCGACCTTGGGGGCAAGCATGGCAGTTCATTCCTTTCAGTCCGAGGCGGTCTCGCGTGGTGCACGCATGTTGCGCACCGCGCTCGGACCGGCGATAGCGGCCTGGCTCGAAGACGCTGGGATCGTCGAGGTCATGCTCAATCCCGATGGCCGGCTCTGGGTCGATCGGTTGTCGGGGGGCATGACAGATACCGGCGAGCGTCTCGCCGCAGCCGACGGCGAGCGCATCGTGCGGCTCGTTGCCCATCACGTCGGCGCCGAGGTGCATCCGGCAAGTCCCCGCGTCTCGGCCGAGTTGCCCGAAACGGGAGAGCGTTTTTAGGGGTTGCTGCCGCCCGTGGTGACCGCTCCAGCCTTTGCCATTCGCAAGCCGGCGGTGGCCGTCTTCACGCTCGACGATTATGTCGCCGCCGGCATCCTGACAGCCGCTCAGGCTGAAGGGCTGCGGAACGCTGTCCGGGACCGTCAAAACATCCTCGTGGCCGGCGGTACTTCGACCGGCAAGACCACGCTGACTAATGCGCTGCTGGCCGAGATTGCAAAAACTGCAGATCGCGTCGTGCTGATCGAGGATACGCGCGAACTCCAATGCAAGTCGGCTAACCTCGTGGCGCTGCGCACCAAGGATGGTGTCGCCTCGCTGTCCGACCTCGTGCGCTCCTCGCTCCGGTTACGCCCCGACCGAATCCCGATCGGTGAGGTGCGAGGGGCCGAGGCGCTCGACCTTCTCAAGGCCTGGGGCACCGGCCATCCCGGTGGCGTCGGCACCATTCACGCCGGCACGGCGCTTGGCGCCCTTCGCCGCCTCGAACAGCTTATCCAGGAAGCCGTCATCACTGTGCCGCGCGCGCTGATCGCGGAGACCATCGACGTGATTACGGTTCTCTCCGGCCGCGGCGCAGACCGTCGGCTGACAGAACTCGCGCGTGTCGATGGCCTGACGACCGAGGGCGACTACCTCATTTCACCCGCAGGAGACCCATCATGAACGGCGTCACATTGAGAAGCGCGATGATAGCTGTTCCGGTAGCTCTCAGCTCCGTGGCGATCTCGCCCACTGCAGAGGCCGCTGGCTCCAACATGCCGTGGGAGCAGCCGCTTAACCAGATCCTGCAGTCGGTCGAGGGGCCCGTCGCCAAGATTCTGGCCGTGATCATCATCATCGTCACGGGCCTTACGCTCGCCTTCGGCGACACCTCCGGCGGCTTCCGCCGCCTGATCCAGATCGTGTTCGGTCTGTCGATCGCGTTCGCAGCCTCGAGCTTCTTCCTGGCATTTTTCTCATTCGGCGGCGGAGTGCTGATCTGATGGACGGGCCGGTTGAAGGTTTTGCAATTCCGGTGCACCGCGCGCTGACGGAACCGATCCTGCTCGGTGGCGCGCCGCGTGCGATCGCCATCGTCAACGGCACCGTTGCCGCTGCGCTCGGCCTCGGCCTGCGGCTGTGGATCGCGGGCCTCCTGATCTGGGCCATCGGTCATGCCGCTGCCGTCTGGGCCGCGAAGCGCGATCCGCTCTTTGTCGAGACTGCAAGACGCCATCTGCGCATCCCAATCCATCTGAATGTGTGAGCAACCAATGATGAACCTTGCCGAATACCGCCGCTCCACTACACGTCTTGCGGATTTCCTGCCATGGGCCGCACTGGTCGACGAAGGCATCGTCCTCAACAAGGACGGATCGTTTCAGAGGACCGCGCGCTTTCGCGGGCCCGATCTTGATTCCTCTGTTCCAGCAGAACTTGTTGCGGTTGCCGGCCGCCTCAATAATGCACTGCGTCGCCTCGGTTCAGGCTGGGCGGTGTTTGTGGAGGCGCAGAGATATCCATCGAATGCCTATCCGCCGAGCAGTTGCCCGGATGTGGCATCGGCCCTGGTGGATGCTGAACGCCGAGCCCAATTCGAGGAAGAAGGGGCTCACTACGAGTCCGCCTATTTCCTCACCTTCCTGTATCTGCCGCCGGCCGAGGATGCGGCGCGCGCCGAACGCCTCCTCTATGAGGGCCGGGAGCGCGGAGAAGCTGCCGACGCTCACGAAGCGTTGCGCGGCTTTGTCGACCGGACCGACCGCGTGCTGCAACTGGTCGAAGGGTTCATGCCGGAGTGCCAATGGCTCGATGACGGTGAGACCCTGACCTACCTGCATGCTTGCGTCTCGACCAGGCTACACCGCGTCCGTGTCCCCGAGATCCCGATGTATCTCGACACGTTGCTGGCCGACCAGCCGCTGACGGGCGGGCTCGAGCCGATGCTGGGCGACCAACACCTGCGGGTGCTCACGATTGTTGGGTTCCCGACGGCAACCACGCCGGGGATCCTGGACGATCTCAATCGGCTTGCCTTCCCTTATCGTTGGTCGACCCGGGCAATCATGCTCGACAAGGCAGACGCAACGAAGCTCCTGACCAGGATCCGGCGGCAATGGTTCGCCAAACGGAAATCCGTTGCCGCAATCCTGAAGGAGGTGATGACCAATGAGACTTCGTCTCTCATCGATACCGACGCTAGCAACAAGGCTATCGACGCCGACGCTGCGTTGCAGGAGCTCGGCTCCGATCTGATCGGAGAGGCCTTTGTCACCGCCACGATCACGGTCTGGGACGAGAATCCGCGCATCGCGGACGAACGGTTGCGCTTGGTCGAGAAGGTCATTCAGGGACGCGACTTCACTTGCATGGTGGAGACCATCAATGCCGTCGATGCCTGGCTGGGCTCGTTGCCCGGCCACGTCTATGCCAACGTCCGCCAGCCCCCGGTTTCGACCCTGAACATCGCCCATATGATCCCGTTGTCCGCGGTTTGGGCAGGGCCGGCGAGGGACACTCATCTCGGCGCGCCGCCGCTGTTCTTTGCACGCACGGAGGGATCCACGCCGTTTCGTTTTTCCCTCCATGTCGGGGACGTCGGGCACACGCTGGTGGTCGGTCCGACCGGTGCGGGCAAGTCCGTGCTGCTTGCGCTGATGGCGCTGCAGTTCCGTCGCTATCCAAGCTCCCAGATCTTTGCCTTCGATTTCGGCGGGTCGATCCGGGCCGCGGCGCTCGCCATGAAGGGCGATTGGCACGATCTTGGCGGTGCGCTGTCCGATAGCGCCTCCGAACCGGTTGCCCTGAAGCCGCTAGCCATGATTGACGATGCGGCCGAGCGCGGCTGGGCGGCGGAATGGATCGCAGCCATTCTCGCCCGCGAAAAGATCGACATGACGCCTGAAGCCAAGGAGCATCTTTGGTCGGCGCTGTCTTCGTTGGCGTCGGCACCTATTGGCGAACGGACGCTGACCGGTCTGTCCGTGCTACTCCAGTCCCAGAGCCTGAAGCGGGCGCTTCAACCCTATTGCCTCGGCGGCCCCTTTGGTCGGTTGCTCGATGCTGAAGCCGAGCGGTTGGGCTCTGCTCCGGTCCAGGTGTTCGAAACCGAGGGGCTGATCGGCACCGGCGCCGCACCGGCGGTCCTATCCTATCTCTATCACCGGATTGAGGGTCAGCTCGACGGGAGGCCGACGCTACTCATTATCGACGAAGGTTGGCTCGCGCTCGAGGATGAAGGGTTTGCCGGCCAGGTCCGCGAATGGCTGAAGACGCTGCGCAAGAAGAATGCCTCCGTCATCTTCGCCACCCAGTCGCTCTCGGATATCGATGGCTCTCCGATTGCGCCCGCCATCATCGAGAGCTGCCCGACGCGGCTGTTCCTTCCGAACGAGCGCGCTATCGAGCCCCAGATCTCGGCTATCTATCAGCGCTTCGGTCTCAACGACCGACAGATCGAGATCCTCGCGTGCGCCACGCCAAAGCGGGACTATTACTGCCAGTCCCGGCGCGGGAATCGTCTGTTCGAACTCGGTCTTGAAGAGTTCGCGCTCGCCTTTACGGCCGCTTCATCAAAGTCCGATCAGGCCATGATCGAGCGCGTGCTGGCCGAACATGGCCGTGAGGGGTTTGTCACCGGCTGGCTCGCCGCACGTGGCCTGGGTTGGGCCGCCGATCTCATACCCGGTCTCATCAAGCAGGAAGGCTTGTCATGAAGCGCCGCCGTCACCTCTCAGCGGTGGGTGCGCTCGCAATTGCGATTGTATGTACCGCTTCGCCAACATCCGGCCAGTTGATCGTGTTCGATCCTAATAACTATGCGCAGAACGTGCTCACGGCTGCACGTGAGCTGCAGCAGATCAATAACCAGATTACGTCGCTGCAGAATCAGGCGCAGATGTTGATCAATCAGGCCAAGAATCTCGCCAGCCTGCCGTATTCCTCTCTGCAGCAGCTCGAGCAGTCGATCCAGCGAACCCAACAGCTTCTCGCCCAGGCCCAGCGCATTGCCTACGACATCAAGCAGATCGATCAAGCGTTCTCGACGACCTATGCGCCCGCCTCGACAAACGAATCAGATCAAGCGCTGATCGCGAATGCGCAAACACGCTGGCAGAATTCTGTGGCGGGCTTGCAGGACGCTCTACGCGTTCAGGCGATCGTGGTCGGCAATCTCGACACCCACCGCAAAGAGATGTCGGCCCTCGTCAGCTCAAGCCAGGGCGCGACCGGCGCGCTGCAGGCCAGCCAGGCCGGCAATCAGCTTCTTGGCCTGCAGGCGCAGCAGCTCGCCGACCTTACGGCCGCAGTTGCCGCGCAGGGACGGGCGCAAAATCTTGAAACTGCCCAGCGTACCGCCGCCCAGGATCAGGGCAGGGAGCAGCTTCGTCGCTTTCTTGCACCCGGTCGAGGCTATCAGCCTTCGACAGTTCGGATGTTTCACCAATGAGCGGACGTGGTGGACTTAAGCGGGTGATGCTTGTGATGACGGCGGCTGCCGTTATCCTTGTCGCAGCGTGCACAATCCAGCTCCGCGGCGACGGCGACGGTCCACCGGCTAGATTGTCGGCATCCCGGGCAACCAATCCGCTTGGCGGCGAACTCGAACGCTGCCGGAAGGTCACCTCCGAGCAGGTTGCAGAACTCCAGGAGTGCCGTCTGATTTGGGCGGAGAATCGCCGTCGCTTCCTTAAGAAAACACCGGGCGCTACTTCCGCCGATGCTCAACCAGGCAGCCCGGCACCCTCGTTGGCGCAGCCCAAGCATCCCGATCGTCTCCCCCAGGGCTGGCCGCCCGTTGCAACACCCGAACGCGAGTGATTCCATGGGTGGCACCGGCGTCATCGACCGATTTCTGGAAACGTTTACCCGCTATATCGACTCTGGCTTTGGGTTGCTTGGCAACGAAGTCGCCTTCCTCGCAACCACGCTCGCCGCGATCGATGTCACGCTGGCCGCTCTGTTCTGGGCCTGGGGTACCGACGAGGACATCATCGCGCGCCTTGTGAAGAAGACGCTCTTTGTCGGCGTGTTCGCTTACCTGATCGGCAACTGGAACAATCTCGCCCGCATCGTTTTCGAGAGCTTTGCCGGTCTCGGGTTGAGAGCCTCAGGAACTGGATTGTCCGCGACTGATTTCCTGCGTCCGGGGCGGATCGCGCAGGTCGGTGTCGACGCGGGACGGCCGATCCTGGATTCGATCTCGGGACTGATGGGCTACGTCAGCTTCTTCGAGAATTTCATCCAGATCGCGGTGCTGCTGCTCGCATGGGTGATCGTGCTGCTCGCCTTCTTCATTCTGGCGATCCAGCTCTTTGTAAGCCTGATTGAATTCAAGCTGACGACCCTCGCGGGCTTCATCCTGATTCCGTTTGGGCTGTTCGGCAAGACAGCCTTCGCCGCCGAACGCGTGCTCGGCAACGTCATCTCGTCAGGCGTCAAAGTCATGGTGCTCGCCGTGATCGTCGGCATCGGCTCGACGCTGTTTTCACAGTTTACCGTTAGCTCGGCCGGCGCACAGATCGGCATTGAAGATGCCATGGCCCTGGTGCTCGCCGCGTTAGCGCTGCTGGGCCTGGGAATCTTTGGGCCCGGCATCGCCAATGGCATCGTGTCCGGCGGTCCGCAACTTGGCGCCGGAGCCGCCGCGGGCACGGGGTTAGCTGCCGGCGGGGTCGTGGTGGCCGGAGCGGGCCTCGCTGCCGGAAGCGTCGGTGCACTCGCCGGCGCGGCGCGCGGGACTGCGGCGCTAGCGGGTAGCGCGAGCGGGGCGTTCAGGGCTGGTGGTTTGTCCGGCGTCGCGGATGCCGCCGCGTCCGCGATGACGAGCCCGCTTCGTCGCGCCGCGGCTGCAAGCGGCTCGGCTTCAACTGGTGGCACTGCAGCCGGTGAAGCCGGCGCAGCTCAGCCGCCGGCAAGTTCCTCACCTCCGGACAGTCAGTCCAGCTCGGCCAGACGCATGAAGCGGATGCAGACCATGAGTCAGGGCGCGTCGGCCGCTACTAACGTCGTTCGCACTGCCGACCATGGTGGAGGAGGCGCCTCCGTCGATCTCTCCGAAGGAGGGAACTGATGTTCAAACGACCATCCGTTCATTATGGCCGCACGCCCGCGCCCGTAACGCCCTACCAGAAAGCGGCGCAAGTGTGGGACGAGCGCATCGGCTCGGCGCGGGTGCAGGCCAAAAACTGGCGACTTATAGCCTTCGGTTCTCTGATCCTGTCGGCAGGACTTGCATCAGGTCTCGTCTGGCAATCCACACAGGGAAGCATTACGCCCTGGGTCATTGAGGTCGATCGTCTCGGCCAGGCAGAGGCGGTCGGCCCAGCCAATCCCTTCTATCAGCCAACCGATCCGCAGATTGCCTTTCATTTGGCACGCTTCATCGAGAATGTGCGCGGGCTGTCGGCTGATGCCATCGTGCTGCGTCAGGACTGGCTGCGCGCCTACGACTTTACGACCGATCGCGGCGCCGCCGCCCTCAATGACCACGCCCGCGTCAACGATCCCTTTGCCAAACTCGGCAAGCTGCAGATCTCAGTGGAAATATCCAGCGTCATCCGTGCCTCGCCGGAAAGCTTTCGGGTCGCCTGGATCGAGCGCCGCTACGACAATGGGCAGCTTACCGCCACCGAGCGCTGGACCGCCATCCTCACCATCGTGATCGAAACTCCGCGCGATGCCGATCGTCTGCGCAAGAACCCGCTCGGGGTCTATGTCAACGCCATCAACTGGTCGAAGGAGCTTGGGCAGTGAATATGCAGATTCCTGGACTCGCTAGCCCGAGTGTGCGCAAGGTCATGCGCCCGTTTCTATTTGCTTGCATGTTTGCACTCGGCGGCTGTGCCACCTCCAAACCGCCGCAGATCAGCTACGACGACGATATCCCGCCACTTCCCAGTCCGCCGTCGCTGGCGGACGATCGTCCGCGATCCCTTCACGTTCCGCCGTCCTGGACGCCGGCGAAGGGAGGCAAGAAGGGAAACGTTGAGGCAAAGGAACCTATTGCGCGGATCGAGACCGCCAATGACGCTGCGCGCGTCGAGCCGCGTAGCGCCGGCTACTTCAATGCTGTGCAGGTCTTCCCTTTTAGTCCCGGCGCCCTCTATCAGATCTACGCGAGCCCCGGACAGATCACCGATATCGCACTCGAGCCCGGCGAGCAGCTCACGGGTTCGGGGCCCGTATCGGCTGGCGACACCGTGCGCTGGGTCGTTGGCGACACCGAAAGCGGAAGCGGCGATACCAGACGTGTCCACATCATGGTCAAGCCGACGCGGCCTTCGATTGAGACCAACCTCGTGGTCAACACCGACCGGCGCACCTATCTCATCGAGCTGCGCTCGCGTGAAAAACCCTACATGCCATCAGTCGCCTGGTTCTATCCCGAGGACAGGCCCGGCCGTGCCCGAGCTGTTTCCCCGACGCCAGTTCTTCCTGACTCGTCTCAGCGGCGCTATCGCTACACCCTCGAGGGCGACAATCCGCCTTGGCGGCCGGTCGGCGTCTATGACGATGGCCGCAAGGTCTATATCGAGTTCTCACCCGGCATCGTTCAGGGAGAAATGCCTCCACTGTTTGTCATCGGTCCGGACGGCAATTCCGAGATTGTCAACTACCGAACCTATCGTAACGTGCTGATCGTCGATCGGCTGTTTGCCGCGGCTGAGCTGCGACTTGGTGGCGACTCTCAGCAAAAGGTCCGAATCATCAGAAGCGACGGGAGACCGTCGTGACTGATAAGCAAACGACCGGCGCCGGTGGTCCTGATTCTACCTCGTCGAAGAGTGCTGCGGAGATAGCCAGCTCACTGCGCCTGCGTCCAGAACGTCCGCCCGTGACTCGCCTGTCGCGTAAGGTATTGGCCGGGGGCACGGCACTCGCGCTCGTTCTGGTTTCCGGAGTCGTGCTGTGGGCCCTGCAGCAAAATCGCACGCGTGCTCCAGCTTCCGAAGAGCTGTACAGCACCGATCACCACAATGTGGCCGACGGCCTTGCCGGGCTGCCGCGCGACTATGCGGGTATTCCGCGCGACGTGCCTCGCCTCGGATCGCCATTGCCCGGCGATCTCGGTCGTCCCATTGTAGCGGCCCAGGCCCAGTCTGGCCCGCTTGCGGTCGATCCCGAGCAACAGCGGATGAGCCAGGAAAGCGAGGCCGCGCGCACCAGCAAAGTATTTGCGTCGACGAATGTTCGGGCACCGGCGGCAGTGACTCCCGAGACGACCTCAAATGCCGCATCACCGTCCGATGAGGCGTTTGCCCAGAATGGACAGGACCGCAAGCTCGCTTTTGTTAGCGCTGCCGTTGATCGGCGGATTACGAGCCCTGACCGTGTGGCGAAGCCAGCCTCGCGTTATGTCGTCCAGGCAGGGTCTGTGATTTCGGCGGCCCTTATTACGGGGATCCGCTCCGATCTGCCCGGGCAGATCATGGCGCATGTGACCGAACCGCTATTTGATACGCTGTCCGGTCAAACTTTGTTGGTGCCCCAGGGTGCGCGGCTGATAGGGATCTACGATAGCCACGTTTCACATGGACAGTCACGCGTGCTCCTGGTCTGGACACGCCTGATCATGCCGAACGGCCGATCGATCGTCCTTGAGCGCCAGCCGGGTGCCGATACCGCAGGCTATGCTGGGCTTCACGACGAGGTCGATCATCACTGGGGCGAGCTGTTCAAGGCGGCGTTGCTGTCGACTTTGCTTGGTGTCGGAGCCGAACTTGGGTCCGGCTCGGATGCTGGCAACGGAAACAGCGCCATTCTGCAGGCCCTTCGCCGTGGGGCAGGGGATTCCCTGAACCAAACCGGTCAGCAGATCGTTCGGCGCAATCTCAACATCCAGCCGACCCTGACAATCCGGCCGGGTTTTCCGGTGCGGGTAATCGTCAATCGCGACCTCGTGCTCGAACCATACAGAGGCTGAAAAAATGGCAAAGCTGAAACTCGGCGCCATCGCCGACGACAAGCCGGTAAAGCTCACCGTAGAACTGCCGGCCGATGTCCATCGCGACCTCGCGGCCTACACCGACATGCTTGCCCGCGAAACCGGGCAGTCGATCTCGGATCCGGCAAAGCTGGTCGCACCAATGCTGGCGCGATTCATGGCAACCGACCGAGCCTTTGCAAAGACCCGCCGCAAGGGTCAGCCTGCGCAAGGCAAGGGATAGCGCTCGCTCAACAATTTGAGGAAGTTTGCCAGCGCCGGATTGTCATTGTCCTTGCGCCAATGTGCTGAATAATTGACCTGACTCGGCCCCGTGCCGTCTCGTACCTCTCGATAAGTCAGGCCCGCAAAAGTGACGCCGATGTCGGACTCGGCCACCAAACTGACACCGAATCCTATGGATATGAGGGTCTTGATGATACCTCTGCTAACGTCATGGCGTTCGATCTTGGGACGGTCTGCTGTCGAGATCAGCTTCGCCAACAAGAGATCCTCAAGTTCTCGTCCCGGGTCATAGTGGCTGAGAAGGACCGTCTCATTCCGCAGGTCGGTCCAGTAGATCGCCTTCTTCCCAGCCAGTTGGTGTCTCTCAGGCAAGGCCACCAGGACGCGCTCGCTCCACAGCGGCAAGGCGTTGCTGTCAAAGACGTGTCCCCCGTCGGTCGCGATGACAACGTCGATTGCACCATTGCGTAAGGCGGTGACGAGGCGCATCCGCGACCTTTCGACCATGCCAAGTGCGACCTGTGGGCACCGCTGCCTGAAATCTACCAACGTCGCCCGTAAATTGCCGGCCGACAGCGACGTATAGAATCCCACAGACAGCCGCCCAGCCTCGCCGCGTCCGTTAGACTTGGCTGACGTAACCAGCGCATCCATTTGTTCGAGAATCGACCGCGCCGTTCGGAGAAAATCCCGGCCAGCCGACGTGGCGCAGACGCCGCCGCTCGATCGCTCGAACACAATCACGCCTATTGATTCCTCGAGTTCTCGAATGCAGCGGCTCAGAGTTGACTGCTGCGTCAACAACGCTTCTGCAGCCCGCCGGAAGCTTCCATACTCCGCGGAAACAACCGCATATCGGAGGTGTTGAAGGGGGATCGTTGCAGATTGATTGCGGAGAGATAAATATCTGTGGTCTTGTTCGTCGGCCATTCGCGACCATGGTGCTCTGAAAATGCAGGAGCATCCATATGATATTTGGAATCGGGTGATTTCGTCGGCAGGTTGTGTTTTTTATTGGGCCGATCCGTGCCCTGCCGCCGGCGTCCGGCAGGCGATGACGGAGGCGCCATCCGGACCGCGTGTCGCCCGAGGAGCGCACGCTTCTCTCAGATCGTCGGATAAGCGACTTCGCGTTACGTTATGCGTGGCGACTGCACCTTGTCGTGAACATCGCGCCCATTGCGAGCATCCGGCGAAAGCGATTTACAGACGGGCAAGCATCACGTGATCAGAGCAGGGCGCAGCCTGTGCTCTGCTGCGGCAGCCGGCGCTTATACCAACGAGGGCGTTCTCGGGAATGCCTGCACCTGAATTGAGCGAGAAAAATCGCCTTACCCGAACTAAGCCTTGCCTTTAGTCTAGTATTCAGGTCCGATGTTATGCCGCAAGTAAAACTGTCTAGCGCAAGGACTGGAGGGTTGCATTGCCTCTCCCGTCATCTGCGATCGTATGCTCGCTCGTTGTCGGGCCGCTCCGTGGCGCTTGGCCGTGCCGACGCGGTGCCGCTTCGGTCACCGCCCATCGCGCGTGATCGCTCGCGGCTAATCCCTCAGGGAGCGCGGCTGATCGGAATCTACGACAGCTAGTCGCGCGCCCTCTTGGTCTGGACACGCCTAATCATGCGGAACGGGCGATCGATCATCCTTGAGCAGCCGGGTGCCGATACCGGGAGGGCCGGGCTTCAAGACGAGGTCGATCATCGCTGGGGCTTCTTAGTGGGCGCCGTGTGCACGATGTGTGCACCGGGAGATCAAAGAAAATCTAGAGACAGCTAGCGTGAACAGGCTGAACTGAACGCGCTACAGCGTCAGTGCGAGCGGTGTTTCGGAACGGGAATGATCTCGCATAGGCAATCCACAGATATGCGCCGACCAATTCCCGAAAGTCCAATTCGCGAAATGAACGATCATGGAACGACCGCTCGTGGCGCAAAGCGGCCGTTGAGGTGTGATGTGAGATCTCGCCAGTTCCTGTTAATTGAACTAGCTAGGGCGTGTACCATCAACGCGCAGCCACAGCCGTTTTGATGCGAGATGGATGAAGGCCCCGATAGTTGGTCGCCAACTTGCCGTAACAAGTGGCGACTCGACGACGCTGCTTGATCTCATTGAAGAATGTTTCGATCAGTTTGCGCGCTCGATAGAGATACAGATCGGTTCGTTGCGAGATGTTAGCCCAAGCGCCTTTTTCAGCGACAAGCCGTCTGATCCAATCGGCATCATAAGCCCGGCCTGCCAGCAGCATTGATCCTGACTTCAGGCGAGAGGAATTTGCCGGCGAGCCGATTGTCATGCGATGTAATTGTGTAGCCCTGTGCCCTGTGCTGTTCGCACCGCGTCCCCCGCGCCGCTTCTCGGCCCGTTTCGCCGACCGATAACGCTCCGTCATCGCCCATGCCAACCTCGCGCCGCGCGCCCATGCTCGCCCGCTTCGCATGAACTTGGGCAACCGATACGTCCGGAGCTGCAATCCGGACCAGGTTTTGCAGTAGGCAATCGCGAACACGAGGTAGAATTTGAACAGCCCGCTCTGGCGACCTTGACATCAATGCCGAACAGGATGTTACCCGTGCATGCGGCTATGTCTTGAGTATCCCAGGAGTCGTTTTCCTGTAGGCGGATTTTGCATATACGGCGCCGTGCCTAAATAGACATGATTTGCGAAAGCGGTTTCGTTGTGACCGTTGAGCCAAAATACGAATGAGGGGCCAGGAGATGCCCATCTCAATTTCAATGATTGTTCTGAGTTCGCAGTTGGTCATGCCGGTGGCTGGCGGTGTGCCGAAGTTCGATATCGCGCGGAGTTGCAAGCTCGATGTCGCTGCTACCGCCAGCCTCTCCGTTGATCAGTCGCTAAGGAGCTGTATCAACGACGAACAGAAGGCCAGGCGGCAGCTGGCCGGCCGGTGGTCGAAATTTCCTGCGCCAAGCCGGGCAAGCTGTGTCTCGCAAGAGAGCATTGGCGGCACGCCAAGTTACGTCAGTTTGCAGACCTGCCTCCAAATGGGGCAGTGGCTGCGGTAGCAAGCTCAGCCGTAGTGATCATATTCGCTCAGCGCGATCCGGACTTCACGGGCAAAATCTACCAGCGAGATGGTGAACGCGCCGAGCGAAATCATGAAGAAGATGGCGACTCCGCGTTCGTGCTGTATCTGAAAGAACGCCGTTACAAAAGCAACGATCACGAGAAGCGTCACCGAGATGCTTGCGATCACTGCCCAGAAGATCGCCCGGTTCATCATCGCCGCGCGCTGCATCAGACGCGGCAGATCGGCCTTCAGCCGGCATCGGACCGTATCGTCATCGAGGATCCCGTTCAGGATCACCGTCCGGTCAACGATCCGGTTCAGGCGGGAGATCAGGATAGCGATGAAGGCGCCCAGTGCGCCCAGCAGGAAGGCGGGGGCCGCTGACTGCGAGATGACGTGAGATAGCTGAGTTACTGATGGCGTATCTGTCAACATTGAGCGGGCTTCCGGTTCACGATCAGGCCGCGTCGCTTAGGCCGCCCGATTTGTTCGCCGTCACGTAACGCACCATCCGATGGATCGACTATGCGAAATCGGCGTCATCGGCATTAAGCCGCCAATTCATTGGGACAGATAATCAGCGTTGCGCGTCGATTACGGTCCGATTTTGCATAGGCAGATGACTCCGCCGGTTCGTATAGCTACTCCGCACATCAGCCCGAGTGGGCTCATCTATAACAGCGAGCGGTGTGAGCCTCGCAGGGAGTGAACGATCATGCCCAGCTACTGTTTCGTTCGGGTAATGAGCCTCGCCGCGACGATACTTCTGGCTCCCGCGTTCGCGTCGGCTCAGCAGCCGCCTCCGGGCGTCCAGGCCGGCATGCTGACCTGTAACCTTGCTCCGAGCATCGGTCTGATCGTCGCCGAGAGCCAGCGGATGACTTGCAGGTATGCACCCAACGGGCCGTATCCCCCTCAGAACTATAACGGTGTGATGAATACCGTTGGCCTCGAACTCGGGATCACCGCGGGCGGGGTAATGGCGTGGGGCGTGTTTGCTCCAACTCAGGGGGCGCCGATCGGGGCGCTGGCGGGCGAGTATGTGGGCGCCAGCGGCGACATCGCGGTCGGGGTAGGGGTCGGAGCCAACGTCTTGTTTGGCGGCTCAAACCGGACGATTGCCCTGCAACCATTATCGGTCGAGGGGCAGGCGGGTTTGAACGTGTCGCTGGGCGTGTCGGGCCTCACGCTGGCTTTGGCGCCCTGAACCGATGGCCAGCCCAGCGACCAGCCTGTGGCCGCGATGGCTGAGGTTAACGATAGTGGGGGCTGCTGCCGCGGCTATCATAAGCGGCGCGTGGTTGTCGTATCGCTACTTCGCCAAGCCAGTCGTTTTGACAGTGGCGGTCGGCTCGATTGACGGAGAGGCCTTGTCGTTGATTTCCGCAGTCGCGGCGCGCCTGACGACGTCGAACGCCCACGTCCGATTGAAGATAGTGGATGCCAATACATCAGCGAAGGCATCGGAACTGCTGGCTGCGCACAAGGCAGACCTCGCCGTCGTTCGCGGCGATACCGGTGGGCTGGCAGATGCGAGGAGCGTGCTCCTTCTGACCCATGGCGTGGTTCTGCTCATGGCACCTTCGACGGTGAGCGGCGATAGTCTCGGCGATCTTCGCAATACAACGATCGGCGTTATCGGAGGTGCGATCAACAGGCCCACAGTAGACGCGCTGAAGCAAGTTTACCAGCTTGATCGCGCCAAGGTCATTTTCCAGGATGTCTCAATTGCCGACGGCGCGACCGCGATTTCATCCGGACGGGTTCACGCCCTTCTTGCTGTCGTTCCTCTTACCGAGAAGTACCTGGCCAAGGTCAGACAGTTCTTTCAGCAGGAGCACCCAAGAGGTTCGGCTCCGAAACTGATCGCAATCGAATCGGCCGGAGCGGTGGCGAACGTCGCGCAGTATTACGAGAGTTACGACATTCCAAAGGGAACCTTGCGGGGCGCGCCACCTGTTCCATCCGATGATCTTACCTCGCTTCGCGTTTCATATTTTCTTGTTGCCAACAAGTCGGTGAATAACGGCACCATCACCGACCTAACGCAATCGCTGGTCGACGTCCGAAGAGACTTGCTGTCCCAATATCCGATACTGGCGCAAGCTGCCGCACCGAGCACCGACGCCGACGCGCTGATCCCTATCCATCCGGGAGCTGCTACGTACTACAACGGAAACCAGCAGAGCTTTCTCGATAAGTATGACGACAAGCTGTACTATGGGTCATTGCTGCTGGGATCGTTGATCTCGATCATTGTTGCAGCTTGGCGCTTCGCAGGTTCTGGGAATACCCCGCAAAGCATGCTCGAACCGCTCTATGAGTGCGGCAACGAGATCAAGGGTGCCAAGAGCGAAGCCGAACTGGAAGAAATAGAAAAGCGTATCGACGATATCCTGAAGTCTGAACTCGCCAGGAACGCGAATGGCGAGGGGGCCGACAGCCCCGCTATGGCCGCGCTAAGTCTGACAGCCCACAGGCTTCAATACTTGATGAGCCATCGCCGGACCATGCTGCGCAAATTGAATTAAGTGCACAGGGACACGACAACTCCGCAGTCCCGCGGAGCTGCCCGGGTTGGCTCACTTGTTCACCATCCGCCGCGTCGGCGTCACGGTGCTGGTCGGCGCCATCGGCGAGATCGAGAACGTCACCCAGGTATTCCATCCCGACGGCCGGTTCTCGGCAGCGAATTCGCCATATCCTTTCAGGTTGAGATATCCCTGCATGTCTCCAACCGGAAAAAGAATCCCGATTTGCGGTCCAATTCCGGCAACGCGGGACCGGAATCCGCCAAGGATGGGGTGTTGACCGAAGTCGTCGGTGATCTGCTGATAGGCGTACCCGACAAACCCGACGAAAACCTGCTTCGAGAGGAATTGGGAGACGCCCCAGTCAAGGTGGAAATCAATGCCGTTCTGATATTGCGTGTCCTGGTTCTTGAAGTTGTAGGTAAAGCCCGCGACGGCCGAAAACTCTTGTCCTGCCGCTGGATTGAAAAAGGTGTAGCCGCCACCGCCGTCGATTGCGCCGTGACCGATACCGAGATTGGAGAGACGATTGGGATCGTAGGCGCCAACCGGGATGTCTCCGGTCACGTAGGTCATGAAATTATGCACGCCGGCATTCCACTTCAGTGTGGCTTGCGGATACAGGTCTCCAACCGACGTAAGCGAATCTGAGATGCTTCCCGTCCGGGTCGTCACGAGGGGACCAACCGCTGTCGTGAGCGTGCCGTCGATGCCGGTGCTGGCTCGACCGAACAGGCCGATAACACCTATGGCCAGTTGTCCACCCAGCACGGGTGTAGCGAACGTGTATGTCGGGTTAAGCAGCACGAGGTCGGCCTGGGCATTAAGACTTGCATTCAGGCTGACGTTGACGTTCGCGGGGATCCTTCCGATCTGGATCTGCTTTGCGGCCGCCACGCCTCCGGATGCTCCGACCGAGGTATGATAGTAGACTTCGGCCCAAGACCAGCCCGGCACCTGGGGAGTGGCAGCCAGACTGCCGAACCGCCCGGGCAGCCAGTACGACACACCGCTTTCGTCCGCGTAGGCCGCGCCAGACAGCGAGCCGAATAACAACATGGCCAGGCCGGTGGAGTGCGCGAGCCGATGGGTCGACGCTTGTTTGGGGAGATAGCTCGCCATCTGCAATGTCATCCTCAATATCACCGTGCCCAGGGTCGCAATTGAGCATCCGAGTGCTGGCAATGACTATGCAAAATCGGTTGTTTATCCACGTCGATTCCTGGCTGTGGCTCTAATGTCACGCTCAGGTTGTCGCGCCTTGGGCGCGAGATGCGCCGTGCGAATTTTCACGCATAAAATTCGACGCGGTCTTGTTGCGCAGCGGTCCGGACCAAGTCCGCACTTGCACTCGATGCGCGTTGCAGAGTTTGAGAGGGGCTTTCGCCAAACGCTCTTCGGTACTCAACCGAGAAGCGTCCCAATTCCAGGAACCCAAAGCCGGTAGCAATTTCTGTCACAGTCGAGAGGCCGCTGTCTGTGTCCATCAGCGCGCGTCTGGCCTGTGACAATCGCAGCATTCGAAGATGCCGGCAGGGCGGAAGGCCACGGACCCTGCGAAATGCCTTGCGAAGCCTGCACTCGCTCACCGAAAGAGCGGCGCAAAGAGCCGAGATCGGGAGGGGCTGGTCAACTTCGGCGAGCACCAGAACCTCAGCCCGCTCGACGAGATCCCGGCTGGAGCTGACGGGCACGGCGCCGGGAGTTTGCGTCCCTGTATTGGCAGAGGGATAAATTCTCATCGTGGCCCCGCATTTCGCTAGAACACGGCAGAAAGTTCTGCCCGGCGCCAAAACACCACAGCTCGATATCCCCGCATATTGTCCTTGAGGGCAACGTCGCGGCAGCGCGGCCGTTTCAGAATGGCACGCCGCTGGCCTCGTCTTGGCCGATTCCGGAGCAAGCATTCCAACACCACTGAAGTTGGTGCGTCAGTTGGGTGGGGGGCCGATGGGCAGGGGAGATATACCTGGGCCGCCCGCGTTTTGATCGGGCGCCGGCGTGGCGTTGTCGCCAGGTTGGTACCACGGGTTTGCCAGACATTCGTCGAACGTGCCGGACGCCGAGGCTTGGCATTGCTGATAGCTGATGAAGCTACAGTTGCTCCAGCCCGGATAATCATCACCTTGCAGGCAGAACGGGAATCGGGTCGAAACCTGCGCATATGCGCTTGCCGGGCATTGGATAGCGGCGAGAACAAGTAGCGTTGTTATCCAGTTCGGCTTCAAAATCTTATTCCTTGGCTGGCAAGCGTCATGCCGTCAGCCTCAATTGAGGTTTCATCTTGAGCGAGAACCCTAGGAGGGCGATGGCGCACTGCCTATGCAAAATCGGGCAGCCGCCGCTTTTGAGACCGACATGGACGATGATTCGTCTCGCGATGATGGTTTGGCGGGCTTGCTCGAAAATTCCCTATCGGGGATTTTCGGCATTCGTGGCGGCCGACGGCGCCAACAGTCCGATCCTCTCGGCGACGGAGACGGCCTCCGCAAACGTCTGAACCTGCAGCTTTTCCATCACCATACGTCGATGCGCCTTGATGGTTCGCTCGGAGGTGCCGAGCTCAAAGGCAATCTGCTTGTTCATTTTGCCGCGAACCATCAGCGCAAAGACCTCGCTTTCCCGGGGCGTCAGGGTCACAATCAGGGATCTGAGCGAATTGATCTGGTCCTGTTGCTGCTTCGTCGCGGCAAAGCTGGCCAGCGCGCGACCTATCGTATCCAGCAAGGTCTCTCTGGCTACAGGTTTCAGCAGGAAATCTTCGGCGCCGGCCTTGATCGCCCGCACGCTGGTGGGAACGTCACCCCGGCCCGACATGAAAACGATCGGCCAACGCATCGACAGCTTCGCGAGTTCTTCCTGGAGCTGTAACCCATTAACCGATGGCATGTTCACGTCGAGCAGGATGCAACCTGGCTTGGCGTTCTCAATCGAACGCAGAAAGCAACTTGCGGAATCATAGTCCGCCACCGCATAGCCCGATAGTTCCAGCACGCGCGAGATCGCACCGCGAAACGATGCGTCGTCGTCAACGATGTGAACTACAGGCGCTGCCGTCATTCCAGCACTAATCTTCCACTCCGCGTAGGAGCCTATTGGACAACATCAGGCGCGGGCAGGCTGAAGCCATTCAACGTTTGGGTGTCGGAAGATTTACCGGGGCGCGCCGAAGCGGTCAACGCTAAGGCTCCGTCGCTGTGCGGTCCCGCAATATGGCAATTTGTGCCAAGGTGCCCCTACCTAAGCACCTTTATTTGTATTTGCCGGGTTGGTCAGAGGTAAGCCGTATACGAGCTGACCCAGACCAGAATGGACGCAAGCAGGCCAATAACCCCTGCATTTGCGGCGAACGCGGTGGCGCTTCCGGACATGCCCAGCCGGAGCGAGTCGCGGCTCATTTCGTCCGGAATGGAAATCACCGCCGGGAAAGCCGACGCGCCACCAAGCGCGCTCGTGCGCGCCAGCGTCCCCGACGCGGCGATCTGCCCCTGACCTATGCCTTTCGGAATTCCGATGATCTTTGCGCGATAAATGCGGCCCGGCACATTGTCGAAAACGATATCGACGGCCGCACCTTCCTTGATGGTCTGAAAGCCGTTTTGCGAGAACATGCCGACCAGCGTGATCTCCTTCTCGACAATTAACGACATCGCCGAACGCGCCTGCAACGCCCGGTCGCCGACCGTCAATGCGACCCCGGTAACATAGCCGTCGGCGGGCGCACGAACGTCCGTCTGCGACAATTCCCAAGCCGCGTTATCGAGTTGCGCCTGGAGCTGCGCGACCGTGGTATTGACGCCTCCGATCTCGGAATCCAGCGCGAGTCTGGCGCTTTGCTGCGCAGCCTTGGCCGCGACGAGTTGCGCCGACACCGTCTCGTACTGGACCTGCTTGTCCTGCGCCTGGAATTGCGTGTTGGCTTCGTCGGCGGCAAGCGTCTCGATGTCCGCGAGACGCTTCTTGTTGTAGGCGGCCTGCGCGGTGAGCCCCGCGACATTCGCCGTCGCCTGATCGTAATTCGATTTCAATATTTCGGCGTTCTGCTTTGCGGCGGCGAGCGACGCCTGCAACTGCGTGACCTTGTACTGAAAAGGCGCCGGGTCAATCTGGAACAGCACGTCATTCTGCTTCACTGGCACGTTCGGCTTGACCGGGATTGCGACGATCTGCCCCGTCACGTTCGGCGTCACTTCCACCACGCGGCCGGTCACCGTCACGCGCCCCGAGGGCGTCAGATAGTTAAAAAACGCAAGAAATGTTGCGAGGATAAACCCGCCGATGAGGAGCGAAATGGTACCCGACAACCAGCCCCAGCGCACAAGTTTGAACTTGGAGAATACCGCCCACATCGCAGCGATATAAAGGCTCAGGATAATGACCACGGCGGAGCTCCCCATCGTTCGGGTACGAGATCGCCATTAGCCGGCAATCTATCAATGCGCGCTATGCAAAATCCGTGTGAAAAATCTTCGTACCAAACAGTCGCCGTTCGGTTTTTGCATAGTCGATGCAGCGTGACTTCTCCATGGTGGCCGGCGAGCGAGACCATTCGCCGCAATCATCGTGATCAACAAGGAGAGCGTTATGAGCCAGGCGTCGATATGCAAAGCCGGGGCGTTTAGCCTCGGCGTGGCCGGGCTGGCGTTGGCCATGTTTGTTTCGAGCATACCACAGGCACGCGCTCAGGAGGATGGCGCGGGAAAACTTCTCAAGGCAATGTCGGACTATGTGGCGAGCCAGAAGACCATATCGGTCACCTACGACTCCGACATCGAAGTCATCACCTCCACCTTGCAGAAGATTCAGTTCACCAGCTCCGGGCAGGTGCAACTGAGCCGTCCGGACAAGCTCCGCGCCACGCGCACCGGCGGCTATCGAGATGTCGAAGTCGTGTTCGATGGCAAGCTGGTCACCGTGAATGACAAGGATAGCAAGAACTACGCACAGATCGAAGCCGAGGGGACTGCCGATCAACTGATCGACGTGCTGCGCGAGAAGAACGGCATCGTGGCCCCCGGGGCGGACCTGCTCCTGCCGAACGTCTTCGACGTGATTATAGCGGACGTTGTCGAAGGCACCGTGATCGGCAAAGGCGTCATCGACGGCGTCGAGTGCGATCATCTCGCATTCCGCAACATTGAAACTGATTGGCAGATCTGGATCGAGTCCGGCGCCAGGCCAATCCCGCGCAAGTATGTGATCACCAGCAAGGGCGTAGGCGAAGCGCCGCAGTACATCCTGCGCATCAAGGAATGGAAGACCGATCTGCCGGCGGATGCGTTTGCATTCAAGCCGGAACAGTCCGCCAAGAAGCTGTCGCTGGCTGAACTCGGCGACATCGACGAAGTGCCGCACGGCATCACCAATGCAGGAGCCAAGAAATGATCTGCATATCGAAAACTCTCATTCGTCTCTCGACTGTCACGATCGCTGGCGTCGCGGCGCTGTTGTGGAACGGGCAATCACCGTTGGATCCGAACGCAGCTCTGGTTTCGTCGGCTGAGGCGAGGATCGGGCGACCGCTTACGCCAATGAGCTATGCCGGCGTGGCCCGCCGCACGACACGACGCGCCGTTGCCGTGGGCGCAGTGGCGGCGGGAGCTGCCTATGCGGCGCCGGTCGTGGTGGCGCCTGCGCCGGTTGCTCCGGCGCGTTGCGTTCAGGCGGTCGATCCCTACGGGCGCATTTACACGCGCTGTTATTAGGACCGGCAATGCGCGGTGAATGAGATCTGCCGCGCGCTGCGAGATCATGAGATCTGGCTGCAGGACCTCTGTCTAGATCCAGACGGACTGAATAGGCGGATTTCGTATAGCCAACCATCGCACAGGCTACGAAACTCACTTGATGACAGGCACGAACCGGAAGGAATTTTCTGATGTTTACGAAGCGAGAGTTACTTCGCTCCACCGCGGCCATCGCCGCGCTCGCCGTCACGACGGCGAAGTACACCCCGGTGATGGCGCAGTACAAGGCCGAATGGCCCAATCTGCTTGAGGCCAAGGACATTGCCGAAGAAGGCTTCATCTACGGCTTACCGCTGGTGATGAACTACGCTGTCATGAATGAGTTCGCTGTGGACACAAAGGGCAGCCAGTTCAAGGCGCCGTTCAACGTGATTCACAATGACCACCATGTCGCCACCCCCGCGGATACGGCAGTCATCACGCCGAACAGCGACACCCCGTACTCAATACTGTGGCTGGATTTGCGCGCTGAACCGATGGTTGTCTCGGTGCCGATGATAGATAGGGCCCGCTACTACGCGGTCCAGCTCATCGACGGCAATACCTATAATTATGGCTACATCGGTACCCGCGCCACGGGGGCCGAGTCGGGCGACTATCTGGTGGTCGCTCCTGACTGGAAAGGTGAAACGCCTCCCGGAATCAAGAAGGTCTTTCGATCTACGACGCCGTTCTCGCTTGCTCTAATCCGTACTCAACTTTTCAATCCCGGCGACATGCCGAACGTCGAGAAAATTCAGGCCGGCTACAAGGCGCAGCCGCTTTCCGGCTTTCTTAAGCGTCCGGCCCCGCCTGCCGCGCCGAAGATCGATTTCCTGCCCGCCACCACGGCCGGGATTAAGGATAACTTCTTTCAATATCTCGACGCAGCCCTGCAATTCGTCCCTGAGACGTCAAGGGACAAGGCGATCCGCGCGAAACTTGCCAAGATTGGTATCGGTCCCGGCAAGACCTTCGTGTTCAAGGATCTATCGCTCGAACATAAAGCCGAAATCCTGGTGGGCATGAAGCAGGGCGACGCCAAGGTCGACAAATGGCTGGCCGGCGGAAACAAAAACATCAACGGCTGGAACGTCGGCTCGTTCTTTGGCGACGAGGCCTTCTACAACGGTGATTGGGTGATGCGGGCCGGATCTGCCAAGGGCGGTCTCTTGGGCAACGATGCCGTAGAAGCCATGTACCCCTATACCCGAACGGACGCGACCGGTGAGCCGCTCGACGGCAGCAAGCACAAGTATACAATCACATTCCCGCCCGGCCAATTGCCGCCAGTGAATGCGTTTTGGTCCGTGACGATGTACGACGGCAAGAGCCAGCTCCTGGTCAAGAACCCGATCAATCGCTACCTCATCAACTCTCCGATGTTGCCGGCGATGAAAAAGGACGCAGACGGCTCGCTGACCCTGTACATTCAAAAAGACAGCCCCGGCGCCGACAAGGAAGCCAATTGGCTTCCGGCGCCAGATGACAAGATCTATCTCGTGATGCGTCTGTATTGGCCGAAGCCCACACCGCCGTCGATTCTGCCCGCGGGCGAAGGGACATGGCAGCCGCCCGGTATCAAGCGGGTTTGATGGTACTTGGACCGATCATGCTGCCTGGAAAGTAACTTAGCGCTCGAACTCATGCCGACCTCTTTTTGGCCGACGCGAGTTCGGGCGTGATTCACAGGTTTTGAAGCAGCAATCGGCAAGGGGTATCGTGAGCGATACCACAGAGCGTGAGTACGCTGCCCGGTGGGACAAGCTCGCAGCCAACTATCTGACGTTCCTCAAACTCGCACAATCAAAAGCCGGCTACGCGTGATGAGTCACGCCCGAGCTCAAGCACCAGTCGTGAAAATCGTTGTGGTTCGGCAACGCGGACATTTGCATGCCGCAGGCATATCGAAGCTGTCGATATGCTGACAAGCCATGTCGGATTTCGAATGCGTCGTCCGGTACTGACGGCGACTCGCTTTATGTTTATCGGTCGGTTCGTTTTTGCATAGTCCACCCTTCATCAGGCACCCATAGTCCCCGCGACCAACGGCATATTAGCGATAACCCGAATCCCAACGGAGAAGTAGACATGACGAGTGCAAGACTTGTTCAGATGGCCGGACTGCTCGCCGTAACGGCGATACTGGGCAGCATGGCAACGGCCAGTGCCCAAACCGCACAGGCCCCGTCCGCGTTGAAAACGATTGGTGCTCCGGCCGCAGCAGCCAAGCCTGAGATTGTCCCCTCGCTGTTCGTGCTCAATTCCCGTGCGGCGACGTTGCAGGGTGACACGTTGGTGCTGATGGGCGTTGCCCCAAACTCCATCATATTTGCCGACCGCCCGGTGCGATCCGCTGGCCATCAGCCCACCGCCGACGTCATCGCGGAATGGGGATCGGGCGACGATAGCTTTACCAAGAATCCTCCGAATGCGACCTTGTCCGTGTTCGGCAAGGACGGCGCCGTGAAGGACGCAGTCGTGGTGCTGAAGAACCCGAAGCTCGAGGGCGATAAGCTGACGTTTGCCGTTCAGACCCTCGAAGGGGATATCGCCGGCGCGGACGGTGGGGCGGCGCTGTTCATTGACATCATCGGCCGGCCGTTCACGCCAATGTCGTTTGCCGGCGTCGCACGGCGTTCGGCATTCCGGGGCGCGATGTATGCCGGTGCCGTTGGTGCCGCCGCCTATGGCGCGGCCGCGTACGCTGCGCCTTACGTCGCGCCGTATCCGTACGCGCGGCCTGTGTGCGGCTACTACCCCTATCCGCCCTGTTACTGAGATAGAGAGGAGACGGGAGAAGCAGGCTTCCCCCGCTTCAATTCAGCGGCCGAGCGACGAGTTCTGACGATCAATCAAGTGGAGAGGCAATCATGAAGCGTTCGATTGTACTATCAGCCCTGCTGACGGCTGGATTCGTGACGGCCAGCAGTGAACAGGCCAGCGCCGTAGTTTACTGTCAGTACATTTCGTATCCTGCTGGTTGCGTCGTCAGGCCCGGTGTCGTGCTGCGGCCGCGGCCGGTCGCGCGCGCCGTGGTGACCCCCGGCGTCGGCGCCCCGGGTGTGGGTGTGCGACCGGGAACACCGATGAATCGTGGTGGTCCGGTCAATCGAGTTGGCAGGCGATAGAATTGTCGAGGTCACTTTGACCACCGCTTGCCGGGAATGCCGCTTCGGAGCGCGGTAGCGTCGCGCTCCATCATTTCAATCAACATTTCGGAGCGACGATCATGTTCAAGGGAACGCGCGCAGCCGCCTGCTTCTGTGGCTCGCCATGATCGATCGTTGCGAAGTCAGAACAGCAAGGGAACCATCCAAATGATCGCAAAGAAACTCATCCTGTGTTGCGCGACGGCTATTATGGCGGGACCAGCGTTGGCCCAGGTCGAACTGAAGACCTATGCGGACCGCGACGGGTATGTCGATGTCCAGAAACTGACCTGCGCCCAATTGGCGAACACATTCCAGGAAGACGCTGATTACCTCACCGTCTGGTACAGCGGCTGGTACAACGGCCTCGCCAAGAAGCACATGATGCAGGTCGACCGCGCGAAATCCCTTGAGCACGAGGTCATCGTCCACTGCAAGGCAAATCCCGGGAAGAAAGTAATTGAAGCCATCGACGTAGTCTTCAAGGAGTACAGGGCCGAGAAGGGCATCAAAATGAAGCAGTGATCGAACTTCGCCTTTGGCGAAGTCTGAAGTGCCGGAAGCGCCGCAGGCAGGATTGGAACGCAGCTGTTCTAGCGGAGTTATGTGCTCACAAATCGAAAATGATCGTTTGCCATTGCTCAAAGGTGTTTCCGGCCGGGCCGACATGGATGAGCGATGCGCATGCGCACCATAGTTGTCATTGATGATAACCCGAGTATGTTGCAGGGTATCAACCGCCTTTTGTCGGCGCACGGTTTTTACGTCCTGACATTTACGTCGGCGGAAGCATTTCTCGTTGGTATTGCCAAATGCGAGCCTGACTGCCTGCTACTCGATATTCATCTCGGTGGAATGTCGGGCATCGATCTCCAGCGGCGGCTGACGGCGTTGGGGATCGATCTGCCTGTGATTTTCATGACCGCGATCGATAATGAAGCGACCCGCCAGCAGGCTTTTGATGCGGGCTGCATCGCCTATCTGAAGAAGCCCTTTCTGTCAAAGTTGCTCATTGACGCAATCAATGGCATTGCGTGACTGCATCCCGCAACTAACCCAGTAACCTAACTAAATCCGCCCGAAATCACGACACAGCCACTGCGTGCAACGGACAATAAATCTCCCGCGTCGCCCACAATTCGGGTAGAGTCGGATACCGGACACAGGAAGAAACTCTCAGTAGTGGGCGACGCTCAAAATGAACGCGCCAACAGCTAAGCAAAAGCATGGTATCCCGCATACTTCTCAGCGCAGTCGTCCTGCTTTTCGCCATGACCGCCGCGGCGTTCTCCCAGCCGAAGCGGGTGCTAATTGTTCATTCCGTCGGTCGCGATTTTTCGCCTTGGGATGACTACGCAAGAAAGATTCGCGAAGAGTTGAGGCTTCAGTCGAAAGATCCCATCGATATTTTTGAGGCTTCGCTGTCGACGGCTCGCTTCCCTGACGGGAACGAGGACGCCTTTGTCGACTATTTGAATGCAGTGTTTTCCGAACGCAAGCTCGACCTGATCATGACGATTGGCGGTCCCGCGGCGCGATTCTTTCAGCAAAACCGTCAGCGGATTTTTCCGTCGATCCCAACCTTGTACGCGGCCCTCGAGCAGCGGATTTCTCCGAACGCTCCGGCGACCGATGCGATGGTTTCCGTATCCATCGACGTGTTAGGCACTCTCGACCAGATACTGAAGTTGATTCCGGAGACGACCAAGGTATTCGTCGTGGTCGGAAGTTCTCCGATCGAGAAGCGATGGCTGGAGGAGATGCGCAAGCTGTTCCAACCGCTGACAAACCGGCTCGAGATCACTTATTCCAATGAACTGTCGCTGGAAGAGATACTCAAGCGAGTGGCTGTTCTGCCACCCGGGACCTTCATCGTGTACGCGCAGATGTTGGTGGACGCCGCCGGCGTCGTGCACGAAGGCGGTCGAGCCATAGACCGGATTCACGCGGTCGCCAATGCGCCTATCTTTTCGGAGCAGGACACGTTCTTCGGCCGAGGGATCGTCGGCGGCCGGATGACGAACATATCCGACGTCAGCCGCCAGACCGCCGCAGTTGCCGTGCGCATTCTGGGCGGAGAGTCGCCGGGCAGCATCAAGACGCCTCCAATCCCAGCGGCGTCGCCAAGATATGACTGGAGGGAGCTGAAGCGCTGGAATATCAGCGAAAGCCAGTTGCCGCCAGGCAGCGAAGTTGTCTTTCGCGTGCCCAGCCTCTGGGAGCAGTATCGCCCGCAACTAACGGCTGTTATGGCGGCAATCCTGCTGCAGGCAGGCATCATTGCATTGCTGCTCGTCGAGCGGCGGCGACGCCTTGTCGCCCAAGCGGAGGCGACCAGTCGTCGTCACGAGGTCGTTCGTCTGAATCGGGTCACGACCGCAAGCGTTCTGTCGTCATCGATCGCGCATGAACTCAATCAGCCGCTCGGAGCTATCTTGAGCAATACCGAGGCCGCGCAGATGTTGCTCAAGGCCCATCCGCTCGACATGGCGCAGCTCGGCGAGATCCTTTCCGATATCGTCCGGGATGAGCAACGTGCGAGCGAGATCATCAGCGGCCTGCGGAATCTGCTCAACAACAGAACGGAATCCGATCTGCAGACGCTCGATTTGAACGATACCGTGCGCGACGTCGTCAAGATTGTGTCTCCTGAAGTCACAAGGCGGGGAGTGATTTTACGTACCATTCTTGCCACGGAGCCATTACGGGTGCGCTGCGATCCGATTCATCTGCAGCAAGTCATCATCAACCTCGTGATGAATGGCGTTGACGCGATGGAAGAGGTGGCCAACCCGCATAATCTGACGATCCGAACAAATCTGGCTGATACCGGCGACGTCGAGGCCCGAATATCCGACTCCGGCACGGGTATCCCCAACGACAAGCTGGCCAGCATTTTCAATGCATTCGTCACGACGAAACCGCAAGGGACGGGGCTGGGACTCCCAATCGCGAGAACGATCCTCGAAAGCTACGGCGGCGAGCTCTGGGCTGAGAACCGTACCCGCGGAGCCGTGTTCTCATTTAAGCTTCCGCCGGCCAAAGCTTAGTAAAAGCTGACCCTGGGTAGTCCGCTTCTGGCGCGAAAGCGACCACCGGGCGTGGAAGCCGGTGGTCGACGATCAGAGCTCAATCTGTTCTGCCATATTCAAGGCGTCGTCTACCTCAATTCCGAGATATCGGACGGTGCTTTCTAACTTGGTATGACCGAGGAGAAGTTGGACTGCACGCAGGTTACCAGTTTTCCGATAAATCTGGGCAGCCTTCGTGCGGCGCATCGAGTGCGTGCCGTAAGATGCTGACTCTAAGCCGATGCTTTTAACCCAGCGATGCACCAGCCGGGAATATTGGCGGGTTGAAATGTGAGGACTAGCATGAATTCGAGTTGGGAAGAGGTATCGGGAGCCAGTGGCCCGCAGCGTTGGCAGCCAGGCTTCAACTGAATTCCTCGACTGCTCCGAGATCTCAAACTGAACCGGTCGTCCTGTCTTCTTTTGGACAATAGTCGCTCGACGCCGCACATTTGTTCCCAAGCAAATGTCCTCCAGTCGCAGTTTGACCAGGTCACAGGCGCGAAGTTTACTGTCGATTGCTAAGTTAAAGATCGCAAGGTCACGCTTTGACCCCGCGATTTCTAGGCGGACTCGAATTGACCATACATGCTTGGGCTCAAGAGGTTTCTTCTGGCCGACGAGCAATCCTTTGTTCCAAGGCCGTTGGCGTCGACCGACGGGGCGTGCGGGCATACGGGATCCTCCGCCATCCCGCCCTCCGCGTCGCTCTATCGCGAGCGAATGACTTTAGTGCTGACTGAGCATTCAAGCGTTGCCCACCAGTGTGCTCGCGATCGGCCGCTTTTGGCGCACAGCGGACGTTGGAAGATATTCGACCTGGCCATCTCTCATTGGCTGGACCTAGCTCAAGCTTCCTCATGATGGATTGAACCTTCTCGAGAAGCCAAGCACAATCAGCACTTAAGCCCACGCTCGATCCACCATGCCGTACCAAATGTAGTACTGCTCCATTCATGAGCGCTCCCTAGCGCATGATATCAGGCTTCATGCTGCTTTCGGCCACCACGGAGTGTTGTAGCTGCAGCTGCGATCCTGATCGGTTTGAGCGCGCCGCTAACTTCACGTTGAAGATTAGAGGAGGTGGGACCTTGGCCGGTGTGGGTCGGTAGCGCTCCCCCTCTACGCCTTCCCACTCTTTCCTACGCTCGACTACGATTATCAAGGGTTGGTGGTAGCGCTCTCGGACCGTTCCGTAGGCAAGACGCTTCCCGTTCGTCGACCAGTCTTCGCGCAATGAGCCCGTTACAGAATGCCTGACACTGGCTATCAGTCCCCGGCTCAGCTGGTCAGGTGTTAGATGCAAAGCAGACCAAGCTTTTTCAGGCGCCGACTTCTGCCTGTGACCCCGAGCGGACATACGATTGGAAGACCATGGTTCTCCGTTCATAACCATCAGCATTCGGATTAGCTGTTCCGCAGCTTTTCGATCGCATCGCGCACGAACGGATCAAGCCCCGCGCCGCCGGCGTCGAGATGAGCAAAGATCTGCTTCCGCATCCGCGGGTCCCAGAATTTTTTGATGTGCTCGGCGATTCCAGGCACCGCCTTGTCATGGCCCTGGCTCTGGAAGAATTTCCCGATCTGGTTGGCCATGTAGACCAGTCTGTCAGGCGACGACGACATAGGCAGCTTCCTTAACCTCGATAGGGGCCGCAATCCGTTCCGGATGCGTGAATATTTCGAACCCGTCCGAACGCGCGATCGCCGCGAGCGTGATGCCGGCGGCATCCGCTATCCGCACCGCGAGCGCGGTCGGCGCCGACACCGCCACCATCAGCGGCGCGCCGATCGCGGCGGTCTTTTGCACCATCTCGACCGAAACACGGCTGGTGAGCAGCACCACACCGTCGCCGGCCGCGACCTTGTCCCGCGCCAGCGCGCCGGCGAGCTTGTCCAGTGCGTTGTGACGGCCGACATCCTCGCGCAGCGCGATAATGCCGCGTCCTGGCGTCCAGAACGCGGCGGCATGCACCGCGTGGGTCTGGTGGTTGATCTCCTGCAGCGGCGTGAGCACAGCCATCGCCTTCATGATCTCATGCGGCGAGAAGGCGCGTCCATCAGGCACGATTGCCGCCGGCCTGACGGCCTCGGCAATCGACTCGACCCCGCAGATGCCGCAGCCGGTGGGGCCAGCGATATGCCGCCGCCGTTCGCCGATCGACTGCGCTTTCGCCGGCGCCAGCCACATCCTCAGTTCGATGCCGTCATCGAGCTCGACGATCTCGAGCGTCTCGATCTCGTCCGCCGACTGCACGATGCCTTCGCTCAAGGAGAAGCCGATGGCAAAGTCGCTGAGGTCCTCGGGCGTCCCCATCATCACGGCATAGGTGCCGCCATTATAGGTCAGCGCCAGCGCCGTCTCCTCTGGGATCAGGCGCACGCCATTGCTCAAATTGCCGTCGCGCCAGACCTTGCGCTCAGCGTTGTAGACGGGATCGCGCATCGTCACTCCGCGGCTTCCGCCGGCGCGATGCGGCGGGAGTGGCGAGCCTGCTCGTCATAGGCCTTCTGCCAGTCACTTGGACCATTGGACGGGGAAATCTGCACCGCCGTGACCTTGTATTCCGGACAATTGGTAGCCCAGTCCGAATACTCCGTCGTGATGACGTTGGCCTGCGTGTCCGGGTGGTGGAAGGTGGTGTAGACCACGCCCGGCGCCACGCGGTCGGTGATCTCCGCGCGCAACGTTGTTTCGCCGGCGCGGCTCGCCAGCCGCACCCAGTCGCCGTCGCGCACGCCGCGCTGCTCGGCGTCGTGCGGATGGATTTCCAGCCGGTCCTCGGCATGCCAGACGACGTTGTCGGTGCGGCGGGTCTGTGCGCCGACATTGTACTGGCTGAGGATGCGGCCGGTCGTCAGTAGCAGCGGGAATCGTGGCCCGGTGCGCTCGTCGGTCGGGATATATTCGGTGACCACGAACTTGCCCTTGCCGCGCACGAAGCCGTCGATATGCATGACAGGCGTGCCTTCCGGCGCCTTGTCGTTGCAGGGCCACTGCACCGAACCGAGCTCTTCCAGCCTGGCATAGGAGACGGCGGCAAAAGTCGGCGTCAGCGCCGCGATCTCGTCCATGATCTCGGAGGGGTGGGTGTAGCGCATCTCAAAGCCCATCGCCTTGGCAAGCCCGATGGTGACTTCCCAGTCGGCAAGTCCATTACGCGGCGTCATCACCTTGCGGACGCGCTGGATGCGCCGCTCGGCATTGGTGAAGGTGCCGTCCTTCTCCAGGAAGGTCGATCCCGGCAGGAAGACGTGGGCATAGTTGGCGGTCTCGTTGAGGAAGAGGTCATGCACGATCACGCATTCCATCGACGACAGCGCCGCCACCACATGCTTGGTGTTGGGGTCGGACTGCAGGATGTCTTCGCCCTGCACGTAGAGGCCCATGAACGTGCCTTCGATCGCAGCGTCGAACATGTTGGGAATGCGCAGGCCCGGTTCCGGATTGAGCTTGACGTTCCACATCGCCTCGAACTGGTCGCGCACGGCGTCGCCCGAGATATGCCGGTAGCCGGGGAGTTCATGCGGGAACGAGCCCATGTCGCAGGAGCCCTGCACGTTGTTCTGGCCGCGCAGCGGGTTCACGCCGACGCCGGGACGGCCGATATTGCCGGTCGCCATCGCGAGGTTGGCGATCGCAATCACTGTGGTCGACCCCTGGCTGTGCTCGGTCACGCCAAGGCCGTAATAGATCGCGCCATTACCGCCGGTGGCGAACAGCCGCGCGGCTTCGCGCAACACCTTCGGATCGACGCCGGTCATGATCGCGGTCGCTTCCGGGCTGTTCTTCGACAGCGCCACGAAGGCGGCCCACTCCTCGAACTCGCTCCAGTCGCAGCGCTCGCGCACGAAGGCTTCATCGACGAGGCCTTCGGTAACGATGACGTGCGCCAACGCCGTGAGCACGGCAACGTTGGTGCCGGGCATCAGCGGCAGATGCAACGCCTTGAGGTGAGGGGCTTCCACCATCTCCGTACGGCGCGGATCAACCACGATGAGCTTGGCGCCCTCGCGCAGCCGCTTCTTCAGCCGCGAGGCGAATACGGGGTGGGCGGAGGCGGGATTGGCGCCGATCACCATGACGACGTCGGTATGCTCGACGGAATCGAAATCCTGCGTGCCGGCCGAGGTACCGAACGTCGTCGACAGGCCGTAGCCGGTCGGCGAATGGCAGACGCGGGCGCAGGTGTCGACATTGTTGTTGCCGAATCCGCCGCGGATCAGCTTCTGCACCAGATAGGTTTCTTCATTGGTGCAGCGGGAGGAGGTGATGCCGCCGACCGCATCGCGGCCATACTTCTTCTGTATGCCCTTGAATTTCGCCGCGGCGAAGCTGAATGCCTCGTCCCACGAGACCTCGCGCCAGGGATCCTCGATCCGCTCGCGGATCATCGGTTTGAGGATGCGCTCCTTGTGTGTGGTATAGCCCCAGGCGAAGCGCCCCTTGACGCAGGAATGGCCGCGATTGGCCTTGCCGTCCTTGTAGGGCACCATGCGCACGACTTCCTCGCCGCGCATTTCCGCCTTGAAGGCGCAGCCGACGCCGCAGTAAGCACACGTCGTCACCACGGAATGTTCAGGCTGGCCGATCTCGATCACGGATTTTTCCGTCAGCGTCGCGGTCGGGCAGGCCTGTACGCAGGCGCCGCAGGACACGCATTCGGAGCCGAGAAAATTCTCGTTCATGCCGGGCGAAACGCGGCTGTCAAAACCGCGGCCGGAAATCGTCAGCGCAAATGTTCCCTGCACTTGCTCGCAGGCGCGGACGCAGCGCGAGCAGACGATGCACTTTGAGGGATCGTAGGTGAAATAGGGATTGGATTCGTCCTTCGGCAGCCAGGCAGCATTGGGTACGCCGTTGGATTTGGCGAACACATGATTCTCGCCCTCATAGCCGTAGCGGACGTCGCGAAGGCCGACGGCGCCTGCCATGTCCTGCAGCTCGCAATCGCCGTTCGCCGCGCAGGTCAGGCAGTCCAGTGGATGGTCGGAGATATAGAGCTCCATCACGCCCTTGCGCAGCTTCTTCAGCCGCTCGGTCTGGGTATGCACCACAAGTCCGTTCATGACAGGCGTGGTGCATGAGGCCGGCGTGCCGGCGCGGCCTTCGATCTCGATTAGGCAGAGCCGGCAGGAGCCGAAGGCGTCGACCATGTCGGTGGCGCAGAGCTTTGGGATCTGCGTGCCGGCTTCCATCGCCGCGCGCATGATCGAGGTGCCTTCGGGCACGGTGACGCTTTGGCCGTCGATGGTCAGCGTGACCATGTTTTCGGATTTGGACCGCGGGGTTCCAAAATCGGTTTCCTGGATCAGCGACATCGTGTTCTCCTTATTCCGCGGCTTCGAGATGAGCCGGTGCCGGGCCAAAGTCTTCCCGGAAGTGTTTGAGCGCGCTCAGCACGGGATAGGGCGTAAAGCCGCCAAGCGCGCAGAGCGAGCCGAACTTCATGGTGTTGCAGAGGTCTTCGACCACGGCGAGGTTTTCCGGGACGCGCTCGCCGCTGATGATCTTGTTGATGGTCTCAACACCGCGGGTGGAGCCGATCCGGCACGGCGTGCACTTGCCGCAGGATTCAACGGCGCAGAACTCCATCGCAAAGCGCGCCTGTTTTGCCATGTCGACGTTGTCGTCGAATACCACGACGCCGGCGTGGCCGATCAGGCCGTCGCGCGCCGCAAAGGCCTCATAGTCGAACGGCGTATCGAATAGTGCGCGCGGGAAATAGGCCCCCAACGGACCGCCGACCTGCACGGCGCGAACGGGACGGCCGGTAAATGTACCGCCGCCGATGTCGTCGATGAGTTCCCCAAGCGTGATGCCGAAGGCTGTTTCGAACAGGCCGCCGTATTTGATGTTGCCGGCAAGCTGGATCGGCATGGTGCCGCGCGAGCGTCCCATTCCGTAATCGGCATAGGTCTTGGCGCCGTTGTCGAGAATGAAAGGGATCGCCGCGAAGGACAGCACGTTGTTGATCACGGTCGGCTTGCCGAACAGGCCCTTGTGCGCCGGCAGCGGCGGTTTTGCGCGCACGATGCCGCGGCGGCCTTCGAGGCTTTCCAGCAGCGAGGTCTCTTCGCCGCAGACATAGGCGCCGGCGCCGACGCGAACCTCCAGATCGAAGCCGTGCGCGGAGCCGCCGATGCGTTCGCCGAGATAGCCGGCGTGCTTCGCCGCGGCGATCGCCTCACTCATCGCGATGACGGCATGGGGATATTCCGAGCGGATGTAGATGTAGCCCTTGGTGGCGCCGACGGCGATGCCGGCAATGGTCATGCCTTCGATCACCACGAGGGGATCGCCTTCCATGATCATCCGATCCGCAAACGTGCCGCTGTCGCCTTCGTCGGCGTTGCAGACGATGAATTTGCGGTCGGCCGAGGCCTGCGCCACCGTCTTCCACTTGATGCCGGTCGGAAAGCCGGCGCCGCCGCGGCCGCGCAGCCCCGAGGCGGTGACGTCGGCGAGGATGCCATCTGTGCCCAGCGTCAGCGCGCGCTCCAGGCCCTTGTAGCCGTCATGGGCGCAGTAGTCTTCGACCGAGCGCGGATCGATCACGCCGCAGCGTGCAAAAGTCAGTCGGGTCTGCCGCTTCAGCCATGGGATATCTTCCGCAATACCGAGTCGCAGGGGATGCGGCGCGTCGGTCGCCATCGCTTCGAGCACGGAAGCTGCGTCCGCAGGACTGACCGGACCGAACGCAACGCGTCCGCGCGGTGTTGCGACCTCGACCATCGGCTCCAGCCAATACAGGCCGCGCGAGCCGGTCCTGACGATCTCGACCGCGATGTTGCGCGCCTTGGCGGCCTGCGCCAGCGCCAGTGCGACGTCGTCGGCACCGACGGCAACCGCGCCGGCATCGCGCGGGACAAAGATACGCATCGTCATCGCTGCGCCTCCGCGACCAGCGCATCGAGGCGCGCCTCATCCAGCCGTCCCACCACGCGGCCGTCGAGCATCGCCGACGGCGCGGTGGCGCACAGACCGAGGCAATAGATCGGCTCCAGCGTAACGCGCTCGTCTGCCGTTGTGTGGCCGAGTGAAATGCCGAGCTTGGCTTCCGCGCGCGCGGCGAGTGCGTCGCCGCCGGCGGCCTGACAGGCCTCGGCGCGGCACAATTTCAGCACGTGCCGGCCGGCCGGCTCCTTGCGGAAGTCATGATAGAAGGTGAAGACACCATGCACCTCGGCGCGCGACAGGTTGAGCGCTTCGGCGACCATCGGGATCGCCGGCTCCGGCACATATCCGAACGCTTCCTGCAACGCATGCAGGATCACCAACGTCGCGCCTTCGATGCCGTCATGCTCAGCGATGATTTCGGCGGCGCGCTTTGAATCCCATGGTTCGTAAACCGGTGTCATCCGCGTTCTCATTCAGAGGTTGTTTCGTCCTGATGAGACGTGGAAATCTTCCAGATATCAATAAAGCTGTCTCATGTTGCGATACGGAAGAGCGATCAATAAGCGCATATGATCAGGCGATGCGAAACCGGAATGAGCGTTACATCTTTGCGGTTACGGCGCAGTTAGAATAGAAGGAAGCCATTTGGGACTCATTGCTATAGCCTCAGGCTATATTTTTAGGGAGGGCGCCATTGCCACCTTGCGGATTTGTCCACTTATGACAAAGATTTGCGCGATCCCGGCCCAAACAAGGAAACTCTGCATGAACCGACGCATTTTCCTTCTCGCGATCCTTCTGGCCTTCGCCGCGCCCGCGCTTGCCCAAGAAAAATCGATCATTGTGGCGTCGACCACATCCACCCAGGACTCCGGCCTGTTCGATCACATCCTGCCGCTGTTCAAGGCCAAGACTGGCATTGGCGTGAAGGTGATCTCTCAGGGCACGGGGCAAGCGCTCGATACCGGCCGGCGCGGCGATGCCGACGTCGTGTTCGTGCACGCCCGGCCGCAGGAGGAGAAATTCGTCGCCGACGGCTTTGGCGTGAAGCGCTTCGCGGTGATGTATAACGACTTCATCCTGGTTGGCCCGAACAGCGATCCGGCCGGCGTCAAGGGCGGCAAGGACATCGTCGCCGCACTGACCGCGATCAGGAACAAGGCCGCGCCTTTCGTGTCGCGCGGCGACAAGTCCGGCACCCATGCGGCGGAGCTTGCGCTGTGGAGGGCGGCCGCCATCGATATCGCCGGCGCTGACAAGGGCCCGTGGTATCGCGAGATCGGGCAGGGCATGGGCGCGGCGCTCAACACGGCGTCCGCCATGAACGGCTATGTGCTGGCCGACCGTGGCACATGGCTGTCGTTCAAGAACCGCGGCGAGCTCGACATTGCCGTTCAGGGAGACAAGCGGTTGTTCAACCAGTATGGCGTCATGCTGGTCAGCCCGGACAAGCATGCCCATGTGAAGAAGGAGCTGGGCCAGGCGTTCATCGACTGGCTGGTCTCCTCGGAAGGCCAGAAGGCCATCGCGGAGCACAAGATCAACGGCCAGCAGCTGTTCTTCCCGAACGCTGACGTGCCGGGCGCGTGATGGCGTCGAGTTCGCGGCGGGCATGCGCGATAGCGGCTGCGATCATCGGCATGGCCATGACATCGGCTGATGCCAACGAGCCGGCGCTGTTGCATGCGGCAGGCTCGTTGCGCGGGGCGCTCACCGAGGTCGCTGAAGCCTTCGCCGCGGATACCGGCACCAAGGTCGAAGCGAAATACGGACCGTCGGGAACGCTGCGCGACGAGATCGCCGCCGGCAGCCGCGCGCAGGTGTTTGCGTCCGCCAACATGGAACATCCGCAGTCTCTGGCCACCGCTGGCCGCAGCAGCCCGGTCGTGCTGTTCGCACGCAACCGGCTCTGCGCGCTGGTGAAGCCGGGTCTGTCCGTTACGCCGGAGACACTGCTCGAGATCATGCTGCGCGAAGATGTGAAGCTCGGTACCTCCACACCGAAGGCCGATCCGTCCGGCGACTATGCGTTCGGCGTGTTCGCCAAGGCAGAAGCGTTAAAGGCCGGAAGTCGCAAGGCCCTCGAGCAGAAGGCCCAGCAACTCACCGGCGGGCCGTCGAGCGCCCCCGGACCTGCCGGCCGCAGCGTCTATGGCTGGCACGTGGCGGAAGGCCGCGCCGATATCTTCCTCACCTACTGCACCGGGGGGCTGGTGGCGCAGCGGGAAAGTCCCGGGCAACAGATTGTGAGTCTGCCGGAGCCGCTTGCCGTCGGCGCCGACTACGGCATGACCGTCATGAATGACAGCCCGCCTGCCGCGCACCGCCTTGCGCTGTTCATCGTATCCGCTAAAGGACAGCAGATACTGGCGAAGCACGGATTTTCCGTGCCCGCCCTCAGCCAGGGAGAACAGCGATGAAACTCAGCGCGCGCAACATGCTCAAGGGCAAGATCGTCGACGTGACCCAGGGCACAACGACCGCGCATGTGAAGATCGACATCGGCGGGCAGATCGTCACCTCGGCGATCACCAACGAGGCGGTCGATGCGCTCAAACTCGCCAAGGGGCAGGAGGCCTATGCCGTCATCAAGGCCTCCGACGTGATGGTGGCGATCGATTGACGGGGCTTGACCGGCGCGCGTTCACGGGCGGGGTGCTTGCGGCGCTGGCCGCGCCGCGCGCGCGGGCGGCCGGAACGGTCCAGGACGCCGCCGGGCGCAGCATCGAGGTACCCGATCGCGTCACGCGGGTGTTTCCGGCCGGGCCGCCTGCCGCGATCATGCTCTATACGCTGGCGCCGGAGCTGCTGCTCGGCTGGCCGCGCGCCAACCGCGCGGAAGAATGCACGCTGATGCTGCCGAACGTATGCACGCGCCCGGAAGTCGGCCGTCTCACCGGCCGCGGCAACACAGCCAATCTCGAATCCGTGCTGGCGCTGAAGCCGGATTTGATCCTCGACGTCGGCTCGACCGCGCCGACCTTCGTCTCCCTGGCCGCGCGCGTGCAGGAGCAGACCGGCATTCCCTATGCGCTGCTCGACGGCCGCTTCGAGGTGATGCCCGCGACCTACCGGCTTCTCGGCAAGCTCACGCTCCGCGATGCCGAGCCGCTTGCGGCATACACGGAGGAAACGCTCGTCAAGATCCAGGCGCGCGTGAACCGCATTCCCGAAAATGAACGGCCGCGCGCCTACTACGCCCGCGGGCCGCGCGGGCTGGAAACCGGGCTCGGTGGGTCCATCAATGTCGAAACCATCGAATATCTGGGCGCGCGCAACGTCGCGGGCGAGCGAAAGGGCGGACTCACCACGGTCTCGATCGAGCAGGTGCTGCTGTGGAATCCCGATGTCATCGTCACCATCGATCGCGACTTCGCGGCCAATGTGCGTAGCGATGCCCTGTGGAGGGAGGTCGCCGCGGTACGCTCCGGCCGCGTGCATCTGTCACCAAAGCTGCCGTTCGGCTGGGTCGATTTCCCACCCTCGGTGAACCGCCTGATCGGGCTGTGGTGGCTGGCGCAGATCTTCTATCCCGATCATTTCCAGGAAGACATCCGCACGCTGACGCGCGACTTCTACACGCGCTTCTATCATGTGACGCCTTCGGACGCCGATCTCGACCGTGTGCTGGCGGGGAGGGAGTGATAGGCTTTCGCGATGGCTCGCTCCAGCGTCCCCGGCCTCCTGATCTCGGCTCTCATTCTCGTTGCGGGGCTGTTGCTCGCCTTCACCGCCGGCCGCTTCGCCGTCTCCCTCGGCGATGTCTTTGCAGTGATTGCGGCCAAGCTCACGGGCACTTCCGCGAAAGTCGCGCCCGCCGTCGAAACCGTGATCTGGCAGGTGCGCGGCCCGCGCGTCGTGGCAGCCATGCTGATCGGCGCGGCGCTCGCGGTGGCCGGCACCGCCTTCCAGGGCCTGTTCCGCAATCCGTTGGTGTCGCCCGATATTTTGGGCGCGTCCTCCGGCGCCTCGCTTGGCGCCGTGCTCGGCATCTTCTTCTCGCTCGGCATCTTCGCCATTCAGGCGCTGGCCTTTGCCGGCGGCCTCGTCGCCGTCGCGGCCGTCTACATGATCGGCTCCGCGGCGCGGGCGCGCGATCCCGTGCTGGTGCTGGTGCTCGCCGGCGTCGTGATCGGCGCGCTGCTTGGTGCGGGCGTTGGCCTACTCAAATATCTGGCTGATCCCTACAATCAGCTGCCGGCGATGACGTTCTGGCTGCTCGGCAGCCTCGCCGCCGTCAGCCCTGCCGACCTCGTGCCGCTGTTCGGGCCCGTCGCGCTCGGCACCATCGCGCTGCTGGCGCTGCGCTGGCGCATGAACGTGATGTCGCTGCCGGACGAGGAGGCGAAGGCGCTCGGCGTGCCCACCGGCCCGCTGCGCATTGCCATCGTCGCGGCGGCAACGCTCGTTACTTCCGCCAGTGTCGCGACCGCCGGCATCATCGGCTGGGTCGGCCTCGTCGTACCGCATATCGCCCGCACCTTGGTGGGCCCGGATTTCGGCCGGCTGATCCCGGCCGCCGCGCTGATCGGCGGCGGTTTTCTGCTCGCAATCGACACGCTGGCCCGCACCATGGCGCCGATCGAGATCCCGCTCGGCATCCTCACCGCATTCGTCGGCACGCCCTTCTTCATCTGGCTGCTCGCCAGCGTCTCCAAAGAATGGTCCGCGCCATGATGCTGGAAGGCCGCAGTCTCACCATCGGCTATCGCGACCGCTTGGTCGGCAGCGGGCTCAACGTGGGTCTGCGCACCGGCGAGGTGCTGGCATTGCTCGGCCCCAATGGCGGCGGCAAGACCACGCTCCTGAAAACCTTGCTCGGTCTGCTTGCGCCCAAGGCCGGCGACGTTCGGCTCGGCGACCGGTCGTTGGCGGGCTATTCCAGCCGCGAGCGCGCCCGGCTGATCGCCTATGTACCGCAATCGCATGCCGCGACCTTTGCCTTCACCGTCGAGACGGTGGTGCTGATGGGCCGCAGCGCGCATGGCAACCTGTTCAGCCGGCCGACCGCGGCCGATCGCGCGGTGGTGGCGCGCATGCTCGAGCGCTTCGGCATCGCGCATCTCGCCGACCGTCCATACACCATGATTTCCGGCGGCGAGCGCCAGCTTGCGCTCTTGGCGCGTGCGCTGGCGCAGGAGCCACAATTCGTTGTGCTGGACGAGCCGACCGCGAGCCTCGACTTCGGCAACCAGGGCCGCGTCATGCGCGAGATCCGCGCCCTCGGCGCCTCCGGCCATGGCGTGCTCTTCACCACGCACGATCCCAACCACGCCATGCGCGCTGCCGACCGCGCATGCTTGTTGCGCCAGGGCGCCGTGATCGGCGAGGGCCCGGCAAAGGACGTGCTGACGCTCGGTAATCTCTCGGCGCTCTATGGCGCGAAGATTCAGCGCCTGACCGACGCCGGCGGCGACCAGGCGTTTCTGCCGGAGTAGGGCTCAGCCTTCATTTGCCTGGGAAGAAATTTCCGCAACTCGTTACCGCGCCAGGTCTGCACGGCGAATTCTTCCGTTACCTGTAGGAGCCCTTCGCCCGCGTGATCGCATTTGACTCAGTTGGAAAATTTCCGTGAGATATCAATGCGAAGAGAGTGTCTCTTAATCAGCGGGTTCCAGGTTCGAGCCCTTACGATTTCTTGTGCGCTTGATGATGGCGCCAAGACAGCTCAGGCGCGCTCCTTCACGCACTGAGCGGTTATGGAATGGCCGCTTTCGGGGGTAGAGCAGACATGGCTCGGACAACCGTCGATGTCAGCGAATGACCCTGGCTGTGTGAAAACGCGCGGATTGAAGTGATTCTCGGAGTATGATTCTCACGCGATTTGCGGGGGAATCGGATGAAGCGCTTCGTTGAGGGGCTGGATCGTGGGCAAAGCACGCT
>NZ_PYCN01000038.1 GCF_003062295.1 Bradyrhizobium algeriense | reverse complement strand
TTGACGTCGAGCCAAAACACTGAGATCAGAAAATGCACCTGACGGCACCATCACACTGGTCGCGATCGATCGGAATGGGTGGTCACAATCCGTCGTAGCGGGTGGTCGCGATCGTCGGAATACGCACCCCTACTGACGAGCCTGCTGGTTGCGCACATACGCGTGGATCGTGATGCCGGCGGCGGCGGTATGGTGAACAAACATGCTGCTCGAATTCGGGCTAATCTCCAGCCCGCTGCCGCTGATTTACAACCGGTTGGCCGTCTACGTGGGGATGGTGCACATCATGCTCCAAGTGATGATTCTGCCTCTGGTCAGCGTCATGCTCGGCATCGACAAGGCGCTGATGTCAGCAGCCCGCAGCATGGGGGCTCGCCCACTTGCCGCATTCTGGCGGGTATTCTTCCCGCTCGGCCTGCCCGGCGTGCGCAGCGGCTCGTTGCTAGTCTTCGTGCTCTGCCTCGGCTGCTATATCACACTAGCGGACCTCGGTGGACTGCGTGACACAATGCTGTCAACGTTCGTCGCGAGTCAGGCCGAGACCCTCTTTCAATGTCGCAGCCATTGCAGCCTCGGCCGTTATCCTCTTGGCCGTTGCCGCAGCTGTGCTCGCCATTTTCGGGCTCGACCTTTCCGGTACGCAGGGCCGCCCGGCGGGACCGGCGCGGGCGTATTGGTGGAACCGGCTACTCTCATTGTCCACATTTGCACGTTATCTCAATGAGCTTGCCACTCCATATCGAGCGAAGCGCTGGACACTTCCTGATTAGGGAATGGCAGAAGCCCACCGCTTGAGCGACGACCTAAGCGATTATGCTGAAATGCCGTGACCGTTTCACGCTGTTACGCGTGTCCGCCAGCATTAAAAGAGTCTTCCAACAAACAGATCGTAAGGTGATCCAAGTGAACGATAGAGACGATCTCGCACGACACGGCCTGACGATACTTTCAGGAAACATTTAACGGCAATGCGATGGCTGGCCGTGAACCCGGCTCATCAGGGCGGGATATTGTCTATTCGAAGAACACGAGAGAAGCTGGCCTCAATCGCGAGCTCAACGACCAAGTTGCAATTCGTTGGGCGTTCGCGATGTTCTTCATCGCGCGGCAACAAATGGCGCGTCCGATGAGAAATTAGAAAAACTGATTATCTAAACGCAGGCAAAAACAGTGTGTCTTGGACTCGCGCGTTCGACAATTCTCTGAGAGATTTATCTCAGGCAATGATGCCGGTCAGGGAAGCTTATGATGCCCAACAACACCTTCGACAAGGTGAGCAATTCGGTTGTCACCGCTGGCCGAGGAACGTTCCTTCCGCGACGCGCGCAGCCATCGCAATGCGGCCGTCGAACGTGATGCTCGGGACTGCATCCGGCAAATCACTGGTCGGCCTGCCGCTCGAGCTGATCTACGAGGGGAAAGTAGATCCAAATCCGTGAGCCTGTTCGCAAGCGGTCAGCCCCGCTCCTGCAACGTCCGAGCAATGTGGGCGACACGCAGGTCCAAAGAAGAAGAGAGCGCTCCGTGCGACCAATACGATGTTCGACGAGTTATCTTTCGATTCTCTGGGATATTGTTAGCTGGGAGCGACACGAAGACGCTATCACCTCAGTGTGAACTGAGGCGTCATCTGACCTTCAACCGCGCGGCATATCTGGTTTGTATCCGGTGCTGCGGTGGCCTCCTGCCCCGATGCCGCCGCTGGACCAGGGTTGTATGTTGGTTGAATTTGGAAAAGGATATGACATGGTGACCACGCGTGAAGTGTCTATCGATGACGCCACAACGGTGACGCACATGGTTGCTGCGCTACTTGGCGAACTTGAGGGCGGACAAATGCAGGACGGACCAGATGCCCAGCTTGTTGTCGACCTGCTGGCCATGAAAGAGCGCGTCTATGGGTTTCTGGCTTTCACGGAGGCACGCCCGGTCGGCCTCATTATGTTGTCTGAAAGCGCCGCCCTTTTTGCGCGTGGAACCTACGGCATTATCACCGAACTCTACGTGGTGCCGGATCAGCGATCGTCTGGAGTCGCGATGCGTCTCATTGAGGCTGCGGTGGGCCTGGGGACGGTAAAAGGCTGGGGCCAGCTTGAAGTGGGGGCGCCGAGGCAACCGATGTGGAGCCGTAGCCCCAATTCAGCATTGTACTTGAAGGCCGGCTTTGCAGATCGGCCCACGCCTCAAGTTGCCGTTACACGGCTTAGCTAGTCAACGTGCGAAACGTAATGCTGCCGGGCGATCGCGGTTAGATCCTCGGCGGCAACGCGCACTGGGCCGTGTCCCGGATTCATCTTCTGCGAGATTTGCGTGAGCGTCGATTTGCCGGCGCCCCATTGACAGCGATGAAGTTTGTGATGCCGGCTTTGAGCCCGGCCGACAAGTCGGAGAGCACCGGCACAACTCAAAACCCCCTCATTCTGTGTAAGCCGGTCCCGCGTGCCCTGTTCGAAGGGACATGAAGCCCGCGCCGCGCAGGGCGCCGGCCTCCGCGTGGCGATGAGCGTTCTGTAAGCGCCGAACGCTGGCCAGTCTCCCAGGGCGTGCGGACGGGACGGCTTACGAAAGGCTCACGGGTTCGCCCCATCCGTTGACCTGTTCTTGACCGGTTTAATATTCTTCGCGGTCACTTGCGCTGGCGTCGCACCGACGAGCTGTTCGTACAGGAGAGGACGCCCTCGGTGTTGATCAGAAAGACCCGTGCATTGGGTCCAAGACCAATCCTGCCACGCAAGGTCGGGTCAGAAGCAGCCTTCAGTAAGGCTGCGAGGCCAACACCACCACTTTCGCCTGCAACGACAGCGGGATCGCCATCCTTCGGATTTGCCAGAAGCTTCATCACGCTGATTGCGTCCTCGTCGTCGACAGTCATAAAGGCGTCCGCGGCGCGTGAAAGGATGCGCCAAGCGACGAGCGAAGGCTCGTAGCATTCGAGCATCGCCATCACGGTCGATTGCCCATGATCTACCTTGACAGGATGCCCGGCCCGCGCGCTTTCGAAGAGGCATGCTGCCCGCGAGGGATCGACCACGGTGAAGAACGGGCGGTCGTCGCCCAACAGAACTGATAGATGTCCAGCAACGGCTGCGGCGATCCCACCGACGCCTGCCTGGATGAAGACGTGCGTCGGCGGCTCCGACAACTGGCGTAGTGCTTCGCTCAGAAGTGCGGTATATCCCTGCATTGCGAAGCGCGGGATGCGCTCGTAGCCAGGCCAGGACGTGTCAGACACCGTGATCCAACCTTCTTGAGCCGCAACTTGGGATGCCTGGACGACGGAATCGTCATAGTTGCCGTCGACGCGGACCATCTGCGTGCCAAAGCGGGCGATGGCGGCGATGCGCTCGTTGCTTACGCCTGAATGAACGAAGATGGCGCATTTTGCACCAACGAGCTGGGCACCTTGAGCAACTGATCTGCCATGGTTGCCATCCGTGGCGCAAGAGACCGTCATACCTCTTGCCACGGTCTCCACTTCAGGTGTGTGCAGCTCGGACACGTCAACATCGCGACCGAGCTGCCGAGTTGCTTCCTCGAGCACCAGACGGATCACAGCATAGGAACCGCCCAAGGCTTTGAAACTACCAACGCCGAGACGATGGCCTTCGTCCTTTAGATGGATCGAACCCACTCCAATCTCGCGGGCAAGGCCCGGCAAAGAAATGAGAGGGGTTTCCTTGTGGCCATCGCGATGCTTGAGAGACCGCTCGACCTCGCGAGCGGCTTCCACGCCCAACGTGTCGGCGTCCGAGGCATCGTGGGGAGCGCGGTGGTCGGTGTGCTGGTTGAGGAGAAACATGCTTCGGCTCTCTTGCCTCGTCGGTAGCGCTTGGAATCTTTCATTCGCGATGATAACGCTTGGAATCTTTCATTCGCGATGATAAAAAGTGCTGCATTCCGACATCGTTTTATGCAAAATTCGCTCATACCCGAGGGTGGGCCCCTTGATTAGCTTGGATCGCTCGACCCGAAAGTCGCAAATGATACGGCGCGCTCAGCAGCAATAGAAAAAGTGCCCTATTGGCTTCATAGCTGGCAGCGGATCGGTTGCTTCCTGAACCCGTCATGACCAGCGCGCCTTCGATCGTGTAGACCGACCACAACCACCTTCGCCCGTGCCGCTTCAAGAAAACATTGAAGGTTGGAATTCGATCAGACATGATCAAGTCAGGGCGTCAATTCAAGACGATTGTGCGTTTTTGGTCTTCAGAACTCTAGAGCGACTTTCAAGCGAGCTTTCTCTAGGCGATGCCTGAGAGCAGTGAGCCTGTTAGCCAGCTCAGTCAATTCGTGAACACCGGAATCACCAAAAACAAATTCATCGAGCGCTTCCTGTTGTGCGGCGACGCTCGCGAGATGCTTGTAAGTCTTGTCCGTCAGCGACATCTGCACGACCCTGGCATCGCTAGTGGAGGGCTTGCGCCGCAGGAAGCCTTTTTTCTCCAGCAGCTTTGATTGGGTCGTAACGAACGAAGGGTCAACGTGCATCAATTTGGACACCACGTTGACCGGAACACCGTTTTCTCTGTCCAAGTCAGCTAAAGCCATCAAGATCATCCATTGTGGACCGGTGATGCCAAGTACATTGGCCTGGAATTGGCGAAGTCCCTCCAGACACAAATTGATGGATCTGATTTCCCACACGAATCGCCGGATCACCTCCTGAATCTCAGGGGGACTCCTGCCGACCTGTCTTGTTGGGCTGGGCAAATCCGGCAGCATCGATGTCTGGAGTTCCATCCTTGAGTTTGCTTCCCTTAGCGACGAGCTGCGCACCCCGCTCGGCCGGCTGATCGTCTGCCGCAAGATCCGGGGGCACTCTTCGAAGATGTCTTCCGGAAAGCGCTTGCACCGGCCTCGCAGACCTAAATACTTCCGCAATTATCGGACAATTGGTGTGGTGAAATCCGTCGAAAGAGGCGCTCGAACGCGGAATTTAAGCGTCAACGCAGGACACGTTGCATTTATCAATATCGACATGTCGTTACTGTACAGGATCGAACGTAACCCTGTTGCACGAGCCGACTGTTGGCGCCGGCAAAGACAATGACGCCGTGCGGCTCGAGAGCGAAATAGTGCGGTCCCCGGAACGTCAACGTTCCGTGGAATGGTAATTCTCCGTCCATAGCGAGCCAAGCCAACTTTTTGGCGTGTGGTCCAATTGGCGGTGCTCGGTGCCTCATGCCCAGCGTGGTAGGCCTCTGCGAAAACCAACTCACCAAATAGGTTTCTGTTCAATCGGAGTTCGCCTTGGGACGCTTCTACTTTCACCTAAGTGCCGGCAACGAAATAACGCTCGATGAGGAAGGAACAGAGCTACCAGATTTATCTGCGGCTGAGAATGAGGCTGTACTAGCCACACGCGAGCTTTTAGCCGAAGCGATCAAGAGCGGTATGCCAGACGTTCCAGAGGTTTTGGTCATCGCGGATGAAGCTGGGCGACCGCTCGCCAGCATACCGTTCGCAACCGTTCTGCCGAGGTCCCTAAAGAGGTCCCTAAAGAAGTAGGGCGCTTCAGTTGGCGGTCTCATCATCATCCTGACAGTATTGCCGGTCGCGAAGATCCTTATTGCAGATTTATCAGGGAGCAGATCTTCCTTTTAAGGTCGGCACGATGAGGATTGGTATCTTGTCTGCCGTCATGCTGAGCATCGCGATCCTGCTATTCTAACCTATTCCGGACTACCACCTGCGTATTTGTGATCGAGAACGTGAATTGACTTGGATCAATATTGCCTGCTGCCTAAGCGCACTAGCGTTGTGGTGCCGACTTCGAGGAGGATCCAATGCGCACTTTGGCTTTGACAATTCTGACCGTGGGTATGGCTTTGGCAGCATGGCAAGCCCGGGCTCAGACCTATGATTTTTCGCCCGCGCCTGCTGGGCCGGATAGCTACTGCTTGCAAGGGCGCATATGGGGCTATCCCGGCAATTGCCAGTTCTCCAGCTACGCCCAATGCATGGCCACGGCGAGCGGTACTAACGCCTATTGCGGGATCAATCCCCAGTACGCGTTCGCGCGCCAGCGGCGCGGCGCCTATCGGGACCGATACTGAGCGGTAGTGAAGCAATATCGCAGCAAGTAGCGGTGTGATGAGATCACAGCGCGAGTTAATCGAGAACGCGACGGGGCGGCCAGTGAGAAAGGTCGTGTCCCCCGTGATGGTGTAGCTCGGTCGAGCAAAGTCATGAGCGCCGCCAGCAGGCAGTCGCCAGGGCCCAAGCGGCATCGAGCAGGGCAGGCGGGAGCACGACAGGAGGGGTCGCCGAAATCGAAGCCCAGCGCGCCACACTCGAAAAGCGGCACAAGCCGAAGAGACCCGTTGGGAGAAGCAGAAGGAGAAGCTGGAGACCGCTCTGCGCCGGGCGGGGCAATAGCAGCGGCGAGCGGTGCCGACCGGTAGCCCTTGAAATTTTCTGGCGCGCTTTAACCTTCGTGAATCCTGGAACACGCGGCGTTAGTTATCCTCGGTCTGGACGACTGAGGGGCAATCTCCGATGTTCGACGCCCAGACCACCGCGCTACTGCGCGGTCCTCGACGATGCCTGTCAAGGCGTGTCGCGGTACGAAACCGGCACCCGAACGCAGGTGGCCGCGAAAATCCTTGAAGCGGCAAGGCGGGGCGGGACCACGGCCGACAGCCTGAAGCGGGTCGGCCGCAAGGGGCGCTCAGCGAGGCGCCCACGATGTGGCGGTGAGAAGCCTCGGAACGATCGCCGACCGTCGCGGACGGCCGCCTTCCGGCCTCGGTGACCCGATACTCAATCTCGTCCGAGGCGAGCGGCTCCGCCTTGACGAGCTCCAGTTCGATCAGCCGTGGTCGAAAAACGGCGTGCTGGTCCAGGGCGCGGACGCGAGTCGGTTCATGAATTCCAGCTCCAGATCGGTCAGCGTCATCATCGGTTTCGATTACTCCCAGGGAGCGCCCGCCTATAATGGACGCATTTGCCGCTGCCCGCGACACGGCTGTCCAGATGAACGACACCTTCATTGTCCGCGTGTATCAGCATGGCGCGTGCATCACACGGAACCGGAGGCCGTCGATGGGACGGTCTCGGGGCGGATTGACCAGCAAGATTCATGCACTCGCGGATACCAGCGGCCTGCCGTTTCGGCTGGCGCTGACGTGTGCCCCGACATTGGTGTAAATGTCTCGGCCTCTAGCAACCTCGCTTGTTAGGCCTGGAAACGCCGAAGAGCTGGTCTCTTTCACGGCCGGAATTCGCAAACGTGGATATTCTTTGTCGTCGCCGTAAGACGGCGAACCGTCCGCCGATCACGCTGGAAAAATGCGTTCTTTCGTAGCAGCAGCAGGAATAGTGCAGTGAATTCGAGTAATGTTTTATGTATTGAACGTCGAACGAAGGCAGCAAGTGGCGCTCTCCTTGCGCTGCACTCGAGGATGTTTCATGCGCAATCATGATCTTGTCTCCGGCAGCCTGCTGGCACTGACCGCGGCAGGCCTTGCGCTGCTCTGCTCGAGCCTGCTCGCTTTTGCTTTCATTTAAAGCCGATGCCTTGGTCGAGTTTCGCGCCGCGTGGACGCGCGCTTTGAAATAGAGGATGGCCTGTGTCTCTGGCGTATCGCGGCTAATAGCGAGCTGACGGGATAGCATCCTGACTGATTACCAACTGCCTGTCGGGAGGAGGCGGAAGCGAGGCGCCACCCGGAGGAGTAATTCGTGTCTCGGCTTTCTAGATCGCTCTTGAAGGTGCTACTGAACGGCGTGAATGTATGAACCGAGATAAGCGAAAAGCGAAGCGCATTCAATTTGAACATGAGTACCGAGCCACTCTCTTGGGCGCTGATGGCACCTGGCGGCGTGATTGCGTACTCGTTGATGTTTCTGAGACGGGCGCGTGTCTTCGAATAGATGGATCGACAGATGTCCTGCGATCACGTCAGTTTTTCCTATTGCTTTCAAAGACAGGATTGGCCTTCCGGCGGTGCGAGTTGGTCCGGTTAAACGGCCAGGAAGTCGGCGTACAATTTGTGACAAGCCGGACTATTCGCACGCGCCCGACACTCCGGGCGATGTATCCAACCTCAGCCTCAGACTAGCGCTACTTTGGCAGGCTTGGCGATTGATTGGTGAAACTGGTTTCCCGAATGGCGGCTCTCTTCAGCTTCCGTTTCTCCCAGTGGGTATCTTTGCGCTTAGAATTGAACACCCACTCGACATAACGGTTCACTGGGACGATCTGGCCGGGATAGGTTCGCGTCGGGGAAGCGTATCTTTACGCGCATGCGGTATGGTTTATTGTCAACGACGGCGAGACCTATGAACTCACTGCTTGAAATTCGACCAAACCACTCTCGCTAACATGACGGCGGCGCTTGAATATGCTTGTCGGAAGCTTCCGCCGGACCGGGACCATGAGTCCATTCGAAAATTTATTGCCGAACAGATCATCGCGGCGGCTGAGACCTCCGTTGGCGATCTGACGAGTACTGGTCTCAAGGTCGTAAACGGCTATCTTTCCCGCCGGGGCACTCTTGGCTGAAGGCTCTCAGAGGGTAGCTGAGGCCTTCTTCGGGCAGATTTGCACCGGCGCCCTTTTTGCTTCCAGGCCCTTATCAGTCAGGCGGTAGGCTAATTCACCTGCGGTACCGCGGCTCTCGATCCAGCCTTTCGCAAGCAAGTTTTGGATTGTCTTGGGTGAGTTCGCTAGGGTGAAAGCCTTGATCCAGGCACCGCCACGGAGGCGTTGCATGACCTGTCGCTCTCGATGAGTCGGAAGGTTCATTTCGCGTTCCCGACGCCCAACCACCGCGAAGAATCGTAGCATGCTACTTTCGCGGCGGACGCCGTGAATTTTTTCGCCGCTGTCCTCTTTGCGCCGCGCTTGATGCGCTTATCTTTGCATAAAACGAAATTTCCCTTGGCACAATGCCGAAGCGCGGCTTAAAATGTCATTTTCGGCAACATTTTAGGCGATCCATGAACTATTCCCAAATGAAGGACGAACGCCTATTGGCGTTTTACGAGAACGTCCGTGAGCAAGTCGTCTTAGATGCTGGAAGCCGCTACCGCTTTGCTGGTGATGGGGTCCGCGCCTACGCGGACGAGCTTCGCGAAGAAATGGAAAGACGGAGGCTTCGGTTCACGCCAATTGATTGGCACCACCGATGATGGAAACCAAGATAGAGGTGCCCGCACCACTACGCGAACTCGGCGCAATCGGAATTGATAATGCCGAAAGCGCGCTGGCGCTGTTCTTCGATGCAGTGAGTAAATTGGGCGCGCCGACCTCTGCGCAATCGCTCGCCCTGCTAGAGCGAATTGTTGCCGTGCGGATGGATTACGCCCGAAAGGTTGCGCGCGCCATAGATCGTTCGGAAGCTACGGCATTACAGTTCGCGTTTTGCCGGTCGCAAATCGACATCACGACTGAACTTATTCGTGTCGTTTCGGGCTCGGTTGACTAGTGCCAGCAAGACCATCAATCAAACGTGAGAATAGCCGGATAGCTACCGGCGCGAAGATCATCGTCGTATTTTGTTGCGCGAACTGCAACGCAGGTTACAAAGCAACGCAATATCGTCAGGTGTTGCAGGACGTTGGCACGTTCAGATGCCAGGTGTGCGGTGTCGAGGTCTATTCGTGGTCCGGCGACTATGACTACATTGACTGGACCGCCATCAAAGCAAAGCTGAAGCGGCGCAAGAAAAGGTAATGATTAAGAATGGACTCTATTCGTTGAGCGCTACAGCACACGACGGCACAGCCGCTGAAGTCGGCGGCGTCCTGATACTGCGCGATGGCCAGATACACGGCGGCGACGCCTTTGCGTTCTACATGGGGAGCTATGAGTGTTCCGCTGGAAGGCGGCAGGGTAAAATGACTAGTCAAGAACATACCCCGACCGAGCGACCGATGGCGGCCCGGGTCCAATACATCGGATTCCTTGGGACCTAGAATGATGCCAGTGCCAAGGCGGATGCAATGGCCCTCGTTGGCGAGCAAAGCGTTCGATACGATGCAAAGTTACGCTTGTTGGTAGAGGCTTAGAAATCTGGCCGTTGTAATAGGGCCCGAACAGCGTCTTCCTTATCCGCACCCCGCTTTACGATCATAAGTCCATTCGACAGCGGTCTTTGTAGCGCCTTCCCGTCACCCCACGGCGCGCGCATCCGCACGTCGCGGTGTTCGCCCGCAGTCGAGATCACCGGCATAGCCTTTGGGAGTATCGGCTCCGCGACTGCGTTCGCCGATGTCGTCAGGAAACCGTAGACGAGGTGAGGGCCTATGAACTCGGTCCAGATGCCAGCAAATGCGAATAGCGGGCGGCCATCATTCAGGGTAAACCAGACGACGTCCTCTTTCTTGGTCTCGGGGTTGGGCTCTGGGAGTATTCGGCAAAGCTGTTCACGGGCACCAAGCAGCGGCTGTCCGGCTTCAGCCAGCCGCGCCAGTGCGGCGGCGAGGTGTTCCGGATGTTCGTGACCGGAGGGACGGCAATCCTCGGTGGCGGCCGCATACCCCAGCGCATCATCGTTAGCTCAGTGCCGTTGTCGGTGCTGCGGATAGTCGGGGAAGACCCCCGGCATTGGGGCGAGGTTTCCAACGTAGCGATTGATCACGCGGAACAGCCGGATGATCGCTTCCTGACTTGTTGTTGTGATCGAATAGAGATTGCACATCATCAGTCTAGGTCGCCCGGCTAACAGGCTGAAGCAGGGTTATGATTTCGGGATGGTGCGTCAGACCGAAGCGATTGACCCACAACGGACTCTGGCCACCAGCGCGAGAAACTACGCGGGTATGGGCGCTCTGCGGTCCGGAGCAGTCTAGGACGCGCCTATGTAGAGTGCCGTCCAGCGTTTTCATGTATCGTCCGATTTAACCGGCGGAGATAAGAACATGCGATATGCTTTGGTCATCGCGATGCTGCTTGGGTCGACGCTGCTTGTGCAGGCGGAGCCTATCGATCGTGACAAGTGGATCGCGCAGACTGGAAGAGCGAGCAAATCCTGCCTCGCTAAATTTCGGCAGAAATTCGGGGAAGACAAGGGCCACAATTACTCAGGCTGTGTGACAAATCAAACTAACAAAGCGATCGATGACTGCGTTGGCAGTAGTGAGTTTTCTAACTGTGTTTTAGAAAAATCGTTGAGGGTATTGGAAGCCTGCGACCTATCGAGTTGCTGAAAATACACGTCTCAGGTTGCCTTACCTAGTGCCGTGAAGGAGCCTCTCGCAACCAACGGCGGTCGCCTAAACCTCTTCGGTGTACCGCCCGTGCTCGTAGATGGCGAGAACTACCACGGGCTGCGCGAGCCCAATCCTCACGAGGCCTTCGGCAACGGCCCGCATCATTGCGCGGGCGCGCACTTGTCGCGGCGAACCGTTGGCGTCATCCCGCTGCCCATGCCGTCCGAGCGTTTCCCCAACATGACCTTGCCTGATCCCGCAAATACTCCCCTTTTAGGACAACTATTTCGGATTGTGGTCAGCGTACACAATCAATCGCAATCGGATCGATCCCTGCGCCGGCATATGCGTATTGATCGATCTGATCTCCCACATGAATCGGCGGCCCACCTCCTGAGTCTCAGGAGACCTACCGCCGACCTGTCTTGCTGGGCTGGGCAAATCCGGCGGCATCGTATGTCAGGAGTTCCATCCTTCGTTGATTCCCTTAGCGCAGACCAAAAATATTGACAATGCTGTCCGCGCGAACCAATTCACAGCGCGCTCAGATCGTCCGGCACTTCGGCGAACTTCCGGATCACCCTGGCGTCAGTTAAATCGCCGATGGCTGGGTTGCCGCAGCGGCTAAAAGCGAGGCGACGAAGCTTGGCTTGCGCGAGAGCGCCTGGCTCGCATCACGGCGGCGTTCTGCAAAAAGCACCCGACGGCTTCACCGACCATTCCGTCGTCGGAATACGCGTGCGCCATGGCCGAAAACCTTTATCCGCCAGGTGCTGCGCGCGGCCTAGAAGCCTGGACAACCGCCGCCGTCACGAGCTGCGCTTCCTGACCACCCCGCTCGGCCGACTGATCCGTGACATCCGCCGCCGGCCATTCAAAGATGCCTTCCAGACGCGCCAGCCTCGCAGATCCAAATCGGTGTGGTGAAATCCGTCGAAAAAGACACTCGAACGCGGAATTTAGGCATCAACCCGGGACCCCTTGCATTTATCAATATCGACACGTCGTTACTGTACAGAGTTAAACGTAACCCTCTTTCACGAGCCGACTGTTGGGGGTCGGCAAGGTCAATAATGATGCGATCTCAGTTCGGCGAAACAGCATAAGAGCAGGACATGGCTGGGCATTTCTACCGACTCCGCATGGGCATCTATGCGGAGACGTTGTTTCGGCGCAGCAACCGCGTGAAGCGGGAAAGGATCTGGCTGCAGTACAACGTGATGCGGCTGGGAAGCGAACTAAGGCGGTCCGAGCACTGGTCCAGTGCGGCTGGCCAGCCAGGCCGGCATCGAAACGATGCAGCCGAAACCGTCGCCACGCTGACGTAACCCTTGTGCTGGCAAGAATGGTCCGCCTCTCCATCCGATCCAATCTTGGGGCGACTTCAGCGCTGACTCCGGAAGCAAGCCTAAGCCCCATCGATCTTTCCCTGACGAATCCCATTTAGAGATCAAAGTCAGTGTCGCCTCCAGAGAAGCAATCCAGTTTCACCTCCAAAAGCGAAAATCTGCACTATCGCTAGACCAACGAGGCCATCATGTCGGACGACAAGCCGGACGTGCGTATCCATATCGATCAGAAACCGCTTCACTCGCCGAACCCGACGACAGGCGTTGGCCTTTATGAACTCGGGCAGGTTCCCGAAGGTCAGGTGCTGTACAAGGGGGGCGAGGGTAACCAAGAAGACAGGTTAGTGCGAATCGACAGTCCAAAGATCGATCTCACACAAGACCAGCACTTCCATCGTGGTGAAGCCCCCGAAAAGCATTACGTCATTATCGTCAACACCGACCCCGTCGTCGTCGATCATGATGTCTTGACGTTCGATGAACTCGTGAAAATCGCCTTTCCGGTTCCGCCGACCGGGCAAGACCCGGAATTCACGGTGAGCTTCGAACACGCAAAGAGTGTCCCGCATCACGGTGACCTTCCTCCAAACGGCACGGTTACCGTGAGAAAACATGGCACCATTTTCGATGTCGATCATACCAATCGATCGTAGCTCCGATTTAGAACTGTTGCGCAGGGAGGGATATAACGTCCAGGTAACGGGCGCCGGCTACTTGGTCGTTCACGACGTCCCCTATGTCAACAGCAAGCGTGAAATCGCGGTCGGTGCGCTGGCATCGAACCTCGATCTTGCTGGCGACGTTACGGCTCAGCCGCAAGATCACACGGCCAAATTTATCGGCGAATATCCTTGCGACAGTAACGGTAAGCCGCTCGAAGTTCTGAAGCATCAGAGCGGATCGTACGATGTTGGCCACGGGTTCGTCGCCCAACATTCCTTTTCCCGAAAGCCGGCGCGCGGGCACTATGAAAATTACCATGAAAAGATGACGGCCTATGTCGCGCTCCTCGGTAAGCACGTTGCTGCCATAGACCCTTTGGTCACAGCGAAAACCCACAAGGTCATTGAGCCTGAGGACGACAACTTACCATTCAATTACCTCGATACTGCGTCCGCAAGAGCGGAAATCAACACAATTACCGCGAGGCTTGCGGAGGATGCGATCGCAATCGTCGGGGTTGGCGGAACCGGATCGTACGTGCTCGATATGGTCGCCAAGACTCCCGTCAAGCAGATCCATATTTTTGATGCCGACCGCTTCTTGACACACAATGCTTTCCGGGCGCCAGGCGCACCCGAAATCGAAGATTTGCGAGCGCAGCCGCTCAAGGTGGAATACTTCGCGTCGATTTACGCCCGTATGCATCGTGGAATTATTCCACATCCCATCCATATCGATGCGACCAACGCGGATAAGCTAGGCAGCATGTCCTTTGTCTTCCTTTGCATGGAAGGAGGAGCTGCGAAGCGCGCGGTCGTGGACAAGCTGGAAGCGCTCGGGACGCCGTTCGCGGACGTCGGAATAGGCTTGTATGCCAAGCGAAATTCAATTGGCGGTATGCTCCGCAGCATCCTTAGCTTACCCGACGCCCGAGAACGCGCGCGGTCTCGCATATCGTTCGCCACGGACGACGCAAATAATGAGTACGACAAGAATATCCAAGTTGCCGATCTCAATGCACTTAACGCGTGTTTGGCTGTAATCGCTTGGAAGAAGCTGCGTGGCTTTTATTTCAACTTGGGTAAGGAGCGTTTTGTCTCTTATACAATTGCAAATAGCCTTCTCGCGAAGGGTGATTCCATATGAACAGGATCGATGCCATCCGGCCCGAGCTCGTCGAGCGCATACCCAAAGTTCTCGACAACGGAGTTATTTACATCTCCCTCAAGTTCCGCACGGCGGCGCATAACTGCTGTTGCGGATGTGGCACTAAGATCGTGACACCGCTCAAGCCCGGCCGGTGGCGGCTAGAAACTGAGGACGGGGCCGTAAGCCTAACTCCGTCCATCGGCAATTGGAGCGCGGGCTGCCAGTCGCACTATTGGATCAGGGACAATCGCATAGAATGGGCGCCCGCGTTTACCCCGAAGCAGATCGCGGCCAACCGGGCCAGCGACCAGCGCGCGCGCCAGCAGGCTCATACCGAACGCTACAGGAGAGAACGAGGCTTCTGGGGACGTCTTTGGGACGCAATCAAAGGTCTGTGGCAAGCGTTTATGAACTGGTTCTGATGTCATTCGATGAGTACGCTCCGCGTGCACGCGCGAACAACATCATGTTGTCACTCAGGTGAATTTCCAGGTCACAGTCCTGAAGATCCTGCTGAGCTATCCGGACGGCTTCGCAAGGATGGCGGAGCTTAAGCGCGACATGGCCATTTTAGCGACGAGCGGTCGGGACTGGGCCGAGCGCACCAAGAGCTTGGCCGCCCGTGTGCCGAACCTCGACATCTTTTCGCAAGAACTCGTTGAGCGCATGAACGGTGGCTGGCGCATCACCGAAAAGGGACGTGCCTTCCTCAATTTCATGGAAACGCGCCCGATGGCTGCGGAGGTGCCGGTAGAGACGGAGGTGGCCGCTCCCGAGCAACCGAAGCCGATGAAGCGCAATTGCCTCCCGTCGAAGCAGGCCGGCTGACGGCATGAACGTCAGCACCTACCTCGTGCGGCCGGCAAGCGAAGACGCGCAACCAGGTCTTGCCCTGCGCTCTTCGCTCGCAGTTTCGGATGGACGCGCCCCACCTCGGCCTTTGGCTCGCAGGTGAGGGAACGCGAAGATGTCCCCGCTAGGTCGAAGGGCCGAACTACCCATCTTCGCTGTCTACACGGCTTGCCGCACGCGAGCGGTTTCTTCATCATTCCCACCCTGAAAGGGATCGAACTCACCTCTGTCTACCTCGCCGGCCTGGGTCGATGCGGTCAGCCGTAGATTGCCTCCCTGCTGTTCGGCGCGCATGCGCCAATCTTCGAGGACAAGGCGCGCGGTCGTGAGACCGCTGGGCATGACAGAGTGAGAGGAGCGCCCAACTTCGCCGTCACGGGGTCATAGTCGCGAGAGAGGCTCGCGACAGCCGTCGCGGAGAATCGCCTTCACTTGTCGGTTTCTGCTGTCCCGATTTTTTTGTTCAATCGGCTGCACAAGTTTGATCAGCGACATAAGGGATTTTGTCGCGAAAGCTTACGGGGCGTGATTTTGCTCGTTTGAGCTATCTTCAAATCCTTCGAATGCATCCCGGACAACGGCCTCGATGCTTGCAACCTCATCGTCCGTTAGCTTCTCGAATTCGCGCTCCCTTCTTTTCTTGGAAAGCACGCCCTTGTTCTGCCGGATGAACAGAAGCAGGTCGTCTGCAAGGCGATCCGGCATTTCAACCGTGTCCATGATTTTGCGGCGGGCTTCGTCGTGACGGCGCAGATAATCGATTTCGTGCGGCAGATCGTGCTCCACCGTTCTCTTGACGCACTGATACAAAAATTCCGCTTCGTCGGTGCAATCGAAATAGCAGTAGAGGTCGGCGGTATCGTTCAGCACTTCGACATTCCTGTCCGATGTCGGTTTCCAGTCGATAAACTCCATCAAGGGCCCGGAATGGGACTGCAGGGTAGTGCGGTAGTCATCAATCCGGTCGAGCATGACGGACGACACCGGAAACACCATGCCTGGCGGCGTGAATTTCCGCTCCGCCAGAACATGGTGGATGAGGCAGCGATGCAGGCGTCCGTTGCCGTCCTGAAGCGGATGGACATAGACGAACCCGAAAGCTGTGCTTGCCGCTTGTAGAACGGCATCAATCCCGTCATCGCGCATACGCGCGTTAGCGTTGATCAGGCCTTTCATGAGGCTGGTCAGGTCGTCGGGTCTGGCGCCGATGAACTCAGGCAGCGGATTGTTCTCATGGTCTCGCTCTCCCAGAAAAACGCCATCTGGCCGAAGGCCTGGATGAATGAGCCGGGTGTCTTCGATGAGGACGCTATGTAGCCGCACGATCTCTTCAAGGGTCAGAGCATGCTTGCCTGCCTGCACGACAGCGCGTCCCCACCGCTCCAGCCGGTTCCTGGGCGGGCGTTCGCCTTCGATCTCGAAGCTTGCGCGGCTATCGGCGAGCAACAGAAAACTCGCGGCGCGGGAGACCACATGGCCGCCGGTACGCCCGACGGTCTCGCGGGCCTTTTCCGCAAGACCACTCTCTGTGAGGGCAACGAGCGCGGAAGTCCTTCGGATGACTGGGCTGAAATCTTTCGTTCCGAGCAGATTGTTGCGAACGCGGTGCCGTTTTGACAGCTTGGGTTTGCCTGTGAAATAAGCCTTCGGGTCGAACAAATCGACAGCTGCGACGTTCGGGGTATCCGGAATGTCGAGCGTCTCGCCGGTTAGCATTTCGTAGAGGAACCAGACCCGGCGCGCGGGCACACCGGTTGGTGCCGCTGTGACGAAGTCACGGATTTCTGCCTTCGGGACCGTCTTGAACACGCGCTTGAGCACGAGGAGATCGAGGTCTTCGTGGCGCAGGGCAAAGGTGAGGTGATCTGCAAAATTGTCGCCGGGCCAATATCTCTTGTCGAACAGCCGCCAGTCGCCTTCATCCCGGTGGCTGCCACGGATATGCTTTTCCGACACGGCGCTAGGCCGACGGACGGGTGCCGCAACCGATAGTATCTGGACCAATGCTGACAGCCCGACGAGTTGGGTCTCGGTAGGCAGTGCCTTGCCTTGGAAAGCCTTTGTCTCCGCAAAGTTCAGCCGCATGGTCGAAAATCCATATGGAGTGTCGAATTTTGCCACAAAAATAGTAACATTGTCGAAAACAACTTATCGGCTCTCGGGTCGAAAATCAACCCAATTTGTCGTTTTCTGGCTCAAAGTGATCCGAAATGTCGAAAATCGGGCTAATTGGCAATAATTTGCCAAAAAGAGGCGGCTTCGTGAGCGAGGGCTGGAGATCCCTGCTTTCACTCCCGGCTAGCAATGGATCCGCCTCGAACTTGGCCCTTCTTGCTAAGCCTCGCTGAGCAAAAAAGGCGGCCATCCTCAAACTGGCTGCACACCCCTAACATCGATGCGACAATTCATGGCCAGCCAAACACCGGCCATGAGCCCTCGGCCTCGTTCTCGACGGTGAAGTGAAAATCCCTCAGGCGGCTCGTTTCAAGCATCCTCAGCATGATCCGAAAACTCGCCGCGCGTGAGGGGCTGAGAGACGGAAGATGCTCCCCCTTAAAGAGATGGCCCGCGTCCGGAAATTCCGTCACGGCAAACCAATCCGATCGCTTACTTGGCGGCTACGTTTCGAGTCCAACGAAACTCGCTTCCGCAAACGCACTTCTCTGTGCCGGTATCTGTTCGGTGCTTCCAACAGTCGCCAAAACGTGGTCGTACAAAACGGACACACAATCTCATCACGGCCATATGTGTTCGGGTAGTCGTCTGAGAGGTCGTACTGCTCTTTCCCTATCGGTTGTTCGAGGTCATACGGTCTTGGTGCGAGCTTTTCTTTACGAGTTGCTCAATCCACTCTGCGCCAAGTTCTCGGAACTCTGCTTCGGCGAATGACGAAATCAGTATCATCTCGTCTTGACCTACGACGCGGACGTAGTTCGACCCCATCGGGCATCCATTGTGGCCCAGTAATCCCAAGTACATTGGCCTGGAATTGGCGAAGTTCCTCCAGACCCAAATTGATCGATCTGATTTCCCATACGAATCGTCGGATCACCTCCTGAATCTCAGCAGCGCCACTGCCGAGCTGTCTTGCTGCGCTGGGCAAATCCGGCGGCATCGATGTCAGGAGTTCCATCCTTGGTTCGTTTTCCCCTTAGCGCAGATTAAAAATGGGGACAATGCGGGTCACCCGAACGCAATTCTGAGCGCGCGGACCGTTGGGCACTTCGCCAAACTCGCGATCACCTTGACGTCGGTGAAACCGATCGCTGGGTCGAAGCCAACACAAGTGCATAATCGGCGTGGTGAAATCCGTCGAAAATGACGCTCGAAAGCGGAATCTAAGCGTCGACGGGGCACGCGTTGCATTAAACAATATCGACAGATCGTTACTATCGAGCGTTTAGCATGGCCCTCTTCACGACCGGGTTAAGCCCATCTCAATTCGGTGAAACAGTACAGGAGCCGTACATAGCTAGCCATTTCTACCAAGTTTGCATGGGTGCGTATGGGGAGACGTTGTTTCGGTCCAGCAAGCGCGACGCGCGGCAAGCGATCTGGTTACAGTACAACCTGATGCGGCTTGGGAGCGAAGCGTGCGGTCCAAGCACAGTTTCCACTGGGAGCGCACGTCGGCCTACTGGGCCGCTTCTGCCATTAATTTGAAGCCGTAGAGCCGCACCACCGGTTATCGCCGACGCTCAAAGCGTCTCCATTCTCGCTTCGTCCCCAACGGGGATTGAATTTCGCACCCAAGGAACATCTGCGCAACCCAATCGGCGCACATAGCGCCTGGATGCCTGAGTGCGGGAAAGAAGCAGCCCAGCCGAAGGGTGGCGTGGCTCAGAGCCAAAGAGTTTGCGCGAGTGCAATTTCTGGTTTGGGAGCCCGCTTGATTACCTGGATGAAGAGTAATTGTCTGTGCGTTCTGGACTTATATTTTTGATCTTTGTGGTGGGGCTAATAGCACTGCTGTATTTGCCCGAGCCTGAGAACGACGACACTGTTTTAGTTTGTTCCGTCGCGTGTCCCAATTAGGACAGCCGACGGGCCAGCATGTCAGCGGTGACTGCGCCGCTGTAATGGCGCAGCATTGACTGAAACCAAGATCGAAGACGACATGAGCGAGCAATGCTGGGTCGACCTCGGCAGCGAATTCGTTTCGGTCCTGCGACGCGCGAAGAAGGCCGGCGATAGAGTACGGATGCGGCAAAGTCCGATGCAGCTGCGAGAACCGGCGGCTGCATAAACAGAATTTCCCGGAAGAATATGCGGGACAGCGCGGGATCTCGATCGTGACCTGCTGTCGTATTCGCTAGCAGGCAGGAGAGCTGTTCAACGAGCGTATCGCGCGTTCGAACGAGCGTAAACGCATCGTCCCAGGTTCTTTCGACATTGCCCTTGAAGAGCTCGACAAGCAGTTCTTCCTTGGACCCGAAGTATAAGTAAAATGTCCCGGCGCCGACCCTTGCAGCCTTGGCGATCGCTGCCGTTGAAATCTTTTCATGCCCTTGCGCCGCGAGTACGGGCGTTGCTTTCTGCATGCAGCGCACACCGACGTTGCTGCCCTATGCACGTCACAAAGATGCTCACGCCCGGCAGCGAGAGTTGTTCTCCTTAAGAGGTGCCGCAACGAAATCGCAACGAATTCGGTGGAACGACCGTGAACAAAACGTGGCGGAAACACCTGCTACGACAAGAAAAATCAATAACTTAGAAAATATTCACTGCGGACGCAGGTGCCTCGGGTCGGCGCGCAAACTACCATACGCGCGTGAATGTATCCTTGCCCTTCAACTTACTGGGTCTACCATTCTTGTCGATGTAGAACAGCGTCCAAGACGTGGGCATTTGGGAGCCGTGAGTCTTTCCGACCCAGCGGGTGAAGGAATTGCATTGGGCAAAAGTAACAACAAAGTACAAGCCGGTTGGACCGAAGGCTCCCGATGCAGGGTAAGGAATGCCCTGGCACGCAAACCCTTGAGCATGGTTTGTGAAAACCCCCTGTATTGCCCCGTTGTTGTTGGACCAAACAAACAGTTCCGAACCTCGTTCATTCTTCCAGTACGAGGGAGCAGGAAGCCCCTGCGCCATGACCTCGGCGGAAAGCAAGAAAAACTGGGCGATCAGGAAAAGCCCTAGAAACTTTTTCATATTAAAGTCCCAAAAAAGAGTTCGCTTAAAGGTAGCAACTCTTAGATCATATTCTCGGCCGCCGCAATAACTTGTGCAATGCATCTTCGCTGCTTTTTTCTATCTCACAACTTTCTTCGTGCGAACCGTACGCAAGCCCTCACCAAATTTCTCTACTGCGCGCCCCGAACACGCATGAGCTGTCGTCGCGCTCATGGTTTCGCTGGGATCGCCGCTTTCGGTGCAAACCGCTTCGCGTGGTTCGGGTAGCCTATATGCACTAGGAGGCTGGTCCATGAAGGCTCTGATTGCTCTCATCGCTGCTATTGCAGGCGTTGCTGTGACCCTGGCGCACCTAAAGGAAGGTGTGCTGCACTTTCACCTTCCTAAAGATCTGACTTGGACGACCGCGGGAACGCTGCTCTTTTCGGTTATTGCGCTTGTTATCGGCCTAGCTCACCTCCGCCATTCCATTAAAGTGCTGATGCAGCGCAATGTCATCTGCACGGCTCTCGTAGTCGTGTTTGCTGTGTCCCTCCTTTCGCTTGTTGTGGGGGGAGCCTGGCTGTTTGGGATGATCTTTATCGATGCATTCCGTTCCGAGAAGCATATCGTGCTCGTGCAGTGTGTGGGGCGGCGGTGCCCTCACTCTTGCGAGCCTCTTCATTCTCGGCGCGATCGGGGAAAAGTACTCGCCTGTCGGATGGGTTGGAGGGAATGATGACCGCGACCCGAATGCGCCGGCTAAGGTAGAGCCGGTTGTCGTGGCCGATACCTATCTCAGTCCGAGAACATCAGAGCTTTACGGCCGACCAGTGCCTGCGCCGATGACGAAGTATGTGTCTTAACTACTTCGGCCTGAGAGAGCGCCCTTCGTCGTCACCGCCTTGACCGGCGCCTTCCATCAAGCTCAGTGCTATCGCGTCGATACTGGTTGACATGTTCAAAGCGGCGCATAGGCGAATCTAGGTGTCCTCTGGCAAATTCAGTTTGTATCGGGTGTGCCTGAGTTCGCCCGTTTTCGTAAACGCGCCCATTTCGACAAGATCTTGTAGGTCTCTTGTCGCGGTGGCGCGTGATGTCTTGGTGATGCTGATATAGTTTTCCGCACTCAGGCCGCCCTTGAACCGATCGATGCCTTCGTGGAACATACGCGCCACGACCTTTTCTTGGCGCTCGTTGAATTGACCGCGAAGGCGCTCATAGAATTTGGCCTTAGCGACGTAGAAATCGACCCGGTTAATTGTGCTCTCTTGCGCTTCGAGAATCGTCAGCGCGAAATATTTCAGCCAATCGGTGATTTCGAGGTCTTTGTTGTTCCGCTCCAAAGCTTCGTAGTAAAGCCGCCGCTTGCGTTCGATCGTATAAGCGAGCGCAATGAGCGTCGGCTGCCCGAGATTTTCCGCCAACGACTTTTCCGCTATGGCGCGTCCGATACGGCCGTTACCATCCTCGAACGGATGAATGCAAACGAAATAGAGATGCGCGATACCGGCGCGCGTAAGGGCGGGCAGGGGATTTTTTCCCTCTGGCGCGCCGTCATTGAACCAGATGATGAACGCATCCATCTCCTTTTTCATTCTGTTGGAGGGAGGCGCCACAAGGTGAACTTTGGGCTTTCCTGCAATCGGTGTCACAACCTGCATCGGTTCGGGATGGGTGCGGTAGCCGCCGATGTCCTGGATTTTCCGATCGCCGCTCATCAGCATCTTGTGCCACTCGAACAACATGTCGTGCGTCAGCGGATCGGCGAATCTTTTATAGAGATTCGCCATCATTTCCGCGATGCCGTGCTCGGCTTCGTTGACGTTGGTATCGTCGCCCTCAAGTCCGAATTGCTGACGCAGCGAGCATTGAACGCTCTCGCGCCGCAGTATCTCGCCTTCAATTTCCGAGGTTTTTACCGCTTCGTCGCTGATGAGCTCGATTTTGAGCATGTCACGGTCATCCTGGCCGACATGCTTGAAAGCGCCCAAGAACTCGCCGGATTTGACGAGAAACTTGGTTTCGAAGGGCTCTAAGAGCTTCGAATCAAAGGTAAATTTGGGCCAATCGGGATTTTCCCAGTTCCACATGAGCTATAGAAACCTCCGCTATACCTCAGAATGATTGCATTTATGAGCTATAGCAACGAATTCTATAACTCACGGGCCTGCTATTGAGGGACAAGCGGATGACGATGCTGCTTGGCATTGCATCACGACTCAGCCGTGCTTTAGTCTCGAACTCAATTGGGGCGTCAAACAAAAACTTGGAGACTCCGTTCGCCGGTGCGGCTTCATGCGGCCTAATTCATATCGACAGCACGGATGTGGGAACGACACTAACCGCGACTTTCTAAATTTTAGCGGCGTCTCTGACACGGTTACTGAAATCATCGTTCAGGCTCAGGGCAAACCGATCTCCATTGGAGTTTCTGGTGCGTGGGGCGCTGGCAAGTCCTCAATGATCAGACTCGTTCGCGCTGGGCTCGAACAGCGCGCCGAGGGCAAGCGGTCAGATTTCATTTTTGTTGAGTTCAACGCTTGGCTTTATCAAGGATACGACGACGCGCGCGCGGCATTGATGGAAGTTATCGCGACAGCGCTCGCAAAAGAAGCCGAACAGCGCAGGACCGGGCTCGAAAAAGCCAAAGAGCTGCTGCAACGCGTGAATTGGTTTCGCGCCGTGAAACTTGGCGCAGGATCGGCCTTAGCGCTTTCGCTCGGCCTACCGCCGACAGGAATACTTAATGAAGCCATCGAACTCGGGAAAAAAATTGCGACCGGAAATGCTGGCGCTGACGACATCGCTAAGGCCGAAGGCACAGTAACCGATGCCGCCAGCAAGGCATCGGGCCTGATCAAGCCATGCACCGAGGCCTCGCCGCCTAAAGAAATTCATGCGATCCGCAAATCGTGCGAGGCAACCCTCGAAGTAATGGGCACGAAGCTTATTGTGCTGATTGATGATTTGGACCGCTGCCTTCCGCAAACGACGATATCAACGTTGGAGGCCGTTTGCCTTTTCTTGTTCCTGGAAAACACGGCGTTTGTCATTGCCGCCGATGACTCTGTCATACGTCACGCTGTCCGCCGTCACTTCGATGGGATCGTCGATGAAGGCTTGGTGACAAGTTACTTCGATAAGCTCATCCAAGTTCCTATTCGCGTTCCGCCCCTGGGGACACAGGAAGTAAGGGCGTATTTGATGTTGCTGTTTGTAGAGAACAGCACAGGCCTCAACGCGGATGAGAAAGAGGCCGTCCGCAAAAAAGTCTGCGAGCAACTCAGCCAGAGCTGGCGCGGCAAGCGCGTTGATCGCGCGTTCATGCAAACCGTTCACACAAGTTTGCCAGCCGATCTCGTGGCCCGGTTCAACACGGCTGATAGGCTTGCGCCACTGATGACATCGGCTACGCAGATTGCGGGCAATCCTCGTCTTATCAAGCGCTTCCTCAATGCGCTTTCCATTCGCATGTCCATCTCAAAATCGCACGGCGTTCGGGGTTGATGAGGCCGCACTGGCCAAAATGCTGCTATTCAAGCGCTGTGCCGATCCGGCGGCGTATGCCAGCCTTGTGAGCGCTGTCACAGCCGATCCAAACGGAAAGCCGCAACTTCTCGCGCCGTGGGAGAGTGCAGCCCATGCCGGAGAGACCATCGATCTTGAGAAGCCGTGGGACGATCCATTCGTCCGAGAGTGGTGGTCCATTGAGCCCCGGCTGGCTGATATGGACCTTCGCGAGATTCTGTACGTTGGCCGCGAGCATGCGCCGCTCATCTCGCCGGAAGATCGCTTGTCTTCGGAAGCGGCAGAGCTTTTAGGCGCTCTGCTTGAACACCCCGACATGGCGTCGCAACTGAATGAGCGCTTGCTCAAGCTGCCGCGCACGGAAACGGCAATTGTCATGGACCGCGTCCTGAGCAAAGCCATTCAGGAGCAGTCTTGGGGGACGCCCCCAATTCTCGATGCCGCGCTCGCCGTTGTCGCGGCAGACCCTTCGCAAGGTGCCCGCGTCGGTATGTTCTTGCGCGAACGTCCGCCCGCTCAAATCACACCCAGCCTTGTCCCCAAGATTGCGGATCAACCTTGGGCGAAAGATCTGTTTGTGCATTGGCGCACTGCAGGGGTCGACGGCACGGTGAAGCGCGCGACGATCCTGCGGCTGTAGAGGTCCATGACGGCAGCCAGATAGAGCCAGCCCTGACCGGTCTCAATGTAAGTGATATCGGCGAGCCAGATCCGGTTCGGCGCGGCGGCGGTGAAGTTCCGATCGAGCAGGTTTGGGGCGATCGGGAAGTCGTGGCGACTGTCGGTGGTCCGCACCCGACGCGGCTGCGCCATGATAGCCCGAACGCCGTGACGGCGCATCAGCCGCTCGATGCGGCCGCGGCTCACCCCACGGCCCTGAGCCTTCAGCTCGATATGGATACGCGGGCTGCCATAGCGTCCACGGGTTTCGTGATGGACCCGCTTGATGTCGTCGACGAGTTCGCGGTTGGCGGCAGATCGCCGGCTCTCCGGGCGCGAGTGCCAAGCATAATAGCCGGCCGGCGAGACCCAAGCACGTCGCACAGGATCGTCACCGGGTAGTCGGCGCGGCGATCTTCGATGAAGCGGAATCTCATTTCGGTCCCCCAGCAAAGATCGCGATCGACTTCCTAAGAAACAGCCGGATTGGTGTCCCCCGAAATGGCCTGCAACACGAAGCCCAGCGATTTGGCCCGGCGCTGAAGGTTGGCAAGGCTCCGAGCGCCGTATCGCTCCTCCCGACGGTTGTGGCTGCCAACCGCAACAGTGCTGCTGCCCGACTGGAAGATCTCCGTGTGCGCGAGGACAACACCTTACCGCCGGAGATTTTGTTGCCTGGTGCAAGGCACAGCCAGGAAGTGAAGTGCGTTGCGCTCGGCCATGCCTGCAGATCTGTGCCGCACTCACCGATGAGCTTCAATGCCAGCGATGGGCCCAACCCATGAATCTCAGTCAGATCGATGCCGAGCACACCGTACAGCGCGGTCCTGACATCGAAGGTAGGCGTGTTGACCTGCTTGGTCTTGATGCGTGGCTTAGATAGCTTTCCGGCCGGTCTTTCGCCTCTATTGTTTAGGGCCGCGATCAGGACCTCGAGCTTGCGGTCGCAGTCGAGCATCTTCGCCTGGTAGACGTCGTAGAGTTCCAGCGATTGGGTCAGCGCGAAGACATGTTCGTGCCGGTCGTTGCCCACAAGTGCCGCCCGGATCGTCTCGATGGATGAATGGTATCGCACGTCCCGATAGGTTGCCAAGACGTCAGGATTCCGCTCGCCTGCAACAATGGCTCGGATAATCCGCATGCCGGTCGCGCCCGTGATATCGGAGACCACATGATGGAGTTGCAGATTCATCTCCATCAGGGCCTTCTGCAAATGCTGGATATGGGCCGCGGCATATTCCACCAGCCGCTCCCGTTGGCGCAGATACGCGCGCAGAGTTGCAATCTCGGCATCAGGTCGGAAGCTGCCACGTAACAGGCCATAGGAATGAAGCTCGCGTAACCACGCGGCATCGCTGACATCGGTCTTGCGCCCGGGCACGTTCTTGGCGTACCGCGCATTGACCAAAATCACATCAAACCCGCGCTGCTCCAGGATCTCGTAGACGGGGATCCAATAGACCCCAGTGGATTCCATCGCGACGCTCTTCACGCCGCAGGCTTTGAACCAGTCCGCCAGATCATGCAGGTCTCGCGTAAATGTGCCGAAGGAGCGCACAGGCACGTCGGTGGAAGCGGGATTAACCGCAGCCATGTGCATCTTTGATCCGATGTCGATTGCGGCGGCCCCAACGTTGACCGGCTTTAGTTCCGGTCGGTCGCCGGTCGTCCTCTTGGGCATGGCAATCCTCCAATCAATGATGAGTAGGAGGGTCTGGGCTATGCCAATCGTCATCTTCCTAATCGGGATCGCCGCCAGGGCGACGTCACCACTCTCAAGTTCGCATACACCCATGGACCATGTTTTTTAACGGGGTTTGTGCCTCCAATAATCGAACGGCCGCCACCCTCCCAGCCGCAGAGAATAGCACAAGGCTGTTTCTAGGCCGCACAGGCGCGCCACGGTGCTGGACAGTTTTTTAGAATGTCGCGCTCCATGCGCAGCCGCTCGTTCTCTCGCTGCAAACGGGCGATCTCTGCCGCGTGGTCCGCCAGCGTCGCCTGCGTTGTGGGGCGCCGCGCCGCCGCCGTCGGCTCCCGCCCACCCCCACGTCGTTCCACCCAACGCCGCAACACGGAATCGGGCAGGCCAAGTTCCTTGGCGACCGATCCGATCGAGCGGCCGCTCGAAGCCACCAGATCGACCGCTTGCCGCTTGTAATCGTCCGTAAACGACCGACGTTGACGTCCTTCCATCCGACACCTCCTGACTCATCGAGCCTACTACAGGTGTCCATCAATTCGGAGGAGGTTCAGCCTGTCGCAGGGTGCGGTTACAGATCAGCTTCGATCACGGCAAGCGCGACTATTAGCATCGCGGCTTTCCGTTTAATCGGGTTCACGCTAACGGCCGCGCATGGTCATTATCCATCACGGCCACTTCGGGCTCGCCTTCGCGGCGTCGTCAGGCTCCGATTCATCGGGAAGGATCGGTTGTTCACCGAAAGGACGGTTGATGATGTTCAGCGCATCATTCGCGGCGTAGACGCGATTGCGCGAGTAGCCCGTCCGTTCGGCGAGAATGCCAGCCTCCTCCAACTGTGCGATAGCCTGGTGCGCTTGCGGCGGGCTGATCTCGAGGAGTTCTCCGAGCCGTTTGGCGGTTAGGACCGGGTAATGGGGAAGCTCGTCGAGCGCGCGCGCGGCCGCCGATCCCTTTCGGAATTTGCGACGGCCCCTCCACAGTTCTGACAGTTCGGACAGAGCCGAGCGCGTTTTCATGAGCTCTTCGACGGTGCCGGTCACGGCCTCTGCCATAAAGATTATGATAGGCTGCCAGTCGAGGCGCTGCTGCGCATCCTTCAAGGAAGCGTAGTACGCGCCCTTCTTCGCCTCAATGTATGGAGATAGATAAAGGGGGACGTGCTTCTCGGCAGCCATCATCAGTGGAAGAAGAAGACGACCGACGCGGCCGTTGCCATCGCGGAACGGGTGGACCGCCTCGAAATGGGCATGCGCGATGGCCATTCGCGTAATGAAACCCTGGGTCATCTGCTGCATTCCCTCGTTGCGGAGGTAGTCGACTGTCTGAGCGAGGCAAGCCGGCACCTCATCGGGTGGCGGCGGATTTAGGCTTGAATAGGCGATGTTGCCGCCCCCTCCGATCCACACCACGCGCGTGCGGAGTTCGCCCGGAACGTCCTGGTAATCGGGATCATCTTTCATGACGGCGCGATGGAGACTCTTCAGGAGATCGATCGTGAAGACGCCATATCCGTCCTTCGCCGCCAATGGGATGAAATCGTCAAGAGCCACAGCGTAGTTGCGGACCTGGCGCGCGGCATCCTTTGCGTCGTCGCCGCCGGTCTCCTCGACCGAAAGGAGTTCATCGAGCGTACTTTGGGTGCCCTCGATCGAGGACGAACTGACCGCCTCCCGTCGGGTCAGGATTCGGCTGACAATGTAGGGGTCCTTCATCTGAGTCGCGATTGCGTCTATTTTCCCGAGCGCGCCCTGGGCATTGTCCAAGGCCTTCATCGCTTGGATAACTGAGACCCCGTGCTCCGGGGGAGGTGGTGGGATGATACCGTGGTGCGCCTCATACGGGTGCGGGAGCCGTTTCAGGGTCTCCCGGATTGTGTGGCTGAGATCGCTGCGCTTCATGGCAAAGCCTAGTTTGGAGCCTGCTTTGGTATTTATAATTAGGGTTTCTTATAAAAACCATAACAAAATCTGCTTTTTTGGCGCTCCCCTTAGGGTTCCCCGAGATCTTGGGGAACCGGAAAACAAGCGAGCTGGTCGTCTCAGTGGTTTCAGCTCTGCCGTGCCATCCTAAATGCGGACAAGCCGCTTTCAGCGTAGCGAAGGGAACTGAGACCTCCGGCTCCGCGATCAATCATCCGACTTCATCATCTGAGCGGCAGGCCGGCAGGCCGACATCGCGGGCGCACGGCTACCCTTCGCGGCAGGGAAGTGAGTCGAAGCGCCGGCGCACGTCGCAGGAAGAAGAGGAGCTGAAAGCTCATCGGCGATAATCGACCGGGCCTGGTCGCCGGGTCATAGGTTCAAATCCTATCCCCGCAACCACCGATGCTTGCGATTGCAAATGGAGTCCCAGCCTCCGAAGGGAAGCCGGGGGTTCTTCTTGCCCGCCGCAAACCGCAGGATCGCAGCGAGGTCGCCGCGTAGCGCAATCGCGAGTTCTTCCGTCTCGAGCACGAGTGTCACCTGATTGACCAACGTCCGGAAAACCTCCACAGCTTCGGCCTCGATGTCTGCAGCGCGGTGCCTGCCGTATTCGGGCGACCGGTTCAGCTTCCGGCAAGCGCAGGATTTTAGCGCTTGCTCAAAAAACCGCCTCTGTGCAAGACAATTGGTCCCTGTACGCGCAATAAGGGGAACCGCGCTGTGACAGTCTCTCTTGACGGCGAAATTCGAGACGGACGGCACTACATGCAGGTGCGTGTCTACTTTGAAGATACCGATGCCGGCCAGATTGTCTATCACGCGAATTTTCTGCGTTTCATGGAGCGCGGCAGAACGAATTACTTGCGCCTGCTCGGCACCAATCAGCAAGCGCTGCTCGAGGAAACGCGGAACGACGCCCCGGGCTTCCGCCTTCGTTGTCCGTTCGATGACGATCGACTTTCTAAAACCGGCAGTCTTGGACGACCTCCTTGACATTGTCACGGTCCCGCAAGAGGTGAGAGGCGCGTCGATTGGCTTGCTGCAGGAGTGCAGGCGCGGGAACGATCTGTTGGTCTCGGCGCGCGTACGGGTCGCGTTTATCTCGGGCGGAAAAGCGCAGCGCATCCCGAAGGCTCTGAGGCTCGCTATGGAAGAGCACAGGTAAACCCGCGTTTCGTTCACGCTTTAACGCTCCCGCGACCCAATGAAATCAATGCGTTGGCGTTCTGTTGCGACATCGTCAAGTCAGAGTTCGCCGTTCACTTTAGATTCGGGAGCTTCGCGCTGTCGGCAGAATTTACAGCGGCGGCCCCAGAGCGCTCGTCGAAAATTCGCTCTCGATACCCAGGGAGGCAAGTGCAATCGCGTGAACGCTCCATCCCTATAAGTGCGATAACGCCTTCCACTCTTTCTAATGGAATTCGCATGCGCCCGTCGCGAAGAGCGAGATACATCGCTTCGATGACAGGTTGGTCGCCGAGGACCGCGATGGCCGTTGGATGACGTAAGATGTCTAACGACCAGCCTGGATTTCGCGTTTTCAATAGCGCGCTGGCGCGGCTTCGTCCGCGCCGTTCATCGATAACCGGCAGGAAAAATCTTGCTGCCGCGATGGCGATCGTTGCAGCTTCGCCATCGTCAAGGGAGGGCGAGGTAGACGTGAGTTCATGAAAAATCTCGTACTCGGCGTCGGTCATAGTGGCGAGCGTTACGATTCCACGCGTCACGAGATCAAACAGAAAGCGGTGCTCGCCGTTCTGCCGGCTCGTCTCGTGCTCCAGCTCTCCAGCCACGATCTCGGACACGACGACATCATTGGGAATGGACGCGAGGATGCGCTCGCCATATTTGCAAGCGTGAAGGTTGATCAGAACACTTGTGTCGAGAATCAGCGGATCCGCGATATCAATCAGGGAGCTTGTGCAACTCATCCGTGTCTCTTTCCTCAAGCTCGATCTGGTCGATAACGCCGCGAAGCTCCACTCGGCCCACCTTCAGCAGCTCCGCCAATTGTCCTTCCGACATGAGCTCGCGCTTCCAGGCGGCATGCGCCATCAGGCTCAGGCGGTGGGAGATGGGTCGGTCCGCGTCGCTCTTTGCGGGATCGCGGCGATCGGCCATTTCGCCGAGGACCTCTCGGACATTGTCATCGGTGATGCCGCCGTTGTTTTCGAACCATGCCCAAGTGCCTTTCTTGGCAAGGCCCAATTCCTCGAGCCGCAGCCCGCAGGCTTGGCGCGAGATATTATATTGCTGGGCGAGGAGAATGATCAGGCGCCGGGTCGTTTTGCCGGTGATCTCCTTCAGTTGGCGGAAGCTTTCCGAGAAGCTCTCGGCTGGCGTCAGGAATGCACGGCCAAAGACGTTGGCATAGCGTTCATCGCGTGAGAGGAACTTCTCATCGTCTTCGAGCACTTCGGGAATCCGACGGGTACCATAGAAGTGGCCGACCTCATGCGCCGCGGACTGGATGCGCCGCGGCAATGGGTGGTTGGCGTTTAGAAGTATGCAGGCGCCGACACTTTCATCGTAGGTGAAGAGGCCAGCAACCTTTGAACTGGATGAGAGACGACGCTGATACAATCGGATGCCAAGACCCAGTTCGATGACCGAGAAGATGTCGGCGATCGGCCCCGGACCGAGACCCAGCCAGTCGCGCAATTCCTTGGCATGCTTTTCTGCGAGGGCCGCAACGTCGCCCTCGTTTATACCGTGTTCCGGGGGGTAATTTCGACGTCGCTGGATGCCGAGGATATTCTCCATTTCAACGTCCGCTTTAATCAGGTCGTTGAATAGCTGAACGGCTTCAGTGGTGTGCGCGTCCTCCGTCTCCCGCAACTTGCGGAACCGAGGCATCAGATCGGTATGCACTGCCTCGCGGCGGAGGAGGGCGTTGACCGATACGCCGTAGTGGCGCGCGAGCGTCTGGATTTCCTGGATGCGCACACGGCGCACGCCCTTCTCGATGGATACAAGGGTGGGGCGGGACATGCCGATGACCTGGGCCGCGTCATCCTGGCGGACGTCTGCGTTCTCCCGTGCTATCCGCAGGCGGCGTCCTATTTCCTGTGCGCTCAGCTCATTCAGATCAGCCATTGCGCCCTCCATCCATCCAGCTTTTCAAAAAGCTTTGATCTCCTTGCGCGGACAAAAATGCCCGCCATTCCTCGGCATGAGTTACCAACATCGTCCTCAGTTTCTTCAGAGTGTCTTCGTAGTTTTCCGCTATCGCAGCTGAGATTTGCGAGGCGTGAACGCGAATGTTCTCGTCAGGCAAGCCGCTCATGTCCGCGAGATGCTGCAGGTGACGCGCACCGACGCTTCCGTATTCGACCATGATGTCCCGATCAGCCTTTTGGGGTATGACCGACAAGGCATCGGCCGCGTCAGAAGCGGCAAGGTCGGACACGATATACGTACCAGGCGCCTCGTTAACGCCAGCGGCATGCAGGCTGAGGCGTCTCAGCAAGCAAGCCGCGCACAGGCCACACTGCTTCCTACCGCCTACATTGACGACCCGGCGCGTTTGCCAACAGGAATGGGTACTCGTCAGATGCTGTTCGGACTTTCCGATCATGTCCAGAAACGCGCGCAACGTCTGACCTTTCGTCGACCAGAGGCGTGGCTGCTCAAACCGCACTCGGTAGCCCAGCACTGCCTTGATGAAGCGCTCCATCTTCCGAAAGAACGTCGGATGGTTGCGATAGTCGGCGTAGATGTTGTGCAGCGGGAGAAGTACCGGCCCAAGCGCGCCCTGGCCGCTCTCCGGAACAATGACGCGCGTCACGTTTGAGAGCTGTGCAGCCATCGCCGTCACCGCCGCAAACTGAAATCCCCGCGAGCGGAAGCTGCTTTCGTTCCCGCGATATCCCTTCACCTTGAAGGGAATCTGCGTGAAATAACTATCCCCGTTTTTGCGCCGCTGGCGATTGCCCGCGACCCGGATACACAGTGCCTCAGCCTCGCTCCCGCTCAGAGCGGAGACGGCACGCGAATCCAAACCATCGCTGTAAGCGACGGCGAAGGTCTTGGCCTTGCCGAAGTCCAACGGCATCTGCCGCGTGCCGATCGGCGAGAGGTTCTTTGCCTGGACAAAGGTCAATCGCCATGCGTCGCCGGTCAGGTGGTTCAAGACGCCGTGCAGGGCCTTCAGAACCTCCGGCTTCTGCCAGGCCTTAAGGTCGATGACTGGGATCGCCACATCGAAGGTTCGGCGCCAGCCCAACGGACGCTTCCAACGCCGGTCAGCGAACTCGATGGCGGCGCAGAGAACAAGCATATCGTAGTGCAGCGGCTCGAAGCCCTTTACGTCAAAGCTATCCAGAACCGCCGGATTAAAGTAAATGTGACGGCCGACCTCCGCGATCACAGCACCCTTCGGGAGGGTGCGGCGGCTGCGCTCCTGTCCCTTCTCGATAACGATCAAGCGCTTTTCTTGCATCGGTGAGTATTTCGGATTGGCGCTCACTCTTCGGGCCCCTCATCTACGCCGGCTTTCTTCTCAACCGCCTGCCTGAACGCGCGCTTGTTGCCGGTGGCCAAGGCGTCGCAGAGTTCGCTGGGCTTGATGGCAGCGAACGTCTCGCGGTTCCGCTCGATTCCCTTCTGGTAATCTTCGCGGCTCATGTCGCCGAGCTCGCGGGCACGAATGCATTCTTCGTCGAGCCGGTTTTTGATGGTGCCGATCCATTCTTTTGTCGTGCTGTCGAGCGCCTGATCGAGCGCCTTCTCGGGAGGGAGTTGATCCCGGAGATTCGCAATCAGATGTCTTTGCAGGGTATCCGCCAGTGGCGACGTTGGATGAGTCTCGAAAATCGTTTCGACCGCCGTGACCGGGTCTAAGTCCATTTGGGGGCGGTCGGCATGAGCTTTGAGTTCATCGAAAAGGGGACTGAACGTCTTCATGTCCACGTCACCGATCATGCTGTGGCACGCCTGCGTCGTTCGCTCCTCACGGCTCGTGGCGTCGCTGACCAGGTCTTGGCCATAACGCTTCCAGCTGCTGGGCAACTCCGCATTTCTGAATGGTCCATCGCTCATGGCCGCCTCCCATGTCGGCAAAATAGTAACAAAATCTGACAATGTCAATATATAGCGTAAATTATCTGACGTTGGAGATCCGTCTAAGGAAACCGCTTAATTCGTCTGATGCGGTCCTTCCGCGGGGCGGTTTGTTCTAGAAGTGCGCCGGAAGGGGTAATTTTTAGCCCATACGGCGCGTTTTCGCCATCAAACGGACGGCCGATCGGCCCCTTTTTCTCAGGAAGATTTGTTGACAAATTTGCGTCAGACTGGCTATTTATTACCCGCCTTGGCGCAGAATTGAAGACTTATGCAACCCCGCCAGCACAAAACGGCCAGCTTCCTGTCGGCTCATCCGGTCTTTACCCGGGCTGAGTTCGCGGCGGCCTTCGGCCATCCGGCGAGCGCGGCCAATGTCACCAGCCTGCTTAGGCATCACCTGCGCGCTGGCAACATTAAGCGGGTCAGTCGCGAGGTGTTTGCCGCAGTGCCGGCCCACATGGCGGCGGAGCGGATGGTGATCGACCGCTTCGCCGCGGCGAGCAAGCTGCGTCCCGATGGGGTCCTGGGATTTCACTCAGCCCTTGAGCTGCACGGCATAGCCTATTCCGAGTTCAACGAGGTTCAGCTTATCAGCGCCGGACGGACCGAGCGCGTGGACCTGCCATTTGGTGCTTGCCGCTTCGTCACGCCGGCGAAGGCGTTGGCGGCGACAGGCAAGGCCAACTACCTGACCGCGACTATGGACCGGCAGGGAGTGACGGTCCGTGTGACGGCGGTCGAACGCACGGTCGTCGATGTCCTACATCGGCCAGAACTCGCGGGCGGCGGAGAGGAAGTTCTGAAGTCGCTGGATCTGGTGCGCTATCTCGATCCGGCGAAGGTCGCCGACTATGTCGAGCTGCTGGATAATCGGTCGCTCGCCTCGGTTTCCGGCTGGTGGCTCGAGAAGCGGCGCGCCGCGCTCGGCGTCTCCGACGATGTCCTGGCGCGCCTGCGAACACGGCTTCCACGATCAAAGCATTATGCGCTGGGTGCGGAACCCGGTCATGCGGTGCTCGTCGAGCCATGGCGCGTGCTTCTCCCAGCGCAGGCGGTCGACGCCGCCTTTGAAGGCGTTTGATGGTCGCGTCGCGAGAAACGCTTCAGGACATCGCGGCCGAGCGGCAGCTCCAGCCCGCGACGCTGGAGCGTGTGATCCGGCTGATCGACATTCTCGATGCCTTCGGCGCAGACACGCTGATCGGGCCGCGCGTCGCCTTGAAGGGCGGCACGGCACTCAACGTCTTTCATTCCGATCTGGACCGCCTCTCTGTCGATATCGACGTCAACTATGTCGGCGCGGTCGACAAGGAACAGATGGACGCCGACCGCCCGGGATTGGAAGACCGGATCGAGCGCTTGATGGAATCGAAAGGGTACGTCGCGCGGCGTGAGCCGTCCGAGCACGCTGGCGGCAAATGGATTTATCGCTACGCCTCTGCGCTGGGCGGCGCGGGGACCATCGAGATCGATATCAATTATCTCTACCGCGGCCCGCTCTACGGCGTGGATCGCATGCCATCTGTGGCAATCGGATCCTACCAGGCCACGAATGTTCCGGTCCTCGATATCCACGAGATCGTCGCCGGCAAGATGGTCGCGCTGATCACGCGGCGCACCGCGCGCGATCTGTTCGACGCCCACCGGATCATCGCCATGCCGTCTCTCGACTGGGCGAAGATCAAGGCGGCCACCTTGATGATCGGTGCGAGCGCCAAGAGCTTCGACTGGCGCACAGCCTCGCCCGAGGAGATCGGATGCGAGGTCGGCGACATTACCGGCAAGCTGACCATGTGCCTGCACGATCGGTATTTCGACAGCTTTGGCGGCCCAGCAGCTTGGATCGAGAGCGTCACGACCGAATGCCGGGAGAAGCTCGCGCCGCTGTTTAAGTTCACAGCGGGGGAGGGCGCATTTTTGGATGCCGTGCTGGACCGGGGTGAGATCGCCGCGTCTTCTCTGGAGGTGCCAGCAAACGTGCGCGCCTCGATAGAAGCCAGTCCGGCCCTGCGGTGGAAAGCGCAGAATGTCAAAGCTTGGAAATCTGGCGACAAGTTGCTGGCGCCACGTACAAGACGAGCAGCGCGGCCACGTGGAGAGACTAGGAGCCTGTCTGAGTAGTGACTGGTCAGGAGGGTGCGAGTCTGATTCCTTGCGTGGCCATGAGCAAGGAATTTCGCCCCTGGAAGATCGACGAGGTCCAGCTTCTGCCGCCGAGCGTGCAGGACTATGTGCCGCAGGACCACATTTCGCGGTTGATCGTGTCGCTGGTCAAGGAAAGCCTTGATCTATCGGCGATCCTAGGCCGCTACCGGAGCGGGCTGGGTCAGCCGCCGTTTGATCCGCGGATGATGACGGCGCTGCTTCTACACGGCTATGCGAGCGGCATCTACTCGTCGCGGCGGATCGCCAGGGCGACGGTGGAGCGGGCGGATTTCATGATGATCGTGGCCGGCGACCCGGCGGACTTCCGCACGATCTCGGAGTTCCGGCGGCGGCATCTTAAGGCGCTGGCCGACCTATTCGTGCAGGTGTTGAAGCTGTCCGGCGTGACGGCGGGCGAGGCTGAGACGCTTGTTGCCGGCTTCACTGCGAACTGCCCGATCTACAACACGCTGAAACGTGGTGGGCCCGTCGAGATCTCCTGGACTGTGAGCTGACCGATGCCTGACAAGAAACTGCACCTTGCCGCCTTTGTCTCTGCAGGTCCGGTCTCCGGCAGCCATGCTGGCTGGCGGCATCCGGAAGCGGACGGCGACCTGCTGTCCGCCGCCTACTACCAGAATATCGGCCGGCTGCTGGAGGAAGGGCGTTTCGATCTTCTGTTCATTGCCGACATTCTCGCGATCCCGGACACGCTGGGCGGCAGCCTCAACAGCCAGCTTCGCTACGGCGCGCTGGGTGCATTACGGCTCGATCCGCTGGTGGTGCTCTCGATCATCGCGGGCGCGACCAAGCATCTCGGTCTTGGCGCGACCCTTTCGACAACCTACGCCCAGCCCTATGTCCTGGCGCGCGCGCTCGCGACGCTCGATCATCTCAGCGGCGGTCGCGCCGCCTGGAACATCGTCACCTCGTTTCAGGAGGCGGAGGCGCGCAATTTCGGCCTGACCGAGCAGCTCTCGCGCGAGGGGCGCTACGAGCGCGCCGACGAATTTCTGGAGGTCGTGACCAAGCTGTGGAATTCGTGGGAGGATGGTGCGCTGGTCCGGGATCGCCAGACGCCGCTGTTCGCCGACCCTGCGCGGGTGCACCGGATCGATCATTCCGGCAAATGGTTCAATGTGCGCGGCCCGCTCAATGTCAGCCGGCTCCGCAAGGACGTCCGGTCTTCATCCAAGCTGGCGCTTCGGATCGTGGCCGCGATTTCGCTGCGCGATGGGCCGAGATCATCTTCGTGACGCCGGGCCTGATCGATGTCGCTGTCGAATTCCGCAACGACTTGCACGCCCGCGCGGTCCGTTTCGGTCGCGACCCTGATACAGTCAAGGTGTTGCCCGGCATCGTCCCGGTCATTGGCGACACGGAGAAGCAGGCCAAGGCGCTACACGACCAGCTCCACGAATTGTCGCATCCGGAGTCCGATCTCTCGACGTTGTCCTATCATCTCGGCGTTGATCTCTCGCGCTTCCCGCAGGACGAGGTCCTGCCTTGAGAATCTCGACGTTCCCGGCGTCGAAGGGCACTACCGTGAGGTCGCCGAGCTGACGCGGCGCTCAGGCTTGAGCCTTGCTGAGCTAGGACAGCGCTACGGCGCGGGGAGAACCACCAGCGGCTTCGCCGGCACGCCCAGCACGGTGGCTGATCGCATGCAGGAGTGGTTCGAGGCGGGTGCTTGCGACGGCTTCATGTTGCAGGTCCCATATCTGCCAGGCGGCTTGGAGGAGCTGGTCCCCGGCCTTGTGCCGGAGCTGCAACATCGAGGGCTGTTCCGCACTGAGTACGACGGCTCGACCTTGCGCGATTCGCTCGGCTTGCCCCGGCCAGCGGGCTGAGGTCGCCCATGCCCACTCGACGCTATGCTCTTTAGCTTCAGCCACTCCCACGATACGCAGCTCATGAGGTATCGTGATCGTGCGATAAATCTCCATTTACGGCCTGAAAAACCCCGGGGCACAACCAGTAAGTCATTGATAGTGCTCAGCGCGCAGACTCTCAATCAGTGGCCCGATCGGTGTCCATTCATGCAACAAGCTTAGGAATCCCGTGTTCAATCAATCGCAATAATCGGGTGTGCCTCCCCGCAACCAAGCTTCAAGCCCTTGAAAACGTATCGTTTTCGAGGGCTTTTTGTTGTTCGAGTTTTGATCCCAAATTTCGTTCATGGAAGCGCCGTGGAAGCGGCAGAAGGAAAGTCGCAGCGTAAGATCGACGGGGTTGCGCGCGACGAAATGACTCAATTGTGATCGGAGGCCCACTGGGAGCGCCGCCATCCAACGTTTTGCTGCGCCGACTTTGCCCACTCCACAGCTGGACTACGATTTGGGGGTGGTTAGAGTCTCTTCGGGCGCCAAATTGCCACCATTCAGAATAAGTCCGCGAACCCAATCATTATGTGGCCCTGAGATCCTCCAACAATGACGCGGCTAACGCTTCTTCAGCAATGGAGAGCCGATGTTGCTGCATGGCCGTCATTAACCTTTCGTCCCATAACGCGGGCGCAGCCTTTCCCGTGAGAGCCTGTCCAAGACATGAGGTCTGTTCGACGGCGGACTCGTAGTCGCTCGCCCCAAAACGCCAGGGTTGGGCGCCGTGCTCGCGCATGACGTGGTTGCCGATCCGCACTCCCGGCCAATCGAAATCGCCATGATAGAAAAGCTGCGCCCGCGCTTTAGCCAGCTGCGACAGCAGGCATCGCTGTGCTGCGGCGGGCATGCCGTCAGTGCAGACTAGCGGCGCGCAATCGGAGCCCCAGTGATCCGCGGCGATTGCGACCAGGTTGGGATTCTCACAGACATAGACCTTGCGATCCGCCACGTCCCACGACGGTGGAGACCGCAACAGCGACCGCAGCGAAGCGTAAACAGGCTCTCCCTGCGACTGACTGTAATTTCCTGCATCGCGCATGGGCAGGTTCAGGAACAGCACCGGGCGAGCCAATTCATTGACCAGCACGCCGGCCTTGGCCCACACGTCGCGGTCGCGCTCCGCACCACCGCCCGGCTCCAGCTCGCCGTCTCCCGTTGGCTCGCTATCGACGTCATCATTGTTGTAATCGGTTCGAGCGATTACCTGACGCCAGACCGTCAGTGCCAGGGTTGCCGTGGGCTGTCCGATGTCGAGCGCGTGGGCGTCGCCCAGCACGTCGGCTGCCAATTGCGAACGTGTGATGCCGCTCGCGGGCAGGCGTTGCAATACCGCTTCGACACGGCGACAGAGTTGGAGCGCCGCCGGTGGGCTCTGTCGTGCAAGGCGCTTGAGAAGCCCGATGCCGGCCGGAGCCTGCAGCAGTCCGATCAGTTCGCGGTGAGTGCAGCCGCCCAGCACATCCGACCACATTGTTTGCAGCGCAAGGCGCGTCGTGGCGAGATTCGAAATCGGGCCATCGAGTTTTTCAAGTGCGTCCCGCAGCGAAGCGGCGATGCCGGCATTCTGGAAAGCGGTGTCGACGAGGCGAACGTCGACTTGTAAGGAATTGGTGTAACGGAGCGGACGACCAAGCAGCGAAGCCAATGCAGCATGCTCCTCCGCGGTGAGCTTGCCGATGCGAAAGTTTTCAACCGTGGAGCCGAGCGATGCCCGTTCGAAACGCTGACGCAGGCGCTTGCGCAGCAAGGCGTAACGATCGCCGCCAAGTAGGCGTTGCAGGCGTGGGTCGGTCGAGGAAATCATGTCGGCGCAAATCTGCGATCTGGATCGTCTTGGCGTGTCTTGGCGCGACCGTCCCAGCTCCAACGCGACACGAACACCGCGTCGATGCCTTCATGCCGCTGCAACTGGCAAATGGCGACGCCGGGCAGTTCGGCATAGCAGGCCCATTCACGCTCGCTGGTGATGACGAAGTCGAGATCGAACTCGCGGATCAGCCCCATGCAATGGGCGCGCGCGGTATCATCGATGCCGGCGAACGCTTCATCGAGCAACATCAGGCGCGGCGCCAGCGCGTAGCTGCCCTGACTGTAGAAACTGGCGACCGCGGCGAACAGCGGCACGGTGAGGCCGAGCGCGCGCTCTCCGCTGGAGGCCGGACCGGAGAGTTTGCGCCAGTGCCCGTCCTGCCAGCGCTCGACGCGAAAGCGGTGCCAACGGCGATAGTCCAGCGCGCGGGCGAGTTGCTCGATCAGGCTGCCGCCCACATCCTTTCCGGCGCCCGAATCGGCCCGCTCGCGCTCGGCGGCGATGCGCTGCTGCAACATCGCGCCGACCACTCTCCGGTCGTCAGAGGACCAAAGGTCTGCGCTGGTATTGAGCAGGCGTTTGCGCGCTGCTTCGAGGCCGACCGGAGCGCCTTCTTCTTCCGCCAGGGGCTGCCACAGCAGACGATAGCGTACCCCGGTGGAGGTCGGGCGATGGTGCAATTCTTTGTTGATCGCATCGCGCTGAGTTTCGGCCGCTTGCAGCAGGCGCTGCACTTCGGAAGCGATTTCTGCCTGCAGATGGTTCTCCAGCACAGCGCGCTCGTTCGCCGTCAGCAGTTCACTGCGCTGGGCGATCTCTTCGGCGAGGCGCGCGGCAAGGCGATCCGGCGGTTCGGGTCGGTTCTGGTAGATGACGCGGACGATAAGCCCCCAATCGCTCTGTTCTGCGTGCGCCTGGTGGCCGAGTGCGCTGAGGGCGCGTTGTAGCTCCGTCAGGTCTTCGCCGATCTGCCGTTGCAGGCGTGTCCAGGCGTCGTCGTCGTCCTTGAGTTCGAATAAGGCTTGTTCCGCGCGGCGAGCCAGAGTAAGCGCGGGGTCGATCGTCCACGGGCCGCCCAGGTCAGGCAGGTTGGCTTGCGGTAGCGCAGCCGCGAGCAGGCCGGTGGCTGCGAAGTGTTGGAACTTCGCGATTGCTTCGGCGCGCGCATTGCTGCGTTGTCCGAACAGAGTGCTCGCAGTCGCCGCCTGTTCGTGCGCGACCGCGCGCGCCTCGCCGGATTTGCTCAGGACGTCGCGCGCGATCGTTAGTGCGGAATTGCTGGCCTTGACGGCGGTGCTGGCATCGGCCAGCCGCCGTTGCAGCTCCTCGACCCTGGCGCCGACGGATCCGCGCAACACCTCGAACCGGACGGCGGCTTCTTCCGCCTCAATGCGGGCAGCCGCAAATTGTTCATCCTGCTTCTTCAGATCGTCGCGGGTTTCGTTCTCGCGGTTGCGTTGCCGCTGCAGCTCGGGGAGCGCCAGACGTACCTCGTGAACAGCCTGGGCGAGGCGGAGTTGGGCATCGTGATAGTGGTTCAACGCCATCTCGACCGCCGGTAACTCGGCTGATAATGCAGGAAGGCGCAGATCGGTGGCATCGGCGGCGAGTCGTTGCCGCACCGTCTGCAGCGCTTCTGCGGCCTCCAGGTATTGAAGATCAGCCTCGCTCAATTGCTGGCGGGCGGTCTGAGCCTCGCGCGCACTGGCGGCCGCCGCAAGATGGGCGTTGCGCAATTCCTCTTCGGAGGGAGCCAGACGTCATTCATCGGCGGCTCGATCCTGATCGCGCGTGAGTTGCGCGTCCATCGCCTGGACCGCAATGAGCTCATCGGCGATTAGTGTCAGGCGGCCGACTACGTCGGCCAGTCGCTGCTTGCGGGCTGCGGCGCGGGCCGCATGGCCGATATAGACTGCCGAGGGTTTGGCCCAGGCGCCGACCAGCGCGGCGAGCCGAAAGCGACCGTCGGGGGCGACCCAGGCTTCGATGTCCGCGGGATCGTCATCGGTGCAGGCGATGCCGGACAGCAGGCGTTCGACGAGTGCGGCCGGTACCGCGATATCGGTGGGCGTGTCAGCGTGCAGCCAACCAGCGAGCGAGAGCGCGTGCGGCTGTCGCTGCAGCACCTGGGTGTCGTGCAACAGCTCTACTCCGTCGCCGGCCTGCAGGTGGCCATCGGGCGAGACCCATGCGTCGAGCAGGCCGGCGGCTTCAAGCGCGGCCTCGAGGCCGGCGCGCTGAGCAGCCGTGACCTCTTCGCGAAAATCCACCAATTGCCAGAGCGGCGCACCCTCGCGCGCATCTCTGGCATCGGCGCCGCGCGTATGCGGGTTGGGCGGCGTCGCATCGACCCCGGCTTCGAGACGGTTGCGTTCGTCTTCGAGGGTGTTGAGCTCCGTCTCCAGCGTCTGGCGTTGGCCGTCGAGCGCCACGCGACGCTGCGCCAGACGCAGGCTGGCGTGCTGCTGCTCCGTTTGCAGGCAATGTCGCGCCGGATTGTCGCCATCCAGCCCAACAACCCAGTCGGCGAGGGCCGTGAGCGCTGCGCGGCCGTCGTCGGAGCTGACCCGCAGTTGCTTCAGGCTGGCGAAGTAGCGCTCCCAGGCCTGAATCAGGTTGCGGCCCTCGTGATCGACCTCCGTATCGGCTTGCTCGCGTCGTTTTGCCGTGGCCTCTACCGTGCCCTTTCTTTCGTCGCGGGTGTTCTGGCGTTGTGTATGCAGGGCTTCGGCCTCCGTCACCTCAGTATGGCGTCGCCGCAACAATGCGATCTGTTCGCGTCGATCAACGATCAAGGTGCGAAGGTCGGCGCATGCATTGTCGAAGGCTTGTGGCGTCAATGCGACCAGATCGGCGGCGGCGAGCGTTGCGAGCGGGCTACCGGCGTGCAGGCCGACGATACCTGCGGCCTCGGCATGCGTCGCGCTGTTCTGACGTAGCTTCGTCATCTGACGTTCGGCTTGCGTCATGCGCTGGACGCCGTGCCCGGTCTCCTCAGTGCTGCGCTTTAATCGCCGTCGCACCTCGTCGACCGCCGCGGTGGCGACTTGCAGCGCACGCTGCCGAGCCAGAGCGTCCCGCTCGGCGGATTCGAGACGGTTCGCGTCCTGCATGGTCGGGTCGGCACGCAGGATATCAAGCCGAGCCTGCTCGCGCTTGAGCGCAAGTTCCGCGTCGTCGTGAATTATCCGGGCGAGCGCTTCCGCGGTCTCGGCCCTCTCGAGCCGCGCCTGCGCGTCGCCGCGCGCCCGGCTTGCACTGTCGAACTCGGTCTGGGCCTGGCGCAGCGCGCGGGCCTGCCGCCGGCTCTGGGTGCCAGCGTAGATCCGGTAGCGCTGGTCGAAGCGCTCGACGGCTCTTGCCAGCGCCTGGTATTCCTCGAGTTGGCGGCGATCCTCCTCCAACTGGCCCAGAGCCTCGGCGACGTCCCCAAGCAGTTCGGGTGCGAGCGGTGGCAAGGCCTCGGTCAGTGCGTCCGAGAGCGCGGTTTCGTCAGGCTTTTTCGACAGTTGCGGCTGACGCAACTGAATCAGCGTATCCATCAAGGCGTCGTAGCGCCTGGTGCCGAGGTGGAACAATCGCTCATCGACCGCGCGCCGGTAGCTGGCGGCGGTATCGAACACCTGGCCGCGGCCGTGCAGCGCGTCACGCAGGCGTTCCCGAGTCAGGACCACGCGCTGATCACTCGTCAGCCAGATATCCTGATTGATGCGCGGAGCGCCAATGGAATCCTCCAACACGAAGAACCAGCTGTCCACCTGGGGACGCGCAGCGACCGCCGCAAGCCCGGCGCCGAGTGTGAGGTAATGCTGCGTGCCGTCATCGGCGAGGCGGCCGAATTCGATCCAGGCGTAGCCGATGCGCCGGTCATAGCTACCCATCAACAGGTTCCAGGACATCTTCTTGCCGCTGTCGCCGTCGGGTTCGATGCGCGAGGACTTGAGCTGTGCATCGAGCAGGAAGGGCAGCGTCAGCGACAGCACCTTGGATTTGCCGGTGCCGTTGTTGCCCCGCAGCAGCAGATGACCGTCGCGGAACCAGAACTCCTCGCTGTCGTAGTGAAACAGCTCCACCAGTCCAAGCCGCAAAGGCTGCCAGCGTTGCCGCGCCGGGATTGGCAGCGCGGGCCTCTCGGAGAGAGCAGCAAATGAAGCCGGCCGGTCGTTCATGTCGGACCGACCAGGGCATCGGCAGCCGCGGTCTGTACGCCGCGTGTTTCACGAACGTTGCGGACCTCGGCCTCACCGAGCGCAAACCGGGCGAGCGCCGGGCGCGGATAGACCGTCTCGGCATCTCGCACAATCAGTTGAAGCTTTTCCAGCCGATCAAGGGCGATCTCCGCAAGCTCGCGTTCGGCGCCGGGTTCACGGGCAGATTTGCGCCAATATTTGCCATAGCGGGGCTTGCTCTCGCGCAGGTAATCGACGACGTCTTGTTCCCTGATCATACCAGAGAATGGTTGGGTCGCGCCGGCGGCATCCGTCTGCCGCTGCCTGTAAACGGTGGCCAGGAACTCCGCGACCAGCAGCGTGACATGGGCGTCGGTGCCTTCTGCGGGCATCGCCACATCTGTCAGCGAGCCAGCCTCGTCGACCAGCGCCAGACCTTCGGCGCGTTGCTCCGCGACCAGCCCGGTTGCGTCAGACAGGCGGGCCGCCATGGCGCCACGCTGGTTGACAAAATAGGCCCGAGACTCGGCGTCCAGTGTGTCGGTATAGACTACCGGATCGTCGAGCAGCCGGCGTGCCAGTTGGCGGCGCAGAACGGTGCGTCGGCCCTCATCGCTGTCAGCCACATGCTCGTCGGCCAAGGCATGCAGTCGCTGGTCGAGCGTGACCGGCGCATCTTCCGGCCGGAAAGTCGACGGCCCGCGCACGGCGGCCAGCATGCCGGCGAGCGCGCGGCGCTGCACGTCGTAGAGGGCATCTGCCTGATCGCCCCCGGTATGGACAAAGGCGTCTTCGTCGCCGGCGACACGCTGCAGCACGCCCAAGTCGAGCAAGGTGCGGCACACCGCCACCAGTTCACGCCGCTCGTGGGGAGCGCCGAGCGTGAAGATGAAGCCGGAAGCCACCAGCGTCGGCTCGGCGGCGAATTGCAGCAGCCGCTCACCCAGCAGTCGCAACGTGATCTGCGGGTCAGCGCGTTCGAGCACCGCGCAAGCCAGGCACAACAGCACGTAACGGCGGCGATCATAAAACGGTAAACCGCGCATCGTGCTGGCGAGGTCGGCCGGTCGCTTATAAAGTCGAGCACCCTCTTGTTCGACGTGCAGCGCCCAGCCGGTTTCTCGCCCAAACCAGTCGCGCAGTGCGTCGGCCTGACGCCGGATCGCCGGAAAATCGTCGTGGTCCGGACTCATCAGCGGCGTCATCAGCAAGGCGCGCACGGCACTGCGAAATTCCTCGTTCTGGAACCGACGCTGTTGCTGGCCGATGCTGCGGCTGTCTCTACCAACGCTGGCGGCCATCGGCTGTCTCATGTCGGCGTGATCGTGATTAAATGGTCGCGCCCGGCAAATACGCCGCGCGGCGTATTGATCACAGCGCGGCTATCGACTGCGAGTGGCGTGAGGTTGATATGCAATAATCCGTCGCCGGTTCGCCGTTCCGCGCTGGTGTTCGGACCGGCCTGTTCGGTCAGCACCTCACCGAGCAATCCCAGGAACAGACCGAAGGCATGAATGTCCAGCTCGGCGAGATCTGAAAGGCGTGTGGGCTGACCGGTGGCGAGGTGCTTGCGCGCCGCCTCGACCTGCAGCGACTCCTCGGCGAGTTCGCGCGCCAGATGTGCGCGGGCCTCACCGCGATCACGCACCCGGGGCATCACGCCGCGCGGCGCGGCCTCACCGTATTCGCGTAGCCGCGGGTGAATCGTCAGTGGTGGCGCGTCGGCCCAGCGTGTCGAGGCCGGCAGATCGGCGTCGGCGTTGGGATTCAGCGAGAAATGTCGTGCCGGGTTGAGCGCGAAGGCTGCGCGCGCCAACCGGTGCGCCTCGCCATCGTTGCTGCAGGCAGAAAACCAGCAGGCGAGCATGCGGAAATCCGCGGAACGGTCGCTGCGCCCGCTGCGGCGCTCGTTGAGCGCGGCGATCGCTCCTAGCAATTGCGGAATTGCCGACCGTGCCCTCGCCCGCAACAGTTCGGCTTGTGAGGGTTCGTGGCCGGTACGGAAGAACCAGCCGCGCAGACCTCTCCAGCGTTCGCGCCAGGCATTCAAGTGAAGGGTCCGCGCGTCGGCCCGATCCTCCGCATCGCCGGGGGCTGCATCGCGTGCATCGCGCGTGGCGACCTGCTGTAGCAATGCGTCAATGCTCGGTTCCAGAGCGAGGATATGTCTGGCGATGGTGTCGGAGCGGCGCACCAGATCGCCCATGAACCGCTCCAAATAGTCGATTAGCTGGCGCTTGTAATTCGCTACCGCAATCGCCTCGGCCTGTTGCAACTCAATGCTGCGTGCGACGCCGGCCATGAAAGCCTGCGCATTTTCAGCAAGGCCCTCGAAAACGCGCACCAAATCCCGCAGTGTTTCGTGGATCTTCGCGACGTCGGCTTCCGCCTCGTCCGCCAGCGTTTGAAGCGCCTGCAACCGGTTTGCGATGTCTTCAAGCGCCACCGTTTGCAGTTCGGCGCGCCGTTGCAGTGTTTGCACGAAAAGCGCCAGTGCCACTTCGACAGCCTCCCCGCCCTGCGAGAGACGATACAGGAAGCGTGCACGGTAGAAATCGCTGAGGCTGGAAACCCGCGCCGTGTCAGGATGCGATTCAAGATTGCCCCAGGCGGCAAGCTGGGCGAGCGCGGTGTTGACGTCCTCAATTCGCGGTGGTGCATCTAACCATCGGGCTTCGCTCAGTACTTCGTCAGGTCTTAATTGCAGACGGTATTGCCGTTTGGCTGCTGCAAAGACGTCCATGATGCGGCGGTAAAATTCAGATTTCTCGGCACTCACATGCCTGAACAGCTCGGCTGAATCGCTGACGGCTCGCATCGGGCTTCTTCCCAAAGGTCTTCCACTGGAGTTGCCGGTTCGCGCGAACACGATAATGCATTTGTCTGTTCGCTGCAGCCAAATTGGGTTACCATCCACGGTTCGTGGATCGGGCGCGGGCTAGCTTCCCTGCATGCGGCTGAAACGCGTTTACTGTTGGGGTACATGGTCAGCCTTTCATCTGAGGTGATCCGTAAATTATATAGTAATTTCAATTACATATGAATTCGTAGTTTTAGTCTGAGTGGCGTGCCATTCTTCAATGACCGAGCGAACGCCTCTCCGGATTTGTCTCTTTTTCGTCTCCGCATTGCGGAGCTCCATGCTTCAGCCCACCTGTTAGTCCTATCCTCTTTCGAGGGACGGTTGCCGATGAGCCAGGAATCCAAGACGGCTGGCGCGCAATACGCAAGTTACCTGCGACTGCTGCCGCAAAGCGTCGTTGAAGCCAACAATCGTCGCGCGCAGGCACACGCGCAGAACGCGGCCGACGCCTTCGCTAAATTGTTCGCAGAGGGCACGTGCCCGGTCTGCAAGAACGCAATCACCTCGTATACGAAAGACGCGCCCTGGCTGCTGAGGCCGGAAGGGTTTGAGAAGGACGATTTCCCGAGAATAGCGGAGCGCTACGCGGCCGAGAGCATCAGCTATTTGGATGCGGCTCATTTCGCCCCTAATTCTGAACATCGCTTTCAAGGTTGAATTCATGTCGTACTTGCGGCCGACTTGGACGCAATTCATCAGATCAAGTTCAAGCTCGCCGTAATCAAGCAAAAGGCGACCTATGACGGCCATCTCGTTTGGAAATGTGCTGTGGATCGGAAACATTATCGTCTGCGCCCCTTAAGACCAACTGATAGCTAGCCTAACGATTCATGGAATGGCCATGACCGTAGCCGTCTAGCGCCGCTGAAAGCGAATGTCCAAGTTCAAATGATCTCGGAGTGGTGTTCTTTCGGTCGCGCTACGTCTTTGGCAGATCATCACCAGCAATGCTCCGGCGTAGGTTCTCGTCATAGCGCCAAGGCTCGTTTGAGATCGTCGTGTTCGAAGGCGCTGGCCATGCGGTTGATCTCAGCCGATCTGGCGCCGACTGCTTTGGCGCTATCACGCCAGGTCGTCGTCACCGCCGCGACTTCTTTAATAGTTGCGCGGGCTTGCACGAGGGTGAGGCCGAAAAACTCCGAAGCGGCTTCCAGCAAGTCGAGTGAACAGGTGCCTTCGTCGAGGTCGATATTTGTTGTCAGCACGCGTGCTTTGAGATCCGTCGGCACCGGGTTGAGGTCGTAGGCGGGAGAGAGCGTCCAGCCCGCCTTACCGAGCCAGAGGAAGCCGTGGTTACGGAGGTGATCGTCGACATTGGAGATGAGCACGTTGAAGACGACGCGCCGATAGAGTGCATGGGCGTCGGTTTTTCCTTGCGCGCCATGTTGCGCAAGGGCGTCGACTATCTCCGGATAGCTGCCCCGCTCGCCGTCTTTGGCGCCCATCATCGCCATGGCCGACAAGAATGGGATGCGGGTCGCGCCGGTGCGGTCGAAGCGACGCGACAGCATGACCGGTTTGCCGGCCACTTCGATTAATTCATGGTGCGGAGTAGCGATGCCGGCCTGACCAGCCAGCCGCAGCGCGATCTCCTCCCAGGTCTCCATGCTATAGTCGTCGGTCTCCTTCGGGAATTTGGCGATGGAGAGGTTGCCATGCTGATCAACGACGGATGCTTTCGGCCGTGCTCCGCCGAGAGAGGAGCCGGGTGCGAAGATAAGCTGGAGATCCTCGTCCGTTTCCTCGTCCCGGAGAATCCGCTCGGTAATCTGCAGGAGCCGTCCGAGTTCGATCAGGGCAGGGACGGCGGCGCGGATCGGCGCCTGGAAAGTCTCTTGCCCTGCCCAGCGGAATCGTAGCGCGCCGAGACGGGTTTCATCGGCGACGCCAAGCAGGTAATCGCTCTCCGCCAGGGTGCGAACTGCGCGGCCCTCGCGTTCAGCTAGGGCCTGTTGGGATTCATCGGGAGTTTATCACGGCTGCGGCGAGATGGATCATGGAGGCGAAGCTCTGATCGGTCTTGTCGGCGCGCATGGCGATACGTTTGAACTCCTTGAGCTTGCCGAAGA
>NZ_PYCN01000037.1 GCF_003062295.1 Bradyrhizobium algeriense | reverse complement strand
CGCATAGCCGCCCCGTCAAGCGTCGATAGCGTCAACAGTTCGCACAATGGAGAACTCACCCAACAAAACCCGCAAAAATCCAAAATCAGGAGCCGAAATCGAACCAGCCGAGTTTTGCAACACAATCGGCGCCATAGCGGACATGGCCGGACTGGAGGCTGGCTCGACCCGGTCGCGACAACGCGAGAGCACGACCGCGACGTCGAAGCCCCTGGGCTGTTCATTCCTGCGCGCTGCCGTCTGCCGCGACGTCAAAGTCGCACCACCCCATCAAGACCGCGGCCGCCTCATCGCTTGTTGGGCGTCATGCCTGGTGCTGGCCCCGAGCCGGAAACCCGAAGTCGCCGTGTTCCCTCCCGCCGCCGCTGCAATTAGTTGGCGCGTATGGTAGCCTCCGTCCTGCCGGTCCGGAAAGCTTAGCGTTAAATGGGTAGGGGCCGCCATGCAGCAGATTGTCGACTGGCTGGAAAAGCTCGGCATGTCCGAGTATACTCGGTGCTTTGCTGAAAACCGCATTGATTTTTCGGTCCTTCGCGAACTGACGGATCAGGACCTGAAAGATCTCGGTGTCGTCCTCGGTGATCGCCGAAAAATGTTGCGCGCGATTGCCGACATCGAAGTTATCGAGAGGAACGCACCAGCCGTGCCCGCCACGGCAACTGCAGCGCCGTGTCACACGCCCGTCGCGTCAGCGCCAATCCCGACCGCAACACCACAGCCGATCTCCGCCGCAGCCGAGGTCAGCGGTGAGCGCCGCTATGTCACGGTGATGTTCTGTGATCTCGTCGGCTCGACCAGCATTGCCGCGCAGCTCGATGCCGAGGAGTGGCGCGACCTCCTCTGCGCTTATCTCGATGCCGCCTGCGCAGCTGTGACCGAGATGGGCGGCCATATCGCTAGAAAGTTGGGCGACGGGCTAATGGTGCTGTTCGGTTATCCGGTGGCGCAGGAGAACGACGCCGAACGCGCGGCGCGAGCAGCACTCTCGATCCAACGCGCGCTCGCTGAGATGAATCGCAAGAACGCTGATGCCGGGAAGCCAGCGCTTAGCGCGCGCATCGGGATTGAAACCGGCGCGGTCGTGGTCGATGCGGCGGGCGAGATTTACGGTGATGCGCCCAACATTGCGGCGCGGGTACAGGCGGTAGCGGAGCCGGGTACGGTCGCGATGACGGCGCGGGTACAGCACCAGATCGCCGGTCTGTTCGTCGTTGAGGACCGCGGCAGTTATGAACTTAAGGGCGTGTCGGAGCCGGTGACGCTATACCGGCTCGTACGGGCGAGCGGTGGCGGGCGCCGAGCGGGACAGCGTCATCTAACGCCGCTGGTGGGTCGCGAGGAAGAAGTCGCGATGTTGATGCGGCGCTGGGAGAGGGTGCAACAGGGTGACGGTCAATTGGTGATGATCGTGGGCGAGCCGGGATTGGGGAAATCCCGCCTGATCGAAGAATTCCATCCCCAGCTGCGCGAGGTGCCGCACACTTGGGTAGAATGGAGCTGCTCACAGCTTCTGCAAAACTCGCCACTGCACCCGATCGCGGATTGGGGCCGCCAGCGCTTCGGCGGCGCCGACATAGCCGCAGAGCAGCGTCTCGCAGACCTGGAGCATACGCTGGAGCTGGTCAAGCTCGACCCGGCGGAGAATGCCCCCTTGCTGGCGCCACTTGTGGACATCCCCCTGCCGCAGGACCGTGCACCGATTTTAGAACCCGAGGTGTTGCGGCGCCGACAGCTGACGGCGCTCACCAATTGGGTCATGGCCGGCGCGCGAACTCAGCCGGCGGTGCTGGCAGTGGAAGATGTGCATTGGGCTGATCCGACGACACTCGATCTCTTGCACGGCATCGCCGAGCGCGGTGTGTTGGCACCCTTGTTCGTTCTGATCACCGCCCGGCCTGAATTCCGTCCTCCCTGGGGCGTGCGCTCGCATCACAGCACCATCTCCCTCGCACCGCTTGATCGCTCGCAGGTGCGCCAGATGGTCTGCGAGATTGCCGCTCGCCATGCGCTGCCAAGGGAAGTTGTTGACGGCGTGACCGAGCGCAGCAGCGGTGTGCCGCTGTTTATCGAGGAAGTGACACGGCTTCTATTGGAGTGCGGCGAGCACGGCGGCCATACGATCCCGCCAACATTGCAACAATCGTTGGCGGCGCGGCTCGACCGGCTTGGCCCAGCGCGCGACGTGGCGCAGATCGGTGCCGTTATCGGGCGCGACTTTTCCTATCCGCTCTTTCGCGCCGTGGCCGGGATAGAAGACAGGCCGCTTCAGACGGCGCTGGAACGGCTCGCCGAGGCAGACATTCTGCTTGTGCGGGGCCTACCACCGGAATCTGAATATCGCTTCAAGCATGTGCTCATCCAGGATGCAGCCTATGAGAATTTGCTTAAGAGTCGACGCCGGGTTTTGCATCGCCGCGTCGGCGAAGCGTTACGCGACGATTTTGCCGCCACCTGTGCGGCCGCGCCGGAGCTGGTGGCGCATCACTTCACACAAGCAGGGCTCACCGAAGCGGCCATCGAATGGTGGGGCAAGGCTGGACAGCAGTCACTGGAGCGCTCGGCGCTAGTCGAAGCCACAGAGCAACTTACGCGCGCTCTCGACCAGATAGCCAGTTTGCCCGGCACGCCCGCGCTGCGCCGTGAGCAAATCAGACTTCAGGTGGCGCTGATTACGCCGCTTATTCATGTGAGGGGTTACGCCGCGCCAGAGACCAGGGCAGCGGCGGAACAGGCGCACACACTAATCCAGCAAGCTGAGATGCTCGGAGAGCACCCTGAAGACCCCCTCTTGTTGTTCTCGGTACTCTACAGCTTCTGGGTCCATAACTACGCGGCCTTCAATGGCAAGGCGATGTGCGAGCTTGCTCGTCAGTTCCTGACGCTGGCTGACAAAAGCCCCTCCACGGCTCCACTGATGATAGGGAGCCGTCTCACGGGTGTCTCCCTCATGACGACGGGAGACATCGCCGGAAGTTTGCCACACTACAATCGGGCGCTTGCGCTATATAACCCGGCCGAGCACCGTTCTCTGGCGACGCACTTTTCTATCGATGCCGCGGTATCCGGTCTGGGCTTTCGATCCTGGAGTTTTTGGTTGCTTGGCTATCCGGATGCGGCGCTCGCAAATGCGGAGGACGGTCTAAAGAATGCACGCGAGTTTGGCCAAGCCGCCACTTTGATGTGGGCCCTATTTTACGGATTCCTTCCCCACATTTGGTGCGGAAAGTACGCCCGAGCAAAAATGCAGGCGGACGAACTCGTCGTCTTAGCGAACGAGAGGGGCACGTCCTTTTGGAAGGCAAATGGCATTCGAGCGCAAGGGTACCTCTTGGCTGAAGCCGGCGGTGCGGTCGACGCTATCAGTATGATCCGTTCCAGCCTTGACGCTTGGCGGTCAACTGGTTCAACCTTACGGGTGCCGACCGATCTGTCCTATCTCGCCAGCGCCCATCTGAAAGTCGGTCAGTTCGACAATGCCGAACGCTGTATCCGCGAAGCCATGGTGGCGATCGAAAGTACCGATGAACGCTGGTACGAGGCTGAGGTCAATCGCATAGCAGGCGAAGTCATGCTCCACTCGCCACTTAGCAACACATCGAACTCAGAAATGTATTTCGAACGCGCCCTTGCAGTAGCCCGCGAACAACAGGCCAAATCCTGGGAACTCCGCTCCGCAATGAGCCTCGCCCGTCTTTGGCGCTCCCAGGGCAAGCCGCGGCAAGCTCGCGAATTGCTTGCTCAAGTCTACGGCTGGTTCACTGAAGGGTTCGACACGCGCGATCTGAAACAGGCCGAAGCATTGCTCGCCGAACTGGCGGCGTGAAGGCGCTCGCGACCGACAGTGGAAATGTCGCTGATTGGCACATCGCGTCATTTCGGTGCGGTGCGGAATTTGGTTGCTATCAGGGCATAGCGCACTTTGGCGAGCGATCCGCCCGGCGGCTCGCGTTTCGTTTCTAATTCGCGAGGTACGTTAGCCGTGCACCGCGGCGTAATATGCCACGCCCCAAATGGCCACGGCCGCCAGCCATATCACCCACACAAACCCGGCACGCGGCTCCAGCGTGGCCTGCGATGGATTATCCGGATTGACCCAGACCTTCACGCTGGCGCCGTTCTTGTAGTCAGTGGTGGATTTGCGAACCAGCCAGCTCGAGGTGGACGCCACGCTGCTCGCAAGCGTCGCATGCATGTTGGTGTAGGTGAGGTTGTTGTACTTGTAGGAGTAGGACACCCGGCGCTGATACATGACCTGGCCGCGCGACCGCCCATCCTTCGGAGCGGCGCGATACTGCTCGATGTCGGACAGCTGGATGGTGCCCGATACAACAGGCCATTTCATCGCCAGCGAGGCCTGCCTGTGCAGGACGAGCGCGAACAGCGCCACTGCGGTACCGAACGCGCCGAAGGCAACGGATGCGGCGGCGTTGCCCTGTTGTGGAATCCGCGACGAGACGAACTCGGCAATCTGATGCAAGCCGATCGCCGAGCCGAACACGATCGCCAGCACGATCGCCGTGCCGATGCCGAGGCAGCCCCACATGCCTTTCGGCAGGTCGCGCTCCAGTACCGCCTGGTCCGGATGCCGTGGATTGTAATAGACGGTTACGGCGGCGCCGGCCGGATATTTGGCGATGGTTTCGGCAACCTGGAAATTTCCAAGGTCCTCGCCGATGCTGACGCGGTTATTGCGCAGCTTCCTCCCCGCGACCGAATATTCGTAGACGATGTCGGCGAAGTTGCGCTCCTCGAAGCGATGCCCCTCCTCCCGCTCGCTGTCGATCACCTTGACCTTGCGCACCTCGGCCTTCGAGACCACCACCTTGCCCGCGGCCGAGGGCCATTCGCGCGCAGCACGCACCTGCAGCGACTTGTAGGTGGCGGCGACGAGGAGCAGCCCAAGCGGGGCAAGCAGCATCGCATAGACGAACCACGGCAGATCGGGCAGCACGGCTTGTTCCCCAGAGGCGGCTTGCGGTTAGACGCGCCGCCGCCGCCGCGGGTTCAACGATTGCCGGTTACTTCGCCCGCGTCAGCGCCAGCCAGATGCCGCCGCCGATCATGAAGCCGCCGGAGATGCGCGACAGCAGCCGCGTGCGCTGCTTGGAGAAAAACAATCGCGCCCGGCCGGCCAACAGCGCGTAGACCGCGTCGGTCGAGGCGGCGATCACCATGAAGGTGATGCCGAGCAGCGCTACCTGCGGCAAATGATCCTTCTCCATGTCCATGAACTGCGGAATGAACGCGCCAAAGAACACCAGCACCTTGGGGTTAGAGAGCAGCACCAGAAAGCCCTGCAGGAAGAAGCCGCCGCGCGGCGGCGGCGGCGGTTCGTCGGCGTTGACGCCTTCGACCGGCGAACGGATCAGCTTGATGCCGAGCCAGATCAGATAGGCCGCGCCGGCAAAGCGCACCCAGTCGAACCAGTAGCCCATGGTCGCCATCAGCGAGGTCAGTCCGACGGCAACGATGCCGATCACGATGGCGAGACCGGTCTGCGCACCGGCGCAATTGATCAGCGCCGCACGGGTGCCGTGCCGCAGGCCGTTGGCGATCAGAAGTGTCACCACCGGACCCGGCAACAGCGCCAGCGCGATGCAGGCGGCGACAAAGGCGAGATAGGCTTGAAGGGACATGGGATGATCCAGTGAGAGAACGTCGTGGCCGGGCATAGCCGTCTGAAGGACGGCGTCGCTTCCGCTCGCCTATGCCCGGCCATACACGTCTTATCGCAAAGCGTGCCCGATAAAAAGACGTGGATGCCCGGGACTTCTAGCGCGAAGACGCGCTTCGCGCGTTTGCCCGGGCATGACGGAAACGTTTCACCGCCCTTCCATCGCAGCCATCACCCAGTGCGTCATTTCGCTGCGCGCCAGAAAGTCCAGCGCCGCGCGCCGCATTTCGGGCGCGTCACCCTTGCCGTGCGCGACCGCGACGAGAAGGTCGCAGTGGCGCGAGACTGCGACGCCGATCGCGGCGTGCCGCAAGCCGCCGGACAGTTTGAGGTCATAGGCCCTGATCCGCCCCTGCATATCGGCTAGCCGGACCATTTGGCCCGGCGCCAGCGGTGCAAAATGCTCGCTCAGCAGATCGAGATCGGCGACGCGATCGACCTCATCATCGTCGGCGACGCCACGGTCGCAATTGCAGAACCCCATCTTCGGCCGCACGTAAAGCTCGACCTCGCCGCCGCACGCAGCCGCGCTGCAGCGGAAGGCCTTGCCGGCGGGCCAGCCATCGCGGGGAAACGGCCAGGCGATCTCCTGCCACTCACCTTTCTGTTCGTCCTGAAGCGGCGCTACGTGTTGATAGGCGGCGGCGCCCGACAGCGCACCGAGCACTACAGTGGCTGACGCAATGACCGGCCAGCGACGCATCGCCGGCGTCCTCACCGAAGACCGGCGACGGCGCGCGCCGGGCCGGTCAGTTCCAGAATGTGCAGGCCAGTATTGGCGCGGTCGACGATGTAGATGTAGCCGCGCTCGTCGGTTTCGACATTGTTGGTCTGGATCGCGACCTTGCAGCGATCCTTGCCGTCGATCTTGACGCAGCGCTTGTCGGTCGCCGCCGTGATCGCCGGAATGAAATAGCCGACCTCGGTGGGATGATAGGGATCGCGAATGTCGAGGGCGCGCACGCCCGCATTGAAGAAGGATATAAACGCCATCTTCTTGTAGAAGACCTGTGCCATGCTCTCGTTGGAGGAATGCGCGCCGAACCGCCCGCCCCGCTCGCAGAACGTCCCGCTCGCTTCCGGCACCGTGTAACTCGAGATCATCATCGGCCGGTTCTCGACGGTGATATCGGCGAACCACACCATCTGCCGCGGCTCGTTGCATTCGTTCAAGATCGCCTCATCGACGATCATCACGATGTCGCGGGTCTTGCCGTCCTTGTCGCGCGCGAATTCCGCAATCGGCATTCCCAACATCGGAAACACCGTGTGGGCGCCGTTGAATGCCGACATCGCCAGCCGCGCAATTTCCGGCGAACGCAGATTGTCCACGGTCGGCTCCTTCGGCCCGCTGAGCAGTTTTTCGCGATCGACGATCTGCAGGAAGCCGCCCTTGTTGGTGCCGTAGCCGAAATAGACCCGGTTGCCGGAAGGCCCGGTCGAGATCGGTCCGTGCAGTTCGGTCGGCACCGCGCCGGTCGAGCCGGGCTCCTGGCCGGGAAGACCGAAATCGCGGATCTTCTGCGGATGCGCGGGATCGGAGAGATCGTAGACCTGCGTCATGCGGCGCGTGCGCCAGTCCGGCGCGCCCGACACCAGGAAGGCAATGCCGGTGTCGCATTCCCACCAGTTCTTGTGCGTGTCCTTTAATCCGGCAATCCGCGTGATCAGCACGGGGTTGGCGGGATCGGCGACGTTCCATATCTCATGCGCCTCGCCGCCAAAAGTCCGCAGCATGTAGACCGCGTTGCGGTCGCCCTTCGGCAGCGCCTTGCCGTCGCAGATCCGCACCATCTGCGCGCCGCCGGCTTCATACTTACCTTCCTGGCCCGGGAGGTGACGCAGATATTTCGGTTGCGCAGGATCGGTGACGTCGACGATCGAGGTGCCGTTCGGCTCGGCCTTGCCGGTCTGCGGATTGACCGGCGCCGGGATATCGTCGCTGCCGCCGTGATGGCCGATATAGGCGATCCAGCGGTCGCCTTGATGATGGATGGTCGGCTGATAGGCGCTGCGCGCCTGCAGGTCGCTGGTTCCAACCAGCTTCATGTTGTGAGCTTCGGGCGGCGCGCCGATCACTTGCTGCTGTGCGCAAGCGATGCCTGGGCCTGCGAGAAAAAGGATCGAGAACGAGGCTGCGAGTTTAAGGCAACCGCTCATGTTCCACCCCACTGTTCAAGGCCAATCTGCGCTGGCTGAGCGCACGATAACACAGATGGTGGGCCGCGCCCAAAACACGCCCTTGACATGCAACCTTTTGGTTGCCTATTATCCGAACCATGGATGAGGTCTTCAAGGCGCTTGCCGATGCGTCGCGGCGCTCGCTGCTGGACAGGCTTCACGCCAAAAACGGACAGACGCTGAACGAACTTTGCGACGGCCTCGCCATGACGCGGCAGGCGGTCACAAAACACCTTGGGATTCTGGAAGCGGCCAGCCTCGTCACCACGCTCAGGCATGGCCGCGAGAAGCTGCACTACCTCAATCCGGTTCCGATCCATCAGATCGGCGAACGCTGGATCAGGAAATTCGAGCGCGGGAAACTTGGCGCCCTCAGCGAGTTGAAACGAAAGTTGGAGAAGCGTGATGAGTAAGCCGGAGAAAGCGAACCTCGACCCCAAGAATTTCAAGCCCGCGATCGTCTACACGATCTACATCGCCGCTCCGCCAGAGAAGGTATGGGAGGCGCTGACCAGCGCCGAGTTCAGCCGGCAGTATTTCTCCGGCCATGCGGTCGAGGTCGATCAGAGGATCGGCGGCGCCTTCATTATGCGAACGCCGGACGGCGCCTTGCATATTTCGGGCGAGGTGATCGAGTGTGAACCGCCAAGGAAGCTCACCGTTACCTTCAACGTCAACTGGCCGGCGCTGGTGGAAAAGCTCGGCCCGACGCTCGTCACCTACGAGATCGAGCAGACGGGCGACGCCGTGAAGCTGACGATGCTGCAGTCGCATGACCGCGACATCAGCGACGACATCCTGTCCGGCGGCCGCACCGGCTGGCCCGCGATCCTCTCCAGCCTGAAGAGCCTGCTGGAGACCGGCAACGCGCTGACGATCCAGATGCAGCCGCCGGAACGCATGCTGGCCGCGTTGAAGGAAATGGGCATCGGGACGCCGTAACTATCGTCGTCCCTGCGAAAGCGCGGACCCATACTCATAGGCTCGCGTTATTGGGCGCCGCAGGTCCGTAGCCCGGATGGAGCGAAGCGCAATCCGGGACCGCTCACGCCGCTTGCACTTTCCCGGATTTCGCTGCGCTCCATCCGGGCTACGAACTCGGCATCGGGACGACTTAGTAGTCGTCCTCCCTGGCCGCTCTTCGCGAGTGGACTCAGGCCTGCCTAAGGGATATTCCAGCACGGGTATTTCGAACACGGCTGCCTCGCAGGCGGATTCCGAACGTCACTGTATTACAACGAGATTCGCTGATTGAAGCGTGGAACGACGCACCGATGAGCCTGCGCACCCGGCTATTGATACTGGTGATCGCCGCGATGCTGGTGCCGGCCATCCTGGTGGGACTGCGCTTCGTCCAGAATCGCACGGGCGAGATCGACGACGCGCTGGCCAATCTGTCGGCGACCGCCAACGATATTTCAGGCGATCTCGACGAGAAAATTCAGGGCACGGCCCAGCTTCACTATGGCCTCGCCCGCGCCCGCGATCTCGACACACGCGACAAGGCGGCCTGTTCGGCTTTCCTTTCCGCCGTGCGCGAAGAATATCCGCGGTACACCGGCATATTGACCATCAATCCGGACGGCAGCCTGTTCTGCGACTCGCTGCGAACCAACCGGACTCTCGATCTCAGGGACCGCGAATATTTCAGGCAGGCGCTGGTTGCGCACGGCGCCGTCACGCTCGAGCCCGTATTCGGCCGGCTGACGGGGACCTCCGTGCTGCAGATCGCCTATCCCGTACGCGCCGAATCCGGCGAGCTGAAATTCATTCTGCTCGCCTCGTTCAACCTGAAGAAATTCGCTGATGATCACGGCAAGCGCCTGTCGAACGACAGCGAGATTCTGCTCGTTGACAGGAAAGGCACGGTCCTGGCCGCGCCTGAAAGGAAGGACTGGACCGCGCCGGCCGGCGCATCGATCGCAAATTCAGAGCTGTTCCGGTTTGCGACCTCAGCGAATCGCGAGCCGTTCCACGAAATGACCGGGCACGGCGGCCGAACCCATGTCTGGGCCGCTGCGCGCTCCCCTTCGCTGCGCGATGCCGGACTTCACATCATGATCGGACGATCCAAGGACGGTCTGGTCGCCGCCGCCAACCGCCGCCTGTACGAGGATCTGGCGATGCTCGCGGTGGCCTCGCTGCTGCTGTTCGCAGGCGTATGGATTCTCGCCACCGTGAGCGTCGGCCGTCAGGTCGGACGCCTGGCTGCGATGGCGACGAAACTGGGACTCGGCGATCTCGGCGCGCGGATTGCGCCGCCCCATCCGCGGGGCGAACTCGGCGGGCTGATGACCCTGCTCAACGATACCGCCGAGTCGCTCGAGCGCCAGCGCGCCGCGATCGATGAACTCAACCAGAAACTCACCCAATCGCAGAAGATGGAGGCGATGGGTCAGCTCACCGGCGGCGTTGCGCATGATTTCAACAATCTGTTGACCGTCATCCTCGGCAATGCGGAGCACCTCGCCGAGAAGCTGGCGGCACACAAGGAACTGCACCACATCGCCGAGAGCATCGCGACCGCCGCCGAACGCGGATCGGACCTCACGCGGAGCCTGCTCGCATTCGCACGCAAGCAGCCATTGATGCCGAGAGACATCGACATCGGCCAGAAAATCGTCGGCATGGAGCAATTGCTGCGCCGGACGCTCGGCGAACATATCGAGTGCGAATTCCGGCTTGATCAAAACCTGTGGCAGGCCAGCGTCGATCCCGGCCAACTGGCCTCGGCGCTGCTCAACCTGGTGCTCAACGCGCGCGACGCCATGCCATCAGGCGGCAAGCTGACGGTCGAGGTGCAAAATACCTCGCTCGGTGAGTCTGATGTGGACGTCAACGGCGAGGCGCGGCCCGGCGATTATGTCATGGTCGCCGTGACCGACACCGGCACCGGCATGACGGCCGAGGTTGCCGGCCGCGCCTTCGAGCCGTTCTTCACCACCAAGGAAGTCGGCAAAGGCACCGGCCTCGGCCTGAGCATGGTTTACGGATTCGCCCAGCAATCCGGCGGGTCGATGCAGATCCGCTCCGAACCGGAGCACGGCACCGCCGTCAGGCTGTTCTTCCCCCGTGTCGGAACGCCCCAGGCGAGCGCGGCGCCATCCGCTAGTCAGCAAGCCACGCCCGCCGGCAGCGAAACCATTCTCGTTGTCGAGGACGACGACTTTGTGCGCGGCTATGTCGAAGGCGAGTTGAAGGCGCTCGGCTATCGCGTCATCGTGACGCGCGACGCGCCCGCAGCGCTCGATATATTGCGCGGCCCCGAGAACATCCACCTTCTGTTCACCGATGTCGTGATGCCCGGCGGCATGTTCGGAACCGAGCTTGCGAAGGAAGCCGCCCGTCTGCGACCAGACTTAAAGATCCTGCTGACATCAGGCCATACCGAGCATCCCGTCGAAGCGCTCAACGGGGGCGGCCGCGAGGTGCGGATCCTGAACAAGCCCTACCGCCGGCACGATCTGGCGTCGACGCTGCGTTCGGTGCTGAAGGCGGGCTGATATTCGAGCTGCGTTCGCAGGGACGACGGTGAGAGTTTGCGACGACACTAAGCGGTGCCCCTACCCCAGCGCCCGCAATTCGCGCCGCAGCACCTTGCCGGTCGCTGTCATCGGCAGCGCGTCCGCGAACTGCACGAAGCGCGGGTATTCGTGGGCGGCGAGCTGCACCTTGACGAACTCCTGAATCTCGCGCGCCAGTTCGTCGCTCGCCGCAAAGCCCGGACGCAGCACGATCCACGCCTTGATCGACTCGGTGCGGATCGGATCGGGAATGCCGACCACCGCCGACATCGCCACCGCCGGATGCTTCATCAGCGTATGCTCGATCTCGGAGGGACCAACGCGATAGCCGGCGGTCGTGATGACGTCGTCCTCGCGGCTGACGTACCAGAAATAGCCGTCCGCATCCTGCACGCCGAGATCGCCGGTCAGGAGAAACTCGCCGGCATATTTCTTCGCGGTCGCTTCCGGGTTCTTCCAATATTCGATCATGGTACACGGGCACGGCTGGCGCACGCCGATGACGCCGCGCTCACCGCGCGGCAATTCCTCGCCCTTTTCGTTGACGATGCGGACGTCGAAGCCCGGCGTCGCCTTGCCCATCGAGCCGGGCCGAAGCGGAAACAGGTTCGAGTTGCTGCCGATCACGAGGTTGCATTCGGTCTGGCCGAACACTTCGTGCGCATCGATGCCAAAGGTTTCGCGCACCCACCCGAGCAGCTCGCCACCGAGCGATTCGCCGCCGGTGAAGATGCTGCGCAACTTCACGCCGGGATTTTTCACGCCGGCCTGCCGCATCAGTTTCAGTGCGGTCGGCGGCAGGAAGGTGTTGCGAATGGAAAGTTCCGCCATCATCGCCATCGCCGCCTGCGGCTCGAATTTGCGCGCGCGATGGCCGACCAGTGGAATGCCGTGATACCAGAACGCCAGCAGGGCGTTGATCAGCCCGCCGATCCAGGCCCAGTCGGCCGGCGTCCACATCAGGTCGCCCGGGCGGGGCAGGAAGTTGTGGCACATCTCGACATTCGGCAGATGGCCGAGCACCACGCGATGGGCGTGCAGCGCGCCCTTGGGATTTCCTGTGGTGCCCGAGGTGTAGATGATCAGGGCGGGATCATCGCGAGAGGTGTCGACGGTCGCAAAATCCGGCGATGCCGCCTTCAGGGAAGACCAGAACGGTTTCGTCCCGGCGGGCGCGCGATCGCCGATCACGTAGATATTGTTGAGCGCCGGAAGACGGTCGCGGATTTTCTTGAGCTTCTCCCAGCCGCTCTGGTCGGTAACGATCGCCTTGGCCTCGGAATTCGACAGGCGGAATTCCAGCGCGTCCTCGCCGAACAGCGCAAACAGCGGGATCGAGATCATGCCTGAACGAAATGCCGCGAGATGGGCGATCGGCAATTCCAGCGATTGCGACAGGAACACCGCGACGCGGTCGCCGCGCGACAGGCCGTCAGCCTTCAGCACATTGGCAAAACGGCGCGAGGCCTCTGCGACCTCGTCGAACGAGGTGCGTGTGGTCGCGCCGTCCTCATCGACGTAGATCAGCGCCAGACGGTCAGTGCCATCCGCATAGCGGTCGCAGCACGCGGTCGCCATATTGAAGCGCTCGGGAATGTCCCAGCGGAAGTTGCGGTAGAGCTCGTCGTAGGTTGAGGCTTCGGTGAGCATGGCGTTTATTGTTTCCGTCCCTCGTCATGGCCGGGCAAAAGCGCGAAGCGCGTCCTCGCGTCGCAAGCCCCGGCCATCCACGTTCTTGTTTGCTTGCCGCGAGTTTAAAGACGTGGATGCCCGGGACAAGCCCGGGCATGACGAGGAGAGGCGTTTTTGTCACCTGACTCAAGGCGACCGCGCTCTCTCCATCGCAAGCTCGGCCTCGAGACTTGCGACGTCGCGATAGATCGAGGCGACGGCGAGCACCCGGCCACGGCTCTTGTACTGCAGCAGGCAGTCCCTGCCCGCGATGTCGCCGTCGACGGTGATCTCGTCCCATTTCTCGGCGTGGCCGACATAATTGATCGGCACATCGTAGTGCTGGCTCCAGAAGAACGGCACCGCGTGGAATGGCTCGCGCTGCCCAAGCATGTTTCGCGCAGCGGTCTGGCCCTGGCGCTCGGCCACCACCCAATGTTCGACGCGAATGGTCTCGAGGGAATGCGGATCGGGCCAGCGCGCGATATCGCCCGCGGCGTAGATGCCGGGGACGCTGGTTTCCAGATAGGCGTTGACGGTGACGCCCCGATCGATCGCCAGTCCCGCCTGCTCCGCCAATCCAAGGCGGGGGCGCACGCCGACGCCGACCACCACGATATCGGCCTCGATCGCAGTGCCGCTCTTAAGCATCGCGCGTTTGCCGGTGATCGCAGTCACGGTGTCGCCGAGATGAAAGTTGACGCCATGCACTTCATGCAGCGCACGGACGAAGTCGCCCAGCTCAGGCCCCAGCACGCGCTCCATCGGCCGCTGCTCCAGGCCAACGACGTGGACCTCGACATTTCTGGCGCGTAACGACGCCGCGGCTTCCAGCCCGATAAAGCTCGCGCCGATCACCACCGCCCGCCGCGCGCCATCGGCCAATGCGATGATGGCGCGGGAATCGGCCAGCGAGCGCAGCACGTGCACATGGGGCTGATCCGCACCCGGTATCGGCAGGCGCACCGGCTCGGCGCCGGTCGCCAGCAGCAAGCGGTCGTAGGGGATGGTCTCGCCGCCTGATGTGACGACATGGCGTGCATTGACGTCGATTGACGTGACCTCGGCCTTGAGCCGCAGATCGATCTTCGCGTCGGCGTAAAAATCATCCGGCCGCAGCGGCAGCCAGTCCTCCGGCGCGCTGCCGGCGAGATAGTCTTTTGACAGGTTCGGCCGGTCAACCGGCGCTGCAGCCTCGTTGCTCAGCATCACGATGCTGCCGCGATAATCCTGCCGCCGCAGCGTCTCGGCTGCGGCAAAGCCCGCCGCGCCTCCGCCGACGATCACGATCCGGCCGGGCGCGTCGGTGGCGCCCTTCACCCGCGGCTTGACCCGTGGCTTGGGCTGTTCACGTTTTTCGCCAACGAAGATGCGGCCGTCTTGCTGGTCGACCTTCCACACCGCAATCGGACTAAGCGCCGGCGCGCGGGTGGCTTCGCCGGTGCGCAGATCGAAACACGCGTGATGCCAGGGACAGCGGATATCCTCGCCGGTCACAAGGCCCTCGGCGAGCGGCCCGTGATAATGGCTGCAATGCGCGCCGATCGCGAAGATCTCCGAGCCCGAACGCACCAGCAACACTTCATCGTCGCCGACATGGCCGAGCAAGGTCTCGCCGGCGAATTCGGACGGGGTTATGCCCTTTGACAGGTCGGGACCGGCGGGAGGCGCTTGCTGATCGGCCATATCTTCCTCCGCTCTCGTTGCGCGTCGTCATGCAGTGGTGCGACGCCTTGATAATTGCGCCGGCACCTTGCGGTTCCACGGCGTCATTGATACGGCGTCATGGATGGTGTGTGCGGAGAAGTCAGCTTACCGGCCAGGTGCCGGCATGGTATCAAGGCTGCTGGAGGACCGCCTGAACGCATTGCGGTCATTCGCTGGACGCCGTGTTTCGCTTGACGGCTGATCGGTCGAATCCTCTCGTTGCGCTCAAGCGGTCGACGCGAAGCGTGGACCGACGGGAGATCGCACAATCATGAAGACCATGCTGCTGCTGGTGCTTTCCATGGTCGCCGCCGCGCGGGGTGCGACCGCTCAGGAGGACGCACAATGCGTCCGCGAACGCGCCGCCATGGTCGAAACCATCAAGAACTACGCCCGGTCCCGCGCCCTTGTTTCGGGAAAGCAGGGTTTTTCGGAGCGGGTCCTTGAGGCCATGGGGCAAACGAAACGCCATCTGTTCATTCCCGATCGGTCCTGCTCGATCGCATACGCGGACATGCCGGTTCCGATCGGCCGCGGCCAGACCATATCGCAGCCGTTCATCGTGGCCTTGATGACAGAGTTGGCCGAGGTTGCGCCCGATCATGTCGTGCTCGAAATCGGTACGGGTTCGGGCTATCAGGCCGCCATCCTCGCGCGCCTGGCGCGAAAGGTCTGCACCATCGAGATTATCCCGGCGTTGGCCGAGGCCGCTGCGAAAACACTCAAAGACCTCGCGTATGACAATGTGAGCGCCAGGCTTGGCGACGGCTTTGCTGGCTGGCCCGAATGCGGTCCGTTTGACGCCGTGGTGGTGACCGCCGCGCTCGGGCAGGTGCCGCCGCCGCTGATCGAGCAGCTTAAAGTGGGTGGCCGGCTCGTCATGCCGGTGGGAGCCGATTACGGCACCCAGCACCTCACGGTCGTCGAGAAAATCGCCCCTGACAAGACGACAACGCGCGCCGTCGCCCCCGTGCGCTTCGTGCCTTTCACGCGTTCACCGAGCCGATAGCGGCGTAGCGAAGCGCCGTAGCCCGGATGAAGCGAGATCACCCCGCCAGCGCCGCCTTCACCATGCCGCTCGCCTTGCCGAAATCCATCTGGCCGGCGAACTTTGCGCGCAGCACGCCAATCACCTTGCCCATGTCCTTCATGCCGGCGGCGCCAGTCTCGGCGATCGCGGCCGTGATCGCCGCCTTCATCTCATCCTCCGACATCTGCTTGGGCAGATAGGCCGAGATGATCGCGATTTCCTCGCGCTCCTGCGCGGCCAGTTCGGCTCGGCCGCCCTTGTCGTAGAGCTCGACCGATTCCTGGCGCTGCTTGATCATTTTCTGAAACACGCCAAGCAGATCGGCGTCTGTTAGCGGCGGCTTGCCTTCCCCGCGCGCGGCGATATCAGCGTTCTTGATGGTCGAATTGACCATGCGCAGCGTGGAGAGCTTTCGCTCGTCCTTGGCCTTCATCGCGTCCTTGACCGCGTTGTTGATGTCGTCGCGCAGCATGGTTGCCTCACTAAAATGGCGCCGCCGGAAAGGCTCTTGGTCTATCGGAAGATTCCGCGTCTATATAGGGACTGCGCGCGCCACGCCACTGGCATCACGGGGGTGATCCGCAGGTGTGGGCGGGCGAGGCTGGAAACTGGGGGCATCCGCCTCGGGAATTGACTAAACCGAGCCGCCCGATTCGGGCCGATTTGGCCAAAAAACGCTGACGCGGCGGAACCGGCTGGCAAATATGCGGCAAACGCATGTGAATCCACGTCTTCCGGCTTTGACGGGCGGGGGCGCTTGCGACTATGAAGTGCGCTCATGACAACATCTGAAAACGCCTCAGCCTGGCCGGACCACAAACCGACCGCGCTCCTCGTGCTTGCCGACGGTACCGTGCTGGAGGGTTTTGGCCTCGGCGCGGAAGGCCACGCCGTCGGCGAGGTCTGCTTCAACACCGCGATGACCGGCTATGAGGAGATCCTCACCGATCCCTCCTATGCCGGGCAGCTCATCACCTTCACCTTCCCGCATATCGGCAATGTCGGCACCAACGATGAAGACATCGAGACGGTGAACATGGCGGCGACGCCGGGCGCGCGCGGCGTGATCCTGCGCACGGCGATCACCGATCCCTCGAACTACCGCGCCACGAAACATCTCGACCAGTGGCTGCGCGCGCGCGGCATCATCGGCCTCTCCGGCATCGACACCCGCGCGCTGACGGCGCTGATCCGCACCAAGGGCATGCCGAACGCGGTCATCGCGCACGCCAAAAATGGCGAGTTCGACCTGCACGGGATGAAGGAAGAAGCCCGCGAATGGCCCGGCCTCGAAGGCATGGACCTGGTGCCGATGGTCACTTCCGCCCAGCGTTTCACCTGGGACGAGACGCCGTGGGTCTGGGAAAAGGGTTTTGGCCGGCAGAACGGGCCGGAGTTCAACGTGGTCGCGATCGACTACGGCATCAAGCGCAACATTCTGCGGCTGCTCGCCGGTGAAGGCTGCAAGGTCACGGTGGTGCCGGCGACGACATCGGCCGAAGACATTCTGGCGATGAAGCCGGACGGCGTGTTCCTCTCGAACGGCCCGGGCGACCCGGCCGCGACAGGCAAATACGCGGTGCCTGTCATCCAGCAGGTGATTCAATCGGGCACGCCGACCTTCGGCATCTGCCTCGGCCACCAGATGCTGGGCTTGGCCGTCGGCGCCAAGACCATGAAGATGCACCAGGGCCATCACGGCGCCAACCATCCGGTGAAGGACGAGACCACCGGCAAGGTGGAGATCACCTCCATGAACCATGGCTTTGCCGTGGACCAGGCGACCCTGCCAGAGGGCGCGACGCAGACCCACATCTCGCTGTTCGACGGCTCCAATTGCGGCATCGAGCTCAAGGGCAAGCCGGTATTTTCGGTGCAGTACCACCCGGAAGCCTCGCCGGGCCCGCGCGACTCGCACTATCTGTTCAAGCGGTTTGCGGATTTGATGCGGGCGAACAAGCGGGCGTAATGCGCTTTCGCTGAACGCTGCACGACATATCTCTATCCACATCGTCATGCCCGGGCAGAAGCGCGAAGCGCGTCTTCGCGCTAGATGTCCCGGGCATCCATGTCTTTACGTCCTCGCTGCCAGATTCAGACGCGAGCGGAAGCGACGCCGTCCTCCGGACGGCTTTGCCCGGCCATGACGGAGATTTTGCCGCACTAGCGCTCCGCCACGCGGTATAATATGATGATCATAATTGTAACGACAGGAATACGTCATGGACGATAGCACCGCCGCCCCCAAAGGTTGAATACGGCGTGACACCAACCCACGTGATGGCCGCGATGTCCGGCCTCGACTTCGTCCGCGCCATCTTCGACGGCAGATTGCCCGCCCCGCCGATCATGCAGAACGTTGAACCGTTCGATTCCACGGCCGAGCATGGCCATGTCATATTCCACAGCGTGCCTGGCTTCAGGCATTACAACCCGATCGGCTCAGTGCACGGCGGCTATGCCGCGATCCTGCTGGATTCCGCGATGGGGCTCGCGGTCCACACCGCGCTGCCTGCCGGCACCGGCTACACCACGCTCGAATTCAAGATCTCGTTCATCAAGGGCATGACCGAAGATACCGGGCCCGTTCGCAGCGAGGGCAAGACGCTCAGCGTCGGCCGCCGCGCCGCCACCGCCGAGGCGCGCATCACCGACGCCACGGGCCGCCTGCTCGCGCATGCGACGACGACGTGCCTGGTTTTCGAGATTCCAAAGGGAACGTGAGCGGCGGACAACGGTTTGAATTTGTAGGCGGGCAAAGCGAAGCGTGCCCACCAATTGTTTGCGGAGTGCTACGATTTCGGAGAATGATCATGCCCGTCGTCAGCGCCGACATCGAACCGCTCGCTTTCGTCTTCGCCGATGACGGCCTCGTTCCCAACAACCCGATGCCGTTCCTGGTTTACAAGGGTGCGGTGGATGTGGCGAACGATCACCCCGAAAAGACCATCGAGGGGCTGTTCGGCGCCAATGGCTGGGGCGCGATGTGGCGCAACGGCGTCTACGACTATCCGCACTACCATTCGACGGTGCATGAAGCGCTCGGCGTCGCCCGTGGGCACGCGCGCGTGCAGTTCGGCGGCGACCACGGCAAGGCACTCGATATCTCGGCCGGCGACGTCGCGATCCTGCCCGCGGGAACCGGCCACCAGTTGATCTCGGCAAGCGAAGACTTTTGCGTGGTCGGCGCCTATCCGCCGGGACCACCGATGCAGATCACGCGGCCGACGCCGGAGAACCACGCAAAGGCACTGAAGACGATTCCGGAAGTAAAACTGCCGAACACCGATCCGATCATGGGCGCGGACGGCCCGCTGGTCAGACTGTGGAAGCGCAGCACGCGGTAGTGCGGCCGAGACCGTCAGCCGCGGCGGGCGATCGGCAAGTTCGCGTTGGCTGAAACCTCCGCTGCCTGCTCGCCGGAAGCCAGCCGCATCGATCTCCCGCATTTGAGGCCAAGGCCTGCCTGGTGATTATGGCCTGCCTGGTGATTATGGAAGCGCAACTGACCATTCGGCCCATCCGCCGCCGCCACGAATGACTGCCACGACTTACCACTATTTCCTGCCCGTGCTAAGCTGCCGCACGTGGAGGTAGTTTCGATACCCTTCGTTAAGCCTGCTGGCATCACTTTTCCGAGAACCTTGATTTAAGTCAGCATACGCCGCGGCGTTTTAGCTGCCGATGACCCGTTAAGACACGTGATTCAATTCATCGCAGGGAGCGACAGCGCTTCCGCGTTCCCCGCTGCATTCCTGCAAAGGCAATGGAGGTCATACGCATCACCTGACGACACCAGATGCTCCGAGCTTCTCACAAACAACCACAGCAGACATCAGAAGAGGAGGATTCGACATGTTTCGAGGAATTCTGACGCTGACATTGTCTCTCTGCCTCGGCGCCGCGGCTGCGCCGGTGGCGCTCGCGCAATCGACTGCGCCCGTCACCGAACAGGAGGCGCACGCCATTGCGGTCGACGCCTATGTTTACTTCTACTCCATCATGTCGATGGATCTGTCCCGCAAGCAGTTCACAAACGTCGAACAAGGCAAGGACGCCTTCAAGGGCCCGATGAACACGTTCGTCAACGTGCGCGAATACCCGCCGGCCGATTTCAAAGGTGTCGTGCGAACCAATTTCGACACCCTGTATTCCTCTTCATGGCTGGACATGACCAGGGAGCCCGTCGTCATTTCGGTTCCGGATACCGACGGACGCTACTACCTGCTGCCGATGCTCGACATGTGGACCGATGTCTTTGCGTCACCGGGCTGGCGGACGACGGGCACCAAGGCGGGGACCTTTCTGATAACGCCCGCGGGCTGGCGGCCGGATCTGCGTGACAGGTTCGCCGAGGAGTTCAAGCTTCCAAAAGATACCCAGCGGATCGAGGCGCCAACGCCTTATGTCTGGGTGATCGGCCGCACCAAGACGGACGGCCCGGCGGATTACGCTGCGGTTCACAAGATCCAGGCCGGCTACAAGGTCACCCTGCTTTCGGAATTCGGCAAGACGCCGAAGCCGGTCGAGGTCAAGATCGACCCCAGCGTCGACATGAAGACGCCGCCAAAGACCCAGGTCGATACCATGTCGGCGGGCGTGTATTTCGCTTATGCCGCGGAGTTGCTCAAGCTTCATCCGCCGCACGTCACCGACGAGCCGATCATCGCGCAGATGAAGAAAATCGGCATCGAGCCGGGGAAGAGCTTCGACATCGGCAAGCTCGATCCGGTCGTGCAACGAGCCTTGGAGACCGCGCCGCAGGACGCGCAGAAGCTGATGGCGTGGAAGGTGCCGACACTGGCGCGCGTTGCCAATGGCTGGTCGATGAACACCGATACGATGGGCGTCTACGGCAACTACTATTTGAAGCGGGCGATCGTCGCTCAACTCGGACTCGGTGCGAACCTGCCGGAGGACGCCATCTATCCGCTCAATCTCGGCGACGAGTCCGGCAAGCCGCTCGACGGCGCGAACAAATACACCATCACGTTCGAGAAGGGCGCCGCCCCGCCGACCAATGCGTTCTGGTCGATCACCCTCTACGATCCCCAGGGATTCCAGGTCGGCAACGTGCTGAACCGGTTTGCGGTCTCCAGCTGGATGCCGTTCAAGCAAAATGCCGACGGCTCGCTTGAGCTCTACATTCAGAACGAAAGTCCCGGCAAGGACATGGAAGCCAACTGGCTTCCGGCGCCGAAGGGAGCCTTCAACCTGACCATGCGCATCTACAGTCCGAAGTCGGAGGCGCTGACCGGAAAATGGAATCCCCCGCCGGTCGTGAAGACGCCGACAACGGTGGGCTTGTCAGCCCAATAAAAAGTTGACGGCACGCCGGCGCTCCGGCGCCGGCGACCGACCGCCCAACACAATCATCCCCAAGAGGAGACGGCATCATGTTGACGAAACGCGATATTCTTCGTTCCGCAGCACTTGCGGCACTCATTGTCACGACAACGACGCCCGTCCCGGCCAACGCGCAGGCGAAAGCGGAATGGCCTGACATCCGCGAGGCCAGGGCCATCGCCGAGGAAGGCTTCATCTATGGGCTGCCCATCGTGATGAACTACGCTGTGATGTATGAGTTCGCCGTGGACGCGAAGAACAGCCAGTTTAAGGCGCCGTTCAATCAGATCAAAAACCTGGCGTATGTCGCGACGTACAAAGATACCGCTGTCGTGACGCCCAACAGCGACACCCCATATTCCACCTTATGGTTTGATCTGCGCGCCGAACCAATGGTTGTTTCTGTGCCGGCCGTGGAAAAGACTCGCTATTACACAGTGCAGCTGATCGACGGCAACACGTTCAATTTTGGTTATATCGGGAGCCGCGCGACCGGTAGCGACGCCGGAGATTACATGGTCGTTGGGCCGAACTGGCAGGGAGCCACTCCGCCCGGAATTCAAAAGGTCTTTCAGTCTTCAACGCAGTTTGCCTTCGCGGCCATTCGCACTCAGCTCTTCAATCCGGAAGATATGCCCAATGTCGTAAAGGTTCAGGCGGGCTACAAGGCGCAGCCCCTGTCGGCCTATATCAAGCAGCCAGCAACGACCGGTGCAGCAGCGATCGACTTTCCCAAGGCCGATGCTGCGTTGGTGAAGAAGAACTTCTTCGAATACCTCGATTTCGCTCTGCAGTTTGCGCCAGCTGGGCCGGAAGAACGCGCCATTCGCGAAAAACTCGCGCGCATCGGCGTCGGCGCGGGCAAGACATTCGAGTTCAAGGATCTTCCGCTGACGCACAAGGTTGAAATCGGACTGGGGATGAAAGACGGCGAAGAAAAGGTCGAGAAGTATCTCGCCAGCGGTCAGAAGGACGTAAACGGATGGAAAATCGGATCGCTGTTCGGAGACCGGCTGTTCTATAGCGGTGATTGGCTGAAGCGCGCTGCCGCCGCCAAAGGCGGCATTTACGGCAATGACGCCGCGGAAGCCGTCTATCCAATGACCAAAACGCTCGCCGACGGCGAAGCGCTCGATGCCTCCAAACACAAATACACCATCACTTTCCCCGCCGGACAATATCCGCCGGTGGAAGCCTTCTGGTCGGTGACGATGTATGACGGCAGGAGCCAGCTGCTGATCGAGAATCCGATCAATCGATACCTGATCAATTCACCGATGCTGCCCGGCATGAAGAAGAATCCGGACGGTTCTCTCACGCTGCATCTCCAGAAAGAATCACCCGGCGCCGACAAGGAATCCAACTGGTTGCCGGCGCCGAACGGCGAAATGTACCTCGTGATGCGCCTCTACTGGCCGAGGACCGAAGCACCGTCGGTCCTGCCTGCGGGCGAAGGCACATGGAAGCCGCCGGCAATCGTGGCCGCGAAATGAAGCCAGCCGGCGCGGTGTGAAGGCAGGATCAAGCCAAGGGGTCTTTCGCGGAGAAAGACCCCTCACGCCCGTGCGGAGATATTGTCGGCGGCCGCTCGCACGACCCGGTGCGCGGCGAAGATGGCCCGCTGGTGAAGCTATGGAAGCGCAGCACGGCCTAAGCGAACCCGGCCATCATTTGGGGCGCCGCAATTCGCTTTCGAGCCAGCCAACGGCGTTGGATTTGAGCGGATCGTACGCCATCGTCCTGGTTTCGGTGTGGCCGCATTGTGCGCATTCGAACGTGCGCTGCTCCAAACCTTCCGGCCCATCCGAAATGGCGGTCGTGATCATCCGCGCCTCGCAATCCGGGCAACGCGGCCGCATCGGCAGAAGCTCTGGAGGGGGTCTTTCCGGGGCTAGCATGACACTCACCCAGCGTTGAGTTGAACCTATCGACGCTTGCAGTTCGCACGCCGACAACCATTCACAAGGCGCTATTTAACCAATGAAAACGCCGTTGGATCCGTCCAATACCCGACACTCTGCATTGTAGCTGCAAATATATCCGCCGAACTGTCCGATACCCGACTATCTGCCGAGAATTAATTAGCTATTTCCGTTAGTTGCGCCCAGTGTGGGTCTATCGCCGGATCGAGCCGCAGGCATCGGTGACAGAGAGAGTTGAAGCTCCCGCCTAGCTTGTGCAGGAGCTCCTAATGGCCACTGAAAATCACCTCCTGAGTAAGCTGGATGCTTCAGCGCTGGCCATGCTGAAACCGCACATGCGGACGATATCCGTCGAGCATGGCGAACTGCTCCACGGCTCTTCGTTGGACATCGAGTTCGCCTATTTCCCACGCTCCTGCATCATTTCCGTTCTCGCCAGTACCGATCAGGGCTCGACCGCCGAGACCTCGATCGTCGGCCGCGAGGGCATGATCGGATCCTCCACCATCCACGGCATCACGACGTCGTTTGCAGATTCGATCGTACAGGTCGCCGGCGAAGCCGTCCGCATCCCCGCCGCGGAAGTTCATCGGGCCGGACGGGAGAGCGATAGCTTTCGCAAGATCGTTGCACTGTTCGATCTCTCCTTGCTCGCGCAGTCGCAGCAATCGACCGCCTGTCAGGCGTTGCACCAGGTGGAAAGCCGCGCTGCGCGCTGGCTCATGCAGTGCCGGAAACGGTTGGGCAGCAACGACATCCGCCTGACCCAGGAGTTCTTCGGGCAGATGCTCGGGGTCCAGCGCACCACCATCAATCTGGTCGAGCGCACGCTGCAGAATGCCGGCCTCATCCAGATCGGCCGCGGCCGCATCTCCATCCTCGACGCCAAGGGGCTGCACGCCGTCTCATGCGACTGTTACGAGCGCATCGAGAAGCGCTACGAAGAACTGCTGGGCCCGCTCGATTAGAGCATTGCGGTGTTCAACGGCGACTGGCGGCCGGCAGGTTTGAGTCGGCTGAATCCGGTAGCGGCTCGCCTGAGGAAACGCGCATCGCGGCGACCCGGGCGACGAAAAGCCCGATGACAAGATTTGCCCGTTCCGTCTCCAGCTTGTCGCGGACCGGCCCGTTCGGCTCGGTCGCGCACATGGTCTTGATGCAATCGAGGGTGCGGGACAATGAATTGACCACCGCCAATATCCGTTCCATGGACGGCGGCGCCGCCAGCGGCTCCGCCACGGCCTCAGACTTCGGGCCACGAAATTCAATTACTTTCTGCATCGATCGATTCCAAACCAGAACAGCCGGCAACACACGGCCCGGTAGCACCCGCATCATTCTGCACGGGCTCATCGGGCGGCCTTCATCATAGCGACGCCTCACGCAGGCTCGCTTAAATTGATTATCGGAATCTTGCAGTACTATCTAAAGACGTGCGCTTTTTTGCAAGCGGGCCCGACTTTTTCGGGACCGGCTAGCTAGAGACGGCGGCCAGCAGCTCAGCGATCACGTCCCGAGCCTGATTCCGGTGCATCCATGACGCTCGCCATGGCTACTGACGGCGAGATCACCTTATTCACCTGACCCACTGACCCATCTGCAGACAGGTCAGCAGGCTGACGTAGCTCGGCGTGCCACCGATGCTCTCTTGCGAGGTGCAGCTTGCCCGGCTCGGCGCGGGGAATTTCGACCATTGGCTTGCGAGCTGCCGCTTCGCTTTCTGTTCATCGTTCACGCAGCTCTTCATCGACTGATCAACGGTGAGGCCGGTGGTGGCGGCAACGTCGAGCTTGCAACTCCGCGCTATGTTGAAGTTCGGCACTCCGTCCGCCACCGCAACGACCAACTGCGAGTTCAAAACGATCATCGAGAAAGAGATAGGCATCTCCCGCCTCCTTCGGATCGCAGCGAATGCTCTCGGACTGCCGCTTCGGTTCGAAGCCGCAGCGCCAGCCTATCGCAAAACCGACCGCGACGCGACGGGAATGTCCGCCAGGCAGCCGCCGCAGGACGCGGGGATGGCAAAGCCGGCCCTGCGCGTCTGCGACTCGCAGCCGGCTTTTACGCCGCGTTGGCGCCTTCCTGACGGCTGGCCTCGAACAGGAACCAGGTGCGGCGCTCGGTCTCGTCGATGAAGACTTCGAGCAGGCTTGCGCTGCCGGAATCCTCATGATCGTCGCAAAGCTTGTGGGCCTTGCGCATCGCGGCGGCCATCTTCTTGTTGTCTTCCATCAGCTCGCGCAGCATTTCGCGCGGCGGCACATAGGCCTCGTTGTTGTCCTGGATGGTCTGCAGCTTGGCGATCTGCCCGATCGAGCGCAGCGTGGTGCCGCCGAGCTTGCGCACCCGTTCGGCGAGTTGGTCGGTGGTGGCGAAAATCGCCTCCGACTGCTGGTCCAGCATCAGATGATAGTCGTTGAAATGCCGGCCGCTGACATGCCAGTGGAAATTCTTGGTCTTCAGATAGAGGGCGAATGCATCCGCCAGCAACGTATTGAGCGACGCGGAGATCTTGTCCACCGCGGCCTGCGGCAGGTCGGTCGGCGTATCGAGTTCGGCGGATACTTTGTCGGATTTGTTGTTGTTTTTGCTCACATTGCACCTTCCTGTTAGGAACCGGACTGCGGCGGCAGTGGACATTGGCCGTCGGACGACCTAACGCATCACTTTCACGCCGGTTCCGGCACAGGAACCGCAGTATTGCCGGGCGCTGCACGCATGGACGAATGGATCGACTATTACGATTCCACGCATACGATTTATGCGAGCAAGCTGCATCGCGACCTGCATTTCCAGATCATCGCGCGCGACATCATCGGCTACATTTCCTCGCCCGACTCCGTCGTGCTGGACTATGCCTGCGGCGAGGCGCTGTCGGCCGCCAAGGTAGCCGACGCCTGTGCTCAGCTCTATCTGGCCGAACCCGCCCCCGGTGTCCGTGGCCGGCTGATCGCGCGCTTTGCGCCGAACACCAAGATCCGCGTCCGCTCGCTCGAGGATCTCAGCCGAATGGCGGAAAACTCGGTCGATCTCGCCGTCATGAATTCGGTCGCGCAATACATGACACCGGACGAACTGGATTCGGCGTTCGCCGTCATTCGCCGGCTGTTGAAGCCGAACGGCCGCCTGGTGCTGGGCGATATTTTGCGGCCCGAAGTCGGCATGGCCAGGGACGTGGTGGCGCTGTTGAAATTCGCTTCCGCCCACGGCTTCCTGAAAGACGCCCTGTATGGGCTCGCCAGCACGGCGCTGTCGGACTACCGGCAACTGCGCACCCGCGTCGGGCTGCAGCGCTACCGCGAAGACGAGATGATCGAGAAACTCGCCGCCGCCGGCTTTACCGCCTCGCGCGCCCCATTCAATATCGGCCACAACCCGTGGCGGATGACGTTCGTGGCGCGGCACGCGTTCCAGCGCAGTTAAGTTCTAATCGCGCGTTAAGGTTGTTAACCCTAAAGCGCGGTAAGGGGTGGTTCACCGCGCCGTGATGAGCAATTATTGCCTCGGCCCGGTGGCGGAAGCGACGACGCGGGAGCAGTGCAATGCTCTTTATCCTGGTTCAAATCCAGGCCGGGCCTCCAGCCTTCGCTGGCTTCGCCAGCTTCGGCTCGGCAAGCCCTTGCCACGCCGTAGCTCGGAGAGCGTAGGCGGGAGCCCGGCACCGTCCTCCGGCCGTTCTAAATTGCGCCAATTTCGCGGTTGATGGGGGGCTTTTGGGGGTTTCGCGGGTGCGGAATCTGGTCTAAAGACCACCCGCGCGCGAGGGTGACCCGCGCTCTTGGCTTAGGGGACGCGCGGCTGCGCGCCCTTTTTTTGTGCCCAAAATCCAGTCTGAGAGCTGATGCCCAAAAGAACAGATATCTCCACCATCCTGATCATCGGCGCCGGTCCCATCGTGATCGGCCAGGCCTGCGAATTCGACTATTCCGGCACCCAGGCGGTGAAGACGCTGAAGGAAGAGGGCTACCGCATCGTCCTCGTCAATTCCAATCCGGCCACCATCATGACCGACCCGGAACTGGCGGATGCGACCTATATCGAGCCGATCACCCCCGAAATCGTCGCCAAGATCATCGAGGCGGAACGCAACGTCATTCCGGGCGGCTTTGCGCTGCTGCCGACCATGGGCGGCCAGACCGCGCTGAACTGCGCGCTGTCGCTGCGCCGGCAGGGCACGCTCGACAAGTTCGACGTCGAGATGATCGGCGCCACCGCGGATGCCATCGACAAGGCCGAGGACCGTCAGCTGTTCCGCAACGCGATGGAGAAGATCGGCCTGCAGACGCCGAAATCGCGGCTCGCCAACGCCTCGGCGCTGAAGAAGTCCTATCGCGACAAGTATCTGGCCGATCGCGAGAAGCTGTCGGGCGAGGCGCTGGAGGAGTGCGAGCGGCAATGGACGCTCGGCGAGAACGAACGCCGCAAGCGCTACCAGGAGCACGCGCTCGGCGAGGCGCTGATGGCGCTGTCCGAAATCGGGCTGCCCGCGATCATCCGCCCCTCCTTCACCATGGGCGGCACCGGCGGCGGCATCGCCTACAACAAGGAAGAGTTCCTCGACATCATCGAACGCGGCCTCGACGCCTCCCCGACCAACGAAGTGCTGATCGAGGAATCCGTGCTCGGCTGGAAAGAGTTCGAGATGGAGGTGGTGCGCGACAAGAAAGACAATTGCATCATCGTCTGCTCGATCGAGAACCTCGATCCGATGGGCGTGCACACCGGCGATTCCATCACGGTGGCGCCGGCGCTGACGCTGACCGACAAGGAATACCAGATCATGCGCGACGCCTCGCTGGCGGTGCTGCGCGAGATCGGGGTGGAGACCGGCGGCTCCAACGTGCAGTTCGGCGTCAACCCCGACGACGGCCGCATGGTGGTGATCGAGATGAACCCGCGCGTGTCGCGCTCCTCGGCGCTGGCCTCCAAGGCAACGGGATTCCCGATCGCCAAGGTCGCCGCCAAGCTCGCGGTCGGCTACACGCTCGATGAAATCGCCAACGACATCACTGGCGGCGCGACGCCCGCCTCGTTCGAGCCGACGATCGATTACGTCGTCACCAAGGTGCCACGCTTCGCGTTCGAGAAATTTCCCGGCGCCTCCACCACGCTGACGACCTCGATGAAGTCGGTCGGCGAAGTCATGGCGATCGGCCGCACCTTCCAGGAGAGCCTGCAGAAGGCATTGCGCGGGCTCGAGACCGGACTGACCGGGCTCGACGAGATCGAGATCGAGGGGCTCGGCCGCGGCGACGACAAGAACGCGATCCGCGCCGCATTGGGCACGCCGACGCCGAACCGCATCCTGCAGGTGGCGCAGGCGATGCGGCTCGGCTGGTCCAATGAAGAGATCTTCAATTCCTGCAAGATCGATCCGTGGTTCCTCAGCGAGATGCGCGGCATCGTCGACATGGAAGCGAAGATCAAGGCGAACGGCATGCCGCCGAACGGCTACGGCATGCGCATGCTGAAGGCGATGGGCTTTTCGGACGCGCGGCTGGCCGTGCTGTCCGAGTCCACCGAAGCCGAGATCACCGCAAAACGTCACGCGCTCGGCGTCCGCCCCGCTTTCAAGCGCATCGACACCTGCGCCGCGGAATTCGCCTCCCCCACTGCCTACATGTATTCGACCTATGAGGCGCCGTTCGCAGGCAAGCTCGCCGACGAGAGCGCGCCGTCCGACAAGAGCAAAGTGATTATTCTCGGCGGCGGACCGAACCGGATCGGCCAGGGCATCGAATTCGACTACTGCTGCTGTCATGCCTGCTTCGCGCTGCACGACGCCGGCTATGAAAGCATCATGATCAACTGCAATCCGGAAACGGTATCGACCGACTACGATACCGCGGACCGATTGTATTTCGAGCCGCTTACATCGGAGGACGTGCTCGAGATCATCGCCACCGAGCGGCAGAACGGCACCCTGCACGGCGTGATCGTGCAATTCGGCGGCCAGACGCCGCTCAAGCTGGCGCGCGCGCTGGAAGCCGCCAACGTGCCTATCCTCGGCACCTCGCCCGACGCCATCGACCTCGCCGAAGACCGCGACCGCTTCAAGCGCGTGCTCGACAAGCTGCGCCTTAAGCAGCCGAAGAACGGTATCGCTTATTCGGTCGAGCAGGCGCGGCTGGTGGCCGCCGATCTCGGCCTGCCGCTGGTGGTGCGTCCGTCCTATGTGCTCGGCGGCCGCGCGATGCAGATCATCCGCGAGGACACCCAGCTCAGCGATTACCTGCTCGGCACCTTGCCGGAACTGGTGCCGGGTGACGTCAAGGCGCGCTATCCCAACGACAAGACCGGCCAGATCAATACCGTGCTCGGCACCAATCCGCTGCTGTTCGACCGCTATCTGTCCGACGCCATCGAGATCGACGTCGACTGCCTGTGCGACGGCCAGGACACTTTCATCGTCGGCATCATGGAGCATATCGAGGAAGCCGGCATTCACTCCGGCGATTCCGCCTGCTCGCTGCCGCCGCATTCGATCGACGCCCAGATGATCGCCGAGTTGGAGCGGCAGACCCGCGAACTCGCGCTCGGCCTCGACGTCGTCGGGTTGATGAACGTGCAGTACGCGATCAAGGACGGGGAGATCTACGTGCTCGAGGTCAATCCACGGGCGTCACGCACGGTGCCATTCGTCGCCAAAGTGATGGGCATGCCGGTGGCGAAGATCGCGGCCCGGATCATGGCCGGCGAGAAGCTTGCGGACTTCAAGTTGAAGAAGCGCAAGCTCGAGCATGTCGGCGTCAAGGAGTCGGTCTTTCCGTTCGCGCGCTTCCCCGGCGTCGACACCGTGCTCGGTCCGGAGATGCGCTCGACCGGCGAGGTCATGGGCATCGACCGCTCCTTCGAGGTGGCGTTCGCAAAAAGCCAGCTCGGCGGCGGCACCCGTGTGCCGCGCAAGGGCACAGTGTTCGTCTCGGTGCGCGAGATCGACAAGAACCGCATCGCGGAAGCGGTGCGGCTGCTGCACTCGCTCGGCTTCAAGGTGATGGGCACATCAGGCACCCAGCGCTTCCTCACCGACAACGGCATTCCGACCGAGAAGGTTAACAAGGTGCTGGAAGGACGGCCACACATCGTCGACGCCATCACCAATGGCGACATCCAGCTCGTTTTCAACACCACCGAGGGGCCACAGGCGCTGGCCGACAGCCGTTCATTGCGGCGGGCTGCCCTCTTGCATAAAGTGCCATATTACACCACTCTTTCAGGTGCCGTGGCGGCCGCGCAGGGCATCCGCGCCTATCTGGGCGGGGACCTTGAGGTCCGCACCCTGCAGAGCTACTTTTCCGAAAACTGATCGTCAGCCGGCCTCAAATGCCCGCTAAACGATTGGCAACAAAGCCGGTAGGCTGGAACCCACCGTTGGTTTGGATGTTGTCGGCCCCTGACGGGGCCGGAAATCAATAGGCTGCCAGGCTCGCGTGTCGAGCCGAAAAGCCTGATCGAAATCGAAAGCGTGGCTCGTGCGCGCAATCTTTTGGCGGTTCGCACGATCGAAGGACAGAAGAGATGATGATGGAAAAGGTTCCGATGACCGCGAGCGGCTATGCCGCCCTGGAGGTTGAGTTGAAGCAGCGCCAATCGGTGGAGCGTCCGCGCATCATCGAGCATATCGCCGAGGCGCGCTCGCACGGAGACCTTTCCGAAAACGCGGAATATCACGCCGCCAAGGAAGAGCAGTCGCACAACGAAGGCCGCATCGCCGAGCTCGAAGACAAGCTCGCGCGCGCCGACATTATCGACATCTCCAAGCTCTCCGGCGACACCGTCAAGTTCGGCGCCACCGTCACGCTGGTCGACGAAGACACCGAGAAGAAAACGGTGTGGCAGATCGTGGGCGAGCCGGAAGCCGACGCCAAGAAAGGCCGCATCTCGATCACCTCGCCGCTGGCCCGCGCCCTGATCGGCAAGAAAAAGGGCTCGACGGTGGAAGTCGTGGCGCCCGGCGGCGCCAAGGCCTACGAGATCACCAAGGTCGAGTTTCGCTAGTCACCTGCAAGTTACTGTTGCGACAAAGCCGCGTTTCGACGCGGCTTTGTTGTTTGGCCGCATGCTGACAGCATTGTGAGTGGAGCTGCGGCGGATTCCATAATATCCGACTTCCGGACAATGCTTATAAATCATAACTAAATGGACGGAGCGCCGGCGCTTCAGGTCTTGGCGTTTTCGCCGCAAGGCGCGCGGTGATCGGCAAGCTCCGGGGCTTCGGGACGGCATCTTGTTGCGCTGCAATCGCGACGATTGTCGCGAAGATGGGAATGATTCAATTTCCGGGGTGTTGTGTCGGCATCACACGTAATCGGCCAACACCGTGTAATGTTGTGACGCTAAGTTCTAGTGTGCCAAACAAGGGGGACGATGACATGGACCAAATCGACAGGATGCTCGCGAAATGGCAGCCGACGGCGCTGAGCCTGTTTCGCTTCATGACCGGACTGCTGCTGTTTCAATTCGGCGTAGCGAAGATTCTGAAGTTTCCGACAATTCCGGAGGGTAACGCTGCCGCCTTCCTCAACAAGGTGCAATTGATGTCGCTACCGGGAATCGCCGGTTTGCTTGAGCTGATTCTGGGCGCGCTTTTGCTGCTCGGACTGTTCACACGGCCCGTCGCCTTCCTTCTTGCCGGCGAGATGGCCTTTGCTTATTTCATCGGTCATGCGCCGAGGGGCTTTTTTCCGCTCATCAACGGCGGCACGCTCGCGATCCTGTTTTGCTTCGCCTGTCTCTACCTGTCGACCGCGGGCGGCGGGCCGATCAGCCTCGATGCCATGATGCGGAAGAAAACGTAAAGGCGTTCTGATCCGTCATTGCGAGCCACCCGGTCGGCGCGAAGCGCCGCCGGATGACAGGCTCCGCGAAGCAATCCATCGCGCCACACGCGGATAGGTGGATTGCTTCGTCGCTATCGCTCCCTTGCGCAAACGCTTCGCGTTTGTCGCAGGCAATGACGGGGATGGGCCGGTGGTCTCAGCCCGCGACCTTCACATCGAGCGGCACGGCCGCTTCGTACTTCGAATTGTGCAGCACCAGCGACGTCCTGACGTTGCGCACGTGGGGGGCTGCCGTCAGGTGCGTGACGAAATCCTGAAACGTCGCCATGTCGGGCGCGACGCATTTCAAAATGAAATCCACCTCGCCGGACAGCATCCAGCATTCGCGCACCAAGGGCTCGGCACGAACAAAGTCCTCGAACGCGCGCAGATCCGCGTCCGCCTGGCTGGACAGATGGACGGACGCAAACACCGTGACGTCGAAACCGAGCCGGCGCGGATCCAACAGGCCGCGGTAGCCCTGGATGTAGCCCTCTTCCTCCAGCGTGCGGACCCGGCGCAGGCAGGGTGGCGGCGAAATGCCGACGCGTTTGGCCAGTTCGACATTGGTGATTCGGCCGTCGGCCTGGATTTCGGCAAGGATTCTGAGGTCTATTTCGTCAAGATTCTTCGACACGCGCGTCGGGTTCCCTGGTTTTGGCTCGCTTAAGCAGCCTTCCTGGAAACTCTCTTAGCGCAGGCGGCGCGGCTTGCGCAATTTTATTGCGCGTGCAGCGCCACATTTCGCGATTGTTACTTCAGTTCCGGGGAAAATTCGCTGGGATGAATTGCAATTCTTGCATAGCTACCCAGATATCTTAGACTTGGATTTGACACTTTCGGCGCCCCGCGACGTCCTTCCGGGGCGCTTTCTGCTCAGTCAACAAAAACCCCCGAATAAGAGAGGGATCCGCCGATGCCCGCGCCTATCCATGCCAAGGTCGTCATTATCGGTTCCGGCCCCGCCGGTTACACCGCGGCGATCTACGCGGCGCGCGCGATGCTGGAGCCGGTGCTGATCCAGGGCATCCAGCCCGGCGGACAACTCACCATCACCACCGACGTGGAAAACTATCCGGGCTTCGCCGACGTCATCCAGGGCCCGTGGCTGATGGAGCAGATGGAGAAGCAGGCGGCGCATGTCGGCACCAAGATCGTCACTGATTTCGTCAACAAGCTCGAACTGGCGCAGCGGCCGTTCCGGCTGACCTGCGATAGCGGCGACGTCTATCTGGCGGAAACCGTGGTCCTCGCCACCGGCGCACAGGCGCGCTGGCTCGGCATCGCTTCCGAAGAAAAATTCAAGGGCTTTGGCGTCTCGGCCTGCGCGACCTGCGACGGCTTCTTCTACCGCGGCAAGGAAGTCATGGTCGTCGGCGGCGGCAACACCGCGGTCGAGGAAGCGCTGTTCCTCACCAATTTCGCCTCGCAAGTAACGATCGTGCATCGCCGCGATCATTTCCGCGCCGAACGCATCCTGCAGGATCGCCTGTTCAAGAACCCCAAGATCAAGGTGACCTGGGACAGTGCGATCGACGAGATCTGCGGCACCGAAAACCCGGGCAAGGTCACCCATGTGCGGCTGAAGAACGTCAAGACCGGCAGCCTTACGGATGTGCCGGCCGACGGCGTCTTCATCGCGATCGGCCACGCGCCCGCAACCGACCTCGTCAAAGGCCAGATCAAGCTGAAACCATCAGGCTATGTCGAGGTTGCGCCGAACTCGACCGCCACGTCTATTCCCGGCCTGTTCGCCGCCGGCGACGTGGCGGACGAAACCTATCGGCAAGCGGTCACGGCGGCCGGCCTCGGCTGCATGGCGGCCCTCGAGGCTGAACGCTTCCTGGCTTTGCGCGCGACCGATCGCGCGGCGGCGGAGTAATCATGCCTAGAACACGGGACGGATCATCGGACATGGATTGGGACAAGCTGAAAGTCTTTCACGCGGCTGCAGAGGCGGGAAGCTTTACCCACGCCGGCGAACAGCTCGGGCTTTCGCAATCGGCGGTATCGCGGCAGGTCAGCGCGCTGGAGCAGGAGCTCGCGGTGTCGCTGTTCCACCGCCACGCGCGCGGGCTGATCCTCACCGAACAGGGCGACCTGTTGTTTCGCACCGCGCATGACGTGTTCATGCAGTTGCAGGCGGCGCGCGCCAAGCTCACCGACAGCCGCGAGCGGCCGAGTGGCGACCTCAAGATCACGACGCCGCCGGCGCTCGGCATCAACTGGCTGATCCCGCGGCTCGACGAGTTCACCGCGCTCTACCCGGACATCCGGATCTCCATGATCGTGACCGACGAAGATCTCGATCTGTCGATGCGCGAGGCCGACGTCGCGATCCGCACCCGCAAGCCGACCCAGCCGGACCTGATCCAGCGCAAGCTGTTCTCGATCGGCTTCCACGCCTATTGCTCTCCGGAATACATCAAGCGCTTCGGCACGCCACGCACGCTGGACGACCTCGACTCGCATCGCATCATCATGCTGAGCGATGCGCAGGTTCCGACGCATCTGCAGAACCGCTCCTGGCTGATCGACGCCGGCCGTAACGGCTCGGGTCCGCGCGAGGCCTACTTCAAGGTCAACAATATCCTGGGGCTGGTCCGCGCCTGTCAGCAGGGGCTCGGCATCGCCGCCCTCCCCGACTATCTGGTCGAGGAGAACAACCGCCTGGTGCAGTTGTTCGGCGAGACCGACTCGATCCAGATCGACACGTATTTTGTCTATCCCGAAGAGTTGAAGACGGTGGCGCGGGTGCAGGTGTTCCGCGACTTCGTGGTGAGCAAGGCGCAGCGCTGGCCCTCCTAGAGCATCGGGTTCTGATTGCATCAGAACCGAATCTCTAGATTCTTGTTTTGACGCGGCTTTTCTACCGCAGAAAAGTCTAGGCAATCTGCACAAGATTGCTATGCGAACCGGTAGCCACTTCGCTCGAAAACGCTATGGCAGCGGGTGACGTTTCGTCATCCCGCTTTGCGGATTAGCCTATTTTATAGAGGGCCCGCTCACCGCATGACTGACATGCGGCTCGGACGGTTGCCGCGCAGCACGGATAAGGATCATAGTGCTTAAATGCTGAGCGGTCGCGTCGCGCATATGTCCCCCTCCTCCAGTGGCGCGGCAGTTCAGTAATCCCTCTTGGAAGGTGATTGTGTCGGCCTCACGTGGCCAATACCTCAAGCCGGGCTCCTTTGGGCCCGGCTTTTTTTTCGTCCGCAAGCTTTCATCGATAAGTCTTTCATCGACAAGCCTTTCATCGACAGGCCTCTCATCGACAATCCATATCGTTGCGCCGATTGACATTGAGGTCTGCTGCCACCATCATCCGCACATGATCACGCGTTCGTGCGCAGCTTTGTCGTCGAAAAAAGGTCCCCACCTGGGGACCCGAGATCGACGCGCGCGCTAGATACTGCCGCAACCCGCGATCCCGAAAGCCCCGCCGTCTGGACGGGGTTTTTTTATTGGTCCCGTCTCCGGCTTACCCCCATGAGGAGATGGAACGATGACTGACCCGACCAACGATCTGGCAAGCCGCCTGCAGGGCCTGTGGCTGCCGCTCATCACGCCGTTTCGCGACGGCGAACTCGACGAGGCGTCATTACGCCGGCTCGTCAGGCACTATGCGGCCGGCCCGGTCGACGGCTTCATTCTCGCGGCGACGTCGGGCGAAGGCATGTCGCTCCGCGTGGACGAGCTCGAGCGGCTGGTGATGGTGACGCGCAGCGAGCTATCCGGCAGCGGCCGCCGCCTGCCGATCCTGTTGGGCCTGTCCGGAGCCTCTACCGCGAAGGTGCTGGATGCGCTGGATGAGACGGCGGCCTGGCCGATCGACGGCTATCTGATCGCGAGCCCCTATTACATCCGCCCCTCGCAGCGCGGCCTGGTGCAGCACTTCACCGCGCTCGCCGATCACGCCTCGTGGCCGATCGTGCTCTACAACATCCCTTACCGGACCGGCGTCAGCCTCACCAACGAGACGCTGCTTCAGCTCGCCTTGCATCCGAACATTGCCGGCATGAAGGATTGCGGCGCCGACCGCGCGCAGTCGATCGATTTCCTGAGCCGGCGGCCGCCCGGCTTTCGCGTGCTGACCGGCGAAGACGCGCTGTATCACGAAGCGCTCGCCGACGGCGTCGACGGAGCGATCCTGCTGTCGGCGCATCTGGAGACCGAAGCGTTCGCCTCGGTGCAGACGATCATGAAGCAGGGCGATCGTGGCGGCGCGCTGGCGTGCTGGAAGGCCATTTCCGGACTGACCCGGCTGCTGTTCGCGGAGCCGAGCCCGGCGCCGGCAAAGTATTGGCTTAAGCGCAGCGGGCTGATCGACAGCGCCGAGGTTCGCCTGCCGATGGTGGAGGTGAGCCCGGAGCTCGCAGCGTTGCTGGACGAGGAAATCGAGCGGCGCACGCCGCCGCTGTTGCGTCAGGCCTGAACGTCGCGCCAAGCTGAACGTCGCGCGAAGAGAGATGGCCGGCCCCGCTCGCCTTGGATGGCGAGCGGAAGCAATGCGCCTTAGCTGACCAGCAGGCGATAGGTCAGCACCGGCGCGAAGCCGAGCACCATCGCCCAGATCGCGAACGACGACACCAAGAGAACGTCATGCGCCCGCTGGGCGAGTTCGCCGGTCGGATATTTCCTGTCGTGCGCGATCATAGTGGTTCCCCCGGTGATGTTCTTTGAGGAGAAACCTACTGATAAAATTTTAATGTCGCGGCCGGGCCTTTGCTCGAAGTTGCGGCTTCGCACTCACCAGCCATTAACCAGGATAGCGCGGTGGTTAATCGGCGGTAGCAGGCGCGGTCAAATGCAAGCGAAATCGCAACCGGGTTTTTAAAACTGGTCGCGTATCGGTAGCCCCATTACAACAGCAACGCGGGGCCGCGTCGTGCATTTCGAATACAAGAACACCATGCCTCGGGAACAGAGTTTTAGCACCGAGGACATTCTGTGGGGCGTCGGCATCTGGTCGGTGATCCTGACGCTATCGCCGGTCGTCGTGCTCTACGTGCTGATGGTGGCGTAAGGGACGCTGTTCTCCCTCCACTCGTCAGTTGCGAGCCAACGGGTCGAATGACGACGATACCGTTTGCCCTACCCACAAAGGAAAAACGCGCGGAGCGCCGCGCGTCTTTGTCAGAAAGAAAAGCGGCGTTGTTACGCCGCCTGCTTGTGCATGGCACCCGATGCCGACGCCGACCCGCGGATCGCCTTGATCGAACGTTCGATCGCGCCCCACAGCCTGGTGATCTCGGCCGCGGCCCGGCCTTCCGCATAATATTCGCGGGCGCCTTCGCCCTGGCTCAGCGCCATGATCAGGTCGGCGCGGTTGGTGATCTGGCCGCTCCACACCGGCGCGCGGAATTTCGCCAGCGCTTCGCGCGCGATGGTGACGATGCGGCTCTCGACGCCGTCGCGTTCGGCAGGTGCGCCGTTGACCACGACCGCGTAGGGCTTGCGCGCCGAGCGGCAGGTCTGAATCGTTTCCTGCACCGCGTTGACGTCGAACACGCCGGGCCGCGCCGGAATGATCACCATCGTGGCGTTACGAATCGCGTCGTCGACGACGGCCGAAAGATTCGGCGGCGTGTCGATGAACACCCATTCGATGCCGTCGCGCTTGGCGGCAGCGACGATGCCGCTGACGGAATTCACCGCGGCCTTGATCGGCGGTTCGTTGGTACCGCGCAATTTGTGCCAGAGAGTAAGCGAGCCCTGCGGGTCGGCATCGACCAGAAGGATGGGCTTCGTTGCCTTGTGAACATGGGCAGCGAGGTGAGCAGCCAGGGTACTCTTTCCCGAGCCCCCCTTACGTGATGCAAATACTATTACGTTCATACATTGGCCTCCAAGTTGACCCCAGAAGCTGAAAATGAATCAGCGGGCTGATTCGCGAAAGAAAAATTTAAGGGATGCCGCGATGAAGCCACGTAATTGCCAACAAGGCTGGTTTTTGAGTCACACCGTATAAGCACGCCCGGAATCGAAAACGGAATCGGTTGAATGCCTTGCAGCGTGAAGTGATCGGCTCATTGCGCGCCTTTTGCACGCTCGCGCTCGAGCTTTGCGCGCTGCCGTTCGAGCCATTTGCGCTCGATCCATCCGAGCCCCTGCGCCATCGGCTTCTGCAGCGGCGGCACGTCCTGCGCGAACAAAAGGAGTCCGAGCGGCAGCATCCAGAGTCCCAGTACCGGCAGGAAGCTGAGAAAGCCGCCGACGACCAGGAGAAACGCGAGCGGAATCCGGACGTAGATCGATGACGGCTTACGTACCCAGCCAACGAACTTCGCCGGCCCAGGCGGCAGCTTTTTCTCAAACCAGGCAAAATGCCGGTCGAGCTCCTTTTGATGTGCGCTCAATGAACCCTCTCCTCTTGCCCAAAGGAGATGCTCATTGCAGATGGCGCAAACAAGGCGTCAGTCTGCCGCGCAGAGGAACCTTGAAAATGGCGCGTCGGAGTCAGGTCGCCCGTGCCGTCAGGTCACCCGTGCCGTTAGGTCACGGGTTTCGCCGGCTTTTTTGCTTTGCGCGCCTTGGCGTTCACGGCCTTGCGCGGCGTTGCCGGCCGGATCACGGTCGGCCGGCCGGCCGGTCTGGCCGCAGCCTCGCGGGGCTCGGGATCTGGCCCGAACTGGGCGCGGCAGGGCGGCGAAAGCTGGGATTTTTTGGCGACCATGCAGGCCGTCACGCGGCCGACATCGGGAATCTCGGAGCTGCACAGCCGGAACGCGTCACCGGTGCAGGCCTGCTCCTGTTCGGGCGTGTAGGTCTGACCGGCGGCGGGCGAGATCGAAACCCCGAGCACGGTAGCCAGCAGCATTCCTAGCTGGCCCCTCCTTGATGCGACAGCCAACATAGATTCCCCCACCCCGACGGAACGACCGGGCTTTATTGCTGCGTGCGCCCGATTCCCCCTGGAATTGTGAGTGAACGTTAGGCGATTGGCAAGCAGAGCGGGTATTGGCCTTTTGACGCGGGCCGGTCGCCGTCCATAACTGATTTTAATTCACTCCCGCGGAAGGGCGACACAACACCGTGACCATCACTTCTTCGCTGCCCGTCAGCACGATTCTCCGAACGGTGTGGGATGACCTTGGCGAACTATCGGTGCGGCTGCGCAGTCAGTCCATCATTGCCTGTGCGAGCGCCGCCTTCTTCGCGTTGATCGGCGCAATTCCGGCGATATCGGACAATCGCATGCTTGCGGAGGTCCTCGATCTGATCGGCGCATTTGTGCTCGTGCCGTTCGAAATCGCGATCTATCGCCTGCTGATATTAGGTGAAGCTGCCTCTGGATACCGTTTCGATATATCGACTGTTCGGTTTCGGCGCATGCTTGGCTGGACTGCCGGCTTTTGGGTGCTTACGGACATCCCGCTTCATCTGCCGGGCGCCGTCGCACCATCCGATCGCGCGGAAGCCATCATCAGCGTCGTCTTGTTTGCGCTGGTCGTCTTTGCCGTGCTGCGACTGACGATTTTCCTGCCCGCCGTCGCTGCAGACGTGCCGGGCGCTTCCGTCCGAAACGCTTTCGCGGATACAGGCGGCCACGCCTGGCTTATCGTCAAGGCGTACTTCATTACTGCGCTGCCCTTCATCCTGATCGTCATTTCGATTGCAGGGCTCGCATGGCTTGGCGGCGCACATGACATCCGTTCCGGCATTGGGTCTTTGGCAGCAAACGTATTTTCCGGCGCGCTGGGATTTCTGGTCTGGACCTGCTGCGCGATCGTCTCAGCCCGGCTTTTCATGAAGATCGGCGACCGCGTGAAGGGCGGCGGGCCTGAAACGGGCAAATGAGCCGGCAGCAGCAGCGCCGGACATTTTCCGAATTAGCGGCGGTGGAAGGCTGGTACAGTTGGGTGGGCTCGAACCACCGACCTCCTGTTCCACAGACAGGCGCTCTAACCAACTGAGCTACAACTGCATCCTTCACGCGATGGCCCCAAAAAGGGGGTCGCGAATGGGCCGGAAACTAGGTGCAACGCCTCGCTTTGGCAAGGCCGCGGAGTGACGGATTATAGTCGTCCCGGGGGCATTTTGGGTTCATTTGCCGGGACCTTCGGCCGGACCCCGGCGGCGCAGCCAACAAACCCGGCGGCCCTGCCAAATCGTCCCTTGGCAGCAAAAACCTTGGCAGCAAAAACCCTGGCAGCAAAAAGCCCGGGCCGCTTCGCCCGGGCTTTTCGTGATCAATACCGAAAAACGATCAGGCGGCCGGCTTGTAAAGCTTCGAGGCCGAGGCCTTGATCGGCTCGACGGTCTCGGTCGCGACCTTCTGGCCGAGTTCGGCGAGCTCCTTGGCTTGCACCGTGAAGGTCTCGTACTGCTTCTTGGCGTGCGAGGTCCACAGTTCGAGCGCCGCGGCCGGCGTCTTCACGCCGAACAGCTCCTGCGCGAAATCAAGCGAGGACGTCGTGTTGGCCTTGAAGAACTCGATCAGCTTGGCGTTGTACTCGCTGGCGCCCTTGCTGGCCGAGGTGAACACGGCCTCGATGGTGCCGTTGTGGGTCTCGGCGGCATCCTTGAACTTGGCGTAGCTGTCGCGGGCCTGCGAGACGCCCTTTTCGGCAAGCGCGCGCATCTGCTCGGGGACTTCGAAGGGAATGATGGAGGCAGAGAAGGGATCGGTGGAACTGGTCACGGCTTGCATCCTTCACAATGGGGTTAAAACGGCATTCCCCCTTGCGGACCGCCGGGCAGGCGAGGCGGACCGAAAGGTTACGCAACACACTCACGGAAAGTGCCCATCCACGGGCTCGCCCAACTAGAACCAATATCATGTCAAATTTGTGCAGCGCACTGCAATTTCTGATGCATCGCCGCATACTTAACCCGGGATACGGGTTCCAATCCCGGCTAGCCGGTGCCGGGCTTTTCGCCGATGGCGGCCACTCACACTTTCGGCTTGGCCGCGTCCATGGCAGCCTTGCCGACGGTCTGGCTCATTTCGCTGGCCTGCTCCGCCAGCGCGCGCATTTGTGCCTGCACATATTCGCTGTGCAGCCGCATCACCTCAGGCAGATCCTTGGCCTTCAGCAATGACTGCGCGTGATCGAGCGAGCCCTGCACGTTCTGCTCGGCATAGGCCATGGCCTTGCTACCGACATCCTTTACGCCGGCGCGAACCGTGGCGTTGCGCTCCTCGATGGAGCCGGCGGCGGTCTGCGCGGCGGCGACGAATTTCTCGAAGGTCTTGCGGGCCTGCTCCAGGCTTGCTTCCGCCATCGATCGCATTTCCTTGGGTATCTCGAATCGGTCTCGCACTTCGTCACTCATGGTGCGCTCCTTTGCATTGCCAGGGATATGCGTCCGGATACCGTCGGGTGCCGCGTCCTGGACGGATGCGGCGCCGGGGAGGTTCCCCGTTGAACCCTTGACGACCGTTTGCAACCCCCCAACGCGGCGGCCGGCCAAAGGGTCCAGCCAAGGTTAAGGTTATCCCGGGCTAAGATTACGGCCGGCCGGCCGGGCCGTGGACCTGCCGCTGCCGGCTTGCAATACTAATGTTCCCTTAACGCTTTCGGCGTTTTGGCAGCCGATTTTGAAGCCGGACGGTCATGTAGTCGCGATGCAGGATGCGGAATTTCAGTGGCGGGCGCACGGCGATCCAAGATTGGCGGCCTACGCGGCTAGCCGCCTGCCCGCCTGGTTGTGGACGGCCGATGGCCGGCGAATCCTGTGGGCCAATGCGGCCGGCGCCCGCCTGTTCGGCGCAGCCAGTGCCGCAGCCCTTGCCGAAAAAACCTTCGGGCCGGCCGACCGGCACCGGCGGCAGATCGCGCGGCTCGCAGGCCGGCTGCTCGCGAACGGCGCCATCCGGCTGGAGCGCTTGCAGGGGTTTGGCGCGGCGCACGGCGGGCTTGCGACCTGCGGCTGCTCGCGGTTCGATTTTCCCAATGGCAGCCACGGCGTTCTGATCGCCGCCGGCAACATCGCGCTGATCGCGCCGCGTCCGGCGCAGGTGCAGCCCGATCACGAGATACAGCCAGCCACCGCATCATCAGAGCCGCCTTCATCAAAGCCGCCTTCATCAGAGCCAGCTTCGTCAGAGCCAACCCCGCAGCCGGGCGCGCCCGTCATCGAGCAACCGGTCGCGTCGCAATCGGCTGCCGATGACCAGCAGCCGGCGCAAGCGGGCGAAGCGCCCGCCGGATTTGCGTTGTTCGATGCGTTTGCCGAACCTGCCGCCGCCGACGAGCCGCCCGCGGCCGGAACCATTTCGCGCGCGCCACCCCCTGCCCTCGAAGCATTTGCCGAACGGGCGCGCCGCCTGCCGCTGCGCTTCACCTGGCAGATGGATCGGGAAGGCCGCTTCACACTCGGCAGCGACGAATTCCTCGGCCTGATCGGCCCGCGCACCTCGGCCGCTTTCGGCCGGCCATGGCGCGAGATCGCCGAGACCTTCGGGCTGGATCCCACCGGCCGGATGACGCAGGCCTTTGCGACCGGCACGACCTGGAGCGGCATCACACTGAACTGGCCGGTGGACGGCGGCGGCACGTTGCCCGTCGAATTGTCCGGCCTGCCGGTCTTCGATGCGGCGCGAAACTTCATCGGCTATCGCGGCTTCGGCGTTTGCCGCGATTTCGACGCCATCGCCCGGCTCGCCGCCCTGCGCCTGGCGGAATTGTCCGGCGAGATGGTGACGCCGCAAGAAGTGCCCGCTGCGCCGTCTGCCGAGCCGGCCGGCGTTGCATCGCCTTCGCCTGATGAATTGCCTGAACCGATTGCTGCCAAAACTTCCACTGCAGAGGTTTCTGCTGAAGAGACTCCTGCTGAAGAGACTTCTGCTGCAGAGCCTTCACATCAAAAAGATTTGGAAACGCCCGTGGAAACTCCCAAGGAAAGCGTCGAGGAGAGCGTCGAGGACGCGCTGACGGAAACCGCAACGGAGTCGCCGGCAGACGCTGCCGCAAACGTCTTGCCGTTCCGCGCCCCGGGCGAAGCGAAGCCGCTATCGCTGTCGCCGGTTGAAAACATCGCCTTCGACGAACTCGCGCGGCAATTGTCGGCGCGGCTCGACACCGAGAACGGCAACGAGGCGGACGCCGTCGGCGAGACCATCTTCGCCCCGCCGGCCGCGCCGCCCGAATGGCTGGCGCTACCCGAGCCGCCGGCACGTGGCGAAGCGGCGCGCGACAAGGCGCTGCTCGATTTGCTGCCGGTCGGCATCCTGATCTACCGGCTCGACCGGCTGCTCTATGCCAACCCCGCCTTTCTGACGCAGATGGGCTATCCGAGCCTGCACGCGCTGGAAGATGTCGGCGGCCTCGACGCGCTCTATGTCGAACCCGGCACCTCCAACGTCTCCTCGACGTCGGACACCGGCAAACCGGTGACGATCTCCGCAAGCCAGCCTGAAGACGCAGACGCGCCGTCATCGGCGGCAGAGGCCCGCCTCTACACGATTTCATGGGACGGCGATTCCGCATTGGCCTTGATCTTCTCGGGCACGCAACATGAGAGCGCGGCAATCGCGGCCGCCATCGCGCGAGCCGAGCCGGTATCGGAGTCCGAACCGGCGGTATCGGAGTCCGAACCGGCCGCATCGGAGCCTGACGTCTTCGAACCGGCGGTATCGGAGTTCGAACCGGTGGTATCGGAGCCTGACGGCTCCGAACCGGTGGTATCGGGGCCTGACGGCTCCGAACCGGCGGATGTCGGCCACGCCAATGCCGAAGACCTCGCCGCCATCCTCGACACCACGGCCGAAGGCATTCTGATGTTCGACGCCGAGGGCAACATCCATGCGGCCAACCGCAGCGCCGAAGCGCTGTTCGGCCATGACGGCGACGAACTCGCCAGGCGCAATCTCGCCGATCTGTTTGCGCCCGAAAGCCGGCACGGCGTGTTCGAATATCTCGCCGGCATCAAGGTATCAGGCGTCGCCAGCCTGCTCGATCACGGCCGCGAAGTGCTGGCGCGCGAAAGCAAGGGCGGCATCATCGCGCTGTCGATGACCATGGGCCGCACCCGCCCTGAGGGGCCGAATTTCTTCGCGGTGTTCCGCGATCTCTCGCAGGCCAAGAAGACCGAGAGCGAATTGCGCGAGGCGCGGCGGCTGGCCGAACGCGCCGCCAATGCCAAGGCCGACGTGCTGGCCCGGATCAGCCACGAGGTGCGGACGCCGCTGAACGCCATCATCGGCTTTTCCGAAGTGATGATCGCCGAGCGGTTCGGCGCGCTCGGCAACGAGCGCTACCTCGAATACATGAAGGACATCCGCGCCTCCGGCGAACGCGTGATCGCCATCATCAACGACCTGCTCGACCTGTCCCGGATCGAAACCGGCAAGCTCGATCTCGCCTTCACCAACCAGAACCTCAACGAACTGGTCGAGAGCTGCGTTGCGGTGTTGCAGCCGCAGGCCAATCGCGAGCGCATCATCATCCGCACGTCGCTCGCGCACATGCTGCCGCCGGTGATCGCGGACGCACGCGCCTTGCGCCAGATCGCGCTGAACCTGATCGGCAATTCGATCCATCTCGCCAATGCCGGCGGCCAGGTCATCGTCTCCACGGCGTTGTCCGATTTCGGCGAGGTGATGCTGCGGGTCCGCGACACCGGCCACGGCCTCAACGACAATGAGGTTGCCGCCGCCCTGCAGCCGTTCCGGACGCCTGCGCCATCGGATCGGGCCGAGAGTTCGGCCGTCAGCCTGTCGCTGACCAAAGCGCTCGTCGAAGCCAACCGCGCCAAATTCCAGATCAAGACCGGCGGCCGTTCCGGCACGCTGATCGAGATCGTGTTTCCGCACGCGGTCGCGCGGGCCTGACCGGAGACAAACCGGCGCGCGTACCCACAGGTCGATCACATAGCTCTTGACGGAAGAAACGCTGGAACGCCGAGGCCTTGGCCACGCAGGTAATCGGCCATCGGTCCAACGACCTTGATGACCGCCGGTCTTGCCGTCATGCGCTGCCGCCATTGCAGAAGCCTCGGCGTTTCGCTGGTCATGTCGGCGCCCCAGCGCGCGCCGAAGAGCTGGGCCATATAGAACGCGATATCGGCAAAGGAATACGCGCCGCCGAGAAACTCGCGATCACCCAGCACGCTCTCCATTGTTCGATAATAAGCGGCAGCGCCCGCGCGCGCGGGCTCCGCGGCGGGATCGAGCGACGCCTTCCCGAGCTGCATCAATTTGATGATATGAGGGAAATAGACTTCATCCGATTCATGCTCCAGCCGGCGAGACCAGGCCCTTGCTGCAGTAGTCGCAGGCCACAGCGCAGGATGCGGCTTGATGTCTTCAAGATACTCGAAGATCTGGGTGGAATCGAAGATCTCGAGGTCACCGTCGATCAGCACCGGGACCTGCCGCTTTGGATTGATGCGCAGGACTTCCGGATGCTTTGGCGCGTAACCCTCCTTCATGGTGAAGGGCACCATGATCAGTTCGAAATCGATGTTCTTCTCGTGCGCCGCGATCTGAGCCTTTGCGCCGAACATGCTCAAGGGGCCGGAGAACAGCCGCATTTTGCGATTGCCGCTTCGATGCGCCTCTCCGCCGGATTGAACATTCTCGGGCATCGATTTCCCCTCCTCAATCATCACCACGGACGGGATCCTAGCGAAACTTCCGGATCCCGTTCGGACACGTAAAGGTCCTTCTGGACAGCGGCACGTTTTCCGGCTGATATGCGACGAATTGACACATAACGGCTCCGCGTGAGCCTGGAGGAGACCCCATGATCCCGTTTCATACGCGCCTGTTCGGCGCGGTCGTCGCGTTGACGCTTGCAGCCGCAGCACCTGCCCTCTCGCAGCAGCTCGAGCTCAAGATCATGGCGCCCGCCGCACCCGGCGGCGGATGGGATCAGACCGCCCGCTCGATGCAGCAGGCGCTGGTCGCCGCCAAGATCGCCCGCAGCGTCCAGGTCACCAACGTGGCCGGCGCCGGCGGCAGCGTCGGCATCGCGCAGTTCGTCAACGGCGCCAAGGGCGATGGCAACCAGATGATGGTGAACGGTTTTGTCATGGTGGGCGCGCTCGCCATGAACAAATCGCCGGTGACGCTCGATCAGGTGACGCCGATCGCGCGCCTTACCGAAGAAATCCAGGTGATCGTGGTACCGGCGAATTCGCCGATCAAGACGGCGCAAGATCTTGCCGCTGCCGTGAAGGCCGACATCGCCAAGGTCACGTTTGCCGGCGGCTCGGCCGGCGGCGTCGATCATGTGATGGCGGCGTTGTTTGCGGGAACGATCGGCGCCGACGCCAAGAAGGTCAACTACATCCCATTTTCCGGCGGCGGCGAGTCGCTGGCGGCCATTCTCGGCGGCAAGGTCACCGCGGGCATTTCGGGGATGAGCGAATACGAAGGTCAGATCAAGTCCGGCAAATTGCGCGCGCTCGGCGTGACGTCGGAGAAGCGCATCGCAGGCAGCGATATTCCGACCTTCAAGGAACAGGGCATCGACCTCGTGATAGCCAACTGGCGCTCGGTGGTCGCGCCTCCCGGCATCACGCCGGAACAGCGCAAGACGCTGAGCGCTGCGGTGGAGAACATGGTCAAGTCGGACGCCTGGAAGGACATCCTCAAGCAGAAGGGCTGGGATGACGCCTATCTTTCCGGCGATGCGTTCGCGGATTTCCTGAAGAAAGAAACCGCGCGCGTCACCGACGTCTTGAAGTCGGTCGGCCTCGTCAAATCATGACGGACCTTCCGCGGGGGCCGGCGGCGCGGCGCGTCGATCGTGCCGGCGTCGTCATTGCCGCAGCGCTCGCAGCGCTTGCGGTGGTGCTGGTATGGGACTCGCGTCAACTGCCATCCACTACGATGTACGGCATGGGGCCCGAGGTGATGCCGGTCGTCATCGCCATCGGGCTCGGCCTTCTCGCGATCGGTAATCTGATCGACGCACTGCGCGGCAACCTGCCGCCGCGCGAGAGCGCCGATCCCAGGGCCGTGCTTTTGATCCTCGGCGGGCTGGCGCTGCTGATCGCCATCATCGGCGTCGGCGGCGGCTTCATCCTTGCGACCTCGGCATTGTTCGTCACCACGTCGGCGGCCTTCGGACGCCGCGCCATTTTTGCCGACTCCGCCATCGCGCTCGTGATGAGCACCCTGATCTATCTCGCTTTCGATCGGCTGCTGACGTTGAGCCTCCCCGCCGGCCCCCTGGAAAGACTGCTGTAATGGAAACTTTCGCCGCGCTCGCGCATGGCATGGCTGTCGCCGTGCAGCCGATGAACCTGCTCTACGCGCTGGTCGGCGTGTTCCTCGGTACTGCAGTGGGCGTGCTGCCCGGCATCGGGCCAGCGCTCACGGTCGCATTGCTGCTGCCGGTCACCTACAAGCTCGATCCCGGCGGCTCGCTGATCATGTTTGCCGGAATCTATTACGGCGGCATGTATGGCGGCTCGACCACCGCCATCCTGATCAACACGCCCGGCGAGAGCGCATCGATGGCGACCGCGCTCGAAGGCAACAAGATGGCCAAGGCCGGCCGCGGCGGGCCGGCGCTGGCGACGGCCGCGATCGGCTCGTTCGTCGCGGGCACCATCGCCACCATCGGCCTCGCGTTTCTGGCGCCGTGGCTGGTGGATTTCGCGGTGCGCTTCGGGCCTGAGGATTATTTCGCGCTGATGTGCGTGGCCTTTATCACGGTATCCGCAACCTTCGGAGATTCGCCGATCCGCGGACTGACCAGCCTGTTCATCGGGCTGACGCTCGGGCTTGTTGGCATCGACAAGCTCACCGGACAGGCCCGGCTCGCGTTCGGCATTCCCGAACTGCTCGATGGTGTCGAGGTGACGACGCTTGCGGTGGGCCTGTTTGCCCTCGGCGAAGCGCTCTACGTCGCCTCGCGCCGCCATCACGCCGAGGAAAAGATCGAGCCGGTGCGCGGCTCACTGTGGATGACGAAACTTGACTGGAAGCGGTCGTGGAAACCGTGGCTGCGCGGCACGATGTTCGGCTTTCCGATCGGTGCGCTGCCTGCCGGCGGCGCCGAAATTCCGACGTTCCTGTCGTATTCGACCGAGAAGCGGCTATCGAAACATCCGGAAGAATTCGGCAAGGGCGCCATCGAGGGCGTCGCCGGGCCGGAAGCCGCCAACAACGCCTCCGCCGCCGGCACGCTGGTGCCTTTGCTGACGCTCGGCCTTCCGACCTCGGCAACGGCTGCGATGATGCTGGCGGGCTTTCAGCAATACGGCCTGAACCCGGGACCGCTGCTGTTCGCCGAGCGGCCCGATCTGGTGTGGGGCCTGATCGCGAGTCTCTTCATCGCCAACGTCATGCTGCTGGTTCTCAACCTGCCGCTGGTCGGCCTGTGGGTGAAACTGCTCGCGATCCCGCAGCCGTGGCTCTACGCCGGCATTCTCGTGTTCGCGACCATGGGCACCATCGCGGCAAAACCCTCGGTCGTCGAACTGTCGATGCTGGCAGGCTTTGGCGTGCTGGGCTTCCTGATGCGCCGGTTCGATTTTCCGATCGCGCCCGTCGTCGTCGGACTCATCCTGGGTCCGATCGCCGAAAGCCAGTTGCGCCGCGCGCTGGCGATCAGCCTCGGCGATCCGCTGGTGCTGCTGCAAAGTCCGATGTCGGCGACGCTGCTCGGCATTGCGCTGATCGCGCTAGCGGCGCCGTTCGTGCTGAAGGGACTCGATCGGTTCAGGGCGAGCGAGGATTAGGGCGTGGACTCGTTAGCGCGCAGCCAAATTCGGATTGAGGCGAGTTTGAATTGACTTCCGCTTTCGGCGTGATTGTGTTGCAAAACTCGGCTGGTTCGATTTCGGCTCCTGATTTTGGATTTTTGCGGGTTTTGTTGGGTGAGTTCTCCATTGTGCGAACTGTTGACGCTATCGACGCTTGACGGGGCGGCTATGCG
>NZ_PYCN01000036.1 GCF_003062295.1 Bradyrhizobium algeriense | reverse complement strand
ACCACCTCTGCCGCAGCACGATGGCGCCGCGGTCATCATGACCCACGAGGTGGAACGAGTTCTTGCCGATATCGATGCCGATCACGGCGATCGCTGCGTTGAGTTTCTGAGACATGGCGTGCTCCTCGTCTTGAGCGCCCCTTGCCAGTTTCTCGTACTGGCAGGGCCGGAGCACGGCCGGACCATTCCATTAGCGGACATTTGCACCTTTGAATTTATTTTTGAGTAACGAACCGATTGTACAACCTAATGTTGTGAGAGGGAGAGGCGAATGCTTTGCTTCGAGGTTTGGAGGAATGGTGAAAAGCTAACGACGGCGGGTGTGTCTGAAGGCGTGGTGTCCGTCATTTTGCACTGGGTAGGCAAAGGACCGGACGCTTCATCAATCGCAGCTTCGTCAGCGGAAGCTATCCCGGGGATTGAGTGTGCGGTGGGTGGAATTGAAGGCGTTACTTCAGTCGACTGGTACGAAACGGATCAGTTGAAGATCGGCGACGAACTCAGGGTACGTTTAATATCGTCCGATCAGTCCGACTCACCAATTCGATCACAAATGGCCCCGCGTGGTAACCCGGATTGGGTCAGAAAACATCGCTCAGAATGATTTCTGATATTAGCCCAAACGGGTTTGAGTTCAGGAAGTGGGCGGGGGAGTTCGACAAGTGGCGGGAAAGCGATCTAAAGCGCCTGAAACGTCGGCAGATGTTCGCGGCATGCCCTTGTCGTGGTTCAATGCCGAGATAAAGCGCTGCTTACAAGGATATGAGACTGGCGGAACTAGCCAAGGGCGTAAAGCCTTCTTCAAGCGTTTAATCTGGACCGAGGCAGAACGCGAACGCAATCACAGCATCGTGGCTCCACGCCGCCGGTTTGGATCATAGTTTTCTCGAAAGGTCTTTCCGAGGAGAATGGGTTCTCGATTATTTCCGTTTATGTGAAGGTTTTCGGACCTCACGCGATGTCCGACTTGGGTCCGGAATGCGTATCAAAGCTGAAGTCCCCAACCACTCCGGATTTAGGGTCACGCCCTGGTTGCCGGTTCCGGCGCTGCGTGATGCCGCTCACGGTGCAGCGTGGTGATGGCGTCCATGATGGCATCCATCGTTTAGCCATTGGAGGACGGACATGGATCAGGCCAAGCGGTTGAAACCGGGCGCCATCGCTTTTACGATCTTCTGGGTCGGCGCAATGCTGTGGTGGAGCGGCGAGCACCATCCCGCCAACATCGTCATTCTGACCATCTGCGGCACCATTGCGGGCTACCTCTGGTATCTCGCGATGCGCCTGACGTTTCAACGCCTGCGCCCGTTTCCGCTGAGTGGCGATCACGGCGCCGGCAGGGACACGACGTGATGACGTGCGTGACCGGCCGGTGACGCCTTCGTCGATTGCTGCTGATTTCCCTCGTACATGATGGACCGGGCAGGTTGGCCATGCGAGCTCTCGCCGTTCTTGCTCTCACCGTTCTTGCATCCGTCTTGATTTCGTCGACGGCCTTTGCCGCGACATCAGAAAGATTCGGCCGGGGCGGCTGGTACAGGGATTTCCAGCCGGAGATCGAGCGCGCCAATTCCAGCGGCGAACTGTTTCGCATCAAGGGCCACTGCCAGTCGAACTGCACGTTGTTCCTGGGCCTGCGCAACGTCTGCGTCGAGCGCAACGCGACGCTGTTGTTCCACGCCGGTCACGACCGCCAGCGCAATATCCATGCGGGCTCCACGCAGCGGATGTTGAGCGCCTACAATGAGAAGCTGCGCAAGTATCTCATCGACAATCACTATATGGACACGCTGGCGTTTCACACCATTCCGGGCAGCACGATCGTCGACCGCTTCGGCTACCGGGAATGTCCGCGCCAGTAGAAGCTCACCGCGATCAGCCCGCATCCCACTTCACCGGCAGGTTGAGCAACCCGCGAAACGCCCAGCCACCGATCTTAACCGGTTCGCGCTCATCCAGCCTCAGGTTCTTCAGCCGCGCAAACGCACTCGGCAGCGCGACGTCGGCCACCATGGCGCGCGAGGCGAACGCGCCGGCGCAGTAATGCGGACCGGCGCCGAAGGCGATGCTCTTCTGGGTATCGCGGGTGATGTCGAACCGATCCGGCTCGGCAAAGCAGGCCTCGTCGCGATTGGCCGAGCCGAACATGAAGAACACGCGGTCTTCCGGCTCGAAGTCGATGCCGCCATATGACCATGGCTTTGCCACCCGGCGCGGCGACATCTGGATCGGCGCGATCCAGCGCGCATACTCCTCGAACGCGTCGAGCCACTTTGCCTTGCCGTCCTGAACCAGCGCGAGTTGTTCGGGATGGGTCAGCAGCGCCCACGTCGCGCCGGCAATCGCATCGCGCGGCTCGTTCTGCCCGCCCGAAATCGCAAGCTTGATGTTGGCGCGGATGCTTTCCATGTTCTGACCTGATGCCAGCAGCACGCTCAGGATCGAGGTGTTCGGGCGTTGCTTCACCACCGGAATCATGTCGTCGATCGCGGCATCGATGCCCGCGGTCGCCGCATGGCAGCGCGCCTCGACTTCCTTGTTGCCGGTGTAATTGGCGATGCCGTCGATCATCGCCTGCGACCACGCGTCCATGTCCTGGTAGCGCATGTTGGTCAGCCCGGTGACGTCCTTCAGGCATTCGGCCGACAGCGGCAGCGCCAGCGCCTTGCAGAGATCGGCTTCGCCTTGCGGCGCCAGCTCGTCGAGGATGCGGTCGGCATGGGCCTGAAACTGGCGGACCCAGGTGTCGCGCACCGTGCGCGGCGACACGGCGGGAAACATCGCCTGCCGCTCGCTCATGTGCGCATCGCCATCCTTGCGCATCATGTTGTGGCCCATCAGCACGTTCATTAGCCCGTTCGGCTGGTGCGAGGAGAACACGTCGATGCGCTTCTCCTGGGTGAAGATGTCGCCGCGGCGGGTGAACACGGTGGAGCCGAGCTGCGGCACGAACGCGATCGGCGCTTCCTTGCGCATCTGCGCAAGCGCGGGATAGGGGTCGGCCCAGAAGCTCGGTACGTCGATGTCGAAATGCGGGGCGTTGGACATGATGCGCTCACACAGCCCGGTAACCGCCGTCGACCATCACGATCGATCCGGAGACGTAGGCCGAAAGATCAGAGGCAAGGAAGATCGCGGGGCCGACGATGTCTTCCGCGGTGCCGGCGCGTCCCAACGGGGTGTGGTCCATGAATGTCTTCACCAGGTCGGGATTGTTGGCGCGGGCATTGGCGTTCAGCGGCGTCGCGATGAAGCCCGGGCCGATCGCGTTGACGCGGACGCCTTCCTTGCCGAGTTCGGCGGCGAGCGCCTTGGTGAAGCCGAGCACGCCGTGCTTGGAAGCTGTATAGGCCGGCGAACTCGGCGTGCGCACATGCACAAAGGACTGGATCGAGCCGATATTGACGATGCGTCCCTTGCTGGCGCGCAGGGCTGCGAGGAACGCATGCGTCACGTTGAAAACGCCCGTGAGGTTGATCGCGATGATGTCTTCCCAGTCGTTGATCACGGCCTCTGCCGCGCCCAGCATGCCGTTGCGGCGGACGATGCCGGCATTGTTGACCAGGATCGAGACCTGCCCGACCTTGTCGGCGATCTGCCTCGCCATCGCGACGCAGTCCTCGCGTCTGGCGACATCGAGCACAAAGCTGTCCGCACTGCCGCCGGCGTCGCGGATCTCCTTCGCGGCCTCGGCTGCCGCCTTCTCGTCCCTGTCGAGCAGGACGACCCGCGCACCCTCGCGGGCATAGCCGACCGCGATGGCGCGCCCGATGCCGGAGCCTGCACCGGTGATGACGGCGATGTGATTCTGGAGAAGGGGCATGTGGCGTTTCCTCTGCTTTTGATTTTGGCGGAGGATAGCAAGCGCTGCAGAGGGCACAAGGTGGTCAGGGCCGCGGTTTTGTAGGTTGGGCAAAGCGACTTGTCCGCCGTAGCTCGAAGAGCGAAGGCGGAAGCGTGCCATGCCGCTCGAAGCAAGAAAGGTGGGCACAGCGCTTGTGCGCCTTTGCCCACCTTACGCAACTACAGCGGCACTTACAGCTTGCAGGTAATGTAGCCCGGATGGAGCGCAGCGCAATCCGGGGACTGGCGTCACGCGCAGGTTCAAAGGCGCAAAGCGTGATGGAATGGCTTAGCGAAATCCCCGCGCGCTGTTATGATTCAGGCCCGGCAGCGGGCGATGCCAAAAGGAGACGAAGCATGATGCACACAGCAACCTCAAGGCGCGGGCTGAGCCTGCGCGGCCGCGCCGGCGCCGTGCTGAGCATGCTGTGCGCGGTAGCCGCATTGTCGTTTCCATCGGGCGGATCGCCGGCCGCCGCGCCGATTGCGGTGGCGGTAGCGGATTTCGATTATTTCGACGCCTCCGGCGAGGTCGCGGACCAGAGCGCGGAGCATCTCGCGCGTGTGGCATCGTTTGCAAAATTGCTGCGCGATAATTTGGCGGCCCAGGGCGATTATCGCGTGGTGACGATCGAATGCCGCGATCAACCCTGCACCGCGACCAGGATGTCGCAGGATGTTTTCATCGCCGCCGCGCGCCGGGCCGGCGCCCGGCTGGTCGTCTATGGCGGCATCCGCAAGATGAGCACGCTGGTGCAATGGGGCGAAATCCAGCTGCTCGATCTCGAAGCCGAGAAATTGTTGATGCAGCGAACGGTGACGTTCCGCGGCGACAACGATGCCGCCTATCGCCATGCGGCGAATTTCGTTGGCGATCAATTGAAGGAAACCATGCCGAAGCCGTAAGGGTTCGTAGGATGGGTAGAGCGCAGCGAAACCCATCAATCGGCTCGCGAGGAAGCGATGGGTATCGCTTCGCTCCAGCCGTCCTACGCCTTCGCCAGCGACGCGACAGCTTCGATCTCGATCAGCATTTTCGGATCGGGCAGCGCCTGCACCACGCAGGTGGTGCGGGCGGGATAGGGCGCGGGCCCGAAGGCGGAGGCATACAGCACGTTCATCGTGGCGACGTCGGAGGCGCGCGTCAGCAGCACGTTGACCTTGACGAGATCGCGAAACGTCGCGCCGGCCTCGCCGAGCACGCGCTTGATGTTGGCGACGACGAAGCCGAACTGCGCCTCGAAACCATCGGCGAGCGCGCCGTTGTCGTCAAAACCCGGAATGCCCGAGACGAACAGCAGGTCGCCTGTGCGCGTGGCGAAGGAGAGCGGCGGGGACTTGATGCCGGCGGGCGGCGCGAAGTGCTGGATCGGGGCCATGGGACACCTTCATGAATGGTTCGGGTGCGTTGAGCCTACAGCATGATCCGGAAAAGTGGATCCCGGTTTTCCGAAAAGATCATGCTCCAATCAAAGAGTTAGAGCGGGATGACGATTCGAAGAAGCGTCATCCCGCTCTAACGCGCCGCTGCCCCGCTGGAAAGGCAGCGGCGCTGGGCTTACGACCCGCCGATAGCTTTGAAGGTCCCGCTTGTCAGTCCAATTCGCTGGACACGAAATAGCGCGACGCGCGCCTCGTTGAAGTAATGCAGTTCACAGTCCGGCTTTTTTTGTTCGTGCATCGTGATGAAATTGTGTCGGACGCGCGGCGCGGGATGCCGTGCGCCGTGTATCGCGCAAACGCCCGAATACACTTTGCCCCTTGCGCCGATCGGTTACAATCCGTTAGTTGCTATTCAATCAGCACTGCAGAGCCCGCCCGACACTTTTCGATTTGCGATACCTCCGGAGATACGATCCATGAAAATGCCATCCGCCATTCGCGCCACCCTGCTTGCGTTTGCGGCCCTGACCGGCGTCACGTTGTCCTCCGCCGCGCGCGCCGACGAGGGTTTTGTGCAGCTCACGATCTACAAGGCGGGATGGATCATCGGCGGATCCGGTGGCGGCGGCGTCTTGAATTTCCACGGGCGCCGTTATCCGCTGTCGACCGGCGGCCTCGACTACGGCCTGGTGTTCGGCGGCTCGAAGACGGTGCTGCGCGGCCGCGTCAGCAACATCTATCGCCCCTCCGACGTCTACGGCGCGGCCGGCGCGGGGCTTGCGGTGGGCCGCGGCGCGCGCGCGATCGTGCTGACCAACCAGAAGGGCGCGGTGCTGGAATTGACCGGCCACCAGGTGGGATTGATGGCGAACGCGGATCTCAGCGGATTAGCGATCACGATGCGGTAGCACTTGCAGGGTGGGTTAGCCGAAGGCGTAACTCACCGCAGTCGATCCGCAAAGACGGCGGATTACGCTATGCTAATCCGCCCTACGGCTGCGGATCAAAATGGTGGACGCTCGCCGATGAACCGCGAACAATTGGCCGCGGCCTACACGTCACCTGGCCGCCACTATCACAACCTCACGCATATCGAAGACTGTCTCGGTGCGCTCGCGCGCGTGGAAAATCTTTCGCCGCTCGATCGCGAAATTCTGTCCGCCGCGATCTGGTGGCACGATGTCGTCTACGACGCGACCCGCGCGGACAATGAAGAGCTGAGCGCGCAGCTAGCCGAACGGCATCTTCGCGAGGACCTTCGTCAGGAGGTCGGCCGCCTGATCCGTCTGACAAAGACGCACGACGTGCAGCCTGACGATCGCCTTGGCGCCATCCTGATCTCGATCGACCTCAGCATCCTGGGTGCGGAGCCCGCGCGATACGACGCGTATGCTGCGGCGATCCGGCGGGAGTTCATCCATGTGCCGGAGCGCGACTATCGCGCCGGCCGCGCCAAGGTGCTCGGCCAGTTCGCCGCGCGGCCGGTCATCTTTCCCGATGCGGCCTTTGCCGCGAGATATGACCGGCAGGCCCGCGAAAACCTCGCGCGCGAACTGGCTTCGTTGCGCGGATAGCGCCGTCGATTACCTCACCCCCATAAAATCCCGCTTGCCGATCTCGACGCCGTTGTGGCGCAGAATGCCGTGGGCGGTGGCGGCGTGAAAATAGAAATTCGGAAACGCAAAATTGACGAGATATTGCTGGCCCTTCATCGTCATGGTGTTGTTCGGGCCGATCGGGAAGGTCACGTCGCGGACGTCGCCCCCTTCGAACTGCGCCGGCTTGAACGACTTCACATAGTCGGTCGCCTTCGCGATCCGCTGCTGCAGCTCCTCAAAACTCTTTTCGGTATCGGGCGTCTGTGGCACCTCGCTGCCGGTGAGGCGCGCGCAGGTCTTTGCGGCGAAATCGCAAGCCGTCTGCACCTGCCGCGTCAGCGGATACATGTCCGGATAAAGCCGTGCATTGAGCAGCACCTCGGGTTGGATGTTCTTCGCCTTGCAATGTGCTTCCGCCTTGGTGAGCAAGCCGGAAAGGCTGCCGAGAATCTGCAGGAAGGCGGGCACGGTGGCGTCGTGGAAAGACATATGATGCTCTTTTCGTGATGTGGAATAACACCTCAGGACGATGAGGTGTTTTGCGAGATGGGGAGGCGAGCGAGGAAATACAACCGTCCAGCGCCGGACCCGTAGCCCGGATGGAGCGAAGCGCAGTCCGGGAAAGTTTATCCGCGCGGCAAGAACCCCGGATTTCGCTGCGCTGCATCCGGGCTACGACAGTTGCCTACCGCGCCGCCGGCATCACCATGCCGGCGGGCTGCGCCTGCACGCCGGGCCCGCGCATCCGCGCCAGCAATTCCGCCGTCGGCCAGGAATCCGCCGGCAAGCCGTATTTCACCTGCATCGCCTTCACCGCCGTGCGGCTCAACTGCCCCATCACGCCGTCGACCTTGCCGACATTGAAGCCCGCGCGCACCAAGAGCTGCTGCAGCTCCTTCAGCTCATTGAACGGCAGTTGCGCGACCGGCACGGATGGCTGCCGCATCGGCGCGGCGCCGGCGATGCGGCTCGCGAGATAGCCCGCGGTGGTCGAATAGATCAGCGAGTTGTTCCACTCGGTGTAGGCGGCGAAGTTCGCATACGCCAGGAACGCGGGCCCGGTGCGGCCCATCGGCAGCAGCAGCGAGGCCGGCATGTCGTCGTTCGGCAACGGTCGTCCATCAGGATAGGTGACGCCGAGCTGCGCGAACTTTGCGCGCGGCAGTTTGATGGTGAGATCAGCCTGGTCCCACGGGAAATTCGCTGGCGGACGCACTTCCTGCAGCCAGGGCTCGCCGCGCCGCCATTTCAATCCGTTGGCAATGTAGTTCGCGGTCGAGCCGATCACGTCGGGTGCGCTGCGCAGCATGTCGCGGTGGCCGTCGCCATCATAGTCCACCGCATAGTTGAAATAATGCGTCGGCAAAAATTGCGCCTGGCCGAGCTCGCCGGCCCATGAGCCGATCATCTCAGCTGGCTTGAGATCGCCGCGGTCGATGATTTTCAAGGCGGCGATGGTCTCCTTCTGGAACATCTCCGAGCGGCGGCAGTCATAGGCCAGCGACACCAGCGACGGCAGGGTATGCAGCTTGCCCAGCTCGGCGCCAAAACTGCTCTCCAGCCCCCAGAACGCGGCGATCACCGCTGATGGTACGCCATATTCCTTCTCGGCGCGGTTGAACGCCGCCGCATGCATCCGGATTCTCGCCTGCGCATTTTTTGCCGCGCCATCGGACGCCCTGTTTCGTGCGAATTCGGTGAACACCTGACCGAATACGCGCTGGCCGCGGTCGCGGTTGACGATGCTTTGGTCGTAGGTGAGGTAGGGTGCGGCCTCGGCAAGCGCGCGCTGCGAGACGCCCTCGGCCACGGCCTGCTGCTTGAGGTCGGCGAGGAAGCGGTCGAACGGCATGCCGTTGTGACAGGCCGCCGCACGGGGCGAGCGCGGAGCGGCGGTCGGCGGCTGCCCCGGTACGACAGCCGGCCGGGCGGGTGCGGGCCTGACAGGAGCGGGGGCCGGTTGGGCGATGGCGAGGGATGACAGTGTCAGGGACGCCGCGGCAGCAAGCAGGAGTCTGTAAAGCGGCATCAATGTCACCGGCCCCATCATGAATCCGAAGGGCCAAGCTTTAGACTGTCGGAGCCGATTAGCCAACGGGCCGGCCGGTCCCGTAGCCCGGATGAGCGAAGCGACATCCGGGGGCGGTGGTCCCGCATATCGCTGCGCTCATGCGGGCCACGGCTCCACTACGGCCTCCCACCTCGGAGCAATCCGGCCCGCAAGCCCCGCCACGCGCATAGGAGCCTGCCGTATCAACCTGATCTCGCAGGCTGTTCCAACCGTTCATCCCCGTGTAGGCTTGGGCCGCACTGCCGGGCCGGCATCATAAGGCCATCGTCCATATGGGGCGGGCAGATAAAGAGGGAGATTGCGGGATCCATGACGGAACTCCGATATCTGGCGCCTGATACGCTTGACGAAGCGATTGGCGCATTTGCGAAAGCCGGCAGCGCCGCGCGCATCCTGGCCGGCGGCACCGACCTGCTGGTGCAGATGCGATCCGGCGTGCTGAGGCCCGGCGTGATCGTCGACATCAAGAAAATCCCCGAGATGACCGCGGTCGAGCAGACGGCCGATGGCGGCTTCCGCATCGGCGCCGCCGTTTCCGGCATGGCGCTCGCGGAACACAAGACGTTCGGCAAGGTCTGGCCCGGCGTGCTCGAGGCCGTCAAGCTGATCGGTTCCAAGCAGGTGCAGGGCCGCGCCTCCGCCGGTGGCAATCTCTGCAACGGTTCGCCCGCCGGCGACAGCGTGCCCGCGATGGTCGCGGCCGGCGCCATCGTCACCGTGCAGGGCCCGGACGGCCGTCGCGAGATGAAGGTCGAGGACGTGCCGGCCGGTCCCGGCCGCACCAACTTAAAGCCCGGCGAGATCCTTGTGAGTTTTGCGTTACCGCCGCGTCCGCCCGGATCGAGTGACGCTTACTTGCGCATGATCCCGCGCACCGAGATGGACATCGCCGTCGTCGGCGTCGGCGTCAGCCTGACGATCAAGGACGGCACCGTCACTGCCGCCCGTGTCGGCTTGGGCGCTGTAGCACCGACCGTGCTGCTGGTCGAAGACGCCGCAAAAGCGCTGATCGGCTCCAAGCTCGATGACGCCGCGCTCGCGAAAGCAGCCAGCGCCTGTTCCGCCGCCTGCCGTCCAATCGACGACAAGCGCGGCACCATCGCCTACCGCACCAGGGTGGCCGGCGTGCTGCTCAAGCGCACCGCCGCGATCGCCGCCAAACGCGCTACAGGGAAATAAGCTTCATGGCCAAAGTTCACGTCACGACCACCATCAACGGCGAGCCGATGGAATTCCTCTGCGAGCCCGGCGACACCATGCTCGACGCCTTGCGCGGAACCTTGAATCTCACCGGCTCCAAGGAAGGCTGCGCCTCCGGCGATTGCGGCGCCTGCTCGATCACGCTCGACGATCGGCTGATCTGTTCCTGCCTGATGCTCGCGGTCGAATCGCAAGATCACGAAATCCGCACCATCGAGGGCCTCGCGAACGGCGAGCATCTGCATCCGCTGCAGCAGAAATTTCTCGAAATGGCGGCGTTACAGTGCGGCATCTGCACATCGGGTATGCTGGTCGCTTCCGACGCGCTTTTGAAGAAAAACCCTGACCCGAGCGAGGAGGAAGTTCGCTTCTGGCTCGCCGGCAATCTCTGCCGGTGCACCGGCTATGACAAGATCGTCCGCGCGGTGATGGAAACCGCCCAGGAACTTCAAAATCAAGAAATGCGCGCGCAATAAATTGCGGGAGACAACCCAATGAACCTCGTCACCAACAACAAGTGGATCGGCCAGCGCACCATCCGTCCCGACGGCATGGACAAGGTGACCGGCCGCGCCCAGTTCGCCGCCGACACCACGATGCCAGGCATGATCTGGGGCAAGGTGTTGCGCAGCCCGCATCCGCATGCCCGCATCAAATCGATCGACACGTCGAAAGCCGAGAAGCTGCCGGGCGTAAAGGCCGTCGTCACCGCGCGCGACATCGTTGACTTCCCGATCGCCAATGGCGCGGTGATGCTCGGCATCCAGGACATGCGCTGGATGTGCCGCAACGTGATGGCGCGCGACAAGGCGCTGTTCCCCGGCCACCCAATAGCGGCCGTGGCCGCGACCACGGAAGCGATCGCGGCCGAGGCCTGCAAGCTGATCGAAGTCGATTACGAGGTGCTGCCGTGGTCGATCGAGATCGATGACGCGATCAAGCCGGATGCAGCGATTTTGCACGAGTTCAACAAGTTCGAAGGCAAGCCGTCCAACATCGCCGGCCGCCTCGAGCACAAGAAGGGCGACATCGCGGAAGGTTTTAAAAAGGCCGACATCGTCATCGAGCGCACCTTCACCACGCGCCCAGTTCACCAGGGCTATATCGAGCCGCATGCCTGCCTGATCTCGGTGGCGCCTGACGGCAAGACCACGATCTGGAGCTCCAGCCAGGGCCAGTTCATGGTGCGCGCGATGACGGCCTATCTCACCGGCATCCCGCAGAGCGACATCCGCGCCATCCCCGCCGAGATCGGCGGCGGCTTTGGTGGCAAGACCATCGTCTATCTCGAACCGCTCGCGACGCTGCTTGCCAAAAAATCCGGCCGCCCGGTGAAGATGGTGATGACGCGCGAGGAGGTGATGCGCGCGACCGGGCCCACATCAGGCTCGAAGAGCACGGTGAAGATCGGCGCGACAAAAGACGGCAAGATCGTCGCCGCGCACGGCACCTTCTATCTGCAGGCCGGCGCCTTCCCGGGCTCGCCGATCCGCGGCGCCGCCGGCTGCAGCTTCACGCCCTACGACATCCCGAACCTGCTCTCGGAGGGGTTTGACGTCTGCTCCAACCGCTCGAAGGTCGCGGCCTATCGCGCGCCGGGCGCGCCGATCGGCGCCTATGCGGTGGAATGCGTGATGGACGAAGTCGCCGAAGCGCTGAAGATGGACCCGCTCGACTTCCGCCTGAAGAACGCCGCGAAGGAAGGGACGAAGGCCGCGCACGGTCCGGTGTTTCCGCGCATCGGCTATATCGAGACCGTGGAAGCGGCGAAGAACTCGGAGCACTACAAGGCCCCGCTCGGCAAGTTGCAAGGAAAACTACAAGGCAGGGGCGTCGCCAGTGGATTCTGGTTCAACGCCGGCGGCGAATCCTCCGCGCAAGTCAACATCACCGAGGACGGCAACGTCGTCGTGACCACGGGCCATCCTGATATCGGCGGCTCACGCGCGGGCATCGCCAACATCTGCGCCGAACTCCTTGGTATTGATTACCGCCGCGTCTCCGTCATCATCGGCGACACCCAGACGATCGGTTTCTCCAACCTCACCGGCGGCAGCCGCGTGCTGTTCGCCTCGTCGATGGTGGTGACGCAGTCGACCGAAAAGATCATCCAGACGCTGCGCGAGCGCGCGGCCAAGATCTGGGAGATCGATCCCGAAGCGGTGAAGTGGGAGCAGGGCGCGGCGCATCCGGTAAGCCCGAACGCCGGCCAGTTCGAACCGCTGACGCTGGAACAGCTCGCCGAGAAGGCGCCCGCGATGGGCGGTCCGATTGGCGCCGGCGTGCAGCTCAACACCGCGGGAGCCGACGGCGGTTTTGGCACGCACATCTGCGACGTCGAGGTCGATGTCGATCTCGGCATCGCGCGCGTCATCCGCTACACCGCCGTGCAGGATGTCGGCCGCGCCATTCACCCCGGCTATGTCGAGGGCCAGCTTCAGGGCGGCGTCGCCCAGGGCATCGGCTGGGCGCTGAACGAGGAATACATCTACACCAAGGAAGGCAAGGTCGATAACCCCGGCTTTCTCGACTATCGCATGCCCGTCTGTTCGGACCTGCCGATGATCGACTGCATCATGGTCGAGATCCCGAACCCGAAACACCCGCAAGGCGTCAAGGGCGTCGGCGAAGTCCCGCTGGTACCCGTGATGGCGGCAGTCGCCAACGCCATCTACAACGCGCTCGGCAAACGCTTCTACGCCCTGCCGATGTCGCCGCCGAAGGTGCTGGAAGTGCTGGAAGCGCCGACGCGAGAGGCGGCGGAATAGGGCGCGGGATTTGTAGGATGGGTAGAGCGCAGCGAAACCCATCAATTGGCGCCAATCGGATGAATTGATGGGTATCGCTTCGCTCCACCCATCCTACGCACTCTTGGCAGGTCGCACTCAGAGGGTCGTAGCGCGGAGCGCCGCAAGCGCCGCCCGGATGAGCGAAGCGATATCCGGGATCTTCATTATCGTTTCCCGCATATCGCTGCGCTCATGCGGGCTACGGGCTAGAGGGGGCAGGGGAGAGGCAACGCCGATGAATGATCTGCTTCCCTATCGTACCATGGCGTACAACAACGCTTGGGCAAACCACCGGCTGCTCACCGCCTGTCTCGGGCTGTCGCCGGAAGAATTCACCGCAAAACGAACCGGCTTCTTTCCGAGCCTGCGCGCCACGCTCAACCACATCCTGATCATCGATCATTTTTATGTCGATGCAATGGAAGGCGGCACGCTCGGCCCGGCCGCCTTCGCGGATCCGGAGCCTTGCGCAACGGTCGCCGCGCTGAAGGAAGCCCAGGCCGCGGTCGATCGGCGCTTGCTCAAGGTCGTCGAAGCGCTCGATGGCACCGGATTGCAGCGCATCGTCTCGGTGCATCGCGGCACCTCCATTCAGCGCGAGCGGATGGATCGATTGCTGCTGCACCTGTTCCAGCACGACGTGCACCACCGTGGTCAGGCCCATGCGATGCTGAGCGGCACGTCGGTGAGCCCGCCGCAACTCGACGAGTTTTTCGCGGTGGGGGAGGCGCCGTTGCGGGCTGAGGAATTAGCGGAGCTGGGCTGGACCGAGGAGAGGATCTGGGGCGGCTCGAATGCCGAGGCTTGAGCTGTCCTGTTGGCTCGTGCAGGCTACTGGCTACGTACCGACCCGATCTTAGCCTGCGAGTGATTTGGCATAGTAGTCAAACAACGCGGAGCAATCGAGTTTATTCTCAATGCGTATGTTGTCGTGCGCGGCATTCGTTGAGTGAACGTGGCCAAATTTCTGCAGTTCACGCGCTTCTATGTCAGGGAAGAAGGCACTAAGCTCGTCAACCACTACACCTACGTCGCTGTCTGACATATTCAACGCTGTTCCGTATATCTGTTTGGTTTCCTGCGAAGGACGGGGCTTCAGGAACGCCATGTTTTGTCTGTGGTATGCGAACCCAAGGAAAACGACGCACTGAGCCTCTTCCAATGCGTTATGCATGCTGTCGATCGTCGACTCTTCCTCTACACGTTCTGTGTACGTCTTGATTGCTTTTGACAATTCGCGAAAATTTTGACGGATCTGATTGCCACCAAAGGCGACCTTGTCGAGTGGTCCAACTGAACCATACGGATGAATAATATTGGCGCGCGCGACTATGTCTGTAGCTTGCTGCTTTTGCATTCCGAACACGAGCTGCAGCGAGTTGATCAAGAAGTGCTCTAAGCAGCGATCATAGTTGAATACAATGAACGACACGTTGTCCAAGACACGCTCAGGATCGGCAGCTTTGTTGCCAGGACCGAGCACTTGCATGAACTTGACCAGCCATGAATCGCGGATATTTCGGACGTCTAGTGTATTGTAAACGTTTGAGGGGTCCACAAAGAGTTTACTCTGGCGTTCGGCGTTAAGAATGGACCGGATGATTGCGGCCTTGCCGACGGTTACAATTTCTTCCGAAGCTTCGTGAATATTAAGGAAGTCATCAATTGAGTTCGCGAGAAGGATGCCGTTACTGATGAGCCGGAATGCATTTGCATACTCATTTATCTTAGGATCACTTCGTTCAAAAAAGCACAACGCGAGTTCGTCGTCGACGGTGCCCGGGCCAATACGTCCGAAGCGATCGAGTACGACCTTCGTCCTACTTGCGATAACTTCGGCAAGATTGCGGCCGACCGGCAGACCAAAGTCATGGCTCGCGCCGGCGCCGACAACAAAAAGAGTTTTGCGATTGAACATGCCATCCTCATTTTCCAATCAACTTCTTGCAAAACACCCTGAGTTGTAATGATAATCGACGAGTCTTAGCAAGCGTAACCCGGATGAGCAGCGATATCCGGGATCTTCATGATCTCGTTCACCGCACATCGCGGAGCCTGTCATCGGGCGCGCATTCGGGCGGGCCCGCGGGCCATGCGGGCTAGCCATCGAATAAGAAAGCAACCGTGAATAACCAAAATCCCCCCTCCACCTCACCCTTCCAATCAATCCGCGCCATCGACTACACCGTCATCCTCGTGCGCGACATGGCGGCGATGCGCCGCTTCTATGAGGGCATCCTTCGCTTTCCGCTGACGCGCGAGTTGTCGGCGGGATGGATCGAATATCAGATCGGCGGCAACACGCTCGCGTTGTCGCGGCCGGGCCGCACCGCAAAGGATGCGCCGACGCCCGCCGGCAGCGCTTCGCTGCAGCTCGCGTTCAAGGTCGAGGCGCCCGACGTCGACCGCTGCGCCGACGAGCTGGTGCGGCACGGTGTCGATCTGCTCGAACCGCCGACGAACCAGTCCTTCGGCCATCGCACGCTGTTCTTCAGGGATCCCGATGGAAACCTGCTGGAAGTGTATGCGGAGATTTGATGTGGAAGAACCGTAGCCCGGATGGAGCCACCGGGTCGCGCAAATGCGCGCCCCGGTGGCTCCATCCGGGCTACTCCAGGCGCTACGCCGCCGGCGTTGCCGAGTTCAGTTTAGCGTCAGCCACACCAGGTTGCCGTCGTGCTGACAGGTATTGCAGTGCGCCGGCTGGTTGAAGGTATTGGCGAGCTGCCATTCCTGCGCCTCGTTGCTCCATTGCGCCGTGGCGTGGCAGATGATGTCGTCGGAACCGCAGGCGGCACAGACCGGCGTGGAACGGGCAGCCCGGTTCACGACCTTCCGCTCGATCGGCTGCGGCCGGTCCTGAGGGACCCGGTCCTGGACGATTTCGAACGGGTTCATCAGTTTAACGCGTCGCAACATCGGGTCCTGCATCCATCCGCGAGTTCTGGGAATCGCTCTTCTCAAACTAGCGAATCGGCTTGGCCGTTCCATCGCAAAATTGCGGAATACCCACGTTTTAAATGTGATCGTCACCAGCGGGACACAGCGGCCTTCCGGTGAGAGAGGGCGGTCCATTGATGCATCGCACTGCACCGATGCGATAGACCTGTAGAAAAGATCGAACCTGCGCGCATGCAAAACGGCCCGGCACCGATGCCGGGCCGTTCTGTCAGATAACTAATACTTCTTTTTGGGCGCGGCCGATCCGGTCGTCGTCGGCTCCGACGCCGCCGGCGCGGTCGAAGCTTTGCTCTTCTGCATCTTGCCCGGTGCCGCGGCTGTCTTGCTCTTCTTCATCTTGTCCGGTGCCACCGCCGTCTTGCTCTTCTGCGTCGTTTGTCCCGCCGAGTACTCAGACGAACCCGGAGATTTCATTTTTTCGCTCTGCGCAAACGCCGTGGTAGCGACCAGCAGGGCGGCGGTTGCGGCTATCAATGTTTTCAGCATTGGTCTCCTCCTATCATAGGCAACCAAGCAAACGTGTCGTTCACGACGAAGTTCCGCTTTTTCCCGACTACGTTTGCGGTTGTCATGCAGATGAACAGGCCTTCATCTTCCGCGTCGCCTGCATCTACGGTATCGTAGCCCGGATGGAGCGCTGCGAAATCCGGGACAGTCTCAACGCGGTGAAGAATCCCGGATTGCGCTGCGCTCCATCCGGGCTACGTGCTGGATCGCTTCGCCCGCAATGACAGCTAGTGCCTCACAACTCCCGTGCATTCGAAAACGCAAACGAGCTCACCCGCCGGGTGTTCTCATCCAGGATCAGCGTTCGCGTGATCGGCGGCTCGGCGCGCTGGGCGCAGTTCTCACGTTCGCATAGCCGGCAGTTGACGCCGATCGGCGTGCCCTCAGCCTTCTCCAGATCCATCCCGGCGGCATAGACGAGTTTGGCCGCATGGCGGATTTCGCAACCGAGACCAATCGCAAAGCGCGGCTGCGGTTGCGGGTGCGGCGCCACGGGACGGCGCACCATCTGCGCGATCGAAAAATAGCGCGTGCCATCGGGCAGTTCAATCACCTGCTTGAGCAGGCGGTCCGGCGTGTCGAAGGTCGAATGCACGTTCCACAGCGGGCAGGTGCCGCCGAATTTCGAGAATGGAAACGTGCCGGAGGAGAATCTTTTGGAGACGTTACCGGCATTGTCGACGCGCAACAGGAAGAACGGCACGCCGCGCGCGTTCGGCCGCTGCAGCGTGGTGAGGCGATGGCACACCTGCTCGAAGCCGGCATTGAAGCGCTGCGCCAGCACATGGACGTCGTAGTTCAGGTTTTCCGCCGCGGCGTGGAATGGCTGGTAGGGCATCATCACGGCGGCGGCGAAGTAATTCGCGAGCGTAATCCGATAAAGCCGCCGCGATGTGTCATCGAGCGGGCCGGCGCGGTTGACGATGGCGTCGATGGCCGCGCCGCATTCGGCCAGGCCAATCTGCAGCGCAAGCTGGAACGCACGGCCCGAGCCATCGACCAGTTCGGAGATCAGCAATTGCCGCCGATGGCGGTCGAACCGCCGCAGCGTCTCGCGCATCACGTCAACCGGCATGATGCGGGTAACGATCGAGTGCTTTTCTCGCAGCCGCGCCGAAAGCGCGGCGAACAGTTCCTCGGCGGAAGCGTTGAGTTCGTCGCGCAGGTTTTCCGCGGCCTGTTCGAGTTCCGGAAAATAATTGCGGTTGGCCTCGATCAGGTCGCGCACGCGCTCGATCGGGTTGGCCTCGAAGCGGGTGCCCTCGTCGCGGTCGGCCATCTGCGCCGCGACCAGCGTCTCGCCGCGGCGGGCCTCAGTATAGGCGGCATACAGGCGCTGCAAGGAGTGTGTGACGCCCGGGCACAATTCGGCGAGATCGCGCAGTTCCTGCTTCGGCAGGTCGATCTGGCGGAACAGCGGATCGGAGAAGATCTCGTTCAGCTCGGCGAAGAACCGGTCCTCGTCGGCGGTCGCGAGATCGCGCAGATCGAGGTCATAGGTCTCCGCCAGCCGGAGCAGGATCTGCGCCGTCACCGGCCGCTGGTTGCGCTCTATCAGGTTGATATAACTCGGAGAAATGCCAAGCCCCCCGGCGATCTGGGTCTGCGACAGCCCGAGCTGCTGGCGGATCCGCCGGAAGCGGGGCCCGACGAAAAGCTTCTTTCCGGAGTCGGTGGCCATGGCAGGTTCCCTGACCTGATTTGTGACAAAATTTACAAAATGACATCTATGACAAGTTCATATGTTACATGACATCACCATTCGAAATCAAGCTATCTATACGAATTGGGAAGTTTAGCGTTTAGCTCTCGGAACGTTTCGCAATGCACTGTCAAGAATGTCGATTGGAGAAGCGGCGAAGACAAACGCTGCAAATCTGTCGTCATCGAAAGGATTACGCACATGAACTACCAGCCACGTGGGATCAGCGACCAGGCTATCCAGGGACCGGCTTCCTATCTGAGCGAGGTCGGAGCTGCCGAGGCGCTCCTCAAGACCCAGCCGACCTGGAATGGCGTCACCGCCGAAGCCGTGGCGCGCATGCGTCTGCAGAACCGCTTCAAGACCGGCCTGGACATCGCCCGGTACACCGCGGCGCTGATGCGCAGCGATATGGCCGCCTATGATGCGGACACCACAAAATACACCCAGTCGCTCGGCTGCTGGCACGGCTTCATCGCGCAGCAGAAGCTGATTTCGGTGAAGAAGCATTTCGGCACGACCGATCGCTGCTATCTGTACCTCTCCGGCTGGATGATCGCAGCACTTCGCTCCGAGTTCGGACCGCTTCCCGATCAGTCGATGCACGAGAAAACGTCTGTGCCGGCGCTGATTGAAGAGCTCTACACCTTCCTGCGTCAGGCGGACTCCCGTGAACTCAACGACATTTTCCGTGGCCTCGACGCGGCCCGCAAGGCAGGCGACAAGGCGAAGGAAAAGGCGCTGATCGAAAAGATCGACACCTTCCAGACCCATGTCGTGCCCGTGATCGCCGATATCGATGCCGGCTTCGGCAATGCAGAGGCAACCTATCTGCTCGCAAAGAAGATGATCGAAGCAGGTGCGTGCGCCCTGCAGATCGAAAATCAGGTCTCTGACGAAAAGCAGTGCGGCCATCAGGACGGCAAGGTGACTGTGCCGCACGAGGTGTTCCTGGCGAAAATTCGTGCCTGCCGCCACGCCTTCCTCGAACTCGGCGTCGAAGACGGCATCATCGTGACCCGCACCGACTCGCTCGGCGCCGGTCTCACGCAGCAGATCGCCGTGAGCCACAAGCCGGGCGACATCGGTGACCAGTACAACAGCTTCCTGGATTGCGAAGAGGTGACGGCCGCCAACGCCAGGAATGGCGACGTCATCATCAACCGGAACGGCAAGATGATGCGTCCGAAGCGGCTTGCCAGCAACCTCTATCAATTCCGCGCCGGCACCGGCGAGGACCGCTGCGTGCTCGACTGCATCACCTCGCTGCAGAACGGCGCCGACCTGCTGTGGATCGAGACCGAGAAGCCGCATATCGAGCAGATCGCCAAGATGGTCGACCGTGTTCGCGAGGTGATCCCGAACGCGAAGCTGGCTTACAACAACTCGCCGTCGTTCAACTGGACACTCAACTTCCGTTGGCAGGTCTACGATGCGATGAAGGAAGCCGGCAAGGATGTCAGCAAGTACAATCGCGCCGAGCTGATGAAGGCGGAATACGACGGCACGCCGCTGGCGATCGAGGCCGACGAGCGCATCCGCACCTTCCAGGCCGATTCAGCCAAGCGCGCGGGCATCTTCCACCACCTGATCACGCTGCCGACCTATCACACGGCGGCTCTGTCGACCGACAATCTCGCGAAGGAATACTTCGGCGAACAGGGTATGCTCGGGTATGTGAAGAACGTTCAACGCCAGGAAATCCGGCAGAGCATCGCCTGTGCAAAGCATCAGAACATGGCCGGCTCCGACATCGGCGATGATCACAAGGGATACTTCGCCGGCGAGGCGGCCCTGAAGGCGGGCGGCGCCCACAACACGATGAACCAGTTCGACTAACGCTGGAAGGAGACTGACAATGACCAAAGGCAGCAATTTCTGGGTGATCGGCGGTGAGTTCGGCTCGATGAACTTCCACAAGCTCGTGGAAGGCTCGGCCCAGGTTCAGGGTCCGTTCAAGACCCGCAAGGAAGCCGAGGACGCCTGGCGCGTCGTTTCGGAAGAGAACCGCCACAAGGCCGGCGTACGCTTCTCCATCGTGGAAGAGCCGTCGCGCGTCTCGGCCTAAAGCGCCTGCTGCCAACAAGATCTAGGGAAACGGCCCAAGGACAAGCGGCCCCATCCGGAAAACCGGGTGGGGCCGTTTGCGTATTCCAAGGCACCGGGGAGAGGCCGGGGCGGGGCTCCCGCCGCACACTCAGAACCCGGTGGACCGCTAAGCTATTGCAAACAAACAGCCATTGCGCGCAACATAGTTACTGATAGGTTAACCGGGCTTACTTCCTCAGGATAAAGGCGGCAACCGATGTCAAACGCGCAAAACACCGGCAACGAAGCCCGCGACATGAGACCGACGCGGCTGCGCGATGCGCTCCGCCAGGCCCGCATCGAGGCTGCCGACCGCACCGGCGTCGTGGTCGAACTGCGCGATGCCGAAGTCGCCCGGCTCGAGATCCTGAACGAGGCGCTCGATCCGCTGTTTGCCGAGGTGCCCGAGCAGATCGACCTGTTCGATCGCGGCGTCAGCCAGGGCGAGACGCCGCGGCTGTGGATCGACGTGGTGGCGCATGTGGTGATGGGGCGCGACAAGCGCATCTACCGCTTCGTGCAGGACACGCGCTTCGGCCGCATCGTGATCGCCGAGTCGCATGACGTTCCTGTCATCGTCGATGCCGTCACCGGCTATGTCGCGCGCCGAATGATCGAGCGCGAACATGCGATGATGGTAACGAAGGCGGCCGAGCCGGCCGTGGAAAAAAAGCCGCGCCGCCGCGGCTTCGGCATGTTCGTGCTCGGCTTCCTGTTGGGCGCGGTGGCGCTGTTCGGATTGGCGCTGTATGCGAGCTTGAAGAATATCTAGCCAGAGTTGGCGGCTCAGGCATTCGGGGGCATCGTGGCAGCCGCTTCATCCATACCGTTGTTCGCCCTGCTTGTCGGCGCGCTGTTCGGAACCTCCTGGCTGTACGGCAAGTGGCGCACGCTGCGCCGCGCCGAATTCATCCGCACCTTTCACTGGCCGCGCGGACTGCTCGAGCGGCTTGAGAAGCATCATCCCGGCTTTGCGCGCAAGGACAGCGCGCTGGTCTCGCGGGGCCTCCGGCAATTTTTCCTCGCCTATCTGATGAGCGGCAAGCGCCACGTCTCGATGCCCTCGCAAGTCGCCGACGACCTCTGGCACGAATTCATCCTGTACACGCGCGACTACGACGCGTTCTGCCGCCGCGCCTTCGGCGGCTTCCTCCACCACACCCCCGCCGTCGTCCTCAGCGAGCATCGCAAGAGCAACGAAGGCCTGCGCCGTGTCTGGTGGTATTGCTGCAAATACGAGAACATCGATCCGGTCCGCCCCACACGCCTGCCGCTGTTGTTTGCGCTCGACAGCAAACTCAACATTGCAAACGGGTTCGTCTATCACCCCGACTGCGAAGAGCTGCGCAAGAACGGCAGCGGAGCGGCGTATTGCGGTGGCGATTTCGCAGATACGTCGTTCGACGGTAGCTCGGACGGGTTTGGCGATACCGGCAGCGACGCAAGCGGTGATAGCGGCGGCGACGGCGGTGGTGGCGGCGACGGGGGCGGCGGCTGCGGCGGCGGGGATTGAGGATTTCGCTAGAGCAGCGTCGTCTGCTTGATCTGCTTGACGCGGAAGTCGGCGTCGATGGCGCGCACGGTGTGCACGCAGCGCCATTGGTTGCCGTCGCGCGTGATCGAAAACAGATTATACGCCGCGGCCGGATAATGCCGGTGTGCCAGCGCCGACGCCGACGGCACGCCGACAGCGGGAATCTGGCGATCGGCGCCTTCGAGCCACATCGTCGAATGGATGTGATCGTGCCCGTGCAGGACCAACTCCACGCCGTGCCGCTTCAATACCGCACGGAGAGCCTTCGAATCGGTCAGCCGCTTCATCCGCGAACTCGAATGCAGGGGATGATGCACCAGCAGCACCCGGAACGCGTCATCGGCGGACATCTCCGCCAGATGGCGATCGAGCGCATCGAGCTGCGCGCGGCCGAGCCGGCCGGTTGCCATCAATGGCAGCGTCGGCACCGCCGAGGACACCCCGATCAGCGCCAGCGGCCCGCGCCGGCGCACGAATGGAAACCGCGTGTCGTCCGCCTCGGCATCGCCGCGCACATATTTGTCGAACGTGCCGGCGAAATGATGCCGCGTCGCCCACACATAGGCGTCGTGATTGCCGGGCACGATGGTGACATGCTCCGGCGTGCCGACGCTTTCGAGCCAAGCCTGGGCCGGAGTGAATTCCGCCTCCAGCGCCAGGTTGACGAGATCGCCGGTCACCGCGATATGGTCCGGCCGCTGCGCCTGCATGTCGGCGACCAGTGCGTCCAGCACCTCGCGGCGGTGATATTTGTGGCGGTTGCGGGTCCAGTTGAGATAGCCCAGCGCACGCTTGCCCGCGAGATCGCGAAGCTGCGCCTTGGGCAGGGGCGGCAGATGCGGATCGGACAGATGCGCCAGCGTGAAGGTATCGGTCATCCGCGCTCCGCTGCACTCGCTGTGATATAGAGCCGTCGCACGATCATACCGGCGATATAAGGATCAAACGTGATAGCTGTCCATCCGAGGTTTGCGTGACGGCGCTGCAGCACTTGCGAAAACATCTCGAACCGCAATTGCGGCGGGCCTTCCACCTCTATTGGCGGATGGCCCGCGGCATGACGCTCGGGGTCCGCGGCGTCGTGCTCGACGGCGACGACAAGGTGTTCCTGGTCAGGCACAGCTATGTCGCCGGCTGGCACCTGCCGGGCGGCGGGGTTGAGGTCGGCGAAACCTTTCTCGAGGCCCTGCGGCGGGAATTAGTGGAAGAGGGGCGGATCGAACTGACCGGGGAGCCGGTTTTACACGGCCTGTTCCTCAACGCCCACGTGTCGCGCCGCGACCATGTTGCGGTCTATATAGTCAGGCAATTCCGGCAAGACCGCTTGCCGGAGCCCAACTACGAGATCGTCGAGTGCGGGTTCTATGCGGTGGGTGCGCTGCCGGCCGAGACGACCACGGGCACGCGCCTGCGAATCGCGGAGGTACTTGACGGCGTGGCGCCGATCGCGACGTGGCGGTGACGTTAGCCTGGTTGCTTGCTGCGCCTGCAACGAATAGAAGCGGAGAAACGGGGCGGGGTTCGACATGGGCAGGATGGGGATCCTGAAGTTGCTTTGCGCCATCGGCTTCCTGGTGGTGCTGGCCAGCAACGTCTGGAACATTTCGCGCTGGAGCGAGAGCCGCGGCGTCTATGACGACATCTGCTACTTGCGGCAGGCGCATCTGTTCGAGAGGTTCGGGCTCCGCGGCATCGATACCGACGTCACCTTCGACGACGATCATTACCTCAAGAGCAGCCTGAAGGCGATCGGCTACGCGGAATGGCATGACGTGAAGCGTGCTCCCTGCCACCCCTTCATTCCAGCGGTGGACAAGCATGTGCTGCAGTATCCGCCGGGGACCGGCTTTGTCCTCTCGCTGTTTCCTGCTGGATTTCGGGTGGCCCCGCTCTACGTATTAACGTCGATCGTCGCAGTTGGTTTTTCGCTTCTCGCCTTGACCTATGCGTCTACGCTTTACCGGCTGATACTGGTTGCCGCGTTCGGCGACTGCGCGATCTATCTGATGATCAATCCGACCAAGGCCAGCTATTCGATGGCGCCGACCATGATTGTATGCGCGCTGGCCGGTTTTCTAACGGCGAAGATCTTCATGGACGGGCCACGGCGCCGGCTGGTCTTGCTGGCGCTGGTCGGGCTGCTGATCGGGCTCTCCGTCAATTTCCGCTTGCCCAACGTGTTTCTGGCGGCGGGGTACTGCCTCTACCTTGCCGGCGCCTTCGCGCTGGCGCGGAGCAGGGACACATTCCTGCAAGGACTCTTGTTCGGTGTCGCGTTCGTGCTCGGAATGGCTCCGACGCTGATTGCGAATGCGATCAATGCGGGAAGTCCGTTTGCGACGACCTATGGCAGCGTCGACGCTGTGCCGCCGGAGCTGAGTGCAAGCGTCTTGTTAAGCTATCTCGTTGACGTGCAGTTTACCTTGCTGGCGATATCCGCCGCATGGACTGCCTGGCTGTGGCGCTTCGATCAGGGGCGCGCCAAACGCGTTGCAATTCTGGTCGCGGCAAACATCGCCGTGAACGCGATTTTCTTCATGACCCATCCGATATTTACGCCATATTATATCATTCCGATCGACATGCTCTCGCTCTGGACTTTGCTGTTCGCAACGCTCGATCTGCGCGGCGAACGGGCCGCCGAAGGTGCGGCCTTCCCTCAACCGGCCAACGCCTGATTGCGGTATGACGCGCCATGGACGGATTTAATTCGGTGAGCGTGCGATGACGGGACCTGCGCTGCGGATTGCGGTTCTGGTGCCGTGCTTCAATGAGGAAGCCGCGGTCGCCACCGTGGTCTCCGACTTCCGCAAGGCGCTGCCGACGGCTGAGATTTTCGTCTACGACAATAATTCCAGGGACCGCACCGTCGAGGTGGCGCGCGGAGCCGGCGCCATCGTGCGCAGCGAGCGCCGCCAGGGCAAGGGACACGTGGTGCGGCGCATGTTCGCCGATGTCGATGCCGACGTCTATGTGCTGGTCGACGGCGACGCGACCTATGACGCGCCGAGCGCCTCGCGCATGATCGATGCGCTGGTGAACGACCACCTCGACATGGTGGTGGGTTTTCGCGTCGACCAGTCGGTCGCCGCCTACCGGCCCGGCCACCGCACCGGCAACTGGATGCTGACGAGCTTCCTTTCCACGGTGTTCGGCCAGGCGTTCAAGGATATCCTTTCCGGCTACCGCGTGTTCTCGCGCCGCTTCGTCAAGTCCTTTCCGGTGCTGTCGGACGGTTTCGAGATCGAAACCGAACTCAGCGTGCATGCGCTCGAACTGGCGCTGCCGGTGGTGGAAATCGAGACGCCTTATTATGCCCGCCCCGAGGGCTCGTTCAGCAAGCTGAACACCTGGCGCGACGGTTTCCGGATTCTCGGCACCATCCTGAAGCTGTACCGGTCGGAAAAGCCGCTGCGGTTTTTCACGGTCATCGGCATCTTCCTGATGCTGATCTCGATCGGCCTCGCGATCCCCGTGGTCGTCACCTTTCTCGAGGAAGGTGTCGTGCCGCGGCTGCCGACGGCCGTGCTGTCGATGGGCCTGATGATCGTGGCGGTGCTGTCGGTATCTTCGGGGCTGGTGCTGGATACGGTGACGCGCGGCCGCCGCGAAATGAAGCTGCTGGCCTACCTGTCCCAGCCGGCCATCAAAAGGGATTAAGGCAATACGGGGATTGCCGCCGCCGGCAATGGACCGCGCCGCCGCCAGATGCTATCCCGCGCCCCATCATGAGCGAACTTGACGTCACCATACTGGCTGAAACTCCAAAGGACGCGCAGGCGATCGAACGCCTGCACGAGCGCACATTCGGTCCCGGCCGTTTCGTGCTGAGCGCCTACCGCCTGCGCGAGCATGTCGATCACCTGCTTGAGTTGTCGTTCACGGCGCGGATCGGCACATTGCTGGTCGGTTCGGTACGGCAATTGCCGATCTGCATCGGCGACACGCCGGCGCTGATGCTCGGGCCGTTGACGGTCGAGCCGCCGTTCCGAAAGCGCGGCGTCGGCCGCATGCTGCTCGATCGCTCACTGCAGGACGCCAAGGCCAAGGGCCATCGCCTGGTCATTCTGGTCGGCGACGAGCCCTATTACGGCCGCGTCGGCTTCAAGGTGGTGCCGAAGGGGCGTGTGATCATGCCGGGCCCCGTCGATTACAGCCGCCTCCTGGTAGCGGAACTGGTCGAGGGCGCCTTCGAAGGCGTCTCCGGCGATATCCGGCCGGACTGGAGCAAGGCGCGGTAGCGTAGCGCATCGGTGGGGTTCTCAAGGTCAGCACGGCGGCTTCCGTTTGACGCCGGCCGTCTCTCCGGCAGGCCGGGTACCTCCCGCGGCCTGCTGCAATTCGTGCCGGAATTCCTCGCGCTTTTCGTGGATGGACGCGACGACCGGCCCCATTGCCATGCCGAGGCCGATCAAGGCTGCTTCTGACAACAACAAGCTTGCTTCGATGGTCTCGGGGACGGCGTCGGTAACGCCGATCTGATAGAGATGCCGCGCATGCTCCGCGTCGCGGGCGCGCGACACCACCAGCATATCTGCCCTGAGCGCGCGGACCTGGGCTACGATTTCGTCGATGCCCTTGGCTTCGCCGATGGTGACGATGACCGCCGCGGCCTCCATGAGGCCGCAGCTCTTCAAAAACTCCGGATTGGTCGCGTCACCGTAATAAACGGTGCGTCCCTGCCGACGCTGCTCCGGCACGGCTGCGGCGTCATTATCGACGGCAATGTACTGGAATTTGTGCCGATCGAGCATGGAGCAGACGACCTGTCCCACCCGGCCATGTCCGATCACAATGGCATGGTTGGCGCCTCCGCTTGGTGCAACGGACAACTCGGGATCGAGCGGCTTGTCTTCGCGTATCATTGGCGCCAGCCGCCGCGCCACATGGGAAAGCGCAGGAATGAGCAGCATGGTCAGCGACGTCAGCGCGACCGTGAAGCTCGACACCTTGGCATCGATCAGGCCGAGCGTTGTCGCCATGCCGATGACGACGAAGGCGAACTCGCCGCCCGGGCCGAGCAGGAGGCCGGTTTCGATGGACGCTCGCCAGGAAAGGCGAAACAGCCGGGCAAGGACGATGAGGATAATGGATTTCACGGCAACGAGCGCGATGGCGCTTCCAAGCAGCCAAACCGGATCGCGGGCAAGCTCGCGGAAGTCGATGTTCATACCGACCGTAAAAAAGAACAGGCCCAGCAGGAGTCCCTTGAAAGGATCGATGGCGGTCTCGATCGCCTTGCGGAATTCGGTCTCGGCGAGCAGCAGGCCGGCGATGAAGGCGCCAAGCGCCATCGAGAAGCCGGCCGCGGCGGCGGCCACCCCGGCTGCGACGATCACGAACAGCGTGGTGGCCACGAACAGGTCGCTCATGCCCACGGATGCGACCAGACGGAACAGCGGCCGCATCACCACGCGGCCGGCGACGACGATCACGCCGAGCGCGATGGCGGCGTTGGCGAGCGCCAGCGCGAGTGTGCCGGCAACCGAACCGGATTCGCCGGTGCCGAAAATCGAGATGAACAGCAGGAGCGGCGCCACCGCCAGGTCCTGCGCCAGCAGGATCGCGAAGCTGGCGCGGCCAGCGGTCGTGGTCAGCCGTCCCTGCCTGGAAAGCACTTCGACGACGATGGCGGTCGACGACAGCGCCAGGCAGGCACCGACGATGAGCGGCACCGGCGGCTTGCCGCCCGCAAGGATCACCACTGCGCCGATGGCGGCTGCGGAGAACACGATCTGCAGGCTGCCCAGTCCGAAAACCAGGCGGCGCATCGTCTTCAACCGCTCATAGGACAGTTCCAGGCCGATCAGGAACAGCAGGAACACGATGCCGAGCTCTGCGATACCGGCGACGTTCCTGGCGTCAACCACGGTGAACCAGTACAGGAACGGGAATTGGCCGATAAACGAACCGAGTCCCAGGGGACCGAGGATCGCGCCCGCTACGAGATAGCCGAGGACGGGATTGAAGCCGAACCGGCGTACCAATGGAATGACGATGCCCGCAGTGCCGAGCAGGACGAGGGCATCGCTGTAGACGGGAATGTTGATCGGCGAGGGCATCTATCCGTGTTCGTCAGCTCGCATCGGGCAAGGCATATCCTTCAACGGTGCGATAATCCGGTATCCACCGTCATCCATGCCGACGTTAGCTGGTACTACCAGCCAACGCCACCCGTCAGCGTCTGACCTAGAACTTCAGATTGGCAAACGCGCGCACGCCGATGCCCGGCAGCAAGACCTGGTCCTTGTTGAAGGAAGTCGAATTGCGGATGTTCTCGTTCAACAGGTTGTTGCCGACGAGGCCGACCATCATCTCGCGTGCGCCGAACCAGGAAGGATCGAGCTTGGTCTTGTAGCTGACCTCCGCCTTCAACAGGTTGTAGCCTGCGGTTGGCGTCTCGCCGATCGGGGCGATGTCGTTCTGAGCGAAGGCATGCAGCAGGTTGATCCGCGTCAGCCAATTGGCATCGCGCCAGAACAGGCCGCCGCCGACTCGCACCGGCGGAATTCGCGGAACATTGGTGCCGTCGTTGAAGGTCGCGCGCACCACATCGAACTGGTTCTCGACGCCCCAGATGCCGCCGTTGAGCGGCCCGACGTCCAACTGGCTCTGAAACTCGCCGCCGCGGAAGGTGGCGTCGCGTTGTGAATAGATCGCCTGGTTCAGCTCGAGCGGAAAAGCCGGGTCGGCAGGACCGACGCAGGCGACATCCTCGCAGGTGTTGCCGGTAAGGCGACGGAAAATGAAGCCACTGAACTTCGTATAGTAAGCCGTCACCTCGAACCTCAATGGTCCAGTCGCCCGTCGCAATCCGATTTCGATCGACTTGGCGGTTTCGATGCCGAGATTGGGATTGCCGATATCAAACGTCGCGGTCGCATCGTGCGCGCCGCGCGAAAACAGTTCGGCCGGTTTGGGTGCGCGCTCGACGTATTGCCCGGTAATGCTTGCGACAAGACCCCATGGCAAATCCTGGAGCAGACCGACGCTCACACTTTTCGGCGTGAAGTTCAGGTTGCGCGGTGTGGCAGGACCAATGGCGGCAGGGTCGACGTTGAGGTCGAACAGCTCCGGAACAAATGCGGGCGTCGTTCCGCTGAGACTGACATGTTCGATACGGCCGGCGATCTGCGCCTTGGTTGAGTCAGAGAACTTGAACTCGTTGAAGACGTAGCCGGCGACCCTGTTATTCTTGTTAGGATCAAACAACCCGTTGAGCGGGCTGGTTGGATCGTCCGGACTCGGCGCCGTCAGTTCCTGATGCCCGGCCTGCAGACCGAATGCTGTCGTGACGGCGGCAAACCGCGCGTTGAACGGGGCCATCTGCACCTCGACGCGCCCTTCCTGCTCCTTGTTCGTGAAGCTCTGCCGCACGCCGAGGGACGAGAGGTCGGCGGGATCGGCCAGTCCGATCTCGTCGTGCTTGTAGTTGGTCGCGCCCGCCCAGAATCTGACGGCATCGATCGCCGCTGCATCGGGCCGGTATTCGCCCTTGGCCGTGAATTTGGTTTGGCGCGCGTCGATGCGGGTCTGGTGATCGGCGCCGTCGATGCCGGGGATCCGGTAGAGCGTGTCGTTCTGCGTGATCGCCGCGCCGATAAATCCGCCATCGAAGATGTAGGAGCCGCCAATCGATGCACCAGCCGCCTGCATCGCCGAATTCGGCTGCCGGCCGTTGACCGGGCGGGTCTGGTCGAACAAATACGGATAGCCCGGAATGCTGTAATCGCTGGCCTTGCGGCCATAGGCGTCGGCATGAACAGCGAAATTGCCACCGCCGGCATCGATCAGGATGCCGCCATCGACACCGCGGTCGACCGAACTGACGGCCGTTCGGGTTTCGACCGTGACGCAGGAAGGTGATCCCACGTTTGCGAGCGGCGCTTTCGCCGGCAGTCCGTAGGTCTGGAACGGTGCGGCCGCGCATGTCGGCAAGGTATCCGGGATGCGATTGTTGGTCGCGCTGACGACGCCGCCGATCGATGTCGATCCGTAGCGCATCGCCGCCGGACCGCGGATGACTTCGACCTGGTTTGTCGCCAATGGATCGACCGGCACGAAATGGTCTTCGCCGAGATCGGAGGCGCCGCCGGCGTTGGTGCCGTTCTCGACGATGCCGACGCGATTGACGTCGAGGCCCCGGATGATCGGCCGGCTCGCGGCACCGGGCGCGAAGGTGGAGCCGGTAATGCCGGGCTTCGAGAACAGGAGATCGCCAAGTTGGGCGGTGCCTTGGCGGCGGATCTCCTCGTTCGGCACCACTGTGACCGTCGCAAATTGATCGGTGACGATGGGGAGCACGCCCTGCTGGGGTGCGGCCGCGACAGGTGCGGCTTGCGGTTCTGCCGCGCGTTGCCGGTTTTGGCCGGGCGCGGTGCGGGCGACGCGCACCGGCGTGCGCGAAGGCACAACGGCTCGCCGCCGCACAATCGGGCTCGGCGCCGTCACGGTGATTTCAGGTAGTTGTGTCGATGAGGATGGCGCTGCGTCCTGCGCCAGCGCGCCGTCCGCCACCGCGCATAGCAATAGCCAGCTTGCTCCACCGAAATGGAACGCCCGTTTCTTCTTGAATGTCATTGTCCCGATCCTGATTCCGTCGATGTGCGACGGATCGATTCCGATTTTCCCTCGGTGGATCAGCCGCGTGGCGCGGCGATCCCCTTGGAGAGTGCATCAATCAATCGAGGTCAGGAGACGGGAGGTGCGCGGGACCGGAATGCGGGATGAAGCGAGCCGAGATGCGCGAACTCGGCGCCGGTGGTGAGGTGCAGAAGCTTGACTGCCTGCGGCAGCTCCAGCAGCGGTGGTGTGGCGAACAGGAAATTGTTTGCAAGCGAAACGACGGCGCAGATTGCACAGGCGTCGGCCGGGTGCCGGTCGTTATCGTGATTGGAGGGCTGCTGCTGCTGAACCGTGTCGCTGGCGGCATCAAGCGCGGTGTGGTCCGCGGCGTAGGTAAGACGGGCATCCGAGAGACCGATCTGGACGTTCTGCGCGGCGGCGGCCCCGTGGCAATGCCCGAACGACAGCGCAAACTGGATCGCGAGCGCGAACAGCGCCAGCCGCGCGCCAGTTCTGACGTTGGTTCGAAACCATTTCACAATGACGCACGCCTTGCCCCGGGGCGACCAAGTCTCTCGGCCGTCCCAATGTAATATTATAACATCGGAGGGGCATCGCGATGTCAACGCGGTGCAAGTGCGTTCGGACGAATCCCCAAACGCTGTGTGATTACTGCAACGGACGCAGGCCCCGAGCCTTCAGCATGACAAAAGTCTGCTCGCGAGAAATCTTTCCCGATTGACAAAGGTAGCCGCCCAGTATGTTATGTTATAACATTACATCAATCGGAGTCCCGCGATGCTTCCCCGCTCTCGTTCGGGATTCCGCGCACTGCACAGGTTGTTTGATCTCCATGCGAAAACTCCCCGTCACCGTCTTGTCCGGCTTCCTAGGGGCTGGAAAGACAACTTTGCTGAATCACGTCCTCAACAATCGCCAGGGCCTGAAGGTGGCGGTGATTGTGAACGACATGAGCGAGGTGAATATCGATGCCGACCTGGTGCGCGATGGCGGTGCGAATCTTTCCCGGACGGATGAAAAACTGGTCGAGATGACGAATGGGTGCATCTGCTGCACGCTGCGTGACGATCTGTTGAAGGAAGTCCGAACGCTCGCTGAGGGCGGCAAATACGACTATCTTCTGATTGAATCGACGGGCATTTCGGAGCCGCTTCCGGTTGCCGCGACGTTCGATTTCCGAACCGAAGAGGGCGACAGTCTTTCCGACGTGGCATTGCTCGACACCATGGTGACGGTGGTCGATGCCGTCAACTTGTTGCGGGACTATGCCTCGACCGACTTCATCAGGGATCGCGGCGAATCGCTCGGTGCCGAAGACAAGCGGACGATGGTGGACCTGTTGGTGGAGCAGATCGAATTCGCCGATGTCATTGTGCTGAACAAGATCAACGATGCGTCCATCAGCCAGTTGGACGCGGCGCGCAAGATCATCCGCGCGCTCAACCCGGCCGCCGATATCGTGGAGACTGATTTCGCCAGAGCTCCGTTCGAGCGCATCCTTGACACCGGCCGCTTCGACTTCGCGCGGGCGCAGCAGCATCCGCTCTGGTTCAAGGAACTCTATGGCTTCGGCGATCATACGCCCGAGACCGAACAGTACGGCGTCGGCAGCTTCGTCTACCGCGCGCGCCGGCCGTTCGAGCCCACAAAACTCCATCAGTTCCTGCGGGAAAGCTGGGCCGGTGTGATCCGGGCGAAGGGACATTTCTGGATCGCTACGCGTCCACAATGGCTCGGTGAGTTGAGTCAGGCAGGTGCGATCGTCCGCACCGAAGGCCTCGGGTTTTGGTGGGCCAACGTGCCCGCTGACCGCTGGCCCGACGATCCATTCTGGCGGAAATCGCTCAAGAAGAACTGGAACGAAGTCTATGGCGATCGCCGACAGGAGATCGTTTTCATCGGCACCGACATGGACGAGGAGGCTATCAAGGCGCGCCTCGATGCGTGTCTTGTCCCGGGTAAACCGGGAATGCACATCAAGGAATGGGCCGGGTTGGCCGATCCGTTCCCCAAATGGCTGCGCGCCGACGAGGCAGCATAAGGTTCCCCGCAATAAGACTGAATTATCGACGTCGCGCTCAGCGCCCCTCGCGCACCCAAGTCGCCGCGAACGCACCGAGCAGCAGCAACAGCCCGACCAGCCCTGCGAACATCGGCAGCACGCCGACGCCTTTCACGACGCTGGCGTCGCGCATCTTGACGCCCATCCAGCCGTCGCCGTGGAAGATGCCGGAGGCGCGCACCGGAACCACGCGCGGGAGATCGATGCTGCCGCCGTCGGCCACGCGGCGGGCGTCGCCGCCGGTCGCCTGCGCCAGCGGCTTCAGCATCTCGGTCGTGGAGGTGACTTCGGAAAATTCCTTCGGGTTGGTCGGCCCGACATTGATCAGGGCTTTCAGCGCGCCGTCCGTTGCCTGCCACAGCCCGAGTTCGTTGGCGGGGAGGGTGGAGCGCCAGGTGCCGGGCTCGCTTGCGGTCAGCGTGAGTTCCTTGGTGGCGCCGCTCGGTGACGTCACGGTCACCGGCGGCACGTTGTCGGCCATGGTCTGGCGCAGCACCACGAGGTCTTTGCCCTGGATCTGCAGGCGCAGCGCCTCTTCGTCCAGATCAGGCTGCTTCATCAGCCAGTGCGATGTCCGCCGCAGCAGATCCAGATGCGGCCCGCCGCCTTCATAGCCGCGCGCCCACAGCCAGATGTGGTCTGACAATAGAAGCGCGACGCGGCCTTCGCCGAAGCGCGACAGCAGGAGCAGCGGCTTGCCGTCGGCGCCGGTCATCACGGGCGCGCCGATCGCGTTGCGGGTATCCACGGTGCGGAAGAAGCGGCTCCAGCGCGGCGGCTCGCTGGCGGAGCCTTCGAGGCCGCGCGTCACCGGATGGCGCTTACCGGCGTCGCTCAGATGCGCGTAGAACGGTTTTTCAGTGACGCCGACCGGCTCTGCCGGCAACACCGTATCCAGGGGCGTGCGCCAGATGCTGGTGGTGGAGGCATAGTCGGGGCCGGCCGACACCAGCACCGCGCCGCCGGCGCGGACATAGCGCGCGATATTGTCGAAATAGGCGATCGGCAGCACGCCCTGGCGGGCGTAGCGGTCGAAGATGATCAACTGGAATTCGTTGATCTTCTGCTGGAACAATTCGCGTGTCGGAAACGCGATCAGCGACAATTCGTTGATCGGCGTGCCGTCCTGCTTCTCCGGCGGGCGCAGAATCGTGAAATGCACGAGGTCGATGCTGGCGTCCGACTTCAGCAGATTGCGCCAGGTGCGTTCGCCGGAATGCGGCTCGCCTGATACCAGCAGCACGCGGAGCTTGTCGCGCACGCCTTCGATCGCGACCACGGCGCGGTTATTGACCAGCGTCAGCTCATTCTCGAGCGGCGAGGCTTCGATCTCGACGATGTTCGACCCGGCATGCTTGATGTCGACCTCGACATTGGAGGTCTGGCCGCTCAGGAGCGTGCGCTCGCTGATTACTTCGCCGTCGCGGCGCACCACGACCCTGGCGCGCTGGCCGGTGACGCCCTGGTCGTCGAGCCGGTAGGTGATGGTCTGGGGCTGCCCGACGATGCCGAACCGCGGCGCGGCCGAAATCGCGATGCGGCGATCGCGCTCGTCCTTGCGTCCGGTGACGAGCGCGTGCACCGGCGCCTGGAAGCCGAGGGCCGCGGCGTTGGCCGGAATGTCGTGCACCCGGCCATCCGTGATCAAAAACGCGCCGGCGACGCGGTCGACGGGAACGTCCGACAGCGCCGAGGACAGCGCGCCGAACAGTTTGGTTCCGTCGGTTTCGCCGTCGGCCTGTCCGGCCTCGACGACGCGCACTTCCAGCCCCTTGATCTTCTTCAGCGTATCGACCAGCGCCTCCTGCGCCTTGGCGGTTTCCTGGTTGCGGGTGCCAAAGTTCTGACTCGGGCTCTTGTCGATCACGACGGCAGCGACCGACGACAGAGGCTCGCGGTCTTCGCGGGTGAAGGAGGGATTGGCGAGCGCCAGCAGGATCAGCGCCAGCGCCGCGACGCGCACGGCGGCACCGCGCGAGCGCCCGAGCAGCAATAGCACCGAGATCGCGACGATCGCGGCCAGCGCGATCCAAAGCACGATGGACGGAACGAGGGGAGTGAACGCGATGCCGTAACTCATGGCCTATTGCCCCAACCGCTCGATCAGAGCCGGCGCGTGAACCTGATCGGCCTTGTAGTTGCCGGTCAGGGTGTACATCACGATGTTGACGCCGGAGCGGAACGCGAATTCGCGCTGGCGCGGCTCGCCCGGCGTCAGCGGCAGCATCGGCTGCCCGTCCGGGCGGTGCGCCCAGGCGCCGGCAAGATCGTTCGAGGTGATGATGATGGGCGAGACGCCGTCGCCGCCGCGCGCCGGGCGCGAGGCTGCATCGTCGTCTTCCTCGCGCGGCAGGGTCTCGACCCAGGTCTGGCCCGTGTTGAAGCGGCCGGGGAAGTCGCGCAGCAGGTAGAACGTCTTGGTCAGCACGTGCTCGCGCGGCACCGGCTCCAGTTCAGGCACGTCGAGGGAGGAGAGAATTTCGCGCAAGGTACGCATGCCCGGCGTCTGCGCCGCGCCGTTCTCGCCGGGCGGCGCCTCGACGGCGTCGCGGGTATCGAACAGCACCGTGCCGCCCTGCTTCATGTAGGCGTCGATGCGGTTGATGGCATCCTGCGGCGGCTTCGGCGCACCCGGCACGATCGGCCAGTAGATCAGCGGAAAGAACGCCAGTTCATCGCGCGCGGGATCGACGCCGACGGGATCGCCGGCCTCCAGCGCGGTGCGCTGCGCCAGGAACAGCGTCAGTCCCGCCATGCCGGCCTTGACGATGGAATCGACGTCGGCATTTCCGGTGACGACATAGGCGAGGCGCGTCTGCGACACCGACTTGATGGCGAATTCGTCGTTGCTCTGGGCACGCGTCGGCGACGGTGCGATCGAGGTCGCGGACAGGATCAGGGCCAGCAGAACGGCGGCAGCCGCCGTGCGTCGCCGCCACAAGGCGGCCAGGCCCGCACCCAGCATCGCGACCACGATCGCGTCGATCAGGAACAGCACCAGCGACGACGACAGCAGGATGCCGCGCAGATCGCGCGGTTCGGCGTTGGTGTAGCTGGCGCGTTGCGCGCGCAGGGAAGATGTATCGAGCGGCGCGATGCGATCGGCCGGGGCCAGCGTGTTGACCGCGATCGGGCCATCGGCCGGGCCGTAGAAGCCCGGCGGATGATCTGACGTGGCGCGGTCGCGATAATCCGCCGGCATCGGCTTGGCGGTCGAAGGCGGCGGTCCGAATGCGCCGAAGCCGTCGAGGGTGCGCAGCGGCGCCACGGTCTCGACATTGGTCGCCTCGCTCGCAACGCCCGCGCCGGGCTTCGAAGTGTAGCCGGACATGTCGACCATCCGCCGCAGCATCTCGACGAAGCTGCCGGACATCGGCAGGTCCGACCAGCGCGAGTCGGCGCCGACATGGAACAGGCTGATAACGCCCTTGCCGCGATGCTCGCCGGTCACCAGCGGCGTGCCGTCTTCCAGCGACGCCCAGGTCTTGGTGGCGAGCACCGCGTCCGGCTCGGCCAGCACCTGCCGGTTCACGGTGATGTCCTTGGGCACGGCGAGGCCCGCGAACGGACCGTCGGCGGCGAAGGAAGCCAGATGCTGCGGCTTTTCCCAGGTCAGGCTGCCGCCGAGAATTCGGCCGCCGCGACGCAGTTTCACCGGCACCAGATCGTCATCGGCCTGCGCCAGGCGAGGGCCTGCGAAACGCACCAGCACGCCGCCCTGATCGATCCATGCGTTCAGCCGCTCGCGGATTTCCGGCGACAGCGTGCCGACATCTGCGAGCACGATCATCGGCAGGCGCTGATCGAGGAACTGCGCGATCACCTGTTGCGCAGCGCCGCGATCACCCAGCCGTATGTCGGCGAATGGCGACAATGCGCGGGTGAGATAGAAGGTCGACGCCAACAGCGGCTGGGCGGTGTCGCTGGTAGCGCCGGTAACGACGCCGACGGCGCGCCGGCGCCAACGCTTGTCGAGCAATTGCACAGCACCTGCCGATCGTTCGCCCGATATTTCCAGCCGCGAAATGTCGTTGCGCAGTTCGACCGGCAGATCGAACGCCGCTTCGCTCTCGTGATCCTGCATGCCAAACGCGTAGCGCGCCTCGCCGATCGGCGAGCCCTTGGCGTCGATCGCGCGAACCACGCCGGCTGCGACGCCGCCGGTGGTGCGCAGCACCTTGACCGTCATCTTCGCCGCGGCGTTTTCGGCGGCGACCAATGCCTGCGCCGGGGCCGCGCCGCCCTCGAACACCGTCAGCTTGCGATCGCCGATGGTCTTGCCGAGATTTTCGACGAATTCAGCGCCGCGCCCGGTGTCGACGCCGTCGGACAGCCACGCGATCTCGGCATCACCGGTCGCCTTCAGGAAGCGGTCGAGCGCGCCAAGCGTGTCGACGCGGTCGACCGAATAGGGTTTTGGCGCAATCTGACGCAGTGCGACCCGCGCGGTGCCGGCCGGCATCAGCGTGATGTCGCGCGCGGTCTCGGAAAGCGGAACGAGTGCAATGCCGCGGCGGTCATTGTCGGCGTTGGCGATCAGCTCGTCAGCGGACTTGATCCTTGTGTCCCAGCTTGCAGCCGCGCTCCAGCCGTCGTCGAGCAGGATCACCAAGGGCGCATTGCTGCCGCCGACGCCGGTTTGCGGATTCCAGATCGGGCCTGCGGCGGCAAGGATGACCAGTGCGGCGGCGGCAAGCCGCAGCAAGGTCAGCCACCACGGCGTCCGCGACGGGGTTTCTTCCCTGGGCCTGATGTCGAACAACAGCCGCGTCGGCGGAAACTCGATCCGCCGCGGCCGTGGCGGCATGACGCGCAGCAGCCACCACAGCACCGGCAGGCTCAACAGGCCCAGCAGCAGCAGCGGTTGCGCAAAGGTTAAGGGGAGGCCCGCGATCATGCGCTGCGCCCCGCCTTGACGGTTGAGCCGCGCACGCTTCCCTTGGCTGCCATCATGCCCGAATGCAGGAACAGCAGGAGTTCGGCGGCGGAACGACTGGTGGTGTGGGTCGAGAACAACCAGTCGAGCTTGTTGGTCTCGCTGCGGATCTCGTCGCGATGCAGTGCGACGCGCGCGACATAGTCGCTGGCCCAGCTCTCGGCGCGGCCGGCGGTGATGACGCCAAATCCTTCCGGCTCGACGAATTCGACCCGGCCGGCATAGGGAAAGGTTTCTTCGGCGGGATCGACGACCTGGATCAAGGAACCATGGGCGCCGGAGGCCGAAAGCCCTGCGAGCATCACCCTGATCTCGCTCATCGGCGACCACAAATCCGACAGCACGACAATTTCGGCCAGCGCCGACGGGACAAAGGACGGCGGCAGGCTCGCGCGTACCGCATCGTCGTGCAGCATCGCCTGCGCCATCTTGTCGATCACGTTGCGGCTTGCGGTCGGGTTCATCAGGCCGGGAATGCCGACGCGCTCGCCGCCCGAAACCAGGAGTTCAGCAAGCGCGAATGTAACGATCAGCCCGCGTTCCAGCTTGCTGTCGCGCGCACCCTTGGAAGCAAACGCCATCGACGGCGAACGGTCGGGCCACAGCCACACCGTATGCGCAGCCTCCCATTCCTGCTCGCGGACATAGAGATGATCATCACGCGCCGAGCGCCGCCAGTCGACATTCTGCGACGGCTCGCCGGAGACGAAGCGGCGGTATTGCCAAAAGCTCTCGCCGGCGCCGGCGCGGCGCCTGCCATGCAGGCCATGGATGACGTTGGCGGCGATACGCCGGGCTTCGAGCACGAGACGGGGGAGCGAAGCGGCGAGCGTTCGGCTTTCGCCATCGGCACGTCGGATTGCTACAAGCTCCCTGGTCTCGTGGGTGGTCTCTGCGGCCATCAACCGATCCGCGTCTTCAATTGTCTGATTACGTCGGGAATGGTGCGGCCTTCCGCGCGCGCCGAGAACGTCAGCGCCATGCGGTGCTTGAGAATGGGTTCGGCGAGATCGAGCACGTCGTCGATCGAGGGCGCGAGGCGGCCGTCGAGCAGCGCGCGGGCGCGAACCGCCAGCATCAGCGACTGGCTGGCGCGCGGACCCGGTCCCCAGGCAATCAGCTTGTCGCCGCCGTCTTCGGAACTCGGGCGCGCCGCGCGCACCAGCGACAGGATCGCCTCGACGACGCTGTCGCCGACCGGCAGGCGCCGTACCAGTCGCTGTGCCGCGATCAGGATTTCCGCATCCATCGAGGCCTTGGCGAGCGTCTGTTCCGCGCCGGTCGTTTCAAACAGGATGCGGCGTTCGGCGTCGCGATCGGGATAATCGACGTCGATCTCCATCAGGAAGCGGTCGAGCTGCGCTTCGGGCAGCGGGTAGGTGCCTTCCTGCTCCAGCGGGTTTTGCGTGGCGAGCACGTGGAACGGTTTTGGGAGGTCATGCCGCGCGCCTGCAACGGTGATGTGCTGTTCCTGCATGGCTTGCAGCAGCGCCGATTGCGTACGCGGGCTGGCGCGGTTGATTTCGTCGGCCATCAGGAGCTGCGCGAACACCGGTCCGGAGATGAAGCGGAACGACCGCTTGCCGGAATTGCTCTCGTCCAGCACTTCGGCGCCCAGAATATCCGAGGGCATCAGGTCCGGTGTGAACTGGATGCGCTTGGCGTCCAGCCCGAGCGTGATGCCCAAGGTTTCGACCAGCTTGGTCTTGGCGAGGCCGGGAACGCCGATCAAGAGCGCATGGCCGCCGGACAGGATCGTCACCAGGGTGTTTTCAATCACCCGGTCCTGGCCGAAGATGACGGTGGAGATGGCTTCCTTCGCGGCGCGAATCTGGCCGGCGACCTGCTCCGCCGACCGGACGATCGCATCCTCGAGTTTCTCGACACCGTCTGCATTCGCCATGTCTGTCTCCTTCGACCGTATAACCGCTTCATGACACCGCTGGTTGCGTCGTCATGCCACGAACCTCATGCTAAACCTGTGCAAAGGCCATGTATTCGCTGAATTAAAGTATCCCCACATTATCGGTATTTCGGGGTATGAACGGCATCACGATATGGCGACCCATCCGCATTAGTACGGACACCAATCGTCGGGAACACATATCTCGGTATACGTGCACCAATCGTGCCAGATGAGGCGCCGAGACTCAGGGCAAACAATGGCAAAGCAAGGGCAAACCGGCACTCAGGGCCTCGAAGGACTTACTGTCGCTGCGAGGGAAGCCGCCAACGCCACCCCGGCCAGCAAGGGGCTTCCTCCGGTGCATCTGTGGAATCCGCCGTTCTGCGGCGATCTCGACATGCGAATCGCCGGTGACGGTACGTGGTTCTACATGGGGACGCCGATCGGACGGCCGGCATTGGTGCGGCTGTTTTCGACCATTCTCAAGCGCGAGGACGGCAAGCACTTTCTCGTGACCCCGGTCGAGAAGGTCGGCATTCGAGTCGACGACGCGCCCTTCCTCGCGGTGGAGATGCAAAAGGAGGCTGATGATCGCGGCCGTCTATTGCGCTTTCGCACCAACGTTGACGACTGGGTGCCATGCGATTCCGGACACCGCCTGCGATTCGAGATGGCCGCCGATGGCGGGCTGACGCCCTATCTGCACGTCCGCGCCGATCTGTGGGCGAAAGTGACCCGCGCGCTCTATTACGATCTGGTTGACATGGGGGAAGAGCGGGTGGTCGATGGTCAGCCGATGTTCGGCATCGAGTCCGGCGGCGAGTTCTTTGCGATGGCGGATGCGAAGCAGGTGAGGGACGCGGTTTGAACGAGCCGATACTGAAAAAGATGGAAGCGGCTCCGATCAGCTCGGCGGAGTTTTTCACGCGGAGCCAGGCGCGGTTGAGCTTCGACGTGCCGCCCGGCCTGGTCGATCCCGATATCGTTCCGAAAACCGGCGACGCGGGTAACGACCGCATGCTCGAGATCGTGGCGCGCGAGCAGCCGGTACGGCCGGCGGCGGTGCTGATCCCGGTGGTCGATCACCGCGAGCCGACCGTGTTGCTGACGCAGCGCTCGCCGCATCTGTCCAGCCACGCCGGCCAGATTTCCTTTCCCGGCGGCAAGATCGACGCCACCGATGCTTCCCCGCTCGACGCCGCACTTCGCGAGGCGGAGGAGGAAGTCGGCCTAAAGCGTGACTTCATCGAGCCGATCGGCTATCTCGACCTCTATGGAACCGCGTTCGGGTTTCGCATCCTGCCGACAGTGGCGCGGGTGAAGCCCGGCTTCAAGCTGACGATCAATGAAGGCGAGGTGGTTGACGCCTTCGAGGTGCCGCTGGCGTTCCTGATGAATCCCGAGAACCATCAGATCCATTCCAAGGAATTCCGCGGCATGGAGCGCTCCTATTACGCCATGCCGTTCGCCGAGCGTTACATCTGGGGCGCGACCGCAGGGATTCTGCGCGTGCTGTATGAGCGGATTTATCTCGCATGATCCGTCCGGTTCTGACCGAGGTCGCGATTTTCCTGATCCCGTTCGCGGCCTATGCGCTGTTTCTGATTGCCACCCGTTCCGGAGTGTTGGTGTCGTCCTCGTGGCCGGCGCATCTTGTCGCCAAACTGTTGCTGGGATCGCTGCTGCTGGTCGTGATCAGTTTCGTTTTTCTCGCGCAATTCTCCGGCGCGCCGCCGGATTCGACCTACGTTCCCGCGCACATGGAAGACGGCAAGCTGGTTCCCGGAGTCGAGAAATGAGCGAGGCCCGCGTGCTGTCGGACGCGCCCTGGCTCAGATCCGGTCCGGCCGCGCGCGTGCTTGCGTTACTCAACGGCGATGGCGAGGAAGCCCGCGTGATCGGCGGCGCCGTGCGCAATGCGCTGCTGAAAATTCCTCTGGGCGACATCGACATTGCGACCACCGCTCTGCCTGACGAGGTCGTCCGGCGCGCCAAGGCGGCCAGCATCAAATGCGTGCCGACGGGCATCGACCACGGCACGGTTACGCTGGTCGTCGAATCGCATCCGTTCGAGGTCACGACCTTGCGCGAGGATACCGAGACCTTTGGCCGCAAGGCCAAGGTTGCGTTCGGGCGCGACTGGGTTCGCGATGCGGAACGGCGCGACTTCACCATCAATGGGCTTTCCGTCGATGCCGACGGCATCGTGCATGACCATGTTGGCGGGCTTGCCGATATCGAAGCCAGACGCGTGCGCTTCATCGGCGATGCCAGCCAGCGCATCGCCGAGGATTATCTGCGCATCCTGCGTTTCTTCCGCATGCATGCCGCCTATGGGGAGGGCGAGCCCGACCGTGCCGGATATCTCGCCTGCATCGACGGGCGCGCGGGACTTTCGAGCCTTTCCGCCGAGCGCGTGCGCATGGAAATGATGAAGCTGCTGATCGCGGAAGGGGCCGCGGTTGCGGTGCAGGCGATGGCGGATGCCGGGCTGCTGCTGCCGATCTTCGGCGGCGTCGCCTACACCGGAACGTTCGCGGCGATGATCGCGGCTGAACGCGCGCTGGGGCTGCCGCCGAACGCCGTGCGCCGGCTCGCCGCGCTCACGGTCGCGGTCACCGAGGACGCCAGGCGCGTCTCGGCGCGGCTTCGGCTTTCCAACGCGGAAACCAAGGCGCTGGACTCGATGGGTCATCGCTGGTGGCGGTTCGCCGGCAAGGACGGCGCGCGGGCGCGGCAGCTTCTCTACCGGCTCGGCGAGGACCCCTACCGCGACCGGGTGATGCTGGCGTGGGCACGGGCAGGCGGCATCGGCAATGGCGCCGCCCGCTGGCACGAGCTAGCAACCTTGCCGCAGCGCTGGAGCGCGCCGAAATTTCCGCTGAAGGCGGCCGATTTCATCGCGCGCGGCATTGCCGAGGGCCCCGCGCTCGGTCACGTGCTGATGCTTGCGGAAGACGCCTGGCTGGCCGCGGATTTTCCGCTGGATGCATCCGCGCTGGCCGCGATCGCCGACCAGACCGCCGCCCGTTTCACCCGCGATCACCGGCTGTGAGTATTCTCGCCGGCTTCGCCGACATTTCGCTCGGCCAACTCGTGCTGGTTGGCGGCATGGCGTTGTTTGCGTCCATCATCGGCGGTCTTGCCGGTTACGGCACTGGCGCATTGATGCCGCTGGTGCTGGTGCCGATGGTCGGCGCCGAGCCGGTGGTGCCGATCATCGCGATATCGGCGATCATCACCAATATAAGCCGCTTCGTGGCCTATTTCCGTTACGCCGACCGGCGGCGCGCGCTGATCGTGATCGGGGCTGCCGCACTGACCACCGCGCTCGGCGCCTACGGCTATACGCGGCTCACCAGCACCGGCGCGGCGCTGGTGATCGGCAGCATGCTGATGCTGAGCGTGCCGCTGCGCCGGTTGGCCAGGAAGCGCGATATCAGGATTGGCGATACCGGCCTCGGTGCGAGCGCGGTGGGGTATGGCGTGCTGGTCGGGGGCACGTCAGGCTCCGGCGTGATCCTGCTGTCGCTGTTGATGGCGTCGGGGCTCGAGGGTGCGGCGGTGATTGCCACCGACGCCGTGATCTCGGTCGTGACCGGCCTCATCAAGATTTCGGTATTCGGCCTGGCCGGCGTCGTCACCGCGCAGGTGCTGGCCTTTGCCCTCCTGATCGGCGCGATCGCGATTCCCGGCGCGTTCCTCGCAAAGGCCTTCGTGGAGCGCATGCCGGTGCAAATCCACACCGCGATCCTCGACGCCGCCGTGATGGTCGGCGGCACGATGATGATCGCGGCGGCGCTGCGGCACTGACGCGCTCTATCAGCGCTCGCGGGGCAGCAGTTCCGTCAGCGAGCGGATGATGCGATCGGGCTTCACGGTGGAGTCCGTGGGCAGGCCGTCGCCATGCACGTCGATCCAGATCGCGTAGATGCCGAGCCGCTGCGGCGCCACGACTTCCCATTCCAGATTGTCGCCGATCATCCAGGTCTCGGATGCGGTGACGCCCAGCGTCTGCATGGCGTGCAGATAAGCGCGCTCGTCCGGCTTGCCGAAGCCGTGCTCGCCCTCGATCTGGATGTGATCGAAACGGTGCGACAGCGCAAAGCGTTCGACCTTGGCGCGCTGGGCGCCGGCGGCACCGTTGGTCACCAGCGCCAGCTTGACGCCGCGCGCCTTCAATTCGTCGATGGCGTCGTGCGCGCCGGGGAACACGAACATTTCCTCTTCGCGGTAGGCGGTGAAGCGGTCGGCGAGCCGTACCGCAAGATCCTCGGGCAGCGTATGGCCGCCGGCGGCAAGGGCGGCAAATCCGCGTGTGACGGTTATGCGCCGCGCCTCATCCAGCTTCAGCCGCCATTCGGCGCCGGCGACCGCCCAGAATTTGCGCGCGGAATCCAGGACGGCGGTGGCAACCTGTTGCGAGGTCAACGGCCCGAACTCGGTGGCGAATTCCGCGGCGACATTGTGCCAGGCGATTTCCGGGCGGCCATAGGCCGACAGGATGGTGTCGTCCATGTCGATCAGCATGGCACGGGGCAGGTGGGTCATCGTTTCACGGCCATTTCGCTTCCAGCGCTGTCGACCGCGGGAAGCGGCGGTCGACTTGCCGCGAATATCAGATCCCCCGCACGGGGTCCAATTCAAGGAAACGACGTCGCCGGGCTGTGGATGCCGGGCGACGCCGAAATTCCCCTAGGCGACTTTGGCGTGCTCGTCCTCTTCGTCTTCGTCCTCATCGTCTTCTTCGTCGTCCTCCTCTTCGTCATCCGAAGTATCGGCGAGTTCAAGGACGGCTAGTGGCAGCGTCTCGCGAAAGAGATCGCCTTCATTACCCATCCACACACACGCAACATTACCCTCGTTGACTTCCACCACGCTAAGCGGATGGCCGCCGGACTTCAGAATGACGACGTCGCCTGGTTTCAAATCCATGATCTGCTCCTTGAAATGCATGACGCGATTCGCATTCTAGCGATCGGTCATGACAAGCCGATCATGACAGTCAAATCATGGCCACTTTACCTCCGGCGGCATCGACGAGAGAATGGAATCCACATTGCCGCCGGTCTTCAGCCCAAAAATTGTGCCGCGGTCGTAGAGCAGGTTGAACTCGACATAGCGTCCGCGCCGGATCAACTGCTCCTCGCGGTCGGCGGCGTTCCAGGGGAGGGCGAAATTGCGGCGGACGAGCTCGGGATAAATTTTCAGGAAGGCGCGGCCGACGTCCTGGGTAAAGGCGAGGTCGGCGTCCCAATCGCCTGAGTCGTGCCAGTCGTAGAAAATGCCGCCGATGCCGCGCGCTTCCTTGCGATGCGGCAGATAGAAATATTCGTCGCACCATTTTTTGTATTTGTCGTAGTCGGCGACGCCGTTCGCTCCGCTGCAGGCTTCCTTCATTGCCTGGTGGAAGGCCAGCGTGTCCGGGTCCTCCTGGGTGCGCCGCCGGTCCAGCACCGGCGTCAAGTCAGCGCCGCCGCCGAACCACGCCTTGGTGGTGACGACGAAGCGGGTGTTCATGTGCACCGCCGGCACGTTCGGATTGCGCAGATGCGCAATCAGCGAAATGCCCGAGGCCCAGAACCTGGGATCGTCGGCCGCACCCGGAATCTGCGCCCGGAATTCGGGCGCGAACTCCCCGTGCACGGTGGAACAGTGCACGCCGACCTTCTCGAACAGCCGCCCGCGCATGATCGACATCACGCCGCCGCCGCCGGGCGCGCCGGTGTGGTCGGTGCGGTTCCAGGGCGTGCGCTCGAAGCGTCCGGCGCTGCCTGGATAGAGCGAAGCCGGGGCGTCGTCTTCCAGCCGCTCAAAGGCCGCGCAGATGTCGTTGCGCAAGGCTTCGAACCAGGCTCTCGCGCGCGTCTTGCGATGCTCGATCAGCGACATGTCCATGCGGTCGATCCATATATTCCATATATTGCTGTCATTGCGAGCGTAGCGAAGCAATCCATCGTGTCACAGAAAGAATGGATTGCTTCGTCGCTTCGCTCCTCGCAATGACGGTAAGATGCATTTCTAGCCCTGTGGTCCAAAGTACGTGCAGCTCTCGTTGCAACTGTCGCGATGAACGCTGACGCGGGTAATCTCGCCGGCGTGCTGGAGGCGTTCGAAGATGTAGCGCGAAATGTTTTCCAGCGTCGGCGTTCCCAGCGCCTCGACCTTGTTCAGGAGCTTGTGGTCGAGGGTCTTGCGGACCTCTTCCATGCTGCGCTCCAACAGGCCGAGATCGAGCACCATGCCGGTTTCCGGATCGGGCGTGCCGCGCACGCTCACCTCGGCGCGAAACGAGTGGCCGTGAATTTCCTCGCTGGCCGCGCCGAAGGTCGTCCCCTTCAGCGAATGCGCGGCTTCGAAGCGAAATGATTTCGTCAGTTCCCACATCTTGAAAATCTGGTTCCTATCTGATGCCAAGTGCTTATCTGATACCGAGTGTCTTGTGCGTCTGCAGGCTGAGCCGCCATTGCGGATGGCGCAGGCAGTAGTCGACCGTGCGCGCGGTGTTTTCGATCACGTCGGGTCCGTCCATCGGCTGCAGCGAAAAACGTTCGAAATCGAGCCCCGCAAAATCTTCCGGCGCGGCGCCGGCCTGCGGATAGACCAGCTTCAATTCGTGGCCGCGGCGCACCACGAGTCCTGCGCCGGCCTTCGGGCTGACGCAGACCCAGTCCATCCCGTCGGGCGGTTCGATCGTCCCGTTGGTCTCGATGCCGATGGCGAAGCCGCGCGCATGCAGCGCATCGATGAAGGGGCGATCTACCTGCAGCAGGGGCTCGCCGCCGGTCAGGACCACATAGCGGTTGGTATTCTCGCCGGTCCATTGCCGGGCGATGGTGTCGGCGAGTTCGTCCGCGGTGGCGTAGCGGCCGCCCAGCGTGCCGTCGGTGCCGACAAAATCAGTATCGCAGAACTTGCAGGTGGCGGTGGCACGGTCCTGTTCGCGGCCGCTCCAGAGGTTGCAGCCGGAAAAACGGCAAAACACCGCCGCACGGCCGGCATGCGCGCCTTCGCCCTGCAAGGTCAGGAATATCTCTTTGACCGCGTAACTCACTATCTCTCCTCGGACCGCATCTCGCCCGTCATCGCGGAACCCGTCTGCCGCTGCGCCTCGCCCAATGCCATGGCCGCCGCCATGGCCACATTGAGCGAGCGCAAGTCCGGCCTGATCGGGATCACCAGCCGCGCATCGGCAGCGGAGGCGACTTCATCGGGTACCCCTGCCGATTCCCGCCCGAACAGCAGGACATCGTCCTGCCGGTAGCTGAAATCCAGATAGGAACCGGCCCCCTTGGTTGTAAACAGCACCAGCCGGAAACCCGCTTCGTTACGCCATTGCTCGAATTTTTGCCATGAGTCATGGCGGGTGAGGGCGACATGATCGAGGTAGTCCATTCCCGCCCGGCGGAAATGCCGGTCCGAGATCGGAAATCCGGCCGGCTCGATGATGTGGGCAGCCGCGCCCAGGCACGCACACAGGCGCAGAATCGTTCCCGTGTTCTGGGGAATGTCGGGCTGGAAAAGCGCGATGTGCATTGGTGTCGAGGCTTCGGAAGCGTGGGTGAAATGTATTGAATAAATCACGGCCGGGCGCGGATTTAGTGCATTGCACGCTTGCGAGCCGATAGCGGGCTTGCGCTCTCACGGCAAGGGTGCCAATAGAACGATTCTGGACTGCTTGTTCCGCCAGGATTGGGGGAGGAAAGGCGGTTTTTCTGCCGCCGCGGGGGCCGCGGGCGCCGGCAGCCTCTTTCGGGTCGCGCTTTCGGCGCCCCCGGGGCGGTTCCGCTGGCTGCAGATTAAGAAAGGGCTTGGAACGTGACGACAGCGTCTTCGGCGGACCATCCGACACGCCGTGATTTCCTTTTTGTTGCAACGGGAGCCGTCGCCGCCGTAGGCGCGGCTGCTACGGTCTGGCCGCTGGTTTCCCAGATGAACCCGGACGCCTCGACGATCGCGGCCGGTGCGCCGATTGAGGTCGATCTGACCCCGATCGCCGAGGGACAGGACATCAAGGTGTTCTGGCGCGGCAAGCCGATCTACATCAGCCACCGGACCAAGAAGCAGATCGATGAGGCCCGCAAGGTGCCGGTTGCGAGCCTGCCCGATCCGCAGAGCGATGAGGCTAGAGTCAAGCCGGGGCATGACCAATGGCTGGTCGTGGTCGGCATCTGCACGCATCTCGGCTGCATCCCGATCGCCCATGAGGGCGCTTACGACGGCTTCTTCTGCCCCTGCCATGGTTCGGTGTACGACACCTCGGGCCGCATCCGGCAGGGACCCGCGCCGACCAACCTGGCCGTGCCGCCCTACACCTTTGTTTCCGACACCAAAATCCAGATCGGCTAAGGGCTCGGGCGCCAGTCCGAGACCCTTAATCCGTATCCGTCGCGTCGTTTTACTTCCTCAGGATCGCATCAATGAGCGGACCATCCGATTTCCAGCCGACCAATCCCGCCTTGAAGTGGATCGAACGGCGCCTCCCGATCATGGGACTCATGCACTCCTCGTTCGTGGCGTATCCGACGCCGCGTAACCTGAATTACTGGTGGACGTTCGGCGCCATCCTTTCGTTTATGCTGGGTGTGCAGATCCTGACCGGCGTGATCCTGGCGATGCACTACACGCCGCATGCCGATATGGCGTTCAAGTCCGTCGAACTCATCGTCCGCGACGTCAATTACGGCTGGCTGCTGCGCAACATCCACGCCTCTGGCGCCTCGATGTTCTTCTTCGCGGTCTACATCCACATGTTCCGCGGCCTCTATTACGGGTCGTACAAGGAACCGCGCGAGGTGCTGTGGATCCTCGGCGTCATCATCTATCTCCTGATGATGGCGACCGGCTTCATGGGCTACGTGCTGCCGTGGGGCCAGATGAGCTTCTGGGGCGCCACCGTCATCACCAATTTGTTCTCGGCCGTGCCCTATTTCGGCGAGAGCATCGTGACGCTGCTGTGGGGCGGCTATGCCGTCGGCAATCCGACGCTGAACCGCTTCTTCTCGCTGCATTACCTGCTGCCGTTCGTGATCGCCGGCGTCGTCGTCCTGCACATCTGGGCGTTGCACGTCGCGGGCCAGAACAATCCGGCCGGCGTCGAGGCGAAGACTGAAAAGGACACGGTGCCGTTCACGCCCTACGCGACCATGAAGGATGCGTTCGGCGTTTCCTGCTTCCTGCTGTTCTTCGCCTGGTTCATCTTCTACATGCCGAACTATCTCGGCGATCCCGAGAACTATATCCCGGCCAATCCCGCCGTGACGCCTGCGCACATCGTGCCGGAATGGTACTACCTGCCGTTCTACGCGATCCTGCGCTCGATCCCGAACAAGCTTGCCGGCGTTATTGCAATGTTCGGTGCAATCCTCATCCTGGCGTTCCTGCCCTGGCTCGACAGCGCCAAGACGCGGTCGTCCAAATACCGGCCGCTCGCCAAGCAGTTCTTCTGGATGTTCGTCGTGGTCTGCATCGGGCTCGGCTATCTCGGCGCGCAGCCGCCGGAAGGCATCTATGTTATCGTCGGCCGCATCCTGACTTTCCTCTACTTCGCCTACTTCCTTATCCTGTTGCCACTGCTCTCCCGGATCGAGAAGCCACGTCCGGTGCCTAACTCGATCGCCGACGACGTGCTCGCGAAGTCGGGCGGCAAGGCTGCGTCGATGGTGTCGAGCATGATTGCCCTGATGGTCGCCGGCGGCTTGCTGTTGGGCGGTGCCGAGAGCGCCCGCGCTGCCGAAGGTAGTACCAAGCCGCCAGCGCAGAAGTGGTCGTTCGCCGGCCCCATCGGCAAGTTCGATCGCGGCGCATTGCAGCGCGGCCTGAAGGTCTACAAGGAGGTCTGTTCGTCCTGCCACGGCCTGTCCTTTGTCGCATTCCGAAACCTCGCCGAATCCGGCGGTCCCGGTTATTCGGTGGCCCAGGCCCAGGCGTTCGCCTCCGAATACAAGGTCAAGGACGGCCCCAACGATCAGGGCGATATGTTCGAACGGCCGGGCCGGCCTGCCGATTATTTCCCGTCGCCGTTCCCGAACGAGCAGGCGGCGCGCGCGGCCAACGGCGGCGCCTTTCCGCCCGACCTGTCGCTGATCACCAAGGCGCGTTCCTACGGCCGCGGCTTCCCGATGTTCCTGATCGACTTCTTCACCCAGTATCAGGAGCAGGGCCCGGACTATGTGGCTGCGCTGCTGCAGGGCTATGAGGACAAGCCGCCGGCCGGCGTCACGCTGCCGGAAGGCTCCTACTACAACAAATATTTCCCCGGCCACGCCATCAAGATGCCGAAGCCGCTGAACGACGGCCAAGTCACCTATGACGACGGCTCGCCGGCAACGGTTGCCCAATACTCGAAGGATGTCACCACGTTCCTGATGTGGGCCGCGGAGCCGCACATGGAGGCGCGCAAGGCGCTCGGCCTGCAGGTGTTCGTGTTCCTGATCCTGCTCACCGTGTTGCTGTACTTCACCAAGAAGAAGGTCTGGGCCAACGTCCACTGATCAAGGTGCAAGCGATTTCGGAAAAAGCCCCTGCGGGGGCTTTTTTTGTTGCCCTGACCTGACGCGGGCGCACGGATCGGGCGATTGCGTTCGGAACGCACTGCGGACAAAATGCCGATCAATCATCCAGAAATCAGCGCGGAGGAACCCATGGGTACCAGCATCACTTTCAAGCGGCCCGACGGCAAGGATGCCAGCGGCTACCTCGCCAACGCTGCGCGCGGCAATGCGCCGGGCGTGGTCGTGATCCAGGAATGGTGGGGCCTGCAGGACCAGATCAAGGGCCTGTGCGACCGCTTCGCGGTGGCGGGCTTCGATGCGCTGGCGCCCGATCTCTACAAGGGCACGGTGGTGCCGTATCACGACACGGATGCGGCCGGCAGAGAAATGAACTCGTTGGATTTCATGGATGCCACCACGCAGACCGTGCGGGGCGCCGTACAGTATCTGTCGCGCAACGGCGCCAAGGTCGGCTTGACCGGCTTCTGCCTCGGCGGCGCGGTGACTATCATCGGCGCCGCCAAGATTCCGGAACTTGCGGCCGGCGTTGTGTTCTACGGCATTCCGCCGGAGCAGGCGGCAAAGCCCGCGGACGTGAAGATCCCGCTGCAGGCCCATTTCGCCAACACGGACGACTGGTGCACGCCGCAGGTGGTCGATGCCTTTGAGCAGGGCATGAAGGCCGCCGGCAAGTCGCTGGAGCTGTTCCGCTATGACGCCGAGCATGCCTTCGTCAACGAGCAGCGGCAATCCGTGCATGACCGGCAGGCCGCGGAACTCGCCTGGGGCAGGGCGACGGAGTTTTTCAGGAAGCATCTCGGGTGAGATGCGCGTCGCAATCGGTCTTATGTCCTGGATGCACCGGCCATCGCCGGCTTCATCGCGACGGTCGGGTTCTGGGTGTGCTGACAAATCGCCGCGCGGCATGACCACTGAGGAATGGAAATGAAAATCTTCTGCACGGGCGCATCGGGCTATATCGGCGGCTCGGTTGCAGCGCATCTCATCGCCGCCGGACATCAAGTGACCGGATTGGTTCGCTCGCCCGAGAAAGCCGAGGCAGTTCGCGCGCGGGGCATCCAGCCAGTGCTGGGAACGCTCGATGACGGAGAAACTCTGGCGCAAGCGGCGCAGGCTGCCGACATCGTCGTCAATGCGGCGAGCGCCGATCACAGGGGCGCGGTCGAAAGCCTGCTCGGCGCGCTTGCTGGTAGCGGCAAGCCGTTCATCCATACATCGGGATCGAGCATCGTCGGCACGCGCGCCAGGGGAGAGCGGTCGGATGCGATCTTCGACGAAGATGCGCCGATCACACCATCGCCTGCGCGCGCCGCGCGGGTCGCGCTGAACGAGTTCATTCTCTCCCACCGCGACAAAGGCTGCCGACCGGTCATCATCTGCCCGAGCCTGATCTATGGGCTCGGTCATGGCGCCAATCCGGACAGCGTGCAGGTGCCGTTGCTGATCAAGCTCGCCCGGAAGCGCGGCAACGCGGCGCACGCCGGACCTGGCGAGAACATCTGGTCGAACGTGCATATCGACGATCTCGTGACGCTCTACGCGCTAGCGATCGAAAAGGCGCTGGCGGGCGCGTTCTATTTCGCCGAGAACGGCGAGAACTCGATGCGCGAAGCGTGCGAGGCGATCAACCGCATGCTGGGTTTTGCGGGACCGCCCGCGGCGATGTCGATGGCGGAAGCCGCCGCCGAATGGGGCGAGGGCACGACAGAGGATACGATGGCATCCAACAGCCGGGTGCGCGCCAAGCGCGCGCGGCAGCTTGGCTGGAAGCCGAACGCGCGCGAGCTGATCGAAGAGATCGAGCAGGGGTGTTACCGGGAGCAGGCGGGCAGACCATAGCAACCGCATTCGCATGCAGCGAGAGTACCCCATCTCGCAATTCATCTCGAGTTGATATAGATTGCCCCAATGACCAAGGTTCTCGAAGACGCCATCGAAAAGGTGCGCAAGCTCCCTGAGGATCGGCAAGCCTATGTCGCTGAAGTGCTGGAGCAGATTGCTGCGGCCGGGAGCGATCCGTTTATTGTGCCCGAGGCCCATCGCGCCGCGGTACTTGAAGGTCTCGGACAGGCCACGCGCGGGGAGTTCGCGAGCGATAAGGAAATGGCTGACCTCTGGAAAAAGTGTGGCCTGTGAGACTGCGGTACGCTCCGCGTGCCCGCACTGATATCGCGGAAATCTACCAGTATATAGCGCAACACAGCCCGCGCGCGGCAACTGCCGTTTCGGCTCAAATACGCGCCACGAGCCGCCTGTTGGCGGAATATCCTGGTTTGGGGCGAGAGACGGACATCTCCGGTGTTCGGGTGTTCCCGACGGCCCACTATCCTTACCTCGTCTACCACAGCTTTCGAGGGGACGACCTAGACGACCGATTCCATGAAACCCGCGTGCTGCAGCAGGCTGGATTGATGGAACGGACGGGTTGTTGGCGGATTCCTCGTTTGCGGTCGGCGAAACGAGGAGCTGTATCATGGCAGGATGGCGGCG
>NZ_PYCN01000035.1 GCF_003062295.1 Bradyrhizobium algeriense | reverse complement strand
AACTCGTAAAACAGTGCCGCCTGGTCGACCTGCCGAGGACCCATCATCGATTCAAATCTCCACCCACTAAGGGGAAATGAATCAGCGATCTCCTTCGGCTTCAACAGCCGAGTTTTTCAACAAAATCAGCGCAGAGCGGACCTCGCAAGCCGCCCGGCAGATTTATGGGTTCACGGCCCAGGGACTCATTAGCGCGCAGCCAAATTGGGATGGAAGCGAGTTTGACGAACGCGAGATAATTGGCGGCGAGTTTGTCATATCGGGTGCGCCGATGCCGTGAATTTACTTCCGCTTTCGGCAGCACAACTAATATCGCCGGACTTGCTGCGGACGTCGACGGTCGTCAGCGCCCCTTGCAACCATGCCTACGAGCGTTTGGACGGGCTGCGCCACTGCATGCCGCAAGACAGCGGCGGCCCGCCGCGAAAGGCGAGTCTTAGAACAATGGCGCCCGGGCTTCTGCAACCCCTATGGTCCTGGTTGGATGCATGCTCGGCATGGCCAATGGCCCCATGCGGGCAACCACCTCGTTCGGCACCCCGTAGACCTGTATCACGTGGTCGATTTTGTTGAGACCGCAGGCCTCGCGCTGCACGACGAAGAGCCAAAGCGCATACCCCGCCTGTTCGACGAGACCATCGCGGATTTTTCGATCCGAATTGGCCGTCCGCGGGCATGCGGCAAGTGCCGTCAGCGCAGCCTCAAGCCGCTGTCCAAGCCGCGCGAGCGCTGAGACCCTCTCCTCGGCGATTTCGTATTCGAGAGCCGCGTATCCGAAACGAAGCGGATGCATAGCCGCACTCCGAAAAATGGCCTGCCAATTATCTCTTATATTATTATTCGGCAGGGAGCCGTTCAAGACATAATGCTTTTGCTCATTCCTGGCGCGCGCATTTGCCAACTCTGACGTGCCGCCGTGTTCGGGTCAGAACACGTCGATCGTCGGGAAACGGGGCTCCCCGGTGATGCAATCCCAAAGGTAAACTGCAAGGCCGACGTCGCCGGTCCAAAGCGAATACCGTCCGCGGCCAACGGCCAGCTGAGAGCCGCGATACTGGACGATGGCCGTCATGGCGAACTGGCGTGCGCGATCGAGCCAAATCGGGTCGTTCGTGCGGCGGTAGAGCTTGAGGAACGCGTAGCCATTCCCGCCCGTGCCGTGGCAGAGGTTCGAGCCCTTGGTAAGCGGTCCGGCGGCCCAGCTGAAGCGACCGCCATCCAAAAGAAGTGCGTCAAATTCAGGGGTAGCAAACGGCGCATCCGCAAAGGTCGTCACCATGCCAGGCGCGCCGTGACAATGCTGACACATCTTTGGCGGTGTCTCGCGTTTGCTTCTCGCGCCCCACGTCGTACCAACTTCGGACCGCCACGCATTCGCTGCAAGGGTCTTCGGCACAAACTCCGCCACCTGCGCCTGCTGCGCCGGCGTCAACCAATCCCACCCGCGCAATAACGGAATAACGTTGCCGGCGAAGCCGTGAACAGGCCCGAGAAAACGGTCGCGCTGGCCATAGAGATCCTGTGTCCATAGCGGGCCTTGCGGCGTGTCCTCCAGATCGGCCAGCAGCAGGGCCGCCTGCACCTCGAATAGCCGGCGCCATCGCGTTTCCTGGGTCACCTCGGCCATGTGGATGGCGGCCAGCATGGACCCGGGCATGCCCCACATCAGCTCCCGGATCGGCAGTCCATTATTTGCTTCTGCGCGCGCATGCACCAGATCAGCCAGGCTCGGTGTGGGCGCCAGGCGCATGGCGAGAAGTGCCGCCCCCATGTCGCCACGGAGCAATGAGCCATGTTTCGCGTAATCGGCCGACGAACTGGCTTCGAAATCGGTGATGGTCCGCTCCAGAAGCTTCGGGAGCACAGGTCGAAAGTCTGCAGCGACGCTGACAGCACCGATGCGATGCAAATAATCCAGCGCCCAGATGACGCCGGCCGCGCCCTTGTAGAAACTGGGGTCACCGTCTTCCTCCCGTTCGCCACTGGGGTGACCCGGCCAGAATGTGTCGAGATCGAAATTGGCGATGGCATCGGTCGCGATTTCTTCGATCGCAGCCCGGACCGCCAATTTACTCCAGGCGTCCTGTGCAAGCGCACGATGACGACCGCGGACAATCATGCCTGAGGGCCTCCTGAGCGCGATCCATCTTGTTCTTCGGACGAGGGAGTCAAGGATCGCTGCATTAAATGCAACGTATCCAAAAGCGCTGCGCGCGGCAGACAGCGGCAACCGCAATCATTCGCAGCGTTCCCGCGGGCACGCGACCTCCCATGTCTGATTTGGGTACGCGCCCTAGCAGCCGCGGCAGATGCTCTTGATCTTGCGGTCGAGCGCCGCGTTTTCCTTGCTCAGCGGGTCGTTCGGATCGTTCAGGTTCTTCTCGCTGGGCACATCGCTGGCGCGTGGCTGGCGATGACCGACCGGCGCCTGCGGTATCGGCTTGTCCGGGTTCTTCGTCACCGTCGACGATCCACCTTGCGCAAGGGCCTGCGGGCCGCTGCCGATCAGAAGCATCAGAGCCGCCATCGACAGGATTGTTTTTCGCATCTTGGTTCTCCCGCTTTCTGTTTCTTCCTATCGCACTGGCGCGTCGATCGTTGCGCAATTGCGGCGTCCCTGGGCGGCGCAGTCCTGCGCCTTTCGTACATCGGCCATGGTGCCGAGCAACCAGATTCCGGCGGCCACCAGCACCACGAAGAAGCCGAGCATCACGGCGTTCTCGATGCCGCGATGGCCCTCATCTTCCGACGGCTCCCGCTTCTCCTCGCCGTCCTCCGTCATCACGGGTCACGGCTTTGGTGGATAGAGGTGAACGTCGCCGCAATAGTCAACGATACGATACTGCGTTTCCGAGGATAGATCACTTTCCCTGGAACTTGCATGCGACAAATAATTCGGGCCAATCGGCGCCTTTCCGTGGCCGCCGGGAATATCGAGCACATAATCCGGCTGGCACAAGCCGGAGACACGGCCTCGCAAACGGCGCATCAGTTCCTGGCCTTCTGCAATCGTAGTGCGCAGATGCGCGGTTCCCGGCGCCAGATCGCCATGATGCAGGTAATACGGTTTGATTCGATTTTCGACAAAAGCCCGCATCAGCGCTTCCAGGACTCTAGCATCGTCATTGACGCCGCGGAGCAGCACCGTCTGGCTGACCAGGGGAATGCCGGCATCCGCCAGCCGCGCGCAGGCCAGGCGCGCCTCATCAGACAATTCGCGCGGATGATTGGCATGAACGGCGATCCAGGTCGTCGCGCCGCCAACGCGCAACGCTTTGATCATGTCGCCATCGATACGCGCCGCCGCCGCCACGGGCACGCGGGTATGGATGCGGACGATTCTGACGTGATCGATGGCGGCGAGGTCCGTCATGATCTCGGCCAAACGCCGTGGCGACAACATCAACGGATCGCCGCCGGTCAGGATGACTTCCCAGATTTCCGTGTGCCCACGAATATAGTCCAGCGCGTCTCGATAGGCCGCCTCCGACAGCGCCGTCGCTTTGCCCGGCCCGACCATCTCGCGACGAAAGCAGAACCGGCAATACACCGCGCAGACATGCACCAGCTTGAACAGCACGCGGTCGGGATAGCGGTGGACGATGCCGGGGACGGGCGAATGCGCGTCGTCGCCGATCGGATCGGCGTTTTCGCTTGATCCGCTCACCAGCTCCAGCGCGCTCGGAATGAATTGCCGCGCAATTGGGTCGTCTGGGTTTTCAGTGTCGATCAGGCCGGCGATATCAGGCGTTACGGCGATCGCATAGCGCGCGGCGACCCGCTCGAGGTCGGCGAGATCGGTAGCCTTCGCCAACCCGCGCTCGACGAGTTCGGCGGGCTGCCGCAGCGTTGCCGCCCATTTCGGATCTATCCTGTTCATGTCTCTCCTGCCGGTGGCGTCCACACCACCTGGTCGACCCGCAGCGCGCCTGCCGCCAGCATCACCAGCCGGTCGAAACCGAGGGCTACGCCGCTCGACGGCGGCACCGCGGCAACCGCTGCGAGAAAATCCTCGTCCAGCGGATAGCGCTCGCCGTAGCGCCGCTCCTTCTCGTCCATCGCAGCGGCGAAACGGCTGCGCTGTTCGGCGGCGTCGGTCAATTCGCCAAACCCATTGGCGAGTTCGACGCCACAGGCATAGACCTCAAACCGTTCGGCGACCCTCGGATCAGCCGCCTTCGTCCGCGCCAGCGCCGCCTCCGGCGCTGGATATTCGAACAAGACGGTCAAACGCCCCTGCCCCAAATTCGGTTCGACATGCTCGACCAGCACCTTGCTGAAAATGTCCGACCAGGTGTCATCATCGGTGATCCGCACCCGCGTGCTCGCGGCCGCCGCAAGCGCCGCGCGATCGCCCTCGCCATTGTTGATCGTGGCCAAAAGATCGATTCCGGCAAAACGCTCGAAGGCCGCCGCCACCGTCAACAGTTCCGGCTCAGTGAAGGGATCGGCCGTTCGGCCCCGGAACGAAAACCGGCCGATTCCGGTCGCCTGTGCCGCATGTGCGATCACGACGACGGTGTCGGCCATGACAGCGTCATAGCTTGCGTCGGCGCGGTACCATTCCAGCATCGTGAATTCGGGCAGATGCAGATCGCCGCGCTCGCGGTCGCGGAACACGCGCGCGAACTCGAATATCCTAGTCTCACCGGCGGCGAGCAGTTTTTTGGCGGCGAACTCCGGCGACGTCCGCAAATAACGCGTCGCGCGGGTGCCGTCGTTGCCGGTGATTTCGGTTCGGGGGGCATGCAGATGCGTCTCGTTGCCCGGCGAGACCTGGAGGATGCCGGTCTCGACCTCGGTAAAACCCTGTTCGTCGAACCAGGCCCGCACTGACCGCGTGATCGCGCCTCGCGCCATCAGGAACGGCTTCCGATCGGCGTGCCGCGCAGGCGACCACCATGGCGAAGGCTGGTCGATCCCGACCATCAGCAACGATCCTTGCTGAGCCACGGAGCGACCTCCGCAGCGCCTAAACCGGCATTCAAGGAATCGGAAAATACCATTGAAATCGTTCGACTTTCTCTGTGATGCCCCCTCAAGACGGCAACCTCCCGCGCTTCATCCATCCTGTCATGGCGAAACCCGCTCACCTTGTCCATTCCGCTCGATGGAGGGGCCCCGAGCGCTGATCCTTCTGGCCGGTTCCGCAGTCCAATGGCGAGAATTTACAACAGGATACGAGCATGTTGGTTGGGAAGAACTGCAATTCTTTTGTTAGTCGGCCTTCGTCGCGGTGGCGTCAGCGAGCGCGGATAGTCCCGACCGAAAATTCAAGCCTTTGACGGAAGAGACCTTCACCTCTCCAGAGAGCGCCGACCACAACGCCAAGGCGCCCTCAAACGCGCGATCAGACCAGCCGTAAACCCCCGGCGAAACCGGGTCGCTTGCAGCCTCCGGCGGGCATCGAAACGGTAGTAAAACGGCTGGCATCGACGGGCAAAATCAGTATGTTGCAGCCCGAAACCGCCCGATCGGCCCCGCGGACGCCCATGTCCGGATTCGCCGAAGGCCAGAAATTCAGGAAAACAGCTTTGAAAGTCATCGCCAGTTCTATTCGCAAGGGCAACATTATCGAGCAGGACGGCCGGCTTTACGTCGTCCTCACCGCCGAAAACATCCATCCCGGCAAGGGAACTCCGGTCAGCCAGATCGAAATGCGCCGCATTGGCGATGGCGTGAAGATTTCGGAACGCTACAAGACCACCGACCAGGTCGAGAAGGCGACCGTCGAGGATCACAATTTCAATTATCTGTACGAAGATGCCGACGGCTTCCATTTCATGAATGCCGAGACTTACGACCAGGTCCAGGTTTCCAAGGAAATCGTCGGTTCGTCCGCGCCCTATCTGCAGGAGAACATGACCGTGAAGCTGTCGCTCCACGACATGAATCCGGTCGCGATCCAGCTCCCGCAGCGCGCGACGCTGGAAGTCGTGGATACCGAGCCGGTCACCAAGGGTCAGACCGCGTCTTCCTCCTACAAACCTGCTATCCTCTCCAACGGCGTTCGCACCGCGGTGCCGCCGCACATTGGAACGGGAACGCGGATCGTGGTCATGACCGAGGATGGCTCTTACGTCGAGCGCGCGAAGGATTAATACCGCGCACTGGAAGTAAGGGGCACGCCGGGGGGCGATGCATTGAATACGATGGCTGTCCGCTTGCTCAGGCGTTGGCTGGCAGCCATTTGTTTGCTCCCGGCCGGACTCACCGCAGCCGCCGCCGAGTTCCGGACGCCGTCGATCACGGCCGTCCGCGTCGAATGGCGGGCGGTTGTCGATCGGCTCCGCACCGAGATCGCCACCCAACCGGCGATCGCTTCCCGATTTACGTTCGCCGGCCAGCGGCGTGTGCCGGCATGGGATCCGCGCTCGACGCCCGCGCTGGTGCAACTGAACGCCATCAACGCAAGCCTGTTCGCCGGGATTGGACGCAGTCCAGTGCCGGTGCTGTTGCCGTTCGATACCGCAGGCTATCTCGAAGGCGAGGCCAACGGCACACAGCTGCCGCTGTCGCGCTACCAGGCCGATTTCCGCCCCGCCGACCTGTTCCACGCCGGCCCTTCCGGCTACGACGCGGTGTTTTCGCTGCAGCCCGGCGCAGGCGGCGGTCTGCCGTCGCGAATCTTCGCCAGGCCGGTCGAAGTGCAGATTACCGGCTCGATCCTCGTCTACGATCTCGCCGATCCGCGCGGCGGCAGGGGCGAGCCTGTCAAGGCGCTGGCGTCGCAGTTCCCCGACATGCGCCGCTTCATCCGTGAAGGCTATGTGCGCTACGCTTTCACGCGCTTCGGCGTGCCCTATGTGGTGTCGATCCAGTGTCTCGATTCAACGCCGCGGGCGCGCCGGCTGGCCTGCCGCGAGGCCTATCCCATTGCCGAGCGTTTTCTGAAAGCCTTGCGCATCGCGGGCGGACAACCGGCGCGGCCACGCCACGACATTTCGTCCGACATCGTTGAACGGCCGACCGCGGTTTCGCCCGACTTCACCTATTACCCGGGCGGCGACATCATCGCCCGTAGCAGCGCGCGTCGGCGCGGCGGACGCGCCGATTTCGCCGCCTATTCGCAAATCCGTTTTCCGCTCGCGAAAGCCCCGACCGCCGTCCGCTCGCAATCCTTCGGCAGCAAAAAGTCCGAGGGGGGCCGCGGCGTCTATCCGTGGCGGGACAATTTTTGCGAAGCCCGCAGCTTCCAGGTCGGGCAATGCTCCGCCGGCTTCGGGCATCAGGGTCAGGACATCCGACCCGCGCCCTGCCCGCCGAACAGCAACAGCGAAAGCAGTTGCCATCCGAGGAAGCAGGCCGTCGTGGCCGTCCGCGACGGCATCGTGATCCGCTCACTGAAGCAGCAGGCGGCGACGCTGCAGATCAACACCCGCAACGAGCACATCCGCTTTCGCTACATGCACATGAACCCGTCAGCCATGGATGCGGACGGCATTCTCAACGGGCGCCGGGTCGCCGAGGGCGAAAAGATCGGCGTGGTCTCCAACTATCTCGATTTCCCGAACGGCACCTCGTACCATCTCCACTTCGACATACAGGTGTTCACGCGCGACGGCTGGATCTGGGTCAACCCCTACACCACCCTGATCGCGTCCTATGAACGGCTGATCCGCGGCCGCGGCCGCGAGATCGGCACCGATCCTCCGGCGGTCGCAGCGGTAGCCCACGCTTTGCCCGAGGACGTCCTTCGTCACAACGCACGGGAAGGCAGCGAGAATTGATGATTAGGCAATCAACTCGGCGTCGCGAGATGCAGCCAAATTTGATCGAGATATTACTGAGGCATTAACCCGCCACGTATATCATCGCAGCCGGTTTGAAACGTAAAGCTGTGGTTCCTTCGCAATATGCTCTCCACCTTCAGCTGGTTCTTTCTATCTTTTAGCGGCCGATCGAGTCGCCAGGAGTTCTGGCTCGGCTACATCGGCTCGATCGCGGTATTGGCTGTGCTGATCCGGACATTGCCGAATCTTGTCTTGCCCAGTCCCTTCTACTATTTGCCCGGGCCCGGCAATGAGCTGGACTTTCTACTGAAATTGTCAACCGCCATCGCCCTCTTCATTGTGATTTGGCCACTGACTGCAATTTTCGTGAAGCGATTGCACGATTTCAACGTCTCGGGCTGGTGGCTGGTCGCCATGGCGGCGATCCCCCCAATTTCCAAAATGACGAACATAAATCTGGCAATTCTTCACCTCGTCGTTGTCGCCGTCCTGGGTTTCATTCCGGGAGCGCGGGGAAACAATCGGTTTGGCGTCGATCCGGTCGTTCGCGCGGGAATCTAGCAGGACACGGTTCCCACCGGCTCAGACCGTCCCCGGCCGCGCCGGCGGCGTCCAGCGAAACGCGACGCCGAACCTGTTCCAGACATTGATCGACGCCACCACCGACGTGAGATAGGCGAGCTCCTTCTCCGAAAACTCGGTGCTCGCTTGCGCAGCACGCCAGTGCTCACGGATGCAAGGCGGCCCGATTGTTCAAGGACTCGCAATGAGCAACGGCTGCACGTTTGCTCCGCCTGCCATCAGGGGATTCGACGGCTCGAAGTGCTCGCGCAGTTCTCGCTTCCGGACGAGCGCGCGCGCAACAACAAAGGCTTCCTTCAGGCTTCTGGCTTGCCGGAGCGCAACGTTGAAAAAGGCATCGCCGAAATAGGTCCACTTGGCCTTGTCCTGGCAGCCGAACGATGGATGGTCGGCATCGGCCGCGGTGATGACCAGGACATCGGGGTTAGCAAGACGAGGGATAAAGACGCCGGAATAGCAGGCCGAGATGACCACCACCTTGTGTCGCACGCGCGTCCGCGCCAACATATCGGCGAGATTGGCCGGCGTGAGCGTTTGCGTGAGTCGCCCCGCTTTGACTGCAAGACCGTCGCGGGAGCCATGCGAGGTCAGAATCAAGAACAGAACGTCGTTCTCGGCGTCCATCCCATTGGCTGCCGCTTGCAACGACATGGCCAGGGCCTCGATCGTTGCGCCGCCGCCTTTCTTCGAATTGTATTGCACGTTGACTGGGCCGCTCCCGAAACGGCCCGCCACGACCTGTGCTGCGCCGGTCGCCTCGCGTCTGAACACGCCTTGATCGCCGAAAAGGCCAAAGGACACCACGCTCACCCTGGGAGCGTCCTCAACCGCGTGCGACGGCGAAACCGACGGCACGACCGTCAGGACGAGCGCGATGAGCGGTGCGCCGAGCCGGCTGATCCAGGAGTTGGACGTCATTGCGAACCTTGTCTCGTCATGGCTACAATAGCATAGCAGCCCAGTCCGCAACACGCGCTGTTGGCCAACTATCTGGCCTTCATCAAACTTACACCAATCAGCATCCTGTTCGGCGGCGCTGGTGAGTCCGCGTCCTGAATTCTATGACGCTGCCGCGTCCACGGCCTGTTTCCGCGCCGGAGGTGTCCAACGAAAGGCGGCGCCGAACCTGTTCCAGACATTGATCGACGCCACCGCCGACGTGAGATAGGCGAGTTCCTTCTCCGAGAACTCGGCGCTCGCCTCTGCATAGACCTCGTCGCTGACGCCCTCGCTGAGCAAGGTCAGCGCCTCGGTCCATGCCAGTGCCGCACGCTCGCGGGCCGAGAATTGCGGCGCCTCGCGCCAGACCACCACGAGATTGAGTTTATCAGTGGGCACGCCGAGCTTCTCGCTTTCCAGGATGTGATACTGCACGCAGAAGGCGCAGCCGTTGATCTGCGAGGCGCGCAGCTTGATCAGTTCGAGCAGTTGCTTGTCGATGCCGGCCTTGCCCGCGACCTGGCTCAGCGCCAGCACGGCCTCGTAGGCGTCCGGCGTCAGCGACATGAAGTCTCTGTATTCTTTGCGGGCGTGTGACATCTCTTGTGCCTCATGTTATCAGTGCTCTGATTTATTATAAGAGCACTGACATGCTGCGCAAGGCACCACGGGACACGGCGGCGCGATCGCAAAATGCTCCGGCGAAAAATCCACAGCGGGCGCCAAAACCGGTAGCCGGGAGCGCCGGCCGACGGTCGCGGCAAACATCCGCCGGCAACCCCGCCCCGTTGATGCTTCGTCCGCCGCCGCCCGGCGAAGGCAAACGCGGCGAGCAAGGCTACCTCGCCTACCTGCTGCGCCAGGCCCAGGCCGCGACGCGGCTCGCAATGGAGCGGTCGCTGGCCGACCTCGGCGTAACCCCGCCGCAATTCGTCGTACTGACCATGCTCAAGGCCTATCCCGGCCTGTCCGGCGCCGAGCTTGCGCGGGTGGCAATGCTGACGCCGCAGACGGTTGGCGTCATCATCCGCAATCTCGAGCGCGACGACGCCATCAAGAAGACCCCGCACCCCGTTCATGGCCGGGCGCTGCAGTGGACGGTGACGCGGCGGGGTGCTGCCTTGCTCGACAGGTGCAAGCGACACGCGCAAGTGATCGAGCAACGGCTGACGGCCGGGCTGTCTGCGAGGGACCAGACCATGATCCGCCGCTGGCTCGCCAAAATCGCCGCGGATTTGTGAGGGAATCGCCGGTTCCCGCGGCGTCATGGCTTTTGGCACCGGCCCGCCGCGCCGCTAGACTGCCGGCATGAAACAGCCCGATTCCCCTGATGCCCCGACCCGCCGTGCCGTGCTGAAGGCCGGCATCGGCGCAGGCACCCTGCTCGCCACACCGCTTGCCGCGCTTGCAGCCCCACCCGGCTTCGACCAATGGCGCGACAATTTTCGCACGCGCGTACTTGCAAAAGGCATTTCGGACGCGACCTGGACGCGGGTGATGGGCCGCATCGAGCCCGACATGAGCGTGTTCCGGCAGATGCAGAAGCAGCCGGAGTTCCACGAGCAGATCTGGCAATACATCAATCGCCGCGCCTCGGACTGGCGCATCATCAACGGCCGTGAAGCCCTGAAGAAGCACGAGGCGCTGTTCGCGCGGATCGAGCAGGATTTTGGCGTCGAGCGAGGCACGCTGCTGGCGCTGTGGGGCGTTGAATCAGCCTATGGCGATCCCCTGGTGCAGCAGAACCATATGCGCCCGATTTTTCCGGCGCTTGCGGCGCTGGCCTGGAACGAACCGCGCCGCCGCGCCTATTGGGAAACCGAGCTGATCAACGCGCTGAAAATCGTCGATCGCGGCTGGGGCACGCCGGCGGAAATGCGCGGCTCCTGGGCCGGCGCGATGGGCCATACGCAGTGGATGCCCGAAGTCTGGCTCAATGTCGGCATGGACTACGACAAGGACGGCCGCGTCTCGCCGTTCGGCAAGCCCGACGACGCGCTCGGCTCCAGCGCGCGCTATCTGCTCAACCGCGGCAAGTATCATCGCGGCGAACACTGGGGCTATGAAGTCCGCAGTTCCGGAGGGTCTTCGAGCGGCAGCCGGACCTACGCAGCATGGGCCAGCGCCGGCGTCACGCGCGCCGATGGCAAGCCGTTCCCGCAGCCGAACGCATCCGCGCAGATGTGGGTGCCGGTCGCCGGCGGTCCTTCGTTCCTGTTGGGCCCGAATTTCTATTCGGTGAAGAGCTACAATCCATCGATGAACTACGCGCTGGCGATCTGCCATCTCGGCGACCGCATTCTGGGCGCGCCGCCTTTCATCCAGCCCTTCCCCGGCTCCGAACGCGCGCTGACGCTTCCCGAAGTGCAGGAGCTGCAGACGCGATTGACAAAAGCCGGCTTCGACACCGGTGGCACCGACGGCCGCGTCGGGAACGACACCATGAAGGCGGTGAAGGACTATCAAACCAAGATGGGATTGCTGCCGGCTGACGGTTACGGCGGACTGAAGGTGCTGGCGCGGTTGAGGCAGGGCGGGTAAACCGCTTGCCGCGCCTCCGCCAGCCGGTCGACCAGTTCATCAACGGCGCCTTCCGCCGCCGCAATCGACGCCTGCAATCGATCGCCGCCGAACTCGTCATACTCGATTGCAACGCTGTGGAACGCGGTGACGCCTAGAAAGGCGAAGACATCGCGGATAGCACCCTCCACATGATTGATATGAGCGATGCGGCCGCCCGGATCGTACCCGTAATCGCCGCGGGAACCGAGCAGGATGAGACGCTTGTCCATCCCCGCCAGCAGTGGCGTATAGGGATCGTCAGGCCGTGAACGATCAAAACCGAACGTGCGCCCGACCCGCACGACGTTGTCGATATAAGCCTTGAACTGTGCGGGCATCCCGAAATTGTACATCGGCACGCCGGCCACGACCAAATCGGCTGCGATCAGCTCGTTGATGAGCGCATCGCTTTCGGCCAGCGCCTCGTTCATCCAGGGCTCACGTTGGTCGGGCTTGGTGAAGGCGGCGCCGATCCATTTTTCGGCGACCGGATGCGGCGGTGATTGGCCGACATCGCGACTGATCAGAACATCATTCGGCCGCTGTTGCAGCCAACGGCGAGTAAACCGCTCGGTGAGCCTGCGCGTATGCGATCCGCGCGAACTTCGGTCTGAGGCTTGGGAACGCGCGCTGGAATCAATTCGTAATAGCTTCATGACATATCTCCGTTCATCTGTTAGCGGCTTAGATCGGCGCAGCGGGCCGCATTGACAAACGCAAATTACTCAGCCTATGGATGAGCTAAATTCATCTATAGGCCATAGCAATGCGACGTCTGCCTCCATTGATTGGCCTGCGCGCGTTCGAGGCCGCCGCGCGACATCTGAGCTTCAAGCGCGCGGCGCACGAACTGCACGTCACGCCGACGGCGATCAGTCATCAGGTGCGGCAGCTGGAGGAAGCGATCGGCGTAAGCTTGTTCGAACGGCGCACGCGCCAGGTGCTGCTCACGGCGGAGGGGCAAATATTGCTGCCGGTTCTCCGCGACGGCTTCGATTCCTTTGCGCGCGTTATCGATGGCTTGAGCCGCACGCGGCGGCGCACCGTGGTGACGCTCTCCGCGACACCTGCTTTCGCGGCCAAGTGGCTGGTGCCGCGCATCGCGGCATTTCGCAAGGCACGACCAGACATCGATCTCACGTTGCTCGCGACGCTGGAAGCCGTCGACCTCGGTTCGGGCGTCGCTGATCTCGCCCTGCGCTATGGCCCCGGACCCTACCCCGATCTGGTCGCTGAGACCCTTACCGTCGATCGCTTTGCGCCGGTCGTAAGTCCGCGCCTCGGTATCAAGAAAACGAGCGACCTGCGGTCAGCGACCTTGCTGCATTTCGACTGGTATCGTCGCGATCCCGGCAATCCGACCTGGCGTCGCTGGATGAAAATTGCCGGCATTGACGGCATCGATGCGCGGGCGGGCCTGCGCTTCAGCGATGAGACCCATGCGATCCAGGCGACGGTCGCCGGCGCCGGGATCGCGCTGCATAGCCTGCTGCTTGTCTCCGACGAACTGGCGCAGGGCACGTTGGAGGTCCCGTTCGGACCGGAGCTTGAAGGCTTCTCCTTGCACCTGGTCCGCGGCCGCGACAGGCCGCTGAGCGAACCGATCGAGGCCGTGCAGGCTTGGTTGCGGGCGCAATTCACCGCAGCGCCCCGATAGTGCTCTGACGCGTATCACACCGAAGAAGCGGATTTCGCCACCCTCACGCCCTCCGCGCCACCCCGCCCGCATTCATCCCGCCATCGATGACGAGCTCGGTTCCGGTCACATAGCGCGAGGCATCCGAGGCGAGATACAAAACTCCCTGCGCGATCTCTTCAGCGTGGCCGGCACGCCCGAGCGGTGTCACCATCTTCGCACGCTCCTCGGGATCGATCGGCGCGTTCTGCCCGCTGCCTGTGGCTCCCGCCGGAATCTTGCCCCAGATCGGCGTGTCGATGATTCCGGGATGCACCGAGTTGACGCGGATGCCGTCGCCAAACGTAGCGCACTCCATCGCGATCGACTTGGCGAACAGCCGGACACCGCCCTTGGTCGCGGAGTAACCGGAAAGACCGGCCGCGCCGCGCAACCCCGCCAGCGACGACATCATGATGACGGAGCCGCCGCCGGTCTTGCGCATCGCCGGCAGGCAATGCTTCACGGATAAAAATACGCCGTCGAGATTGACCGCGTTCTGCCGCCGCCAATCCGCCAGCGACATCTCGGTGATCGTCGGAACGGAGATTCCGATGCCGGCGTTGGAGACCAGCACGTCCAGCCGCCCGTAGCGCTTCATCACGTCAGCCACGACCTCGATCCAGCGTTCCTCGCTGGTGACGTCGTGATGCCAAAAGCTCGCCTCTCCACCCGCCTTCTTGATCCGCGCTACGACCTCGGGACCTTTCAAATCGTCGACGTCGGTTACGGCAATCGAGGCGCCTTTGCGCGCCAGCAACTCGCAAACCGCTTCGCCAATGCCGGACGCACCGCCGGTCACCAGCGCGACCTTGCCCTGAACCTGCCCTGTCATTTCTTCTCCCGTTTGTTGTTCTTGGTTGTTCGAATTACCTGATCAAGGCGGGTCCCGGATCCGGCACTGCGACGTCGGTCACGCGCAACTGCACGCGTTCCGAGCCCTGAAAGCGATCGACCGCGAGCGAGCCTGCTACATGCAGCGGCTGGCCGCGGTTCTGCGTCAGCGCGTGGCCGAGCTTCTGCCCGACCGAGCGAAACGCAATGCCGTTGACGATGGCGCCGTCGCCGGACTTGAAGCGCAGGCGCAGATGCGCTTGCCCCACTTCGTCGGCATAGACCAGCTGATGCGCCGGCAGCGCGATCACGGGCTCCGGATTGGCCGCCCCGAACGGCCCGGCGCGGTTCAGCATCGTCGCGAATTCCACGGTCACACTGCGCGCGCTCACCGCGCCGTCGATGAACAGCTCGTGCTCGTGACGGGAATTGGCGACGTCCTCGGCCAGCGCGCTTTCCATGAAGGCACGAAATTCCGCAAGCTTCTCCTTGCGCAGCGTCACGCCCGCGGCCATGGCGTGGCCGCCGCCCTTCATCAAGAGCCGCTCCTTCACCGCCTGCCGCACCGCCTTGCCGAGATCGACGCCTGAGATCGAGCGGCCCGAGCCGGTGCCGATGCCGCCCGGCTCCAGCGCAATCGCAAAGGCGGGACGTGCAAACTTCTCCTTCAGCCGCGAAGCAACCAGGCCGACGATGCCGGGATGCCAGCCCTCGGCGGCGGTCACGATCACCGCGCCCTTGTCTTCGAGCCCGAGCGAAGCCAGCGCTTCGGCCTCGGCTTGCGCCTCCGCCGCCTGCTCGATGATGCGGCGCTCGCTGTTGAGCCGGTCGAGTTCGGCTGCGATCCGCGCGGCCTCCGAGATGTCGCCTTCCAGCAGCAGCCGCACCCCGAGATCGGCGCGGCCGATGCGACCGCCGGCATTGATGCGCGGCCCCAGCATGAATCCGAGGTGCCAGGCTTCCGGCGGCCCGTTCAGCCGCGCCACATCCATCAGCGCGGTATGGCCGATATGGTCGCGGCGGCGCATCGCGATCAGGCCCTTGGCGACGAAGGCGCGGTTGAGCCCGGTCAGGGGCGCGACGTCGGCGACGGTGCCGAGCGCCACATGGTGCAGCATGCCGAGCAGATCCGGCTCCGGCCGCTCGGCATTCCAGAAGCCGCGGCTACGCAATTCCCGGTTCACCGCCACCAGCGTAATCAGCACCAGGCCGACGGCAGCGAGATGACCGAGGCCGGAGAGATCGTCAGGCCGGTTCGGGTTCACCAGCGCATCGACCTCGGGCAATTCGTCGCCGGTCTGGTGGTGGTCGATGACGACCACGGACATGCCGAGCTTCCGTGCTTCCGCCAGCGGCTCGAGGCTAGTAGTGCCGCAATCGACGGTGACGAGCAGCGTCGCGCCTTTGCCGGCGAGCCCTCGCACCGCGTCGACATTGGGGCCATAGCCTTCGAAGATGCGGTCGGGGATGTGGATCAGCGGATCGAGCCCGCAATGGCGCAGATGCCAGGCCAGCAGCGCCGCCGAGGTCGCGCCATCGACATCGTAATCGCCGAAGATCGCGACCTTCTCGGCGCGCGCGGCGGCGTCGGCAATGCGCCTCGCCGCCGTCTCCATCTGCGTCACGGTGTGGGGATCGGGCATCAATTTGCGGATGGTCGGATCGAGGAAATCCTCGACCTCGTCGATCCCGACATCGCGCCCCGCCAGCACGCGCGCCAGCATCTCCGGCAACTGGTAGCGCTGCGTGATCGCCAGCGCCCGCGCCGCCCCCCTGGCATCGAGCCGGTCGCGCCACAATTTGCCGGTCGCCGAACGCAAGACGCCGAGAAACGCCGGCGGCAGTTCAACGGGAAGTGCGGATACGGGGAGCGTCATGATTCCTTCGAGTGATAGGGACAAAGCCGCCGATCGGCAAACCGGGACCATGGCGTGGTGCGGCTCCGCGCGAATCACTGCGGCCAACGCGACACAATCCCGGCCGCGCCGGCTTTGAGCCTATGCCGATAAAAACGACTTGCACAAAGAAGATGCAACTTGTCCCCGCAATACTACCCGCGGGAGGCAGAAATTAAACCAATCGTTAGCCATGATCCCCGACAAAGGAGTCAAATACGCACTCGTTGAGTCTCGCCGATCCGCAGAAGATCGACATCCGCACAAAGACTGAGGAATTCCCCGCCAATGTCCGTCGCGCTTCGCTCCCAAACAGCAACGATCGCAAAACAGCCAGCCAATGCAGCGGGCGCCGAGGACGAGGCCGACGTTTCCGCGCTGATCGCGAGATTGACCGCCGAGGTCAATCAGGTCGCCTGCGAGAAGACCAAGTCGATCCAGAAGATCACCAACCAGATGAAGATGCTGGCGCTGAACGCGCTGATCGAGAGCTCACGCGCAGGCGCCCAGGGCGCGGGCTTTGCCGTGGTGGCGCAGGAAGTCCGCAATGTCGGTCAGCAGGTCGAGACCATCGCCCGCGAGCTCGAAAGCCAGCTCACCAACCGCACCGGCAATCTGATGAATTCGATCGCGCAGATGGCCGACCGCTCGCGCGGCGAGCGCATGGTCGATCTGTCGCTGAACGCCATCGAGCTGATCGACCGCAATCTCTATGAGCGCACCTGCGACGTGCGCTGGTGGGCGACCGATTCCGCCGTCGTCGATTGCGCAGCGGCGCCGGAGGCTGCCGCCGTCGCCCATGTCTCGGAACGACTGGCCGTGATCCTCGGCGCCTATACCGTCTATCTCGATCTCTGGCTGTGCGATCTCGACGGCAATGTGCGCGCCAACGGCCGCGCTGACCGTTTCAACGTCGTGGGCCAGAACGTGGTGCACACAAAATGGTTTCGCGCCGCGCGGGACCTGCGCTCCGGCGACGATTACGCCGTCGGCGACGTCGAATGCCAGCCTTTGCTTGGCAACGCCCAGGTCGTGACCTATTGCGCCAGCGTTCGCGCCGGCGGCAAGGCCAACGGCAAACCGACCGGCGTGCTGGCGGTCCATTTCGACTGGGAGCCGCAGGCCCGCGCCATCGTGCAAGGCGTGCGCGTCGGCGCCGCCGACAAGGCGCGCGTGCTGCTGGTCGATTCGAATTTCCGCGTGATCGCCGCGTCCGACGGCCAGGGCCTGCTCACCGAGCGCGTCTCGCTTCCACTGGAGGGACGGCGCTCCGGCTTCCATCAAGACCGCTCCGGCGCGCTGGTCGCCTTCCACGCCACGCCCGGCTACGAGACGTATAAGGGGCTTGGTTGGTTCGGTGTGATCCAAGGCGGCGCGGGATAGGCTGCGCAGCAGCGGCAGCGCGTAGGATGGGTAGAGCGAAGCGAAACCCATCAACCACAGTGCGCGACGGTGATGGGTTTCGCTTCGCTCTACCCATCCTACGAACTACACCCCGCGGAAATCGCTAGCACCCCAACCTATCGGCGATGCCGCCAAAATCCTTGGCGACGATGTCCCAGTCGCCCTTGGCCTCGAAATCATATTTCTGGTGCGGGCCGTATTCGGTGGGACGCGCGACGAACGCGGTCTTCAGGCCGTTCTGCTGTGCCGCTTTCAGATCACCGTTGTGCGCAGCGACCATCATCACCTCACACGGCGGCAGGCAAAGCAATTTGGCGGCACCGAGATAGGTTTCGGGATCGGGCTTGTAGTGCTCGAACAACTCCGCCGACATCACGAGGTCCCACGGCAGGCCGGCGAACTTTGCCATGTTGGTCAACAGCGCGACGTTGCCGTTGGAGAGCGGCGAGATGATGTATTTCTTTTTCAGCCGCGTCAGCCCCGGCACGCTGTCGGGCCAGGGATGCAGGCGGTGCCAGCCCATCGTCAGGTAATGCAGGTCAGCGTCGCTCAAGCCCTGTATCGAAAACTGCGCCACCAATTTTTCCAGCGACCGCCGGTGCAGCGTATCGAGGATCTGATAGCCGCGTTCGGGGTGTTTGCGCACCTCGTCCATCGAGGCCATGTAGACGCCGCGCCAGCCATCGACCAAAGCGGTCCAGTCGGCCTCGATGCCTGAGGTCTCAGACCATTTGGTGAAATCATTGATGAGGCTGGTGCGCCAGTCGACGACGGTGCCGAACACGTCGAACACCAGCGCCTTCACCGCGGAAATGTCGGACATGCGAGCCTCTCCCCTGTTCTTATTGTTCGTCATTCCGGGGCGATGCGCAGCATCGAACCCGGAATCTCGAGATTCCGGGTTCGCTTCGCGCCCCGGAATGACAGCAGCCGCTAGTCCAAATGGAACTTATCCAACTGCCGGTGCTCGGCCTTGATGTAGCGCACCGTGCCGGTCACCGAGCGCATCACCACCGTTTCGGTCTCGATCACATCATCCTTGCGGAATTTGACGCCCGTGAGCAGCGAACCCGTGGTGACGCCGGTGGCCGCGAACAGACAGTCGCCCCGCACCATGTCCTCGATGCCGTAGATCATCTTCGGATCGGTCACACCCATCTTGTGCGCGCGCTCGCGCTTCTCCTCGCTGTCGAGGATCAGCCGGCATTGCATCTGGCCGCCGATGCAACGCAGCGCCGCCGCGGCCAGCACGCCCTCAGGCGCGCCGCCAGTGCCGATATACATGTCGACGCCGGTGTTGTCAGGATCGGCACAATGGATCACGCCCGCCACGTCGCCGTCGGTGATCAGCCGCACCGCGGCGCCGGTCGAGCGGATGCTGGCGATGATATCGGCGTGGCGCGGGCGGTCGAGTACCAGCACCGTGATCGCGCCAGGCTCGACGCCTTTGGCTTTGGCGAGCCGGCGGACATTGTCGGCAGGCGACGCGTCGAGCTCGACCACGCCCTTGGTGTAGCCCGGGCCGACCGCGAGCTTCTCCATATAGACGTCGGGCGCGTGCAACAGCGTGCCGCCATCGGCCATCGCCATGGTCGCGATCGCACCCGGCATGTTCTTGGCGCAGAGCGTGGTGCCTTCCAGCGGATCGACCGCGATATCGACCTGCGGACCGGCGTTGAGCCCGACCTTCTCGCCGATGAACAGCATCGGCGCCTCGTCGCGCTCGCCCTCGCCGATCACGACGGTGCCTTCGATCGGCAGCTTGTTGAGTTCGCGACGCATCGCGTCGACGGCCGCCTGGTCGGCGGCCTTCTCCTGGCCATGGCCGCGCAGCCGCGCCGCCGAAACAGCCGCGCGCTCCGTCACGCGCACGATCTCGAGCGTGAGAATGCGCTCGAGCAATAGCTGCGGCGGAACGGAAATATGGGTCGACATCGGCTTACTCCTTTAAACCTGCACGGGGCCCCGGCCCGATCTATCGTTCAACGCGCAACTCATGCAAATCGCGCGCTAGTTTTTCTCGATTCGTATCACCTGCGGCCGGCCGCTGATCACCTTATCGCGCTGTACCGCCTCTAGCGCACGGTACACCGCATCCTCGGAGGTTGCGTAGGTAATCAGGATGACCGGAACCGGTGACGCTTTTTTCGTGGCGCCATTCAGGTCGACACCTTCGGGATGACGCTGCACGATCGATTCCAGTGAAATCTTCTGTTCGGCGAGGCGGGTGGCGATGGTGGCGGCGGTGCCGGCAAGATCGCGCGCCATCAAGCGGATGTAGTAGCCGCCCTCATGGCGCTCCATCGGCGCCTTGGTGGTGTCGCGCAACCGCTCCACGGGACGTCCGAACGGCCTTGCGCGAATACCGCGCGCCACATCGGCGATGTCGGCCACGACGGCAGACGCCGTCGCCGCACCGCCGGCGCCAGGCCCCACCAGCGTGATCGGCGGGATACCCTCGCCGTCGATAGTCACCGCGTTTGTAACACCCATCACCTGCGCAATCGAGGATGATTTCGGCACCATGGTCGGATGCACGCGCTGCTCGATGCCCTTGGCGGTCCGCACCGCCACGCCAAGCAGTTTGACGCGGTAGCCCAGTTCCTCAGCCGCACGCAGATCTTCCGGCGCGATCGAGGAGATGCCTTCGACATAGACCGCGCTCTGCGCCACCTTGGTGCCGAAAGCGAGGCTCGCCAGGATCGCAAGCTTCTGCGCGGTGTCGTGGCCGTCGACATCGAACGACGGATTGGCTTCGGCATAGCCGAGACGCTGTGCGTCCTTCAGGCATTCGGCAAACGATAGCCCCTCCTGCTCCATCCGGGTCAGGATGTAATTGCAGGTGCCGTTGAGGATGCCGTAGACGCGGTTGACACCGGTGCCGGCAAGCCCCTCGCGAAGGGTCTTGATGACGGGAATGGCCGCGCCAACGGCGGCCTCGTAGTTGAGCGCGCCGCCATGCTTCTCCGCAGCCTTCGCCAGCCGGATGCCGTGCTTGGCGATCAGCGCTTTGTTGGCGGTCACCACCGACTTGCCTGACTTCAGCGCGGCCTCGATCGCCGACAGCGCCGGCTCGCCGGAGCCGCCCATCAGTTCGACGAAGCAATCGACGTTGGGGTCATTGGCCAGTGCCAGCGGGCTTTTCGCCCAGTCGATGCCGCGCAAGTCGAGCGAGCGCTTTTTCGCCTTCGAACGCGCGGTGACGGCCACGACGCGCACGCCGCGTCCGCTGCGCTCGGACAGCGTCCGCGACTGCTCTTCGATGAGGCGGACGACTTCGGCGCCAACAGTGCCGAGCCCCGCGATACCCACTCTCAGGGGTGCGACCATGAATGAGAGAACCTGCAATAGAAGGAATTAGCGCCGGTTGGCGAGAGGAACCACGTTGTGCAACGTTTCAATGCCGCTTTCAAGGAAGCGTCGCACCCCGCGGGCCGCCTGGCGGATACGTTGCTCGTTTTCCACCATGGCGATGCGGACATAGCCCTCGCCATGCTCGCCGAAGGCGACGCCGGGCGAGACCACCACGCCGGATTTCTCCACCATCAGGGTCGCGAACTGCATGCTGCCGACGCTCTCGAAGGTCTTGGGCAGCGGCGCCCAGGCGAACATCGAGGCCTGCGGCGGCGGAATCTCCCAGCCCGCCCGGCCAAACGATTCGACCAGCGCGTCGCGGCGCTTGCGGTAGGTGTCGCGCATTTCCTTGATGCAATCCTCCGGCCCGTTCAGCGCGGCGGTGGCGGCGACTTGAATGGGGGTGAACGCGCCGTAGTCGAGGTAGGATTTCACCCGCGCCAGCGCCGCGATGATCCGCTCGTTGCCGACGGCAAAGCCCATGCGCCAGCCCGCCATAGAGAACGTCTTCGACATCGAGGTGAACTCGACGGTGACGTCCATCGCGCCGGGAACCTGCAACACCGAGGGCGGCGGATTGTCGTCGTCGAAATAGACTTCGGCATAGGCCAGATCCGACAGGATGAAGATCTCGTGCTTCTTCGCGAACGCCACCAGATCCCTGTAGAAATCGAGGTCGGCGACATAGGCGGTCGGATTGGAGGGATAGCAGACGATCAGCGCGATCGGCTTCGGGATCGAGTGGATGATCGCGCGTTCCACCGCCTCGAAGAATTGCGGCGTCGGTTCCGAGGGCACCGAGCGGATCACGCCGCCCGCCATCAGGAAGCCGAAGGCATGTATAGGATAGCTCGGATTGGGGCACAGCACGACGTCGCCGGGCGCGGTGATCGCCTGCGCCACGTTGGCAAAACCTTCCTTCGAGCCGAGGGTTGCCACGACCTGGGTGTCCGGATTGAGTTTCACGCCGAACCGCCGCCCGTAATAGGCGGCTTGCGCCTTGCGCAGGCCGTTGATGCCGCGTGAGGCCGAGTAGCGGTCGGTCCGCGGCTTGCCGAGCGTCTCCTTCAGTTTCTCCAGCACATGGGGCGGCGTCGGCAGGTCCGGATTGCCCATGCCCATGTCGATGATGTCGGCCCCGGCATTGCGCGCGGCCGCCTTGGCCTGGTTGACCTTCTCGAACACGTAAGGCGGCAGACGGCGGATGCGATAAAAATCTTCCATGGGACCCTTGCTCCGACAACCGGCAGGACAGAATCGAACGGAACCTTCGCGGCTATCGAAACCGGAACCGGGTTTCGGTCAGAAGTCGCGCTCAATCAAGGATTTAGAGCGAATTCAGGCGCGAGATCCCTGAGCTCTGGACCCGCAATGCGGTTGAATTGGGTTCTTTTACCACGGGAGCCCGGCAGCGCCAGTTTTTATGGCGTTTTCAAGCAGCCCCGGACCTGGTCCGGGTTTGGCCGGTTCGCGCCAGGAGAATGCGCCAGGATAGCGCGTCAAACCGACGAGCCCCTCACTTCTTGGCTGGTTTTGCCGGGGTGGAAGCCGTTGCCTGACGGTCGCGGGCGGCTGTCAAATCTGACTGAATTTTAGCCAGTTCGGCCGGCTTGATCGCCTCCTCGTTGCGGTCCGGCGGCAGGTCATGCACCGGTAGATAGCCACCGGCTTCCTTCGGACGCTCGGGCGCGTCTGCCGGCACGCCAAGGGCCGGCATATCCGCGATCTGCGTCGAGCAGCCGCCAAGCGCGAATGCCGACGCAAACAGCGCGGCAATCGACCACAGCCTTATCGTTCGATCTGCCGGCATCCGTCCGGAAATCCCCAACTACCTGCGCACCCCCGCATCGCGATGGCATCTATGCGCTGGTACGAGCTTTGCAACGCAGAATCGTCCCGCTGCGTTGATTTCGCTAGAACCGTTCAAACCATTGTCGCCTGAAACGATTAAAGCCCAAAGAGCAAATGTGATCGGTGCGGCTGCAATGTGTGCAACATGCGTGAACACGCAAACTTTATCGCAGTGCAACAGGGTTAACCCCAACCCTCTCGCCGTCAATCGACGCGGTGACGAACGCGAAATGAAGTTATAGTGTCCTTGATATGAGCGACGTCAACACCGAAACCCAAGGTTTGAAGACCTTCAACGCCGAAGCCTTCGCCATGAACATCGCCAAGGCGATGGAGACGAGCGGTCAGGCGCTCGCGGCCTATCTCAAGCCGCGCGAGGACGGGGAACCGAAGGACAAGCCGCCCAGCGAGATCGGTGAGGTCATCAAGACCTTCACCAAGGTGGCGGAATACTGGCTGACGGACCAGCAACGCGCCGAAGACCTGCAGACCCGGATGGGCAAGGCCTATCTCGATCTCTGGGGCCAGGCCGCGCGCCGCATGGCGGGCGAAGCGGTCAAGCCTGCGATCGAGCCGTCGCCGCGCGACAAGCGTTTCAAGGATCCGGAGTGGAGATCGAACCAGTTCTTCGATTTCGTGCTGCAGCTCTATCTGCTCACCGCGCAATGGGCGCAGGAACTGGTGAAGAACGCCGAAGGCGTCGATCCGCACACGCGCAAGAAGGCCGAGTTCTACGTTCAGCAGATCACCAACGCGATCGCGCCATCGAATTTCATTCTCACCAATCCCGAAGTGCTGCGCGAGACGCTGGCCTCGAACGGCGACAATCTCGTGCGCGGCATGAAGATGCTCACCGAGGACATCGAAGCCGGCCGCGGCACGCTTCGTATCCGCCAGTCCGACCCGACGAACCTTGTCGTCGGCGTCAACATGGCGACGACGCCCGGCAAGGTGATCTACCAGAACGAGCTGATGCAGCTGATCCAGTACACACCGACCACGGAGACGGTGCTGCGCACGCCGCTCCTGATCGTGCCGCCCTGGATCAACAAGTTCTACATTCTCGATCTCAAGCCGGAAAAATCCTACATCAAATGGTGCGTCGACCAGGGAATCACCGTGTTCGTGATCTCCTGGGTCAACCCCGACAAGGAACTCGGCAAGAAAACCTTCGACGACTACATGAAGGAAGGCCCGCTCACCGCGATGGACATCATCGAAAAGGTGACGGGCGAGATGAAGGTCCATACCGTCGGCTACTGCGTCGGCGGCACCCTGCTTGCCTCGACGCTGGCCTGGCTCGCCGAGAAGCGGCGCCAGCGCGTCACCTCGGCGACATTCTTTGCCGCGCAGGTCGACTTCACCCATGCCGGCGATTTGCTCGTGTTCGTCGATGAAGACCAGATCTCGGCGCTCGAGCGCGACATGCAGGCGGCCGGCGTGCTCGAAGGCAGCAGGATGGCGATGGCCTTCAACATGCTGCGCTCCAACGACCTGATCTGGTCGTATGTCGTCAGCAACTATCTGAAGGGACAGGCGCCCTCCTCCTTCGACCTGCTGCACTGGAATTCCGACGCCACGCGGATGCCGGCCGCCAACCATTCCTATTACTTGCGCAACTGCTATCTGGAAAACCGGCTCTCCTCCGGCAGCATGGTGCTCGACAACACGCTGCTCGACCTGTCGAAGGTCAAGGTGCCCATCTACAATCTCGCGACGCGGGAGGACCACATCGCGCCGGCGGATTCAGTTCTCTACGGTTCGCAGTTCTTCGGCGGCCCGGTCAAATATGTGCTGTCCGGCTCCGGCCATATCGCCGGCGTGGTGAACCCGCCGGAATTGGGCAAATACCAGTACTGGACCAACGACAACATCAAGGACATCACGCTCGCCGACTGGATGAAGAACGCGACCGAACACAAGGGCTCGTGGTGGCCCGACTGGCGGCAATGGCTGGAGAGCCTGGACGCCGAGCAGGTGCCCGCGCGCGCCGTCGGCTCCGAGGAGTTGCCACCGATCGAGGACGCGCCCGGCAGCTACGTCAAGGTCCGCGCATAGCGCGGCCGCGGGCGGTTGGGTATAACCTGATATCCCATGCCGGGAATCGAAATCGATTGAGGGAGACCGATGACGCAACCAATCACGCGCGAATTGTTCTGGCTGACTCTGACGGTGATTTTGACCGGGCTGATGTGGATTCCCTACATCATCAACCGCTGTCAGGTGCGCGGCCTTTCCGGTGCCATGGCCAATCCCTCGCGCAACGACAAGCCGCACGCCGATTGGGCCAACCGGCTGATGTTCGCCCATGACAACGCGGTCGAGAACCTCGTGATCTTCGCGCCGCTGGTCTTGATACTGCACGCCATCGACTATTCCGACAGGTGGACCGTGCTGGCCTGCGCCGTCTATTTCTGGTCGCGTGTCGCGCACCTGATCGTCTACACGCTGGGCCTGCCGGTGTTCCGCACGCTGGCCTTTACCGTCGGCTTCCTGGCGCAAGCCGCGCTGGCGCTCGCGATCTTCAGGGTGGTTTGAGGCGACCAGCCCTCAGGAATCCATCTCCTTGCATCGTTATCCGGGGCGCTGAGTGGCCACTCCGAAATCCTGAGATTCCCGGTTGGGTTATGGTGAACCCACTCCGGGCCTTTATAGACAGGCCGCGGCGGCGTCGCACCGAGCGGCCCCATTGAGGCTGGCTCAGACCGGTCAGGAGACAAATTTCACGTTGTCGACCGCACGGCGGTAGAACATACTATCCAAGCTATTGGAGGAATTGGGCTGACGGCATTCCAACAAAATTCATTTAGCCCGGTTTAGGGCGACACGTCTTGTAAACATCCGCTGCATGAATTGTTCATGGCGGAAAAGAGCCCCTGCTCTGACGAAAGCTTTTTTATTGGAATTGAACAGCATAGCCCATCGTTATCCATGACGACACAAGGCGAAATGAAAACATCGACCGCACGATTTCAATTGAGGGTGCTAGGGTCGATAGAGCTTGCTGCAGAGGAAACCGGCGAGCCCATTCCACTTCAGTCCGCCAAGATGCGCGCCCTGCTCGTCTATCTTTCCGCGGCGCCCAACTTCAGCGAAAGCCGCCGAAAGCTGGCGTCGCTATTATGGAGCAGAAGCGGAGAGGAGCAAGCGCGTCAAAGCCTGCGACAACTCCTGAGCAACTTCCGGCGAGGCGCTGCTTCGGGGGCTACCGACATCATTGCGTTCGACGATTCGACCGTAGGGCTCGACACGTCCCTGTTGGCCATCGATCGGGCGGCGCTGGCGGACTGGCGTTCGGCGTCTGAAGCTTCGGAAATCCGGCGAATTGCCGATTCGTATCGGGGCGACTTTGGCAGCGAGGCAGAAATCGGCGAGGCCGAGTTTGATGACTGGCTGGCCAATGAGCGTTTGCGAACCAGGGAGATTGCAATCGCGGTTTTCGACCGCTTGGTCCGCATGTTGGCCGAACGCGGGGAACCCGCCGAAGCTTTATCGGTCGCCAATCGGTTGGTGGAAATCGACCCGTTGAGAGAGGAAACTCAGCGCCTTGTCATCGCGCAAGAAGCTGCAGCCTCAGGACGGGCGTCCGCCATGCAGCGGTATGAGACATTCCGGATTCTTCTTCGGGAAGAACTGGGCGTTCGCCCTGAGGCGGCGACGCAAGAGTTGATCGAACAGCTTCGGCGAAAAAAGGCATCGGCGCCTGAGAGCATCAACGAACCGTCCGGTGAAATTCCGGATCCGGCCCCGCTTCCCGTGCTGCCGGGGCCCGGCGCTTCGGCAGCCGGCCGAACATACAAATACGCCGTCGCGGCCCTTATCGTCGCAGCCTTGGCTGTAGGTACATCGATCGGCTATCGATCATGGAACAGCTCCACGGATCCGATCTCTTATGTTGGTGAAAACTCCGGCCGGGTCTCGGTCGTTGTCCTGCCATTTGAAACCGCAGGAGGCCGCAACTTGCCGGAGGTCCAAACCGCCGGTCTTGAGGCGGAGACGGTTCTTGCCTTTGCACGCAATAATCGCCTTTCGATCGTTGCCGTGCAGGGCGGTACCTTGCCCCGCGATCCAATTAGCCTCGGACGCTCCCACCGTGCACGCTATGTGGTGCAGACCAGGCTCAAGGAATCTCAGGCCGAGATCCAGGCAGATATCAACTTGTTTGACGCGACAACCGGCGTCAGCGTCTGGGCCGGGCCACTGTCCATAACCGCAACGGAGTCCGCATCGGTCAGATTTGCACGCCAGTTCTATCGGTATGTCTACGCCGAAATTACGCTACACCGCGCCAAGACATTATCCGATACCGCAGCCGACTCGATCCCGGCGCTGCTATGGCGGGCCGAAGCTGCCCGAATTCGGACACGGGTGGGTAACGCAGATACATCTGAAGTCGCGTTGTTTGAAGAAGTCCTCAAGCAGGATCCAAACCAGCTCTATGGCCTCCTCGGACTATCGGATCACTACATCCTGAAGGTCGCGCGCGAACAGAGCCAGGCGCGCGCGCAGGATATCGAGCGCGCCAACAGCCTTTTGCTTCGTGCGCGAGAGCAGGCCCCCAACCTGGCCGAAGTAGCCTTCAGCATGGGCATGATCAACAAGCTGCAAGGCAGGTTCGAGCAGGCCGGCCTCGAATTCGAACGCGCCTTTCTGCTGGATCGGACCCACTGGAATGCCGCCGCCCAGGCCGCACATATCAAGCTGTTTCTGGGCCGGTTTGAGGATGCCTACGCGCAAATGGAAGGGGTAACGAACTATCTGCTGCCGGACATAGCCTCGGCTGAGACTGCCTATATCGCCGGCGAAACGGCGCTCATGGCCGGATATCCGGAGCGGGCGATCACATATCTCGACCTCGCCATCAGCGGCAACCCCACCGTCTCCCGCATTCACGGAATGCGGGCGGCCGCTCTTCACAGCGCCGGCCGAAAGTCCGAGGCGGCCATCGCCGCTGCGACATCCAGGAGCCTGTCGCCGACCTATACGCCCGAAATGATGGCCCGCCGGGGCGGGATCAACGCCAGTGCCCGGTACAAATCGGCTCGTGACGAATATGTCGCTGCCTTCAAAACGGCCCTGGCGGCAGAGCCGACCAACTAAATCGCGGCATGCGCGAGAAATTTCCCCGATTGACGGCACTTTGACGGTCACTTGACGGTGCCTGTGCTGGCCTCTGTTGCATGACACAGGGGGCTTAAAATGAAATCTCGCCTATTGGGCGCGCTTGCGGGCGCGGCGCTATGTTCGATTGCCTCGCAGGCATCCGCCACCATCGTCAATGTCACCTACACGGGGATCGTGACCTATGATCGCGACCTGACTGGCATTTTCGGAACGGTCGGCGGAAACAATGATCTGGTCGGGCAGTCCTACACCGCCAAGTTCACGTTCGATACCTCGCTTGGGGATGCCAATAGCAGTCCAGGCCCCTATCCCTATCAGGAAACTTTCGGCGGCACGGGTTACTTAGGCAGCCCCACGTCACCCGTGACCAGCGCGACCGTTACCATTGGCAGCGTGACGGTCTCCGTCCCCGCGACATATCAGGGCTTTGCGGGCGCCGTCCAATATGACGATGGCTTTGGCCGACAATTTCATTATGCGCGCGCGAACGACGCTTCTTCGGTTGTGTATTCGCAAGCGCATGTTTACGCCTACGATGGCAGCGTTCCTTTCTCGCTCACCGGCCCGTTTACCTACACTCCGACCTACGGCGGCACTCTGCAATTTTACAGCCACGACTACACTCTCGGTCAAGTTATTCAAAACACCTCTGTCTATGCCAGCGTGACCAGTCTCACCGTCACCTCGGGCGTCCCCGAACTCTCTACCTGGGCCATGATGATCCTGGGCTTCGCAGGTGTCGGCTTCGCTGCCTACCGGCGCGGGAGCAATTCCGTTCGTTGGGTGTAATCGAGCCGCCTTCGGGCGGCTTTCGTTTGCCCGGACATTTTTATCTTGGGGTTGAACAACGCGAATTCGAAAATATGGAGTCTTGAAATGATTGGACGCTTGGTGATCGCAAGTTTGGGGGCCCTGCTCGCCTACGCTCCGGCTTCTGCAGCACCGGTCTACAGCCAATTTATTGCGTTCGGTGACAGTACGCTCGACAGCGGCTGGTGGAAGGGGGCTCTCGCAACGCCTGGCCAGTGCGACGGTGCAGCCTCGCCTTGCGGGACCGGCAATCCCACCCGAGACACGCTCATACGCAATGCTATCGCCAACGGGGGCACAGGTGCCCCGGTGGGTGTCGGCCTGATGCACTCTGAAGTGCTTGCCGGGAAGTTTGGGCTGACGGCCATTCCCGCGAACCAGCCCGGAGGCACGAATTATGCGATCAGCGGATCAAAGACCGCCGTATTTGCCGGAACCGGGAACCTTTATCCCAACGCCAATCTTCCATCCACCGTCGGCCAAATAGACAACTATTTGACGAGCACCGGCGGGACTGCAAATTCCAGCGCGCTCTACGTCTTCAGTTCAGGAGGTAATGACCTTACCTACGCGAATCAAACATACGATGCGGACTTTGCTGCCAAGCAGGCGTACCTGACGACCCAAATCAATGCGTATGTAAGCAAGATCGATTTCCTCCAGAGCGTCGGCGCCAAGAACATTCTTGTTGAGGGTGTGCAACCCAGCGGACCGTTGGGCATCTATTACAACGACACGCTTCGCGCCGCGCTGAACAGCGCTGAAGTTGACTACATATACGCCGATGTCGCCGGGCTCATAGCGACAGTAACAGCGAATCCAACGGCGTATGGATTTACCGCGGATACGGTCAAGCCTGGAATCAATGGTCCAACCACGGGCTCCGCCTGCGTTGCCGGCGCCGGATCGGGATGGGGTCAATGGTGTGCCAACAAGACCAGTAACGGTCCTTACGCGCGGCTGAGATCAGTGGATTCCGAGGAAACCAGCTTTTTTTCTGACGATGCGCATCTGTCCGCAGCAGGGCAACGAATCCTGGCCGAGTACGAATATGGTCTGTTGCAAGCCGCCGTCCCCGAGCCCTCGACATGGGCGACGATGATCCTTGGCTTTGCTGGCATGGGCTTCATGGCCTATCGGCGCAAGACAGGACGGCCTGCTCTTCAATAGCCGTCAGGTCGCAGCAGTCGCTCCGATTGTCGGGAGGCGACGGCTGAGCCAAAGCAAGATCAAGAAGGCACCACACGAGACCAAGGAGCGCGTTGCTGCCAAAAATGCGTCAGCAAGCCGACGAGAACGGGAGGCGAAACAGCGGAGATCAGATTAAGCGGCAGCGTTAGAGGTTCTTCCGGGCCACGACGAACAGCATCGATGCCATCTTGTCGTCGAAGCCTATGACTTCGCCGCTATCGATCGACAGCGCGTTCCATTTGCCTGCGTCGGCATAGGTCGCACGCAGCCATTCGGGCGAGGGATAATTGTAGTAGCGATCGAGCGTATCGCGGCCGGCGCCATCGCCTTCCTTGTAGCTTGCGAAGAAATAGCCCTCGGCCTTCAGCGCGCGCCAGATTCTCGCCAGAACATCCGCGAGCTCCGCCCTCGGGACATGAAGCAGGCAGGCATTGGCCCAGACGGCGTCATAGGCCTCGATCTCGTCGAGCTCATGAAACAGCAGCATCTCGACGGGGCGGCCGAGATGCCTTGACGCGACGGCAGCCATTTCCGGCGACCCGTCCGTCGCGCGCACATCGAACCCGCGCGCCAGCATTTCCGCCGTGTCGCCGCCGGCGCCGCATCCGAGTTCGAGGATGCGAGCGCCCGGCGGAAGCTGCGCCAGAAACGCCATCAGCCGCGCCTGGCGCGAGGTAAACGTGCGCTTGGCGTAGGCCTCGGCATTGCCGCGGTAAAATCGCAGCGTCGCTTCGTCCACTGCGGCACCTCGCGTCACGGGAACAGCGCGATCTGCTCCAGCCCCGCTGTCTCCGGGAGCCCGAACATCAGGTTCATGTTCTGGATCGCCTGTCCGGCCGAACCCTTCACCAGATTGTCGAGCGTGGAAATCACGATCGCCCGGTTCTTGATGCGGTCGGCGACGACGCCGATCTGCACATAGTTGGAGCCGCGCACGTTCTGGGTCTGCGGCAGCACGCCCTTCTTCGCGACATGCACGAAAGGTTCGTTGGCGTAAGCCTTCTCCAGCGCGGTCCGCAGATCGTCCGGCGTCGCGCCATTGAGCTTGACGTAGGACGTGCAGAGTTCGCCACGCGCCATCGGGATAAGATGCGGCGTGAAGTTGACCGTCACCGCCGAGCCCGCGGCGACGCCGATCTCCTGCTCGATCTCGGGCGCGTGCCGATGGGTGCCGACCGAATAGGGCGACAGCCCCTCGCCCGCCTCGCTGAACAACGTGTTCTGCTTCAATCCGCGCCCGGCGCCGGTAACACCCGATTTTGCGTCGATGACGATATCGTCGACGTCGATCAGTTTTGCCTTTGCCAGCGGCACCAGCGCGAGCAGCGCAGCCGTCGGATAGCAGCCGGGACAAGCGACCAGCCGTGCGGAAATGATCTTCTCCCGGTAAAACTCGGTGAGGCCGTACACGGCTTCGCCCTGCAGTTCGAGCGCCCGGTGCTCGTGGCCGTACCATTGCGCATAGGTGTCCTTGTTGCGCAGCCGGAAGTCGGCCGACATGTCGAGAACCTTGATCTTCGGGTTGGCCTTAAGGACGGCGGCGATGATCTCCTGCGTGGTGCCGTGCGGCAGCCCGCAGAACACCGCATCGAGGCTGGTCCAGTCGACTTTCTCCCATTCGACCAGCTTCGGCAGATCCAGCATGAAGAAGTGCGGAAACACTTCGCCCATGGCCTTGCCGGCGTGGGTATTGGCTGTCAGAGCCGTGATCTCGGCATTCGGATGCCGCGCCAGCAGGCGCACCGCGTCGGCTCCGGTGTAGCCGGATGCACCGAGAATGCCGATCTTCTTCTTCGCGCTCATCACACGCTCCTTTCAGGCGTCATCGTTTGCTTGTCTTGTACCGCGTCCGCAGCGAAAGCCAGCGGCCGCGCTTCGCGCATCAGGCCTGCAATCGCGCCCGCATCGGCGTCGGGTTGCGAGGCCAGCGCGTGGGCGAGCGCCGTATAATCTGCGTCTGACTTGTGCTGGTTCAGCTTGAAGCTGCCCTCCACTTCTTCAACCGTCATCTCCATGCCCACGATCGCCTTCTTCATCGCTTCCAGCCTCCCGGCGGTCATCTTCGACGACAGCCACGGCTTTTTCGGCAGCAGCCGCTGTTCGAACTTGGCGCTCAGCGTGTCGATCTGCACGGCGAGTTCGTCGTCGGACAAGACACGCACCGGGCCGGTCAGGTGCACCGCCTGATAGAGCCACGTCGGCACCTGGTCCGGCGAGACGTACCAGTCCGGCGACACATAGGCGTCCGCGCCCGTCACGGCCATCAGCCACGACGCCTTCCCGTCCGCCAGCTTTACCAGCGGATTATGACGCGCGACGTGAAACAACGCGCGCGGCGTACCGTCATTGGCCGAGGTCAGATAAAACGGCAGCGACGAGGCGACCGGCTTGTTGCCGTCCCACGCACAAGCCAGGCCAAAGCCGCGCGCTTCCGCGAACGCGAGGCTCGCGGCGCGGTCGGACTTGAACGGTGGAGGCGTATACATCTCAAACTCCTGCTTGACGTAGGAGCCGCCAGTTCAGACCGCGTTTTCTGGAAAAGGAAGAAGCCGCGGGACCCGATCCGGCGGCAGGGGCGACAGTCTCAAACGCAGACGTCCGCCCATACCGCGATAATGCGGCGGCGGCGAGCGATGGTCATGGTCGCGACGATAGTCATGGGCGCGGCTATAAGGCGGCGCCCGCGCGGCGTCAAGGTATACCGGTCATTCCGGGGCGCACGCGAAGCGGGCGAACCCGGAATCTCGCGCCACAAGCTCTCCAGAGATTCCGGGTTCGATGCTGCGCATCGCCCCGGAATGACACTGCTCGCGCGTCAGATCACCGGATTCCACGGCGCCGGGATCAGCCGGTAACCGTTGCCGTCCTTCTCGACGAAGCCGTTGGCCGGGAACGGATAATGGAAGCCCTGGACCCGCATCTTGTCGGCGACCAGCATGTCGTAAACCCGGCGGCGGGTCTTCTCCGCCAGCGCCGGATCCTGGTCGAACATCAGGTGCCAGCCCGGATTGGTGACGAACAGCGCCGGCAGGTTGGTGACGTCGGACTGGATGAACACCTTGTCGGAGCCCGATGAAAGAACATAGGAGGTGTGGCCCGGCGTATGGCCGATGGTCTCCACTGCCGTCAGTCCGGGGGCGACTTCCTTGCCCCACTCATAGGGCGTGACCTTCTTGTTCAGCCCCGCTTCGAACACGCGGCGGGCGTTCTTGAAGTTGTTCTGCATCCGCCCCTCGGGCGCACGACTCATCTCGCCGTCATCCATGAAGTATTTCCATTCCGCCGCCGGCACCAGCACCTCGGCATTGGGGAACGCCGGCGTGTTCTCGGCGGTCAGGAGGCCGTTGATGTGGTCGCCGTGGAAGTGCGAGATCACCACCATGTCGACCGCCTTGGGGTCGAAACCCGCGGCGACCATGTTGGCCCCGAACTGTCCGACATTGCCCTTGCTCGACGCAAAGGCGGCCGCGCCGTTGCCGGTGTCGACCACCACCAGCTTGCCGCCGGTGTTGATGACGAGCGGCGCGAACTGGATCGACATCTTGTCCTTCGGCATGAAGTTTTTTTCGAGCGCCGCGTTGACTTCGTCCTTCTTCGCGTTGAGCACGAACGTATCCGGCAGCGCGAAATTGTTGACCCCGTCGGAGATCGCCGTCACCTGGGCATCGCCCACCTTGTAGCGATAGAAACTCGGCGCCTGCTTGTCCGCCGCCGGCGCGGCGGCCTTGGCGGGTGTTTGCGGCAAGAGCGGCGTTGCGGCGAGCGCGGCGGCTCCGGCGAGTGCGTGACGACGTGTCAATTCCATAGTGATGTGCTCCCAGTGAGACGATAGATGCAGTTTGATGCGTGCCTTGGTTCGGTTGCTGCCGAATCTACCAGCGTTTCTGCGATAGCACGACGACGGCCAGACAACGGCAATGCGAAGATGCTCCGGTTACGTATGTTGGGGCTAACACCCCCGTCATCAGCTTATTCCTGCCTGTCCTACGCCACCCGCCACAGCCATTCGGCGAGCTTCCCCATCACGTCACCGACCAGCAGCAGGACGGCCGACCAGATCAGCGCCGAGACGAAATTGGCGATCTGGAACGGCCAGTAGGACATCTCGAAAATGCCGGCGGCGAGCGGCACCGAGGCGCGCAACGGCCCGAAGAACCGGCCGATGAAGATCGACGGTACGCCCCATTTTTTCACGAAGTCCTCGCCGCGCAGCAGGATTCCCGGATAGCGTGACAGCGGCCACATCTCTGCGACGTGTTCCTTGTACTTGAAGCCGATCCAGTAAGAGACCCAGTCGCCGAGCGCAGCACCTATGCCGCCGGCCAGCCAGACCGGCCAGAAGCTGATGCCGCTGACGCCAATCAGAGCGCCGATTGCGACCAGCGCGCCCCACGCCGGCACCAGCAGCGAGATGAAGGCGAGCGATTCGCCGAACGCCAGCAACAGGACGATTGGGACGGCCCAGGCCTGATTGTCGCGCACGAAATCAGCCAGAGCACGCACATAATCATCCATTCCGAGCCCTTTCCGCCCCCGATTCCTGTCCTTGAACCCTTCTACCGGTTCCGCCGGGAAGAACAGGTAAGCTAGCCCCTTCCGCGACATCAAGTCACAAAGGCGGGCACGGGATGTGATTACAGGCGGCCTGCCCCGGGCACCTCGAAACCCCTCAGCTCTAGCTCTGGGGCGACGGCGCCCGTCTTGGCGGCCGTGGCCGGCGGGCCTGCGGCGCGACCGGTTGCAGGGTCACGATGACCGGATTCGGCTTGTGATCCATTGCGGCGCCGGTGGCGGCGTCGACGCCCATCCCGACCAGGCCGCCGAGCAAAAGGTTGCCGGCGAAGCCCGCCGCGCCCGTGCCCGGAACTTCCTTGGTGAGCGGGATGATCTGCGGCTCATATCCCTCCTTGTTGACGGTCACCGTGATGTCGGCGCTGCGCTTGGCCACGACCACGCATGGCGTGACGCAGGCGGTCGGAACATCCAGCCCGGATACCTCGGCGGTGGCGCCTGACGGCGTGCTCGAAATGGAAATGTTCTCGGTCGTTCCACGCGTTACCGACGCGCAACCAACACATGGCGCCGCGAGTGCGGCGGCCAACAGCAATCTAATCATTGGACTTATTCCCCCTGCCGCCGCGACCATCACGCAACCCAAGGATGAACGCAAGTCCGGGTCACGCCGGTCGGCTGGTTATTGTTAATCGGACGCGGTCCGCTTATTGGCTGCGCTTCCGCAGGACGGACCCTGCTGCCCGGCCTGAGCCGTCACTTTTTGAGCCCATCCGTGGCATAGTCACAGCAACCGATTCGCTGCCGCGCTCCGCGCGCAACACACGAAGAGCCATGTCCAAGCCATTGAAATCAGCTACAAAACCCAAATCCGCCAACGATCTCTTTGGAACGGAACCGAAGGGCCGCGCTGCGCCCAAGGCCACCTCGCGGGCGACCAGCGCCGAGGCTGGCTATACCGCCGCCGACATCGAGGTGCTGGAAGGATTGGAGCCGGTACGCCGGCGCCCCGGCATGTATATCGGCGGCACCGACGAAAAGGCGCTGCATCATTTGTTCGCCGAAGTCATCGACAACGCCATGGACGAAGCCCTGGCCGGGCATGCCTCGTTCATCGAGGTGGAATTGAGCGCCGACGGATTTCTGACCGTCACCGATAACGGCCGCGGCATCCCGGTCGATCCGCATCCGAAATTTCCGAAGAAGTCCGCGCTCGAAGTCATCATGTGCACGCTGCATTCCGGCGGCAAGTTCGACTCCAAGGTCTACGAGACCTCGGGCGGTTTGCACGGCGTCGGCGTCTCCGTGGTCAACGCGCTGTCCTCGCGTCTCGAGGTTGAAGTCGCGCGCAGCCAAAAGCTCTATCGGATGAGTTTCGAGCGCGGCCATCCCAAGGGCAAACTCGAAGACCTCGGCAAGATCAACAACCGCCGCGGCACCCGCATCCGCTTCAAGCCCGACACCGACATCTTCGGCGCCAAGGCCACCTTCAAGCCGCAGCGCCTGTTCAAGATGACGCGCTCGAAAGCCTACCTGTTCGGCGGCGTCGAGATCCGCTGGCGCTGCGATCCGGCGCTGTTGAAGGGCATCGAGGATGTGCCGGCCGAAGATAGTTTCCATTTCCCGGGCGGCCTGAAGGACTATCTCGCCGCCGCCATTCACGCCGACACGCTGGTGCATCCGGATATCTTCTCCGGCAAATCGGGACGCAACGGCGCGCATGGCGCCTGCGAATGGGCGGTCGCCTGGACGGCAGACGCCGACGGCTTCCTCTCCTCCTATTGCAACACGGTGCCGACACCCGACGGCGGCACCCATGAATCCGGCATGCGCAGCGCGATGCTGCGCGGCCTGAAGGATCACGCCGAGCGCATCGGCCAGGGCAAGCGCGCCGCCCCCATCACCTCGGAAGACGTCATGGTGGGAGCTGCCGTCATGCTCTCGGTGTTCGTGCGCGAGCCGGAATTCCAGGGCCAGACCAAGGATCGGCTTGCCACCGCGGAAGCCCAGAAGATCGTCGAACAGGCGATCAAGGATCCGTTCGACCACTGGCTGTCGGGCAATCCGCTGCAGGCCAACAAGCTCTTGGATTTCGTCATCGAGCGCGCCGACGAACGGCTGCGCCGCCGCGCCGAAAAGGAAATCTCGCGCAAGACCGCGGTGAAGAAGCTGCGCCTGCCGGGCAAGCTTACGGACTGCACCAATACGGCCGCGGAAGGCTCGGAACTGTTCATCGTCGAGGGCGATTCGGCCGGCGGCACCGCCAAGCACGCGCGCGACCGTAAGACCCAAGCGATACTCCCCTTGCGCGGAAAAATCCTCAACGTTGCATCCGCCGGCAAGGACAAGCTTACCGCCAACGCCCAGCTCTCCGACCTGATGCAGGCGATCGGCTGTGGCACGCTTGCGCATTATCGCGAAGAGGATTTGCGCTATTCGCGCATCATCATCATGACCGACGCCGACGTCGACGGCGCGCATATCGCCTCGCTCTTGATTACGTTCTTCTACCGGCTCACGCCGCGGTTGATCGACGAGGGCCACCTCTATCTGGCGGTGCCGCCGCTCTACAAGCTGACCCACGGCAGCAAGACGATCTACGCCCGCGACGACGCCCACAAGGAAGCGCTGCTGAAGAGCGAGTTCAACGCCAATGCCAAGGTCGACGTCAGCCGGTTCAAGGGGCTTGGCGAGATGATGTCGGCGCAGCTCAAGGAAACCACCATGGACCCGGCCAAGCGCACGCTGCTCCGCGTGGTGCTGCTGGCCGACGACCGCGAAGGCACCGCCGATTCTGTCGAGCGGCTGATGGGAACCAAGGCCGAGGCCCGGTTCGCCTTCATTTCCGACAAGGCCGAATTCGCCAGCGACGACCTGCTGGACGTCTGAATCAGCCGCATACAGGCGATTTTCGGGCTATTTCCGGCCATTTAGGCCGGTTGGCGCCGAAAACTGCCCGTTATTCCGGTATTTTTCCATCGTTCGTTTGTAGGAATGTGTGCTCCCCCCGCAACAGCTTTTTGGACTGAACTGCGTATAGTCACCGTACTGGGTTTTGGGAATCGGGTGCTCGCGCATCGTTAGAGCGATCAGATTTGACGCTTCTGGACTGAGGGACTGAATATGAAAAAGGTACTGCTCGCTCTGACCGCGCTGGCGGCTTTCACTGGATCGGCCTCGGCGGCTGATCTCGGAGCACGCCCCTATGCCAAGGCGCCGGCCCCCGCGGCCGCCGTTTACAACTGGACCGGCTTCTACATCTTCGGTGGTGGCGGCGGCGGGCTCTGGAGCGCTGATAGCAACGTGAACACGTTTCCCGGCGGTGTAGCCATCACCCGCGACCAGCGGAATGGCGGCAGCGGCTGGTTCGGAACGGTCGGCGGCGGCTATGACTGGCAGTTCGGCGGGCGATGGGTGGCTGGTATTTTCGGTGATGCGCAGTTCGGAGATATCCGCGGCTCCCTCACCGATCCTTTGTTCGGCACCGAGGGCCGTATGAAGCTCGAGACGAGCTATGCCGCTGGTGTGCGACTGGGCTATCTGGTTGCTCCCAATGTGTTGTCTTACGTTAATGCTGGCTACACTGGTTCAGAGTGGTCGGGCACTACTCACTCCACTCTCTTCGCACCCGGTGGCGCTGGATTTTACACCACGCCTTCCTTCGATCGCAATGGATGGTTCATTGGCGGCGGCGTCGAGAACAACCTGGACTTTTTCGGCATTGCGGCTCCCGGCTGGTTCATGAAGACAGAGTATCGCTCTGCTTTCTATGACCGCGTCACCTTGCCCGGGACGGTCACGCCTGCCTTCGGCGGTGGTCCGACCGGCACTGCGATTACCTTCAAGCCGTGGACGCAGACCATCAGCACCTCGCTGGTCTACCGCTTCAACTGGGGCGGCGCGCCAGTACAGGCCAAGTACTGATCTCTGCTAATTCAGCAGCTCAAAAGCCCCGGCATCGTCCGGGGCTTTTTTGTTGTCTGGAACACGAGGACTTTCGGAACGCATCAGCCGCCCGCCACCGCCGCCTTCAGCGACCGGTACGCGCGGCGCAACCAGCACTCGATCTCGGACCAGTCCGGATCCGTCATCGCCTGCCCACGCGCGTCGCGATAGGCCATCGCCTCGGCGCGGCCGATGCCTGATATCAGGAGCGACGGGTCATCCGCCGGCTTGCCGTAGGTGATGGCGGCGACGCGGGCGACCGTCACGCCGTATTGCCATGGGCTTACAGCTTCGCGCCTCGCCTGCCACCAATCGAGCTCAAGCCGCGCCGCCTCCCTGGCATCGAAGCCGCCGGGCGTGGCGGATGCGAGCAGGCGGTAGTAGCTCACGAGCGCCGGCAGCGCGGCGTTGGCCGCCTCGCGGGAGCGCGTCGGCTGAAAGGCTTTCGCGGCCTGAGCAGCCGCCAGCGCGATCCGAACACTGTCCAGTGGCGAGAAGCCGAACTGCGTCCGCGACAGTTCGTAGAGATGGCAGAACAGCGCGACATAGCGCTTCTCGTAATAGTCGCGCCACATCGCCGTCTCCAGCCGTGCGATGTCAGCCGGCTCGAAGCGGCGCAAATCCGCATGCCGCGGCCACGCCGCGTAGATGCCGATGGCGGCCAGGAAAAACGCGAAGACAAGCGCGAGAATGACCGGCCGGCGGTTCATGATGGCCCCTGGGATCGCAGCGTAACGATTTCCGGCCTTGCGAAGCCGGCCGGCTTTGTATTCGATCGGAAGCTACGGCCGCCGCAGGCAACGGTTTCCTCGCAGCGACGCATAACAAAGCCGCGGCCGCGCCCAGGTCCGAGACGGCAACAGGGAGAAATCCATGGCCAGATCGCTTTCGATCATCGGCTTTCTGGCGCTTGCGATCGGCCTGTTGTGGATCGGCCAAGGCACCGGCGTGATTCCTTGGCCGCCATCGAGCTTCATGATCAATCAACTGCAATGGGCCGGATATGGCGCCGTGCTCGCCGCCGTCGGCCTGATCCTGATCTGGCAAGGCAATCGCTAGATTCGTAGGATGGGTGGAGCGCAGCGATACCCATCAACTCTATGCGTTGTGATTGATGATGGGTATCGCTGCGCTCCACCCATCCTACAGAACGGGACAACAGCTATGGCAGCAAAACCCTTCGATCTCTCAAGCAAGGTGGCCATCGTCACCGGCGGCAATGGCGGCATCGGGCTCGGCATGGCCAGGGGGCTTGCACAGGCCGGCGCGGCGATCGCAGTGGTGGGCCGCAACGAAGCCAAGTCGGCGGCTGCGGTCGCGGAGCTTGCGCAAGCCGGCGCCAAGGCGATTGCGGTCGCGGCCGACGTCACCGACAAGGAAGCGGTCGCCGCCATGGCCAGCCGCGTCGCCGACGAGCTCGGCCGAATCGATATCCTCATCAACAATGCCGGCATCAATATCCGCAAGCCGCCGCACGCGCTCGATATCGCCGAATGGAACAGCGTGATCCAGACCAACCTCACCAGCGCCTTCCTGTGCTCGCAGGCAGTCTATCCCGCCATGAAGGCGGCCGGCGGCGGCAAGATCATCAATATCGGCTCGATGATGTCGATCTTCGGCGCCAGCTTTACGCCGGCCTATGCCGCCAGCAAGGGCGGCATCGTGCAGTTCACCCGTTCCTGCGCCTGCGCGTGGGCCGCCGACAACATCCAGGCCAACGCCGTGCTGCCGGGCTGGATCGATACCGATTTGACCAAGCGCGCCCGCAAGGAAATCGACGGCCTGCACGACCGGGTGCTGGGGCGCACGCCCGCGGCGCGCTGGGGCGGCATCGATGATTTTGCCGGGATCGCGGTCTTCCTCGCCTCGCCCGCCTCGGATTTCCTCACCGGCACGGCGATCCCGGTCGATGGCGGATATTCGATCATGGGCTGACGTCACAGACCTGACGTACGAAAAAAGCCCCGGACGATGCCGGGGCTTTTGTTTGCAGGGAAGCGTGAAAGCTTGGTACTTGCTCAGTACCTGACTTGCTCAGTACCTGGCGACCACCGGAGCGCCGAACTTGTAGCTCAAGCGGACGACAGCCGACTGAATGTCGCGCGGCTTGGCATCGAAGGTGTACACCCCAGCTGCGACGCCATCGAGCTGATAGCTCTTGGTCTCAAAAGCCGCGTAGTTGTATTCAAGCCCGAAAATCCAGTTCGGGGTGAAGCCGTATTCCCAGCCGGCGCCGACGGTCCAGCCGTTGTGCCACTGCGTCTGCGATCCCGAACCCGTCAACGGTACCGCGTCAACTACCGACAAGCGGTTGTTGACGCCGGCGTAGCCGCCCTTGACGTAGAACAGGTTGTTATTCACCGCGATACCGGCACGGCCGGTGATCGTCGCCATCCAGTCGGCGCGCCAGCTAAACTGGTCATCAAGCCCGGCGCCGAAGACGGTGTTGAGCACGGTGCCATGGTTGTCGAGGCCCGAGACGGTGCCCTCGAGACCGAACACGAAGTTGCTGGCTTGCCAGTTGTAGCCCACGTGGCCACCACCGAAGACGCCCGAGCCGCGCTGACGGAAACCGTCGCCGGGCGAGAGATCTCCAAACCCGGTGGTGTTAGCGGTATTGACCCACTCCTGGTTTGTCCAGGCGCCACCGACGTGGCCGCCGATATAGAAACCGCCCCAGTTGTAAACGGCGATCGGAGCCGCAACAGGTGCCTTGGTGTAAGGCCGAGCCGCCAGATCGGCGGCCGAAGCAGACATAGAGCCCATCACAAGGGCAGTAGCTGCGATAGCAATCTTTTTCATTGGTCTTTTAATCTCCCCAAAGCGATAAAATTTAAATGCTGCCGCGAGACTAACCGGAAGCGTTGAAAGCGGCTGTAACGTGCCAGCAACAATGACGACAATTCGACTTTCACACGTCTTGATTGAGACTTTGCAACTCAGCTTGGTAAATGATTCCTGGCTTTGCTGGCGTGCACCCCGCGGCGCCATCGATGTTTTTTTCGGGATCGCTGTATTCCTCGCCTCGCCCACCTCGGATCTCGTCACCGGCACCGCGATTCCCGTCGCGGGTATTTTCGTCATGGGATAGGCGGCCTCGTTAGCCACCCTTTAACGTTCTCACGCAAGCGATTTCACCTGAAGGCTTCTCTACGCGCCGCCCGAGCTCCGCGAAATCGTCGATGTTTTGCCCTCTATGAGCCGAAACGAAAAGGGGCAGCCTAACGGCGATGGCTTGGTGTGGAAGTGACGAAGATCTGCCCCTGTGGCGTCCAGGTGACAGCATTGCCAGAAGTTCCCGATTACAACGCGGTCGGAATCAACCGCTCGCGTCATTTGTTTAATTGAGGAAAATCATGAAGAAGATCGTTCTGGCCGCTGCTGCCTTGGCCATCGGCACTGTCAGCGCATCCGCTGCAGATCTGGCCGCTCGGCCGTACACCAAGGCGCCTGCTCCGGTTGCCGCCGTTTACAACTGGACCGGCTTCTACATCGGCGCCGACGTTGGCTACGGCTGGGGCCGCTCGACCGGCACCTTGACCAACGCCGCTGGATTTTTTCCGGCGCCCTACAGCCTTGATCCCAGCGGCGTGATCGGCGGCGGATTTGTTGGCTTCAACTATCAGATCAGCAATGTCGTGCTCGGCGTTGAAGCGGACTGGCAGGCGTCGGACCTGAACGAGAGCGGCAACTTCCTGCAGGGTGGCGTTCCCACCTATACCATCCGAACCAGCGTCAATGATTACGGCTCGATCCGTGGCCGGCTCGGCCTTGCCTTCGACCGCTGGATGGTATTCGGCACGGCCGGCTACGCTTGGGGTAGCTGGGATACCTCCTATGGGTTCATCGGTGCGCCTCCGTTCGTCACTGCGAGCGTCAGCTCGCATGATGGCTGGACGGCCGGCGCCGGCGTCGAATACGCCTTCGCCGATAACTGGCTGGGCCGTGTCGAATATCGTTACACCGACCTCGGTCGCGCCAGCTTTGTTTCCCTCCTCACGAACAGTGCGGAAGTCGGAAACCGGGTCACGATCAACGACGTTCGCGTGGGCATCGCCTACAAGTTCGGCGCCCCCGCCCCGGTTGTTGCGAAGTACTGATCTTCGCCAACCCTCAACAGCTCAAAGCCCCGGCATCGTCCGGGGCTTTTTGTTGCGTGCCGGGCACTCAACCAACCGCCGGCGACTGCACATGCTCGGGCCGCACGCCCAAGCCGACAAACCGCGCCGTGATGCCCTGCAGCCAGGGCACGGCCGTGAGCAGCCGCATGACGAACGGGGCCTTCAGCGGCTGATTGCCGGGCTTCAGCGCAGCGTTGATGATATTGTTCTGCACCACGACCTGCATCCGCTGCGTCATCTTCACCGGGAATTCGCGGCGCCGGCGGACGGCATCGAGCTCGTCCTCCGATGGACATCCATGCGCCAGCTTCGCTGCCAGCAAGTTCGCGGTCGCGACCGCGTCCTGCACCGCGAGGTTGACGCCGCCGCCGCCGATCGGCGACATCGCATGCGCGGCGTCGCCGATGCACAACAACCCCGGCCGCGTCCAGCGCCGCAGCCGGTTGACCGCAACCGTCAACAGCTTCACCTCATCCCAGCTCTTCACCTCTGATAGCCCCGATTTCAGGATCGGCGCCATCCGCGCGATGTCGTCGAGCAGCGCGGGCAGCCCCCTCGCCTTCACCGCGTCGTACTGCCCCTTGGGAATGACATAAGCGCATTGCCAGTAGTCGCCGCGATCGAACGTCACCATCATCTTGCCGGGATCGACCCGCGCAAACAGGTTTTCGTTTTCGTCTTCCCGCTTGCCGGCGCGAAACCACAGCACATCCATCGGCGCGCCGATTTCCTCGACCTCGAGGCCCGCGCGTTCACGCACCAGCGAATGGCGGCCGTCGCAGGCAATGGTCAGGTCGGCCTCGATATCGATGACGCCCTCCGGCGTCTTCGCCCTCACGCCCGTGACGCGCTCGCCGTCACGGACGAGATCGATCGCCTCCGTCGACATCATCACTTTCAGCGAGGCAAACCGTTTGCCGCTCTCGCGCAGAAAGTTAAGAAAGTCCCACTGCGGCATGAAGGCGATGAAGGGATATTTGACGTTGAGCCGGCCGAGATCCGCGATCCGCACCGTCTCGCCGCCGAACATCCCCTCCATCTTCTGCAGGCGCTGATGCGGCAGTTTCAGGAAACCGTCGATCAGCCCGAGTTCGTCCATCACCTGCAGCGTGGAGGGGTGCACAGTGTCGCCACGAAAATCGCGGAAGAAATCCGCGTGCTTTTCCAGCACGACGACGTCGACGCCGGCACGCCCGAGCAGGTAACCGAGCATCATGCCAGCCGGGCCGCCGCCGACGATACAGCAACGTGTTTTCATCGCTCGCTCCCTCGCTTCGGTAGAGCCGAGCCTATGCTACCATCAAGCCTATTCAACCATATTGTGTTGCTGCCAGCGCAGCAGATGGGCCTGTAACCGCCAGATCACAGCCGAAAGCGCCACGCCCACCAGCATCAGCACGATCACCGCGACCATCATCCCCGAAGCTTCCGCCCGTGCCTCGGACTCGATGATCAGACGGCCGATACCACGCTCCGCGCCGATGAATTCGCCGACGATGACGCCGATCAGCGCAAAGGAGATCGCCGGCGAGAGCGAGGCAAACACCCAGGCCATGGTCGAGGGGATCACGACGGTGCGGGTGATCTGCCATTCGCTCGCGCCCAGCAGCCGCGCGGCATTGATGAAGCCTTCGTCGATCGAGCGCGCGCCCTCGAAGGTATTGAAGAACACCAGGAACACCACCACGATCCACGAGGTCACGATTTTCGAGGTGTCCCCGATCCCGAATGCCAGCACGATGATCGGCGCCAGCGCGATCCGGGGTATGGAATTCACCGCCGTAATGAAAGGCTGAAAGATCGCGCTGAGCCGGTCCGAACGCCCCAGAATAAGCCCCGCGACAAAGCCGCTCGACACGCCCGTGACGAAACCGAAGAAGGTGTTCTTCAGCGTGATCGCGGTCGCGATCCAGAGGTTGTTCTCGTTGCGGACCATGCACTTGGCAAAGTCGCCATTGAACCAGCCGTTGAAGGCGCCGAGCTTGGATTTGAGGCAGCTCAGGATCAGGAAGTGCTCGAAGATCTGCGAGGGCTTTGACACGAAATAGGGATCGAGCAGATCGGGGACCAGCCAAGGGACTTTGGCATGGAAGTCATATCCCCATTGCCAGATCGACAGCACGGCGACGCAGATAAAGATCTGCCAGGCCAGCGTATTGCCGATGCGACGATTCCTCATGGGTGACGTGCCCTCATGGCTTGCGTCCCTTGACGAACTCCTCGCCGAGCGAGTGCCAGATGTGCTGGAACAGCTCGGCATAGCGCGGCGTCTCGCGCACCTTGACCGCATCGCGCGGCCGCGCAAAGTCGACCTCGAACATGTCCTTGATCCGGCCGGGACGCGCCGAGAACAGGATGATGCGGTCGGCCAGCGTCAGGGCCTCGCCGAGGTCGTGGGTCACGAACAGAACGGTTTGCTGCTCGCGCTCCCAGATCCTGAGCAGCACGTCATGCATGTCGATCTTGGTGTGGGTATCGAGCGCGCCGAACGGCTCGTCCATCAGCAGGATCTGCGGCTCCACCACCAGCGTTCGCATCAGCGCCGCGCGCTGGCGCATGCCGCCCGACAGCGCCGAGGGATAAGCATGTTCAAAACCCTGCAGGCCCGCCTGCGCCACGCAGGCCGCGATGCGTTCCTTGCGCTCCGCTTCCGCAACGCCAGCGAGCTCCAGGCCGTAGCCGATGTTGTCAGCGACCGTGCGCCAGGGAAACAGCGTATCGCGCTGAAAGATGTAACCGACATTGGGCGTCGCCTTGCCCGCAACGACCGGCACGCCATCAATCAGGATTTGACCGCTGGTCGGCTTTATCAAGGTCGCGATCATGTTGAGAACGGTGCTCTTGCCGGAGCCGGACGGCCCCAGCAGCGCAACGAACTCGCCGCGGCGGACACCGAAGGAAACATCCCGCACCGCCTCGATCGCGGTGCCTGCGAGCTGAAACGATTTGCTCAATCCCCTGACGTCAATGCGCTGGAGATTTGATTGTCCATCCGGCAGGGCTGCGGAAAGGTTCTGGACGTTCAAGCCGGATACGCCTTTCGGGCTGCCTCGATGAAGCTCGGGCTGACCAGATCGGCCGGCGTCAGCGGCTTGATGCCGGTCATTTCCCGGAACCAGACCTTCTCGCCGCGGGCGAAAGCCGCAGCATCGATCGACGCATCGTAATCGGTGACCTTTTGCAATGCCGTGATCTCGAGAATGTTGGCGGCGCGCGAGGTGCTGCCGACATATTGCTCGATCGTGTCGTGAATTTCGTCGGGCGAATGTCTCCTGATCCATTGCGTGGCGCGCCAGATCGCGGTGACAAAGGCCTGCATCTTGGGCGGGTCCTTGTCGATCGTCGCCTGCAGCGTGAAATGCGCCGTCACCGGGACCTTGCCGCCGATATACTTGTTCCAGATCGTCTCATCGGTGCCATCGAACAGCAGCGTGCCCCAACCCTGTTCCTTCGAATCGTTGAGCAGCGACAGCGAGCTGACGAGGACATCGACCTGTTTGGTTTTCAGAGAACCCATCATGGTGTCGACATTGCCGGTGCCGATCCAGGTGACCTTCTGGTCGAGCCCCATCGTCTCCATGTAATAGGATGACCAGACGTGGTTGGTGCCGCCCAGCGACGACACCGAGACGATCGGCTTGCGCCCGTCGGGCCGTTTCCATTCCGTCAACTTCTCGAGCGAGGTGATGCCCTGGTCCCAAAGATCCTTGCGGATGATGAACATCACCGAAGAGGAACGGGTGTCGACCGGCATCAGCACGCGGCCATGGCGGCCGCGATTAGAGAGTTGCATCGGATGCGTGATATCGCCGATGCCGATGTCGCCCTGCGCGGAGGCGATGATCTCGCGCGTCTTGACGCCGCTGCCACCCTGGATCAGCTTGCAGTCGAGGCCGGCCTCTTTGAAGTATCCCAATCTGTCGGCGACGAATTGCGTCTGATAGACCGGCACCGCGACGGGATAGATCACGCGGCCGGGCTTGTCCTCGGCCCACACTTTGCCTGAAGCGATCGAGGCGCCGCCGGCCGCGATGACCGTCAGCGCCGAACGTCTGGTGAAATGTGCCATCACGCGCGCTCCTTTTCCCTGTCTTTTTCTTTGCCGGCGACCTTCTCCAGCGCGTTCAGCACCGCGTCGCCCATTTCCTGCGTTGAAAGTCGCTTTGCTCCCGCCTCGGCAATGTCGGCGGTTCGCGCGCCGCCCGACAAGGCACCCGCCACAGCCTTTTCCAGCAGGTCCGCATCCTCGGGCCGGTTCATCGTCATGCGCAGCATCATCGCGACGCTGAGGATGGAGCCAAGCGGGTTGGCAATGCCCCTGCCCGCGATATCGGGTGCGCTGCCATGGACCGGCTCGTAAAGCGCCTTGCGCCGGCCGAACTTGTCGACCGGGCCCAGTGAGGCCGACGGCAGCATGCCGAGCGAGCCGGACGCCATCGCCGCGCAATCGGACAGGATATCGCCGAAGATATTGCCGGTGACCATCACGTCGAATTGCGCCGGCTCCCGCACGATCTGCATCGCGGCATTGTCGACATACATATGCGTGAGCTCGACATCGGAAAATTCCGCGGCGTGCAAGGCAATGACTTCCTCGCGCCACACCACGCTGGTTTCGAGCACGTTGGCCTTGTCGACCGAACAGACCTTGTTCCTTCGCGTGCGCGCCAACTCAAAGGCGGAACGCGCGACGCGGCGAACTTGATCGCTGGTGTATTGCTCGGTCTTGAAGCCACGGCGTTGCCCGTCGGCGAGCGTCTCGATGCCGCGCGGCTCGCCGAAATAAATGCCGCTGGTCAGTTCGCGGATGATGACGAAGTCGACATCCCTCAGCACGCTGGCCTTGAGTGGCGCCGAGTCCGCCAGCGCCGGATGGGCGACGATCGGCCTGAGATTGGCGTAAAGATCGTATTTGCTGCGCAGGCCCAGCAGGCTCCCCGCCTTGCGCGCCGCCGCGGGAACTTCCTTCGTCTCCGGGCCGCCGGTCGCGCCCCACAGGATCGCGTCGGCCTCCTCCATCGCCTCGACGGTGTCAGGCGGCATCACCTTGCCGGTGGCAAGATAGGGAATGATGCCGTATTGCGCTTCGCGCAACACCATGGGAACGCCGCGCCTGGCGGCAAACCAGTTGAGCACGCGCTGCGACTGCGCGGTCACTTCGGGGCCGATGCCCTCGCCGCCGACCACGGCGACCTTGATCATATTGGACCGATCATTCATGCCGCATTTCCTGACGTTTTCCCTGCGAAGTGGATCCAGGGCCGCTCCGCCCGGTCGGCCGCCTGAAAGGCGCGGATTTCGTCATCGCGCTGCAATGTCAACGCGACTTCATCGAGACCTTCCAAAAGCCCGGCGCGCCGGCGCGGATCGATCGCAAAATCGTGTCGCTGTCCCGAAGGCGAGGTGATCGTCTGCTGCTGCAGGTCGATGCTGATGCGCCCCGCTCCTTGCGTTTGCTGCACCTCCGCAGCAAGGCCATCGGCGATGGCCTTGTCGACGACAACAGGCAGGATGCCGTTTTGGAAGCAATTGGCAAAGAAGATGTCGCCAAAGCTCGAGCCGATGACGGCGCGGATGCCCATTTCCTGCAGCGACCAGACCGCGCCTTCACGCGAGGACCCGCAGCCGAAATTCGGACCGGTAATGAGAATTTCCGCCTGCCGGTAAGGCTCACGGTTCAGGATGAATTCGGGGTTTTCCGAACCGTCGGGCAGATAGCGAAGTGCGCCGAAAGCCCATTTGCCGAGCGTACCGCGAACGGAGTTTCCGACCAGCCGCTCGATGCGGATGATGACGTCGGTATCGATGTTGCCGCGCATGATGGGAGCGGCAATCGCCGTCAGGGTGTTGAACGGTTTCGGCATGTCAGCGCCCCATCGTTCGCACGTCGGCGATGGCGCCGGCGATGGCGGCTGCGGCCGCACTGGCCGGGCTGGCCAGATGGGTACGCGCCCGCGGGCCCTGGCGGCCGACAAAATTGCGGTTGGAGGTCGAGACCGAACGCTGACCGGGGGCGACGGTTTCGCCGTTGGCGGCAAGACACATCGAACATCCCGGCTCGCGCCATTCGAAGCCGGCATCGGTAAAGACCTTGTCTAGTCCTTCGGCGACCGCATCGCGCTTGACGGTCTCCGAACCCGGCACGACCCAGGCACGGACGCTGGAGGCAACCTTGCGGCCGCGCGCGATCTCGGCCGCAGCCCGCAAATCACTGAGCCGGCTGTTGGTGCATGACCCGATGAAGACCCAATCGACCGGTGTGCCGGCGATCGGTGCGCCGGGTACCAGACCCATATAGTCAAGCGCCGTTTCGATCGCTTGGCGGCGCGCGGGATCTGTGACCTCGCCCGGATCAGGCACGCGGCCATCGACGCCGATGACGTGCTCCGGACTGATGCCCCAGGTCACCTGCGGAATGATCTTCTCGACATCGATGACGACTTCGCGGTCGAACACCGCATCGGGATCGCTGGGCAGTCTTCGCCACGCCGCAACCGCCTGCTCCCACATCTCCCCCTGCGGCGCATAGGTACGCCCTCGCAGATATTCGAAAGTTTTCTCGTCCGGCGCGATCAGGCCCATTTTTGCGCCGAGTTCGATCGACAGATTGCAGATGGTGAGCCGGCCTTCAATCGGCAGATCGCGAATGGCGCTGCCGGCATACTCGACCGCATAGCCGGTGCCGGCCGCAGCGCCGATATGGCCGATCAGTGCGAGGATGAGATCCTTGGCCGTGACACCGGCCGGCAGCCGGCCTTCGAACCGCACGCGCATGGTTTTTGGCCGCCGCTGAATCAGCGCTTGCGTCGCGAGCACATGGGTCAACTCGCTGGAGCCGATGCCGAACGCCAGCGCACCCAGCCCGCCATGGGTGCAGGTATGGCTGTCGCCGCAGACGATCAGGCAGCCGGGAAGGCTGAGGCCAAGCTCGGGTCCGATCACATGGACGATGCCCTGCCCGGGCTCATCGACATCGAACATCCGGATGCCGGTTGCCGACGTCTCGGCCCGCAGCCCCGCCAGAAGCTCCTGTCCGACCTTGCTGGTGCCGGCCCGTCCGCGCGCCGTCGAAATCGCATGATCCGGCGTTGCGAACGTCAATTCCGGATTGTGCACCGCCAGGTTGCGGCTTTTGAGATCGAGCAGGCCACGCGAGCCGCCCAGATCGTGCAGCAGATGACGGTCGACGTGAAGCAGATCGGTGTCGTCGCTGACGCGAGCGATGACGTGCTGGTCCCAGATCTTGGCCAGCAAGGTTCGGCCGGGCGTTTGCACTGCCGTATCCTCCCGTTTTTTCTTGTTCTATGGCAGGTTGATGCACCGCCACCAGCCGTTTTGCGCGGCCTGCTATTCAGGTCTCCGCCCGAACTCGCTTCCGATGATCAAAACATATTGGAGCGCTTGGGCCAATGTCTGATTTGGTGGGCCAGCTCCCACACTGGCGCGGGACGCCGCCAGATCGAAGCGGCGCACAAATCCATCCCGTCCGCGGAGATACTGTACCGGTCTGGAGCTCGCCACATCACGAGGCCGGCTGGAATTGCACGAGAGCGGCACGTTCGTGAAGCTCACGCAAAGCGGCGCGGACCTGTTCGCCTATGCTGTCCGAGTTCCAGAATTAACCTGCGCGACGAACATCAAGCTTAACATGCGAGTTTCGTTGCGGCCGATCTAAACAAGTCTAGCGTGGCTGCAGTCGCGCAGATTGGCCAGTCCCCAAATTTAGCCTGCGTACTGCGCGATCAGGGGCCGCCTCGTGCCCTAGAGGCGGCCCCGCCCCCAAAGACAAAGGCCATGCGGGCATTACACCGCATGGCCTGCTGGCCGGAGACGCCCTCTTCAATGAACCTTTAAGAGCTTTCGGCGACCTACTCACTGCTTGGGTCTGCTGAGGAAGCTTTTGGCGATGGTTCGGAAATCTTGGTCCTTCAAGGACGATCGTCGCTTGCTGGAATTAGCCAAATCTAAAAAGACGCATGAGCAGATAGCAAAGGCGATGGATCGATCACCGGAACGCATACGGAAACGGGCCATGCGACTCGGCGTCTCGATCAAATCGCAAGCTGCCAGCAGGTGACGCGGATCGCTTGATGCCTGACAAGGGTTGGATTTCGACCGTTCGCTGGTCGCGCTAAAGCGGAGATCCCAGCGGCTCGCGCGGGACTCGCGCTTCTTAAACTTTACTTGCCTCAACGACGTGGCAATTGTTGAATTCCGCTCACCTCCAGCTACCTTACTCACATGATCCTGACCCTGATATTGCTGGCAGCTATCGGTGTCATTGTGCTGGCAGAACGCAGCGCCGAGCACCTGCCATTCGCAATCTCGATGCTCTTCCTTAGCGCGGCCGCAATCTCATTCATCGTTGGCGATTTCGACAGAGCGATACTGCTGGCCAGTGTGCTGGCCGCAGCAATCACCGCCGCATCGACCATCAAACATAATTACAGCGCGCTTAAGCTGATTGTAACCGACGTGCCACTGATGTTTGCAGGCACAGTTCCCTTTTTCGCATCGCAGTACCCGCGCGCCGTATTGACCGTTCTGACTGGAACTGCCGCGCTCATCCTGGCTGTATCAGCTACTCTGATCCACGGAACCGGGCCATCAATTCCCCTGGATGTCAGAGTTTCCTTATTCAGCGTTGCGCTTGTTTGCGTTGTAACGGCCTTCAGGATGAGCGGCGGCGGCATTTCCTTCCAGCGGATCATGGCCCAGCGTCGGTGCTTTTACTCGACCTTCATGGCTTCGCTAATCGATCCACATTCCTGGCGGCAAGTCGGCGGATTGGCTCTGAGCGATATTGCAAATGACGCGTTGCCGCTAATGGCGGCCGTACCAGCGCGCACCATCGAGTATCCCGACATTATCGTCATCCAGCATGAATCGATTTTCGATCCTCGCATTTTTGGACTTCCGATTGAGCCGACTGTCGAAGCGTTCCTGTCCCCAAAGAATGGCCTCCATGGAATCCTTAACGTCGACATTTTCGGCGGAGGTTCGTGGCAATCCGAATTTAGTTTGTTGACCGGTCTTTCAAGTGCAAGCTTCGGTTCAAATGCCTATTACCTTTTCAAGCAGGGCGCGGGCCGATTTCACAACAGTCTTCCCCATGCGCTGGCTGCGCTTGGGTACAGGACCATGCTCGCGTCGAGTTGTCGTCGCAGCTTTCTCAGCTACGATGAATTTTATCGTTCGATTGGCATTAGCGAACGCATCTTTACGGACGATTTCCCTCCACCGTTCGACCTCCGCCAGTTCGAGACGACAAATTCCGATGCAATTTTTCTGGAAGCGGCGTTCGCGGCCCATAGGAAGGGTATTGCTGACGACCCGGCGCCCCGCTTTCTATATGCACTGACTAACTTCAATCACGGCCCCCACAACCGAAGGCTGGCAGCACCCGGACAGTTTGAGAGGGAACGTGCCTTTGCCGCATCAAGCCTTCCCGATGCTCAATATGCCGAATACTACGCAAGGCTCGCGGAGACAGCCTCAACCTGGAACAGGCTCAAGTTTGAGCTGACAACGAATTTTCCCAAACGTCCTGTTCTCATCGTGCACTACGGGGATCATCAGCCCGTCGTGGCGAAGCGGATCGATCGGCAACTCAAACTCCCCAACGATGCACGGCGCGCGTTCCGCACATTTTATGCAATGGAGGCGCTAAACATCGTACCTGATCGCCTTGCTTCCGGACCGGGTGCGGACCTGGATATTGCTTTTCTTGGGACCGTCGCCCTGCAGCAAGCAGGTCTGCCGCTTGATCCGATATTTGCCACCCGCGCCAGCTTGCTCGAGCATTGTCGGGAAACCTACTTTGCATCTCCCTCCGAACAGAAGCGCCGATTCCATCGCACGCTTGTGGATCTGGGCATGATAGACACGGGGCCACGCGTTCCAAATGGCTGCTACTCGCCCACGCCGACGAAGTGATCGAATGAGCCCGCTATGTCCGCCGTTGGCACTTTTTGGAAGTGACGCGTGAGGCTGACGAATTCGGCTCATCGGCGAAGAGCGGACATCGCGATTGCGTGTGCCGAGGTCCGAAAATGACCCGAATGTATGGTCCGGCCGCGCGTTGCAAGAGGTTTCGTCAACCTGGCAGATGCGGTCTTGCATCAATGTATCCGGCCTCTGATTGGAGCGTGTGGTGCTCCGGGCCATCATGGATATCAGCGCGCACG
>NZ_PYCN01000034.1 GCF_003062295.1 Bradyrhizobium algeriense | reverse complement strand
AGCGAAGCCGTTCTTCCATCACCGAACTCGCTTTCCACGGCATCCACACCTCCCGCTTGCAAAAAAAGCGAAAAGTGTAACCCATGTGTCCGGTACGAAATGTCACCTATGTCTCGGGCCGCTCACCGATTGCCCTCTATCGTCCGATATTGCCGCCGATCACCGCACTCCACCAAGCAGCATGGTGAACCGCCGTTTCTACGCTATAGCCCGATATCTCTTGACCGGTCCCCAAGCTGGTTCAACGCAACAAAGGCAGCTTACGATCTCAAAGCAGATTATCGGTCGTCTCGGTGGTAGGCTTAATCTTTTTGCTGACCGCCGATATTGAGCCAGCCAGTTTTCCGAAGAATGATCTCTGCCAGTTCCGCAGGTCTTTTGCCGTCCGTAGGTAGAACGATAATGCCTTCGGCATCTTGGCTTGCCATGCGCCTTGCTTGCCGAAGCGAGCGCTGTGCCTGTTCGTCTGCCCCAGAACCGATCTCGCGCTGCGCAAGTCGTGCCAACAGTGTAGGCTCGGCAGCCAACATACGGACTACCGTAATCCGCGCTTCGGGTATGGCAGAAAGTATCCATCGTTTGTCAAAACTCAGGTGCATCAAGGCTTGGTATGTCGACCAGATCGCAGCCAGGTTGATGCTGCTGACGTCAATCGTGCCGGGCTGAATTCTATCAAGCTCGTTTGTATTGGGGCGCGGGAACACCCTATCGAGTTCATCGGTCTCGATAACTGCATGAGCGACTTGAGCCGCGGCGAGTTGGGCACTCATTTCCCAGCTCAGCGTCGATTTACCTACCCCGGCGGGCCCAGTAATCAGCAACAGTTGCATGCCACCTCGGCTTCCAATTCGATCTCAGGGCCTCTGGTGCACCGGGCGGCTTGGCAAGTCCAGCGCATTTGAACGTCCGCTTTTGAGGCCCACACTCGGCAGGGCCGTCCAGCGAATATATTCCGCTTGGCGGCTTTGTTCTTGAGGACCGCCGGTGCGCTACACGTGGATGAAGGTGAGTTACTTGACCGCCATCGTGCTTGCGATGGCCGGTTGGATGTTCCTCATCGTTTGGGTCGTGAGCCGGCTATTTTGATTGGCCGCAGCAGAAACGCCACGAACAGCAGAGGCGGGCCCCAAATCGCCAGCAAAACGACAACAACGACTTCCGCGACGTCCATGCGCATCCCCGATGTCATGACCGACTCGTACGGAGAGTGCGCGAATTGTGAAAGTCTGCCAAGCATTCACCATTGTGCAATGCAAACGCGGCGGCCCCTCACTCCTCTCGTTTTGGTGGCATCCGGCCCTGCTGGACGGGAATAGTTCGGATGAGCAGGTTCGTCATCGGCAATCGCGCGCCAGCCGGCACCTTTCTAATCGACCAGTTTAGCCGGCAGGCCCACTGCGGATCGATCGGTTCAAAGCGTCAGTCTGACGTTGCAGATGTCATGTTCGACCGGATCCGACTTCACCTCGAAGCCAAGGCTGCGGCACATCGCGAGCATGACCGTGTTCTCGGCCAGCACGTCACCGGAGATGGCTTTCAACCCATCGGATTTTGCATATTCGATGATCATCTGCATCAGGGTCCAGCCGAGCCCCCTGCCCTTCAGGTCCGACCGCAACAGGATCGCATATTCGCCGCTCTCATAGATCGAGTCCGAATGGATCCTGACTACGCCGACCAGCTTGTTGGTCGCCTCGTCGATCGCGACAAAGGCCATTGCCCGGGCATAATCGAGCTGGGTCAGGCGGGCGATGAATTCATGGGAAAACTCCTTCATCGGCGCGAAAAACCGTAGCCGCAAGTCCTGCATCGTGACGTGCTTCAACATTTCGTGGATCAGCGGCTCGTCCTCGGGCCGGATCGGACGAACGAACACGCGCCAGCCGTCCTTGACCTCGATGTGACGCTGCCATTGCGAGGGATAGGGCCGCACGGCGAAGTTCGCCGGGCCCGAGCCGCGAAACTTTCGTTCCACGCGGCCGATCACGACGCGGGCGTCGACGGCGAGCACGCCGGCTTCATCGGCCAGCAGCGGGTTGATATCGAGCCCGCGGATTTCGGGAATGTCGGCGGCCATCTGCGCCAGCTTGACCAGAACCGTCGCGACGGCGTCCGGCTTCACCGCCGGCACGTCGCGATAGGCGCAGAGCAGCCGCGAGACGCGGGTGCGCTCGATCAGGCTGCGCGCCAGTTGCAGGTCGAGCGGCGGCAGCGCCAGCGCCTTGTCGTTTATGATCTCGACCGCCGTGCCGCCGCGGCCGAACACGACGACGGTGCCGAAGGTCGGATCGTCGGCGAGGCCGAGAATCAGTTCGCGCACCTTCGCCCGCACCACCATCGCCTGCACCATCACGCCCGAAATCCGCGCCTCCGGCCGCAACGATCTTGCGCGCGCGAGAATCTCGGCGGTCGCCTTGCGCACCGCGTCGGCGCTGGTGAGGTTGAGCACGACGCCGCCGACATCGGATTTATGCACGATGTCGCGCGACATGATCTTGAGCACGACGGTCGAGCCCTTTGCGAAGATTGCGTTCGCATGCGCGACCGCCTCTTCGGCATTGGCGGCGGCAAACGTCGGCACGACGGCGATCTCGTAGGCGTCGAGCAGCCGCTTGACCTCGATCGGATCGAGCCAGGAGCGGCCGTCAGCCAGCGCCGCGGCAACGATCTGCCGCGCCGCATTGATATCGGGCGCAAATTCGCTCGGCATGGCGGGCGGAACCTGAGCCAGCGCCTCCACCACCTCGCGATGGCGCACCAGATGCATGAAGCCGAGGACGGCGTCGCCACCGGTTTGATAGTTCGGAATTCCCGCTCCGCTCAGCAAGTCGCTGATCGACTGGTCCGCCCCGACCCAGACCGCCAGCACGGGCTTCGGCGACATGCGGCGCTCGGCGCGATATTTCCCGACCACACCGATCACGGCCGCTCCAATGTCATCGGCACGGGCGATCGCCGTCTGGACATTCATCACCAGCACGGCGTCGTTGCTCGCGTCGGCCAGCAACACTTCGAGCGCCGCGGCATAGCGCGCGGGGTCGGAATCGCCGACGATATCGACCGGGTTCGATCTCGACCATGTCGGGGGCAATACCGCATCGAGCTTGTCGCGGGTCGCAGGCGAGATGTCGGCGGGAGCGCCGCCGAGTTCGACCAGCCGGTCAATCGCCAATACGCCGATGCCGCCGCCATTGGTCAGGATCGCAAGCCGCTTTCCGGGCGGCGATTTGAGCCGCCCGAGCGTCTCGGCGCAGTCAAACAATTCGCGCAAGTCCGATACGCGCAGGATGCCGGCGCGCTGAAAGGCTGCGTCGTAGACGGCGTCTGCCCCGGCCAGCGCGCCGGTATGGGTTGCAGCCGCCCGCGCGCCCTGCCGGCCTGACTTGACGACCACGACGGGCTTTATTCTCGCGGCGGCCCGCGCCGCCGACATGAACTTGCGGGCATCCTTGATCGCCTCGATGTAAAGCAGGATGGCATGGGTTCTTTCATCGAGCGCAAAGTAATCCAACAGATCGGCGATATCGACATCGAGCTGGTCGCCGATCGACACGATTCCGGAGAAGCCAACGGCCCGCTGTGCCGCCCAGTCGACCATGCCGGCTGCAATGGCGCCGGACTGCGAGATCAGCGCCAGATTTCCCGCGGCTGGCATATGCGCGGAAAAACTCGCATTGAGACTGACGCAAGGCATCATGATGCCCAGGCAATTCGGTCCGATCAGCCGCATGCCGTATTTTTGCGCGGTGCGCTCCGCTGCATCCGCCAGCGAACCCGGACCGTGACCGAGTCCGGCACTGACAATGACGGCGCCTGCCGTACCGCGGCGGCCCGCCTCATCGATCAGGCCTGCGATGGCACGAGCCGGCGCGGTCAGGACAACGAGCTCCGGCGCAAAAGCCAGTTTTGCGATGCTGCCGACGGTCGCGACACCATCGATCTCGTGATAGCGCGGATTGACGAGGCCGAATTCGCCCTTGAATTGGGCTTTGCGAATATTGTTGAGAATGGCGCGGCCGACCGAGCCATGGCGCGGACTGGCCCCGACCAGCGCGACGGAATGCGGCGAAAGCAGATTCTTCAGGCGATAGGTGGACATCGGGCCTTGCTATCCGGCAGGTCGTGGACACCTGTGAACCGATATCCCACGCAATGTGTTCCCAGCGACAAGATAACGCGGCACGATCTCGGCCCGATGACACCCCCTTGTCCGAAACGGGGGCCGATCAGTTCAATGGAAGGCCCTTGATTAGTTTCGACGTGGTCGCGATCATCCGTTCACTATGCTTGAACAGCCGCTCGGAGTCGCGGCGGAAGAAGTCGAGTTGATGCTCGCCGCATTGCTGGTACATCGTCCTTACGTCCCTGACGGAATGCGCACCCGCCATTTTCGTGACGAACTCGTTGAAGATCTGCATTTCTATGCGCGTCCTCTCCAGCATCTCGTCACCGAAAAATATCAACTCCTCTAACATCATCTTTTGCGCGCCGAGCATGAACTCCAACGCGCTCTGGTTCAACTTGGCAGCTTCCGCCTCCGCATTTTCGCCCGGCTGACAAGAACCGGAAGCGGCCCGCTCAGACAGCTGTGCCATGACAATCTCCGATGTGCGGATTTTACCGAAGCGTTATCTGATTGGCATCAAGTCAACATTGAAATGCATCAAACTGGCGGGATTGCGACCGTCAGCCCCTGTCGGAGCTGACCGGGACTGAAGATCGCATTCCCGCTCGCCCGAACCTGTCAGTGCGACATCAGTACCGGCACGGTCATGCAGTCGAACATGCTGCGCGTGACACCGCCCAGAATTCGCTCCTGCAATCGCGAATGGCCGTATCCGCCCATCACCAGCAGGCCGATATTGCTTTCGGCCGCGACCGACAGAATCGCGCCCTGAACATTGCCGCGATCCATCGTCAGCCGCTGCACCCGGGCCGTAATGCCGCGCCGCCCCAGATGCGCAACGAGCTGGTCGGAGGAAGCCTCACCCGCCTCCTCATTGATCGCAATCACGGTCACGGCCTTTGCGCCCATCAGAAACGGCATCGCATCGCGCACTGCGCGGGCCGCCAGGCGGCTGCCGTCCCAGGCGATGCCGACCTGGTGGGCGTCGAGCGGTCCCTTGTGGATATAGGGAACCATCAGCATCGGCCCGCCGGAATTGAACAGGATCTGCTGCGGAATCTCGTTGTCGTAGCTGGCCTTCGAGGATTCCGGCTGCAGCACGATCGTCATGTCGTAGAGCCGGGCAAGCGCCCCGATGGTCTGCCCGGCCTCGACGGGGATCGCCGCAAAGCTCCTGACGCCATAGGCGATTTTTGCGAGCTTGGCCTCGATCTCGAACGCGGCGATCGCGGTGTTCGCCCGCTCCTGGGCGCGCTCCAGTTCAGCGCCCATGACGGCGGCAACGCCGGCGCCGGCACCCTCCACAAGCATCCCGGCGGCGCTCATCGATTCATAGCCGATGGCTACGGCATCGAGATGCGACCGGCGCGCAATGGTCAGCGCGACTGCGACCTCAATCACCGGCCTGACCGGCCGCTCGGAGGGAATATGAACCAGAATGTTTCTGAACATCGCCATTCTCCCACACATTTGCGGGGACCTGCGGCCCCGTTCGAGTTGCTCCCGGCGAACGTAACCGACGGATGGCTGGCGAGGTTTGATGCACATCAAGCGCGGCCAATGCCGGGCGGCGACGCATGTAAACGGCGACGTCAGCAGGCTCCGGCGTGCTTGAGGTCACGATAAGCCGCGATGGCGGCGTCGAACATCTTTTCCCTTCGATTGCGATAGCCCGGCGGATACTTCCTGCCTCGTTTGCCATTTTCGACCTGCGGCGATCCGCTGGCAAGGCCGGCGAAGCGCTCGAGATCGCGCATGTCGCCCAATGCACGCTGCAGCCGCTTTGCCGGCCGGTGCAGGCCATGGAATTCGCCCCGGCCCCGCGGCGCGACGATTTCAGTCAAGGCTTCGAGTATGTAGCGGAAGTGTTTGGCCTTGATCCGTAGCCGGTGACGGCGTGACGCACCCAAAGTCTTCAGGTGCCGGCCCTTGCGGACCAGCCGTGCGCGCCAGCGGTTGAGTTCGCCCGCGCAATAGGATTGCAGAGCCTCCGCATCCTGGCGCCGCCTGTAGCGCTCCAGCCACGCTCCCTGTCTGATCCAGCGTGCCATTGCCGCGACCAGGCGTTGCGTCCGCGCGGAGCGCAGGCAGCGAACCAGGCGGCGGTGGTTCCGCACCTGGCGCTGATCTGGTTGCTCGCCGATCATATGCTGCGACCACGCGCGGTATCGCTTGCGGCGCGCATATTCCATGACAACATCACTGTCACGTGCGGCGCCCAGCGGGCCATTCAGCCAGGCGATTTCCTTCTTCAGGCGCAGCCATTCCGCATCGGCCACAATCGGCGCGAAGAACGCCACGGCGGCACGCAACCGCGTGATCGCGACGCGGATCTGATGCACGGCCTCGGCATCGCCGGCGCACGCGCTGCTGTGATGGGCCTTGATAGCCGCGACGCAATCGAGCGTCATCTTCTGGAATGCGGCTGCACAATCGAGATCCACGGCTTCAGCGCCCTCGCGCCGGCTGGACGTTTCGATTGGGCGGGCTCTCATCGTCAACGCTCGTCCGGTACCGCAAACAAGGAAGTACGGGCGCTGCGGAGCGACTGGTCCGGCGTCCCCGAGGCATCGATTATATGCCAGTCTACCGCGCCGATCGCGAAAGTCTCCTGCTGCAAGGCAACATTCCGTGTTGCATCAGACGCATCGCCCCTGCGTTGTTCGATCCGCGCCAGCCGCGTCGCAAGATCCGCCGTGAGGAACAGGCCGGCGAAGCGTATGCCGCAAGTGGCTGCGAGATCTGCGATTTCCGTCCGTTCCGCTTCCTGCAGATAAGCGGCATCGAGTACCACCGAACAGCCCTGGGCGAGGACACGCTGCGCGGCGCTCGAAAGCATGCCGTAGACGCGCTCCGTGACATCGGGCCGGTAGGCGGATTCCGGCAGGGCCGTGGTTTCACCGGCGCCGAACAGGTGCTTGCGAACGACGTCCGAGCGGATAATCACCGCGCCGGGCGGAGGCTCGATCAGACCCGCGAGACCGCGTGCGAGCACCGACTTTCCCGTCCCCGACAATCCGCCGATCGCAACCAGCAGCGGCGGCCTGGGCGTGATCAGTCGCCCCGCCAGATCGAAATACCGCTTGGCCTCCTGCCAGACCACGTCGTTCCCTCCGGCCTGTTCGCTCTTCATGAACAGCACGTGCGCCCGGATCGCCGCCCGCACCGACAGAAATAGCGGCAGCAGCCGGAGGCCGTCGAGACCTTCATCCCCTGCCCCTGCAAGGTAGCGATTGAATACCTCGTTTGCCGCCGCGGCCTGATTGAAGTGGACCAGATCCATCAAGGTAAAGCCGAGATCGTAGAGCACATCCGTCGTCGCAATGACGGGATCGAATTCGATGGCATCGAACAGCAGCGGTCGGCCGTCGACCAAGGCAATATTGGCGAGATGCAGATCGCCGTGACATCGGCGCACGAACCCTTGCTTGGCACGCTGTCGGAGCAGTGGCTGCAGTGTCGACGCAGCATCGCGGCTGGCAGCATCGAGTCGATCCACGGCAACGGCATCAAGTCCGCGCATGTTGCGAAACTTTGCGGTATTGCGTTCGATGATAGGTGGAATGGACGTAAGCCAGCTTTCACCGTCCGCACGCGGCGCCTTGTCGTGGGATCGTAGAATCGCATCTGCTACAGCCCTCGCAAGCGATGGATCGATCGTCTTCGATGCGGCGACACGGTCGAGCGACTGATTGTCGTCGAACCGCGTCATTTCGACCGCCCATTCGACGGGAGTACCGGTGCCGTCGATTTCGAAGGTGCCATCGGAATTGCGCGTGATGGCGACAACGCGCCGGTAGATCTCGGGGGCGTTGACGGCGTTGACCTTCAGCTCTTCCTCGCAGGCACGCCTGCGCTTCTCCGGTGTCGAATAGTCGAGGAACGGCAAGCGCACTGCCCGCTTGATCTTCAATGCCCGATCGGCGCCAAGAAAAACCATGGACGCATGGGTGTCGATCCGCTTGCCGCCGCCGGCCGGGCCGAAGCTGGAACCATCGAGGAAGTCGAGCGCCTGCTTCTGCTCAGCCTCGGCCGCGGCTGTGTCGGCTGGCGGTCGAACCGTCATGGCTGCAGCACGGCGGCGCCGGTGATCTGCCCGGCGCGCAGCTTCGAGAGGACTTCATTTGCTTCCCGCAACGGAAACACGCTGGTGTGCGTCCTGATGCCCGCTTGCGCTGCGATCTTGAAAAACGCGATACCGTCGCCGCGCGTGAGGTTGGCGACCGAAAGCAGCTGCCGCTCCTCCCACAGGATATGGTAGGGGAACGTGGGAATATCTGACATGTGAATGCCGGCGCACACCACGCGCCCGCCTTTGCGCACGGCGCGCAGCGCCAGGGGCACGAGATTCCCCACCGGCGCGAAAATAATCGCGGCATCGAGCGACACCGGCGGCTGATCCTCCGATGAGCCGGCCCACTCGGCGCCAAGCGATGTTGCAAGACCCTGCGCCTCGACATCGCCCGCACGGGTGAACGCATAGACCGAACGCCCCTGCCAGCGGGCTACCTGCGCGATGATATGCCCGGCCGCACCGAAGCCGAAGATGCCGAGATGCTCTCCATCGCCCGCCATCACCAGAGAGCGCCAGCCGATCAGGCCCGCGCAAAGCAGCGGCGCGATGGCGACATCGTCACCGGCCTCGCCAAGCGGAAAGCAATAACGGGCGTCCGCGACCAGATGCGTGGCAAAGCCGCCGTCCCGCGTGTAACCGGTAAAGCGCGGGCGGTCACAGAGGTTTTCGCGGCCGCTCCTGCAATAGGAACATTCGCCGCAGGTATAGCCTAACCAGGGAACGCCGACCCGCTCGCCAACGCGAAGAGAGGCCACACCGGGCCCAAGCGCGTCCACCCGGCCGACCACCTCATGGCCGGGAACGATCGGATAGGCGATATCAGGCAATTCTCCATCGACGACATGCAGATCGGTCCGGCACACGCCGCAGGCACCGACCTTGACGCGCACATCTCCGGGCCCGGGGACCGGATCCTCTCGCGGCTCAAACCGCAGCGGCGCGCCGGGCGCTGTCAGGACCATGGCGTGCATCTTGTCCGATATCCTCACGCAAGCATCTGCAGCCTAGTCAGGCGCGACCAAGCCGCGTTTGATCCTCGTCAATCGAGACCGAGCGAACCCTCTCTAACATGGCGACGTCGGTAGCGCCGTACCAGCCCGCGGCGTTATGCCATTTCTTGATACATGGAACGCGAGAACGTCACATGCGTGCCGCCCGCCTGCTGCGGACGCGGTCTATCCGCGCGCGTGCTCGGTCAAAGCGCGCATGATGTCCTCGCGCGCGATGATCCCGACCAGAAGCTGTTCGGCGTCCAGCACCGGAAGGCTCTTCATCCGGTGGTCCACCATCAGTTGCAGGACGCGGGTGAGTTTCGTTGCGGGATCGACATAGATGAATTCCGGCGTCATCACATCCGCCACCATCCGCGACAACAGATCGTCATAGGCAGGAACCATGCGGCCGGGGTTGAACGCAAAGCATTTCAGGAAATCGAAATTGCTCACGACGCCGACGATGTCATCGCCTTCGCGCACCGGATAGCAGTTGAAGTCATCGGCCTCGAACATCTTGTGCAACTCGCGCATGGTGGTGTCGCGCGTAACCGTTTTCACCTCGCGCGTCATGTATTGCCCGGCGGTCGCTTCGAGAAATCTATGCACGGGGGTTCCTCGCCATTGTAGATCGTTAACGGGACAGGAACGCGCAGCGGCGCGATTCAGTTGCAAAGTGGCGCGTAACGCCGCTGGGTACCCATTGGCGCAATCGCGAGTGGCCGCAGGCGCCGGCAATCACGGCGCCCGCCCCGACATTGGCCGCGATGAAATGCCGTCTGAGCCCTGACCACACACCGCAGCATCCTAGAGCTCCGCTCCGCTTCGAAGCTGACCTGGATCAAGGATCCACCTTCGCTCTTCCAGGCATCTGCAATCGAGCACCCGGCAGGAATCCGTATTGGCGATTCAGCAAAATCTCATTTCATATCAATCGGGTGCGCGCCTTTTTTAATTTCGCTTCGCTGCTATTTCACACGCTCGATTTAATGCAGTATCTGATACGCAAGAGCAGCCTGCAAAGCGAAGCATGATCGACCCCGACCGACTCTTCCGAGATCAAGATCCACTCGACCAGAACGCACGCGGCGGTGCCGAGGGATCGGGCGTCGGCGCCTGGGATCTCGAGTTGTCGACCCGGAAGTTGAACTGGTCCACCGCCACCCGGAAGCTCTTCGGCGTCGAACCGGATGCGCCTGTCGACTACGACCTTTTTCTTTCCCTGCTCGATGCGCAGGATCGCGATCGCACGACAAAGGCCGTGCAACAGTCGATCGATACCGGCTGCAATTTCGACGTTCAATACCGGGTGCACCGGCAGTCGGATGAGGGGCACTGGGTGCGTGCGGTTGGCACGACCATCAATGGCCCCGATGGCGCCCCTGCCCGGCTCAGCGGCATCATGATCGACATCAACCGCGAGAAACTCCTTGAGGACACGGTCAGGACACGCGAGCGGCACTTTCGCTCGATTCTGGATACGATCCCCGATGCGATGATCGTGATCGACGAGCATGGCATCATGCAGTTCTTCTCCAGCGCCGCCGCGCGCCAGTTCGGCTACAGCGAAGCCGAGGCGATCGGGAGGAATATCAGCGCGCTGATGCCGGAGCCGGATCGCACCCGTCATGACGGCTACATCTCCCGCTATCTCAAGACCGGCGAACGGCGCATCATCGGCATCGGCCGCATCGTCACCGGCATGCGCAAGGACGGCACCACGTTTCCGATGCATCTGACCATCGGCGAGATGCATTCGGGTGGAAAGCCCTTCTTTACAGGCTTCGTCCGCGATCTGACCGAGCAGCAACAGACCCAGGCGCGGCTGCAGGAACTGCAATCCGAACTGGTCCACGTCTCGCGTCTAAGCGCGATGGGCGAGATGGCTTCCGCGCTCGCCCACGAACTCAACCAGCCGCTGTCGGCCATCAGCAATTACATGAAGGGATCGCGCCGCCTGCTGGCGGGCAGTACCGACGCCAACGTGCCGAAGATCGAAGCAGCGCTCGATCGCGCCGCTGAGCAGGCAATCCGCGCCGGCGACATCATCAGGCGGTTGCGCAACTTCGTCGCCCGCGAGGCGTCCGAGAAGCGCGTCGAGAGTCTTTCAAAAATGATCGAAGAGGCCGGCGCGCTCGGGCTCACCGGCGCCCGCGAACAGGGCGTTTTTCTGCGCTTCAACCTGGACCCGACGTGGGACCTGGTGCTTGCCGACAGGGTCCAGATTCAGCAGGTCCTGGTCAACCTGTTCCGCAATGCGCTGGAAGCGATGGCTGCCTCGACGCACCGTGAGCTGATTGCCTCAAACACCAGAGCCGCAGATGACATGATCGAAATTGCCGTTTCCGACACCGGGCCCGGCTTTGCAGGCGATGCACTTGCGCACCTGTTCCAGCCATTTTTCACGACAAAGGAGGCCGGCATGGGCGTCGGCCTTTCCATCAGCCGCACCATCATCGAAACCCACGGTGGCCGGATGTGGGCCGAAACCAACAGGTCCGGTGGCGCGACGTTCCGTTTCACGCTGCCCGCGGCGCACGCCAAGGATATGACCGATGCCGCAGAGCACTAAAGTCTATGTCATCGACGACGATCCGGCGATGCGCGATTCACTGGATTTCCTGCTGGGCTCCGCCGGTTTCAACGTGCGCCTTTTCGATTCCGCGCTAGCTTTCCTCAACGAGCTTGCGAGCCTGGATGCCGGCTGTGTGGTCACGGACGTGCGCATGCCGGGCATCGACGGCATGGAGCTGCTGCGTCGGCTCAATTCGGGCCCGCGAAAGCTCCCCGTGATCGTCATGACCGGCCATGGTGACGTGCCCCTCGCCGTCGAAGCGATGAAGCTTGGGGCGCTCGATTTTCTCGAAAAGCCGTTCGAGGATGACCGGCTGATCGGCATGATCGAGACCGCGCTGGCGGAGTGCCAAAGCGGTTCGAAAAGCGAGGCGATGTCGGCCGATATGGCCGCCCGCGTCGCCAGCCTTACCCAGCGCGAACGCCAGGTGATGCAGGGGCTGGTGACCGGGCAATCGAACAAGGCCATCGCCCGGGAATACGATATCAGCCCGCGCACGGTGGAGGTCTATCGGGCGAATGTCATGACCAAGATGCAGGCCGGCAACCTTTCCGAGCTGGTGCGGTTTGCGATCAGGGCCGGCATCGTCGAAGATTGAGCCATGTCAATTCGGGAACTGGCAAAACCTCTATTTTGCCGGGATGACCGACACCCGAACCAGCGCCAGCGGTGAATCCGGCGTCAGCCTTCCGCCCGGGAAGTCGATGATTTACGTCGTCGATGACGATTACGATGTCCGGACGTCGTTGCGATTTCTACTGGAAACCGAAGGATTCGACGTCCGCACGTTCCGCAGCGCCATCGCGCTATTGGCATCTTCCACCCGAAACCGCGCGGATTGTCTGGTCGTTGACTACAAGATGGCGGAACTCGACGGACTGGAACTGGCCCACCGTCTGAGGAGGCTCCAGGTCGCGACCCCGATCATTCTGATCACGGGCTATCCGGACGAAAACATCTCGGCCAAGGCAAACTCGGCCGGAGTGCACCAGGTGCTTTTGAAGCCCAACCTTGAGGGCAACCTCGTCGAATGCGTTCGGAACGCGATCGATCCGCCCGGCGCGGCAGGCCAGCCTTGAAAATGCCGACAGGCTCGCCTCCGTAAAACCCCGTAAGGGCCTGCCCTTAGGATATCGCCCCAAATATCGGGCGGCAAAAATGCCAGATACACCAAAGCCATCCCGCATCGAGGAGATGGCAAATGCTCACCCAGACGATCACTGCCCCGGCAGTCCCGGCCGCCAAGGTTTTCCCTGCCCCGTGCGCCCAGAGTGTTCCGGCAGTCGACCAATTCGGCGTGATCGCGACCTGCGCGGGCCTGATTGCCACCGAGTTTTCCTACCGGAAGGACGAGGAGATTTACGGCGAGGGTGAGCCTTCCGAGCACGTCTATCAGGTGGTCCGCGGCGCCGTTCGCACCTACAAGCTCCTCAACGACGGACGGCGCCAGATCGGCGCCTTCCATCTGCCCGGCGACGTGTTCGGCCTCGATGCCGGTTCGACCCATCGCCTGACGGCCGAAGCGATCGCCGATACTACCGTCCGCCTGGTGAAGCGCCGCAGCCTGGAAGCCGCCGCGGGATCGAATGTCCAGGTCGCCCATAACCTCTGGACCATGACCGCAAGCGTCCTCCGCCACGCCGAAGACCACATGCTGCTTCTGGGCCGCAAGACCGCGATGGAAAAGGTAGCCACCTTCCTGCTCGAGATGGACCGTCGGCTCGCCAAGGCCGGCATGATGGCCCTGCCGATGTGCCGCCGCGACATCGGCGACTACCTCGGCCTGACGCTGGAAACCGTTTCGCGCGCGCTTTCACAGCTCAGCGACCAGGGCGTTCTGGTATTTTCGAGCGCCCGTCAAATCGTGCTGCGCAACCACCAGCGGCTGGCAGACATGGACGCATGAGAGTATAAGCTGGCCGACAAGGTGCCGGAAGGAAGACAAGGTGCCGGAAGGAAGGGAGTGCAAGATGAACAATTATCGCGTCTCCTTCTACAAGGATCTCTGCAATTCCGATGGCCACAGCTTCAAGTGCCTGCAACGCCAGATCGAGGTCCAATCGGTCGGCCCCTCCCAGGCGCTGGTGTTGGCGGAGCGGTTGGTCGACAACGAACGCCTGAATGCCGATTGCGTCGAGGTCACGCACCTGGCGGGCCATCATGAGTTCGAACATCCGGTGTGCTATACGCCGGCTCCTGGTAAGCACGCATGGAACCGCATCGCGTAATGAACTGAGCGCGGCGCGAACCGAAGCCCCGGGGGCTGGCGCGCCTGGGCGGCCGGCTGTTTGATCCAGCTCAATGCGAACGCAGCCAAAGGAGCGGAATGTCGATCTACATGATGCCCGACGATGATGTCCGCATCATTCGGCGATCTCGCCGTTTTCTCCCAAGACTGCCCCGCCATCGTTGGTCGTACAGACCGCCTTGCGGGGCATTTTTATTGCTGTCCGCAAATCCCAAATCAGCTCCGGTCGACACCGACCATTTATCGATTGGATCTCGCTTCCAGTTCACAGACGGCCTTGAAACCGTGCGAGGCCGCTTGCAGCGCCTCGTCGATATCGGCTGGGCGATGCGCCAAGGACAGGAACATATTGTGCTGGGGATGAAAGAACGCGCCGTGGCGTAGCGCAGCCGAGCAGAACGCCCTGCCCTTGCGCAAATCCGGGTCAGCCTCGAACAGCATCAGCGGCATCTGCGGCGGGCCGCTCTGGCGGATCGCGATGCCATGTTCGTTCGCCAGCGACGCCAGTCCCTCGCGCAACCGCAAGCCCATCGCGTGGATATGCCCCGGCCAAATCAGTTTCGCGCGCGATCCGCAACGTCGCCCGCGCAGCCGCCATCGCCACCGTGCCGCACCAGAACGACCCGGTGACGAAGACCTTGGTGGCGGCTTCACGAAAGCGGTCGTTGCCGGTAACGGCAGCCAGCGCGTAGCCGTTGGCGATCGCTTTGCTCCAGGCGCACAGATCCGGACGCACGCCGAGCGCTTCCCAGCTCCCCCTGACATCGAGGCGCAGGCCGGCCCGCACTTCATCGACAATCAAAGCGGCGTCGGCCGCGTCGCATGCCATACGCGCGGCTGCCGCGAATTCCCTGGTCGGCAATTCGAGATCGCGTCCCATGTCGTGGCGGAAAGCCGTCACCAGTATCGCAGCGAGATCCTTGCCCGCCTCTTCGACGGCCGCCCGCAGGCTCTGCACATCGTTGTACTCGAAGGGCAGGAGATGCGCGCGATCCTCGGCCGTTACCCCGGCAACACTTGGCGAACACCATGGCAGCGCGCCGTGATAGCTGCCACGCGCGACCAGCACCTTGCGGCGTCCGGTGCCGGCGCGGGCGATCGTCACGCAGCTGGTGGTCGCATCGCCGCCGTTCTTCTGAAACATCGCCCAATCTGCATGCGGCAGCATGGCGACGAGGTCTTCGGCGAGTTCCACCATGACCTCGCCCGGACCGTTGAAGCAGTCTCCCTTGGCAGCCTGCGCTTCAGTCGCCGCCTGAACCTCGGGATGCCGATGGCCGAGCACGATCGGCCCCCAACTGCACATGAAGTCGATATATTCGCGGCCATTGACGTCGCGCACGCGGCAGCCCTCCGCGGAGGCAAAGAACTGCGGATAGCCTTCCGGGAGCCGTGCAGCGTTGAGATGGCCCCACATGCCGCCTGGAACCACCAACCGCGCCCTTGCGCGCAACATGGCATCCGCTGTCGGCGTTTCGTTCAACAGCGCCGTGTGTTGGGTCATCACGTTCTCTTGTTTGGTTTGCAGGGGCCGCCTTCTTTCTGTCGCCTATGATTGGATTGCGATCACTTCAGGGTCAACTGCGATCGCAGCCAGATGGCCTTTGGCGCGCGAAACCGGTAGAATGGTCGATAGGCCGCAGCCTTGCACGCTGGCCTTTTACCAATCCGTTTCGGAGTAACCGTTGAACGTTCGCTGTCGCATTGCCTTCGCCGCCCTCCTCGCTTTTGCATCGACGGCCGCCCCGGGTGTCACCCTCGCACAAAGCGCGATTGCCGCAGCAGTCGCCAAGCCGGTGTCGCTGCCGGACATTGCAATCGGATCTGAGAAAGCACCAATCACCATCACCGAATATTCCTCGATGAGCTGCCCGCATTGCGCAGCCTTCGGCCAGAATGTGTTCCCGATGTTGCGGTCGAAATATATCGATACCGGCAAGGTACGTTTCGTGTTCCGGGAATTTCCGCTCGACATCAAGGCCGCCGCAGCTTCGATACTGGCGCGCTGCATCGGCCACGGCGATTCCGAAAAATACCTCAAAGCAGTCGAGATGTTATTCAAGCTGCAGGACCGCCTGATGGCCCAGACCAAGGAGACGCTGATCTATGTCGGGGGGCAGCACGGCATGAGCGAGCAGGACGTCAAGACCTGCGAGGAAGACCAGGCGCAGTTCGACAAGCTGAACGCCGATCAGCAATACGCGCATCGGGAAGTGAAGGTCACGTCGACGCCGACTTTCTTTCTCAACGGTGTGCGGCTGCAGGGCTCGATGTCGTTCGAGGAGCTGGAAGAGCGCATCAAGCCGCTGCTCAGGAAATAGCGCCCGCCCGCCGTCGCAGTCCCCCTTGCCTGGCGAGGCCGGCTCGCCGATGATGGCCCCAACAAACATATTGGGGAGAGCGCCATGGTCGCGGCTTTGCGCGTAGTGTTGGCGGCGACGTGGCTGCTGTCCGGCGTCGTGGCATCATCGGCGCAAGGCTATCCGAGCAAACCGGTGCGCGTCGTGGTCGGCTTTCCCGCCGGCGGACCGACCGATGCCATTGCCCGCATCGTGGCCCAGAAGCTTACTGACAATCTCGGCCATCAATTCTTCGTCGAGAACGTCGGCGGTGCGGGCGGCAACATTGCAGCCGGCCAGGTCGCGCGCGTGACGCCGGACGGCTACACCATCATGGTCATCAGCACCGGCTTCGTGGTGAATCCCAGCCTCTACGCCAAGGTGCCGTATGATCCAGTCAAGGATTTCGTGCCGGTAACGCTGGTCGCGGTCTCGCCGAACGTCGTGGTGGTCAACCCCCAAGTGCCCGCCAAGACACTCCCGGAGTTGGTGCAACTCGTTCGGGACAACCCCGGCAAGTACGGCTTTGCCGGTCCCGGTATCGGTTCGACGCCACATCTGGGCGGCGAGCTCTTCCGGCTGGCCTTCAAACTCGACCTGGTGCACGTGCCTTTCACAGGTGCCGGGCCGGCGATCCAGGCAACGGTCGGCGGGCACACGCCGATCGCCTTCACCGCGCTGCCACCTGCCCTGTCGGCGGTGCAGAGCGGACAACTGCGCGCGCTGGGCGTGGCGTCAACCGAACGTGCCGCCGGGATGCCCGACGTGCCGACCTTCGCCGAACAGGGCGTGAAGGATCAGGACGCCGACACGCTCACGGGCATCGTCGCGCCTGCGGGGACGCCGAAAGAGATCGTCGATCTGCTCCATCGCGAGATCGCCAAAATCGTGGCCCAGCCGGACGTCAAGGAACGCCTCACGGTGCTCGGCTTCAAGCCGGTCGCCAATACGCCGGATCAGTTCGGCGCGCGTATCAGGCTGGAGATGGACAAGTGGGGCAAGGTGGTGCGCGATGCAAAGTTACGGATCGAGTAGAGCGCTCAGCGCCCCCGCTACGATGGCGGCGGTTCCGCGACCGCATCCGCGATCTTCATGAAGGTCAGGCCGATACGATTCTTCTGGATCCAGGTGACCCGGCACTCGTGCACGATCGATGGGTCCTTTGCCATCACCAGGCGAAAGTGCTGCGGGACGAAGGTCGGGTTGTCGACGTCGATCGCCGCTCCCTCGCGCGAGATATTCCGCACCACGCAGGGCATGACGGAACCGCCCGACGAAACATAGGCAGGCTCGTCGATTTCCGTTCGCGGATACTTTCGCTTCTCTTCCATTCCGATCGATCCCGGCCAAACCGCTAGGCTAGCGCAAAAACCTTAAACAAGTCGGCGCATGCGCCCGGGAAAACCGAAACAGGCGCGGGCTGCGGCCAATGCGATTGTCTTCAGGCCCCATTGTGCAGAGCGGCACGAAATCCCAATCGCTTATTCGCAGATGTGCTCCGCGTCACCATGGACTTGCCGATCGCGGCGATGGCACGATAGCCTTTCCACCAATGACTGGCACACATATGCGATGACCCGGCAGGCATGGTCTTGAATACACCGATTGCAAACTCTGCAGATCTCGCCGGCGACCAGGCGATGATCGCCCGGGCCGAGGCCATCCGCCCTGATGTCGCGACAGCTTCCGACGACATCGAGACCGCGCGCCGACTGCCGCCCGCGCTGCTCGACAAGCTGCACGACGCGCAATTGTTCCGCCTGTTGTTGCCCCGCTCGACCAACGGGATCGAAACCGATCCCGTAACTTTTTTCCACGTCATCGAAACCATCGCCAAAGCTGATGCTTCCACCGCCTGGTGCCTCAGCCAGGCCGGCGGGTGCGCGATGTCGGCAGCCTATCTCGACCTGCCGGTGGCGCAGGCGATCTTCGGCGATCCGCGCGCGGTGCTGGCGTGGGGACCCGGCCCCAGGGTTCGCGCAGTCGAATGCGAAGGCGGCTACAGGGTGACCGGCGTGTGGTCCTTTGCATCCGGCGGCCGGCATGCGACCTGGCTCGGCGCGCACTGCCCAATCTATGCCGCTGACGGTTCGCCCAAACACGACGCTAACGGCATGCCGCTCGAGCGGACCATGCTGGTACGCTCCGAAGACGTCGAGTGGACCGACATCTGGAACACCGTTGGCCTGCGCGGCACCGCCAGCGACCAGTTCGCGCTCAACGATTTCTTCGTGCGCGCCGACCATTCGATTACCCGCGAGTTCGACCGGGAATGCCGCGAGAGCGGCCCGCTCTACCGCATGAGTAACCACACCTGTTACCAGTTGGGGTTTGCCGGCGTCGCCTGCGGGATCGCCCGCACCGCCCTCGACAATTTCGTCGAGACGATGCGCAACAAGGTACCGCGTGGTGCGAGGCAGTCGTTGCGGGACAATGCCGTGGTCCAGAGCAACCTCGCCCAGGCGGAGGTCAATCTCCGGGCCGCGCGCGGCTACGTGCTGCAGTCAATGGCCGATACCTGGAAAGATATCACCGCGGGCGCGACCATCACCATGGCGCAGCGCATGAACATCCGCATGGCCTCCACAAACGCCATTCACAAGGCGCGCGAGGCGGTCGACTTCGCCTACAATGCCGCAGGCGCCACCGCGATCTTCGAGAACCATCCGCTGGAGCGCCGCTTCCGCGACATCCATACCGTGACCCAGCAGCTGCAAGGCCAGCTCAGGCATTTTGAAACCGTCGGCGCCTGGATGATGGGCGTCGATGCCGACCTCAGCTTTGTTTAGGAGACGACCATGGGACTTGGCGGCTTGCAGCACTACACCATCGAACCATCTGACCTTGAGCGGACCAAGGATTTCTACTGCGACGTGCTGGGCCTGGAAAACGGCGACCGCCCGCCGCTCGATTTTCCCGGCTACTGGCTCTATTCCGGCGGGGCAGCCACTGTGCACCTGATGGGCACGCGCAAGCCCCGCGAGGGCATCGTGGTGCGCGGCACCGAGAAAAAGTACGAAGATACGGGCCGGCTTGACCACATCGCCTTTGCGGCGACCGATGTCGAGGGCATGCGCAAGCGTCTGCAATCGAAGGGTGTCAAATTCCGCGAGAGCATCGTGCCGCGCACCAGCGATACGCAGTTCTTCCTCTACGATCCCGATGGCGTCGGCGTCGAACTGAACTTTCCGAAAAACTGAGACCCCGTTCTCATCGCGGGTCTAAGTCAATTCGGCCGGTCCGTCCCGGCCGGGTTGAGTGCCGTGGCCAAAGCCCACCTGATGTTGATGTTGATGTTGATGTTGATGTTGATGTCGATATGCCACACTGCCCGTCAAAGAGTGAGGTTCCCGACAACGCCGCAAGTCAGCCATTACTAAGGCGCGAGTCCGTCAGGGTTTCATCATCATTGGAATGAGATTGGAGGAGCCGCGCCGCTGCGGCAGAGTAGCCGGGTGCCGCGCCTTTTAACCTACCCCAGGGCATGCGTACCCGGCTATTCGTCCCGGCGGAGCCCGCTGCTAGTCGAGCCCGCGCTCGTGGCTAAGATTGACCATTTCCTGAATGAAGACCGCCTTTTGCTTGTCGTTCAGACTGGTGAATAAAGGCTCGGCCGCATCGGCCACGTTGCGCTGATCGACGGCGCGGTCGTTGAGAAACTGAGCCTCATTGCGCATCTGCTCGATAATGTCATCGGGGGGATCGCGCTTGGCGCGCGCCACACGCAGATTGAGGCGATCGGCGCCGTTGTGACCGAGATAGTGCATCGCACTGTTGAACCCGGCCCAATGCTTTTCCTGTTCGGGCGTGAGGTTTAGCTCCTTCTTGATCCGCTCGATATTGGCGTCGCTGTTGGCGACGATCTGTTCGGCCGTCAGTTGCGGCGCGCCGGCCTGGGTGAGGACGGCGGCCTGCTGCTGCTGTTGCTGCTTGGCGGCCTTCGCAGCCTTGGTCCCCTTCGCCGGCTTCGACGTGTCACCCTGCTTGGACGGCTCGCCTTGTTTGGAGGCCTCACCCTGCTTGGAAGTCTCGCCCTGCTTGGCATCCTTTGCCGCCGGCGCCTGTCCGCCTTTGTTATTGCCCCCGGTCAGGACGCCGGTAACGCCGCTGACCACGCCGACGACACCGCCGATCGCGCCGCCCAACACGCCGCCGACCGGACCGGCAGCCTTGTTGCCCTCGCGCGCGCCCTGCTGCACGCCCTGCACCAACCCCTGCGCGTTCGCTGTCGCAGATGCGCCAAGGGCCAGCATGAGGATGACGCCAAGCGCAAAAAGCAATCGCGACGTTGTCGGCGCAATCTGCTGAGGACGGGTCATTGTCTGGTCTCCATAGTCGATCGAGAAACGTGCCGCGCGCGCCATTCACAGGGCGCGCCAGAATCCTTCGCCGCCTAAACTATCGTTTCCGCCCCGAACTCGTCCACCGTTGCGCTGCATGGTTCCACGGCAGGAAACATCTTCGGGGTGAAGCAGTTGCACGCGCCATCGTTTGGACCGCGGCGCAATCGTACACCCTGCACCAGGACCGGCAGCAAAGTGTGCGCCGCAATATTGCCGCGTCAATTCAATATTGCCGCGTCAATTATTGACGATCCCGACGATACGACATCGTCGCTCCCGCCGCCCGGAATTTCCACGCAACGTTAGTTCAATGACTGCAGAAGCTGTGTATTCTCGACAGGCGCGAACAATTCTGGTCTGATCGAATTACAAAAATCTCCGCTGGCCGCCGTCTGCTTGCGGCTCCACTCCAGACGGAGACGAAAAACAAGAAGCAAAATCTGGCTCAGCAAAGGGGAGACGTCATGCTACGCAAGAAGCTTTCTCGCCGACAATTCGTTGCTGCGACCGCGCTATCATCCGCTGCACTCATAACCGCACCTTATGTGCGCGGCGCCAATGCCGCCGGCAAGCTCTCGATCGGCTTCTGGGACCACTGGGTTCCCGGCGCCAACAAGGCGTCCACCGATATCGTCTATGCCTGGGCCGAGAAGGAGAAGGTCGAGGTTCAGATCGACTACATCCCGAGCCAGGGTAACAAGCTCATACTCACCATCGCCGCCGAAGCGCAGGCCAGGTCCGGTCACGACATTATGGCCATGCAGACCTGGTGGCCGCATGCGCAGGCCGAGCTGCTGGAACCCATGAATGACGTCGTGGAAGGTCTCATCAAGCAGAACGGCGAACCCAACGGTACCGTGAAATATCTCGGCCAGTCCAAAGGCAAATGGCTCGCGGTGCCTTCGAGCGTTGGCAGCCAGATCAAGGGTCCCTGCTCGCGCATCGACCTGATGAAGCAGCATGCCGGCATCGACGTGCAGGCACTGTATCCGGCAGGCGCTCCGCCGAAGGCCGATAGCTGGACCCTGGATACCTTCCTGAAGGCTGCGGAAGCCTGCCAGAAGGGCGGCGTTCCCTTCGGCATCGGTCTCGGCGAGACCACCGACAATGTCGATACGGCAGGCGCGATCTTCCAGTCGTTCGGCGCAGCCCTCGTCGATGAGAAGGGCAACGTCACGGTGAAGACTGACGCGGTGCGCCAGTCACTGGAGTTCTACAAGAAGCTGATCTCCTTCCTGCCGCCTGATGTCGGCGCTTGGGACGATGCCTCCAACAACAAATGGTTGGTCTCCGGCAGGGGTGCCTTGATCATGAACCCGCCAAGCGCCTGGGCGGTCGCCAAGCGCGACGCGCCGCAGGTGGCCGAGCAGTGCTGGACCCACGGCTTCCCGGCGGGGCCCAAGGGCCGCTTCGCACCTTATCTGCCCTATTTCTGGGGCACCTGGTCGTTCTCCAAGAACAAGGAAGCGGCCAAGAGCTTGCTCAGGGCGCTTTCGCAGCCCGACGCGATCGAGAAGATGGTGGTGGCGAGCGGCGGCTACGACCTGCCCTGCTACGAGAAACTGACCACGCTCAAGGTCTGGCAGGAGGAAGTGCCGCCCAAGGGCACGCTCTACCACTATCCGAACCCGCACAACCACCAGACGCTTTCGATCGCCGCGGCGCCCGCCCCGCCGAAGATCGCACAGCAGATCTATACGCAGGCGACCCTGACCAAGATGTGCCTGCGTTATCACCAGGGCGAAGCGATGGAAAAGGTGCTCGCCTGGGCTGAAGGCGAGTGCGAAGGCTTCATGCGGAGCTGACGGACGAGATACCATGGCGGCCTGCCTGATCGCAGGCCGCCATTCCGTATCCTTCTTCAATCGCGGACCCGGCGAAACGTTACAGGGATGAAAACACAGCATGGCTGACGTCGTATTGCAGTCGAACCGGGCCGCCGCGCAGGCCGCGCGCAAACGCGGCAGCCTGCACCGTATGCTCAAGCGCAAATCGACTGTGGCGTTCCTGATGACGCTGCCGCTGATCCTCCTGATCGCGACCCTTGTGATCTATCCGGCATTCTACGCGCTGCATCTGGCGACGTTGAACAAGTCGATGCAGCGATTCGTCGGGCTCAGCAACTTCGAATTCCTGTTCAAGCGCGAGACGTTCTGGCTCGTCGTGAAGCAATCCTGCATCTTCGCGATCACAGCCGTCATCTTCAAGGCGCTGCTGGGCTTTATCATTGCGCATTTCGTTCACAACATACCGGCCAAGGGCCAGCGCAAATGGCGCGGCATGCTGCTGGTACCGTGGGTAATCCCCCCGGCGATGAGCACGCTCGCCTGGCTGTGGCTGTTCGACCCCTCCTACAGCGCGTTCAACTACACGCTCTCATTCTTCGGCATCGGACCGATCCCCTGGACCGGCGATGCCATGTGGGCGCGCTTCTCGGTCATTCTCGTCAACATCTGGGTCGGCGCACCGTTCTTCATGATCATGTATCTGGCGGCGCTGAAATCCGTACCGGAACAGCTCTACGAGGCCGCCGCCATCGACGGCGCCAATTGGTGGCAGCGCATCTGGTACGTCACGCTGCCGATGATGCGAAACATCATCGCGATTACCACGCTGTTCTCACTGATCGTGACGTTCGCCAATTTTGACATCGTGCGCATCCTGACCGCGGGCGGCCCGCTCGACCACACCCATATCTTCGCGACGTGGGCGTTCCGCATCGGAATCGAGGGCAGCGATATACCGCTGGGCGCCAGCGTATCCCTCTTCATGGTGCCGATCCTGGCGGTCGCGGCGATCTTCATCCTGCGCGACGTCAACAAACGCGGGAATGAAGCCTGATGACAACTGTAACAATCGACAAGGCCGCGCCGACCCGCAAGGTCAAATACGGCAGCATGAGCCGCGACCGGACCTGGGCACTGCGCTGGTCGTATTTCTTCCTGGTGATCTTCGCGATCTTCTCGCTGACGCCGCCGATCTACATGCTCATCACGTCATTGAAGAGCAGCGCGGAGATTTCGGCCGCGACCAATCCGTGGTGGGTGTTCCACCCAACGCTCGATAACTATGTCGGTCTGCTGACCTCGAACCAGTTTCTGCGCTTCTTCTGGAACTCAGCGATCGTCTCGATCTTCGTCGTTACGATCACCATGCTGATCTCGGTGCCGGCTGCATTCGCGCTGGCGCGGATGCGGTTCTGGGGTTCTACGGTTCTCGCCACCGGCGTCTTCCTGACCTATCTCATTCCCGAGACACTGCTCTTCATCCCGCTCTTCAAGATGTTCGCGGTGATCGGCGATTGGACCGGCATCCAGCTCATCAACAAATGGTACGTGCTGCTTATTCTCTATCCGACCCTGACGGTGCCGTTCTGCACCTGGATCATGATCGGCTACTTCGCTTCGATCCCGAAAGAACTCGATGAGGCCGCCATCATCGATGGCGCGTCATGGATTCAGACCCTGACTCGCATCTTCATTCCGGTTGCCTTTCCCGGCATTATTGCCGCGACGATCTTCGCCTTCACGGTGTCATGGGCGCAGTTCCTCTATCCCCTCGTGTTCACGACTTCGACCGACCAGCTCGTGATGCCGGTCGGCATCATCACCACGTTGATCAAGGGCGACGTTTTCAACTGGGGACAGATCATGACCGGCGCCCTGCTCGGCGCAGCGCCTCCGCTCATCATCTACGCTTTCCTGATGGACTATTACATTGCCGGCCTGACCGCCGGTGCGACAAAGGGTTGATCTCATGGCTGACGTGACGTTGCGCAAGGTAGTGAAGCGTTATGACGAAGTCGAGGCGGTGCGCGGCATCGATCTCGACATCGCCGACCATGAGTTTGTCGTGCTGGTGGGGCCGTCGGGCTGCGGCAAGTCGACCACGCTGCGGATGATTGCCGGCCTGGAAGATATCTCCGACGGCGACATCATGATCGGCGGCGACGTCGTCAACGACGTGCCGCCAAAGGATCGCGATATCGCGATGGTGTTCCAGAACTACGCGCTCTACCCGCACATGACGGTGGCGGAGAACATGTCGTTCGGGCTGCGGCTGAAGCGCTATCCCAAAGCCGAGATCAAGAGCCGCGTCGACGAGGCCGCGCGCATGCTCGACATCGTCGAGCTGGTCGACCGCAAGCCGAAGCAATTGTCCGGCGGTCAGCGCCAGCGCGTCGCCATGGGCCGCGCCATCGTGCGTAACCCAAAAGTGTTTCTGTTCGACGAGCCGCTGTCCAACCTCGACGCCAAGCTGCGCGTGCAGATGCGGATCGAGATCAAGAAAGTGCACCAGAAGGTCCGCACTACGACGGTCTACGTGACCCACGACCAGGTAGAGGCGATGACGCTGGCCGACCGCGTGGTGGTGATGAACCATGGCCGGATCGAGCAGATCGGCACGCCGAACGAGCTTTATCACAAGCCGGCGACGAAATTCGTCGCCAGCTTCATCGGCTCGCCAGCAATGAATTTCATTCCCTGCCGGCTGGAGGATATCGCGGGCAAGTTGCACGTCCGGCTGACCGATCGCCTCGCCTTCCCGCTACCGCTGGCGCGCGCCGTCCGTTACCAGAGCATTCCGCGCGCCGAAAAATTGCTGCTCGGGCTGCGGCCAGAGCATGTCACCGAGGCAAAGCCGCATCCCCAGCCGGGCGTCGAGACATTCGACACGGTGCTCGATGTCACCGAGCCGATGGGAATGGAAACGCTGATTTACTTTACGATGGAAGGCTCGCAGGTCTGCGGGCGGGTCAATCCCAACGCCGATGCGCACGACGGCGCCCCGCTCCGATTGGCTGTGGACCTCAACAACATGCACCTGCTAAACGAGGTGACCGGCGTCGTCCTTTGACGGCGCAGCAGCGAGACCTAAGGGCAGGGAATGGCTACCAACAAGAAGAAAATCTTCATCACGGAATCGATGTCGCAACCGGGAAGAGCGCTACTTCACGCGCGGGACGACATCGAACTTGTCGAATTCCCCAACATGATTTCGCAGAAGGATTTCGAAGCCAAGCTGAAGGAGCATGCGCCGGTTCATGGCGTCGCCCTCGGCGGCACCCGCTTCGGCGAGCCCGAGCTCGAAGCCTCGAAAGACATGCTGGTGGTGACCCGGATCGGCGTCGGGTTCGACGCCGTCGACGTTCCCGCGCTCAGCCGCCGCAAGGTCCCGCTGATGGTGGCGGGCACCGCCAATTCGCCGTCCGTCGCCGAACATGCCCTGTTCATGATGCTGACGCTCGCCAAGCGCGCGACGGAAATGCATTCGCTTGTCAGGGACGACAAGTGGGCCGACCGGTTGGGAATGCTGCCCTATGACCTCTTCGGCAAGACGGTTCTGATCATAGGCTTTGGCCGCATCGGCACCCGCACCGCCAAGCGCTGCCTTGCGATGGAAATGAGCGTCCTGGTTTTCGACCCCTACAAGCCTGCCGCCGACATCAAGGCCGCCGGTTGCGATCCGATCGCCGACCTCAACGCCGCGCTGCCGCGTGCCGACTTCGTCAGCATCCATTGCCCGAAGAATCCGGAGACGGTCGGCATGTTCAATGCTGACAGGTTGAAGCGGCTGAAGCCATCAGCCTATCTGATCAACACGGCGCGCGGCGGAATCGTCGACGAGGCCGCCCTGCACGCCGCGTTGGTCTCCGGCAAGCTTGCCGGCGCGGGCCTCGACGTCTTCGCGCAGGAGCCCCCGCCGGCCGGTCAGGCATTGCTCGCCCTGCCGAACGTCATCATGGCGCCGCATGTCGCAGGCGTCACGGTGGAAGCCGTCGACCGGATGAGCGAGCAGACCGCCCGCAACATTCTGAGCGTGCTGGATGGCGAACCCGTGCGCCAGAACGTGATCAATCAGGATGTGCTCGGCTAAATCGCCCGCAAGTCAATGACCCCGGGCGCGGCCGGTCCACCGACCAGTCGGCAAGCGAGGTATCAGCATGGCCTTCAAGGAATACGGCAATTACGACGCGGTCGGCCTTGCCGAACTGGTTCGGAAGAAAGAAGTCGCGGCCAGGGAATTGCTCGACGAGGCCATCGCCCGTACCGCGAAGGTCGATCCGCAGATCAACGCGGTCGTGGTAAAGCATTACGACTATGCCGAACGCCAGATCGAGCGCGGGCTGCCCGACGGCCCCTTTACCGGCGTACCGTTCTTCCTGAAGGACCTCGACCTCCTGGAGGGCACGCGCACGACCTCCGGCGCCACGGTCCTGAAGGACTTTGTGGCCGACCACAGCGGCACGCTGGCGCAGCGCTTTCTCGATACTGGCGTCTCGATCTTCGGCAAGAGCTCCAGTCCCGAATTCGGCCTGATGCCGACGACGGAGTCGCGCCTGCACGGGCCGACCCGCAATCCCTGGAATCTCGAGCATTCTTCCGGTGGGTCGTCGGGTGGCGCGGCAGCGGCCGTTGCCGCCCGCATCCTCCCTGTCGCGCATGCCAGCGATGGCGGCGGCTCGATCCGGATCCCCGCCTCCGCGTCCGGCGTGTTCGGCTTGAAGCCGACCCGGGCGCGTAATCCACTCGGCCCCGATCGCGGCGAAGGCTGGGGTGGCTTCTCCTGCGGCCACGTCGTGAGCATCAGCGTACGCGACAGCGCTGTCATGATGGACGCGATCCACGGTCCCGAGCCTTCGAGCCCCTACATGGCGCCGCCGCCGGAACGGCCGTTTTCGCAGGAAGTCGGCCGCGATCCGGGTAAGCTCCGCATCGCCTTCACCGACAAATCGCCGTATGGCGACGCTATCGATCCGGAAATCGCGGCGGCCGTACGCGGGATTGCGGGCCTTCTGGCGGGCCTCGGCCATCACGTCGAGGAACGGGCGCCAGTGCTTGCCGCTGATCCGGCCGCCGCCATGACCACCATCGTCGGCGGCAACACCGCGTTGACGGTACGGCTGATCGAGCAGAGGCTCGGGCGCACCGCAACGGAAAACGATTTCGAGATATTGACGCTGGCGTTCGCTCACAACGCGCAAAAGACCGCCGCGACCGATTACGTCGCCGCCCAGCTCGCAGCCTTCCAGATTTCGCGCTCGCTTGCCGCCTTCTTCGAGAGCTGCGACGTCTTCCTGAGCCCGACATTGTGCTCGCCGCCGCTGCGCATCGGCGAACTCAACACCATGTCGGAGGATCTGTCGCATATTGCTCCGATCCTGCGCCGCTATATGCCGGGGACCGCCATGTTCAATATGTCCGGACAGCCGGCGATGTCGGTGCCGCTGGCGTGGAACAAGGCAGGATTGCCGCTCGGCATGATGTTCTCGGCCCGGTTCGGCGATGAGGCGACCCTGTTCCGGCTGGCGGGGCAGCTCGAACAGGAGCGGCCCTGGAAGAACAGAATACCGCCGGTGTGTGCTTAAACTCCGCCCCAAAAGCGCCACGGATGGACAAGGCGCAGCCTTATTCGGTAACGAGGGAAGACACGGGGCGGCAACGGGGACATTGATTCTGCTTACGACGCCCCGATCCGGAGGCTGAATCGTGACTCAGAGCGACCCGACCGACAACGCGCTGGCGGCCATCGCCAGCATTCTCGACCGACCGGAGAGCCACCGCGAGCCCGATAAACCCGTGGTCGCGGAGCATGGGCCGGTGGCCCCTCCACCAATCCCAGTGACCCCTTCGCCGATCGAGGCTCACGGTTACTCCAGGCACGGTCCGGGGCCGATGGCCTCGATCCGTTTCAAGTGGACGGTCCGCCTTGAGAATGGCGACTACTATGTCGACGAGACCATCGGGGAGAATTCCGCTCCGATCGTCTCCGGCCCGATGTCGAGGGAAGCCGCGATCCAGATGGTGGACGATCGCGAAAGCGACGCACGCCGGCGCTTCGAGCAATTGAAGAGCGAGATGACCGAACGCGGCGCCGCCGCCAATCTGGTCAGCAAGGACAGCAGCGAGGCATAGCCTTCGGCGCTGTCTGACGGCTATCTCGGCGGTCCCAGAAAATCCTTCTTGGCAAGATCGACACCCGCATGGCGCAGGATGTCGTAGGCCGTCGTGACATGAAAGAAGAACTGCGGAACGCTGAACGTCAGCAGCAACGATTTTCCGGTGAATTTTCGCTGGGTGCCGTTCTTGAACGTGAAAGCGACTTCCTTGTCGGCTGCGGCGTCGATCTCGGCGCGCGGCAAGCCCTTCACGAAATCGATCGCCGCTGAAATCCCCGACTTGAGCTCGGCGATGTCGGGCTCGCTGTCTGAAAATGTGTGTGGGTCACGGCCGGCCAGCAGCGCGCCGGCAACGACCGCATGCCGGTTGGCTTCTGCCACCTGCTGCTTCAGGCTGTACATGGTGGGCGAGAGCCGCATGTTCAGGAGCACGGCCGGATCAATGTTTCGGGCTCTCGCATGGGCCGAGGCGTGGTCGAGAAGAACCGACAGATTGCCGAGATACGGCACGAACACGCCGACGGAAGCTTCGTAGAGCGAGATGGTCACGATTTCAATTTCTCCTGATAGCACTACCGCGATATCTGGTTTAAATCGGCGCATCGCTCCAGAGTGTCATCGAATTTGTCGGCGGAGAAGACCTGATGTTTCGAGTGTTCGTTAGTCTTGCAATGGCTGTCCTGTGGACTGTTGTCGCCAACGCTCAGCCGGCGAATTCCCGCCTCGACGACATCATCAAGCGCGGCACGCTGCGGGTCGGCATGACCGGCGACTATCGGCCCTTCACCTATCTCGACAAGACGACTTCGAAATTTACCGGCTTCGACGTCGACATGGCGGAAGCGCTTGGCAAGGCGCTCGGCGTCAAGGTCGAGTTCGTTCAGACGGCGTGGCCGCAGCTGATGAAGGATTTCGAAGCCGACAATTTCGATATCGCGATGGGCGGCGTCTCGATCACGCTCGACCGGCAGAAGAAGGGAATGTTCTCGACGCCGATCATGCGCGAGGGCAAGACGCCGATCGCCCGCTGCGCCGACAAGGACAAGTATGAGACCATTGCCGATATCGACAAGGCCGGCACGCGCATCATCGTCAATCCCGGCGGCACCAATGAACGCTTCGCCAAGGCGAACATCAAGAACGCCGAGATCAAGATGTGGAATGACAACGTCACGATTTTCGACGAAATCGCCAAGGGCAATGCCGACCTGATGATGACGGACTCTTCCGAGACCCGCTACCAGCAGAAACAGCACCCGGGCGTGCTCTGCGCGGTGCATCCGGAAAAACCGTTCGACTTCGCCGAGAAGGCCTACTGGCTGCAGCGCGACATAGCCCTGAAGGCCTTTGTCGATCAGTGGCTGCACATCGCCACTGAGGACGGCAGCTTCAGGAAAATTTATGCGGCCTGGTTCGATTGATTCCTGGTCGGATAAGCCTGTTTTCGCAGGAAATTGACCGTCCCTTGGGGCGCTATTTAGACTGCTCCAGGTTAGACTACCGAAGTCGAATTTGAACCAAAGCCGCTAGTACACGACTTATACTTTGAAAGTGATCTGGATCACGTTGGGTGAAGCTATTGCTGCGTAATAGCTTTGGGGGAATGGGGTTCCCTGCTCAGGAGGTCGCAACAATGAAGAAGTGTCTCGCTATCGCCGTGCTCTTGCTGGCGAGCAGCCTCACCACCGCGCAGGCCCAGTACTCGTTTGAGTATGGCGGCCGCACCATCACCATTGATCCTGATCGCGGCACGGTTCAGATTCCCGGCGTCTACGATAATACCGGCAAGAAGGCCAAGCGGTCGCGTGGCGAGGAAGGTGACCTTGATCGTCCGGGCAAGAAGGCGCCACAGCAGGCGAAGTCCGTCCCGCAGGCCGCACCCGAGGCAGCAACCCCGGCTGCACCTGCACCGGCTGAACAGGCCGCCGCTCCGGCGGCTGCGCCTGCCGCCCCTGCTCCGCCCGCTCCAGCCACCACTTCGAGGAGCGAGCCGTCGACGGCGGCCGTAGCGCCGGCGGATAGGGCTGCGCCTGCGCCAGCAGCGCCCGCGCCTCCAGTGCAACAGAATGCCGCTCCGGCCGCGCCGCCGGCTCCCGTTGCCGCGCCAGCGCCACCGCCGCCGCAACAACAACAGGCCGCCGTCCCGGCAGCATCCGCGCCTTCGTCTGCGAACTCACCGCTCGGCGTGTGGCTGACGGAGGAGAAGGAAGGCAAAGTGCGGATCGAACAGTGCGGCCCCAATCTCTGCGGCTATTCCGTCGACAAGAAGTCGAACCAGAACGGCGAGCAGGTCCTGATCAACATGAAGCCCGGCAAGGATAAGTGGAGCGGCCGGATTTTCGATCCGAATTCAGGCAGCACCTACGATTCGACGATCGCCCTCAAGAGCACCGACAGTCTCCGCGTTCAGGGCTGCGCCTTTGGCGGCATGTTCTGTGGCGGTCAGACCTGGACCCGCGTCAACTGACCGGCAGCCAACGCTGCGCATTCAACTGGAAGCCCCGCCGCAACGCGGGGCTTTTCACTAAGAACTAGCCCGTGATGACAGTCACAGTCGTCATGGAGCCGCTGTGAGACCATGCTCGTGTCCAAACCAAAGGGGCACGTCATGGTAACGTCTCGGAAATCTCTGGTAGCCGCTTCGCTGATTGCTGCACTGGGCTTTGCGACACCATCCGCGGCCGCGACGTTCGACGGCGCCTGGAATGTGCAGATCACCTCGTCGAACGCCGCCTGCAACAGCGGCGCGTCGGTCTCGATCGGAATCAACAACGGCCAGGTCGCCTCCAACAGCGCGACTGTAACGGCGTCCGGCCGCGTGGCCGAAGCGGGCGCCATCCATGTGACCCTGGCGAGCGGCATGAAGCGCGCGGTCGGCTCCGGCGTTCTCACGGCCACGTCGGGATCGGGCACATGGCGCGCAGCCCTGTGCTCCGGTACCTGGACCGCGCAACGGATGTAGCTATGGCGTTTTCCAAGCGAGAGCCTGCTCTGGACTTGATAATGCTCTCTCGTCTAGTCCATCAAGCCGATCCTGGCGCTCAATCCCTGGCGTGACGACGAGGCCCGAACCAATGCGTTCCCGTGATGTCTGCGCTGAGCCGCCAATTTGATTTGGCTGTTCCGTCATTGCTCGAGAACCGAGTTTAGGCGGTCGCAGGACAATTTTACGCCCAGAACGCAGGTCCCCCATTGCTCGTCTTTCCGCAATCACACGCGCGATCTGCGGCGCCGCAACACTGGTGCCGTTCATGACGACGCGCGACCCGCTGCGTGTCCCCGCCGCGAGGATGCCTCGATGAACGTACGACTCGTCGCTCCATGCCATGGCATCTGGCCCCGTCCGTTCCAAGTCATCTGGCTCCTTCGGTGCCAAGGCAACTGGCCCCTGGCGATTAGCTACCTGCGCGGCGTAGCTGGCGGGTGATATTGGGCCACCGGAGGAATATTTTACGACTTTGTTTTCCTTGCGCAAATAACCACCAGCAACGATCGTATGAGAACCAGTCGCAATGGCATTTATTGATCCATCGCGCTTGATCATGCTGTCATTGTCTACTTCCACTTCTCTGCCAGAAATCTCCTCAAATCGCTGGTAGCGATCATCGACGAAATACGATTGCCTACCGTTCTGCGGATAGCCAAGCGGCCGATCATCCCATTGGATCGAAGCTTCCACGTTGATCTGTTGATCCAGCCGATTCCTGAATCCAATCGTCCAAGTGCCGAAGGGCGCAAGTTGTTGCTCAGCATCGGGCAACGCCGTGGGCAGCAAGGCAATCACGTACCTTCCCCTGTTCGTGGGGGGGCCGATAAATTCATAGTACACCTTACAAAGAACATTGCCATTCGAGCCCCATTCCATCGCACGCTTATCTGTTCCAGCTACTAGAGACAGCTCACTTTCCTGCCCGCCGGGGGGCGTCAGCGAGAGCTCCATCCAGTATTTAGGCCAGGTCTCATCCCGAGCCGGCAACCAGATTTCCAGATAGCTGCAAGTTCTGTCATCCGGCAACACACAGAACTGCAATTTTCGCTCGTCGTCTTTTTGGCCACTTGGAGAAAGTAAAATCTTCGCGTGCAAGCGGGAAAGACGACTGTTGCCTGACGGTAGCACTACATCGGTTGGCGCCGCCCGGCCTTCGATCCGAGCGTCGATTGCAAGCTCGATCGGCTGGGTGCCATCGCGGGGGCCAGCCAAAATACCGGAGCTGAAATTGATTACCACCGGCAGCTCACCGCACTCGCGTTCTCGTGCGATATCGTGAGCTCTACCCAGGATGTAGTCGATGCCATCAAGAACATAGTATTCCAGGCCGAGGCCCGATGTGTCCGCGACCGTAACTGTCGGCAACTTCACGCAAACAATCGGGCGCTGGTCCTTACCTTCCTCACCAGTCGGCGAGGAACCCTCATCATAACCGCACGCCAAATCCATCACATGCGTGCCATGCCCGGCACGCCTTGCTGCGGCCTTATGCGCAGATTGGCCAAAATCGACAACGCCGGTTGCACTGTAGAACAGGTCTTCGTCCACCTGCCCTGCGTTCAAACACTCGCCAAGTGATTTGTCGATTTTGGCTTTCGTCAGCTCCAGACCATAGGGAACGTCGCCTTCGACTCGACCATCTTGAATCCAGGCGTATTCCACTCGAGAACTGCCCGGACCTCTCCGAAAGCGCTGATTCGCAAATGCAATGCCTTCGTCAATAATCCCCATCACGACGGGACTCCCTTTGCGCGGCTCATATTTCCCGACGCTGTGTTGTGGCTTGGGAAGAGGCCGGTCTTCGCGCATGGCGTGACGAGGCAACTTGTGCGCAATTGTGATCCGATGAATAAGTTGGTCAATTGAGGAATCGCCTTGAAGACGCTCAAAAGCTTCGTCAGGCATATTTAGCGTAAATTGCTCGTACTTGAGATCAGAGCCGATGCCCATATCATCAAGCTTGCCGGACGCTCGCTGCAAGCGCTCGAAAAATTCTCTTTTTGTCTTGCCCGGCTGCAGACTGACGAGAATGGGAACAGACCGTAGTTCATCGTTTGGATACAGCACCCGCTTGGCAGTATCTCGTACCCAATCAATGTACGCGTCGACGAATTTCGACGACCCCTCTCGCCACTTATATACCGTCTCCTCTACCATCATTCCCTCCCGAGGCAGACCATGTAAGTTTGTTCGCTGCTACCTGGCTGGGGACCACTCGCTCTTTGCTTTTTTCCAGAGCCATTCTAGTGGTTTCGAGGCTCCGGAGAGACGTTTCTCCTCAACCGTGGCATAATCAACGTTCTTCAAATCAAGCCTTCGGTGCTTGACGCTATAGAAGTTCTGCCAATCGAAATCAGTATTGATGCCGTCCTTAATGCCGCGCTCGCGCGACGGATAGGCAGCTCCAGTAAAATCACAAGAGTGGCAGCCTTCTCGTTCCTTTTCCGGTCTGCAAAGGTCGATCAGGTATTCGGCCAGCGTCAGGCCCAAGAGGGTGCCGGCGACGCTATCGACCGGAAAGTGCACGCCGGCCACCGTGCGGTTAATTGCGATGCGGGCTGCCTGCCGCATAAGTTGATTCACCCAAACACTTCGCAATTTTCCGTCCTGGCCGTGCAAACTTCCTTTGTCGGTGGAGAGAACCGCCAAGAGATGCGCAAACATGAAGGCTTCCGTTGCGTGGCCGCTGGGCAACGCACCGTGCAGTGGACATGCAATAATGGGCTGTATTTGCGGCGAGTATTCATGTGGCCGGCGGCAGGCCAGCGCATGCTTGATGCGCATTTCCACTGTGTAAGCGAACCGCAGAGCAGCGTAGATCAGCTCCATCGTCCATCGTGTCCGCTCCGGGTGCAAATACGTGATAGATCCGAAGAAAGCGTGAGGCACGCCCATTTGTGACACAATCTCTGCGGCACGATCGGGGCGCAGATCAGCGTAGGATTCGACGAGGGCCAATTGATCCAGAAAGATCGCCGGCGTGGGACGGCTGAAGCTTGCAAGGGGGGTGTAAGGACGCGAGGACTTAGCGTCACCTCGAGGGTCGATGGCGCAGTTCAGGATGGCCTTGCCCTCTCCATCCGCCCGAAATGAGATGCGGGAGATGAGTTCGAAATCAAAAATGCTTGCCCGCTCGCCGGGCCCCAGTCGTCCGAGATTTACTTCGTGTCGTCCGAGTTTTACTTCGTCGTTGCCATCTTCGCTTTCGGGTGGGAGTGGCTCAGGCACCTCCTCTTCCGCTGGAGGCTGCGATCTCCCCACAATTCCATCGCGGTTTGTTATCAGCGCATCGATGTAAGGCGGGTTATATCCCGAACCACTGAATACAAATCCGCCGATGGCGCCGCCCGCAGCGGCTCCGCTGGCGCCACTCGCCCCGCTGGCGCCGCTCGCTCCGCTGGCGCCACTCGCCCCGCTGGCGCCACTTGCTCCGCTCGCGCCACTTGCTCCACTCGCTCCGCTCGCGCCACTGAAACTAGCCATACTTGCCTCCTATGCTTAGGGTGGAGGATCACACTGCATGCCGTCACGCGCTGTCCCCTGCCACAGGAGTTATTGTGGAACACCAGCCTGCCGTAATGCCTTGGACCATTCCTGACCAGTCCTGTACCCAGCGCTAGGGGTCCGCCTGAGATATCCTGTGATCGTCAATCCGGGCTCCAATCTCATCAATTCGGCCACGGTGCCACGTGCGTCCCGTTCGTGTCCAAGCTGCCACTGTGCAATTGCCATAGCTCTCAGTGTCGAGGTGTGGCGTCGATTGGCTTTGAGTGAGCGGCGGGCAGATTTGATCGCAAGCTCATATTTGCGATCTGCCAGATAAGCGGTAGCCGCCAGAGTGTCGTAATAGTACCGATGGGGATCGAGAGGGGATAAGCTGATCGCCCGCTGTGTATCAGCGACGGCATCAGCCCCTTGATCCCTGAAAGCATGCAGAGTCCCCTTGAGTAACCAGGCAAGAGAGTTATTTGAATTTGCGCGCACCGCCAGCGCGTAGCGTTCGGCAGCGATGTCAAGCTCCCTCGTCATGTGAGTATGGACCAACCCATTAATTGTGAGAGCAAGAGAGCTATCCGGATCCGCGTCGAGCGCGCGCCTTGTGCAATCGAGGGCACAACGCCGGTCCTTGGTCGAATCTTCGGTCCATCCTTGCTGGACCCGCAAGACATACCAGTTAGCCATCCAGGACTGGGGAACTGGATGACGCGGGGCGCGGTCGATAACTGCCTGCAGCAGGCGTTGGGCTTCCAGAAAGTCGGCAACCGACATTCGATGCATTAATGCAATGCCGCTCATCAGAAGCGTGTAACTCTCCAAGGTTGGGAGCGGGTTGGCGCGCGCTCGCTGCAATTCGCACGATTGAATTGCGTTCGTCACCTTGGAGAAGATCTGGCTAATCAGCTCCTGTTGCCCACCCAGAAGATCTGGAACGTTGCCGGCCACTTGGCCAGCCCATACCACTCGTTGAGACCTGACCTCCGCCAATTCTAAATTTAGTGTCAGACTATCTTCGTCGGCACGGTACGTTCCCGATAGCGCATAGTTCGCACCGAGATGCTGACGGATATCTTCCAGGCTAAACTGACGCCATCGAAATGCTGTGGTCGAGAGGCGCGAGAGCACGGCAATGTCCGGGGATCGCGAAAACGCCCTGATGATTTCCTCGACCAGCACCTCGCCAAGAAGATCCTCGCTGATTGTTTGAGGGCGAGGTACGAAGGGAATAATCGCAATCGACGGCCGTAACACGCCCAGTAACGGTGCGCATTTGATTACTGGCCTCGGGCCGGCTGGACCGATCCGGTAAGCTCGAACGGGTTGTCGGATATGCTTGACATGACATTCGCCAAGGTCTTCGATTTCCGCGTCCAGCGTTGGGGTCAACAGGTCCCGAACCTGGGCCGAGATGACTATCTCGTTTGGTCCGGCGAGGGTCGCCAATCGAGCTGCCAAATTGACACCACACCCATATACATCGTGATGACCAACAATCACATCGCCGAACTCGATCCCCATTCTCAGAAATATCTGTTTATCCGCAGGCAACCCGGGGCTTGCCTGCGCACTTTCATGCTGGATTGCGGTCGCCGCTGAGGCGGCGGACCGGATGTCGCCGAATTCGAGCAGCATCCCGTCGCCGACGCTCTTGACGAGGCGGCCACCAGAGCCAGGAAGCACCTGCGTCATCACCCGATCGACAAGGTTCAGCCAGCGACGGACGACGCCTTCTTCGTCCTGCCCTATCAAACGCACCGAATCGACCATGTCCACGAATAGAATCGCGCGCGGACGCCGCTGAACATGCCGGAGCGACGGGTCAACGACAGACGACATCGGCAATTGGGGCGCAGGTTCCGATTTCATGACAGGAAAGCCCCAACATAAAGTGCTGCACAAATCGCGGATCTTGAACGCATGATATGCCTCCAGGTTGAATCACCAAGCGGCATTCTCGTCGTTGAGTTACGTTCGATGACTCACTGGAGCACTTGTATAGGTCACTACAACTTTTGGTATCGTTGCCGAACTGCCTGCTCAATAAGGGCATCGGCCATTTCATTCCAGGACCGCGCGCCACATCGACTGCAAGTGTCTAGCGGGATCGAAACCTCACAATGAATATCGCCTATATCCGTCGACTGATGCACGGCGAGGCGTTCGTCAGTCCGAACTAACAACCCCTTCTGCAGAACGGACATACCCTACGGACCGACAATTTGACATTCCTTGCTCAGTTCTACCCAAGTTGAGTTGGATGTTAGATCGCATTTGCCAGGCCGAGTGTGAATGAGATCACATTTCGGAAGGGATGATTTTTTTGATGGCGGGTCGCCGCGGCACAGCCCAGCGCCATCCGAATAATACCCTGGTTTCTTCTCCTCGACCTTTAGCCGAGCTTCGCCGAATACTCCGCGTCGGTCACATGCTCCATCCAGGTGACGTAGCTGCCGTCGGCCGCTTCTTGCATCGCAATGTGCGTCATGGCGTTGGTCGGCGAAGCGCCATGCCAGTGCTTTTCACCGGGCGGAATCCACACGACGTCGCCGGGGCGAATTTCCCTGATCGGTCCGCCTTTGGCCTGCACCCGTCCGACCCCTGAGATGACATAAAGCGTCTGGCCCAGCGGATGCGTGTGCCAGGCCGTGCGCGCGCCCGGCTCAAAGGAGACGCGCGTCGAGGCCAGCCGTGCCGGCGCCTCGGTCTGGATGATCGGATCCTGCAGCACCGTGCCGGTGAAATATTCCGGCGGCGCCCGGCGCGTCGGCCGGGAGCCCGCGAGATGGATATCCATGGAGTTGTCTCCCTTTTTCTTGAGGTTATTTCTTGCTGGCCGCGTAGCGCGCCTTGGTCTCGGCGTTCATCGGATAGAGGCCGGGCAATGCCGCGCCGTTGTTCACCTCGTTGACGATCCAGGCTTCCATCCGTTCCTGCTCCGGCCCTTCGGCCAGCACATGATCGAGCAGCGCCTGCGGGATCAGGACCGCGCCGTCCTGGTCGGCGACGACGATGTCGTTGGGGAATACCGCGACCCCGCCACAGCCGATCGGCTCACCCCAGCCGACGAAGGTCAACCCGGCCACCGAAGGCGGCGCCGCAAAGCCGTCGCACCACACGGGCAAATTGGTACCGAGCACGCCTTCGACGTCGCGCACCACGCCATCGGTGATCAGCGCGGCAACGCCGCGCTTGACCATGCGCGCACAGAGAATGTCGCCGAAGATGCCGGCGTCGGTGACGCCCATGGCGTCGACCACGGTGATGCAGCCTTTCGGCATCGCTTCAATTGCAGTGCGGGTCGAAATCGGCGACGACCACGACTCGGGCGTTGCCAGATCTTCGCGCGCGGGCACGAAGCGCAGCGTAAAGGCCGGTCCGACCAGCCGCGGCTGCCCGGGCCGCAGCGGCTTGGTGCCGCGCATCCAGACGTTTCGCAGGCCCTTCTTGAGCAGCACGGTGGTGATGGTGGCGGTGGATACGCCGGACAGGGTTGCGAGGGCTTCGGGGGACAGGGACATCTGGAATGCAGGCTCCGGAGGATGGGTGAAAGGTAGCGCATCTTGCGAAGCGCGGATGTCACGTCAAGGGCTCGCGGAAAGAAGCGCGATCATAACATCTTATCGTCGGCATGCAGATTAATTTATTGAACTTACTGGCTGATTTCGCACGAAGCGAATTCCACTCGCGTCCAAAACACGCTAGAGGTGGAGACGCAGCACAGAAGCTGCGAGACAGTTTAGAGGCCATGGCCGCGACGCTTCCCCCGCCCCGCCTTTTGCCGAGTGGCGACAGCGCCATCACGGTGGAATTCAGCCGCAACATCGACGATGCCGCCAACCGGCGGGTGCTGGCGCTCGACCGCGCCATGGCCGCCGAGCCGGTCGTGGGCGTCACCGAGACCGTGCCGACCTATCGCTCGCTGCTGGTCCATTACGATCCAGTGTTGATCGATTTCGAAAAACTCGGCGAGAAGATTCTCGCACTGGCGCAACGTCCTGTCCCGACGGCGACCGCAAGCCGGCGCTGGCGCATTCCGGTGGTCTATGGTGGCGAGCACGGCATCGACCTCGAGGATGTCGCAAAAACCCTCAACACCACGCCCGACGAGATCGTGGCGCGGCATGTCGCCGGCGACTACCGGGTCGCCATGATCGGCTTTACGCCGGGCTGGTCCTATCTCAGCGGGCTCACGGACTCCCTGCACATGCCGCGGCGGCAGAACCCGCGCTTGCTGACGCCGGCCGGCACCATCTCGATCGGCGGGGTGCAGACCGGCGTGCAGTGCCTCGCCGGCCCGAGCGGCTGGCACCTGCTGGGACAAACGGCCGTCCGCACCTATCAACTGCATCGCGATCCGATCTTCCTGCTGGAGCCGGGCGACAACGTCACCTTTACGGCGGTCGATGCCAAGACTTTTGCGGAGCAGGATCGCGCCGCCGAAGCCGGAGAATTCATTGCCGAGCAGATCGCCTCATGAGCAAGCTCGTCATTGCATCGATCGGCCCGGCAAGTTCGGTACAGGACGGCGGACGTCCCGGCGCCCAGCGTTACGGCCTGGTGCCAAGCGGCGCGATGGATCGGCTGGCACTGGCGGCCGCGAACACGCTGGCCGGCAATGAACCGTTCACAGCGGCGGTCGAGGTCGGTCCGTTCGGGGCAAAATTCACCGCACGCGGCGGCGCGGTGCGGATCGCCCTGGCGGGAGCCCCGCGCAATGCCGATATTGCCGGCCGTGCCGTGGCGTCGGAGACTTCCGCAACCCTTGCCGACGGCGAAACGCTGACGCTCGGCTTTGCCCGCGGCGGTTCGTTCAGCTACCTCGCGATCGAAGGCGGCATTGCCGGCGAGCCGATGTTCGGCAGCCTCGCCGTCAACGCGCGCGCGGGCCTCGGCAGCCCCTATCCGCGCCCCCTGCAAGCCGGCGACGAACTGCAGACAAAGGTGGCCAGCGGTGCACCAGAGCGGCGGATCGAGCTGCCCGCGGCAACCGACGCGCCGATCCGCGTGGTGTGGGGTCCACAGGATGACGAATTCGCCGACGAGACCAAAAACCTGTTTCTCGACAGCGAATGGAAGATATCCGCGACCAGCGACCGCATGGGCTACCGGCTCGAAGGCCCCGCACTCAGGCATCTCCACGGCCACAACATCGTTTCCGACGGTACCGTCAACGGCAGCCTGCAGGTGCCCGGCAACGGCCAGCCGATCGTGCTGATGCGCGATCGCGGCACCAGCGGCGGCTATCCCAAGATCGCGGCGGTGATTTCGGCCGACTTCGGACGGTTTGCGCAGATCCCAGCCGGGCGCGCCTTTCGCTTCCGGGCCGTCAGCATGGCGGAAGCCCAGGCGGAAGCGCGAAAATTTGCCGAGTTGTTGCGCACCCTGCCCGAGCGGCTGCGGGCGATCGAAAGCGTTGATCTCAACATCGATGCGCTGCACGATGCCAATGTCGCGGGCCACGCCGTCAGCGCCGTCGATGCCGGAACCTGGCACGCCGTCTCTCTGGCCGAGATATCCGGCCCGGACTGATCACCCAATCCACTCACGAGAAGCGGATCAACACCATGACAACCATCGACCTCAATTGCGATCTCGGCGAAGGTTTTGGCGCATGGGAAATGGGCAACGACGCCGCCATGATCGAGCTGGCGACGTCGGTGAACGTCGCCTGCGGCTTTCATGCCGGCGACGCCGACATCATGCGTCGCACGGTTGAACTGGCGAAAGCGCGCGGCGTGAGCGTCGGCGCGCACCCCGGATATCGCGACCTGCACGGCTTCGGCCGGCGGCCGATCCCCGGCCTGAAGTCGTCGGAGATCGAGAACCTCATCGCCTACCAGATCGGCGCGTTGCAGGCGATTGCGACCGCAGCCGGCCACAAGGTGACCCACGTGAAAGCGCATGGCGCGCTCTCCAACGTCGCCTGTGAGGACGACATGACCGCCAAGGCCATCGCCAACGGCATCAAGGCGGTCGATCCCAATCTGATTTTCGTGGTGCTCGCCAATTCAAAACTGGTGCAGGCGGGCGAAGCCGCCAACCTGCCGATGGTGCACGAGGTCTTTGCCGACCGCGCCTATGAAGACAATGGCTCGCTGGTGTCGCGCAAGAAGCCCGGCGCGGTATTGCACGATGCGAAAGCGATCGCCGACCGCGTGGTGCGGATGGTGCAGGACGGCGCGGTGGTGTCAGTCACCGGCAAGGTGATCAAGATGCGCACCGACACCGTGTGCATTCACGGCGATACGGCCGGCGCGGTCGACATCGCGCGCGCGGTGCGTCAGGCGTTGAAGGATGCAGGGATCGCGGTCGCGCCGTTCAAGACGATAATTTAATTCCTAGAACGGATGAACCGAGAGCGTGCCGAACACGATGGCGGCAATGAGCGCGAACGCGCTGTAGAGCGCGGCGGTATAGCCGGCGCCGGAACGGCGGGACACCGAGCGTGCGTAAAGGTGCAGGCGGGCTTCCGCCGATAGTTCGCGCATGATCGATCTCCAACGCGGCATGGACTGCATATGGAATATCGTTTGCGTCCGGATTCAAGATATCCGCAGAAATAGCGATGCGGGCGCTTCGGCGCGCTCCATTTCGAGGGGAAAATTCCCCTCTCCCCGACCAGAGCGAGAATTTTATTCGGGCCGATTTGAGCTAGCCGGAACCCAAATCAGTGAGCTGGCAGGTTCGGCTCCCATCGCGACAGTGCCGGAAGCACACGGTGGCGGGCGATTTCATGCCCAAAGTCGCCACGGTTCGCGAGCAGAATCACGCCGACCTTGTGATCCGGTACAAGTCCGACATAGGCCGACGCGTTGTTGAGCCCGCCCGGTTTGTCAACGACGCCTACTCCGTCCACGTCGACATTCTCCCACGCCATCGCTTGTCCGAATTTCTCGTTGAAACGGAACATTTCACGCTGACTCATCTGCAGCGCTTCGCGCAACTGCGGATCCACAGCTCCACCGCCGAGGCAGGCGGCGAGAAAAATGGCGAGATCCCGCGCCGACGAGAACATCTGCCCGCTCCCAGGGAAATCATAATAGCTGTGCTGGTCGCCCGGCGGACCGATTGGCATGCCGTCATCGGAATAGCCCTGGACGACGCGCTGCATGAATTCAGGACGCATGACGGCACGGTTGTCCGGTCCACGTTCGGGAAGCAGCGTCGAACTCATCCCTAGCGGCCTCAGGATCCGACTTTCGATGAGCTGACCAATTGGAACCCCATACCGACGCTCGAGCGCCAGCTGCAGCAGCACGTAACCGGCATGCGTGTAGATGCGTTGTTTGCCCGGCTGTTCGCCTGCCTGCGGCGTCCAGGCGTTGAGGATGTCGAGAAATTGGCCCAACGAGTATGACCCGTTGGGCCATGGCGGGTGATCCGTCGCCAGCAAGAGGCCGGAAGTATGGGTCACAAGCTCACCAATCGTGACCCGACGAATATAGTCGCCGTTCAATTCGGTGACGTACTTGTTGACCGGATCGTCCAGGCTTATTTCGCCGCGCAGCGTTCCGAGCGCAACCAGTGCAGCCTCAAACACCTTGCGCACGGACGCTATGTTGAACAGCGTGTCCGGTGTGATCGGCCGCTTGCCGGCTTGATCGGCGAGACCGTAGTTGAAGAACTGGACGTGGCCCGCGACGTACACGGCGGATGCGAGCCCGCCGGCATCATTGGCCGTCACCGCAGGGGCGAAATTTTCCGCCATAATGTCCTGAACCCGTGAGTCCAAGTCTGTCATGGCCACGCGCGCCGGACTGGGCAGGAGGACGAACAGAAGGGCCAAGCCCGCGGTGAACGAGGAACACCATGATCTCATATTGCAATCCGACAGGGATCACGAGATAGCCGGCGGTCGGTCGAGCGAGCCAGCGATTGACACAAGCGCCATCAAACAACAGCACGTTGATCGTGAGGTTCCTTCGACATCGCAGTCATCGCCGCTTGGTCTCGGCCAAGACCAAATATAAGCGTTGGCGAGGTAACCGAAATCACAATCCGGATACTCTGGGAACCAGGCGCTGACGCCTCACATTCGTTCAGCTTGCGTCAACCACGCTCTGCTCCGCACGCCCTAGTAAACGTCCTGCTGGAACCGGCCCTGCTTCTTGAGTTCCCCGACAAAGCTGACGGCCTCGTCGGTGGTTCGGGCACCGAACTGCGCAACGATATCGACCAGGGCCCGCTCGACGTCCTTGGCCATCCGCTTGGCGTCGCCGCAGACATAGATGTTGGCGCCCTCGGCAAGCCAGGTCCACAATTCGCGGCCGACCTCGCGCATGCGATCCTGGACATAGAATTTCTTGTCGCCATCGCGCGACCACGCCAGCGACAACCGCGTCAACACGCCCGACGTCTTCAAGGCGTTGAGTTCGTCGGCATAGAAGAAATCGCAGTCGCTGCGCTGATGGCCGAAGAACAGCCAGTTCTTGCCCGGCGCGCCGGTGGCGCGGCGGTCGAGCAGGAAGGCGCGGAACGGCGCCACGCCGGTGCCGGGCCCGATCATGATGATCGGCGTTTTGGGATCCTGCGGCAGCGCAAAACCATGGGCCTTCTGCACATAGACCTTCAGCGCATCGCCGGGATTGATGCGTTCGGCGAGGAAGGTCGAAGCCAACCCCAACCGTTTGCGCTTGTTGACCACGTAGCGCACGCAGTCGACCGTCAGCGACAATTTTCCGGGCGTCGCGTTATGCGACGATGAGATCGAATAGAGCCGCGGCTGCAGCGGATCGAGGGCCTCGACAAAGGCCTCGGGGTGCGGGCGCACGCCAGAGAATTTCTGCAGCACCGCCATCACGTCGAGCGTCGCCGCGTCACCATCGGGATCCTCGCCCTGCGCCAGCGCCCTCGCCTTCTCGCGGGTGGTCCCACCCGTGATGAAGGAGATCAGCTCGAACAGCTGGTCCGGCGCCGGCGACAGCGAGACATCGTCGATCAGGACTTCCCGCAGCGTCTTGCCATTGACCTTGGTGGTGTGGGAGGCGCCGAGCAGCGCGATGATCTGGTCGACCAGCCCGACATCGTTGCGCGCGAAAATGCCGAAGGAATCGCCGACCACATAATCGAGCCCGCAACCGGAGAGATCGAACTCGATGTGCCAGGTCTCCTTCTCCGAACCCTTCTTGTTGAGGAGGCGACGCGAAAGGAAGGTCGCCGCGATCGGATTGTCACGCGAGCGTCCGGGCTCGGCCACGACCGCGGGCGCAGCCGGTGCCGCGGCAGGCGCTGATGATGGCCCGGCCGGCACCTTGTCGATATCCTCATAGAGCGATTTCAGCATCCGCGCGGTTTCCTTGCCGCCGGGGACGCAAAGGTTGAGGCGCGCCTCGCTCTTGCTCGCGATCGCTTCCGAATAGTTATGACAATCGTAGCCGCACTGCCCGCAATCCTGCTGCGCCATCGCCGCCATCATGCGCCGCCGCAGCGGGCGGCCTTCCGCAAGCTTCATGCGGTCGGCCATCGGCATGGTCTGGTCGTGCCAGGGCGCTTCGCCGTCATCGCCGTCGCCGGCGGCTCCTTCCATGACGGCCGCGCCCTGTTCGGCCGACAACGGCGTCGCATCTGACAGAAGTCCGGCGAAGAAGCCGTTCAGCCACGAGCGCTGCGCTTCGGAGAACGGCGCACTGGACGGGATGATCTCAATCTTCGGTGGAGGCGTGATCTGGTTCATGAGGACACCTGAGCGTCAGTGACTTGGGCGTCAGCAAGCTTGCGCAGCGTCTCGCCGTCGTGGCGGCGTGCAAATGTCAGGAAAGTTTCTTCGGGCGAAACACGATGTGCGAGATAGGCCTTCAGCAATCTCTCGACCGTCTTCGGCGCATCCTCGGCCTTGAGGTCGTGATAGACCTCCTGCCCGACATCGGCATCCGGACCAAAGCCGCCGCCGGTGAACAAATGATAGCCCTCGACCGGATCGACATCCTCGCCGACATCCACCTTGGCGGCGATCAGTCCGATATCGCTGATGTAGTGCTGCGCGCAGGAGTGATGGCAGCCGGTGACGTGGATGTTGAGCGGCGTGTCGATGTTGACGCGCGGCTCGCACCAGTCACCGATCTCGGCGGCATGGCGCTTGGTATTCGATGCCGCAAACCGGCATCCGGCATTGCCGGTGCAGGCGATCAGGCCGGCGCGGATTTGCGAGGCTTCGACCGCCAGCCCGATCTTCCTGATCGCGGCCACCGCCAGCTCGACGTTCTCGTCGCGCACCCCCGGGATCAGCAGGTTCTGCCAGACCGTCAGCCGGATATCGCCGTCACCGAGGTCCTGCGCGATCTTGGCCAGCCCGCGCATCTGATCGCAGGTGACTTTGCCGAGCGGCAGCGACACGCCAATCCAGTTCAATGCCTCCTGCTTCTGCCTGTGCACCCCGATATGCGCCATGCGGTCGAAAGCCGGCCGCGGGGCGAGCGCCTCCGGCGGCACGCGGGTGAAGGGTTTGCCGAGCCGCTCCTCGACCAGTGCGAGAAACTTGTCGTGCCCCATGTCGTCGAGCACATATTTCAACCGGGCCTTGTTGCGGTTGGTACGGTCGCCGAGATCGATGAAGATTCGCACAATGGCATCCGATACCTTGGTCGCATCGGCCGGCTTGACGATGATGTCGCCATATTTGGCAAAATCCCTGTGGCCGGTGATGCCGCCAAGCCCCAGGCGAAACCAGACGCCGGGATCGACACCGAAACCGTCCTTCACCTCGACCGCGGAAAACGCGATGTCGTTGGTATCTTCCAGCACCGCGATCTTGCCGGCGCCGTCGAAGGCGACGTTGAACTTGCGTGGCAGCCCGTACAGCGAGCGATCGTTGAGAATGTGATAGTGCCACTCGCGGGCATATTCGCGGGTATCCAATAGCTCCTGCGGATCGATCCCGGCCGTCGGCGTGCCCGTGACGTTGCGGATGTTGTCGGCGCCGGTGCCGCGCGAGCACAGGCCGAGGTCCTGAATGCCCTCGATCAACGCCACCGCGTGCTTCGGCGGAATCTCGCGCACCTGCAGATTGGCCCGCGTGGTGACGTGGCAAAACGGTCCGCACAGTTTTTCGGCGAGATCGGCAAGACCCGAAAACTGCCAGTGCTTCAGGATGCCGTTCGGGATCCGTAAGCGGCACATGTAGGAATCCTGCGCCGGCGCCACATAAAACAGGCCGTAATAGCGCCAGCGGAAATTATCCGCAGGGTTCGGCGGCGCATTGTCGAGCGCCTGCTGCTTCAGCCGCGGATAGGCATCGAACGGATGCTCCTCGCGCTTGAATTTTTCCTGGTCGGCGAGCTTCTTGCCGGCGGCTGTGACCTTGTCCTGCGCCTTGATATGCGCGGCATCCGGTCCGGTCGGCTCAGTATTCGCCTTGCCGGCGTTGCCGCCGCCGAGGCCGCGCCCCACCCGGCTGATCTGCAGCCCGGTGGTAAAACCTTCCAGGTAGCGTTTCTGCTCGTCGGTAAAATCGACTGTGAGGGTTTCGATCTTCATGGTGCGCGACGAAGCTCCTGCGGCCACGAGGGGTGGCATCAACGAATGGGGATAGACCGCCAGGAAAATCGGCCCGGCGCGTCGCCGGGCTGTGATTTTGCTATGCGGTTCGACCAGCTTCGTTGCTGCGGAAATCCATCTTGGACGTAGGTCAGCAGGCTTCAGCGACGAGCCGACCGCACTGCAACATACAAGTTGCGTGCCAGTCGGGTTCAAAAAGAATATGTTGGTATTTCAAACTGTTCCGAGGACGACCTCGAAACTATGAAGTCTTCTTCATTGCCGTGTCGCGTGCAAATTGCCCAACAATTAAGCGGGTACGACTTTTGCCTAATATTGCTTCAGTAGGCCCGGCTCAAGGTTTCCAATGCCCAATTTTGAAAGCGGCTAGATGGCCGGCGATGTCGCCGGGGTCGAACGCCGGACCGGCAAAGGCGCCGATCGCGTCAGAAGCGCCAGGGGGCTTGCCCCGATGCCCCTTGGCGGCGTCGTAGAGGTCCGGCCTGAAGACGCCCATGGCGGTTCGCAGCGCCTCCGGCCGCATCGCCGTCTGCCCCCAGCGCACCATCTGCGCGTAGAGCCAGGCGGCCTGGGCGGGATCGGGCCGGGCCGCCCCTTCCCGCCCGACCAGGAGATAGCGGCTGCTCTCGCGCCGCTGGCCGTCGGGTGAAATCTTCAGCCGGCCGTCAAGGGTGCGCTGGATCACCTCGGCGCCGACGCCGAGCCGATCGGGCCGCGACAGGACATGCGCGGTCTCGGCGCGGTTTCCGGGATCCTCGATATATTCGGCTGCGTGGGAAGCCGCCCGGACCAGGGCAGCCAGCACGTCCGCATTTTTTTCCGACCAGCTTTGCCTGACCGCGAGAACCTTTTCTGCCGCGCTCACCAGGATGTCCGAGGCGAAATGCAAGATGTGGCCGACGCCGAGATCGACCGCAACCGAGTTCCAGGGCGCGCCGACGCAGAACGCATCGACATGGCCATTGGCGAGGCTGTCCACCATGTAGGGCGGCGGCAGCACCACCAGGCGGACATCCTCGTCGGGATCGACCCCACCTGCCGCCATCCAGAACCGAAGCTGGTAATTGTGGGTGGAGAACGGGAACGTCATGCCAAAGGTCAGCGGTTCCGCGCCGCTCTTGCGCCTGATGGCCACGACGCGCGCGAGCGCCAGCGCGGTGGCCATGGGATCGACGGCATCGCCCTCGAGTTCGCCCATGATCGCCGCATGCAGCGCCGGCGATACCGTGATCGCATTGCCGTTGAGGCCCAGATTGAATGGCGCCACGATCGGCACCTTGACGTGTCCAAGCCCGAGACTCGACGCGATCGCTACCGGCGCCAGCAAATGCGCCGCGTCGAACAGGCCGATATTGAGCTTGTCGCGGACATTCGACCACGACACTTCGCGCACCAGCGTGATGTCGAGCCCTTCGGCGGCTGCAAAGCCCTTGTCAACGGCGATGATCAGCGCGGCGGCGTCGACCAGCGGAATGAAACCGATATGCAGCGGTGTCGTCATTTCAACAGCTCCGAGGCGGTCAGGATCGACTGCGCGATCTCGCCGATTTTCTTTTTCTCGCGCATCGCCGTGGAGCGCATGAGTACGTAGGCCTCGTCTTCAGTGAGGCCCTTCACCTTCATCAGGATTCCCTTGGCACGGTCGATCACCTTGCGTTCCTCAAGCGCGGACTTGGTGCGGTCGAGCTCGTCCTGCAGCTTCGAGAAGGCGTTGAAGCGGGAGATGCAGAGGTCGAGGATCGGTTTGATCCGCTCCTTCTTCAGGCCATCGACGATATAGGCGGAAACGCCGGCATCGACGGAGGCCTGAATCGAGGCCGCATCGCTCTGGTCGACGAACATGGCGATAGGCCGCCGGACCGCACGGCTGACCTGGAACATCTGTTCCAGGACGTCGCGGCTGGGGTTTTCCAGGTCGATCAGGATGACGTCGGGGTCGAGCGCATAAATCCGCGCCAGCAGGCTCTGCATTTCGCTGATATGCACGACGCCGGTAAAGCCCGCCTCCCGCAATCCCTCCTCCAGGATCGCGGCCCGGATAGGGCTTTCGTCGACAATGACGATTTTCGGCGACGACTCAGCGCTCATCGGTCAACTCTTAACCCGGCCGGGCATCCATAGCACGTAACGAGCGCGCGCAAAGCCTTGTATTTATGGGCAATTGGGACTAGCTCGTGCGTATCAATCAGGCAGATTAAAAATGCAACAGGCCGCCGCGCCCAAAGTCAGCTTTGTTTCGCTTGGGTGCCCCAAGGCGCTGGTGGATTCCGAGCGCATTATCACCCGGCTGCGCGCCGAAGGCTATGAACTGGCCCGCAAGCATGACGGCGCCGACATCGTCATCGTCAACACCTGCGGCTTCCTCGACAGCGCCAAGCAGGAATCGCTTGGCGCCATCGGCGAGGCGATGGCCGAGAACGGCAAGGTCATCGTCACCGGCTGCATGGGCGCGGAACCCGAGCAGATCGAGGCGGCCTATCCCGGCGTGCTGTCGATCACGGGTCCGCAGCAATATGAGAGCGTGCTGGAGGCGGTGCACCGGGCCCTGCCGCCGGTTCATAACCCGCATCTCGATCTGGTGCCGCCGCAAGGCGTCAAGCTGACGCCGCGGCACTACGCGTATCTGAAGATTTCCGAGGGCTGCAACAACCGCTGCAGCTTCTGCATCATTCCAAAGCTGCGCGGCGACCTGGTGTCGCGCCCGGCCAATGACGTGCTGCGCGAGGCGGAGAGGCTGGTCAGTGCCGGCGTCAAGGAACTGCTCGTCATCTCGCAGGACACCTCGGCCTACGGCGTCGATATCAAATATGCCGACAGCCCCTGGAAGGACCGCCAGGTCCGCGCCAAATTCTTCGACCTCGCCAGGGAACTCGGCGACCTCGGCGCCTGGGTGCGGCTGCAATATGTCTACCCCTACCCGCATGTCGACGAAGTCATCGGGCTGATGACCGAGGGCAAGATTCTGCCCTATCTCGACATACCCTTTCAGCACGCAAGCCCGGACGTGCTGCGGGCCATGAAGCGTCCCGCCGCGCAGGAAAAGACACTGGCGCGGATCCAGAAGTGGCGCGAGGAATGTCCTGATTTGACGCTGCGCTCGACCTTCATCGTCGGCTTCCCCGGCGAAACCGATTCCGATTTTGCGTATTTGCTCGACTGGCTCGAAGAGGCCGAGATCGACCGTCTCGGCGCTTTCAAATACGAGCCGGTCGCGGGCGCCGCCTCCAACGCCATCGGCAACGCCGTGCCCGACGAAATCAAGCAGGAGCGCTGGAATGCGCTGATGGCGCGGCAGCAGAAAATCTCCGCCCGTCGCCTCAAGCGCAAGGTCGGCACCCGGCAGCAGATCATCATCGACGAAGTCGGGCCGACGGTTGCAAAAGGCCGTTCAAAGGCCGACGCGCCGCAGATCGACGGCGCGGTCTATCTCTCCAGCCGCCGCCCGCTGAAGGTCGGCGAGATCGTCACCGCGAAGATCGAACGCGCGGATCAATATGACCTGCACGGTAGCGTCGCGGGGTTTTAGTGTGGTCCTCAAGCATCCTGTCTACGATCGCATCTAGAGAAGCCTGATGCCACACCAATTTTTTTCTCAAGTTGGATAACCGATCTCGGCAATATCCTCACGGAGTGAGGTAAGACTGCACATTGGATTGAGAGCAGCAACTATCTCTTCAGTCAGCGCACGATGCTCGTACACGGCGATTACGGCCTGCGCAGACACTTCGCTCTCATAGTATTCCGTCGCCCAACGCAGATAGGTTTCAGGCGAGCAATCAAGTATTGCAAGCAGATGTGCCGAGCCATCACTATCTTCCGATGGAGGCAGCGTAATTTTTGCGCGGGACCATCCGGATTCCTCAGAAAGGCACCACATGCAAAATGTGACGAGTTCCGGAGAAAACGCCGGTTCAGTGCAACAAGCTGAGAATTGGTGAGGCAGATCGCGATAGAAATGCTCACTTGGCAACCTTAGCGATGCTACCATCGACTCATGGTCAAAACCTTTGATGAAGACTCCATGACAATTGAACAATGCGAAAAAGTCATCACCTTGACCATTTCGCATTGAGCCCATCATTTCTCCCGCGGCCCAATTTGCGTTGAAAGAGTAGTAACGGTCCTCCCACTCAGGGCAGATAACTGCATCAAGCATCGCAACAGATTGAAGCAGCCGCTTTAGTGGGATGGCGCCAGGCAACTGCAGCAAGTTTCTTGTTGATGGTCCTGGCATGTTTTTGCTTCAATCGCAAAGGGTCCAATTGGACCTCTTAGGCACTCAAGAAACCACACGTGCGGCTCAGTTGGCAACGTCTCCTCGTGGCCCTTCGCGACATATTGCGCCGCCGCGCGCCGTCAGCCGCAACAGCGGCAAAGCGGACGTGGCATCGTCACGCGCCACAACGGTGGGGATCGAATTTCGTTGTCGTCGTCAAAGTAGCAATACTTGTCGACATCGCCACCCTTGAATAGCTGGAAGACTTCCCGCTTGACACGGCCTGCCCTCCCACTGTATGGCCCTTCGCCATGAAACTGAACCGGACCACCCGTCGCGCCTGCCTGCGTCGTCGCTCCAGCGACGATGGGTTGCGCCGTGTCCGACGACTACGCTGATCAACTAGTTCAGCAACGTTTTCGAGAAGGCCGCACCCTCAAAAGTGCGGCCTTCTTGCGTTTCGGCCTGCCCTTTCCCCCAAAACCCCAGAGGAGATCGACATGACTGACGCTACCCATCCGTTCGACGCGCTGATGGAGATTACCGCTCGCCCGCCGGTGGTATTCGTCCGCGGTGCGGGCTCCTATCTCTGGGACGACTCCCGCAAGCGCTATCTCGACTTCGTGCAAGGCTGGGCCGTCAACGCGCTCGGCCATTCGCCGCCTGCCGTTGCGGAAGCGCTCGCCGCGCAGTCCAAACTGCTGCTGACGCCAAGCCCCGCCTTCTACAACGGTCCCAGCCTGAAGCTTGCGAAAGCGCTGGTCGAGAACAGTTGCTTCGATCAGGTCTTCTTCGCCAATTCAGGCGCGGAGGCCAATGAGGGCGCCATCAAGCTCGCGCGGAAGTACGGCGCGAAATACAAGAACGGCGCGTTCGAGATCATCACCTTCGAAGGCGGATTTCACGGCCGCACGCTCGCCACCATGTCGGCATCGGGCAAGAAGGCGTTCGAGCCGCTGTTCGAGCCCAAAGTATCGGGCTTCCGCAAAGCCAAACTCAACGACCTCGATTCCGTGAAGGCGCTGATCTCGGACAACACGGTCGCCGTGATGCTGGAGCCGATCCAGGGCGAAGCCGGCGTCTGGCCGGCGACCGATCCGTTCATGAAGGAGCTGCGCGCGCTGACGAAAAAGCACGGCCTGCTGCTGATCGTCGACGAGATCCAGACCGGCATGGGCCGCACCGGCAAGCTGTTTCACTACGAGCATGCCGGCATCGAGCCCGACATCATGACGCTCGGCAAGGGCATCGGCGGCGGCGTTCCGCTGGCCGCCCTGCTCGCGACCGCGCATGCGTCGTGCTTCGAGCACGGCGACCAGGGCGGCACGTTCAACGGCAATCCGTTGATGTGCGCCGCAGGGCTTGCCGTGCTCGACGAGGTTTCAAAGCCGGAATTTCTGAAAGCGGTGGCCGACGCCGGCCTGTTCCTGGAAAGCGAGTTGCAGAAACTGTCGGCGCGGCATGGTCTCGGCGAGGTGCGCGGCCGGGGTCTGTTGCTCGCGCTCGATCTCAAACTGCCGATCGGCGCAGCGATCGTGGCCGAGGCGCTTGCGGACGGCGTGCTCATCAACTCGCCGCAGCCCGATGCGCTGCGCTTCATGCCGGCGCTCAACGTCACCCGCGAGGAGATCTCGCTGATGATCGATTGCCTTGATGCGATTTTGGTGAAGGCGGGCGCGGCAAGGCGGGTGGCGTAGTCTCAACCGTCATTGCGAGCGAAGCGAAGCAATCCATATCTCAACGCGGGGATAGATGGATTGCTTCGTCGCTTCGCTCCCTTGCGCAAACGCTTCGCTCTTGTCACAGGCAATGACGGCCGCGAGGCCTTACAGCCGCAGGATCGCCGCTCCGCGCACTTTGATCCAGAGCAGTTACCTCACAAATTTGGCAGAACTCTTCTCATTTGTAACGCCCCTTTAACGCCAAACTAACGCTGCGACGACGGCTGCGGGCTCAGATGGTGACACGCGACGTCGATGTGGCGTCGGTGGCGCAAGCCAACTGGCGGCATGCAATGTTTGGGGTGCTGACCCGTGGCGATTCTGTCATGTCGGTTGGCCTGATGATTGAATCGAACAGGGGCATTAAGTGAAATTACGTCGATTAGCACTAATGGCGGCTTTGGCTGTCTTTGCATTCACCACATCAGCTTCTGCAGTAACTCTGACTTTTGAGGGCACCGGCCAATCCGACGGTGCTACGCATGTTGCCATGCCAACAAACTACGGAGGATTGAATTGGAGTGCTGACTGGTATCTTGCGACCAGCGAAAACTTTTCAACGATCTATCACAACACATCCAATTTTCCGTCTGGCTACATTGCCGCGCACAATGCAGGCGGCGCACTGACCGTATCGGTCACGTCCGCGACCGACATCGTTTTGAATAGTGCGCAATTTCGCGGATGGGACTATTTCGATTCAGTCGTATACTTTACTGCGCGCGCAGTGATAGTTGACGGGTTCCTGGACGGTAACTTTGTTGGCACATGGAGCACGGTGCTGACGCCTGGGAGTTGGACGAGCCTGAGCTTCGGCGGAACGACGGTCGACAGCTTCGTGATAACTTCTACTGGTAATGATCATAATTGGCTCATGGACGATCTCGTTTTAGGAGTAGCCGCCGTGCCCGAACCTTCCACATGGGCCATGATGATCCTCGGATTCGCAGGCGTCGGTTTCATGACGTATCGCCGATCGCGTAGGGATCAAGCTCTCGCGCTCGCGGCCTGATTGAACCAATTCACGACGCATCACAGAGAGCCGCCCTCGGGCGGCTTTTTTCTTTGTCAGGCTGCAGCAAGCCATGTCCGAGTTTGGCACTTTTCGGACCTCCGGTGCTGGGGCAACGATGTCCGTTCACGGCGTCAGAACGGACCTTGGCCTAACTTGCGCGGACTTCGAAAATGACCCGAATGTATGGTCCGGCCGCGCGTTGCAAGAGGTTTCGTCAACCTGGCAGATGCGGTCTTGCATCAATGTATCCGGCCTCTGATTGGAGCGTGTGGTGCTCCGGGCCATCATGGATATCAGCGCGCACG
>NZ_PYCN01000033.1 GCF_003062295.1 Bradyrhizobium algeriense | reverse complement strand
ACAGCTTTGAAACCGCGAAAAACGAGTTCGGGCTCGATCACAACGAGAGCAGATCCTGGCATGGCTGGCACCGTCACGTGTCCCTGGTGATGCTTGCCTTCGCCATGATGGCCGCGATCCGACATCGCGCTAACCCGCCACCGCCCAAAAAAACAAAACGGCGCCCCCCGGCAAAAGCCAAAACACAACCACGGCGCCGCTGATCCGTTGGTCAATCCAGGAAAACCGATGGGAAATGCCCCGATCTATCCGCACTGCAGGCGATGGCAACAAAGGAGGACGAGGCGAAGCTATCTACCACTGCGGAGAAGCCCCCCAAGGGGCCGATCTGAAGTCGCCCGCAAAGCTGGAAACCGTGAAGTCGACCGAAAGCGTGGTCTTGAGCGAATGGCTCTCTTCGCCTGCCATCAGATTGTTTCGGACCAGTGCTCCCAATCGGTAAAATAGAGATTCCGCTGCGGATGATAGAGCGGATTTGAGTCGTCTCCGTCGAGCGGCTGGTCCAGCTTTCTCGTTCCGAACTCGCGCGGAAATCGATAGTTCTCGGGCCGGAAGTAGTCCCAGGAGGGAAGCGAGAAGCGTGGCTCCCCGGTATGGGCTCGAAGGATTCGTTCGAAATAGTAGGTGTAGGCGCGATGCCACGGGAGAAAATTGGCTGATGTTTGTCCAAAATGCGGGCACTGGTTCCAGAACTTCTTCTGGTCGACGGCAATGAGATTTGGATCGCCGGCCGCGGCGTTCTGGATCAGCTCGACCGTGACCCCGTGGATCGACGCCTGGAAACACCAACTTAGGGGATCGGATGGTTTTCGCGCCTTCATGGCGCGCACTCCACGCCGCAGCGCCTTCATCAGATCCGCATCCTTCACGAATTCATCCAGAGGAATTCGCGTCGGAATCTTGTCCTTGGTGATATCTTGCGCAGCTGGCGCGGCAAAGCTTACGATGGTCGCGCCGGCGAGTTGAAGCGACTTCCGGCGGCTTACGATCATTGTGCACCTATGTGCGGATTCCGAGACGATGGTGCGCACCGTACCGATTTGATGGCGCGCAGGGTTCCGAAATGATCACGCGCAGCATTCCGAGCATTCTCCGCGCAGCATTCCGATTTGATCGCGCGCAGTTTCGGATGGTGTGAGGCCTGATCGTTGGGCCATTTCTCCGGCTGGAAACAGCTTGGAGAATTGGATGCCGACGAGGAGGGTTATCATGCGCCAGGTGCGCGAGATTGTGAGGTTGAGCCTTGAGGCTGGGCTCTCGACGCGCGTGGTTGGCGAGCGTGTCGGCGTCGGGCCGACGACGGTACGTGACACGCTGAAGCGGTTTGCGCGCGCGGGTCTGGCATGGCCAGTCCCGGAAGCGATAAGCGACGCCGAGCTGGAGCAGCTGCTGTACGGGGTGCCTGGCGTGAAGCCGGGCCGCCGCAAGGTGGCCGAGCCTGATTGGTCCGTTATTGCCCGCGAGCTCAAGCGCAAGCACGTGACCTTGCAGGTGCTGTGGGACGAGTACAATGCAGAGCATCCGGACGGCTATCGGTACAGCCGTTATGTTGCGGCCAGATTTATGTTGTCGCTGCTGGAGTGAGCCAAGGATTTCGCGAACCTCCTCGGCTCGCTCCGCAACATAAGAGTGTGACCTTTCGGCCTACAGGGCCTTCAGGAATGCCATCAACGACGGGAGAGAGGGTTGCCGAGGTGGCGGCCTCAGGCTGCTGATATCGACCCTGGCTAACGCCTCTGCTTTCATCTCCAGGTCGACTTCAGCATAGATGTGCGTGGTGTCTAATGACACGTGGCCCAGCCAAGCACGGATCGTGTTGATGTCGACGCCGGCGCGCAGCAGGTGCACGGCCGTTGTGTGCCGAACCGTATGTGGGCTCACGCGCTTCGTCGCCAACGTCGGCACCGTTTCGCGCGCCATAGCGGCATATTGCGTCACGAGACGGTGTATTCCGAAGCGCGTCAAAGGCTGGTTCGTCCGCCCGAGAAAGACCGCTTCACTTTTGCTCCGGTCGGCCACAAGACGAGTCAACGAGGTTGCCGTCGTTGACCACAATGGACAGATTCTGATCTTGTTTCCCTTGCCGTGAAGTCGCACTGACGAGGACGCGCCCAGTTGGAGATTGCCGACCGTCAATTTTGCTGCCTCATCGGCGCGAGCACCGCTGTTGTATAGGAAAAGCAGCAGAACATGGTCGCGCACCCCAAGACTCGTGCGTCGGTCAGGTTGGTTTCCGAAACGCGCTATGTTGGCGAGGTCGGCCTGGATGCAGGCCCCCGTTTCTATAAGTCCCTTGAGCCCCAGAAACGTGTCTTCCGAACGATCCTCGAGCAGCTGCGCGGATGCAGGTGGAAAAATTCTCACCGTCCACAGCGTGAGGACTGCGCCGACAGTGCTTGACATGATTGAGGAACACCTGCCCCGGCACCGCGGCACCGTCGTTCTACACTGGTTCACCGGCGGCAAGCGCGATATGCAGCGCGCGGCCGCCTTGGGATGCTATTTTTCTGTCAATGCCGAGATGACGCGCTCGGACCGGCGTCGGATCCACGTCACCGAAATGCCCTTGGATCGCATTCTCACCGAAACGACGGTCCTTTCACTCAAATGGAAGGCAGGCCGGCGGAGCCGGCAGACATCCGACTAACGGTCGCATCTATCGCCGATGTCAGAAAAATAGCTGCCGACACCGTGTCCGACATTATTCGCGCAAACCTGCAGACGCTCCTCAAAACCTGAGCGATCCTCTCACTCGGGCTCCTTTGTTGCCGCAAGATCGGAACCACTTGTCTGGTGGTCGAACGAACGCAATCGCGCGGCGAATTTTGTCAACCCCGCTCTGAGCTCGAGGTCGGCAACGTCCCAGGAAGGCAAGCTCTTCGTAAGGTTGGCCGCCGCCTCTCGTGTTGCGGCTTCGATAAAGCCCGGTGCTTCGTCGAATAGCTCAACGAGAAAACGTCCGGCGACAACACTCGGACGCCGAGCTTTGCGAGCTCGCTTGCATCGAAATCATTGAGGTTGTTTGTGATCAGTGCACAGGCTTGCACCGCGACGGCTGCACCGGCTACGTGGCGGGCTTTGGGATCCGTACTTCCGATAGCTTGGTCGGCGTCGAAATCGCAAATGATCGCATCCGGAAAGTGCTTGCGAATGAGCGGCAGGGTTCGCTGCGAAACCCGATCTCTCGTCCGATCCTCGAGATTGCGGAGCCACTCATCTTCGATGCGATCCGTCCACCGCGCCTCGAACGCGTCATTCAACGCAAGCTGAAGCAGGAGATTGCGAAGTGCGTTTGAGTATAGAACGTTTGCATCAAGGAGTCCGGTTACCGGTCTCGGCATAGTTCGCCTCGAGATCCTCGGTATCGGCAGCTATTTCAGCCGCAGCCTTCCGTCGCTGCTCCTCATGCTGCTTCAGGCGCGCGACATCTGCGACACGGATTCGTCTATGGGTGCCTACCTGCCGGAACGGCAGTTTCCCCGCATCCATGCGCTTGTACACGACGGGACGAGAGATGCCCAACATCTCGGCTGCCGTCTCTGGGGAAACCTCATGCTCCGCCTTGAAGACCAAGGTTTCGCCCGGCTGCGAGATGGCGTCGAGAAAATCGTGCACCGCTCGCAAGAGCGATGCAGGCATCTCTGTCAGGATCGGCTTCCCGGAGGGATCTGTGAAGAACAGGCCGCCAGGCGCTGCAAGCCCGCCAAGCAGGCCCGCGCCCTTCTTTGCCTCTTCCCGATCACGATCATCGATCTTGAGCTTGGTGACCACGTCAGTCATGGCCCATACCTCCGCGCAACTGTAATAAGTGTAATGATTGTCAGATGACATTTCAAGACAGGTATAATTGTCCCAGTAATAACACAGACTTAGATTATCAGAAGGCGTTGTGCATCGATCACCAAGCCTCTTTTGGTCCCCGGCGAGACTCGCGTCGATCGATCGCCGTCGGTAACGTTCCGAAAAATTTTCGCAAAGCCTTCCCGGAAAGGCCACCTGCAGCGCAACACGCATTGGAGGCCTGGTCGGCAATCAATGGACTATGAGGCGACGCATCTTTCCCTCGGCGAGGTTCGCCGCATCATCGGCCGCTTGCGCGGGCCCGACCTCGTGCGCCTGTCGTTGTTAGCCCGCGCCTGGGCAGCCGGCCTACGCTACCATGATACGGATGATCTCCTCTACGAGGCGCTCGACCGCATCTTGTCGGGGCGGCGGCTGTGGCCCAGCGAAGTCCCGCTTCCAGCATTCCTTTCACAGGTGATGCGCAGCATCGCGAGCCAGTGGCGCCAGGAAGATCGTCGCGAACCTCTGAGGGAAGACGAAACCGACCAGATGTTCGAGGACGAGACACAGGATCCGTCAACCAGATACGAAATGGACGACCTCATCTCACGAATGCGTTGCGCCCTTGCTTCGGATCCGATCGCTTTAGGCATCTTCTATGACCATACATTGCATGGATTTCAATGAGAAAACTTTCGAATAGTCAGTTTTGATACTTATACTCCAGACCATGACGAAGCTCGATACCCTCAAAAGGCACTGAAGCCCGGCCAAGCCTATCGGCGCGCGGATCTGGCGCGCTGGTCGACCTCTGTCGATCGGCATCTCAAGCAGCTGGTTGAGAGCGGTACCCTCAAGAAGCTTTCGGGCGGGCTCTAGGCGCTACGCCTATCCGAAGGAAACGGTGTTTGGGCCGGCTCCCGCTGCTGACAAAGAAGTCGTTAGCGCTTTTCTCAAGGACGATACATTTCTCCTGGCTTCGCCGAATGCCTACAACAGTCTGGGAGTGGGCACGACGTAGCTTTCCGACAAGACCGTCGTCTACAACCACAAACGCCACGGGGAGTTTCAGTTAGGCAGCCGCAAGTTTGCGTTTCGCGTGAAGCCGCGCTTTCCAAAGTCGCTTACAAAGGAATTTCTCCTTGTTGACCTCGTCAACAACGTTGATCAGCTCGCGGAAGCCAAGGACGAGGTTCTCAAGCGGGTAATGCAACGCGCCGCGTCGGCCGACCGGCGGCGCTTGCGTCGCGCCGTCCGCGAGTATGGGAACGAGCGAACAAAGAAATTCTTCGAGCGTGCGCTAAGGGCGAGCGAATTGCATGCGGGGTGATATCCTCCACAATCATCCTCAGTTTGCTGACCTGATCCGGATTGTGGCGGAAGGAAGGGCATTGATCCAGCTCTCGTCGAAAAGGACTACTGGATCATGCATTGCCGCTACGGGCTGCAGCAGTCGGCTTCACATTCCAGCTGAAGGGTGGAACTTCCCTTTCGAAAGGACATCAGATCATCAATCGGTTTTCGGAGGACATCGATATTCATCGAAACTCCGGCCGACCGGGATGTGAAGACCGGCAAGAACCACAACAAGCCGCCGCATATTCAATCCAGAAAGGACTTCTTCGACTGGCTGGCCCAAACGATCAAGATCGACGGCATCACGAAGGTGGAGCGCGATACCGCGTTTGATGATGTGCCCGATTATCGGAACGCAGGAATCCGTCTGATTTACACGAGCATCGCTGAACCGATGGAAGGACTGAGGGACGGCGCCCTGCTCGAGGCCGGCTTTGACAAGGTCGCGCCAAACACACCCGAGGATATCAGTTCCTGGCTTTATGACCGGGCCGTCGCCAGCAACGTCGACATCATCGATAACCGCGCCAACGCGGTGCCTTGCTACGATCCTAGCTACACATTCGTGGAAAAGCTGCAGACGATCTCGACCAAGTTTCGCAATCAGCAATCCGATGTCGGCGATCCGGTCGGGTTCCTGCGGCACTACTATGATGTCTACGAACTGCTCCAACGTCCGGAGGTTCAGGAATTCATCGGCACGGAAGAATACAAGCAGCACAAACAAAAGCGATTTCGTCAGGGCGACAACCAGAACATCGCTGAGAACGAAGCTTTTCTTCTGAGCGACGCCGAAACGACGGCCCTGTATGCGAACGCCTATGACCGCAGTCGCGCTCTCTATTATGATGACCCACCCAGTTTCGAAGAAATAAAGACTGAGATCCCGGAGTGGATCGATAAGCTTTAGGCGGGAAATCAATCAAAAGAGACGGTTCGGGTTGTCGCATGAACTCAACGCGTGAGACGACACGAGAGTTGATTTACGGACCAGCTTTTTCAACTGTTCAATGAGGCGATAGACCGAAGCCAGTGCAGCTAATGCTGTAGCTTCGCTACATGCTTCGCCCGAGCGCAGTGCTCTACCGGGATGAATGAGGTTCCGCGCATCCTTCGCAAGGTCCGCTTGGTGCTCGGTCCGGCGTCGATCACACCATTTGAGACCGCAAGATTGATCAAATCAGCGAGATGTAGCTGGTCCAGCGGTCGCTTCGGCGCAGTCATAAGTGACACCTGCTTCAAGGCCCATAGGTGTGCGTGAATGAAGTCGATGGTCGGCGTTGCCTCTGCTGTTTAATCAAGCGAGACTCCGAGGGGATGCGCCCTGGCCGCAGAGTGAGACAACACTCAGCCAGACGATCCGATACAGTTCGTCGCAGCTCTCGCCCACGCGCGCCTTGGTCAGCGAGCCTCGTTTCGAACACCCTTCACTCCAATGTTGGCATTGACGCGCATCTCTCCATGCGCGATCAACGCTTTGCGCTGTGCACATTTGATCATGATTTCCAAGTCTACAACCTGACGCGGCGTGAGTTTCAAGCTCTTTCTTCCGAGTGAGTGTTGCGCTGCCGTTACAGCAATCCCCGATGACGTTGCTAAGACGCGCACGGCTTGGGGGCCATCTAAAGGAAAGAAACTGGAAATGAAGAACTTGTTGCTTGTGACTTGCAGCATCGTCGCGCTTGGCGCGGCCGCACCCGCATTCGGCGCGGATCTCGCTGCGCAGCCCGTCTATAACGCGCCGCCGCCACCGCCTCAGGTCGCGGCCGCGATCTACGACTGGAGCGGTTTGTACATCGGCATCAACGGCGGTTGGGGCTTCAGCGATGCAACCGGTAGCACCGTGGGTGGCCAGATCGGCTATCGCCAGCAGATGGGCCAGGCGGTGTTTGGTATCGAAGGTCAGGGCAACTGGGCTGATTTCAGCGGCTCCAATGTCAGCACCACCTTCCCCCTCAATACTAACCGCAGCACGACCGACGCGTTCGGCCTGATCACCGGCCTGATCGGCTACACCTCCAACAACGTTCTGCTTTACGCCAAGGGCGGTGCTGCGGTGACGAGCAACACCCATCAGGTCACCTCAACCCTGACCGGCGCGCAGCTGGCGAGCACCGACAATACGCGTTTGGGCGCCGCGGTCGGCGCGGGTGTGGAAGTCGGCTTTGCGCCGAACTGGTCGGTCGGCGTCGAGTACGACCACCTGTTCATGCCGGACGCCAACGTGAGCTTCACCACGGCCGCTGGTGTGGTAGCGACCGATCGCATCCGCCAGGATTTCGATCTCCTGACCCTGCGGCTCAATTACAAGTTTAGCCCGCCGGTTCTCAAATACTGATCTCTTCGCGTCAAACGGCGGATCGAAAGCCCCGGCCCTCGGGCCGGGGCTTTTTTCGCGCTATTCATCTGCCGCGGAACGTACTTCCGCGGACATTCGACCCGAGACCTACTTCCATTCTGCGGTCCGCAACGCACTGTTCAGCTTACGCATCTCACGTTTGGAAGCGCCGGATCGGCTTTCAGCCCGCTCACACGGCTAGATTGCTAAGAGTATGGTACTGCTTGTGCTCGACGTCTGGGCATTCTGCGGCTGCCGGTTGTGCAGAACGCTTGGTTCAATTGTCATTCCCCCTTGACCTTGTGCTCAACGCGCGGATACACGGCAAGAGAAACCGGTTTGTGTCTGTTGACGATTCAGGCCCAACCCGAGCCACTGTTTGCCTACATCAACAGCCAGGTCATTTGCGTCACCCTTTTTGGTCTTCTGGACTTGGTGCTATCAGACGCTTGGGCATAGCTGCGCTTTCATCGGGCAGCTGATCGGGCACTTGGTTTCGTGTCCTGCTCCCATCCTGCTCCGCCTTTGCGATTCATGCATCGCAGACGCCCGAATGCCTGCGCCGCGTTCCTTTACATTCAAGGAACGCGCAATGCCCACTACGGTGGAAGAAGCATACTATCTGCCTAAAGAGGGCGGCGGCGTCGGGTCGGTACGCGTGGGCAATTTCGGATACTCAATCTTAGGCGGCTGCCCAGTCAGCGAATTCAGAAACGCAACAATATCGTTCTTTTCCTTATCGCTAAGCTCGATGCCGAGCTGGGTTTCACCCATCACGCCAACCGCTTGCTTAAGGCTCCAAACCTGGCCTGAATGGAAGTATGAGGCCCGCAACGCGACGTTGCGCAACGGCGCGGCGCGGAAAACGTATTCGTCGCTGGCCGCCTTGGTGACCGCGTATCGGCCCTTGTCGGAGGCCGGAAGCAGGGTTGCGCCCGGCCTTTCGATCACGCCGAACGGGAAGTAATCCTGTCCACCGACGTTGATTCCGTTGTGACAAGAGGAGCACCCGTTTGCATGAAGAGCTTCAATCCTGCCTTCTGCTGATCATTGAGAGCAGTCGTATCGCCTTCAAGGTACTGATCGAAAGGAGCACCGGGTGTAATCAGAGTCGCTTCAAAGGCCTCGATCGCCTTCGCGAAGTTGTCAAAGGTGACCGGCGACGCCTCGTTCGGGAACGCCTTCTTGAACATGACCACATAGTCACTCATCGAATTCAACGCATTGAGCACATGATCTGGGGTCGCGTTCATTTCGACACGCGCCTGCACGGGTCCCTTAGCTTGTGCCTTGAGGTCTGCGGCACGTCCATCCCAGAACTGCGCCACATTGAATACCGCGTTATAGACGGTTGGCGCCCGACGTGGACCCTGCTGCCAGCCGTGCCCGACCGAGGTCGGACCGGCATCGACTCCGCCGGTACCAAGATTATGGCAGCTATTGCAGCTGATAATCTCGCTGGCTGACAGCCGCGGATCGAAGTACAGCATCTTGCCGAGTTCGACCTTCTCGTGGGTGACCGGATTGTCCTTCACTGCAGGCATGATCGAGGGGATCGGTTTGAAAATCTGCCTAGCAGCTCTCATCAAATCATCATCGGCGCTAGTCTGTGTGAGGCCAACATCGCAACGGCCGCAACGGATAGCTTGCGTACGAGGTGAAGCTCCCATATCGCTGACTGCTTCACAATACCTCTCATCGGCACCAGGGCATCGTCCCTGTTTATGTCACGCACTGACGCTTGTCCCAGTGATGGCTGCATAGCAACCGCCGTGCCAGTGGCGCTCGCAAGAGCTAAGCTGCTGATTTAGCCTTCAAAGCAACTGCGATCCCGCGGAGAATGTTAGGTGTCTTGAACCTGACAGAAGCCGTGCGGTGTCAGAAACGCGACAGCCACGAACTAGCGGCGGCCGATTCGTGGGTGGCCGGCGCAGGCCTTTTGTGATTATATCGATGCGGCATCCAACTCGCTGCTGTTCTCAACGAGATTAGATCGTCATGCCATGGAGAATCCTGCGAGCGGACGCCACACGCTCAGGTCAGTTAGCATCCAGTCGCCAGCGCTGGTGCCGCCGAGAATTCAATGAGATTGAGGCGAATCGCCTTTACGATGGCCTGGGTGCGGTTCGTCGTACCCAGCTTGCGCATCACGTTCCTAATATGAAAATTGACTGTATTGTCGCTGACCTTCAGGATCTTCCCAATTTCCCAAGACGATTTTCCCTCTGCCACCCAGCGCAGGCAGTCTTTTTCGCGCTTAGACAGGATAAGTTTCCTGTCGCAGCTGCTATCCGAGGGCCGCGCGATCTCCGCAAACGCGATATGAAAGTGCCAGGCCAGTGTGTTGAGGTGACTCATACGATACTGAGGATCGGCGTCGTCGAACGGAGATGCAAAGGATACCACAGATACTCGGCCCAATGCCCCAAACAATGGCACGCTCATACCGTGCTTCAGACCTGCCTCTCTGGCCTCGTCCAGTACGCGCTGCTCGCCGGATTGCAGTTGATATTGCTTGGCGAGTTCGTCCCAGAGAAACGGCCCCGGAAGCATTGGTGTCCGCCGGACCACCGGGTCGATGACACGGTAGTTACGTTCAAAATAACGGTGGCACCAGTCAGGCGGGAAGTTCACGGTCACCGCGGGCGGTAGATACTCCGGTAGACGAGGCGGCTCCGCGAAGGTGAGTGCTCCGTAAGCGACTTCACTGAAGCCCTCCTCGCTCGCACAGCTCACAAGAAGATCGAACAGCGCTTTAGTAGAGCGCGTTTGCTTCGCGCATTCGATGAAGCTGAATAAGTCCATGTGGCGCCTCACGAGGGCAGCCAAGAGGCCGCTATTGCGCCGTTCGATTGAGTGTTTTAGGCGGAGTCTAGCTTTATTCCGCTCAGCGAAGCCCTTGCTCCGCTCTTCATCTAGTCTGAACGCTCGTGCGCTGCGGCAAATGCTATTCCCGAATTCGTTGACCTCTCCCAGCAGGCGCCCAGAAGGGACAGGTCAATCGAAACCGTGGGCACGCCAATCAAGCACCGCAGCTGCAGCGCCACTCTCACTTAAGCTCGAACAGCCCACCATAACCGTGGCACTGGTAGCTCCACTTCATGTCGCCAGAGGGCTCGCCAACGACGCGGTGGGTATCGCCTTCGATGCAGCCGTCGAGGGTGATCTCCACGTCGCACTTGGCCTTCGGCTCGAAGCGACGCGCGGGGCCGATTTTCACAAGCGAAAGCAGCTGCGGCGACGGCATCGTGCGCGCGCACCCCGATATGGGAACGACCGAGATCGATGTGATAGCGGTTGTAGAACAGCTTCTCTTCGAGGCACACTGAGGGCTCGACATTCATGTTTCAATCTCCGTAGTTGGCATCCACGATTAGAGAAGGCTTCAGTCTCTTGTTTGTGCATGATCTTTTTCGAAAACCGGCGGCCACTTTTCCGGATCGTGCAGCGGCACTGGGCGCGGGCGAATATTCGCCGCGCTTGGCCGCAGCGCCTTCATGTCGAACTTGGCCATAGGTAACGCGGAGGCATGCCGGCTATCCCGGAGCCGACCACGATGGCGTCGACCCTTACCTTGATCGTGACAGCCTCCTCTAGCTCGCGATCTGAACGCACGAATGCGGCCGCAGACGCGCACGAAGGCAGCATCGGCGCCGCCAGCAGCCGGTTCGCGTCACTGCCAATATGGGCGAATTCGAAGATCGGCGCGTTCTTCCCGTTGCTAATGGCGACGATCAGGTCGGTGCCCTTGACGCCGCCCCGATGCAGGATCGCGCCGGAAAGGCCGGCCGCGATATAGAGAGCTTTGGCCGCATGATCTTGCCGGTGTGACCGATCTGCCGGGCGGAGGTGACCCAGCCCTTCTGCGCCAGCGGATCCGAGCAGCCATATTTGGCGCTGAGGACAGCGGCGAGCTGGCCCAGAATTTGAAAACTTTCAGCCGATCGGAACTCAAGAGCCTCGGCGACCACGACATCGGCATACGCGAGATTGACGTTTGCGGAATCGCAGTCCGGCACGAATGGAGTCCTGCCCCGGATCCGGGGCCCCCGTCTTGGCGACGTAGGTGAGCTGCAGCAGGCCGGGCCGCTTGGCAATGCCGGGCTCGACCTTAGCGGTGTCGCCGTCGATCGTCTGCTTGCCAGTGAAGATGACATCAGCCGGGCAATACTCCCTCCCAGTCTTGCGGATTGCGGTCGCCAACGCATAGCTGCTCGCCAGTGTGCCGTCCTGGCGAATACGCAATCAATGACCGCACGATGTGGTCGACGCCGAAGGTCAGTGCCTTGCGTAGGGCTCGGCGGCCATCGATGAGCACGGTTATCTTGCCGCCGCACTCGTCGCTTAGCTCCGGCACAGCTCGCAGCGCGAACAGATCGTAGCTGTTGATAATGGTCGGCGTCGGCATCCCGATGGCGCATGGAGTTGTTGGCCACGGGGCGCACGCGGATCTGAGCGAAGTTGAAAACCTGCTTGATGCAGACGATACCGTGCATGCGGTACTCCACAAGTTCCGAGAACCTGGGATGAGAACAGCAAAGCTCGTACCAGTTGCGGCGCTCGCGAGAATCAGGCGTTAAGACAAATGCTTGAGAGAATTGGCGATCGATTGGGCACGAGAGGCGATCGACGCAATTGCGACATGGTCAGAAATCCGACATCGCCGTTTGCAGCAGCCGCGACATTAGTTGATGTAGATCAAGAAGAGCGCAGCGTAAGACGGATATGTTCTCTCCTCATCTGCGGTGAGAGCGGGGGCGCGTAACACACAAGGTGAGCGGCCACAGCGTTCACGAGGACGAAGAACCAAACCCCCTTTCGCCTTGGACAACGCTTCGCATCGCCAGGAGCAGGACGAGATTTCGGATCGTACTCGAGTTCGAGCAGAGCAAGAAGTGCTGAGCTGATGAGGTTTGCCCATTGTCGAAAGGGTGCACTTTGAATTTCCGCCACCAACGATCGAACATCTTGTGATTGTTAGGGCTTAGCCCCGGACTCCCGCGGCATCCTATTGCGACTCGCAACACGTTGCGACCCAGTCAACTACCAACGCTAGCAATTGATTGAAATGACAGAAGCATGTCACCTACGGTTGGGCTGCGGGATTGCCCGCGTGGCTTGCCTCGATCAAGGACTTGACGAAGCACGCCCCGAATGTCCGGCCGGTCGAATGCACCTGCAAGGAGTGGCATGCAAGATCAATCACAATCTTTTCTCGCCAACGGCCCTGATCGATGCGCTAACTCCTCACTTGCAGAAATGCTGCGCGTTGAGATTTGCTGCAACCGCGAGCTCTCCTTCCTCATGGAAGCTCATGATGGGCTCTCGGGCGCGATCGCCAAGCGCGCAGGCTTCAAAGGTCTGTGGGCGTCGGGCCTGTCAATTGCCTGCTCTCTCGGCTACCGCGATGCCAACGAAGCATCATGGAGCCAAATCGTCGATGTGGTCGAGCGCATAGTAGACTCGACCGAGCTGCCCGTGCTCGTTGACGGCGATGGCGGCTTCGGCAATTTCAACAATGCGCGCCTCTTAGCGCGCAAACTCCGTCAGCGTGGCGCTGCCGGGATTGCGCTGGAGGACAGCTGTTTTCCGAAGATGAACTCGTTTGTGGGCGATCGACATCCCCTAGCCGATATCGACGAATTCTCCGGCCGTCTGCGGGCAGTGAAGGATACAGTCGCGGACGACTTGGTTCTTGTAGCCCGGATCGAAGCGCTGATCGCCGGCCATGGAATGGACGAAGCAATTTTACGCGCTAGCGCGTACGCCGCCGCGGGCGCCGACGCGATCCTTATTCACTCGCGCAAGAGCACCGCGGACGAGATCCTCTCGTTTGCGAGTACCTGGCAGAACTGCCTGCCTGTCGTAATCGTTCCAACGAAATATTATCGAACACCAATCTCTGCATATCGTGATGCCGGCATCTCCACAGTGATTTGGGCCAACCACTCCATGCGAGCTGCAATAGCGGCAATGCGGCACGTCTGCGGCCGCATTATCGCCGAGGACGGCATTGCCGGCATTGAGCCTGATATCGCGACGCTCGACGAGGTCTTCGATTTGTTGAGATACGACGAATTGGCCCGTGCGGAAGCGCGCTATCTCCACGCCCCTGACCCAACGCAATAGCTTGTCATCCACACAACAACATACTCATTCGCGAAGGACTGCTGCGATGCAACCGCCTGCCCTATCGTCACGCTCCACCTGCAATCTATCGAGGAATTTTTTGCCTCGCAACTATTGGAATGTCGTCAAATGGCGTAACAGACCTTGCGCGGCCGCACTGTGTAGTCCTGCCCTTTCTTGGCTCGATCTGTTCATCTATCCCGATGACCAGGCACCGAAGAACAGCCACGAGCTCATTTCTTTCTCAGAACGACCGACGAACACCCTGATTTATGTCCTTTGAACCGTAGGCTCGCATTTCCAAGGACTGCGGCAGCCTTCACGCCACCGCAGCAACCATAAGAGACGGCCTGAAGTTGCTCTACGACTCGTCAGCGCCTGGAATGACTTGGCAGGAATCTCGCGACGATGGAAGGGAATGAAATGACTATCGATGCTCCCAAGAAAGCCGTCATTCTCGCGGCCGGCTTGGGCTCCCGCCTGCGTCCCCTAACCGATCTGCGCCCGAAGCCGCTGGTCAAAGTCACCGGAACTCCCATCCTTCACAACGCTCTGCGCAATCTGGAAGCCGTCGGCGTGGAAGAGGTGACGATCGTCGTCGGTTACCGGAAGGACGCAATTCAATATGCCTGCGGCAGCCGCTTTGGCCAGCTCGAGATCAAGTATGTCGAGTCGACCGTGTTCGACCGTACCGGCAGCGCCTATTCCCTGTGGCTGGCGCGCGACGCGCTTCTTTCCGGAGACTGCTTTCTTCTCGAGGGCGACGTCTTTTTCGAGGAGAACGTGTTGCGCTACCTGATGATCGGAGAGGCGACCGATGTGGCTGCAGTAGCTCCCTTCAATGAATGGATGGAAGGGTCGGCAGTTCTGTTGTCGGATAGCGGGTTGATCTCAGGTTTCCGCATGAAGCAAACCGCAGCAAACCTTGTTGGGGATGGTCCTAGACTATTCAAGACGATGAACCTGCTACGATTCTCGGCGCGGACTCTCAGGGCAACGATTGTTCCAGGGCTGGACGATATCATCGGCTCCGGAGCTACTCAGGCCTACACCGAGGAGCTTCTTGCATATCTGGTGGAAAGGCGCGGCCTAAAGCTCGCAGCGGCGCGTTGCGACGCTCTCAGGTGGTACGAGATCGACAGCCCCGAAGATCTGCGCATCGCAGAGCGCATTTTGGCAAGATGAATGCCTTCGGCGGGCCATCATTCTTCTTTCGCACGTATTCCTTCTCTTCCAGGGACCTGGGCTGGCCGCAGCGGCGGCCCTTTGGGCTGTCCTATTCGATCCCTCGACGGGATTGCAGCTCGCACGATGAATTTCGTTGCAATGAAAACTGCATATAGGCGCATTGACTAGGCGAACGCGTGCGTTCTTCTGCATTCGTGACAGCAACGGTCAAACCATCTCCTACTGGCGCCTAGCAGCACTGCCGCCTCAATTCTATAGCGACATGCAGTTGGCGCCCGGCCAACTACAAACGTTGGTAATTGATCTAGGTGATAGAAGCATGCCACCTATCGGTTGATGAACGCCGGGCTGGTCAACCGCACCTGCAAGGAGTTCGGCATGAGTTCTCCGAAGATGAATTCGTTTGTTGGCGATCGGCATCCCCTCGCCAAGATCGGTGAATTCTCCGGCAGACTGCGAGCAGCCGGGGTCCGACTCTCCTGCGGCATCAATCTCGAATGCGCCCGCATTCAATCGGAAGAAGGCTTTGCCGGTATTGAGAAAGGAGTCTCCGGTCTCGATGAACTCTTCGCCTCCTCGGCTGCGATGGGCTTGCCCAGGCGGAAGAGCGGTATCTGCCGAAAGCAGATCGCATACCGACGGCCACGCGGCGCGGATCACCTCCACAAAATCGACAATCAACTCAGGAGGAGCGCACATGTTGGCGCACCGGATTTCTTTGGTTTCAAGTTCGGGCACTGCCGCCGCCCGTGAGGCAGCCAAGAGAGCTTCCGCGGCCGGCCATCAGATCATCGACTTGGCGGCCGGCGAAGTCATCACGGAGCCACCATCATCCGTGCGCGAAGGAGCGATTGCCGCCATCAATGCGGGGACGAACCGATACACCGATTCCATCGGCCTAACGCCGCTTCGCACGGCAGTCGCCGAAAAGCTGTCGGCGGAAACAGGGATCCGTTGGAATACGGATGACATCGTAATCACTGCGGGTGCAAAGCAAGGACTGCTCGACGCTGCCTTGGCCGTACTCGATCCAGGTGACGAGGTCATCATTATTCGCCCCTGCTGGCCGACATTCCCGTGTCAGGCTCTTCTCGCCGGCGCAACGCCCGTGTTCGTTGATGCTGGCCCCCCGACATATATTCCCGATATCGGCGCAATCCGCGCCGCCGTCACGCCGCACACCAAAGCCATTATCATCAACTCGCCAAACAATCCTACCGGCGCAGTCTATGATCGAACGACTCTTCAAGCTATCGGCGATCTCGCAATCAACTATCAGCTCTGGATCGTTTCCGACGAATGTTACTCTAGCTTCGTATTCACCGGTTCGCGTCATGAGTCGATCGTCATGGCGCATCCGGGCGTACGTTCACGGACGATCCTGGTTAACGCCTTCTCCAAAGAGCTGGCGATCACGGGTTGGCGACTGGGTTATTTCGCGGCACCGCCGGAGATCATTTCTGCGGCCAAGAAGCTGCAGAGCCATACGACCTCGAATGCCAACGTGATCGCGCAGTACGCGATCCTGCACCACCTTGAAGTCAGCGACGGCAGCTTTGAACGGGAGATGCATCAGCGCCTGGTACGGGCTCGTAACGCTGGTCTTCTCATTCTCTCCGGTCTGCACGACGTGGCCACGCCGGAAGCGAAGGGCTCATTCTTCTTCTATCTTGATTTGAGTAGGCTTGTCTCCGCTCTGCCGGCTCGAGGCCCCATTCGATCAACCCACGACATTGCACGAGTGCTCCTGGAGGAAACCGATGTGGCATCCGTTGCCGGTAGCACCTTTGGCGACGTGAACGGCCTGCGTCTCTCCTTCGGCGCTCCACCAGACCTGCTGGAGTGCGGGCTGAGACGGGTCGTTGACACCCTGAACAGCCTGAAGACCAAGTACGCAGCGGCCTAACCAGAAGGAAATGTTGGATGCTCAATGGTACACGGGCCGTGATTCTTGCTGCAGGGATCGCCTCAAGGCTGCGCCCCTACACGGAATCCCTCCCAAAACCATTGGTGGAGCTGAACGGAAGCGCGATGCTGCACAACGCGCGGCATCAGCTCTCGGCACTCGGAATCGTGAAGCAACCATCGTCGTGGGTCATCGCAAGTAAGCCCTCGAGCAGTCCTGTGGCCACCATTTCGCGAATGTCGCCATCGAATATGTCCATAATCCCATGTTCGATATCGGACCGGCAGCGGCTATTTTCTATGGCTAGCGCGACTCCAATGCTTGCCGGCGACACCGTCTTTCTCGAAGGCGATGTGTTCTTCGAACGCGAAGTTTTCGAAAGAACGCTTCAAACCGTGTCGCCAACCATGCAGAGCGCGGCAGCTGTCGCATCTTTCAAGGCATCCATGACTGGCTCGGTCGTCGAGCTGGCTGAAGATGGCTCCGTCGCCACCTTCTTCATGCACCAGACGCCCATTGAACCGCAAGCCAGAGGTCTCTTCAAGGGGATCGATCCGACGTGCTTCTGCGGCGTTGGATTACGCGAACATCTGGCGCCGCCGCTCCAGGGGGCGGTCGAGAGTGGTCATCGGACGGCCTATGTTGATCCTGGCGTTCCTTGTGGAAAGCCGAGGACCCCAGCTTTCGACGACCGATTACAGCGATACACGCTGTTCGAATTCGACAGCGAAGATGACCTTCACCTGGCGGAAAGGATGTTCGCGCCGCCCGGCGACCTTATACTTCCCGCGGCAACTTTGATCTCGCTGGCAGCAGGAGCACGACGATGATCGGATATCTTCGTGACTATGCTAATGCCATTACCGCCCTCGCCTACCTGTCTGCGGTCATCGGGCTTTTCCTTGCCTTCAACGGCAAGATTGAGCTCGGCGTTGCAGCGATGCTCTGGACTTGGTTCCTCGACCATTGGGACGGTCACGTTGCACGCAAGACGAGCCATCTTCGTCGTCCAGGCGTGGCAGAGTTCGGAAAGAGCTTTGATGGATTTGCCGACCTCATTCATGGGGTGGTCTTTCCCGCCGCGATCATCATCCTTGTTGGTCAAGGTACGGCCCTGTCGCTCCTAGCAAGCTCGTTGCTGGTTTTGGCAGGTGCGATCAGGCTCAGCTATTTCGAGAATGTCGGATTGACCGACGACGCTTGCTTTATCGGCATTCCGGTCTCGTACGACACGCCACTACTGGCTGTCCTGCTCCTCGGTCGCCCTTTGTTACCGGATAGTATCTTTCCGACGGTCGTGGCGATCGCCTTTATGATACTGGCACCGCTTCATGTGACGACTTCGATCCGCGTTCCGGCTATTCGGGGGACCGCAGTGCCGATCGCCACCGGCTTCGCGATCGCGGCATCTATTGCTCTGGTGATGATCTCCCAACCCGGCTTCCAACCATAGGATCAGTGGCAAATCATAAGATTGTGGCTAGGAAGAACGAAATGAACGATGTGAGCGAGATTACTCAAGCGCAGCCGGTGTCACCCAAAGCGATGCCGATCGATTTTGGGCGGAATTTTCCACCTCCCAGCCCCGTGGTTCAACGCGCTCTAACGAACACATTGGCCGACCTTGGACGTACAAATATTGCCGATGCCATTCGCTTTCCGCGCTTCATGGGAACGGTGGGCGATCGAGAGGCGGGAGCAAGCTGGATTGGTCAACGGCTGGGTCAGAAGCCGGACATGGAGCGTGTCGTACTTGCAAACGGCTCACAGAGTATCCTAGCGATGTTAATGGCTCGGTTCGTCAAACCCGGCGGTGTCCTTCTAACGGAGGAGCTGACCTATCCAGCGATCAAGCCACTTTCGGCCCTGTTTGGGATCGAGCTCCGCGCTGTATCGATGGATGCTGAGGGCATTGATCCGGCAAGTCTTGATAGAACCTGCGTCGAGCTCGGCGACAATGCTCGGGCCCTCTATTGCATGCCCACACTGCATAACCCAACGTCCGCAACAATGTCTGAGGCACGGCGCGCGGACATTGCGACAGTGGCTCGCCGATACGACCTTTGGCTCTTTGAAGACGATATATACGGCGTCCTGCCGGAAGAGGCCCCTCCCCCACTTGCTCTCTATGCGCCCGAGCGCAGCTGGTACATTTTGGGACTGAGCAAATCTCTCGCTGCGCAGCTTCGGGTGGCGTATGTCGTCGGACCCAATCCGGACATCTCGCGAGATGCTTTTTGGCCTGGAGTGCGGACCACGAATTGGATGGTGGCACCGCTGGTGGCGGAGGTCGCATCGCGTTGGCTCGCAAATGGGATCGCCTCGGAAATACTGCGATCGGTGCGAGCAGAAACGTTGAGACGCCGGGCTCTTGCTGCGTCGATTCTGCCCTACATTCAGACTTCCCCAAGCGCGTTCAACTATCATCTTTGGATCGAGTTGCCGAAAGCATGGCGGCTCGACGCGTTTGTCAAGGCGGCCCTTGATGCTGGAGTGGTTGTTGGATCCGGCGATTCATTCGCCGTTAACAGTCAACAGGGCGACCGCAAGTTTCGCATCGGCTTGGGCGTACCGCCGGATCAAGATGAACTTATTCGCGGGTTGAAGACAATTGCATCTTTTCTTGATGCAGGCCGCGGATCCGGGGTTGGACCGATGAAGGGCCAGTCGCTGCGTAGTGCAGCAATAGATCAGTCCCCGCCCAGCGATACCGACTTACGCGTTTGTTTCATTTCCGAAAAAGCAGGCCTTGACCTTCGCACTTCGGAATTGGCACCCGCACCTGCGAAACCAGTTCCGGCCTATCCTTACGCCAAAGTCTTATTTCACGTTGGCGCCTACTGCGGATCGATCCTGGCGTCCGTGGCAACGTTTATCCTCGAAGATATGGAGCCGGATCAAGAAAGTCAGTCATCAGGGCGCAGTTGGCGAGTTCGTGGAATGGCAACGGCCAAAGATTTCCGCCACCTTGGTTTCGCCAGTGCCGTACTCCACCATGGTCTCCGTGAAATCCGTAGGCGTGGTGGGCTTGTGGTGTGGTGTAACGGGCGAAAAACGGCTGGCTCGTTCTATCGACATCATGGGTTCGAACAGATTGGCGACGAGCGGCATGTGCGGGGCCTTCCACCCCATTACCGCTTTAAGAGAGCTATAGGACAGCCGCATTATTCTTAGGCCATAACGCTAACATCGGCCTCGCTGCCTGCTTCGAACTCTGCTCGTTCTCAAATTTTGCTCAACAGCCAGACGGTATCCCTGCTCTCTGCCCAACACCTCATTGGCTCGGTGTGGAATCGAGGCTGCTTTGGAGAAATATCATGTCGACACAGATTTCGGCGAAAACCGTTGGATGGGAACATTATCAGACCCTTGGTGAGCACTACGACAAGGAACGACCCGGATATCCCATCAGCGTAGTTCACGAGATTGCGGGGCGGGCTTTGTCCTTGCCTCACTCCTCCCGCCGAGTGGTCGACGTAGGCTGCGGGACGGGCATCTTCACGCGAATGTTGGCCGATGCTCTTGATGGCTCGTTTGAAGTCCGTGGTCTCGAGCCAAGTTCGATGATGATTCGACAGGCAACTGAAGCAACAAAGTCGCTTCGGCCGATTCTCTTCGTCCAATCTACGGCGGAAAAACTTCCGTTCAGCGATCGGACGATAGGGGTGATAACGGCCGCTGGTGCCGCACAACTCTTTAACCGGATGCTTTTCTACGCAGAAGCGCACCGCGTCCTGGTGGATAATGGCCTCCTTGCGATATTGCAGAACAAGCGTTGCCATCAGACCGGCTTCTTCCAGTCCTTCGAGCTTTTCCTCGAGAAGTTCGTTCCAGGCTATCGAACAGGCACTTACGCGGATGCTCGGGGCGGACATTCGGTCGCCAACTTCGAGGCTGAGCTTGCCTCAGACGATCGCTTTTCGAACGTGATGGTCCAGAGATGGGACTGGACAAGAACGTTTACTATCGAGAGCTTTGAGGCGTTCGCCTTGTCAACAATCCAACTCAAAATGGCGAGAACAGCGCACGCCAAAGACATAATCATGAAAGAGCTACGGTCAATCCTGTCCGAGCACTGTGACGCTGTCGGCAGCATTAATGTGATCTACAGCACCGAACTCACAACTGCAGTGCGGACCGTGCAGTAATTAGTCCCGTAGGTGAGGCGGAAACACCATGCAGCCATCAAGAATCTGGTCGGAAATCGACTTTCAGAAGGAAGGCAAGGCCACCGGCTATCTTCGTGTGCCGATCTCCACCAATGCCTCAGCATACGGATGGATCCCAGTTCCGATTGCGAGCATCAAGAATGGATCGGGCCCTCGGGTATTGTTGATTGCGGGTAGCCACGGCGATGAGTGGGAAGGCCAGATCATGCTCATAAAGCTGATCCAGTCCGTACAGGCACAGGATGTTAACGGGCATTTGATAATCCTGCCCGGGGCAAATGCGCCAGCTGTTGAAGCTGGCCAAAGAGTCTCTCCCTTGGATGACGGAAACCTGAATCGCAGCTTTCCGGGGGATCCGAATGGGACCCCGACGATGATGATCGCGCATTTCATCGAAACGGTCCTGTTGTCGGGCTGCGATCTGGTTTGTGATTTTCATTCGGGAGGCAGTTCGCTGGAATACTTGCCTTCTGCTGTGATTATTGCTCCGAAGTCCGCTTCACAACTCCGCCAAAGTCTAGCTCTCCTTCGAATTTTCGGCTTACCTGTTGGGTTCGCGACAGATGCATCCACAGGCGGCGATCGCAGCTTGACCGGTGCTTGCGATCGGCTGGGGAGCATCCCTTGTCTTTCGACAGAACTGGGCGGTGGGGGCACCGCGTCACGCACTCTGCTGCGCGCTGCAGAGGATGGTCTTGCGCGCGTTTTGCATCATATCGGTGTCCTGAACGCTGCTCCGAAGGAGCCCAATTCTTGTTCGACCCAACTCCTCTATCGCGTTCGACCAAACGACTTCGTTTACGCCCCTGCAAAGGGCCTATTCGAGCCCTTTGTAAATCTCGGAGATACCGTCAGCGATGGTCAGGAGGCGGGGCGCATTCACTTTACCGAAGAGCCTTGGCGGAAGCCTGTCACAGTTCACTTTGGGGTGGGTGGCATTGTTTTGTGCCGGCGTTTTCTGGCGCGGGCAAACCTTGGTGATTGTCTGTTTAATACTGGGAGAACGTGGATCCCAGAGTAGCACAATTGAGCTGCCAGACAGAAATTATCATGACTTCAAGCCCTCAATTTCATTCGTTGGGCGATCAACTTGGGTCCAACGGGAAGCACCGCCGTGGCTGGATCTACGACGCGTTGGGCGTTCAACCGATCATCAATTGCGCTGGAACGAGGTCGAGCTTTGGCGGCAGCAATCCGATGCCGATGGTGGAGCAAGCCATGAAAGCTGCTGGCGAAACTTTTGTCGACATGGATGAACTCGCCGAAGGGGTCGGTAGATACATCGCTCAACTCACTGGGGCGGAATGGGGCGTCGTGACGGCCGGCAGCGTCGCGGCGCTTGCGCTGGCAACCGCCGCATGCATTGCCGGCAACGAACCGATTGCAATGACCCGGTTGCCCAAATCCGACGGTTTGAAAAACCGGGTCCTAATTCCGCGTGCGCATCGGTTCCCCTACGACTCGGTCATAGGCGCTGTCGGGGCCCAACTTATTCCGTTCGATAGTATTGAAGACCTCGCCGCGCTGGCTGAATCAGCTTGCATGACCTGTTTGCTCGGAAGGGCGGAGATGGCTGACAGCGAGATATCCTTGGAGGCGATACGTGAACGCGTTGGGCATATCCCGATTGTGGTGGATGCAGCTGGACTGTCCCCCGGCAAGCCTGACCCCTGGCTATCACGGGGCGCAACATTAGCTATCTACTCAGGGGGAAAATACCTGCGCGGCCCACAGTCAACCGGCCTGTTGATTGGGTCAGAACCACTGGCGCGGGCGGCCTGGGCGAATGGTCCACCCCACCTTTCGTTTGGCCGCGCGATGAAAGTCGGCAAAGAGGAGATTGTAGGCGCGGTCGTTGCCCTCGAGGCTTGGCTTACTCCGTCTTTACGTGCGAAAGATGAAAACCAATGGCTTCGGCTCTTAAGGACGATCGCGTCGAACCTTTCTCCCGATCTGTTCCGTGTTTCAATACAGCCATCAACTTGGTCGGTCCTCACGCCACGCCTGAGGGTTCATTGGGTTGACGAGCGTATATCCGCGGACGAAATCATTGCCCGGATGCTCCGCGATTTTCGGATTCAACTTCCGGACTTTTACTCAGGCGAGAATGTTGTCCTTATTGATCCTTTCAACATCCTCGATGATGAGCAGGCCCGCCTAGTTGCTCGATCCCTCAATACCGTACTGAGAGAGCTGCAATCTGAGATTGAGAACGCCCCTGACGTGGTTGATCCAAACGTTGACGAATTTTTCTCGGGACTCTGGAGTAGTTTTGTGAATTTCGCCGGTCGGGTGGAAGAGCATGCCATGGAGCTAACGCAAGACGGGGCTAACATTTCGGGTTCTTACCGGGGCGATGTCTTTGAAGGTTCGATAACTGGATTTGCCACAGGCAATGAGCTTCGCCTCGTTGCAAGGCACCAAGCTGACCAAATGGAAGTCTATTATTGCTTCGAAGGCCGGCTCCGCGAGGGCTGTATTGCAGGGGTTGCTAGGTTAGGGGCCGCGACACCGGAGCTACGAAGTCCTTCTCTTTGTAAGCAGTTCGGCAATGCCGCATGGACTGCAAAGCGTCGACGCTTTCTTCACCGCGATTCTGACCATGTCGCATACCTTTGATTTGTTCCACCGAGAAGAAAGTTGCGATCTGCGGAAGAGGAAAAGGAAGCTTCAGCACTGAAAATCCTGATTAGAAGACGATCAGACAGCTTTGGAATCGGCCGCAAGACCGACTAGCCACCGTCGGAGAACTCAATCCCTCCACTTCCGCTGAAGGCTTCAGATTTTGGCGGTGACGGACCTGAAGGAAGCGTGCTCTGGGAGCCGGCGGTGCCATTGGTGTGAATGGAGGGCCAGGAGGTCGATTCCATCGCTAGAGCGTTGGCCGATCAGGTTGCAAATACCCTGCGGCCACGAAGTAGTTTGTGGATTCTGCGGGCGTTTAGGTGTCGACGATGCGGCCAACGGCATCCCAGAGACCATTGACCGTACGTTCGGCGGCCTTTCGCAAATTTGCTTTGAGCTTGGCGAAGGCATTCTCGATCGGGTTGAGGTCGGGGCTGTAGGGTGGAAGATAGAGGAGCGTTGCGCCGGCGGCTTCGATCATCTCGCGTATGCGCGCCCCTTTGTGGCTGGAGAGGTTGTCCATGATGACAATCGCGTCTTGTGGAAGTTCGGGGACGAGCACCTTTTCCACATAGGTCTCGAAGGCATCACGGTTGATAGGGCCATCGAGCACCCAGGGCGCGATGATGCCGCGCGTGGTTAGAGCGGCCACGCAGGTTGTTGTTTTCCAGTGGCCGTGCGGAACGGCGGCTCGAAGACGTTCGCCGCGCTGGCAGCGGCCATGTGTTCGCGCCATGTTGGTCGACGCCCAGGTCTCATCAATGAAGACGAGCCGGTCCCGATCGAGCTTGCCTTGGCTCTCACGCCAGGCTTCCCGCCGCGTCAAGACATCCGGGCGATCCTGCTCTGTGGCATGGGCGGTCTTTTTTTGCGCGTGATGTTGTGGCGTTCGAAGAAGCGACGGATCGTCCCATAGCCGAAGGAAAGACCTTCTTTGCTAAGGCTGTCACGCAATTCCTCGATGGTGATATCAGGGGTTGCCTTAAGCAAGGCCAGGATCGTCACCTGATGGGCATCGATCCGGTGGGACTTGCGATCTCCGCCCTGAGCTCTTGGCTGGGCACTCCTTGCTCTCGCTCGCGCATCCGCCACCGGCTGACGCTCGCCGCGCTTACTCCAAACCGGTCGGCAGCCTGCCGGCCGGATACGCCGCCCGCAATGGTGGCAAGCACTCGTTCACGAAGGTCCATCGACAGCGGTTTCGCCATGCCCGCCGGCCTCCTGTCCCGGCGGGTAGCTTGAATCACCAAAACGCTAAGCAGGGCTTGCTCGCCTCGGGAGCCGCGACACCGGAACTGCGAAGGCCGTCTTTTTGTAAGCAGTTCGGAAATGCGGCGTGGACCGCAAGGAGCCGGTCGAAGCCGCAGCGCTCAGCCTGAATGGGCTGCCGGAGGGCTGCCTCGTCCATGTGCTGGGCAAACCCGGCTCGGACCTGTCGTGGGCCCCTTGCGAAACTGTCCGGCGCGGCACATCCCGTGCATGCGGCGGCGCCGGGAGAATGGTTTATCGTCGGTTATGCGCCGCTAGATCCGGGATAGTGACCACCCAAACGAAGTCACCATACGCCGTTCCTGCGTTCCTGCCGGATGCGTTTTGACGAAGCTCGTTCCATTGAATGATCAGCCACGAGAGACCTCCACTGAGTCCGCTTTTTTTGTACTCTTTTCCCGATTGTCGGCACTGCGCTGGCTCGGCGCTTCCTTGATGTCGATGATTAGATTGAAATAGCTGTCGACCTCGACGGTGCAGCCAGGGCCGATGACTGTCGTGGACTCGCGCTCTTCCACGACGGCAGGCCCCTCGAACCTGCTTCCTGGGCGCAGACGATAGCGATCAAACACATTCGTTATCACGAAGCCGACCTCGTGGAAGTAGACGTTTCTGGAGCCTTTTAGAGGTCCCCCTTCGGGGCCTTGGGATATCGAGAACCTGAGGGCCACGTCGGGGGCGGGACATATGGCCGACAGTCGCCACGTCAGCACTTCGACCGGCACCCCAGGAATGCTGCGTCCAAAGTGCCGTTCATAGGCAGCCCCGAACCGTTGCGCTAGATCCTCCCGCGCGCCCGCATCTAACGATCCATTGGGAATCCCGATTGGTATCTCGAATCCCTGCCCTAGATAGCGCATATCTACACTCCGCCGGATAATGACGGATTCAGATGAAATGCCGGCCTCTGCGAGGAATTGTCCGGCCTCTTGCTCCATCGCCTTCAGCAACTCATCGACGCGCTGCCAATCTAGGTCCGCAAGGCGCCCCCCATGGCTTCTTGCGAGATCGATTGCCGGCGCTGCTACCAGAAAGCCCAGCGCAGATATCACGCCAGCGCCAAGTGGAACGATCAGCCGTCTCACTCCGAGCAAACGAGCCAAGGAATGCGCATGCACTGGGCCGGCTCCGCCGAACGCCAGCATAGCGTATTGACGAGGATCGCGCCCTTTCTCCGCGATACACATCCGTGTTGCCGCCGCCATGTTTTCATCAACGATCCTGCGAATTCCAATCGCAGCCTCGACAACATCAACGGCCAGCGGCCTGGCGACATGCTCCTGGAGCGCGCGCTGCACCGTTGCCATGTCCAGCTTCATTTCTCCGCCAAGGAAGTAGGTGGGCGAGAGGTACCCAAGGACGAGATCCGCGTCGGTGACCGTTGGCCGGCTGCCGCCGCGTCCGTAGCACACCGGTCCCGGCTCGGACCCCGCGCTCTGAGGACCGATCTTGAGCAGGCCCATCTGATCGATACGCGCAATTGATCCACCTCCGGCTCCAATTTCGATTAAGTCAATTACCGGTATCTTCAGTGGCAGCCCGGATCCCTTCTGGAAACGGCTCACTCTGGCAGCTTCGAACTGGTTTGATCGTTCCGGTCGGCCCCCTTCTAGCAGGCACATCTTGGCAGTCGTGCCCCCCATGTCGAATGAAATTAGATGGGGCGTTTGAGTTATCCGACTATAGAACGTGGCGGCAGTTGCACCCGCCGCGGGCCCTGATTCGATGAGGTGGATAGGCTGTGATTGCGCCGCATCGACGGTTGTGAGGCCGCCTCCGGAAAGCATGAGATGCAGCGCCCCGCGAAAACCTCTCCGACGCAGCTTCTCGTCCAGATGCGTCAAGTAGCGGTTCATCATCGGTTGAACGTAAGCATTGGCGCATGCAGTATTGCATCGCTCATACTCGCGTATCTCTGGAGCGATCTCGTGTGAAAGCGTAATGGGTACTCCGGGCAGTTCGGACTTTAGAATCTCGCAGGCACGGCGTTCATGTGTCGCATTCGCGTAAGAGTGCAGAAAGCAAATGGCAACCGCTTCAACACCCTCGGCCTTGAGTTGCCGCGCGGCGGCACGAACGTCGGCTTCAGCGAGTTCTAAGAGAATCTCGCCCGCAGCGTTGATTCGCTCGCCAATCTCATGGCGAAAGCGTCGTGCGACCAGCGGTTCCGGTCGGCGCAGAAACAGATCGTGACGATCGTGGCGAATTTCCTTGCCGAGTTCCAGGGAGTCACGGAAACCTTGTGTGGTCAGAAGACCAATCTTGGCACCATTCCTTTCGATTATCGCGTTTGTGACAAGCGTCGTGCCGTGCGCGATCTCGTTTACGTCCTCTATCGCGCAGCCGGACTCCTGCAGAAGTCGCTCGACGCCTTCGAAAATCGCTCGGCTTGGGTCCGCATGCGTCGTCAGGCGTTTGCCTAAAAAGATCTTGCCGCTCGAACCATCAATGAGAACGAGATCAGTGAACGTACCGCCCACGTCGACCCCTATCCTGATGACGCGGTTTCCTGCTGCCAGTTTGCTCACTTCCCCATCCCCTACAATTGTGCTCCATAGTCGCGCTGCAACCCGGCGAGAGTTACGTAACCATCCATTAAGTCGCGAAGCATGTCCTCGCGCCTGCGCTTGGAGGGGTCTCCAAAGCCCCCGGCCCCCGCGTACCGTAGAATCAGTTTCTGTCCGGGCGAGAGCAAGCTGCGCGATTTCGGATGCGGCTTCGATCCATCACTCAAATAGATCGCGACCGGTGCTCCGGCCTTTCCTCCGATGAGGCCCTCGGGCGGGTTCTTCTGTCGATCAGCCATGAGTGAAAGTTGAACCTCTCGATCGGAAACCACCTCGACCTCAATCTCTTGGCCGAGGCCGCCTCGGAACTGTCCAGCCCCTCCGGAATCCGGAACGAGTTCCTTGCGCCAGACGATCAACGGCGCTGCCGCCTCGAACGCCTCGATGCTTCCCGAACCCGTATTGGTCGGAAAAGGTGTGCAAGAATGGCCATCAGAGGATGCGCTTGCTCCCATTCCGCCGCTCCCGAATAGTACTTGCGAGAAGCGGTTTCCATACCGATCGGTACCGCTGTAGACACTGCGCAAGGTTGGCGCCGTCCCAGACTCAGAAATGACCTTCTCCGGTACGATCTGCGCGAGGCACTTATAGATCGCTCCGGCAAGCAGATGGGCAGTGAGCTGCCGCGCATTGCAAGCTGCGGGCTGAATGGGATTGAGAATGCTTCCTTCGGGGGCCGTGACTGTAATCGATCGGTACGAGCCCTCATTGCGAGGAGTGGTTGGATCAAGCGCGCACTTCAGCGGATAAACCGAGAGCGCGTAGGTGAAATTCATCACAGAGTTCAGGCCGCGCCCGATCTGCTTCGAACTACCGGCATAGTCTACATGAAGCTTCGAACCAGAAATCGTAACGGCACAGACGATCCGCGTCTCCTCGTCATCGTAGCCGTCGGCGACCAGAACTGAGCTATATGTGCCGTCCGGGATTGCCTCTATGGCGGATCTCATCGCCTTGTCAGCGCGATCCTGCAGTGCTGCCGATACGGCAGTGAGATCTTGAAGGCCTGAGGTCTCGAGAAATTCGCCAAGCTTGCGTGCGCAAACCGCGTGCGCGGTCACTTGCGCAAAGACATCACCCAGCACCTGCTCTGGCACCCTCACATTGGCCCGGATAAGGGTGGCAAGTACTCGATTCTCTCGTCCACCTTCAAGGAACTTGGTTGGAGGGATGCGTATCCCTTCCTCAAACACCTCTCGGCAGTCGGCCGAAAACAGGGCGCCACCGATATCCGGGAGATGCGCAATGGATCCGGAGAATCCCACCAGTTGTCCACGATGGAAAATGGGGGCAAGCATCGCCAGATCCAAAAGGTGCCCAGTGGTCATCCACGGATCGTTCGTGACTATGCAATCACCCGGCTGCCATTGCTCGATCGGTATCTTGACCAAGCATTGGCTGAGGGTCCGGGGAAGGATGCCGACAAAGGACGGAGTACCAACGTTGGTGTCCGCAATACTGGCGCCGTCAGTGTCCATGAGGACCATCGTGAAATCGTTGGATTCGCGGACAACCGTGGAGAACGCAGTCCGAAGAAGCGCGACGGCCGCCTCATTCACTACAGAGACAAGTCGGTTCCAGAGAATTTCGAGGTCGATTGGATCGAAGTCGCTGTGGACTTTCATGATGAACTCCCGGTGCAATTGAGTGTGCCGAAAAAGGCTTCAAGACGTTGCACCTCGTCACGAAGCTCAATGAGGTGAGCCACGGTTGCTCTCGCACCACAGGCGCCGAGAAAGAAGAAATGCCCGCCCGGCAGATGTCTGGTCAGACGTCGCGGTGCATCGAGAACGCAGGCGCGCAACCGTACCCAGTCATGAGTAGGGAGTTGCGATGCCGCCAACTTGGGCATGACCGTGTGCAGCAGGCCCTTGACCGTGATCCCTCCCCAGACCGCCTCATCCGCTAAAGCGTGTCGATAGTCCCGCGGATCCACCGGAACGATTGCCGCGCATATCGGATAGTCGTCACCCGAAAAGACACGTGCCTCGCGAAGCGCACGAGAAAGGTCTTGCGGCTGTTCGCCCTTGAAATAAGGATCGAGCTCGGGTCCCCACAATCCCGGGGGCGCATTCGTGCGATAAAGATTCCGGAAGGCTTCAGGCTCGATGATGCTGCGCCCTTCCAGTCCTGCGATCGCGAGAAGTTCTTCCAGCCAGCGCTCATCTCTCGTGGAACCATCCCGCTTTCCAGACGAAAGATTCCAAAGCCCATTGGACAGAAGGCTCTCGGATGGCGTCAACCCGCCGTCGATCCGCGGGAAAGGCGGCGTTGCGCAGAAGGAGACGAAGCATTCAAGCGCTTGACCGCGAAGGCGCAGCGCGCGGGTCAGGGCAAAAACCAGTTTGCCGCCCATGCTCCAACCACAGGCGATAATCGGACGCTTGCCACCTTCGCCCACCGTCTCTGTCACAAGGCCTGCGAGCGCCGATGCCCATTCCTCTAGTCCGAGGTCCGGCTTAGGTGTCGCGAACACGGGATGGTCGCCGGGATAGGTTGCGGTGACCAGCCCCCACCCTCGTTTGTCGAGCCAGTAGTCGAGGAAGTCGCTCGCCTCGCCTTGTGGATGACCGTACGCAATGCGCGCCAGGATGCCGCCGCCTGTGAGGAAAAGCACGAGCGGCTTCTTGAGATCTCCCGGTCTGCAATACGCCAAGAGCGGAACGCCTTGGATCTTCAAGCAACGCTCACCTGCGAAAAGAGCGGATCGATCCTGGATAGACTGGTGCTGGGCATTCATAGAGTGCGTGCCCCAGCGGCCAAGCCGTTGCTTATCGGGTCGACATCCTCCGACGCTGCATCGAGGCATCGCTCCAGCGGAATTCCTGTATGAGTCATTGCTTGTTGCAGCGTAATTGAGGAGGGGCGGACCTATTTAAGGCTGGGTCCAGCTTCGACCGAGAGCGAAGACGCAGTTCCGATCCAGTTCGCGCGGAAATCCGGTGACATACCATGCCTTCCGCCGCTGCCGTAACTGGCTCCGCCTCTTTCCAAGGCACGGTAGGGAAAATTGATCGAGCTGACGATCTGTCCGGCACTGATCTCCCGCCGACGGGAATGCCTTCCCACCTGTGCCCGCATCCTCGCCGGATCTGTCGTGCGTAGTCAAAGATAGTGGACATAGGCGATTACCTTGCCGTTAGAGTCCAAAGCGACGTCAGTCCAGCTCTTCCACTGGTTCCCTAATCTTGGAGCGCTGGTCTTACGCATCGTATGCCCTAATGACGGCATCAAGCCCGCGCTCGAACGCCTCACGATCCGGCGCCGTGCCGGTGCCGAACCGGATAGCGTTCGGCGGCTCATCTTTGCCAAAAAAGTAGGTGTCGCTCGCGCTGATCTCCACGCCGCGGGAGCGAACCCGTGCAACGAACTCTGCACGCGGCTGGCTGGCTGGCAGCTTCAACCAGACATGTAACCCCTCCGCTATGGAATTGAATTCGCGGTGCCGCAGCCGCTCCGTTACAAGAGCCTGACGAGCCTGTGTTTCACGGCGTACAGCAGCAATTATCCTGTCGGCAGCGTCGTTCTCGATAAGCGCCGTTACAGTGGCGGCGTTGATGGGTGCGCACATCCAATACGTGGCTCGTACGCCCGGCCAAAACCGGGACTGAGCCGCCTCGGCGGACGGCGCCACCAGGTAGGCGACTTTCAATGCCGCCGCCATGCTTTTTGCTGTACCCAGGATGTACCAGGATATTTCTGGCGCGAACGCCGAAAGCGGTGGTGGGAGATCAAAGGGAAGGAGGCTATATATGTCGTCCTCGATGATTGCGACGCCGTATTTGCGGGAAATGTCCGCAATATTCCGACGGCGATCGACGCTCATGATTGCGGTCGTCGGGTTCTGCAGCGTCGGCATGGCATAGACGGCGGCAGGATTCTTGATCCTACACGCCGCCTCGTAGGCATCGGGCAGCATACCCTCCTTGTCCATTGGAATGCTGCAAAGGCCTATGCCGAACATCTCTGCGAACTGCCGCATCGTCGGGTAGCTGAGTTCTTCGATCGCCAAGGTCCCGCCCCGGCCAATGAGGCCGGCCATCAGCATGGTGATCGCACCTTGCGTGCCGTTGGTGACTATCAGCTGATCCGGATTCGGCGCGACAGGCAGACGCCTGCCGACAAAGCGTGCCCCTGCTATCCTATCACGCCGCTCCCCTCGAAACTGGTGCGCCCCGATCAAGTCATTTGGCGACTGTCTCGATAACACGGTCTGAACTGCTGCCAGATATTCGGCATCAAAGGCATGCGGAACTTTTGGCGGTAGATTGCCGCTCATGTTGAGCAGCGAAAGCTTGTTGGTATGTCTGTCAGCGGAATACGCTGCAGTTGTTGTTGCCTGTGCGGCCATGACCTATTTTCCCGTGGATGGCGTTGTCGCGGATAGCTGGACTCTAGAGCAGCCTTCGAGTCTGTTCGGCTATTTCAGCCAGTGCTCGCTTCGGCTCTGACCGTTGGGTGACGACCTTACGCATCTCATCCGCCATCCTATCTGCGATCTTCACCGTGTTGTCGGTTGGAAAAGAAAACTGATCGCCGGTGATGGGCAGCCGCTCCACGACTGAGCGGTGATGCGGATTGGCAGCGAAATACTGCTCAAGGAACTTCGGGTCATTCAGGGTGATCATGTTGATGGGCAGATATCCGGTATGCTTGGCTAGGATTGTCTGACCATCGGTCCCCGACGCGAAACTGATGAAGTCCCAGACACGATTCTGGCGCTCTGGATCTTTGGCAAACATGAAGAAGCCGTGACCTGCTCCGACAAGCCGCCCATTGGGATTCGGAACAGGTAATTGGCCCACCTGCAATTCGAATTGGCCTGACGCCGCCTTCGCCACCGAGCTGATGCCACTAGCGGTTCTGATGTGCACACCGGTAATTCCAGAATTGAACGCCTGGCGAGCTTGGTCCAGCGTCATATCGAAATTGCTGGTCTGGCCGAACTTGGACAGTATCTCGAGCGTCTGCAGTCCATCAGGCCCATCAAAAGCAATATCGGTCTGCTCGGGGTTCATCATGCGCCCGCCAAGCGTTCCAAGAATGTTCTGAAACATCCAAGCGTTTGTGGACGTATACTCAATGTATCCGCCGTTGACGTTTCCGCCGAGGGCGGCCACCTTCTTTCCAATCTCGACAATCTCGTCCCACGATTTCGGCAGTTCAGTGCCCGAAAACCCCGCCTGTTTCAGAACGTTCATATTGTAAAAGACGACTGGAATCGTCGTTCCGAACGGCAGCGAATAGTTCTTTCCGTCTACTAGAGTTGCATCGATCAAGGGGCGGGAAAGCCCCATCGTCGCAAGCTTTTCGGCGCCCCCGGAAAATTCATCGACCGGTTGCGAGATTCCGCGCCTGGCAAGTAGCTGGGCATAAGTAAGTGACTGCCACGTAGCATCCGGCAAATCGCCGACGAGCGCTCCGCGGAAGGTTTTTTGCAAAAGAGGATCCCAGTTGTCGCCATTTGCGACGAACTCGACTTGCGTCTCCGGATGCTTACCGCTGAATTTCTGGCCCAGATCGGCCAGCATCTTCGCATAGCTTGGCGCACCATGGCTGATCGTCAGCTTGATAACTTTGGCGGCGCGGCCGATTGCGGGGATTGCAAATGCCCCGATTGCGGAAGCACCGGTCAGAAGCAGTCTTCTACGTGTGGTGCGCATCGAGTGATCTCCTGAGAGTTTACTTAAATCCCACCGGCCGTCAGCGCTGGATTGGGTTGTGAGTGCTAGCCCGGCAGAGTGCTCGTATCGCCCGTGTCAGCTATCTGCCGTTCCACTTTCGACGTAGCGCGTGTTGCCTACCGCCACCCGACGAAGAACCTGTTTATAGCTGCCAAGTCGCGCCGCGAAGATTTCGTCGCGGCAGCGGATCTTTGGACGCGATGCTGGCTGTAGAAGCTCGTGAAGCACCCGTCCACCCATCGTCGGCGGGGCGTCAATGCCAAGCAGATGAAGGATCGTCGGCGTCACGTCGCAAATCCCGGACGGCAAAGAAGAGGCGGATCCAATGTTTGCAAAAGCAGATCCCGCGACGATGCCGAGCGCACCGAGTTCCTTCGGATGCAGCCCACCGTGAAGGCCGAGACCGGCCCGACGATCATTGTCGTAGAAAGTACCGCCTACGAGGTCGAAGGGGTCGATGCTATTGTCTGCGCGGAAGGAAAAGGCGATGTCCGGCGCACGGACATGATCGGCGAAGACGAGACGGTTTGAGAGGCTCCCGGGGGCGATGCCGTTGACCTCGTCCTTCGCACGCGTAAATACTGGCCCGCACCATGGCTCGGACGTAATGGTTGCGACCAACCGGGCAACCTTCGCCTCATCCGGATCGGCAAGATAGAGAGCGCCGACCTGGCCCGGCACCACCACCACGTCAACATCGGGAGCAGGCGCAACGCCTGGGCTGAAGCCGGCCGCGCGCAGGCTATCGGTCACGGCGACGCGCGTATGGCCGGTGATATGGCCGTGATCCGAGATCGCGAAAATCTGAACGCCAGCCTGCCTTCCCTCTGCTTCCCACCAGTCGAACACTCGGCCGAACTGTTGGTCGCAATGGGCAATGATGGAGCGTGTCGCCTCCGCCCCCGTGCCGTGGAAATGCGAGGTGACGTCGGGCTCGCCATAGGAAAGGATCGTTACATCGGGACGATATTTCGGCCAGACGACGTCCAGGAAAGCCGAGGTGATCCAGTCTTGGCCGATACGGTCCGGCTCCTTTTTGGGCGGGACCGGCGTCAATGCACCGATACATGTCTCAATTTCGGCGAGCACACCATCCGGCGTGCAGGCTTCGCGGAAATGGCCGGAGAGGCGCACATGGCCGAAGTCCTCGGCCTTGTGGTGGAAAAGCCGGGTGGTGCCCGGCGTATTTGTGGCGAGCACGGCGAGGCTCCGCCGGCTCGCCGCCAGGATCTCGCCGAGCGAGGGCGCCGAATAGAGGTGTCCACCGCTTTCGAGGTCGAGGCGGCGCAGAAGAATTGCGTCGGAAGTGTCGATGTAGCGTGGGGGCGTTAGGGAGCGGTCGACATATTTGTTGCCGACCATGCCGTGGCGGTTGGTCGTCGCGCCTGTGACGAGGCTCGGGAAGGCTGAGCGAGTTTCGCTAGGATAGACGGTGCGGTGGCTGGAGAGCGTCACGCCAGCAGCCTTCATGCGGCAGAGATTGGGCGTCAGCATAGGACCGACGATGTCCGGGCGCAGGCCATCGAAGCTGACGATGAGGAACCGAGATTCTTGCTCAGGCATGAACGTTCCAGAAGATCGCGGCATTTAGGATACTTCACAGGTTTGACGGCAAAGGCCGCCGCCATCCAACGAGCGCCTGTCGACTGCGTGCACGGATGTTTCCACCATCAGGACCCGGACAACAACCAAAAATTTCAGCGAACTGTGTCTGACGAGCAGGGTCATGATTGAGTTTCAGATATTGGCACGCGATTCTTGAGCTTCTTCACTTGACTGCTCCACCTGCAAGTCCGTCGACGAACCATTTTTGGGCGGTGAGGAATGCGATCACGAGGGGGAGGACGACGAGAGTTGCAGCGGCCATGAGCGGGCCGTAGTCGTTGCCGGCTTCCTCATTTTTGAAGGCCATGATACCGAGCGGGGGCGGCATGAGGGACTGGTCGCGCACTGCGATCAGCGGCCAAAACAGGTCGTTCCAGTGCGAGACGACCGAGAAGGTCGAGAAGGCGATGACGGCCGGCAGCGCCATCGGCACCATGATCTTCCAGACGATCGCGATTTCGGAGAGCCCGTCGAGCCGCGCGGCGTGGACCACGTCATCAGGAATGGTCTTGAAGAACTGCCGGAACAGGAAGATGCCGAAGGGCGAGACCACATAAGGGAAGACGAGCGCCGCATAAGTGTTGAGGATGCCAAGCTGGTAGCCAAGAATGAAGAGCGGCAGCGAGAGCACCTGATGCGGCAGGAGCAGCCCGATGAGCACCATGCCGAAGAGGAGGTCGCGGCCGGGAAACCGCAGTTTGGCGAACGCATAGGCGCAAGGGGCGCAGACGAAAATCTGCAGGCTGAGGATGAGAGCGCAGACGATCAAGCCATTACCCATGTAGCGTGGCAACGGCGCGTCAGTCAGCGCCTTGGTATAGTTCTCGAAGCCATAGAATTGCGCGGGCCAGAAGGAGAAGGAGGCACGGAAGATCTCGCCGGGCGGCTTGATCGATAGTGAGACCATCCACACGAAGGGGATCACAATGAGCGCGCCTGTGATGAGCAGCACGGCATGTCGAAGAATGGCGGCAGGCGGCGACAGGCGGTTGGCGGAGGTGGGGAGGCTCATTGATAATGCACCTTCCTGTCCATGACGCGGGTCTGGATGAGAGTGAGCGTCACGACGATAGCCAGAAAGATGACGGCCACGGCGGCACCGTATCCGGTGCGCAGATATTCGAAGCTCTCCCGGTAGAGCGTGTAGAGCAGAACTTCGGAGGCGTGGCCGGGCCCGCCTTGGGTCAGCACTTTCACGGTGTCAAAGGACTCGAACGCCCTCAGCGCTACAACGATGACAACGAACATTGAGACTGGGCCGAGCATGGGCAGAGTGACGGTGCGCAGCCGGTCAAGCCAGAGATCCGCACCATCGACATCGGCGGCATCGTAGACGTCCTGCGGGATGCTCTTGAGGCCGGCTAGGAACAGCACCATGGCATAGCCGAGGTTTTGCCAGATGCCGATGATGGCCAGTACCGGTAAGGCCGTACTCTCGTCGCGCAGCCAGTTGGCGGTCGGCAGGCCGATCGCGGCCAGCGTCTGGTTAACGAGGCCGATCGTGGGATGTAGAAGCGCCTCCCAGGCGACCGCCATAGCGGTGAGCGTCGCCATGAAGGGCAGGAAGTGGATGGCGCGGTAGAAGGAGCGACAGGATTTTCCGCTTTCGATCAGAATCGCGATCGCAAGACCAAGGACGAGAGTCCCGGGCACGACGATCAAAACGTAGACGAACGTGTTGAAAAGGGAGGTCCTGAAGCCCGCGTCTGCGAAGACCTCGCGGAAGTTGGCCAGACCGACGAAGGAAAGGGTACGCGCTCCGAACTGCCAGTCGGTGACCGCGATGACGAAGACGCCGATCACCGGCATGAGGAACAGAGCGAGCAGCAAGAAGACGGCGGGCCCTGCTAGCGTCCAGGCCGCCAGCGTTTCCGTAAAGGCACGCCTGCGGGCCGGTGAGGCAGCGGAGGATATTCGAACGCCACCGGTCGCGGACGGCTCGTCGGAGGTGCCGGAAAGGGAAAGAGGTTCACTCATCAGGCGATCTGCCGGATCGGCGTGACCGATGCCCGGCCGGATTCCACTTGCCGGTGCAAACGTCGCCCATCACGGGCGAAGAGAAGGACGCGGTCCGGCCTGACGTCGACATGCAAGGTCTGGCCGGGGACGATATGAGGCGCCCGTTCGGCCAGTAGCCTTGCGATCAACGGATGATCGATGCCCGCTAGATCGAGATGGACGAAGAGATCGGAGCCCATGTGCTCGATCATGCGCACGGAACCGGTCAGTACGCCCTGCCCGCCTTGATCGGCGAGATGAAAAGCCTCCGGGCGAATGCCGAGAGTGAGATGCGCGCCCGCGCTCGCATCGGCCTCGATCGTGAGCGTCGCTCCGGCCACATCGATCAGGCCCCGTTCTCGCACCACGCCCTCAAGCATATTGATCTTGGGCGAACCGATGAATTCGGCGACGCGCCGATCGTCTGGATCGGCATAGATGTCCTGCGGCGGGGCGACCTGCAGCAACTCGCCGTCGAGCATCACCGCCACCCGGTCCGAAAGCGTCATGGCCTCGGCCTGGTCATGCGTTACATAGACGAAAGTGACCCCGAGCCGCTGGTGCAGTTCCTTGATCTCGGCGCGCATCTGCACACGCAGCTTCGCGTCGAGGTTTGACAGCGGCTCGTCCATCAGGAAAACAGCCGGATGGCGCATCATCGCCCGGCCAACCGCCACGCGCTGACGCTGGCCGCCGGAGAGCTGGCCCGGTTTGCGCGATAACATGTGGCCGATACCAAGGGACTTGGCTGTACGAGCGACTTCCACGTCGATCTCGGCAGCGATCCGCGCCGTTCGTGGCAACAGGCGGCCGAGAAGAGGAAGCCTTTGGAAGGCGGAGAACCGGCGCATCCGAAGCGGGAGCGCCATGTTGGATGCGACCGTCATATGAGGATAGAGCGCGTAGGACTGGAACACCATGGCAATATCCCGACGCTTCGGCCTGAGGCCGTCCACTCTCCGTTCGCCGATCAAGATTGAACCTGCATCCTGCACCTCGAGCCCTGCTAAAATGCGTAATAGTGTCGACTTCCCGCACCCTGAAGGTCCTAACAGAGTCAGGAACTCGCCATCTGCTATCGACAGCGAAACCCCACGCAATACGGACGTTAGGCCATAATTCTTTGTGACGCTGTCAATCAATACGGATGCCATAGCTGTCACTTCCACATCGCATGAAGCCCTCACACCCAATGAGATCGTCTATCTCGTCGGATCGGGGCGGCCGATTTGTAAAGACTTCAACCCCCGGATTGCTAAGGGCTCATGACGCTCATCGAATAATTCGATACACAATTGCCAAAATGCGATAATTGAGTGGGCGATTTGGATGTCGGGATAAGGAAAATCGTGCTTAAAAGGCGCGATGGCAAAGACTTTCGATATCACCCAGAGCTAGGTGAGCCGCCTCGATTCTAGATCTAAGCTGATCGAGCGGCGCGGGCGCGATCGCGATTGACAATTTCGGGCGACTGTTCGCCGAAGCGGTCGCCGAACCGCTGTCCAGATGCACCGTCGCGATGACGCGCAGTCCTGCGCGTTTAGCTCACCACCTTCGCCCACACATTGCCCATCCCAAACCATCAGGCCTTCTTGCCCGAGATGGGACGTGATCGGATCGCTGTCCTTGCCCTCAACTACGGGTGACCTTCAACGTGATATAACCTGATCTGATGTTGGCTGAGCTTTCGGACGGTGGAACATCTGTGACGAAAATTGGTTTGCGTCGGCTCGCCTCAACATGCAGGCCATGGGCTCGCCGCGCCATGATCGGTCTAACTCCTGAGATCGCTTGCCGAACCGCGCTTGCTCCCGCCAAGAGCAGCGATATGGTTCTCTGCGCACTATTCAACCACGCAATGTCAGGCATCCAGCGGTCACAGCTTGCATCGGGAACCCTCACGTCGACCTGACCGCCAGAGCCCTCTCGCAGTGCGGCCAAAGACGCATAGCGAAGCCGTGCGACGTTGCCACCCATTAACTAACTCCTTCGTTGCGTGATCAGCCGACGACCTCCGACGCGGCTGACCGTTTGATCACGGTCGTTTGCCTAACCTCGAACAGCCTGTCAGCGACGCTATTCCTCACCTCCTCGTCATGGAAGATACCGACAATCCCGGCACCGCGCGCCTTGGCCTCGTTGATGAGAGCGATAACGATGTTGCGGTTGGAGGCGTCAAGCGACGCGGTAGGCTCGTCGAGAAGGAGCACAGGGTAGTCGACCATGAAGCCACGGGCGATGTTGACGCGCTGCTGCTCGCCGCCGGAGAAAGTGGCGGGCGCCAGCGACCAGACGCGCTTGGGGATCTTAAGGCGACACAGCAGCGCTTTCGCCCTTGAATGCGCTTCCTCCGCCGGAACACCGATGGCGATCGCCGGTTCTGCGACGACCTGGATGGTGGCGACGCGCGGTATGACGCGCAGGAACTGGCCGACATAGCCGATGGTGAGGCGGCGCACCTCCATCACTTCCCAAGGCTCGGCGCTGACGAGGTCGATCGATTCGCCGTCGTGTTGCACGACGATGTGGCCCGTGTCAGGCTTGTAGTTGGCGTACAGCGAACGCAGCAACGTCGACTTGCCGGACCCGGATGGGGCCGTGCAGACAGACGCACTTGCCCGATCGCACATCCAGTGAGACGTCGTTGAAAACGTCGATTTCTGCGCCGCCCTGAGTATGGAGCCTGAAACTTTTAGAAAGGCCGCGAACGCCAACGAGGATAGTCATAGTCAGTGCCTCCTTCTTCAGACCTGCAGCACTGAGGAGACCAGCAGTTGCGTATAGGAGTGGTGAGGATCGTCGAGCACTTGGTCCGTAAGCCCCTCCTCGATCACCCACCCGCCCTGCATCACCATCAGACGGTCGGCAAGAAGACGCGCCACTCCGATATCATGTGTGACGACCACAACGGCGATACCAAGTTCGTGGACGAGCCTGCGCAGGAGATCGAGGAGCTTCGCCTGGACCGAGACGTCAAGCCCGCTAGTCGGCTCGTCCATCAGCACGAGGCGGGGATGGGTGGCGAGTCCTCGCGCAATCTGCAGCCGCTGCTGCATGCCACCGGAAAAGACCTCGGGTAGGTCATCAATGCGCTGCCCGTCGATATTGACCTTCTTGAGCCATTGCAACGCGGTCGCGCGCAAGGAGCCGTAGTGGCGGCAGCCGGCGGCCATCAGAGGTTCGGCGATATTGCCGCCGGCGCTGACGCCGAGGCGCAATCCGTCGCGCGGGTTCTGGTGGATGAGCGAGAGCATCGTCGGCAGGAATTGCTCGCGCGAGGCTTCGTCCATCGCCCAGAGATCGACGAGATGGTCATCGGAGGCGATCCAAACCGTGCCAGCATCCGGCTGGAGGAGGCCGCCAAGGCAGCGGAGCAGCGACGACTTGCCCGAGCCGCTTTCTCCGACGATGCCGAGAACTTCGCCCTCCCGCAATGAGAACGAGATCGCGCTGCAGGCTGATACGCGTCCGAAGACCTTCGAGAGGCGCTCGGCCCGCAGTATTTCCCTCGCTCTCGGTTTCATGCCTCGGTCCCTTCGTTCTGCCGCTCGGCGCAATAGTTGGTATCCGAGCAGACAAAGGCCCGGGCACCGCAATCATCAAGGAGGATCTCGTCGAGATAGCTGTCCTGCGCGCCGCATAGCGAGCAGCACGCGTCGAAGCGCTGCACCGTGAAAGGATAGTCCGCAAAATCGAGGCTCTTGACATCAGTGAAAGGCGGGATGGCGTGGATGCGCCGCTCCCGGCCCGCGCCGAATAGCGCGAGCGCGCGGCTGCGGTGAAGCTTCGGATTGTCGAATTTTGGGATTGGCGATGGCGAGGCGAGGTAGCGCCCGTTGACGATGACCGGATAATCATTCGACACGGCGACGTGGCCGAGCCGAGCAATATCCTCATAGAGGCGGACGTGCATAACGCCGTAGCGGGCAAAGGCGTGGATTTTCCGCGCGACCGCCTCATGCGGGATGAACCGGCGCAACGCTTCGGGCTGCGGCACCTGGAAGACGATGATCTGGTCATCGGAGAGCGACCGCTCCGGAATGCGGTGGCGCGTTTGAATCACCGTTGCCTCTCCAGTGCGCTCAGTCGTGACGACATCGGCGACCTTGGCAAAGAAGCGACGGATCGAGACGGCATTGGTGGTGTCATCGGCACCCTGGTCGATCACCTTTAACACGTCATCCCGGCCGAGGATGCTCGCAATAACCTGTAGCGCGCCCGTGCCCCAGCCAGGGGGAAGCGGCATCTCGCGGCTGCCGAATGGCACCTGGTAGCCGGGCACGGCCACCGCCTTCAGGATCGCTCGCCGGATCATCCGCTTCGTCATCTCGTCGAGATAAGCGAAGCTGTAGACACCATCGTCGTCGAATGCGAGGTCAGTCTCCACTGAGAGCCTCCGTGATCGTATCCGGCTCGGGGGCGGTTTTGAGTCCGGAGTGCCGTTCCGCATAGTCCGCGCGCATCTGGCCGAGCAGCTGCATCTCGGCCTGGAAATCGACATAGTGGGGCAGCTTCAGGTGCTGCACCAAGCCGGATGCCGCGACGCTGTCGGAATGAGAGAGGACAAACTCGTCGTCCTGTGCCGGGTAAGCGACCGTCTCGCCCAGTTCAGCCGACCGCAGCGATCTGTCGAGGATGGCCATCGAGAGCGCCTTGCGTTCGCCATGGCCGAAGACGAGGCCATAACCCCGCGTGTAGCGTGGCGGCAGCGAGCCATCACCAGTGGTCAGATGCACGGTCTGGCATTCGGTGAGGCGGATCCTGCCGATACCGACCGGCATGCCGAGTTCGGGGATGGTCAGGACAACCGTAGCGTCACCGTAGCGCAGTTCGGCGACGAAAGGATGGTTACGCCCGTAGCCGCGCATGGTCGAATAACAGAGCCCCATCAGGAAACCTTCGTCACCGCGGGCCAAACTCTGCAGCCGCTGGTCCCGTCCGGACGGAAACACCACCGGGTCGCGGGTGATGTCGGCAACCTTCCCCTCCCGGTTCGGCCGGGCATGCTCGACGAGGTCGGTTCGCGCCAGCACGCCGCAATCTCTCGTCAAGGCGTGAGCCGCCGCATCGGGCCACGGCTCTCCAGTGTCGCCCTCGTTTTTTCCTTCGTCCTCGCTCTCGCTGGCGATATCGGAGAGGTCGTCACTCCCCGCCTCTCCCATCAGCCCGACATCGAGCATCCGGTGGGTGTAGTCATAAGTCGGCCCAAGGAGCTGGCCGCCCGGCACGTCCTTGTGGGTCGTTGCAATCCGCCGGCGCACAATCATCGCTGCCGTGTCTACCGGTTCGGCGTGGCCGAAGCGGGTGAGAGTGGTCCGGAAAGCACGCAAAAGATAGATCGCCTCGGTCAGGTCGCCCTCGGCCTGCTTAATTGCGAGCGCCGCCAGCTCCGGATCATAAAGCGAGCCCTCGCTCATCACTCTGTCGACGGCGAGCGATAATTGCTCGCGGATTTGATCGACGCCGAGATCGGCGATCCTTCGGTTGCCGCGCCGGCGCTTGGCGAGGAGACGGTGTGAGGCGGCGATGGCGGCTTCGCCGCCCTTAATGGAGGTGATCATGGTCCCTCCACCTTGGTGGAGCGCGGGAGTCCGATGACAGAGAGGTCGTCGGTGATGAAGATGTCGACGCCGAGGGGATAGCGTGCGGCATTCTCGCGGCAGAAGGGCCAGAACCAGTCCGGCAAACCCCGGGGCGCCAGGCTTGCGGTGGTCTCGATCCCTGGCCCGGAGAGGCGGACCGCGGGCCCACCGGTCAGCGCGGGTATCTGGAGGACAAGCGTCGTCGACCGATCGGGATAAGCGGCCTCGCCCGGATGGAAGCCGCGGAGCCCGGCTAGCCGGCCGGCATCACCGATCAGGGCGATCGTCGCGGCCTTCGGATCAATAACTTGCGGCGCATTTGTGTGGAAATGTAGGTAACGCCGGACCGGCTCCGTCGACAATGTTGCGTCGAGCCAGATCGGGCAATCGGCGTCGGCGAGCATCAGAGCGATGGCAGCGAGCGGCCCCGCCATTGGCGCCGGCGGCTCGTCCGGCCCGGGAAGCGACACTGGCGTACCGGGCCGCGACAGCGCCTTTAGAAGTCGGCGGAACGCGGTCTGCACTTCATGAACCGGATCGCGGAAGCCCGACGGGATCAGATCAGCCGTCATTCGCCATTGGCCTCCCGCCCCAGCATGAAGAAATCGACCTTGCTCAGTTGCGTCTCGCGTCGGACCGCCCGCTCCGTTTCGCGCACGCAACGATCAATCGCGGCAATGATTGGGGCAATCGTGCCGGCCCCGGTAGCTTGGTCGCGCTGCATTAGCCCGTCGAATAGGGCGGCGAGCGCAGCGTGGCGCTTGTTGCGGCCGAGCACATAGGCGATGCCGATCTCGCCGGTCTCGATCTGGAGCGTACAGCGCGTCACCGTCGCCTCGCCGAGATTGAACACCGCGCCGGTGCGACCGACTGCCCCCCGCAACATCGCTGCGCCATACTCCGGTCGGCGGATCCACTGGAATTTCGGGCGGGCGATCGCCGCCCAGTGCCGGTCCAGTTCGGCAAGCCGGGCCTTGGCAAGCACCGTCATCCAGTGTTGACGGGTGCATTGATCGCCAAAAGCGGTTTGCGTGGCTGACACATTCATCTCCCGCTCTCGACCACCTCAGAGCACCTGTGTTCCGCTCGTCCAGACCGCTCGGACGACAGGACCGGCTCGGTCGGCTATGCGGATGAGGTCGGCGCGCTTGCCCACCTCAATCTCGCCGCGGTCGAAAAGCCCGAAGGTTTCCGCCGGCCGCCGGCTTCCGAGTGCGACGGCCTCCGGCAGACTTAGGTCGGATTGGCTCGCCAAGTACCAAATGCCGCGCAGAATGCTTGCAGAGATGTAGTCTGAACAGATGATGTCAATGAGGCCGTCCTGCGCGAGCTCCCGCACCGAGACGTTGCCAATATGTGAGCGCCCTGCGACGAGGTTGGGTCCCCCAACGATGATCGTCATGCCGGCGGCGCGGGCGGCTTTCGCCGCCTCCACGGTGATTGGAAATTCGGAAATGGAGAGACCGTATCCGACGGCTTCTGCGATATGGGCAACGGTAGTGTCGTCGTGGCTAGCGAAGGGCACGCCGCGCGCGCGACAGTGCGCGATGAGGCGTCGCCGATTGTCTTCGGTGCAGTCCTCTTTGGTTGCCACGGCGGCGATTGCCGCCTCGATTTCCGCCTCAGGCGTATTCTTGCGACGCTCGAGATGCCGGAACCGCTTCGGGTCCCGCCGTGGCCCGTCATCCATCATGGTCACGAATCGAAGTTGAGGCTGGTCGGCATAAGCAAGGAAAAGATCAATTAGGTCGCGCTCACGGGCATCGCAGCGCAGGTGAAGCAGGTGGTCAGCCCTGAGCAGGCCGTGCCGGCGCACCTCGCCAAGCCCCTTCAGCATCAGCGGCAGCAGGCGGCGCCGCTCCGGATTGCCCACCGCCCCGACGATCAGCGAATCGAACACTGTCGTGGTGCCCGCCGCGCAAATCTGAATGTCGTGGGCAATCGCAGCTCCCAACGGATCCCAGGTCATGCCAGCGCGCGGGAGGATCTGCTTTTCGAGGTGATCGGTATGGACATCGATCAATCCGGGCAGCAGGTGGTCGCCTTCAAAATCGAGCGCCCCTGGCGCGGTGGTACTACCGGTCGAGATGTCGGCGATCAGTCCGTTGACAATCTGAATCGTTCCGTTGAAACACGCCGATCGGGTCACGATCTTCGCGTTCGTCAAGAGAACTTCGCCGCGTTGAAAGATACTTTGTCGTATTTGGGTTACAGAATTCGCCGATCGACCCATCGGAAGGCGCCTCTTTCCTAGCTTTAGGACCTGCTTGGGTTCTATCAGCTGTGAAAGGAGCGGCGAGCGACAGCGCGATGACAAATTGTGTCACCTTGACGGACTTGTACCAGTGTCTTCAAGTCGAGAGGCCATGCCTGTCCTAACGTTGCCGGACCACGAAGCGGAGTGCGAAGCCGACATGCCAGATCCTATCCCCGCCCCGAAAGGCGAGACGCGAAAAGCTAGGCTGCAAGAGCGGCGCGGCGCCACCTCGCTCTGGCGACTCGTCGAACGGGCGCTCGAACAAGAGATCCGGGCCGGGACATGGGCGCCCGGCAACCGGCTGCCGACGGAGTTCGAACTCGCCGCCCGTTTCGACGTTCACCGCAACACCGTCCGCCATGCGCTCTCGTCGTTACGCAAGCGGAATCTCTTGAGGATCGAGCAGGGGCGCGGCGCCTTCGTCAAGGAGCGGGTGGTGCGGCATCACATCGGGCCGACGTCGCGCCTCAGTGCTGCAATACGCGACATCTACCGGGCCGGGGAACGGCGCATCCTCGGTTTCAGCCGGGTGCGAGCCGAAGAGGACCTCGGCCGCGACCTCCGGCTCGACAGCAGCCATTTCGCCCGCAAGGTGGATACGATCACAGTGGTGGACGGGCTCGCCGTCGCCGTCGCGTCCAGCTATTTCCCGTTGCCACGTTTCGAGGGCATCGAGCAGGTCATCGTGGAAACCGGCAGCTTCACCGAAGCCTGGCGCAGATACGGTGTGAACACCTACAAGCGTTACGAAACCCGGATTTCGGCGATCGCGCTCTCCAAAGCAGATGCGGAATGGCTCGGCCTGCCGCCCCGACAGCCAATTCTCCTGGTGACCAACATCAATGTCGACGTCAGCGGCACCCCGATTGTGGTTTCGAGAATGCGTGTTGCCCCCCGGCACATGGAACTGGTGGTCACGTTCGAGTAGTGGCCGGTTCAGCTGTTCCGCCAGTCGGGCCAAGGAAGTCGAGGCACCGGGAGTTTCTCTCCGAACGGTACAAGTGGGGACGTTGTACCAATCCTGTCAGTGCGGCTTCATCCGCCCCGCTTAATCGGAGCCAATCTGGCTCAATGCCGGTCCGGGCGCCCGACCGACGGAAGCGCCTCAAGAAAGGTTTGCGACGATGAAAATGACGCTTTCGCTGATATCGGCCGTCGCCGCGATGCTCATTGGGGTGATCGGTGCCTGTGCCGACGCGGTCACGCTGAGGGTGAGCTATGCCTTTCCGGCGCGCGACGGCCTCTTCCGCCAGCCGCTCGCCGAGCGCTTCATGCAGCAGAACCCCGACGTCCAGATCGTCGCGCAGGCCAATGCGGCCGACTGTCCGACTTTGCTGCAGCAACTGCTGAGGGCGGCGGTCACCCAGGATCTGCCCGACGTCGTCGCATCGCTCTGCTATCCCGATATACCAGTGCTTGCCGAGCGCGGACTGCTTGCGTCCCTCGACGGCTTCGTTGCCGCCGACCCATCATGGGCCGCGGTCGGCGTTGAACCGGGGGCGCTCGCCACGACGCGATGGAAAGGCAAGATGGTCGCGGTCCCGGAATCGGTCTCGACGAGTATCGTCTACTACAACATGAGCCTCATTCGGAAAGCGCACCCGGATCTGTCGAACTTCGATCTTTCCTGGGGCGAGATCCTGTCGCTTGCCGCCGACATCCGTAAAACCGACCCTACGGTTGTGCCGATCTTCTTTGAATATCATTCCGACAGCTACAACTGGTCGTTTCACGGGCTCGTCTACAGTCACGGCGGCGACGTGTTCACGCATGACGGCAAGATCGCCTTCGATAGCGCGGCAGGCCAGGCGGCGCTGCAACTGATGCGCCGCTTCGGCGAGACCGGCATGATCGACATGACCACCGAACAAGCCCGCCAGGCCTTCGCCTCGGGCAAGATCGGCATCTATGTCGCTTCCAACTCGCGTCTGGAACAATTGACTGCCAACGCCGGACCCAGGCTCGACATCCGCACCGGCCCCTTCCCGCAATCGGCTGCCGACGGCCGCATGCAGTCGGGAGGCGGCGGATTGGCGATCATGACCCCCGATCCAGCGAAGCAGCAGGCCGCGTGGAAATACCTCAAATTCGCCGTCGGCCCGGACGCGCAGACGCTGATGGTGCTGAAGACAGGGCTGACGCCGGTCAACACGATTGCAGTCAATGACCCGAAGTACCTCGGCGAGTATTATAAAGCCAAGCCGAACGCCCTTGCCGCCGTCGCCGCGCTTGCCCGAATAAAGAGCATGAACCCCTATCCCGGCCAAAACGGCCCGCGCATCACCACCGTGATTCGGGACCACCTACAAAGCGTGGTGACGCTAAAGCGGATACCGGAGGAAGTGCTCCCCGATATGGTCCGCGATGTCGAAAAACTCCTGCCGAAGCCTTGATTTCCGCGAGGCCCTCCTTCGACGCCACCTTGCCGGCGCGGAGGACGATTAATCCCCCTTCCGAGAGGCCGCCGCCGTGATCCCTCATCCCTCCTCGAAGCGAGAAGTCCTCCAGGCCGTCGACGGCGACGACGGACGTTATTTTGTCGCCGAGCTGCCGACTGGCTACCTAACACTCAGTCGTCGGCGCCAGTATTTCCGCGGCTATTGTTTCTTTTCCTGCAAGGTGGTGGCGCGCGAGTTGCACGACCTGCCAGTCGATCTCCGCACACAGCACCTGCTTGAGATGACGGTGATCACCGAGGCTGTGCAACGCGCTTTCCATCCAAGGAAGATGAACGTCGCCTATTTCGGCAATGCGCTAGCTCAGATATACTGGAACATCATTCCCCGCTACGGCACTGATCCGCTGCCCAAGGACGCGATCTGAAGCCTTGACCGGGCGCTGATCGAATCCGTCGAACTCGACGACGAAGACCTCGTCGAAGTGCGGCTGGTCCTGCGGGACTCGCTCCTGGCGCTCGCGGAGTACTACGCTATCCCGGTCTCGTTCGACTGGGCCGGCTGACTGAAGAAGAAGCGAGGGCTATCTTTGCGTACTTACTTCAGTGCCAAAAACTCGGCTCAGTAGTTTTCGGTGGCTCACGCCGAGTCTCTGGCAGAACGCGCGTCTGAACGAAGAGTTCAGCGCCAACGTAAAATTCGATCGATTCATTCAAAAATGCGATGACTTTGTTGGCCAGCCCGGCTGAGAGCAAATAGAAGTAGTCGAAAATCACCCATCGAACTTCTCAAGGTTCTATCTTGTTTCTCGTTGCAGAACGGCTCAACGTCGTCCGCCCCTCTGAGACCAAGGCGATGACGGCTCGTGCCGCCGAGTTGCGCGATCAGGGCGTTGATGTGATCACGCTCAGTCAGGGCGAACCGGACTTCGCCACGCCATCCGCTATCTGCGAAGCCGGCATCCGGGCTATCCGCGACGGGCGGACGAAATACACGGCGGTCGCCGGGATCAAGCCGCTTCGCGAGGCGATCCGCGACAGCCTCGGCCGCGAACATGGGCTCGACTACGGTGTCGACCAGATCACGGTGGGCTGCGGCGCCAAGCAGGTCGTCTTCAATGCGCTCTTCGCCACGCTCGACCCGGGCGATGAGGTGGTGATCCCGACGCCGTGCTGGGTCTCCTATCCCGATATGGTGGCGCTCGCCGGCGGCAAACCGACTCTCGTCGCCTGCGATGAATTCAATGGCTTCAAGCTCCGCCCTGAGGCGTTGGAGGCGGCGACCACGCCGCGCACCAAGTGGCTAATGCTGAACTCGCCGTGCAATCCGACCGGTGCCGTCTACAGCCGAGGTGAGTTGCTCGCGCTGGCCGTGGTGCTGCGCCGCCATGCCAATGTCCATGTGCTGTCCGATGACATCTATGAAAAGCTCACCTATACCGGTGACTTCGCTACCATGGCAGCAGTCGCGCCGGACCTCTACCAGCGCACGCTGACAGTCAACGGCATGTCCAAGGCCGACGCAATGACCGGCTGGCGCGTCGGTTATGGCGCGGGGCCTCTGGCGCTGATCAAGGCCATGAACCTCATCCAAGGCCAAACCTCCTCGCACACCAGCTCGATTTCACAATATGCCGCCATCGAAGCGCTGTCTGGCGGACGGGACCACATCGAGGAATTCGCGAGCGCCTTTCTGCAGCGCCGCGACATTGTCCTTGCGAAGCTGAACCAAGCCGAGGGGCTTTCGTGCCGCGTGCCGGAAGGTGCCTTCTACGTTTTCCCCTCCTGCGCGGGTGTTATCGGCAAACGCACGCCGGAGGGCAAGGTGATCGAAACCGACACCGATTTCGCCATGTATCTGCTCGAGGATTTCGCCGTGGCCGTTGTGCCCGGCAGCGGCTTCATGGCCTCGCCCTATATCCGCATTTCCTATGCCTCCTCGCTCGAGGACCTCACCCGCGCCTGCGACCGCATCATAGCCGCCTGCGCGGCCTTGTCCTGAAAGATCTCGATGTCCCCTGCCAAACGCCTCCGCGCCCGCATGGCGAAGACCAGCCTTATCCACATCATGGCCGCCCATAGCCCGCTTTCGGCGATCCTCGCAGAAGAAGCCGGATTCGACGGCCTGTGGGCCTCCGGCTTCGAGCTGTCGGCGCTTTACGGCCTGCCGGACATGAGCCTGATCTCGATGACACAGCATCTCGACATGCTGCGGGCGATCGCCGGACGCACGAGGTTGCCGATCGTCGCCGACATCGATACAGGTTATGGCAATGCGATCAATGTCATCCATGCCATCAGCGAATACGAGCGGGCCGGCGCCAGCGCCGTTGTGATCGAGGACAAGATCTTCCCGAAAGTGACGAGCCTTGTGGCCGGGGGGCGCCAGGAACTGCTGCGCATTGAGGAGTTTCAGGGTAAGATCAAGGCCGCCATTGCGACAAGACAGGACCCGGATTTTCTGGTCATCGCCCGCACGGAAGCCCTCATCGCAGACCTCGGCCAAGTGGAGGCCCTGCATCGCGCGCAAGCCTACGTGGAGGCTGGCGCCGACATGATCCTGATCCATTCGAAAAAGAAAGATCCCTCGGAAATCGAAAGCTTTTCGCGCGCCTGGACCGGATTTGCGCCGCTGGTGATCGTGCCGAACGCCTACCCTGACCTCAACGCCGAGCGCGTCAAGACGCTCGGCAATATCCGCATGATGATCTACGGCAACTCCGGGATCCGCGCTGCTGCAACTGCCATGCAGGAGACCTTCCGCCGGATCCTCGCTGACGGCGGCGTCCAAAACGTCCACAAGGACATTCTGCCGGTGGAGGAGATCTTCAGACTCCAGAAGATGAGCGAGATCAAAGCAGCTGAGGCTCGCTTCCTTTGCTGAGGGCTCGTTCTGGCCGTGCAGTGACTATTGAGATTTCAACACGATAGATAGCGCCTGGGCTCCGCTCAGGCGCTATGCCTGGCCCGCCATCGATCAGAAATTAGCGGCTTTCTCCTCCGGAAAATTGCGGTGTGTCGATTGCGATAAGACGATCGAGCGATCGCGGCGTCCAATCCTACGGCGCGCTTGAGATGCGCCTATGGGGAACGCGAGGGAAATCAGCTCAACTATCAAGGCCATCGACCGATCTTTTCGGCTTAGGCCGGAAGCAGTTTTTGAGCGCGATATACCGTCGAGAAAGCAGTAATCCGGCGGTAAACATCGACTAATGTGATGGAATATCCATTCTTGGCAATGGCCCTTCCAGTGGCAGGTCCCAGAACCTATCGGAATAGAAGATGGCTATCGAAGATGATGCAGTGCCCCTCAACGCGATCCGGGTGTTCGTGGCGATCGCGCGAGAAGGAAGCGTAACGCGTGCGGCTACCGCTTTGGGAGCGACACAGAGCTCCATCAGCCGCTACCTGGCCGTGCTGCAAGAATATCTGGGTACAGACCTCATCGAACGACGCGGTAAACGGAGCGAATTGACGGAATTCGGAAGGCTTTTTGCGAACACAGTCGCCGAACCGCTAGATACAGTGTGCTTCACCGCTAAGAGAATGCGCCGGCGGACTCGCCCGGACGCCAATCGGCTTGTGGTCCGCACCTCGCTTTCGACTTTCGCCTACTCGTTTCTCATTCCGAATCTCCAAGCATTCTCCGCTGAGATGGGCGGCGTAATTGTGGATGTGATCAGTTCGCTCTCCATGCCGACATCCTCCGACGATTTCGACATCTTGATTACACGCGACCTTTCCGTCATCGAACCGGCCGACGATTGGGAAATCTACAACGAGCAACTCGTTTGTGTGGGCTCTCCAAATCACGTAGATGGCAAAAGCTTATCAGTCCTTCGCTCAATGCCAATTCTGAACATTACATCCCGGCCCGACATACTGCCCACATGGCTGAGAGCGATGAACCTGAACTCAAAAGACATAAAGTCGGGGGCGAGATATGATCACAATTACCTTGCTCTGCCGGCAGTCATGACGGGAAAATGCCTTCTGGTGGCACCCGAAATCATTGTCGGCGATCTCGTGCGCGAGGGCGTTCTGCATGTGATACCAGGATCACGTACTCCCAGCGGCATGCAATATCGGGCTTACGCAGTCGACCGCAGCGACAGTCCCGAAATCGCTCGTGCTTTTTGCCGGTGGCTAGTCCGCCTTTGTAAAAAGGCCGCCCTTCCGGAAGCCGCTTAGTATCGCTAAGGCGATCGACGCACCTCTAAACGGCATCGCACGATGCTGGTCTTTTTGAAACAGAGGTCTGACAGATCGACGCCAAACGAACACCGCTCTTCCGTAACCGGCACGAGGCCCCCACCTCGCGGTCGTGAGCTTGGTCTGCGATACAGCCTGGCATGAGCTGATCGTTGGGAGTGAATCGATGGCAGATGCCATGCTTGATGCCAGGCAGGAAGGCGGTTCGTATCGTCGTATCGAGTTGATCACCGGGGAGCGGCGCCGGCGGCGGTGGACGGCGGAAGAGAAGGCACGGATCGTAGCGGAGAGCTTCGAGGAAGGGGCCAATATTTCCGAGGTTGCTCGGCGCAATGGCGTTGTCCGTGGGCTACTCACGGTATGGCGGCACAAGTTCACGACGGCAGCAGGCGTTCAGGCGCCAGGCTTTGTGCCAGTTCGAATCGCCTGCGAGGGCGGTCCTGCGACGACGGGCGAGCCGGGCCGCCTGGCGCCGGCGCATACGGTGCTGCCGCAGATGGCATCGCCCCCAGGCAAGCTTGGCGGGGTGGTCGAGATCGAGATGAGCGGGGCGCGCATTCGGGTTGAGCCGGGAGTGGAGCTGGCGACGCTTTCGACGGTGCTGTCGGCGCTTCGGGGCATCCGGTGATTGCACTACGGTCTGATCTCAAGGTGGTGCTGGCGGCACAGCCGGTCGACTTTCGCAAATCGTTGCACACGTTGTCGGCGCTGGTGAGCGAAGCGCTGCGTGCGAACCCATGGACGCGTGTTTCACCCAAGCCTGTGAAGCAGCCGGCCGTTGTCGGCTGAGAGGTGAGGATTTCGCTGGAGCCTGTAGTGCGTGCATGTATCTTTTGATCATCATGGCGATTCGCCCCGACGCTCTCCCGACTGATCTGGCGGCTCTGACCGAGATGGTGCTCGCGCTTGACGCCGAGAACGAGAAGTTACGTGTGGCGATGCAGACGCTCAAGGAGATGATGTTCGGGAAGCGCTCGGAGCGGCTGGCGGCGCTCGTCGCAGAGCAGCTCGCGCTCGAGCTGGACGATCTGGAGACCGGCGTCACACCACCTGCGCCAGCCAACGATGATTTGCCTGCGACCAAGCCGGCCGGTAAGCCACGCAAGAAGGCGAGGCGCAACATCGGCGCGCTGCCCAAGCACTTGCCGCGCTGCGAGCAGGTGCTGGAGCCGGACGCGACGGCGTGCCCATGTTGCGAGGGCCGTCTGCACAAGATCGGCGAGGATGTCAGCGAAGTGCTGGACGTGATCCCGGCGATCCTGCGGGTGCTGCGCACGATCCGTCCCAAATATGCCTGCCGCGGCTGCACCGATGGCGTGGTGCAGGCGAAGGTGCTGCCGCGACTAATCGAGGGCGGCATGGTCTCGACGGCGCTTGTGACCCACGTGGTGGTGTCGAAGTCTGCCTGGTATCTGCCGCTGTATCGGCAGGTGCAGATTCTGGCCAGCCAGGGCATTCATCTCGACCGCGCGACGCTGGCCGGCTGGGTGAAGCGTGCCGCATGGCGGCTCAAGAGCCTCTATGAACTCCAGCTGCGAACGATCCAAGCAGCGCCGCGGCTGTTCTGCGACGAGACGCCGATGCCGGTGCTCGACCCCGGGCGACGTCGCACCCGCATCTGCCAGTTCTGGGCGCATGCCGTGGATGATCGCCCATGGGGCGGCCCCTCACCGCCGACGGTCGCCTATGTGTTCGCCGACGGCCGCGGCACCGAGGAGATCGCCGGACAATTGACGGGCTTTTCCGGCATTCTGCAGGTCGACGGCTATGCCGCCTACAAGGCGCTCGCCCGCGAGCATGGCGGCGCGATCCAGCTCGCTTTTTGTCTCGCGCATGCCCGACGCAAATTCGTCGAGGTGTACAAGGCGGACCAGTCACCGTTCGCTCGCGAAGTTATCGAACGCCTGCAGGCGGTCTATGTCATCGAGGCTGAGATCCGCGGCAGCAGCGCCGAACAGCGGCTTGCCGCCCGCCGCACCAGGACCGCACCACTGATGGAGACGCTCAGGGCGCGGCTGACGGCAATGGTCGGCCAGCTCTTCTCCCAGTCGAAGTTGGCGGAGGCCATCAACTATGCGCTCAATCACTGGGATGGGCTGACGCTGTTCCTCAGCGACGGGCGGGTCGAGGTCGACTCCAATACGGTGGAGCGTTCGATGCGCCCGATCGCAATGGGCCGCCGGAACTCATCGTTCAGCGGCAGCGAGGGTGGCGCCGAGAGTTGGGCGATCCTGGCATCGCTCGTTAACACCGCAAAGCTCCACGATCTCGATCCGCAGGCCTACCTGGCCGAGGTGCTCGAGCGCATCGTCTCCGGGCGAACCAAGAGCCATCAGTTGCACGAGCTGCTGGCCTGGAACTGGAAGACTGCCCACGCGCGCACCGCGCAGGTGGCCGCATGAGCCGGCGTCGCGATAAGGCATCGTCGTCGATGGCGGCTGCCGCCATGTCGCTCGTGCAGCTTGAGCGATGGCTGCAGGACCGCGTCGGGCGGCGTCCCGTCGCCACCAGCCTGCCGGTGCTGGACGGCTACATTGCTGCGATCGTGGCCGGGCCGGTGTCGATCAGTCCGCTCGACTGGATCTGTCCGCTGCTCGCAATCGACGCCGACGCCTTCAACCACGGCCGCACGCCGGAGTTCGCCGCGATCTCCGCCGCCGCGCAGCACCACAACGCTATCGGCAAAACCCTCTCCACCAACCCGGATCGGTTCGAACCGATCCATCAGCGCAAGCCGAACGGCGACGTCGATGCGCGTGCCTGGTGTCTGGGATTCCACGCCGCCATGCGACCTAGAATATCGGCTTGGGCGCCTCTGCTCGACACCCGCAACGTCAATCACGGACTGCTCCTGCCCATCCTGATTCACTGTGAAGACGATCAGGGCCGTCCGCTGCTCGGACCGACAAGCAAGGCCCGCCAGACCGAGCAATTCCTGCGCAACGGCCCTGGAGGCCATGCGTCAGTACTGGATGCCGATCCGCTACCCCCGCGCCGGTTGACTACTGCCTATGTGGATGCTCATGCCGGTTACAAACGAACACCGCTCTTCCCAGGGCACACAGTTGATTGCAATAGCCGCATCAAGCTGCTTACCGAATATCAGCTTGCTGCAGATATTGTTGCAAAAGTCGAAAGTTGCAGGCTCAAGATTTTTCGCGAAAACACTAAGTAGCGAACGATCGCTGATTCGTATGACCTCAATCGCGTTACCGAAGTCGCCTGCGAATTTTGCGTTATGCCGTGAGGTCCCTCACATCTTGTACGCGAAAGTCGCGGCCACGGCCCGCAGAATTTTGGCCATCGGCGAAAATCGACTTTTGCAACAATATCTAAGGAGCGGACGTTTCGTCTCATCCCTCTTCTGGACGACACTGAGCTCTTGTTGCTTCTCGGCAGGCCTTCTCCAGACCTGTCATTGACCATCCCTTCCTTATTATTATTAACGACGCCCTCTTGTAAGAAGGCGTTTCTGTTGTGCGCGCAGCCAGCGATGCTCAAGCACGCTTGTGGCTAGAAGCGAACGAGCACCATGCTTTGAATACGGTTGGCTGTTCCGCCGACAACCCCGTTCCCGTCGGGAACCAACAGCGCGCGCGATCCATGTAGATACTCAATACCGAGGTCAATCGATGGCACGGGGCTGTAGATCAGATTGAAACTTGTGGCCCATAAGCTCCTGTTGATCGCACTGGAAGTTGTCATGAATTGGTTGACATAATTGGGGTACTTGAGCTTGCCGGCTGCAACAAGGGCATTGCTCTGGAGATTTGGAAGGAACTTGTACTGCAGGCCAACGACGCCAGCCGTCGCCGTTACCGCATCGATTGTAGCTGTTTGGGCGGTTACACCGGGCAAGCCAAAGTTGGTTACGGCACCAAATCCTGGACTGACCATGCTGAGATAACGACCGATACCGGGTCCATAGTTTGCCGTCCCAAACAGTGCCAGACGACCGTCCAAAAGGTAGAGCGACCCGCTCGCACCAATGCCATAGCCTAAAGTCGACGCGTCATATCGTTGGGCAGGAATACCAGCCCCATTGTTGATTTCGATATTCCGCATCATGCCCCTCAGAGCGAAAGACGCGCTTTCGCCACGCCAGAGGACTCTCGCTGTAAGATCTGGCATCCCACTTGGAGTAAAACCCGCACCACCATTCGAATCGGGATAGCTCGTTCCAACGGTGCTTGTGACGTCGCTATATGTGTTCTCCAAGCCCACACTAAACGTCGTCGATCCAACGCTCTTGTTGTATTGAATCGCTCCTTGGCGCACGATAGTGGTTGCTGGCGTCGACCAATCCGAGACGCTACGAAGCGGGTTAAGTGTGGCATCGTCGTACAGCGACCAGGTTTGCCCTGCAATTATGGACCCCCAACCATCAGTCTTGCCAAATTCTGCAAACGCTAGCCTAAGTCTTGTACTGTAGCTCGATGCAATTGCCTGTGTCGTAGAATCAGACAACTGCCCCGCAAAATCGACCTCGAGGACGTTACGAACAGTTCCAAAGCTTTCGCTAATCGGCGTCCTCACATCAAGACCCAATCGAGAATACCGACCGCTAACAGCAACATCTCCTGGCGTCCGAGCGCCCAGCGCTCCACGTGATAGCGGAATAGACGGAACCGTAATTGTATCAGATCTGTTGCGCGGCCCGAGATCTCCGTAAACATTGAGCTTTGCATAGCCGTACAGCTTAAAGGACGTATCAGTTCCCGGAATTCGCATGCTGCCAGGGAAGCTTCCTTGCAGCGGATCTGCTCCCTTCTGCGCTGCTTGCGCCTTCGCACGAGCAGCTTCAGCCTGAACTCGCGCCTCCTGCGCGCGTGCCCTCGCCTCTTCTGCTTCCTTTTGCGCCAGTCTCGCCGCCTTAGCCGCTGCGCGATCGGCGCGCGAGCCAATTTGCTCGTTCGCTTCAAGTGAATGAACTCGAGCCCGAAGATGTTTCAGCTCTTGCCTTAGATCGTCCAATGACTCGGCATGACCGATGGAGGGTGAATACGAAGATGCACAACCAACCAAGGCGCTAGTTGCGATCCATCGCCATGCCATCGATCTGTCGGATGGCAGTGGCCGCGCAAAGTTAGATTCATCTCGGCTAGATATTGGTCCTACCGATTTTTTTTGCACTGAAACCCCCACATAAGTACGCAAACATAGACCCCTATGTTTTTCACGTCGGACGAGAGAAGAAGTCGTAGATGCCTGTGTTACGCCGTAACGCGTCGTGCCCAGCTAACGAGGGAGAGACGCGTTCCGCTCAAGCCAGTACCGGGATCGACCTGACGGACGTTGCTGGCTATCGTGGCAATCTGATTGGTCTCGAACACACGCACGTGTTCAGGCCTGATGCCGACGTGCGGCGTCCGGGCATCAACGAGGCGAGCGCGTGAAATTACCGTCCGCTTTCTGCACCGTCGGCTCGCACGAGGATCAATCAGTGTGGTCGCAGTTCTGCGAGAACGAATAACGTTAGCAGTCAATTGAGTCTGCACGAAACCGCAACGATATAAGCCAACGCACTTAGTTCTAAATGCCATCACCTTGTCCTTAGGCCGGAACTTATTGTGCCGACGCAGTATCGTTGGGAAGCAATAGGCCGGTGACAGACATCAACTAATGCGATGGGCCGCTTTGATTTGGTGATGGATTTGTTCGAACGGCTCTGCCGGTCTTTGAGTGCCACGTAGTGGCTGATCAAGACGCGCGAAATCTTAGCGCCCGATACAATATCGGTTGTTCGCCAGTTCGCGAGCGTGGGAGGAATGTTGTTGTTGTTGCCATCCTTGACGGGGTCTAGAGTGACGTATCGCCCAGCAGAGTCAGTGCCATCGAACCGTCCGAGTCTGAAGCCAAAGGAACAGGTCTGTACGTAACGTACAGAATGCGTGTTAAATGCCGTAGCTGCATTCGTGCCGCCTCACTTTTGTCGAAGCATACCAACGATTTAATCTGCTTCCTCCGGAGGCAATGTTCCTTTTTTGGTTTGCGCTAAGGGGAAACAACCAAGTATGGAAACCCTGACATACGAAGCCGCCGGATTTGCCCTGTCTGGCAGGAGGGTTCGGCAGTAGCTCTGCTGAGAGTGAGGCAACCGAGTTCGCTAGCGGTAGGACCACTGGAGGGAAAGTGTCTGGCCGCGGAAAGGCAGTGGGCGTGAGCACCACCGTCATGACGATCCGCACCACGAGCACGAGCGGCATCATCACGATCACGATGAACATCCCCACCATCGGCCGAATCCCGAGTCACCGCCGAAGCCTCCGGGCCACAGAAACTCCGAAGCCGCCGCCGCGTCGTGAGTTTTTAGTTAGCTCACCCCTCCTTGGAGAAGAGATCTGGGAGCTCGGCGACTTTCGCCAAGCTGCCTCGACGTCGCGAGGCTCTGCCGCTCGGATCAGGTGTGTTCTTGGCGAAGATCTCTTCGATCGGGGCGTGTGGATGATTAGGACAACAAACCGCGTCGCAAGGCCTCGGCGACGCATTGGGCAATAGATGCTGCACCGAGTTTGCGGCGCGCGTTCTCAAGATGAAAAATTACAGTGCGCGGCGCAATCTGGACCAGCACCGCGATATCCGCGACAGTTTTGCCGTGCGCGGTCCATGCGACGCATTGGCGCTCGCGCTGAGTGAGTTCACTTGCGGCGAGTTTACTGGCAGAGAGTACGTCAAGTCTGGCGGCGACATAACAATGAAAGTGCAACCCGACGAGGTGTACCAAATCCTTCCCGTCGGCCACGAGCCGCTCGGGGTGAAGATCGCGGTCGCCCGTCGCCAGCGTAAATGCAGCCATGCGCCCAAATCCACCCCTGATTGGCACAGTGATGCCTGATCTAATCCCGAAGGTCGTCGCTTCATCGAAGAAGCGGCGCTGCTCGCGATTTCCGGCCAGCGCTGACGCCTCGCCTCCCCAGCTGAATAGCGCGTGTTCGGCACGCGCGCGGCGCACCACAGGATCGAGCTGCTGATATCCAAGTTGGAAGTACCGGCTGGTCCAGGATTTGGGATAGGACGAGATCAACATCGGCTTCTCGCCCGTCAGGCGCAGATAGGCAAATCGCTGGAAGCCAAGCCTCTGTGTTAGCCGCGTTGCGACGCGCTCGAATTCATCCGCGTTGGTTGCGGTTTGGATGGCATCACTAAATTCCTGGAAGATGCTTTCGACCGAGCTCATTCCGGCTCTACCATTTGAACATGATCGACGTGCTTTGCAATGCCCTCACCCTCGCTTTTTTGGCGAAGAAGCCGTCCGGGCCTCGTAGGTCGCGCGAGCTCCCGCCAGAACAGCCATGCCCACCAGCCCGCGCAGCCGAGCTGGAGCAGCTCCGAAAGACCCTGCCCGTCCGCCATCGCACTTAGGTGGAGATGCCATGCCCCTATCTTAGGCGGAACTCGTTTGTGCCGCCCCAGTATGTTCCGCCCCGAGTGTCGTTGGGAAGTAATAGGCCGGTGACAAACATCAATTAATCTGATGGACCGTTCTTATTTGGCGATGGATTTGTTCGCACGGCTCTGCGGGTCGTTTGAGTGCCACGTGGTGACCCCTACCTGATCAAAGCGCGAAATGTTAGCGCCCCGGTTCGATATCGGCCGAGCCTGAAGTGAAAAGGAATAGGTCCGTTCGCAACGTGCAGAACTCGTCTTTACTTCATCGCTGTATTCGTGACGCTTCACTTTTGTCCGAAGCGTACCAACGATTCTGATCTGCTTCCTCCGGCGGCATTGTCCCCATTTTTAATTTGCGCTAAGGGAAAACAAGCCAAGCATGGGAAACCCTGAAACACGATGCCGTCGGATTTGCCCAATCTAGCAAGAGCCGTCGGCACTAGCTCTGCTGAGGGTCAGGAGGTGGTCCGGCGGTTCATGTGGGAGATCAGATCCATCAATGTGTACCTCGAGGAACTGCGCCAATTCCGGGCCAATGCACTTGGCATCACTGGGCCACAGTGGATGATCTTGATGGCGTTGGCAGACTTGGACAGAGAAAACGGTGTTCCGGTCAATGTGGTGTCAAAATTGATGCACGTCGACTCGTCATTCGTCACGACCCAATCGAAGCTGCTAGAGAAGAAAGGCCTCCTGCGGCGCAAGCCCTCCGCGAGCGATGCTCGGATCGTACAGCTGTCGCTGACGGACAAGACTTACAAGCATCTCGCGAGCCTTGCTGCACAACAGGAAGCACTCGATGAATTTGTTTTTGGTGAATTCGGTACTCGCGAACTGACCGAGTTCGCTAGCAGGCTCACTGCACTTAGGCATCGCCTAGAGAAAGCTCGCTTGAAAGTCGCTCTGGATTTCTGAGGACCAGAACGCAGAACGGCGCACTGTTTAGGTCGGTTAACTCCGAATCGAGATAAGATACAGCGGAGGTGAAAGTAAAGGATGCGCGTGTCCTCCTAGAAGCCTCGCTGTAAGCCTTCCGCTGGCGGCTGCTGGTTTTGCGGGCATTGCCGTGTGGGTTCTGAGAAAAAGTTGATGGGCCGCCTCGATGTGATGGCCCCCCGCAAGCGAGGTCTTTTCGGAGCCCAGACAACCGTGCCTATCGTCTCTCTTGTGGCTCGGTTCTGCGTCGCTTCGAGGCGAGAATAAGCCGAGGGTCGATAGAGATCCTTTGGTAACGCCGAATTCTGGCCAGTCTCTTGAATCCAGAGCTCCGGAGGGACCGCTTACGAGCCGGCCTTTCTCGAAGCGTCACGTAGCTCTAAGGTTGGGGCGGAAGCGAGCGCCGCGCACGAGCCTCTTGATCAGCTTGGATCGCTCGAGCAGAAAGTCGCGAACGATACGGCGCGCTAAGCAGCAACACAAAAAGCGCTCTGTTGGCCTCATATCTGGCAGCGGATCGGCTGCTTCCTAAACCCGTCATTACCAGCGTGCCTTCGGTCGTGCAGACCGACCACAACCATCTTCGCCTGCGCTGTTTTAAGAAAACCTCGAATACTGGAAATCGATCAGACATGGCATCAGCCCCTGAGGCCATAACCTCTACCCGTAGTCTGCATTCCTGCATCATAGCCCAACTAGGCGGGTGCCGGTCTATCTGTTGCGCATGCTGGTTCTACGCGTACTGCCGTGTGGGCTCTAAGAAAGCCTTGATGGACCGCCTCGATCTGCGGCTCCCCTTGCGTATTCCGACGATCGCGACCACCCGCTACGACGGATTGTGACCACCCATTCCGATCGATCGCGACCAGTGTGATGGTGCCGTCAGGTGCATTTTCTGATCTCAGTGTTTTGGCTCGACGTCAAG
>NZ_PYCN01000336.1 GCF_003062295.1 Bradyrhizobium algeriense | reverse complement strand
CGAAGCGGCGCTTGGTCCGGCCGACGGTGGAGAGGCTGACACTCACGGTCCGGGCAATCTCCTCGTCGCGGCGGCCCCGATCGGCCGCCAGCAAAATCTGCGCCCGCTTGAGCTTGCGGGCGGCGTGCTTGCCGCCGCCGAGCATCGCCGTCAGTTCATCGCGCTCGGCTTGGCTCAATTCGACCCGATAACGTACATTCATGCTT
>NZ_PYCN01000335.1 GCF_003062295.1 Bradyrhizobium algeriense | reverse complement strand
CGAAGCGGCGCTTGGTCCGGCCGACGGTGGAGAGGCTGACACTCACGGTCCGGGCAATCTCCTCGTCGCGGCGGCCCCTATCGGCCGCCAGCAAAATCTGCGCCCGCTTGAGCTTGCGGGCGGCGTGCTTGCCGCCGCCGAGCATCGCCGTCAGTTCATCGCGCTCGGCTTGGCTCAATTCGACCCGATAACGTACATTCATGCTT
>NZ_PYCN01000334.1 GCF_003062295.1 Bradyrhizobium algeriense | reverse complement strand
GCGCGCACGCGAGCTGGTTAGCGGACAGGCCTCGAATGGGCCATTTGGGTCACCAGTGTTCGCATGCGCCGGGAAGACCGATCCTCCATCGTGGTCTCATCCTCTCGCAGACCTCGGCGGGTAAGGGATGTTGGTTACGTCATCGATAGCTCCTCACTTCGCGCTGTTCCTTTGTTCGTGCCTGGCGGTCGTTCCTTCGTCCCGGCCTGCGCGCGCAGAC
>NZ_PYCN01000333.1 GCF_003062295.1 Bradyrhizobium algeriense | reverse complement strand
AGCTTGTTGGCGAGCGCAATCGCCAGCACGTTGTGGTGCAATCGTTTCTTGGCGGCTTCGATCCAAGATTTGAGGCCATAGCGCTCCCAACACTTGACCTTGACCAGCACGACCCACGCGGCTTGCACGAACAGCGCGCGCAGGTAGCGATTGCCGCGCCTTGATATCTTGCCGAGGATCGTGCGGTCGCCGGTCGAGATCTGCTTCGGCACCAGTCCAAGCCAGGCGC
>NZ_PYCN01000332.1 GCF_003062295.1 Bradyrhizobium algeriense | reverse complement strand
TTATAGAAGTCGAGATATCGGCCGATCGAGCTGCGGGCCTCGCTGACGCTGTCATAGGCCCGCAGGTACACCTCTTCATATTTGATGCTGCGCCAGAGGCGTTCGACGAACACGTTGTCCCGCCATGCGCCCTTGCCGTCCATGCTGATCGCGATGCCGTTGTCGGCGAGCACGCCGGTAAAAGCCTGTCCGGTGAACTGCGAGCCCTGGTCGGTGTTGAAGATGTCCGGCTTGC
>NZ_PYCN01000331.1 GCF_003062295.1 Bradyrhizobium algeriense | reverse complement strand
GGCCGGCGCCAGCCGTTCCTCGTCGGCTTTGAGCTTGCGCATAGACGGGCCGTCGAGCTCGATCCGATAAGCGTTGTGGACAATACGATCCAGCACGGCGTCGCCGACGGTGGGCTCGCCGAACACGACAGAGTACCCCTATTTTGGAACGGGTCGTGTCTCACGTCACGATCACCGACCCGCATCATTTTCTGTTCGGGCACCGGCTTGAGGTGCTGAAGGAGCGGTCGGGACGCGGT
>NZ_PYCN01000330.1 GCF_003062295.1 Bradyrhizobium algeriense | reverse complement strand
TGGTGCCGAAGCAGATCTCGACCGGCGACCGCACGATCCTCGGCAAGATATCAAGGCGCGGCAATCGCTACCTGCGCGCGCTGTTCGTGCAAGCCGCGTGGGTCGTGCTGGTCAAGGTCAAGTGTTGGGAGCGCTATGGCCTCAAATCTTGGATCGAAGCCGCCAAGAAACGATTGCACCACAACGTGCTGGCGATTGCGCTCGCCAACAAGCTCGCCCGGATCGCGTGGGCGGTTCTCA
>NZ_PYCN01000329.1 GCF_003062295.1 Bradyrhizobium algeriense | reverse complement strand
AAGGAGCGCATCATGGCCGGTATCGACGACGTCAATCGCCATCCGGTCATCCACACGTGGTCCTACAAACTCGCCGACGCCGCCTGATATGATTCGAACCAAGAAAACGCTAATCTAGACGACCGATTCCATGAAACCCGCGTGCTGCAGCAGGCTGAATTGATGGAACGGACGGGTTGTTGGCGGATTCCTCGTTTGCGGTCGGCGAAACGAGGAGCTGTATCATGGCAGGATGGCGGCG
>NZ_PYCN01000328.1 GCF_003062295.1 Bradyrhizobium algeriense | reverse complement strand
TGGCTTGGGATCAAGCTGCGCACGACAGCAGGTAGCCCGCATGAGCGAAGCGCGACATGCGAGGATCGGCACTACCCCAACCCGGATCACGGAGCCTGTCATCACTGCGCGAGCGCCATTGCGCTCGCGCAGTGATGACAGGCCCCGCGATATCAGGGGATCGGCCACCAACCAAAGCCGGGTGCCGCTTCCGCCTACGCTCGTTGAGCTACAGCGGACAAGTCGCTCATGCGGCTATGCTTGC
>NZ_PYCN01000032.1 GCF_003062295.1 Bradyrhizobium algeriense | reverse complement strand
TGGAGGATAGGCTGGCCACGACGGCGGGGGCGCAACCGGAAATTCTCGCTCACCACTTCGGGAATGCGGGTCTGATCGAAAAGGCGGTCTCCTATTGGCAGGAGGCGGGCGAGCGTTCCAAGGCGCGATCGGCGATGGCAGAAGCGATCAAGCAGATGCGGAAAGCGCTCGATCTCCTCTCCCAGCTGGCGGATACCCCCGAGCGCCAGCGCACTGAACTCGAACTTCAACTCGCGCTCGGTGGTGCGCTGATCGCCGCGACCGGCCATGCGACCGACCAGACTGGACATGCCTACGCGCGGGCGCGCCGTCTCTGCGAGTTGTTGAACGACACGCCGCACCTGCTCAAGGCGCTGTGGGGCGAGTTCGTGCATTACCATGTGCGCGCCGAAGTCAACCGATCGCATCGCGCCGCCAAGGAACTGCTCGACTTGGCCGGACAACAGAATGATACAGCCGCGCTGGTAGCAGGTCACCGGGCGGTCGGTGACAGCTGGCTCCATCGCGGACAATTGGACTCGGCACGCGCACATCTCGAGCGGGGGCTTGCGCTTTACGACCCGGCGCAGCAGCGCTCTCTGACAGTTCTCTTTGCGGAAAACGCCCGCGTGGCGATGCTCTCCTTCCTATCCTTGACGCTCGGACTTCTTGGCTTCGCCGAGCAGGCCCGATTGCGGAGCACGGAAGCCCTGGCGGAGGCGCGCGAGCTATCTCACCCGATCAGCCTCGCTTTCGCGCTGAGCGTCGCCTGTCGGCTGCATTTCGTGCTCGCGGAGCCGGGCATCGTCCTTCGACGGGCAGAAGAGCTGATCGCGCTGACCACGGAGCACGGCTTTGCTTTCTTCCTTGCGATGGGAACGAGCTATCGTGGCTGGACGCTGGTCGAGGCCGGCGACGCACAGGTGGGGATGGATTGGTTGCGACGCGGCATCGACGGGTTTCGAGCGTCCGGCGCGGCATGGATTCTTCCATTCTACCTCGCGCAGCTTGCGACAGCGCACGCGAAGATGGGGCAGCCCGAAGTCGGGCTCGGCCAGCTGTCGGAAGCTTTGGCTCTGACCGAGAAGTCGGGGGTTCGGTGGTTCGAAGCCGAACTGTATCGGCGCCGAGGCGAGCTGTTGCGGACCGCTCACCCGGGCGCCACGGCCGAAGCGGAGGCCTGCTTTCACCGCGCCATCACGATCGCGCGCCAGCAGGACGCAAAGCTCTGGGAACTCCGCGCCGCCGCCAGTCTAGCCCGACTCTGGCGCGACCAGGAAAGGCCCGATGAAGCACGCGGTCTCCTCGCGCCGGTCTACGGCTGGTTCACCGAGGGCTTCGAGACGCTCGACCTGCAGGAAGCCAAGGCGCTACTGGACGAACTAAGGGCGTAGAAATCACCGTGGAGGCGTGGACGCGACGTACCGCGATGGCACTGAAAGCACCTTCCTCGCTTTTCAGGCTTGGCGCGGAAAGCAAATCGCGGACAGTGCTAAACACGAGGTGCCGAAGACAAAACGGAAAGCATCGGAACCAAGGTCATCTCACAGGTCCGCTTAGCCCGCCAGAAGCGGCCGATTTGAGCAAGTGCCGCCATGCTTTTTGAGCTGCGTCGGCCGTTAGCCACCGGACTGAAGCAAAAACGGATCCACGGACTGCGCTAATCGGGCCGCCAATTGGGCGGGCCGTCGGCGTGGACTGCTTTTCGAGGGGCAGCGAGCCGACAGAATTGACCGCCAGCCCAGCACCCGCGACAAAAGCAGCTACCGCAATCGCAATGAGATACCTCATGGCAATGGTCCTTCGTCGGTCCCACCAACTAACTGGGCACCCGCAGAAATGGTTTCCAGAGCGCTTCCTGAATAGGAGGAAATGCTCATAAACAGACGAACGGCTGACAGGATTGCCGCCACTCTCCCGCCGAGCCTGCTTTGCGCTCGCGGAAAAGGTGCCGACTTCCGGTCCTGGCACCAAACGGACCAACTGGGCCGGTCTGATAATGTCCGTTGATCGGGGTAGACCGGAAGTGGTCGGCGGGGCGTCAAAGTCGCGTCGTTGTCACGACGGCTAAGGGAGCCAGGCCCAGCGGCTCGTATCGTAAACACGGCTGCGCTTTCGTCGGACTCCGCCGGATTGCGCCTGTGATTGCACTCAGAGGGAATGTCGATACCGATCACTGGGCGGAACGTTATCCCGACACCAAGATGGTAAGGCTCGGCGGGCGCTCGATCTACGTCCTGCACGATATCCATGAACTGCGGCTGGACCCTGTATCCTGCGGAGTTGACGTGGTCATTTCCGGCCACTCGCATCGGCCCCGGATCGAGACTATTCGCGGCGTGCTCTATCTTAATCCAGGAAGCGCCGGGCCTCGGCGTTTTAGCTTGCCCGTTACTCTGGCGATACTGGAGGTGACCAAAAGCGGCCTTCGGCCATTCATTCATCATCTTGGTTCTGCGAGCAGCGACTAACCCGCATCATGCATCAACGCGAATGCCAAAAACTGCATCCAAATTGAATCATTTGATACGACTGACATCAGCGCGACATTGGTCAGCGGCCGACGCGGCCGCGCGGAGTCCTCCTGCACGGGTCCACGCGCCTTTTGCTGGAATTCAGAGCCGGAAGCGTTTTCCAAATCTCGCTTCGTTCCGGCAGGTTGATGCCGGAAGCGAGATCGCGTTTTCCAAAAAAAATGAGATCTTTCAGGAGTCGCAAGGCTCTCCAATCCGTTATTGTCCAGCCGGACCTTCGCGCCTAAGTACGCTGATCCGTCCGTCGCCTTCGAGCTTTGCGAGCCTTACTTCAGCAATGTCCTCGACTTGCTGCTGCCGCAACAGAGATGTGAGTTCGTCGATCGACAGCATTTCCTTGCGCATTGACTCTTCGACAAACCGCCCGTCCTTTACAAGGGTCAGTGACGGAGGTCTGAAGACAGGCCTCAGGGCCGGAAACCGGTAAGTCAGCCAGTCGATGATGTATTCCCAAGCAACGATGGTTACGACCAGGACAAGACCTTCGGTCACGGACTGATATTCCTTGCCGAGCCCGTTCTGCGCCGCGTCTGCGATCAGCACGATCACCAGAAGATCCGCCGGTCCAAAATGCCCTGCCTGGCGGCGCGCCATGAAGCGCAGGATCATGAAAAGCCCTAGATACATGAGCGTACCCCGGACGACGATCTCGGCGATGCCGAGACTGGGAAAGAAGACGCCATTCCAATCGATCTGCATGACAAGGGCCCTCGCGTTTCCGTGCCAACGCGGCATGAAATAGCGGGGTTCCCGGCCGAGCCATCTGTAATCGGTACTAGCCTTCGTCGCACGATCACCAGGGCAAGATGCGGTCTTCTTCAACGGCAAAGTGACGCGCATCGACAGACAGGAGTTCCGGACTAGCTCGCCGCGAGCGCGCAGACAGGCAGCAAGGCAACAGGGAGAGCGTTCCAAATCACGCCAATGGCGGACAAGAAGGCGAGCAACCGTGTCGTGTTTTGCAAATATGCCGCACCCTATGCTCGCTCGGCCGACCGTCTAGGCGTTGCGCACATTTTCGAGAGCTTTGCCGATCTCGGCTTGAAAGCCTCAGGAACTGGATTGTCCTCGGCTGATTTTCTGCGCCCAGGGCGCATCGGGCAGGTCGGTATCGATGCGGGGAGGCCAATCCTGGACTCGATCTCGGGATTGATGGGCTATGTCAGCTTCTTCGAAAATTTCATCCAGATCGTGGTGTTGCTGTTCGCCTGGATGATCGTGCTGTTCGCCTTCTTCATCCTGGCAATCCAGCTCTTTGTGACCCTGATTGAATTCAAGCTGACGACGCTCGCGGGTTTCGTCCTGATCCCGTTTGGGCTATTCGGCAAGACGGCCTTCGCCGCCGAACGCGTGCTCGGCAACATCACCTCGTCTGGCGTCAAGGTCATGGTGCTAGCAGTCATTGTCGGCATCGGCTCGACGCTACGGCGGATGGACGAAAACAGTTCGCCACCTGCTTGGCCACGGTGCGATGGAGGTCTGGGGCGAAATTCCGCGCGACATCCAGGAAGCGCTTCGAGACCGCGATGAAGGGTTCAACAGGGAGCGGGAGAAGTTCGCGCGCCTGCTGCATGATCGTCACCCCGGACCGTGCACCTGGCGAAGCCTGCCTAAGAACGCGGGGAACCGCGGTGCGGGGCGCGTGTTGAATGCAAACCGACTAGTTGCCCGCGGCTTGTTCAAGGCTCAGCATGGCCGACGAAACGATTACGACCACTGGCATCGCGGCTCACGGCGCCTCCCGCCTCCCGTGGGTTGAGATTGACTGCTTCAACCTCGAACTGAAGGATGAGGAAGGATTCCTTGGGGACCGCGCCAGCAAGGGCGCCTTCCGGGAAACTCTCGAAGAGTGGCGGAAGCCGCTGCGCAAGTCTGGCGACGACCCGTTCGGGAGGGAGCTTTCCGAAAACATTACCAAGAAGGAACTCGACGCTATCCTGGTCGGCGACGACACCGAGGCGTCAGCGGTCGTGCACAGCGCCGTCGAGGACTTCGCGCAGGAGCTCGCCCACGTAACGCGCCGCTTTCTCAAGACCAAAGCCTGGGATAAGACCGAGCGCATCGTAGTGGGGGGCGGCTTTCGCGAAAGCCGGCTCGGCGAACTCGCCATCGCGCGCGCCGAAATTATCCTCAAGGCCGAGAACTTCAAGGTCGAGATGTTGCCGATCCGCCGTCCCCCGGACGACGCAGGCCTTATCGGCGCGCTACATCTCGCTCCTTCCTGGATTTTCGAAGCTCATGACTCCATCCTTGCTGTCGACATCGGAGGCACTAACATCCGCTGCGGCGTCGTGGAAACCCGTCGCAAAAAGGCGCCGGACCTCTCCAAGGCGTGCGTGTGGAAGTTCGAGCTGTGGCGTCATGCCGACGACGAGCCGACCCGTGAGAACGCAGTTAAGCGCCTCGTCAAGATGCTCCAAGATCTGATCGCGAAGGCGGAAGACGAGGGATTCAAGCTCGCGCCGTTCATCGGCGTCGCATGCCCAGGCGTCATCGAAAGCGACGGCTCGATCAAAAAGGGTGCGCAGAACCTGCCGGGCAACTGGGAGAGCAGCAAGTTCAATCTGCCGGCAAGTCTTGTCGGAGCGATCCCCCGGATCGGCGAGCACGACACAGCCGTCGTCATGCACAACGATGGCGTCGTGCAGGGGCTCTCCGAGGTCCCGTTCATGCGGGACGTGAAGCGTTGGGGCGTACTGACGATCGGCACCGGCCTGGGCAACGCCCGCTTCACCAACCGCAACGGCAAGGACGAATGCTGAGGCTATCGGGCGGTAGCGAGATTCTGCACGATTTCAGTCTGAAGCGCTCGCATCGTAGGACGCCGGGGCTCAATCGAAAGTGCGACAGATCTCAACCGAGATGAGATGGTGAGCTCCATTAAATTGTCGTGGATCACGCACACAGCGCTGGCCGAGTTCTATGCTTTCTTCGCTACGAGCTCAGTGATGGGATCGTTTCGCGGCCGCTAACTGGAACCAACAACACGGAGCAGTGTTTTCTGGTTCTAATCACCGGCGAGCGCAAGGTAGAAGCCGCATGAAGAAGCTGTAGATGAAGATGTCTGCTTATCTCTCTCTACTTCGTCATCGCCCGCGAGCTTGCGAAGCCGCAAGTTAGGAGCTTCCGCGCTTCAGGCCTACCGCCCCGGCAAAGCTCGCTGCGAATCCCGAACGGAGTAACCCTGACCTGTTGAAACGGATGAGAACTTCAAAAGCAAGTGCGGCACAGCAAAAGTCGTCTTCCAGGGACGTCTTGGCAGATGCCATCAAGCGCCGTCACGCGATTCTGTTCGTTGGCGCGGGCGTCTCGATGGCCGTGGGGTTGCCTTCTTGGCAGAACTTCGTCGATCACCTGCTGAAAGAGCTCGACCTCAGTCCCGACGTAATCGATGGAATGAACGACGGTTATCAGATGCTGGCTGAATTTTATCGCCTGAAGCAGGGCGGAATGGGTCCTTTAAGAAGTTGGCTGGATCGAAACTGGAAGGTCGCTGCGGATCGCGTCGCCGAGTCGAAGCTTCATAAACTCATCGTCGAGCTCGACTTTCCGACCATTTATACCACCAACTATGACCGCAATCTCGAAACGGCGTTCGAAGTTCACAAGAAGCATTACGCAAAGATCGCGAACGCGAAGCAGATGGCGGATGCTGCGGATGGCGTGACGCATATCGTCAAGTATCATGGCGACTTCGACGACGATGCGTCGCTGGTTCTTACTGAGACCGATTTTCTCAATCGATTGTCCTTCGACTCCCCCTTGGATATCAAGTTTCGCGCGGACGCCTTGGCTCGCACCATCCTGTTCATCGGATACAGCATGTCCGACCCCAACATTCGGCTGCTTCTGCACGGCATTTGGCAGACTTGGGAAAGATCAGGCCACCGGGATCATCGCCCGCGCTCGTTTGTGTTCATGCCTTCATCGAACCCCGTGCAACAGGCGATGCTCGCACGCTGGGGAATTACGCTGCTGACGCCCGAGCGCGGAGCGTGCGCAGATGATGCGCTAACGGCCTTCCTTGCAGATCTCCGAGCAAGAATCCATCCTTCTTGACGGCGTATAGCCTGGGCACCACCACGAACCGCTCACTACTGTCGAACGGAATATCGTGCCGCTGTCTGCAAGGGTCTCGGCGTTCTGGGCCTTATGCCCCGCATTCAGTCCATCCGGCACAGGAGCCGTCGGACACCTATCCTGACCACCGGCTTCCGCCGCTGCAGCTAACGCCAGAACAACGCGAGCAGCAGGATGACGGGAAGGGGAATGCCCAAGAGCCACAGCAGGGCGCCTCTGCCAAACGTCATTGTCAACTCCTGTTATAGGTCCCTCTTAGAATTCTAACGGAGAAGAGCGTCGGCAGTTCCTGACAGGGAACGGAAGCTTGAACACCGCGTTGGGCACCAAAGTGTTGCTGAACGGAGGAGAATTCGTCATGGCCCCGTTTACAGTGCCTAACGCCTTTTTCGGCTGGACATGGTCGGCCGTCCTCGCCGGTGTTTTTGCTTCACTCGTTATCCAGATCCTGTTGACGATGCTTGGTTTCGGCATCGGTCTGCTCGCGATTGACGTTCCGACCGCTCAATCCGCGCCTGCGGGCGCAGGCTGGGCCGCCTTCGTGTGGTGGGCTGTATCAGGAATCATCGCCGCCTTTATCGGCGGCGCGGTCGCGGCGGCCAATTCGCCCGATCAAACCGGCCTCGGGCGAGTGGGACAGGCCTTGGCCGCTTGGTCGGTCGCCACCGTGGTTGTCGTAGCGGCAGCGGCGCTGATCCCGACGTCCACCACCAGTGTCGCCAGCAACCTTGTCGGCCCGTCATACGCGGCCAGCGTCCGGGTTGCGGCCTTGTCGGGTGTTCCGAACCGCGAAACGGTCGGCTCGGCTGTCCGATCTCCGACGCAATCGCAAATTGAAGAGGCACGCAAACATTTCGCGTATGTGATGTTTGCAAGCTTCTGCGCGCTGCTGCTCGGCGCAGGTGCTGCGTACGCTGCCGGAATGGCGACCACAAGTCAGGCCGTCAAGGAAGCGGCACGACCAGTTACGTAGGGAGTTGGGGTCGCAGAATTTCTTTAACCGGTACGGTCATTCCATCTCGAATGGCTGGGCTGGTGCCGATCTTCGCTCTTTGCGCGGTATGCTGACGCCCAAATAAAGCGGCTCAGTTGGCTAAGTGCATAACTTCCGCTTAACTGCCATGATAATTCGTCGAGCTTTAGTCGTGGCCGGTCTCAAGAGTTAAACGGCCGGGTTCGCAGCACACGACGTCTTTGTCTCCCATCCAAAACGTCACGCCGGTCGGACCGTACGTGAGCACGAACCAAACAAAGATTAGTCCCAATAGGGGATGGCAGGACGGGCGATCATGAGCCAGTAGATGATCACTACGGCGGCGAACGCGGGAAAGCCGAAGGCGAACCACCAACGGAAAAGACGCGTATACTCGTAGGGTAGCGGTGAGTTTGACTCGACGGCGCGGATGGCAAGATCCCGCATGCGCATCTGCATCCACACCACCGGCAACCAGAAAGCGCCAGTCACAATATAGAGCAGAATGGAAGCTGCGATCCATCCATCCCCGAGAGAATAGCCGCTCAACCATGCGAGCCAGACCCCTGTAATTGGCTGAAGAACAATGGCGGTCGCGGTAAACAGGAAATCAGCCAGTACCACCGTCCGCGCAACGCCGGCCACTTCACGCGCCTCGCCGCGCAGATGCGCCACAAGCAGAAAGAAGGCGATGCCGGCGCCAGTGCCGAGGAGGATGGCGGCGCCAATGACGTGCACCGTCTTGAGGAGGAAGTAAAACATCACCGGTCTTCCCGGATCGCCATCGCCACCAAATTGAGCATCAGCACCGGCCAGATCTTGAGCATGGGACCGAGCGGGTCGCTCCACAATCGCGGTACCAGGGCCGTCCCTATCACGATGTAAGCTAACGAGATGATGAACGCGGCCCACAAGCCATAACGGCTTAACGGTCGCGAAAGGATAGCCACACCAATGACGATATCCGCAAGGGCGCCTGCGATAACAGTGAGAGCGGCAAAATTTCCTTCCAGCCCGCCTTCCTGAAGCAGCGACATGCCGATGTCCCAGCCCGGACCGAGCGAAATGATGCCGGTGACGATCCAGAACAGGCCGAAGACGCCAAATATCAGCGGTTTCAGCGCGTAGAGCCTTGCAAACCAGCGCTCCTGCACTGACGCGGGCTCGCTCGCGAGCGCGGCTGCAACTTCGCGCGGCGCGATTCCCGTCATGCGTTGCCAAGGTTCAGGGTCGCCAGTGGCCCCGCGCCGCATTTCGGCTTGTGCCGTCGTGTTGACGGGAGTTCGCCAGCCGAATATCTGGGCGAGATCTCCCATTAGGTAAAAGGACGAAGCAGCCCACGAAGGCAGCTTCAAAGGGCGAGCGGGCCGCCATCGCAGCCAGCGGCGGAAGAGGGCGACGGCATCGCTGAAAGTCATCTGCCGCGGCCCCGCCAAATCCAGCGCGACGCGCGAAGGCGCGTCGGGTCTCAAGAAAAAGACAATGGTTTCGACAACGTCGTCTAGCTGCACCGGTTGAATGGGTGCCGTATCAGGCATGACCGGCAGAATCGGTAACGACGCAAGCCCACGCAACAAGGCGCTGCCTCCGTAGGCCGCTCTGCCAATCACGACCGACGGGCGAAGAATAATCCAATTGAGATTGCGTGATGTAAGGGCCGCTTCGCCATCCCGCTTGGTGCGCGAAAAGACGCTTTGGGCATCCTGTACGCCAATGGCGGAAAGAAGGATGACGCGGCGGACCCGTTCCGATTCGCAAGCGGCGTAAAGCGCGTCACTGCCGGCGATGTGCACGCCCGGCATATCCTGCCCCTGCAGCGCCCCCGCCGCATTGATAACGGCGTCAATTCCTTTGAGAATTGGCTTCCAGTTGTCAGAGTTCGTCGTCCGCGCAATGTCAAGGGCGACGTGACGGGCTCCGCTCAGCCCCGTGTGCGAACGGGACACCAATACGCATTCGTGCCCTTCGGCGGAAAGCCGTGCGTGGATAGCAGATCCAATAAAACCCGTTCCGCCAACAATCAGGAGGCGCATGGGCTATTCCTGTGCTGGCTGGTCCCGGTGACGCAGACCTCGGATCAACTCCTCCATGTAGGGCAAAACCTCCAGGACCGCGGTCAAGACCAGCATCGTTACGATGTAAGTTACAGGTAGCGGTTGCTGCTTCAGCGTGAATGAGAAATCCGGCATGCCAAAACCGAACAATGCAGCAAAAGCCGGCCAGTGAAGAGCGATAACCAGCAGCAAACCCGTCAGAGGAAGCATTTCGAGAACGCTATGGATGTGCTGTTCCGCCGGCGCGATCTCGCGCATTGCCGATGCGTAGCGGACATCCCAAATGGCAGTCGCTTCATGAAGTATTAGAAACACGATCATAACCAGAATCACGCCCGATGTAATTTCAAGGAAAAGCGCGGCCAGCACCGGAAGAGCCATTTCGCCGAACTGAAGAAGGTGCAGGACCGATTCCCTCCATCCGCTTGTCTTTTCGATATGGCCGGCGCGATGACAGAGATAATCGGCAAAGCCGGCGGCCAGCCAAAGCGGCAGGACGAAATACATCAACATTCCCCGCAGGACCTCGTCGGGCCCCATGTCAAACCTCCTTTGAAACGTATCTGGACGGATAAATCGGCAGCCGCCACAAACGTTCCTCTGGCGGAACTAATTTGGAGCTCGTCCGAACTAGGCGGAGGTCATCTCCGAGTCTCTCGCCCTGCGGGACCGCCTCGAATCCATACCAGGCGATCGCTCGTGCAACATTAGGTCGCGAGCAGTGGTTCTCGCCGTGGTCGAATTGAAATTCGCAACCGTTGGTTTCGGCCCTCTTGACGGGCACCGTAACCGGGTCGTTTCGAGGCCGCGCTCGCTGCATTGGCGAAAGTGGAAGGAAACGCGCTATGCAACTTACGAGTACGAGCAGCCGTTGGTCCCCACGCTGGAGAGTGCAGGCAGTCTTGCTGGGTCGACCTTGCGCATATGATGATAGGTTTCGGCATCAGCCTTGTTCTGGGCGCTGCCTTTCGAGGTACGGTTGGTGTTCCATCCGCCTCGGTCATCAATCGACTATTGCGATTCCACTGCGATGTCGACAATCGCAGGGATCGCGGATTACTGAAAACCCAAAATCGTCTAACGCCAGGTTGGAGGTTGGCCTTGACCGAGCAATCGATGTTTTGCGAGCTTGGCCGTGAATTCGCCGCGGGAGCCTTGATCCTGCGGCAGGTTCGCCTGAACCGGAAGATCCAAAGCGACAAAAGACGCATCAGATCGAAGCACGATTGCTTTGCCATTTGTCTAGGAACCGTTTCGACCGCGCAGCTTTATCATCCAGGGCGCTTGCGGCGTAAGGTATGAGAGGCCGTATGCTGTTTTCAGGCTACATATTCGATGTGGAAGGCACGCTAGTCGACTGTGTGCGCCAGAATTTGCTGAGCCTGCAGGAGTCGTTGGCCAATTTCGGCGCAACGGTACCTTATGAAATTTTGCAACTCTATTCTGGACTGGACGGCGACGAGACGCTTCAGCTCATTGCGCCCGCTATGAGCGCTGAAGAGCGCAAAAGGGTGCTTGAAGCCAAGGAGAAAATTTACGACGGCAAATATCTGGCAATGGCAAAGCCCGTCGCGGGCGTGCGTCATGTATTTGAGGCGATAGCCAAAGCTGGCGGACGAATTGCGCTGGCTACGGATTGCAAGGGCCCAGAACTCAAACATTACCGATCGCTTCTGGATGTCGACGACCTCATCTCCTGTGTGGCGTGTGGGGACGATGTCGAGCATGGCAAGCCAGACCCTCGGCTGGTGCAGTTGGCGGTTCGAAGGTTAGGTGTCTCGGTCGAGCAGGCTATCATGATTGGCGATACTCCATATGATGCCGAGGCCGCGAGGTCAGCCGGTGTGGCAGCCGCCGGTCTCCTTACTGGCGGATTCGCCAAGGAAGCGCTGCTGGAGGCTGGATGCTCCATCGTTGCAGACGATCTCCCCGAGCTTCTAACGAGTCTGGAAAGTATGCGCGATGAAGGTTCTTTGGACCGCTCAGGAAACCCAGCTTGAATTTCTATGAGCAGGCATCTGATGACTTACTGTTTCGCAGCGTCGCGTGGGTTTCTCCCCATCCGGATGGGCCTCAGCGGGAGCGAACTGAGACCATCTCGCGCTGAACCGTGCCGGGGCGGCAGGCACTTGACACGAACTTGCAGGGCCGGGCTTGGTTCCTAAGCCGAGCAAGGTGCGACTTAGATCTTGGATCGATGCTCGGCAGCCTTGTGACGAAGTTCGTCGATCATTTGTTGCGCGCCCGTGCGCGTGAGTAACTCGCCGGACTTATCGGGAACGTCCGCTTCGTCGCAGAGGCGCTTGAGTTCCTTGCGCTGAGCTTCGGTCATTGGATCGATATGGGCATTCAATGCCATGGCGATGGTCTCCTTGCTCCCGAGCCAACGCGAGCAGCGTCGGCTCGTTCCGGTACCGCCTGGATCGAAACCTGCTCGTCGGCGTTTATTGGCCATGAGAACGGTCGGCGAAAGAGTGCATATCCGAAAAATCGAGACGCTTGTGCAAAGCAAAAAAGGCAAGCTGATGAGCGTCAGTTATACCCAGCGCAGGCGCGATGGCGAACATCAGCAGCGCAAGCGCGAGATTTACGATAGTGGAAATTCTGCTGTCGTTCTTCCCTATGATCCGGCTCGCAAGACGGTATTGCTGACCCAGCAATTGAGGCTGCCCATATTCCTTCAAGATGGACAGGAGAACGTGCTGGAAGCCTGCGCCGGGAAACTTGACGGTGCCACAGCTGAAGAGCGAATCCGGAAAGAGATTGAAGAGGAGCTTGGTTATGGAATTGTCGAGGTCGAACGATTGTTCGAACTCCACGTCAGTCCTGCATCGATCATGGAGAAGAGTTTCTTCTTCACTTGCTCCTATTCGCCCGCACAAAGAGTTTCCGGAGGCGGCGGAATCAAGGAGGAGGGGGAAGATATCGAGGTGGTCGAGACGACCCTGGAGAACGCTGCGAACATGGTTGCGACTGGCGAGATCATCGATGCAAAAACGGTCGTGCTCATTCAGTATCTGAGCGCCCGCGTGCGGGTCCCGAGGAGCGTATAGCACAACGTCGGGTGGGTGGATTGTCTACCCCTTGGATCTAGGTGAGGCGATTGAGACTACCGAACGGATTGAGGTTCCCAGGTTCGCTCTGCAGCTTTTCGTCACCGCGTTGTTCCGGCCTGATGCTTACCTCAGCCAACGGGCCGATGGCGGGAGCGTTGAGCGGTGTTCCATCGATGGCGAAGTGAGATCCGTGGCAGGGGCAATCCCAGCAGGTCTCGAAGGAATTCCAGTGCAGGTGGCAGCCCACATGCGTACAGGCTGCGGATCGGACGTACATCGCGCCGGAAGGGTCACGATAGGCTGCGATCTTGCTCGTACCCTGCCGGATGATGGCGCCGTGTCCGGCTTTCAGGTCGCTGACATCGGCCAGCTCGCCCGGCGCGAGATACTCGGCGAAGTTCTTCACGGCAGTTACATTCTCCCTCAGGAATTTGCCGATCGCGGCGGGCGTCTTGCGCGAAGGCTCATACACGTCGGCCCATTTGGTTTCCCGCCCCAGGATCAGTGCTGAGTTGATCATGGCGCCCACCACGCCGTGCGTCATGCCTTGGCCAGAATCGCCGGTATGTTCGTAGATTTTGTTGCTTCCCGGATTTCTGCCGATGAAGCCAGCGTAGTCGATGGTATCGAGGACCTGTCCCGACCAGCGATGGGTGACATTTTGCGCGGCTGGAATGAGATTGCGCGTCCAGGTTTCGAGGGCCTGAAAGCGGACCTCGGCGTCATCGGCTTCGCCGCTCTTGTGATCGCCACCGCCTGCGATGAGGAAATCGGTTCGATCATCACCGGGCTGCAGCCGTACATAGTGGTAGGGATCCAGCGTGTCCCAATAGAGGGCATCCGGGATAGCTCCCTTCCTGATCGAAAACGCCATCGCGTAGGTGCGATAGGGAGCCATTTTGGTATGCAGGGCGAATCGATCGACGATCGGAGCGTTTGTAGCCACGACCGCACCCTGGGCAGTTACTGTACCGCCGCTGGCCGTCACAATAACCTTGCTGTCATGCTCCTCGACCCGTTCGACGACTGTGTCACAGTGGAAGCTGCCACCCTTTGCCTCGACGGCCGCGACAAGACCCCTGAGATACTTCAGAGGATGAAACGTGCCTTGGCGCGGATAGCGCAGTACGTGCTGCTGCGCGCAATGGGCGAGGGGAATGCCGACCAGCCTATGGACGGGCGCGCCGACCTTGCGGACCGCATCCAATTCATCCTCGATGATCTTCGCATCGGTGTCGCGCGCCTGAAACAGATAACCGTCCAGGCGCCGGAAATCGCACTCGATGGATTCCCGCTGCTGGATTTCCTCGATGCGATCCACCGCTGCGGCCTGACTCTCGTAGAACAGGCGGGATATGTCCTCCCCGCGCAGGCCGATCATCGCGGACATCAGATCATCGCAGAGCGGCGCCAGATGCGCAGTGGTGCGCGCCGTTATGCCGCCCGCGATCTTCCCACGATCGAGCACGATGACGCGCGAACCTCCGAGGGCGAGTTCATAGGCCGTAGAAATCCCGGCAATACCCGCGCCAATGATTACAACATCGCATTCCTTGCCGCCCTGCAGCGGTGTCGCGTTGGGGGCGACCGCAATGTCCATCCAAAGCGATTGGCTACGCCGATCGATGAAAGGATCCATCCTAAAGCCCGATCAGTCGACAAATGATTTCTGGAGGTCAAACGGCCGATCGGGTGACTGGTTCCTATTAGTTCCGTCGTCATCGGGCCCGGCCCGTAATCTCGCTCAAGCGTCTGGCATCGACCGGCGTCCACTTCTCTGGTCGTTGACGAAATAGACGAACACGTCGCAGCCCTGCCGCTTCCAGGGCCTGACGCGGCGAGCTCATTCCGAAAGGGTTCGCGGACAATAGTGGCCCCGTGGAGCCATCGTAACGGGCGCTTCAACGGGAATCGCCTTGGAGCTTGCCAAGTGCAGCGTCCAGAACAATTTCAATCTGTTGATCGCAACGGATGAACCTCCGATCGAAGCCGCGGGGGCCGGCATACGGGGTTTTGAGCAGGCATGCCCCCATGCGAAAGGCGGGCATTTCTGCCCGCCCTGAATTCGCAGTTAACCGTCGGAATTTAGGCCTCCAGAACCGCCACGATCTCGTAGGTGTTCGGATCCACGATCACGATCTGCTCCTTGACGAGGATGTACTTGTACCTGCGCCATTCCGGATAGATCGTCACCACGCGCTCCGGCAGCGTGTGGAAGGTCACGTCGCGCGGTACCTTGGTGCCGACCGAGATCGAGAAGTTCACGTTCGTCGCCGGTTGAACGCGGGTCTCCTTGATCGCGCTGGTGATCTGGGTGCGCTGCTCGGTCGAGAGCTTCCCGGCCGCGCCGGCCTGGCCCGTCGTGGTCGTATCTTGGCCCGCGGCTCCGCCCTGCGTCTGAGTCTGCATACGGTCTTCCTTGCCCTGGGCCTTCTGGTCCTTCTGAGGCGTAGTCTGCTCGCGGCCTTGTGTCGTGCTCTGATCACGCTGCTGCGTCGTGCTCTGATCACGGCCTTGGTCGCGTTGGGTCGTGCCCTGGCCGGTCGTCTTCTCACGATCACCCTTTTGTTCGGCCTTCATGCCGCCGCGGTCCTCCTTGCCCTCGGCTTTCATGCCCTTGTCTTCGCGGCCTTCCGCCTTCATGTCCTTGCCGCCCTTCTGGTCTTCGGTGCGCTGGCTCTTTTCAGCGCCCATCGACTTCTGCTCGGACTTTTGTTCTGTCGCGCCACCCTGCTGGGTTGCGGCACCGCCCGACGGCGATTCACGGCCCATCCCGGTACCCTGCGCATTGGCGAAACCGCTTCCAGCGATCAGAGCCGCCGCGGCGACCGAGATCAAAAAACGTTTAGTCATAGAATCCTCTCCTCACAGTTTGCATTGCCCTCGGCGATTAACGAAAAGGAGATTATGACGTTCCTTGGGTGCGTCCCTATGCTCGAATCCCTCTCTCATGTTTGAAACAAAAGTTCCAGCCTTGGCTTATCTCTCCAGTCTGGCGCACATGCGAGATGGAGAGAGTCATGTCGATCAGTACGATCATCCTGATTATTTTGGTGATTGCCTTGTTGGGTGGCTTTAGTGGCATTGGCGGCGGCCCATTTTATGGGACCGGCTACTACGGCGGCGGTGGACTGGGCCTCGTAATTGTTATCCTGCTGATTTTGATTCTGCTGGGCAGAATCTGAATCGTTTCGGGCAAGCTGTTGCAGTTTACCGGCACAGACAGGTTTTGTCCGGGTTAGCACCATCGAGGACCGCTGCGGTCGTTCCTGGCGCATACTTTTGTCCGGCCGCCAAATCCGGTCGCAGCAAAAACCGCCTCGCAGAGGGGCAAGGCGGTTTAAGGACACCGAGCGAGTTTGCGTTTGTTCTAAACGTGAGGTTCAGGGCAATGTCGAAAACCAATCATCAACGTCCTTACGGGCTTGATCCTTGGCGTAGCCGTAGCGCTTTTGCAGCCGACCTTCGAGCTCATCGCGCCGGCCGTTGATGGCGGTCAGGTCATCGTCCGTCAGTTTGGCCCAGTTCTGTTTGACCTTGCCCTTGACCTCGTTCCAATTCCCTTCGATTCGGTTCCAGTCCATGATGAATCCTCCGGCTTACGTGAATCCGCAACGCTTAGAGCAGCGTCTCGTTCCTACTCGTCGCAGCCGCGGTGTGGCGTGCAATCGGGAAATGGGTGCGTCCGGTGAAGAACAGTTTAGGGCGGACGAAAAGAAGCCCTGAATTCAGCACAGAGCTTTCAGAACTCCGAACTAGCGCGCGCGAGTACATCCAGCCCCTATATGCGCAGCGGGCGGAACGACGCTGTGGCGGACCGCTCAATCTTCTCAAATATTTCGCCCTGCAGTGCAGTGCGAACAGGCGTCTGGGAACGATTCTCCGTTCCAGGCGTCGATCTTCCGCGTTGCCGTGGAGAACTCAGATGATAGGCGAAGATATCGATGGCCCAAACAAGCTCGACCAGGCCAAGGAGGCTGTTCAGGCGGCTACCCAGACGGTCAAGGAAACCACTCAGTCCGTCGCCGATGCCGTCGAAGCAGGCCGGCACCCAGGTGCACCTCTCGACCGCTTGGCGCGTTGGGCTCAAGAAGCGCCCCTACACGCAGTTACTATAGCGTTCTTGGTCGGTGTTCTGGTCGGGCGCAGATAAATAGCCAATGCATTTCGAACGTTCTGCCCGGGGTCGGATTTCCCCGCAGGGGACGATCCTCACTCACACGCTTGCACGAGCGGCCGGTACGCTCGCGCCATCCGGTGCGCTGAGAAGAACTCTTCGAAACGTTGGCGCACTTTCTTCTATCCAATCGCGCGAGACGATGAAGCCGGTGAGCTGCCTAATTCGTACGGCAACTCGCGAGCGAAGGCTCACCTACTAATGGATTGCATCGCCAAGAGCAGCGTCGCTGAAAGCAGCGACGAGAGGGCGAGCAACGTCCAATCCGGTCTCGCGCTTCCTGCTGCTATCTGTCCGAGCAGTAGTTCTATCCGCCTTATCATTCGTCCTTAGGAAGCCGGTCAAGATAGGCGAGTCCAGAACACGTAAGTTCTTCAGTCTCGCTTTGGCTGGCTTCCATCCTCCCTTGCAAATGGCGCTCCAGTAGGCATCGTCGACCGTCCGTAACGTCGACGTCGCGATGCGTCGCGAGATAGACGGTCCAAGCCGTGTCGACCGCCTTTCGAAGAACTTCATCGACCATCCTCCAACTCCAGCAAGTGTGACCACTGGGAACCCTCGGCGTGCTGCGGCATCGCCGCGCGCATCTTGGACCACTGCCGCGTGCCATGCAGCGAGTCAAGTCGGAAAGCCGGATGCCGGAAATCGGCACGTCCGATTTGACAGCAACTCGCGTTGTCTTTGGAAGTTTCCCATTTTTCCCGGAGCGTCCGAGGTTCGACAGCAACAGATTTCGCACGTTGGAACCTGTCGGGGCGGCGCTCGCACGCTCCGGGATCGACTGAAAACAAACGTTCAGGGTAGCCCGCAGAATTTAGCTAAAGGACTTGCCCGTCGATGGCTGCGGGAAAATCCTCTCCTCTTCTGCTCGTTCTCGCCGTCCAATTCGGAAGCGCGGTGGCAATGGCTTCGATCAAGTCGCACCCAATCGCATTTGAGCACGCGCATTGTTTCGCCGAACGGCAATGCACCCCACGGCGGAGCTCGATTTGGTCGGGTCACAGCTCAATCGCCACAGTAGCTGAAAGCGCCAAAGTATCAGGCGACCCGGATCAATACGTTTCGAGCAACTCCATTACTCGTCCAATAAGCACGATGAACAAATGTTCATTTAGTTCAACTTCTCGACCGACCTTCAGCCGGAGAAACTTTCTTGGCGCTTTCGGACTTATTGCATGGGAAAAACTGGAAGAAGCGTCCTGGAGGGGCGCTGATCAACTTTTCTGTGCCGTTGCAAGTTTGCGGAGTTTGTAAAACCCCGACGAGGCCGCGCTCCCGCGCTCGAGAACTTTAAGGGCGACCCTTCGATGTCTATGCTCAGCTCCGCCGTTCAACGATCCACCCTCGGGCTTCATACGCTCGAACAGTACGAACCGCTGATCGGCAGTGCGACAGTCGAGCGCATAGCCGCCAAGGCCGAGCGGATGCGCACGATGCGCGTCGCCATGTCAGTTCGACGTTCTATGGCGGAGGCGTCACCGAACTGCTCACGCCGCTCACCCTGATGATGAACGCAACGGGCATCGAAACCGACTGGCATTTGATTCAGGGAACGCCGGGCTTCTTTGGCTGCACGAAGAAGCTTCACAATACGCTGCAAGGCGAGAGCGTCGACTTTTCGGACGCTGAAAAGACGATCTACGAACAGGTCGTATTCGAAAACGCCACGCGGCTGCATCTTGAGGATTGCGACGCGATCGTCGTGCACGATCCGCAACCTCTGCCGCTGATCACGCATTTTTCCGATCTGGAGATGCCCTGGTTCTGGCAATGTCACGTCGACCTTTCGTCGCCGCACGGCCAGGTATGGACTTATCTGCGCAAATTCATCGAGCAGTATAAAGCAGCCATCTTCTCGCTACCGGAATACGGCCAGGATCTTCAGGTCGACCAGCAGTTCGTCACCCCGGCGATCGATCCGTTCTCTGCGAAGAACCGGGAGCTATCGGACCGGGAGACACGGGAATTCCTCAGCAACTACAAAATTCCGACCGATCGTCCATTGGTGACCCAGATTTCCAGGTTCGATCGATGGAAGGACCCGATGGGCGTGATCGACGCCTTCCGAAAGGCGAGAGAGCAGATCGACTGTAGGCTGGTGCTCGTCGGCAACAACGCCTCCGACGATCCGGAAGGCAGCAATATTCTCGAGACGATCGAGCGCGTTGCCGACGAAGACATCATTGTTCTTGCAGTCGATGATCCAACGCTGGTGAACGCGCTGCAGCGCTCGGCCGCGGTCGTCCTGCAGAAGTCGCTCCGCGAAGGTTTTGGTCTCACGGTCACCGAGGCGATGTGGAAGGGCGCCGCCATCATCGGCGGCGACGTGGGAGGCATCCGGCGCCAGATCAAGGATGGATGGAACGGATTTCTGGTGAGCACGCCCGATCAGGCGGCGGCAAGAATGGTCCAGCTCCTGAAGGAACCCGAGCTCCGGAAGCAGGTCGGCTTGCGGGCAAAGGAAAGCGTCCGACAGAACTTTCTGATGAGCCGGCTATTAGAGGATTGGCTCGACCTGCTGTCCAAGTACGACCGACCGGTGATCTGACGGTGGGTTTCATCTCGATGGTGAAAGCCGATGCGAATTGCCCAGGTAGCACCTCTGGTCGAAAGCGTGCCTCCCAAGCTTTACGGCGGCACTGAGCGGGTGGTGGCGTGGCTGGTCGACGAGCTGGTGAGCCTTGGGCATGAGGTGACGCTGTTTGCCAGCGGGGATTCGAATACCACTGCCAAGCTTCATGCCGTTTGGCCGCGGGCGCTTCGCCTTGGTCGGCCGAGGACGGATCCGATGGTGGCGCAGGCAGCCCTGCTGGAGGCGGTGGCGCGGCACGCGACGGAGTTCGATATCATCCACGCCCATATTGATTGGCTGCACCTGCCGCTCCTAAGCCGGCTTGGCGTGCCGTTTCTCACCACCTGCCACGGGCGCATGGACTTGCCGGGCTTTGCAAACGTGGTCCGCTGCTTTCCCGATGCGCCGTTCGTCTCGATATCGGATAACCAGCGCGCACCCTTGAGCGAGGCCAACTGGATCGGCACCATTTATCATGGCTTGCCGGCCGACCTGTTCGAGCCGTCCTTCGAAGCGGGCTCCTACCTCGCCTTCCTCGGCCGGCTTACAGCGGAGAAAGGACCGGAAGCCGCCATCCGGATCGCGCGCGCTGCCAAGATGCCGCTTCGTATCGCTGCAAAAGTGCCACGGGGCGAAACGAGCTATTTCAAAGAACAGCTCGAGTCGCAGATCGGCGGTAAACAGGTCCAGCTCACCGGGGAGGTCAATGATGAAGCGAAGCGGCAGTTTCTGGCGGGCGCTGCAGCACTGTTGTTTCCGATCGATTGGCCGGAACCGTTCGGCCTCGTCATGATCGAGGCCATGGCGTGCGGCACGCCCGTCATCGCGTTCAAGTCCGGCTCGGTGTCGGAGGTCATCGACGACGGCATCACCGGCTTTGTCGTATCCGACAAGGCAGAAGCCGTTGAAGCGATCGGAAGGCTTTCCGAGCTCGATCGACGTCAGGTGCGAATGCAATTCGAGAAAAGGTTTACCGCAAGACGAATGGCACAGGAGTATCTCCGCCGCTACAAGACATTGATTCATCCCGATGTGAGCGAAGTTCATCCCGGCATCAGGCCCGCCTTGTCTAAAGGTTCATCTGGCGCTTGCTCAGATCGCGTACGTTGAAGTGACTTATGATGGTGGAAACTGCAATCACCATCACCAACCCGACCAATCCCATCAGGCCCGCCATCAGCATGTCTTTGCACCATGCGTAAAGTTGGAGCGTCAACAACTCACTTCAGATTTGCCGGCTTTTCCCGCAGCGGCACGTTGGCCGCAGGTGGTGGGCAATAGTTCAAAAGCCTAAACAGCGCCTTGGCTTCGAGTTCTTCCTTGGCATGTCTGCAGGCTTTAAAATCTTCAAGGATAGAATTCAAAAATCTCTTCGACGGCTTTGCTCATCGGAATCCACTCACGCCGCGATATTCTGGCATGGTGCTGCGCTGCTTATTCCGGTTGCTTTAGCCCCGGAGACGATAGCCAATCGTTGATACGCAATGCGGTGTCGGCCTGCCGGGCTTTTCTCAGGAGCTCTTCTCGCTCCTTTCCGTGCGGCATTTTCTTGGCTTCTTCGCGTAGGCGTTCGGCTTCCTGCGCAAGTCGATCAGGGAACGACAGGGTTTGTTTAAAACGGCGTCGCTGCATGGCGCTGCTCCATTTCCATGGAAGGCGGGACCGGCGTTCTCATCACCACTTGCTGTCCCGCGAGCGAAGAGGTCCACAATCGATCCGCTTAACCTTCACGAGCGTGAGCCCGATGGACTTGTGGCATTTCGGGCAGATGGGGGGCTTTGAGGCATTCATCGCACAGGCGCACCGGACATTTTCGGCAACCGTGTTGGAAAGTGTATTCCTCGGAATGGGGGCTGTAAATCACTAAGTTATTGATATTATTGGACTTTTACTAATTTGTGGATTTTTTGGTTGTTGAAGGAACTTGGTTTGACTGAGTGAATTGAGTAATTTGCTAATTTCGCGTTGAACACTGAAAATGCTCTGCGTGGAGGGACGCCATGAACGATCTCCGTGGTGAGCGATTGCAGATCATGCTTTCGCCGGAAGAACTATCGGTGATTGACGACTTCAGATTTCAGCATCGTATGCCGACCCGAGCCGCGGCCGTTCGCGAGTTGCTTAAACTGGGCCTCGCGTCGACTGCGACCGCTGGCAATGGCATGAAATCCAGCAGCTATGGCGTGTTCAGTCGCGGACCTACCGGTCATCTGGATAGCGACGCCACCGGCGAGTAGCGCGCCCCAGTGAGGGTTCGTTGTGCCATGTCTATGTCCGCGTTGGGTCCAGAAGGCGACCTCCAGCATGCGGGCGGTAGTGGTACAACGCGGACAGGAATCCGTATGCCCGCTGCGCGCGAGACTGACCAACGGGTGCCTTCCTCAGATGTTGAGATTTGGTGCCCAGGAAAGGATAGGATCACCACCGCCGTGCGAGGTTGATTTTGCTAGGCTTTTGAGCCGTCCGGTGATTTCTTGTATATCGTCCACAACTTGATTTCGCCAGAATGACTTGAGCGCTAGCGATGCGCCACTATGCGGTCCTTTGGAAAAGAAAGGTCTATTGTCAGGCCTGCGGGGTTCCAATCCCACGCGATCCCGCCCCCAAATTGGCTCTGCACCGTTGCACGGGAGAGTAGCGTACCAAAGCCCTCTACCTCTGCTTGACGACCAACCGGTGGTCCTCCGCGTTCCGTCCACGTTAGCACGAATTGGTCAGTGTTTTCGGAGCACGCGATATTGATGGAGCCACTTTGGCTCGAAAGTGCCCCGTACTTTGTGGCGTTGGTTGCAAACTCGTGCAATAGCAACGCAAAACCGGTCACCACGTCGCCCGCGATTGGAATGTCGGGTCCGCTGATCGTGACACGCGCCCCGCCTTTGTCGGTGCTGCCATCATAAGGCGAGAGAATCGTCCCAATCAACGTATGCAGCAGCGTTGAGTGTTGCATTCGATGAGTGCCATCGGCAGTCAGCTTCAACGTTAGGTCGTTGGCTTTCGCGAGGGACAACAAGCGGTCTCGCACCACAGTAGCGAGTTCTTCCGCTGTTTTCGCTGATCGGGCACTCATCGTGACCACGCCGCCAGCGACAGCAAAGAGGTTCTTGATGCGATGGTCCATCTCTCGGAAGATTAGCCGCTGCTGCTCCTCTGCTCGCTTTCGAAATGAAATATCGCGGGCTATTTTCGAAGCGCCGACGATCTTGCCGTCCTTGTCTCTGATCGGGGAGATCGTCAGCGAAATGTCGATGGTGCGGCCATCCTTGCGTTGGCGAACGCTTTCGTAGTGCTCGACGCGCTCACCGCGCCGGATGCGGGCAAGAATGGTCGGCTCCTCGTCGTGACGGTCGGGAGGGATTAGCATCATGACCGACTTCCCAATCGCCTCTTTAGCGCTATAGCCAAACAGCCGCTCCGCGCCCTGATTCCAGCTTGTGATGATGCTATTGAGGTCCTTCGAAACGACCGCGTCGTCGGATGATTCGATGATCGCGGCGATGGCTCGATAGCGCGCCTCACTCTCTCGAAGCCGCTGTTCAGCCTCCCGGCGCTCGGTGATGTCGACCAGCATGTTGACAGCGCCAATCAAAGCCCGTGAAGCATCGAACAGGGGCGTTGGATACGGAATGAACGGTACGCGCGTGCCGTCCGGCCGTTCGGCGACCGCTTCCATGCCTCGGATAGGACGCCGCTCCTTGAGCGCCAGCGCCATCGGACATTCGGCGTGCGGGAGGGAAGTGCCGTCCGGCCAATAGAGCTTCCATGATCCGCAAAACTCGGCAGTCCCTAGCGTCGGTCGGCATCCCCACAATTGCGCCGCCGCTTCATTGTAGAAGGTGATACGGCCGGCGGCGTCCGTCATATAGAGCGCTACCGGCAGTGCCTGCAAGAGTTCGTCGGATCCCCACGCCCCTTGATCTACGTTCGGCTTCTGCAGGGAGACCAGCAGCGATTCGATGTCGTCTTGTTCGGCGATACTCATCACACCCTCACGGCTGGAAAAACCTAACTTGCCTAAGCTGTGTCACAGTGGAAGCTGCCATCCTTTGTCTCGATGGCCGCGACAAGACCCCTGAGATATTTCAGAGGATGAAACGTGCCTTGGCGCGGATAGCATAATACGTGCCGCTGGGCGCAATGGGCGAGGGGAACGCCGACCAGTCGACGGACAGGCGCGCCGACCTTGCGGACCGCATCCAATTCATCCTCAATGATCTTCGCATCGGTGTCGCGCGCCTGAAACAGAAAACCGTCCAGGCGCCGGAAATCGCAGTCGATGGATTCCCACTGCTGGATTTCCTCGATGCGATCCACCGCTGCGGCCTGGCTCTCGTAGAACAGGCGGGATGTGTCCTCGCCGCGCAGGCCGATCATCGCGGACGTCAGATCATCGTAGAGCGGCGCCAGATGCGCAGTGGTGCGCGCCGTTATGCCGCCCGCGATCTTCCCACGATCGAGCACGATGACGCGCGAACCTCCGAGGGCGAGTTCATAGGCCGTAGAAATTCCGGCAATACCCGCGCCAATGATTACAACATCGCATTCTTTGCCGCCCTGGAGCCGTGTCGCGTTTGGGGCAACCGCAATGTCCATCCAAAGCGATTGGCTACGCCGATCGATGAAAGGATCCATTCTAAAAACCCGATCAGTCGACAATGACCATGAGTATCAAACGGCCGATCGGGTGACTGGTTCCTATTAGTTCCGCCGTCATCGGGCCCGGCCCGTAATCTCGCTCAAGCGTCTGGCATCGGCCGGCGCCCCGCTGCTCTGGTCGTTGTCGAAATAGACGAACACGTCGCAGCCTTGCCGCATCCAGGACCCGACGCGGCGAGCCCATTCCGAAAGGGTTCGCGGACTATAGTGGCCCTTGTAACGGCCCGTGGGCCGTGCCAGCGTCACATAGACGAAGTCCGCCGTGCGCGTCCAAGGCGCCGGCGCGTCATGATGGTCGGAAATGCATAGCGAGATGGCTTGCTGCCGGAGCAATCGCGATATCTCTGGTGAATACCAGCTTGGATGGCGGAACTCGAAACTGTAGCGGCGTTTTCTTCGAAAGAAGCTTGAAGAAGGAAGTGAGTCGGTCGGCCTCAGCCCTAAAGTTGGGCGGAAGCTGAAACAAGATCGGCCCGACTTTCTTGCCGAGTAGGGACAGGCGCTCTTCCAGCAGTTCAAGGCTGTTGACCGAATTGTCGGAATGCCGTTTCCAATGCGTGATGAATTTGGATGCCTTCCAGGCAAAAACCAAATCGCGCCCGGTCTGATCACGCCAGCTCACCACCGCCTTCGGAGTGGGTATTCTGCAAAACACGCCGTTGAGCTCAGTCGTCGAAAACTGGCTGCTGTAATAAGCAACTGCTCCTTGAGGGGCAGGCCATTCGGGAAGAACGACCCGCGCCAGGAATCGTAGTGCCAGCCCGATGTACCGATCAGAAACCGCGCCATGAGGTCACGGCTTCAAGACGACCTCGATGCAGCCGCCCTACCGTGCCATGCCGGTGCTTTCATCGTCAGGATCCTCCGCGTCGTTGATGAGAAAGACCTGGAAGCACGAGTTGTTCCTATCGCTCGGGCAAACGACGAGGAAGCGGCGCCGCTTAGGAACAACGGTCCCGGCAACAACGTTAAGCGCGCATCCAATCAAGGAGGATGCCATGGGACTATTCACAGAAGACATCAAGACAATGGACGACCTGTTCCTGCACGGCCTGCAGGATATTTATTATGCAGAGCAACAGATCACGAAGGCGTTGCCGAAGATGATCGATAAGGCGGCCAACCGCGATCTCGTCGCGGGCCTCAAGGCGCATCTGGAAGAGACCAACAAGCAGATCGAGCGGCTGGACAAGGTGTTTCTGAAGCTCGAGCAGCAGCCTCGCGGCACCCAATGCCCGGCCATCGATGGTCTGATTACGGAAGCCGATGAATTGACCGGCGAGGTAGCCGACAAGGCCGTGCTCGATGCGGCGATCGTCGCCGGCGCGCAGGCCGTCGAACACTACGAGATTTGCCGCTACGGCACGCTGATTGCCTAGGCCGAAAAGCTCGGTCATGACGAGGTGGTTCGCTTCCTGACTACCAACCTCAACGAGGAAAAGGCTGCGAACACGAAGCTCAATACCATCGCGCTTCGGAAGGGCGTCAACACCAAGGCATCGAACGCTGCCTGACCCGGAACTGGCAGCCAAGGCTCCGGCGAGAAACGGGGCCTTGGCAATGCCTATGGGCCAGTGGGGATACCTTTTACAGGAACGGCTTTCCGCCAGTGACGGCGATCGTCGCGACGGATACGTAGCTCGAAAAGCGGATCGGCCAGCACGACATAGGCCGTGGCCAACTCAGCCGGCTGACCGGGGCGCTTGATCGGGACCTGTTTGCCGAAGTTCTTCACGGAGTCCTCAGGCAAGGTGGACGGGATGAGTGGCGTCAGATCGGTCCCGGAGCAACCGCATTGGCACGAATGCCCTTCTCGGCCAGCATCTGCGCCAGTCCCGCCGTGAAATTGTGGATAGCACCCTTGGTCGTTGCATAGGCTAACAGCGTCGGGTTCGGTACATCCGAATTGATCGACGTCGTGTTGATGATGCAGCTACCCGCCTTCATGTGGCTTACCGCTGCCATGGTAAGATAAAACATCGCGTGGATGTTTACCTTGAACGTCAGTTTCCATTCCTCGTCGCTGATGTCGTCGATCGATTTGAAGCTGGCCTGATGGGCCGCGTTGTTGACGAGGATATCTACACCGCCCAGTTCCGATACGGCCTTCGCGATGACGGCGCGGCATTGACCGGGGTCCTGGATGTCGCCGGGAAGCAAAACGGCCGTTCTGCCGGCTTCCGTCACCATCCGCTCGGTCTCCCGGGCATCGTCATGCTCGTCGAGATAGGAGATCAGAACGTCAGCTCCTTCTCGGGCGTAGGCGATGGCAACCGCGCGGCCGATCCCGCTATCGCCACCGGTGATGACGGCCTTCTTGCCGTTGAGGCGGCCGCTGCCCTTGTATGTCGTTTCGCCATGGTCGGGCACCGGATTCATCGCGGCAGTCTTGCCGGGCATCGGCTGGTGTTGGTTCGGAAAGGGAGGGCAGGGATAATGCAGCATGGCTCAGCCTGTGCTCTCTTTTATCTCAATTCTACTTAACATCCGCTTGGCAGGTTCGCTCCTGCGTTGGCGAGCCGGGCAGGCGAGGGGCGCGGGGAATGCGAGGAAGCTCCCGATACAATCTTGACCAGGTCAGCGGCCACAAAGATGCCGTTTCGCTGTTTGAACGGTACGCGAAGGCGGCGACGACCCGAACCTCAAGGAATGGGCAGAAAAGACGCTGCCGACCCTGTGGCATCATCTCGAAATGGCCCAGGAGATGGCGGCCGGCAAGCCTGTTGAAAGCACTAGATGCCGATCATAGGACTTGCGAGGGAGGCCGGTCCCAAGGCTCCGGTATAAACGCGGGTCCGGCTCCGAGACCGAAATTCATGCCAGGAATTCGCGATAGGGCACATCTGCTTGGCCGCCAAACGCGGGAGGAGGTTGCGCTGGCTGCTGTCGGACGCATCCTCGCAGGTCACTCATCGATACAGCAAGTGCGGCCGCTGATGGCGGCGGGCGTGGGCTCTGGTCGCTACAAGGCTTGCGCGAGCGCATGGACGAAGAGAGACCGGGCCTCCAGCGAATTTATGGCGGTGAAAAGCCGGCCGCAAAGATGGCGCCCAAGAAAGTCCAAGGGCGTGCGGGCCGAGAAGAAGGTAGGCGCTAGAAATGCCAGCATGCCAAGATACTTTTTCCGTGTGTACCACGACCGACCTGAGCCGGACGAGGAGGGAGAAGAACTGGCCGGATGCGCAAGCCGCGTGGCGCGAGGCAACGGTGACGGTGGGGCAGATCATTCAGGACCTCGATGGGAGGTTGCGTCCCGGCAAGGATTAGCGACTGGAAGTGACCGACGAATTCGCGAACGGGCTGTACGTCATCCACCTCTACGCCGAAAAACCAAAGTGATGGCTTGGGCGAATGCTGAAGGCTGAACGGCCGGCTATTTCGGGCTGCGCAATTCCGGGGATGCCAGCCACCGGTCTATCGCGGCTGCAGCATCACTGGAGACCGCTGTCTGTATCAGACGGTCGCGTTCCTGGCCCGGCGGTAAGCCGTCGGCTTTTGCGCGCGCGAGAGACGCGACTTGTTTCAAGCGTTCCTGAAGCGAAAGGACCGGGCGGCTGCGGTTGCGCTTTTTCTTCATGTTAGATCTCCTGCGAGATCTGAACTTTCCACATCGCAGCGGCCTCATCCTTAACCTTTGTTAGGAACCGCGCCCTTCCGCGCCCGTTTTTCCAGAGAAAGTGGACCGCGAAGGAGAATCTGGTTTGGATAAAGAATCGATGGTCGCGACCCTATTACGGCGGCTTGATGCGGTCACGGGGCTCGATGAGGCGGACATCGCCGCCATCCGCGCGCTTCCGATTGTCGTTCGTCCGTGGGAGGCCGGACGAGCCATCGTTTCCGACGGCGACCGCCCGACGGAATGCTGTCTGGTGATCGAGGGATTCTGCGTGCGCTCCAAAACGATAATGAACGGCCAGCGGCAAATTCTTTCCATTCATATCTCCGGGGACATCCCCGACCTTCAGAGCCTATATCTGCACCGCATGGACCACGATCTCATCAGCTTGGTCCCGTCCAGGTTGGGCTTTATCAGTCACGCCGCGCTGCGGGCTATGACGCGCGGGAATCCGAACATCACCGAGGTGCTCTGGCGCGACACACTGATCGATGCCGCGATGTTCCGGGAATGGATTGTCAATGTTGGGCAACGGCCGGCCGCGAGCCGGCTTGCTCACATCGTCGTTGAGTTGCGCAGACGTCTCGCCATCACGGGCTACACGGAATCAGGCGCGTTCGAGATGCCTCTCACGCAGGAGCAGATTGGCGAGACGCTGGGCATAACGCCAGTGCACGCCAACCGAATCATCAAACAACTGCGCGATGAGAACATCCTCGATATCAACAGGGGCCGGGTGAGGGTGCTCAACGAAACTAGGCTTGCGGAACTGGCGCAATTCGACGACCGCTATCTTCACCAAAGTCCGTCCCTATGAGGGGGACGCAACGAATCCTTTTTCTAAGGAAGTCGTGTAGCCGAAATAGCAGCGCTTTTCCATGCGCAGCTCCCCGGGAGCGATCGGCAGACGCTGGACGGATCAAGATATCGACGATCTAAAGCGCATGGCCAGTATTATTCCGCACCGCAGATTGCCGAACTGACCAATCGGACCGTCGGGGGCGTCGTATTCAAAGCCTATCAACTGGGGCTTTCCTTGCGATCCAACCGACACGTAAGAGAGCAGGCTGCCGTCGCGGAATAGGGAAGCCCACAGACCATCGGGAATGCTCGGTTTGTCCGATATGGGACATACGCGACGCCAAAAAAACGGACTGCCTACCGGCAGCGCGCCGGAGAAACGTGCCGTTTGCCAAAAACTGAGGACCCTGACGGCGTCCACGGCTTGGGCGTCTGGGCGCTGGCCGTCATTATGGGAGCGGCGCTCGCCTCGTTGATCGGCGCGGCCAGTCTCAATCGAACGCCTTCGATGCGAAGCCCTGCGCAGGCCAGCGCGGCCAAGCCGTTCCTGAGCTATGAGCTTGACCGGCTGTTTCGTGCCAGCCGTCGTGCGCCCAATGTTGATCTCTGCGCCGAGCGCGCTGAGACCGGGCGCATCCTTCTCACCACCTCAAGTCATAGCGGCCTGAGCACGGACGATCGCGCCTATCTCATTCAGCAGGTTGGCGCGCTTACGGGACTCTCTGCGGCCGATGCAGAGCGAAGGGTGGACAGCGTCATTGTAAACGCCAAGACCGCTGTTACGCAGCACAGTCATCCTTGCCTTCTCGGTCGCGACCGCCGTCTTGCTTGGCGCCGTGGCTGCATGGGCGGTCGCGTGCGCCGGCGGACGGCATCGCGACGGTGCTCTCGTGCCGGAATGGATGGCTCGATCAGATGCGATCGGCCGACGGCATGAGGCGATGGTGCCGTAGGGCAAGAGTTGGGTAGATCGCCCGCGCTGCAACGGCATAAGCGCGGCAGAGAATTGTCCTCGCCCAAATAAAAAGCCCCGCTAAAGCGGGGCCTTTTGTTACCACCCCTGGCTTCCGTACCAGGCGTCGATCTCTTTCTTGGCCTGGTCTTTGGCATAGCCATACCGCTGCTGCAGACGGCCCTCGAGTTGGTCTTGCTTGCCGTCTATGACATTGAGGTCATCATCGGTAAGCTTCCCCCACTGTTCTTTGACCTTGCCCTTCATCTCCTTCCAATTACCTTCAACGCGGCTCCAATCCATGCGGTCCTCCATTTAGTGCCCGTGACGAAACGTGTCGCTGCTTGCATAGTTCCTAACAGACCATGAGACATCCTTACTGACTGCGTTACTCCAGACGCAGAGACCGGAATTCAACGATGCGGCGTCACGCCGGTTGGGCTCGCTGGTCGAATGCAACCGCTGCAAGGCGGGCGAGCCTGCCGCCTGACGCCCTCCGTGACCGCGCGACACGCTCTGGGAGCTGGAGGCGTCGCTGAAATGCCGGTTGTCCTGGCCGGTGCCCGTGATCAAGCTGACCGCGCGAGATCACGCCCCACAAATGGGATGAATCCGGAGGAGCGATAAACGGCGAGACCGCAACGCGGCGTTGTCATTCGATTTCGGAGCGGTCGCAAGGCCGCGCGATCCCGAGCGCATTAGGAACATTGCCTAGTATTCCAACGTTGAGAGTGTCCGTCCGATCACACGAGTGTGCAACCGCCATGGCGACTCTAGTCACGCGCAACCAATTCAATGTCACGTCGCAAGGGTGGTGCATAAGCCGGCGGAGGCTGCTTTCATCCCCAGTCGTGGCGACCCACTTTCAGGAACGATGCGGCTAGGTCAGCTAGTCAACCAGCGGGCCAACGGGCGGGGATACCGCGCGGAAGACGTTCTGAGAATTATGGAGAACTTTGGGAAGAGTATGTTGCCAGCAACCCGGAGATGTTCACTACGAACTCAGCGCCCTGCTAATCGTTTGGTGGCGCGTTCGAGGGAGGCGAGGGAAAACCAATGGGACTTTTGTGGCGGGTCCTGAAGGCGGCGGCATCCGGCTTTATCGCTAATGATGCCCTAAGCCGCGGAGCTTCCATCGCCTTCTATGCCGCCACGTCCCTGGCGCCCGTACTCCTTATCGTCGTGGCTATCGCCGGCTTGGCGTTCGGGCAGGATGCCGCTCGCGCCGCGATCAGTGATGAGCTCGGCCGGTTGTTGGGACCAACCGGCGGCGACTTCATTAAATCCATCCTGGCCCGATCAAGCGATCCGACGTCAGGCGCGACCGCAACCGTCGTGGGCGTCGTCACGGTGCTGGTAACGGCATCCGGTGTGTTCGGCGAGATGCGCACGGCACTGAACGCAACGTTCAAGGCCGAGCCGACGGACGAGCCAATTTTCTCCTTGATCCGGAGCCGGGCAGCCAGCCTTGGCCTTGTCGCCGCACTGGGCTTCATGCTGATCGTCTCGCTGGCCGCGAGTGCCGGGCTATCCGCCCTGGGGCACTGGTCGACCGGCAAGGCCGTGCTCAGCGCGCTCAACGCGGTCGTGTCACTTGGCATCTTCACGCTATTGTTCACAGCGATCTACAGGGTACTGCCGGACACGACGATCTACTGGCGCCATCTTCTGCTGGGCGCTTTTGTCACAGCCCTGCTGTTCACCGTCGGGAAATCGCTGATCGGATGGTACCTCGGTCAGGCAGCCCCGAACTCGACCTATGGCGCCGCGGGCGCGCTGATCGTCCTGATGTTCTGGGTCTACTACTCCGCGCAGATATTCCTGTTCGGCGCGGAATTAACGAAGGCGATCGATGACGCGCGCGATCCAGCGGCGCGCAACGAGCGTTAGGAACGATTCAATAGTGCCTGAGTTCGTTCTCAAAACAACACGAACGCACAGGCGGTGACGACATGACACGATCCGTGGAGGAGCTACGACGGGACTCCGAGCAAAGCCGCGCGCAGCTTGCGGCAACCGTCGACCGGCTGAGGGAGCAGATCGCCGACACCGCAGAAGACATCCGCTACAAGGTCTCGCCGGAAAACCTCAAGGCTGAGGTGAGCGGCTTCATCAGTCACAAGACCCACGGCTGGATGGATGCGCTGAAGCAACAAGCCATGGATAATCCGATGCAGGCAATCGCCGCGGGCACCGCGATCGCCGTGCCCGCGATGCGCCTGGCCCGCGGCTTCCCACTACCGCTCTTGATGATCGGTGCCGGCCTTGCCCTAAGTTCGAAGACCGTTCGCGATCGCGCCGCGGAAGCGGCAGCGCCGGGAATTGACAAGGCGAGGGAGGTTATCGACGAGACCGCGGAACGCGCCCAGTATCTGGGTGACGGTATGCGGAAAGAGATGTCCCACGCTGAGCGTCAGGCAGCCGGCATGGCCGGTGAAGCTCGTGAAACCGCAGGCGGAATGGCAGATGCGGCGAGCGGAATGGCTGGTGACCTGAGGGATCGCGCGGCGCAGGCCGCCGATGCCGTCGCCGACAAGGTCAGGTCCGGCATGGATGCCGCTTCGGAGATAGCCAAGGAGAAGATGGAGCGCGTTCGCTCGACTGCGACGAACGCGGCGACGGCTACTCCCGCGACTGCAAGCAAGGTGATCCGGGACAACGTCGCATTGATTGGCGGCCTCGGCGTGGCGATCGGCGCGATCCTTGCTGCTTCCCTTCCGAGCACCAGGGTCGAGGCGAGCGTGGCCGGTGAAGCGAGCGACCGCGTCAAGCGCGCCGCCGGCACGGCGGCTCAATCCGGATTTGAGGCGGCCAAGGACACGGTGCTGTCGGCGGCGGATGCCGCGGCAAGAAGCCTGTCCGAAGCCGACCTCGGCGGACACGCCAGCCGCATCACCGAAGGGGTGACCGAGAGACTCAAAGAGGTGGCCGACGACGTCGTGACAACGGCCTTCGATCCTTCCCGAAACCCGCCAGCCAAATAGAGGCCGCCATGAGCGATACGGATCTTAACACCCGCGATAAGAATTCTTCCCAGAACCAGAATACGGGCTCGTCCCAGAACCCGAAGGACCAGGTGGCGGATGCCGGCGCTGAGATCAAACAGCGCGCCGGTGATGTGCTGAGGGCGTCGACGGACACCGCACGCGACAAATTCAAGGAGGCGGCCGATGCCGCCAAGGAGGCTGCAGCCGGAACTGCGGATCGTTTCCAGGATCAGGCGCGTGAACAACAGCGCTCGGGTGCCGATTTTGTCGGCCGCTTCGCCGGCAACATCAGGGATGCGGCGCGCGCATTCGAAAACGACGTGCCGTTCGCAGCCCGCGGCATCAATTCGGCGGCCGAATATGTCGACGAAGCCGCCGACAAAATCCGCAACGGAAGCTTCCGCGATCTGGTCGATGGCGCGACGGATTTTGCCAAGCGGCAGCCTGCGGCCTTCTTGGGTCTGTCGGTGCTGACCGGTTTCGCCGCTGTCCGCTTCCTGAGGGCATCGGGAAGCGAGAGCTCTTCACGCCAGGGCTCTTCCTCATCGTCATCGTCCTACGAGCCGTCATCATCCTACAGCTCGGGATCCTACAAAGGTGAGGCGTCATGAGCACGAAAGCCGATCTTCGGACGATCTCGCACCTTTTCGGCGACGCGCTTTCGCAATTCGCAAAACTGTTCCAGAACGAGGTTGATCTCGCCAAGGCCGAACTCGGCGAGAAGGTTCAGCAAATCGGTGGCGCCGTCGGCCTCATTGCGGCCGGTGCCGTCCTGGTTATTCCCGCGATCGTCATGGCGCTGTTTGCGCTTTCCGCGGCCTTGATCGCGGGCGGCTGGTCGCAGCCGGTCTCTTATCTGATCTCCGCGATTGTTGCCGCGGTGCTCGCAGGCATCTTGCTTGCGGTCGGTATGAATCGGCTCGACACACGTCATCTGGCGCCGCGAGAAACGTTGCGTCAGCTCGAAAAGGACAAGGACACCGTGAAGGGAATGGTGCGATGATCGGTTCACAAGGGAGTTTCATAGATGGTCTGGCCGCGGCTGCCCGGGAAAACCCGCTCGCCGCAGCCCTGATCGGAGGTGGCGCGCTGTGGCTGCTTATCGGCAGCGACAAGCTGAAGAACGCCGCCGGTTCGGTCACGTCAGCGGCCGCGCCGCTCGCCGATCTCGGCGCGCGTGCCCAAAGGTCGGCCGCCTCCAGCTGGGACGATACTTACGGTTCCATGCGGAATCGCGCCTCCCGAATGCAGGACGAAGCCTCGCGCGATATCAATGAAACGGTCCGCAACGCCAGAATGGCCACTTCCGATGCGATGTCCGGCGCGGCGGAAACGATGAGCGAGCGATTCGACGAAGGCGTGGCCGGCGCCCGGGAAATGTTTGACCGGGTGGGCCGGGCCTTGCCGAGGAAGGAAACTCTGAGGCAGGCGCAGTCCTCGCTGTCCGATCTCCTGGAAAGGCAACCGCTGGTGCTTGGTGCCGTAGGCCTTGCGATCGGCGCCACGGTGGCGGGCGCCCTGGCCAAGTCGGGTCTCGAAAAAGAGTGGGTCGGGGACTTGAGTGAAAGCCTCAAGGCAGATCTGAAGGTGCGTGCCGGGGCCGTGTCGCAAAGCGTCCGAGAGGGGGCCGATACGCTCAAAGCCGAATTCGAAGATGCCGGCGCCGAATACGTCGATCGCGTCAAACAGGCGGGCCAGGATGCGATGGAGGCGGCCCGAGAGAAAGTAGGATCGTAAGAACACTCTGTTGTCGCCGCCTGCCGGATCACCAGCGACGCCAGCCGCCGTAATACCGCGGACCATAGAATCGCGGACCGCCATAGTAGGCGAATGCCGGGCGAACCACGCGACGGTAACGAACCACGGGATAATAGGGCTCGTCGTAATTTCGGAGGATGTTCAGCCCGGTCCGGTATTCGGTAGAATGGCCCCAGCGCAGTAGCGCTGGGGCCATTTGTAGGTGGTATCGGGTCGCTTGGTTATGCGGCTTTCGCGGTCTCGGCGTGCTGGTTGACCTCGGATTCCGCGAGCTGACTCAGGGCACTGTCCGTTGCCTTCTCTTCCTTAAGGGTTGCATCGAGCAACTTCACTGCATCGGCGTAACCCAATTCGTTTGCCCAGGTCTTGAGGGTGCCATAACGCGAAATCTCGTAATGCTCGACGGCCTGTGCGGCAGCGAGCAGACCAGCGTCAAGGGCCGGCATACCCTTGTACTCGTCCATAACTTCCTTGCCTTCTTCGATGATTCCCACGATGGCATCGCAGGTCTTGCCCTTCGGCGTTTCGTCGATCGACGCGAATACCTGCTCCAACCGCTCGACCTGGCCGTCGGTTTCGGCCATGTGCTTTTCAAACGCAGCCTTAAGCTTCGGCGACTGCGCGGCTTTGGCCATTTTCGGCAGGGCGGACAGGATCTTCTTCTCGGCGAAGTAGATATCCTTCAGTGTATCAAGAAACAGATCTTTCAGTTCTTTCTCTCTAGCCATAGAACCCTCCAGGTTAATTGCTGGTACCAAACAAGATTGCCGTTGAGTTGTTCCTAGCCGAAACCACTTTCCCTTGCGCAGATCAGACACTAAGTCGCCTGGGTTCAGAAGCGCAGCATTTCCGAACATGAAAAGTAGAGCGATCGTGATCAGGGCCGGGAGCATGAGCGATCCGAGACAGCCCAACCGGTCTATTCCCGCTCTGGGACGGCGAACCCCTCCAGCTCGTAGCCCCAGATCTGCACGCGCGGGAGCGGCAGGAGGTACTGGAAGCCCAAAGAGAAATGTACGAAACCAAATATCTGGGAAGCGTTAGGGCATTCACCGGTTTGCGGGACGTGTCGAGACACTAAGGGAGGCGGCGGGCAAACTTGCGCTCCGCTCGCTACTGAACGTCAATGATGCCATGGCATGCGGGGACGACGTCGAACATGGCTAGCCGGATCCACGATTAGTCGGGCTAGCGCTTGGAAAGCTGGGGATCTCAGCATAATCGGGGATGCTCCTTATGAACGTCAAGGCTGCGAGCGGAGCAGGCACCTGCAGCCGACGAGCTTCTTACAGGTGGGTTTGCCAAGCAAGCGCGACTGGAGGCTGGCCGTTTCGGAATGAACACCCTATAAACAGACACCGTTACCGTGTCGGCATGTCTCAAAGGTGCCATGACGCTGCCGAGGGCACCGATGGTGGATCAAGACCGCTGGGACCTCGAAATTGACACCGCCTGAGTGACCGCTGATCAGCCTGCCGTTACCTAGGCGCGGATCATCTCGATCGCTTCCTCGCGGAACGTGTGCATGTCCCGTCGTCTGTGAAGCCGACGATTTATTGCCCATGCAAGCTCGCGACACGAATTGCATGAAGGGAACTTGCTGGGTCCGTTCGCGTTTTCGTGTGAGGCGCAGCACAATGCATAATTTGCCTACAGCCTCAGGGCTTCCATCATCAAGCCAGGTCCGCGCGGATGCGGTCACGTCTCGCGAACTGGATATTGTAAGAGTTGCGGCCGCCCTGGTGTCGGGCGCGGTCATCCTTGCTGGCCTGTATTTCGGCCGTGAAATACTCATACCACTCGCGATCGCGTTCCTGATCACATTCGCGCTGAACCCGCCCGTCACATGGCTTGCCCGGCTCGGCCTGCCCAGACTGCTCGCGACGAGCCTCGTCATGGTAACCGTCGGATGCGCCCTGGTTGGACTAGGCGTCATTCTCGGCGCACAGGTCCGTTCGATCGCTGTCGAATTGCCGGCCTATCAATCGACGATACTGACGAAGTTGGCGGATCTACGCCAGAATCTTAAGGCACCCGGATTGTTCGACGGCGTGCTGAAGACAGTCGAACGCGTACAGAAGGAGGTCGAGTCAAAGGACGACAAACCCGCGGAAGGCCCGGTGCCACAGCGTGTCGAAATCGTTCCCATGCCGCAAACGCCGTTCGAGCAGGCATTTGCCTGGCTTGTGCGGTCAGCGGAGCCGCTGGCTACGGCCGGCATCGTCTTGATCTTCGTCTTTCTGGCGCTGCTTGATATCGGCGACCTTCGCGACCGGTTTCTACGACTATTGGGTGGCAACTTCCATCGTTCGACCGATGCGATCCAGGAGGCTGGTGCGCGTATCAGCAGGTATCTTCTGATGCAGCTACTCGTAAACGTCAGTTACGGCGTGCCGCTCGCTGCCGGCCTCTGGATCATCGGCGTACCAGGCGCGCTTCTGTGGGGCGCCGTGGGCGCGGTCATGCGCTTCATCCCCTATGTCGGCCCACTGATTGCTGCGATCTTTCCAGTCTCGATCGCTTTTGCCGTCGACAGTGGCTGGAGCATGTTGCTATGGACCGTTGCGGTGATCGTCATCCTCGAGTTGATAAGCAACAACATTGTCGAGCCCCTGCTATATGGTTCGAGCACCGGCCTGTCGGCCATATCGCTGATCGCCGCGGCGATATTGTGGACAGCGCTTTGGGGTCCCGTGGGGCTGATCCTCTCCACCCCTCTCACGGTTTGTCTACTAGTCCTCGGGCGTAATCTGCCGCAGCTGCGCTTCCTCGACACTATGCTCGGTTCGACGCCTGCACTGGATGTACCCGCCCGCATCTATCAGCGACTGATTGCAGATGATGCCGACGAAGCTGTCGAGATCGCAAGCGCCGAAATCGAAGAGTCTTCGGTTATATCATTCTACGATGCAATCGGCATTGAGGTCCTTCGTCTGGCAAGCGAGGAGTATCTCCAGAACGCAAGCGCTGAGCACCGCCTGCGTCTGGCAAGCGGAATGGATACACTGCTCGACGATCTCAGAGATCAATACCCAGCCTCCCTAAGTCCGGAGGCAAAGCCAACGGTCCTGTGCATCGGAGGAAAATGGGAGATCGATGCCCTCGCCGGCGAGATGCTAGCCCACGCGCTTGGTTTCGAAGGGATCGCCGCAGCTTCCCAACCCGCTGCAAGCGTCAATGCCGACTATCTGGCTAAACTCGACCTGAAGGGCGCGGACATTGTCTGCCTCAGCTACTTTACGCCGAACCCAGCCATCCCCGCCCGCCACGCCTGCCGGCGTCTGCGAAGACGATGGCCGGATCTGCGCATCGTTCTAGCGCTATGGAGGGCGCCCCCGGAACTGTTGACCGACGAATCCCTCGCAGCGCTCAAAGCCGATGCTGTCGTGACTTCGGTCGAGGAGGCGGTCCGTCGTATTCACCGCATCGTCGACCCTGAAGAAGCCAAGGTGGTCCAACAAGCCCCCGTGCCTGACAACGACGCAGAGCGTGTCGACGCGCTGAAAGCGACCGGGGTCTTAGAGGGTGACAAACGTGAAGCGCTGGATGCTCTCGCCAAGCGTGCGGCCGACGTATTCAACACCAGCGTTGCCGTGATCACCACTATCGATAAGGACCGCGAATACTTCGTCGGACAAAGTGGAAAATTGCCGGATGCCATCACCGACGATACAGGTACGCTGCTGCCGATGGACCGCGAACATGCGATCTGCAACTACGTAGTAGCCAACGACGAGACGCTAGTGGTCTCGGATATCGAGCGCGACCCGCGCTTTGCCGATAACGAGACGATCGAGCAATGGAACGTGCGCTTCTACGCTGGGGCGCCGCTACGCGCAGCTGACGGTCTGATAATCGGAGCGCTATGCATTCTCGACTCCGAACCCCGCACCCTGGAAGGAGACGAAGTCGCATTGCTTGAAACGATGGCTGCTGATGTTGTAGCCACCATTACCACGAGTGATGCGGATGAAGAAGCGCCAGAGAAATCTGCACCTGCTACCTCATCGGCAGCGGTCGGGCAGGAGGTGCCTCAGTAAGCGCCAACTCCAGGGTTCAGGCGGACGCCGGCCACCGCAAGGTTGCACAAGCGAGTCGCATTTCTTCGCGCATCACTGACCAGATGACCTATGAGCGGCTTAGGGCGTGGGTCGAGGAACTTAGACAGAGGCTTGGACAACGTCTGGCCGCCCAGCGGACCAGGGAAGAGATTAGAGCGCGCCCACGAACTTTGGGACAGAACGGACGGCCAGCAGACCGCGACCTGGAGTTCTGGCTTCAAGCCGAGTCTGAAATACGGCCGAACGGCAAGTGTGAAGCTATCGCGCTAACCCCAAGATGTGTGCCTTGAACGTCCGGATCTGTCCATCCAATTGCCATAGCTCGACGTCGTGGCCCGTCAACAAGTTGCCTATCTCCGGCATCTGCGCCGCGCGTGGCAACAGTCAGCGAAATGGGCCATGTGCCGTGCCCCGAGGCCCGATTTTCAGCAGCTTTTGAACGATGTTCGGGGGCATGCTTCGTCGCGTAGGCGGCCGCGATAGCCGATTTACGAACGGCCGAAGAGGGCAAACGGGTGCGCAGCACCGGTCTTGAACTTCGGTTCTCCTCAGTAGGCGTACAGCAGCACTAAAATCTAGCGCCAACTCGGGTCAATGGCTATACGTCGGATCAGGCCAAGCGCGTTCTGCGTAGTGAAACCGGAACGAGCCTCGCGAGTGTTTTACTGCTCGTCACCGCGTTCGCACTTGGAACACCTGATCATAATTCACGCCAGGGTGCCCTGTTGGTTTGGCTTGAGGGCCGCATGAAACTCTTGATCAAGGCCGAACTCGTCTATGCTTTCGCGCAAGCAACGCAGGTTATCGCTATCATTGAGGCTTCACATACGAGCGATCAAAAAATCCTCTCGGAATCGCTCGACATTCAGCCACCGGCGCTATTGCTCTTCGACAAGACACCATACGGTGACCGGAGCATACGCGCCTCGTTCTCTGGCGAAGTGGCGATCCGTTATCAGGCCGTGGTGGAAAACAATCTTCGGCAGCTCCTGCCGCCGGCCGGTCACCAGCATCTATGGTCGGACCTTCCCACCGACGTGCTCCCGTTTCTCCTGCCCAGCCGCTTTTGCCCGTCGGACAAGTTCATGCGATTTGCGCAACGCGAGTTCGGCGGAGCCGGCGACGGCGTGGCGCGAGTTATGTCGATCTTGGATTGGATTCATCGCAACGTTGACTATGTGTCGGGCGTCAGCAACGCTGAGACGACCGCGGAGCGGACGTTTATAGACCGCGCGGGCGTCTGCCGCGATTTCGCGCATTTGGGCATCACGCTGGCTCGCGCACTCGGCATTCCGGCCCGCGCCGTCAGCGCGTATGCGCTTCAACTGGACCCGCCTGACTTCCACGCAGTCTTCGAAGTTTATCTCGAAAATAGTTGGTGGCTGATTGACGCGACGCAGCTTGCGCCGATTGAAGGGATTATCCGCATCGGCAGTGGCCGGGATGCGTCGGATATCGCGTTTCTGACCTCGGACAAGCAGTGCCAGGTCTTGAGACAGACGATTGAGGTTTCGAAAACCCCATCGGTTACTGGCTGAGCCATTGCTGCCGTATTCCCACGTCGGCATTATCGGGACCCCCGAAGGGGATGGCGGCCGTGCGCGGGCGACCGCCCCTGGCGCGGGCCTGTTTCTTTCCGTGTGAGTACGTGGCTCGCCATGCTCGGTCAGTGGCTCGCCGGCTTCTAAGTAATCCCCCCAGCTCATCCCGGCGGGTTACTTTTTGCCAGCGTCGGCCGGAACGTCTCTGCCGGTCCGCGGTTGTGTTAGCGGCGACGGAATCTTGCGAGGAGCGGGACAGTCCCGGCATCAGGCCATGCGGTGTAACGCCCGCGTGGCTGTTGTCTTGGGGGGCGGTTGGGGTGCTCGCCAGCGCCTTTTGAGCCATCCCTTTAGCAGCGGCTACGGACGCCGTGATTTTGGCTAGGGTGCTTTCTCATCGGATCTTCGTCTTTCTTCGCTGACTCAACCCAGGGTTAAATCGTACGTACGAGCACGAAAGCATCTCTGGAGCGCTTACTACCGAGCGGGCCGGCTCCTCCGCGCTTCTAATCACGCCGGGGCGCGACCAGGGAGTTGCAAAAAAAAGCCCGCCAGGCCGAGTCGTTGGCTAGCGCCAAACTGGACCCTAGCAATTTCGTGATCGACCTACCAAGCCTAGGCGAATAAGTCAGCGCTGCCTTGCGTGGGCCTTACAGCTAGCCACAAAAGCAGCGGGCCGATAGGCCCGCTGCACGTCAATTCGGACGGTCGACCTTTACTGTTTGCTGCGATCGACTTGCGTACCTGTGGGGTTCGGAGACGGCGGCGTCGGACGGTTGGTTGTCGCCGCGCCCGTGGTCGTGCCGGGCTCGGTGTTGGTCTTGCCCGAAGGCCCCGCAGGGTTGGCCGGCTGGGTCTGCTGCGCGGTCTCGCTGGGCGGCGTGGTGCCCGCCTGGTCCACGCTGTTGTTGTTCAGGCCGTAGAACACGACACCCAGCACAACTGCGATGGCGATGGCGTACATTGCGACCTTGGTGCCGCTGGCGGGACCTTCGGCGAGCTGGGGATCGGCTTGCAGCTCATTATCGCGACGCCGCATTTCCTCTTTACTACGGCCCGCACGATGGAGATCGTTTGGATTGGGTTGGTATGCCATGAATTCGTTCCTCTGGTAGCGCCCCGGCGAAGCGAACAGGACAATGGCCGGCGCTCGCTGATGTTCCGCGCCAATGTTGCGGCCACCGGCCACATAGCAGCGTCCACCTCTATTGAGCGGCCGCATTTGTAATCGGAACAATAGACCAAGACGCGACGAACCCGATTCGTGCATTTCGCTGAAGGTGATTTTTTGCGATCGTTTCACCACTCGTCCCCAGTGGCCCGACGTCGGGCTCAGGCGTACTCGTCTGTCTGAGTTACGGCCGGTCTCTTGTACCAGGGCCTCATTGACCTTGGCGCGGTCGCGCCGCGCTTCCGGCGGTAGCGACATGACGATGAATGTCGGCCAGGATCGTCAGACTGTCGAGCAGCTTGTTTGCCCATTCCCAGAACCGATCGAAATCATCCATCAAAGGTGAAGCTTCGTCGCCACGGTGCTCATGTTGAAGTGATTGGCCTGAACGAGGCGAGCGCGACCATGGTGGAGCGGTTCGGCACTCACCATAAGCCCAATGCGAGTCAGAAGCTGGCGCACTGACAATGGTCGGGAGGCGGATTTGTGCCGCCTGACTCTTGGCCGCCGGCGAGCAAGCCAGTTGGGAGGTTGGCGGTCGCCAAAACCCGGCCGTCGCCTTTTTTGCGGCACGCCGCGGTTCTCGCGCGAACTCTCTGCTTCGGGATTTAAGCATGCGAGGGTAGGGAGCTATAGGCCCTCAGGCCGTCTCTCGATCAACCATAAGCAGCAGACGAAAGTCAGATGGGCCGAACTGGTGCCCAGCCGAATCTGTAATGTGAACCCCGCCAGCCAAGGCGTTCGAGCAGATGAGCCTTGTCGACGGCAGCAACGGGGCTGATGCGAATAGTGACGACGCTTTGCCCGTCTCTTGATGCGTGAATGGCGTATGTCATGGCATCCTCACCGGACACAAAGCCGTTGAGCGAGCGGCCGAAATTTCGGTCGCTGACCGGTTCTCTAGGAACTGCTATTCAAAGTACGTCAGCCAACGACTGCCCGTGCAAGTCTATATTGAGACCCTGCAAACCTTGGTCGCTGATTTCGCCTCCCATTGCTTTTAGGCTTTCCTCGCGGATCAACGACATCAGGCCGCGTCTCAAGGCAAGGAATTCCGACGACATCATCATCGATTGCTGGCGGGGCCGTTCCAGCGGAATGGGAATTTCCGCCTTGATTGAGCCGGGGCGAGCCGTCATGCAATAGACGCGGTCGGAAAGAAAGATCGCCTCGTCGATATCGTGGGTCACGAACAGGACTGAGATTTTCAGCCGCTGCCACATGTTATTGAGGATTTGCTGCATGATGACCCGAGTCTGCGCATCCAGGGCGCCGAAGGGCTCATCGAGCAGGAGAACTTTCGGTCCTGTCGCCAGGGCCCGCACAATACCAACGCGTTGCTTCATCCCTCCGGAAAGGCGGTCTGGGTAATGCTTTCCGAACGCTTCAAGGCCAGCCAGTCCGAGCAGGGTGCGAGCAGCTCTATCGCGACGGGAACGGTCCATGCCGCGCATTTTCAGTCCGAATTCGACGTTCTCCTGGACGGTTTTCCAAGGGAAAAGAGAATATTGCTGGAAGACCATCCCGCGTTCGGCACTCGGACCCTTTACTTCTTCGCCGTCGACCGTGACCGTTCCCGCGGTAGGCTTCAGGAAGCCCGCGACCGCGTTCAGCAGCGTGGATTTTCCGCAACCTGATGGGCCGACGATCGAGACGAATTCGCCAGGCTTGACGTGGATCTGTGTGTCCGTAACGGCGACGACGGACCCGTCGATCGTCTCGTAGTTCAGCGCGAAGTTCGTGACCTCGATATGGCCTTCGGCTGCCTTCGCCTCGATCAGATTCATGTGCGCCCCCAAGGCATTGCGAGCCGGCCGGCGGACCGGATCAGCAGGCTGGACGTCAGGCCGAGGACGCCGATCGCGATCATGCCGAGTGCGATGTCGGCATACTGGACCAGCGAATAGGCTTCCCAGGTGAAATAGCCGATGCCGTACTGGCCGGAGATCATTTCGGCTGCAATCAGCGAAACCCACGCAACGCCCATTCCGACGGTAAGCCCGGTGAAGATGTGCGGAAGCGAAGCCGGAAAATAGACTTCGCGAAAGATCGAGGCTTCCCTGGCCCCGAGGCACCGCGCGGCCCGGACCAGAACCGGATCGACCAGAACCATGCCATGCAGCGTATTCACCAGGATCGGAAAGAACGAACCCAGGAAAGTGATGAACACAATGCTCTGTTCGTTGGTCGGCCACAGCATGATCGCCATCGGTACCCACGCGATCGCAGGAATCGGACGAAGGACTTCGGCAACCGGGAAAACTGCTTCGTGGATCAGCTTGAAGCGCCCCATGACGAGACCGAGCGGCACCGCGACAAGCGCCGCCAGCGAGAAGCCGAATATAATTCTGCGGCAGCTCAGCAGGACATGCATCAGGAATTTGGGGTCGTGGATCGCGGTCGTGAAGCTCTCGTAGACGGCAAGTGGAGAAGGGACGTTGGTGAATCGCACGAAAAACACGACGCGATATTTAGTCAAGAGGTGCCAGAGAATGAGAAACGCGACCAGGGAAAGGGCGCCGATCAGCGTCGCGCGCAGACGACCCTTGTTGAGCCGGAACCAGCGCGCGGCCAGGGCACCGATCGTGACTGGACTGTGGACCGGCTCCACGGCGGGAGCCGGTTCGGCAGCGATCGCGGGTGTTTGGCGTTCCGTCGGATGCAGGGCATGCGCAGGACTGCTGCTCATGTCTTGCCTCCGCCCACCGCCGACTTCACCGCCTCTTCAAAACCAAGAACTTTGCCGCTGTTCTTGGCGGCGTGAGCTTCGGCGTCCTTCTTCAGCAGGAACGGCGCAATATCGCCGCCGGCGACTGCATAGAAGGCCTGGTCCGCGAACAATTTGATGCCGCGCATGGTGTCGAAGACATAAGTGACGTTGATCTTCTTTCCCTTGGCCTTGAAATCCGCGTAAGCACCGAGCGTGCAGGTGGCGCTGCTGAACGGAAGAATGCCTGCGTCATCGACCCACACTTCGCCGGACTTGCGGGGATCAGAAATCGGCTTTTTGCAGAACTTGTCGTCGCCGGAAATCTCGTAGTTCCTGGTGCTGGCGAGCTGGGCGTCATAGTCCAGCTTCATGTCGGCATAGGCCTTGCGGATGAAAGTGTCGTCGACCCATTTCTTCGGATCGAACTCCTTCATTCGTCCAAGGTTTTGCAGCACCTTGACATCGACTTCCGCCGCGTCGATCAGGGCTGGTTTGATGGTGGGGTCGGTAGTCATGTTGCCGCTCGGACCGAGGAAGATGTAGACGACTTCCTTGCTGATGCCGGTCCATTCCGCAATTTTTTCCGCCGCCAGTTTGGGATCGGCGCGCAGCCACTGGTTAGCGGCGATGATCGCTTTCATGTAGGCGACGACGACCTCGGGATACTTCTCAGCGAAGTCGGTCCGGACCACGACGCCGTGCCAGGTCGGCAGGTTCGTCTCCACGCCGTCGAAGATCTTGCGGGCAAATCCGCGAAACGGCAGCAGTTCTGCGAACGGGACAAAGTCAGCGTGGGCGTCGATCTTCTTCTCCTGAAGATTCGTCGAACCAACTTCAGGACTTTGACTGACCAACTGGAAGAAATCCGCTGGATAGCCCCGATCCTGCATCGCTTTCAGCATCATGCCATGGGCGGCCGACCCAAAGGGGACGCTGACCAACTTACCCTTGAGGTCCGCGAACTCGTAATACGGCGAGTCTTTATGGACGACGAGACCATTGCCAGAGCCGGACAGGCTGTAAGCCGCAACGGCGATCAGGCGGCTTTTGCTTTCAGGGTTTTTCTCAAACGTGAAACCGTTGACGACGAGCGGATAGTCTCCCATGGCACCGAATTGCAGCTTGTTGGCCATCATGCCGTTGGTGACGGGAGGACCCGAGGTGAAGTTCTGCCATTCGAGCTCGAACTTGATTTTGGCATACTTGCCGTCCGTCGGAAGGTACTTCTCGAGGAGGCGCAGTTGGCGGATGACGATGCCGGTCGTCACGGTGTTGGTCGTGGTATCCTGAGTGCCGATGCCGATTGTGACCGTTTCGCCTCTGGCCGGCTGCGCAAGAGCCAATGCCACGGACGCTATGGATATCGCTATCGAGATTGATTGGACTTGGCGGACCATGTTCATCCCCATTCGGTTGGAAGCACTGCACGCATGATTGGTTGGGCCAGCGTTCCAGGCAAATGCGGACTTGCCATCGGAGTAGATTAGTTGCCGCTAAAGGCCGGTTGCATACTCGTTGGGCAGTTTCACCGTGCAAAGCCGCTTACGTGTGCATTCAGGCTCAATCCGATGCCTGGCCGCGCATTTCTTCCAGAATATTTGGCAGGCAGACGACGATCTGGGACCGTTTCGTCAGCACAATCCGTTTTTTTTGCATTCGCTTGAGACTGATCGTCACCCATTGTCGGGTCGCCCCTACCATGTGCGCCAGGTCGGCGTGGGTGAAAGCTGCGGCGATAACGACTCCATCGGGATCCTCGACGCCGTACAGATCCATGAGGTGCAACAGGAGATGCGCGAGCCGTTGCGTAATCGAGCGCGTCCCCAGCATCTGGGCGAGCGCCGAATAGCATTTGCCTTTGAACGCGAGCCCCTCGATCAGCCCAATCGCGAGATTGGGAATTTCAGTTGCGAGTGTTCGCAGTTCCTTCCCCGGAAGCTGCACGATGCTGCAATTGCTGGAGGCGACGCCGGACCACTGATGAATGCCGGTGTCGAAGACCTCCGGCCCGCCCACAAAATTGCCCGCATGCCAATAAGCGAGAGTAATTTCGCGACCTAGCGGAGAGGAATAGAATACGCGTATGCGGCCGCTTTCGATCAGGAAAATACCGTCATGTTTCGCGCCCTGACTGAAGATAGTCTGCCCACGACTAAGGACCTTTCGGCGCCCTTGTTTCAGGACGATCTCCCGCTCGCGTATCGTCAGCTTTTCCATCAGGGACGGTGGACCGCCCATCAATTGCTGGTTCTCGGAAAGAAGCAGGGATGAGGTTGATTTAGTCGCCGCAGCCGCGGCCGAAGGCGCGCGTCCGCTCACCACATTTCCAGCCTGCAGCGACATTGCCGGTCTCCAGACCATTTAAGAACTGATCTAAAAAGCAGCAATCTTCGTGCCAGATTGATCGTTGCGGCCAAAGACGCGGGCGAAAAATCCAAACAGAATCAAGGCTCAGCCAATTGGGCCAAATAGCTTTTGGGGTAGATGCCCCGGTTGTGCCCGTCCGAGAACGAAATATTTAGCCCGTAGCCGAGGTCAGCGACCTCGACGATGGCGATCCCGGGAAAACGTTCCGGGAAGCGCTCGTCGAAGCGCGCGCGGGTGCAATGCGCGCATTTGCAGAATAGCCGAAGCTTCTCCGCCGTAAGAGTCACCCGAGATTCGTCGCTTGCAATCATGGATAGCGAGGCGAGATCGGCGCTTACCTCGCAACTCGTTCCTTCTGCAATCGGTGGCGATATCGGCATCGGCAAATCCATCCTCGGACAGGCTACGTTCCGAGTGATCGCACAGATAGCAACTAATTGCCGGCCGGCGCCGAATCCCGGTTTTGGAAATTACTTGCTTGTCCCGTGTCAGTATCGCGAACACCACCTCGCGAGCATCGCGCGGGGTAGGACAATGCTGCACCGGTCGGGAGGGGTCATTGAACCGAACTGGCTTTGGAGGGATGTTCCGGGTATTGCCCTCTGCGCGCTTGTCGCCTGCGCTGCGACCTGGATGACGGTTCTGGCCGGGTCTGCTGTCATCTGGGGCTTGATCTTCGGTCTCGTTCTCGCCGCGACCTGGTCGCCCCCGGCACTGTTTCAAACGGGTATCTCGTTTGCTGCAAGACAGGTGATGCGCATCGGCGTCGCGCTGCTTGGATTTCAAATCTCGCTCGCGACCTTGCAGATTTTGGACGTAGCTGACGTCGCTGCGCTCGCGATCAACGTGGCAATCGTTCTGATGGTAGGCTGGTTCCTGGGCCCGATGCTCGGAATCACAAGGGAACTGTCGCTGGTCGCCGCTGCTTCCGTCGCCGTTTGCGGCGCTTCGGCCGCCGCCGCGGTTGCCTGCGTCGTCATGCGCAATGATTCGGCTAACAGAGATGTTGCCTGCACTGTCGGCGCTGTCAGCATCATTTCGTCCGTTGCGATGATCCTGTATCCGCTCCTGGTTCACATGGCCGGACTGGGCTCGGCTGCAGGCGGCATCTTTCTCGGTGGGAGTATTCACGAAGTGGCCCACGCGATTGCCGCCGGCTACAGCGTCGATCCCGAGACCGGCGATATGGCCACGGTGGCAAAGCTTCTACGTGTGGCGCTCCTTGCGCCAGCGTGCATCGCTGTATCCTTCATCGCAACGGGCAGGGAAGTTTCGCAAAAGCCCCTTTTGCCGTTGCCGCCAGTCTTTTTGATCGGCTTTGTCGTGGCGGCGTTGCTCAATGCTTCGGGGCTTGTCCCGCGCGAACTATCTCAGGTGACCACGCCGCTTTCGCGCTTCTGCCTCGTCACGTCGATGGCGGCAATCGGATTGACGTTGCCTTGGAGGAGCATCCGCGCCTTCGGCATAAAACCCATCGTACTTCTGTTGATTCTTTCCGTGGTGCTGATCGGGTTGTCGTTAACATACGTTAAAAATCATTCGTTCTGACCGCGAAAAATTGGAAACTAATCGACCAAGAATTGAAGTCCATCGTTGCGAGATTTTCGCTTCTCACCCAACGTTCCATCATCGCGCTCTCATGCGCGTTATGGCGATCGACGGAGGAGAAGGACGATGAGCGCTTTTCAGAAGGAAACGGTTCTCTCAGTGAAGCACTGGACCGATTCCCTGTTCAGCTTTACAGCCACGCGCGATCCGGGTTTTCGCTTTCAGAATGGGCAGTTCGCGATGATCGGGCTGGAGGTCGAAGGGCGTCCACTTGTCCGCGCCTATAGTATGGCCAGCGCCAACCATGAGGACGCCCTCGAATTCTTCAGCATCAAGGTTGCCGATGGACCGCTGACCTCGCGCTTGCAGAAGATAAAGGAGGGCGACATCATTCTCGTCGGCCGCAAGCCAACCGGCACGCTCGTCACCGCAAATCTCATACCGGGAAAGCGGCTGCTGCTGCTTTCCACCGGTACCGGCGTCGCGCCGTTCGCAAGCCTCATCAAGGATCCCGATGTCTATGAGTCCTACGAGACGATCATTCTCGCTCATGGCTGCCGCCAGGTCTCCGAATTGGCCTACGGCGAACGCCTCGTCGAGAAGCTTCGACAGGACGAGTTGTTCGGGCCGCTACTCGCCGACAAGCTCATCTATTATCCGACCGTGACCCGCGAGCCGTTCCGCAATCGCGGTCGCATCACCGACCTGATCGAATCGGGTCAGCTCTTCAACGATGTCGGGCTAACCGTGCTGGACTGGGAGACCGACCGCGTCATGTTGTGCGGCAGCCCCGGCATGCTGGAGGAACTCCGTGTGATCTTCACGGAGCGCGGTTTTGTCGAAGGCAATCACAGCGAGCCTGGGCACTTCGTCATCGAGAAAGCTTTCGTTGAACGATGATGGCTACGCCATGCCTATTTGTTGTTCAAAGGCTGGCTTCGATTTCGGCAGCAGGCCCAAACATTGGGTTTTCTCTCGCCGGCGACAACTAATTGCTATCGCCGGAGGGCCAGCCGAACAAATCTAGCATCAAGACGGCGAACACGCCGAACCAGGAGCGAATAATGGCAATGGATGAGATCGTCGACGGGCTTTCGGAAGTTTCCTGCGATGTGCTCGTTATCGGCGGCGGCACGGCCGGGCCGATGGCTGCACTCAAAGCGAAACTGAAAAATCCAAAGGCTAATGTCGTTCTGCTGGAAAAGGCGAACGTCAAGCGGTCGGGTGCGATTTCGATGGGAATGGACGGGCTGAACAACGCCGTCATTCCCAGCTACGCGACGCCGGAGCAATACACTAAGGAAATAACCATCGCCAACGACGGCATTGTCGACCAGAAGGCCGTCTATAAATACGCGCAAAATTGCTACAAGATCATCGAGGAACTCGACAGCTTCGGCATCCGATTTCTGAAGAACGAGAATGGCGATTACGCGGTCAAGAAAGTGCACCACATCGGCACCTACGTGCTGCCGATGCCGAACGGCGAGACGGTGAAGAAGGCGATCTACCGGCAGCTCCGGCGCGCGAGAATCCTGATCTCGAACCGATATATGGCCACGCGCCTGCTGACGTCGAGTGACGGACGTGTGGCGGGGGCCATCAGCGTCAATACCCGCACAGCCGAGATGTTGGTCATCAAGGCCAAGGCCGTCATCCTCTGCATGGGTGCGGCGGGACGCCTCGGCCTTCCGACCTCAGGCTACATGTTCGGTACCTACGAGAATGCCGCCAATTCAGGTGACGGCTATGCGATGGCCTATCATGCCGGCGCGGCACTCGCGAACCTCGAATGCTTCCAGATCAATCCGCTGATCAAGGATTACAACGGACCGGCCTGCGCCTATGTCGCCGGTCCCTTCGGTGCGTTCACCGCCAACAACGAAGGGTCGCGCTTCATCGAATGCGATTACTGGTCGGGCCAGATGATGCTCGAATTCTACAACGAATTGTCGTCGGGCAAAGGACCGGTGTTTCTTCAGCTCTCGCATCTTCACGAGAAAACGATCGAGGAAATCGAATCCACGCTTCACAAGGTCGAACGCCCGACTCGCGGGCTATTCCAGAAGGGACGCGGTACCGACTACCGGACCGAATCGATCGAGATGCACATTTCCGAGATCGGGTTCTGTTCAGGACATAGCGCATCTGGCGTGTTCGTCGATGATTTTGCGCGGACGACCGTTCCCGGTCTTTACGCCGCCGGCGATATGGCAAGCGTGCCTCACAATTACATGCTCGGCGCTTTTACCAACGGCTCGGTCGCGGGCACTGACGCGATGGAGTTTGCGGACAACCACGACTTCGCCGCGTTCGATGCCGCCGACGTCGCCAAGGAGCGCGACCGGGTGATGGCGCCGACCAAGCGGGAAGACGGCATCCCGCCGAACCAGATCGAATACAAGGCCCGTCGCCTTGTGAACGATTATCTGCAACCGCCGAAGGTCACGCGCAAGTTCGAACTCGGTCGGCGTCGGCTGGCGGAGGTTCGTGAGGATATGGAACAGCAGATGATCGCGCGGAATTCGCACGAACTCCTTCGCGCGCTCGAGACCCAGTCGATATTAGACTGTGCCGACATGGCCGCGCACGCCTCGCTTTTCCGCGAGGAAAGCCGCTGGGGCCTCTATCACCTTCGCACCGATTTCCCGGAGAAGGACAACGAGAACTGGTTCTGCCACACGCTTCTAAGCAAGAAGGACGGCAAGATGACCAGCGAGAAGCGGGATGTAGAGCCATACGTCGTCCCGATCGCCGATGAAGAGAAGGATCTCTACGACAAGCAACGTATCCGCGCCAGCGCGTAACGGCCCCGTCACGAAGCAACAGGAGATTTAGCAATGCCTCTCGCCAGTTATCAGACCTCCGTGCCGGTCGTCGTCGACGATGCCAAGTGTATCGCAGACAAGGGGTGCACCGTGTGTGTCGATGTCTGTCCGCTCGACGTGCTTCGCATAAGTGACATGACCGGAAAGGCCTTCATGGCCTACGACGAGTGCTGGTACTGCATGCCATGCGAAGCCGATTGCCCGACCGGCGCCGTTACCGTCAACATTCCCTACCTTCTGAGGTAATCATGTCGGGTCCTTTCGAATCTTACGACGATCTTGAGGACGCCGACGAGCGCCTCGGGGCTGCCGATCCGGGTGAGCGTCGCGTCGCCATCATTGCGCTTGGCCATTCCGGAGATCCTGCGGCCGTCGGACATCTGAGCGGCATGGTTGCGGACCCCGACGCCGGGGTGCGTCAGCAGGTGGCGATGGCGCTCGGGGAGTTCGACGGCCCGGATTCGGCAGCGGCCCTGGCGAAGCTGCTGGTCGATCCGGAGCAGGCGGTCGCTTCGGCAGCGGCTGACAGCATGGCTGAATTCAAGGACCCGGCATGCGCCGACGCGATACTGCCCCTGGTCAGGCATGGGCACGCGTTCGTCCGCATGGGCGCGCTCCGTGCGCTGAAGGAACTACGGCGCAAGGACACACTCAAGCCGGCGCTGGAAGCGCTCAGGGACAGCGATGCCGCGGTCCGCGTGCAGGCGATCGGCGTTATCGGCTTTTTGAAGCTCGAGGAGTCCATACCTGCGCTCACTGCATCGACCAACGATCCGGACGCCCACGTCAGACGAGCGGCGGTTAGCGCGCTGGCGTTTTCGCAGATGAAGCCTGCGGCAGAATCGATCACCCGGTCGCTAGGGGATGACGACTGGATGGTCCGCGAGATGGCGGCGGAGACGCTGGGCCTGAACGCCAATGGCTCCGTTGCGGCGGATCAATTGATTGCCGCATTGACGGACGATTTCTGGCAGGTACGGCTCAAGGCGATCAGAAGCCTTGGCAAGATGAAAATCGACCGGGCGGTTCGTCCGATCGGAAAATGTATCACGCACGAGCAAGCAAATCTGCGTAAGGAGGCGGCGGCAGCGTTGGGAGAGATCGGCGATCCAGCCGCGGAGCCTTTTCTCGTCCTTGTCGCAAATGATCCTGATCCTGAAGTCAGAAAGAACTCGCGCTGGGCGCTCCAGCAGATCGTTGCCAGGAAAGCGAAGACGAGTACTTAGCGCTCTGAACTGCGGATAACCTGGGTAGCCAGTAAGAGTGGCGAGATAGTTCGGAGCCTCAGATGACGTATGTCGTCACCGAAGCCTGCATCAAGTGCAAATATACCGACTGCGTCGAGGTGTGCCCCGTCGATTGCTTTTACGAAGGGGACAACATGATTGTTATCCACCCAGACGAATGCATCGATTGCGGCGTCTGCGAACCCGAGTGTCCCGCCGACGCCATCAAGGCTGACACGGAACCAGGCGTGGAAAGATGGCTTATGTTGAATGCCAAGTTTGCTGCGGTTTGGCCAAATATCTCTGACAAAAAAGAGCCGCCTGTCGACGCTGAAGAGTTTCAGGGCGCCGAGGGAAAGTTCGATAGATTCTTCAGCGATTCTCCCGGTCCAGGAAGCTGACTCAACGTTTCATGTGCGGGTAGGTCGTCCAACTAACAGAGTCTGCATCGTCAGGCGGCCGAATTATGCGGATCAATCCCGTTGGTTGGGTCGAGTCTTCTGGCGCTCAACCATCGGCACAATTAGTGGTGGCACTACCCCCAGTCGAATGATAGCTTGTTGGTCAACACACTATATGGAGGGCCGCACACTATGGGCCGTCCGGCCAGCGACAAGCGTGAAAGACTCGTTTTCTCGGCGATCGAACAATTTCACCGGAACGGCTACGCACGGACCTCCCTTGTTGACGTAGCGAAGGCCGCGGACCTGTCGGCCGGAAATGTCTTCTATTACTTCAAAGCAAAGGACGATCTGGCCAGGGCAGTAATTGACGAATGGTGCTCCCGTCTCGCCCGATCTCTCACCGTCCTTGAGGACCAGACCGACGACCCTTGGCGACGTCTCCACGCTTTCGTCGAGCAAGCCCATACCCTGAGCGAAGTGTATGTGGCGCTGGGCTGTCCGCTGGTGGGATAGACCCGTGATCTGCGTCAGGAAAGTGACGCACTCAAAACCGATGTCGCAAAAGTTTATTCGGCAATATCAGTGGCTGGCGCATCAATTCAGGCTTGCGGGCCTATCGATGGCAGTTGCGAAGGAAAATTCCTGCGCCTTGATGGCCGGCTATCACGGCTCAATAACACTGGCTTATGCGCAGAATGATCCGTCTTTCGTTCAAGGTGAAGTTAAGCGCCTCAAGAAATGGCTTCGCGAATCGGGTGCTACTCGAGAGAGCTTCTTGAACCTGGCAGGCAAGAGGAAGCGCCATGTACGCTTGGAATCAAACGGCAACTATCACGAAGGTCCGGTTCTGGCGGCGAGCGTCGTTCTGACCGCCCCATGGTCACTTCGAAAGGCGGTATAGTCCGCAAGCCCCAGTTCGAGGCGACCTTCCTTGCTGCGGAAAACGCCACGCTTGTGGCGAGCGCAGGCATCGGTAGTGCCGGTCACTTTCACGACACAAAGGCTGTTTCGGCTTGGCCGGACATTCTAGCTAAATGAGTGGCTAACGTCTGCGAGGTCCAGTGCGGCGCCGCCTTAGCCAAACGTAAACGCGAAGGCCTCGACGCCTAAGTTGAGGAACTCGACTTCCACCGTTCGCTCGACAATGGCGCCTGGCTGTCGGATCAATTGATAAAGGCGCTGTTCGGTCACCGCGCCGTAACCTTGCTCATCCACGTCGAGGCCGTGCGCGTCGCCCGGCGGTTTGCCGTCGATCGTCACGCGGAAGCGCACCGGAGTTGCTGAGGCTGGCGGGCTCATGACGAGATTGACGTCGCGGGCGTGAAATCGGGTCGCAAGCACGCCCCCCGATGCGTTCAGCACCGAGGCGTCGTCGCGCACCGTCCAGTCTCCGGCGAGCGCCCACTCATTTGGCCGCAGACGAGCGGGCTGCTCATACGCTTTAGGCTCGTTGCGGATGGCGCCGCCCGGTGAAGCGAAGTTTTCCGTGCGAACGTATCCAAGATAGTTCTCAACTGATTTGAGCGTTGCCCAGTCGGCTGCGACTTCGAAGCCGCGGGGATCGACCGCGACGAGATTGCGATCGATGCTGGCGGCTCCGGCCTCGGCCAGGAGCTTCTGAATGAACCTCTCGGACTCGTCGTACGAGCCTTCGCCGAAATGATGATGGCGGACGCGTCCCTGAGCATCGACGAAGTAGAGCGCCGGCCAGTAGTTGTTGTCGAAGCCGCGCCAGATCGCGTGCTCGCTGTCCACGGCGACGGGATAGGTGATCCCCAGTCCTTTCACGGCCCGTCGCACGTTGTCGATGTCCTTTTCGAACGTGAACTCCGGCGAATGGACGCCGATCACCACGAGTCCCTGATCCTTGTACGTCTGTGCCCACGCCCGGACGTAGGGCGCGGTCCGCAGCCAGTTGATGCAGGTGTAGGTCCAGAAATCGATCAGGACGACCTTGCCGCGTAGCGCCTCCGGCGTCAGCGGCTCCGAATTCAGCCATTCGTTCGCTCCCTTGAGCGAAGTCAGTTGCGACTGGCCGGCGGTCGCCCGGGCCGACGCCCACTGAAACCACGATGTTGTTGCCTGCGGCATGGACTTGCTCCAGAAGAAGTCGGCGATTGGGGCCGCGATCGCGATGGCGAGAACTGCGGTTGTCAGTCGTTTGCGGATGCTCATGATGGACTCCTTCCAGAGGAGGGAAGTGCGCCCGCGTCACTTGATGCGGGGCGCACGGTTGCACGTCGAAGATCGCCTCAACTGCGGACGACGGCCTTCAGCGAGTCGACGAAGATCCAGAAGGAGAGAGCGAGAAGGCCGACGTCCTTCAGAAGGAACTGACCGGGCGCCACGGTAATGGCTGGTGGTCCGAGTTCGGCCACGAAGACGCCTGGAGTCGAGATCATGAAGCTGATGGTCGTGACGAAGAGCCCCGCCGAAAGCAGACCGCCGGCTGCGGAGAATATCGGGTTCGCCAGTCTAAGAGCGATCAGTAGCCCGATGCCAAGCTCAACAAAGCCAAGGAAGCTCGAGAAGCCGCGTACCGAGAACAGCGCATAAAACCAGCTCAGAAGCGGGCTGTTCTCCACGAGCGGCACCAGGCCTTGTGCCTCGTAGTCGGTGAACTTCATGCCGCCGAACCAGGCGTAGATGATCGCGAGCGAGGCGTAGAATCCATACCGGCTGAGTGGTTCGGCGTAAACGAGCACTTGCCCCGCGTGATCGCGCCAACCGGAAGTGGCAACCGGCCCAGGGACAGGCGTTGAGACCGAGATATTGAAGAGTGACATGGTAGCCTCCGTATTGTTGGACATGGGTTACGCAGCAGCCGCGGCTCGGTATCGCGCCGGAATTGAGCTGAGGGAAAGGTTTGGCATGAGCTTCTGCCGCGCCGCTTCGTAGTTGGCCCAATCCGATGCATCTGGAAGCGAGGGGATGGTGACGGCTTCACCCTGATCGAAGCCGGCGAGCGCCGCGTCGACGAGGTCATCCGACCTCATGACGATGTTGGACGGCAGATTGTCGACGGCGCCACCGGCTGCGTCCCAGAAGTTAGTGGCTGTCGCGCCGGGCAGGACGGTCTGGATCCGCACGTTCTTGTCAGCCAGTTCCTTGTGAAGCGACTGGCCCAGGGCGAGCACAAAGGCTTTCGTTCCGCCATAAACGCCGTTCAGGACTTCCGGCGCGATGGCGACCACCGAGGCAATGTTGATGATTGCTCCGCCTCCGCGGGCGACGAGCGCGGGAGCCGCGGCGTAGGTGAGCCGCATCAACGCCGTCACGTTGAGATTGACCATCTCCTCCATGGCATCGACGTCGGACTGTAACAGCGGCTCGAGTCCGCCGACGCCTGCGTTGTTGACCAGCATGGTGATGCCGGGGTCCGTGGCGACGATCGTCTCGATCCGCTTCAGGTCCGCCTTGTTGTTCAGGTCCGCGGCAGCAGTCTTGACCATACGGCCCGTGGCGCCAGCGATGCGCGTCGCCAGCTGGTTGAGCCGGGCCTGGTTGCGTGCGACGAGGATAAGGTCGTAGCCTCGGCGAGCCAGCCGGTCGGCATAAACGGCACCGATTCCGGCGGAGGCACCTGTGATGACTGCGACACCTTTGAGAGAGAGGGACATGGCACTTCTCCTTTTATTGCGCCACTGGCGCGGGGGGTGGATGCTTTGGCTGGTCACCGAAATGCGGCGCGAACCTCGTCGATGGTCGGCTTGGGATTCTGTAGGTGAGGGTAATGACCGATACCGGGAAGGAGCCTCAGCTCGGCGCCAATTTTATCGGCGAGTTCGATCCCCATCTCCTTCTTGATGTAGAGATCCTTCTCGCCCCACACGACTTTCACCGGGATTGCGAGCCGCTCCAGATTTGATTCGAAGTGGTTCTGGTCCCGCGTAAAGTGCGCGTAGTAGTGCGAGAAGGCATCTGCCGTGGTTATTGCGCCGTGACCCCAGGCGCGTGACATGTCGTCCTTGAATTCGCGCGGCACATCGAATTGCGCTTCCTTGGGCAGGCCTCTTCTGAACGCGTTTTCGAGGATATCGTCGCGATTTTTGTTCAGATGGTCGCGGGCCTGATCCATCGAAGGTCCGGCCTTCAGGCTCTGCAGGCTCTCGTACATATACTGAGGCCTGTCGAAGGGAGCGAAATCGCCGACGATGATCGACGTCGCGATGCCGGGCTTCTCCTGGGCCAGGAGAAGAGCCGGCAGAGCGCCGATGTCGGTTGCGTAGATCGTGAGCTTCGACGTTTCGATGCCCGCCCTGCGTATGTAGTCGTTCAGAACGCGCGCGAAGTCCCTTGGGGCGTACGAAAATCTGTCGACCGTCGGCCGAGACGAAAGACCGAAGCCTGGCCAGTCGAAGGCGTGGACTTCGTAGTCGCTGGCTAGGGTAAGAGCGATATCCTTCCAGGCGTACAGCGTCTCCGGAAATCCATGCAGGAAGAGAACGGTCCCCTTGGGTGTCGCGTTGCGGAGCACCATTCTCCGTAGCGTGATGTCCTTGTCGATCTCAAGGAAGCTGACGTCGGCCTTATGCTCTTGCGCGGATAGCGTTTGGGCGTGTGCCGGCGCACCGAAAGAGCCGGATACTGGAGCGGCGAGCGCCGTGGCAGCAGCGATTGCTATCGCGACGCCGCCGTGACATCGGCGACGAATGTTGATTTTCTCCGAGCTATTGCTCATGGCTTGTCTCCCAGATTCGAATGTTACGTGCTTCGCAGTTGCGGTGCCGCTGCTTGCGTTCTCGAACTGCTCACTCGCTCAGCTTCAGAAGCGGTTTGCCTTTCTCGACGATGTAGGTGGCAAGCTCGGCGGCCTTGACAGAGCCGACGTTCTTCACCGCATGCGGAGTTCCGTGCGGAATGAAGAGCGCTTCGCCGGCCTTGACGGTCAGCGGCGGCCTGCCATCGAGCTGATACTCCAGCGCGCCTTCAGTGACGTAGACGAGTTCTTCACCGGGATGCGTGTGCCTGACGGCACTCACGCCCGGACCGAACTCAACGAGCACCTGGATGACCTCGCGTCCGGCAGCACGGAGATCGTTGCGGAGCAGATTGGTGCGCTTGATGTTGCCCAGACTGACTTCCTGGGCCTTTGCCACGGGCAAGGTCGAGGCGGTGGCGACGAACAGTGCCACAGCTGCGGCGATAATGCGGAGTGTTTTCATTTTAGTTTGTCCTCGTTCAGGTTGGTGTCTTGCAGCGATTGAGATGTCTGGTTCAGGTCAGTGTTGACGTAGCGGCCGAAACGCCGCGACGACTTCCCGGGAGAAAAGTGCGGGCTGTTCCCATGCCGCGAAGTGTCCGCCCTTGTCGGTCTCATTGAAGTAGATGAGGTTTCGATAGGCGCGGCGGGCCCAACTCTCCGGAGCGCGATACACTTCCTCCGGGAAGACGGAGATCGCGACGGGAAGCGAGATTTCCGCTGTCTTCTGCGCGGCGGAGAGAATGACGCTCTGACCCGCCGTCTCCCAGTAAATGCGTGCGGATGAAACAGCCGTGTTCGTCAGCCAGTACAGCGTGACGTCGTCCAGCATCTCGTCGCGGGTGAGCAGGCGAAGCGGTTCGGCGTTGTTATAGTCGAACATCCACGCCGCCAGCCCGGCGGGAGAGTCGGTCAGCGCGTAGCCAATGGTCTGCGGCCGCGTTCCCATCATTGCCGCGTAGGCCCGGTACCTCTTGTAGAAGATGGAGAGTGCGTCGAACGCTGCACGTTCCTTCGACGAGAGATTTTGCGGAGCAGGCGCGCCGGTGGCGAGCAGCGCCGCGATTTCGGACGGCACGGCCGCCGGCAGGTTGACGTGAATGCCGAGCAAACCTGCAGGAGCCTGTCGCGCCATTGCGCTCGAGATCGGCGCGCCCCAGTCGCCGCCCTGGGCGACGTAGCGGCTGTAGCCGAGGCGATTCATCAATTCGGCCCAGGCTCGCGCGATGCGCTCCGGCCCCCATCCCGTGCCTTTGGGTTTGCCGGAAAAGCCGAAGCCGGGGATCGACGGCAGGACAAGATCAAATGCGTCTTCTGCGCGTCCACCGTGGCCGGTCGGATCGGTCAGAGGACCCACGGTCTTGAGCAGCTCGAACACAGAGCCCGGCCAGCCGTGCGTCATGATCAGCGGCAGCGCGTTGGCATGACGGGAGCGGACATGGATAAAGTGGATGTCGATGCCATCTATCGTCGTTGTGAACTGCGGCAGGGCGTTGAGCCTGGCTTCGGCATTGCGCCAGTCATATTCAGTGGCCCAGTAGCGCATAAGTTCGCTGAACGCGGCGAGCTGCAGCCCTTGCGATCCGTCATCAACCGTCTCCCGGTCCGGCAAGCGTGTCGCAGCGACGCGTCGGCGAAGGTCAACCAGTGCCTCTTTGGGGACGTTGACCCGAAACGGGCGAATAACCTCATTCGGTTCAGCGAGAGCGCGGTGAAGAGGAAACAGGACAGCCGTGCCGGCAATCGCGATGCCCATCGCCACGCTGCCCAGCAGAGCGCGCCGATCCTGGTCGATAACTTCGGAAACCTGCGGCCTGTGCATCTTGCTCTCCGTTGCCTGAGCGGGCATCGACCAATCTGGTTCGCGCACCGCCTGTGGCTTGAATGTCGCCGGAGAACCGGAAAATTGCTCGTTAGGTGTTGTTAAGCGCTGTTACCTATTGCTAACGTTGGAGAAATTGTTGCGCCCGAACCCCGTGTGCGCGGAGGATCCATGGCCGGGGTCAGGTGGCGAAATAGGGCAAAGTTGAAGATGGCAATTTGCCCGGATCAGGGGTTTTCGAAACGCCTTATTCCTCCACTACGGTCTTTACACGTCGCAATAAGTGCGGCTACTTCTCGGACTGCAAAGCCTTCCGGATAACGACGTTGCAACGGCACAGACCGCGGATTTTCTGCAGTTCTGCTCGAAAAAAAACTGGATGGCGGCGAACGCGGTACAGTAATTCTCGCCGGCCAGCCATCGACAAGGGTGAGCGCAGTGACCGGGCTTGAAACAACGAGCGCTTCTCGCGCGAGTCCCGTGAAGGCGCTGCACGATGCAGAAGTCGCCTCCTTCGGACCGTTCTCCCTTCACGACAAGGCGCGGCTGCTTGAAAGGGATGGCGTGCCCGTCAAGCTGGGCAGCCGCGCGTTGGATATCCTACGGCTGTTGGTCAGCCGTGCCGGCGATGTCGTATCGAAGAATGAGCTTTTGGCCCACGGGTGGCCGGGCCTTGTCGTCGAAGAGATCAATTTGCGGGTGCATATCGCCGAGGTCCGCAAGGCGCTCGGAGATGGCAAAGAGGGTGCGCGGTACATCACGAACATACCCAGCCGCGGTTATTGCTTCGTCGCACCGGTGCAGCGCATTGCAGACGCGCATCCGGTGGTTGCGCTTCCTGTGCAGGGGTCGGGCATCCCTGAGACGCCTGTGCCTGTCCTGCCTCACCGCCTGGAGCGGATGATCGGACGGGATGACGTTGTGCGGGAAGTGTCGCAGCGTTTGCTGAGCGAGCGCTTCATCACGCTCAGGGGGCCTGGTGGAATCGGCAAGACCACCGTTGCGGTTGCGCTGGCCCACGAACTCTCCGCGCAATTCGACGGCCAGGTTCGGTTCCTCGACTTCAGCATGGTGAAGGATGCGTCGCTGGTCGCCGGCACGATTGCCTGGGCACTCGGGCTCGTGGTGCACCATTCTGATCCGACCGACAGCATCGTCGCTCACCTGCGCAACCGTCGCCTACTGCTGGTGCTCGACAGTTGCGAGCATGTAGTCGAGGCCATCGCCAGGCTGGCGGAGCGTATCCACGAGCAGGCGCCCGGTGTCAGCATCCTTGTCACGAGCCGCGAGTCGTTGCTTGTGGAAGGCGAGCAGATCTTCGAGCTCGTCCCGCTAGAGGGGCCGCCGCAGGGTGCAGGGTTGAGCGCAAGCGAGATGCTTACCTATCCGGCTGCGCGCCTGTTCACGGAGCGGGCTGCCGCGGCGGGCCATCGCGCGGAAATTGCCGACGAAGACGCCGAGGTCCTCGCGGAAATATGCAGCAAGCTCGATGGCATTGCGCTCGCGATCGAACTCGCCGCCGCGCGGGTCGGCACGCATGGATTGCGCGAGATGGCGACGCTGCTCGACGGCCGGCTAAAGCTGGAGTGGCGCGGCCGGCGGACAGCGCCTCCGCGCCACCAAACACTCGGTTCAACGCTGGACTGGAGCTATGGTCTGATCAGCGAGAGCGAAAGGATTGTTCTCCGTCGTCTTGCCATCTTCGCCGCTCCCTTCACGTTGCAGGGCGCGGCCATGGTCGCGGGCGAGGAGACGGATCCGGCCGAGCGCATTGTGGAGTCGTTGGAGCAACTCGTTGCCAAGTCATTGATTTCGGTGCGACCTGACAGCGCCGTGACGCGCTATCGGCTTCTTGACACCACCAGGGCCTATGCGACGCAAAAGCTCGCCGACAGCGGTGAAGCGACGAGTATCGCACGCCGGCATGCCCGCTATGTCCAGCACGTGCTGGAGACGACGGCGGCAGATGCAGGCGGTGGCGACCAGGCTTCACGTTCGCGAACTCGGACGTTGCTGTTTTCCGACGCGCGTGCCGCGCTGAAGTGGGCTTTCGCTAATGATGAGGGCGCTGGACTGCGCGTGCCGCTGGCTGGTGCCTGCGCCAGGCTGTTCGTCGAGCTCAATCTGCTGGACGAGGGACGCCTATGGTCGAGCCGCGCGCTTACGATGCTCGACAGTTCGACCCGCGGCAGCGCATGGGAACTGGAGCTGCAGGCAACCCTCGGACACGCATTCATGTTCACCGAGCGCAACAGCGATCTGGCCGAAGCGGCGCTGCGCCGTGGCTTGGAAATCGCCAATGCCCTGGGCGATCGTCCCAACCAATTCCGGCTGCTGGCTCGCTTGAACATGTTCTATCGGCGCACCGGAGACTTTCGCGAACTGCTGCCGATTGCTTTTGAAGCCGAACGTGTCGCGCGCGAGATCGGCGACAAGGCGGGTCTTGCAGGAGCGAAAGCGCTGGTCGGTGTTTCCTATCATCTCATTGGTGATCAGGCTGCTGCGCAACTTCATCTGGATGATGCCGTTTCGGGCGCAGGTTCGCTCCACGGCGCTCAGCCAGGTCATTTTGCCTACGCGAGAACGCCGCAGATTCCGCTCGCGCGCGTGTTGTGGCTGCGCGGGTTTCCCGATCAGGCGGTCGAATGTGTCCGCCCGCTCACCGCTGCGGCGGCGCCGCAGGACGCGGTGATGCACTGCATTGCTCTGTGCTGGTCTGCGTCGCTCTATGGTTGGATCGGCGACTGGTCCACGGTCGAACAGATGTCCGGTCGTCTTTCTATTCACGCGGCGAGCCACGCGCTGGCGCCCTATCAGGCCGTGGCCACCGGCTTTCGCGCGCAGACGATGATCGCGCGCGGAGAGCTCAAGGAAGGGATCGAGTTGCTGCACGCCGTGCTGCCGCGGCTGCATGCGGACCGTTACGAACTGTATGCCTCCGCCTTCATTTCCGACCTTTCGCAGGGGTTGGCTGAACTGGGCCAATTGGTGGCGGGGCTGCGCATCCTGCACGAGGCGATTGCCCGCATCGAGCCGGCCGGCGAAGCTTTCGACGGACCGGAGCTTCTGCGCCTGCGCGGTGAACTCGAGGCGCGCGGCGGAGACCTGAAGGCGGCGGAAGCAAGCTTTGCGGCCTCGATCGCGCTGGCCGAAAAACAGGACGCGCTGTCGTGGCGGCTGCGAACGGAAACGTCGCTGGCCCGATTTCGACGCAAGCAACGCAGGGCGAAGCCGCAGGACGGACTGGCCGAGACCTATGCCCGCTTCACGGAAGGGTTCGAAACGGCCGATCTGAAGGCTGCACGCGAACTGCTGGGCGAGGCTTCAAAGTAGCCGCTGCGTCAGCCGAAGCGGAAGTCGTGGAGGTCGATCGACACCATCAGCGTATCGAGCATCGGCCTCAGGTCGTCGGCGCGCAAATAAGCCCTGCGTCGGGTCGGAATCCAGATGCCGTTCACGTTCACGGGGTCGGAGACGTACTGCGCCGCCGGGAAGCTGCCGGCAATATCCACGTGGTAGTCGTGCCGGCGGATCAGCATGTCCTCGCCGAAATAGAAGTCCTGCTCAGAGCTGTGGCTGGCGATCTCTGCAGGAAAAGTGGCCCTCAAGCCGCGCCAGGTTTCCGCTCCCTCGCGCCAGGGCTCGATTTCCTCGACCTTGAAACCGTCCATGGCGAGCAGGAACGGAGTGGTGAGGTAAGTCCAGAGCGCATATCCGTTGAAATAAGCGCGATGCAGCGGGTCCCAACTCGTCCGCAGGTCGTGCCGCGCAAACGAAGAGCGGGGGTTGGACCGTTCGGCGACCACGCTGCCGTCAGCCGCAAGAACGGCGATGCGATCGGATGTGAAGTCGGTATGCCGGCCACTTCCGAACGGCGCTACCGAGGCCCATTGCCGATGCAGCTCGACCCGCATTGTTCGCGCGACAGGGTCCTGCGGGACGCCCTTGAGTGCCCAAAGGTCGCCGCCGCTGACGATGGTCGCGGTGAGCGTGTGGTGAGATTTCCAGCGGTCCAGGCCCCCATGGGCCTCGATTGCATCGGTGAGCAGCGGAATCATGTCGGGTCCTTTCGGCGTTCGCCCTGATAGCTCAGACAATCGCGCAAAAGCCCCTAATTGGCCCGTTAGGTGTTGTTAATCGCTGTTGGAGGGCAGAGAGGGTAACAAAATCCTTTTGTCTCAATGTCTTGGCTGGCCGTCGACGCCCGAGCTTTCGGGTCGCCTGGGCGAACCATCGGGCCGCATTGCCGGCGCGCATTTTCCGTCGCTGCGAAGTCGCGCTGACAACGTCTAACAACGCTTAACGAGCCAACATCGCTGATCCGGTGCATATCGCTTCCACACGAGGCCGATGTCCTTCGAGAGACGACGCCTCAACGGGAGCAAGACCATGCACAAGGACGCCAACCAGACTCGCCGCGAGTTCATCGGCGCATCTGCTGCTGCGCTCGCAACCAGCATTGGATTGACCGGCACCGCAGCCGCGCACCTGAGCCTGGCCGGGGTTACAGATGCGACGACACGGACGCTGGCGATCAGTGCGTCTCTTGAGCATCTGAAGCAAATCAATGCCGGCCTTCTGAACGTCGGATACACCGAAAGCGGACCCGTTAGCGGGCCAGCCGTCCTGCTGCTGCACGGCTGGCCCTACGATATCGACAGCTTTGCAGAAGTCGTGCCTCTCCTGACCGCCCAAGGCTACCGCGTCATCGTGCCCTATCTGCGCGGCTACGGCACGACCCGCTTTCTTTCAACCGAGACCTTTCGAAATGGTCAGCAGTCGGCGCTTGCAGTCGACATCATCGCGCTGATGGACGCACTGAAGATCGAGAAGGCAGTCGTCGGAGGCTTCGACTGGGGCGCGCGCACCGCCAACATCATGGCTGCGCTCTGGCCGCAGCGTGTCAGCGCGATGGTCTCCGTGAGCGGCTACCTTATCGGCAACCAACAGGCCGGCAAGATGCCGCTTTCGCCGAAGGCCGAGCTTGAGTGGTGGTATCAATACTATTTCGCCACCGAGCGCGGCCGTATCGGCTACGAAAAGAACCGGCGCGAGTTCGCAAAGCTGATCTGGAAGCTTGCATCGCCGAAGTGGAATTTCGACGATGCCACTTTCGAGCGCAGCGCACAGGCCTTCGACAATCCCGACCACGTCGCGATCGTGATTCACAATTATCGCTGGCGGCTTGGATTGGCCGAGGGCGAAGAGGCTTACGACGGGATCGAGGCGCAACTGGCCGAGGCGCCGACCATCGGTGTGCCGACCATTACTATGGAAAGCGACGCCAACGGCGCGCCGCATCCTGATCCCGCCATCTACGCGAAAAAATTCACTGGCAAGTACGAGCACCGGCACATCACCGGCGGCATCGGCCACAATCTCCCCCAGGAGGCGCCGAGCGCGTTCGCACGGGCCATTCTCGACGTCGCCGCGCAGGTGTGATCGCAGCGCCCGTATACACCCAGCACACAACAGGAGAAAACCATGACAGTAGCAATCAATCCCGCCAAGGTCCGTTTGGCGGACATGAAGTTCGAGATCGCCGTCATCCCGGTCTCGGATGTTGCGCGTGCCAAGGAGTTCTACGCGAACCTTGGTTGGCGTTTTGACGCCGAATTCACCAATGGCAACGACTTCCACGTGATCCAGTTCACGCCGCCGGGCTCCGGCGCGTCGGTGATCTTCGGCAAGAACGTCACGCCGGCGAAGCCGGGCTCCTCCCAGGGCCTGTACCTGATCGTGTCCGACATCGAGGCTGCCCGGAAGGAGCTGCTTGCGCGCGGCGTCAAGGTCAGCGAGGTCTTCCACGGCGGCGACAACGTCCACACCGGCACCGACGAACCCTACCTGTTCGGAAGTCTCCGGGTCAGCGGCCCGGATCCGCAGCGCCGCACCTACCACTCGTTCGCGTCCTTCAGCGATCCGGACGGCAATGGCTGGGTGCTGCAGGAAGTCACCAACCGTCTGCCTGGCCGGGTCGAGGGTGACACGACCTTCACGTCGGTCCCCGACCTCGCGGCGACGCTTCGCCGCGCCGCGGCAGCCCACGGCGAGCATGAGAAGCTGACCGGCGAGCGCGACGTGAACTGGCCGGACTGGTACGCCGAGTACATCGTCAACGAGCAGGCGGGCAAGCCACTGCCGAAGTAACCATCATCATGTGCGGTCCGCCGGCGTCGGCGAACCGCACCTTCAAGCCAGCTGCGGAGTAACACCCATGAGCAACCGAATCCTCGTCTTCTACGGCTCCTATCGCTTTGACCGGACGGGTATCCGGCTTGCCGAATACGTTGTCGACCAGCTGCGCCGCCGAGGTGACGACGCCGAGCTGATCGACGCCAAGGCGATCAACCTTCCGATTCTCGACCGCATGTACAAAGAGTACCCAAGGGGCCAGGCGCCCGCGGCGCTTGAGGAACTGGCGCACAAGATCAAGGCGGCGGACGGGTTCATCTTCGTCACCGGCGAATACAACTGGGGCGTCCAGCCCGGTCTGAAGAACCTCACCGACCACTTCCTCGAGGAGTGGTTCTGGCGGCCCGCCGCGATTGTCAGCTATTCGGCCGGGCGTCTGTCCGGAGCGCGCGCCGCCACCGCCTGGCACGGCACGTTGTCCGAGATGGGCATGGTGGTGATCTCGAGCACGATCGCCGTTGGACCGATCGGACAGGCTCTGTCGGCCGACAGTCAGCCGACCGGCGAGGGCGGCAAAGCGCTCGACCAGTCCTTCCCGCGCTTTGCCGACGACCTGACGTGGTGGGTCGAGGCCGGCAAGGCGCAGCGGCAGCGCAAGCAACCACCGTATTGATCTTAGGAAAGCCGTCCATTCAAACACAACGGAGGATATCATGAGTACTCAACAGAAGGTCGTCATCGTCACGGGCGCAAGCCAAGGCATCGGTGCGGAACTCATCAAGGCATTTCACGATCACAATTACCGCGTGATCGCGAACTCGCGCTCGATCAAGCCGTCGTCGGACGCGAACGTTTTGAACATCGCCGGTGACATTGCCAATCCGGCGACGGCGGATCGCATCGTTTCGGAAGGGCTCGCTCGCTTTGGCCGCATTGACACCCTTATCAACAATGCGGGTATTTTCATCTCCAAACCCTTCGTCGATTACACGGAGGAGGATTATACGGCCATCGTTGCGACCAATCTTGGTGGTTTTTTCCGCCTCACGAAGCGCGTGGCCGCCGAAATGTTGAAGCAAGGTTCAGGGCACATCGTGCAGATCACGACCTCTCTTGTTGATCATCCCAACAGCAGCGTACCCGCAGGCCTTGCCGCAATGACCAAGGGTGGCCTCAATGCCGCAACGCGGTCGCTCGCGATTGAGTACGCCTCGCGCAAGATCAGGGTCAACGCTGTCTCGCCGGGTGTCATCAGGACGCCGATGCATGCGGCGGAAACGCACGAGTTCCTGTCGAAACTGCATCCGGTCGGCAGGATGGGAGAGCCGCGGGACATCGTTGACGCCGTACTGTACCTGGAGAACGCGCCTTTCGTCACCGGCGAGATTCTGCACGTCGACGGCGGTCAGAGCGCCGGTCATTAGCATACCTAAACCGGCAAAGCTGCTAAGAGGACACTATCATGCCTATCGTGACTATACAGGTTACACGTGAGGGCACGCTCAGCGGATTCGAATCGCTTACTGCGACTGAAAAAGCCGCTCTGATCAAGGGCGCAAGTCAGCTGCTGCTCGATGTGCTCAACAAGCCTCTTGAAGCGACATTCGTGGTCATCGACGAAATCGATCCAAGCAATTGGGGCTGGGGAGGGCTTCCTGTCCTGGAGTATCGCAAAAAGCTCGCAATTGAGCATCGGCAGCCACACCAAGAGCCCGAACGGTAACGTCTCGGAGCAGCTGGTCGACACCGCATTCGCCGAGCCGGATACTAAAATGCAAGAGCCGAACCGCTCCCTGCCTGAAGCGTCATCATGCCGTGCTTTGAGAACAGATCGCTGCTCGTGACGGATGTGTGCGAGCCTGCTAGGGTGGAAAAATGCAGGATTTTCGTGACTATCTGCGAGCCTACCTGGTTCATGTCCGGAAGCATGGTTGGATGAAGGCGTTGGGATTCGCCCTTCTCTGGGTGGCTGGCATGTTCGTTCCGGCCGGAGCACGAACCTTCGTTCAGTTGCCGGATTGGCTTGCATTGTCGTGGATGTTTGGCTGGGCGATTGGCGGCTACATTCTTGCACCATACGGAATGTGGAAACAGCAGCGCTCCGCAACCCTGGAGCCCACCCGTGACTTGATAAAGCGAGACCCACGCGCTGAAGGAAAGCCATAGTCGGTCAATTCATGTTCCCTGGAAGAGCGACTCCTGCGAGGCTACGCTAGTTAGTATACGATGGGATCCGGCTGCTCGCTTTGCGCCTGAAATTGAGGGATGTGAGGGCAGTCTATGCCGATAGAAGGGTCGTCGGGGTTCGATTAACGGATAGCACTTATTGCGAAGGTTTGATGGCGATGATCATACCTCGCATGGGCGGCCGCTCGACCCAACCCGGCCGTCCTTCCGAATTGCCCGGCAGCACAAGATCACGGCCCTATCCATTGGAATTCGATCACTGAAATCCGCTTCAGTCAAAAGACAATCGGCTAACGACTGCTTCTGGCGGATTTTGTTGAAAAACTCGGCTGTTGAAGCCGAAGGAGATCGCTGATTCATTTCCCCTTAGTGGGTGGAGATTTGAATCGATGATGGGTCCTCGGCAGGTCGACCAGGCGGCACTGTTTTACGAGTT
>NZ_PYCN01000327.1 GCF_003062295.1 Bradyrhizobium algeriense | reverse complement strand
CCGACCGCCTCTCAGCCAGTCAGCGGCGCGATCTCATGGAGATCGTCGAGGACCGTCATGGCCGCGGCTCCATCCTCATCACCAGCCAACTCCCTGTGGCAACTTGGCACGAGGTTATTGGCGAGCCCACCGTCGGCGACGCCGTGCTGGATCGTATTGTCCACAACGCTTATCGGATCGAGCTCGACGGCCCGTCTATGCGCAAGCTCAAAGCCGACGAGGAACGGCTGGCGCCGGCCGCGGCCA
>NZ_PYCN01000326.1 GCF_003062295.1 Bradyrhizobium algeriense | reverse complement strand
TCGTCAGTTAGCCAAAGGCCAGCCATGGCAGATCGAGCTCTCAGACGACCAAATCCGTCAGCTTCGCAATCGGGTACGACGCACCAAGCGTTCGAAGAAGGAGGCATCATGAAGTCATCGGCTCGCCAATAACCTCGTGCCAAGTTGCCACAGGGAGTTGGCTGGTGATGAGGATGGAGCCGCGGCCATGACGGTCCTCGACGATCTCCATGAGATCGCGCCGCTGACTGGCTGAGAGGCGGTCGG
>NZ_PYCN01000325.1 GCF_003062295.1 Bradyrhizobium algeriense | reverse complement strand
ATCTCTCGAAGCGACGCCGCCCACAACGCAAGCGTCTCCTCAATCGACGCTGCCCGCGTCCACGATCTCCGAATCATGGTTGCCCATGGATTCAGAAACCTTCCAAGAACGCAACTGTAATGCTAGGAGCCTGTCCGAGTAATCGGATTTTTCTCGACGAAGAACAAGCGTCGTGATTCAAACGGTGGATGAGCAAGACATTTCGTCCTTGGGACGTTGATCAGGTTTGGCTGCTGCCGCCATCGATC
>NZ_PYCN01000324.1 GCF_003062295.1 Bradyrhizobium algeriense | reverse complement strand
GGGCCTTAAGATGAAGACCATTGTCATCAACAATCAAAAGGGCGGGGTCGGCAAGACGACGCTTGCTGTGCATTTGGCTTGGTTCATGGCGGAAGCGGATCTCCGCGTTCTTGTGATCGACGTTGATAGGCTTCGCGCCAGCGATGTATTACGTCGCGATTGGGATTGGACCAGATGGCTCTGATCTCGCTTCGCGTCGCCGACGAGGTAGCAGCAGATTTCTCAGCTCTTGCTGCCACCCAGGGCGGCAA
>NZ_PYCN01000323.1 GCF_003062295.1 Bradyrhizobium algeriense | reverse complement strand
GATTTTGTTGAAAAACTCGGCTGTTGAAGCCGAAGGAGATCGCTGATTCATTTCCCCTTAGTGGGTGGAGATTTGAATCGATGATGGGTCCTCGGCAGGTCGACCAGGCGGCACTGTTTTACGAGTTCTCACTTGAGCGACATGTTCCGGCCGGCCACTTGCTGAGGTCGATCGATCGCTTTGTCGATTTGTCAGAGGTTCGGAGCCATCTGGCGCCATTTTATAGCTCGACCGGCCGACCTTCGATTGATCC
>NZ_PYCN01000322.1 GCF_003062295.1 Bradyrhizobium algeriense | reverse complement strand
CGCAAAACGCGTCTCGCTATCTCCGCTCTGATCGAGATTCATCTGGCCCTCCACACGCCAAATTGCGAATCTCCTCAATTACTTGATTCCTGGCCTCCCGTGCGTGCGACCTTCTGACTCAGTACGATTATAGAAGTCGAGATATCGGCCGATCGAGCTGCGGGCCTCGCTGACGCTGTCATAGGCCCGCAGGTACACCTCTTCATATTTGATGCTGCGCCAGAGGCGTTCGACGAACACGTTGTCCCGCCATG
>NZ_PYCN01000321.1 GCF_003062295.1 Bradyrhizobium algeriense | reverse complement strand
AAGAAGCGTGATTGAGATGCACAGAGTGCAACTGAGCTTCGGCGATGGCTTGATCGCCGAAGAAGTGAGCGATCTTCGCGAAGGTTGGATGGAGCATGCCGACCGCGTTCTGGCGGATGAACAGATCGTAGCTGCGGTATATGAGGCGCTGGCGAGACGGCATCCCAAGAGCCGCAGTCGTGGCCGGCTGGGCGCGCCGGCCGAGGTGGTGCTGCGATTGTTGATCCTCAAACACGTCCGCAATTGGAGCTATCA
>NZ_PYCN01000320.1 GCF_003062295.1 Bradyrhizobium algeriense | reverse complement strand
ACTCTCGACTGCGGTGACGATCTTTGACAAGGGCGTGGACCTTGCCGGTGAGCAGATCGATCCCAGCCAACAGGCTGAGCGTGCCATGGCGTTTGTATTCATGGTCGCGCGCAAAGGTGGCGTGGACACCAGGCTTGGGCGGCAAATCCGGCGCCGTCGTTGCGATGGCCTGGATTCCCGGCTTCTCGTCGCAGGAGACGATCGTCACCGGCTTTCCCCGCCTCCTTCCTTTGGCAGAGGCTTTCTTCAGGACCT
>NZ_PYCN01000319.1 GCF_003062295.1 Bradyrhizobium algeriense | reverse complement strand
CCAGGGAACGGTGTGCAAGATCCTCGGCCGGGAGGACATCAAGCCGCACAAGGTGCGTTACTATCTTGAAAATCGCGACGCCGAGTTCGAACAGAAGATGGCGGAGGTCCTGTGCGTCTATCGTGAACTCCAGGTCCTGAAGAAAGCCTCTGCCAAAGGAAGGAGGCGGGGAAAGCCGGTGACGATCGTCTCCTGCGACGAGAAGCCGGGAATCCAGGCCATCGCAACGACGGCGCCGGATTTGCCGCCCAAGCC
>NZ_PYCN01000318.1 GCF_003062295.1 Bradyrhizobium algeriense | reverse complement strand
CCAGGGAACGGTGTGCAAGATCCTCGGCCGGGAGGACATCAAGCCGCACAAGGTGCGTTACTATCTTGAAAATCGCGACGCCGAGTTCGAACAGAAGATGGCGGAGGTCCTGTGCGTCTATCGTGAAGTCCAGGTCCTGAAGAAAGCCTCTGCCAAGGGAAAGCGGCGGGGAAAGCCGGTGACGATCGTCTCCTGCGACGAGAAGCCGGGAATCCAGGCCATCGCAACGACGGCGCCGGATTTGCCGCCCAAGCCTGGC
>NZ_PYCN01000031.1 GCF_003062295.1 Bradyrhizobium algeriense | reverse complement strand
CGCGGGTACAGGACGTGTTCATGCCGGAACGGCTGACGCGCGTTCCCCTGTCGTCGGCGGAGATCGCCGGCGTGCTCAACCTGCGCGGCCGCATCGTCACCGTGGTCGACATGCGCGCCCGCCTCGGGCTGCCGAAGAACGACGACGGCAAGCCGCCGATGGCGGTCGGCGTCGATCTGCGCGGCGAGTCCTACGGCCTTTTGATCGACCAGATCGGCGAGGTCTTGAAACTCCACGATAACGGCCGCGAGGAAAACCCCGTCAATCTCGACCCCCGCATGGCCAAGCTCGCCGGTGGTGTTCACCGTCTCGACGGCCAGCTCATGGTCGTCCTCGACATCGATCGCGTTCTCGAAATCGTGCCAAAAACAACCCTCGCAGCGTAACACCGCGCGTCAAGCAAGGAGGCCTGAAATGAAAACCTGTCTTGTGGTCGATGACTCCAGCGTCGTGCGAAAGATCGCGCGCCGCATCCTGGAAGATATGGACTTCCAGATCACCGAGGCCGAGGACGGCGAGCAGGCGCTTGCGTTCTGCAAGGAGGCCATGCCTGACGCGGTTCTGCTCGACTGGAACATGCCGGTCATGGACGGCTACGAATTCCTCGGCAATCTGCGCCGCCTGCCCGGCGGCGACGCGCCCAAGGTGGTGTTCTGCACCACCGAGAACGGCATGGATCATATCTCGCGTGCGCTGCATGCCGGTGCCAACGAATACATCATGAAGCCGTTCGACAAGGACATCGTTGCGGCAAAATTCCAGGAAGTCGGTCTGGTCGCGCTTAACGAACAGAGCTCGGTCTAAATCTTATCCGCTTGCCCCTGAGAGGCCCGCCGTGACCCCGCCAGACTATGAGTATCTGCGTAAGCTCCTGAAGGATCATTCCGGTCTCGACCTGTCCGCAGACAAGCAATATCTGATTGAAAGCCGCCTGCTTCCGCTGTCGCGCAAATGCGGTGTGCCGGGTATCGGCGAACTCGTACAGAAAATGAAGGGCGGATCGTCGACGATCATCGCCCAGGTGGTCGAAGCCATGACCACCAACGAAACCTTCTTCTTCCGCGACAAGGTGCCGTTCGAACACTTCCGCGATACGATCATGCCGGAGATGTTGAAGGCCCGCGCCAGCCGCAAGAGCATCAGGATCTGGTGCGCCGCCGGCTCGACCGGCCAGGAGCCGTATTCGCTTGCCATGTCGCTGAAGGAAATGGGCGCGGCGCTGGCCGGATGGCGCGTCGAAATCATCGCGACCGACCTGTCCACCGAAGTGCTCGAGAAATCGAAATCAGGCATCTATAGCCAGTTCGAGGTCCAGCGTGGCCTTCCGATTCAATTGCTCGTCAAATATTTCAAGCAGAACGGCGAGCTCTGGCAGATCAGCCCGGAGCTGCGCGCCATGGTTCAGCACCGGCAACTGAACCTGCTGCATGATTTCTCCCAGCTAGGCACCTTTGACGTCATCTTCTGCCGCAACGTCCTGATCTATTTCGATCAGGACACCAAGATCAATATCTTCGGCCGCCTCGCCAAGGCGATGGAAGGCGATGGCTTCCTGGTGCTGGGCGCGGCGGAAACGGTCGTCGGCCTGACCGATGTCTTCAAGCCGTTCCCGGACAAGCGCGGTCTCTATCGGCCGAGCGGCGCGCGTGCCGGGTCCGTGCAGGCCGCAACGTCGATGCCAAAAATTGCGGCGATGGCGGGACGGTGAGCGATGACAGAGGACGGCAAGAGCTTGGATCGGGTCACGTTCAGCCGGGGCTATGACGTCTGCATCATGGCGATCGACGGCACCTGGCGCAGGGACTGCCAGCTCAATGCGATCTCGGACACCGACGCCGAGTTGACCGTGGAAGGCTCCATTCAGGGCCTCAATCTCAAGGAGTTCTTCCTGCTGCTGTCGTCGACCGGTCTCGCCTATCGCCGGTGCGAACTGGTTCGCGTCAACGGCACGGAAATGGACATCCGCTTCCTGAGAGGCAAGCACGCCAAGAAGCGGCCGGGCGCCTCGTCAAAAGAAGAAATGATGAACTGAGCCGGTAGCATTGGCGGGGCCAAATGCTCCGGTGCAGCGCAGACGGTTCGCCCGGTTCAACGGGTGTCGACGGCTTTCTCGCGCGGGGCGGCAAGACCCGACGTGCAGGCGGTCGGGCGCCAGCCTGTACATTTTTACGTAGCGATCGTTCCACAGCAGCAGGCGATTGTCCGGCCCGAACATGCAAAGGCCGTGGCTCATATTGTTGAGCGCCGCGTCGAGATTCTCCATCGTCGTGGCCGTGTCCTGGTCCGACGGCGCGCCCGTGGCATGACGGACGCCAGCCCGCGATCGCAGCAGGTAGTTAACGGCGCGAGAAAATCCGGGTGAAAGTTTGCGGTGGAGGGAAACCGTGCGTTCCAGCAGGCCGGCGCCGTGTCGGGCTTACGCCCCGATGACCGAAAGTGCCGGCGGGCTTGAGGCGCATGGACCGCTATCGCCGGAGTCCCGCAGGGAGCGCAGGGCAATGCCAAGATTGACGTCGCAAGCCTGCAATGCGGCGACAGCCTTCATGTAGCGGGGAGACACGTCGTCGAGCACAATGATATCGGTGGAACTCTCGGGGCTGCCGGGCGATGTTTCCGCCGAAGTTTCCGTCAAAGTTTCGGCCGAAGTTTCGGCCGAAGTTTCCCTGGCGATCGTCTGTTCGATCAGCCGCAGGCTGTTCTGGACGTGCGCGACCAGGCTGACGAGGTCGGAAACCACGGCACGGTAGGCGTCATTCCGGTCGTGGGGCGCCTGTGCGACCTGTGCGACGCCGTCGCCTGCTGCATTCTGCATGAGTGCACTCCTTAGTTACTTTTTTAGGTGTGCGTTGCTACTTGTGCGTTAAGCTGCGGTCCCGTACAAATACGGTCCGGTATGGAGTTCGATACCGTTATCCGAGTGTGAGTCACATCCAACCACGCATGGACGATGGAACATGGCTGAAAAAGCCCCCTCCCGTGGGGAGATCTTTGTAGTCGATGACGACCCCGCCGTTCGCGACACGCTGTCGATGGTCCTGACGGCAGGCGGCTATCAGGTCATCTGCTTCGCCGACGGCGCCGCGCTGCTGGCGATTGCACGAACGCGGACGCCTTCTTGCATCCTGCTCGATGTGCATATCCCCGGTAAGTCCGGCCTCGATATTCTGAGAGAGCTGCATGGCGAGGATTATCCTGCGCCGATCTTCATGATCTCGGGGCAGGGCGATATCGCCATGGCGGTCAGCGCCATCAAGAACGGCGCGCTGGACTTCATCGAAAAGCCGTTTCGCGGCAGTGAAATCGTCGCGAGACTCGACGAGGCGATCGAGGCCTACGCCCGCCGGCAGGCGGAGAACTCGGCATCTAGAATCGCGACACTGCATTTTCCGGGACGCGAACCGCTCACGCGGCGCGAACGCGAGGTGCTGGAACAGTTCACCGCCGGCGCGTCCAACAAGGAAGCGGGGCGGCATCTCGGAATCAGCCCGCGCACGATCGAGGATCACCGCGCCAATATCATGAAGAAGCTCGGCGCGCGGAATGCGGCGGACCTGGTCCGGATCGTGATGACCACGCAGCGTCAGGGCCAGATCTGATTATACAGGTCTGATCGCAGGCTTGATTACAGGCAGGCTTGATTGCAGGCGGGCCGGGTGCGGTCGCTGCGGCGTCGATCAATCGGCGAGCGCTTTTCGAATCATGATCGCCATATCCGATTTCCGGTAGGGCTTGGCGAGCAGCAATACGCCTTCGTCGAGCCGGCCGTGATGAATGATGGCATTCTCGGTATAGCCCGAGGTGAACAGTACCCTCAATCCGGGCCTGACCTTCAACATCTCGTCGGCGAGCTGGCGGCCGTTCATGCCGGGCATGATCACGTCGGTGAACAGCAGGTCGAACGCATGGCCGGTATGGACGAGCGCGAGGGCTTCGGCTGCGTTCGCCGCGTCCAGCGTGACGTAACCGAGTGAATGCAGTTGCGCGAGCACATAGTCGCGCACCAGCTTGTCGTCTTCCACGACCAGAATTATTTCATGGCCGCCCTCGACGGCCTGCGCCAGCGCCGGATCGGCCGCCGGCAAGGCGCCCGTGGCCGGCGGCAGATACATCTTGATCGTCGTGCCATGGCCCTCCTCGCTGTAGATCATGATGTGCCCGGCCGATTGCTTGATAAAGCCGTAGACCATGCTCAGCCCGAGGCCGGTGCCCTTGCCGGGGCCTTTCGAGGTGAAGAACGGATTGAATACCTTGTCGAGCATCGCGGGCGGGATGCCGGCCCCGGTATCGCTCACCGCGATCATGGCGTAGCGGCCGGGCCGGACGTCACTGTGCGTCCTCGCATAATTATCATCGAGAATGACGAAGCCGGTCTCGATGATCAGCTTGCCTCCGTCCGGCATGGCGTCGCGGGCGTTGAGGGCCAGATTGAGGATCGCGGTGGCGAGTTGATTGGGATCGACGATCGCCGGACAGGTCTCATCCTCGAACACGGATTCGATCTCGACATGCTCGCCGAGCGTCCGCTGCAGCAGTTTCGCGGTGTCGATGATCAGCGTGTTGACGTCGGTTATCTTTGGTTCGAGCGGTTGCTTGCGCGCGAATGCGAGCAGCTGCTGGGTGAGGTCGGCGCCGCGCGAGGCGGCCTCGTCGATCATTCGCGTGATGGCGGCAAGCTGCGGTTCGCCCTTGACGGCATCGGCCAGAATTTCGATCGTTCCCGTGATCACGGTCAGAATGTTGTTGAAGTCGTGCGCGATGCCGCCGGTGAGCTGGCCCATGGCCTCCATCTTCTCGGCCTGCCGGATCCTGTCCTCGGCCGCGATCCTGTCGGTGAGGTCGCGGACGAATCCGTTGAACAAGAAGCCTCCACGCGTCCTCAGCGCGGCGATGCTCAGCTCGACCGTGATTTCCTTTCCGTCGCGCCGCCTGATCTGGAGTTCGCGGCGGGGCTGACGGACTGCCTCATTGCCGGAAAGCAGGAAGGATTGCAGGGCTTTCTTGAGGGGGCCTTGCCCGTCCGGCTGGCCCATCAGATCGAACACATTCCTGCCGAGCGCTTCATCGCGCGGCCAGCCGAAGATGTTTTCAGCCTGGGCATTCCAGTCCCGGATACGGCCCTTCTCGTCGATCTGGACGAAGGCGTCCAGCGCGGTGTCGATGATGCCGCGCGCGAGCTGCTCGCTTTCGCGCAACGTCTCCTGCGCCAGCCGGCTCTCGGTCATGTCGCGACCGACGAAGAAGAAGCGCCTGGCCGGCTCGGACCATGTTCCGAGCCATGACAGCCACACCTCCCGCCCGTTCTTGTGAATGCAGCGCGTATCGGAGATCTTCGGACGCTGCCCGCGCCGTGCCGCGCGCATTTCCTGGCGGGAGGTCTCGAGATGGTCGGGATGAATGAAGTCCTCGCCGCTGCGGCCGATCATTTCCTCCGGCCGATAGCCCAATATGGCCTCGCAGCTCGGGCTGATCTGAACCAGAGCCCCTCGCGAATCCAGCACCATGATCAGATCCTGCGAGGTCTCGAAGATGCGGCGAAGCTCTTCGGTCTGCCGACGCAGCACCTGCCTGGTCTTGTTGGCTTCGGTGATGTCGCGCACAACACTCGAGATGCCGATGGTCGCTCCCGAGGGCGCCTTGATCGGAGAGATGCTGAGCGAGACTTCGATCCGCCCGCCACCTTTTCGCAGGCGGACCGTTTCACTGTGTTCGATGCTTTCGCCCCAGCCGATCCGGCGCAGCGCGTCCTGCAGCTCCGGCAGTCGATCCTCGGGTACCAGCAGCGTGATGTTCTTGCCCGTGGCTTCCGCCGCGCTGTATCCGAACAGCCGCTCCGCCGCCGAATTCCAGCCGGTGATGGTGCCGTCGAGCGACGTCGTGATGATGGCGTCGTTGGAGGATTCGACCGCCGCGCTGAACAGCCGCTCCCGCTCGGCATGATGGTCGCGTGCCGCTATGGTGCGGCGATGCTCCTGTACCTCTTGTTGGAGCGCCGCGGTCTTTGCATTGATTTCCTCGAACGCATACGCAAATGCGCGAGCGAGCACACCGGTCTCGCCGCCTGCATCGACCGGAATGGCGATCTTCTTGCTACTGGCCACCCCCTGCACGGCTTCGGTCAGCTGCACGATCGGGCGGGTCAGCGACCTCGCGATCACCAGGGCCAGCACCGCCGCGCACAACACGGCGATCCCGCCAACGAGAAGGGAAGTATTTCTGATGCTCGCGGCCGGCGCCATGATGACCGCGTTAGGGGCGGTTTCGATGACGCCAACCCATTCGACGCCCGCCAGAACAGCGGGCGCCAGCGCTATTCCGCCCGGCTGTGCGGCTTGATCCGGCACGATATCCGAGCTGCCTTGCGTGGCCCCGGCCTGCGACGCCAGATGCGGGAAGTCGGCTTTCCAGTCGTTCGGCTTGCCGAGCAACGCGCCGAACTCGCGCGACCGATCTGGGTGAATGAGATAGTCGCCCTGCTTGTTGACGACGTATATGGTCTCGCCAGGCAACACCGACGACCGGACACGGTCGAACGCGCGCCGCATGTCAACATTGACCATGAAAAGGCCGAACGGTTTGCCGTCGTCTCCAAAGATCGGCGTCGCGACGCGAAGCGTCGGCCTGTGCACCGCCTCGATCAGTCCGTTGCGTCGACCCAGATCGAGCGGCGAGACGTAGATTTGCGTGGGGCCCAGCCCCATCGTTTCGTGGAAATAGCCGCGATTGTTTCTCTTCAGCAAGCCCTCTTCGGGCACGATCCGAACCGTGTCGTTCGGTCCCGCGCGATCGACGCGGACAAGCTCACGGCCATCGTCGTCAAGGCCGATGATCCGAAGCATCGCATAGGTTGGCTTGGCTTCGAGTTCGGCCGCGAAGCGTGATGCCAGCCGGTCGCGCCAGGTCTTTTCGGTGACGCCATCGACTGGATCTATGCCACCCGACCTGCGGGCGCGGATCAATCCGTGCAGCGCCGCTGCGGAACGAAAGCTCGCGACATCTCCGGTCGCGCTGGCCGCGTAATATTCGAGGTCGGTCGCGAGCTGCCGCGAATGAGTCTCGATGCGGTCGCGAGCCCGCAGCAGAAGCGCCTGTTCCAGGTTGCGATAGTTCAGCCATCCGACCGCGGAAACCGCGATCGCGACCAACGCAATCATCGCGATGGCAAGCCTGGTTGTGAGCGTCATGTCGCTGTTCGCCTGCCCTCCCGCTCCGGCCCGGCGGGCCGCCGGACGAATCGGATGCTATGGCGCATTACGGGGAGGAAGCAACACCGCCGGTCGATGGCGAGCCGCGTCCGGCGGCTGCCAGGCAGCCCGTGACGGCTGCCAGGAGGTCGGCCGGCCGGAACGGTTTCTGCAGGCTGGAGACCGCGCCAAGCTTGGTTGCCATGGTCAGGAAGTCCGGGGCGGTGTCTGCATCCGAAGAGACTGGCCGGCCGGAGATGACGATGATCGGAAGCTGCGGCTGCTGCTGGCGAACCATCCGCATGGTTTCAAATCCGTCCATTCCCGGCATAAAAATGTCGAGAAACAGCAAATCGAAATCTCCGGTCTGACACAATGCCAGGCCCTTTCGCCCGTCATCGGCAGTGACCACGCTATGGCCTGCGCGTTCCAGCAACAGGCGGATGGTCATCTGGACCGCAATATCGTCATCCACGACCAATATTCTTGCCAAAGTAAAAAATTCTCCGGGCCCCGTTTGGAATCAGGTCAACGGCAGGTTGCGAGTTTTGCCGAATCCTCGTGTTGTCGCAACTGCTTCGCTGGCAGGATCGCTCCGATTAGCCGTCAAAAAAGCCCGGATAAAAACGCAGTTATCCGCATGTTGCCGGGCATACACGCACGAGGCCTTGCGCCCGAGAACGTGATTCGCCGCGCATGCGGCAGGGCCGCAAAGGGCCGCAAGGATCAGTTGCTGAGATATTCCGGGTAGCGCGATCGAATCCGGGCGAGTTCACTGAGCGTACCTGACAGGTGAGTGCGCAGGTGCTTCTGCGCCTCGTCGGGTTCCCCGGCATCGATCGCCTTCGCGATCAGTCTGTGATGCCGCACGATATCCTGCGCCTTGCCGGGCGAGGGCAGATGCATCCGGCGCAGCCGGTCGATATGCCCGCTGCGGCTGCGCACCAGCGCCCAGATGTCCTGCTTGTCGGCCGCCGCATAGAGCTGGCTGTGGAACTCGTTATCGGCGGCCATGAATTTTTCGAAGTCGCCGGCCTTGGCATACTGCTGCTGGAGGGCGATCGTCGCGTGAAGTTCGGCGACGAGCGTTCCGTCGTGCTGGATCGCGAGCCCACGCACGATTTCGAGTTCGACCGCCTGCCGCAGGAAATGCGCTTGCTGCGCCAGCCGCACGTCGACCCGGCTGACCACGGTTGCATATTGCGGGAAGACGTCGACGAGCCCTTCTTCTTCAAGCCGCATCAGCGCATCGCGGATCGGCGTCGAGCTGACGCCGAATTGGCTGGCAAGCGCGGCGCGCGACAACGGCGATCCCGGCGGCAGTTCCAGCGAGATGATCATGCCGCGCAGGCGCTCGAACACCTGCGGCGCGGCCTGGCGATCGCGATCGAGCCCGCCTGCGGAACGCGGGGCTGCGCGGCGGGAGGCGGTGTTCGGGGGAGCCATCGGGCGACCGGCCGTTCCAGAAGGGACTTGCTTCAGATACACTAATACATTAGTGCATCTCCCCGGAAGCGTCAACGAGACGCCGGAGGAGATGCACAATGAAAAACAGGATGTGGAGCGCCTGCGCGGGCGCCGTTGCGATGCTCATGTTGCTGCCGGGCTCTCAGGTATCGGCCCAACAGAAGTCGGAGGTGACGCTGTCGCGGCAGCCGGGCATTTTCTACATGCCCTCGCACATCATGGAAAAGAACAGGCTGATCGAGAAGCACGCGGCTTCCCTCGGCGTTCCCGGCGTCACCACCAAATGGATCAATTTGAGCGGCGGCGGCGCGCAAACCGATGCCTTGCTGGCCGGCAGCGTCGACATCCTCAACACCGGAACCGGCAACCTCCTGCTGCTGTGGGATCGCACCCGCGGCGGCGTCAAGGGTATCGTCGCGACCTCGGCGCAGCCGATGACGCTGATCAGCCGCGATCCGAACATCAAGTCGATCAGGGATTTCGGGGCGAACGACAAGATCGCGGTGCCGACCGTCAAGGTCTCGACGCAGGCGATCGTGCTGCAGATCGCGGCCGCCGAAGCCTTCGGCGCCGACCAGTGGTCGAAGCTCGATCCCAACACCGTGCAGCTCGGCCATCCCGACGCCTATGTGGCGTTGACCAACACGCAGCACGAGGTGCGCAATCACTTTTCGATTCCGCCGTTCACGTTCCTCGAACTGAAGAACGTGCCCGGCGCGCATGTGGTGCTGTCGTCGCCCGACGTGATGGGCGGCCCGCTCAGCCAGGCGCAGTTCTTCACGACGACCAAATTCGCCGACGCCAATCCGAAGATCGTGCAGGCGGTGCGCGACGCCACCAAGGAGGCGCAGGACCTGATCCGCAGCGACACCAAGGCCGCGGTCGAGATCTACAAGGAAGTCACCGGCGACAAGACCAGCGTCGACGATCTGCTGGCGTGGCTCAAGGAGCCCGGCATGATGGAATGGAACCTGCAGCCGCAGGGCACTATGAAATTCGCCGCCCATCTGTTCAAGGTCGGCACGCTGAAGACCATGCCAAAAGCCTTCACCGATTACTATCTGCCGGTCGCGCACGACCTGAAGGGCAATTGATCGACATGGCCGCGCTTCTCGATGTCAGTGACGTAACGCTGCGCTACAAGACTTCGAGCGCGGTGGTGACCGCGACCGAGCGGGTCAGCTTCACGGTCGATCGTTCCGATCGCTTCGTGCTGCTCGGCCCCTCCGGTTGCGGCAAGTCGACGCTGTTGAAGGCGGTCGGCGGCTATATGACGCCGAGCGAAGGCAAGATGCGCATCTCGGGCCGCGAAATATCCGAACCCGGCGCTGACAGGATGATGATCTTTCAGGAGTTCGACCAGTTGCTGCCGTGGAAGACGGTGCTGGAAAACGTGATGTTTCCGCTGCTGATGACGCGCCGCCTGCCGCGCAAGGAAGCCGAGGCGAGGGCGCGCGCCTATATCGAAAAAGTCAGCCTCACCCGCGTCCTCGACTCCTATCCGCACACGCTGTCCGGCGGCATGAAGCAGCGCGTCGCGATCGCGCGCGGCATGGCGATGGAGCCGGATATCCTTTTGATGGATGAGCCGTTCGCCGCTCTTGACGCGCTGACGCGGCGGACCTGCCAGGACGAGCTGCTGCAGCTCTGGGCGGAAACCAAATTCACCGTCCTGTTCGTCACCCATTCGATCGCCGAAGCGATCAAGATCGGCAACCGCATCCTGCTGCTGTCGCCACATCCCGGCCGAGTGAAGGCCGAGGTGATCGATGTGGATCGCGTCTCTGGCGAGGACGGCAGCGCCGCCCGGCTGGAAAAGCAGATCCACGATTTGCTGTTCGCCGACGCCGTGACGGCACACTGAGGGGAGCGCGCGATGGGTGAGGCAAGAATCCTGCTGCGCGATGCGGCTGATTTGGCAGCGGTCGTTCCGTCGGAAGTCGAGCGCAAGCTGACGGTGTCGGAGCTGTTGTGGAACGACGGCTTCGTCCGCAAATCCGTGATCATCATCCTCCTTGCTGCAGCCTGGGAGATCTACGGCACCGTCCTCGACAATCCGCTGCTGTTCCCGACCTTTCACGACACGATTCTGACAATGTTCGACAAGGTGCGCGACGGAACCATTCCGATGCGCGCCTGGGCATCGCTGAAAGTGCTGTTCATGGGCTACGCCGCCGGCATCATCCTCGCGGCGATCTTCACCATTCTCGCGATCTCGACCCGGATCGGCACGGATTTTCTCGAAACTATCACGGCGATGTTCAATCCGTTGCCGGCGATTGCGCTGCTGCCGCTGGCGCTGATCTGGTTCGGCCTCGGCAATGGCAGCCTCGTGTTCGTGTTGATCCATTCGGTGCTGTGGCCGGTCGCGCTCAACACCCATTCCGGCTTCAAGAGCGTGTCGAACACGTTGCGGATGGTCGGCCGCAATTACGGCCTGCGCGGCCTGCCTTACGTCGCGCGCATTCTGATCCCTGCGGCGTTCGGTTCGATCCTCACCGGCTTGAAGATCGGCTGGGCGTTTGCCTGGCGCACGCTGATCGCCGCCGAGCTGGTGTTCGGCGTGTCGTCGGGGCAGGGCGGTCTCGGCTGGTTCATTTTCGAAAACCGTAACCTGCTGGATATCCCTGCGGTGTTCGCTGGCCTGTTGACGGTGATCGTGATTGGCCTGATCGTGGAAAACCTGATCTTCCGCACGATCGAGCGCAACACCGTCCAAAAATGGGGCACCCAGTCATGACCAACAAGAAGAACCCCGACGACCTCCGCAGCGCGCGCTGGTTCGCGCCCGACGATCTTCGCGCTTTCGGCCACCGCTCGCGCGCCATGCAGATGGGCTACGCGCCGGAGGAATGGAAGGGCCGGCCTGTTATCGCGATCCTTAACACCTGGTCGGACGCGCAGCCCTGCCACATGCATTTCAAATCGCGCGTCGACGACGTCAAGCGCGGCATCCTGATGGCGGGCGGCTTCCCGATGGAGCTGCCGGCGCTGTCGCTGTCGGAATCGTTTCTGAAGCCGACCACCATGCTCTATCGCAACATGCTGGCGATGGACGCCGAGGAATTGCTGCGCGGCCATCCCGTCGACGGTGTGGTGCTGATGGGCGGCTGCGACAAGACCACGCCCGGCCTTCTGTTAGGGGCCACCAGCATGAACCTCCCGACGATCTATCTGCCGGCCGGTCCGATGCTGCGTGGCAACTGGAAGGGCAAGACGCTGGGCTCCGGCTCGGACGCCTGGAAATACTGGGACGAGCGGCGCGCTGGAAAGATCTCCGACAGGGACTGGGTCGATGTCGAGGCGGGCATCGCCCGCAGCTACGGCACCTGCATGACCATGGGCACCGCCTCCACCATGACGGCGATTGCGGAATCGATCGGCATGACCTTGCCGGGTGCGTCCTCGATCCCTGCCGCTGATGCCGGCCACATCCGCATGGCCTCGGAATGCGGCCGCCGCATCGTCGAGATGGTGTGGGAGGATTTGACGCCGGAAAAAATCCAGACCCGAAAAGCCTTCGAGAACGCCATCACGGTTGCGATGGCGATGGGCTGCTCGACCAACGCGATCATCCATCTGATCGCGCAGGCGCGTCGCGCCGGCCAGGACATCGGGCTCGACGATTTCGAAAAGGCCAGCCGCAAGGTGCCCGTGATCGCCAATGTGCGCCCGAGCGGCGATAAATATCTGATGGAGGATTTCTTCTATGCCGGCGGCCTGCCGGGCCTGATGAGCCGCATCAGGGAGCATCTGCATCTCGACGTCATGACGGTGACGGGCCAGACGCTCGGCGACAACATCGCGCGGGCCGAAGTCTATAATGATGACGTCATTCGTACCGTGAAGGACCCGATCTACAAGGAGGGCGCGCTCGCCGTGCTCAAGGGCAATCTCGCGCCCGACGGCTGCGTGATCAAGCCGAGCGCCTGCGAGCCGCGTTTCCTCAAGCACACCGGCCCGGCGCTGGTGTTCGACGATTACCCCTCGATGAAGAAGGCGATCGACGATCCGAATCTGGACGTCACCGCCGATCACGTGCTGATCCTGCGCAATGCCGGGCCGCAGGGCGGGCCCGGCATGCCGGAGTGGGGCATGCTGCCGATCCCGACAAAACTGGTGAAGCAGGGCGTGCGCGACATGGTGCGGCTGTCGGATGCGCGCATGAGCGGCACCAGCTACGGCGCCTGCATCCTGCACGTCTCACCGGAATCCTATGTCGGTGGCCCGCTGGCTCTGGTGCGAACCGGCGACAAGATCACGCTCGACGTCAACGCCCGCACCATCAACCTCGATGTCCCGGAAGCCGAACTCGCAAAGCGCCGTGCCGCATGGAAGGCGCCGGAGCCGCGCTACGAGCGCGGCTATGGCTGGATGTTCACTAAGCATATCAAGCAGGCCAATGAAGGCTGCGACTTCGATTTTCTGGAGACCGGGTTTGGGGCGCCGGTGGAGGAGCCTGCGATTTACTAGCCATAGGACGTCTAGCGGTAATACGTCATTGCGAGCGTAGCGAAGCAATCCATCTCACGGCACAAAGAAAGAATGGATTGCTTCGTCGCTACGCTCCTCGCAATGACGTGGATAGACGAAGAGACCCAACATAAAAGCATCACAGGGGAGGACGACCAATGAATATGAATCGACGCAACCTGCTCGCAGGGGCCGGCGCCGCCGCTGCTTCCACGCTGCTCGCCCGCAGCGCGGCTGCGCAATCATTCCCCTTCACCCCGAACCAGCGCTATCCCGATCCGGCGGTGCAGATCCTCGATCCCAGCTTTGCAAAGTACCGGATCTATTCCTCGACGGTCGAACAGGTCGCGACCGGCATGCGCTGGGCCGAAGGGCCGGCATACTTCCCCGAGGGGGGCTATCTCCTGTACTCCGACATCCCGAACAACCGCATCATGAAGTTCGACGAGAAGACCAACCAGACCAGCGTCTTCCGCGCCAACGCCAATTACGCCAACGGCAACGCCCGCGACCGCCAGGGCCGGCTCGTCACCTGCGAGCATTCGGTCACCCGCCGCGTCACCCGCACCGAGAAGGACGGCAAGATCACCGTGCTCGCCGACAAGTTCGAGGGCAAGCGGCTGAACGCGCCCAATGATATTGTGGTCAAGTCCGACGACACCATCTGGTTCACCGATCCCTTGTTTGGCATCAACGGCGAGTGGGAAGGCAAGAAGGAAAAGCCCGAGCAGGCCACCACCAACGTCTATCGCCTCACCAAGGACGGCAAACTCACCGCCGTCATTACCGACATCGTCAATCCCAACGGGCTCGCGTTCTCGCCGGACGAAAAGAAGCTCTATGTCGTGGAGTGGAAGGGCACGCCGAACCGAAGCATCTGGAGTTTTGACGTCAACGACGACGGCACGGTGGGCGGCAAGACCAAGCTGATCGACGCTGCCGACCAGGGCGCGCTCGACGGTTTCCGTGTCGACCGCGATGGCAATCTGTGGTGCGGCTGGGGCTCCAACGGCGCGCTGCAACCGGAGCCCTCGGATGTCGGCGGCCGAAAAGTGTTCCAGCTCAAGGGCAAGTCCGAGGATCTCGACGGCGTCATGGTGTTCAGCCCCGCCGGCAAGCCGCTCGCCCATATCCGCCTGCCGGAGCGCTGCGCCAATCTCACCTTCGGCGGCCCGAAGAACAATCGCCTTTATATGACGAGCTGCCACTCGGTCTACGCGCTGTATGTGGAATCGCATGGGGCGGTTTGATTGATCCTGTCGTTCCGGGTTCGCTCGGTAACGCGAGCGCCCCGGAATGATGACGAAGAAAGCGAGAAAGCTATGACAAAACTGAGCGACGCCACCCGCAACAAACTCAAGACGGTCTCCACCGCCACCGTCGCCACCGCGCTGTTCAAGCGCGGCTTTCGCATCCAGATGATCCAGGACGTGCACCCGCTCGGCCCCGATCAGGCGGTGCTGGTCGGCGAAGCCTTTACGCTGCGCTACATGCCGGCGCGCGAGGATCTCAACAAGATCGACGTGTTTCGTGATCGCGCTCACCCCCAGCGCAAGGCGATCGAGGATTGCCCTGTTGGCGCGGTGCTGGTCATGGACAGCCGCAAGGATGCGCGAGCGGCGTCCGCCGGCGCCATCCTGGTGACGCGGCTGATGCAGCGCGGCTGCGCCGGCGTGATCACCGATGGCGGTTTTCGCGATTCCGCCGAAATCGCGGCCCTCGGCTTCCCCGCCTATCACCACCGCCCGAGCGCGCCGACCAATTTGACGCTGCATCAGGCAATCGAGATCAACGTCCCGATCGGCTGCGGCGACGCGCCGGTGTTTCCCGGCGACGTCATCCTCGGCGACAGCGACGGCGTGATCGTGATCCCCGCGCATCTGGCGGATGAGATCGCGGACGAAGCCGTCGAGATGACCGCGTTCGAGGATTTTGTTACGCAGGAGGTCCGCAAGGGCCGCTCGATCCTTGGCCTCTATCCGGCAACCGACGAGCAGACGTCAAGGGATTTTGCCGCTTGGCGGAAGGCGAATGGGCGATAAAATGTCCGCTGACCGGCACCGAACGCTTTTTCTCTAACAGTGAGTCCACATCATGCTGATGTTCAACAATCTGATCGACGGCGAATGGTTGTCCGATGGCGCGCGCGCGCCGAACGTCAATCCATCCGATACCAAGGACATCGTAGGTCAAGCGGTGCGCGGCACGCGCGCGCAAGCGGAGGCTGCGATTGCCGCTGCAAAGGCCGCATTCCCGACGTGGTCGCGATCGACGCCGCAACTGCGCTACGACGTTCTGAAGAAGGCTTCGGACGAAATCCTTGCGCGTAAGGACGAACTGGGCCGGCTGTTGTCACGCGAAGAAGGAAAGACGCTGCCGGAAGGCATCGGCGAAGTCGCGCGCGCCGGCCAGATCTTTGCGTTCTTTGCCGGCGAATGCCTGCGGATGGCGGGCGAGAAACTCGCTTCCGTGCGGCCCGGCATCGACATCGAGATCACGCGCGAAGCGCTGGGTGTTGTCGGCCTGATCACACCGTGGAATTTCCCGATCGCGATTCCGGCCTGGAAGATCGCGCCAGCGCTGGCCTATGGCAACACCGTGGTGATCAAGCCAGCCGATCTCGTCCCGGGCTCGACCTGGGCGCTGGTCGATATTTTACACCGGGCGGGCTTGCCCAAGGGCGTGCTCAACCTCGTGATCGGACGCGGTTCTGAAGTCGGCGCGGTCTTGCTGGAGCATCCCGACGTGGCGGCCATCAGTTTCACGGGATCGGTGGCCACCGGCCAGAAGGTCGCGGCAGCCTGCATTGCTTCGCGGCCGATGAAGAAGTTTCAGCTGGAGATGGGCGGCAAGAATCCGCTGGTCGTTCTGGATGACGCGGATCTGAAGGTCGCGGTGGAATGTGCCGCCAATAGCGCGTTCTTTTCCACCGGGCAGCGTTGCACGGCCGCCTCGCGGCTGATCGTCACCGCCGGCATCCACGACAAATTCGTGGAGGCCCTCACCGAGCGGATGCGCGGCCTGAAGGTCGACGACGCCGTCACGGCCGGCACGGATATCGGCCCGGTGGTAGATCAGAGCCAGCTCGATCAGGATCTCAAATATATCAGCATCGGCAAGGACGAAGGCGCCAAGCTTGCCTTCGGTGGCGAGCGTCTCAATCGCGCGACGCCCGGCTTCTATCTGCAACCGGCATTGTTCACCGGCGTGACCAACACGATGCGGATCGCGCGCGAGGAAATATTCGGGCCGGTGGCTGCGGTCATCAGGGTCAAGGATTATGCCGAAGCCCTGGCGACCGCGAACGACACCGATTTTGGCCTGTCATCCGGCATCTGCACCACCAGTCTGAAATATGCCAGCGACTTCAAACGCAATTCCGAAGCCGGCATGGTGATGGTGAACCTGCCGATCGCCGGCGTCGATTACCACGTGCCGTTCGGTGGCCGAAAGGGCTCCAGCTTCGGCGCCCGTGAACAGGGCCGCTACGCCGCCGAGTTCTACACGACGGTCAAGACGGCTTATACCATGCCGTAACGAGTTGCGGGTTCCCTCCCCCGGCGCGTAGCGCCGGGGGAGATGGAGCAACTCAGACCCCAGCCTTGTCAGCCAGCCCCACCGCCCACAACGCGAACGCATAGGCGATCGCGACTTCATCAAGCCGGTTGAACCGCCCCGATGCGCCGCCGTGGCCGGCGCCCATGTTGGTGCGCAGCAGCACCGGGCCGCCGCCGCTCATGGTCGGGCGCAGCCGCGCGATCCATTTCGCGGGCTCCCAATAGGTGACGCGCGGATCGGTCAGTCCACCCATCGCCAGGATCGCGGGATACTCCTTTGCCGCGAGGTTGTCGTAGGGCGAGTACGACAAAATGGTGCGAAAGTCCTTTTCGCTCTCGATCGGATTGCCCCATTCCGGCCATTCCGGCGGCGTCAGCGGCAGCGTGTCGTCGAGCATCGTGTTGAGCACATCAACGAACGGCACCTCGGCGACGATACCCGCGAACAATTCACCTGATCGGTTGGCGACCGCGCCCATCAGCATGCCGCCGGCGCTGCCGCCATGGCCGACGATGCGCTTTGCGCTGGTGTACTTCGCCTCGATCAGCGCGCGGCCTGAAGCTGCGAAATCATCGAACGAGTTCGTCTTCTTCTCGCGCTTGCCGTCGAGATACCAGCCCCAGCCTTTATCCGCGCCGCCGCGGATATGCGCGATCGCATAGACAAAGCCGCGATCGACCAGCGACAGCCGGTTGGCGGCGAATGAGGCCGGCATCGCCATGCCGTAGGAGCCGTAGCCGTAGAGCAGCAGCGGCGCGTTGCCGTCGCGTACCAGATCCTTGCGGTGCAGGATCGAGACCGGCACCAGCGCACCGTCATGCGAGGTCGCCATGATGCGCGTGGTGACGTAGTCGGCGGGGTTGTGGCCGGACGGAATCTCCTGCCGCTTGCGCAGCAGGCGCGCCCGCGTGGCCATGTCGTAATCATAGACTTCCGCCGGCGTCGTCATCGACGAATAGGAGAACCGCAAATTGGTGGTCTCGAACTCGTAGCTGCCCATGGTGTCGAGCGAGTAGGCCGCCTCGTCGAAGGCGATGGCGTGCTCTTCGCCCGTCGCGAGATCGCGGATGATGATCGCGGGCAGTGCGTTGGCGCGCTCCAGTCGCACCATGTGGCCGGCGTAGAGCTCGACGTCGAGCACATAGACGCCCTCGCGATATGGAATCAGGTCGCGCCAGTTGGCGCGTTCGGGCGCGGCGAGGGGCGCTGTCACGACCTTGAAGTCGATCGCGTCGTCGGCGTTGGTGAGAATGAACAATTCATCGCCGCGGTCGGCGAGCGAATACTGCACGCCTTCCTCGCGCGCCGCGACCAGCCGCGGCGGCGCCTCGGGATGTTCGAGGTCGATCAGCCGCTGCTCCGAGGTCTCGTGGTCGCCGCCGGCGATGACGCAGAAGCGGCCGGAAGAGCTCTCATGCAGATGGGTGAACCAGCCGGAATCCTGTTCCTCATAAACCAGCGTGTCGTCGCTCTGCTTCGTGCCGAGCTTATGACGCCAGACCTGCATCGGGCGATGGTTGTCGTCGAGCTTGACGTAAAAGAAGCTGTTGCAATCCTTGCTCCAGACAATGCCGCCGTCGGTCTCCTCGACAAGGTCGTCGCGATCCTTGCCATCAACCCAGTCGCGCACCCGGATCGAGAAATATTCCGAGCCCTTGGTATCGGCGCTCCACGCCTGCAGTTTGTGGTCATGCGAATGCCGCGCGCTGCCGAACTTGAAGTACTCGTGGCTGGCGGCCAGCGCGTCGCCGTCGAGTACGATCTGCACGTCGCCGCCATCGCGCGGCGTGCGCCCGAACAGTTCATGCTGCCCGCCCTCGCGGAACTTTCGCAAATAAGCAAATGGGCCATCCGGTGCGGGCACGCTGGAATCATCCTCCTTGATCCGCCCGCGCATTTCCGCGACCAGCTTCTTCTGCAAAGGCGCCGTGTGGCCGAGCAGGCTCTCGGTGTAGTCGTTCTCGGCTTCCAGATACTTTCTGATATCCGGGTCCAGGATCGTGGGATCGCGCAGCACCTCCTGCCATCTGGCCTCTTTCAGCCACGCATAGTCGTCGGTCACCGTAATGCCGTGCGTGGTGAAGGTGTGCGGGCGGCGCGGGGCGATCGGCGGCGATAGGGCAGGCTTTTTGGCGGCGGCTTGGGTCACGCGGTCCTCGTATGGCTCAATGATGTGCGCCTTATATCGGGGCGAACGTGGCGGATTACCAGAGGCGCTAACCGTCGTCCCTACGAACGCAGGGACCCATACGCCGCGGCCCGCGTAAAGGGCACAACGTGAGACGGCTTACTTCACCATCAAGAGCGGTGGTTATGGGTCCCTGCGTTCGCAGGGACGACGTGTCGATAGAGCCGCTCCTAACTATTCCTCAGCCTCGCCGCGGCGCCGCCGCCGAACACCGGAATCCGGTTCACCGCCAGCACTACCGCAAATGTAATCACCAGCATCGCGATGCCGAGCACCGAGATGGCGGCGAGATCGCCGCTTTCGTTGAGGTCGTAAATCAATACCGACAGCACCTTGGTCTGCGAGGTGAACAGCACGATCGCCGCGGATAGCTCCCGCATCACGCCGATGAAGATGAAGCACCAGGTCGCGATCACGCCGGTGCGCAGCAACGGCGCGGTGATCTGGCGTAGCGTCTGCAGCCGCGTCGCGCCGAGGATGCGGCTGGCGTCTTCCAGCTCGGGATGAATGGTCGCGAACGCCGCCTGCAATTGCTGATAGGCCGACGGCAGATTGATGGTAAGGAACGCCAGCAGCAGGATCCACAGCGTGCCGTAGAGTACGAAGGGCGGTCGCGTGTAGCTCAAAAACAGCCCGACGCCGAGCACGATGCCGGGCACCGCGACGGGGGCGGTCGCGAGAAAGCCGAGCACGCGATGGCTCGCGATCACGCGCCGGGTCGTGACATAGGCGACGACGAGGGCGAGAAGCGTGCCGATGGTCGCCGTCGATGCGCCCAGGATCACGGTGTTCTTCAGCGCGAGCTGGGTCGACGACAATTCGGTGAACACGAACACGATGTTGTGCAGGGTCGCCGTCGATGGCGTCACCAGCGTGGTCGCGTTCGGCGAGAACGCCGCGTTGAGCAGCGCGAAATAGGGCAGGAACACAGGATTGAGCAGCACGAGCAGACAAAACGCCAGCGCCACCCAGCGCCATCCCTTCATCTCGATCGGCCGCGGCGCGCCGTATTTGCCACCGACCACGGAGAAGCCGCGGCGGCCGAGCAAAAACTTCTGGCCCTGCAGCAGCAATATCGTCAGCAGCAGCAGCGGTACGGCGGCGGCCGCCGCAAGTTCGAGTTTTGGCGGATACTGGAACAGGCTCCAGATCTTTGTCGTCATGGTGTGGAAGCCGGCCGGCAGCGCCAGGATCGCGGGCGATCCGAACAGCGTCATCGCCTGCAGGAAAGCGATCAGGGCGCCCGCGACCAACGCGGGCAGCGCCAAGGGAATCGTGACGCGCCGTGCCGTGGTCCAGGCCTTGCCGCCAAGGATGGCGGAGGCATCCTCCAACTCGCCCGGCATGTTGTCGAGCGCGTTGGCGACCAGCACGAACACGAATGGAAAGGTATAGCAGGAGATCACGAAGATCAGTCCGGTCAGTGAATAAATGTCGAACAGCGGATCTTCGGCGCCGGTGAGATAGCGATAGAGCTGGTTCAACAATCCGCTGTTGGGCGCTGCCAGCAATTCCCAGGCGACCGCGCCGAGAAACGGCGGCGTGACAAAAGAGGCCGTCACCAGCGCGCGGATCGTCTGCCGCCCCGGCATGTCGGTGCGCGACACCAGCCAGCCGATCGGAGCTGCGACCAGGCAGCAGACCACGGCCGAGGTGGTGGCGATGATCGCGGTCGTCAGCAGCGGATCGAGGAACGCCGGGTCGGTGAACAGCGTGACGAAGTTCTGCAGCGTCGGATGCCGTGCCTTGTCCGTGAACGCGAAAACCGCCAGCCACGACATCGGCAGCACGATGAGCACGATCATGAAGGCGGCGAACAGCCACAGGACGGGTTTTGTCCAGTCGATGTGGGATCTTGGGGCGTCGGTAGTGGTGATGGTGGTCATGCGAAAACTCTCTCCGTCATTCCGGGGCGCGAAGCGAACCCGGAATCTCGAGATTCCGGGTCTGGTCCTTCGGACCATCCCGGAATGACGGCGTGGATAAACGCGGCAGCCATCGTTCTAAACCCTGAACAACCGCGCATAGCGCGTCTTGATCTCTTCCGCCATTTTCTCGACCCCGGCGGCATCTTCCTTCATCAGCTTGATGTCCGAAATCTTCCGCCGCCCCGGCTTCGATTGCACCTGCGCGTGAACCGAATACTGCGCGCTGAAGTCGGTGAAGAATTGTTGTGTCTCGCGGGTGTGCAGCCAGGCCTGGAACAGCCGCGCGGCATTTGGATGCGGCGCTGACGCAAAGATAGCGGTCGGCCCCGAGATCGTCGGCGCGCCTTCGGCCGGATAGATCGGCTCAACCGGTTGGCCGGCTTCCTTCAGCAGCACGACGCCGTATTCATTGCCGTCGGCCATCACGGCGCGTTCGCCAAGCGAAAGCTTTTTCGGCGGATCGGTCGAGGACTGTACCTGCATTACCCGCTGCTTCGACAGCCTCTCCAGGTAATCCCAGCCCAGTTCACGGACCAGCTGGAAGGTCGCAGTCATGATGGTGCCGCTATAGGCCGGATGGCCCTTGACCATCTTGCCTGCCCATTTGGGATCAAGCAGGTCGGCAAAGCTCTTCGGTGCGTCTTCGGGCTTTACCAGATTGGTGTTGTAGGCAATCGACGACAAATAAATCCGCGAGGTGGCGGACATGCCGTCGGGGTCGCGATATTCAGGAATAAAATGCCGGGCCATATCCTCTGATACAAATGGCGCCAGCCAATTGTTCCGCTTCCAGGTGATGATGTGCGACGCATCCGAGGTGTTGATCACGTCGGCTGCGCGGATGCCTGAACCGAATTCCTGGTCGATCCGCTGAAACAGCCGCTCCGAGCCGGAACGCTCGATCTGAATGGTGATGCCGGGATAGGCGGCCTCGAACGCCTTGCCGAGCTTTTCGCCGATCGGCAGGTCCATCGACGAATAGAAGATCAATTTGCCTTCCTTCTTCGCTGCCTCCACCAGATCAGGCGTGATCGCGACCGGCTCCGGCGCCTGGGCACAAACAGGGGAGGCGAACATGGTGCCGGCGGCAAGCGTGGCCGCGCCTTGCAGGATGTCGCGCCGCGAAAGTTTTCGTCCCTTCATCGCGTCCTCCCGTTTCTTTTTTCTTTAGCGGCTCAGCGCCCGGCAGCGCTCGGGCGGCAGTGTCAACCAGACCTCGCTGCCCTTTTGTACGTTGGTCTCGGTCGGGGTGGTGGCGCGCAGACTGGTGCCGTCAGCCACTTCCACCATGTAGTCGCGTGCGGCGCCGAGGTAGACCTGCCGCGTCACGACGGCCTTGATGGCGTTCCCGGGCGAAGCCGGCGCCTGCGTCGACAGGGCGATATCGTGCTGGCGGATCGCGACCACGGCGCCCTCACCCGCCGTGAGCGGCGCGCCGACCACCTGCAACGTCGCGCCCGCAAAGGCGACATGGTTGGCATCGCGCGCGGTGCCCTTGATGACATTGCTGGCGCCGATGAAGCGCGCGACGAATTCGGACTCCGGGCGGGCATAGATGTCTTCGGGCGTACCGAGCTGGTCGATCCGGCCCCCGTTCATCACCGCGATCATGTCGGCCGTGGTCATCGCCTCGGACTGGTCATGGGTGACATAGACGGTGGTGTAGCGATATTCATCGTGCAGGCGGCGGATCTCGAACCGCATCTCCTCGCGCAGATTGGCGTCGAGGTTGGAGAGCGGCTCGTCGAGCAGCAGCGTCTGCGGCTCGACGATCAGCGCCCGCGCCAGCGCCACGCGTTGCTGTTGTCCGCCGGAGAGTTCGCCGGGATAGCGCTGCGCCAGCGCCTCGAGCTTTGTCGTGGCCAGAATCGCCGCCAGTTTCTTCGCGATGGTGTCGCGCTCCATTTTGCGCAGGCGCAGGCCGTAGACGATGTTTTCCGTCACCGTCATGTGCGGCCACAGCGCGTAGCTCTGAAAAATCATCGACATGTTGCGCTGCTCGGGCGGTAGCGTGCGCGCCTTCGACGACATCAGCCGCTCGCCGACATGGATCTCGCCGTCGGAAGGTTCGAGGAAACCCGCGATCAGCCGCAGCGTCGTGGTCTTGCCGCAGCCGGAGGGGCCGAGCAGGCAGACCAGTTGTCCATGGTCGATTTTCAAGGAGACGTTATCGACCACCGCAAGCGAGCCAAATCGCTTGGTCAGGCCGCGCAAATCAACGGACGCCAATCGCCTCACTCCCACTCTTGTTCGTGCACGGATCAGCGCCCGGCTTGGTATGCCAGTATACGGACAAAAACGGGTTGGGAAAGGGAGTTGAGTTGGGAAGCGATGTCGTTGCTGCCCGTGCGCAATTGCGCACGGGCGCGTGATTTCGCATTGTGAGAGACGCAGGCCGCAGGATGGGTGGAGCGAAGCGATACACATCAGCCGCGACCAATGGCTGTAATGATGGGTTTCGCTTCGCTCTACCCATCCTACAAAATAAGCAGGTCGGCGCTTACGCCCCCACGCTCTCGCCGAGATATTCGATCGCGGCCTCGGTTCCGCCCTTGCCGTGGGGAATATTGAGCGCATTGAGGCCGACCTCGATGACGCCGAGCGTGCCCAGAATCATCGGCGCATTCACATGGCCCATGTGGGCGATACGAAACGCCTGGCCGGATAGATCGCCAATTCCAGTGCCGAGCACCACGCCGCATTTGTCCTTGCAGTAGCGTTGCAGCGCGGCCGGATCGAAGCCGTTCATCGTCACCGTCGTCACCGTGTTGGAGCGCTCATTGGCCTCCGCAATGTTGAAGCCGAGCACCTGGCCCTCGGACCACGCCGCGACCGCGCGACGCACCGCCTCGGCCAGCAGGCGATGACGCAGAAAGGCGTTTTCAAGTCCCTCGACATGGAGCATGTCGATCGCCTTGCGCAGCGCGAACAGCAAATGCACCGGCGCGGTGCCGGCATATTTACGGTAGTGCTCGGCTCCTTCGCGCTCGGTCCAGTCCCAATAGGGCGTGCGCAGGTTGGCCTTTTTGTGCACTTCGCGGGCGCGGTCGTTGGCGGCGACGAAGCCGAGGCCCGGCGGCGTCATCAGGCCCTTCTGCGAGCCGGACATCGCGACGTCGATGCCCCATTTATCCATCTCGAACGGCATGCAGCCCAGCGAAGCCACGGTGTCGACCATGAACAGCGCCGGATGGCCAGTAGACTTGATCGCCTTGCCGATCGCTTCGACGTCGTTATAGGCGCCGGACGCAGTATCGACCTGCACCGCGACGATCGCCTTGATGGTGTGATCCTTGTCCTGCCTGAGCCGCGCCTCGACTTCCGCGGGACGGATCGCGCGGCGCCAGTCGCCCTTCAGCACTTCGACCTCGACGCCCATCGCCGCCGCCGCCTGACCCCAACCGATCGCAAAGCGTCCGCTTTCCAGCACCAGCAGCTTGTCGCCGCGCGACAATACGTTGGACAGCGTCGCTTCCCATGCGCCGTGGCCGTTGGCGATGTAGATGTAGGATTTGCCCTTGGTGGCGAACAGTTTTGAGAGATCGGCGAGCAGGCTGTCGGTCAGTTCCAGCATCTGTTCGGAATAGATATCGAGCGCCGGGCGATGCATCGCCTGCAGCACTTCGTCGGGCATGGTGGTAGGTCCCGGGATGGCCAGAAACTCCCGGCCCGCGCGAACGGTCATTTGTTGTTTTTCCTTATTGGCAAGCACGCGGAATCGAGCGCGTGAGATTCAGCTGGCATAATATTCGATCGAGATCGCCATTGCGAGCGCAGCGAAGCAATCCAGAGCTGCAAAATAGATCAAATTGCACTCATTGCTCTTCACAACGACGGCAATCAGCACAGCTATTTCCCGACCGCCTTGGCGACGGCAGCCCAGATCTGATCCTTCAATTCGGTCGCCGGCGGGCTCGGGATCGTCACCGCAGGCCCCTCGCGTTTCTTGCAGGCTTCGACCAGCCGCAGCACCCAGATTTCGCCGTCGGTGTAATAGAGGTCGCCGCCGCCATTATGGCCCGCAATCGTCGGCCCGATGCCGGTGACCTGATATTTCGCCTCGACCATCCCGGCATTTTCCAGGTCAGCCGCAAGCAGCGCGCGCTCGGCGTCGAGATCGGGGCCGATGTGGTGCGTGACCGCAGCGGTGTATTTGCTGACGCCGACGCCGCGATCCTCCGTGGCCGCGCCAAGCCAGACCGGACGCTTCTCCGCGCCGCTGTCCAGCACCTTCCAGTAGCGCACATGGTTGCGCTGGTCGGCGCTGGCCCCGATCGGCTTTTCATAGGCGAGATCCTCGCGGCGGCCGAGATAATAGAGATTGCTCACCGGCGCCTCCTTGTAGGGCCGGTCGAGCAGCACGCTGCCGACGATCTCGATCGAGGATTTCAGCGTGATCCGGTCGGCCGGGTACCAGCCGGCCGCGTGCATCGCGCAGACGACGTCCTTGGTGTCGCCGACCAGCCCGACATTGATCGGATCGCCGGGAATGCCCTGACCGGTCCGCGTCACCATAGGTAATTGGGCGAGGCCTTTTTGATGTTCGTAATGGGTCCAGAAAAACGGCAGTATCAGATAGGCGACGGCGCCGTAGACGATGACAACGAGCAGCAAGATCCAGGCCGCGCGCTTCCACAGCGAACGCTTCGGTTTGACCGGGGATTGCGCGCCATCGGTGTCGGTCACATCCAGCGCTCCGCGATGTCAGGCCCCCGAAGGGTAGCACGTCTGGGCTGTAGTGCTACCGTCTGGTCTCGCGGCAGCCCGCGAGTTCGGCCTCCTCGACCGAGCAGAACCAGCGCGTGCCCTTTGAGATCTTCATCTCGATCTTCGCATACCAGCGGCTTGTCGGCTGGTGATAGATGCATTCGCCGGAGCGGTTGACATTGCCCTTGATGGTGCAGTCGGGCGAGGGCGCCACCGAACCGGATGCCGACGCCAGCAGGATTGCCCTGGCGTTCTCCGGCGGCTTGACCGCGCCAAGGATCGCCGTCTTCTTGTTGCGGACACGCCAATCCCATGGCGCGATGAACGCCCCTTGCCACATCCCCGCCTGGGCCTCGCGCGCGGCTTTCTCATCTGCCTCATAGTCGCGCGAGATCCGCGTAGCCGCCAGCGCCCAGCCGTTTGACACCAGCCATTTCTGGATGTCCTCGCCGTCGGCCTCGCAGCGCGCCACCATGCGGCCGCGGCGGTCGGTGACGGCCCTGGTATGGCAGGTCCAGCTCTTGCCCCCGAAGCGTTTGATCAGTTCGTCGCGCGCGGCGGCGCCGCAGGCCCAGCGCTCGCTTTTGGTGTTGAGGCAGAGTTGATCGACGGCCGGCGCGTCGATGCCGCCCAGGCGGATGCGGCTATTGCCGATCTGGAGGTGATCGCCTTCACGGATTTTCGGGACGCCGGTGATATCTGCCGCCTGCGCCATGGCGGGGAGCGACAGCAGCAAAACGGCGGACAGCAATTTCCGTAAATTCATCGGCAGTCTCAGCGAAATGATGCGGATAGTGCGGACAAAGGGGCCGTCTTGCCAGCGCCGGAACGTCGCATCGCTTTCAACTTCCCGTCATTGCGGAATCGTAGCCCGGATGCAGCGCAGCGCAATCCGGGAAGCCGCGTCCGCCTGCGACACCGCCCCGGATTTCGCGGAGCCTGTCATCGGGCGCGCATTCACGCGACCCGTTGGCTTCATCCGGGCTACGATCAGCCTCTACCTTTCGCCATCACGCCGCGCGCCAGCGTCAGCCCCATCAACACAAACGCCGACGTCACCTCGGGTCCGCCGACCAGAATCCGCGTCGGCGTCTTCATCTTGTTCCATTCATAGGCCTTGTACGGCCCATGCCTGCCGCCTTCGCCGAGATGGGCCGTGATGCAGTTGAGCGCCGGCGCGAAGCTCGAAACATCGGCGCCTAGATGCGCCAGCGCCATCAGCGCCAGCGCGGCGTCGAACGGGTTCATCTCGCGCGCGGTCAATTCACCCTCGACATAGGCCAGCACCTTGCCGCGGATGAACGCGAACGTGCCGTCGGGATCGATCGCCTGCCGCGCCGCTGATGGCAACGCCATGAACGCGGCATGGCAGCGGCCGAAATAGGCGGAGTAGAGTTCCGGCAAATAATAGATGTGCGAACGCGGATTTCTAAAGGCGCCGCTTTCGACCAGCCGCCGCTGGAAGCCGATGATACGATGCACCGTCTCCAGCCGCGAAGCCGTCTCCAAAATTTTCCAGCGCGAAAGGTTGCGGAAAGAGACTTCGAGAATGTCGAGATTGAGGGTGGGATCGAGGTCGTTGCCGTAGGGCCGGTCGCCGGCGAGATTGTCGATCCAGGTGACGACGCCACCCTCGTAGTCGATGTTGTCGTTGAGCGGCACGGTGACGCGCGGCTCGTTGGCGCCCTCGCGCACCTGATAGCCGCGGTAGAAGTCCAGCAGCGGCTGGTCGAGGATCGGATCGGTCGAGCCGGCTTGCGTCGCCGCCGAGAATGAGCACGCGGTGGTGTCGCAATCCGGGACGTAGATGCCGAAGCCGAGGTCCTGCTTGATCTGGGCGAAGAAGCGCGAGAAGCGCGGATGCGGCAGCGGTGCCAGCGCGGTGATCACGCGCACCGTCGAGCCGTCATGCGAGGACACTTCCTCGGCTGAGGTCTTCAGGCAGAAATCCACCATCTCCGAAATCGCGCGCCGCGACGCCGCGGCCTCATCGGCGGATGCCAGCCCGCTCTCGACATAGCTCAGCAGCGCCTCGGTGAAGAAGGCGTCGTAATAGGCCGAGCGGTGGCGGATCTGCATCGGCTGCCACATCGGCTCGGCGATTCCCGTCCAGGGCGGGTTGATCAGCGCGCGGGCCGGCGAATGCGCGATGAAGATCCGCGCCAGGCTGAACAAGAGCGTCGAGTTCTTGTAGCCGCGCGAGTTCAGCCCGGTCAGCGCCGTCAGCATCTCGCGCCCGCCCATGTCGGGGTCGCCGATCAGGTTGAAGGCCGCATAGGTCGGGATGAAGCCGTTCTTGGCGAACGAGCCCAGCAGATGGGCGCCGCAGCGGCGGATCACCCGGTCGATCTCGCTTCCATCGGCCGCCCGGCCGGCGGCCGCCACCTTCTGCGGGGCCGGGTGATGCACGCCGATATCGGCCATCAGCTCGGCGATCGGGGCGCCGACCGCGGCCCAGTCCGGCTCGTCATCGTCGCGCGCCCTTATCAGGGCCTCCTGCAAGGCGCCCAGTCGTTTTTCGTCCCGCAGCTCGGGCAGCCCGGCCCGCCGCAGCAGCGGCCGCAAGGCCGGATTGCCCAGCGCCGTCCGATAGAACTTGCCGAGATGGGGGTCGCCGCCGCGGTATTTCAGCAGCACGGGATCGCAGACGTCGTACAGCGAGGGGCCGTCTTTCCGCGCGGTCAGCGCCCGGAATGCGGCGCCGGCGATGGTGTGGAAGCCCATGCAGTTTCTTTCCGCCGGATCGGTGAAGGGAGGGTCGCGTTAAGCATGGCATACAGCTTAACGCGGCCACCGCCGGCCGGATCGGGCCCGCAAGCCCTTGAAAACTAGACAAATCCACGAAAAATACAAATGTGACCAAGGTCACTTAACTGGAATTAACCTTCCGCCAGTATTGGGCGGCTATTGGTTCCATGCACCAAATGAGGTTGTTCGGGAAGGCCCGACAGGCTAAAAGCCCGGTTGTTGCGGTGCCGCAAATTGATCGCAATTCGACGGCACACACCTTGCAACCCCTTCAAACCTGAACGGTCCTGGCGCGACTAACTGGCGCGGTCTTGTTTGGTGCCTTTGAATAAACTTGGGATGGTAACCTGATGAACCTCGGTCAGCTCCGCATCTCCCGCCGCACCGTCACCATTGCCGTTGCCTTCGTAGGCCTGGTGTCGCTGGCGATCGGCGCCCATGCAGCGTTGAACAAGCGCTCGCTCGACGCCGCCAAGGCGATCGGGAGCGAACAAACCGGCTCGATCGGCACGTCCGCCAGCCGCGTGGCGCTGGTGATCGGCAACGGCCACTATCCGGATGCGTCAGCGCCGCTGTCCCAGCCCATCAACGATGCCCGCGGCCTCACTGCAGCTTTGCGAGCCAAGGGTTTTGACGTCGACGTGGTCGAGGACGCCACCAAGGACGACATGGCCCGCGCCATTGTTCGCCTGAAGGCCAAGATCCAGCCGGACACCGTGGCAATGCTGTTCTTCGGCGGGTACGGCGTCCAGGTCGGCCGCGAGAGCTTTATGATCCCGGTCGATGCCGCAATCTGGAAGGAAGCCGACGTCCGCCGCGACGGCGTCTCCATCGAACAGGTGCTGGACGCGATGACCGAGAAGGGCGCCAAGGCCAAGCTCGTTGTCGTCGACGCCTCCCGCCGCAACCCCTATGAGCGCCGCTTCCGCTCCTACTCCCATGGCCTCGCCCCGATCTCCACGCCGGAAAACGCGCTGATCCTGACCTCGGCGACGCCGGGCAAGGTGGCCGATGACGGCAAGGGCCAGTACAGCGTGCTGGTGACCGAGCTGCTCAACAATTTGAATTCGCAGTCCGGCGCGGCAAGCGCCTTCAACAAGACCCGCATCTCCGTCTCCCGCGCCTCCGACGGCGAGCAGGTGCCGCAGGTGTCGTCGTCGCTGCTGGAAGACGTCCGCATCGGCGGGTAGGGGCAGGCCAGCTCCCTCCACCCGGTCGTCCCTGCGAACGCAGGAACCCATACCGCGTGATTCATCGATAGCGCGCGGTCGCAGACGCTCTGCGTTAGCCAAACTACCGCTGCAGATTGCTGAAGCGAAGCCATCTTCCCTCCTGCCCATTACGCCGGCCGCGGCGTATGGGTCCCTGCTTTCGCAGGGACGACGAGGGTATCCTCAAACAATTAGATCGCTGAGATCACGCCACTCCAGATTCTCGCGCTCGATCAGCTCGATCTTCCAATCCCGTTTCCATCGTTTGAGCTGCTTTTCACGCGTAATCGCTTCATCCGGCCGCTCGAAGGTCTCGACGTAAACCAGGCGATAAACGCCGTAGGTTTTGACAAACGACGAGCCCTCGCCGTTGCGATGCTGTTCCAGCCGTTTTGAAAGGGAATTGGTCACCCCGATATACAGGGTCCCGTGCTGCCGGCTCGCGAGAATGTAAACGTAATACATGCGCGAAATACTGCTGTCGTCCCTGCGAACGCAGGGACCCATACCGCGTGATCTATCAAGTGAAACGCGGTCGCTGATATCTTACCATACAACGAACGCCGGTGGTTATGGGCCCCTGCGTTCGCAGCGGCGACGGATGCCTACTTCACATCCGCGCTTGCCGTCACCGCCCGCACCGGATCGCCCTCGCGCAGCAGCGCGCCGGCGCGCGCCACCACGATGTCGCCTTCCTGCAGCCCGGAGGTGATCTCGACCTGTCCGGCCGACATCAATCCAGTCTCCACCCGCCGCGTTTCGACGCGCGCGCGCCGTACCACCTGCACCACGGTGCCGGCGGAGCCATAAAGGATGGCGGTGAGCGGTACAGACACGCCGCAGCTCTGCCCGGTCTTGATCTGCGCGCGGCCGCTGGAATTGACGAGCAGGCGGCGGTTGGTGGTGACGCCGAGGAATACCTGCGCGAGCTGGCTGTTCGGCTCGACGGTGGTCGACAGCCGCCGCACCCGCCCGTCGACCTCGCCGGCGCCGATCACCTTGATCCGCGCGGTCTGGTTGACCTGAAGTTTGGCGATGTCGCGTGTCGGCACCATGCCGACCAGATCGAACTCGCTGCGCGCGATGATCGAGAACAGCGCTTCGCCCTTGGCCGACGCCATCGCGCCGACGGAAGCCGTCGAGGCCGAGATCACGCCTGCCACCGGCGCCTGCACCGTGATCTGCCCGCCCTCGGGGAGGGTCAGCCGCGCCAGCGCCTGACCTGCGGTAACGCTGTCGCCCGCATCCACCATCACCTCGGCGACCTTCAGCCCCATCCGCTCGGGCCGCACCTGGTTCTCCTCGCGCGCAATGATGGTGCCGGAGACTTCGACGATATTGGCGAAGCAGGATTTCGCGGCCTTGAGCACGGTGACGGCGGCGCCCTTGGGGGCGGGCTCGGGGTCTTCGGCGGCGAGGGCGGGGGAAAGGCAGAGCAAGCCCGCGGCAATCAGGGCAGTGAGCTTCGGCGCAAGGTCGCGCGCAGCAAAGGCGGGCATCGGCAATTCCTTCTCAAATTCAGGGTCTTGGATACCAGAAAGCGCGCCTCGCAGCCAAGCGCCAAGAAGTCACCCCTCCGGCAGAGCGTTTCCAGCGAAGCATGCCCTCGGACTTGATCCGGGGGTGGAGGCCGGTTCGCGCGAAGAAAACGCGTCAAATCAGGAATCTGGAGCCCCGTTCCGATTTAATCGGAACGGAGCTCCAGGCTGATGGCCTCGGCCGGCGCCGCCTCCGCCGCCAGCGGAACGCCGGCCAGCTCGTCCGCGCGGGCGATATGCCCTGCGATCGCGGGATTGACTGATGACGCATGGGTGAGCGGGAGCATATGGCCGCCATCCGGCAAATGCCGGACCTCGGCGCCATCAATGATCGCACCGAGCCGCTGCACAATGCGTTGGGTGACGTAGGGCGATAGCCCGCCCGAAAACAGCAGCGTCGGAACGCGAAGCGAGGCCGCCGCGGTGGCAACATTCTCTTCGGCGAACGCCGCGGTGAAATCGAATGCAAGCTTGTCGGCGCGCTCGATCATGCGAAGGCGCACGCTTGCTGGCAGCGGATCCTGCGGACCGGACCCATTCCAGAACGCAATGAACTTGTCGATCGCCTCGAGCGCCGATCCGTTCCAGAGGTCCTCGGAAACGTCACGCGCGACCTGGGCGAAACGCGCGTGAAGCCGGCGGTCGGCGTCGCTCTCGCACAAAAGCGTCGGCAGCACCGGCTCGATCAGCGTCAGGCTGCGCAGGCGATGCGCGAACGCCGAGCAGGTCGCGATCTTGAACGCAATCGCGCCGCCGTAGGAATGGCCGACGAGATGGATGGGGCCCTCCGCGTCGTTGAGCTGGCCGTTCAGGCATCGAACTTCCTCCGCGAGCGTCAGCGGCAGGTCCACCGCGCAGCAGCTGTTGGTGCCATAGCCCGAGATGTCAGGGGCGAAGAACGGATGCTCGCGCCCGAGTTCATCGGCGAGCGTCTTCCATTGGCGCCCCGAGCCGAGCGAGCAATGCAGCGCCACGACGCAAGCCTTTTCGCGCTCTCGGCGCGAGATGTGAATCACATTGGTCATCGAAATGCTCCTGATTTTTATATGGGACGCCACCGGCGGGCCATGCGAATGGCCCCGCCGAAGTCTTGCTGGCGCGCCGTTTCACCGCTTGGTGATGACGATCTCGAGATACTCGCTGGGCACGACCATGGTGCCGTCGCCGGACCTGTTCATGCGAACAATCAGCGCATTCAGATCGTTATGCAGCTCTTCCTGTTTCGCCGGCTCGAGGGCGGCGAAGGCTTTCAGTACCGGGCCGTAATAGGTCTTGAATACATCGAGGAAGTGCGCCGGCGAGCGATAGCGGAACTTGAACAGGCGCGATTCCGCTCGGATCGAACGCGCATCAGTGTCGAACATTTCGGTCAGCCGCGCGCGCGTTCCCCACAGCGCCGGCGATTTGGCCCCGGCGGGAGGCGGCAGATATTTGCCGAGCGTCTTGAAGACCTGTCCGATGAAACCTTCCGGCGTCCAGTTCGCGAGGCCGATCTGGCCCTTGGGCTTGCAGACCCGCATCAGCTCGGCGGCCGCGCGGTCCTGGTTCGGCGTGAACATGACGCCGAAGGTGGAGAGCACCGTGTCAAAGCTGTTATCGTCGAACGGCAGGTTTTCCGCGTCGGCTTCCCTGAATTCGATTTGCATGCCTTCCGCCACGGCACGCGCCTGGCCGCGCTCCAGCAACGCCGGCACGTAGTCGGTCGAGGTGACGTCGCACCACCGCCGCGCCGCGGCAAGGCTCGCCATGCCGTTGCCGGCGGCGACATCGAGCACCTTTGAGCCGGCCTTGAGATCGAGCGCCTCGCACAGCTCCTCGCCGACGATCTGCAGCGTCGCGCCGACAATGGCGTAGTTGCCCGAGGACCATGCGGCCTGCTGACGCGTCTTCAGGGCTGCGAGGTCGGGGGCGGGCGGGATCGGGGTCGCTGCGGTCGCTGTCTGGCCGGCCATCGGTGTCTCCTTGATCTGGATCATGCGGTCACGGGAGGGAGCCGCGATGAACCGAACGTGGCCCTGTCGGGACCTAAAGACTGTGATGCCGGGCTGATTTTGCCTTGAGAGGATCCTGATTTTTCAGTGAGATTTCTCTTTCTGTGAAATTTCCCACACTTTCCCGCCGGGAAATTCGGTCTACCTCGCACCGGGAGCGGGACAAACAAAATGACCGGAAATCGCGTGCCGGGACGAAGTGATCTAGGATGATTTAACCGGGATGAAGCCGTGCGATTTCACTTTTCCAACCATGTACTTGATGTCGACCTGCGTGAGCTGACCCGCGGCGGCGAGAGCATCGCGGTCGAGCCGCAGGTGTTTGATCTCCTGATTCACCTGATCGAAAACCGCGACCGCGTCGTCACCAAGGACGATCTGATCGAGACGATATGGGACGGCCGCATCGTCTCCGAATCCACGTTGACGAGCCGGATCAACGCCGCGCGCAGGGCGGTCGGCGACAGCGGCAAGGATCAAGCCGTGATCCGCACCATTGCGCGAAAGGGTTTTCGTTTCGTTGGCGACGTGCAGCCGAAAGCCGCGAACGGCGCCCTGTCGCGCGCCGATGCGCCTTCCTCGCCCGGTTTCGCCGGCGAGCTGCCGCATCGACAACTCCCGGCGCTCAATCGCACCGCGATCGCCGTGATGCCGTTTGCCAATCTTAGCGGCGAGCCGGAGCAGGAGTATTTTTCCGAAGGCATCAGCGAGGACATCATCACCGCGCTGTCGAAGCTGCGCTGGTTCTACGTGATCGCGCGGAATTCCTCGTTCAGCTACCGGGGAAAATCCGTTCACCACAAAGAGATCGGCGAGGAGCTCGGCGTCGGCTATGTCGTCGAAGGCAGCGTGCGCAAGGACGGCGACCATGTGCGCATCAACGCTCAGCTCGTCGACGTGGCGAGCGGCAGTCAGCTGTGGGCCGAGCGCTACGACCGCAATCTCGCCGACGTGTTCGCCGTGCAGGACGAAATCACCCAGGCCGTCGTCGCGGCGATCGAGCCGCAGCTCTATGCGGCTGAGGATTTCCGGGCCCGGCGCAAGACGCCTGATAATATGGACGCGTGGGATCTGGTGATGCGCGCGCTGTCGCATTACTGGCGCGTGACGCGGCAGGACAATCTGGTGGCGCTGGCGCTTCTGGAAAAGGCGATCAGCGTCGATCCCGCCTACGGCCAGGCGCTCAGCCTGCTGGCGGCCTGCCATACGTTCAGCGCCCATATGGGCTGGCAGGAAATCACCAAAGTGGTTCCGGTGGCGGAGCGGGCGGCGCTGGCGGCGATCCGGGCCGACAGCGAGGACGCGTGGGCGCATTATGCGCTGGCCAGCGTCTATCTGTTCAACCGGCGCTTCGATGATTGCATCGCCGAGTTCGAGCTGGCGCTTCGGCTCAATCCCAATTTCTCGCCCGCGCGCGGCCTCTATGGCGTTGCGCTGTCCTATCGCGGGCGCTGGGAGGACGGCGATCGCGCCGCGCGCGAGGCGCTGAAATTCTCACCGCGCGATCCCTTTGCCGCGATCTATTGCGGCGTCGCCGCCTATTGCCAGTATGTCGGCAAAAATTACGCAGAGGCGATCCGCCTGTCGCGCGAAGCGTTGCGCCAGCGCACCGACTTTGTCGGCGCCCACCGCGTGCTGACCGCCTCCCTCGGCATGGCCGGCGACACTGACGCCGCCAAATCGGCCCTCGAAGGCCTTCGCCGCGCCCAGCCCAACATCTCGCTCGCCTGGCTCGCCAGCGGATTGCCGTTCGAACACAAGGCGGACAAGGCGCATTACCTGGAAGGGTTTCGGCGCGCCGGTCTGCAGTAGCTTCGCGGCGATATCTCAAGCGCGTCTGGACGATAAATCACAGCCGTCTGAAAGTCTTGGCCAGCCGTAGCAGGCATGTTGACGCTGCCCTCGCTTCCGCGAGGTCCAGAGCGTTTTCGAGCGAAGTGGATGCCGGTTCGCGTGAAGAAAACGCGTCAAAAATAAGAGCCAGGAGAATTGCATGCCATTGATAGAGGTTCACGTCATCGAGAACGTGTTCAATTCCGAGCAGAAGAGCCAGATGATCAGGAAGCTCACCGACGCCATGGTGTCGATCGAAGGCGAGAGCATGCGCGGCGTTACCTGGGTCAAGATTTCCGAAGTCGCGAGCGGCGATTGGGGCATCGGCGGTCAGCCGCTGACCACCGAAGCCGTCAAGGATCTCGCGGCCGGACGAAAGGTGGCCTGACGAGTTTCGCCTCGCATCGCCGGCGGGCTGGCCCTGCCGGCGGTGTGGCATATCGCTTCCTCATTCAGATCTTCACGTAGTCGTGTCCGGTATCCGTCGCGCCTTTAGGCGTACGCGCCGAGGCCTGCTGACACCATGCTGGCAGCAGGCCTTCGGTAGAAAGCATGCTCGGCAACTTGACCGAGTTCCAACTACTCTTTGAAGAACATCGCCATGACCGTACTGACCACCATTCCGACCTCCGCCACCAGGCCATTTGCCTGGCGAACTGCAGTTTGGCTGGCGCGCGTTCGCCGGACCATCAACCGCTTTATCGCGGCAGTGATCGCGCGCCACGAGCGTCACGCCGCGCGTGAGGCCTTGCGCAAGCTCGACGATCGCCATCTCAAGGATATCGGCATGTACCGCACGCAGATCGACAGCAATCTCGAAGAACTGGCGCAGACCCGCGCGCGAATGCAGCAGCCCGGTTGGCACTGACGGGCGGGCGCGGACTATTGCCAGCATGTCGGTCGCAGTTGCGGCAGCGATCCGTCGCGTCTCGCGAACGCTTCCCTGCGCCCTCTGAATTTTATGGGGGCGGATGACGATGTAAATCCTCGGGCGCGTGGCGCCGCGGGAGGTTTGCTGCTGTTTGACACAAAGGCGGAGCCGTAGGGTGGGCAAAGCGCAGCGTGCCCACCATCTCTCATCATCACGGCTCTGAATGGTGGGCACGCTTCGCTTTACCCACCCTACGAATCGACTACTGCATCTTCTTCCGTCGTGCGGCCGCAGCATCCACCACGTTGTCTACTTCCTCGCGCCAGCTCATGATCTCCGCCGCCAAAATCGGATGATTGAATCCCTTCAGATTCAAATCATCGATCGGCCGCCCTTCCACCCACGGCTCCACCATGCCGTAGACGCGCCTCGACACCACGATCTGGTTGGCCTTGGCTTCGTCGCACAGCCGCGACGCAAGATTGGTGACGCTGCCGATCGCGGCGTATTCCAGCCGCTGCTCAAAACCGATCTGGCCGAGCGTGGCGTAGCCGAGCGCAATGCCGATGCCGAAGCCGAGATTGTGGCCGCGGTTGCGCCACTTGTCGGTCAGCCCGCCGATGGTGTCGCGCATCTCGACCGCCATGCGAACGGCGCGCGCGGTATGGTCGTCGAACTGGATCGGCGCGTTGAACAGGATCATCACGCCGTCGCCGGCATAGCGGTCGAGCGTGCCTTCATACTTGAAAATCAGTTCGCCGAGCGCCGCGTGGTATTCGCGCAGCACGTTCATCGCCTCTTCCGGTTCAGTGGTCTCGGTGAACGCCGTAAACCCGCGCAAATCGCAGAACACCACCGTCACTTCGCGGCGGTGGCTGTCGAGCAGGCCCTCATGGCCGTCGGAGGAGGCGATCAGTTGCGCCACCTGCGGCGCCAGGAAACGCTCCAGCCTTCGGATGCGCTCGATCTCGCCGAGCTGGGTCTCGACGCGCTCCTCAAGCGAGCGATTCCAGTCCCGGAGCTGGTCGGTCTGCTCCTGCAGCTTGTCGGCCTGCTCGCGCACGATGTCGTTGGCGGCCAGAAGCTCGCGGCTCTTGTGATCCACCTCGGTGAACAGCCGCGCATTGCGCATCGCCAGCACCGCCTGGTGCGCAAACGTCTTCATCAGCCCGATGAGATTGGCGGAGAATTCGCCGGCGTTCCGCCGCAGCACCACCAGCGAACCCAGAATGCCGGTCTGGTCGACCAGCGGCACCACCAGCACCGAGTGGAATCCGGCTTCGATTACGACATCGCGCAAGGGATGTTCGGGCGTCGCGCCGAGCTGGGGTATCGCGATCGGCTCGCCGCTCGTTGCGGCTTCGCCGAGCGGCGAGTTGTCGGCGTCGATAGCGCGGTGGCTGCCTTCGGCCGACGGGTCGATGCCGATCGCTTCCGTCAGGTTGAACTGGTGATTGCCGGCGTCATAGCCATAGATCAGCACGGCGTCGGCATGGGTGATTTCCAGCGCGCGCGCGGCGACCGTCGGCAGCACGGCGTTGAGGTCGAGCGAGGAGGCGACCGCGCGGCCGACCTCCTCGAGCACCTTGAGCTCGTTGATCGACTGCGCCAGATCGCGCGTCCGCTCCTTCACCTTGGATTCGAGGTTCGAATACGTCTCCGCGAGCTGTCCGGCCATGCCGTTGAACTGGTTGGCCAGTTCCTCCAGTTCGTCCGACGTCTTCACCTCGATGCGGTGGCCGAAATCGCCGGCGCCAAGACGCCGCGCGCCGGCCTGCAGCGCCGTGATCGGCACCAGCATGCGGCGCGCCATGATGGTGCCGGCGATGATCGCGACCACGAGGCCGAGCCCGATCAGAAGCGCGATCCGCACCAGTTGATCGCGGATCGGCGTCAGCGCCTGCGCCGTCTCCTGTTCGAAGAACACGTGCCAGCCGAGCTTCGGCACCAGGCTCGATGTGGTCAGCACGGCGTTGCCATTGGCATCCTTGCCCGACGCCGGCGCCACGCCGCCGGGCTTGCTGACGGCAGCGACCTGCGGCAGCGCCGACAGATTCTTGCCGACTTCAGGCCCGTTCGAGGAGGCGGCCAGCACGTCACCCTTGGAATCGGTGATGTAGGCAAACGCCACCTTGCCAACCTGGGCATCGATCAAAAACTCCGACAGGAAATCAAGGTCGATCTCGGCGACGGTGGTGCTGCCATCGGCATGCGACAGCGCGATCGACATCAACGGCCGCTCACCGCGGAAGTAAGCCGGCGCAAAACTGGTGCCGCGCGAGATGGTCTCGGTGAATCTGCGGGAAAAATCGGCGTCGCTGCCGAGCGTGACGGTCTGGCGCGTGTGGCGGAGTTGCTCACGGCCCTGGCTGTTGAGGAACGAGAGCTGGCTGACCTGCGGCACCTGCCGCAGCAGTTGCGCATAGTCTTCGCGGTGCTGCTCCAGCGTTGCGGCTTCGGTGATCTTGGTGGCGCTGGCGCGCGTCACCCAGGAAATCTGCCGCTCGAGGTCGGACAGGGATTGCTGGATCCGCTTGGCGGTTGCCTCCGCCTTCTCGCTCATGCCGTCGTTGAGCGAACTCTTGATGCCGCGATAGGTGATCCAGACTTCCATCGCGCCGTTGATGGCCAGCACGAACACGACGAGGCCGACCAGCGCGACGACGTATTTGGCGAACAGGCCTTCGCGCAGGAACCCTATTCTGTCCTTGACCTCGTTCATCCGGACCCTCGTGCCGGCCCACGGCTTGGGCGCGCGCATCGTTTTGTCACTGGCGCCGGTCTGTCTCGGCAGCCCCGGCGTGGGGTCTGTCTAGCACGAATTGGGGGGAGGGGCTGTGAGCCCGCCGACATGGTTAGGAGGTTCTATTGCCCAAATTAGGGTCAAAAAGCCGCGAAAGCGCTGCGCCGCCTCTCCCTTGCGGGAGAGGGCTGGTAAGGGGGCACGGTCTATCGAGAGAGCGTCACCGGTTGAACAACTGCCGCATGATCTCGTTCATTGGCTGACTGTCCTGCTCGGCGGTCGTGTCGCTCGGCGGCGCAGGGGGAGCGGGCTCGGCCGGAGCGGCTTCGGTCGGCGCCTCGGCTGGCGAGGTACGGCTCGGGATGCTGCGCTGGCTGCCCGGCCGCGCGCCGCCCTGGCCTTGGCTCTGGCCCAATCCGCTCAGGCCCTGCTGCAGGAGATTGCCGATGGTCTCGCCGAGCTGGCCGCCAGCCGCGCCCTGTCCACCCGCACCGCCTTGTTGTCCGCCGGTCGCCCCCGGCTGTCCGCCAAGCAGGTTGCCGATCGCAGCCCCGAGGCCGGCGCCGTTCTGGCCGAACAGGCCCTTGCCCATCTCCTTCAGCTTGGCATAGGCGGCGTCGGGATTGTCGAGGATGCCCTGCATCTCCGGATAGATCCGTGGGCTCCCCCACGGGCCCGAGATCATCACGGGGATGCCGAGCCCGACCGGATCGGTGACGCGGCCCTGGCCTTCGGTGGTCATCACGAGCTTCGGCTCGACGCGGAACCCGATCTGCTTGGTGCCGAGATCGATGGTACCTGCGCCGGTCATCTTGACCAGCGGGCCGACCAGATTGAGATCGGTGGTCTGCGCCTGTCCCTTGTCGATCTTGAACGACGCCGACAATTGCGAAAGGTCCGTCGCCTTCTCCGCGCCCTCCTGCCAGCCTGACAGCGTGCTCGCCGTCAGCGAGCGGATCATCTGCGCGACATTGAGTCCCTTGATGGCGCCGTCCTGGAATACCACGAACGCGGTGCCGGCCATGTTCGACATGATCGCGCGCTGGCTGGTGCCGGAGGAGCGCACGCTGACCTTCGCCTGCATCCTGCCGTCGATCCTGTCGAAATCGGCGAGGCCCTGCAGCAGCGGCAGCGCGCGCACGCCGGTGAGATCGGCCCGCATCGCGTAGGTCGGATTGGCGGTGGAGACATCGACGGTCAGATCGCCATTGGCGTTGCCTTCATAGGCGCCGAGGTTGGAAACCTGGGCCTTCAGCACGCCGGTGATGAGCGTGGCGTCGATCGCGGCGGGGGTGAAACGCGCATCGCCGATGTTGAGCTCGGTCGCGGAAATGCGCGCCTGCAGGTCGACATAATTGAGGCCGTTGACGTCGATCGTCGCACTGCTCCAGGGTTGGCCTGAGGAATCGCCGGTGCTGCGCGTCGTCGCGATGGCGAGCTTCTGGAAATCGAGGTCGAGCTTAACCAGCGGCTTGCTCGAAAGATCGACCGAGGCCCAGCCGTTGAACACGGCGTCGCCGAGCGCGCCGGTGACGCCGTTGATCATCACGACCGAGCCGTTGAGGCGGGCTTCGGCCTTGGCGGTGAGCGGGGCGCGCAACAGGTCGGGCGCGTCGATCTTGATCTCGGCCGGGATATTCTGCCGCTCGATCGGGGCTGCGGGCAGTGCCGCCTTGATGTCGAATTTCAGCGGATAGCCGTTGCGGCGGGCGCTGCCCGACAGCACGACCTTGCGATCGGAATCGATTGATATGTCGGCATTGACGGTCTCGATCCTGTTCTCGACGCGATCGCGCAGGTTGGAGAGCACGATGGTGCCGCCGGTGACGCTGATGTGCTCGATCGAGAAAGCGCCAGATGTCTTGCCGGCAGCGGGCTTCGAGGCAGGATTGGCCTCCCTCTCGCGCTCGCGCCTCAGCGGCAGGTTCACCACCGGGCGGATGATGACGAGTTCGGTGATCTGCGGCTTGCCGGCCCACAGGCTGGCGAAGGTCACGTCCGCTTCGATGCTTGCGGCCGCGAAGCGGCGGTTGATGTCGCGGTCCTTCTGATTCTGCAGCGTGACATCGTTCAGCGTGATGTTGAGCGATGGCCACAGGCCGACCTTGGCACCGCCATTGATGGCGAGCTTGTAGCCGGTCTCGCGCTCGACCCGCTCCTCGATCTGCGCCGTCAGGAAGCTGGACGGGACGCCGATCACCAGCAGCAGCGCGATGACGACGATCACGGCGGCAATGGCGACGCCGGCAAGTTTCAATGCTTTCATATCGACATTCCAGACCGCGCAAACGGCACATATTTCGGTGGCGCGAGACGCGGGCGCAACCGGTCAGGCGAGCTTATCCCGGAAAGAGGATGGGGCCCAAGAAGCCAAAAATATTCCCAGGGTACTGCAAAGTTATGTGACTTATGACACACTCGTTGGTGTGGGAATCTTGCTAACGGCCTGAGGGGGCGGGACCGGGCTTATTTTGGAAGGTAGTACAATGAGCAAACAGGCCGAATTTGCGGTCATTTTGAAAATGAACCCGATGTTTGCGGATCTGGGCGCCGACGAATTGCAGCGCATCTCCGGCCTTTGCCACACCGAGCAGCTCGGCCTTGGCGAGATGTTGTTCCAAAAGGGCGATGCCGGCGACGCGCTGTACGGGGTCCGGCGCGGCCAGATCCGGATCGAGACCGGCGCCTCCGACGGCAGCCGCCTGACGCTGAATTTCATGGGCCCCGGCGATCTGTTCGGCGAGGTTGCCGTCCTTGACGGCCAGAGCCGCACCGCGGACGCCACCGCCGGCGAGCCGTCGGAACTGTTCGTGCTGCGGCGCGAGGATTTCCTCGCCTTCCTCGAGCGCGAGCCCAAGGTCGCGATCAAGATCATGATGCTGTTGTGCCAGCGCATCCGCTGGCAGAGCGAGCGGATGGAAGAATCCGTGCTGCAGCCGCTGCCGGTCCGCCTGGCGCGAAGGCTCTGCGCACTCGCCTCCGACTTCGGCTCCGAAGTGCACATCTCGCAGGAGCAACTCGGCGTCTTCGTCGGCGCCGCCCGCGAAAGCGTCAACCGTCAACTGCAACTCTGGCGCAAGGACGGCATTCTGGACCTGCAGCGCGGACGGATATTGCTGCAGAACATGACCAAGCTGACGGCGGTGGCAAGGAACGAGTAGGGGCTGGGGGCGCTACACGCGCTTCGCGACCGTGCCAGAGAATGTCGGCCGCGCCGAAGCGGATCGCGAAGGATCATCCGATCCTGCGAGGTTGCGGCCGGGGCAATTCGTTGTCGGCCCCCAGCTCGCAACCCATGCCTTGACCTCGTCAAACGGCGCGGCAATCCGTGTCTGCCGAAAGTGGTCGTAACGGCGAGGATCCTCAGCGATATCGGGACCGGCGAAATCGACCACCGAATGCTCTCTCACTCCGCCGCAGGCGACATCGCCGGCGGGCCCTTGGCCGGTGGCTCCTTGTGATGATCTGATCCGTGACCTGCGGACTCCGTCTCTGCGCTGGAGACGATCAGCTTCTTGCCCAGCCGCCAGCACAGGGCGCCGAGATCGTCCATCACCATGAACATCGCCGGCACGAACACCAGCGACAGGATGGTGGAGAAGATCAGGCCGCCGATTACGGCGAGGGCCATCGGCGAGCGGAATTCGCCGCCGGCACCAAACGCCAGTGCTGACGGCATCATGCCCGCGGCCATCGCGATCGTCGTCATCACGATCGGGCGCGCGCGCTTCATGCCGGCGTCGATGATGGCCTCGTCGCGCTTCTTGCCTTCGCGGATCGCTTCCACCGCGAACTCCACCAGCATGATCGCGTTCTTGGTGACGATGCCCATCAGCATCAAAATGCCGATCCATACCGGCGTCGTGAGCTGCTTGCCGGTCAACAGCAAGGCTGCAATCGCGCCGCCGATCGAGAGCGGCAGCGAGAACAGGATGGTGATCGGCTGCAGGAAGGTGCCGAACAGCAGCACCAGCACCGCGTACACCATCATCAGGCCGGCGGTGATGGCGGTGGCAAACCCTTCCGACAATTCGTTGAGGCTTTCGGCGTCGCCCGACGGGCTGACCTTCACGCCCTTCGGCAGGCTCTTCATGACCGGAAGATCGTAGATCATCTTGGTGGCGTCGCCGAGCGCTGCGTTGCCGACGAGGTCGGCGGCCACCGTCGCCTGCCGTTCGCGGTCGTAGCGGTTGATGCTGGTCGGGCCCTGATCGAGTTGGATGTCGGCGACAACCGACAGCGGCACGCCGCCGCGTTCGCCGCGCTGGCCGAGCGGCACCCGCAATTGCTGCAGCATCTGCAGATCGCTGCGCGCATTGTCCTCGAGCTGGACGCGGATCGGCACCTGACGGTCGCCGGCATCGAATTTCGCCAAGGCCGGACCGACGTCGCCGATGGTGGCGACACGGATCGTCTGCGACAGGCTCTCGGTGGAGACGCCGAGACGTGCCGCGAGTTCGGCGCGGGGCCGGATACGCAGTTCAGGCCGGTCGAGCGAGGTTTCCGAAATCACGTTGGCGATGATCGGAATCCGCTTCATCTGCGTCGCCAGCTCGCTGGCGACGTTGTTGACGATGTTGCTGTCGACCCCGGTCACGACAAGCGAAATCGCGCGCAGGCCGTTCTCGTCGAGGAACCAGAAGCGGATGTCCGGAACGTTTTCCAGTTCCTGGCCGATCTCGAGCTCGAGTTGCCGCTGCGTGATCTTGCGATCGGCCTTCGGCGTGTAATTGATAATCAGCGCGGCGCGGCGCACTTCCTGTGTTCCCGGCGGCACCCTTCCACCATCGACGAAGATGCTCTTCACCTCGGGCCGCTTGCGCAGGCGGGCGACGATTTCCTCCGTCACCTTCTCGGTATAGGCGAGCTGCGTGCCCGGCGGCAGCTCCATCGCGAGCAGCGAGCGCGCGGTATCTTGCGCCGGCAGGAAGCCCTGCGGCAGCAGTGTGATGCTCCAGATCGAGGCTGCGAAGACGCCGAAGCCGATCAACACGGTGATGAAATAGTGCTTCACCGACCAGGTCACCAACTTGGTGTAGGTCTGCAGGATACGTCCGGGCGGCGGGTCCTCGTGCGGATGATCCTTGAGGAAGTAAGCCGCGAGCACCGGCGTGACGAAGCGCGCGGCAAGCAGCGAGAAGAACACCTGCACCGACACGGTGATGCCGAACTGCTTGAAGAACTGCCCGGCGATCCCGGACATGAAGCTGGCGGGAGCAAAGATCGCGATAATCGTCAGCGAGATCGCGATCACGGCAAGGCCGATTTCGTCGGCGGCTTCGAGTGCCGCGCGATAGGGCGATTTGCCCATGCGCATGTGGCGCACGATGTTCTCGATCTCGACGATGGCGTCGTCGACCAGAATACCCGTCGACAGCGTGATGGCGAGGAAAGAGACCAGGTTCAGCGAGAAGCCGAGCAGGTCCATCGCCCAGAACGCCGGGAAGATCGACAGCGGCAGCGAAATCGCAGCGATGATGGTGGCTCTGATATCGCGCAGGAACAGCAGCACGACGATCACCGCAAGGATTGCGCCCTCGAACAAGGTCGAGATCGCCGCATCGTAATTGCCCTTGGTGAAGTCGACCGAGGTATCGATCAGCTTCAGATCGACATCGGGATAGGCAACCTTCAGCGCATCGATTCGCTTCTGCACGGCGGCGGCAACCACGACGTCGCTGGCGCCCTTGGAACGCTTGATGCCGAGCGCCACCACCGGCTCGCCGTTGAAGCGGGCGAAGGTCCGGCGATCGGCAATGGTGTCGGTGACCGTGCCGAGGTCGTCGAGCCGCACCTCGCCGCCGCCGAACAGCGGGATCATGGTGCCGGCAAGTTCGTTCAGCGTCTTAGCGCCGGCCAGCGTGCGGATTGCCTGGTCGTTCTTGCCGATTTCAGCACGGCCGCCGGCGAGATCGACATTGGTGCCGCGCAGAATCTGGCTGACGTTGACGGCGGTCAGCCCCGCGGCCTGCAGCCGGTCGGGATCGAGCGAGACAAGAATCTCGCGCTCGACACCGCCGATACGCTCGACTTGCGCCACGCCGCGCACGCCCTGCAGCGCGCGTTTGACGACGTCGTCGACGAAATAGGAAAGCTGCTCGGGCGTCTTGCCGGGCGAGATCGCAGCGTAGGTGACGATCGGCAGGCCGATCACGTCGACGCGCTGGATCAGCGGCTCGTTGACGTTTTGCGGCAGGTTGGAGCGAACGCGGGTGACGGCGTCCTTGACGTCATTGAGCGCGCGGTCGGTGTTGGTCTCCAGCGCGAACTGGATCGTGGTCACCGACAGGCCGTCGGTGATCGAGGATGAAATATGCCGCACGCCCTCGACGCCGGATACGCCGTCCTCGATGGTCTTGGTGACCTGGCTCTCCAGCTCGGCGGGAGCCGCGCCGAATTGCGCTACCGCGACCGAGATCACCGGAATGTCGGCGCTGGGTAACCGCGTCACCGCGAGCTTGGTGAAGCTGACCCAGCCCAGCACCAGCAGGATGATCGAGAAGACAATCGAAGGCAGCGGGTTCCGGATCGACCATGCCGAGATATTCAAAGCCATTAGCGTGCCCGCGTGCGCTCGAGTTCATCGGCGAACATGGTCTTGACCTGGTCGCCGTCATGCAAAGAGGTGCCAGCATCGGCCACGACGGTTTCGCCGACGTCGAGGCCTTCAAGAATTTCGGTGGAGGTTTCGGAGGTCAGGCCGACGCGCACTTTTCGCGTCTCGATGGTGTTGCCTTTCACGACCTGCAGCGTCAGGCGGTCGATGGCGGTACGCGGGACGGCGACGCCGCAGGAGCGCTTGGCGTCGATATTGGCGCGGGCAAACATGCCGACCTTGAGGGAGGGATTGTTGTTCAGCGAAATCCGCACCTTGCCGAGCTGGGTGGTGCGGTCGATCTGCGGCGAGATCTGCCGGACCTTGCCGACAACATCGGGCGCGTCATCACGGCTGATGCGCACCGTAGCACCCGGATTGAGCTTGAGCAGATGAACGCTCGGCACTTCGGCTTCGAGCTCGATTTCATTGTTCACGGAAATGCGGAACATCGGGCCGGCCTGCGGCGAGGCGGGAGCGCCGACCGCGGTCCTTACTTCGGTGACGAGGCCGGCGGCAGGTGCGCGTAGCGATATCGGCCCGGATCGGCCGCCGGGGGCTCCCGGCTGCTGCGGCGGCGCGGTGAGGCGCGCCAGTTCCTGATTTTCGGTGACCATATCGCCTTCCTTGACGAACAGGTCGGTGACCCTGGAGCCTTCCTGGTCGACGCCGACCTGGGCCTCGCGGCGCGGCACGATAAAGCCGGTGACCCGCACCATGTCGGAGAAGCAGGCATTGGTGGACTTGGTCACGACCACCAGCGCCTGACCCGGCGTGTCTTTTTCTTCCGCGCGCGGACGGTGCTCGAACCAGTAATAGCCGACGGCCAGAACGGCAACGAAAGCCACTCCGAGCGCAGGTTTGAGGTATTCGGAGAATTTCATCGCCGGATCAATCCAGACTGGAAGTCAAATCAAACAGGGCGCATTTGGCCGGCCGACGACCTGCAATGGAGCCCAAAACGAATACGTCCCGCACGGGTGCTGCGGGACGCATTGTAGCCGGAAACTATTGGTCGGCGCCACGCCCTTGCTTGCAGGTCCTTATTTGCAAGGCCTTATTTGGCTGCGTTCGACGCCGTGGCCTTGTTTTCCATGTTGACCACCTGGACGCGGCGGTTCACTTCCGCCATCGGCTGGCCCGGATCCTTGAGCTTGCTCTTGCCATATCCGACGGTGACGAGATCGGTGCCGTTGATGCCATATTTGTCGACGAGATAGCGCTTGATCGCGTCGGCGCGGCGCTCGGAGAGATCCTGGTTGTAGGCATCGCCGCCGGCAGCGTCGGTATGGCCGGCGACCACGAAGGTCGAGCCCTTGAGATCATTGTTGGTGAGCGCGCGGCCGAGCGCCTGAACCGACGGCAGCGACTTCGCGCTGATATCGGCCGAGTTGTAGTCGAAGTTGATCTCCAGATCGATCTTCGGCTTGTCCTTGACGATGGCGGCGATCTCCTCGCGCTCGGCGCTCGAAAGCGAACGCGTGGAGCGGCCGCGGATCCTCTGGACGAACTTGCCCTCGGCGGCGGTTACGGCCGGGTCGACGGTGGTCTGCGGGCCGGTCGAAAGGCCGCGGGTCAGCGGCTTCTTTTCGGGCGCCAGCGCGCGGACGATCTGATCCTCGGTAACGTTCTTTTCCTGGGCCAGCGCGGTTCCCGCGCTAAAGGAAATTGCGACGCCGAGCGTTGCAACCGAGACGATTGCGGTAAAGGTTTTCGCTGCCGAGATGTTTGCCATTGCCAGTCCCCCTCCTGAGGGCTTCCCACGCGGTTCCAACGTCATCCAAATGAGCTGCCGGACCCTTGGGTCGTGGCCGGCTGCTTTGCTTTAGTCTGGACGCCCCGCCACAGGGTTCGAGGGAGCCACCAGCCTTCATTTAAAAAAATCGTCACTGCACCCCGTAATCGGCGAATTCCTTGACGATATTGGGGTCCATCGCCTTCGCATTGTTAATATCCAGGTCGCCTTCCGAAATTGAGCCGTTGCGTTTCTTGGCAAGGCCCCGTCCATACAGCGACGACGTCAATCTCGGGTTGATCTTGAGAGCAGCATCGAAATCAGCGATTGCATTCTTGTTCTGGCCGCTCTTCAGGTTGACGAGGCCGCGGCTGTCGAGTGCATCGACGAAATTCGGTCGCAGCCTAAGCGCTTCGTTGCAATCCTTCAGGGCCGCCTGCAGGTCGCCGATCACCGTGCGCGCCCAGCAGCGGTTGTTGAAGGCTTCCACATCCTTCGGGTTCAGCCGCAGCGAATTGTTGAAGTCCTTGATGGCGAGCTCGTAGGCGCCTTTGCTCGCATAGACTTGCCCGCGCCGGTACAGCGCAGCCGCATCGTCCGGATTTTCGTTGAGCTTGGCGTTCAGGCTCTTGATGGTCGGATCGTCGGCAAGCGCGACCGCGGTCGGACTGGGGCTCTCGGCCGGCTTGGCCGGCGGCGGGGGTGGAGGAATCGCGGCTTCAACCGGCTTTGGCGACGCGGGCGGCGGCGGAGGTGCCGGTGCGGCCACCACCGGTGGCGGTGCAGGCGCAGGCGAGGGAGCAGGCGGCGCTGCAGGCGCCGTGGCCACCGGAGTCTGCGGCGGGCTCGCCGGCCGCGGGCCTGAGCCGCCGGGGATGAAGGAGAAATCCTCGGCGAGCGACGACGAAATCCACGGCACCTGTTCCTGGCGCGAGGCGCGGGTCACGCCGACACGGGTGCGATTGAGCGTTTCCTCCGCCATCAAATCGGGGGTGCGGATTTCCTTCAGCAGCTCTTTCACGAACAGGCTGCGGTCGCTGCCATTGTCGGAAACGACGGACGAGAGCGCAGCCGAATACATCACCAGCGTGCCGTTCGGCGCAATCACCGGCGCAAGGCCTGCGGAAAAGCTGCGGAACCGGCGCTCGAACGGATTGCGCCTGGAGGCATCGATCAGCGCGATCTTGACCCCGGCGCCGCGGCTGTTGATCTCCCCCAGCACGGTCTCGAGGCTGAAACCGTCGCGGCGAACGTCCGGCTCGGTCCAGATCTGGGCATCGACGGGGATCATGTAGCTCTGCCGGCTCGACTGGACGCCAAAGCCGGAGAAGAAAATCAGCGCGACGGAGCCCGGCTTGATCTTGCCATACAGACGCTCGAAAGCGCGGCGCATCTGCTCGCCGGTGAGGTTCTCGCCGATATCGACATTGAAACCGTCGCGCTTGAGTTCTTCGGCGATGTCGCGCGCATCGTTGATCGGCTCCTTCAGCGGCGCCTCGGCGTCCGGATATTTCGCGTTGCCGATCACGAGCGCATAGCGCTCACCGGCTGCGAACGACGGGGCTACCGACGCAACTGAAAAAAACAATGTGAGGAGTAATGCGAGGCGGATTTTCATAATGACGGCAGTCCAGATCACGGCAGTCCAGCCAAAATAGCGCCGATGCCAGCTCGCGCCGCGGCGACCTTACTCTACGCTATCGGCATTATCAAACCGCGCCCGCAGTCCGTCAACCGCTTGCAACCGCTTGCGATGTCGTCACTAATTGCGACAATTAACCGCGATGGGACTAGGCGAATGGAGGGAATAAGTGGCGCTCCGGCAACGGTCGGCCACAGATCACGAAGGCGATCTGAAGAGTTCCTTTCGGTCTGCGTGCGCCGCCACCGGGCCTCGCTGTTTGGCAAGCCCGATGACAAGCTTCGGCGGGGATCAAGTCCGCCGCGCGCTCCATCGATGGTAATGTGATCCCTCTCACATAGCGTGCCGCCCGGTCGCGCGGCTGTCATTCGTCTTCCGGGTTTGACCTTTGCGGATGACAATGGCTTGTTGCCGTGATCGGCCAATCCAAACATCCAAGAAAAAAGTGACACCGATGGGAAATGCCTACGAAATCTACGCGCTGCGCTATGCCACGATGTCGCCGCGCACCCCCCATTTGAATTTTCTGATCCCCGATCCGCACGAGACCACGGCGCAGGACCTGGATTATTTCGTCTGGCTGGTCCGCGGCGCCGGCCGCGACATCCTGGTCGATACCGGCTTCAATGCCGAAGAGGCGAAGGCGCGCGCGCGCAAGCTCACGCTCAATCCGGTCGACGCGCTGGCGAATTTCGGCGTGGCCGCCGACACCATTCGCGACGTGATCGTCACCCATTTGCACTACGACCACGCCGGCAATCTCGATCGCTTCCCGAACGCGCGGTTTCATCTGCAGGACCGCGAGATGAGCTACGCGACCGGACGCTGCATGTGCAACGGCATGCTGCGGCATCCGTTTTCGGTCGAGCACGTCACCACGATGGTGCGTCATGTCTATGGCGAGCGCGTCACGTTTCATTCCGGCGATGGCGAAATCGCGCCCGGCGTGACGGTGCATCGCGTCGGCGGCCATTCCGACGGCCTGCAGGTGGTGCGCGTGGAAACCGCGCGAGGGCCGGTGGTGCTGGCGTCGGACGCGGCGCATTACTATGCCAATCTGCAGAAGCGCAGCCCGTTTCCGATCGTCTACAATGTCGGCGATATGGCGCAGGGCTGGGAAATCGTCGAGCGGCTGGCCGGCCATCCCGACCGTTTCATTCCCGGCCACGATCCGATCGTGAGCGAGATCTATCCGCGCGCCAGCGACAAGGTCGATGCGTTCGCGCTGCACCTGGCGCCATCACGCTCGTTCGCAAAATAGCTGATGGTTGTGATGTCAACGTACAAGACGATCGGCTTCATCGGCCTCGGCGTGATGGGCGAGCCGATCTGCCGCAATCTCGTGAAGAAGAGCGGCAAACGCGTCCTCGCCTTTGATCTGTCGCCGGAGCCATTGGCGCGGCTGCGGGCCGACGGTACCGACGTCGCGGCCTCCGTTGCCGACGTCATCAAGCAAAGCGAGCTGCTGTTCCTGTGCCTGCCAAGCGCGAAGCATGTGCGCGCGGTATTCGAAGGCGACGGCATTCTCAAGAACATCCGGAGCGGGCAGGTCGTGGTCGATCTCGGCACGTCCTCGGTCAGCCAGACCCGCGATTTTGCCGATCAATTGCAAGCCAAAGGCGCTGCCTGGGCCGATGCGCCGATTGCGCGCACGCGACAGGCGGCGCAGGACGGCACGCTCAGCGTGATGGTCGGAACAACGCCCGCGCTTTACGCCGAGATCGATCCGCTGATCCGCTGCTTTGCGACCGACGTCACCCATTGCGGCGAGGTCGGCGCGGGGCAGGTCACAAAAATTCTCAACAACATGGTGCTGTTCGAAACCGTCAACGCGCTGGCCGAGGCGGTTGCGGTGGCGAAGCACAATGGCGTCGATCCAAAACTGCTGCTCGATACGCTTTCAAAGGGCTCGGCCGACAGTTTTGCGCTACGCAATCACGGCATGAAGGCGATCGTGCCCGGTGATTTTCCGGAGCGCGCGTTCTCGACCGAATATGCGCTGAAGGACCTATCCTATGCGCTGGAGCTGGCGTCCGACGCCGGCATCAGAATTCGCGGCGCGGAACTGATCGGCAAGGTGCTGCAGGAAGCCATCGACGCCGGTTCAGGGGACAATTATTTCCCTGTCATCGCGAAGCACATTGATCGGTTGTGAACGCGGTCATTGCGGGATGGTCCGAAGGACCAGACCTCAGATGCGCAATTGCGCATCGGGGAATCTCGAGATTCTCAGGTGCGCAATTGCGCACCATAGTTCGATGCTCCGCATCGCCCCGGAATGACGGTGCACACCACACTTTGATAGTCGCTAACTGGAGGCAACCATGATCAGCCGCTTTCCCGGGCTCACGCCAACCCGCAGCCGCGCCGTCGCTCACGAAGACCTGGTTTTCACGGTGGCGGTCGCGCCCGATCCGGTCAGTCCCTCGATGTACGAGCAAAGCGCAAAGGCGCTCGCCCGGATCGACGAAAGCCTCGCGCTGTGTGGCACGGACAAGAGCAAGATCCTCTCGGCCATCGTCTATATCACCGACATTAAGCGCAAGGGCGAGATGAACCGCGCCTGGGACGAATGGGTCGATACCAAAAATCCGCCGATGCGCGCCTGCATCGGCGTCGATCTCGAGCCGCCGCACATCGTGGAGATCGTGGTGACGGCAGTGAAGTGAGCCGGTCAGTAGGCTTCCTTCGCGTCCGCCTCTTCGCTGGTCTGCACCAGATCGAGGCTTTGCTCGATCTTGCCCAGCAGCCGCGCGAAATCGCGTCGCTCCTGCGCGGAGAGGCATGACAATATCTCCTGCTCCCTGCGCAACAGGCGCGGGATCAGTTCCTCGTAGAGCGTTGCGCCCTTGCGCGTCAGACGCAGCCGGAATTCGCGGCGGTCGTCCTCGTTCTCGACGCGCTCGACAATCTGCCGCTTCATCAGCGACGTGACCGCGCGGCTGATGGTGGATTTGTGGGTGCGGGTGCATTGGGCGATGTACTGCGCGCTGCAGGCGTCGTGGCGGAAGCCGAGCGTCGCCAGCACGCGCCATTCCGGAATATCGAGCCCGTAGCGGACCGCATACTCCGCCGACAGCGCCGAACTGACCTCGGCCGCGAGCCGGTTCAGCCGGAACGGGACGAACTCAAAGAGATCCAGCCTGGCGTCCCTCTTCGACGCGTTTTCGTCACGCGGACCGGCGGCCACTTCGCTTGAAGACGCTTTCGGCAAAGATAGCCTCGATTTGAGTTGACGCCGGACCCGGCTCGGGGTTTAAAGATAGTTGCAAGTGCGACTAATTTAACAGGGTCGCACGCCCTTGGCTAGTCAGGGGATTGAGCCCGCATGGCGCAGACTAATACCCAGTTCGGCTATCGCCGCCACCCCGATCAGGACCGGGCGGGGCCAAATCCGGCCGAGCACGCCGTCGTCGTGGTCGGCGCGGGTCCCGTGGGGCTGTCGCTGGCGATCGATCTGGCGCAGCGCGGGCAATCCGTCGTGCTGCTCGACGATGCCGACCGGATCGGCGAGGGCTCGCGGGCGATCTGCTTCTCAAAACGCTCGCTCGAATTCTGGGACCGGCTCGGCATCGGCCAGCGCATGGTCGACAAGGGCGTGGTGTGGAGCGTCGGCAAGATCTTTCACGGTGAGCAGCTGCTCTACCAGTTCAATCTGCTGCCCGAGCAGGGGCACAAGCGGCCGGCTTTTATCAACCTGCAGCAATTCTATGCCGAGGCCTATCTGGTCGACCGCGTCGGCGAGCTTCCCGCAATCGACCTGCGCTGGCGCAACAAGGTGACGGGGCTCGAGCCGCGCAACGACCACGTGGCTTTGACGATCCAGACGCCTGATGGTCCGTATCGGCTGAATGCGCAGTATGTCATCGCCTGCGACGGCGCGCGCTCGTCGCTGCGACAGATGGTGGGTGCGGAATTTGAGGGCCAGGTGTTCGAGGACCAGTTCCTGATCGCCGACGTCAAGATGACAGCCGCGTTTCCGACCGAGCGCTGGTTCTGGTTCGATCCGCCGTTCCACGCCGGGCGCTCCGCGCTGTTGCACAAGCAGCCCGACGACATCTGGCGGATTGATCTGCAGCTCAATCGTTTTGCCGATCCCGCTGTCGAAAAACTGCCGGAGAATGTGCGGCCGCGGATCGCGCGCATGCTTGGGCACGACAAGTTCGATTTCGAATGGATCTCGCTGTACAAATTCCAGTGCCGGCGGATGAACAAGTTCATCCATGGCCGCGTGATTTTTGCCGGCGATGCCGCGCACCAGGTCTCGCCGTTCGGCGCCCGCGGCGCCAATTCGGGCCTCGAAGACGCCGAAAATATTGCGTGGAAGCTCGATCGCGTGCTGCGGGGAACATCGCCCGAGGCGCTGCTCGAGAGCTATCACACCGAGCGCAGCGCTGCCGCCGACGAGAACATCCGCGAGTCCACGCGCTCGACCGACTTCATGGCGCCGGTGACGGCGCAGGAGGCGCGGCTGCGCAAGGCGGTGCTGTCGCTCGCCAAGGAAACCGAATTCGGCAAGCGCATGGTGAACGGAGGGCGTCTCTCGACGCCCTCGATCTACACGACGCCGCTCTCGACCGCCGATGGCGATTCCTGGCGCGGCGGCCCTCGACCCGGGGCCTCGATGCTGGATGCGCCGGTCGCCGCCGCAAACGGTGAGCCGATGTTCCTGACGGATGCTTTCATCAAGAGTGGAACGCGGTTCACACTTCTGGAGTTTGGCAATGGTGCGGCTGCGGAAGGACCGGAAGGGGTAGGCGTCATCCGCATTGGCGGCGATGGCGGCTTGACCGATGCCGCGGGCCTTGCTGCGGCGCGTTACGATGCCGAATCAGGCTCTGCCTATTTGCTGCGGCCTGATGGCTACGTCGCGGCGCGTTTCCGCAAGCCGTCACGATCGGCAGTCGACGCGGCGCTGTCGCGCGCGTCCGGCCTGAACTGAGGTTTGTCATGGCGCTGTCGACCAGTTCGAACTTTGCCAAGCCCGACGACGCATTTCGCGCCATCGTCGAGGCGCATCGCGGACTGAGCGAGGCGCAAAGCGCCGATCTCGACGCGGCGCTGGTTCTGGTGCTGGCCAACCACATCGGCGATATCGCCGTTCTGCACGAGGCCATCGCCCTTGCCAAGCGGCGGATGCTCGATGCGAGCCAGCAACAGCAACAACAACAGCAGCAATAATTCACATCTCGAACGAAGTCAGGAATCGAATTGATGGCCAAAGGTTTCGCGTCCACCACGGATCTCGTCGAGAAGAAGATCACCTTCTCCGAAATCGGCACTGATCTTTACGCGTTCACCGCCGAGGGCGATCCGAACTCGGCGATCATCGTCGGCGACGACGGTTGCCTGGTGTTCGACGCGCAGGCGACGCCGGCGATGGCCAATAAAGTGATCGAGCGGGTACGTACCGTCACCGACAAGCCGATCAAGTACGTCGTGCTGTCGCATTACCACGCGGTGCGCGTGCTGGGCGCTTCCGCCTACAAGGCGCAGGGCATCGTGGCGTCAGCAGAAACCCATCGGCTGATCGAGGAGCGCGGCCAGCAGGATTGGGATTCCGAATATGGCCGATTTCCCCGCCTGTTCCAGGATGCGCAGAGCATCCCCGGCCTGACCTGGCCGACGCTGACTTTTGAAGGCGAGATGTCGATCTATCTGGGCAAACGCGAGGTGCGTTTGATGCAACTCGGCGCGGGGCATACCTCGGGTGACATCGTGGCCTGGGTGCCGGATGCCGAAGTGATGTTCTCCGGCGACCTCATCGAATACCACTCGGCCTGCTATTGCGGCGACGCGCATTTGCGCGAATGGCCGGCGACGCTGAATGAAATTCGCGCCTTCAATCCCAAGGCGATCGCGCCGGGCCGTGGCGATGCGCTCAAAGGTCTTTCGACCGGTCGCGATGCGATTGCGATGACGCGCGATTTTGTCACCTCGCTCTACGGCGCGGCAGAGAGCTCGGTCGCCAAGGGCCGTACGCTGAAGGAGACCATGGCCGCGACCCGCGAGGTGATGGACCCGAAATTCTCCAGCTTCGCCATTTATGAGCACTGCCTGCCGTTCAACGTCTCGCGCGCGTTCGACGAAGCATCGGGGATCGACGATCCCGTGATCTGGACCGACAAGCGCGACCAGGAAATGTGGGCCGCCCTGCAAGGAGGAGGATGACCATGAATATCAACACCTCGCCTGATCAGATGGTTCGAGGCACCGGGCAATTGACGCCGGGCTACATGTCCGGCTTCGGCAACAGTTTTGAGACCGAGGCGTTGCCCGGCGCACTGCCGATGGGGCGCAACTCGCCGCAGCGCTGCGCCTACGGGCTCTATGCCGAGCAGCTTTCCGGCTCGCCGTTCACCGCGCCGCGCGGCAGCAATGAGCGCTCATGGCTTTATCGGATTCGCCCATCGGTGAAGCATTCAGGGCGCTTTGCCAAAGCCGATGCCGGGCTGTGGCGCACCGCGCCGTGTCACGAATATGAACTGCCGATCGCACAGCTGCGCTGGGACCCGGCGCCGATCCCTGGGGAGGACATGACTTTCCTGCAGGGCGTGCAGACCATGACCACCGCAGGCGACGCCAATACCCAGGCAGGCATGGCGGCGCATGTCTATCTCATCACGAAGTCGATGGTCGATCAGCACTTCTACAATGCCGACGGCGAGATGATGTTCGTGGCCCAGCAGGGCAATCTGCGCCTCGTCACCGAATTCGGCCGTATCGACATTGAACCCGGCGAGATCGCGGTGATCCCGCGCGGCGTGAAGTTCCGCGTCGAGATTCCGTCAGGGCCCGCGCGCGGCTATCTCTGCGAGAATTATGGCGGCGCCTTCACGCTGCCCGAACGGGGGCCGATCGGCGCCAACTGCCTCGCCAATTCGCGCGACTTCCTCACGCCCGTAGCGGCTTACGAGGACAAGGACACGCCGACCGAACTCTACGTGAAGTGGGGTGGCTCGCTGTTCAAGACGACCTTGCCGCATTCGCCGATCGACGTGGTGGCCTGGCACGGCAATTACGCGCCCTACAAATACGATCTGCGCACGTTCTCGCCGGTCGGCGCCATAGGCTTCGACCATCCCGATCCCTCGATCTTCACGGTTTTGACGTCGCCGTCGGAGACCGCCGGCACCGCGAATATCGACTTTGTCATTTTCCCGGAACGCTGGGCGGTCGCCGAAAACACCTTCCGTCCGCCCTGGTATCACATGAACATCATGTCGGAGTTCATGGGGCTGATCTACGGCGTCTACGACGCCAAGCCGGAAGGTTTTGTTCCCGGCGGCATCTCGCTGCACAACATGATGCTGCCGCATGGCCCGGATCGCCAGGCGTTCGATCACGCCAGCAACGGCGAATTAAAGCCGGTGAAGCTGACCGGCACCATGGCCTTCATGTTCGAGACGCGATACCCGCAGCGCGTCACCGCGCATGCGGCGAAGTCGGGGACCTTGCAGGGTGACTACGCCGATTGCTGGAAAGGCCTGGAGAAGCGGTTCGATCCGAATAAGCCGTAATGTTTCTTCCCCTCTCCCCTTGTGGGAGAGGGTGGATCAATCGCGCGTCGCGCGATTGAGACGGGTGAGGGGTCTTTCCCCGCGGAAAGAACCCCTCATCCGGCGCAATCTCCCTCCGGTCGATTTCGCCACCTTCTCCCACAAGGGGAGAAGGAAGAAAGGACGAAGCCTCAAGTGACAGCTCACCCCAACGATCCCTCTCTCCGCTCCTTCATCGACGTCGCGCCCGATTCCCATTTCCCGATCCAAAATCTCCCCTACGGCGTATTCTCCGCCAAGGATGGCCTCGCCCCGCGCATAGGCGTTGCGATCGGCGATTACGTGCTCGATCTCTGGCAGCTCGCGCAGGACTGCCGCTTCGATGTCGTCGAGCCCGCGGTGTTCGCAGCACCTCAACTCAATCCGTTCATGGCGCTGGGGCCAAAAGTCTGGTCGAGCACGCGCGCACGGATCAGCGAGCTTTTGCAGCACGATCATCCCGAACTGCGCGACAATGAGAAACTGCGCAAGCGCGCGCTGGTGCCGATGGCTGACGTCAGGCTGCACATGCCGTTCGCCGTCTCCGGCTATACCGATTTCTATTCGTCCAGGGAGCACGCCACCAATGTCGGCGTGATGTTCCGCGGCAAGGACAATGCGCTGCAGCCGAACTGGTTGCACATGCCGATCGGCTACAACGGCCGCGCGTCGACCGTCGTTGTCAGCGGCACGCCGGTGCGCCGTCCGCGCGGACAGTTGAAGCCGCCGACCGCCGACGTGCCGAGTTTCGGCCCCTGCAAGCGGCTCGATTTCGAACTGGAAATGGGCGTGGTCGTCGGCCAGCCATCGGTAATGGGCGAAATGCTGACCGAGAAGCAGGCGGAAGAGATGATCTTCGGCTTTGTGATCCTGAACGACTGGAGCGCGCGCGACATCCAGCAATGGGAATATGTGCCGCTCGGCCCGTTCCAGGCCAAGGTGTTTGGGACCTCGATCAGCCCATGGGTGGTGACGCGCGAGGCGCTGGAGCCATTCCGTCTTCATGGCCCTGAGCAGGATCCGAAGCCGTTGCCGTATCTTCAGCAGGTGCAGCCGAACAATTACGACATGGCGCTCGAGGTCGGCTTGCGTGCCGCGCAGATGAATGCGCCGGCAAATATCAGCCGTACCAACTTCAAATACATGTACTGGTCGTCGGTGCAGCAGCTCGTGCACCATGCGTCAAGCGGCTGCGCCATGAATGTCGGCGATCTCTTGGGGAGCGGCACCATCTCGGGTCCGGAAAAGGACCAGCGCGGCAGCCTGCTTGAAATAAGCTGGAACGGCACCGAACCGGTGGAGTTGGCCGCGGGTGTGAAACGGACGTTCCTGGAGGACGGCGATTCGCTCGTGATGCGCGGCTGGTGCCAGGGCGACGGCTACCGCGTCGGATTTGGCGAGGTGGAGGGGACGATTTTGGCAGCGGGGTAGCGCTCTCTTCCCGTCATACGGAATGACTCTCTCCCGTCATTGCGAGGAGCGAAGCGACGAAGCAATCCATAGCGCCACAAGCGGAGGCATGGATTGCTTCGCTGCGCTCGCAATGACGTGGAGGGGTCAGCGCTCCTCAGCTGGAATATTCCGCAAGCGCGCCGAATGCGCGGCGACATCCTCGACGCTGTACTTTAAATGAACCCGCTTATCCGATGGCAACTGCTTGGTGACGCACACGCCGGGCCGCCGCTCGGTGGCGGGCCGGATTGGCCGCGGCACGAAGCCGCCGCCGCAGTTCGGGCAGACATTGTGCAGCTTGCTGTCCACGCAATCCGCGCAGAACGTGCATTCATAAGAGCAGATGCGCGCGTCCGTCGCGCTTGGCGGCAGGTCCTTGTCGCAATATTCGCAGTTCGGGCGGAGTTGCAGCGCCATCGTCGTCTCGCAATGTGATTCCGGGCGATCATCGCAAATCGGCTGGAAAACGCGAATGACAAATTTCCCTCGAATTGGGCCACGTCAGGACTTCAGCGGCAACCTCGCGCTCTCCTTCAGCCGGTCCAGCACGATCGAGGAGCGCACATGGGCCACGCTCTGGTGCGGCATCAGCACGTCGTTGACGAGGCCGGAGAGGTCCTTCAGGTCGCGCAGCACGACCTTCAGCACGTAATCGGCGTCGCCGGTCAGCGAGTAGGCCTCCTGGATGTCGTCGACGCGGTTGACCAGCGCGCGGAATTTTTTGGCGTTGTCGGGCGAATGCGTCGCCAGCGTAATGTGGACGAAGGCGATCAGGTTGAAGCCGAGGGCTTCGCCGGCGAGATCGGCGTGGTAGCCCGCGATCACCTTCTCTTCCTCCAGCCGCATCCGCCGCCGCGAGCACTGCGAGGCCGACAGGCCGACGAGGTCGGCGAGCTGCTGGTTGGTCAGCCGGCCGTCGTCCTGTAGCGCGGCGAGCATTTTGAGGTCGAAGGCGTCTACGGAGATCATGCGGAAATTGCCATTTTTATGCACGATATGTGCGCGATTATAGCTAAATGCATCGCCATTTGCACGCACTTTGCACGCGTTTCGATCGATATTGATCCAGATCAATTTTCGGGAGATTCTCCATGGGTCCGTTTCCGCATGACGCGCCGGCTGCCACCATCAGCGCCGACAATCCGATGGGCACCGATGGGTTTGAGTTCGTCGAATACGCCCACCCGAAGCCTGAGGAGCTGCACGCGCTGTTCGCGCTGATGGGCTATGCGCCGATCGCCCGGCACAAATCCAAGAAGATCACGGTCTATCGCCAGGGCGACATCAATTACCTCGTCAACGAGGAGCCCGGCACCCACGGCCATGGCTTCGTCGCCGCGCATGGGCCCTGCGCGCCGTCGATGGCGTTTCGCGTGGTTGATGCGAAGCTGGCCTATGAGCGGGCGCTTTCGCTTGGTGCGGAGGCCGCTGATGTTTCTTCCGCGCAGAAGACGCTCGATGTTCCCGCCATCAAGGGCATCGGCGGCAGCGTGCTTTATTTCGTCGATCGCTACGGCGCCAAAGGCTCAGCCTACGACATCGAGTTCGAATGGCTTGGCGCGAAGGACCCGCGTCCCGCGGGTGCCGGGCTCTATTACATCGATCACCTGACCCACAACGTCCATCGCGGCCGCATGGATGTGTGGACCGGCTTCTACGAAAAACTGTTCAACTTCCGCCAGATCCGGTTCTTCGACATCGAGGGCCGTGCGTCGGGCCTATTCTCGCGCGCCCTGACCAGCCCGGACGGCAAGATCCGAATCCCGATCAACGAGGATGCCGGCGACTCCGGCCAGATCGAGGAATATCTCAACATCTATCGCGGCGAGGGCATCCAGCACATCGCCTGCGGCGCGCGGGATATCTACGCTACCGTCGAGACGCTGCGCGAGGCAGGATTGCCGTTCATGCCGTCGCCGCCCGATACCTACTTTGAGAAGATCGACGCGCGGCTGCCGCAGCATGGCGAGGACGTCGCCCGTCTCCAGCGCGACGGCATTCTCATTGACGGCGAGGGCGTGGTCGATGGCGACCACACAAAGGTACTGCTGCAGATTTTCTCGGCGAACGCGATCGGGCCGATCTTCTTCGAGTTCATCCAGCGCAAGGGCGACGACGGGTTCGGCGAGGGCAACTTCAAGGCGCTGTTCGAATCGATCGAGGAAGATCAGATTCGAAGAGGTGTCCTGAAGGTGGGGAATGCTGCGTAGGCCCCGTCGTCCCGGCCAAGCGAAGCGCGAGCCGGGACCCATACGCCGTGTCGCTTGTATTGAAAGCCGCTGTTCGACGACTTTCGTCCAACAGCCAAATCCTGTGGTTATGGGTCCCCGCGTGCGCGGGGACGACGACGGAGAATTTACCTTCCCGCCTTCCACGCGTTCGTCAATTCACCGATATCCGCCGTCACCGGCTCGCGGATCGCCGACGGCGTGCGTGAGAAGCGTGGCGCGGGCGCGGGTTGGGTCACGCCATGGCGCTCGACGAACACCTTGCGTGCCGCCATGTGCGGGTGCTTCGGCGCTTCCGCCATGGTCAGGATCGGCGCGAAGCAGATGTCGGTGCCTTCCATGATCTTGCACCAGTCCTCGCGGGTCTTGCTCTTGAACACCTTTGTCAGCTTGTCCTTCAGCGCCGGCCAGGCCTTGCGGTCCATCTGCGCATCGAAGTCGGCCTCGGTGAGGCCGGCATGTTTGCGAAGCAGCGCGTAGAATTGTGGTTCGATCGAGCCGATCGAGACGAAGTTGCCGCAGGAGCATTCATAGACGCCATAGAAATGCGCGCCGCCATCGAGAAAGTTCTGGTCGCGGCCCTCGGTCCAGCGCCCCATCGCGCTCATGTCGAAGAACATCGACATCAGCGATGCCGCGCCGTCGCACATCGCGGTGTCCACTACCTGGCCCTTGCCCGACTTCGAGGCTTCGAGCATGGCGGCAAGCACGCCGACCACCAGGTAGAGCGCTCCACCGCCGAAATCGCCGACGAGGTTGAGCGGCGGCACCGGCTTTTCCTTCGTCCCGATCGCAGCAAGCGCGCCGGTGATCGAGATGTAGTTGATGTCGTGACCGGCGGCGTTGGCAAGCGGGCCTTCCTGGCCCCAACCGGTCATGCGGCCATAGACCAGCTTTGGATTGCGCGCGAGCACGACGTCCGGGCCGAGGCCGAGACGTTCCATCACGCCGGGGCGGAAGCCTTCGATCAGTGCGTCCGCACCGGCAAGCAGGTCGAGGACCTGCGCGATGGCAGCTTTATCCTTCAGATCAAGCTCGATGACCTTGCGGCCGCGTACCGCGACGGCCTTCAGGTTCTTGCCGGCGCCGACGCGGTCAAGCGTAACGACCTCTGCGCCCATATCCGCCAGGAGCATGCAGGCGAACGGGCCCGGGCCGATGCCGGCGAATTCGACGATGCGGAAACCGGCGAGCGGGCCGGAGGTGCGGGTAGCGGATTGGGCGGCTGGTTTGTCGAGCACTTGTTTTCTCTCCCAACAGAAGCGTCTTAATTAGTTGATTAGCTAAATTGTCCTGCCGAAGCGAGAGCGTGGCAAGCATCTTTTGCCGAGAATCGTATCAAAATGCGAAAGCGGCGCGCATTGCTGCGCGCCGCTCGCATGGAAGTTGCGTTTAGACGTTATTAGCCCGCGGCAGTCACCGCGCGCTGCGCCATTACCTTGATCAGGTTGGCGCGATAGTCCGATGTTCCGTGAATATCGCTCATCAAGCCATCGGCGGAAATCTTGACGCCGTCGATCGCGCCTGCCGACCAGTTCGCCTTCAGCGCCGCCTCGATCGCGGACACCCGCATCACGCCGTTTTGCGATGCGCCCGTGGCTGCGACGCGGACGTCGCCTGCCGGGGTTTTGGCGACGAACACGCCTGTCAGGGCGAAGCGCGACGCCGGATGGTTGAACTTGGCGTATCCCGCTTTGGCCTGAACCGGGAATGACACCGCGGTGATGATTTCGCCGTCTTCGAGCGCCGTGGTGAACAGGCCCTTGAAGAAATCATCCGCCGATATCGAACGCTTGTTGGTCTTCACGGTGGCACCGAGCGCCAGCACCGCCGCCGGATAATCGGCGGCAGGATCGTTGTTGGCGAGCGAGCCGCCGATGGTGCCGCGATGCCGCACGGCCGGATCGCCGATCAGCGAGGCGAGGTAAGCCAGCGCGGGAATCGCCTTTTGAACAGTGTCGCTCGAGGCGACGTCGGAATGGGTCGTCGCCGCCTTGATCATGATTCCGTCACCGGTCGGCTCGATGCCGACAAGCTCCTTGATCTTGCCGAGATCGATGACATCGGATGGCGATGCCAGCCGCTGTTTCATGACCGGGATCAGCGTATGGCCGCCGGCCAGATACTTCGCGTCCGAACCCTTGGCGAACAGGCTTGCTGCCTCGTCGACCGAAGAGGGGCGGTGGTAAGTTGTCTGGTACATAGTGCTTGCTCCTCTTAGCCGTGAATCGCATGCCAGACGCGATCAGGCGTCGCCGGCATTTCGAGGTTGTTGTTGCCGATCGCATCCGTGATGGCGTTGATCACGGCAGCCGATGCACCGATCGCACCGGCTTCGCCGCAGCCCTTGACGCCGAGTGGATTGCCCGGACACAGCGTGGTCGTGTGCGACAGCTTGAACGACGGCAGGTCGTCCGCGCGCGGCATGGTGTAATCCATGAACGATGCGGTCACGAGCTGGCCGGAAGCGTCATACACCACGCCCTCCAGCAACGCCTGGCCGATGCCCTGGGCAAGGCCGCCATGGACCTGGCCTTCGACGATCATCGGGTTGATCAGCCGCCCGAAATCATCCGCCGCCACGAAGTTGACGAAGGAGGTTTTCCCGGTGGCGCTATCTACTTCCATTTCGCAGATATAGGCGCCGGCCGGGAAGGTGAAGTTGGTCGGGTCGTAGAACGCGCCTTCCTTGAGGCCCGGCTCCATGCCGTCAGGCAGATTGTGCGCGGTGTAGGCGGCGAGCGCGACCATCGGCAGCGCGATCGACTTGTCGGTGCCGGTGACCTTGAACTCGCCGTTCTCGATGACGATGTCGTTTTCGGATGCCTCGAGCTGATGGGCTGCGATCTTCTTGGCCTTGGCTTCGACCTTTTCCATCGCTTTCAGGATCGCGGTGAGGCCGACGGCCGCCGAGCGCGAACCATAAGTGCCCATGCCGAACTGCACTTTATCGGTGTCGCCATGCACGATCTGGACCTGGCTGATGGGAATGCCGAGGCGCTCTGCCACGAGCTGGCAGAAGCTCGTCTCATGACCCTGGCCGTGGCTGTGCGATCCCGTCAGGACTTCGATGGTGCCGACCGGATTAACGCGTACTTCGGCGGATTCCCACAGGCCCACGCCGGCGCCGAGACTGCCGACGGCCTTTGACGGCGCAATGCCGCACGCTTCGATGTAGCAGGACACGCCGATGCCGCGCAGCTTACCCTCGGACTTGGCTTTCGCCTTGCGCGCGGGGAAGCCCGCGTAATCGATCGCCTTCATCGCCGCATCGAGCGAGGCATTAAAGTCGCCGATGTCATAGGCCATGATGACGGGCGTCTGATGCGGGAACTGCGTGATGAAGTTCTTGCGGCGCAGTTCGGCCGGATCGACCTTCAACTGCCGCGCCGCGGTTTCCATCAGCCGTTCCACCACGAAGCTGGCTTCTGGGCGGCCTGCGCCGCGATAGGCGTCGACCGGCACCGTGTTGGTATAGACGCTGATCACTTCGGCGAAGATGTTCGGGATGTTGTACTGGCCCGACAGCAGCGTCGCATAGAGATAGGTCGGCACCGAGGAGGAGAACAGCGACATGTAGCCGCCGAGATTAGCGTAGGTTTTGACCCGCAAGCCGGTGACCTTGTTGTCCTTGTCTAACGCCATCTCCGCCTTGGTGAGGTGATCGCGGCCATGGGCGTCGGTCAAAAAGGCTTCGGTGCGGTCGCCGGTCCACTTCACCGGACGGCCGACCTTCTTGGAGGCCCACAGCGCCACCATCTCCTCAGGGTAAATGAAGATTTTCGAGCCGAAACCGCCGCCGACGTCGGGGGCCACCACCCGCAGCTTGTGCTCCTGCGCGATGTTGTAGAACGCCGACAGCACGAGACGGGCGACATGCGGATTCTGCGAGGTCGTGTAGAGCGTGAAATGCTCTTCCGGCTCGTTATATTCGGCGATCGCCGCGCGCGGCTCCATCGCGTTCGGCACCAGCCGGTTGTTGGTGATGTCGAGCGACACGACATTGGCCGCCGCCTTGAAGGCGGCATCGGTTGCGCCTTCGTCGCCGATGGTCCAGTCGTAGATCACGTTGCCCGGCGCCTCCGGGTGCAATTGCGGTGCGCCCGGCGCGATCGCGGCGCGGATGTCCGGAACGGCGGGCAGCTCTTCGTAATTGACGACCACGGCCTCGGCCGCGTCCTTGGCCTGGTTCTTGGTCTCGGCGACCACCACCGCGACCGCCTGGCCGACGAAACGCACGGTTTCCGGCGCCATCGCCGGCCATGCGCCCATCTTCATGCCCGTGCCGTCCTTGGAGGTAATGGCCCAACCGCAGATCAGATTGCCGATCTTGTCGTCCACGAGTTGCTGGCCGGTCAGCACCCCGACCACGCCCGGCATATTCATTGCCGCCGACGTGTCGATGCTCTTGATCCTGGCATGCGCATGCGGGCTGCGGATGAAGTGTGCGTGGGTCATTCCCACCAGCTTGATATCGTCGACGTAGCGGCCCTTGCCGGTAATGAAACGGCGATCTTCCTTGCGCACCACGCTTGCGCCAATGCCTTCAACGCCCATGTCCTGTCCTCCCGACCGGAGTTATTGTTCCCGCCATTTCCTTCGAAACGCGGTGTTGAATTCGAAATTGCTGGCCGGCGGCTGCTATTCTGCCGCCTGCGCGACCTTCATGCGCCCGGCCGCATCGAGCACCGCCTTGACGATGTTGTGGTACCCAGTGCAGCGGCAGATGTTGCCTTCGAGCTCGTGCCGGACGGTTTCCTCGTCGAGCTGGCCACTGTGGCGGTGCACAATATCGATCGCCGACATGATCATGCCCGGGGTGCAGTAACCGCACTGCAGGCCGTGATTATCGCGGAACGCCGCCTGCATCGGGTGCAGTTCGTCGCCTTTGGCGATGCCTTCGATGGTGGTGACGTTCGAGCCGGCCGCCTGGCCGGCCAGTACGGTGCAGGATTTTACCGCCCGGCCGTCGATATGGACGACGCAGGCGCCGCACTGGCTGGTGTCGCAGCCGACATGGGTGCCGGTCAGGTTCAGATTTTCGCGCAGGAGATGGACGAGGAGAGTTCGGTCCTCGACCTCGGCCGAGACGGCCTTGCCGTTTACCGTCAGTTTGACTGTCGACACGCGTGGTACCTCCCGATGTTTTATAATTATTCCAATTAGAAACACGGGAGCGGGAACTTGCAACTAGGATTTTGGAGTGGCCCATCATTGTGATGACATTCGCGGCAAGCGCGCGTGCAGAGACTCTCAATGCGAATTTTTCCTACCCTCCCCTGGAGGGGTCCGGACGAGCGAAGCTCGCTCGGGGGTCGACGCTCCTGAAAGGAGCGGCGGGGTGGGGTGAAGGTCTCTCCTCGCGAACAGTGCCCGAGTTGAGAGATCACCCCACCCCGTCTCGCATTTCGCTACGCTCATGCGTGCCGACCCACGAGCGAGCTCCGCTCGTCTCGGACCCCTCCAGGGGAGGGTAAGAGACGGCCACCGCCTCCACCCTTGCCAGCTTTGCCCGGATTTACGCGGCCTTATCCATTCTGCCTTATCTTTGCGCACTGGATTGGGGGCTGGGCCTCCCGATGCCTGTTTTTCAGAATGAAAACGGGGGGTTGCGGTGCGATTTTTGAAACGTGGCGGCTCGTCCTTCAAGCTCCCAACCCTGCGGTTCCGCGCCAAGATCATGCTCGGCTTTGCCGTCGTGCTGGCAATTTCGGCCGCCAGCATGGGTTTTGCCTATCTCGGATTCGAACATGTTTCGGCCGGCGTGGATTCCTACCGGCGCAGCGTGCAGGAGGCGGATCTGTCGCGCGACATCGATCGCGAACTGATCTCCTATCGCTCGCTCGCCCGCTATTTCGTGGTCACCGGAAAGGAAGAGGACGGCAAGGCGGCGCTGGCGGCCGAAGCCAACCTGAAGGAAGCGATCGTCGCCTCGATGAAGGGCACCATCAGCCCGGGCCGGCTCGAACAGGTCGCAAAACTGGAGCGCGAATTCCGCGCCTTCACCAAGATTTTCGCCGATATCCTCAACGTCAAGGACGAGAGCGCCCGGATCGCGCAAAACCAGCTGACGCGCAGCGGCCAGTCGCTTTATTACAAGCTCGACGATCTCCCCAGCAATGCCGATGAATCCGAGCTTCAGGCGGTCACCTTCAGCGCGAAAAAAGTCGCCGATGAATTTCAGGCCGTGGTCGGATTAGCCAACACGTTCGTCATCAACTCGGACAAGACGGTCGCATCCAGCGCACTCGCGCGCCTGAAATTTCTCGGCAACTCGCTAAAGGCGATTCCGGCGAACAATGACAAGATTCGTGAGGGGGTTCAGGAGATCTCGGTTCTCCTGGAGGAATACCAGAAGTCGCTCGCCAAGCTGGTCGATAATGCCAAGGAGATCGACGAACTGACCCTGGAAATGACGGAGTCGGCCGCGGCCATCAACAAGGGCTCGGCGGCGATGAAGTCCGATCTGCTGGCCGACCAGAAGCGACTCGAAGCCGAGTCGGACGCGACCATCGGCGAGACCGAGCGGCTGATCCTGATGCTGGCCGCCGGCGGTTTCGTGCTTGGCGGTCTGCTGGCGCTGCTGCTCGGCAAGGGCATATCCCGGCCGATGACGGCGATGTGCAGTGCGATGCGCGAACTCGCTGCCGGCAATTTCGAAGTTGTTCTGCCCGGCCTCGGCCGCAAGGACGAGCTCGGCGAGATGGCGAGTGCAGTCGAGGAGTTCAAGGTGCAGGCCATCGCCCGCGCCGAGCGCGACGCCGCCACCCAGGAAGCCCAGAACAAGGCGGCGAGCGAGGCGCGCCGCGCCGAACTGATTCGCTTCGCCGACGAATTTGAGAGCGCGGTCGGCGCCATCGTCGCCAACGTGTCGTCGTCGGCCGTGCAGCTTGAAGCCGCCGCAGGCACGTTGACGCGGACGGCTGAAACCACCCAGAGCCTGTCGAGCCAGGTTGCCGGCGCCTCGGAAGAAGCCTCCAGCAACATGCAGTCGGTGGCATCAGCAACCGAGGAATTATCAGCGTCCGTCGACGAGATCGGGCGGCGCGTCAAGGAAAGCAGCCAGATTGCGGAGGCAGCCGTCCGTCAGGCCGAACAGACCGACGGCCGGATCGGCAAGCTGTCGCGCGCCGCGCAGGAGATCGGCGACGTCGTCAAGCTGATCACCGCGATCGCCGAGCAGACCAACCTGCTGGCGCTGAACGCCACCATCGAGGCCGCCCGCGCGGGCGATGCCGGCCGCGGCTTTGCCGTGGTGGCGTCCGAAGTCAAATCGCTCGCCAGCCAGACCGCGAAAGCGACCGACGAGATTTCCAATCACATCTCGGGCATGCAGGGTGCCACGCAGGAATCGGTCGCCGCCATCAAGGAGATCGGCGGCACCATCGGAAAAATCTCCGACATCGCCGCGACGATCGCCAGCGCCGTCGAGCAGCAAAGCTCGGCGACGCAGGAGATCGCGCGCAGCGTCCAGAACGTCGCGCAAGGCACGCAGGAGGCCGCCACCAATGTCATGCACGTCAATCGCGGCGCGACCGAAACCGGCTCGGCTTCCGAGGAAGTGCTCAATTCGGCGCGCACGCTGTCGAGCGAAAGCACGCGTTTGCGCGAAGAGCTCGACCGCTTCATGGCGAATATCAGGGCGGCGTGATCGGACGACACGGAGTTATTCTCTCCCGAACTGATGCTTCAGCTCGACCTTCGCGCGTTCCAGTCGCGCGCGCCGCGTTTTCGGCAAGGTCTTGCCGGCGCGGTTGATATAGAAGGTCAGCATCGACAGCGCCGAGCGATAGGCGCCAGCCTTGCGGCGCGTACTGTGCTCTGCGGATCGCTTGAGCGACGCCGCGATCTTCTTCGCACTGGTCAGCGTGAAGACACCGCGCTGCAGATCGAGCGCATCGCTTTCCTGGGTTACCCGTTGCGACCATCGCTTTGGCGATGGTTTCTTCGCGGTTGTCGTGCGGCTGCTTTTTCGAGCGGCGGTCTTCCGTGGGTGTGTGGTCTTCCGGCGTTCGGCCATGGTCAACTCCATTTCCGGTTTTTGCCGAAAACGGTCGCCCGATCGTTCGGTTCCCTTGTCGTTTCGCAATGACGTAGCGCACGGAATACCCCGCATGCGCGCGTCATCGCGATAGCTATGCAATTTCGCCACCCAATGCCCGCGGAACCCCCATCCTCCGAGGGCGTTATCTTTCTGTCGGGCATCATGTTTGCCGCAATTTGACGTGAAAACCCTGGGGCTGGGGCGTTCCGGGGTGTTTTTCATTGGTCCAATCGGATGGTTGCGAAAGCGATACGGGACGGTGCGGCAGTGGGTGAGAATGCTTCCATTTCCGCAACGGCCAAGCAGGATAACGAGGGCATTGTCGAGACCAGTATCCCTGCGCGGCTCGATTGCCTGCGCTGGGGCGGCTTTCATACCCGCGTGGTGGCCGCGCTCGGCATCACCTGGATCCTCGACGGACTGGAAGTCACGCTCGCGGGCGCATTGTCGGGCGCGCTGAAGGAGAGCCCGACGCTGCAGTTTTCGAATTTCGATGTCGGTCTCGCCAACAGCGCCTATCTCGCGGGCGCCGTGCTGGGCGCGCTGGGTTTCGGTTGGCTGACGGATCGGATCGGGCGCAAGAAACTGTTCTTCATTACGCTCGCCGTTTATCTCTCCGCGACCGCGGCCACCGCGCTGTCGTGGAACGTGGCGAGTTACACGCTGTTTCGCTTCCTGACCGGGGCGGGCATCGGCGGCGAATATACCGCGATCAATTCGACGATCCAGGAACTGGTGCCGGCGCGCTATCGCGGCTGGACCGATCTGGTGATCAACGGCAGCTTCTGGATCGGGGCTGCGGTCGGCGCGGTTGCCGCCATCGTGCTGCTCGATCCCAAGCTGCTGGCTCCGGATATCGGCTGGCGGCTGGCCTATTTCATCGGCGCCGCGCTCGGCCTGATCGTTTTCGTAATGCGGATGTGGATTCCGGAAAGCCCGCGCTGGCTGATGGTCCACGGCCGCCCCGAGGAGGCGCACGCAATCGTCGACGATATCGAGAGGGCGTCTACGAGACATCAGGATCATGCGGCCGATGAGGTCTTCCCGAAGATCAGGCTGAAGATGCGCAGCCACACGCCGCTCGGAGAAGTGGCGCATACATTGTTCACGAGGTACCGGCGGCGTTCGCTGGTGGGCTTGGTGCTGATGGCGTCGCAGGCGTTTTTCTACAACGCCATCTTCTTCACCTTCGCGCTGGTGCTGACCGACTTCTTCGGCATCCCGTCAAATGATGTCGGCTGGTACATCCTGCCCTTCGCGGCGGGCAATTTCCTCGGACCGCTGCTGCTCGGACGGTTGTTCGATACCCTTGGCCGGCGCACGATGATCGCGACCACCTATGGCGTGTCGGGTGTCCTGCTCGCGCTGTCGGGCTATCTGTTCTCGATCGGCGTGCTGACGGCGCAGACCCAGACCATCGCCTGGATGGTGATCTTCTTCTTTGCCTCGCCGGCGGCGAGTGCGGCCTATCTCACCGTCAGCGAGACGTTTCCGCTGGAGGTGCGCGCGCTGGCAATTGCGCTGTTCTACGCGATCGGCACGGGCATTGGCGGCGTCGCGGGACCGGCGCTGTTCGGCGCCCTGATCGATACCGGATCGCGCAACAGCGTCTTCGCCGGCTACCTGTTCGGGGCTGCATTGATGATCGTGGCCGCCATCGTGGCCTGGAAATATGCCATTGCGGCCGAGCGCAAGTCGCTCGAATCTGTCGCACGGCCGCTTGCATTTGTGGAGTAGGATGAGATGAATGAGGATCTGCTGGAAATGCCATTGGAAGATGATATCGTCCGTGAAGAAGAGGCCGTAGCGGAGACCGTTCCGGTACCGCGCTCGCTGGTGCCGCATCTGAGCGAGACCGCAATTCTCCTCGACATCGACGGCACGCTGCTCGATCTGATGCCGACGCCGCGCGAAGTCTGGGTGCCGCCGGGCCTGGCGAAGACCTTGAATCGTCTGCTTGTGCGGACCAACGGCGCGCTGGCGCTGGTCAGCGGACGCTCGCTCAACGACATCGACCTGATTTTCGCGCCTGATCAATTCCCGGCCGTCGGCGGTCATGGCGCCGAGATGCGGATCGAGCCGGACAGCGAGTCAGTAGACGCCCATGCGCCGCCACTGGACAAGGAATTGAAGCGCCGGTTGGCCGCGATCGCAAAGCTCAGCCCGGGAATATTGCTGGAAGACAAGGGCTATTCGCTGGCGCTGCATTATCGCCTCGCGCCGCACGCCGAGAAGGCGATCTATGCCGCGGTGTCACTGATCAGGGCCGATCTTCCCAACGCGCCGATCGAGGTGCTGCCCGGCAAATGCGTCTGCGAGATCAAGCATTCCGGCTTCACCAAGGCGAGCGGCGTGCACGAGTTGATGACACGCGAACCTTTCAAGGGCCGCCGTCCGTTCTTCATCGGCGACGACGTCACCGACGAGACCGTGTTTGCGATCATGCCTGACCTCGATGGCCTCGCCTTCTCGGTCGGCCGCCGCGCCAAGGGCGTGGCCGGGCACTTCGATGCACCAAGCGACGTGAGAGAATTTCTTGCGCACCTGCTTGATGACGAAAGGGACGCACCACTGCCATAATGTTTGTCGTCTCGACGGCTTTCGACCACAGATTCTCACGCTTGATGCCGAGGTTCACGGTAAAATTTATTTTTCGTGAGTTCCGGTGAGTTCCTGCACGCCGCAGCCCGAATTTGGTTTCAATTCGTTGAAAGGGTGATCAGGAACCATATTGATGAACGGTTGTTAACGCGAGCGCCATCAACGGGAGGGGACCTTTGAACCTCGTCGTCGTTTCTAACCGCGTTTCGCGCGGAAAACCCAACGAACCCATGACGGGGGGACTCGCCGCGGCGTTATTGCCGATCGTCGAGAAGTCGGGCGCGATCTGGGTCGGTTCCTCGGGGCGGGTCCGCGACGGGAACCTGAAGGAACCATTTGCCGAAATCGAGGCCCTTGGCGTCGGCGCGCTGGCGATGCTGGATCTGCCGGCCGCGCATTACGGCGGCTATTACGAGGGCTTTGCGAATTCCGCGTTGTGGCCGGCGCTGCATTCGCGCGCCGATCTGATCCGCGCCACGCAGGAGGACTATCTCAGCTATCGCGAAGTGAACGCCTTCATGGCGCGCGCGCTGTTGCGATTCCGAAAGACGGATTCCGCGTTCTGGATTCAGGACTACCATTTCCTCGCGCTCGGCGCCGAGTTGCGCGATCTCGGCGTCACACAGCCGATCGGCTTCTTCCTGCATACGCCGTGGCCGGCGCGTTCGGTGATATCAGGCGTGCCGCATCATCGCGAACTGATCGAGGCGATGCTGGCCTATGATCTGATCGGTTTCCAGACCGAGGAGGATTGCGAGAACTTCCTGTCTTACGCGCAGTCCGATCTCGGCCTCGTCGTGCATGACGGCGTCGTCATTTCACGCTACGGCCGAACGCGCGCCGCGGTATTTCCGATCGGCATCGATCCGCAGCAATTCGCCCAGTTGGCGGCGAAGGCGTCCACCCATCCTGACGTTTCGCGGCTGCGGCGCAGCCTGAACGGCGAGAAGCTCGCGATCGGCGTCGATCGGCTGGATTATTCAAAGGGCCTGATCAACCGCATCAAGGCTTTCGACCGGATGTGGACGCTGCATCCGCAGCTTTCGCGCACGGCGTCGCTGCTGCAGATCGCGACGCCCTCGCGCGGCGCGATCGAGGCTTATGGCAACCTGCAGAGCGAGGTCGCAAAGCTCGTCAGCGACGTCAACGGTGTACATGGCGAAGTCGACTGGACGCCGATCCGCTATCTCAACAAGGGCTACGGCCAGGCCGTGCTTGCGGGCCTCTATCGCGCCGCGCAGGTCGGCGTGGTGACGCCGCTGCAGGACGGGATGAATCTCGTCGCCAAGGAATATGTCGCCGCGCAAAACCCGGTCGACCCCGGCGTGCTCGTGCTGTCGAAATTCGCCGGTGCCGCCAACGAACTCGATACCGCGCTGCTGGTCAATCCGCACGATATCGACGGCATGGCGCGCACCATCGCGATTGCACTGTCGATGCCGCTGACCGAACGTCGGATGCGCTGGGAAGCGATGATGGCGAAGCTGCGCGGCCATACGATCCAGCAATGGTTCGCCGACTTCACCGACGCGCTGCACGAATGCCAGCTCGACAGGGAAGCATTGGCGCCCGTGGTGAGCGAGCCCGCGCTATGGCCGCTTCGCTCCGCCACCAATAACGGCGCGCGGTATCACTAGCCGCGAAGGTCTCCGGTGCTCCTCATCCCGAGGAGCCGCGCTTCATAGCGTGATGAAACTGGATTCGACAGCGACCACAAAGAAGGCGCTCTCCCCCTCCCGGAAGAAGGTGCGCTCCCTCTCCCGCTTGCGGGGGAGGGCCGGGGTGGGGGTCTCTCCGCGGGGATAACTGCCTGATATAACAGCGAGCTTCGCTCGTCTCGCCCCCCGCAAGCGGGAGAGGTGACGTCCGCCTACGCGCGCCTCACCACCAGGATTTGAGACGCTGCCTCAGCCTGAACAATCACTCAAAAACAATACGACACGCCATCCAGCACCGGGCAGCGCGCCTTGCTGGGCGCGCTCGGATTTTCCATCGGCACGTGCCCGCCCTTGCCGTTGCCGGCAAAGACGCCGGGACCGATCACGACCGACGACTTGTTGCCGATGATGACGCTCGGATGCGGCGAGGCCAGCCGAGATTTCGAGCCGTCAGCCCACACGATGGAGTCGCCCGCAAAGATGCCGCGCCGGCCGTCGTCACAGCTCACGTCCACGCCCTGCTTGGTGCAGGCCTGGGCCATCGCCGGGCCGGCCGCAGCCCCCGCAAATGACGCGATCAGAACCGATAGCAGGAGCGTCCGTGTGATCATCATGCCAGTCTCCAGTGATTGCGGCGCCAATATCGTCGTCGATCGTGGCCGGATTCCGGTTCAAGGCCTCCCGGAGCGCCGATATCGGGTATCGGATCGATCTAAATTGACAAGTAAATTCAATGAATTGGGGAAATTTTGACGGCCGCGCCCGGCCTCCCTTGCAAAATCAGTCCTGCCCCTTCAAGAGAGGGCCTCCGGAGAGATGGCCGAGTGGCTTAAGGCGCACGCTTGGAAAGCGTGTGTGCGGGAAACCGTACCGTGGGTTCGAATCCCACTCTCTCCGCCAGCTTCCCCGATGTCCAGCCCGGAGACATAGGTAACGGGTCGTACCTAAGACATGGGTGACAACCTCGTGCCGAACGGGTTGTCGAGGGGTTGCAGGGTTTTCTGCTCCAGGTCGAAGTATCCAAGATCATAGTGCAT
>NZ_PYCN01000317.1 GCF_003062295.1 Bradyrhizobium algeriense | reverse complement strand
AGGTCCTGAAGAAAGCCTCTGCCAAAGGAAGGAGGCGGGGAAAGCCGGTGACGATCGTCTCCTGCGACGAGAAGCCGGGAATCCAGGCCATCGCAACGACGGCGCCGGATTTGCCGCCCAAGCCTGGCGTCCACGCCACCTTTGCGCGCGATCATGAATACAAACGCCATGGCACGCTCAGCCTGTTGGCTGGGATTGATCTGCTCACCGGCAAGGTCCACGCCCTTGTCAAAGATCGCCACCGCAGTCGAGAGTTCATCGAGTTC
>NZ_PYCN01000316.1 GCF_003062295.1 Bradyrhizobium algeriense | reverse complement strand
ACCATCCATCACCTCAAGCGTCGTGCCGGCGTAATCAACGAACATGCGCTCGCCAGCGACGTGGCTCTGTCGCATAGTCGGCGACAGCCGCGCCGCCCAGGCGCCATAGAGCTCACAGTAGCGGCTGATATGTAATCGTGAACATACCAGCCGGTTCAAGGAACTGTACGACAAAGGCGGCGAGCTGGCGCTTGCCGAGATCAGCCGGAAGAAGCCGATCCTCAAGAACCGTGTCGCGCCTGAGATCGAAGCGGCAGTGGTGGCGCTGGCGATCGAA
>NZ_PYCN01000315.1 GCF_003062295.1 Bradyrhizobium algeriense | reverse complement strand
TGTTCCTGCCCGAGAACTGGACAAATGATCCTGAGCGCATGGCGCGGGCCGGTGTGCCGAAGGATAGACAGACTGCTCTGACAAAGCCGGAGATTGCGATCGAGGAGATCGACCGCGTCATCGCCTCTGGTGCGCGTTTCGGCTGTGTGCTTGCTGTAAAAGTCTCGACTTAATCTGACAGAATGGTTTGGACTGGTGGGGAATGGAGCTGCGGGGCGAGCGGGAGCGCTCACCCGAACTGGCGCTCCCGCGCTGCCCCGCAGCGTCTCACACAGGAGATG
>NZ_PYCN01000314.1 GCF_003062295.1 Bradyrhizobium algeriense | reverse complement strand
ATCGGGCAACGGCGTCGGCCACAACAATTCGCACTCTTCACACCCGATATCCGCAAGCACTATGGAAGCGGCCGAACCGGTCGAACCTGACGTCGCACCGGGTAATAGTGGTGGCGGCCATGGCAACTCGCCGCACCCGTCACACTCGGCCTCTGCAAAGGCATCGGCGGCCGGCGAACTAAACGAACCAGGCGTCACATCGGGCAACGGCGTCGGCCACAACAATTCGCACTCTTCACACCCGATATCCGCAAGCACTATGGAAGCGGCCGAACCGGTCGAACCTGACGTC
>NZ_PYCN01000313.1 GCF_003062295.1 Bradyrhizobium algeriense | reverse complement strand
ACGCTGATTATTCTATAGCCGCTTTGGGCGGTGATAGCAGCACTTCCCCTTTTACTTGACGGCGCGTCGTCAATCGAGTGCGACACGTTGCACCTCCATCATATCTAGGGTCGCCATACGGTGAGAAGCGCCAAATATAATACTGTCGGTCCCGAATTGCACCTAACATTACAGTTGCCTTTTTGTTTTGACGTGCGCGCGCTGAGCGGCCGCCTGATGAGCTCTACGCCAGAATGACCATGCGATGATGTGTGCGGGTTGAATACGGTTTCGAGCGAGTCTGATGGCAATGC
>NZ_PYCN01000312.1 GCF_003062295.1 Bradyrhizobium algeriense | reverse complement strand
TGATATCCATGATGGCCCGGAGCACCACACGCTCCAATCAGAGGCCGGATACATTGATGCAAGACCGCATCTGCCAGGTTGACGAAACCTCTTGCAACGCGCGGCCGGACCATACATTTGGGTCAAAAGCTGACCTCAAGGGCCCAGCTCCCGATGTCCGCTCATCCCCTGATTGTGTTGCAAAACTCGGCTGGTTCGATTTCGGCTCCTGATTTTGGATTTTTGCGGGTTTTGTTGGGTGAGTTCTCCATTGTGCGAACTGTTGACGCTATCGACGCTTGACGGGGCGGCTATGC
>NZ_PYCN01000311.1 GCF_003062295.1 Bradyrhizobium algeriense | reverse complement strand
CTCCGAAAGCTGGCAAAGCTGATCCCGCTGCCCGCCCCGATCCCGGCCTGAAAGCAAACAAGCTCCCGCTCGCCTGTCTCCTCGCACGGCCCAGAACACCTAAGGCGGCGACTTCTTCAACACAATCCGCTGGAAGCGGACATTCGCGCTGGCGTTCAGCATGTCTGCTTTGTGCCGATTTTGTTGCAAAAGTCGGTTGAGACCGATGGATGTTGGCCGGTCGTTTCACTAACGGCGATCGGCTTTGTCCGCCGGCTCCCCGGCGCTCTCTACTCAACTCTTACGCTACGCAACACACGGCGC
>NZ_PYCN01000310.1 GCF_003062295.1 Bradyrhizobium algeriense | reverse complement strand
CAGGTAATAAACGCTGCCGCGGCTGATCTGCAAAACTTCCGCCTGCCTGGTGATCGACAGATCGTGCTCACGGTCGATCATCGCTTTGCGCTCAGCAATCCCGCCTTGGTGAGCGCTCCTTCTAAAACACTATGCGCGGCGCTGCGCTCCCCCTGTGGGATAGAAACGGGCCTGCGCTAGCATTACAGTTGCGTTCTTGGAAGGTTTCTGAATCCATGGGCAACCATGATTCGGAGATCGTGGACGCGGGCAGCGTCGATTGAGGAGACGCTTGCGTTGTGGGCGGCGTCGCTTCGAGAGATCAAGAAGCTGATACGTCCG
>NZ_PYCN01000309.1 GCF_003062295.1 Bradyrhizobium algeriense | reverse complement strand
CGCGGCTCTTGGCGCGCCATGCGCGTGAACACGGGCCGGCGGCGGGGCATGCGTGTTTGGCCAATTTGGTCCAGGGAACGGTGTGCAAGATCCTCGGCCGGGAGGACATCAAGCCGCACAAGGTGCGCTATTATCTTGAAAATCGCGACGCCGAGTTCGAACAGAAGATGGCGGAGGTCCTGTGCGTCTATCGTGAAGTCCAGGTCCTGAAGAAAGCCTCTGCCAAAGGAAGGAGGCGGGGAAAGCCGGTGACGATCGTCTCCTGCGACGAGAAGCCGGGAATCCAGGCCATCGCAACGACGGCGCCGGATTTGCCGCCCAAGCC
>NZ_PYCN01000308.1 GCF_003062295.1 Bradyrhizobium algeriense | reverse complement strand
GATATCCATGATGGCCCGGAGCACCACACGCTCCAATCAGAGGCCGGATACATTGATGCAAGACCGCATCTGCCAGGTTGACGAAACCTCTTGCAACGCGCGGCCGGACCATACATTCGGGTCATTCACGCCATGGCATGCCTGTCGATGTCCGGTTAGCCCCGATAGCAACCAAATTTCGCCGCGCAGCAAAATGACGCTATGTGCCGATTTTGTTGCAAAAGTCGGTTGAGGCAGGCCGCGAACCGTGATTCCGTTGTGTTGACGCGAATCTCGGCGAGGTCGATCCATGATGGGCCGTCTGAAGAGTGACCAAGGTCAACTGTTCTACGAGT
>NZ_PYCN01000030.1 GCF_003062295.1 Bradyrhizobium algeriense | reverse complement strand
ACCACCTCTGCCGCAGCACGATGGCGCCGCGGTCATCATGACCCACGAGGTGGAACGAGTTCTTGCCGATATCGATGCCGATCACGGCGATCGCTGCGTTGAGTTTCTGAGACATGGCGTGCTCCTCGTCTTGAGCGCCCCTTGCCAGTTTCTCGTACTGGCAGGGCCGGAGCACGGCCGGACCATTCCATTAGCGGAAGTCGTCCAAAGATCAGACATCTTTCCAGGACGCACGAGATCGTGTACTCTTTGAATAGCTGTCGTCGCAGGCGGGAAGCGCCGAATTCCTCGCGGGACTGAACGGACAGCAGTCGTGCCATCGGCAAGCATTGCACTCGAATAACCGACTTCCTTTTTTCGCCGGTCCTTCAGCATTCGCATTCCAACGCGGGTGCGCGTAAGCGCGCCCAGATGCCATTTGAATCCTGAAAACGCGGGCCCCAGAGCGGTGCCTGCGAGGGAGGAGATCTCCATGGCTGACCACCCCACCATTTCGACTGAATCTGACCTGGCATCGCCGACCATGCCGACCACCGCGGTCACTCGCCGCTCGCTCCTCGGCGGGGCCGGCATCGCGGTTGGCGCCGCCGTGCTTGCGTCTCCATCGAGCATGCCCGGAATCGCCCCGGCCGCGGCGCAGCCTGTGAGCGCGGACCTGAGACCGCACGACGCGGCGTTCAAGCGCCGCGCCTTCGAAGTCCGACAAGTCTGCGCGAGCAATAACGAGAAAATCCCCATCGCGCCCCACCCGACGAATGGCGATGAGGCGCGCTACACCAACAAGATCGGTTCCGATTCACGGGGCCTGCCGCACGACAAACGCGGCGAAGTGGAACAAGCTGCATGGCAGGCGCTCTATACCGCTTGCCAGTCGGGCGATCCCGCTGATTTCGAGAAAATCCCGCTCGGCGGCATTCGCAAACTGGTCAATCCCGTAGGCACACAAGCCGTCAGTCTCAGCGGCATGAACCCTACTCAGATTGCGATACCTGCGGCACCGGCCCTTGCAAGTGCGGAGCGCGGCGGCGAGGCGGTCGAGGTATATTGGCAATCGCTGCTTCGTGACGTTCCGCTTACCGAGTTGCGCGACGACACCTCGAATCGCGACGTGCTTGCAGCAACCGAGGAACTCAACAAGCTTGCCGATTTCCGGGGGCCGAAGTCTGGTGGGCGGGTCACACCCAGTACGCTGTTCCGTGCCAATGCGCTTTATTTCGACCCAACTGACCCGAAGGGCCGCTCCGTCACGCCTCCAGGCGTTTTGGACGGCCCGCTTATCTCGCAATTCCTGCTCCGGGACGTGCCTTATGCCGCACAGTGGATCAGCGCTCAAATTCGCACCACGTTGCCCGCTAACGAATTCCTGACCGAATACGAGGAGTGGCTGGCGATCCAGAACGGCGCCGTACCGAAACGCCGGTTGCAGTTCGACGCGACACCGCGATACATAACGACAGGAAGAGATCTCGCGGAGTATATCCACGCTGGTCCTGCACTTGGGTGGGCGGCAGCACTGATCCTTGCAACCCCCGGCGGTGGAGCGGATCAACGATATGCCGGGATGTATCCACCGGCAGAGCCCGTGTCCTACCCATCGAACCCGTATCGGAAATCGAAAACCCAAAGCCCTGCCGGTGCCACCTTCGGGTTGCCCTATGTGCAGGCACTGCTCGCCACGGGGATCAGTAACTCCGTCCGCGCGGCCTACTGGCAGAAGTATATGGTGCACCGGACTGTACGACCGGAAGCCTACGGCGCTCTGGCGCACCATCGCCTCGCCAATGGCGTGAGCGACTACCCGTTGCATGATAACTTCCTGAAATCGGAAGCCCTCGATCGCAGTAAAGCCAAATACGGCACCTATCTTTTGTCGCAAACCTATCCGGAGGCCGCGCCCCTTCACTCCACCTATCCCGGAGGTGCCACGAGCGTTGGTGCCGTCACGGCTACCATATTGAAGGCGTTTTTCGACGAGAGCCGCGTCATCGCCAACCCGGTACAGCCCGATCCAGCTGACCCGACGAGGCTCGTGCCCTATAGCGGCCCGCCGCTCACGGTTGGTGGAGAGTTGAACAAGCTCGCGGTGAATTTCGGTTTCGGACGGAATTGGGCGGGCATCCACTGGCGTTCCGACGCTTCCGCCTCAATGGCGATCGGCGAGGAAGTGGCTATCGGCATGCTGCGGGACGAGCGCACCACCCTTCGCGAACCCTTCGACGGCTTCTCCTTCACGCGCTTCGACGGCAGCCGCGTGACGATCTGACAGCAGCCGGGCGACGCCCCTGCCGTGGGGCGCCGGCCCGGTCCTGTGCAGAGAAGCCGGAAGCGTTTATGCCCGACAGCCTATTGGTGGCTGATCGCGATCGGGGCATGGCGGACATGTCATCGAACCGCACCTCAAGACAACCGCGCTCCGTCAACCCCGATACTGCTCGTCGCTGACCTTTTCCATCCAGTCGACGGCCTTGCCATCGAGCCGCTCCTGGATGGCGATGTGGGTCATGGCCGTGGTCGGCGTCGCGCCATGCCAGTGCTTTTCGCCTGGCGGAAACCAGACGACGTCGCCCGGGTGAATTTCCTCGACGCGCCCGCCCCAGACCTGCACCCAGCCGCGGCCGGATGTGACGATCAAGGTCTGGCCCAGGGGATGGGTGTGCCATGCCGTCCGCGCGCCGGGCTCGAAGGTGACGCTGGCGCCGGCGACGCGCGCGGGATCGGGAGCCTGCATCAGCGGATCGACGCGTACGCTGCCCGTGAAGTATTCGGCAGGCCCTTTGCCGGATGGCCGTGAGCCGCTTCGCTTGATTTCCATCGTTCCATTCCTTGCCTTGGCCAGGACAGCCGGCGTGGTGCCTGCCGCCAGCACCGCCAGACCGGTGGTGGCGAGCAGGCGTCGTCGCGTGATCATGATGCTTTCTCTAGAGGCGCTTGCGTCGAGCTTCGGGATACGCGGCCGCGCGCGTTTTCAGCGCTCAACCCACGTCCGGCATTTGCTCCAGCAGCTTGTCGAGCGTGATCGGATAATCGCGGACGCGCACGCCCGTCGCGTTGTAAACCGCGTTGGCAACCGCTGCCGCCACGCCGCAGATGCCGAGCTCGGCGACGCCCTTGGCCTTCATCGGCGACGACATCGGATCGGTCTCGTCGAGGAAGAACATTTCCTGATGTGGAATGTCGGCATGGACCGGCACCTCGTAAGCAGCGAGGTCATGGTTGACGAAGAACCCGGCGCGCTTGTCGACCACGAGTTCTTCCATCAGCGCCGCGCCGACGCCCATGGTCATCGCTCCGATCACCTGGCTGCGGGCGGTCTTCGGATTGAGGATGCGTCCGGCGGCGCACACCGCGAGCATGCGGCGCACGCGGATCTCGGCGGTCGCGGCATCGACGCCGACCTCGACGAAGTGCGCGCCGAAAGTCGATTGCTGGTACTTCCTGGCGATATCGCCGTACTCGATTTCGTCTTCGGCCGTGATGCCGCCATCGGCCGCGGCCTGCGCCAGCGGCACGCTGCGATTGCCGGCGCGCACCTCGCCATCGGCGAATTCCGCTTCCGCGGAATTGAAGCCGAGTTTCTGCGCGACCGCCTCGCGCAGCTTGACACAGGCGGCATAGACGCCGGCGGTGGAGTTGTTGCCGCCCCATTGCCCGCCGGAACCCGCCGACACCGGGAAGACCGAGTCGCCGAGGCGTACCTTCACCTTCTCGAGCGGAACGCCCATCATCTCGGCTGCGGTCTGCGCGATGATGGTGTAGCTGCCGGTGCCGATGTCGGTCATGTCGGTCTCGACGGTGACGACACCCTTGTTGTCGAGCCGGACACGCGCCGCTGATTTCGTCAGCAGATTGTTGCGGAACGCCGCAGCGACACCCGTGCCGACCAGCCAGCGTCCATCGCGGACCCTGCCCGGCTGCGGGTTGCGCTTGCTCCAGCCGAAGCGCTCGGCGCCGGTACGCAGGCACTCGACGAGCTGACGCTGCGAGAACGGCCGCTCCGGCTTTTCCGGATCGACCTGGGTATCGTTGACGATCCGAAACTCGATCGGATCCATGCCGAGCTTCTCGGCCATTTCGTCGACGGCGATTTCCAGCGCCATCATGCCCGTCGCCTCGCCCGGCGCGCGCATGGCATTGCCTTCGGCCAGATCGAGCGTCGCGAGCCGCGTGGCGGTCATGCGGTGCGCGCCGGCATAGAGCAGCCGCGTCTGGCTGACCGCGCCGTCCGCCTTGCCGCCCGGCAGATCGCCCGACCAGCTTTCATGACCGATCGCCGTGATCTTGCCGTCCCGCGTCGCGCCGATGCGGATGCGCTGGATCGTTGCCGGCCGATGCGTGGTGTTGTTGAACATCAGGGGACGCTGCAGCGCCACCTTCACCGGCCGCTTCGCGGCGCGGGCGCCGAGCGCGGCCAGCAGCGCATCAGCGCGCGGGAACAGCTTGCCGCCAAAACCGCCGCCGATGAACGGCGAGTCGAGGCGAACGTTCTCTGCCTGCATGCCCAGGATCTTGGCCATCTCGGCCTTGTTCCAGGCGATCATCTGGTTGGAGGTCCATAGCGTGAGCTTGTCGCCCTCCCATGCGGCGATCGTCGCGTGCGGCTCCATCATCGCGTGCGCTTCATCGGGCGTGCTGTAACGCGCATCGAGCCGGACCGGTGCAGCCGCAAACGCAGCGGCGAAGTCGCCGACCGCCGTATCGCCGGGACCGTTCGTGATAGGATTAGGCTTCGCCTTGTCCAGCAACGAAGCGAGATCGAACGCGCCCTGCTCCCTGACGTAATCGACGCGGATGAGCGGCGCCGCGGCGCGTGCCTGCTCAAAGGTCTCCGCAACCACGACGGCGATAGCCTGGTGATAATGCTGGATCTCGGGACCGCCGAGCAGTTTTGCGGTGTTGAGCCTGCCCTTGTCGAGTTTGCCGGCATTGTCCGCCGTGACGATCGCGAGCACGCCGGGCGCAGCCTTGGCCTTGCCGAGGTCGATGCCGGCGATCCGTCCTTTCGCGATCGCCGAGCCGACCACGTAGCCATAGGCAGGGTTCGAAACGACGTCGTGGCGCTCGTAGGCATAGGGCGCGGTGCCGGTGGTCTTGAGCGGACCATCGATGCGGCTGAAGGCTTGGCCGACAACCTTCATCTGGTCGATCGGATTGGTCGTCGCGGGTGTATCGAATTTCATGGTTCAGCCCTTCGCTTCGGTCAGCACCGCGCCGATCGTGCGCTCGGCCAGCGACAGCTTGAATGCGTTCTCGCGCGTCGGCTTTGCATCGGCGAGCAATTGCGCGGCGACAGCCCTGGAGCCGCGCGGCATCTGGGCCTCCGCCGCCTCGATGCGCCACGGCTTGTGGGCGATGCCGCCGAGGGCAATGCGCCCGGTGCCGTCGCGCTGCACGATCGCGGCAACCGAGACCAGCGCGAAGGCGTAAGAGGCCCGATCGCGCACCTTGCGATAGACTTGCCTGCCGCCGATGGGTTTTGGCAGCGTCACACTGGTAATCAGTTCGCCCGGCTGCAGTGTGGTTTCGATATGCGGCGTGTCGCCGGGCAGGCGGTGGAATTCGGCGATCGGGATCGTTCGCGTCGCGCCGTCCGGCCGCACGGTTTCGACCGTCGCATCAAGCGCGCGCATCGCTACCGCCATGTCGCTCGGATGGGTGGCGATGCAGGCTTCGCTGGCGCCCACCACGGCATGCTGGCGGCTGAACCCGCCGATCGCCGCGCAGCCGCTGCCGGGCCGGCGTTTGTTGCAGGGCTGGTTGGTGTCATAGAAATAAGGGCAGCGCGTACGCTGCAGCAGATTGCCCGCGGTCGTCGCCCTGTTGCGCAACTGGCCCGAGGCGCCCGCCAGCAGCGCGCGCGACAGCACGGCATAATCGCGCCGCACGCTTCTATCAGCGGCGAGATCGGTGTTGCGCACCAGCGCGCCGATCCGCAATCCGCCGTCGGACGTCGGCTCGATCTTGTCGAGCGCAAGGCCGTTGACGTCGATCAGATGCGCCGGCGTCTCGATCTCGAGTTTCATCAGGTCGAGCAGATTGGTGCCGCCGGCAATGAATTTGGCGTCCGGTTGGCGCATGGCTGAGGCTGCAGCCTCAGCGGGGTTGCGGGCGCGTTCGTAGGTGAATGATCTCATGCGGGCCTCCCGGCCACTTCTGATATCGCCTCGGCGATGTTGGAATAAGCGCCGCAGCGGCAGATGTTGCCGCTCATGCGCTCGCGAAGCTCGGCATTGGTCGGTTGTGCCGGTGCGTTCAGATCGGCGCTGACGTGACTCGGAATGCCGGACTTGATCTCGTCCAGCACGGCAACCGCCGAACAGATCTGCCCCGGCGTGCAATAGCCGCATTGATAGCCGTCATGTTTTACGAATGCGGCCTGCATCGGGTGCAGGTTTTCAGGCGTACCCAGCCCCTCGATTGTCTTGATCTCGTCGCCCTCATGCATGACCGCGAGCGTCAGGCACGAATTGATCCGCCGCCCGCCAACGATGACCGTGCAGGCGCCGCATTGGCCGTGATCGCATCCCTTTTTGGAGCCGGTGAGATGCAGGTGCTCACGCAATGCATCGAGCAGGGTGGTTCGCGTGTCGAGCGCGATTTCGCGTGGCCTGCCATTCACACTGAAGGAAACTTTCGACATCGAAACAGCCTGGGCGGCGGCCTGCGCAGGAGCCGCAGGCGTTTGCGCCTTGGCCATCGGGGACGCCGCGCTAAAAGCCACCGATGCGGCGGTTCCCAGCAACAGTTTCCGCCGCGATAGATCGAAGTCGCTCGGACCTTGCATGTCGTGTTCCCATTCTGCTGTCGTTTTCTGCTCGTTCGGACGATGTGCGGCGCGACCGGCGTCCGCCTCAAGCATCCGTAACGGCGCCGCGTTTCGGCTGTTCCTCGCCGGCGTTCACGTTTGAAAGAGCTGTCGTGGAGGACCGCACTCGCCCGCCTTTAACAAGCTAACGGCTGCACAGGGTTTCGATTAGATGATACAATCAGCTTGTACTTATGAAATGGATTCATGAATGGCGCGGCAGAACATCAATGATCTCCTGGCTTTCCTGGTGGTCGCGCGGGAGCGAAGCTTCACCCGGGCAGCGGCGCAGCTCGATGTTTCACAGTCCGCGCTCTCTCATACGATCCGCGGACTTGAGGAGCGGCTAGGCCTGCGGTTGTTGACCCGCACCACCCGGAGCGTCGCGCCGACCGAGGCGGGCGAGCGCCTGCTGCGGACGGTGGCGCCGAAGCTGGAGGAGATCGACGCCGAACTTTCCGCACTGACCGAGCTTCGCGACAAACCGGCCGGCACCATCCGCATCACCGCCGCCGAACATTCGGCCGTCACGATCCTCTCGCCTGCTTTGGCAAAGCTGCTGCCGCGATATCCCGACATCAAGGTGGAGGTGAACGTCGACTACGGCTTTACCGACATCGTCGCGGAGCGTTACGACGCCGGTGTTCGCCTCGGCGAGCAGGTGGCCAAGGACATGATCGCGGTGCGCATCGGGCCGGATTTCCGCATGGCGGTGGTCGGCACATCAGGCTATTTCGCTCTTCACCCCAAGCCCGCCAGGCCACAGGACCTCGTGGCCCATAGATGCATCAATATCCGATTGCCGACCTATGGCGGGATCTACGCCTGGGAGTTCGAGAAGCGCGGACGCGCTCTGAAGGTCCGGGTCGACGGCCAGCTGGTGTTCAACAACATGGCGCTGCGGATGAACGCGGTTCTGGCCGGGCTCGGCCTCGCCTATCTGCCGGAGGACCAGGTGCAGGCGCACCTTGCCGACGGCCGCCTGATCCGCGTGCTGGCCGACTGGTGCACGCCGTTTCCAGGCTATCATCTCTATTACCCGAGCCGCCGCCAGCTCACCCCGGCCTTTGCCGTGCTGGTCGCGGCGCTGCGTTACCGGGGCTGATACCGCCAAACGAAAAAGGACCGCAAGCGACGCTTGCGGCCCTCTCTCCTGGAAGGGTCTGTCGTTAATTACTGGTGCAGACCTTCACGGTTTTCATACTGGTTTCGGCCTCGACCAAATCCATGACGATGCAAGCCGGCAACTCGCGAAGAAATCTATTGTTCCGCTTTTTCCCGGCGAAAACCTCGGCGCTCCGGCCGCCGGCGGCGTACGCCTAGCCGGCCCGGGACCCGTCCAGCTGCTTGAGATATTTGAGACCTTCGACCGCGAGATACTCCGTCTCGTTGTCGCCCGCCTCGCAGCGCATGCGAACGAAATGCTTCAGTTTGTCCCGCAGCGCGTCATTCTCATCAATGCCGCGGTTGATCAGGAGGTAAACGCCCCACGCCCGTGCGCAGGCGATCTCCACGATATCCGGGTCAGCCATTCACCGCTCCTGCCATCGACCAGCGAGGCGTATGTTGCCAAATTTTCCCGCCAATGACCATAACGACGCCCGCGGACGGCGTCGCTCGCGAGAGCCGGGCGGAAATGAGGCGCGGCCGGTTCGGTAATAGAGTGATTGATTCAGCCGGCGCTCAGCCGAGCCCCATCTCCACAGCGATCCGGATCAGGTCCGAATGATTCTTGGCGCCGAGCTTCTGCTTGAGCAGCGAGGTGGTGTTGGCCACCGTCTTGTAGGAAATCTCCAGCGCGTCGGCGACTTCGACGATCTTGTCGCCGCGGCCGAGCAGCCGCAGGATTTCCAGTTCGCGCGCGGTCATTTGCGACGCCGGATTGGCCTTGATCGAAGCGCCAGAAAACGTCACCGCTTCCGCCAGTTGCGGTGAAATGAAATTGTCTCCCGCGGCCACCTTGCGGATGGCCTTCACCAGCATCCGGGGATCATCGCCCTTCGAGACATAGCCCTGCGCGCCCATCTCGATGGCGCGGACCACAAACGCCGGATCGTCGTTCATGCTGAACATGATGATCCGCGCGTCCGGATCGTCCTTGCGGATGCGGCGCATCAGTTCGAAACCCGACACATCCGGAAGCTTGATATCGATCACCGTGACGTCGGGCCGCTTCGCCATGTAGGCGCGGTGCCCGGACTTGGCGTCGGTGGCCTCGTCGATCTTCACGGAATTGTCAGACGCAAACAGCGACCGGCAGCCCGACAGGACCACCGGGTGGTCGTCGACGATCAGGACCTTCGTTGCCGATCTGGTAGAATTCTGCATCATCCATCCCTTTTAAGATTAAATAGGCGGTTGGCGATATTTGAAAAGAGAAATCTTGGGTTGCGGGAGTTATATTAGTCGAAATGTGGAACAGGCTTTCGCTTCGAACGCGGTTGTTGCTGCCGCTCGGCCTGATGTTCGTGGCCGCTCTGTTGGCCGGGGGCGTTTCGCTCCGGATCTTCGCCACGGCGCAACTTATGGAGGAAACCGAACCGGCTGCTCGCTCGGCCAGGGCGGTCGCGGCTGCGCTCAACGACGCGCTTCGGACCTCCACCAATCCGCAAGCGACGCTCGAAGCGTTCGTGCAACCGCTGGGTGCCTCCGCAACAATCCGGTTTCGGCGCCTCGGGACTGACCTCGATGTTAATGCTCCCGAGGTGCAGACCCCCTTGGGCACGGTGCCTGACTGGTTCGTCCGCCTCCTCGCCCTACCCGAATTCAAAGCCACCTTCCCCGTGATGATCGAGGGAAGGCAGGTCGGCGACATCGTATTTGTGCCCGACATGGCCGCCGACATCTACGAGAAGTGGATCGGATTTCTGGCGATCGCCTGCTCCGGAATTACTTTGATGCTGTTGACGTGGGCCATTGCCCATTTCGCCGCGCGTTCCGCATTGCGACCGCTGCAAAGTCTGGGCGACGGCCTGACCCGAATGCGATCGGGCGATTACGAGCAGCCGATTGCTGCCGCCGGCCCGCCCGAGATCCGCAAGAGCGCGCAGGAGGCCAACGAACTCGCCCGCACCCTCAATCGCCTCAGCCAGGATAACCGCAGCTTGCTGCGCCGGATCGTGTCGCTGCAGGACGACGAGCGGCAGGATATGGCGCGCGAGCTTCATGACGAACTCGGGCCGCTGTTGTTCGGGATCCGCGCCAACACGGTGGCGCTTTTGGAATCCATCCCGTCCGACCAGGCGAAGTTGAGGCGCGCCGCCGAGGGCATTGTGCAATCGGTCGAAACATTGCAGCAAGCGAACCGCCGCATCCTCGACCGGCTGCGGCCGCTCTACATTCAGGAGCTCGGCCTGGAGAAGAGCATCCAGACGCTGCTGCAGAACGTGAAGGCACAGGCGCCGGATGTCAAAGTGACGTCGCAGATCGACACGACGCTGAACGAGGTCGACGGCTTGCTGTCACAGACAATCTATCGCGTGACCCAGGAGGCCGTGACAAACGTGCTTCGCCACGCCAGGGCGAGCTCGATGCACGTCGCGGCTGACGTCAACGACCGCGAAGTGATCGTGGAAATATCCGACGACGGCATCGGCTTTCCGGCGGACCGGATGTTCGGCCGGGGATTGACGGGAATGCTGGAGCGTGTTCGGGCGCTGAGCGGGACGCTTGAACTGCTGCGCGAAGAGGGACGCACCTGCGTGCGCTGCCGGCTTCCGGCAGGAGATTCCGCCGCACATGCGCGAGGCGAGAAACGGGCTAACGGTCAGCCAACCTGATCGGCAACGCCGGCAACTTCCTGATGCAACGCCTGTCCCGTGGGGGCGCAAGCGGTCCGCAGGATCTTGGCGTCGCGCGAAAAGGTGAACGCGATACGGACCGGCTCGCCTTCATGGCTCAGATAATCGAGCACGACGCCCTCGGCGGTCGGCGTGATTTCCTCCAGCCCGAATGCGGTGGGTGCGAGCGCATCGAGGCGCGGCCGCCAGTAGCATTCGAGCTCGGCGCGGCCTTCGCTGACTTTGCCCCCGCCGCACTGGCATTCGAGCCTCGCGTCGTCGGCATAGAGGTCAAGCAACGCCGCCAGGTCGCGCTTCCGGCACGCGTCGAGCCAGTCGACCACCAACGCTATCTGATCGAAATCATCCGCCAAATCCGCGATCCCATCCACGTCGCTATTCCTTGCCCCAAGGGCTGACGCGGGTGACGAAGTATGGCGATCGTCGTGAATGGACATTGAACGGCCTCTTGTCCTGTACGCACCGTGGAACTCAAACGATTGTGAGGAACAAACGTTCCGACAAGCTAGTCCGGTTGAATACGGTGAGGAACTCAGGCGCGGCGCTGGGCGCGCCACCAGACGCCGAAGGCGATGATGACCGCAAACGCCAGCGTGAACCAGGTGATGGCGTATTGCAGGTGATCGTCCTTGAGACGCACGGAGAGCGGGCCGGGTTTTGGAATGCCGCTCTCGGGCACGGGCGTTTCCAGATCGACATAAAACGGCGCGACGGCCTTGCTGCCCTCGACCCAGCCCAGCACACGGGACATAGCGAGATGATCGCGGGTGAACCAGAGCCGTTTTGCCACGCTCTCCGGTGGCGTCAGCGCGCCGGCGCTTTCGGGAAAACGGATGTAGCCGCTGAGCTGCACCGGGTCACCGGTGATGAGCCGTCTTACGGCGCGATCCTGCTGGGCGCGGTCCTGCATCGTGTTCTGCACGAAGCCGGTGTTGACCACGATGGTGTTGCCACCGGCGAGCTGCGCCGGCAGGAAGGCCCAGGTGCCGGGGCCGGCGACGTCGTCACGGACTGCGGAGCCCGCGCTGTAGACCATCGCGTCCGGCAACGGCGCGTAGGTGGCGGTGAAGCTGACACGGCGGAATTCGTCCTTGGCCGGCGTCAGCGCATTCCATTGCGACGACGCCGGCAGCGCCTCGGGCGCGGCGGCGAGCCGCTCGTTCAGCAAGGCGATCAGCGCGTGCTTTTCGACCCGGCGCTGCAATTGCCAAATCCCGAGGCCCGTAAAGGCCATCACCATCAGCAGCGTGAAGATGGCAAAACCGGTAACCGCCGGCCGCCGCGACGAGGGCCCGGTCATTTCGGCTCGCGGTCGATCAACCGGCCGGGCGCCGCCTTGTGATGGAACTGCAGCGCGATCAAGAGCGACTTCATCGAGCGTAATGGCAACAGCGTGGTCGCGATAATCAGCGGCAGCCACAGCACCGCATGCAGCCAGAACGGCGGTTGATACTTGACTTCGACAATCAGGGCCGCGGTGACGACGATGGCGCCCGCCAGCATGATGATGAAGATCGCAGGTCCATCGCCGGCATCGATGAAGGCGTAGTCGAGCCCGCACGCTTCGCAATTCGGGCGCAGGTCGAGGAAGCCCGCATAGAGCTTGCCCTTGCCGCAACGCGGGCAGCGGCAGGCGATGCCGCGGAGTGCGCTCTGGGTGACGGTGGGCGGTTGATCAGGCGTCATTTGGTCAGGCGTCATATTGTGTCCTTCCCCTCTCCCCTTGTGGGAGAGGGTGGCGCCTCACGAAGTGAGGCGACGGGTGAGGGGTTCTCTCCGCGGATGCAGACCCCTCATCCGTCTCGCCGCCGCTTCGCGTCGGCGATCCACCTTCTCCCACAAGGGGAGAAGGAAGGAAGAAAGAAAGAAAAAGGGGGCGGTCCTTCCGACCGCCCCCCTTGTAGCACGTCAAGCCTGTATCAGTGCCCGGCCACTGGCCCCGCACCGCGGAACCAGACATAGATGCAGATGAACAGGAACAGCCACACCACGTCGACGAAGTGCCAGTACCAGGCGGCGAACTCGAAGCCGAGATGCTGCTTCGAGGTGAAGTGGCCGGCATAGGCGCGCAACAGGCAGACCAGCAGGAACACGGTGCCCACCAGCACGTGGAAACCGTGGAAGCCGGTCGCCATGAAGAAGGTCGCGCCGTAGATGTTGCCGGAGAAGCCGAACGTGGCGTGGGCGTATTCATAGGCCTGCACGCAGGTGAAGGCGGCTCCCAGCAGCACGGTGAGGATCAGGCCGTATTTCAGGCCCTGACGGTCGTCCTCGAGCAGCGCATGATGCGCCCAGGTGACGGTCGTGCCCGAGGTCAGCAGCAAGAGCGTGTTGAGCAGTGGCAGATGCCAGGGGTCGAAGGTCTCGATGCCCTTCGGCGGCCAGGTGCCCGGCACGCTGCAGGCGCCCATCGCCGTTCCCGGACCGCAGCCGAACACCGCATCGCGGGTGGCGTGGACCGCGTCGGCGGGGAACAGCGCGGAATTGAAGAAGGCCCAGAACCAGGCGACGAAGAACATCACCTCGGAGGCGATGAACAGGATCATGCCGTAGCGGTGGCTGATCTGCACCACGCGGGTGTGGTCGCCCTTGTACTGGGCTTCGCGGATCACATCGCCCCACCAACTCGCCATGGTGTAGAGCACGCCGATGGTGCCGACGCCGAAGATGATCGGGGCAGCGGCGAACATGTGATGCATCCAGGTGATCGCACCCACCGCCATGATGAAGGCCGAGATCGAGCCTACGACCGGCCACGGGCTCGGATCGACGAGGTGGTAGTCGTGGTGCTTCGCGTGCGCCGTAGCCATTGCGGTCTCTCCGTTGGATGTGCCGTTCCCTTCGGCACATATTCGTCTCAAATTTCAAATCCGAAATCCCGTTAGATACGGGATTCCTGGTTCACAAGTTTCCCGTCACAGACTTCCTTTGCGCCTGTCGCCTTCGCCGGCCGCGACCGGCTTCGGCGCCGGATCGCGCACGGGATAGAATGTGTAGGATAGCGTGATCGTTTTCAGGGTGTCGTTCTCGCTGTCTTTCGCAAGCTGCGGATCGACGTAGAACACGACTGGCATCTCGCGCTTCTCGCCCGGGCCCATGGTCTGTTCGGTGAAGCAGAAGCAGTTGATCTTCTGGAAATAGGCGCCGACCGTCAGCGGCGCGACGTTGTAGGCCGCAACGCCGGTGGTAGGGCGCGCGGCCTGGTTGGTCACGGTATAGAACACGGTGACGACCTCGCCGATCCGGACCTCGATCTCGTTTTGCTCGGGCTCGAATTTCCAGGGCAGGCCGGGGCCGACATTGGCATCGAACCGCACCGCGATCTTGCGCTGAAGCGGCGCGTCTGATGGCGCCGAGGTCGCGACCTGGGTGGTACCGTTGAAGCCAGTGGCGCGGCAGAACCAATTGTAGAAGGGCACGGCGGCATAGGACGCGCCGACCATGAACACCACCACGAAGCCGCAGATCGAGGCGACCGCCGCATCGCGCGTGAGCGTACGGCGCGAAGCAGTCTTGCCGCTTCCCGTCACTCCCTCGCGCATCTGCGGTTTGCTTTCCATCTCAACTACATTCAAAGATCAAATTACACTCAAGATTACATGGGCCGGACGAGAACGGCCGGCCCCTTGACCATGGTGACCGCGAAAAACAGCACGACGAGGACGCCGAGCGCGAGCGCAATCGCGATCGAGCGCTGGCGGCGGCTTCTTTTCTGCGCCTCGGTGAGGACGATTCCATCTGGCTTTCGATTGTCGTCCATGCGTCGCCATGCGCCCCCTACCCGAACAAAGGGACGACGGCGCGGACGACCACTTCGAGCAGCAGGGTCGCAAACAGCGCAAACAGATAAAGGATCGAGAACGCAAACAGCCGGCGCGTGGCGCGCAGCGCTTCCCTGCCCTCGCGGTGGCGATAGACCGCGATGGCCAGCCACATCATGCCGGCGCCGAGCACCAGCGAGGTGACGCCGTAGACCGCATCGAAATAGCCCAGCGGCCAGGGCGCGACCGCGATCACGACCAGCACGATGGTATAGAGCAGTATCTGCAGCCGCGTCGCATCGGGTCCGGCGACCACGGGCAGCATCGGAACGCCGGCGCGGGCATAGTCGTCGGAACGAAACAGCGCCAGCGCCCAGAAATGCGGCGGGGTCCAGAAGAAGATGATCAGGAACAGGAGCAGCGGCTCGATCGACAGCGAGCCGGTGGCCGCGGCCCACGCCACGACAGGCGGCAGCGCGCCCGCGGCGCCGCCGATCACGATGTTCTGCGCGGTCCAGCGCTTCAGCCACATGGTGTAGACCACCACATAGAAAAAGATCGTGAACGCCAGCAGCGCACCGGCCAGCAAGTTGACGAGGATGCCGAGCGTCAGCACCGAGAAGAACGCCAGGATCAGGCCGAACGCCATCGCCTCGCCCTGCGTGATGCGTCCGCGCGGGATCGGGCGGTTGGCGGTGCGCGACATCAATGCGTCGATGTCGCCCTCATAGGCCATGTTCATCGCGCCCGAAGCGCCGGCCCCGACCGCGATGCAGAGGATCGCGGTGAACGCCAGCACGGGGTGCATATGGCCGGGCGCGATCACGAGGCCGACCAGCGCGGTGAAGATCACGAGCGACATCACCCGCGGCTTCAACAGCGCGATGTAATCACCGACCTCCGCCTCGGAAATCCGGGGCAGAGCATCGATGGCGTTGTGATCGACTACCGACAAGATCTATCTCGCTTCACAAAGGCCGCGGCGCGCGAATGAAGCGCGCCGCGAACGACCGGTTACTGAACGCGCGGCAGCACTTCGAACTGGTGGAAGGGCGGCGGCGACGGCAGCGTCCATTCCAGCGTGGTGGCGCCAGCGCCCCACGGATTGGCCTCGGCCACGCGCTTCTTCGCAAAAGCATCGACCACGCCGTAGATGAAGATCAAGACGCCGAAGCCCGAAACGTAGGAACCAAGCGACGACACCAGGTTCCAGCCCGCAAACGCATCCGGATAGTCGACGTAGCGACGCGGCATGCCTGAGAGGCCGAGGAAGTGCTGCGGGAAGAACACCAGATTCACGCCGATGAAGGTGAACCAGAAGTGCAGCTTGCCGATGGTTTCCGAGTACATGTAGCCCGACATTTTCGGGAACCAGTAGTACCAGCCGGCGAAGATCGCGAACACGGCGCCGAGCGACAGCACGTAGTGGAAGTGCGCAACCACGTAGTAGGTTTCCTGCAGCACGCGGTCGACGCCGGCATTGGCCAGCACGACGCCGGTGACACCGCCGAGCGTGAACAGGAAGATGAAGCCGATCGCCCACAGCATCGGTGTCTTGAACTCGATCGAGCCGCCCCACATCGTGGCGATCCAGGAGAAGATCTTCACGCCGGTCGGCACCGCGATCACCATGGTGGCGGCGACGAAATAGGCCTGCGTCGCCGACGACATGCCGACGGTGTACATGTGGTGCGCCCACACCACGAAGCCGATGCCGCCGATCGCGACCATGGCGTAGGCCATGCCGAGATAGCCGAACACGGGCTTCTTTGAGAAGGTCGAGACGATCTGGCTGATCATGCCGAAGCCGGGCAGGATCAGGATGTACACTTCGGGATGACCGAAGAACCAGAACAGATGCTGGAACAGCAGAGGGTCGCCGCCGCCGTCGGCGGAGAAGAAGGTGGTGCCGAAATTGCGGTCGGTGAGCAGCATGGTGATGGCGCCGGCGAGCACCGGCAGCGACAACAGCAGCAGGAACACCGTCACCAGGATCGACCAGACGAACAGCGGCATCTTGTGCAGGGTCATGCCCGGCGCGCGCATGTTGAAGATCGTGGTGATGAAGTTGATGGCGCCGAGGATCGAGGAGGCGCCGGCCAGATGCAGCGACAGGATCGCGAAATCTACCGCCGGCCCCGGATGGCCCGAGGTCGACAGCGGCGCGTAGATGGTCCAGCCCGCGCCGACGCCGTTGGCGCCCGGCTCACCCTCGACGAAGGTCGACATCAACAGCAGCGCGAAGGACGCCGGCAGCAGCCAGAACGAAATGTTGTTCATGCGCGGGAACGCCATGTCGGGCGCGCCGATCATCAGCGGCACGAACCAGTTGCCGAAGCCGCCGATCATCGCCGGCATCACCATGAAGAAGATCATGATCAGGCCGTGCGAGGTCACGAACACATTATAGGTGTGGGATTCGTGGAAGAACTGGACGCCGGGATACATCAGCTCGATGCGGATCGCGATCGACATCGCCGCACCGATGACACCCGCGAAGATCGCGAAGATAAGGTACATCGTGCCGATGTCCTTATGGTTCGTCGAATAGACCCAGCGCCGCCATCCGGTCGGATTGGCATGGGCGTGGTCATCATGGGCGTGATCGTCGTGTGTCGTCGTTGCCATTTTGAAATCCTGCCTTGCAGTCCCTTTTCGGACCTTTTCAGGTCCCGTCGCCCTTGTCCCTTAGCTGTCCCTTGGCCGCGCCTTACTGCGCGGCCTGACCACCAGCCGAGGCGAAGGTATTCGCCGGGTTGGTCGCATATTTCTTCTGCGCCGCCTCAACCCAGGAAGCGAATTCCTGATCGGTCACCACCCGCACCGCGATCGGCATGAAGGCGTGGTCCTTGCCGCACAGTTCCGAGCACTGGCCGTAATACATGCCGACCTTGGTGGCCTTGAACCAGGTCTCGTTGAGACGGCCGGGGATCGAGTCGATCTTGATGCCGAACGACGGCACCGCGAACGCGTGAATGACGTCCGCGCCGGTGGTCTGGACCCGGATCACCTTGTTGACCGGCACCACCATCTCGTTGTCGACGCCGAGCAGGCGCGGCTGCTTGTCGGCCGCCATCAGCGAATCGAATTCGAACTTGCCGTTATCCGGATAGGCGTAGCTCCAGTACCACTGCTTGCCGGTGGCCTTTACCGTGAGGTCAGCCTTGGGAATGTCGAGCTGCAGGAACAAGAGGCGGAACGACGGCACCGCGATGGCGACCAGGATCAGCACCGGGATCAGCGTCCAGGCCACCTCGATCAGCGTGTGGTGGGTGGTCCTGGAGGGGACCGGATTGGCCTTGGCGTTGAACTTCACCACCACGATGACCAACAGCACCAGCACGAACAGGGTGATCAGCGTGATGAGCACCAGCAGCAAGTTATGGAAGCTGATGATGCTTTCCATCACGGGGGTCGCGGCTTCCTGCAGCGTCATTTCCCACGGCTTGGGCTGTGCCCCAAAAGCCGCCCCGCCGGCTGCGAGCGCCATGCCCGCCACCGTCAACCCCAGCAATCGCCGGCCCATCAGGCCACTCGACATCTTCATGCCGCTCGCGCTCCCTTGAATTAAGTCCCCAAGCATTTCAGCCGAATGGCCGGAAATGCCGCACGATCCGCCCTCACAAACGGCCTACCGGAGGTACTTTTGGAAGTACACCTTCAAAAGTACCTGCAACAGCATTGCTGCAGTACCTCGGGCCTGATCGTTAGAACGCGTCGAAATCCAGCCTCTCAAACCATAATTCCAAGGCTCTCGCAATGCAGTAGTGGGGCGCAACGCCATGCGTCACCTGCTATTCGCCGGATGTCGGATTTTCCCGGCAAATCAGCAAAAACCCGCCATTTTGCAAGGCTTCGCCGCTTGACAGCCCGGTTACCGGATGTAGGCACAGTCACGGCGCTCCCGGGCGGCCTGATTCGCGTGAGGCCAGGGGCGGTCCTCAGGCGGCGTGGATTGGCTGCGGGACCGCCTTCAAGACGCCGTCATTGCGTATCAGTCCGGTAAGCTCAATCACAATGTGGTGCCGGCTTGGGCCGGAAATGTCGCCGGCGCTGCCGGAAAGATAAAGACTAAGAGGATCGACCCGGATGGGGCGTTCGAAACATCAGGCGGGAATGCGTCAGACGGGATTTGGCCAGGCAAGACTTAGCTTGGAACCGGCCCGCTGGCTCGGCGGCCTGCTCGCCGCAGCGTTCCTGCTCGGCCTGACCCAGGCGGCCAGCGCCCAAGGCGCGGTGCGGTCGGTCCATGGCGACTGGCAGATCCGCTGCGACACCCCGCCCGGCGCCCAAGGCGAGCAATGCGCCCTGATCCAGAGCGTGGTCGCCGAAGACCGCTCCAACGCCGGCCTCACCGTGATCGTGCTCAAGACCGCCGACCAGAAGAGCAAGTTGATGCGGGTGGTCGCGCCGCTCGGCGTGCTGCTGCCATCCGGGCTTGGGCTGAAGCTGGATAATCAGGACGTGGGGCGGGCCGGGTTTGTCAGGTGCCTGCCCAATGGGTGTGTGGCTGAGGTGGTGATGGACGAGAAGCTCTTGGGGCAGCTTCGGACCGCCAAGACGGCGACTTTCATTATTTTTGAGACGCCCGAAGAGGGCATCGGCTTTCCGCTCAGCCTGAATGGGCTTGGCGAGGGGTATGACAAGCTGCCGTGAGCCGCCGGAGCCAGGCGTTTGAAGCCGGGTTCGTCTCGGTCACCCGCGCCCGGCGCTGGCGTAGTAATCGAACAATCGGCCCGCCTCTTGCGAGAGCCAATCCGCTTCACCGGTGATGTAGCCTTCGACTTGCCCGGTGACGCCGAGCAGGAAGGAAATCGGCATGCCGTAAAGCGCGAACGGCGTGTCGACGCCGTCGCTTGCGCCGGCACGCGCCACCAGTCCGCCGGGATCGAAACCGATCGTGAGGTGGCGAAGCTTCAGTTTTTTCACGAAGGACGCGACCAGCGATCGATCGCGATCGGTCGTGATGGCAACGACCGCAAGGTCGGCGCGGCCGTTTCCCGCCAGCCGGTCCAGTATCGGCAGTTCAGTGCGGCAGGCCGGGCACCACGTCGCCCAGAAATTGACGAGCACCACCTTGCCACGCAAGGACGCGAGATCGAGCGCAGCTGCGCCGAGGCGCGGGATTGGCACCGCCGGGACCGGGCGGGCGCCACGAACCTCCGTGAACTGATGCCTGACGGTTGCGAATGGCGGTGGCCCACTGGTCCCCGCGCGGGCCGACAACACCGGCATCGCCAGCGAGACGGCCGCACCCATCATGCCGGCGACGACGGTGCGGCGGTTCGGCCTGCGATGCGACGTCATATCCGATGCTCCGCTGTGCAGATCTGGCCCATGCAGCTCTGGCCCATTTGTCACGACCGGATGTAGGACCAGCCGGCTTCCTGCAATTCAATGATGCGCCCGGGTCCGCTCGGCACGAGGTCGACGTTATCGATCAGCGTGATTGGATGTCCCTCCTGGCGCTCCATGCCAAGCTTGGTCGCCTCGCAGACCACGAAACGGATGTTCGGATTGACCCCTCTCAGTGTCCGCAGCATGTCCTTTACCGGTGAAGTATCGGCGCGAAGCATGTGAACGCCGGCGTTGTAGGCGACGACCTCGATCGTGAATGCTTCGTTCCGCTCCTGATAGTATTTCGGAAGGTTGAGCGAGGTCGAGATCAGCGCCCTCATCGTGGTGGGGTCATCGGTGTTGATCGGCAGCACCAGCCGATGCACCCGAACTGAAGCGGGTTTCGGCTGCGGCCTTGAGTCCGCGGCCCCTGATCCTGTCAGCAACAGGGTCACGGTCAGCGGCACCACGAAGGCCAGGATCAATCCCACGGCAATCGTCAACCCGCGGCGAGAAAGACGCATCGCGGCAGCCTCATGCGGTCTCGGCAAGCCATGCGACCTGGCCGCGCTCCGCATAGGCGACCACGGCGTTCAGCGCCAGCAGAACAATGGCCGGCACCGCCGAGCCGCCGATCACGAATAAGTGGGTGAGCACCGCGCCGGTCATGATGCAGATCAGCAGCAGCGCGCCGAGGGCGGCCTTCTGCGGCAGGAGCAGCAGGATCGCGCCGATGATTTCGAGACCGCCAGTGACATAGCGAAACCATTGCCCGAGTCCGATGTGATCGAACTCTTCGACCAGCATGGGAACGCCATAGAGCTTGGCCCCGCCGGCCGCCACAAAGGCGAGCGCAAGCAATCCCCGGACGACCCACAGGGCGGCAGCGGCCCAGCGCGATCTGGCAGGCGCAACAATCGTCGACATCGAGAACTCCCGGAATGTGAAAGTGGCCGTGACAGACGTGCCGTCCGCCGGCTGAGAACCCCAAAGGGGTGTCAAACCCAAAATTCGGGACTAAGATGAAATTGACAAGTAGGATGATTTTTCTGGGGTAGTATGAAAAAGCAGACTAATGAGAATGAAGGGCAAGAATGTCCCTCTGAGCGGGCCAGAGCGCAGTTGCATCGGGCGCTTCGTCTGCTCTCGGGCAAGTGGAAGGGCGAAATCCTCTGGCAGCTTGTCGACGGCAAGCAGCGGTTCGGCCAATTACGGCGCGCTATCCCCGACGTGACCCAGCACATGCTGACGACCCAGCTCCGCGACCTCGAAAGCGAGGGCCTGGTAAAGCGCACGGTATTTCCCGAAGTGCCGCCACGGGTGGAATACGAGATGACCCCGGCGGCCCGGGCGTTGCGGCCAGTGTTCGACGAGCTGTTCCGCTGGGCCAATGCTCACGCCAGGCCGGAGCCCGGTGCGGACGCTGCGAATGCGGCCGGCAGAGGGGATGACAAGCAACCGTGAAGGGCCTCCCCTTTCGCTGCGGTCATGACTATCTTTCGAATCATCGTCCCGGCTGGGCGAAGCGCGAGCCGGGACCCATAACCACAGGTTACCGTGTTGTAAGATGAGTTCGCCGTCGGTCTGCGCTTACAATACCGGGGCCGGTGGTTATGGGTCCATGCGTTCGCAGGGACGACGAAGCTTTTGCGCTGAATCGGAGTCTGCATGACCAATCCCGCCACAACCTCTCTTCTCGACCGCGCCAATCTCGACCGCGATGCTGTCCGACGCGAAATCGCGCGAGGGCTTGAGGGAGCCGACGATGGTGAGCTGTTTCTGGAATATGGCCAGACCGAAGCCTTGGGCTTCGACAATGGGCGGTTGAAGCAGGCGACCTACGACACCTCTCAAGGCTTTGGTCTGCGCGCGGTGAAGGATGATGCGGTCGGCTATGCGCATTCGTCCGACGTCTCGCTGCCGGCGCTGATCCGCGCCGCCGACGCGGTGGCCGCCGTGCGCGGCGGCTACAGCGGGAATTTTTCCGCGGCGCCGGCGCATACCAACGTGCGGCTCTATGGCGACGAGAATCCGCTGGATGCGCCGGGGTTTGAGACCAAGGTAAAGCTACTGGCCGAGATCGATGCCTATGTGCGCGACAAGGATCCGCGGGTGCGGCAGGCTTCCATCAGCCTGGGCGCCACCTGGCAGGTGGTGGAAATCCTTCGCCCCGACGGCGAGAGCTATCGCGACATCCGGCCCTTAGTGCGGGTCAATATTTCTGTGGTCGCGGGACAAGGCGACCGGCAGGAGAGCGGCAGCAAAGGCTATGGCGGCCGCGAAGGTTACGCGCGGTTCATCGAGACCAAGGCGTGGCGCGAGGCCGCTGATGGCGCGATCCGCGAGGCGCTGGTCAATCTGGAATCGGTTCCCGCGCCTGCCGGCGAAATGGACGTGGTGCTGGGCGCCGGCTGGCCCGGCGTGATGCTGCATGAAGCCGTCGGCCATGGCCTCGAAGGCGACTTCAACCGCAAGCAGACCTCGGCCTTCGCAGGGCTGATGGGCAAGCAGGTCGCGGCCAAGGGCGTCACGGTGGTCGATGACGGCACCATGGCCTCGCGGCGTGGCTCTCTCTCCATCGACGACGAGGGTACGCCGACCAACCGCACCGTGCTGATCGAGGATGGTATCCTCGTCGGCTACATGCAGGACCGGCAGAACGCGCGGCTGATGAACATGAAGCCGACCGGCAACGGCCGCCGCCAGAGCTATGCCCATGTGCCGATGCCGCGCATGACCAACACCTACATGCTGGCGGGGCAGCGCGATCCGGCGGAAATTCTGGCCTCCGTGAAGAACGGCATCTACGCCGCGAATTTCGGCGGCGGCCAGGTCGACATCACCTCGGGCAAATATGTGTTCCAGTGCACCGAGGCCTACAAGATCGAGAACGGCAAGCTCGGCGCGCCCCTGAAGGGCGCGATGCTGATCGGCAACGGGCCGACCGACTTGCATCGGATCACCATGGTCGGCAACGATCTGGCGCTCGATACCGGCATCGGCACCTGCGGCAAGAACGGCCAGGGCGTACCTGTCGGCGTCGGCCAGCCGACGCTGCGGATGGAAAAGATCACGGTCGGAGGAACGGGCTAGTGAGCGACGAGAAGATGTTGAGCGACCGGAAGGAAAGCTCGATCGCCAAACCGGTGAGCTGGCGCGCGCAGGCCGTGCAGTTGGCTGCGATCGTCGCCGTCGTGTTCGTTGCCAAGGGCGCGATCGCCGAGCCCTTTTATGTTCCGTCCGGTTCGATGGAGCCGACGCTTCTGATCGGCGACGCGCTGGTGGCGTCGAAATTTCCCTATGGTTACGGCGCGGCATCGCTGCCGATCCAGATCACGCTGCCGGAAACCGGCCGGCTGTTCGGCGAGACGCCGAAGCGCGGCGACGTCGTCGTGTTCCGCTGGCCGGGCGACCGCTCGCAGGCCTGGGTCAAGCGCGTGGTGGGGCTGCCGGGTGACCGCATCCAGATGCGTCAGGGCCAGCTCTTCATCAACGACCACGCCGCGGCGTTGAAGCCGGAAGGCGTCGGCCAGGCGGAAGACGATCGCGGCAACACGGAGCAGGCCTATCGCTTCGTCGAGACGCTGCCGAACGGCGTCAGCCACGCCATTTTCAAGATGCGCGACAATGGAAGGCTCGACAACATGCCCGAGGTGACGGTGCCGCCGGGCCAGCTGTTCGTGCTCGGCGACAACAGGGACAATTCCGCCGACAGCCGCGTAGCGGTGCGCGACGGCGGCGTGGGGCTGCTGCCGATCGACAATCTGATCGGCCGGGCTGATGCCGTGGTCGGCTCCTGGGATCTCGGCATGCGCAGCCAGCCGGTGTGGACCTGGCCGTCGGGTTTCCGGCTGGCGCGGTTTTTTACGTCCGTGCAGTGAAGGCCGCCCCTCATGGTGAGGAGACGCCAAGCGCCGTCTCGAAGGATGAATCGCACCAGCGGGGCCTCGTGGTTCGAGACAGCGCTACGCGCCTCCTCACCATGAGGGTTTAGGCTTGCCACACGCGGCATTTGCATGAACCAAAATGAATTCCTCACCGCCGCATTACAAAATCCCGCCAACGAAATCATTGCCGAAGAACTGTTTCGGCTGGCGCTGCCCGACGCGTGGCTGGTTTCCGGATGCCTGGTGCAGACGGTATGGAACGTGCTGACGAAGCGCGCGGTGGATTACGGCATCAACGATTACGACGTGTTCTATTTCGATCCCGATACGTCGTGGGAGGCGGAAGACAAGGTCATCCGCACGCTGGCGGAGCGTTTCGCCACACGCGGGATCAAGGTCGAGGCGCGCAACCAGGCGCGCGTTCATCTCTGGTACCCCAAGAAACATGGCCTGCCCTATCCGGAGCTGCGTTGTTCGACGCAAGGCATCGACCGGTTTCTGACCAGGAATACGCAGATCGGAATCCGGCGCACACGCGATGGCTACGAGGTCTATGCGCCGAATGGCTATGAGGATGTCGCCGCGCTGATCGTGCGGCCCAATCCGGGGCCAAATTTTTCCGCCGTGAATTACGAAGCGAAGGCTGCGCGATGGAAAGCGCTGTGGCCGGAGGTCACGGTGCTGCCGGCGGAATGATTCCGTAGCCCTACCGCACCACGCCCGAGGTAAACCCCGCCTTGCGCCGCGGCGGCTTGATGTCTTTCTTCAGGAAGCAGTGCGCCTCCTTGCCGGCGTAGCCGGGCCGGGCATAGGTCCAGGCGCGGCATTTGTTGTCGGCGGCGCAGGCGGCCTTGCAGGCGTCGTCGCCGTCGCCGCTCTTGAGATCAAAACTCTTGTAGTCGCCGCCGAAGCGGTCGATCGAGGTTTCGGTTGTCTCGTTGCGCCGTTCGACCACGCCGGCGCCGCGCACGCCGGAGACACAGCAATCGCTCTGCACCCGCGCCGGCACGTTGCTCTTGAGCCAGCATACCGCGCCTTTGGCCAGGTCGGTCGGATAGCTGAAGGTCCAGGCACGGCAGCGGCGGTCGCGCTCGCACACCAGCGCGCATTCCGCCGGATCGCCCGAGATCACGGGCGAGCTGAGATAATCGCCGCCGGGACGGTCGAAATTGGCCTGCGCCAGCGCCGGGCGCGCGGATACGGCCGCCGCCAAAAAGGCGAGCGTCACCATACACGCCCTGAGCAGGCGAACAGTCCCCATGCAAGGTTGCTTTCGAGTACGTTGCTTTCGAGTATGCGCTTCCAGCGCGGGATGGCTTTTCTTCTAAAAGCCGTCCCGCCCCAGCCCTTTGATTCGAGCATGATTTCCTTGGAAAACCGGCACCGGTCTTCCTTCGCGACAAACGCGAAAAACGCGTTTGCGCGGAGATCATGCTCCATCCGGCCGTCATTTGAGCGCCATCAACCTGTACGGTGGATGAACGGCCCAAAGGTTAAGCAACCCGTTAAATTAAAACGCGTATTCCTGATAGACGGGCTCCACGGAACCGCCCCACTCGCCGTTGAATTTGTCGAGCATTTCTTCCGCCGGCGTGCGGCCCGATTCGAGAATGCGCTCCAGCGGTTCGAGGTAGCGGCTCTCGTCGCGGCCGGAATGATCGACGCGGCCACGCCGCCGCAAGCCGGCATGCGATAGCTTCAGGCATTCCCGGGCGATTTCGAACAGATAACGGTCCTTGATCCGGGCCTTGAAGCCGAAGCGCGGCACGTCGTCGCGTAGCGCCTGACGCTCCTGCGCGGTCCAGTGGCTGACCAGCTCCCAGGCTTCGTTCAGGCTTTCGTCGTCATACAATAGCCCGACCCAGAACGCCGGCAGCGCCGGCAGCCGGCCCCATGGCACGCCGTCCGCACCGCGCATTTCCAGATAACGCTTCAGGCGGACTTCCGGGAAAATCGTCGACAGATGGTTGGCCCAGTCCGACAAGGTCGGACGCTCGCCAGGCAGTGAGTTGTTGCGGCCCTCGAAGAAGGCGCGGAACGAGGAACCTGCGACATCGATATAGGTGTCGCCGCGCTTGACGAAGTACATGGGCACGTCAAGCGCATAGTCGACCCAGCGCTCGAACCCCATGCCGTCCTCGAACACCCACGGCAACATACCGGAGCGCGCGTTATCGGTGTCGCGCCAGATCTCGGAGCGGAACGACAGGTACCCATTGGACTTGCCTTCGGTGAAGGGCGAGTTGGCAAACAGGGCGGTCGCCACCGGCTGCAGCGCAATCGACACGCGCAGCTTCTTGACCATGTCGGCTTCCGAGGAGAAGTCGAGATTGGTCTGCACCGTGCAGGTCCGGTACATCATGTCGATGCCATATTGCCCGACCTTCGGCATGTAGTTGCTCATGATCTTGTAGCGGCCCTTGGGCATCACGGGAATCTGCTCCCGCGACCAGGACGGCGTCATGCCGAGCCCGAGAAAGCCGATCCCAAGGGGCGTCGCGATCTCGCGCACCTGCGCCAGATGCGCCATCAGCTCGGCCTGGGTCTGGTGCACGTTTTCGACCGGCGCCCCCGACAACTCGAACTGCCCGCCCGGCTCCAGCGAAATCGCGCCGCCGCCGGTAACGTCGTAGAGCCCGATGATGTTGCCACGCTCCATGATCGGCTCCCAGCCGAGCAGGAGCTGCATACCTTCGAGCAGCGCGCCGATGCCGCGCGCGCCCTCGTATGGCACGGGCTGACGGCCCTCCAGCGTGAACGGGGTCTTCTCGTGTTCGGTACCGATGCGGAACTCGGACGGCGGCTTGCAGCCGGCCTCGAACCACGTGACGAGTTCGTCACGCGATTGCAGCGGCGTCATATCGATCTGGTCACGCGCCATGAAAAAATCCGGATATCTGGCGATTCGACCGAACGCGCCTTATGGCCAAGGGAATGCGGACGGCGACGTCCGCAACAACGAAACATATCAGGGTTGTCATCGCGCCGGCACGCCGTCGCGGGCAGCGGCCGTCTTGACGTCGGAGCAGGAGCAGCCCAGCCGGTCGAGCAGACCGCAAAGCTTAATGGCGTCGGCATCCGACAGTTTGGAGCCGACGTGCTTTTCGATCGCCGCCGAATAGGCGTTCCACATTTTCTTCTGCAGCTCGCGCCCGGCTTCCGTGATCTCCACGAACTGGCCGCGCTTGTCGATCTTGCATTCACGCCGCGCCGCCAGGCCCTCGTCCACCAGACGGTCGATCAGCCGCGAGGTCGAATATTGCGGGATCAGCATCTGCTTTTCCAGTTCCACCGGGCGCATCTCGCCGGACGGCGCGCGCGACAGTTCCAAGAGCGCGTCATACCAGGCCAGCGGCGGAAAGCCCGCTTTCTTCAAATCCTGCTCGACGGCATCGAGCACCCGGCTCTGCACCCGCATCAGGCGGATCCAGGCGGCGGTCGCCTCGGTCGATGGTTTGCGTTTCATCATCCAGTCCGTATCTGTCACAGATCAGTGTACCGCACTAAATGCAGCTGCATCAATCTTGCTATTCCATGCAAATGCATTTAGTCACTCCACCCGATAATGATAATATCGAGGGAAGGAAAGGCCGATGAAACTGTATTATACGCCAGGCGCCTGCTCGCTATCCCCCCATATCGCGCTTCTCGAGGCCGGTCTGCCCTACGACCTGGTCAAAGTCGACCTGCGCGCCAAGAAGCTGGAGAACGGTGACGACTTTTTGAAGGTCAACCCGAAGGGCCAGGTGCCGGTACTGGCGCTCGATTCGGGCGAACTGGTCACCGAGGGCCCGGTCATCGTCCAGATGATCGCCGACAAGGCCGCGGCCAAGAACCTGGCACCGGCCCGGGATTCGGAGGAGCGCTACAAGCTGCTCGAATGGCTGAACTTCATCACGACCGAGCTGCACAAGAATCTCGGACCGATGTTCTCGCCCGTGCTCGCCGACGACGCCAAGCCCTTCTTTAAGGACCGCGCGATGGGCAAGTTCAAATATCTGGAAACCGCGCTTGCCGGGCGCGACTACCTGATGGGCAAGCAGTTCACCGTCGCCGACGGCTACCTCTTCACCATGCTGATGTGGGCGGCCGACCGGCTGAAGTTCGACCTCTCCGGGCTGCCGAACCTGCTGGCCTACAAGGCCCGCATCGCCGCGCGCCCGAAGGTGCAGGAAGCGCTGACCAAGGAAGGCTTGATGAAGGCGGCGTGAGTTCTCGCGAATAGCGAATACGGAAAGGGCCGGATCGATGATCCGGCCCTTTGTCGTTCCGTAGCCCGGATGGAGCGCAGCGCAATCCGGGAAAGTGCCGCAAGTGGCGAGGTCCCCGGATTTCGCTTCGCTCCATCCGGGCTACGATCGTTCCTCAATGACGACCTACGCCGCCTGCTTCTTCGGCGGGAAGCGGCCGTAGAAGGTCTCGCCGCTGGCCGCCATGTCTTCCAACAGCTTTGGCGGGGTGAAGCGGGAGCCGTATTTGGCCTCGAGCTTATGGCAGAGCTCGACGAACTTCCGCGTGCCCATGAAGTCGATATAGGACAGCGTGCCGCCGGTGAACGGCGCAAAGCCGAAGCCGAGGATCGAGCCGACATCGGCCTCGCGCGGATCGGTGATGACGTGATCCTCGACCGTGCGCGCGGCTTCCACCGCCTGCACCACCAGAAAACGCTGCTTCAGCTCCTCGATATCGAGCGTATCGGGATCGAGCTGCTTGGGCTGCAGCGCCGACAGGCCCGGCCACAGGCTCTTCTGGCCCTTGCCCTTCTCGGGATAGTCGTAAAAGCCCTTGCTGTTCTTGCGCCCCAAGCGCCCCTGCTTCTCGACCAGCTCCACCATCAGCTTCTTCTGATCCGGGTTGATGGAGTTGGGACCGAGATCGGCTTCGGTTGCCTTGATGACCTTGAGGCCGAGGTCGAGGGCGACTTCATCGGACAGCGACAGCGGACCGACCGGCATGCCGGCCATCTTGGCGCAGTTCTCGATCATCGCCGGCGGCACGCCTTCCAGGAACATCTCGTTGCCTTCGGCGATGTAACGGCCGACGCAGCGGTTGGCGTAGAAGCCACGCGAATCATTGACGACGATCGGCGTCTTGCCGATCACCCTGACATAGTCGAGCGCGGCGGCAAGCGCGACGTCGCCGGTGTTCTTGCCGAGGATGATTTCGACCAGCATCATCTTCTCGACCGGCGAGAAGAAGTGGATGCCGACGAACTTGCCCTGCTCCTTGAAGCTTTCGGCCAGCGAGGTGATCGGCAGTGTCGAGGTGTTGGACGCGAAGATCGCGTCAGGCTTGAGGTATTGCTGCGCCTTGGCAAAGGTCTCGGCCTTGACCTTGCGGTCCTCGAACACGGCCTCGATCACGAGGTCGCAATCCCCGAGCGTGGCGTAGTCAGCGGTTGGCGTGATGCGCGCCAGCAGCGCGTCGCGATCGCCCGCCTTGGCGCGGCCCTTGGCGATCTGCTCGTCGATCACCTTCTGCGCATGCGCCTTGCCCTTGTCGGCGCTTTCCTGGTCGCGGTCGATCAGCACGACATCGAGGCCGGCGCGGGCCGAAACGTAGCCGACGCTGGCGCCCATGAAGCCGGCGCCGATCACGGCGACCTTCTTGATCTTGGTCGGCGGGACGCTTTGCGGACGCCGGGCGCCCTTGTTCAGCTCCTGCATGGACAGGAACAGGCTGCGGATCATCGCCGCCGCTTCCTTGGACCGCAGCACCTTCGTGAAGTAACGCGACTCGACGCGCAGCGCGGCGTCGATCGGCAACTGCAGGCCCTCATAGACGCAGCTCATGATGGCGCGCGCCGCCGGATAATTGTCGTAGGTCTCGCGGCGATAGATGGCGTTGCCGGCCGGGAACATCATCATGCCGTTCTTGGAGAACACCGGACCGCCCGGCAGCTTGAAACCCTTCTCGTCCCAGGGCGCGACGGCCTTGCCGCCGCCCTTGATCCAGTCCTTGGCCGCCTTGACCAGGTCGGAAGCCGGCACGATGGCGTGGATCAGGTTGAGCGCCTTGGCCTTGTCGACCGTGACCGGATCGCCCTTGAGCAGGATCGTCATCGCATCCTGCGGCGGCACCAGGCGCGGCACGCGCTGGGTGCCGCCGGCGCCGGGGAACAGGCCGACCTTCACTTCGGGCAGGCCGAGGCGGGTCTTGGGATTTTCAGCCGCAACGCGATAGTGGCAGGACAGCGTCACCTCAAAGCCGCCGCCGAGCGCCAGCCCGTTGATCGCGGCCGCCCACGGCTTGCCGCAGGTTTCGATGCCGCGCAGCACCAGCGAGAAGCGCCGGCTCTGGTCGAACAGCATCTGGTTGGCGGCGACCTCACCCTTTTCCTTGAAGACCTTGGCGTACTCCTTGTTCATACCTTCGAGCATGGAAAGGTCGGCGCCGGCGCAGAACGCATCCTTGCTCGAGGTGATGACAACGCCCTTCACCGCGGCATCCGCCGTGGTCTGCTTCAGGATCTCTTCGAGCTCGGTGGTCGAGGTCTCGTCCAGCACATTCATTGAACGGCCGGGGATGTCCCAGGTGACGAGCGCAATGCCGTCGGCGTCGGTCTCTAGCTTGAAATTCTTGAAGGCCATGTTGGTCGCTCCCTCGGTGCCGGCAGCCGATGTCAGGCGCGGCGGTTGACTTGGATTTCGTAGGGTGGGTTAGCGAAGCGTAACCCACCACTTCTCTCGCCGCGGCACGGTGGGTTACGCCTTCGGCTAACCCACCCTACGGCAGTTACACTCTTTCGATGATCGTCGCGGTCCCCATGCCGCCGCCGATGCACAAGGTCACCAGCGCGGTGGACTTGTTGGTGCGCTCCAGCTCGTCGAGCACGGTACCGAGGATCATGGCCCCTGTCGCGCCGAGCGGATGGCCGAGCGCGATCGCGCCGCCATTGACGTTGATCTTTGCATTGTCGATCTCGAACGCCTGGATGTAGCGCAGCACCACCGAGGCAAAAGCCTCGTTGAGTTCGAACAGGTCGATGTCCGACTTCTTCATGCCGGAACGCTCGAACAGCTTTTCGGTGACGTCGACCGGCCCGGTCAGCATCATCGCGGGCTCCGAGCCGATATTGGCAAAGGCGCGGATCTTTGCACGCGGCTTCAGGCCGTGCTTGGCACCCGCTTCCTTGCTGCCGAGCAGCACGGCGCCGGCGCCATCGACGATGCCGGAGGAGTTGCCGGCGTGGTGGACGTAGTTGACGCGCTCGATTTCCGGATGCGACTGGATCGCCACCGCATCGAAACCGCCCATCTGGCCAACCACGGTGAACGCCGGCTGCAGTTGCGCCAGCGACTGCATCGTCGTGGTCGGGCGCATGTGCTCGTCCTTGGCCAGGATGGTGAGGCCGTTGACGTCCTTCACCGGGACCACCGACTTGTTGAAGCGGCCCTCGTCCCAGGCCTTCGCGGCGCGCTGCTGGCTTTGCACGGCGTAGGCATCGACGTCATCGCGCGAGAAACCGTATTTGGTCGCGATCAGGTCGGCCGAAACACCCTGCGGCATGAAATAGGAAGGCACCGCCATCGAGGGGTCCATCGGCCAGGCGCCGCCGGACGCGCCGATGCCGACGCGGCTCATCGATTCGGCGCCGCCGCCGATCACGAGCTCATGCTGGCCGGCCATGATCTGGGCGGCGGCGAAATTCACGGCATCGAGGCCGGAGGCGCAGAAGCGGCTGATCTGCACGCCGGGGACGGATTCGCCGAGGCCTGCCTTCAGCGCCGCGAAGCGCGCGATGTCTGAGCCCGCCTCGCCGACCGGATCGACCACGCCGAGGATGACGTCGTCGACGACGTCTTCGCCGAGATTGTTGCGCTCCTTCAGCGCCTGCAGTGGCACCGTCGCCAGCGCCAGCGCGGTGACCTCGTGGAGTGCGCCATCGGACTTGCCGCGGCCGCGCGGGGTGCGAACGTGATCGTAGATATATGCCTCAGGCATGACGCCCTCCTGGTATGAGGATCATAATATTATAGGCGAGAAGGACAGGAAACGGCGGAAAATCTCAGAACGCTTCCGCCGCCAATTCCATGGTGGTCGCGCAGCCGGTCTGGATGCGCGCAAGATGGACGTGGGTTTCGGGCAACATGCGCTCCATGAAGAAGCGGCCGGTCACCAGCTTGGTGGAGAGATAGGGCGTGGCGCCACTGCTCGCAATCTTGTCCTGCGCTACCTTGGCCATCCGCGCCCACATATAGGCGAAGGTGACGAGCCCGAACAATTGCATGTAGTCGGTGGCGGCCGCACCCGCATTGTCGGGCTTGGTCAGCGCGTTCTGCATCAGCCAGCCGGTGGCCTGCTGCAGATGGCCGAGGGCTGCCGAGAGCGGGGTGACGAACGGCTTCATCGCCTCATCGCCGCCGTGCTCCTTGGCGAAAGCGCCGACTTCGGCAAAGAACGCCATCACGGCGCGGCCGCCGTCGCGCGGCAATTTACGCCCCACAAGGTCGAGCGCCTGGATGCCGTTGGCGCCCTCATAGAGCATGGCGATGCGCGCATCGCGCACGAACTGCTCCATGCCGTGCTCGGCGATATAGCCGTGGCCGCCATACATCTGCTGCGCCAGCACCGCGTTGGAGAAGCCGACATCGGTCATCACGCCTTTCATGACCGGCGTCATCAGGCCCATATGGTCGTCGGCCTCCTGACGGTCCTTGGGATCGGAGGAACGATGCGCGACGTCGCTCTTCAGCGCGGTCCACACCACCATGGCGCGCGCCGCCTCGTTGAAGGCGCGGATGGTGAGCAGCACACGGCGCACGTCGGGATGCACGATGATCGGGTCGGCCGGCTTGTCTGCTTCCTTTGCGCCGGTCAGGGAGCGGCCCTGCAGACGCTCGCGCGCGTAATTGACAGCGTTCTGATAGGCAACTTCGGACTGCGCCAGCCCCTGCACGGCGACGCCGAGGCGGGCCTCGTTCATCATCACGAACATGCCCTGCATGCCCTTGTTCTCTTCACCGATCAGCCAGCCGGTGGCGTTGTCGTAGTTCATCACGCAGGTGGAATTGCCGTGGATGCCCATCTTGTGCTCGATCGAGCCGCAGGACACGCCGTTGCGCGCGCCGAGCGAGCCGTCGGCATTGACCAGCACCTTCGGCACCACAAACAGCGACACGCCCTTGATGCCTGATGGAGCGCCTTCGATGCGCGCCAGCACCAGATGGATGATGTTCTCGGCGATATCGTGCTCGCCCGCAGAGATGAAGATCTTGGTGCCTGATATCTTGTAGCTGCCGTCGGCCTGCTTGACGGCCTTGGTGCGCAACAGGCCGAGATCGGTGCCGCATTGCGGCTCGGTGAGGTTCATGGTGCCGGTCCACTCGCCCGCCACCATCTTCGGCACGAACATCTTCTTCTGCTCGGGCTTGCCATGCACCAGCAGCGCCGCGGTGGCGCCCATGGTGAGACCGCCATACATCGAGAACGCCATGTTGGCTGCGCTCTGGAATTCGGTGACGACCTGGCTCAGCGTCACCGGCAGCCCCTGCCCGCCATATTCCGCCGGCGCCGACAGTCCGAGCCAGCCGCCCTCGGCGACCTGCTTGAAGGCTTCCTTAAAGCCCTTCGGCGTCGTCACCGAGCCGTCGTCATGCCGCTTGCAGCCTTCGAGATCGCCGACGCGATTGAGCGGCTGCAACACCTCTTCGGAGAGTTTTGCGGCTTCGCCGATGATTGCCTCGCGCACATCGGCGGAGGCGTCGGTGAAGCCGGGCAGATTGTCGTAGCGATCGATCTGGAACACGTCGTTGAGCAGGAAGGTGACGTCTTCCACAGGGGCTTTGTAGATCGGCATGGTGTTCTCCCGGCAGCGGCGAATGTGACGAAGGCGCTTGAAATGAAATTCGTGTGGCGTTCCGGACGTAGACCTTATCCGGTTCCGGAGATTCTAGGGAGTGAGCAGGCCGGCAAATATCTCGTCAGCCATTGCGGCGTAAACGGCGCCGGAGATGGTCGCGGCCTTTGCTCCCTCACCCTTTGGCGAGTTGCTCCCCCATCAAGCGGTGCAGCAGATTGATTCCCTTCAGCGGACGCACCATCACCTTGAAGTGCGTGATCTTACCGTCATCGCTGAAGGTGATGATGTCGACGCCGTTGATCTTGATGCCCTCGATCTCGTTTTCGAATTCGAGGACCGCGCCATCAGCGCTGCGCCATTCGCCGGTGTATTTGAAGCCGGGGCCACCGAGGACCTTTCCGGCGCCCGCCAGATATTTGAAGGTGATGTCGCGCCCGCGCTGCGGCGTGTGGACGACGGGGCTTTCGAACACCGCATCCGGGTGCAGCAGGTCCCACAACGCCGCCGTATCATGCGACTTCATGTAGCCGTACCACTTGTCGAGGCCGCTCATGGTCATCATGTCTCCTCTGGCGGGCGATGGCGGGCTGACGCCGGGGAATGGGTCTCTCCGGAGCTTATGCGAGTTGACGCATATGCAACTTTATGCATAATGTCAATCAATCCTGAGAACCGGAGGCCGGCGTCTTGGCGCTTGGTGACGCGATCCTTGCCTGCCTGACCGAACGTCCGATGACGGGCTATGAGCTCGCCAAGACGTTCGACAACTCCATTGGATTCTTCTGGAAGGCCGACCACCAGCAAATTTATCGGGAACTGACAAAACTCCGCGACCGCGGCCATATCCAGGGCCGCGAGGTGGTGCAGTCCGGCAAGCCGAACAAGCTGGTCTACACGCTCACGCCGGAAGGCCGAGCCGCGCTCAGGCATTGGGCCGCCCGGCCGAGCGTTCCGGCCTCGATCAAGGACGACCTGCTGGTGCGGCTCTATGCGCTCGACAGCGTCGACGTCGAACCGCTGCGCACCGACCTGATGGCGCGGCTGGAACATCACCGCGACCGTTTCGCCCGCTACGAGCGCCTGCTCAACAAACGTTTCCCCCAGGGCATCGCGGCGCCGGCCGATGTCGGCAAACTGCTCGGACTTCGCGTCGGCCTCAGCTATGAGCGCGCGGTGGCGGAATGGTGCGAAGAGGCGATCGAGGCGCTGTCGGCCCTGTCGCCCGGTGCGGAGCGGACCAATGTCGTGTCGCTCGAAGACGGCCAGCGCGAAAATAGCGGCTAGGGCTTTTCCGATCCGATCGAATCGGAACCGCCTTCCGGATTCCTAATCTGACGCGTTTTCCTGACGCGAACCGGCCGCCACGGCGGATCAAGTCCGGGGGCAGGCTTTCGCCGGAAAACGCTTTAAATCCAAAGCCGAACTGGCCCCCGGTAACTTTTGCGGCCGTCCGTCCCATTCCTTAACCCGTTCTTTACCGTAACGCGAAAAAGTCAGTTCCGAGGCAGGCGAGCCGCGCAAAAATTCTATTGTCTCTTCAGTGGGACGCGCGGGGAGGCTGATGGCGCAGGTGGGGCGCCGTAGCGGAACCGGACGAGAGCATGAATTCGCGCGTATCGTGGAGTGTTGACGGCATCGATCCATCCGTCCGCGAAAGGGCCGAGGCGGCCGCGCGGCGCGCCGGCATGTCGCTGAGCGACTGGCTCAATTCGACCATCGGCGAACCGCTCCCGCCCAGTTTCAGCGCGCCTTCCAGTCAACGGCCGGCGATGCCGAGCCGGGAAAGCCGCGACGTTGCCGACATTCACCAGCGGCTGGATTCGATCACAAAGCAGATCGAGCAGATTTCGCGGCCGGCGCCGCGCGGCGAGACGCCGCGTGGCGAAGCAGCGCGCGGCGAGCCGACGGTGGCCCGCCAGCTCAACGACGCCATTTCGCGCCTCGACGCGCGGCTGTCGCAGATTTCCAACCCAGCGCCGACCCGGCAGGCCCAGATGCAGGAAAAGCAGCGTCAGACCGAGCAGGTCGAGCGGGCCGCAGCCCAGGTCTATCGCCCCGCGCCGCCGCTCAATCCGGCCTCGCTGGATTTTGCGATCGCCGAAATCGCCGCGCGCCAGAACGAACTCGACAGTCCGCCACCGCGCCAGATGCCGCCGCGCCATGCCGCGCCGACGGCCCAGCCCAATTTTTCGCAGCCCAATTCTTCTCAACCTATGACGCAGGCAGCGACGGCCGGTCCGGACTTTTCCTCGCTCGAACGTCACCTGCTCAAGATCACAAGCCAGATCGAGGCGCTGCAGCGTCCCGATCACGTCGAGGAATCGATTGCCGCGTTCCGCAGCGAACTCGCCGAAATCCGCCAGGCCATCACCGAGGCGGTGCCGCGCCGGGAGATCGAATCGCTCGAGAACGAAATCCGTTCGCTGTCCCGCCGCATCGACGAAAACAGGCAGCACGGCAGCGACGGCCAGACGCTGACCGGCATCGAACGCGCGCTCGGCGAAATCCGCGAGGTGCTGCGCTCGCTGACGCCGGCCGAGCAGCTCACCGGCTACGACGAGGCGATCCACAACCTGGGCGCCAAGCTCGATCTGATCCTGCGCTCGAACGACGATCCGTCGACCGTGCAGCAGCTCGAAAGCGCGATCGCGGCACTGCGCGGAATCGTTTCCAACGTCGCCTCCAACGATGCGCTGGCGCGGCTCGCCGAAGATGTGCACACGCTGTCGGCCAAGGTCGACCAGCTTTCCCGCTTTGACGGCAACAGCGACGCCTTCGGCATGCTCGAGCAGCGCCTGGCCGCGCTGACCTCGACGCTGGAAAGTAGGCAGGCGCCGGCGGCGATCGACAATTCGGAATATCTCGAAAACGCGTTGCGCACGCTGTCGGAGCGGCTCGACCGTATCCCGGCCGGCAACGACAATGCGTCGGCGTTTGCCCATCTCGAACAGCGCGTGTCCTATCTGCTGGAGCGCCTGGAAGCCTCCGGCGATCGTTCCGCCGCGCCTGCCATCGATCTCGGACGGGTCGAGGAAGGACTGCACGATATTCTGCGTTCGCTCGAACGCCAGCATGCCAGCCTGGTCGCGCTCGCCGATTCCAACCGCAATTCGACCGACACGGCCCAGCCGGTGGACTCCGGCATCGTCGATCTGGTCAAGCGCGAGCTGTCCGACATCCGCTTCAGCCAGTCGGAAACCGACCGCCGCACGCAGGACTCGCTCGAGACCGTTCACAGCACACTCGGCCACGTGGTCGATCGGCTGTCGACGATCGAAGGCGATCTGCGCACGGTTCGCACCGCACCGCCGGCGATCGCCTCTTCTCCTGCAGCCGCCGAAATGCGCGAGGAAGCGCCCCGCGTGATGACGCCGCTGCAGACCTATCCGCAGCAACCGAAACCGGAATTGCCGAATCCCGCCGCACTGCAAGCGAGCCCTCAAGAACATTTTGCCGCCGCGCCGCGCGAATTCCACGCCGTGCAGCCGGCGGCTTCGGCCGCGCCGGCCGCGCCGCCCTTGCCGCCGAGGGCGATCAGCGAAATCCTGGAGCCGCATGCCGCAGCCCCGCGCACCGCGATCGCGCCGGAATTGCCGCCGGATCATCCGCTCGAGCCGGGTACGCGGCCGATGGTGCGCATGTCTTCGCCGTCGGAACGGATCGCGGCTTCCGAAAACGCGATCAGCGAGATCGCTTCCGGGCCCAAGGAGCCGGTGAGTTCGTCGAGCTTCATTGCCGCCGCGCGCCGCGCCGCGCAGGCCGCAGCCGCCGCGCCGCCTCCCGAGAAGGCGGGACGTTCGTCGGCAAAGGCCGCGCCCAAGGACAAGGGCGGCGACAAGGCCAAGGCGGACGACAAGAACCCCTCGAACATTTCCTCCAAGATCCGCTCGCTGCTGGTCGGCGCAAGCGTGGTCGTGATCGTGCTCGGCACGTTCAAGATGGCGATGACGCTGCTCGATACCGGCAGCGTGATGCAACTGCCGATGTTTGAATCCAGCGAGCCGGCCGCTCCAACGCAGGCCCCCGCACCGGCGGAGAGCAGCGCCAGGCCCGCAATGCCCGCGGCGCCGACGATGCCCGCTGCCCCCTTGATGATGTCGCCGACGCCGGTCGAGAAGCAGTCGAACAATTCTTCCGCACCGAACACGCTGGATAGCGCGCGGATCGCGGTCCCGCCGCAGGCCACGCCGCCGGCACCGGCGGCAACCAGCGACGTCACCGGCGCGATCACGACGATGCCGGCCACCGGCGGCAAGGTTGCCATGATCGCCGTGCCGCCGACCGAGCGGTTGCCTGACGGCATCGGCGGCCCGGTATTGCGCACCGCCGCGTTGAAGGGCGACCCGGCCGCGGCCTACGAGGTCGGCGTGCGCTTTGCCGAAGGCAAGGGCGTTGCCCCGGATCTCGACCAGGCCGCCAAATGGTACGACCGCGCGGCGCAGGCCGGCGTGGTGCCCGCGATCTTTCGGCTCGGGACCTTCTACGAGAAGGGCCTGAGCGTGAGAAAGGACGTCGATATCGCGCGGCGTTATTATGCGCAGGCGGCCGAGCGCGGCAGCGCCAAGGCGATGCACAATCTGGCCGTGCTCGACGCTGACGGTGGCGGCAAGGGCGCCAACTACAAGAGCGCGTCGATCTGGTTCCGCAAAGCCGCCGATCGCGGCGTCGCCGACAGCCAGTTCAACCTCGGCATCCTCTATGCCCGCGGCATCGGCGTCGAACAGAACCTCGCCGAATCCTTCAAATGGTTCAGCCTCGCGGCCGCCCAGGGCGACGCGGACGCCGGGCGCAAGCGCGACGACATCGCCAAGCGCCTCGACGTCCAGTCGCTGGCGGCGGCCAGGCTGGCGATCCAGACCTTTACGCCGGAGCCGCAACCCGACGACGCCGTCAACGTGGCGTCGCCCGCCGGCGGCTGGGATTCAGCTCCCGCACCGGCCACCGGCAAGCCCGGCGCCAAGCCGGCTGCGACCAAGCGCACCGCCGCTGTTCATTAAGCAAAAAGTCGCGATGCGCGCCGTCGCATAGACAGGTCGCGTCGCCGCCATATCCTCGGCCATAAATTCGTATAATGCTGCGGATCGGCCCGCCCCCGGACGGGTTCGCCTGCAACGAGGACCGAGTGTCGACCGAAGACAGCCAGAGTGGGGAAAATCGCTTCCGCAGGTCGCCGACCGGCCCGCCGGTCGCGCCGCCGCGCGGACCTGCCGGTCAGGCCCCGCCGCCGGTGCAACCGCCCCGCCGCAGACGGCATTTCTGGTCGGTCGCGATCTTCATCCTGCTGGTCTCCGGCGTCTGCATTCGCGCCTACCGCGACCTGTCGCAGCCCGAGGCCTGGCACTACTGGAAAGACCAGTACGTCTCGCCGAGCCTGACTTTTTCGCTGATCGACAGGGTCGACCTCGACGGCGCCGCGCAGGGCCGCCGCGCCCTCTTCGTCAGCGGCACGATCGGCCCCGCCGCCGCAACGCTGTTTCGCGACAAACTGGACCAGGTCAATCTTGCGGCGGGCGACATCGTCCTGCTGGCCTCCCCCGGCGGCGATCTGAACCAGGCCACGATCATGGGCGAGACCATCCGACAGCGTTCGCTCGCGACCGCGGTCGGCGGCGCCGATGCCTCGGGCCGCGTCAAGCCGGCTTATTGCGCCAGCGCCTGCGTGCTGGTCTATGCCGGGGGCAAAACCCGCTTCGGCGTCCTGGGCTCGGCCTTGGGTGTTCATCGGTTTGTCACAACCAGGCCCGTGGAAGACCCCGTCGCAGACACCCAGCGGATTGCCGGCGCCGTGCTGGGCTACATGACGAAAATGGGGGTCTCCTCCTCCATCGTGGAGGCGATGTCCGAGACCCGGGACATTCGCTGGCTCAGCCCCAAACAGGCGCTGGCGATGAACCTCGTCACCGACCCGCTCGGAAAGCCCTGAGCCAGCCGGATGCCGAGCTTGCGCGAACCGACCTGTCTTTCGGATTTGTAACGCGTTTCAAACGTCCTGACGGACGCGTGGCCACGTGAGGCAAAAATTTGCCTTCCCGGGCATTTTTAGTCCCCCCTCCCCCCGAATTCAGTTATGCAAAGACGCGGGAACCGGCCCTGCGCACGCAAAGGTGCATGCGCGAACCGGATTCCCCACTGCCGGCAAAGACAACAGAAACCGTGCCCTGAGCGGCCTCCCGGCCGTCTCTTGCGGCAAAGCTCCAAAAGCAGACGCGCGTGCAGCTCTACCTCCCGATCGCCGACATTCCAGTCAATGTTTTCCTCATCCTGGCGATGGGCGCGGCGGTTGGGTTCGTGTCCGGCATGTTTGGGATCGGCGGCGGGTTCCTGATGACGCCGCTGCTCATCTTCGTCGGCATTGCGCCGGCGGTCGCGGTCGCCTCCGTCGCCAGCCACATCGCCGCCTCTTCGTTTTCCGGTGCACTCTCTTATTGGCGACGGCGCGCCATCGATCCGCTGCTGGCGGCGGTGCTGTTGACCGGCGGCAGTATGGGCACCGCGCTCGGGGTCTGGACCTTCACGCTGCTGCGCTCGCTGGGTCAGCTCGATCTCATGATCGCGATGTCCTACGTGATCCTGCTGACCACTGTCGGCGCGCTGATGTTCTGGGAGGGCCTGCGGGCGCTGTTGCGGGCCCGCCGCGGCGGCCCGGTCACCACGCGCCGCCCGGGCAGCCATGTCTGGATCCATGGCTTGCCGCTGAAGATGCGCTTCAAGCGTTCGAAAATCTATCTGTCCGTCATTCCTATCGTGGTGATCGGCCTCGTCATTGGCTTCATCGGCGCCGTGATGGGCATCGGCGGCGGTTTCATCCTGGTGCCGCTGTTGATCTACGTGCTGCGGGTGCCGACCTCGACCGTGATCGGCACCTCGATGGTGCTGACCCTGGTCACGATGGTGTTCGCCACCATGCTGCACGCGGTCACCAATCATCTGGTCGATGCCGTGCTGGCGCTGATCCTGATGGTCGGCGGCGTCACCGGCGCGCAGTTCGGCGCGCGCGCGGGGCAGAAAATCCGCGGCGAACATTTGCGGCTGCTGCTCGGGCTGCTGGTGCTCGCCGTCGGCGTCCGGTTTGCCGTCGAACTGGTGATCCGGCCCGAGGATCTCTTCACAATCCGCGAAACCGGGGTGACGGGATGACCAGGCGCCTCATCCTCATGCTCGGATGGCTTGCGCTGGGCGCCGTATTCGCGGCCTCGCCCGCGCAGGCCGAACGGCTGATCGTGTCGGTGTCGAACCACCGCGTCACCGTGACGCCGAATTACTCCGGCGAGGAGCTCGTGCTGTTTGGCTCGGTGGAGAAGGACGCCAATACGCCGGCCAATCGCACTTACGATCTGGTGGTGACGGTGGCCGGCCCACGCGCCGACATGGTGACCCGCCGCAAGGAACGCCGGTTCGGGATCTGGATCAATACGGACTCCCGGCAGTTCCTGAAAGTGCCGGCCTATCTGGCGCTGTTCTCCAACCGGCCGTTCGACGCCATCGCTTCCCCCGAGGTGCAACGGCGGCAGCAGCTCGGGTTGAACAACGTGTTGCTGACCCAGCGCGTCGGCGGCGATTACGCCGACGTGGTGCCGGACGACGTGTTCCGCAGCGCCTTCGTGCGGCTGCGCAAGCAGCACGGCCTCTATCGCGAGGAGACCTCGGCGGTGACGTTCCTGACGCCGACCCTGTTCCGCACCAGCATTCCCCTGCCCGCGGAAGTGCCGATCGGCCTCTATAACGTCGAGATCAAGCTGTTCGCTGACGGCGCGCTGGTGGCCAAGACCGACACCGCGTTCGAAATCGTCAAGGTCGGCTTCGAGCAGTTCGTCGCCACTACCGCGCAGCAGCACGGCTTCGTCTACGGGCTGATCACCGCCTTCATGGCGCTGATGACGGGATGGATGGCGTCGATCGTGTTCAGGAAGGATTGAGGGGCGTTCGTCATTCCGGGATGGTCCGAAGGACCAGACCTCAGATGCGCAATTGCGCATCGGGGAATCTCGAGATTCTCCGATGCGCAACTGCGCATCGTAGTTCGATGCTTCGCATCGCCCCGGAATGACCTCAAACAAAAAACCCCACGCCCATCGCGACGACGCTGAGCACCATCGCTGATGTCGACAGCCAGCCGAGCCAATAAAGCCGACCCCTGACGACGAAGCGACCCATTACGTCCCTTCGCCGCGCCATCAACATCAAGAGCACCATCACCGGCACGGCGAGGACGCCGTTGATGACGGCGCTCCAGTACAGCGCCGAGATCGGGTTGATCGGCGTGAAGTTCAGCGCGATTCCGATACCAGCCGACAGCGCCAGCACGGCGTAGAAGGCGGCGGCTTCCTTCGGTTTGCGCGCGAGGCCAACCGGCCATCGCCGCCCCTCGCCGACGGCGTACGCCGCGGCGCCGGCGAGCACCGGAATTGCCAGCAGGCCAGTGCCGACAATGCCAAGCGCAAAGATCACTTCCGCGAACGCGCCGGCGATCGGACGCAGGGCTTCGGCGGCCTCCGCCGAGGTCTGGATGTCGGTCTTGCCGGAAACGTGCAGCGCCGCCGCCGCGGTGACGATGATCGACAGCGCAATCAGATTGGAGAACGCCATGCCGATGATAGTGTCGGCGCGGATGCGGGAAAATTCCCTCCGCGCGCCGTAGTGCTTTTCGACCAAGGGCCGCTTGTGCGTATCGACGCGCTGGTCCTCGGCCTCCTGCGAGGCCTGCCAGAAAAACAGATAGGGCGAGATCGTGGTGCCGAGGATCGCGACGATGGTGGTGAAATATTCCGTACTCCAGGTCAGTTGCGGAAGCAGGATGCCAGCCAATGCCTCTCCCCACGACACCTTCGCAAAGGCCAGCGCGGCGACATAGGCGAACAGGCTAAGCGTCAGCCATTTCAGCACCGCGACGTAGCGCTTGTAGTCGAGGAAGATCTGCGCCACCACCGACGTCACGCCGAACAGCAACACATAGAAGATGCTGTGGCCACCGATCAGCAGTTTGGTCGCATCCGCCATGGCGCCGAGATCGGCGCCGATGTTGATGGTGTTGGCGATGAACAATAGCACCATCACGCCATTGAGCAGCCATAACGAATAATGCCGGGACACATTTCCGGCTATGCCGTGCCCGGTGACGCGGCCGACGCGCGCGGAAATTTCCTGGATCGCCGCCATCAGCGGAAACGTCAGCAGCATGGTCCAGCCGATACCGTAGCCGAGCTGCGCGCCGGCCTGGCTGTAGGTGCCGATGCCTGACGGATCGTCGTCGGACGCGCCGGTGATCAGGCCGGGGCCGAGCGCCTTCAGCGCATCGCGGAAGCGAAACGGCCGCGGCGGCTTGGCCTTCGTGGCCTTCTTGTCGCCGCCGGTAGGCTTGTTCGCGTGATGCTTCGAATTGGATTTGTTGCGCTCTGCCATGCCGGGTCCAGCCGCGGCGATAACGAACCTGACGGGAGCAGGTTCCGGGCCGCGACCTTGCCCGAGGACGCCGTGGCAACCGTCGATGCCGTCACGCGGCGTGCGCCGGCTCGATGACGGTCGCCACGCCCGGCTTCAGGATGCGCAAGCGCGATCCAAACCCCAGCGTGTCGAAGGTGGCGCGCAAATCGCCGGCGTTCTGGCGGAAATGCGCCCAGCCGTCGGTATGCACGGGCACGATCACCGCATCGGAAAAGGCGCGCGCGGTCTCGATCGTGTCGTTGGTGTCCATGGTGAGATGGAACGGACCGCGGGTTTGCGCCGCGCCGGCGAATGGCAGCACCACGCCTGCCTTGAAGCGCCGCGCGACTTCCGCGACGCCATCGAACCAGGTGGTGTCGCCGCTGATGTAGATCGGGCGGCTGCCTGCTCTGCTTGATTCCACCACGAAGCCGATGACGTCGCCCGACAGCGGTTCGATGCCGGCCGGTCCGTGACGGGCGGGCGTTGCGGTGACTGTCAACGACTGGCCGCCCTTCTTCAACTCGGTCGATGCCCAGGGCGCAAAACCCTCGGTCTTGCCACCGAGCCGCTTTGCGCCCGCCTCCGTCGTCAGCACGCGCTGCGCTTCGTTAAGAAAGTCGCGCCCGGAATGGTCGAGATTGTCCGAGTGCTGGTCATGACTCAGCAGCACCGCGTCGATCGCGCCGACATCGCGGACGCTCAACGCGGGCCCGGTCAACTTCTCCAGCTTCACATGCGGCAGTTGATAGGCGCCGGGTTCGTCGAAGGTGGGATCGGTGAGAAGGCGAAAACCGTCGATCTCGATCAGGGCGGTGGGGCCGCCGATCAGGGTAATGGAAAGGCTCATGTCGCACTCCTCTTGCTCAACGCTGACGCCGCGGGGCGGGTCACCAGATAAATGCCGAGCGCCACCGGAACGATGCCGAGCAGATCGCGGAATTCGACGTGCTCGCCGAGCACGAGGAAGGCGAACAGCATGCCGAGCGGCGGCATCAGGAAATGATAGGCGCTCGCGGCGGTCGCGCCACACACTTTCAGGAGATGAAACCAGAGCAGATAGGCCAGGATCGAGCCGCCAAGCACGAGGAAAGCGAACGCACCCACGAGCCGCGCGCTCGGCACGACGTCGGCGACGCTGGAGAAGGTGAACGCGAACGGCAGCAGCACGATGCCGGCTGCGAGATTCTGCACGCCATTGCCGACCCAGAGGCTGCCCTTCGGCGCCAGCACCTTGAACAGGATGGTGCCGGCCACGATCGAGGCCAATGACGCCAACGTGAACAGAATGCCGTGCCAGTCATCCGTGCCGACTGACATCCGGTGCCAGACGATGAAGCCGACCCCGGCGATGCCAAGCAGAAGCCCCATCACCTTGCGCCAGGTCAGCGCCTCACCCAAGAAGGCCGCCGCGAGCACCGCGGTGAACACTGGATTGGCGCTGACGATCAAACCTCCGAGGCCTGCGGATACGGTCTGCAGCCCGGTATAGCCGAGGCCGAGATAGAGCGCGTTGTTGGCGACGCCAAGGATCGCGAAAATGGCTGCGTCGCGCCAGGTGAGCGAGGACCACGCTTCGCCGCGCAGCGCTGTTATGCCGAGGATCAGGACACCGGCCAGCGAGAAACGCGCCGCGAGCAGAATCAGCGGCGGGCAATCGGTCACGCCGATCTTGCCGGCGACGAAGGCGAAGCTCCAGAGCAGGCAGAACAGCGCGATATAGAGCGGGAGCGGATTGAAGGCGGCGCGGGGAACCGCGACCGAGGGCGCGAGCGACATGGGAAGTCTCCTTTGCCCATGATCTAGGCCTACGCCTTGCTATTTGGAAATTAAATGATAAACTGATATTCAGTGATTTTATAAATGGAGCATTTGCATGCTCGATCTGGAGCTTTTGCGCAGCTTTGTCAGCGTCGTCGATTCCGGCGGCTTCACCCGCGCCGGCGAGCGCGTCCACCGCACCCAATCGACGGTCAGCCAGCAGATCAAACGGCTGGAAGACGATGTCGGCCAGCCGCTGCTCAATCGCAACGGCAAGGACGTGACGCCGACCGAAGCCGGCGAGCGGCTGTTGTCCTATGCGCGGCGCCTGCTGGCGCTTGCGGAAGAAGCACGCGACGTGGTGGCGCGCCCCGAGAGCGAGGGCGCGGTGCGGCTTGGTGTGCCCGAGGATTTTGCCGCGTATCGCCTGGCGAAGCTGCTGGCGGCATTCTCGCGCTCACATCCCGGCCTACGGCTCGACGTCCGTGCCGATCAAAGCGCCAACCTCAAGCGGGAGCTCGAACGTGGCGAACTCGACCTGGCGCTGTTCAAGCGCTCGGCCGGCGAGAAAGGCGGCATCGCCGTATGGCCGGAGCGCGTACATTGGGTCACCAGCAAGAGCCATCCGCGCGATACGCGCACCGGCTCGGTGCCGTTGATCGGGTTTCCCACCGGCTGCCTCTACCGGGCAGGCGCGATCCACGCGTTGGAAAGTGCCGGGCGTTCGTGGCACATGACCTACACCAGCTCCAACCTCTCCGGCATCCAGGCCGCGGTCGCCGCCGGCATGGGCCTGAGCATTCTTTCGGAAATCGCAATCCAGGCCGACCATCGCGTACTGACCGCCAAGGATGGCTTCGCACCAATCGACCGGACCGAAGTGGCATTGGTAGCGGCCCCCGATGCCAGCCCCGCGACGTTGCGGCTGGCGGATCGGCTGGCCGAGTTCTGCAGCACAGTGCAGGCGAAGGCGGCGTAACCGTACGAGGAATCGTAGGGTGGGCAAAGGCGCTCTTGCGCCGTGCCCACCATCGAGCACGCTGCTCGCGATGGTGGGCACGCTTCGCTTTGCCCACCCTACGTCGCTGCGGCTCGCAGCGAATTTCTCAGTAACACCGCGAGGCGGCGATGGTGTGCACGCGGTTGTCACCGAGCACATGCGCCATGAAGCCGGGCGCGCCAAAGATTTTCGCGAATGCCATATCGCGGATGCTCAAGCCCCCCGTATAGGCGCCGAAGGCTGGCATCACGGCGCGCTCGCCGTCGGACGCAAAGCATCGCCGCTCCATCGATCGTCCCCTTGTGGCGACGCGGGCCTTGGGATGCAGGTGGCCGGCGATTTCACCCGCCGCCCCTGTCGGCTCGTGGCGGAACGCAATCGGGCCGATCGCGACTTCGCTTGCCACCACGCCGCCGAGATCGGACGGCAGCGCCGGATCGTGATTGCCCGAGATCCAGATCCAGTCGCGCCGCGCCTGCATCGCCGAGAGCGCGTCGCGGTCGGGCGCCGACAGCCGCTCATGCGCGGAGCGGTCGTGGAAACTGTCGCCGAGCGCAATCACCATGCGCGGGTCATGCCGCGCGATGACGGCGGCGAGACGGCCGAGCGTCGCCACCGTGTCGTAGGGTGGCAGCAGCACACCGCGCGTGGCGAAGCTGGAGCCCTTTTCCAGATGCAAATCGGAGACGACGAGCAGGCGCTGCTCCGGCCAGAACAGCGCGCCGGAGAGATCGGCAACGAATGTCACGTCTGATATTGTGACCTTCGAGGCGCGCATCTGTTGATCGTCTCCCGAAGATTGCGCCCCTGCCGTCACGTGCCTTCCCGTCTATCCCATTGCCTCTTTGACGAGTTCATCGGCGGCTTCCGCCAGCAACTCATCTCCCGCTTCGCCATAAACTGACTCGCGGCCGATTTCCAGCATCACGGGAACGGCGAGCGGCGAAACATGTTCGAGTTCCCGATGGGTGATTCGCCCCTGAATGCGCGACAGCATATCACCCAGGCGCTTGAGATCGAGCAGGCCGGCGGCGGCGTCCGCGCGCGCGGCGCGCAGCAGCACGTGGTCGGCCTGATGCTTGCGCAGCACATCGTACACAAGATCGGTCGAGAACAGCACCTGACGGCGGCTTTTCTCCTCGCCGGTGAAGCGGCGCGGGATCAGGCCCGAGATCAGCGCGCAATTGCGGAAGGTGCGTTTCATCAGCGCGGATTCCGCCAGCCACGCCTCGAGGTCGTCGCCGAGCATGTCGGCTGCGAACAAGGCGGCTAGATCGAGCTTGCCGTGGCGGATCATGAACGACATGTCGCCGAGGCCCCACACCGCCAGCGCATATTCATTGGCGACGAAGCCGAGCGGTCGCACCCGCGCGCGCTCCATGCGCCGTGTCAGCAGCATGCCGAGCGTCTGGTGCGCCAACCGCCCCTCGAAAGGATAGCAGACGAAGTAATGCTTGTTGCCGCGGGGAAAGGTTTCGACCAGCAGCTCCCGCACTGCCGGCACAAGTGAAAAGCTCTTTTGCAGCGACAGCCAGTCGCGCACCTGTTCCGGCAGCGCGTTCCATTGCCGCCGGTCGTCCAGCAGTTTTCGCACCCGTTCGGCGAGATAAGTGGACAACGGAAACTTGCCGCCCATGTAGGACGGCACCTTGGCGTCTTTGTCGTTGGCGCGGGAGACATAGACCTGGTCCTCGACCAGCGCCTCGTAGCGCACGATCTCGCCGCCGAACACAAAGGTGTCGCCGGCGACCAGTCCCTCGATAAAGTATTCCTCGATCTCGCCCAGCATCCTGCCGCCGCGGCCGATCATGCCGGTGGAGCCGGCGCCGCCGCCGCGGCCGCGCACCAGCCTCACCTTCAGCATCGCCTCTTCGACGATGGTGCCGACATTGAGGCGGTAGCTCTGCCGCACTTTTGGGTTGGCGACGCGCCAGCGCCCCTGCTTGTCCTGCTTGATGCGCGCGAAGCGTTCATAGGTCTTCAGTGCGTAGCCGCCGGTGGCGACGAAATCGACCACGTCGTCAAAGTCGGTCCGCGTCAGCGACGCGTATGGCGCCGAGGTCAGCACTTCCGCGTAGAGCTCGTCTGATAGAAACGGCTCGCCGCAGGCGCAGCCGAGCACGTGCTGCGCCAGCACGTCGAGCGCACCGGTGCGCAAGGGCGGCGTGTCCTGTGCATTCTCCGCGATCGCATCGATCGCGACGCGGCATTCCAGCACCTCAAAACGGTTGGCCGGGATCAGCACCGCGCGTGAAGGCTCGTCGAGCCGGTGGTTGGCGCGGCCGATTCTTTGCATCAGGCGCGAGGCCCCCTTGGGCGCGCCGACATTGACGACGAGATCGATATCGCCCCAGTCGATGCCGAGATCGAGCGAGGACGTGCAGACCACGCCGCGCAGTTTGCCCGCCGCCATCGCATCCTCGACCTTGCGGCGCTGGGCGACATCGAGCGAGCCGTGATGCAGGGCAATGGCGAGGCCGTCGTCGTTCATGCGCCAGAAATCCTGGAACAGCATTTCAGCCTGGCTGCGGGTGTTGACGAAAACGAGCGTCGTCTTGTTGCGCTTGATCAGCTCGTACATTTCGCCGAGCGCATGGCGCGCGGTATGGCCGGCCCAGGGCAGGCGCTCCTTGGTGTCGAGCATCTCGACAACAGGCGCCGCCGCGCCGCCGGCCACGACGATGTCGGCGGCGACTTCCTTGCCGTCCAGCTGCGGCACCAGAAACCGCGCCAGCGATTCCGGCTCGGCGACCGTCGCCGAAAGACCGATCGCGCGCATTTCGGGCGCCAGCCGCCACAGCCGCGCCAGGCCGAGCGACAACAGATCGCCGCGCTTGGAGGTGACGAGCGCATGCAGTTCGTCGAGCACGATGCGCTTGAGCGAGGAAAACAAGAACGGTGCGTCGTCGGATGACAGCAACAGCGCCAGTTGCTCGGGCGTGGTGAGCAGGATATCCGGCGGATAGCGGCGCTGCCGCTGCCGCCGCGAAACCGGCGTATCGCCGGTGCGGGTCTCGACCTTGATCGGCAGCCCCATCTCGGCGATCGGCGTTTCCAGATTGCGCGCGATATCGACGGCGAGCGCCTTCAGCGGCGAGATGTAAAGGGTGTGGAGGCCGCCGGTCCGTTTCACGGTGCGACCGGTGGAGATGAGGCTCTTCTCGCCACCGCCCTTTGAGGCGGCGGGAGAAGAAAGCTCCACCAGCGTCGGCAAAAAACCCGCCAGCGTCTTGCCGGCGCCGGTCGGCGCAATCAGCAGCGCCGAGGCGTCATCGCCGGCTTTGGCGAGCAGCGCCAGTTGATGCTCGCGCGGCGACCAGCCCCGCGCCGCGAACCAGCGCCGGAAGCGGTCGGGCAGCAGCGCAGCCGTTTCAAGCGGCGTCAGGGATAAGGGATCGGGCGACGGCACGGAGAAGAGGTAAGCCGTCAGGGCCGGTTCGTCGAGGTAGTTTTGCGCGTCATTCCGGGGCGATGCGCAGCATCGAACCCGGAATCTCGAGGTTCCCCGATGCGCAAATTGCGCATCTGAGGTTCGCGCCTTCGCGCGCCCCGGAACGACGGCCGCCTACTCCGTCACCGGCTTGTCGGAAATATCCCAGTCCTTGCCGTTGAAGATCGAGATGTAGAGCGTCTTCATCGGTGTGTAGTCGTCGGGCGTGTAGCTGTAGGTGACGCCGTCCAGCATGTAGGGGGAATGGAAGCCCGCCAGCGTCGTGGCCTGCTTCAGAACGTTGGCGCGGGTGAGCTCGTCGCCGCAACGGCGCAGGATCTCCGCCATCGCCACCACCTGGCCGTAGCCGGCAAAGGCGATGGTGTTATCAGGGTCGACATTGGGCAGGTACTTCTTGCGCAGCTCCTCGAACGCCATCACGTCGGAATCCTTTTCGAAGCGCGGCACGCCGACCTCCTTGGCGTAGCGGATCGCGACGATGCCGGTGCAGTTCTCGAGGCCGGCGGCGCTGAGAATCGACCGGCCCGTCGATCCCGCTGACAGCAAATGCAGCGGCTTCCAGCCGAGTTCGGCCAATTTCCGTATCGACTGCGACGACGCCTTGCCGGTCGAGATATTGTAGAAAACATCCGCGCCGGATTTCGAGAGATTGATGAGCTGCGAATCGATCGTCGGTTCGGTCAGATCGTAGGTCTGCTCCATGATCACCTTGGCGGTCCCGCCGGCATCCGCCAGCACCTTCTTGAAGGGCGCGAGGAAATCGCGGCCGAAATCGTCGTTCTGGTAGAGGATGCCGATCTTGGCGTTCGGTTTCACACCCACGACATGCTTCGCGAGAATGCGCGCCTCGGTCGGATAGAGCGGCAGGCCCGCCATGGTCCATTTGAAATTCTTCGGATCGTTCCACTTCGACGCGCCGGTGTTGAGCAATAGCTGCGGCACGCCCTTCGCGTTGAGATATTTGTGCACGGCGGTCTGCGGCGCGGTGCCGAGCGAGCCGTACAGCGCCAGCACTTCCTCCTGCTCGACCAGCCGCCGCGTCGCCTCGACGCATTTCGGCGCGCTGTAGGCGTCGTCCATGGAGAGGAATTTCACCTTGCGCCCGTTGATGCCGCCCTTCTCGTTCAGCATCTGGAAATAAACCTCGCCGACCCGCCCCAGCACGCCATAGAGCGAGCCGGGACCGGAATGCGGCACGGTCTGTCCGAGCTTGATTTCGGTGTCGCTGGCGCCGGGATCGTATTTCTTCTCCGCCGCCCAGACTGATGGCGCCGGCATGGCGGATGCGAGGACGGTAGCGAGCGCGGTGGCGCCGAATTCGCGCCGGGTCTGCTTGTTCTTCATTGTTGTTTTCTCCCTTATGGGAGTCTTGATCAGCCATTCCGACGCAGGTGGCAATAGCTCACATGTCGCACGCAATGCCGCTATTCGGGCATTGCGTAGCGCCTAGACTCAAGTTTTCGCGGCGACAGCGACCAGGCCGGGCACCGGAGCGCCGTCCTCGTTGCGAGCGGAGCGATCTTCCAGCAGGGGCAATTTGAGGCCGGTGGATTCGACCACGACGCGCACATAGGCTGCCGCATGGGCGTAGCGCAGCCCCTGGCCGATGACGACGCCTTCGCCGTCATGGGTTTCGGTGGTGAAGGCGAGCAGCCCGCCCGGGGCCAGAACGCGAGCGGCTTCCGCGAGCACCGGCGCGAGATCGGCGACGTACACCATTGCATCCGCCGCAAGAATGAGGTCGGCGCTGGCATCCCCCCGCGCCCGCAGACCCTGTAACATGTCGGCGACTTCAAGCTCGGCGTAGAGGCCCGTGGCGCGGGAGCGCTCGATCATGCGCGGCGACAGATCGACGCCGATGAAATGGTCGACCGTGCGGGCGAAGGCTGCCGCCGCCAGCCCGGTGCCGCAGCCGAGATCGATCGCGCGCTTGAAGAGCGCCGGCTTGCGGGCGGCCGATCGCACCGACAGCACGGCCTTGAATAGCAGCGCCGGGCCGCGATAGCCGAGGTCATCCACCAGCGAGGCTTCGAACCGCGGCGCATATTGATCGAACAGCGTCTGCACGTAGGCCTGCGGCATGCCGGCCACTGGCTCGGCGCCGAGCCGCATCAATCGAAGTCCGGCGCCGTGGCGGTCATTGGCATCGCTGGCTTGGGCCCTGCGAAACGCCGCGATCGCCGCGTCATGCTCGCCGAGTTCTTCGCGGATGCCCGCGAGCGTGAACCAGGCGGACGTGAAATCCGGCACCAGTTCGATCGCCTGCATCAGCAGGTCGGCGGCGGCCGGCAGATCGCCCTTCAATTGCAGGTCGCGGGCGAATTCGAACCGGCGGTCGGCCATCAGATCGCCGGAAGACAGAAAAAGGCGGGCAGGCATTTCAGGAACCAAATTCTTCATTGCCAGCCACCTGACCTCGATCGGGGACGACCCGGCAATCCATCAATTAAGCAATTCTTCCGAGATAGAGGTGCGGGTCAAGCGCGCGCATGACGGCTAAACATCGCAGGGAGACCGCCTATATAGAAGGCATGCGTCCGCAGGACATCCTGATCCCCGCTCCGGCCGGCCTTTGCTGCAAGCCAGGTGGCTTCCATATCGACCCGGTCCGCCCGGTCGAGCGCGCCGTGATCACCCACGGCCATTCCGATCATGCCCGGCCCGGCCATGGCGCCGTGCTCGCCACGCAGGAAACGCTCGACATGATGCGGCTGCGCTATGGCGACAATTTCGCTTCGACCACGCAGGCCGTTCGCTATGGCGAAGAAATCCGGCTCGGCGACGTCACCATCAAATTCCACCCTGCGGGCCACGTGCTCGGCTCGGCGCAGATCGCCGTGACCTGCAAGGATACCTGCATCGTCGCCTCGGGCGACTACAAGGACGCTTCCGACCCGACCTGCACGCCGTTCGAGGCGGTGCCGTGCGACGTCTTCATCACCGAGGCGACGTTTGGCCTGCCGGTATTTCGCCATGGCGATGCGGCCGATGAGGTGAAGAAACTGCTGGCATCCGTCGCACTGTTTCCGGAGCGCGCGCATCTGGTCGGGGCCTATTCGCTCGGCAAGGCGCAGCGCGTGATCGCGCTGCTGCGCCAGGAAGGCTACGACGCGCCGATCTATCTGCATGGCGCGATGGAAGAGATCACCTACTATTATCAAAGCCGTGGCATTGCCCTCGGCGAACTTCGCCCGGTCAAGGGCGTCAAGAAGGCCGATCTCGCCGGCACCATCGCGCTGGCGCCGCCATCGGCTACGTCTGACATCTGGACCAGACGTTTTCCCGATCCGGTTACGGCATTTGCCTCGGGCTGGATGCGCGTGCGGGCGCGCGCCCGCCAGCGCGGCGTCGAACTGCCGCTGGTGATCTCGGACCATGCCGATTGGGATGGCCTGACCGCGACCATCGCGGCCACCGGCGCCGGCGAAGTCTGGGTCACCCACGGGCAGGAAGACGCGCTGGTGCATTGGTGCAAGTCGCGCGGGCTTGCCGCGCGGCCGCTGGATCTCGTCGGCTATGGCGACGAGGAGGAGCACGAGGTGGTTGCGGCCGACGAGGCCGAGGCATGAACCGCTTTGCCGAACTGCTCGACCGCCTCGCCTACGAGCCCGGCCGCAACAACAAGCTACGGCTGATCACGGCCTATTTCCGCGATACCCCCGATCCCGACCGCGGCTACGCGCTGGCGGCGCTGACCGGCGCGCTGTCGTTCAAGCACGCCAAGCCGGGGCTGATCCGCGATTTGATCGCCGATCGCACCGATCCGGTGTTGTTCGCGCTGTCGTATGATTATGTCGGTGATTTATCCGAGACAGTTGCGCTGATGTGGCCGAAATCTTCCCCCTCTCCCGCTTGCGGGGGAGGGCCGGGGTGGGGGTCTGGCCGCTTGCTCGGCGGAGAGAAAGAACCCCCACCCGGATCGTCTGACAGCGCTCGCGCGCTGTCAGACGATCCGACCTCCCCCGCAAGCGGGAGAGGTAAGGAAGCGCCAAGGCACGCATCCAGCCTCCACAACAACCCGCCGCCCCCCACCCTCTCCGAGGTCGTCACGACCCTTCGCACCCTCGGCAAGACCGACCTGCCAAAGCAGCTCGCGCGCTGGCTCGACGAGCTCGACGAGACCGGCCGCTGGGCATTGTTAAAACTCGTCACCGGCGCGATGCGGATCGGGATTTCGGCGCGGCTGGCGAAAACCGCGGCGGCTGCGCTTGGCGACAAGGACCCGCATGAGATCGAACTGATCTGGCCGGGGCTGGCCCCGCCCTATCTCGACCTGTTCGCGTGGCTGGAGGGTCGCGGCGAGAAGCCGGTCAACCGCGATGCCGCGCCATTCCGGCCTGTCATGCTGGCGCATGCGATCGAGGATACGGACTTTGCCAGTCTCGATCCTGCGGACTTCATCGCGGAATGGAAATGGGACGGCATTCGCGTGCAGGCGGTCTCGGGCCGCGACGAGCGCGGCCAGTTGCAGACGCGGCTCTATTCGCGCACCGGCGAGGACATCACCAAGAGCTTTCCCGACCTCGTGCCGTCGCTGCATCTGCCCGGCGCCATCGACGGCGAACTGCTGGTGCTGCGCGAGGGACGCGTGCAGACCTTCAACGTGCTGCAGCAGCGGCTCAATCGAAAAGTCGTCTCGCCGAAATTGATCAAGGATTTTCCGATCCAATTGCGCGCCTACGACCTGCTCGGCGACGACGAAAACGACCTTCGCGAACTGCCGTTTGTCGAGCGCCGCGTCCATCTCGAAGCTTTCGTCACAAAGCTCGGCGATCCGCGCATCGACCTGTCGCCGACCATTGCCTTCGATAGCTGGGAGGCGCTGATGGCGGCGCGTGCCGATCCCTCAAGCGCCGGCGCGGGAGAGGATGCCGAAGCCGTCGAAGGCGTGATGCTGAAACGGCGCGACGCGCCCTACCTGCCGGGCCGCCCCAGGGGCCAGTGGTGGAAATGGAAGCGCGATCCGCACATCATCGATGCCGTGCTAATGTACGCGCAGCGCGGCCACGGCAAGCGCTCGTCCTATTATTCGGACTACACCTTCGGCGTCTGGACCTCGGGCGAGAGCGGCGAAGAGCTCGTGCCGGTCGGAAAAGCCTATTTCGGTTTCACCGACGAGGAACTCATGCAGATCGACCGTTTCGTCCGCCGCAACACAACAGAGAAGTTCGGGCCGGTGCGGCATGTGGTGCACGAGCCGGACCAGGGGCTGGTGCTGGAAGTCGCCTTCGAGGGATTGGCGCGCTCGCCACGGCACAAATCCGGCGTGGCGATGCGGTTTCCGCGCATCAGCCGGCTGCGCTGGGACAAGCCGCCGCGCGAGGCCGACCGGCTGGAGAGGCTGGAACGGATGCTGAAGGACGTGACAGCAAATTAACATTCCTTGGGCGTATGGCGGCCATTGACTGACACGAGCGGGTTCCCCATGTGCCCCGCCGTGCGTATAATGGGCACGTTCCGCGAGGAGAAACCGATGCCAAACGACGTCAGAGACCTGCCGGCCAGCAATGACGGCCTGTACCGCTTCCTCGGCGGCTCGCCGCTGTCGGTGGCGTTCCGGCTGATCCTGCTGTCGATCCTGGTCGGCGTGGTGCTCGCCGCCATCGGCTTCGATCCCTGGAATATCCTGCACAGCATCCAGACCCTGTTCCGGCGGCTGTGGGATCTCGGTTTTGACGCCGTCAACTGGCTGTGGCGCTACTTCCTGCTCGGGGCCGTGATCGTGATCCCGATCTGGCTGTTGTCGCGGCTGTTCGGCAGCCCCCGCGGGCGATAGTCACGCAACAGGCGGTGAGCAGCCGATGCAATTGCGATTTGTCGGCTGCGGCGACGCGCTCGGTTCCGGCGGCAGGTTCAACACCTGCTTCCACGTCACGGGCACTAACGTCAATTTCCTGATCGATTGCGGCGCGTCGTCGTTACCGGCGCTGAAACGCCTCGGCATCGCACGCGACGCCATCGACCTGATCCTGATCACGCATTTTCACGGCGACCATTTTGGCGGCCTGCCGTTCCTGCTGCTGGATGCGCAGTTCACGCGCCGCTCCCGCCCGCTCGTCATTGCCGGGCCACAGGGCATCGAGGCGAAGCTCCCCAATTTGATGGAAGCGCTGTTCGAGCACTCCTCCAAAACCACGCCGCGCTTCGATCTCGCGGTCGTTGCGCTCGAACCGGAGCAGAGCCGAACGTTTGGCGAGGTCAAGGTGACGCCGTATCCGGTGGTCCACGGCGAATCCGGCGGACCCTTCCTGGCCTATCGCGTCGAGGCCGAGGGGCGCGTCATCAGCTACAGCGCCGATACCCAATGGACCGATATGCTGATCCCGGCGGCGCGTGGCGCGGACCTGTTCATTGCCGAGGCCTATTACTACGACAAGATCGTCAAGAACCATCTCAGCCTGAAGACGCTGGTGGCGCATCTTCCCGAGATCAACGCCAAGCGGCTGGTGCTGACGCATATGAGCGAGGACATGCTCGCCCGGCTGGGCGAACTGCCCTACACGACCGCCCATGACGGCATGGCCGTCGAGCTCTAGGCATGCATTCGCCCGTAGCGCCATCCAGGGTCACAACGGCACAGGTGTTTGCGATCGCGGGTCCCGCGATGGTCGCGAATCTTACCACGCCGCTGATCGGCATCGTCTCGACCACGGCGATCGGCCGGCTCGGCGATGCCGCGATGCTCGGCGGCGTCGCGATGGCGTCCGTGCTGTTCGACTGCATGTTCTGGCTGTTCGGCTTCCTGCGCATGAGCACGTTAGCGTTTGCGGCGCAGTCGCTGGGATCAGGCGAGACCTCGGAATTGCGCGCGATCCTGCTACGCGGGCTGATCGTCGCGGCGCTGATAGGGACGGCTCTCATCGCCTTGGAGATCCCGCTCGCGGCCCTGCTGCTCGGCGCGATGGGCGGCAGCGAAGGCGTCACGCGCGCCGCGAAGACCTATTTTACAATCCGGATCTGGTCCGCGCCGCTGGCGCTTGGCAACTATGTCGTGCTGGGATGGCTGATTGGACAGGCTCGCGCCAAACTGGCGCTCGGCACGCAGGTCACCATCAACCTGATCAACATGGCGGCAACGGTGCTGCTGGTGCTGGTATTCGACCTCGGCATTGCCGGTGCTGCGATCGCCGCGTTGATTGCGGAGGCGGCGGGCCTCGCGCTCGGTGGCCTGATCGCACACCGTCTCTCGCAGGGCCAACTCGCGGTGTCTCGCGCCACGCTGTTTGACAGCATCAAGCTGATGCGAATGCTCTCGGTCAATCGTGACATCCTGATCCGCACGGCATCGCTGATCGTGGCGTTCCTGTTCTTCACCTCGCAGGGTGCGCGCGCCGGCGACATGACGCTCGCCGCCAACGCTGTGCTGAACAATTTTCTCCTGATCAGCGCCTTCTTCCTCGACGGCCTCGCGAACGCCGCCGAGCAGCTTTGCGGCCGCGCCTATGGCGCACGCGACAAGAATGCTTTCGCCGGCGCAGTGAAGCTAGTTGTCATATGGGGCTTTGGCTTTGCCCTTGCGGTGGCCGGGACTTTTCTGCTGTTTGGCCCGGCGCTGATCGACATGATGACGGCGAGCGTGGACGTACGGCGCATCGCGCGCGATTATCTGCCGTTCGTGATATTCGCGCCGCTGCTCGGCGTATTCGCCTTTGCCTATGACGGTGTCTATATCGGCGCCACCTGGGCGCGCGACATGCGCAACCTGATGGTGCTGGCGCTTCTGATTTTTCTCGGCGCGTGGTTTGCGTTGCGTTCGTTCGGAAATGCCGGGCTGTGGGCGGCGTTCCTGGTGCACTATGCGGCGCGCGGCGGGCTCGAGGCGTTGAGATATCCGGCACTGCTGAGGAAGTCGTTCGGTTCGTAGCCCGGATGCAGCGAAGCGAAATCCGGGGCCGTCGCCGCGGTGAGATTGTCCCGGATTGCGCTGCGCTCCATCCGGGCTACGCCGCATCAGTAACTACACCACCGGCCAATCCTCGGCCGTGATCGTCGCCGCGTCGGCGCCGACGATCTCCGACAGCGAGTCGCGCCCGGTTCGCAGCAATGTCGAGGCGAGATCGTTCTTGATGTCGTCGACCAGCCCGAGGCCCTTGTAGACCAGCGACGAATAGAGCTGGATCAGGCTGGCGCCGGCGCGGATCTTCGTCAGCGCCGCGCCGCCGGAATCGATACCGCCGACGCCGATCAGCGGAAACGCGCCTTCGGTGCGGACATAGGTCTCGGCCACCATGCGCGTCGACAATCGAAACAGCGGCCGTCCGGATAACCCGCCCTGCTCTTTCGCGCGGGCCTGTTCGCGCAAGGACGAGGGCCGCGCCAGCGTGGTGTTGGCGACGATCATGCCGTCGACCCGGCGCGAGCGCGCGATGTGCACGACATCGTCGAGCTCGGTCAAACTCAGATCCGGCGCGATCTTGAGCAGCACCGGAGAATCGCCGGCATTCCGGCGCACCCGCTCGCGCGCATCGATGACCTTGGCGAGCAAGTCGTCAAGCGCCGCGGATTGCTGCAGATTGCGCAAGCCCGGCGTGTTCGGCGAGGAGACATTGACGGTGAAATAGCTCGCCACCGGCGCAAATGTCTCGATCAGCTTGACGTAGTCGGCGACGCGGTCGGACGAATCCTTGTTGGCCCCGACATTGACGCCGACGATGCCGCCATGGTGGGCGCGCGCCGCCAGCCGGCGCAGCGCGGCCTCGGCGCCGTCATTGTTGAAGCCCATGCGGTTGATCACGGCTTCATCCCGCTCCAGCCGAAACAGCCGCGGCCGCGGATTGCCGCCCTGCGGCTTCGGCGTCACCGTGCCGATTTCGACGAAGCCGAAACCGAGCCGCAACAACGCGTCGGGCACCTCCGCGCTCTTGTCGAAGCCCGCGGCCATGCCGATCGGATTGGGAAAATTCAGGCCGAAGGCGCGCACCGCCAGCTTGTGGTCGTCGGCCCGCGGCTTGACCGGCGGCAGCAGCCGCAGGCCATGGATCGCCATGCGATGCGCGTCTTCCGGATCGAACCAGCGCAACAGCGGCAGCGAAAAGGCGTCGAAGGCGCGGATCACGGGAGAAGCTCCGGAATGTCGTGAGTGCCGTCGGACCGCGCGCGCATGTCGAGGATGGCGGTCACCGCGCCGAGATCGAGTTCGCCATAGAGATGCGGGAACAGTTCGTCGTTGCGCGAAGGCTCCCAGCGCAAGGCATCGCCCAGCGCGTCCGCGTCGACCGCAACCAGGAACAGGCCGGTCTGGCCGAAATAATGTTTTCGCGCCGTCTCGGCGACCTGGGACGCCGTGGAGAAATGAATGAAGCCGTCGCGCAGATCGTCGCTGCTGCCCCGGTAGACGCCCTGCCGTTCGGCCTCGCGCCAGGCCGAGGCGGGAGTGATTTTATAGATCGTGCGCACGACTTTCCGGGCTTGTCATTGAGTAACTTGGGATTTTCCCGGAAATGGCCGGGTGGCGGCCGACCGTAAAGGCGGCAGGCCGCCAACTCAAGCGCTGCGCAGCAGGGCGCGGCACGAGATTTGCGAAAAGGAGCCGAATGAGGCAATAATTCCTAGGCGATTCCGGGATTTTCGATGGCCAGGCATTCCAAGGCGCAGCGCATTTTGACCCACAGCCAGGTCTGGACCGCGCTCGACCGCCTGGCCGAACGCGCCGGGATGTCGCCGTCCGGCCTTGCCAGGCGCAGTGGCCTGGACCCCACCACCTTCAACAAATCCAAGCGCATCACCGCCGACGGCCGCGAGCGCTGGCCCTCGACCGAATCGGTTTCCAAGGCGCTGGCCGCGACTAATTCGTCGATCGACACCTTTGTGCAGTTGATCGGCGACGGCGCGCGGGGCCTGCAATCGGTGCCGCTGCTTGCCCTGGCGCAAGCCGGCAGCGGCGGCCATTTCGACGAGAGCGGCTTTCCTGCCGGCCGTGGCTGGGACGAGGTGGCGCTGCCACAGGCCTCTGACGAGCACGCCTACGCGCTGGAGATCTCAGGCGATTCGATGAAGCCCGCTTATCGCGACGGCGACATCATCGTGGTATCGCCGGGCACGCCGATCCGGCGCGGCGACCGCGTGGTGCTCAAGACGTCGGACGGCGAAGTGATGGTCAAGGAATTGAAACGCCGCACTACCAGGACGCTGGAACTGCAGTCGCTCAACCCGGCCCAGGCTGATCGCACGCTCGACGCCGAAGATGTGGCGTGGATTGCAAGGATCGTGTGGGCGAGCCAGTAGGATTTGTCGCTCCGTGACGGATGTGCTGAGCGACCTGCTGCAACATTCCCTTCGCATCGTGCTGTGCGGAACCGCCGCGGGGACGACATCCGCCGCCGAGCGGGCCTATTACGCGCACCGGCAAAACAAGTTCTGGAAGATTTTGCACGAGACGAGGCTCACGCCGGAGCAGCTGCAGCCGCATCAATTCCGCAACCTGCTGCAATATGGAATCGGCCTGACTGATCTGGTGAAAGCGGGCGCGGGGATGGACCGTGCGACGCTTCCGAAGCTGACGACGGCGGATCGTGCCCGGCTGAGCAAGACAATCGCGACATTTCGTCCGCAGTTCCTGGCCTTCACCAGCAAGACGGCCGGACAGAAGTTCTTTGACGGGAAGCGGGACTACGGCGAGCAGTTGGAGCTGATTGGCGATACCAGGGTGTGGATTTTGCCTTCGACCTCGGGCGCCGCCAATGGAAGCTGGCGGCCGGAAATCTGGCACCGATTTGCGGATGAGGTTAGAGGGGCGGTTGGCTGATGGAGTCGCGGGCGCGAACCTTCGTGGATCGCTGACGCGCAGCGGCAGCGAGACGGATGAGGGGTCTGCATCCGCGGATAGAGACCCCTCATCCGCCTTGCCTTCGGCAAGGCACCTTCTCCCACAAGGGGAGAAGGGAAGAAGGGCCCTGCGCTCGCGGCAACGACCGACGCTTACGTCGCGTAATCCGGCTCTTTGCGGTCCAGCATCCGCTTCAAGGCATCGAAATGCCGCTGGGCCGGAGTCGGTCCCTTGTAGAGATGCTCGTCCTTGTAGTCGCGCTTGGTTTTCTCCACCACTGGCGCAGGAAGCTGTTTCAGCTTCTGCCCGGTCCACATCGCATAGATCTGCACCTGGGCGGCGCGCTCGACGTAGTAGAGCATGTCGTAAGCTTCAGCGACGGTGGCGCCGACGGTGGAAATGCCGTGATTGGCCATGAACAGCACGGTCTTGTCGCCGATGACTTTTGCGAGCCGCGCGCCTTCGGCGGGATCGAGCGCCGGGCCGGTATATTCGTCGTCATAGGCGATGGCGCCCGACAGCCCGACTTCGGTCTGGCCGATTTCCTTGATGCGGGGGTCTTCGAGCCGGGTCAGCGCGCTGGCGTGCGGCATGTGGGTGTGAAACACCGCCTTCGCCTGCGGCAACGCCTTGTGGATCGGCGCGTGGATGCAATAGCAGGAACGCTCCACCTCGCCCTCGCCGCGCTTGACCTCGCCGTCGTCGATGCCGACTTCCATGAAGCAGGAAGCGGTGACCTCGGACCAATGCGTGCCGAACGGGATCTGGTAGTAGCGATCGGTGCTATCAGGCACAACGAAGGTCAGATGGTTGAAGATGCCTTCGGAAAAACCCTGGATGAAGGCCAGCCGGTGCGCGGCCGCAAGATCGACCCGCGCCTGCCATTGCTCGGTGCTGACATTGTCCTGAAGCGATTTTGGCGAAACCCTGAACTGCATCCGCTTTCTCCCTGATCCGCTGTGTTGCCTGTCGCTCGGCGGAGGCTTTGGGAGGATTGTAGCGCAATCCGGCGCGGGCCGCGGCTGAAATTGCGGCGGGCCTGCCATCCCTCTTTGTGGGCTCTGCCTCGGGCCGAGGCGTAGCCCGGATGGAGCCAACGGGTCGCGCGAATGCGCGCCCGATGACAGGCTCCGCACAATCCGGGAGCCGCTCGAGCCGCTTGCACTGCCCCTGGATTTCGCTGCACTCCATCCGGGCTACGGCACACGACAACAGGTAGCGTCGTGCTGACAGTCATATTTTCAGCTTACGCTTGCCGCGGAATCGGATACTGCAAAGTTTTCATCCAGGCAGGGGCATCACATGAATCGTCGAAATCTTTTGAAGGCGCTCGCCGGGCTCGCGGCTTGCCCGGTCTGCACGACCGGGGGATTTGCCGCCGAAGGCGCCCATTGGAGTTACGAGGGCGTGGGAGGGCCTTCCAAATGGGGCGATCTCGATGCCGCCAACAAGGCCTGCTCACTCGGCGCGCAGCAATCGCCGATCGATATCGTGGCCCCCATCAAATCGCAGCACCCGGCGCTGAAACTGTCATGGGGCAAGACCGCCGATACGATCGTCAACAACGGCCACACCATCCAGCTCAATTTCGCCGAAGGCTCGACGCTGAAGCTCGGCGACACTACCTACAAACTCTTGCAGGTGCACTTTCACCGACCGAGCGAACATCTGATCGACGGCAAGAGTTTTCCGATGGAAGCGCATTTCGTGCACCGCGCGAATTCGGGTGCGCTCGCCGTGGTCGGCGTCATGTTCTCGGAAGGAAAGCCGAATGCGACCTTCGGCAAGATCGTAGCCACCATGCCGGCCAAGGAAGGGTCCGCAGTGAAGGCGGATGGCAGCATCAATCCGAACGGGCTGTTGCCGGCGAAGCTCGGCTACTACCGGTATCCGGGCTCGCTGACGACACCGCCATGCTCGGAAGTCGTCGAATGGCTGGTGCTCACCGATCCGATCCAGGTCGCGACCAGCGATGTCGCCGGTTTCGCAAAACTCTATCCGATGAACGCCCGCCCGGCGCAGCAAGACAACCGCCGCTACGTGCTGCAGTCGGTTTGATGCGACTGTCATTGCCGGGCTTGACCCGGCAATCCATCGACCAAAGGAGTCTTGCGAAGCAAGATGGATGCGCGGGTCAGGCCCGCGCATGACGACCTTTAGCGTACCGTCGACATCCTACGCGCTCCGTGCCAGTGCGCCGTCGATCATCGCTACCGCATTCGTCACACCGTACACCGCGACGAACGAGCCGAAGCGCGGGCCCTTCTCCTGGCCGAGCAGCACCTGGTAGAGCATGTTGAACCAGTCGAGCGAGACGCCGGGCCGGCCGTCCTTGCCCCTCTTCACGGGATCCAGAAACGGCTCGCGGCGGCCGATCTCGTAGACCACGTTCTGGATATCTTCGGCGCTCGATCCCGCCGGCATGTTCGACAGCGCATCGCGGAGATCCTGCAACGCGACGCGCTCGCTGTCGGTCGGCTCGCGGAACTGCTTCGTCGGCGCCACGAAGTCGCGATAATAGTTTATGGCGTAGCCGACCATCGCATCCAGCTTCGGATGGGTCCGCGGCGTCACGCCCGGACGGTAGCGGCCGATGAAGCCCCACAGCGTCTCGGCGTTTTCCGCGTTCGACGACGACACCAGCGTCAGCAGAAGCTGGAAAGTGACCGGCATGTCGGCCTTGGGCGGATTGCCGGAATGGATGTGCCAGACCGGATTGACGAGCTGCTGCTTGGCATCCTGCCGCGAAAAGCCATCGAGGAATTGCTGGTAGTCGTCGACGTTGCGCGGGATCACGTCGAAATACAGCCGCTTCGCCGCCTTCGGCTCGCGGTACATGAACAGCGACAGCGATTCCGGCGAGGCGTAGCGCAGCCATTCATCGATGGTGAGCCCGTTGCCTTTCGACTTCGAAATCTTCTGCCCCTTGTCGTCGAGGAACAGCTCGTAATTGAAGCCCTCTGGCGGCGTGCCGCCGAGCGCCGCACAGATCTTGCCCGACAGCTTGACCGAGTCGATCAGGTCCTTGCCGGCCATTTCATAGTCGACGCCGAGCGCGAACCAGCGCATCGCCCAGTCAGGCTTCCATTGCAGCTTGCAATGGCCGCCTGTGACCGGAAGCGTCACGCGCTCCCTGGTTTCGGGATCGTCGTAGGAGACCGTTCCGGCCTTCACGTCGTGCTCGACGATTGGCACGTACAGCACCATGCCGGTGCGCGGGCAGATCGGCAGGAACGGCGAATAGGTCGCGGCACGTTCCTCGCGCAAGGATGGCAGCATGATCTTCATCACGGCATCCAGCCGTTCCAGCATCCGCAGCAGCGCCGCGTCGAACTTCCCTGACGCATAGTAGTCGGTCGAACTGGCGAATTCGTAGTCGAAGCCGAAGGTGTCGAGAAACGCCCGCAGCCGCGCATTGTTGTGCGCGCCGAACGATGGATACTCATTGGAGAACGGATCGGGTATCCGCGACAGCGGCTTGCCGAGATGCGACGCCAGCATCTCCTTGTTCGGCACGTTGTCGGGCACCTTGCGCAGGCCATCCATATCGTCAGAGAACGCCAGGAGCCGCGTCTTGATCTTGTCCTCGGTCAGCACGCGAAACGCATGACGCACCATCGTGGTGCGCGCGACCTCGCCGAAGGTGCCGATATGCGGTAGGCCCGACGGGCCGTAACCGGTCTCGAACAGCACCTCGTCCTTCGGGTTTTTCTTCAGCCGCGCAACAATCGCCTTGGCCTGCTCGAACGGCCAGGCGTTGGATTGCTCGGCGAGCGCGCGCAAATCGCTCGGGCTAAAGGCATGGTCGATCGTGGACATTTTGTAAGGGCTCTCTCCGGAAGCCGCGGAAACTAGCGCTTCCGCGTAAAAATGCAAAATGATGGGCCCTCCGCCGTCATTCCGGGGCGATGCGCAGCATCGAACCCGGAATCTCGAGATTCCCCGGGGTGCAATTGCACCCCTGAGGTCTGGTCCTTCGGACCATCCCGGAATGACGGTGTCAAAACGGACTGATCGAAAAATACCGCAGCCACAGATCCGTGAAGCGGCCTTTTTCCCAGATCCGGAACAGCGCCCAGTTCAGCGACGTCCGCAGCAGATCGTTGCCCTTGCGGACGGCGATGCCGATGCCCTCGCCGAAATAGCGGCTCTCGACAAAGGGTCCGCCCGAGAACGCGCAGCATTCGCCCGAATCGGTGCCGTTGATCCAGAACGCCAGCGAGATCGCGTCGCCGAAGATGAAATCGACCTCGCTCCGCCGCAAGGCGAGCCGCAGCGCGTCGTCATTGGGATAGGACTTGATCTCGGCGTCGGTGAACATCGCCTTCAGATAGGCCTCGTGCGAAGTGCCGGCGATGACGCCGACCTTCTTGCCTTCGAGATATTCAGGGCGGACCTCCGGCATGACAGCGTCGCGCCGCGACACGAAGCGCGCCGGCGCGCGGTAATAGGGATCGGTGAAATCGAGCCTGGCGCGCAAGGCCGGCGTCACCGCCATGGAGGCGATAATGGCGTCACCGCGGTTGCTGGTAATGGCGTCGACCAGCGTCTCGAACCGGCGCATCTGGACGGTGCAGGAAATCTTGATCTCGTCGCACAGCGCGCGCGCCAGATCGACATTGAAGCCGGCGGGATTGCCGTCGGCACCGGTGAAGTTGAACGGCGGGTAATCGGTCTCGGTCAGGAACCGGATCACGGTGAGGCGCGACATGTCCGGCCGGTCCGGACGCCGCCGCGGGTCCCAGAAGCCAGGCACTGCCTGCGGGGCCGCCTCGACCGCCGGGCGGGGTTGGGTCTGCGCCTGCGCAGCACCGCCAACAGCCATCAACGCGAACGCAATCAACAGCCCGGCCAGCCAGGCGCGGACGCTTCGATGCAGTCTTGCATTGGTTAACGGTGCGTTAAGATATGGCATTTTCGGCAATGCTTGCGGAATTTCACGGCCTTATAGACCATCCGACCCACGATGCGAGGGCCGTTTTTAGAGCTTTTGGCCAGCCCTGCCGGCTCAGAGATAGCGCTTCAAATCCTTGGCGGCTTCCGCTGGCGTCCGTTTCAGGTTGAAGGGCGCTACGAAATGGCCGTCGCGGTCCATCAGATAGACCAGCGCGGTATGGTCCATGGTGTAGTCGCCGTCCTTGAGCGGGACTTTTCTGGCATAGACCCGATAGGCCGAAATCACCTTGGCTACCGCCGCAGGCTCCCCGGTCAGCCCCTTCAAATGCGGATCGAAGCTGGAGAGATAGTCCTTCATCGCGGCCGCCGTGTCGCGCTCGGGATCAACGGAAACGAACCAGGCGTTGACCTTGTCGGCGTCCGTGCCCATTGCCTTCAAGACCTCGGAAATCTCGAACAGGGAGGTCGGGCAAACATCCGGGCAATGGGTAAAGCCGAAGAAGATCAGCGTCGGCTTGCCCTTCAAATTCTGCTCGGTGACGGCCTGGCCGGCCTGGTCGGTCAGTTGAAACGGACCGCCGATCGCAGCCGGCGCGGTCACGGTGCGCAGGCCGCCCATCGCCCACAGCATGATCACCAGCCCGACCACGAGGCTCGTGGCAAAGGCAGCGATAATCACCAGCGGGCGGATCGTCCGGTCCATCGTGGATTCCTTTTCGCCGTATCAGAAGCAGGCCGAGATGCCGGCGGCGATCATCTCGAAAAACACCGCGGTGCCGTAATGGAACCACAATGCCGCCGCGCCGAGCACGGCCAGCGCGCCGAGGGCGGCTGCGCTCCAAACGATCATGGACGCCACCCTGCCCTGACGCGAGGTCGCGGTCATCATTCCGGCTTGGGTGGAGATCGGCTGAGCCATGCATTTCAGATAGGGCTAGTTCCCGGGGCAGGCAAGCGGAATGGCCGCGCCGGACATCACGTCATGCGGAGGGGCAGACTGGGCGAGAGGTGCACGAAAAGTAAATGGCCGGGAAGACCCGGCCACGACGTCACCTTTCGGCGAAACGGCCGCCCAGGTTCAGCGCGATGATGCTGGCTTGTTGGTGGAGGCTTGCGCGTCGAGGTAGCAGGGCTTGTACATCGACTGCAGCTGCTTGCCGCGCAGGAAGAGCATGCGCTGGGTCAAGCCGCCACGCGCCGCAATCCACTTCCGCACCGCTGGCGGATACATCGAATACAGCATGTGGGTGGCTTCGGCGTTGGTGACGGCGCGGCCGTTGGCGCCGAAATCCCAGGCGGCATGAAAGCCGAGATTGGCGTGTGACGTCACACAGATACGGTCATGGGGAACCGCGCCGAGCACGATGGTGCAGGCCGAGGCGCAGAGCCCATCGATGATGACGGTTTCGCCCGAGGTGCGCAGGCCCTGGTATTTGTCGACATAGGTGCCGATCCGGCCGCCGCGGTCGTCGGCAATCCGCACCACCGCATGGCTCGCCCCTACCCCCGCCAGCAGCAGCACCGCTGCAAGCAACCCCGTCACCAGCTTCATATCCCAGCCCCAGTCGAAGAAATGTCGAACCCGAATCTGATTGTCTTAGTGATGCAAGACGGGATGTAGCGTCGTTTGAGATCGTGATTTTGTCTAGGCAGACACAGCCCGTCAAAACAAATTCAAATTAAGTGTTGCCGGGCCGCTGCACCCTCCGCGCGAAAAGGTCCCATACTGGAACAAACGACTCTCGCCGAGGTGGCGACGCAGCCACAGGCAAGACGCTTTGCCGTTGACCGCGCGCGAGGACGCGGGCTTGAATCATAAATGGCACGGGGGAGGAAACGATGACTGAGGTCACAGACGTAATCGTGGTCGGCGGCGGACTGGCGGGGCTGGTCGCGGCGACCGAAATCGCAGACGCCGGCAAGCGCGTCATCGTCATCGACCAGGAAGGCGAACAAAGCCTTGGCGGACAAGCCTTTTGGTCGTTCGGCGGACTCTTCCTGGTGGACTCTCCCGAGCAGCGCCGGCTCGGCATTAAGGATTCCTACGATCTCGCCCTGCAAGACTGGATGGGGACCGCGGGCTTCGACCGCGACGACGACCATTGGCCCAAGCAATGGGCGGAAGCCTATGTCGCGTTCGCGGCCGGCGAGAAGCGCGACTGGCTGCGGGCGATGGGCCACCGTATTTTTCCGGTGGTCGGCTGGGCCGAGCGCGGCGGCTATGACGCGATGGGCCACGGCAATTCGGTGCCGCGCTTTCACGTCACCTGGGGCACCGGCCCCGGCATCGTCGAGCCGTTCGTACGCCGCGCACGCGAAGCGCAAAAAAACGGCCGATTAACGTTCAGGTTTCGCCACCGCGTCGACACACTCGTGATGACGAACGGCGCGGTCGAGGGCGTCAGTGGTTCGGTGCTCGAACCTGACAGCGTCGAGCGCGGCAAGAGCTCCTCGCGCAAGGTCGTGGGCGATTTCAGCTTGCGCGCGCAGGCCGTGATCGTCGCCTCCGGCGGCATCGGCGGCAATCACGACATGGTCCGGCAGAACTGGCCGAAGCGCCTGGGCGAGCCGCCGAAATTCATGATCTCCGGCGTGCCCGAACATGTCGACGGCCGCATGATCGGTATCACCGAGGCCGCCGGCGCGCGGCTGATCAACCGCGACCGGATGTGGCATTACGTCGAGGGCATCCGAAACTGGAATCCGATCTGGCCGCGCCACGGCATCCGCATCCTGCCCGGCCCGTCGTCGATGTGGTTCGACGCCACGGGCAAGCGGCTGCCCGCGCCGCTGTTCCCCGGCTCCGACACGCTCGGCCAGCTCGAATACATCATGGGCACTGGCTACGATTATTCCTGGTTCATCCTGACCCAGAGCATCATCAAGAAAGAGTTTGCGCTCTCCGGCTCCGAGCAGAATCCGGACCTCACCGGCAAGAGCTGGCGCATGACCATCAAGCGCGCCACCAACAAGGGTGCACCAGCGCCGGTGGAAGCGTTCAAGAAGAACGGCGCGGATTTCATCGTGCGCGACAATCTCGCCTACCTCGTCAGCGCGATGAATGCGCTTTCAGGCGACGGCCTGCTCCAGCACGACCACATCAAGGCGCAGATCGAGGCGCGCGACCGCGAGATCACCAACCCCTACGTCAAGGACGCGCAGGTGATGAACCTGCACAATGCGCGCCGTTACATCGGCGACAAACTGATCCGCACGGCGAAGCCGCATCGTATTCTCGATCCCGACCACGGCCCGCTGATCGCGGTCAAGCTCAACATCCTGACGCGGAAGACGCTGGGCGGCTTCGAGACCGATCTGGACTCGCGCGTGTTCGGCACGAGCGGCCAGATCATCCGGGGACTTTATGCCGCAGGCGAAGCCGCCGGCTTCGGCGGCGGCGGCGTGCACGGCTACCGTTCGCTGGAAGGCACTTTCCTGGGAGGATGCCTGTTCTCAGGGCGAAATGCGGGACGCGCGGCGGCGAAGGCGGCGGGGTGAAATGCCTTCCCGTCAAGGCCTGGCATAGCCGCCTGAGGACGGCGTCGCTTCCGCTCGCCTGTGCCGAGGTTCGATGCAAATAACGCAGTAGTCCTCGAGGCGTGAGCACGCTAAGAAGCCGCCGCCCCTTATCAGGAGAAAAACATGACCATCCAGCGCTTCGAAACCGGACCTCGCATGAGCCAGGTCGTCGTCCACGGCAACACCATCTATCTCGCGGGCGTCGTCGCCGGCAAGGCCGCCGGCAAGAGCGTGACCGAGCAGACGCAAGACATCCTCGCGATCATCGACGGCCATCTCGCCAAGGCCGGCACCGACAAGTCGAAGCTCTTGTCCGCCACGATCTACATCACCGACATGAAGACGTTTCCCGAAATGAACGCGGCGTGGGACGGCTGGGTGTCGGCGGGCAACACGCCGGCGCGCGCCACCGTCGAGGCCAAGCTCGCCGCGCCGCAGTACAATGTCGAGATCATGGTGGTCGCGGCGAAGTAAGCCCCACCGCCGCAACGCATCTAGCTGCCCCGGATTGCAGACGCGATCCGGGGCATTTTCATTTTGCATCTCACGCGCGGATTTTTGCGCCGGCGACATCGCCGATGTCGGCCTGAAGCCACCGGACGATCCGGCGCCAGGAATGGCCGAGGGCCTTGCGCCCCATGAAAAGGCTGAGGTGCCCGCAAGGCTCACAGGCCTGTTCCAGCCACGCCGGTGGCGTACCCAACAGCCCTGCGGTGGCAAACGCCTGATCGCGCGGAACGACGATGTCATCGGCTCCGGCCAGCAGGAAGACCGGCACGCGTACTTCAGCGAGATCGATCCTCCGGCCGAGCGCGACGAAGCGGCCCTCGGCGATCAGGTTCTGCCGGAAAACCTGCTCGGTCACCTCGAGATAGTAGGTCCCCGGCAGATCGAGCGTCGCGCGATCCCAGCGCTCGAAACGATCCAGCAGCATCTGCGCCTCGTCCGATCCATCGCCGAGATTCCTTTGCAGCACGGCTTCCACGTCATGCTGGCTGAACGGAATGTTCCAGAGCTTAAGCATGTGCTCGCCGCTGACGAGGCCATCGCCCTGCTGCACCATCTGCTCGAAGGCCTGATGCGGAAGTGCGGCCACCATCTTCGAGAGTTCTGACGGCGTGGAAATATCGACAGGCGCGCCGGCGAGTACGAGCCGCCGCACCTTGCCGGGAAAACGGGCGGCATAGACCAGCGACAGCCATCCGCCCTGACACAGGCCGACCAGATCAACCGGCGCGCCAATCTCATCGATCGCGACATTGAGATCGGCCAGATAATTGTCGATCGAGAGATAGCGCATTTCCGGCGTGGCCGAGCGCCAGTCCGGGACATAGATCCGGTTCACGCCGCCTTTTTGCAGCGCCTGCACCAGACTATGGCCCGGTGCGAAGTCCGCGATCAGCGCACCGTGCAGCGCATAGGGCGCGCAGACGACAACCGGCGGCTGCGTCGAACCCTTGCGCGAAAACTCCCGCAATCGCATCGACTGAAGTTGGAGTACCACGGCGTTCGGCGTGGTCCAGGCAAGCGGCGATTGGTCCGGCACGTCGGGAGGAGCGGGCTTCTGATTTGTGAACCATTGCGCGTAGCTGTCGAGCGCCAATTTCGTGGCTTCCAGCGGCCACAGCCACAGCTGCTGCGCCCAGTCGGCGCCCGCATGCTGTTTCGGCGTCTTGGTTTCTTCTGGCACCGATCGATCGCCCCATGATGATGAGGACGGCAAGGGCCCAAGTGTTGACGTTTTCCCCCTGGGAACCACGTGGTTCATGCTTTTACGCCAAATCCGGCGCAGGCCCTAGCCCGATCATTGGTCAGGGGGCGCGATCCGACAATCCTTGACCTCCGAGGTAATCGATTGACGCGCGCGGATATCAGATAGTCGGTCAGCCGATCAATCCGGCCTAACGATAAGGAGATCCTCATGACCGACGTTCACACCATTGCCCGCGGCTATATCGACCTGTGGAACGAGCGCACGCCAGCCCGCCGCCGCGAGATGCTGGCGGCGAACTGGACGACGGATGCGAAATACGTCGATCCCCTGATGAGCGGCGACGGCCACGACGGCGTCGATGCGCTTGTCGCCGGTGTGCAGCAGCGTTTTCCGGATTTCAAATTCAGGCTGATCGGCGAGCCCAACGGGTTCGGCGACCACGTCCGCTTCTCCTGGGGACTGGGTCCCGATGGCGGCGACAGCCCGATCAAGGGTACGGATTTCGCCGTGCTCAGCGACGGCCGCATCCGCAGCATCACCGGGTTCCTGGATCAAGTACCGGCGGTGTAACGGGTTTGTAGGATGGGTGGAGCGCAGCGATACCCATCAATTCCCCTGTAGAGACATGATGGGTATCGCTTCGCTCCACCCATCCTACGAAACCGAATAATTTTTGGGAACCTCTTCCCCTCTGCCGCATCCAACCCCAATACGCTGTTATTGGTGGACATCATGCGCCAGGCCCAAATACCACAAATCGCGCCCGTCGAATCCGGCGACACCGAGCTGGTGCGGCGGGCGCTGGCGCGCGACGAAGCCGCCGTCCGTGCCATCATGCAGGCGAATAACCGCAGGCTCTATCGCCTTGCCCGCGGCATCCTGCGCAACGATGGCGAGGCCGAGGATGTGGTGCAGGAAGCCTACGTCCGCGCCTTCACACATCTGGAAAATTTTCGTGGCGATTCCAGCCTGTCGACCTGGCTGTCGCGGATCGCGATGAACGAGGCACTGGGCTGGCTGCGCCGCCGTCGGCCCGCCGTGGAACTGGACTCCTTGCCGCAAGGCGCGCTCGAAGCCGAAATCATCCAGTTCCCCCTCGCCGCCGCCGATCCGGAAAAATCCATGGCCCAGCGTGAAATCCAAGCCGTCGTCGAACATGCCATCGATGAATTGCCGGAAGCGTTCCGTCTCGTCTTCATCACCCGCGTCATCGAAGGGATGAATGTGGAAGAGACCGCCGAGATTCTCTCGCTCAAGCCCGAGACCGTGAAGAGCCGGCTGCACCGCGCCCGCACGATGCTGCGCGACATCGTCGAGAAGAAAATTGGTCCCGTGGTGATGGAGGCGTTTCCCTTTGCCGGCAAGCGCTGCGAGCGGCTGACGGACACGGTGCTGAAGCGACTGGGCTTCGATTAACTTTTCCGGGAACCTCTGCACTCCACGACCATCCAACTCCTGTTCGTCAACAACGCGCGGCATTGGTTCCGCGCCACAGGAGTGTCAGACATGTTCGTTCGATTGAGCGCGGCGATCGCCGCATTGAGCATCCTAAGCAGCGCAGCGCTGGCGCAAGGCGCAAAGCCCACCGATCCCCAGATCGCGCATATCGCCTACACCGCAGGGGTCATCGACATCGCCGCCGCCAAGCAGGCGATCGAGAAGGCTGGCAATAAGGACGTCAAGGCGTTCGCAGAAGGCATGGTGCGCGACCATGAGGCCGTGAACAAGCAGGCGCTCGACCTCGTCAAGAAGCTGAACGTGACGCCGGAGGACAACGACACCAGCAAGACGCTGTCGAAGCAGGCGGCCGAGAAGCTTAACGAACTCGCCAAGCTGAAGGGTGCCGAATACGACAAGGCCTATGTCGCCAACGAGGTCGCCTACCACAAGGCCGTCAACGGCGCGCTGGAGACGCAGCTCATTCCATCAGCCAGTAATGCCGAGCTGAAGAGCCTGCTGCAGACCGGCCTGAAGATCTTTCAGGGCCACCAGCAGCACGCCGAACAAGTCGCCGCCAAGCTGAAGTAAGGAGCCTGCCATGCGTCCGGGACGCTATCCGCCTGTCATGGCTGCCCTGCTGTTCGGCATGATAGCCGCCCCGGCGCATGCGACGACTATACAGATCACGACGACCGATCTGGTGTTCGCGCCGGCAGAGGTCTCGGCCAAGGTCGGCGACACCATCGAATGGATCAACAAGGACGTGTTCGTGCACACCGCGACCGCGCGCAACGGCGACTTCGACGTCAACATGCCGCCGAAGAAAACCGTGACGTCAGTGCTGAAGAAGGCCGGTACCGTCGAGTATTATTGCCGGTACCATCCGAACATGAAGGCGGTGCTGACGATCGCGCCCTAGCAGCGTCCGCTTTTGCGATGGGGGCGGCTCAGGCCGCCCGCACGGAACTGAGGAACTTGCCGACCTCGCGCTTGAGCCGGTCGCTTTCGCCGGACAGTGACTTTGCCGCGCCGAGCACCTGGGCCGAGGCGGACCCCGTCTCGCTGGCGCCACGCTGCACGTCGGCGATGTTGGAGGAAACCTGCTGCGTGCCGTGCGCGGCCTGCTGCACGTTGCGGGAAATTTCCTGGGTCGCCGCGCCCTGCTCCTCGACGGCGGCCGCGATGGTGGAGGCGATCTCCGACATCCGTCCGATGGTATCGCCGATCTCCTTGATGGCGCCGACCGATTCCTGGGTCGCGGCCTGGATGCCCGATATCTGCTGGCTGATCTCGCCCGTTGCTTTGGCCGTCTGTTCGGCCAGCGCCTTCACCTCGGACGCGACCACCGCAAAGCCGCGTCCGGCTTCGCCGGCCCGCGCCGCCTCGATGGTGGCGTTGAGCGCCAGCAGGTTGGTCTGGCCCGCAATGGTGTTGATCAGCTCCACCACGTCGCCGATCCGGGCGGCGGCCTTGGCGAGTTCGGCGACGCGATCGTTGGTCTTCTGCGCCTGCTCCACCGCTTCACCGGCGATCCGCGCCGAGCCCTGGACCTGCCGGCTGATCTCGTTGACCGACGACGCCATCTCCTCGGTGGCGGATGCGACCGACTGCACATTGGTGGAGGCTTCCTCGGAAGCCGCCGCAACCGCGGTGGCAAGCTCCTCCGAACGTTCCGCGGTCGCCGTCAGCGTGCCGGCGGAGGCTTCCAGCTCGGTCGAGGCCTGTGACACGATCTCGACAATCTGGCCGATCATCGCCTCGAAATCGCCGGTGATCCGGTCGACGCGCTGGCCGCGCTGGATTTTTGCATCCGCTTCCACCGCGGCGGCCTCGTCGGCAGCCTTCTTGGCGATCAGGGCGTCCTTGAAGACCTGCAGCGAGCCCGCCATGGCGCCGATCTCATCGGCACGCTCGACGGTCGGGATCGTGACGTCGTGCCGGCCGGCGGCAAGATCTCCGACCGCGCCGGTCAAGGTCGCCAGCGGCGTGATCACGCGCCGGCGCAGCATCACGGTGACGCCGGCGAGCACGCCGAGCAGCGCCATAACGGCAAGGCCGGCCAGCGCCAGCATCGTCAAGGCCGCGTCCCGCGCGGCGCCCACACGTTCTCCCGCTTCCGCCAGCGCGGCATCGCGCACGGCGAAGAATGCCTGCACCGCCGGCACGATCGTGCTGGCGAGTTGATCGGAGCCGATGGCGTATTTGCCATCGTTGCGTCCGACCGCCATTTCCTTTTCAAGCCATGGCGCGGCCTTTCCGAAATAGGCCTCGATCGCGTCGTTCATCGCTTTCGCAAGACGCGACGGGCTGCCGATCTGATCCACGCCGGCCTCGATCCGTTCGCGGTCGAGATCGACGCGGCCCTGGGCGCGGTCCATGCTGGAAATTTCAGCCGCCGTCAGCGCACGGCGGGTGCTGATCGCAAGCGACACCGTAGCAGCCCGGCCGCCGGCCGATATCCGCAGATCCTGCGACGTGCGGGCGACATTTAGCAGCGCCGTCAACGACGCGTCCGCCATCGCGACTTGGTTTTCAAGGCGGTTCAACAGCGGTTCGAGAATCCCGACAACCCCGGCAATGCCCGGAAGGAAGCCCTTGATCGCGGCCTGATCGCGCGCGCTCATTGGCAAGGCCATCGCGCGATCGCTCGCTGCGCGAACCTCGGCCAGTTTGGCCGCCGCCTGATTGAGGCCCTGGACGAGCGCCGCGCCATCGCTGAGCGCGCCGACGGCGGTCCGCGCCTTTGCGAACGCGGCATCTGCGATCTGCACGGCCTTCGCCGCCACATCGAGCTGGGCCTGCGTCGCGGCGCCTTCCTGAAACAACGGACCGACATAGGGCGCGCGGTAGGCGGCAACCTGCTGGCCAACCGCAAGCACCGTGCCATAGGCCTCTACCGCCTTGATCGCTTCGGTCTTGCTGGCAAAGGTACGATATTGCGGGACGAGAACCCCGGCGCCAAGGATGATCGCCAGGACCGTCACCGAGAGCATCGATACCGCAAAGAGTCGACCGATCCGCATGTTGTGATTCCGCTGCATGAGGGAGCGGTCAACGTAGGCGGAACTGGGCTAAGGCAGCCTTAATGCAGGCTTTAATGCAGGACGGTAGAACTACGGGGCTGCACGCGGCTTTGCGCTGTCACGACCGCAGCACCATCACCAGCCGCAGCGCGACCGCCGCCTGCCAGACGGGATAGAGACACGAGGTCCGGTCGAGGCCGAGCGCATTGTCGAGCGCAAGCAGCGTACCAGCGAGCGTCCCCGTGATCAGCATCGGCCACCATGCGGCGGCATTGCGCGGCCCCGCCGGCAGCAGCGCGATTCCGAGCGCCATCACTGCCGTGCCGACGAGGCCGCCGGTCAATCCGGCGAGCAGATAGCGCATGACCGTGGCCGCGCCCGCGGTCTGTCCCTCGATAAAGATCGCCGCGTTCACCGCGCAGACGAACGCGATCATGGTGACGATCGCCGCGAGCCCTGCGGCCCAAAGCGGATTGGCGCTGAAGCGCCGCACCAGTATCAAAACGAGCACGGCGAACGGCACTGCGATCAGCGAAATGCGAAGCTGACCGGGCAAGCCAACGATCAAGTCGATCAGCGTTGGCAACAGCGGCGTGAGGATACCGGAGATGATGCCGCCGGCGGCGACGATGAACAGGCTGTTGCGAGAAGCGTCGGCGGAAGTGATCGCCCGGGTCAACGTGCACTCCTCTTTTGCGACACGCCTCATGCCTAACACGGCAGCGACGGAAATTGAAGGCAACGCGCGAGGAGCGGGCCGGGCCGCAAATAAAAGCCGCGCCAACCCGAAGGCTGACGCGGCGATGGCCGTTCTGTTGCCAGGTGGACCAACCCCGAACAGGTTACGCCGCGAGGCGCACTTCGTTCAATGCAACGTTATCGTTTGCATTTAGGTTTTTGACCCGATAACGGCGGTATCATGCCGAGCACAATTCAGAGCTTCTTTGCGACCATCGATCCTGGTTCGCCCCCGCCCTAGCAGCCCTGGGATTCGGCCTTTCGGCAGAATCGATCTCACCGAGATGAGACCTTTAAGCTCAAGCTGCTAAGGTGGAGGCGCCGGGTACTGCCCCCGGGTCTGCCCGCAGTCCACTCTAAGGTTCAGCGCCATCGTCTTGCGACGAAGCGACCCTACGCGCGATCGAAAGCGAAAGATAGGCTTCTGTTGCCCGTAGCCGACGGGTCGAGCTGGCGACAGGCCTAAAGCATCACAATCCACCCTTCGGCAAGAAGAAGCAGAGCTCGTCGCCGGTCCTCCTGTTTATAAACAGCACGGGCAAATGATCTGGCGTGTCTTCAGATTTGATGATGTCGGGTGGGATGACTTTCCATTGACCGTCTTTGAGGTATTGCCACTGGTCCGAATGGTCGTCTGCGACGCGAAAGCGTGTTTTGAATACATCGCCGTTGTCGCAACACGATTTCCAGGGAACACCGAGCCGGTGTTGGGCGGCAGGGTTCATTTCCTGCCTGTTGAACCACTCGTGGTGCGGCATCGACGCATCGTGAGCGTCAGCACGAAAAGACACCAGAAGAATACCGAACATCGTTAGTACGCGACCGAACGCTTTCATGGCAGCCTCCATTGTGGACTGTCATCAATTCGCGAATCACACGAACTCCCGGCAATTAAGGAGGCCAGATTCCAAAAAAGAATGGGAGCCCATTTTCTGAGCGGCCAGCTTTTTCAGACAAGACTGTTGCTTTCCTGTTCGTGCGGAACGAAGTCGAAGGCCATGCCAGTGCAGCGAAGAAGCTCTTGGCGTTCTTCGTCAGCTCACCGATTTACCATCAAGCGAACTACCGAACCGTAATAACACGGGGAATTCGAAACAGGCCTCTAGGCAGGTTTCTGACGTCCCTCGTTTTGATAAATCAGGTCACAAGCTATCATCCTTGTCGAAGGCGCTGGGATTGCGAAAAGCTGCATTTTTGCGCAACGAGGTCAGCGGCTGCTTGCAGGTACCTGCAAAGCCGTAGCAGGAGATTTTATGCCCCCGCGCGTATTTGCCTTGTGGTCCGATTGGCTCGGAACCACTGCGGCAAAGAGGACGGAACCCACGCAAAGCGAATTGGTGCTGAATACTGGATCAATATGCGCAGCGCGGAACGCCTGGCAATTGTCGATAACATAATCGATGTCATTGTTCTGAGCAAAACTGAGCGTCTCGCTGAGAGTTCTAAGTTCTAGAAGAGCGTCCATTCGCGACCTCCATTGCGCGTGGTAGGAGGGGCTCCACATCACCGCAGCGCCTCTTTTAAAGTCAACCCAAATACGTCGTCGCGAGCTGGCCTCAAATACTACCGAAGCAGCGGAGAGTGCTCCTGAATGCAAGTCATCAGGGCTCGAAACTCTGACTGCTTCAGTACCCTCACTCTTCGAGATCAAGAACATGCTGTTCGGATCAGTGGATGACTTTGCCCAAGCGCCGATTGTTTCCCACTCCCTGACAGCCTCCTTTGCTGTGGAAGTGAGTTTGAAGTGCTGCCAAGCTTGCCAAGGTAACACGAAGAGGCCGAGAGCGACGAAAACAACCGCACGGAGCACGTTATCTCGCTCTTTCACGCTGCCACAAATAGTTTTGTAAAACGCAATCAAAATGGCGGCCATTGGGAGCAAGCATTTGATGATGATGAAAAACAGCAAACACGGCCCCAGAATGGCTGCCTCTTGACCGTTGCGACTACTCAACCATCTGGCTGCAAGTGCAGCGGTGCACGTGGCAACCAAAAGGTGGATCATCACACCCGACCGCAACAGATGTAAGTTCAGTATCGTCGGGTTGTCGGTCAGTAACGGAACAATGGTACCGATGATGTAGAGTGACACCATGCCCACGAGCGCTGCCTTAAGCTCAACTCCACCACGATTAAACCGCGATAGAGCAAGCCACCCCAGGACAGCGAGGGTAACGAGCAAAACGATCTGATACCAAGGGTTTGATCCGACAAAGAAATGATTGCCAAAAAGGCTGCGAAGATACCCCGAATAATCGAATCCGACGTTTCCACCGAAATCCGGATTGGAGAGGATGTTGTAAACCACGGGCGCCGTCAGGAGCGCATATGCAATCAAGCCGACCACAGCTTGCGGCAACATTTGCGAAATGCCGATCTTTTGTCGCCAAATGAGCGATATCACGATGCAGCCAAGCGGCAAGACTAGCCACGCCCCCATGAATGCGTTGAGGAAAAATGTCAGACCGGCGAAGATGCATGCGATTGCAATTTGAGCGCGCGCAGCAAAAAAAACCGCCAGTAGCATGGTTCCGTTTGCAACTTCCGAATGGCTAAACGTCATCACAAAGAGAGCGCCGTGGCCCGCAAAGCTCGTGCCGTCAAGTATCGAGCTGAAGCAGAGAATAAGACAAAAAATGATCTGTTCGCGAACGGACTGCACTCCGATCAGCGAGGCGCAACAAACAAAGCCGACGAATGAAAGTAACCGGGAAAAATAAAGCAGGAGATGAAACATGAGGTGGCCGTCACCGGCGTGTCGCTCGCTTCCCGCCAGTACGAGCCAGAGTCCCGACGAGTAATGTCGCAGAGACTGTATAAACGCGTCATTACGAAATTGATCGTCGTCGTAGAGCCGATGAATAATGGGCAGATGGTATAGATGGTTGTCGAGTCCGAACACGGAGCCGGTGAAAAGCAATGAGATCAAGCTGGCCACGATGCAAATGCCCGCGATCTGCATTGGGCTTGCATCCATATCAAGCCAACGCTCTGCCGGAGGCGTCTCGCATTGAACGGAATGTTCGAGAGTTGCGGTGAGTATTTTCACGATGGCGCCGAATCTCAAACGTCAGATCGCCGCAAGCACTACAATGAACATAAGCAGCGCTGTGATTTGACTAGGACCATCGCTAACGGCAAATACGACGGGGTCGTGGTTCATCTGCCTGCGATGCGAAAGAATCAAAGCTCGAGCAATCCAGTAAATGAGTAGCGGGTCTAGTAGCCAAAGAAATGCCGGCTTGCTGTAGAGTGCGAGAACAGCAGGTGAAGAGAGATAGAGTGAGATAATGGTCACGGCGTTTGAGCCGCTCGCCGCAGCGAGTGGTCCGACAATTTGCATGTCACTGACCCCATAGTCGCGATTCGCTGCGTCGGGAAGTGATGCGTCAAGACGCATAGCAAGTTCGGCGTACCGCTTAATTAGGGCAAGCGATGTAAAAATAAAGATCGAGAAAACGAGAAGCCATTCGGACAGGATAACATCGATTGCAGTTGCGCCGGCGACAATCCTCAATGTGTAGAGGCCCGCAAGAACCACGATATCTACCATCACCAGGCGCTTCAGATACAGCGTATAGGCGACGGTCAGCGCAAAGTAGCCCAGCAAAGCTCCTGCGAAGGTAGCAGAAATGGCTAGGGAAATTAGAATCGAGACTGCGAGCAGAAATGGAACGGCAATCTTGGCAGCTCTCGTTGAAAGCTGTTTTGAAGCGATAGCCCTTAAACGCTTGCGGGGATGCGCTCGGTCAGCTTCGAGATCGGCCATGTCGTTCAGCAGATAAGCCGCGGAAGCGCATAGCGAGAACGCGAAGAAGGCTAGTGTTGCACTAAGGCAGTTTGCCAGCGAAAATTGGTGCGAGGTCAGTAGTGGTATAAATACAAGAACATTTTTGGTCCATTGATGTATCCGGAGTGCATTAGACCAAATGAGTAACCGGTTGTTGCCAAGCGCGGGCGCGGAATGGGGCTGTTCGTTTCCACTTTTGGAACTAGTCAACGTGCTGTGAGCAGCGGCAGCTAAGATGCGTTGATCACAACGAGAGCCGCCAATGTAGTCGAAAGCTTTTGATCCGAATTCGCGAATCAAAACGTCAAATTTGGTCTGATCTGTTAGTTCTCTGTCAATCGTGGATGCGATGACCCCTTTAAACAGGCCCAGATGAGCGGCGATACCCAGCGTTACACGTTCACTCGCCTTCGCAATAAGATAGACGGCCTTTCCTTCGGAACGGGCTTGGCGCGCTTGCTCTATAACGTCTTCGAGGTATGGAAGGCGGGCATAGTCGAATCCTACATCGAGTGAATTCGATGCACACTGTAATCGACCAATGGCTCCAATCGATCGGTCTATGAGAGTTTTTTGAACAAAGTCGCTATCGAGCAAACCGCCATCAAGATCTATCACTAGAGGTAGTTCTGCAGGTCGCCGCTTATCGACCTGCGGCTCCCTCGATTGACTTGTTACGTCTCGCATGGTGCTACTTCACCTCGAAGGAGTTGCCATGCTGATACGACAGGTGCGTAACCTGAGAATGAGTACGGCGACCAGATTCCTTTATGTGCAGAAATTGGTTTACGCACATTAAACGTGTGCATTGAGATCCTCGAAGGGCCGTCGAACTCGGTAGGATCGCGGGTAATCCTTGCGAGGGCATTAAGCACTTTATACAACAACGACCGCTCTGAAATTATTTGGACTGACGCCGATGTCACGCACATCAAGAGAACCTGCTCGGCCGAGGTAGCCAACGCAGTCGACCTAGCTTGCCACACCGGCTTGCGGCTGAGCGATCTGATACGCGTGGCTTGGTCGCACGTCGGCGACGACGCGATCGTCCTCACCACAGGCAAGAGCAGCCACCGCCGCGAAGCGATCATCCCTCTGCATAGCGCGCTTCGCGATGTCCTTGGGCGCATCCCAAAGCTCGCGACCACGATCTTGACTAGCAGCCGACGACGACCGTGGACGGCCGATGTGTTTCGGAAGCTCCTTCAACAAGGCCAAGATCGATGCCAGCATGTCGGAGCGCGATCTACGCTAGCGTGGGAGGAAGATTGGGTCGAGAAGATCATCGGCCGTTACGTGGCCGCGCGGCTGCCATCAAAGCGAGAATCACGAAACTGGAGATCAGAAAATGAACAAAGTCGACAAAACCGTCTGGCCAACTTCGGCTGAGCGGCCCGAGACATAGGTGACATTTCGTACCGGACACATGGGTTACACTTTTCGCTTTTTTTGCAAGCGGGAGGTGTGGATGCCGTGGAAAGCGAGTTCGGTGATGGAAGAACGGCTTCGCTTT
>NZ_PYCN01000307.1 GCF_003062295.1 Bradyrhizobium algeriense | reverse complement strand
GCGACATCATCTATTCGGGCACGCCGGAAAATGTCGGCCCGGTCGTGAAGGGCGATGTGCTGTTGTGCAAGCTCGAAGGCCTGCCGGATATGTCGATCCGGATTACGTGAGGTCGCACGTCATTCCGGGGCGCGCGCTAGCGCGAACCCGGAATCTCGAGATTCCGGGTTCGACGCTTTGCGTCGCCCCGGAATGACGGTCGTGTCACGTCACCCCGCCAGATCGGCAAATTCCGGGTTTCTGCGCAGATAATCCACGACAAAGCCGCAGCCGGCGATGACCTTGCGGCCGTCGGCGCGAATCAGTTCGAGCGCGCCCCTGACCAGTTCGGAAGCGATGCC
>NZ_PYCN01000306.1 GCF_003062295.1 Bradyrhizobium algeriense | reverse complement strand
TCATGGTCGGGCGTTGCACCGCCTCGGCGATGGCTTCTGCATCTCGGAAGTCATTCTTCTGTCCCTTCGAATAGGGGCGCACGTATTTCGCCGGCATCAGGCGGGCGTCGTGGCCAAGCATTTGGAGTTTTCGACTGAGATGATGCGCGCCGACGCAGGCCTCCATACCGATCAGGCACGGCGGCAGGTTGGCGAGCCGCGTTTCCACCTGGCCGCGTGACCACCTCTGCCGCAGCACGATGGCGCCGCGGTCATCATGACCCACGAGGTGGAACGAGTTCTTGCCGATATCGATGCCGATCACGGCGATCGCTGCGTTGAGTTTCTGAGACATGGCGTGCTCCTC
>NZ_PYCN01000305.1 GCF_003062295.1 Bradyrhizobium algeriense | reverse complement strand
ATTCGTACATGTTCGGACAGCCGCCCGCCGAAGCCGACATCCAGCGCCATTTCCGCGTCAGCCCGCCGACTGTCCACCAGATGATCGTCACCCTCGAACGGAACGGCTTCATCCGACGTCAACCCGGTGTCCCCAGAAGCATCGAGATTCTCTTGCCACCGGAAAACTTGCCCATCCTCGAATGGCTCGGTATCAAAACGTCAAAATCACTATGATGAACCACTAGGTGGTGTGGACTCTAAGGATTCCCATTTAGGGGCAAATCAGATTCAAGACTGCTTTTGGGGAGGCAGTCTTGGGTGTGATGGATCGGTTGGTTTTGAGCGACGCGGCGTGGGAGCGGATGGC
>NZ_PYCN01000304.1 GCF_003062295.1 Bradyrhizobium algeriense | reverse complement strand
TGGAGGCGGCCCGCGTCAATGTCGGCCGCAACGGGATCACGCCGCCGATGTGAGGACTGTCCCGTGGCTAAAGCCCAATAGCGAACTCTCTCAACGGGTCGTCCCCGCCTAGTGCGCAATTGCGCACGGGCGCGGGGACCCATAACCACAATTGTTTATTGCAGATGGAAGGCGTTCACCACATCGCCTAACCGCAGGGCCGCGGCGTATGGGTCCCCGCGCCCGTGCGCAATTGCGCACTAGGCGGGGACGACGGTAGAGTTTGCTTCGCCGCCATCACATTCCGGCCAAGGCGGAACTTCGTCATCCCGCCAGAGCCTTGATCTAGGTCAAGCGCGAGTTCAGTCAGAG
>NZ_PYCN01000303.1 GCF_003062295.1 Bradyrhizobium algeriense | reverse complement strand
GTGTCGAGCAGGAGTAGGTGGCGAGATGTGACTCTTCCCTTCCCTTCTCCCATCGAAGTCGGATGTATCCGACTTCAACCAAATTTAATGCTCAACTCGGGTAAACCCGAGTTGAGGTGGGAGAAGGTGGCATAGGCGGCCTATGGCCGCCGTCTCTTAGAACGCCGATGCAAAGCATCGGCGTCCTATTTTAGTACAGCGGCCAATGGCCGCCTATGCCACCTTCTCCCGCAAGGGGAGAAGGAAGAAAGAGCGCCGCGGAAGTTCGGGCCGTTTCGGGGCTGACTTCACGGGCACGCTTGCTACAACGAGGCCATGCGCCTGCCATTGATTCGCATGGGTTCCGGATTTGTCGCGCTCGC
>NZ_PYCN01000302.1 GCF_003062295.1 Bradyrhizobium algeriense | reverse complement strand
CTAGATTAGCGTTTTCTTGGTTCGAATCATATCAGGCGGCGTCGGCGAGTTTGTAGGTCCACGTGTGGATGACCGGATGGCGATTGACGTCGTCGATACCGGCCATGATGCGCTCCTTGAGTTCGTGTTTTGAGGTCACCCGGATATGGCGCAGGACTGAACGGGCGAACTTGGAGAAGAATCCTTCGATGAGATTGAGCCATGAGCCGTGCTTGGGGGTGAAGGTGAGCTCGAAGCGCCCCACCGGTCGAGTGGCGAGCCAGGCTCTGGTTTCTCGCGAGATGTGCGCGGAATGATTGTCGAGGATCAATTTGATCGCAGTGTCCGGCGGATAGGCGGCATCGATAAGTCTGAGGAACTCGATGAACTCTC
>NZ_PYCN01000301.1 GCF_003062295.1 Bradyrhizobium algeriense | reverse complement strand
CTAGGGCCTGTTGGGATTCATCGGGAGTTTATCACGGCTGCGGCGAGATGGATCATGGAGGCGAAGCTCTGATCGGTCTTGTCGGCGCGCATGGCGATACGTTTGAACTCCTTGAGCTTGCCGAAGAAGTTTTCGATGAGATGCCGCCATTTGTACATCTCCTGGTCGATGGCGAGAGGCTTTGCGCGACGCGGATGCTGGGAGATGACGACCTTGGCGCCGCGCGCGTTGAGTTCGGCGATGATGGCGTTGCTGTCGAACGCCTTGTCAGCGATCAGCGCATCGAAGGCCAATCCCTCGATGAGCGGCGGCACGCCGACTGTGTCGAAGCGCTGTCCGGGCAGCAGCACGAAACGCACGAGATTGCCGAGCGCATCGGTGA
>NZ_PYCN01000300.1 GCF_003062295.1 Bradyrhizobium algeriense | reverse complement strand
AAGGCCGGTGTGTGGTTTCGGCGTGCTCGTCTGCTCATCGTCGCTCCTGATTCGCAGGCACCAGCGTGCCCGCTGTCAGGCAGAAACTCCACTTACCGACCTGTTCAAATTTGCGGAGCCGGCTCTTAGGTCCTGGTTGCTTTCTGCGGCCGACTGACCGGCTTGATAGTTACCGGTCTGCTCGGCCCAACTTTGGGCAATCTCGTCGAGTCGGTCGTGCGGCAGAAAAACGCCTTGATGACGTTCGGAACGTTGGAGATCAACGGCTCCGTTGCGCGAAAGGTATTTCAGCTGATCTCGAATTTGCCGGGCGGTCCGAGCGCCGCCTCGTGGCACAATTCTTACGATTGCTTGAGGATGAGGCATTTTGGGTGTCCAATGACGTCGTTTTCAAGAGCGCTCTC
>NZ_PYCN01000299.1 GCF_003062295.1 Bradyrhizobium algeriense | reverse complement strand
CGTCAGCACGTACACTTGGTGCCCTTCGCCGCGCGCACATTTCGGGCAGCCGCGCTTGTGACGAACAGTGCGCTCCAGCAGCGAACCACGCAGCAGTTCGCCGGTGACCGGCAGCTTGCCGACAAGCCTCTCGCGGGTTTGAAGGGCTCGATCTCGAATCATTCATAGGAATGAATCAATCTCACCCACACAAGTCAACGCTGATTCCGTCCGATCTTGCAGTTTTCGCCCCACCAAGCGATTCTGGCTGCCTCAAAAGGCAGCCGAATTTTGCGCCGGAAAGTAGACTAGACGACCGATTCCATGAAACCCGCGTGCTGCAGCAGGCTGAATTGATGGAACGGACGGGTTGTTGGCGGATTCCTCGTTTGCGGTCGGCGAAACGAGGAGCTGTATCATGGCAGGATGGCGGCG
>NZ_PYCN01000298.1 GCF_003062295.1 Bradyrhizobium algeriense | reverse complement strand
GTCTCATCCTCTCGCAGACCTCGGCGGGTAAGGGATGTTGGTTACGTCATCGATAGCTCCTCACTTCGCGCTGTTCCTTTGTTCGTGCCTGGCGGTCGTTCCTTCGTCCCGGCCTGCGCGCGCAGACGCGCCGCGCGCAAGGGCCGTCAAGGCCGGCCGTCGTGCTGTCCTGACGTCTTGCGCTACCGTTGCCAGGCTGCGCCTTGACGGCCCCGAGCACGGCGCGAGGATCAGGCAGGTCGGGACGCCGTCTCTTCCGTCTTGACGCATTCGAAGGCGCATCCCTTGTTGAGAACCGCCCACGCGATCCGGGCGAGCTTGTTGGCGAGCGCAATCGCCAGCACGTTGTGGTGCAATCGTTTCTTGGCGGCTTCGATCCAAGATTTGAGGCCATAGCGCTCCCAACACTTGACCTT